>NZ_CP082205.1 GCF_019856455.1 Streptococcus suis | reverse complement strand
ATTTTCCCCCTTTCACATTATATTCGTTAGAATAGTGTACCATAAAAAACAAAAGTTTTCCACAGATAATTTTAAAAATCCACACTGTTAAGAAAAGTTTTCCACAAGATGTGAATAAAAGTCAGAACCTTTGCTGGTCCTGACTTTTTGTAATGATTTTAGTGTGGAAAAGAGTGTTTATAAAAATAAATTGTAAACAAGTCTATTTAAAATTGTTGATAATTCTTTCGAATTCATCGAGGTCATTAAAGCTAATCCGAATTTCTCCGCTCCCGTTTTTCTTCTTGATAATTTTTGTAGCTGTTCCAAGAGTTTTACTGAGTGAATCTTCCTGTTCTTTTAAAAATTGGTCGCGTTGTTTAAGCTTAGTGTGTTTTTTCTTATTTACAGCCATTAATTTTTCAAGCGTACGCACACTTAAATCCTTTGATAAAATGAGTTGAACCCATTCGGCTTGCTTTTCTTCTGAAAATGACACCAATTGTCGCGCGTGCCCTTGTGAAATTTTTCCTTCTTCTACAGCTTGTTTAGTCTGAGATGATAGATTTAGTAGGCGCAATAAATTACTGATATATGGTCTTGATTTTCCCATGATTTGAGCAACTTCATCATGCGTTAACCCTCTACTAATCAATTTTTGATAAGAGGCTGCTTCTTCTATCGGATTTAAGTTAGAACGCTGTAGATTCTCTATGATAGCCTGATAGAGTAAATCATCATCAGTTAGTTCCTTTACCACTGCTGGTATTGTAGTCAGTCCAGCTAATTGACTGGCTCGCAACCTTCTTTCTCCAGCTAATAATTCGTATCCGATAATAGAAGATTTTCTTACAATAATCGGTTGAATTAAGCCATTTTCCTTAATAGATTGAGCGAGCTCAAGTAGCTCCTTTTCATCAAAATGAATTCTTGGCTGATAGGGATTGGGATGGATTTCTGAAATATTTAGTGTACGTAATTCTTCCATATATCCTTATTCTAGCAAAAAAAATGAGACTTTACAATTGTGTAAAGTCTCATTTGTCAATTATTCGCTAAGTTCTTCTGTAGAATGTGTCAACTTAATGTCAACAGTTTGTTTCTGATTATTGCGGTAATAAGTTACAGTGATTGTATCTCCAATTTGATGTTTGTAGAGAGCGCTCTGGAGGTCACTCTTATTTTGAATAGCTTCTCCGTCAATCTCAGTAATAACATCAAAAGTTTCTAATTTTCCATCTGCAGGTAGTCCACTTTGTGTAGAGACAATTACGACACCGGATGTTAATTCTGTATTTGATAATCCAGCCTTTTCTAATTGACTAGTTGACAAGGTCGTCAAGTTAACCATATGAACTCCAAGAGCAGGTCGGCTAACTTTTCCAGCTTTCTCTAGTTGATTGATAATGGCTACGGCATCATTTGCAGGAATAGCGAATCCCATCCCTTCCACAGCCACACCTGAGCTACTTACAGAACTTGAGGTGATTTTGCTAGAGGTGATACCAATAACTTGTCCTTGGATATTAATCAATGGTCCTCCAGAGTTTCCAGGGTTGATAGCTGTATCGGTTTGAATAGCGTTGGTTGAGATTGTTTGACCATCTTCTGATTGTGAAGTAACTGTCCGACTTAGGCTAGAAATAATACCTTGAGTAACTGTATTGGCGTAGACGCTACCTAGAGGACTACCAATTGCGATAGCAGTTTCTCCAACTTTAATTGTATCGGAATCAGCAAATTCAGCAACAGCAGTGACTTTATCTGCTGATATTTTTATAACAGCTATATCAGAATAGGTATCGGAACCAACGAGTTCACCGCTGATTTTTTCTCCAGATGCTAAAAGAATATCAATCTTTTCTGCGTTATTAATAACATGCGTATTTGTCACAACATAGGCATATTGACCATCTTTTTTATAGATAACCCCAGACCCCTCTCCAGCAACAGCTAGTTCGTCAGATGATTCAATATTTCCAAAGATAGCACCAAGACTATTGTTGGCTGACTTTTGGTAATTAATAACAGACACAACAGCATTTTGTACTTTCTCTACAGCTTTTGTGGTGGAAGTTTCATTATTATATTGAACATTGCTGACACTAGTGATAGCAGAATTTGCTTGTTGAATCTGTGGTTGGAAGAAAGAGGCTGATAAGGCCCCGATAAGACCACCCAAAAATCCAATTACAAATAAAATCGCAAATTTCAAATATTTTTTCATATAAGGAATCCTTTCCATTTCTTTAATTTTCTTTAAGATTACTCTTGCTTTCTTAATTATAGCTTAAAGTTTTCAAAAATCAATCCACAACCTGTGGATAACTCTGTGAATTATGTGAAAAACTGTAGCCATATCCTGATTTTCTAAAAATATTTTCTGTCGTACGCTTGTGGATATGTTACAATTATTTTATGAAAATAAAATTGATTACCGTTGGAAAATTGAAAGAAAAGTACCTCAAAGAAGGTATTGCAGAATATAGTAAACGATTGGGACGATTTGCTAAGTTGGATATGATTGAGCTTCCTGATGAAAAAACACCAGATAAAGCCAGTCAGGCAGAGAATGAACAAATATTAAAAAAAGAAGCCGATAGAATTATGTCTAAAATTGGAGAGCGAGATTTTGTCATTGCCTTAGCGATAGAAGGCAAACAATTTCCATCGGAAGAATTTAGTCAAAAGATATCTGACATTGCAGTAAATGGGTATTCAGATATAACTTTTATCATCGGTGGTAGTTTGGGTCTCGATTCTTGTATTAAAAAAAGAGCTAATTTGTTGATGAGTTTTGGACAGTTGACACTTCCCCATCAACTAATGAAATTAGTTCTCATCGAGCAGATTTATCGTGCATTTATGATTCAGCAGGGAAGCCCATATCATAAGTAGTTTCACGTGAAACAAGGAGTGAAAATGAATCAAAAAGATTATCGTGTTTTTGAGGGATTGAGAATTGCTTGTTCATTAACGTTTATCAGTGGTTATTTAAATGCCTTTACTTTTGTGACTCAGGGTGGTCGCTTTGCTGGCGTACAATCTGGAAATGTTATTTCTCTAGCTTATTTTTTAGCTAAAGGTGATTTTGCGCAGGTAGTTAATTTTTCTATTCCCATTTTATTTTTTGTATTCGGACAATTTTTTACCTACTTAGCAAGAAGGTATTTTGAAAAACAAACATGGTCTTGGCACTTTGGTAGTAGTGTAATGATGTTAGTTCTTATTTTACTAACTATCATTCTCTCACCTATTATGCCTGCATCTTTTACAATTGCTAGTCTAGCCTTCGTAGCCTCTATTCAAGTAGAAACATTTAGAAGGTTACGAGGTGCTCCGTATGCCAATGTGATGATGACAGGGAATGTCAAAAATGCTGCTTATCTCTGGTTTAAAGGAGTTATTGAAAAAGATTCAGAACTTAGAAAAACAGGTAGGAACATCTTATTGACCATTATAGGGTTTATGCTAGGTGTCATCATATCTACTCATCTATCCTTCAAATTTAAAGAATATGCCCTTATTGGTCTGATTTTGCCAGTTTTATATATTAATTATGAATTATGGCAAGAAAAAAGACCTACTCGAGGTAGGTCTAAATGATTCCAGCAGGATTCGAACCTGCGACCGTTCGCTTAGAAGGCGAATGCTCTATCCAGCTGAGCTATGGAACCTTAACCATTTTATTTTACATTAAACAAAGCACTCTGTCAATACAATAAAAAATCAAAAAATGTATTGACAAACAAAGTCACATGTATTATACTAGTTATTGTTCTAAAAATGGTCCGTTGGTCAAGGGGTTAAGACACCGCCTTTTCACGGCGGTAACACGGGTTCGAATCCCGTACGGACTATTTCTTCCGCCATAGCTCAGTTGGTAGAGCGCATGACTGTTAATCATGATGTCACAGGTTCGAGCCCTGTTGGCGGAGTAGATAAAGCATAGGAAACCTTGAGAAATCAAGGTTTTTTGCTTTTTACAAGAAAAAACCGAGAAAGTTTAGTATTCTCGGTTCTTAGAATAATAGTATCCAATGAATTGATAGGAGAAAAATACAAAAACTGCACCAAAAGAAATCAGTAAACCTAGATAGAAACCATTTGGTACAAAGGTTAAAACTAGTT
Organism: Streptococcus suis; assembly: GCF_019856455.1. Taxonomy (NCBI): domain Bacteria; kingdom Bacillati; phylum Bacillota; class Bacilli; order Lactobacillales; family Streptococcaceae; genus Streptococcus; species Streptococcus suis. The sequence goes on along the minus strand of NZ_CP082205.1, from coordinate 2,556,944 downwards.
TAGTTTGACCTGGACTTACATCCACTTTCATAAAACCCTCTTGCGCTTTTTGGATTTTGATAGGTTTACCATCAATGGTTGCATTCCATCCTTTATCATAGGGTAAAGTAAGGAGGAGTGAGGCTTCTTTATCGGTTACAAAATCAACGGTTACTTTATTACCATCAGTTTTTGTTACTACTTGTTTTTCTTGGAGAATGGAAATAGCCTGTTGGAAAGCTAATAAGTCCAATCGATAAAATTGTGGTTTATCAAAAGAAACTTGATTATTTTCAGGAAAATATACATCGACTTGAACTTGTACATCTGTAGTAAAGCTCCCCACATTGAAGAAAGAGAAAGCATTATCTAGTGTAAACTCACTTGACTGATTGTTGACAGTAATGACAACCTTTTTTTGATTCTCATTTGAGAATGTTAAATTTGGCAAATTTAAGTATACTTGGCTATTTGCAGGTATATTTACTAAGAAAGTTGCCTTTGCAGCATCCTCATTGTCAACTTTATTGACAGTCATTCGATTGCTCAACTCAACTGTATTTTGTGAAACAACATCTGATAAAGTGTGGTAGTATTTTTGAGATAGCCCTGTTAGTTGATTAAGAAAATTTGTTTGATTATCGAGAGTCAGATTTGTAAAATTGACATCTTTGTAAATCCCTTCAGTCAATAGGGCTAACCCTAGATTAAAACTATTTTCGTAAAGATTAATAGTAGACTGACTCTGATTCAGTGTGAAACCAAACTTATTTGGGTCCGTAGTAGCTAAATTATATTTGACTCCGAATAGGCTATCAGCAATGATTGTATTATTCTGATAACGAAGATTCAAATTGGTACCGTCTGAACGGAAACCGAGCTTATCTAGTACTGAGCTGGAAGCACGATTTCGAATGGAGGAGAATTGAGAAATACCGTTGTAATTGAATTTCATGCTATCGTTGCCAGTTTGTGGTAATAGACGTTCTATACGATAAAATGAATCAGTTGTAGTCTTTGTAGACTTTACAATACTGTCAATGTCTGTCAATTTTTCTTCATAGTTTGATCGGCTAGGAAAATGCCATTCATCAGAAATCCCCTGAACCTGATAATGACTATGTAATCCAAGTTCTAAGAAAGTGAAGAACAATAAAACAATATTAATCCATTTTAAGGATGATTTATAGCGAATCATTGCTACAAAAAGAATGAAGTAGGCTATTAGAAATTCTAGTGTGAGTAGGAAATTTACATCCGTTAGAAACTCATAATGATCTCTAAAAATAAAGGTAGAAGTAAAGCAAATGAGAAAAAATGAAACAATCAGAGTAAAATTTTTAATACTTACTTGATGTAGTCGTGCCAATGTCTCTGCTGCTAAATAGATAACGGTTATTGATAGAGCCCATGCATAACGATAGAGGAACATGTTTGGCGCATGCATACCTTGCCAAAAAAGATTGAGTGGTTGTAGGTAGAAACTTGAAATAATGAATGTAAAGAATAGAGCATAGGAGAGTTTGACAGTTGGTTTTATTTCTTTTAATGTAAAGAATAATAAAGCGAGTATTAATGGAACGAGACCAACAGAGATCATGGGAATAGAACCAAATTTTGTTGTATCAAAGCTACCAACTAAGTTTTTTACAAAGAAGTCCAGATACCAAGAGTCTTCGGTTTTTAGGTTGACAATTTTTGTAAATGTCTCACCATGAGTTTTTAAATCCAAGTAGGTTGGTAACAACATGAACATGCTACTTAAAGCAGATAAAATTGACACTATTGTAAAGTTGATAAATCTTTTGATTCTCTGACTATCTATCCATGATAATTGAACCAATGTCCATAATGTTAGAAAAATAGCCACCATATAACCGAAGTAATAGTTTTGGATAAACAAGCATGTTAATGTTATGTAGTAGAGAATCGGACCCTGTTTTTTTAATAATCGATGCAATCCAAGAAGAACGAGTGGGAGGAGTAAAAAAACGTCTAGCCAGTTGTTTATTTCTAACTGACTTGTACTAAAACTCATCAGAGAAAAACTAGTAGCGAGTAATAGTGCCCATTCTTCTTTCAAATTTTTATGGATACCCTTTAGACTGAAATAAGTTGACAACCCAGTCAATCCAAATTTGACAATAGTGACAAGGTAGATAGCATCAGGCATGGATTGTAAATCAAAGAAAGAGACAATTGGAGATAGGAATGAGCCTAGGTAATAGGAGGATAGAGCATAAAAATTGAGTCCTAGACCACTTGTAAAGGTGTAAAAAAAAGAGCCGTCTCCGTGTAAAGTATTTCGTAATGTTTGATTAAAAATAACATACTGATGGAAACCATCACTGGCCAATATTGTTGTATCACTTCCCCACCAGATTCCTTGAAATGCTAAGACGATAGAAATAATAGTCAGCGGAATAAGGAAAGATAAGAGATAATAAATGGATGTTTTTGTAAATATTTTTTTCATAGATTTAAAAGAAAAGGCGAATAAATCGCCTTTTTATTATGCTTTCCAAAGTTCTTGTACTTTCGCTTGTACTTCAGCATTTTCCAAGAATTCATCGTAGGTTTCGTCAATGCGGTCAATCACACCATTTTTAGAGATAACAATAATGTGGTTTGCTAAAGTTTGAATAAATTCATGGTCATGGCTAGCAAAGATGATGGACTCTTTGAAGGCTTTTAGACCATCGTTCAGACTGGAAATTGACTCCAAGTCCAAGTGGTTGGTTGGATCATCTAAGACCAAGACATTTGACTTGAGGAGCATGAGTTTTGACAACATCACGCGCACTTTTTCGCCCCCTGACAAGACGTTTACAGGCTTGTTAACCTCATCACCCGAGAAGAGCATACGTCCCAAGAAACCGCGCAAGAAGGTATTGTCATCTTCTTCCTTGCTGGCAAATTGACGGAGCCAATCAAGGATAGATTCGTTTGTATCAAAATCACGAGTAGTGTCTTTTGGTAAGTAGGATTGACTAGTAGTGACACCCCACTTGACAGTACCTTCATATTCAATATCGCCCATAAGAGCACGAATGAGAGCAGTTGTTTGGATGTCGTTTTGACCAATAAGAGCAGTCTTGTCACCTGGACGCAGGATAAAGCTGATATTGTCAAGAATCGTTTCACCATCGATGACAACTTTTAAGTTTTCAACTGTTAGGAGGTCATTACCGATTTCACGTTCTGATTTGAAATTGATAAATGGGTACTTACGGCTAGAAGGAATAATTTCCTCCAACTCGATTTTGTCCAACATTTTCTTACGTGAAGTAGCTTGCTTAGACTTAGAAGCATTAGCAGAGAAACGGGCAACGAATTCTTGTAATTCCTTGATTTTTTCTTCTGCTTTGGCATTACGGTCAGCTTGTAGTTTAGCTGCTAGTTCACTGGATTGTTTCCAGAAGTCATAGTTACCAACGAAAATCTTGATTTTACCGAAGTCAAGGTCGGCCATGTGGGTACATACCTTGTTCAAGAAGTGGCGGTCGTGGGACACGACGATAACCGTATTTTCGAAATCAATCAAGAAATCTTCGAGCCAGTTGATAGATTGGATGTCCAGACCGTTGGTTGGCTCGTCCAAAAGAAGAACATCAGGCTTACCAAAGAGGGCCTTAGCCAAGAGGACCTTAACCTTCTCACCGTTGGTCAATTCGCTCATGTTTTGGTAGTGCAGGTCTTCTGAGATATTGAGGTTTTGGAGCAATTGTGACGCTTCACTTTCAGCTTCCCAGCCACCAAGTTCAGCAAACTCACCTTCTAATTCAGCAGCACGAACACCATCTTCATCAGAAAAATCTTCTTTCATGTAAATAGCATCTTTTTCTTTCATGATGCTGTAAAGTTGTTCATTCCCCATGATAACAACGTCAATCACGCGCTCATCTTCATAGTCGAAATGGTTCTGACGTAACACAGAAAGGCGTTCGTCTGGTCCAAGTGAAATATGACCTGTTGATGGCTCGATGTCACCAGCAAGAATTTTCAAAAATGTAGATTTACCGGCCCCGTTTGCACCAATCAAACCGTAGGTATTTCCTGCTGTAAATTTGATATTGACATCGTCAAATAATTTACGGTCGCTAAAGCGAAGCGACACGTCTGATACTGTAAGCATAGTTTCTCCTCTATTTCTGTCTATTAGTTTTATTGTACTAGAAAGAACTTGAATTTTCAATGAATTACATTGGAATCAAAATATCTTCATCATAATGTTTATGGTCTTTTTGAAGACTGAAGCCACGTCCACGCACCTGACTCGCAGGCATAACAACTATAAAGGCAGTTTCATCAATTTCTAATACCGCTGTCTCCAGTTTCTGCATTTCTGGAATAGAGATGGTAGTCATCAACATGCGCTTGTCAACCCCTGTGAAGCCACCGATAATTGGAAGTTCTGTTACACCGCGATCAGCAACTTTAGTAATATAGTCTTTAATTTCTTCTGATTTTTGAGAAATGATCATGACATTTCGAGAAGATTGGGTACCAGACATCATGCGGTTGACAATATAAGTAATGGTCATTAGGGCAATAATCGAGTACATAACAGTATCAGTATCGAAGGCAACAAATCCAAGACCAACGATAATACCATCAATAATAGCCATTGTCAGACCTAATGATAAAGGGGTGTACTTGTGAATAAATTGAATAAGGATACCTGTACCACCAGTAGAAGAATTTCCAAGGAAGACAAGTCCAAGCCCAAAACCAAGGATAATCCCCCCAAAAATAGCAGCAAGTAAAGGATTATCTGTCAAGTTGGGTAAAACTGCTGTCAACTTGATGCAAAGAGGATAAATGATAGCACCATAGACAGTTTTGATAAATACAGATTTTCCTAAGAAAAACCAACAGATGATTAATAAAGGGATGTTACAGTAGAGGACAAAATCAGACGGACTCCACCCCAGAAGAGCATTGAGTGCGATTGCTAAACCTCCGACACCACCAGATACGATACTATTCTCTAGAAAAAAACTGTTAAATCCAATGGCCATGACAATTGATCCGAGTGTGACAGAGATAAAGTCCTTTATACGTTCTTTCATATATTCTCCTTGGTTAGTGTTATAAAAGCAATTTCTATTATCCCTAATTTAGACAGTATCGTCAAGGATTTGTCAGCTTGACTTTCTAATTTTTTGCGGTTATAATAGGAATCAATCAGAAGAGTAGTAAGTGGATAATTTTTAGAGAGTTTGTGGTTGGTGTAAACAAACAAGAGTCGCTTATGAATGGACTGAGTGAATAGAATCTGAATAAATAAGGATTCGGCTAGCAGGCCTTATGTGCAAAAAGATGTAAGCTTATTTAATGCTTATAAGTGAGGTGGCACCGTGTCCTTGACGCCCTCGCACAGTTTTCTGTGCGTGGGCTTTTATTATGTAAAAGGAGAACATTTTATGAGTAAACCGATTATCCTAACAGGAGACCGTCCAACAGGCAAATTACATATTGGACATTATGTTGGTTCGTTGAAAAACCGTGTTTTATTACAGGATGCAGGTCAACATGAACTTTTTGTCTTTTTAGCAGACCAACAAGCGTTGACAGATCATGCAAAGGAACCGCAAAAGATTGTTGAATCCGTTGGAAACGTAGCACTAGATTATCTAGCGGCTGGACTTGATCCAGCTAAGACAACGATTTTCATCCAGAGTCAAATTCCTGAATTGGCAGAGTTGACCATGTACTACATGAACTTGGTATCGGTGGCTCGTTTGGAACGCAATCCGACTGTAAAAACCGAGATTGCTCAGAAGGGATTTGGCGAAGGAATTCCAACTGGTTTCTTGGTCTATCCTGTGTCACAAGCGGCGGATATTACAGCCTTCAAGGCAAACTTTGTTCCAGTAGGAAATGACCAGAAACCGATGATTGAACAGACTCGTGAAATCGTTCGTAGCTTTAACCATGCTTACCAGACTGATATTTTGGTAGAGCCGGAGGGCATTTATCCTGAAAATGAAGCAGCTGGTCGCCTACCAGGTCTAGACGGCAACGCTAAAATGTCCAAGTCCCTTGGAAATGGTATTTATCTGGCAGATGACATGGATACGCTCAAGAAGAAAGTCATGTCCATGTACACTGATCCCAACCACATCCGTGTTGAAGACCCAGGTAAGATTGAAGGAAACATGGTTTTCCACTATCTTGACGTCTTTGGGCGCGAAGAAGATAAGGCTGAGATTGAGGCTATGAAGGAGCACTATCAACGTGGTGGTTTGGGCGATGTGAAGACCAAACGTTATTTGCTGGACATTTTAGAGAGAGAATTAGGACCAATCCGTGAACGCCGTCTGGAGTTTGCACAGGATATGGGACAGGTCTATGCAATGTTGGAAGCAGGTAGCCAAAAAGCTCGCCAAGTTGCTGCGACAACTCTTGACCAAGTGAAATCTGCTATGGGAATTAACTATTTTAAATAAGGCTAACAATGAAAGAGCAATGTTGAGAAAATGTTGCTTTTTTCATTTGTTTTACGACGTAGCAAAAAACAAACATTCGAATTTTATATATAAAACTGAATAGAATTTTCTGAATTTTTAGGAATGGTAAATTCTCAAAGTAAGTTCTAGTTCCCGTCCTTCCAGAAGTTACTTTGAGAAAACTGCATAACATCAACAGAATTTAGTCTCAGACTAAGTTCTGTTTTTGACTAAAAATGTTGATAATAGTGAGTTTTAGGGTTGAAAATGTTGAAAAAAAGAGTACACTAAAGTTACTGGCTCTGAGACGTCTCAAAGTAAGTTCTAGCTATCTGGAATTTTGGATGGGACAAGTTCCTTTCTATTTTGAAATTATTTTTTGATAAAAACTAACGATTATTTATCCAATAATCGAGGTGATTGGATGACGTTCTCAGGGTCAATTTTAGAGATTCCCAAAAGTGTTGCCAATTCCTCACCGTAGGTAAATGTAAAGAGTTCATAGGCGGATTTTCCGTTGAAAGAAGCTCGTCTGACGCTGTTGACATGCGAACAAACCAGGTTGATGTCCTCCTGTGTCAAGTTATCAAACGAACTTCCTTTAGGAAGAATATCTCTGATAAGTGTGTGATTCTTCTCAATTCTCCCTTTCTGGTCAGAACGATTTGGGTCACAGAAGAATAGCTTAGATTCTCCACGAACATCCATTTCGATATCGTCCACTCTAGCGAATTCACCGCCATTATCGGTCAGAATGACAGGGAATAGTTCGCAGAAGTCCATCTCTTTCTGATGCAGGTCATTCTTGATAGCGTAGAGATGTTTAGCGACCTCATTAGCTGTTTTATTATCAAGTAATCGAGCGAAGATAAAGTTACAGAAGGAGAGGTTAAAGGTGAGAAGTACCTTTCCACCGATCCGTCCAGTAACGGTGTCCATTTCCAGCCAATAGCTGATTCCTTTCTCTATGAGAAAGCGTTGGAAGTCCTCGTAAGACCGTCCATCTTTGGCAGTTTTAGGAATGGGTTGTAGGTTTCTGGTTCTCCGCTTTCTGAATTTCACGACACGGGGGAAATCAATGGGCTTTGTGGACAGATAGCCTTTTTCAAGGTATCTGTAGATAGAAGCTCTGGATGCCGAAAGTTCGTTTGAGGCGATGATGTGGTTGAGGTGTTGGCCCTTTTGGATGGCAGCAGAAACAATCTCATCCATGCGATAGAATTCTTCCTTGTTTAGTGCAACACCCGTTCTCGAGTCTGAGAGCTTAGTTTCATAATCAAGCTGAGCTCTTTTTGCGTAGTAGAACTGTTTCTGGTATCCGCAGTTGCTTCTCTTTTTCGGACAGGCATTACAAACGTAGGGAGCCTTTTTGAGTAAAGGGCAAGAATCACAATTGGATGTCACAGAATTTTCTTTAGCCACTCGATTTCTCCGAACTTCTTTTGAGATTGTAGAAGGATCTTTACCTAACTTAGCTGCTATAGCTAATACTCAACAAAAATCAAAAACAAACCAATCAAGTGTTTTTTAACCATCGTCTACTAACAATTGGTTTTAAAATAGACCAATCTAACTCTCGTATCACTTCTTGAAGCTTGTTTATCACATCATCTAGTGTTTTAAAAGCTTTATTCTTAAACCCTCTCTTTCGAATCTCAGCCCAAACTTGTTCAATTGGATTCATTTCAGGAGTATAGGGAGGAATAAACTCAAAACCAATATTATGTGGTTTCTCTAAGGTACTTGATTTATGCCAAACGGCATTGTCCATCACTAATAAAATATAATCGTCAGGATAAGCTTCAGATAGTTGTTTGAGAAAAACATTCATCCAATCTGTATTGCAACCCCCAGCGATAATGAAGAAGGACTCTCCTGTATGGGCATCAATAGCACCATAGCAATAGCGATACTCACGAATATAGTGGCTATGTACATGCGGTCTCACCCCTTTTGGTGCCCAGGCCTTTCCAATTTTACTAATCCGACCGAAACCCGCCTCATCTTGATACATTAGTCTGACTTTATGATAGCGACGACTATTCTTGAAGCGCTTTCCTATTTTCGTGAATGAAGATTTTATTTTTAGACGCTAGAATCGTTTCGGCGTCTGCTTTTTTAGGGTGTTCTGGTCTTGGCGTCACTTTGCGCCAACCATGGCGTTTCAGAAGGGCATAGAATCCTTCCTTGGTCGTAGGGTGTCCAACCCGTTTCTGATAAGTTTCGTAGAGAGAGTTTATGGTCACAAATTCGCCATTTAGTGAAGCTGTTAACTGTTCTTTTAGAAATGCTTCCTCTTCTTGAAGGGTTAAATATTGACGGTTCCGTCCACCTCGCGTTTCTCTTACTAGAGCTGAAATCCCACCAAGCTCATACTTGCCTTGTAAGGACCAGATTGTATACTTTGAATAGCCGATAAGGTTAGTGATTTCCTTATAACTAAGCCCTTCTGCTCTGAACAGGATTACTTGAAGTCGTCTATGAAATGGGGAATAGGTTTTATCTTTCAAATAAGTTTTTAATTCGTTTGTTTGTTCGATAGTAAGTTTCATAAATCTATTATACGTTAGTTTTTGTTTTTTGAACAGTATAAGAAGGGCTTAAGTTGTTCAATTCCTATTTGAATATCGTTGCGATCAGAGAGAGTTAAGTGTTTGTTTTTCATTGTCAGTTACCAACTTGTCCCATAGTAAGTTCTACCTTATTTCTTTGTCTCAGTCTAATTTCCAGTTTTTAAGACAGACTAGAACTTACTTTGGGAATTTAGCAATTTTTAGGAATGATGATATTAAAGCGAATAATGATTGACAAATGATTTCAAAATGTTATCATAAATAAAATACAAATAGCAATCATGCTACATATTAAATAAGAAAAGAGGAAGAAAATGTCAAACTGGGACACTAAATTTTTGAAAAAAGGCTTTACTTTCGACGATGTATTACTTATTCCGGCTGAAAGTCATGTATTACCACATGATATTGATTTAAAAACACAATTAGCACCAAATTTGACCCTTAATCTTCCGATTATTTCTGCTGCCATGGATACAGTAACGGATAGCAAAATGGCCATTGCTATGGCGCGTGCAGGTGGTTTGGGCGTCATCCATAAGAACATGTCTATCGCGGAGCAGGCTGATGAGGTGCGTAAGGTAAAACGTTCTGAAAATGGTGTCATTATTGATCCATTCTTCTTAACACCAGAGCACACCATTGCTGAAGCTGAGAAATTGATGGCTACTTATCGTATTTCCGGTGTGCCAATCGTTGAAACATTGGAAAATCGTAAGTTGGTCGGCATTATTACCAACCGTGATATGCGTTTCATTTCTGACTATTCACAGCCAATTTCGACCAACATGACAAGCGATGAATTGGTGACAGCGCCAGTTGGAACAGATCTTGCGACTGCGGAGGCTATTCTTCACAAGCATCGTATTGAAAAATTGCCATTGGTTGATGAAAATGGTCGTTTGTCAGGCTTGATTACCATCAAAGATATTGAGAAAGTGATTGAGTTCCCAAATGCTGCGAAGGATGAATTTGGTCGTCTCTTGGTTGCGGGTGCTGTTGGTGTTACATCTGATACTTTTGAACGTGCAGAAGCCCTTTTTGAAGCGGGTGCAGACGCGATTGTCATCGATACAGCTCACGGTCACTCAGCAGGCGTTCTTCGCAAGATTAAAGAAATTCGTGAACACTTCCCAACTCGTACCTTGATTGCAGGTAATATTGCCACAGCTGAAGGAGCTCGTGCTCTTTATGAAGCTGGTGTTGATGTTGTGAAGGTCGGTATTGGACCAGGTTCAATCTGTACAACACGTGTCATCGCAGGTGTCGGTGTACCACAAGTGACAGCTATCTATGATGCCGTTGGTGTTGCGCGTGAATATGGTAAAACGATTATCGCTGATGGTGGTATCAAGTATTCAGGTGACATTGTCAAGGCTCTTGCAGCTGGTGGTCATGCCGTTATGCTTGGTTCTATGTTTGCAGGAACTGATGAGGCACCAGGTGAGACAGAAATCTTCCAAGGTCGTAAGTTCAAGACCTATCGCGGTATGGGCTCTATCGCTGCCATGAAACAAGGTTCAAAAGACCGTTACTTCCAAGCATCTGTCAATGAAGCTAACAAGTTGGTTCCAGAAGGAATTGAAGGTCGTGTAGCCTATAAAGGTTCAGTTGCAGATATGATTTTCCAAATGGTTGGTGGACTTCGCTCAGGTATGGGCTATGTAGGTGCTGGTAACTTGACTGAATTGCATGAAAATGCTCAATTCATCGAAATGTCAGGTGCTGGTTTGAAAGAAAGCCATCCACACGATGTTCAAATCACAAACGAAGCTCCAAACTATTCAGTTCAGTAAAACAAAAACAAGACCCTCTTGACAGGCAATGTCATTAAGTTAAGCATTTAAACAATTAAAGGAACTATTCCCGTCCGAGCAATTGATGACCAAACGGGAATAGTTTTTGTATTTAGGGCGCACAAAAAGGATGTTTTTTAACCCAATTTTTCAACTATTATGTTACTCTATAAGTGAAGCTTACAGGTGCCTTGCTTTTTATCTTTCTTTGGAACGTTCGATTGGGTCGGATGATGGATAAATGTTTGGCAATGTAGGTTTCCAATTGGAAGGAAGTAAGTTCTTCTCTAAGAAATTTTCGACAGGCATAAACAGCGTCTGAAAAACAAATTTTATAAGTCTGTTTTAACTTTGATGTTTTAATAGCAACGTGTGAGGTTAGCCATTTACAAACATTAAAATTGATAAAGCGAGCGTAGATTTCTTGGAGAATCCCTTCCTTCTTTTTTGCATGAAAATGAGTTAGACCGATACTATATTTTAGGTCACGAAAACTAGTCTCTATGCCCCATCTGTAGGCATAGAGATCTTTTAATTTTTCTGGAGAATAATCGGTGTTTGTCACCAAAGTTTCAAAGAAACCTGGCTTGATTTCGAGACGCACCATTCGAAAATGAAGTTCGTAAAACTGAACTGGGTCGCTTTTTCGGCTAGAGCTTGGTAGAAAGTCAAAGGATGTGTGATTAGGTAAACAGCGATAGTGATTAGGAAAATTTTGATACTGTTGCTTCATCTCATTGGTCTGTTTCCGACAGATGTTTAGGTCAAATTTTTCATCAAAACAAGGGGTGTCAGGGAGGTTAAATCCTGATTTCATAGAATGATTCCCGTCACGAATACGAATAATATAGGACCAATTTCTTTCTTGGCAGTGAGCCATGACATTGTAGGATTCATACCCCCTATCCATTATTACCAGAGCTTGTTTGAAAGAAGAGTTCTTCATCATGTCAATAAAAGCTGCACGTTCATCAACCTCTCGATTATCTTGGATCCGTAAATCATGATATATCTCTTGTTCAAGATTGTAGAGAGCATTGATATGAATAAGATTGTAAGGAGTGTGATGTGGTCCAGTTTGAAAAGAGGTCGTTTTATCAAAACGATTTCTTGGTAGAATCACATCACTGCCATCAACAGCCAGGATAGGGAGATTATCAGAGATTGGAATTTTAGAAGTAATATCCCTAAAAAGTGTTTTAAAAGCTTGGTGTTTAATCTGATACCGTCGTTGAACAAAGGCAGATTGGGTAACTGGTAAATGTAAGTCAAGTAACTCTTTAGATAAGGTATTGCCTCCCATGGTCAGTATGGCTTGAATCATGGTTTTCATAGTTAGCTGACTTTGCCGACTAAAATCTTTTTCAGGATGAAGCACAAACTGATTGGCACTAGAAACGATGTCGTTAATACTATCAAGTAAATGAGCTTTAATCTGATCTAGCATGACTTTTCCCCTTTTATTTTTAGTGTAACATAAAAACTAACCCACCACAAAATGTGATAGGTTAGTTAACTTAATGACATTGCTCTTGACAGGGTCTTTACTTTTTTGTAAACTTTATTGACAACAGTGTAAACAATCTTATTCTGACTCAGTAACCTTACCAGACTCAATATGGAAGATTTTTAAATTATCAGGTAGCTTATGTAAATGGTCTAAAGATGTCGTTGTAATAAATGTTTGAATCGTATCTGTAATAGTTTCTAGTAGTTTGATTTGACGATTATTATCCAGCTCACTCATAACATCATCTAAGAGTAGAATTGGGTATTCTCGTGTGACCTCCTTCATCAGCTCAATTTCAGCCAGTTTGAGTGACAGAACGAGACTGCGGTGCTGACCTTGGCTACCATAATGGGCATTCATTCCATTTATAAAGAAAGCTACATCATCTCGATGTGGTCCAACTCCTGTATTTTTCTTAAATAAATCACGTTTGCGACACCTTTCCAATTCTGTCAAGAATTTGTCAATTAAATTGACATCATCTGTCAATTCGATTGAGGTTTTGTATTCGATTGTCAATTCTTCCCGATTGCCAGATATTTCTTGAACTTTTCTATTTCCAAATTCCTCTAATTTCTTTAGAAAGTCAATACGATGTTGGATAACACGACTACCATATTCAGCAAGTTGCTGATCTAACACGGATAGGAAGTTCTCATCAATCTTATCTGTAGATTTGAGGTAAGTATTTCTTTGTTTTAAAACGTGGTTATAATTCGATAGGTCAGAGAGATAGAGTGGTTTGATTTGCCCTAGCTCGACATCGATGAACTTTCTTCTCAAAGCAGGCGCACCTTTTATCAGCTGTAAATCTTCAGGGGCGAAGAGAACAACATTCATGTGGCCGATATAGTTGGAAAGCTTGGCTTGTTTGAGATGGTTGACCTTGGTCACTCGCCCCTTGTCTGTCAAGTGAATGTCAAGGGGAACTTTACCGCTTGTGCGATGGAGTAAACCAGAAATAGATAATTCCTTTTCTTGAAACTGTAGTAGGTCCTTATCTGTCCGTGTTCGATGACTTCGTGTTAAGGCTAAAACATAGATAGATTCTAGAATATTGGTTTTTCCTTGGGCGTTTTCGCCTAAAAAGACATTGAGCCCTTTGTGGAACTCAATATCTAATTGGTTGTAATTGCGAAAATGTTGTAACTCTAATCGTTCTAGCCACATGTCTACATACCAGGGAAACGAACAGGTTTTCTTTCAGTATTTTTAGTTGCTTTTTTAGGAGTTTTTACCTGTTTCTTATTCTTTTTATTTTCTTGATTTAACTTTTTAACGATTGCAGCCACACGTTCTTTTTCAGCTTGATCCTCTTGGTGCTGTTTGATTTCCTCTGCACTAGGAGCGACGATTGTGATGCTGGTGTTGTGGTCTGGGAGTGTGATAACATCTCCGACACGGATTTTTTTACCGCGTCTTTTTTCATCCTCTCCATTGAAAAGAATGGTATTTTCTTCTAAGAAACCTTTAATGGCACCTCCTGAATGGAGAATACCAGTCATTTTTAGTAATGCTTGTAATGTGATGTAGTCATCAAATAATTTAAATTCCATAAGTCACCTCGTTACAGAATATTATATCACAAAATGGTATAATGGAAGGTACAATGTTTGAAAGAGGAAGACGATGAAATTACAAGAGGGAGTAGATCTTCATTTTATTGATACAGATCAGTTTACGACAAATCGTATACGTATTCGCTTTGCAGCTGAAATGAGTGAGGCTACAGTTGCTGGTCGTGTGTTAGTTGCAAATATTTTTGAAATGGGTAACCAAGAATTTCAGACTGCTCAGGCTGTTCGGAGAAGATTGGCAGAATTGTATGGTGCTCAGTTCTCGACCTCAGTTTCGAAACGTGGTAGGGTGCACTGTATAGATGTGACAATTTCATATGTCAGTCCTCGTCACTTGCCAGAAAATGAGGATATTACAGTAGAGATTCTTGATTTTTTATACACATGTATATTTAGACCACTGAAAAAGGGGCGAGGATTTGATAGCCAGATTTTTGAGGTTGAAAAAACGAATTTAATCAATTTTCTTCAGTCAGAGATAGAAGATAATTTTTATCATGCAGATGTTGAAATGAGTAAGCTTTTTTATAAAGATCCCTCTCTTCAAATTCCACGCGTCGGTAGGCTTGATTTGGTTGAAAAAGAAACAGCAGAATCAACCTTTCAGATTTATCGGAATATGTTGCGTATGGATAAAATTGATATATTTGTCTTAGGGAAGGTTGACAGAGAACAAGTCAAAAGAAAACTTGAAGATTTTGGTTTTACTTATAGAAATCCCAAATTAGAGTTAGAATATCATCAGGAATATTCAAATATCACGCAAGAAAAAATCGAGCGTAAACAGGCAAGGCAGTCCATTTTGGAATTGGCATATCATTTACAAGTGATTTACAACGATGTAAACTATCCGGCTTTGATGGTATTTAATGGTCTACTGGGTGCTTTTTCCCATTCGAAGTTATTTATGAATGTTCGTGAGAAAGAAAGTTTGGCTTATACAATTGGCAGTCAGGTCTCTATTTTTTCAGGAATGCTGAAGGTCTATGCTGGAATTAGCCGTGAAAATAGACTCAGGGTAATGAAGTTAATTAGTAAACAACTACTTGATTTAAAATGTGGTAAGTTTACAGAAGAAGAATTAGAGTTGACAAAAAACATGTTGATTCATTCAGCAACCTTGGCTCAAGATAGGCAGAATAATTTGATAGAACAAGTATATAATCAAGTTACCTTAGGAAATAGAAATTTAAGTTGGTTAGATTGGATTGAGGCTATCAAATCGGTATCAATAGACGATGTCATTCGAGTAGGACAGATGATTAATTTACAGGCTGTTTACTTTATGGAGGGGACAGAAGAATGAAGTTAGTTGAGAAGAAGTATCCTTACATGAAAGAATCTGTCTTTTATGGGAAAGTTGACAATGGGTTGACAGTTATTTTACTTCCTAAAGTAGATTTCCATGAGACGTATGGAATTCTAACGACAAATTTTGGGGGTATTCATACTCGATTTACATTGGCTAATGGTAATAGTGTTGTTTATCCTGCAGGGATTGCACATTTTTTAGAACATAAGCTGTTTGAAACTGAGAATGAAGAGGATATTATGAATGAGTTTGCTAAATTGGGAGCAAGCGCAAATGCTTATACCAGTTTTAGACAGACTAGTTACTTATTTTCAACGACTCAGAAAGTATTGGAGTCTCTATCACTTTTACAATCTTTTGTTCGAGAACCGTATTTTACAGAAGACAATGTAGAAAGAGAACAGGGGATTATTGAACAAGAAATCGAGATGTATCAAGATGATGCAGATTATCGCTTGTTTACGGGAATTCTATCATCGCTTTATCCAGAAAGTCCTTTGGCCTATGATATAGCAGGGACAGTTGAATCAATTGCTGCAATTACTGCGGATGATTTACATGAGAATTTTGAAGTGTTCTATCATCCAAGTAACATGAATTTATTCGTTATTGGTAATTTTGATTTAGAGGCAGTTTGGAAACAAATTTCAAGTTATCAAGTAGCTCAGATGGATAATCCAGCTCAGTCGTTTGAATTGGCAGGTGTCCAAAAGTTGCCGATACAGGAACATCTCTCAGAGCAATTTGAAGTATCTACCCCAAAATTGGCCGTTGGTTTACGGGGAAATGACGAGGTTGATAAGGAGACTATTCAGAAATATCGGATCAGTTTACAATTTTTATTTGCCATGTTGTTTGGTTGGACTTCAAAACGATATCAACAGTTATACGAGCAGGGAAAAATTGATTCTTCTTTCCAGTTCCAATTAGAGGTTACACCTGAATACCACTATTTGATTATCTCGGGAGATACTCAAGAACCTATTACGCTTTCTAGTATCCTGATGAAAGCACTTAGGAAATTTGAGGATGATGCAGATGTGACAGAGGATCATTTACAATTGTTGAAAAACGAGATGTATGGAGATTTTATTCGTAGCTTAAATTCTCTTGAGTTTACAGCTAGTCACTTTGTTTCTCAGTATTCAGAATATGAAAATGTTTTTGATATACCTCAAATGATACAAAGTCTTCAGTTAGATGACATCAGAGAGGCAGGTCGTCGCTTTATTGATCACTGTGATATGACAGATTTCACGATTTTTCCAAAATAAGTGGGCGCAACCCGTCGAAATTTCCTTGGAATTTTGTTAGAATAGTATACTGTACATGATGAGCGATAGAGAGAGAGTATTATGAGACAAAAGAGTATAGGGGAAGTACTTAGAACAGCCAGAGAAGGACGGGGTTGGACATTTGTTGACTTGCAACGGATAACAAAAATCCAAGCTAAATATTTGCAGGCACTTGAGTACAATGATTTTGATTTTATTGCAAACTCAGATGATGTTCAGTCTATTTTAAAAGCATATGCTGAGGCTTTGGAATTAGATGCAGATGTTCTACTGGATGCTTACGAGACCAATGGTTTAGTGAAATATTATGAAGATGGAGAAGAAGAACTACGCTCTTCAGAATTGAAAAGAAGCTATAAGGTTCGTAAACGTAAAAAGAACTCTTATCTTCCGTTGATTTACTTATTACTTGCGACGGGTTTGATTATTATTTTTGTGACTTATATTGTTCATAGCAGGCTCCAAAATAGAGCATCTATTACGCCTACTACAACATCATATAGTATAGTTGAGCAATCTGTATCTGAAGCAAGTAGTGGCACAGAGACGAGTTCTACTGAGCAGGTGCAGTCAAATTCAACGAGTTCAAGTAGTTCCGCTACAGAAAATGTGACTATTTCAGGATCAGGTTCTAACATTGTTGCGACCCTTAAAACAGTGACTTATCCAGTAGAAGTAACTGTAACAGCAAAAAATACAACGAGTTGGATCAGCCTTTCTGACACCTTGTTAGAGGGGGGCGTTACACTAACACCTGATAATCCAACAGTAACTACTACTATTGAAGAAGGAGTGACTTCTACTACACTTGTTCTTGGTGTTGTCAAAGGAGTAGAGGTAACTGTAGGTGGCAAAAAGCTAGATCTATCAGCCTTGACAGCAGATACAGGCTCAATTACAATAAATTTTGAACAATAAAGGTTTTATATGAAAAAAGAAAATATTCCCAATGCATTGACGATAGGTAGGATCTTGGTAATTCCAATTTTTATCTTGTTACTGACCGTTTGGAATTCAACAATTAGTCATGTCTTAGCAGCACTAATCTTTGCTTTGGCAAGTATTACGGATTATCTAGACGGCTACTTGGCTCGTAAATGGCAGGTTGTAACGAACTTTGGAAAATTTGCGGATCCGATGGCAGATAAGATTTTGGTGATGACAGCATTTATCATGCTTGTAGAGCTTGGCTTTGCTCCAGCTTGGGTAGTTGCAATTATTATTTGTCGTGAATTGGCAGTGACAGGTCTTCGTCTACTCTTGGTGGAAAATGGAGGAACAGTTCTAGCTGCGGCTATGCCAGGAAAAATCAAAACATTTTCACAGATGTTTGCAGTGATTTTCCTGCTCTTACACTGGAACATCGTGGGGCAAATAACACTCTATATTGCACTTTTCTTCACCCTATATTCAGGTTATGATTATTTCAAGGGTGCGTCCTTCTTGTTTAAAGATACATTTAAATGATGAATATTATTGAAGTAAAAAATTTAAAATATAAATACAACCAAGAGGATGAGCAATATACTCTAAATGATGTTTCGTTTCACGTGAAACAGGGAGAGTGGCTATCTATTATTGGTCATAATGGTTCCGGGAAATCGACAACCGTTCGATTGATTGATGGACTACTGGAAGCTGAATCCGGAGATATTTATATCGATGGTGATGCCTTAACCATTGATAATGTATGGGATAAGCGACGCTTGATTGGCATGGTTTTTCAAAATCCAGATAATCAATTTGTGGGTGCTACAGTTGAAGATGATGTTGCATTTGGTTTAGAGAACCAGGGAATCCCTTTGGAGGAGATGCGAAGTCGAGTAAATGAGGCCTTGGAATTGGTTGGAATGGCTGATTTTAAAACTCGTGAGCCTGCTCGTTTATCTGGTGGTCAGAAGCAGAGGGTGGCGATTGCTGGAGTGGTTGCCTTGCGTCCAAAAATTATTATTTTGGATGAGGCTACGTCTATGTTGGATCCAGAAGGTCGTCTCGACTTGATTAAGATTGTCCGTGAAATTAAGGAGCGTCATGGTATGACGGTTATCTCTATAACACATGATTTGGATGAGGTTGCATTGAGTGACCGAGTTATCGTGATGAAAAATGGACAGGTTGAATCAATTAGCACTCCAAATGAATTATTTATGCGAGAAGATTTGGTAGATTTAGACTTGGATAGACCGTTTACGACAGAACTGGCTTCATCTTTGCGCCAGACTGGACTTGATTTACCGCTCCGCTATTTTACAGAGGAAGAATTAGAGGAAACTTTATGGGAATTGATCTCCAAGAAGTAAGCTATACCTATCAAGCTGGCACTCCTTTTGAGGGGCGTGCGCTTTTTGGTGTGGATTTGGAGATTGTTGATGGCTCTTACACGGCTCTTATTGGGCATACGGGTTCGGGCAAATCAACGATTTTACAACTTTTGAATGGATTAAATGTACCAACAGAAGGAAGAGTAGTCATTGATGATGTTGTGATTACAGCGACGTCTGAAAATAAGGATATTAAGCAAGTCAGGAAGAAAGTGGGGTTGGTGTTCCAATTTCCTGAAAGTCAAGTGTTTGATGAAACGGTCTTAAAAGATGTTGCTTTTGGTCCACAAAATTTCGGAGTTTCTCAGGAAGAGGCTGAAACGATTGCGCGTGAAAAGTTGGCCTTGGTTGGAATTGATGAAAGCTTGTTTGAGCGTAGTCCTTTTGAACTATCTGGTGGTCAAATGCGTCGGGTAGCTATTGCTGGGATTCTGGCAATGGAACCAAGTATCTTAGTTTTGGATGAACCAACGGCTGGATTGGATCCTGCGGGTCGTCAGGAATTGATGGATATTTTCAAAAAGCTTCATGAATCAGGCATGACAATCGTTTTGGTAACTCATTTGATGGACGATGTGGCTAACTATGCTGATTTTGTTTACATTATGGAAAAGGGAAAGCTGGTCCGTTCTGGAAAACCAATCGATATTTTTCAAGAGGTAGATTTTTTAGAGAGTATTCAGTTGGGAGTGCCTAAGATTACTAAGTTTGCAGCTAATTTGGAGAGAAGAGGTTTTGTATTTGAACGTCTTCCTATTACAATTGAAGAATTTACGGGGATGGTGACACATGGATAAATTAATTTTAGGTCGCTATATTCCTGGGGATTCAATTATTCATCGCTTGGATCCAAGAAGTAAGCTTTTAGCAATGTTTGGATTTCTATTGATGATTTTTTGGGCCAATAATTTGGTCACCAATGCCTTGTTGATAGCATTTGTTTTAGGAATGGTTGTTTTATCTCGTATTCGCTTATCATTTTTTATTAATGGTTTGAAACCGATGATAGGAATTATTCTATTTACAACTTTCTTCCAGGTTTTCTTTACACCTGGAGCGACCATTCTATGGGAATTTTGGATTTTTAAATTATCTGTAGAAGGGTTGCAACAGGCGGCGATTATTTTTGTTCGCTTTGTTTTGATTATTTTCTTCTCAACCCTATTGACCTTGACGACGACACCCCTTAGCTTGGCTGATGGTATTGAGTCGGGGCTTGCACCTTTGAAGCGATTTAGGGTTCCTGTGCATGAAATTGGTTTGATGTTATCCATGAGCTTGCGTTTTGTACCGACCTTGATGGATGATACCACTCGGATTATGAATGCTCAGAGAGCTCGTGGAGTGGACTTTAATGAGGGAAATCTTATTCAGAAGGTAAAATCAGTTATTCCTATTTTGATTCCGTTATTCGCATCAAGTTTTAAGAGGGCAGATGCTCTTGCAACGGCGATGGAGGCGCGTGGGTATCAAGGCGGCGATGGGAGAACAAAGTATCGGATTTTGGAATGGAAGTTAGCAGATACGTTAGCAATTTTAGTTATGTTAGCTTTAGCTGGACTCTTATTTATATTGAAAAAATGAGTAAAAAACGCTAGAAATAGCGTTTTTATCGTCTAATCTCAATTTGTCTGTAATATTTGTAACAATTTCACAAAGTCTAAGTAATAGTTAGAGGGTATGATAGACACATGACAGAAAGGAATGTGACTATTATGAACATTACATTAAAGAAAAACTTAAAAACAACTATTGCTGGTTTGGTAGCGGGAATCTCCCTTTTGACTGCGGGTGTAGTCAGTGCAGAAACCTATACTGTAAAGTCTGGTGATACCCTGTCTGAAATTGCTGAAACACACAATACTACTGTTGAAAAATTAGCAGAGCAGAATAAGATTACCAACTTAGATTTTATCCATGTCGGTCAAGTTATCGAATTGGGAGATGTGACAGTGAAGGCAGTAGAGAGTTCAGTTGAACAAACTCAATCAACATCAACTTCTACTGCAACAGCAACAACTAGCACCTATTCTTCAAACTTGAGTGCTGAAGATGCAGCAGCAAAAGAATGGATTGCAATGAAGGAATCAAGCGGTAGCTATGATGCCCGTAACGGTATCTACATTGGTCGTTACCAGTTGACAAATACTTACTTGAATGGTGACTACTCACCAGAAAACCAAGAGCGTGTAGCAGATGCTTATGTTGCTAGTCGCTATGGTTCATGGTCTGCAGCCAAGGCTTTCTGGTTGGTAAATGGTTGGTACTAAGATAAATTAGAAGAGGTCTAGCACGATGCTAGACTTTTTTGGCTCATTGTCAACTGTAGTGGGTAGACGAAAAGCTAACACCTAGAGAGGACGAAATTCGTTCTCTCATTTTTGATGTTCAAAGCAATATATATCTTGGTTTTAAAGTTCGTAAAGTTCCTAAAGCCGAACGCTTGCCTCTTGATGTCTTTGATGAGTTTATTGGTCGCTTCCAGCTTAGCGTTGGAATATGGAAGCTCCATGGCGTTCGTGATGTACGTTTTATACTTTAGAAAAGTTTTAAAAACAGTTTTAAAGGCAGGATTGACAAAATCCAGATTATCTTCTAGAAGCTCGAAGAAATATTTCGAGTTCATCTCTTGGAAATGGAAGAGTAGGATCTGATAGAGTTCGTAATAGAATTTCAGTTCCTCAGAGAAATTCAATGTCTTCTGGACAACCTCTCTCGGTGTTACCGTTTGCCCAAAAGTGCGAGAAAAGAAGCGATTTCGAGACAGTTTTCGACTATCTTTTTGGAGAATACGCCAGTGATTTTTCATGGATCGATAAGGTAGGGAACGCGTATCGAAAGTCTTCATAATATCAATTCTAGTCGTCATCATAGCACGGCTCAGGTGTTGGATAATGTGAAATCTATCAAGGACAATTTTAGCTCTTGGAAATAGTTTTTTGATGATGGGAATATAGCTACCCGACATGTCCACTGTTACGACCTCGACAGTTTCTCTGACTGCCCTAGGATACTTGTAGAAATAGTTCTTGATGGTGGTTTGGCGGTTGTTGTCAAGAATGGTCACAATCGATCTCGTCTCAAAATTCTGAGCAATAAAGGCGAGTTTTCCCTTGTTCCGACTAAATTCATCCCAGCTCAAGACTTTTGGTAATTTCGTAAAATCATGCTCAAATTGAAACTGAGCCAGTTTCCTCTGGACGACCGATACGGAGATATATAATCTCCTAGCGATGGCTATATTGGTCATGTTTTCTGTATGGAGTTGTGTCACTTTCTCCCAAATAGGTAGGGAAATCTGACAGTTTTTCTTGACTAGAGCTGTCTCAGCTACAGTCACTTTTTGGCAAGATTTGCATTGAAACCGCCGTTTCTTAAGCACGAGGAGGGTCGGAAAGCCCTGACAATCCAAAATCGGAATCTTTGACGGCTTTTGAAAGTCGTACTTGATACACTTTCCTTGGCAATGAGGACAACTAGGGCTGTCGTAATCTAGCTTTGCCCTGATTTCTAGATGGGTCTGATGTTTCAAAACAAAGAGAATTTTGATGTTTTTGTCTTTGATTCCGATTAGTTCTGTGGTATGATCTTCGCTTTTTTATTTCTAGGCTCAGGAATCCAGAGTCACTTCCCTGACTCTGGATTTATTCCATATGAGTCTTTCTAATGTGAGTGTGGTTGCTTTTCATTATAGACAATATGTAAAGACCCCCAGTTGAGAATTCGTGGATTTACCTGTACACTAGAATAAAAAAACAATCAACTTCTAACAGGAATTACCACACTCAATTGGAGGTCTTATATGTTTCATTTTACCACACTTTTCATCGGAATGGATGTTCACAAAGAAAGTTTTTCACTCTGCTATTATGATATGATGGCGAATCAATTCAAACATAGCACTAAAGTTGGTCCAAATGTTAGCTATATTGTGAACTATGTGAATGAGCTTCGTCGTTTATATGGTCAAGATGCAGAAGTGTTATGTGGCTACGAAGCCGGATGTCTTGGATTTACCCTATATCACCAGCTACAAGCTCACGGGATTCCCTGTATCGTGATGGCGCCTACAACGGTGATGAAGGAAGGATCTAAGCGTGTTAAGACTGATAAAAAAGATGCAGCTCAGCTCGCAAAAGCTCTGGCCTTTCGTAGCTATCGGCCTGTTCATATTCCTACTGTTGAGGATGAACAAGTCAAAGAATATATCCGCATGAGAACAGACCACAAAGTGGCTCTGAAGAAAATCAAACAACAAATTCTTGCCTTCTGTCTCCGACATGATTTTCGCTATACCGAGGGAAGCAGTAATTGGACACAGAAACATGTCCGCTGGCTCCGTTCCCTAAATCCTGATGGACTTTACGCAGAGATTTTGACAGAATATCTATTGACCTATGAGAAATTAGTAGATCAAATAGAACGGTATGATGCACGAATTGAGCAACTGGGTCAAAGCGACAGTTACCAAGAGAAGGTCTCACGGCTTTCTTGCTTTATTGGCATTAAAACACTAACTGCTCTTTCCATTGTGACAGAAATCGGTGATTTTAATCGCTTTGCGACAGCTCAACATTTTGCTTCTTATCTTGGGCTAACTCCTAGCGAAAATTCTAGCGGCGACAAGGAGAGAAGAGGTGCTATCACCAAAGCTGGGAATAGCCATGTGAGACGACTTCTGATAGAAGCTGCACAATCATTGGCTAAGGGGACGATTGGGTATAAATCCAAAGAATTGAAAAGGAGACAAAGTGGAAACCGAGTGGAGGTGATTGCTTATGCGGATAAGGCTAATGAACGCTTAAGAAGACGTTATCGCACACTTGTTCTAGGAAAAAATAAGAAACAAAATGTTGCTAAAACAGCTATTGCACGAGAATTGTCTGGTTTTATTTGGGGGATGATGACAGGAAGAATAGCTTGAAGTTAGCGCTTGTTTTCATGTACACTTTTGACCATTAAGTTTTATCATCGCAGAGCGATGAGGAATCCCTATTTCTATCCAAAATCACTGGGTGAATTTGGACAGAAATAAGGATTGAAATCATGTTTGAATGGAAAGTATCTTGAAGGAGTTTAGGACTTCAAGGTTTGAGTCATCTACGAAACGACTAAGTGGCACAATTGTGATCCACGCTTATAGAGAGTAGGACTCGCGGCAGAACCATTGACCTGTAGGTAACCAATCCACGAATATCAGAGTGGCCAATGCCCGAAGCTAAGAACTAGGCTCTTTCTAGATACTTTTCATTTTTTAATCAGTTCGATTGTTTTTACTTGACAAAGGGCTTTACATATCAGGTCATATGGGACTTTTTGTATATACTCAAAAAGGCTCCATAATCTCTATGGTGGATTTACCCACTACAGAAATTATAGAGCCGACTTTTTTCTATTGTTGAAAGTTGTCTAGCTTTACAGATAGGGTTGTTTTGTTTATAATTGTGAAAAAATTGACTAGAAAAGAAGAACTATGAAATTACAAAAACGAATTTTTCGATTAAATATGATCATGCTTATTTTTTCCTTGGTTGCGATGCTGGGGGTAAGTGTTTATGTGGTTAATAGCATTTATCGTAACCAAGAAACATGGCAGTCCACTAGCCAGAAGACAGCAAGTAGTCAACAGAGTTTGGAAAAGTTTTCGGGATCAGATTTTGCAGTATTGGCAGATGAGTTAGCATCGAATGATGCACGACTCTATGTAGAAAGTAATGGTGAGGCTGTCTTTTCAAATCTGAAAGATGATGCGGATGAGATATTGGGAGTGACAGTATCATCAACCACTCACACCTCCTATGTAGATGGAGAAATTGTGATTAGCCGTAAACTCGCCACGGATGGGCAAGTTTATTATTTATATGCCTTGCTAGAAGATTTGGAAGACCAGCAAGAAAGCCAAGAATTTCAAGCCTTCCTGATACAGCTTTTGTTAGTTGGTGGAATAGGTATCGTGGTCGTAGTGGTGCTTAACTTCTTCTTTACTCGCCGTCTCCTAGGGGTTATCATGCGTCCTCTGGAGGAATTGCACAGCGGTGTAGAACGTATCCAGCAGGGAGATTATACAGTACCTCTGACCTATCAAGGTGATAAGGAATTTGAAGAATTGACCCAAGGGTTCAATCAAATGCAGACTTCTTTGTTAGATGCCCGTGAGAAAAATCGACTGTATGAACAAAATCGAACCCAGATGGTCGCAGATATTTCGCATGATTTGCGGACTCCCTTGACTTCTATCAAAGGTTATGCCAAGGGAATTTTGGATGGTATTGCCAATACGGATGAAAAACGTAATCAGTATTTGACTGTTATCTATCAAAAATCTCAGGTGATGGAGAAATTACTGGAAAAATTATTTGCTTTTTCACAATTGCAGACAGATAAAATGCCATTTGATAAAGTCAAGCTTGATTTGGCTATCTTTTTACAGTCCTATGTAAGAGAGAAAACTGAGGAATTAGTAGATGAGGACATTCGGTTTAGTTTGGAAGTATCGGATGGATTGCCAGTTGAGATTGATCCAATTCAATTTCGTAGAATTCTAGATAATTTGGTGGACAATGCACGAAAATATGCCGCTGTAAAGTCCCTGATAATCAGTATTACTGGACAAATGCAGGAGCAAGAAGTTGTTTGGACTTTTACAGATAACGGAAAAGGTGTAGAAAAGAATAGACTTGACTTGATTTTTGAAGAATTTTACAGGGCAGACGATACCAGACAGCAAGTAGAAGGCCATGGTCTGGGTCTAGCCATTGTAAAAAATATTATCGAACGCTTGGGAGGTCGAGTGTCTGTTGAGGCAACTCCAGGACTTCGATTTATCTTCAGACTACCTAGAAAGGATATGAAATGACACGGATTTTAATCGCAGAAGACGATGTAGAGATTGCTTATTTGGAGCGAGATTATCTGGAAATGCAGGGCTACCAAGTAGATTTAGTACATGACGGTGGTCTTGTAGAGGACCAACTCAAAAAAGAGGATTATGCTCTTTTAATGCTGGATGTCATGCTCCCAAATAAAACTGGCTACGATCTTTGTCGTGATTTACGGGATAAGGTGGATTTCCCTATTTTGATGGTTACATCCAAGCAAGAAACTATGGACGTGGTGAGAGGGCTAGGCTTGGGAGCGGATGATTACATCAGCAAACCTTTTGATCCCATGGAGTTGGTGGCGCGTGTAAAGGCTCATTTGGCTCGTTACCAGCGTTTTCAAAAGGATAATGATCAGAATGAATTAACAGTTGGGAATATGACTATTTTCTTGGATAATTGGAAAGTGACTTTGGATGGTCAGGAAATCAAATTGCCCAATCGTGAATTTGAATTGCTGGTTTATCTAGCAAAACACCCCAACCGAGTATTCTCTAAAGATCACTTGTTTGAAACCATTTGGGGATATGACTATGTTGGAGATAGTGCGACAGTTGCTGTTCATGTCAATCGGCTCCGAGATAAATTGGGAGCCGATTTGATTGAGACTGTCTGGGGAGCAGGCTATCGTCTTAATGATTAATTTATAAGTGTTTAGAATTTGTTTAGAAAGTTTATCTAAAGTGTTAAAAACTATCCTCTATAATAGACTTATCAGCAAGAGCTGAAGAAAACAAGTTAAAAAGAGGACAAAATGGAAAATAACAATCAACAACAAGAAATTATTGAAGTGGCAGAAAATAAGAAAACAGGTGTCTGGGAATCAGTCAAACAGAAGGTTACAGGCATGAGTAAGAAATCGATTATCTTATTGTCAGTTGGTGCCTTGGCACTTACTACGATTGGCTTTGTCGCTGCAGAGGTGTATGAAAATAAACTAGAGGCATTAGGAGATCAAATTGAGCGACAAGTTGGAATTGCAGATGATGATGACAATCAACAGGAAATAGCACAAGCTAATGCATCATCAGCCTCATCAGTAAATACAACTTCTGCTAGTCAACTAGCAACAAGTTACGGTGTAAAGTTAGTTGACACTTCTGAATTAGATGGCACTTATACAGCTACATCTGGCAATGATGCCTACACATTGACTGTAAAAGGAAATCAAGCTACATTGACAGAAGTTGACAATGATGGGGACCAGGATATAGAACAAGTGATTTTTGACTTAGATAAAAAACTTGCCTATATTGACGGTGAAGCAGATACATATTCCCTGAATGGTCCAACTCTTACTTTGACAGAAATTGATGCCAATGATACAACTCTAGATAAACTCACTTTCACCAAACAATAAGAAAAGGGAGTGGGAAAGAACTCGACCATTCATAGAAGAGTTCGTCAACAAGTCCTTATTTCCAGTTGTTGAGCTGAAACAGTCTATCCCCAGACTGGTTCACTCCCACCCCCGCACAGCTCAAAAGGTTCAGTGAACCTTTTGAGGTTGGAAATAGAGCGAACTTTGTTCGCAACAGTCGTAATGGTCAGATTTGGAGTGTAAAACACGAACAAATCTGCCAATCAACCACTGCGATGAGATGTTGACACTAACATTGAGAAACGGTGCTGGGCTTTTTGCCCAGCCTCTTTCGTTTACAACCTTGTCAATTTTCGCCGAAGATTTCTTGTGCCAGTCGGCGACCAGTTGGTGTGGCAGCCAGGCCTCCTTCGGCAGTTTCACGGAAGGCAGTTGGGAGGGCAGACCCCACTTGGTACATAGCGTTGATGACTTCATCTACAGGAATTTTTGATTCAATTCCTGCCAGTGCCATGTCGGCAGCTACCATGGCGTAGCTTGCTCCCATGGCATTACGTTTGACACAAGGGACTTCTACCAGACCAGCGACGGGATCGCAAATCAGACCCAGCATATTTTTGATGACAAAGCAGATGGCTTGGCTGGCTTGGTAGGGAGTTCCACCTGCTGCCAGTGTCAGGGCTGCGGCAGACATAGCAGAGGCAGATCCGACTTCTGCCTGACAGCCTCCTTCTGCACCTGAGATGGAGGCGTTGTTGGCGATAACTAGACCAAAGGCCCCAGCTGTAAAGAGGAAGTCAAGTTGCTGCTCTTCTGTCAAGTTTAACTTGTCAATAGCAACACCAAGAACGGCAGGCAAACAACCAGCAGAACCAGCAGTTGGGGTGGCACAGACCAAGCCCATTTTGGCGTTCAACTCGTTGACAGCCATAGCATTTCTTGCGGCGGATAGGACAGCGGAATCTGACAGGGTTTTACCAGATTTCATATAGGCATCTAACTTGGCAGCATCGCCTCCTGTTAAACCAGATACGGATTTGCTTTCAGTTAGTCCATCCACGATGGAGGCTTTCATAACTGTCAAGTTTCTTGACATAATTGTCAAGATTTCTTCGCGACTACGACCGGTCAATTCAATTTCAGTAGCGATCATGAGTTCAGCTACATTACCAGAAAAGTTGTCTGCTTGCTGAACTAATTCTTCGATAGTATAAAACATGTCTTTCTCTTTCTAGTTGAAGAAGGTAACATTGTGCAAGTGGGGAATTTTTTCAATTTCTGCAATAGAATTTTCACACTGGCGAGCATCCACTTCGATAATCATAATGGCTTTTTCGCCAGCTTGTTCACGTGTCACGTTCATTTGGGCGATATTGATGTCATACTTAGAAAGAACATCGGTCACTTTCGCAATCATACCAGGGACATCTTGGTGAACAATAATAATAGTTGGCGTATTCATATTGAGATTGACAGAGAAGCCGTTGAGCTCTGTTACTTGAATGTTTCCCCCGCCGATGGAAACGCCTGTGGCTGAGATGGATTTTTTATCGTTTTTTATGATGATTCTGGTGGTATTGGGATGTGGGGTATTACTGTCCTTGTTGACACGCCAGTAAACCTTAATACCACGCTCCCGAGCAATATCCAGAGAGTCTGGGATACGAGGGTCATCCGTATCCATGCCCAGAATACCTGCTACCAAGGCTACATCCGTACCGTGACCACGATAGGTCTTGGCAAAGGAATTGTAGAGTTGAAATTCCACCTCTGTCGGCTCATCGCCGAAGATGGAAGACACTATTTTTCCAATGCGGACTGCCCCAGCTGTATGGCTGGAAGAAGGTCCAATCATAACAGGCCCGATAATATCAAAGATCGATTGAAATTTTAAGTTGCTCATAATTTGCCTCGTATTTTTTTCTTATCCTTATTATACCAAATTTTCTAGTCAGGGAATATGCCTAAATGAATGGGCTTTCCCATGTCAAATTCCTGTCGATCTCACCTTTTGTGTGGTATAATACAAGTTGTTCAAAATCGACCTTCAAATCGTTTTTTGAAAAAATTTTGGAATACGACCTTCAAATCGTTATTTCTACGAAAAGATGGGAGAAGATTATGTCAATTGACAATTCTAAAACCCGTGTTGTTGTCGGTATGAGTGGCGGTGTGGATTCATCGGTTACGGCTCTCTTGCTCAAGGAGCAGGGCTACGATGTGATCGGTATCTTCATGAAAAACTGGGATGACACGGATGAAAATGGCTTCTGTACAGCAACAGAAGATTACAAGGATGTGGCTGCGGTGGCAGACCAGATCGGCATTCCTTACTACTCTGTCAACTTTGAAAAAGAGTACTGGGACCGCGTATTTGAGTACTTCCTAGCAGAGTATCGGGCAGGACGCACCCCAAATCCAGATGTCATGTGTAACAAGGAAATCAAGTTCAAGGCCTTCTTGGACTACGCTATGAACTTGGGTGCGGACTATGTGGCGACGGGGCATTATGCTCAGGTGTCACGCGACGAGGACGGTACTGTCCATATGCTACGTGGGGCAGATAATGGTAAGGACCAGACCTATTTCCTTAGCCAACTCTCACAGGAACAGCTGCAGAAAACCATGTTTCCGCTCGGCCATTTACAAAAGCCACAGGTGAGGGAAATAGCAGAGCGAGCAGGCTTGGCGACCGCTAAAAAGAAAGATTCGACAGGCATTTGCTTTATCGGTGAAAAGAACTTCAAAGAATTTTTGGGGCAGTATTTGCCAGCCCAGCCCGGTCGGATGATGACCGTTGATGGTCGTGATATGGGAGAGCATACAGGTCTCATGTACTATACGATTGGTCAGCGGGGCGGGCTTGGTATCGGCGGACAAATCGGTGGGGACAATGAGCCTTGGTTTGTTGTCGGAAAAGACCTGTCAAAAAATATCCTCTATGTCGGTCAAGGCTTCTATCATGAGTCCTTGATGTCAACTTCTTTACAGGCTAGTCAAGTCCACTTTACACGGGATATGCCTGAAGAATTCACACTTGAGTGTACAGCTAAATTCCGCTACCGTCAACCAGACAGTCAAGTAACTGTCAAGGTAAAAGGAGACAAGGCAGAAGTCATCTTTGCAGAGCCACAACGAGCAATCACACCAGGACAAGCCTTAGTTTTCTACGACGGACAAGAATGTCTAGGAGGCGGCATGATCGACATGGCCTATAAATATGGAGAGGCTTGTCAGTATATTTAGTTGACAGTTGTGTAAAGGAGGGGAAAATGCGTGTTGTAGTTATTCAAGCTAGTACAAGAACTGAGATCAACCAGCTCTTGTTTGACACAGTTTGTGAGGTAGTGGACGGACACCATGATGTTGTTAATCTAGGCGTGTTTCCAGAAGAAATAGAAAACTACACCTATGTGGAAGTAGCTGTTATGATTAGTCTGTTGATTGAAACAAATGCAGCTGATTTTGTTGTAACGGGGTGTTCTTCTGGACAAGGAATGATGATGGCTTGCAATAGTTTGCCAGGTTTACGTTGTGGCTTTGTGCAAACGCCTCAGGATGCCTATCTGTTTGGTCGGATTAACAACGGCAATGTAGTTTCTTTACCACTAGGCTTAAATTTTGGTTGGTCTGGCGAGTTGAATTTGCGATATACCTTGGAAAAACTATTTGATGGAGAATTTAATACAGGCTATCCAGTTCAAGATGCTGAACGTAAAAAGAAGGAAGCAGCTGAGTTAGTGCATCTTCATCGGTTGACAACACGCTCTTTTTTGGAAATTTTACCAAACTTTAATGAATATCTATTGACTAAAATTTTAAGAAGAAAAACGTTTGTCGATTATATTTATCAAAACGGGACGAATAAACTCCTTTTAGAAAAGTTAACGGCTTATAAGGTTTGAACTTTAGAAGCAGATTTGATACAATATTTCTAACAAGAAC
The DNA here is from genome assembly GCF_019856455.1 of Streptococcus suis. Classification (NCBI taxonomy): domain Bacteria; kingdom Bacillati; phylum Bacillota; class Bacilli; order Lactobacillales; family Streptococcaceae; genus Streptococcus; species Streptococcus suis. The sequence goes on along the minus strand of NZ_CP082205.1, from coordinate 2,525,985 downwards.
TATGATGGTCAAAGCTCATGGGAATTGTAGGCTTTTTTGTCCTGCAATTTTCGAGAGTTTTGGCTGTTTTTTGCTATAGGGGAGAGAAGATGGATTTCAGAACGAGACACGACAATCAAATCTTCGGTGTTCGTGCAACGGGCTTGGTGGTACAAGATGAGAAACTTTATCTCGTTAAGTCGCCTGAAGGGATATACTACACTTTGGGTGGAGCTATTCAGCTTGGCGAAACAACCGAAGAGGCTGTGCAACGGGAAATGAAAGAAGAAATCGGAATTGATGTGGAGGTTGGACCACTGGCTTTTATCGTCGAAAATCAGTTCACCTTACAGGAGAAATCCTATCATCAGATTGAATTTCTCTATATAGTTACCCCACTGTCTAATCCAGCTCCCAATCTGGAAGAAGGGAATTCTGTTCGCCAGTGTGAATGGGTTACTTTTGCGGACTTAGAGAAACTAGATCTCAATCCAGCCTTTCTTAAGACCGAGTTAGCCAACTGGGACGGACAACTAAAGCATTTTCTGAACAAAGACAACTAAAGTAGCGGAGGAAACCATGCCTGTTAAATTGATTGCCCATGTCTTGCTGACTGTTGCAGACAGTCACCTGATTATTCAGCGTTCGCAAATTAAGCGTGGCAAGCCCAACGTTTTTCCTCGATATTGGGACATTCCAGGCGGTCGTGTCGAGGAGAATGAATTGCCTCGTGATGCTGCAGTGAGAGAGTGTTTTGAGGAAACAGGTATTTTGATAGAAAAGGAAAATCTGACCATTATCCATGAAGATAGTCAGTTTGATGTAGAGAAACAGACGGTGTTTACAAGGTTGGTCTATGAAGGAACACTTACAGAACAGGTAAAAACCATTCTTCTTGACCCAGAAGAACATACAGATTTTCTCTGGTTAGCCCCTAGCGATAAAAATAAGAAAAAGTTAGTTCCATATCTGGACGAAATTTTAGAAAAGAGAGGGATGAATGGATTTCAGAACCAAAGTTGACAACCAGATTTTCGGTGTTCGGGCGACTGCATTGATTATAAAAGATGGGAGAATATTTCTCACGAAGGACTCTAAGGGCCGTTATTATACCATTGGCGGTGCGGTTGAGGTCAATGAGGTAGCAGCAGATGCGGTTGTTCGAGAAGTCAAAGAAGAATTAGGGATTGACAGTCGTGTCAACCAACTGGCTTTTGTTGTTGAAAATCAGTTTACACACGAAGACAGAGATTTTCACAATATCGAGTTTCATTTTATCATGGAGCCTATTGGAGAAATGCCTGAGGAGATGATTGAAGGGAAGTTGAAGCAACCTTGTGAATGGATTGCACTTGACAACCTTGTCAACCTAGATGTAGTACCAGCTTTTCTGACACAGGAATTACCAATTTGGAATGGACAAGTTAAACATATCATGAAGATGAAGGAGAAAACAACATGACACACACATTTGCAGAAAACTATGATGTCATCGTGATTGGTGCGGGGCATGCGGGTGTAGAAGCGGGATTGGCAGCCAGTCGGATGGGCTGTAAGACCTTGCTTGCAACCATTAACTTGGATATGGTGGCCTTTATGCCTTGTAATCCCTCCATTGGTGGCTCTGCCAAGGGGATTGTGGTAAGGGAAATCGATGCCCTGGGTGGCGAAATGGGTCGCAACATTGACAAGACCTATATCCAAATGAAGATGCTCAATATGGGCAAGGGTCCAGCTGTTCGTGCCTTGCGGGCTCAGGCAGATAAGGCAGAGTATGCAGCAGAGATGAAGCGGACGGTGGAGCGTCAGGAAAATCTGACCCTGCGTCAAACCATGATTGATGAGATTTTGGTGGAAGAGGGCAAGGTGATCGGTATCCGTACGGCTACCAACCAGAAATTCTCAGCCAAGGCAGTTGTGGTGACGACGGGTACAGCCTTGCGTGGTGAGATTATCATCGGTGATCTCAAGTATTCGTCAGGTCCTAACAATAGCCTAGCTTCTATCACGCTGGCGGATAATCTGAAAGAATTGGGACTTGAAATTGGTCGTTTCAAGACAGGGACACCACCGCGTGTCAATGCTCGTACCATTAACTACGAAGACACGGAGATTCAACCAGGTGATGAAAAGGCAAATCACTTTTCATTCTTGTCCAAGGACGAGGACTATTTGCAGGATCAAATTCCTTGCTGGTTGACCTATACCAATGCGACCAGTCATGAGATTATCAACAGCAATCTTCACCGAGCACCTATGTTTTCAGGGATTGTTAAGGGGATTGGTCCCCGTTATTGTCCGTCCATTGAGGACAAGATTGTGCGTTTTGCGGATAAGGAACGCCACCAGCTTTTCCTAGAGCCAGAAGGGCGCAATACCGATGAAATCTATGTTCAGGGGCTGTCAACCAGTCTGCCAGAAGATGTGCAGCAGGACTTGATCCACTCCATTAAAGGCTTGGAAAATGCCCAAATGATGCGGACGGGATATGCCATCGAGTACGATATGGTTATGCCGCATCAGTTGCGGGCAACGCTTGAAACCAAGAAGATTTCAGGGCTCTTTACAGCAGGTCAGACCAACGGAACATCAGGATATGAAGAAGCAGCTGGTCAGGGAATCGTTGCTGGTATCAATGCCGCTCTCAAGGTACAGGGTAAGCCAGAGCTGATTTTGAAACGAAGCGACGGTTATATCGGCGTCATGATTGATGACTTGGTGACCAAGGGAACGGTGGAACCTTATCGTCTCTTGACCAGTCGGGCAGAGTACCGCTTGATTTTGCGTCATGACAATGCCGATATGCGACTGACGGAGATTGGTCGTCAGGTAGGCTTGGTGGATGATGAACGCTGGCAGGTTTTCCAGATTCACAAAAACCAGTTTGACAACGAAATGAAACGCTTGGAGTCTATCAAACTCAAGCCAATCAAGGAAACCAATGAAAAAGTCGTAGCTATGGGCTTCAAACCTCTGACAGATGCCTTGACTGCCAAGGAATTCATGCGTCGTCCAGATGTGACCTACGCAGATGCGGTAGCCTTTATCGGTCCTGCGGCAGAGGATTTGGACGCTAAGACCATTGAATTGATTGAAACAGAGGTCAAGTACGAGGGCTACATTGCCAAGGCCTTGGATCAGGTGGAGAAGATGAAACGTATGGAAGAAAAACGCATTCCAGCCGACATTGACTGGGATGATATTGACTCCATTGCGACCGAGGCTCGTCAGAAGTTCAAGCTGATTTCACCAGAAACCATTGGCCAGGCTAGTCGGATTTCCGGTGTCAATCCAGCGGATATATCCATTCTCATGGTCTACTTGGAAGGACGCAGTCGTTCCATTTCTAAAAACAAATCAAAGGACAGTCACTAAGGCTGTTCTTTTCGCTGTATGTCAGCTATATGTCAACTACTTTAAAATCATGTGAAAAGTAGCTTTTTTACTGAATTTATGGTAGAATGGCAGGCAGAGGTTAGTGATGAAAAGATTTCGATTTTCGACAATTCACTTTGTCATGATAGGTGTCATTTTATTTGGGTTGGTGGCTCTTGTCCACCGATTTTTTCCAATTGGTGCCAGTACAGTTTTTGCGCTACTCATCAGCCTATTGGTGTTGATTGCGCTGTTTATTTATCAAAAACATTCTTATGAATTTAGTGAGATAGAACAGATTGAATATCTCAATAATCAGGCCAATTCTGGTTTGATGATGCTCTTGGATAAAATGCCAGTGGGAGTTATCAAAGTTCGACCGGATAGTAATCAGGTAGAATGGTTTAATCCCTTTGCTGAGCTGATTTTTGCTCAAGAAAATGGTGAGTTTGATCAAAAAAAACTACGTGAAATTATTGACGTTGGTCTGGATGAGGAGCGAATTTATGCAAACTTTTCAGGCAAGAGATACGCTGTTAACGTTGATTTTGATCAAGGGTTATTTTACTTTTTTGATGCTTCATCAGAGTACTCAGCGACAAATAGTTTGATCGGAAGCCGTCCTGTTATAGGGATTATTTCAGTTGATAATTATGATGAACTCGAGGACACGGTATCTGATTCACAGATTAGCCAAGTCAATTCCTTCTTGGCTCAATTTGTTTCGGAATTTTGCCATGATTACGGAATCTACTATCGACGCGGCACAATGGATCGATTCTATTTCTTTACAGATTATGCTGTGTTGGAAAAATTGATAGAGAATAAATTTTCAGTTATTGATAAGTTCCGCGAGGAGGCTAAAAAGTTAGATTTAGGTTTGACTTTGAGTATGGGATTGGCGTATGGTAATGAAAATCATCACCAAATCGGACAGGTTGCGCTCCAAAATCTCAATATGGCTGAGGTTCGTGGTGGAGACCAGGTTGTGGTCAAGGAAAATGATGAGAGTAAACAGCCACTTTTCTTTGGCGGTGGATCGGCTTCTTCCGTTAAACGAACACGTACGCGGACTCGTGCTATGATGTCTGCTGTATCAGATAAACTCAAATCGGTTGATGCTGTTTTTGTGGTGGGACATCGTAATTTAGATATGGACGCGCTTGGATCCGCGGTCGGTATGCAGTACTTTGCTCAAAATATTATGAACAATGCCTATACGGTGTATAATCCAGATGAAATGGCACCAGATATTGCACGTGCTATCAAGAAGTTGAGTGATGAAAATTGTTCTAATTTGCTAACGGTTGAGGAAGCCATGAAGATGGTCACTTTCCAGTCGTTGTTAATCATGGTAGATCATTCAAAGATTGGCTTGACTTTGGATAAGGATTTCTATGACCAATTTACTCAGGTTGTGGTGGTTGATCATCATCGTCGCGATACAGATTTCCCAAATAATGCAGTTTTGACTTATATAGAGAGTGGTGCTAGTTCTGCGAGTGAGTTAGTAACGGAATTAATTCAGTTCCAGAATGACAAACACCATAAACTTAATCGCATTCAATCTAGTTTATTGATGGCTGGGGTTATGCTTGATACAAAAAATTTCACCTCTCGTGTGACTAGTCGTACTTTTGATGTGGCTAGTTACTTGCGGACTCGTGGTAGCGATAGCTTGGAAATCCAGCAGATTGCAGCGACAGATTTTGAGGAATATCGTCAAATCAATGAACTGATTTTAAGTGGGCAGAGAATTGAGTCCAATGTTGTTATTGCGTGTGCAGATGATACTAAAGAATACGATAATATTATTCCGAGTAAGGCTGCCAATACAATATTGGACATGGCAGGAATTGAGGCGGTATTCGTTGTAACAAGAAATACCAAAGGGTATGTATCTATTTCTGCAAGGAGTCATAGTAAAATCAATGTTCAACGCATTATGGAAGAAATGGGTGGAGGTGGCCACTTTAACCTAGCTGCCGCTCAGGTATATGACCAGACAATCGCAGAAGTATGTGAAAAGTTGACGGATAAAATCCGCGAAGAAATAAATGGAAATTAGGAGAACAGATATGAAAGTAATCTTTTTAGCAGATGTTAAAGGTCAAGGTAAAAAGGGTGAGATTAAGGAAGTTCCAACAGGTTACGCCCAAAACTTCCTGATTAAGAAAAATTTGGCTAAGGAAGCAACAAACCAAGCTATTAGCGCCCTTCGTGGTCAGGAAAAATCTAAGGAAAAGGCTCATGCAGAGATGATTGCAGAAGCAGAGGCTATCAAGGCTAAGTTGGCTGAGGAAGCTACTTTAGTGAAATTTGTCGAAAAAGTTGGTCCAGATGGTCGTACCTTTGGTTCTATTACCAGCAAGAAAATTGCTGAAGAATTGGAAAAACAATTTGGTATTAAGATTGACAAACGTCATATCCAATTAGACCACCCAATTCGCGCCCTTGGTTTGATTGATGTTCCTGTCAAAATCTATCAAGATGTAACAGGCATCATTAATTTGAGTATTAAGGAAGCTTAATTATTTATCTAGCCAGTGAGGAGGTGAGATCTTGGCAGAGTTGGATGAATTGCGGGTGCAACCGCAGGATATTCTAGCTGAACAATCGGTATTAGGAGCTATTTTCCTTGATGAAGGCAAGTTGGTCTTCGTTCGTGAATACATCGAAGCTGAAGATTTTTTCAAACATGCTCATAAGCTAATTTTTAAAGCTATGATTGCTCTTTCTGATAGAAATGAGGCAATTGATGCGACTACCATGCGTAACTATTTAGTGAACCATGGTGATTTGGAAAATATCGGTGGCTTGGCCTATTTGGCTGAAATCATTAGTTCCGTACCGACGGCAGCCAATGCTGAATTCTATGCCAAGATTGTTGCTGAAAAGTCTAATCTCCGTAAACTGATTGCCCGTTTGACGGATGCAGTTAATCAGGCTTATGAGGGTGCGGATGGTTCAGATGACATTATTGCCAATGCTGAAAAAGCTTTGATTGATGTCAGTGAGGGAGCCAGTCGAAGTGGTTTCAAGCGGATTGATGATGTCTTGAATATCAACTTTGACAACCTTGAAACTCGTGCTAAGCAGACGTCGGATATTACAGGGATTGCAACTGGCTATCCTGCTCTTGATGCTATGACAACGGGTCTGCATGAGGAAGAGTTGATTATTCTTGCGGCTCGTCCTGCGGTTGGTAAGACGGCTTTTGCCCTCAATATTGCTCAAAATATCGGTACAAAACTGGGTTTGACAGTTGCCATCTTTTCTTTGGAGATGGGTGCAGAAAGCTTGGTTGACCGTATGCTCGCTTCAGAGGGAGTTATCAATTCGAGGGCTATTCGTACGGGGCATTTGACGCAGGAAGAATGGAATAAGTACATGGTGGCTCAAGCTAACCTGGCTCGGGCTAGTATCTATATTGATGATACACCAGGTATCAAGATTACAGAGATTCGTTCGCGTTCACGGAAGTTGGCTCAGGAAACGGGCAATCTGGGTTTGATCTTGATTGACTATCTTCAATTAATTACGGGAACAGGTCGGGAAAACCGACAACAAGAGGTTTCTGAGATTTCCCGTCAGTTGAAGATTTTGGCCAAGGAATTGAAAGTTCCTGTTATCGCCCTCAGTCAGTTGTCGCGGGGTGTGGAACAGCGTCAGGATAAGCGACCAGTTTTGTCTGATATTCGTGAATCTGGATCTATCGAGCAGGATGCGGATATCGTTGCCTTCCTGTATCGTGATGATTATTATGAGCGCGGTGAGCAGGAAGACGGTGGTATTCCCAATAATACGGTTGAAGTTATCATCGAGAAAAACCGTTCCGGTGCGCGTGGTACCGTGGAACTGATGTTCCAAAAAGAATACAATAAATTTGCAAGTATTTCCAAGAGGGAGGATGGATAGAGAATGAGTGATGCATTTACAGATGTTGCTAAAATGAAGCAAATCAAACAAGATATTAAAGACCATGAAGGGCAGATCGTTGAATTGACCCTTGAAAATGGTCGTAAGCGTGAGAAGAATAAGCAGGGGCGTATTGTGGAGGTTTATCAGTCTCTCTTTATCGTTGAATTTGAAGATCCAAACAATACCTTTGTAGAATCTTATACTTATTCAGACATTTTGACTGAAAAGATTTTGATTCATTATTTGGATTAGGAATGGAAGCCTGTGATTGCAGGCTTTTTTGTATGATTTATAGACAATATGTAAAGACCCCCAGTTGAGAATTCGTGGATTTACCTGTACACTAGAATAAAAAAACAATCAACTTCTAACAGGAATTACCACACTCAATTGGAGGTCTTATATGTTTCATTTTACCACACTTTTCATCGGAATGGATGTTCACAAAGAAAGTTTTTCACTCTGCTATTATGATATGATGGCGAATCAATTCAAACATAGCACTAAAGTTGGTCCAAATGTTAGCTATATTGTGAACTATGTGAATGAGCTTCGTCGTTTATATGGTCAAGATGCAGAAGTGTTATGTGGCTACGAAGCCGGATGTCTTGGATTTACCCTATATCACCAGCTACAAGCTCACGGGATTCCCTGTATCGTGATGGCGCCTACAACGGTGATGAAGGAAGGATCTAAGCGTGTTAAGACTGATAAAAAAGATGCAGCTCAGCTCGCAAAAGCTCTGGCCTTTCGTAGCTATCGGCCTGTTCATATTCCTACTGTTGAGGATGAACAAGTCAAAGAATATATCCGCATGAGAACAGACCACAAAGTGGCTCTGAAGAAAATCAAACAACAAATTCTTGCCTTCTGTCTCCGACATGATTTTCGCTATACCGAGGGAAGCAGTAATTGGACACAGAAACATGTCCGCTGGCTCCGTTCCCTAAATCCTGATGGACTTTACGCAGAGATTTTGACAGAATATCTATTGACCTATGAGAAATTAGTAGATCAAATAGAACGGTATGATGCACGAATTGAGCAACTGGGTCAAAGCGACAGTTACCAAGAGAAGGTCTCACGGCTTTCTTGCTTTATTGGCATTAAAACACTAACTGCTCTTTCCATTGTGACAGAAATCGGTGATTTTAATCGCTTTGCGACAGCTCAACATTTTGCTTCTTATCTTGGGCTAACTCCTAGCGAAAATTCTAGCGGCGACAAGGAGAGAAGAGGTGCTATCACCAAAGCTGGGAATAGCCATGTGAGACGACTTCTGATAGAAGCTGCACAATCATTGGCTAAGGGGACGATTGGGTATAAATCCAAAGAATTGAAAAGGAGACAAAGTGGAAACCGAGTGGAGGTGATTGCTTATGCGGATAAGGCTAATGAACGCTTAAGAAGACGTTATCGCACACTTGTTCTAGGAAAAAATAAGAAACAAAATGTTGCTAAAACAGCTATTGCACGAGAATTGTCTGGTTTTATTTGGGGGATGATGACAGGAAGAATAGCTTGAAGTTAGCGCTTGTTTTCATGTACACTTTTGACCATTAAGTTTTATCATCGCAGAGCGATGAGGAATCCCTATTTCTATCCAAAATCACTGGGTGAATTTGGACAGAAATAAGGATTGAAATCATGTTTGAATGGAAAGTATCTTGAAGGAGTTTAGGACTTCAAGGTTTGAGTCATCTACGAAACGACTAAGTGGCACAATTGTGATCCACGCTTATAGAGAGTAGGACTCGCGGCAGAACCATTGACCTGTAGGTAACCAATCCACGAATATCAGAGTGGCCAATGCCCGAAGCTAAGAACTAGGCTCTTTCTAGATACTTTTCATTTTTTAATCAGTTCGATTGTTTTTACTTGACAAAGGGCTTTACATATCAGTCATTTGAATTAACTTTGATACATCGTCACTTTCGGCTTGCCGTACTCTAGTACAGCCTGCACCTCAGTTCCTTGTCTGAAAGCTAATTCATTCGACTATAACAAAACGATATATTGACTAAGGTAAAGCGGTGTGTTACAATATTAGTACATAAAAACGTTTTCAATACTGTCTTTTGAGCTAGATAGAAAGGAGTTTATATGGAATTTCAATGGTTTACAGTTCTGGCTCTGTTTGCAGAAGGACTCTTGTCTTTCTTATCACCCTGTGTACTGCCGATTTTACCCATCTATGTTGGTTTATTAGCAGGTGGAGCTGAGGGGAAAGAGGGAGAGAAGAAGGTTCTCGTAAATACGCTAAGTTTTGTAGTTGGGATTGCTCTGACCTTCTTCTTATTGGGATTTGCCTCTAGTTTGCTGAGCAGGGTCTTACAAGCAAATGCTCAAGTCTTGCAGATTATTAGTGGTCTATTGATTGTTCTGATGGGAATTTTGCAGTTGGGTTGGTTCAATATTCCCGTGTTAGAGCGTGAATTTTCTGCTAAAAATAAGGTGTACCAAGCAGGGAAACAGGTCACTCCATATCTAGCTTTCCTGATGGGTTTTACCTTTAGTTTTTCTTGGACTCCATGTATAGGACCTATTCTGGCATCTGTTTTTATTTATGCTAGCAGTCAGCAGGGTTGGTTGAGCGGTATCTTGCTGTTGGTCTATTGTCTTGGCTTTATTCTTCCCTTTATTTTGGTTGCCTTCTTTTCTCAGAAAATGTTGGCTTTCTTCAAGAACAATCGGCACTATTTGGCTTGGACCAAGCGTATTTCAGGCTATTTATTGCTCTTGATAGGCTTGAGTATTTTAACAGGTTTCTTCCAACATCTTGTGCGTTTTTTCCAGTAGGATAGAAAGGATTTATTTATGAAAAAGTTGGTATCAATTGTCGTTTGCTTACTTGTTTCTTGCTTTGTTTTGACCGCCTGCTCTCTCTTACCATTGGTCAGTCCGTCTTCTACTGAGTCGACTTTACAGGCAAATCAACCGGTCACGCTAGATTTTTCCCTAAAGGATAAGGATGGAAAGGATGTCAATCTGGCGGATTACAAGGGAAAAAAGATTTACATCAATGTTTGGGCGACCTGGTGTGGTCCTTGTCAGAGAGAAATCCCAGAATTGGAGGAGGTCTATCAAGAGTATAAGGATAAGGAAGATTTTGTCTTTTTGTCAATTACATCACCTGAGGATGCTGAGTTTGCGAATACCAATCCTGCGGATGTGAGCAAGGATGAGATCTTGGAGAAGGCTAGTGAGCTAGGAGCGACCTATCCAGTCTTGTTTGATACCAAAGATCAGGCTATGACACATTTTGGTATTGCTGCTTTTCCGACACATATCCTTATCAATAGTGATGGGACCCTCAAGGTTTCTTTTGCAGGACAGGTTCAAAAGGATAAGTTGGTTGAATTATTGGAAGAAATGCAATAAGAACGATAAAAAAGGCTTTACAGAGCCTTTTTTTTGTGTTATACTAAATTTTGTGTGAAATAACAGCAGAGCAAAATGAAGCTCGTCAACAGAAGGTCAGCAAGAAGAGTAATCGTTGCTGTTTCGATGAAGGCCTCCTGCACGAATCAGGTTTGCTTAAAACGTTATTTCCTACAGACAAGTCTTTTTGTTTCCTTTTAGTAGTAGGCAAGGAGGTGCAGGCTATACCGAGGTATGCCAAGCCGACTTAACGACGTAATAAAAGAGAAACGAAATGACGGAAATTTTTATTTTTAGGAGGACATAACACATGTCACGTTATACAGGACCATCTTGGAAACAAGCTCGTCGTCTTGGCTTGTCATTGACAGGTACAGGTAAAGAATTGGCACGTCGTAACTACGTACCAGGTCAACACGGACCAAACAACCGTTCTAAATTGTCAGAATACGGTTTGCAATTGGCTGAGAAACAAAAATTGCGTTTCTCTTACGGTTTGGGTGAAAAACAATTCCGTAACTTGTTCGTACAAGCTACTAAAATCAAACAAGGTACTCTTGGTTTCAACTTCATGCTTCTTTTGGAGCGTCGTTTGGACAACGTTGTTTACCGTCTTGGTTTGGCAACTACTCGTCGTCAAGCACGTCAATTCGTAAACCACGGTCACATCCTTGTTGACGGCAAACGCGTTGATATCCCTTCATACCGCGTTGAAGTTGGTCAAGTGATCTCAGTTCGTGAGAAGTCAATCAAAGTTCCAGCTATCCTTGAAGCTGTTGAAGCAACTCTTGGCCGTCCAGCTTTCGTATCATTCGATGCTGAAAAGCTTGAAGGTTCATTGACTCGCTTGCCAGAACGCGACGAAATCAACCCAGAAATCAACGAAGCTCTTGTCGTAGAATTCTACAACAAAATGCTCTAAGATTTGTATCGATATTTTAAAAGCCCTATTTACAAGGGCTTTTTGTCTGTATTTGAGGAGGGATTATGTGGCGTAAGTATTTTTTGCTAGTGCTATGAGCTATTTTGGTCGTAGGTGGGGCCTTCTTTCTATCTCAATCAGCGGCTACGCCAAATGAATCAGACTATGTGAAGGCTGTAAAGAGTTACCAGGCTATTTCGATAGACGAAGTGGAGCAAAAGGTCCAAGACGAGGAAGAATTTATATTATACATAGGTCGGGAGACATGCCCTTATTGTCGAGATTTTGTTCCAAAGTTAACAGAGGCAGTAGAGCAATCACATGCGACGATCTACTATTTAGATAGCGAGTCGGATCCGAATGGAAAAATACAACAATTTCGACAGAGTCAAGGTCTTGCTACGGTTCCTAGTTTAACTTATCATAAATCGGGTAAACTATCTGGAATACTTCGTAAAGGGAGTCAAGCAACGCTATCCGAAATAGAGAATTTTTTAGCTCTTCAAGGGCAGTAAATAGTTTTAAGAATGTATGAAGTGAATTTCATACATTTTTATATTATGGCTTCGAGCCAGTTTTTCTCGTAGAGAAAAACAAGAAAACCACCAGCTATGCTGGTGGCTGCCAAGGCTTTGAGCTTCCATTTCTTTTTCCTGTTATAATCAAATTGTTCAGGTTAGATAAAGGAGGAAAAAGAAATGGCTAAAACCAGTTACAGTTTATCACATACCAAATGGATGTGCAAATATCACATAGTTTTCACACCTAAGTACCGAAGAAAATCCATTTACTACAAAATTAGACAGGACTTAATTGATATTTTCCGTCATCTATGTCAATACAAAGGCGTGGAAATCATTGAGGGACACATGATGCCAGACCATGTTCATATGCTTGTTTTGATACCTCCGAAACTTTCGATTTCCGATTTTATGGGATATTTGAAAAGCAAAAGTGCTCTAATGATATTTGATAAACACGCTAATTTAAAATATAAGTATGGAAATCGAAAGTTTTGGGCCAGAGGCTACTATGTTAGTACCGTTGGACTGAATGAAAAGACAGTTGCGAAATATATTCGCGAGCAGGAGAAAAATGACATTGCACTTGATAAATTGAGTGTCAAAGAGTATGAAGATCCATTTTCAGATGGTAGTTTTAGAACGAGATAAAAGCCCGTTGTTACGGGCATTAGTCAAGTAATTATAGCACTAACCTGAACGAAGTTCAGCGAACGTCTTTAGACGTCGCTGGAGAGAAACGGCTTATAGCCGGTGTACAAGCCACCCGTTTTCACGGGTGGTTATGACTTGTGAAAAATATTTCAAAACAGATTGAAAAACATTTCACAATCTTGTATAATACTAATATCAGATAAAAATTGGAGGTTTATATGAAAAAGAAAGCTTGGTTAGGCTTGTTGATGAGTCTACTTGCTGTTTTGTTTTTAGTGGCGTGTGGAGGTAAGTCTGAAAAGACAGCTACATCTTCATCATCTACGACTTCTTCTTCATCAGAAGAAGCTGTTTCAGGTGCATCTGAGAAAGTTTATACAGATCCATCTGAGTTGAAAGATAGCTACGATGTTATCGTTGTTGGTTCAGGTGGTGCAGGTATGTCGGCAGCTATCTCAGCTAAAGACGCTGGTGCTAGTGTTGCTCTCTTGGAGAAAATGCCTGTTATCGGTGGTAATACGGCTAAATCATCAGCTGGTATGAATGCTTCACAAACCAAATTCCAAGAAGCGGAGGGCATTGCTGATACAAACGATAAATTCTATGAAGAAACGCTTAAAGGTGGTAAAGGAACTAATGATCCTGAATTGCTTCGTTATCTTGTAGATAACTCTGCTAGTGCAATTGACTGGTTGGATGGAATGGGGATCACTCTTAGCAACCTAACTACAACTGGTGGTATGAGCGAAAAACGTACACACCGTCCTGCAGATGGTTCAGCTGTCGGTGGCTACTTGGTAAATGGTCTTTACCACAATCTTGTTGAACGTGAAGTACCAATTTTTGTCAATGCAGATGTTACAAAACTCCAAGACAAGGATGGAGCTGTGACAGGTGTTGAAGTGAAGATTGCTGGTGAAACGAAGAAAATCTCAGCTAAAGCAGTTGTATTGGCGACAGGTGGTTTCGGTGCTGATTTGGAAATGGTTGCTAAATTAAATCCAGCATTGAAAGGTTATGTTACAACTAACCAAGAAGGTTCAACAGGTGACGGTATTGCACTTGCTGAATCAGAAGGTGCAGCAACTGTTGATATGGAACAAATCCAAATTCACCCAAGTGTTGAGCAAGAAACTTCTTACTTGATTACAGAAGCAGTTCGTGGCGAAGGTGCTATCCTTGTCAACTCAAAAGGTGAGCGTTTTGTTAACGAATTGGAAACTCGTGATAAAGTTTCAGCAGCGATTAATGCATTAGATCCTAACTACGCTTACGTTATCTTTGATGATGCCTTGAAAGATCGTGTGAAGGCTATTGCTCAATACGAAGAAAAAGGACTTGTAAAAACGGGTGCTACTCTTGCAGATTTGGCTAAAGAAATTGACTTACCTGCGGACACACTTCAAACAACACTTGATACTTGGAACAAGGCTGTAGCAGATAAGAATGATGCGGCATTTGGTCGTACATCAGGTATGGACCATGCTTTGAATACTGGTTCTTACCATGCCATTAAAGTTGCGCCTGGTATTCACCATACAATGGGTGGTGTGAAAATCAATACCAATACTGAAGTATTGAAAACAGATGGTTCAGCAATTTCAGGTCTTTATGCTGCTGGTGAAGTAACTGGTGGTGTTCATGGTCAAAACCGTATTGGTGGTAATGCAGTAGCAGACATCATCGTATTTGGTCGTCAGGCTGGTGAACAAGCAGTAGGATTTGCTAAGAAATAAATTGTAGATACAAGAGGCTCGGCAGAAAGAAGGTCGAGCTTCTTTTTCTTGTCCCTCTATCTCTAAGATGATATACTTTTAAGGTATGAAGAAGAAAATAGTATTATTGTTAGGAGCTATTGCAGTCATTGTTTTGATTTGGTCTGCTATTGCTGGTCAGCGTCAGCAATCCTATATCGAGGTTGAACTAACAGACCAGAATAAAATCTGGATTATCACTGATTTGCATTATTTATCACAGGATTTATTTGATGATGGAGAGGCATTTTCTTATATAGAAAAAACAGCTGCTGGCAAGGATTTACGTTATGGAAAAGAGCGGATGGAGGCTTTGGTTGAGCAGGTTGAGCGTGAACATCCTTCCTTGTTACTAGTCAGTGGAGATTTGACTCTTAATGGAGAAAAGCAGAGCATGGTTGAGTTGGCGCAATATTTTACCCGGATTGAAGAAAAAGGAACGGAGGTTTTGGTGATTCCTGGCAACCATGATATTGCCAGTGGATGGGCTAGGGCCTTTAAGGGAGACCAGCAGATAGTGACGGATCAGGTCACTGCTCAGCAATTTGCAGAGCTATTTGTCAATCACGGTTATCAACAAGCTAGCAGTCGTGATAAAGACTCATTGAGCTATCTAGCCAAGCCATTTTCAAATGCTTGGTTTCTGATGATAGACAGCAACATCTACTCTGACGGCTACGGAAAAGGAGCTCCTCCAACCAATGGACGTATCAAAAAAGAGACCTTGGATTGGATAGAAGTACAACTTAAGTCAGCTAAGGAAGCTGGAGTGAGCCTGATACCTGTTGTCCATCACAATGTCTTGCAACAGCATGCTATGCTGACAAAAGGGTACACTTTGGATAATGCTGCCGATTTGAAGGCTTTGTTCAATCAATATGGCATTCAATTTGGTTTTTCTGGACACACGCATTCTCAGAATATTGTTGAAGAAGATTTGGGGCAAGTCAGCTATACTGAAGTGGTCAATGGAGCATTTTCTATTTATCCAGCTATTATCGGCCAATTGAGCCTTGATGATACAAGCATTCACTATCAAAAAACTCAACTTGATATGGCTTCGTGGACAGAAAAGCACCAACCTAGTGATCCAAATTTGCAGGATCACGTTACCTACTTACAAACTGTCTTTGACAATACCAGTGACATCATGGTCCACAATGTGTTAAACGATGAGCGTTGGTATGACGGCGAGACGGCAGATGCTATTTCACAATTTATCATGCCGGCCAACCGTGCTTATTTTTCAGGAGAAAAATTAGATCAGACTTGGCTAGATGAGAAGGTATTTCCAAGCCAAGCCTATCAGACCTTGCAAGCAGCATCACCGAGAAGTTTCTTGGCTGATTATCTTGATGTGATTATAAAACGGAGTCAAAGTCGAGATGTGGAAAAACTAGCAATTACCACCAAAAACTGATAGTAGTTATCCACAGAATATTCTAGAAATCCACAACTTATCCACAGGTTGTGAATAAGTTGGCCTTGAAAAATAATTATCCTCTGCAACTTTCCTAAAAATATGATAAAATAGTAACAAATTGTGTCAAATGGAGAGAAAGATGACCTTACTAAGCATTGCTATTCCGAGCTATAATTCGGAGGCCTACCTTCATTACTGTGTTCATTCCCTTGTAATGGGTGGGGACAAGGTTGAAATTCTGATTATTAACGATGGTTCGACCGATCGGACTCAGGAAATTGCAGAGGAACTTGCTAATCAATTTTCGAATGTACGAGCTATTTATCAAGAGAATAAGGGTCATGGCGGAGCTGTTAATACAGGGATACGTGAGGCCAAGGGGAAGTACTTTAAAGTTGTAGATTCAGATGACTGGGTCGATACCAGGGCCTATTTGAAGATCCTAGAGAGTTTGCAGGCTTTGGAAGATGAAAATACGCCAGTTGATGCTTTTATCTCCAACTTTGTTTATGAAAAAGAGGGACAATCTCGCAAAAAATCCATGTCTTATCAGGATGTTTTACCAGAAAATCGGATTTTTGGCTGGGAAGATGTGGGGGCATTTTCCAAGGGGCAATACATGATGATGCATTCCTTGATTTACAGGACAGATTTACTGCGTGAGGTTGGTCTTGTTCTGCCAGAGCATACTTTTTATGTGGATAATATTTTTGTATTTACTCCTTTGCAGGCTGTGAAAACGATGTTCTATCTGCCAGTAGATTTTTATCGTTACTTTATTGGGCGAAATGACCAGTCTGTCAATGAATCCGTCATGATTAAGCGCATTGACCAGCAGTTAAAAGTCAATCGAATTTTGGTAGATAATTTAGACTTGGAGGCGATTGACAATCCTGATTTGCGAAGTTACTTGCTTAATCATGTAGAAATTACCACCATTATCTCCTGTGCTCTTCTCAATCGTGCTGGTACTGCTGAGCATATGATGAAGAAGCAGGAACTCTGGCACTATATTCGGGATAATAATCCAGCTCTATTTAAAATCGTTCGAAAAGGGTTACTCGGACAATTAACCAACCTTTACGGTTACCCAGGTCGAAAAATTTCCAATGCCGTCTATAAAATCGCGAAAAGAATTTATGGTTTTAACTAAAACTCAGTTTCGGCTGAGTTTTTCTGTTATAATAAGAAATATGAAAAGCGTTTACAAGGGAGAAGATAAATGCAAAGATTAGGACAAACAGGATTAGAAGTTTCACGAATTGGTCTAGGCTGTATGCGAATGGCTAGTTTGAGCGAGCAGGAAACTGCTAAAGTGTTAGATACAGTTGTTGGACAGGGAATTAACTTTTTTGATCATGCGGATATTTATGGTGGTGGTGAGTCAGAAATCCGTTTTGCTCAGGGGGCAAAATTGGCGGGATTGAAACGTGAGGACCTGCTTCTCCAATCAAAATGTGGCATTCGTAAAGGTTATTTTGATTTCTCAAAAGAGTATATTTTGGAATCTGTGGATGGGATTTTGAAGCGCTTGGATACGGAATATTTAGACGTTCTCGCCTTACACCGTCCGGATGCTCTAATGGAGGCAGAGGAAGTGGCAGAAGCCTTTTATCTCTTGAAAAAAGCAGGGAGGGTTCATCATTTTGGCGTCAGCAACCAAAACATTTACCAAATGGAGTTATTACAGTCCTATCTCGATCAACCGCTTGCAGTTAATCAATTGCAGCTCTCTCCAGCCCACACGCCTTTGATTGATGCTGGACTACATGTCAATATGAAAGATGATGCTGCGACTATGTGTGATGGTGGACTGATTGATTATTGCCAGCTTAAAAAAATCACTATCCAAGCCTGGTCTCCTTTCTTGATTGATTTGCAACGAGGTATTTTTGCCAACCATCCAGATTATGCTCTTTTAAATCAAACTATTGGGGAAATAGCAGAGCGATACAATGTTTCACATGAAACAATTGTCGTAGCTTGGATTTTGCGTCATCCAGCAAAGATTCAAACGATTGTGGGTTCTATGAACCCAGAACGCTTGACAAAGATTGCTCAAGCGAGCCAGATTACCTTAACGAGACCAGAATGGTATGAGATTTACAGAAGTGCAGGGAACATTTTGCCCTAGGAGGAATGTATGACGTGGGAAATAAAAACATTTGAACAACTTAGTTTACAAGAACTTTACACCATCTTGACACTTCGGACAGATGTGTTTGTCGTGGAACAAGCCTGTCCCTATCCAGAAATAGATGGAAAAGACCCAAGTTGTCTTCATCTTTTAGGAACAGACAATGGGGAGTTAGTGGCTTATTTGAGAATATTGCCGACTGGTCTAAGTTATGATGAAGTTTCCATCGGTCGTGTGGTCATCAAGCCAAGCCATCGTGGTAAAGGATTGGGTCGGCCAATGATGGAGCAAGCTATCGCTTACATAACAACCGAGTGGAAGGAAAGTCAGATTAAAATCGGTGCCCAAGCCTATTTGGAAAAATTCTATCAATCGCTTGGCTTTAAGCCAGTTTCTGAAGTATATTTGGAGGATGATATCCCACATTTGGATATGTTATACCGTAAACCAGTCAACTAGGGCTGGTTTTTCGATTTTTCTCGGCAATTTCCCCCAAAAATCAGCCATTTTATGGTAGAATGAATAAGTATAAAATCAGTAAAAGAGGAAGAAAATGAAACGTTCTATGTACGCTGGACGTGTTCGTAAGGAACATGTCGGACAGGAAATTACTTTGAAAGGTTGGGTTGGCCGCCGTCGTGACTTGGGTGGCCTGATTTTCATTGACTTGCGTGACCGTGAAGGCATTATGCAATTGGTGATTAACCCTGAGTCAGTTGAAGCTGAAGTGATGGCAAAAGCGGAGAGTCTTCGTTCCGAGTTTGTTATCGAAGTAACAGGAACGGTTGTGGAGCGTGAGCAAGCTAATGACAACCTCCCAACAGGAGTTGTTGAACTGCAAGTAACCAGCTTGACAGTACTTAATACAGCTAAGACAACACCTTTTGAAATCAAGGATGGCATTGAAGCCAGCGATGACACTCGTCTTCGTTACCGTTATTTGGATCTTCGTCGTCCAGAAATGCTTAACAACTTCAAATTGCGTGCGGCTGTAACCCACAGCATTCGCAACTACTTGGATGACTTGGAATTTATAGATGTGGAAACACCAATGTTGACCAAGTCAACGCCAGAAGGTGCGCGTGATTACTTGGTGCCATCTCGTGTGTCAAAAGGTCACTTCTATGCCCTTCCACAAAGTCCACAGATTACTAAGCAGCTTTTAATGAATGCTGGTTTCGACCGTTATTACCAAATCGTTAAGTGTTTCCGTGATGAAGATTTGCGTGGTGACCGCCAACCTGAGTTTACACAGGTTGACTTGGAAACCTCATTCTTGAATGAGGTTGAAATCCAAGACATCGTAGAAGGCTTGATTGCTAAGGTCTTGAAAGATACCAAAGGAATCGATGTGACCTTGCCATTCCCTCGTATGGCCTACGACCATGCTATGAACTTCTATGGTTCAGACAAGCCAGATACTCGTTTTGACATGCTCTTGCAAGACTTGACAGATACTGTCAAGGAAGTTGACTTCAAAGTCTTCTCAGAAGCACCAGTTGTCAAAGCCATTGTTGTCAAGGGTGCGGCGGATAGCTACTCACGTAAAGATATTGATAAATTAACAGAATACGCTAAACAATTTGGTGCTAAGGGACTTGCTTGGGTCAAAGTTGACCAGGGAGAACTAGCTGGCCCAGTTGCCAAGTTCTTGACAGACATTACAGCAAACTTGACAGCAAGTTTACAACTTGAAGACAAGGACTTGGTTCTCTTTGTGGCAGATGAATTGGAAGTTGCCAACAATACCCTGGGTGCCTTGCGTAATCGCTTGGCAAAAGAGCAAGGTTTGATTGACGAAAGTAAGTTCAACTTCCTCTGGATTGTGGATTGGCCAATGTTTGAGTGGTCTGAAGAAGAAGGTCGCTATACGAGTGCCCACCACCCATTCACCTTGCCGACGGAAGAAACAGCTCATCATTTGGATGGTGATTTGGCGCAGGTGCGTGCAGTTGCCTATGACATTGTTCTAAACGGTTATGAGCTCGGTGGCGGTAGCCTTCGTATCAACCAAAAAGACATGCAGGAACGGATGTTCAAGGCGCTTGGCTTCTCTGCTGAAGATGCGCATGAGCAGTTTGGTTTCTTGCTAGAAGCTATGGACTACGGCTTCCCACCACATGGTGGATTGGCTATCGGTTTGGACCGCTTTGTCATGTTATTGGCTGGTGAGGATAACATTCGTGAAGTTATCGCCTTTCCGAAGAATAACAAGGCATCTGATCCGATGACACAGGCACCAAGTACGGTTGTATCAGCACAATTAGAGGAATTAGCTTTAAACATTACACTTGAAAATGAATAAATTTTTCAGAAAACAGCGTGTACGCTTGATAAGAATGGCCAGAAAGAATAAGTTTTGGTCGGTCATTTTGGGAATTTCTCGGGAAAAATATGCTGAACGGATATCGGGGTCCATTATTTATGGGCTCCTATCTAGTATTGCAGTCAATTTTTTCTTTCGACCAGGGAATGTCTATTCGTCTGGAGTTACTGGTCTTGCACAGATTGTTTCTGCTCTGGCAGCTTCTTACGCTGGTTGGAATGTACCGATTGCGGTGGTCTACTATGGCCTGAACATTCCCTTGCTTATCTTAGCTTGGTATAAAATTGGTTATAAATTTACTATCTTTACCTTTATTACGGTATCCTTCAGTTCTTTCTTTATCCAATTTATGCCGCCAGTTACCCTGACGACGGATCCGTTAGTCAATGCTATTTTCGGTGGTCTCATGCTGGGAACTGGGATTGGCTTTGCGCTTAGGAACAATGTATCCAGTGGTGGTACTGATATTGTCTCTATTATTATTCGCAAGAAGACGGGACGTCAAGTTGGAGCCATTTCCTTGATTGTCAACATCCTGATTATGTTGATTGCAGGGATGACCTTTGGCTGGCAATATGCCCTGTATTCAATGGTTGCGCTGTTTATCTCCAGCCGCATGACAGATGCAATCTATGTCAAGCAAAAGCGGATGCAGGCTATGATTATTACCAATCAACCAGAACGAGTTATCAAAAAAATCCATAAGAAGCTCAATCGCGGTGTGACCATTATCAACGGTGCTGAGGGTGCTTATAACCATGAGCAAAAAACGGTACTGATTACTATTATCACGCGTGCGGAGTTTAGTGAATTTAAGCAAATTATGAAAAAAGCAGATCCTCAAGCCTTTGTATCGGTAGCTGACAACGTCAATATTATTGGTCGGTTTGTGGAAAGTGACTGATTGACAAACACTACATGTAGGAGTAAAATAGTATTTACAGTCTACATGTAGTGTTTTTATTATAAAGAGGAAATGTATGAAGAAGAAAATATATTTGGTTTATATCAGTTTGAGTGGCAATACAGAGAGTTTTGTGAAACATCTAAAGTCCTTTTTCCAATTTCAAACTGACTGGGAGATTGAGCTAGTTCATGTCAAAGATTTGGTCAAGCAAGATATTCCTTTCTATCAGCTAGATGCACCCTTTGTCGCCTTTTTGCCAACCTACTTAGAAGGTGGAAATGGAGTGGACAACGGAGATGTGGAAATTCTGACCAATCCTCTCGGAGATTTTATCGCTTTGGGGACCAATGCAGAGCTCTGTCTGGGTGTTGTTGGCTCAGGTAACCGCAATTTTAACAACCAATATTGTCTGACTGCCAAGCAATATGCTGAGCGATTTGATTTTCCTGTTATAGACACCTTTGAACTCAGAGGAATGCAGAATGACATTGAACGCATTGGTCGGAAGATAATGGGATTGATGTAAAGAGCCTCAACTCAGCTTTATGCTGGGTTGTTTTTTGGTCACACAAAAAAACTCACCAGAGTGACCAGTGAGTTTTAAGGAGATTATGAAAAATATTTAGGATTGACTATAGTATACCTCAGACTATATCGTGTTTCATCGGTCTAAAGTCTTATTTGTCTTCTAAAATGCAAATACTCTGTCCTGCAATCGTGATTTCTTGCTGATCACGCTCTTCGACTGGAGGATAGTTGTAGAGAACTACCTTATCTTTTTCACGTTCATAGGTAAAGTCGCTATCCGCAAAGTTGATGATAAATTGAACGGTCTTTTCTTCACTTGTTACTTGATAGCGAAGAACATATTCAGTTAACCAGTAGAAATCACAAGTTTCTTGAATACTTTCGTAGTTATCCTGGCTGAGTATTGGATTATTTTTGCGGAAGGTAATTAATTCCTGAATGAACTCGATATGTTCCCTATAACGAATAGCTCGTGTCCACTCCAGACGGTTGATACGGTCAGGGACATTGTAAGTATTATCTATTTCATCTTTTGTACGGAAAAATTCCTGTCCGCTGTGAATGAAGGCCATACCCTGAGAGATTAAGATGAGCTGGAGACCAAAACTTGCAGCACGTTTCTGCTGTTGAGGTGTCCAGTTTGGATTCTCAATATGGAAATAGTCAAATGCTGTAGCATTATCATGGCATTCGATGTAGTTGAGGGACTGTTGAGGCGTTAAGAAATGGCTTAATCGGCTACCAGTCAGGAGATGTTGTACCTTTTCGTGCAATTGCTTATCTACTAGACGGTTTGGATTGAGCAAGAGTTTCTTAAAGGTATCACGGTAATCGTCATTGAAGAAACTGATTTCAGGTAACTGCTCTGCATTGTACTGGTGAGCCAGCTTTTCAAATTCGAGGCCTGTTGCCATTTTCCATCCTTCACCATAGAGGTAGACATTTGGGTGAATGGCAGATAATTCAGTTTGAATCTGGTTGATTGTTTCGCTATCTAAAATACCCATAAGGTCGAAACGGAAGCCATCAAAACCATAGAGTTCTAGCCATTGGCGAAGGGATTGTTTGATGTAGTTGCGGACCATACTGCGCTCGCTGGCAACATCGTTACCGCAGAATGTCCCGTCTGTTCGCATGCCGTGGTCATCATAGCGATAGAAGTAGCCTGGAACGATGAGCTCAAATGCGTACTTTTCAGCATGATAGACGTGGTTGTAAACAACGTCCATAATAACTGAAATATCTGCATCATGGTAGGCCTGGATAGCTTCTTGTAGCTCTAGAATACGTGCGTAAGGATCGTTTGGTTGGCTAGAATAGGAACCTTCTGGCAGATTGTATTGCATAGGGTCGTAGCCCCAGTTGTAAACAGCTTGGGGTTTATTTTCATCCACACTACCAAAATCATAAACAGGCAATAATTGAATATGGGTAACGCCTAGTTCTCTGATGTAATCCATTCCTAGCTTCATTCCATCCATGGTAGGAGACTCTGTCAAGCCAAGAAATTGACTGCGATGCTTGAAACCAGCTTCTTTTTGCCATGAGAAATCTCGGACGCTCATTTCATAGAGAATGGCCTGAGAGATAGGTCGTTGGGTCTTAGCGCGACGAGTTTTATGAAGTTTATCTGGATTGATAACGTAGCTGTCACCTGAGTTGGCTGTGGAAGACAGGGCGTAGGGATCGTGAACGGAAATCCATTCACCGTTTACTTTGTGGAGATAGTGATAGCTGTGCGCTTCTAGGTCTCCTCCAACAGTAATTTCCCAAACTCCTTTTGCTCCCTTAGTCATTGCATGTGGGTTTCCTTCTAGAACAAGAAAAACTTGCTTAGAAATAGGTGCCCATAACTTAAAGGTTGTTGCCTCTGGTCGATAGGTTGCTCCCAAGTCTTGGCCATTGTATGTATAACTTTGTTCAAAAAGTGTAGAGCGAACGATATGACCATAGCCGAGTTCAGCTTTATTACGGTCCTGGTCGTAGATGGTATAGTCCTTATCCAATGTCAATGCATGGAGGCTGGTTAGATAATAGATAACGAGATTGTCTACTTCTAGACAGGAATGGATAGAAAGTTGAGACGTAGCATCATTTGATTCGAGTGAGAAGCTCATATGTTCGGAGTCGAATCGTTTTTCCATGACCAAGCGAATAGTTGCTACATCATCAAGGAATGCTTGGAATTGTCGTAATGCCATGAGCCAAAAGGCTCCTTTCTAAGTTAGAGTTCGGTGATGGTATGTGGAATGACACGTCGGTAGCAGACTTGCTTGTCTTCCTTGTTGTCATTGATGATTTGGTGCAGAGTATTGAATGCGACGCGTCCTAGCTTAATAGCGTGGACGTCAACGTAGGCTTCAATATCTAGTTTTGGCTTGACGGAGTCAAAAGAAATGATAGGAAGTTTGACTCCGACTTCGTTGAGATATTTGACAACACCTTCGGCAACGGAAGTGTCGGTTGTGACGATTGCATCCAGGTCTTGTTTGAGTAATTTCTTAGAAATTTTATAGGCACTGTCTTCGAGAAGGAAGCCAGACACAAACTTGACCTTGTTTTCATCCAGGGGAATATTGTGCGATTTAAGGGCGTTCTTGTAACCAGTATAACGGTCTTGAGATACGACTAACTCTTTGTTACCAGCGACGAAGGCAATGTTTTTGTAACCTTTATTGATGAAGTAGTTGGTAGCTTCAAAGCCGGCCTGGATATTATCATTATCAACTAGTGATATGAATGGAGAATCCGCCTTACCAAGAATGAGGAAGGGGAATTTGTGTTGGATAGCTAATTGTACCAATGGATCGTCGGGCTTGGAATAGAGGAAGATGAGGCCGTCCACTCGTTTGCCGTAGACCATCTGAGAAATCGCTTCTAGACGTTGTTCTTCATTCTTTCCTGTGGAGATTTGGATGGCATAATTATGATCTGCCGCAACTTGAGAAATTCCTCGTAAGGCAGTAGGGAAGAAGGGGTTTTGATAGAAAACATCCGAGTCATCTGGCAAAACCAGTCCGATAACCTGTGTATAGCTAGAAACTAGGCTTCGAGCGTTGAGGTTTGGATGGTAGTTGAGGTCCGCCATAGCCTTTCTAACTAGGTCTTTTGTTTTTTGACTAATAGCAGAGCTGTTTTGAATGACGCGGGTAACGGTAGATGGCGAGACACCAGCTAATTTAGCCACATCTTTGATGGTTGCACGCATATAGACCTCCTAGATTTCATCTCTGAATTTTGTTTTGAAAAATACCCATGACAAGCATAGCACAAATAGGATATTTTGTATGGTCAGAAGGGTAGTCACAGGTTGACCAAATAGTCCAATTAGACAGGCTATAAGAGTAGGCAGGTCCAGACAGTTGAGAGCAAAATTATAGCACTCTGCAAACGTTTCAAAATGGAAGAAACGAGACTTTTTAGTCAAAAAGAGGAAGAAGCTGGCTCCTAGTAGGATGAAGAGTAGGTTTGTTATTAAAATAAAGGTCGAAATAAGAGTGATGGACAGTCCGACAGCTGCTCGGTTGGCTTGATACCATTTTTTAGAGATGGTTGCAGTCAAGGTCTCCTTACTAGCAAAATCGTCAGTATTCAAACCTTCATAAGTCAATTCGCTTAGAATATCACTTCCTTTACGAATAGTCAGAGACTGATTGGTGAATTGATAAGTAAAGTCAGAACTAGAGCTAACGGTATCACCAAATGTCACTTGCTCCCAGTTAGTATTTCCAGTATAGGTTAGGTGGTTGTTTTCAATGACTGCATGTTGACGGAGGTCATCTACGACCTGATCTGTCAGAGGTGCATAGATACCTTCTACGAAATTTTCTAAAGGATAAGTTTCGAGATTGACAGTCTGTAGGGAGCTCGGAATGAGCAAGAGCGCCACTAAAAAAAGCGTTGTAAACAACCGTTGCCAAAGGTTCATTAGTCTACGATTGGCAAACATATTTCTTGGAGAGAAGATACTAGAAAAATAGGAAAAAGGATATGGGAGCATTCGTTGGACCTTTCATAAATATCAATGTTTTCCCTAAAAAGGGAAAAGGTGGGACAGGGTTATCCCTTGTCGCCACCGCTTGTTAAACCAGATACAAAGTTCTTTTGTAGGAAGAAGAATAGGATACTGATAGGGAGGGCAATAAGAATGGCACCTGCCGCAAAGTAGGCAATCTTCATATTCTTCACATCACTGATGAAGGTTTGAAGGCCGACAGCTACAGTATAGAATTCTTTTTCACGAAGCAAGAATTTGGATAGGATGTAATCTCCAAAAGGTCCCATAAAGGCCCAGAGCGCTTGTACAGCAATCATTGGACGAACGAGTGGGAGGACGATTTGCCAGAAACGTCTGAAGTGACCGGCACCGTCTAGTTTTGCAGATTCATCAAGTGAGATTGGCACCGTATCGAAGTAGCCTTTCATGAGCCAAGCGTTCATTGGGATACCACCACCGACATAAAGGAAGATGAGGAACCAGCTTTGGTTGAGCGCATTGAGCATGAGGGCCATAACGAAGAAGGCGGTAAGAGCAGCCATGGTTGGTACCATTTGGATAATCAAGAAGAAGACCAAACTCTGCTTACGAGCGATGAAGTTATAGCGACTATAAGCGTAACCCGCTAGTACCACTATACTTGTTTGAATAACCATTGTCAAGAGAGCAATGATAAGCGTATTGAGGTACCAGGTTCCGTATAGAGTCTCGCTAAAGAGCTTACTGAAATTATCTAGTGTAAAGTTGATATTGCTATCCAATTTGAAGGCAACCACGTTACCAGACTTGAAGGCGGACATGATTGTAATCAAGAGAGGATAGATGATGATAACAGACAGAACAATCAGATAGAGATAGGTTAAGGTCTGATTGAGTATGCGTCTAGTTTTTACAGATACTTTCATCTTATACATCCTCCATTTCAAAAGCATTTAGTTTTTTGAAGGCAATCATGGAAATACTGATGACAATCATTGAGATAATCAATGTAACTGCTGCCGCCATTGAGTATTGAGGTGATGTACCTGTGGTTAATTTATAAATCCATGAAATCAAGATGTCAGTTGAACCTGCTCCACCACCGACGCTACCAGGACCACCATTGTTGAAGAGGTAGATGATAGAGAAGTTGTTGAAGTTGAAGGTGTATTGACTGATTAGTGTTGGAGCTGCTACTGCTAAAATCATCGGAAGGGTGATGTTACGGAATTTTTGAATGGCACTTGCACCATCAATGTAAGCAGCTTCATACAAGTCGTTTGGAATGGATTGCAAAATACCTAAGGTCAAAACATAGATATAAGGGAAACCAAGCCAAGCCTGCATCATAATGAGAGCAACTTTAGTCCAGAACGGGTCGGTCTTCCAAGGGATAAGGAAATTATCGATGAATGGTAGGAATTTGCTCAGGAATGGCAATACCTGTGTGTTAATAGCGCCGACACTATCGTTGAACATGTTACTAAAAGTCAAGATAGTTACGAAGGCAGGAACAGCCCATGGGAGCAAGAAGATAACACCGAAGATGCGTTTTCCTTTGATGAATGGCTGATTTGCGATGATGGCTGTTAAGATACCGATAACAATTTGAGCTGTTGAAGCGCAGAGTGCCCAGATAATTGTCCAGCCAAGTACTGAGCCAAATGCTGTACGGAATGTGCTTAGTTTCCAGATGTTTGTAAAGTTAGTAATACCAATCCAATCCAACAAGGCACCTGGTGGCAGGTGTTTGAAGTCGTAGTTTGTAAAGGCGATAAACAATGTAACGACAACTGGGAAGATGATAGCAAAGGTCATCGCAATATATGATGGGATAATCAAGAGATATGGGAAACCATTCTCATAGATACCTTTTACCATTTCTTTTAATGTGGTAGCCACTGACATCCCTGAATTCCATCGTTTCGCGGTATCACGTGCATCTTTTAGGTTGAGTGCATAGAAAGCGAGATAGACAACCGTGATAATCAAATGGAAAGAACCGCGAATCAGCATGAATAGTGAATTATCTTGTCCACGAACACTACCGAGGGTAATCAAGTTGCCTAATTCACCAGCTGCAATTGCAATAAAATAAACAAGGAAGGCAAGGGTAACACCCAAAAAGATGTATCCTTTGGCTTTTTGTTTATTGTAGATTTGTCCGAGACCAGGGATCAGGGACAAAAGGAGTGCCTTACCTGGATTTTGTTTCATAGTCATAGTCTCCTTATATAGTTTCTGAATAGATGGTCGATTTTATCTATTCAGTTTATCGTTAAGTAATAAAGTAGACTGGGAGGAACTCCCAGTCCAACTTTAAACTTGACTAGTTGCTGTGTTTTTGAGCAATTTCGTCTGCAATAGCTTTCACAGCGTCTGTTGCAGCAGTTTTAGCGTCTTTTGCACCACTTGCAGCTTCGAAGAGCATGTTACCAGCTGGTGTCCAAACTGAACCCATTTCTGAGATGTTTGGCATTGGTTGAGCTGAAGCGAACTGGTTGATAACTGCAGTTGTCAATTCGTCGTTTTTGCTTACAGCATATTCACGAGCCTCAGTGTTAGCTGGAACTTCGTTTGTAGCGTCGTAAAGTGCTTTTTGTTGGTCTGTAGCAGTCAAGAAGTCAACAAATTTTTGAGCCATTTCTTGGTTTTTAGCGCCTGTAGGAACAACCCACGCTTTACCACCACCGAATGCTGAGTAGTTTTTACCGTTTACAAGAGTTGGGATTGTTGCTACACCATAGTTTACGCCAGCTTCTTTATATGAAGCTGCTTTCCAAGGTCCTTCGATAATAGCAGCTGCTTTACCATCTGTAAATTGAGTGTTAATCAAGTTGTTTGCAGCAGTACCGTCTTGAAGACCTTGAGGCCATTTTTCATACCAAGTTTTAGCGTATTCAATCGCTTTGATGGCACCTTCATTAGCAAGTCCGATGTCTTTTGGATCAGTACCGTTTTCGCCAAATACGTAGCCACCGTAACCAGCTAGAAGTCCGTAAGTGTAGTAGAAGTTTGTCCAGTCAGCAAGGAAGGCAGTTGTTTTACCAGCTTCTCCTTCGAAGGCGTATTTGCTATCTTTAGCAAGTGTTTCAAGTTCTGCAAATGTCTTAGGAGCTTCAGTCAACAAGTCTTTGTTGTAGTAAAGAACAAGTGTTTCGATAACTGCTGGTGAACCGTAAACTTTACCACCGTTTGTTACAAGAGCAGTTGTTGTGTCATCTGCTTTGCTATCATCTGCAAGTGTCAATTCAGATAATTGACCTTCAGAACCAAGGCTACCTACACGGTCGTATGGTGCCATCATAACGTCTGGAGCTGAACCAGATTGGTTGTCCAATGACAAGTTATCCAAACCAGTCAAAGCATCACCAGTTTTAACTGTAACAGTCACACCATTTTCATTTTCGAAGTCAGCTTTGACGTCGTTGATATAAGATTCATAACCTTGGTCAACGTAGACAGTCAATTCTTTGCTACCTTCAGCAGACTTAGATGCCTCTGTTGATGAACCTGAGTTTGAGCAAGCAGCTAAAACAGCAGTTGATGCAGCAAGAAGAGCAACGCTCTTAAGGAGATTGTGTTTCATTTTCTTCCCTCCGAAGATAAATAGTTTTGTGTGACGTCCGCATAGCGCAAACGTTTTCCTAAGTTGACTTCATTATACACCAGATTGAATCCGTTTGCAAGCGTTTTTATAAAAAAATTTAAAATTTTTTTTGAGTTTTAAAAAACATAAGAATTTTTTTGTATATATTAATGAAGAGAAATATGAAATGGTATAGGAACGAACAGAATTAAAGGAAAATCCCTTGATTTGTTACCGTTTTCAGTATATAATGAAAAGAGAAAACGTTTGCGTCTTGTAAGCGGATTAGATAGGAGAGCTTATGAAAGTAAGACAGAGTGGAGTGCTGATGCACATTTCATCATTACCAGGAAAATATGGAATTGGTTCCATGGGACAATCGGCCTACGAATTTGTTGATTTTTTGGTAAGAACTAAGCAGCGCTATTGGCAAATCTTACCTTTGGGAACAACCAGTTATGGAGATTCTCCTTACCAGTCATTTTCAGCTTTTGCAGGGAATACTCATTTTATCGACTTTGATTTTCTGATTGAAAAGGGTTGGTTGACCGAGGAAGATGTAGCTGGGATTGACTTTGGCGACAAGGATACAGAAGTGGATTATGCCAAGGTTTTTTATGGTCGACGTCCTGTCTTGGAAAAGGCTGTGAAAGCGATAAAGGCAGAGGGGGTGCCAGAGGATTACTGGTCTTTTGCTGAGGAAAATGGCTTTTGGTTGCACACGTTTGCAGAGTACATGGCCATTAAAGAGCATTTTGATAATAAGCCCTGGATTGATTGGGAGGATCAAGGAGCTCGCTTACGTTACCACGATACCTTGGAATATTATCGTCACTTGTTGGCAGATCGAATCGATTATCACCGCATTACACAATATTTATTCTTTTCACAATGGAAGGCTTTAAAGGCTTATGCCAATGCCAAAGGTGTTGAGTTTGTTGGGGATATGCCGATTTATATCGCGGCTGATTCTGCCGATATGTGGGCTAATCCACATTTCTTTAAAACGGATGAAGAAGGCAAGCCGAGTGTGGTTGCAGGCTGCCCACCAGATGCCTTTTCGGAAATTGGTCAGCTTTGGGGCAATCCGATTTATGATTGGGAATCGATGAAGCATGACGGATTTACTTGGTGGGTTGCTCGTTTACGTGAATCCTTTAAGATATACGATATGGTACGTATCGACCACTTTATCGGCTTTGCCTCTTTCTGGGAAATTCCAGCAGGGGAAGAAACAGCTGTAAATGGCTATCGTGTCGAAGCACCAGGTTTCGAACTCTTTGAAACCATCAAGTACCACTTGGGTGACTTGAATATTATCGCGGAAGATTTGGGAACTGTGACAGATAAGGTCATTCAATTGCGTGAAAGGACTGGTTTCCCAGGCATGAAAGTCTTGCAATTTGCCTTTGATCCAGAAGGAGACAGCATTGAAATGCCGCATAACCATCCTGATAATGTGGTGGCATATACGGGAACCCATGACAATGATACGATTCTTGGCTGGTACGAAAATGAAACAACGAAAGAATCGCGTGCATTCTTAGATAAGTACAGCAATCGTCGTGAGGGCGAAACGGTCAGTCATGCTCTTTTCCGCCTGCTCTTTGGTTCACCTGCCTTTATGGCGGTGGCTACTATGCAGGACCTACTTGGTTTGGATGGTTCGGCTCGCATGAACTTGCCAAATACGCTTGGTGGTAACTGGACTTGGAGAATGACGGCGGATCAATTGACACCAGAGATTGAAGCGGAATTGCTAGACCTTACAGAAACTTATCGTCGGGTTAATGTGCATTTGGTTGATAAAAAGTCAGAATAAAATGAACTCCTCTAAGTATAACTTAGAGGAGCCTTTGTTATCTCTGTTTACGGACATAGAGCCAGTAGCGAATCCAGTAGTAGCTGGTGTAGAGTAGGCAGGCTACGATAGTCCAAATGAAAAATGTATTCAGCACTTTAGCAAGACTTGGCAATAACCAGTTAATCAGTAGCGTAACTACAAAAATAATCACTCCGATATAGGTGGGTAATTTCTTCATGAGTTTTCCTCCTTTGAATTTAGTATAACAAAATTATATTTGTAGTCAAATGAAATATATGATTGACAATACAAAAATATGAGTATAAAATATAGAAAAAAGGAGGCTATTATGAAAAGACCGATTCATTTGTATATTTTTGTTGTACTGTCATCTATTGCGAGCGTATTGCGTGGCTTTAATATATTTTTTGCGAAGTACGATGAGGCGGTTATGCGTCAATTGTTGCAGAATTTTAATGTTGAGGGGATTGATGAGGCATATTTTACCTACATGAGAGAGTCTATCAATTTCCAGACGAATCTTGTCAATAAGGCATTTGCAGTTGTGTTATTACTTGCTGTGATTGCGACGATTGTGCTGCTTTTCCTCAAGAAAAATGAGCAGGCTTCTTATACCTACCTGGGTTATCTTTTTGTAACTCTCCTATTTTCGACCTACGCTTTTATTGGTGAGAAAGGGTTGGGGCAAATTTATACGGTTTCAGTTATGCGTCAGTCAGTAGAGGCGCAGGCAATGATGAATTATATTATTCGAGTTGTCCTATTTGCCATCTATTTTGGGGTAACTATTTTCTTCCATCTGCGTAAGCCAAAAGAGAAACCAAGTACAGCTATCAATTCTACTGATATTTAATCATCTAAAAAACTGCATGGTGCATAGTGAACCTGCAGTTTCTTTTGTTTTATGGGATGGCGATGTAGCGACGGGCTCCTGAATAGCTGATATAGCTGATCCACTGGCGTCCTTCGGATGTGACAACTCGGTCATAGCGGACAGAAGAACCAGCACCGTAGTAGGTGATTTCACTGGCGGACTGACTAGGGCTATTGCGGACAATGGCTTTGCTCTTGAAATAATAGGTACCCGATGCTGGTAAATTACTGTTTGTTTGATTGGTTTGTTGAGATATTGCTGTTAGTTGAGTTGTAGTTCCAGTAATGAATTCGAGTTGGTTTGAGGAATCTGTGTAATAGACATGGATGTGGTAGAGTCCTCGGTCATTTTTATGTTTACTTGCTTGAACGTTTACCTTGTAGCTGCCATCGCTTTGTCGCTGAGCAGGATACCAGATGATATCATCTTGCCCATTATTATCTGACCAAATTGGAATAGATACTGATTTGATAGTCTTGGGAGATTTTACATTGGTGACGATAACTTCAAAACTACCCTCTGCTTGATTGATATTTGTAATGTGGATTGTTCCTTGAGGTTTTGTAGGAGTTGATACAATTGGCTGCTGTGGTGCAGGGGAGGACTGTACCTGTTTGATAGGAATGTAGCGTCTTTGTCCACTGTAGCTGAGGTAGCTAATCCACTGGTAGCCGTCAGCTGTTAGAACCTGGTCGTAGCGTACGCTCTCACCAGCATAATAGTAATCCAAGGTTGTGCTAGATTGTTTGGCTTCATTTTTAATTGGTGCTTGCTGGGTAAAGGTATAGGTACCACTGTTTGCTAAGCCAGATGTGTGCGTCTGAGTAGGTGCAGGACTGGTCTGACTGACAGGAGAGCCAGCTAGGTCCTTGAAGTGAATATAGCCACTGACAGAGTTCTTATGGATCAGACGGCGATTGTAGGTGTATCGAGTACCGTAGTTGTATTCTTCGATTTCGACCATGTCACCTTGGATGCTAGATACCCAGGCAACGTGCATAGGGGAGGTCCACCAAGCTACTGATCCCACGGCAGGGCTCATATCCACGCGATACCCTTCACGCTGCGCTCGGTATCCCCAGACATCCGCATTACCGTAAGCTGGTGGGATTTCAAAACCGTTGACTTTACTGAGGCGAAAGGCTACAAAAGAAGTACATTGACGGGTGTAGAGTCTCCATGGATCGACTGCATCAACTGCTGTGTAGGGATAGTCATCTCCTCTTGCATTGGCTGAGGCTGAAGGTGGGGATTGTAAATTGATACCGACAATAAAAATGGCGGCTAGAAGCTGACAGGCGATTCCTTTTCTTCTCAAGAATGTTTTCATTATTTCTCCTTGTGTAGTAGATGTAGAGGTATCACGTGTACCTCCCATCTATATATTCGTAATTGAAATGAATCTTTTTGATTTTCATTTGTGATAAGGAGTTGTTGTGATAAGGAATCGGCAACGAGAGTAGGCAATGTGGTAGAAAAAAAGCCTCGGCTGATGGCCGAAGGCTTTGATTACATTTTTTCTGGTGCTTTTACGCCGAGAAGACGTAGAGCTTCTTTGAGGACAAGTCCTGTTGCGTAGGCAAGTGCTAGACGGCTGTCACGCTCTGGGCTTTCATCCAAGATACGAGTGTGTGCGTAGTACTTGTTGAAGGCTTGAGCTAGGTTGATAGCGTATTTGGCGATAAGTGATGGGTCAAATTTGTCACCAGCACGTTCTACAACGTTTGAGAAGTTTTGGATGTGCTTGATGATGTCCCAGCTTTCTGCATCAGCCAGTTTGTAGTCATTTTCTGCGTTTGGTACAAAGTTGGCTTTGCGTAAGATAGACTGGATGCGGGCGTATGCGTATTGTACATAAGGACCTGTTTCGCCTTCGAAGGAAACCATAGCTTCTAGGTCGAAGTCGTAGCCGTTGTCACGGTCGGTTTTGAGGTCGTAGAACTTAACAGCGCCGACACCGACTGCGTGCGCCACTTCTTCCTTGTTTTCAAGGTCAGGGTTTTTAGCTTCGATTTGAGTAAGGGCGCGTGAAATAGCTTCATCTAGAGTTGGCTCAAGTAGGATGATATTTCCTTTACGAGTGGATAGCTTTTTCTTGTCCTTGGTAACCAGACCGAAGGTAACATGGGTCATATCGTCGCTCCAGTCGAAATCCATTTCTTTCAAGACAGCCTTTAGTTGTTTGAAGTGGTTGATTTGCTCCTGACCAACGACATAGATGCTTTTCACAAAGTCGTAAGTGCGTTTGCGGTACATAGCTGTTGCCATGTCACGTGTGATGTAAAGTGTTGCCTCGTCTGTTTTCATGATGAGGGCTGGTGGCAGATTGTAGCTCTCAAGGTCAACGATTCTCGCGCCTTTAGATTCTTGAAGAAGTCCTTTTTCTTCTAAGATTTGGATACCTTCGTCCATCTTATCGTTGTAGAAGGCTTCGCCATTATAGCTGTCGAAAGTTACATCGAGTTTGTCGTAAATGCGGTTGAATTCGACCAAGCTTTCATCACGGAACCATTGCCATAGCTCGTGTGCTTCTGGATCGCCATCTTCCAATTTTTTGAACCATTGACGTGCTTCGTCGTCCAACTCAGGCTTCTCTTCCGCCTCAGCATTGATACGCACATAGAGTTTGAGGAGTTCTGAAATTGGGTCTGCTTCGACCGCAGCCTTGTCACCCCAAAGTTTGTAGGCAACAATCAACATACCAAATTGTTTACCCCAGTCACCCAAGTGGTTGATGCGGATTGGCTTGTAGCCTAGCTTTTCGTGGATGTTAGCAAGGGCATCACCGATAACGGTTGAGCGCAAATGTCCAACTGAGAATGGTTTAGCAATGTTTGGGCTAGACATGTCGATGGTTACATTGCGTCCTTGACCAATGTTGAGTTTACCGTATTGGTCTTTTTCAGTAATAACATCTGTCAAGACTTGGTGGGAAATCGCAGCCTTGTCCAGGAAGAAGTTGACGTAAGGACCGGTAGCTACAACCTTCTCAAAGCCAGTTGTATCGTGTTTTTCAACGATGTCCGCTGCGATAGCCTGTGGAGCCTTGCGTTCCACTTTAGCAAGTGAGAAGGCTGGGAAGGCAATATCGCCCATTTCTGATGATTTTGGTTTTTCTAGCAGATTGTAGATAGCTTCCACTTCCAAACTCGGAAGGATGGCAGCCAATCTTTCTGCAATCACTTGTTTTTGATTCATATAGGATTTCCTCCAAAGTTATTGATTCTATTTTAACACATTTCTAGGCTAATAGCGGGGAAAAGTGTTATAATATTTCTATAAATATACATTTTGAGGTAAAATGATGAATAAAGCAGGACGACATGATTTAATAAAGTCCATGATTCGTCAAGAAAAAATAGGGCGACAAACGGATATTCAGCAAGGTTTAGAGGCTCGAGGGGTAGTGGTAACCCAGACAACCTTGTCTCGTGATTTACGTGAGTTGGGAGTGATAAAAATTCATGAGAATGGGCAATCATTTTATTCCTTAGCTATTGAAGAAGAGCGCGTGAATTTTATCCAATTATTGGCACAATATGCGTATAAAGTAGATAGGGCTAGTTTTATTCTGGTCCTTCATTCAGAACTGGGAGAAGCGGCCTTGATGGCCAATATCATTGATGCAGAAAAGCCAGAGACTATTTTGGGAACGCTGGCGGGAGCTAATACACTTTTAGTTATTTGTCGAGATGATGTAGCGGCTCAGCAAGTTGAAGCGGAGATTAACTACTATTTGAATTAGAACAAGGAGAGATGATGGCAACAGAAAAAATTTCTCCGGGAATGCAGCAGTATCTGGATATAAAAGCAAACTATCCAGATGCTTTTTTGCTTTTCCGTATGGGAGACTTTTATGAATTATTTTATGAAGATGCGGTAGAAGCGGCACAGATTTTGGAATTGTCCTTGACCAGTCGTAATAAGAATGCGGAAAATCCGATTCCTATGGCGGGGGTACCGTATCACGCGGCACAACAGTATATCGACACACTTGTTGAACTGGGGCATAAGGTCGCTATAGCTGAGCAGATGGAAGATCCTAAGCAGGCAGTCGGCGTGGTCAAGCGGGAAGTGGTGCAGGTCATCACGCCTGGTACGGTAACAGACTCGTCCAAAATGGGAGCAGACAGTAACTATTTGGTTGCGATTGACCGTCAGGGAGTGCAGTTCGCACTTTCTTATATGGATGTGTCAACAGGTCAGTTTTTTGTGACTAGTTTGGATGATTTTACTAGTCTTTGCGGTGAAATCCGCAATTTACGAGCACGTGAATTGGTCATCGGCTATGCTTTATCTGAGGAAGAAGAGCAGGTCTTTTCTAATCAGATGAACCTCCTGCTCTCTTTTGAGGATGAGGTGACGGAAGACGTCCAGCTGATTGACAATTCGCTGACAGACTTGGAAAAGGCTGCGGCAGGTAAACTCCTCAGCTACCTACATCGGACTCAGATGCGAGATCTGAGCCACTTGCAAAAGGTGGTCCATTATGAAATCAAGGACTATCTGCAAATGGACTATGCAACCAAGTCCAGTCTGGATCTGCTTGAAAACGGTCGGACAGGCAAGAAGCATGGTAGTTTGTACTGGTTGTTAGACGAAACCAAGACAGCCATGGGTATGCGACTATTGCGGACATGGATTGATCGTCCATTGATTGACCTTAAGCGGATTGAGAATCGTCAGGCTGTCGTACAGGTCTTTCTGGATTACTTCTTTGAACGGAGTGACTTGGTCGAGGCTTTAAAAGGTGTCTATGACATCGAACGTTTGGCCAGCCGAGTGTCTTTTGGAAAAACCATGCCCAAGGATCTCTTGCAGCTCTCCCAGACTTTGGGAAATATCCCAGCAATCAAGAATATCTTGCAACAAATCAATGAGCCTGCTCTAGGCAATCTGGTGGCTGGATTGGACCCAATCCCAGAACTGCACGCTCTCATCAGCTCTGCTATTGACCCAGAAGCCCAAGGGGCTATTACAGACGGGAACATCATCCGCACGGGCTTTGATGAAACCTTGGACCAGTACCGTCTGGTTATGCGTGAGGGGGCGGGCTGGATTGCGGAGGTTGAGGCCAAGGAGCGTGAAGCGTCTGGTATCAACAATCTTAAGATTGATTACAACAAAAAAGACGGCTATTATTTCCATGTGACCAATTCCAATCTGGGCAATGTGCCTAGTCATTTTTTCCGTAAGGCGACCTTGAAAAACTCGGAGCGCTATGGAACGGAAGAGTTGGCTAAGATCGAAGGGCAGATGTTGGAGGCGCGTGATAAGTCGTCTAACTTGGAGTACGAGATTTTCATGCGGATTCGCCAAGAGGTTGAGAAGTATATCGGTCGCTTGCAGAAGTTGGCTCGGACCATTGCGACCATCGATGTTTTGCAGGCCTTTGCAGTTGTGGCGGAGCAGCAACATTTGGTTTGTCCACGCTTTACAGATCAAAGAGAACTGACCATTAACCGTGGTCGTCATGCGGTGGTGGAGAAGGTCATGGGCAAGCAGACCTACATTCCCAACTCTATTCACTTGAATACCGATACGCATATGCAACTGATTACTGGTCCAAACATGAGTGGTAAGTCTACCTATATGCGGCAGTTGGCAGTTATCGTCATCATGGCGCAGATGGGTTCCTATGTGCCTGCGGATCAGGCTGAATTACCGATTTTCGATGCTATCTTCACCCGTATCGGTGCGGCAGATGATCTAGTCAGCGGTCAATCGACCTTCATGGTGGAGATGATGGAGGCCAACAAGGCAGTCCGCTTGGCGACAGACCAGTCCCTAATTCTCTTTGATGAGCTGGGTCGGGGA
Organism: Streptococcus suis; assembly: GCF_019856455.1. Classification (NCBI taxonomy): domain Bacteria; kingdom Bacillati; phylum Bacillota; class Bacilli; order Lactobacillales; family Streptococcaceae; genus Streptococcus; species Streptococcus suis. The sequence goes on along the minus strand of NZ_CP082205.1, from coordinate 2,488,076 downwards.
ACAGCCACTTACGACGGCATGGCTCTGGCCCAGTCTATCATCGAGTATATCCACGACAAGATTGGAGCCAAGACCCTCTTTGCCACCCACTACCATGAGTTGACAGACCTTAGCCAGACCTTGGAACACTTAGAGAATGTCCATGTGTCGACCTTGGAGAAGGACGGTCAAGTCACCTTCCTCCACAAGATTGCACAAGGCCCAGCTGACAAGTCCTACGGGATTCATGTGGCTAAGATTGCGGGAATGCCAGAGGAGCTATTGCAGCGGGCGGATAGGATTTTGCAGACGCTTGAAAACCAAGCCCCTACTGCACCAGCAAAACCAGCTCCATCAGTGGTGGCAGAACCGTCTGGTCAAATCGACCTCTTTGCAGACACACCTTCTCACCCAGTCCTCAAAGAATTAGAAAAACTGGACATCTACAATATGACCCCAATGGAAGTCATGATGGCAGTGGCGGAGTTGAAGAAAAAAATATAAGACAATGAAAGTCAGGACAAACGTTCTGGCTTTTTTGAGCAAAGAACGAACGTTTGAATCCTTTTTTGTAAAAATCTTGTTTTTTTGATGTGCATAGCTATACTGATGAAAGAAAAAAGTAAAGAATGGGAGATGACAGGCTATGCAAAATCATCAGGACGTGCGTGCGAAACTGTTTCAATTGGAACAATTGGTTTTGGATATATATGCTGAACTAGAAAGACAAAATCCGCAATTTGCCCCGATTAGCTGGTATGTGTATCATCTGGGTTTGGACGATGAACAGGCTAGCGAACTCATGCAGTATTTTCTCTTTCAACAGGATAAGTCTCTTGAGGAACTAACGGCTTGGTTGGAAGAGTGGGTTGCGACCAATCGTTACCCTTATCCTCGTGATTTTATTGAGAAGATGGCTCATCGCTACTATGAAGAAGTCACACGGGCAGTTGACAGGTCGGATGCAAGTCTGTCCTTAGAAGATTTGGAGCAGTTGAAGGCAAGCGGAGCCTTCGATGGGCTAGATGAGTTTGAATAGTAAAGCACCAGAGGTTTTCGTTTCCTCACATAAAAAAAGTTGATATAAAAGACTAAGTCAGGACAACTGTTCTGGCTTTTTTTGCAACAAAAAATCCTGCTTCCATGGAGAAAAGCAGGGGATATATTAGTCCAAATAGTTCTGTAAACTCTCGATGAGTTCCTGATTGTACTTGACGTACGATTGTTTTTTTTCTATAGTCAGGCCATCGAGTTGGCGAAAGCAGGAAAGTAGCTTATCTTCAAGACTGGTTTGGAGCATTTGACCGTCTTCGGTGAGCTGGATAAGGAGTTGTCGTTTGTCTCCCAGAGGAATGCTTCGCTGGATGTAGCCCTTTGCCTCGAGTCGCTTGAGAAGTGGCGTCAAGGTGTTGCTGGCCAAATCTAGCTTTTCACCGAGTTCCTTGAGTGTCAGTGGAGCTTTTTCCCAGAGGACAACAAGCACGAGGTACTGGGTATAGGTCAAGTCAAATTCCTTGAGATTTTTCAGATAAAATTGATTAAAGAGTTTGTTGACTTGGTAGAAGGAATAGCAGAGCTGCTTTGAGTAATGATAGTCGGACATGGTTTCTCGCTTTCTAATCGTGCACGATAAAAATATCTTATCAAAATTCTTTTACCTTGACAAATCAAATGAATAGGGATAGACTAGACACATAACAAAAAAACAATCGCGCGCGATTAAAAATAGGAGGAAGCATGAAAAAAGCACTGATTGTCCTAACCAATACAGAACAATATGGTGAGCATGAACGGTTGACAGGCTTGTGGATCAGTGAGCTGACCCACTTTTATGATGAGTTGGTCAAAGCGGGTTATGAAGCGGATTTTGTCAGCCCAAAAGGTGGCTACGTACCCCTAGACCCACATAGTTTGACCATGATGGATGATGTGGACCGCACTTACTATAAAAACGCTGATTTTCGCAATCGTGCCCTCGGTCAGACGCTACGACCAGAAGAGGTTAAGGCGACGGACTACGAGTTGATTTACTATACAGGTGGTCATGGAGTTATGTGGGATTTTCCAGAGTCTGTGGAAATAGCAGAGCTGGCAAGCCAGATTTACCAAAACGGAGGTCTCGTCACAGCAGTTTGTCATGGTGTAGCAGGGCTCTTACCAATCAAAGATGAGGCTGGTCAACCCTTGATTGCAGGAAAAATTGTCACAGGCTTTACCAATCAAGAAGAGGAGTTAAACGGCACCATAACCTTGGTACCATTTTTAACGGAGACAGCCCTTCGTGAAAAAGGGGCTAAGGTTGAAATTGGGACAGCCTTTACACCAGTTGTTCGTCAGGATGATCGCATCTTGACAGGTCAAAATCCCCAATCTGCTCGTACCCTAGGCCAAACAGTTGTTTCTATGTTGACAAATTAAGGAGGAAGAACGATGTATCAATACGATGTCACCTTTATCGGTTCAGGACATGCCAACTGGCATGCTGCGGTTGATTTAGCAAAGGCTGGCAAGAAAGTAGCCATTGTCGAAAAAGATATCACAGCAGGAACTTGCACAAACTACGGTTGTAATGCCAAGTTTTTATTAGAAAGTCCATTTGAATTTATGGATGGTTTGGCACGGTATGAAAAAGCAGGGATTGCCAAAACAGGTGAGATTTCCTGGGAAAAATTGATGGCGTATAAAAAAGAGGAAATTCCAACCTACTCTCCTATGTTAGAAGGTATGTTTGCCAGCCTGTCAATTGATCTTTTAAAAGGACACGGGCAGTTAAAAGATCTTCACACAGTGATGGTTGATGATAAGGAAATTACCACAGACTTTATCGTGATTGGAACAGGTCAACGCCCTGCTCGACTAAATGTCCCTGGGAATGAATGGTTCCAAGACAGCCGTGCCTTTCTTGATATGGACCATATGCCAGAAAGAATCGTCTTTATCGGTGCTGGGATTATTTCGCTAGAGTTTGCGACAATGGCTTCGCTACTGGGTTCAGAAGTTCACATCATCGAGTTTGCAGATCGTGCTTTAGCAGCCTATCCTGAACAAATGGTAGCTAGTGTCATTGATAAAATGATCGCCGATGGTGTTAGCTTCCATTTCAATCAAGCGGTTGTTTCAGCTGAAAAAACAGCAAGTGGTCTTCTTGTCAAAACAGCTCAGGGCTTAGAAATCGAGACAGACACCATTATTGACGCCACAGGCCGTGTCTCAAATGTAGAAGGTCTAGGCTTAGAAGAGGTTGGAGTGGATTTTGATCGCACTGGCATCAAGGTGAATGAGTTCATGCAGACATCTCTATCCAATATCTACGCGTCTGGTGATGTGGTTTCTAAAACAATTCCACGCTTGACACCGACTGCTAGCTTTGAGTCTAGCTACATTGCGGAGCATATTTTGGGCAATCCAGCTCCGATTGCCTATCCAGTTGTTCCAAATGTCGTTTTCACGCTACCACGTCTGGCTCAAGTTGGTGTTACGGTTGCAGAGGCCCAAGCAAATCCTGAACAGTACAAGATTGTAGAGATTCCCTTTGGACAACAATTAAAATTCCAAACTAAGTTGGAGACAGAAGCTCACTTTACGCTGATTGTAGGAAGTGATAAGACCTTGAAGGGTGCGGCCTTGATTGGGCATGAAGCAGGAGAGATGATTAATTTGCTGACCTTGATTATCAATCAACGGTTGACAGCAACAGATTTAAATCGCATGATTTTTGCTTTCCCCGCAACAACCTATGCTCTACTTTCCCATGTAAAAACAGCGCTAATGTAAGGAAGATAATCGTGTATGGTAACTAATGATTTTAATGAGATTATATTTGGTCGCAAGTCTATCAAAGTATATGATGAGACTGTGACGATTGACCACGAAGAAATGCTTGAAATGCTGAACAAAGCCACTACAGCTCCATCTTCTGTGAACTTGCAGCCTTGGCGTTTTGTGGTTGTGGAAAGCGCAGCTGCTAAGGCCAAGTTGCGTCCCATGGTACGCTTTAATACCAAACAAGTCGACACTGCTTCAGCGGTAATTTTAATCTTTGCAGATATCAAGCCCCAGGACCGCACAGAAGTTATCTATGACTGAGCTGTAGCGGAAGGTAAGATGCCTCCTGAAGTCCGAGACTATCAGGTGCCTGCGATTAAGAGTATGTATGATGCCTTATCACCAGCTACGATGAGAGAGGTCGTCAAAATGGACGCTAGTCTAGCTGCTATGCAGTTGATGTTAGTAGCACGTTCTCACGGTTATGACACTAATCCTATGTCAGGTTTTGACCCTGAGGAGATGGCGGCGACTTTTGAATTGGATCCAAACCGTTATATTCCCGTTCTGATGGTTTCAATTGGAAAAGCCAAAGAACCAGGATTCGACTCTGTTCGTATTGAGGCAGAAAAAATTACAGATTTTAAATAAGTCTAGTGGCAAAATGCCAAGAGAAAGTAAGTAAGGAAAAAGATGAGAGTACAAAATCTACAAAAATGGGGAGCCATTGGCTTTCTAATAAATGCCAGTATTTACCTAGGAACCGAATTAATCGCTGCCATTGGAACGGGCTATCCGCTTAGCTATGTCTATGGTCGGCAGTTTATTTCAGCTCTTGGGGTATACAATGGCCAGCAGGTAGCTGGTGTGCCAGAAAACTTTTCAAATTGGGCGATTGTCATGAATAGCGGCTTTATTCTAACTGCGATTGGCTTTGTCCTCTCCTATGCTCTGCTTATGTTCCCAAAAATGAGGCAGAGATATCCGATTTTAGCCATCATTTTCTTGCTAATTGTCACCCTCTTTGGTCTAGGAAGTCTCTTGGTTGGTTTCTTCCAAGGCGGTGTACCTGGTCAGGATGGTTTGCATGGATTTGGGGCACGTCTGTCCTTTATGATGGGCAATAGCATCTTGCTGTTGACAGGTCTTTTCCTGCCCGATCAAAAAATGGTTTATCGCTCCAGTAGTATTTTTCTCGGATTGTGTGGTTTTGTCGCTGCAGGATTGTTGCAGACGGCAATCGCAGAAAATCAAGTGGCGGTAATGGCCATTTATGAACGCTTAACCGTCTATCCTATCACAGCTTGGCAGATAGTGACGGGGATAACATTTCTAAAGAATGACTAAGTCAGGACAACTGTTCTGGCTTTTTTGCCGTTTAGTGCAGGAAATCGACCACATAGCCAAAAGCCCTTGAAACCACTCGAGAAATGGTGTTTAATAGGGGCGGAAAGAGAAAGGAGAGAATATGAAAGTATAGACAATATGTAAAGACCCCCAGTTGAGAATTCGTGGATTTACCTGTACACTAGAATAAAAAAACAATCAACTTCTAACAGGAATTACCACACTCAATTGGAGGTCTTATATGTTTCATTTTACCACACTTTTATCACATCAGCCGTCTTCGGACAGGGAACCTACCTCCCTCTCAATCCCTTTTCAACCATGGGGGCTTACTACCTGAGCAACTTTAGTCAAGTAACCGTCATGATGATTTGTGTAGCCATTTGGGCGGCAATCGGTCTCTTGTTCCAGCTGGCAGACAAGATTTTTGAACAGGACTGGAGCCTTTTACGAATGACGGCAACGCATTTTGGAATCACAGCTTTAGGCTTCACACCGCTGGGCATTTTGGCTGGTTGGTTTCCCGTGAAACTTGGGGCCCTTCTCTTTTTCTGGTTTATCTTTGTCTTGATTTACGCTCTGCTATTTTTCCTAAACCATCGGAAAATGGAGCGGCAGATAAAGGACATCAATGGTCGTTTGTAGTATAATAGCACTATCATTTTGTTGGAGTGTGGAATACTCTCTATATTGCCTACAATGTCGGTAAACTTCCTTTGTTAAATTTGCTTTGGCCTGCTGTGATTTTAGTGGCCTGTGCTATTAACCTGTACTTTTTATGGACTAGAAAACAAGAGTCAGAATAGGCTCTTGTTTTCATTTGTTTTTCAGAAACGAAGTCTATATTTAGTGTAATTTTTCTATTTTTATATTTTTTTACACAAGATATTGATTTTTGTTTTGTGAAGTGCTACACTAATAGAAGTGAAGAATTTTGGAGGTTTGTCAGATGAATGTGCAAGAAAATGTCTTACCGAGTATAGAATTATTGGTTTTGAAACGTGATGGACGGACAGTATCCTTTGACCAGGATAAGATTTTTTCTGCTCTTCGGCGGGCAAACCAAGAATTAGAACATCCTGTTTCAGAAGCAGGTTTGAAAATAGTATTAGAAGCTGTTTTGGCTGAAATTGGTCGCCGATTTGAGAAAGATATTCAAATTTACGAAATTCAAACGGTCGTTGAACAGGAATTGTTAAAGGCTCATTTATATGATTTGGCGGAGCTTTATATTCAATACCGAACACGCCGTGATTTTCGCCTTCATCAGGCTACCGATATTAATTTTGAAATTCATAAGCTGTTGAGCAAGGACCAGTCTGTGGTCAATGAAAACGCTAATAAAGATGCGGATGTTTTCAACACCCAGCGGGATTTGACAGCGGGGATTGTTGGCAAGTCAATCGGTCTCAAATTATTGCCAGCTCATGTGGCCAATGCCCATCAAAAGGGGGACATCCATTATCATGACTTGGATTACAGCCCTTATACACCAATGACTAATTGTTGTTTGATTGATTTTAAAGGGATGTTGGCACAGGGCTTCAAGATAGGAAATGCGGATGTAGAAAGTCCAAAATCAATTCAAACAGCTACGGCTCAGATTTCACAAATCATTGCCAATGTGGCTTCTAGTCAATATGGTGGTTGCTCAGCTGACCGTATTGATGAAGTTTTGGCGCCCTATGCGGAACTTAACTACCAAAAGCATTTGAAAGACGCCAAGGATTGGGTGTTAGCAGACAAGCAAGAAGAATATGCGCGTGCTAAAACGCAAAAAGACATCTATGACGCTATGCAGTCTTTGGAGTATGAAATTAACACCCTTTTTACTTCCAATGGACAAACACCCTTTACCTCACTCGGTTTTGGCCTAGGAACATCCTGGTTTGAGCGAGAAATTCAAAAAGCGATTTTGAACATTCGTATCAAGGGTCTGGGACGCGAAGGTCGGACAGCTATCTTTCCTAAGCTGATTTTCACAGTTAAGCGTGGCTTGAACTTGGAGCCAGATTCTCCAAACTATGACATCAAGCAATTGGCGATTGAATGTGCAACCAAGCGTATGTATCCAGATATGCTTTCTTATGATAAGATTGTTGAGTTGACAGGTTCTTTCAAGGTGCCAATGGGCTGCCGTTCTTTCCTTCAAGGCTGGAAGGATGAAAATGGGCAGGATGTGACATCTGGTCGGATGAACTTGGGTGTCGTGACCGTCAATCTGCCACGGATTGCTATGGAGTCTGCAGGAGATATGGATAAGTTCTGGGAAATCTTTGCAGAACGCATGGCCATTGCCAAGGATGCCCTGATCTATCGTGTGGAACGAGTGAAAGAGGCGACACCTGCCAATGCACCAATTCTCTATCAGTATGGAGCATTCGGCAAACGCTTGGCTAAGACAGACGCAGTAGATGAAGTCTTTAAAAATCGTCGAGCAACCGTATCTTTGGGGTACATTGGTTTGTATGAAGTCGCAACCGTATTTTACGGTGGCGAATGGGAGAACAACCCAGAGGCAAAAGATTTCACGGTGGATATTATCAAGAAAATGAAAAACTTGGTTGAAGATTGGTCGGATGAATATGGTTATCATTTCTCAGTTTATTCGACACCATCTGAAAGCCTGACAGACCGCTTCTGCCGTATGGATACAGAGAAATTTGGCATCGTTAAGGACATTACAGATAAAGAATATTACACTAACAGTTTCCATTATGATGTACGCAAAAATCCAACACCGTTTGAAAAACTGGACTTTGAGAAAATTTATCCTGCTGTAGGTGCCAGTGGTGGATTTATCCATTACTGTGAATACCCTGTGCTGCAACAAAATCCAAAGGCCTTGGAAGCTGTTTGGGACTATGCTTATGACCGTGTTGGTTACTTGGGAACCAATACTCCGATTGACCATTGTTACGCTTGCGATTTTGAAGGTGATTTTGAGCCGACGGAGCGTGGCTTCAAGTGTCCAAATTGCGGGAATAGCGATCCTAAGTCGGTGGATGTTGTTAAACGAACTTGTGGTTATCTAGGCAATCCACAGGCCCGTCCGATGGTAAAAGGCCGTCACAAGGAAATTTCGGCGCGTGTGAAACACATGAATGGGTCGAGCTTATAAGTAATAAACAGACTATGTAGAGCTTCCACAGTTCCAGTTAGCTGTGGAAGTTTATTATAAACAAATAAGAGATAAAAAAAGAGGAGAAAACAATGGGAAAATATCAATTAGACGATAAGGGGAAGGCCCTGGTGACACGCTATCATGAGAAGAATTCTAATGTGAAGCAGGATAAAAAAGCGCGTGTGCAGGAATTGCTCAAACAAGCAAAAAATAAGAAGAAATAGTATGAATTTTACAGATATCAGCATTCTCCATACCAATGATATGCATTCCTACATGGAGAATTTTCCAAAGAAGGCGCAACTGATTGCGAACATTCGGGATGGTAATGAGAAAGTGGCCAGATAGAAAGGACAAGCGCTGAAGCTGGTCTGAAACCAGTAAAAAAAAGTCCCTTGGAATATGGAACTTTTTTACTGATTTCGGTTTGTATATGTACTATAATTTGTTTGGTGTTTAGTATTTTGTAATTAATTATTCAACGGCAATTATTGTGTCATTAGGTTTTGACATACCTGATCCTCCACCGGCATAACTATTTGTTTCTGAATTAGGAAGTGTTATTTGGATACCTCCTAACCCATAGGCTATTCCATTCAGAGATACTCTTTTGATTTTTTTGTTTAGATAAATAATGTCGCTTACTGATTGGCCGCCTCTTCCAGATTTTGTTATTGGATAATAAGCGGATGTTCCATTTGTAAATAAAACGCTGATACCCCCATTGAAAGTGTATGCGTGAGAAGTAGACGGTTTGACATACCACCAAACGTTATTTCTATTTCCTGTTATTTCTATTTTAGATACCCCGCCATTTCCATAGGAGGTGCTGTAAGGGCTGATATTGTCCGAACCCAATGTAATAGCTTGTACAGACATTGATGGAAGAATAATAATTAATATTGAGATAAATGAGAAAATCCATTTCTTCATAATAGAAAACTCCTTTTTATTGATTGTATGGTATAATTATACTATAATTTCTGAATAAAGGGAAGCGTTTTTATGGAAAAAAATATATTTCTTGATACATTGTTAGAGCAAGTAAAACAACATTTGTCGAATATTCATGGCAAAGATATTGATGTTTCTTTTATTGATATAACTAGCAAAAAAAATCATTATTTTGTGAATATAACAGATTATCTTTTAGAGACCGTAATAATATTGTCCAATTTATTTTCTCAAACCAATATTACTTTCAGTTGTTTGCCGATTTTTCAAGATAACAAAATTATAGAAATTGAGTTTCACTTTATAATGTAGTTACCCGTGGTACTAGTTAATTTCAAAATAGTGTAAATTGTGGGTAAGAATAATTTGGTCCAGTCGTGATTGTAGACTAGTTAGCCTTCTTGTAAATGTATGTTCAATATCAAATAGGCAATACAGTTCAGAAAAACGTGTTTCCATAGTTCTTCTTATAGCACCACTCTCCAATTATAGTGACGTGAATTAGAAACGGGACATATCTGAGCTTATCAATTTTAGGACTCTGAAACTACTTTGGGAATGGGCTACTGACACTATAACCTGAGGTTATCCTATTTCTAATTCAAATGACTGATATGTAAAGCCCTTTGTCAAGTAAAAACAATCGAACTGATAAAAAAATGAAAAGTATCTAGAAAGAGCCTAGTTCTTAGCTTCGGGCATTGGCCACTCTGATATTCGTGGATTGGTTACCTACAGGTCAATGGTTCTGCCGCGAGTCCTACTCTCTATAAGCGTGGATCACAATTGTGCCACTTAGTCGTTTCGTAGATGACTCAAACCTTGAAGTCCTAAACTCCTTCAAGATACTTTCCATTCAAACATGATTTCAATCCTTATTTCTGTCCAAATTCACCCAGTGATTTTGGATAGAAATAGGGATTCCTCATCGCTCTGCGATGATAAAACTTAATGGTCAAAAGTGTACATGAAAACAAGCGCTAACTTCAAGCTATTCTTCCTGTCATCATCCCCCAAATAAAACCAGACAATTCTCGTGCAATAGCTGTTTTAGCAACATTTTGTTTCTTATTTTTTCCTAGAACAAGTGTGCGATAACGTCTTCTTAAGCGTTCATTAGCCTTATCCGCATAAGCAATCACCTCCACTCGGTTTCCACTTTGTCTCCTTTTCAATTCTTTGGATTTATACCCAATCGTCCCCTTAGCCAATGATTGTGCAGCTTCTATCAGAAGTCGTCTCACATGGCTATTCCCAGCTTTGGTGATAGCACCTCTTCTCTCCTTGTCGCCGCTAGAATTTTCGCTAGGAGTTAGCCCAAGATAAGAAGCAAAATGTTGAGCTGTCGCAAAGCGATTAAAATCACCGATTTCTGTCACAATGGAAAGAGCAGTTAGTGTTTTAATGCCAATAAAGCAAGAAAGCCGTGAGACCTTCTCTTGGTAACTGTCGCTTTGACCCAGTTGCTCAATTCGTGCATCATACCGTTCTATTTGATCTACTAATTTCTCATAGGTCAATAGATATTCTGTCAAAATCTCTGCGTAAAGTCCATCAGGATTTAGGGAACGGAGCCAGCGGACATGTTTCTGTGTCCAATTACTGCTTCCCTGATATGTAAAGCCCTTTGTCAAGTAAAAACAATCGAACTGATAAAAAAATGAAAAGTATCTAGAAAGAGCCTAGTTCTTAGCTTCGGGCATTGGCCACTCTGATATTCGTGGATTGGTTACCTACAGGTCAATGGTTCTGCCGCGAGTCCTACTCTCTATAAGCGTGGATCACAATTGTGCCACTTAGTCGTTTCGTAGATGACTCAAACCTTGAAGTCCTAAACTCCTTCAAGATACTTTCCATTCAAACATGATTTCAATCCTTATTTCTGTCCAAATTCACCCAGTGATTTTGGATAGAAATAGGGATTCCTCATCGCTCTGCGATGATAAAACTTAATGGTCAAAAGTGTACATGAAAACAAGCGCTAACTTCAAGCTATTCTTCCTGTCATCATCCCCCAAATAAAACCAGACAATTCTCGTGCAATAGCTGTTTTAGCAACATTTTGTTTCTTATTTTTTCCTAGAACAAGTGTGCGATAACGTCTTCTTAAGCGTTCATTAGCCTTATCCGCATAAGCAATCACCTCCACTCGGTTTCCACTTTGTCTCCTTTTCAATTCTTTGGATTTATACCCAATCGTCCCCTTAGCCAATGATTGTGCAGCTTCTATCAGAAGTCGTCTCACATGGCTATTCCCAGCTTTGGTGATAGCACCTCTTCTCTCCTTGTCGCCGCTAGAATTTTCGCTAGGAGTTAGCCCAAGATAAGAAGCAAAATGTTGAGCTGTCGCAAAGCGATTAAAATCACCGATTTCTGTCACAATGGAAAGAGCAGTTAGTGTTTTAATGCCAATAAAGCAAGAAAGCCGTGAGACCTTCTCTTGGTAACTGTCGCTTTGACCCAGTTGCTCAATTCGTGCATCATACCGTTCTATTTGATCTACTAATTTCTCATAGGTCAATAGATATTCTGTCAAAATCTCTGCGTAAAGTCCATCAGGATTTAGGGAACGGAGCCAGCGGACATGTTTCTGTGTCCAATTACTGCTTCCCTCGGTATAGCGAAAATCATGTCGGAGACAGAAGGCAAGAATTTGTTGTTTGATTTTCTTCAGAGCCACTTTGTGGTCTGTTCTCATGCGGATATATTCTTTGACTTGTTCATCCTCAACAGTAGGAATATGAACAGGCCGATAGCTACGAAAGGCCAGAGCTTTTGCGAGCTGAGCTGCATCTTTTTTATCAGTCTTAACACGCTTAGATCCTTCCTTCATCACCGTTGTAGGCGCCATCACGATACAGGGGATCCCGTGAGCTTGTAGCTGGTGATATAGGGTAAATCCAAGACATCCGGCTTCGTAGCCACATAACACTTCTGCATCTTGACCATATAAACGACGAAGCTCATTCACATAGTTCACAATATAGCTAACATTTGGACCAACTTTAGTGCTATGTTTGAATTGATTCGCCATCATATCATAATAGCAGAGTGAAAAACTTTCTTTGTGAACATCCATTCCGATGAAAAGTGTGGTAAAATGAAACATATAAGACCTCCAATTGAGTGTGGTAATTCCTGTTAGAAGTTGATTGTTTTTTTATTCTAGTGTACAGGTAAATCCACGAATTCTCAACTGGGGGTCTTTACATATTGTCTATATTAAGCACTTTAGCACCTGACCTGCATAGTCCATTTGGTTTTTGAAATTAACTAGCTGCAAATAATCCTGTAATTGCTGAGTCTGTTAGAAATAAACTTAGAGTAGTTCAGTTCTTAGTTCTGAAGATATGGAATGTAAAGCTGTGGCTAAGGTTTAGATTGCTTATAAATCTATCAAGAGTGTCTATCTTTATCTCACACATAAGAAAAAGGGGATTCCGACCTTTGTCTTTGACAGCGGGGATCTGTTTTCGGGCAATATCTTTTTCAATATGTACCGAGGGGTCAAGGAAATCGAGCTAATGAATCAAGTTGGTTGTCAGGCTATGACCTTGGGCAATCATGAGTTTGACCACGGAGATGAGTTGCTTAGTCGCTTGGATGACTATGCCCAGTTTCCAATTGTGTCCTCCAATCTCCGCTATCAGGATGTGGAGGCGGCAGATGAATTGGTGCCGCTTGAGGATCTTCTAGAATTTGATATGAATGGGAACCCCCTCTATGTCCTCGGTTTGACTACCTTGGAAACCCAGGAGGTTGCGTCACCGTCGGAGAATGTGATTTTTGAAGACCATAGACAATCTCTGCGGCGATTGGTGGATCAGATTGTGAGTCAGAATTCATCGGCTCATCTGGTCTTGCTCAGTCATCTAGGATACGATGAGGATGTGCATTTGGCCAAGGATTTCCCTGAGCTTAACGTGATTTTGGGCGGACATACCCATACCATTCTAAAGCAACCTAGTCAGATTGGTGGAGTTAGTATCTGCCAGGCTGGTCAGTATGGTCGTTTTGTCGGTCATCTATCCCTGCGGTGTTTTGCAGATGGACGGCACGAGGTCCTGGCTTATGACTTAATTGAGGTGGAGAAATTGACCCAAGAAGACAGGGCGGTCAAGGCTATTATCGACCAGATGAAATTGGAACGTGACGCAGTTTTTTCCCAACCGATAGCGATTTTACCTCAGGCACTAGACGGAGAGCGAGACAGCATTCGTCAAGGGTTATCAACTCTGGCCCCTGTTATTTGTCAGGCTTTATTTGAACAGGCGAGTCAACTAGTTTTGCAGGCAGATGGAGCGGTCATCAACGGCTTCGGCATTCGGGCTTCCTTGTCGGCGGGACCAATCTTTTATTCGGACTTGGTCAAGGTCTTGCCCTTTTCCAAGCGAGTACTCTTAGTTCGTATCAAGGGCAGCGATTTGGTGGCTAGCCTCAAGACAGGCCTCCACCCTCAGATGTGGGGCATTGTCCAAAGCGGTGAGGGTTTTGTGGTCAATGGCAGAGCAGTCGAGTCAGATAAGGACTATCAGATTGTGACCAATTCTTTTGTTTGGAGCGGTAAGGACAACTATGATGATTTCCACAAGGCAGAAATTGTGCAGGATTTAGGACTGGATACGGACATCATCAGTGAATTTTTCAAGAGACAATATGGAGACTAAAATGGAATTAAGAAGACCGACTATAGCGGATAAGGAAACGATTTTGGAGATGCTGGCAGAATTTGAAAAAGCAGGCTCAGCTATGGACGGAGGCTTTATCTCCAAAGATGTGGACTTTGAAGAATGGATTTTTAGAAACAAAGACTATGAGGCAGGTCTCAATCTGCCAGACGGTTTTGTTCCTTCCATTCAATATGTGTCATTTGACCAGACTGGTCGAGCCCTTGGTTTTCTCAGTCTACGCCTACGGCTCAACGATTTCCTGCTCAATAAAGGCGGTCATATCGGATATTCCATTCGCCCAACCGAGCGAGGAAAGGGCTATGCCAAGGACCAGCTGCGACTTGGTTTGCAGGAAGCCGCAACCAAAAATATTTCCAAGGTCCTTGTGACTTGCTCGACAGAAAATCAAGCCAGCCGTCGCACGATTGTGGCTTGTGGTGGCGTTTTGGAAGATGTTCGAGACGGGGTAGAAAGATACTGGATTGAGGATTAATGGGAGTGACAAACTACTGAATCAAAACAGGAAAGGAATTGAGATTGGTTCCGCACTAAGCTTGCTGGAATCAATCCGAGCTAAAGCATTGGAAGTACCATTTATGGATAAAAACAGTCTGTGTACTGGTAAAACGGAATTCATCCAAACGATTAGATTTCATTTGCTTATGCTCAGGTATTTGAAATGAATAATCCTAAACCACAAGAATGGAAGAGCGAGGAATTTAGCCAAGGGCGAATAATAGACTACAAAGCCTTTAACTTTGTGGATGGAGAAGGAGTCCGTTGCTCTCTATATGTTAGTGGCTGTCTGTTTCACTGCGAGGGCTGCTACAATGTTGCAACCTGGTCTTTTAAAGCTGGGATTCCCTATACCAAGGAGCTTGAAGACCGCATTTTAGCAGACTTGGCCCAGCCCTATGTACAGGGCCTAACCCTCTTGGGTGGCGAGCCTTTTCTGAACACAGGCACGGTCCTCCCACTCGTAAAGCGAATTCGGAAAGAATTGCCAGAAAAGGACATTTGGTCTTGGACAGGCTACACATGGGAAGAAATGATGTTAGAAACTCCGGATAAGTTAGAGTTACTATCCTATTTAGATATTCTAGTTGACGGCCGTTATGACCGTACCAAGCGCAATCTTATGCTGCAATTTCGAGGCTCATCGAATCAACGCATCATCGATGTACAGAAATCATTACAGGAAAAACGAGTTGTCCTGTGGGATAAGTTAAAAAAATAGCCCTTCACAATGTGAAAGGGTTCTTTTTGACCAAATTTTGACCAAATTCACTCAAAAAACGAGAAAAAGCCTTGATAAATCAAGACTTTCCTCATATCAACCAATCCTCCCTGTAGGGATCGAACCTACGACCCACGGATTAAGAGTCCGCTGCTCTGCCAGCTGAGCTAAGGAAGGTAAAAAATAAAAATGCTGTATTGGTACCGGTTATCCATGGATTGTATTGATCCCGCACGCTAAAAGCAGGTGGGTGACGCGTTTCTAACTTAGTTGCTTCTGGGTGTGCCAGCTTGCATACTGTCAGAGGATCTTTGTCTCCCTAGTAATACAAAAATAGTCGGTCAACACATAGGTATGAATTCGTATACCACAGCAGTTCTTATTTATGATTTAATAATACCACTTTTTTTTGAAAAATCAAGAGAAAAATGGCAAAAATGTAAGCGGTGTCAAAGTGTATGTGCCCAAAAACCAGTTCTATCAAGGATTTTGGCGTCTATTTTTTTTCAAATTTTTTATCTTTTCTTGGGTCATACCCAAGGCACGCTCGTATTTGCCGGTGTCGTTGGCGGTGAAGTAGTCCGCATTCAGTAACTTATCGGGCAGGTATTGCTGGTCCACCCATTTTTCAGGATAGGCATGTGGATACTGGTAGCCAATAGCATTTCCCAGCTCCTTGCTGCCAGCATAGTGGCCATCCCGAAGATGATTTGGAATGGGCAGATGGCCGTTTTTCCGTAAATCAGCCAGAGCTGCATCCATAGCCAGATAGGCAGAGTTGGACTTGGGAGAAAGAGCCAAATCGACTACCACATTGGCAATCAAAATCCGTGCTTCTGGAAAACCAATTTTCTGAGCCGCTTCAAGGGCCGTCACCGTATGAATCTGAGCCTCTGGATTGGCTAAGCCGATGTCTTCGTAGGCAATAACGGTTAAGCGACGAGCCAGACTAGGCAGGTCTTCCGCCTCAATCAAACGAGCGGCGTAGTGGAGGCTGGCATTGACATCGCTACCCCGAATGGATTTTTGCAGAGCGGAGAGGATGTCGTAGTGGGCATCGCCGTTCTTGTCCATGCTGATGTAGGACTTTTGCAGGCTATTTTCTACGGCGTCCAGATCAATGTGGCGGCTACCGTCGTCACTTTCCTTGGTCGAAAGCACAGCCAGTTCTAGAGAATTGTAGGCGGCACGAAGGTCACCGTTGGTAGCATTGGCTAGGAAATCCAGAGCCTCAGGCTCAATGGTAATAGGGAAGTCAAAACCACGTTCGCTGTCTGTCAAAGCCAACTCCAAGGCCTGTCGGATATGGCTGGTTTGCAAAGGTTGCAACTCAAAAATCTGCACCCGACTGCGAATGGCAGGCAGGATTGAGAAAAATGGATTTTCCGTCGTTGCTCCAATCATGATGATATTGCCATTTTCCAAAAGAGGGAGCAGGAAGTCCTGCTTGGTCTTGTTAAGGCGGTGGATTTCATCGAGCAGGAGAACCAGACCGCCAGAAAACTTAGCCTCTTCAGCGATTTCCTGCAGGCGTTTTTGGTTGTCGGTCGTGGCATTAAAGGTCCGAAAGGCATATTTGGTCGTGCCAGCAATTGCGGACGCAATCGAGGTCTTGCCAATCCCTGGCGGACCGTAGAGAATCATAGACGACAGCATATTGGCATCAATCATGCGACGGATAATCTTTCCAGGACCGACCAGGTGTTCCTGACCGATGACTTCATCAATGGATTTTGGCCGCATACGAAGGGCGAGATTGGCTGGCATAGGCCTCCTTTCAGTACATTTATGGTATAATCATTATACTACAATTTTAGGATTTGGAGAGAAACGAAGATGGCGGAGTTGATGGTGAGTGTTTTGGAAGAATACTTGCGTGACCACTATGGGACGACAGTTCCAGAGCAAAGTCTCTTTATGAAATTAGTGGAAGAAATCGGTGAAGTGGCAGAGCTGCTGAACAAGCGTGCAGGCCGTAAGATGATGGATAGCGAAGACGACAGCTCTGCTCGTTTGGCAGAAGAATTAGCTGACGTTATTCACTATGCTGTAGCCTTAGCAGCGGTAAATCAACTAGATTTAACCAAGTCCATTTTGGAGAAAGACAAGCGGGCTTCCGTCAAATACGGTCGAGAAATAAATTTATTGGAATTTATAGAAAAGAGGAAATAAACATGGCGAAACATGGCTTTTTAGATGTGTTGGAAGCAGCACTGGACAAATATTTTACCTACGATTACGAGCTTAACTGGGACAAGAAAAACCACGCTGTTGAGTTGGCTTTTATCTTGGAGGCACAAAATGTGGCTGGGATTGAAACGGTGGACGACGAAGGCAATGCCTCTGCAGAGGATATTTTCTTGGAGGAGTATGTCCTTTTCTACAATCAGGACAAGTCTCGCTTTGACGCGGAAGACTAGCTGGTCGCTCTGCCATTTGACGCCAAGAAGGGCTTTTCAGCAGAGTTTCTGACCTATTTTGCAAGCTTTCTCAAGGACACCGCAGACCAAGGCCTAGATGACCTCATGGACTTTTTGGCGGACCCAGCAGCCCAAGAATTTGCCATTGCATGGGATAGCGAGGCTTTTGAAAAAGGCAGAGCAGACTTGGTGGAAGGGGAATTTTACCCATATCCGAGGTATTGAGATGGTTCATGAAATGTTACTGGCTCCAAAACCTTTTGAAATGATGAAGTCTGGCCAGAAGACTATTGAGCTACGACTTTATGACGAGAAGCGCAAGCATATACAAATTGGAGATCGCATCCGTTTTTATTGTACAGAAAATCAGACGCAAACGATCGAGGTGCAAGTATTAGATCTTCACATATTTGATAATTTTGCTCAGTTATACAAAGAACTGGATTTATTGTCTTGTGGATATACGCAAAGCAGTATCAGAGGGGCGAAACCAGAAGATATGGAAGTTTACTATTCGCGAGAACAATTAGAACAGTACGGTGCAGTTGGTATAGAATTGAGGGTAATAGATTCTATTTGACATTCCGTTTTCTCTCTTGCTTGACTGCAGGTGAAACTTTTGCTATTATAAAAATAGAAAAGGCGTTGAGTTCCAGCTCAACGCCCAGTAGGACCGCTAAACGGTGGTTCAGTTCGTTAGATTAAATAACCGTCAGAACTGTGTCAAAGTTTGCTGACGGTTATTTTTTATCTCGAATAGCTAAAATGATGACGATTATCAAGCTCAGCATTTCAACAAGTAGACCTGATAAATATAAATCCAGAGTTCTCCGACGTGAGAGTTTTGAAACGATATTTTTCAAAACTCGAGCTAGTGCGTGCCCTAGACAAATCTTATAGGATTTGTCGTTGCCAGATGAGTAAGTTTACTTACCATCTGGCATGGGCTAGCCTTTCTAGCAGATTTGCTGTCCACTTTCATGGGCATCACCTCCGTTCAGAAACTTGGAACCACCGTCTCAAACTTTCCTACACATATTTATTCGCAGTACGATTAGAAAATTTTCGAAAAAGTATTATTAGGGCTCCATCGCGTAACATTAACTTGTAAAATGGGCTAGAAATCGGTACAATAATACAGTGATTGACACATAGAGAAGAAAAGGAAAACAAACATGAACTCATGGCAAGAATTAACGATTCACGTGCATCGTGATGCAGAAGAAGCAGTTTCAAATCTGATGATTGAAACGGGCAGTCAGGGGGTGGCGATTAGCGACTCGGCTGACTATGTGGGGCAGGAAGATCGTTTTGGCGAACTTTATCCCGAGGTGGAGCAGTCAGATATGATTGCCATTACGGCTTACTATCCTGACAATTTGGATATTGAGGAAATCAAGGCTGATTTGGCAACTCGCCTGGCGGATTTGACAGGATTTGGCTTGGAAACAGGTCAGATTAGCTTAGAAAGTCAGGAATTGGCAGAGGAAGACTGGGCGGACAACTGGAAGAAATACTATGAGCCAGCTCGCATTACCCACGATTTGACTATTGTACCGTCTTGGACGGACTATGAGGCGACTGCTGGAGAGAAGATTATCCGCCTGGATCCAGGCATGGCTTTCGGGACGGGAACTCACCCGACGACCAAGATGAGCCTCTTTGCTCTTTCTCAGGTCCTGCGTGGTGGTGAAACGGTCATCGACGTCGGCACAGGTTCAGGTGTCCTTTCCATTGCTAGCTCCCTCCTAGGTGCCAAGGAGATTTATGCCTATGACTTGGATGAGGTGGCGGTGCGTGTAGCTCAGGAAAATATCGACCTCAATGCCAATACTAGCAATATTCATGTCGCGGCAGGTGACTTGCTTCGTGGCGTTGATATTAAAGCAGAAGTCATCGTTGCCAACATCTTGGCGGACATTCTCATCCATCTGACTGAGGATGCCTACCGTCTGGTCAAGGACGAGGGCTACCTGATTATGAGCGGCATCATCGCAGACAAGTGGGACATGGTGCGAGCATCTGCGGAAGCGGCTGGCTTCTTCCTTGAGACCCACATGATTCAGGGCGAGTGGAATTGCTGCGTCTTTAAGAAGACGGCTGACCGCTCAGGTGTGATTGGAGGCTAGGATGCAGCAGTATTTTGTCAATGGCAGAGCACCGCAGGGCGTGTTCCAGATTAGCGATAAGGACACTGCCAAGCACATGTTTTCTGTCATGCGCTTGCAGGCAGATGACCAGATTGTCCTCGTCTTTGACGATAGTATCAAACGCTTGGCGCGCGTAGTAGACAACCAGAGCCAATCTGTTGAAATCATCGAAGAATTGGCAGACAATGTTGAATTACCCGTTTCCGTTATCATTGCCATGGGCTTTCCCAAGGGAGATAAGCTCGAATTTGTCGCCCAAAAGGCAACGGAATTAGGCATGGCAGCCCTCTGGGCCTTTCCAGCTGACCGGTCTGTGGTCAAATGGGACGGTAAAAAGTTAGCCAAAAAAGCAGAAAAGTTAGAAAAAATCGCCCAAGGAGCAGCCGAGCAAAGCAAACGCAATCGGATTCCAGTAGTTCGCTTGTTCGAGAAAAAAACGGATTTCCTAGCCCAGCTGGCAGGTTTTGACCAGATTATCTTAGCCTACGAAGAATCCGCTAAAGAGGGCGAACAAGCCAACCTGGTGAAAATCTTGTCTGGCTTAGAAGTTGGACAATCAGTTCTGGTTATCGTCGGTCCAGAAGGCGGCGTGTCGCCTGAGGAAGTAGTCGCTTTTGAAAAAGCAGGAGCGGTCAAAACAGGCCTAGGTCCTCGTATTCTCCGAGCGGAGACGGCTCCCCTCTATGCTCTTTCTGCCATTAGCTATGCGACGGAATTGTTCAGGTAGTCCATGTTTGCCTTAGGAACAATTATCAATACCATCGCCATTGCCCTAGCAGGTGTGCTAGGGACTTGGTTTGGACATTTGCTGAAAGAACGCCATCAATCAGGACTAACGGTGGCGAGTGGGCTAGCTGTCTTATTTTTAGGAATTTCAGGTAGTTTAGAAGGACTGTTGACAGTAGTTGACGGTCAACTCAAAAGTCAAAATAGCATGCTTTTGGTTCTTAGTCTAGCCTTGGGGACCTTGATTGGGGAAGTACTGCATATCGAAGGTTGGTTTGAGCGCTTGGGTATCTGGCTCCGAGAAAAGTCAGGAAATGGTCAGGACTCTCAGTTTTTAGATGCTTTCCTGACAGCTTCTTTGACCGTTTGTATCGGCGCCATGGCCATACTAGGAGCCATCCAAGATGGATTGACGGGTGATTATCGCTTGTTGGCCGTTAAGAGTATTTTGGACTTTGTTATCATTTTGATTATGACCTCGAGTTTGGGCAAGGGAGCAGGTTTTTCAGCAGTGCCAGTCTTTCTCTTTCAAGGGGCAATTACCCTCTTGGCACGTTTGATTGAGCCGTTGATGACAGATCAGGCCCTTGCCAATCTCTCCTTTATCGGCTCGGTACTTATTTTCTGTGTCGGTGTCAATATCATCTGGGACAAAAAGATTCGCGTGGCCAATATGCTACCTGCTATTCTTATCGCGGTTATTTGGTCATTTTTTACATAGAAAGAAAAGGGCTCGGTTGCTTATCGGAGCTCTTTACTATTTAACATTAGTTTTCATTTTTCTTGCGGAAAGCACCGACAAGGCCCATCAAACTGATGCCAATCAGGCTAAGAACAGAACTTGCCTCACCAGTTGCAGGGAGTGTTTTTTGTCCTGCTGTTGAGGAGGAAGTACTTGTCTTAGCTGTAGTAGCAAGTTTGTATTTTGGTGCAGGTGCTGTTGTTTTTTCGGCTGGAAGGGTAATGACCTGACCAGACGGAAGTGTAATTTGAACACCAGATTGACCAGATGAAGTTTGATTATCAGTAGCTGTTTGTCCAGTTGGAGGAGTCACGACTTTTGGCTCAGTGTAGACAAACTTGAACTCGCCAAATCCTTCGTTTTCAGCTGAGGCTTGGAGGTAAACCAGACCTTCTTGGTCAGCAACTAGAGTTTTCGCACGATCTGCTGTCAAGAAGCGGAGGTCGAGTCCCTTGATGCTATCTGTAAAGGTCCAGTTATTGTCTGCTGTAGGGTTGATAACTTTCTCAGCGATAATATAATTGATGATGGCTTGGCGGTTTTCTAGGTTGAGCAAGTAATTAACAGAAGCTTCGCGGACCCCAGGGAAAGTACCGTTTGCACGGTAGTTGTTGGTCACCACTATGAATTCTTGATCAGCTGTCACATCTTGCCCATTGTATTGCAGATTCCGAACTCTGCTGGCAGTTTCGTTGACTACCTTACCGTTACGATCGTATTTATTTGGTTGCGTAATATCGTACTGATAAGTTACTCCGTCAATAACGTCAAAATTGTAAGTGCGGAAATCTGTGTTGACTAGGTTTTGTGGCTCTGTTGAGCTTGGGTCAACTTGGTTGAATTGCCCTGCGGACATTTCCAACCATTCTTTGAGTTGAGCACCGTTGACTTTTAAGATGGCTACAACGTTGTCGTAGAGGTAAAGGTCTGCTACGTTCTTGATGGCGATTGGGCCAGCAGGAATGTCTGTATAGGCTGAGGCATCGCCTCGAGTACCAGCCTTAAATGGTGCAGCCGCAGATAGGATTGGTAGATTAGCTTCTGAAGTACCCGCCAACTGTTGTTTGGCATACCAAATCTGTGCATTGTTAACAATCTGTACAGAAGGATCATCTTGGACAAGGGCAAAGAAGCTGTTGATTGGAGCAGTTGTTTCACCGACTTGTTGGCGCACATAGTTGATGGTTTCGTTATGGGCTTCTTTAGCAAGGTCGATGATGCGACTATCTGCTACAGATGATTTTGTATCGATTTTACGAATAGCCGCTTTGCTAGAAGTAGTTGTCCATTTGCCATCTTTAAAGACCAGATTGAGGTCGATGACGCCGAGGTGGTCACCGTATTTACCCGCCATGGTGACAGGAGTGCCGTTGATTTTACCATTTGTATCATCCACGCCAGAGTATTTAGCATAGAAGCTTGGTTTTTCGGCAGTTCCTGGGAATTCTGCGTGGGAGTGACCTGTGATAACCGCATCAACTCCTGACAGGCTGGCGATTTGGTAACCGACATTTTCCTCGCCGACTTCATATTGGTCATCGCCGATACCTGAGTGGGAAAGGACCAGAACGATGTCTGCGCCATTTTCTCGCATGGTTGGGATAATATCGCGAACGGCTTCAACTGCATCACGAACAATCACTTTTCCTTCTAGATAAGCTTTGTCCCAGTTAAGAATTTGAGGGGGAACAATCCCTGTAACACCGACATTTAGTGTAACCTTTTTACCCTCGGTGTCTGTGAATGTCTTTTTCACAATGGTATAAGGGGTGTAGAGAAAGTCTTTCGTAGTCGGATCGAGGACATTGGCATTGACTAGAGGCATGTTGGCTGTACGAATTACTTTTTCGAGGTAGGCAAGGCCGTAGTTAAATTCGTGGTTGCCAAGTGTGCCGACATCAAATCCCAGAGTCTCTAAGGCGGCGTACATAGGATGTTGTTCACCTTCTTCAATAGGATCAACGATAGACTTGTAATTTCCAAGAGGAGTACCTTGAATGGTGTCTCCATTATCTACCAATACGACATTTGGATTTTCTTTTTTTGCTTCTTCGATAAGAACAGCTGTTTTTGCTAGACCCAGTGTCTCTACAGGTTTATCTTGGTAATAGTCATAGTTGACCAAGTTCGTATGGAGGTCAGTTGTTGCGAGAATGCGAACATCAACAGTTTGTCCTTCAACAGGCTGACTAGTTTCAGTTGCAGCAGGAGTGACCGTACGTGCTTCTGAAGCAGTTGAGTCAGTTGTCTCGCTTGTAGGATCACTAGTTTCAGCTGTCTCGGAAGAGCTTGGATTTTCAGCTTCGGTAGTGGCTGGAGCAGGAGAGTCTGTATTATCAGCTTTCTCTGTGGTGTCAGATTCAACTGGTACAGCCTGACTTGCTTCTGTTGAAGAAGCTGGAGTTGTGTTGAGAATCTCTTCGGCTTGAGCTAATTTTGGATTGCTTGCAGCTAGGAGAGCTAGTGTGAGCGCTACGGCACACTTACTGAAACGAAAATTCATAAGAATCCTCCATTTTCTTTTTGTAATAATCTTCTACAATCATTATACAGCTAAGGAATGTAAAAATCAAGACTAATTCTGAACGTTTGGTTGAAAAACAAGTGAAAATAGTAAGAAAAACAATAAAAAAAGGAACGTTCGCCGAATCTGAACTTGGTTTGGATTGTTTGTAATTAGTAGTCTTATGTTGTTAGATTCCTTTTTCTTTTCCAGTGAAAATGGTAAAATAATAGGAAATAGTTAGGGAGAGAAGTAAATGAAAGAAATCAATTACACTGGCGAGGAAGTTGTTGCACTGACAGCAAGCTATCTTCCAGCTGATGATGTGGCCTTTGTTGAGAAAGCTTTGAACTATGCTACTGAAGCTCATAAACTTCAATTTCGGAAGTCAGGCGAACCCTACATTGTCCACCCTATCCAAGTGGCAGGGATTTTGGCAGGGCTCAAGCTAGATGCGGTAACCGTAGCTTGCGGATTCTTGCATGACGTAGTAGAAGACACTGAGGTAACTCTGGATGATATGGAAGCAGAATTTGGTCCAGAGGTCCGCCATATTGTTGGTGGGGTGACCAAGTTAGGCAAGGTTGAGTATAAGTCACATGAGGAGCAACTAGCTGAAAACCACCGCAATATGTTGATTGCTATGTCCCAAGACATGCGGGTCATTCTGGTTAAACTGGCAGACCGCCTTCACAACATGCGGACTCTTAAGCACTTGCGCAAGGACAAGCAGGAACGTATTTCACGTGAAACGATGGAAATCTATGCACCGCTTGCCCACCGTCTAGGTATTTCTTCTATCAAGTGGGAATTGGAAGACATGTCTTTCCGTTACCTCAATGAAGTTGAGTTCTACAAGATTACCCACATGATGAGGGAGAAACGACGCGAACGGGAAGAGTTGGTCAATGAAGTCGTCGACAAGTTAAGAGAATACACAGAGGAGCGCCATCTTCACGGTCAAATCTACGGTCGTCCCAAGCATATCTACTCCATCTATCGAAAGATGCATGACAAGAAAAAGCGTTTTGACGAACTATATGATCTGACAGCTATTCGCTGCTTGATGGATACACCAAGTGATGTCTATGCCATGCTTGGCTACATCCATGAACTCTGGAAACCTATGCCGGGTCGTTTCAAGGACTACATTGCCAGTCCAAAAGCCAATGGCTACCAGTCCATCCATACGACAGTCTATGGACCAAAAGGTCCAATCGAGTTCCAAATTCGGACGGTGGAAATGCACCAGGTTGCGGAATACGGGGTGGCGGCTCACTGGGCTTACAAGCGTGGTGGCAAGGCAACTGCCAGCGAAAAAGAGTTGCGCTGGATTAACAACCTGATTGAACTTCAAGAGGGGGCTGGAGATGCCCAATCTTTCGTTGATTCGGTCAAAGAGGACATCTTTACCGAGCGTATTTACGTCTTTACGCCAGATGGTGCGGTGCGTGAATTGCCTAAGGACTCCGTGCCCATTGACTTCGCCTATGAGATTCATACCAAGGTCGGTGAGCGAGCAACAGGTGCCAAGGTCAACGGCCGCATGGTGCCTCTGACGACCAAGCTTAAGACAGGCGACCAGGTGGAAATCATCACTTCTGCCAACTCTTTCGGCCCAAGTCGTGACTGGGTCAACTTGGTTAAAACTCACAAGGCCCGTAATAAAATCAAGCAGTTCTTCAAAAACCAGGACAAGGAACTTTCCGTCTCCAAGGGGCGTGAAATGCTCCAGAACCTACTCCAAGAAAATGGCTACGTTCCCAACCAATATCTGGACCGTCGCCACATGGACGAAGTCCTGCAAAAGACCAGCTACAAGACCGACGAATCCCTTTTTGCGGCAGTTGGTTTTGGAGAAATCTCTGCCGTGTCCGTCTTTAACCGTCTGACAGAAAAAGAGCGTCGCGAAGCTGAGCGGGCTAAGGCAAAGGCTGCCGCGGACGAATTGGTCAACGGTGGCGAAGTCAAACACGACAACAAAGACAGTCTCAAGATTCGTCACGAGGGTGGCGTGGTCATAGAGGGAGCGTCAGGTCTGCTGATTCGGATTGCCAAATGTTGTAATCCAGTACCTGGCGATGAGATTGTCGGCTACATCACCAAGGGACGTGGGGTTGCCGTTCACCGTGTAGACTGTATGAACCTCAAGAGCCAGGAAAACTATGATGTCCGCTTGATTGATGTTGGTTGGGAGGATGAAAATTCGACCAAGGAATACATGGCAAATATTGATATTTACGGTCTTAACCGCTCAGGACTGCTCAACGATGTCCTTAAGGTCTTGACCAATGCCAGCAAGAACATTTCCTCGGTCAATGCCCAGCCAACCAAGGATATGAAGTTTGCGACCATCCACGTCTCCTTTGGTATTTCCAACCTGGCAACCTTGACCAGTCTGGTGGATAAGATCAAGTCTGTGCCAGAAGTTTACTCAGTGAAAAGGACCAACGGATAAGATGAAAATTGTACTACAACGTGTATCACAGGCCAGTGTGACCATCGAAGGAAGTATCCATGGGCAAATTGATCAGGGGCTCTTGCTCCTAGTCGGTGTAGGGCCAGATGACACACAGGAAGACCTGGACTATGCTGTTCGGAAAATTGTCAATATGCGGATTTTTTCAGATGAGGCAGGCAAGATGAACAAGTCTGTTCAAGATGTGGCGGGCAAGATTTTATCCATTTCCCAATTTACTCTTTTTGCGGATACAAAAAAAGGCAATCGCCCTGCCTTTACAGGAGCGGCAGCTCCTGCCCTAGCCAGCCAACTCTACGATGCCTTTAACCAGGCTTTGTCAGACTTTGTGCCCGTTGAAGTGGGCGTTTTTGGGGCGGATATGGCGGTCAGCTTGGTCAATGATGGTCCGGTGACCATTGTGTTGGATACCAAAAATCGCTAGACTACTATACATTTTTAAGGAAAATTGATATACTAATATCAAGAAAATGTGGAGGTGTCGGATGAAAAAGTTATTAACCAATCATTTCTTTTATTTAATCCTTGCTTTTGTACTAATCTTAGCGATTTATTTCAGTGATTTGGATAAACGTTGGATTATCTTAGCAAGTTTTCTCTATTTCATTCCCTCGCAGATTTTATACCGTCGTCGCCTTAAAGAGCGACTACAAGAAGACCAGCCCAAGTAGGCTGGTTTTTTGATGTGTAAATTGGACTACAATTCTTTATTAAATATGCTATAATAGTTTTTGCAGAAAAGTAAAGACGGTGGCTCTAATTTCTGAAAGGTAGGTGGGAGCGGTACAGAACTCAACTTGTAGAAAATGAGTTCGTCTTACCGCCCCCGCACAGCTCAAAAGGTTCAGTGAACCTTTTGAGGTTGGAAATAGAGCGAACTTTGTTCGCAACAGTCGTAATGGTCAGATTTGGAGTGCGAAGCACGAACTGCCGTGATTTGCTTTGCAAATCCTATCTCCAACCTTAAACAGTCCCCCGGACTGTTTAAGCCAATCAACCACTGCGCTGAGATGTTGACGCGAATTAAGAGAAGTGGAATGGAACTTTTTGTTCTACTATGCAAATCATCAAAATCTAACAGAAGGGAGAAGCTATCTTTGTCAACCTTTGAGTGGCTAACACTCATTTTTGTAGCTGGTACAGTCATCCAGTTTTTCTTTTATTACTTCGACGAGCGAGGAAATGTCGTTTCCTTATTTCCAACTTCAAAGACACCACTGGAGTCTTTGAACTCGCTTTGCCGTACTCTGCAGGGGTAACTTGCTTTCGCAAGTGCTATCTACAACCTTGTACAGTCACTCGACTGTACAAGCTGTCTGCAGCTCGTTGCCTAGTACTAAAAGTAAACTGGGTGACTATTATCTTTTATTGCTCTCGTGATGTTAGTGCTTGAATTGGTAAAATCGACAAAAAAATAACCGTCTATAACTTTGGCGAGTTCACGGTTATTTTTTAAATAATTTGTAAACAGCCACCGTCTTAAACGGTTCTGCAAGGGGTAGTTGTTTCCAGCAACTACCTTTTTCTATGTTTATTATACATCGGTAGGTCTACCAAGTCAAGTTGGACATTTATCTTTTGCTGAAATATGCTATAATAATGATTATTACTTACAAAAAATGTAGGAGATTTCGATGCTTAATATTTTTGTATTAGAAGATGATTTTTTTCAGCAGAGCAGGCTAGAAAATGCTATTAGGCAGTGTGTTGAAGAAACGTCAGTAAGATATAAATTCCTAGAAGTTTTTGGTAAACCAAATCAATTATTGGAATCAATCGAGGAAGCGGGGAATCACCAATTTTTCTTTTTAGATATTGAAATTAAAGGCGAAGAAAAGAAAGGAATGGAAATCGCTAAAGAAATCCGTGCTCGCGATCCCTATGCTGTTATTGTCTTTGTAACAACTCACTCAGAATTTATGCCGGTAACGTATCGTTATCGAGTCTCTGCTTTAGATTTTATAGATAAAGGCCTAGAGGATAGTGACTTTCAAAAGGCAGTATCAGATGTGTTGGTGCATGCTTTTGAAAATATTGATCATACTATAGCTGAAAATTCTTTTATATATAAAACTGAAACTGCTCATATTCAAGTCCCTTTTAGTGATATCCTTTATTTTGAAACATCATCAACAATACATAAAGTCATTTTAAAAACCAAAACAGGTCAGACTGAGTTTTACGGGAAAGTATCCGATATAGCGAAAGCAGATGAACGACTTTACCAGGCACATCGTTCTTGTGTAGTGAATCCATTAAATATAACGAGATTGGACAGAACAAACCATATTGCCTATTTTGAGAATGGAGATTCTTGTTTTGTTTCTCGTTTGAAGCAGAAGAAACTTGCAGATTTGTTGGAGATTAATTGATGAATATTTTTATATCTCCATTTTATGACACTTTATTCTTTATTGACATGCTGATTCGTTTGATGATTCTTCAACAAATTAGTGGTTTATTTTTAAGCAAGAAGAAAAAATGTTGGATTGCTTTTCTTCTTACTTGTTGTCAGATAGTTTTATATGATATTTATTCTTTGTTGGAACCTTTTTCATTTTTAGTTGTTATTCCTTTTTTAAAACAAATTGGAACAAGACGCAAAAAATATTTTATGGATTATTACCATTTGTGATAGGGGATATGTTTCAAAGGATAATTGCTCTTTATTTGAGATTCCTATTCCAACTTGAATACTCTGCCATGAGTTTAAATATAGTATTTAATGTAGTTATAACATTACTACTTCTACCGTTTTATTTATTATTTTTCAAGGGATTGGGAATCGAATCTAAGGATTTAAAAGTAGATACAATAGATAAGGAACTGAGAAAGACATTCAGGTGGTTAAACGCCTCATTTATAACTTATTTTTTGCTTGTAAGGATTACTACTCAAGCTGAAATATGGAGTCAGAGAGGTATGATTGTTATAGATTGGAATCCTTACTATATTCGTACTAATATTTTGTTGCTTTACTTTGCAATATTTATCGTTAGTATGTTATATTTGAATTATCAGAAGAAAGAGAAACAAGCTAGAGAAATTCAGGAATTAAAAGATAAGCAAATTACTGATTTAGGCCGTTATAGTCGTCATGTTGAGTCGCTTTATAAAGAAATTCGAAGTTTCCGACATGACTATACAAATATTCTCGTTAGCTTAAATGAGGCGATTAAAGATGAGGATATTGTTGCAATTCGATCTGTTTATCACGAAGTGATAGCAGATTCGGATAGAAAATTCTATGATGGAAAGTATGATATAGCTAGACTATCCAATATACAAAATCCTGCAGTGAAGAGTTTACTATCATCTAAGATGTTGGAGGCACAAAAAAAGGGTATTGCAATTTCTGTGGAAGTAGATGCTGAAATGGAACCACCTGCTTTAGAGTTGATAGAATTCATAACGATTCTGTCTATTTTATTAGATAATGCTATCGATGCTGCAGAGCAGTGTGCAAATGGAAATATTGTATTTGCCTATTTCCAGGAAGATGACCGAAAAATTGTGGTTGTAGAAAATACTACTGTTGAAGATAAGGTAGTAACAAGTCATATATATGAGTATGGTCACTCTACAAAAGGAGATAATCGAGGAATTGGCTTGGCTAATGTAAAAACTATTTTAGATAACTATCCTAAATTTTCTATATCAACGAACAGTAGCAATCATCGATTTGTTCAGGAGTTGGTGTTTTTGGAATAAGATTTATAGATGTAAGTCCAGTCGAAAGGCTGGATTTTTTTGCATCTTCTCGAAAAATGGTCATTCATTACAAAATAACGACAGTTCATGACATGGATGAAAAAATAGGGCTGAGTTAGCTTATACTAAATGTGTAAAAATAGGAACAAGGAAACTATTTTAAAAGGAGGTCGTTAACATGCAAAGCAAGAATAGAAACACTAAATATGTGATGAATGTAATAAAAAATACAATCTACCTATCTATGTTTTCAGTACTTGTTTTGGATTTGATTATGGAAGGTAAAATAAATTTTGAATACATTTTAAGCTGGGGATTATTGTTATATTTTATTGATGACTGATAGTTTCACATATTTTGACAGTAAATAGCAAATGCAATTTTGGTTACGATCTACTCAGCGTATCGTAGGAGGAATAATTTTATGATTTGGCTTATTAAACTTCTATTGGTTGTTGTAATTTCCATTCCTGTAACAAGTATTTTACAGCCTTTTCACAACCATTACTTAAATGGATTCACGGTTGCGGTCATTTCCGTCATTGTGTCCCATTTAGTGGATAAATATGGGAAAGGTGGGGATGAAGTATGAGTAAAGAGCTGAAAAGGATGTTGAAACTCGGGACACTTTTCCTTGCCTTATTTATCTTTAATATGTTTTTTCTTAAATGGTTGTCTGTTATAGGATTTGTTATTCATTTTAGCGAAATTAGTTATTTGGTTCCACCGCTGTTTTCAGTCATCGTTCTATCGATGATTGAAAAAAAGAGAAGTATGAAAACGACTCAATGAAAAAATGGTCATTCATTACAAAATAACGACCGTTCATGACATGGATGAAAAAATGGTGGTGTGTTGGTCTATACTAAGAGTGTAAAAAATAAGAACAAGGAGAAACGAGATGACAGTGAAAAAGAAAATTGCTATGACAGAAGAACAATTTCTACATGTCGCTATGATAGTCTATACCTTGTATGTGCTGTACTTACTTGTCACCAAGAATTTTGTACCACGCTTCATAACTCCCTATGGACTGTATTTATTTGTTCTCGTTGAAGAAAAATTAGAGAAATTTTGCAAAAAACTATATCACAACTTAATGAATCGATAAAAAATGGTCATTCATTACAAAATAACGACAGTTCATGACATGGATGAAAAATTTGGTCTGAGTTAGCTTATACTAAGAGTGTAAAGAAAACAAGAACAGGAGAAACAAAGATGAGAGAAAAAAAGGAAATTGTTATTACAGGGAAACACGTATTACATGCAACAATGCTTGTCTATACCTTCTTTATTGGATTTGCATTCATTAGACAGAATCTTGAGTTGCCGATGTTGATGCCATACGGATTCTATCTACTTACCCTAATTCTTGAAAAAATGGACAAAAGTGGCAAAACGTTATTTGAAATCAGAATTGAGCGATAAGGAAAATGATAGTGAGGAGAACTGAAGATGAAAGAACATAAATATCCTAAGGAAGAAAAAAAATTTGATTTTAAAACGGTAGCTATTCTCATACTATCTCTAGTAGTATTTGCTTGACTCGTTCCACCTGTTTATACAGTTTTTAAAGATTTTGAATTTGAAATCGGTGTTTTATTAGAAATTGTTTTATAAAAAACAAGAACAAGGAGAATTGAAGATGAAAGAACATAAATATCCTAAGGAAGAAAGAAAATTTGATTTTAAAACGGTAGCTATTCTCATACTATGTCTAGTAGTATTTGCTTGGCTCGTTCCACCTATCTATACCGTTTTTAAAGATTTTGGATTTGAAGTCGGTGTTCTATTAGAAAATGTTTTCTAAAGAAAACAAGACCAAGGAGAACTGAAAATGGAAAACAAACTTCAAATGATGACTATCAAAGAAAGAATAAAATTATGCAGTTCTTGCAAGGGCTTGTTGTAGGAATTTTAGTCACTGCTGTTCTTATTCACCTAGTAGCTTGGCTTGTTCTTGGAAAAACAGTAGATGTTTTCTCATCTAATTTCTATCCAACGCTCTTTATTACATTGTATTTTCTAATGAAAGTGAATAAGACTAAAAAGGAGGACTAGCTTATGAAACGTGTTAAAAATATATTAAAATTTATTGGTTTGATTCTTGTCATCGTTGCGATTAACATAACTCCGATGCGATTGATTGCCATACAGGATTCGATGTCAGGTGTTATGCAGTGGGTTTCTGGCATTGGCTATCTGGTCATTGCGACAGCTATTGTGGTGTGGACTTGGAAACGGTATAAGAAAGGTCTACCTGATCAGCAAAAACGGTTCACATTTACTTGGAAAGATTTTGGGTTTGCTCTGCTATTTTTCTTGGCCGGACGAGTTGTCGGTATTGGCGGAACGTTATTGACCCAGTTGGTAACTGGCAATGCCACCACAGCCAACGATGCAGCACTTTTGGCTACAAATGAGCAATTGGCGAAGATGTTTCCGCTATACTTTGTTGCCTTTCATATTGCAATAGGTGTCTTTGCTCCTTTTATGGAAGAGCTCGTTTTCAGAGGTTTGTTTAGCAGTTATTTCTTCAAAGAACATCAAAAATGGCTAAAATTGATAATCAGTTCAGCTGTCTTTGCTCTTCTTCATGCAATTCATCCAATTGAGTTGTCACTTTACTTCTTGCTGGGGGCAGTCTTCTATTTGGCTTATGCTCGCCGTGGCAATATTGTGGATGCGATTCTTGTTCATATCTTGAACAATAGCTTGATGGTTATCTTCTCAATTATTGGCTACTTATTGATACTGTTTGATTAGGGATGTTAAAGGAGTTCAGTTATGACAATGATGGAAAAATTAGATAAAAAATACCAAGAATTTGAAACAGCTTATGAGTCTTCTACGTTTGCAATGAAATTCTTGGTCTGGGTAGGAGTAGCTCTGACCTTGATGATACTTGGCTCAGTTCTTGTACCGGCGATTTATTCAGCAGGGCAAGAATTCGGGGAATTTCTATATTCTGTTTTTGGATGAGGGAGTGGTAGAAAATAAAATGAAAAAAGCTGAGCAATCAGCTTTTTGTTTACGCTTGTTTCGTTAGACTTGTTGAAGGTGGGGGAGTTGCTCGTTATTTGAGGGCTTGCTTGAATAGATTGTCTAGGTTGTTTAGGTAGTCTGTCCTTGCTCCTCTAATGCGAAGGATATCTACACGAGAGCCACGAATCAAATAGAAGATGAGATGCTGTTTTCCAGGAATCATCCGTGTTTTTCCTTCTGGGAATAATGCTCGTCCCAGACGAGCATCGAGGTCAATATATCCCTCTGGAAATATTTCTAAGGTCAAGATAGCTGTGCTCAGAGATGCAAGCACCTTTCGAGCACTTGATTCTGAAAATTCACGGACATAATACTGGTAGATTTCCTCTAAATCTTGTTCGGCTTTAGCAGATAAATGTACTTCATAGACCATATTTGGCGAATACCTCACGAGCAGGTGTCGTGTGTCCTGATAAAACTTCTTGGTAGCCTTCATCAAGCTCTGCAATTAACTCATCTAGAAAAGCATCTGCACGTGCCTCTTCTACCGTTTTTATTGGCAAATCTTGCTCTTCAACCATTCTTTCTACAAATAAATTAAGAGCATCAGAAAGGGTCATATCTTTTTCTGATAAGATTATTTTTGCTTGTTCCAATAATTGTGCATTTACTCTAAAATTATATTGTCTATCCCTAACCAATCCTGCCATTGTCTTCGACTCCAAATTCTAATATGTATAATAATAGTGTAGCTATTTGTTTTACATCTGTCAAGCGATAATCTGGTACTGAATATCTTGGATAATATCCGGTGACTTCGAAAAAATGGTCATTCATTACAAAATAACGACCGTTCGTGACAGGGATGAGAAAATTGGGGTGAGTTAGGTTATACTAAAATAGGAAAAACAATTGTGTAGCAGTAATATACACTGGAGGTATTATATTATGAAGGAAAATAATTCAAGGAAAAAACAATTGATATTCTTTCGATTTTGGGCTGGTCAACTTCCCCTAATTGTTTTATTTGTTCTCTATATGATGAGAGAGGTCATATCTCTTCAAATCTTATGGTGTGTGACAATTGGAATGTGTATGTCTACTGCTTTCGTCGTCAATCATTATTTCATGAAAGAAGTAAGAAAGCAGGGAGAACATACAGTGTGGGAGCCTACTTTGTACTTGCAACAGTTAGGTTTCATAGTCTTATTTTCAATCATAGGACTAGTAAGTTTGTATAGAGGTTTGACTGCAGAATATTTCTACCAGAAAATAATCGGTTTTATCGGATTCATCATAGCAATTACCTTTTTAATCTTGCTATGTTGGGGAATTCGTGCTATGAAAGATTGGAAAAAGAATAAGTAATACTTGCAATAACATCTAGTAAAAACAGTTTAATAACAGTGACCGGAGGGATAAATGGTTGATTTTTTCAGCTTCCATTTTGCAGTGAATTGTATGAATAGAAAGCTATTATTTTTACTTTTATTTTTGATGAATATTTCCATAGTTGTCTATTATTACCTCGAAAGTAAGGTGCTTTCTGTAAAAGACTGGATTATTATTGGCACTTGGTTGATTATTTTGAGTCAAATCAATAAAAATGCTAAATAAATGGAGTGTCGTTTGACAATACATTAGAAACAAGAAAAAATAGGATTAAAATATCTGAAGAAAGTATGGGATAAGAATATGAAAATGCTAAAATTGACAACTATTATTCCCTTGTTTATACTATTAATGATGGGAATACTAAACTTGTTTCGAGTGACAGACTACTTGCGATATATTTTAAATATACTGGGGTTAGTAGGAATATTAATTCTAAGTTATCATACATATAAAAAGAACACTCGGAATTAGTTGTAATAGATAAAAAATGAGTAGGATATGAAAATAATAAAATCAATCGGTTTAGCTGTGGGTACCTTGTTGTTCACTTTGCTCATTCAATTTCCAGTTTATGTGGGGATAACAGCCTTTCAAGAGAATATGCTTTTAAAACTTGCAGTCATGATAGGTCTTGGTCTTGCAATATTGGCACTACTTTCTGTTATCAGACGAGGAATGGTGAAGAATCAAGTCTTTTCAAGAGAGAAGCTGAATATTTTAAAAATAGTCGGAATGACAGCACTGGTATTTACGGGTCAAACTTGCCTGAACCTCCTTTGGCAGTATTTGGGTCTTAGTCCTAGTGATTCTAACGCCTTGGATACAGTCAATCAGTTAAATTCAGACAATTTTGGGGTGATAGCTCTCTCAGTTGTCTTGTTTGCTCCAGTTTTAGAAGAATTTCTTTACAGAGGAATTTTGTTAGAAAAGACAGCCCAGTATTTTCCTAAGCATCCTCAAATAGTCATCGTATTTTCTGCCCTTCTATTTGCCTATTGTCATACTTGGAGCTTTTCAGTGGCATTTTTAGACCACTTTATAACAGGGGCTTATCTGGGTTATCTGTATATGTGCAATAGACGAATGACGGATACTATCCTTGCACATAGCTTCTATAATGCCTCCATTTTATTCCTCCAAATTTTATTTGGCTTGGTGCAGATTGGTGGATAAAAATTGACAGTAGACATTTTGGGGAAATGCCTGTATACTGAGAGGAAACGAGGCTGGGCAAAAAGCCCAGCACCGCTTCTCAACGTTAGTGTCAACATCTCAGCGCAGTGGTTGATTGGCAGATTTGTTCGTGTTTTACACTCCAAATCTGACCTAATCAACTGTGCGGGGGTGGGAAGACGAACTCTTCTATGAATGGTCGAGTTCTTTCCCACTCCCACTATCAAGTGCAGAGGTGGTCAGAAATATGAGAAAATTTTTTCAAGGCCTTAATCAAGAATATCTGGAAACCAGAAGTTCAGTTGGAGAAGATTGGCTGGAATGGTTGATTCAGAGAAAGATGACCTGGGGTATGCGGTGGGGCTTGGTACTCGTGTTCATGTTTGTCGTGCAGCCTATAACCTATAACCCTCACTTTCTATTGGGCTGTTTTTATATAGGTTCTTTTTTGGGTTTGGTATATATCCTAGGGCAACTATTTTTTGCAACCAGATCCATTTTCCGCAATGTGAGAAAAAAATAATCGCTCAGCTTGTTTAGGCTGGGCGATTGCTTTTTTCGATGAATAATTGTTGGGCGATGGCTGTTGGGACGGCGAGCTCTTTGTCCTTGTACTGGATGGTGATGGTTTGGGCAAAGTGGTCGAAGTCTGTGACGGTTAGTAAATCGCCGACAGCTAATTCATGTTGTTCCAAGTACTGAAGGAGTTGATAGAAGTCATGGATACGGACAAGCTGGTAGTTCCCTGTCTCAGTTAGCTGTGACAGCCTTGTCTGGTAGCGTTCGATGAGCGGTTGTCCTGCTTGAGGAATGCTTCCCCCGTGAGGACAAGTTTGAGGCTGTTCCAGTAGCAGGTCTAGGCGATTGATAAAGTGATCTGAAACGGTGTGTTCTAAAATCTCAGCCTCTTCATGTACTTCTTCTGGAGAGTAGCCAAGTTGCTCAACTAAGAATACCTCAATCAAGCGGTGTTTGCGATAGAGGCTGGCTACCATTTCAAGGGCAGTTTGGCTGAGGAGATAACCTGCCTTGGTATCCTTAGAAATGAGCTCTTCGGCTACCATTTTTTTGAGCATTTCGGAAACGGCTGGTGCGGAGAAGGCCATCTTCTCTGCGATGAGTTTATTGGTAATTTTTTGGTCTAATTGACCCAGTTCATAAATACATTTTAGGTAATCTTCTTTGTTTGGTGTCATGAGAACTCGCTTTCTACTGAAACTATTATATCAAAAAATTTAAAAATCAGTTGACAAAATGAATTTTTTAGCTTAATCTAATTATATAGTTAGGTATACTTAATAAAAATAAAAGGAGAACCTATATGAAGAAAATATTGTTCAGTTTTGCTCTGCTATTGTCCCTAATAGGGCTAGGAGCTTGTCGTCCATCGCAAACCACAGAAGGATCTAGTAAGCCAAGAGTGGCTGTGACTACTTCCTTCCTCAATGACATGGTCTATCAGCTGGCGGGTGATGAGGTGGAACGTGATTTGCTGATTCCAGCAGGAGAAGATCCTCATTTGTACGTAGCCAAATCTAGTGATCTATCAAAATTACAAAAGGCTGACCTTGTTCTCTACCACGGTTTGCACTTTGAAGGTAAAATGGTTGAAGCTTTGGAGAAGACCGGAGTAGCTGTTTCTAAAAACTTTAATGCAAAAGACTTGAATACGATGGATGAGGATGGAGAAGAGATTGTCGATCCGCACTTCTGGTTTTCAATTCCCTTGTACAAGTCAGCTGTAGCTGTAGCTTCAGAGGAACTACAAAAACTCTTACCTGCTAAAGCTGAGATGATTCAGAAAAATGCAGAAAAGTACCAAGCGCAGCTAGATGATTTGCATGCTTGGGTAGAAAAAGAATTAAGTGTGATTCCAAAAGAAAGTCGCTATTTGGTAACACCACATGATGCCTTTAATTACTTTGCTGCTAGTTATGACTTCACTCTTTATGCTCCTCAAGGCGTGAGCACCGACTCAGAAGTGGCTAACAGTGACATGATTGAGACAGTTAACCTAATCATCGACCATAATATCAAGGCTATCTTTACAGAGTCTACAACCAATCCAGAACGCATGGAGAAATTGCAAGAGGCAGTAAAAGCCAAAGGTGGTCAGGTTGAAGTTGTTACTGGCGAAAGTAAGGAGTTGTTCTCAGATTCCTTGGCACCAGAAGGCGAGGAAGGGGATACCTTTATCGACATGTACAAACATAATGTTAAACTGATGGTTAAATATCTGAAATAGTACAGGTCGAACGGACTTGCTATTCAATGAAGACTAGAGATATTACCGAAGATAGAGTTGATAGGTACCAATATGAGGGATAATCAATTGTTTCGAGCACAAGCAGTATAGGACTCGTTCTATAGGAGGTGGTAACGCTTGGGGGAGGATAGGCGTTAGTAGCAAATCATACCAGTTATTGAGGTCCTTGACTAGAAATACTGTTTGTAGACCTCGATGATCTTGGTTCACAGCGGGACAGTATATATCACTAGTCTGTGCGTGAATAGGGCTTTCAAATGAGTAGTAAAAAGGACTCGGTCTAGGTCGAGCTCTTTCCGTTTTTGGACCATTTTTAACAGATTTATAAACATACGATTGAAGGAAGCATTGGTGCTCTACGAAAATCAAATTCATGCACTTATGTGTTGAAATAAGCGATGTATAGGGTTTGCTAGCAATTTGTTGGTACGGTATCTTAATCTTATCGACTTTCTCAGCTTGGTAGGTTGGTCTGATTTTGATTTTCATTGAGTATGAATGAGGTATATCATTTTAAAAAATAGGAGGAAATATGTCAGCAATCATTGAATTAAAAGATGTCAATTTAGCATATTCAGCCAGCCAGACCATGGCTTTAGAAGATGTTAATTTGGTGATTCCCAGAGGGAGTCGGACGGCTATTGTTGGACCAAATGGTGCTGGGAAGTCCAGTCTATTCAAGGTCATTTTGGGGTTGGAAAAACCTGACACAGGGCAGGTTCGCCTGCTTGGTCAGGAGGCAGGTCTAGAGAGGTTGATTGCTCAAAAAGTAGCCTATATTCCCCAGTCCAGTCAAGTAAACTGGCAATTTCCTGCAACAGTCTTTGAAATTGTTCTGATGGGACGCTTCGCTCATAGTAAGGGGATGTTTAGAAGACCGACTAAAGCTGATAGACAGATTGTTGAGCAGGCTCTAGAACGGTTAAAAATTGCGGATTTACGCCATCGTCAGATTGATCAGCTTTCAGGTGGGCAGCGTCAGCGGGTCTTTCTAGCCAGAGCCCTGGCACAGGAAGCAGAATTGTATCTTATGGATGAGCCTCTAGCAGGGATTGATCAGGCAACAGAAATCATGATTATGGATATGCTCAAGGAGTTCCAATGTGAAGGGAAAACTTCCATTGTCATTCATCATGACTTAACGACGCTGGATGCCTACTTTGATCACCTTGTCTGGCTTCATAAGCATGTGATTGACTCTGGTCCGATGGATGAGACTTTGACAAGCGAGAATTATCAGGCGACCTACGGCATAGGAAATGGGCTGTTTTTAGGAAATGCCAAAGGAGGCAGCCATGTTTGAGGTTTTCAAAGAGTATTCTTTCTGGACAGTTGCTTTAGGGACCGTCAGCCTAGCTGTAGCAGCCAGCACTATCGGAAGTATATCTGTTCTTACTAAACAGAGTTTGCTTGGGGATGCTCTGGGGCATGCTTCTTATCCTGGAGTGATTGTCTCTTTCATGATTTTTCAGTCGCGACATCCTCTCTACTTGCTGTTAGGAGCAGTGTTGTCAGGCTACTTTTCTTATGCACTTGTCCATTGGCTGCGTCGAAAAGGTGGTCACAGCCTAGTCAATGCCCTTTCATTGGTGTCTGCGTCTTTCTTTGGTTTGGGAATGGTCTTGAAAAATGCTATTCAGGGAAATGAAGCCTTTGCAGGGGCTTCCCAAGCTGGATTGCAAACCTATCTATTTGGACAGGCAGCCTTTATTCAGCTGGATGATGTGATACTCATCGGAATTATTTCACTATTGGCTTTGGCATTGTTTGCTTTCTTTTATCAAGACTATAAGCTATATCTGTTTGATCAAACTTTTGCAAGGGTTATTGGTGTTCGTGTAAAGTACTTACAGCAGTTGACGATGTTTTTGATGATTTGCCTAATTGCAGTAGGATTAAAGTTAGTCGGAGCTATTTTGATGAGTAGTTTTTTGATTGCACCAGCTGTCTTTGGCTTGATGCTGGGAAAATCGTATCACAAGAGTCTATTACTGGCAGGAATCGTTGCAATTGGGTCGGCTTTCGTAGGGACCTGGATTAGCTCCAGTGTATCTGGCTTGTCGACCGGACCGACTATTATCGTCTGTCTGACAGGTCTGACTCTGTCTGCATTTGTGTATGTTACCTATGTCAGAAAGGAGAATGGTCGTGTTTGAAGTATTACTCATTTTGATGGTTATTGCTAGTTCTTGTGGCTTGCTCGGCTCGATACTGGTTGTAAAAAATCAATCGATGTTGGCAGATGCGCTATCGCATTCTGTCTTGCTTGGGATTGTTCTGGGATTTTTTATTAGTCATAGTTTGGATTCACCGTTGCTAATAGTTGGTGCCAGTCTGTTTGGGTTATTATCGGTTCTTGCCATTGACCGTCTGCATAGTCGAAAGATAGCGCATGATGCCGCAACAGGTCTAGTTTTTTCTTTCTTTTTTGCGATGGCGGTTTTGCTTATTTCTCTTTTTGCTCGCAATGTTCACTTGGATGTGGATCTGGTTTTGCAGGGGGAAGTACTTTTTGCTCCGCTCCATCGTATGGATGTTCTAGCCTGGTCACTCCCTGTTAGTCTGGTCAAGTCGAGTTTGGCTTGGTTGGTTATTGTTCTATTTTTTGTTTGGGCTTACCATCGTTTACAAGTGTATCTATTTGACAGCAACCATGCTCGTTTGTCTGGCTTACGAACAAGGATTTTAGAAATGGTTATTTTGATTCTAGTTTCCTTAACTACTGTTCTGGCCTTTGAAGCGATTGGCTCGATGACTGTTATTGTTTTCTTGGTGGCACCAAGTATGGCTGCCCTACGTTGGGTCAAATCCTTTTGGCAATTGCTTCTTTTAGGGCAAGGTATCGCTATTTTAACGGTTGTGCTAGGTTTTTTAGTGGCCAATCAACTGGATTTAACCATGTCAGGGACCTGTGCCGTTGTCAGCCTTCTTGTGGTTTGTTCGAGTATTATTCTAAAAAATACTTGGTCATGGTCACCTGATAAGTGAAATTGTCAGAATTTTTTGTTATTATAGACAATATGTAAAGACCCCCAGTTGAGAATTCGTGGATTTACCTGTACACTAGAATAAAAAAACAATCAACTTCTAACAGGAATTACCACACTCAATTGGAGGTCTTATATGTTTCATTTTACCACACTTTTCATCGGAATGGATGTTCACAAAGAAAGTTTTTCACTCTGCTATTATGATATGATGGCGAATCAATTCAAACATAGCACTAAAGTTGGTCCAAATGTTAGCTATATTGTGAACTATGTGAATGAGCTTCGTCGTTTATATGGTCAAGATGCAGAAGTGTTATGTGGCTACGAAGCCGGATGTCTTGGATTTACCCTATATCACCAGCTACAAGCTCACGGGATTCCCTGTATCGTGATGGCGCCTACAACGGTGATGAAGGAAGGATCTAAGCGTGTTAAGACTGATAAAAAAGATGCAGCTCAGCTCGCAAAAGCTCTGGCCTTTCGTAGCTATCGGCCTGTTCATATTCCTACTGTTGAGGATGAACAAGTCAAAGAATATATCCGCATGAGAACAGACCACAAAGTGGCTCTGAAGAAAATCAAACAACAAATTCTTGCCTTCTGTCTCCGACATGATTTTCGCTATACCGAGGGAAGCAGTAATTGGACACAGAAACATGTTCGCTGGCTCCGTTCCCTAAAACCTGAGGGACTTTACGCAGAGATTTTGACAGAATATCTATTGACCTATGAGAAATTAGTAGATCAAATAGAACGGTATGATGCACGAATTGAGCAACTGGGTCAAAGCGACAGTTATCAAGAGAAGGTCTCACGGCTTTCTTGCTTTATTGGCATTAAAACACTAACTGCTCTTTCCATTGTGACAGAAATCGGTGATTTTAATCGCTTTGCGACAGCTCAACATTTTGCTTCTTATCTTGGGCTAACTCCTAGCGAAAATTCTAGCGGCGACAAGGAGAGAAGAGGTGCTATCACCAAAGCTGGGAATAGCCATGTGAGACGACTTCTGATAGAAGCTGCACAATCATTGGCTAAGGGGACGATTGGGTATAAATCCAAAGAATTGAAAAGGAGACAAAGTGGAAACCGAGTGGAGGTGATTGCTTATGCGGATAAGGCTAATGAACGCTTAAGAAGACGTTATCGCACACTTGTTCTAGGAAAAAATAAGAAACAAAATGTTGCTAAAACAGCTATTGCACGAGAATTGTCTGGTTTTATTTGGGGGATGATGACAGGAAGAATAGCTTGAAGTTAGCGCTTGTTTTCATGTACACTTTTGACCATTAAGTTTTATCATCGCAGAGCGATGAGGAATCCCTATTTCTATCCAAAATCACTGGGTGAATTTGGACAGAAATAAGGATTGAAATCATGTTTGAATGGAAAGTATCTTGAAGGAGTTTAGGACTTCAAGGTTTGAGTCATCTACGAAACGACTAAGTGGCACAATTGTGATCCACGCTTATAGAGAGTAGGACTCGCGGCAGAACCATTGACCTGTAGGTAACCAATCCACGAATATCAGAGTGGCCAATGCCCGAAGCTAAGAACTAGGCTCTTTCTAGATACTTTTCATTTTTTAATCAGTTCGATTGTTTTTACTTGACAAAGGGCTTTACATATCAGTCATTAAGAAAGACAAAAGGAGAAAATCAATGACACGTTTACAAGATGATTTTTACGAATACGTCAATGGTGAATGGGCAAAAACAGCCGTGATTCCAGACGATAAGCCAAGAACAGGTGGTTTCACGGACTTGGCGGATGAGATTGAAAAGCTCATGATTGACACGACAAACGCATGGTTGGTGGGAGAAGATGTCCCAGAAGATAGCGTTTTGCAAAACTTTGTAGCTTTCCACAAGCAAGTGGCTGACTATGAAACCCGTGACCGTTTGGGGGCAGAACCTGCACAAGCCTTGATTGCAGAGTACAAGGCTCTCAACTCTTTCGAAGAATTTACCAGCAAGCTGGCAGAATATGAGTTGGCAGGTAAGCCAAACCTCATGCCTTTCGGTGTGGCACCTGACTTTATGGACGCGACCACCAATGTCCTCTGGGCAGATTCTCTAGGCATTATCCTGCCAGATACGACCTACTATGAGGAAGGGCATGAAAAGGGTGCAGAATTGCTCAAGACTTGGCGTGAGAGTCAGGAATCCCTCCTGCCTAAGTTCGGTTTCAGTGATGAGGAAATCAAGGACCTCTTGGACAAGCGTTTGGAACTAGATGCTACGATTGCCAAGTATGTTCTGTCAAACGAAGAAGGTTCTGAGTACGCCAAACTTTACCACCCGTACGAGTGGGCAGATTTTACTGCCTTGGTACCAGAGTTGCCTTTGGATGATTTCTTCACAGCGATTTTAGGTCAAACGCCAGACAAGATTATCGTGCCTGAGGAACGTTTCTGGCAGGCTGCCAAGGACATTTACAGTGCGGATAACTGGGAACTTTTGAAGGCAACCTTGATTTTGAAAGCGGCAGGAGCTTATACAGCCTTCCTGTCGGATGAAATTCGTATTCTAGCAGGAGCCTATAGCCGTGCCCTTTCTGGTACACCGCAGGCTCAAAATCAAGAAAAAGCAGCCTACAACTTGGCACAAGGCTACTTTAACCAAGCCCTCGGTCTTTGGTATGCTGGGGAGAAATTCTCACCAGAAGCCAAGGCTGATGTGGAAGCCAAAGTTGCCAAGATGATTGAGGTGTATAAATCTCGCTTGGAAACGGCAGATTGGTTGGCTCAAGAGACGCGTGACAAAGCCATTGTCAAACTTAATGTCATCAAGCCTTACATCGGCTACCCAGAAGCCTTGCCAGAGCGTTATTATAAGAAGATTATTGACCCAAGCAAGTCCTTGGTGGAAAATGCCATTGAGCTAAACAAGATTGACATCGCTCATGGTTGGAGCAAGTGGAACAAGCCTGTGGACATTAAGGAATGGGGCATGCCAGCTCACATGGTCAATGCCTACTACAATCCACAGAAGAACTTGATTGTCTTTCCAGCAGCCATTTTGCAGGCGCCATTCTACTCTCTGGAGCAGTCTTCATCAGCTAACTACGGTGGTATCGGTGCCGTCATTGCCCATGAGATTTCCCATGCCTTTGACTCAAACGGTGCTTCCTTCGATGAGCATGGTAGCTTGAATAACTGGTGGACAGAGGAAGACTATGCTGCTTTTGAGGCCCGTACCCAGCAGGTCATCGACCAATTTGAAGGTCAGGATTCTTACGGTGCCAAAATCAATGGTAAGTTGACTGTGTCAGAAAACATTGCCGACCTTGGTGGGATTGCAGCGGCCTTGGAAGCAGCCAAGTCAGAAGAAGACTTCTCCGCAGAGGAATTCTTCACTAACTTTGCTCGTATCTGGCGAATGAAGGCCCGTCCTGAGTTCATGCAGATGTTGGCAAGTGTCGATGTCCATGCACCAGGTCACCTACGCACCAACATCCAGTTGCCAAACTTCGATGAATTCCATGAAACCTTTGGCGTTCAAGAAGGCGACGGCATGTGGCGAGCAAAAGAAGACCGCGTGATTATTTGGTAAAAACGGGAAAACAGCTAGTGAAAACTGGCTGTTTTTGTCTTTCCCAATTCCCTAAAAACGTGATATAATAGTAAAGATAATTTATTGACATGGAGAAATGACATGAGATTCTACAATCACAAGGAAATCGAGCCCAAATGGCAGGAATTTTGGGCGAAAAATCACACTTTTAAGACGGGAACAGATGCGGACAAGCCAAACTTTTACGCCCTAGATATGTTCCCTTATCCGTCTGGTGCGGGCTTGCACGTTGGTCACCCTGAGGGCTATACTGCGACGGACATTCTCAGTCGTTACAAGCGTGCCCAGGGCTACAACGTTCTTCACCCAATGGGTTGGGATGCCTTTGGTTTGCCAGCAGAGCAATACGCTATGGACACAGGTAATGACCCAGCTGACTTTACGGCGGAAAATATTGCCAACTTCAAACGTCAGATT
Source organism: Streptococcus suis (assembly GCF_019856455.1). Lineage (NCBI taxonomy): Bacteria > Bacillati > Bacillota > Bacilli > Lactobacillales > Streptococcaceae > Streptococcus > Streptococcus suis. The sequence continues at coordinate 2,443,465 of NZ_CP082205.1, read as the reverse complement.
AACGCCCTTGGCTTTTCTTACGACTGGGACCGCGAGGTCAATACGACAGACCCTAACTACTACAAGTGGACTCAGTGGATTTTCACCAAGTTGTATGAAAAAGGCCTAGCCTATGAGGCAGAAGTGCCTGTCAACTGGGTAGAAGAATTGGGAACAGCTATCGCCAACGAAGAGGTTCTTCCTGACGGAACATCTGAACGTGGTGGCTACCCTGTTGTCCGCAAGCCAATGCGTCAATGGATGTTGAAAATCACTGCCTATGCAGAGCGTTTGCTCAATGACCTAGAAGAAGTTGATTGGCCAGAGTCAATCAAGGACATGCAACGCAACTGGATCGGCAAGTCAACCGGTGCCAATGTGACTTTCAAGATTAAGGACACAGACAAGGACTTCACAGTCTTTACCACTCGTCCTGATACTCTTTTTGGTGCGACCTACGCAGTTCTTGCTCCTGAGCATGACTTGGTAGATAGTATCACATCAGCTGAACAAGCAGAAGCTGTGGCAGAGTACAAACGCCAAGCCTCTCTCAAATCAGACCTGGCTCGTACTGACTTGGCTAAAGACAAGACAGGTGTTTGGACTGGTGCCTACGCCATCAACCCTGTGAACGGTAAAGAAATTCCAATCTGGATTGCGGACTATGTGCTGGCAAGTTACGGAACAGGTGCTATCATGGCCGTTCCCGCTCATGATGAGCGTGACTGGGAATTTGCCAAGCAGTTTAACTTGGACGTCATTCCAGTTCTGGAAGGTGGCAATGTAGAAGAAGCGCCTTATACAGAAGACGGCATTCATATCAACTCCGACTTCCTAGATGGTCTTAACAAGGAAGAAGCTATTGCCAAAATGGTGGCTTGGCTGGAAGAAAATGGTCTTGGTCAGGAGAAAATTTCCTACCGCCTCCGCGACTGGCTCTTCAGCCGTCAGCGTTATTGGGGTGAGCCAATTCCAATCATCCACTGGGAAGACGGCACTTCCACAGCAGTACCAGAAAATGAGTTACCTCTGGTATTGCCAAAAACCTCAGACATCAAGCCTTCGGGTACAGGGGAATCGCCGCTTGCTAACTTGACAGACTGGTTAGAAGTGACACGGGAAGACGGCGTAAAAGGTCGCCGTGAGACCAACACTATGCCACAATGGGCGGGCTCTAGCTGGTACTACCTCCGCTACATCGACCCGCACAACGATGAGAAATTGGCAGACGAAGAGATTCTCAAGGCTTGGTTGCCAGTGGACATCTACATCGGTGGTGCTGAGCACGCAGTCCTTCACTTGCTTTATGCTCGCTTCTGGCATAAGTTCCTCTATGACCTTGGCGTTGTGCCGACCAAAGAGCCATTCCAAAAACTCTTTAACCAGGGCATGATTTTGGGAACTAGCTACCGCGACAGCCGTGGTGCCCTTGTGGCGACTGACAAGGTGGAAAAACGCGACGGTTCCTTCTTCCACATTGAGACAGGTGAGGAGTTGGAGCAGGCACCTGCCAAGATGTCTAAATCCCTTAAAAACGTGGTTAACCCAGATGATGTGGTCGAGCAATTCGGTGCGGACACCCTCCGCGTTTATGAAATGTTCATGGGTCCACTTGACGCCTCTATCGCCTGGTCAGAAGAAGGTCTCGAGGGCAGCCGTAAGTTCCTTGACCGTGTTTACCGCCTGATTGCAACGAAGGAAATTTCTTCGGACAATAGCGGAGCGCTTGATAAAGTTTACAATGAAACTGTGAAGACGGTGACAGAGCATATCGAAGACCTGAAATTCAACACGGCTATCGCCCAGCTCATGATTTTTGTCAACGCAGCCAACAAAGAAGACAAGCTTTACGTCGAATACGCCAAAGGTTTTGTTCAATTGACTGCCCCATTTGCACCACACTTGGCAGAAGAACTCTGGCAGGGTCTGACAGCAACAGGCCAGTCAATCAGCTATGTCGCATGGCCAACATATGATGAAAGCAAGCTGGTAGAAAGCGAAGTGGAAATCGTTGTCCAAATTAAGGGTAAAGTAAAAGCCCGCTTGACCGTAGCCAAAGACCTATCACCAGCAGAGCTTGAAAAAGTTGCCCTTGCGGACGAAAAAGTCCAAGCTGAAATCGCTGGGCAAACAGTGGTGAAGGTGATTAGTGTTCCGAATAAGTTGGTTAATATTGTTGTGAAGTAACCAATTTATTTGCTCATTTCCTACCTCCAACAGTCTATTCTCAGACTGTTGAAGCCAAACAAACTTGTCAATATCGTTACCAAATAACGCTTGCCTCGTTTGTTTGTCTATTTCCAACCTCCAACAGTTCACTGGACTGTTGGAGCCAACTAAATTGGTTAATATTGTTGTGAAATAAATGTAAATAATAAGAAAACGACTTCCGTATTGGAGGTCGTTTTTGGCTGTCTTGAGGGGAGTTTCCTTTATATTACGGAAAAAGACAGGAAGTGTACGCGTTTACAAAAGGTAGAAACAGGAATATAATAAGAATATATGAATAAAAAAGGGAGAACAGGTCGTGAAATCAATCAAATTAGTCACACTCGGTGGCGGCTCGAGCTATACTCCTGAGCTAGTTGAAGGGATGATTTTGCGGCATCAGCAACTACCCATTCGAGAATGGTGGTTTGTAGATGTTGAAGCTGGGGTGGAAAAGCAGAAGATAGTTGTTGATTTGGCACGTCGAATGGTCAGAATGGCTGGATTAGACTGGAAAATAGAGGAGACACTGGATCGAAGGGCTGCTTTGAAGGGAGCAGACTTTGTGACATCTCAGTTCCGAGTTGGTCAGTTACAGGCACGCTATATCGATGAGACAATTCCTTTGAGTCATGGTCTACTTGGACAGGAAACCAATGGGGCAGGTGGCATCTTTAAGGCATTTCGGACCATAGAGGCCTATAAGGGTATCATTGCAGACATGAAAGAGCTGTGTCCAGATGCTTGGTTGATTAATTTTACCAATCCTGCAGGCATAGTAACGGAAGCGATTGTTAATGAACTGCAGAGGAATCGATTCAAACCAATCATGTTGGATTAAACCATTTCCATTTTCATGAAGTTTGGGATCAGACTGGCCAGAATCGAACTGGTGAGGTCATGGAAGCTTTATACGGTAACTCAAGAGGGAATCAGGAGGTTGTTAAAAATATTACTAATTTAGATTTTTCATTCCCCTTCTTGCAGTCGATTGGTCTGTTGCCCTGTGATTACCACCGTTACTACTTTTTAGAAAAGGAGATGTTGGCAGATGCCTTAGACCAGTATCGTCAAGGGAAGGTGCGGGCTCAGGTTGTTCAAGAGGTCGAAGAAGAGTTGTTTGAGCTCTACAGGGATTCAAATTTGGACTATAAGCCTAAGCAATTGGAGCAACGTGGTGGTGCTTATTACAGTGATGTTGCCTGTCAACTCATTTGTGCTATATACAACGACAGCAAGGAAATTATGACGGTTTCGACGGTTAATAGGGGAGTGATTTCTTATCTGCCAGAGGACTGCGTAGTCGAAGTCTCGTCTGTTATTACTGCCCAGGGTGCGCTTCCTTTGGTATGTCCCAAAACACCGATGGTGGTCAGGGGATACCTGCAGCAAATGAAGCAAATGGAGTTGGCGACTGTTGGGGCTGCAATGACAGGAGACTACGCTTTGGCTTTACAGGCTTTTGCTCTCAATCCTCTGATTCCGAATGGAGAATTGGCAGAGCGTGTCTTACAAGAATTACTAGTGGCACATGAGGCGTACTTGCCACAATTTAGGAGTGTCATCGATCAGATAAAGAAGAAAGGAATTGGTTATGACAGAGGATAAGGTAGTTTATCATTTTCCAGAAGGTTTTTTGTGGGGGACTTCTACATCGGGTCCGCAGAGTGAAGGAACTGAGCTGGGCGATGGAAAAGGACAGAATAATTGGGACTACTGGTACAGCATTGAGCCAGAACGTTTCCATGGGAAAGTAGGCCCAGAGAGGACTTCCACTTTCTATAAGAATTTCAAAAAGGATATCGAGTTATTGGTTGAAACTGGACACACAGTATTTAGGACATCGATTCAGTGGTCGCGGTTATTTCCAAAGGGTGTTGGAGAGGTTAATCAGGAGGCTGTGACTTTTTATCGTTCTGTATTTTCTTTGATAAAAGAAAAAGGGATTCAGCTGTTTGTTAATCTCTATCATTTTGATCTTCCCTATGCTTTACAGGAGCGAGGAGGCTGGGAGAACAAGGACATTGTTTGGGCATATGAAGCCTATGCTCGTACTTGTTTTGAATTGTTTGACGACCTAGTAGATCGTTGGATTACCTTTAATGAGCCGATTGTTCCAGTTGAGTGTGGCTATCTAGGGGATTATCATTATCCTTGTAAGGTAGATGCCAAGGTGGCGGTTGCTGTTGCCTACCATACTCAGTTGGCCAGTTCCTTGGCAGTAAAAGCTTGTCATGAAGTGAATCCGGAGAAGAAAATTGCAATTGTCCTGAATCTGACACCGGCCTATCCTCGAAGTGAGCATCCTGATGATGTCAAGGCAGCTAAAATAGCTGAGCTCTTCCAAACCAAGAGCTTCTTAGATCCTTCTGTATTGGGAGAATACCCGAGGGACTTGGTTGACTTGATTGAGGAATACGGATTGAGTCCTGAAACCAGCGAGGAAGAGCTGGCGATTATTAGGGAAAATCGGATAGATTTTTTAGGTGTTAACTATTACCAACCCCTTCGTGTACAGGCACCGACAAAGATCTGGAAAGAGGGAGAGGTTTTGACTCCAGAGCACTTCTTCGCACCTTACGATATGCCAGGGAAAAAAATCAATCCGCATCGAGGCTGGGAAATCTATGAAAAAGGAATCTACGATATCGCAATCAATATTCGGGACCAATACAACAATATTGAGTGGTTAGTCACTGAAAATGGTATGGGAGTAGAGGGTGAAGTGGCTTTCCGGCAAGATGAGGTCATTCAGGATGATTATCGGATTGAATTTATCGAAGATCACTTGATAGAATTACATCGGGCTATTGAGGAAGGGGCTAACTGTAAAGGTTATATGTTGTGGACCTTTATTGATTGTTGGTCTTGGCTCAATGCCTACAAAAATCGTTATGGGCTGGTCGAGTTGGATTTGGAGACTCAGGAGCGTAGGATTAAAAAATCGGGTCGTTGGTTTAAGGTGCTGAGTGATGCCAATGGATTTAGTCGTTAGGAGGAGCAATGGTGCAGTTTGGTTTTTCAATCTATCCAGAAAACTATTCTCTGGAAGAGTCTAAGTCTTATATAGACTTGCTGGGGCGTTATGGAGCACGGCGAATGTTTATGAGCCTCTTGCAGCTTGGGGGGAATGCCCAAGAAGCCTTGCAACTCTATCGGGACTTGATTGCCTATGCTCGTCAGTTGGGGATAGTCGTGATTGCGGATCTTAGCCCGAGTTTTATAGAGGCACAGGGCTGGCAGAAATCACTCATTGAAGAAGCCCATGGTTTAGGGCTGACAGGGATTCGTCTGGACGAGGCCTTGCCTTTGGAGGAGATTGTCAGCTTGACACAGAATCCTTACGGGCTCAAGATTGAACTAAATCTGAGTACCGATAAGGTCTTACTGACGCAACTGCTAGCTAGTGACGCAAATAGGGATAACATTGTTGCCTGTCATAATTTCTATCCTCACGCCTATACAGGACTATCAGAAGAACATTTTTTAGAAATGTCTTCTTTCTATCACCAAGAAGGCATACAGACGGCAGCTTTTGTGACTGCCCAGTCTGCAACGGAAGGGCCTTGGCCCTTGTCAGAAGGTCTACCTACCTTGGAGGAGCATCGCAACCAGACCTTACCTCTTCAGATTGCCTGGCTCAAGGCGACAGGTTTGATTGACTGTATTCTCATCTCCAATCAGTTCATCTCGGAGGAGGAGCTCCAGTCTATTCAATCTATCTTGGAAGAAGAGGACATTTGTTTACCTGTAGAACTTACTGGGCAAGTGACAGCTGTGGAGCGGGAAATCATTGAGTTTGATCATGTTTATCGTGGGGACATTTCAGCTTACCTACTTCGGTCGACCATGCCCCGTGTTGTCTACAAGGATGCGACCATTCCTGCACATACAGATAGGGAAACGCTTGTGCAGCGAGGGGATGTCTTGATTGACAATGATCTATATGGTCGTTACAAGGGAGAGTTACAAATAGCTTTGAGGGAGTTCACCGTTAGTTCAAAAGTGAATCGGGTTGGACGAATTTGCCCTGACTATCTACCCTTGCTCGCTTTTATCAAGCCTTGGAAATCCTTTCGATTGCGAATCGTTGCGTCCGATTCCTTTCATTAACAATACGGAAAAAAAGAGAACCCTTGTAGCCTGAGGATATGCTATAATAGAAATATAAAAATATGTTTTTATCAACAGGCTCTAGCTTACTAGTCTTGTTATATTTCGTATAAATCTTGCGGAGAGGAGGGAGTATGCTATCTAAAAAAGAAGTTCGTCTGGTAGATTATTTACTGGCAAAACAAGGGGACTTTGTATCTAGTATAGAACTGGCAAAGGCTTTGGGTGTCAGTGATCGAACAGCAAGAAAGTATGTTCAGCAACTCTCTCTTTCGCTAGAGGCTAGCGGTGCTTCTATTTTGTCCAAACAAAGTAAGGGCTACTGTTTGCTGGTAGAGAGACCAGTTGAGTTTGAAATGTTTTGGCAAGAACAGCTACGGTTGAAAAAGCAGGTGACGGACTTACGGCAACTGGAGGAAGCGACGGACCGACAACGGTATGTTTTAAGTAAGTTATTATTTGAAAATCCAATTCAGTCCATGGATCGTTTGCAACGAGAGCTGTTTATCGGAAAAACAACCCTGCATTCTATCATCGCGGATATTCGCAATTTATTTGTTCCTTACCAACTGGAACTGTTGTTCACACGGAGAGGTGTAGAATTAAGCGGGGAGGAGCCTGTTATTAGGCACTTCATCATGGATTACTTTTTTGGACAAGGGAATGGTCAGTCTCTTTATGGTTTGGTGGAAAATCAGCTCCTGCCAGACATTCGGTTTACAGACCTGATGTTGATTGTCTTGGATGAGTGCCGCGATGCCAAACTTCGCCTGTCTGATTTTGTGATGCAAAACCTCGTTCTTCATATCGCTCTGCTCTTGCAACGAATGAAGGGAGGAGCTAGTTTAGAGCGATTTCCAATATCTGATCAGATTCAATCTTCCAAGGAGTATCAGGTTGCTGGACGAATTATCGAACGAATTGAAACAGAGTTTCAAGTGGAGATTCCTGTAGAAGAAGCCAACTATATCGCTCTACACCTGAAGGTCAAGTTGACGGGGAATCCTAGTCAGCTTTCGGAGTTAGAGGACGGTCTAGAGGAAGAAGTTGAAACTTGTTTACAGACTCTCTCTCAGTTGACTGGTCTGGATTTGTTAAAAGATCGACAGCTTTTCAAGGGGATTGTCGCTCATTTGCTTCCCTTACGGACGCGGTTGGAGCACCAGATTCAGTTGGTAAATCCCTTGGTGGCTGATATCCAGAGGGATTATATAGAAGTATTTGAGCTGACCAAGCAAGCTTTTGCTTCTATGCCCACCTTGTTGGCCTATAGCATTTCGGATGACGAATGGGCCTACCTGACCCTGCATGTATTGGCTGCAATTGAGCGATACGAGGGGCGGAAAAAGTTGCGGGTATTGGTCGTCTGTGCGACCGGAATTGGAAGCGCTTTAATGTTGCGAAATCGTTTGGAAAAGGAATTTGCAACAAGCTTGGAAATTGCAGATGTTGTGAGTTACTACGAGGTAACAGAAGAACGTTTAAGAGATGTAGACCTGATTATTTCTTCGATTAGCTTGTCCAATTTAATTTTCCTGACACCCGTCATCACCGTCAGTGTTTTCCTGTCAGAGCAGGATATCGAGGCAATTCGTTCCTATCTCCAACAAGTAACACCTGTCCGAGTTGAGCAGAACGAGGCTTTGCCTATGGAAGAAGAGCAGGCGAGACAGATTGCAGAGGCTGTATTTTCACCCTTGCGAATAGTCTCTTTGGACAAAAAGATGAGTCGAGATAGGACCTTGTTGCAACTAATAGCGTGCTTGGATGAAGCCAAGGAATCAGGCTTTGTGGAACAATTTAGGGAACAGGTAAATGTGAGAGAGTCCTATAGCTCGGTCGTTTTTGGAGAACTGTTGGCCTTTCCGCATCCAGCTATTCCCCTGACCTTCTCTGAGCAGATTGTGGTTGGAGTTTGTAAGGAAGCGGTTGAATGGGAAGAGGGGAAGAAGGTGCAGTTTATCTTTCTTCTATCCCCGTCTAAAGGGCGGAATCCGCATCTGAAGTATATTTCACCTTGTCTGGTTGCATTTGTCCAAGACAGGTCTTTGCAAGAAAGGCTAGTGCAAAATCCTAGCTATCAGGAATTAGTCGATATATTTATTCCCTTGATTCAGAAACAGGGGTAGGAGGAGTTTTTTATGAAACAAATTATGTTAGTGTGCAATGCTGGTATGTCTACTAGTATGTTGGTGACCAAGATGCAGAAAGCCGCAGAAGAAAAGGGGATAGAGGCAACGATTTGGGCAGTCCCTGTGTCAGAAGCTGATAGTGAAGTTAGTCAAAAGGAGATTGATGTCCTTTTGCTAGGTCCACAGGTTAAATTTTTGCTAAATGACTGATATGTAAAGCCCTTTGTCAAGTAAAAACAATCGAACTGATTAAAAAATGAAAAGTATCTAGAAAGAGCCTAGTTCTTAGCTTCGGGCATTGGCCACTCTGATATTCGTGGATTGGTTACCTACAGGTCAATGGTTCTGCCGCGAGTCCTACTCTCTATAAGCGTGGATCACAATTGTGCCACTTAGTCGTTTCGTAGATGACTCAAACCTTGAAGTCCTAAACTCCTTCAAGATACTTTCCATTCAAACATGATTTCAATCCTTATTTCTGTCCAAATTCACCCAGTGATTTTGGATAGAAATAGGGATTCCTCATCGCTCTGCGATGATAAAACTTAATGGTCAAAAGTGTACATGAAAACAAGCGCTAACTTCAAGCTATTCTTCCTGTCATCATCCCCCAAATAAAACCAGACAATTCTCGTGCAATAGCTGTTTTAGCAACATTTTGTTTCTTATTTTTTCCTAGAACAAGTGTGCGATAACGTCTTCTTAAGCGTTCATTAGCCTTATCCGCATAAGCAATCACCTCCACTCGGTTTCCACTTTGTCTCCTTTTCAATTCTTTGGATTTATACCCAATCGTCCCCTTAGCCAATGATTGTGCAGCTTCTATCAGAAGTCGTCTCACATGGCTATTCCCAGCTTTGGTGATAGCACCTCTTCTCTCCTTGTCGCCGCTAGAATTTTCGCTAGGAGTTAGCCCAAGATAAGAAGCAAAATGTTGAGCTGTCGCAAAGCGATTAAAATCACCGATTTCTGTCACAATGGAAAGAGCAGTTAGTGTTTTAATGCCAATAAAGCAAGAAAGCCGTGAGACCTTCTCTTGATAACTGTCGCTTTGACCCAGTTGCTCAATTCGTGCATCATACCGTTCTATTTGATCTACTAATTTCTCATAGGTCAATAGATATTCTGTCAAAATCTCTGCGTAAAGTCCCTCAGGTTTTAGGGAACGGAGCCAGCGAACATGTTTCTGTGTCCAATTACTGCTTCCCTCGGTATAGCGAAAATCATGTCGGAGACAGAAGGCAAGAATTTGTTGTTTGATTTTCTTCAGAGCCACTTTGTGGTCTGTTCTCATGCGGATATATTCTTTGACTTGTTCATCCTCAACAGTAGGAATATGAACAGGCCGATAGCTACGAAAGGCCAGAGCTTTTGCGAGCTGAGCTGCATCTTTTTTATCAGTCTTAACACGCTTAGATCCTTCCTTCATCACCGTTGTAGGCGCCATCACGATACAGGGAATCCCGTGAGCTTGTAGCTGGTGATATAGGGTAAATCCAAGACATCCGGCTTCGTAGCCACATAACACTTCTGCATCTTGACCATATAAACGACGAAGCTCATTCACATAGTTCACAATATAGCTAACATTTGGACCAACTTTAGTGCTATGTTTGAATTGATTCGCCATCATATCATAATAGCAGAGTGAAAAACTTTCTTTGTGAACATCCATTCCGATGAAAAGTGTGGTAAAATGAAACATATAAGACCTCCAATTGAGTGTGGTAATTCCTGTTAGAAGTTGATTGTTTTTTTATTCTAGTGTACAGGTAAATCCACGAATTCTCAACTGGGGGTCTTTACATATTGTCTATAAGGCTAAGTTCGAGCCTGCAATCAAGGTGGATGCAATCAATATGATGGATTATGGAGTGATGAATGGTGCTAAGGTGCTCGATGCTGCTTTGGCACTAATGGAGGACTAGTATGAACTCTTCGGAATACTTAGAAGCGATTATGGGGCTTATTATGTATGGGGGAGAGGCAAAGGGCTATGCTGTTCAGGCGATTCAAGCGGCCAAGCAGGAGGATTTCAAGACGGCAGAGCACTTGCTTCAAGAAGCAAACACCTCCCTAAATATTGCCCACAAGTCACAAACAGGTCTACTAGCCCAAGAGGCTGGTGGGCAAGGAGTGGGAGTGACCTTGCTAATGGTGCATGGACAAGACCACTTGATGAATGCCTTGACATTTATTGATATGGCCAAGGAAGTAGTGGAGCTCTATAAGCGTTTAGCTGAACAGAAGAATTGTGGCTAGGCCACCTTGTTGGATAACGAAGATAGGAGGACAGGTATGAAAATCAAAAAAATAGGACAGGTTCCAATTGAACAATTGTTTGCTGCGATTGGTCGATCCTTGAAAGAGGATTATCAGCAAAATACTGGACGTCCTCTTCTTGATCAAGATATCCAGAAGGGGTTGACCTATGTAAAAACATTTGGAAACAAAGGAGAGCATAGTGTCAAGGTGCATGTAGAGGAATTTCTTGCTCCCTATCGTTATGCTGTTTGTTTTCATTCCAATCGAGGAAAAGAGCATATCCGCTATGATTTGCACGCTTTGGGGGACAATCAAACAGAGATTGAATACTCTTATGAAATGGAAGCGGCAGACTTATTTATGAGAGGGAACTACTTTTTAATGGAGAAAGTCTTCTCTAAGAGTTTGAAACGGCAGACAGATGCTCAATTAGAAGCACTGATTCGGTATTCTAAAGAAGGTGCTTCGACATCGTGATTTTGTTTATACAACAATAAAAAAATAGAAAAGGAGACAGATTATGTCAAATATTTCTGAAAAGTTCATGGAAATATCAGGAAAAATCGGCTCGCAACGTCATTTGATAGCTATACGTGATTCCTTTATTTCCATGATGCCGATTACAATGGCTGGTACGGTAGCCGTCCTGCTCAATGTCTTTTTGAGGGATATTCCAAACAATATGGGTTGGACAGGTTTTGCAGAGGCTATGCAGCCTGTTATTAACATCAATGGCTATGTTTATTTTGGGACCATTGGGATTATGGCACTTGTTTTTGCCTTTGCTTTTGGTTACAACTTGTCTGATATGTAAAGCCCTTTGTCAAGTAAAAACAATCGAACTGATAAAAAAATGAAAAGTATCTAGAAAGAGCCTAGTTCTTAGCTTCGGGCATTGGCCACTCTGATATTCGTGGATTGGTTACCTACAGGTCAATGGTTCTGCCGCGAGTCCTACTCTCTATAAGCGTGGATCACAATTGTGCCACTTAGTCGTTTCGTAGATGACTCAAACCTTGAAGTCCTAAACTCCTTCAAGATACTTTCCATTCAAACATGATTTCAATCCTTATTTCTGTCCAAATTCACCCAGTGATTTTGGATAGAAATAGGGATTCCTCATCGCTCTGCGATGATAAAACTTAATGGTCAAAAGTGTACATGAAAACAAGCGCTAACTTCAAGCTATTCTTCCTGTCATCATCCCCCAAATAAAACCAGACAATTCTCGTGCAATAGCTGTTTTAGCAACATTTTGTTTCTTATTTTTTCCTAGAACAAGTGTGCGATAACGTCTTCTTAAGCGTTCATTAGCCTTATCCGCATAAGCAATCACCTCCACTCGGTTTCCACTTTGTCTCCTTTTCAATTCTTTGGATTTATACCCAATCGTCCCCTTAGCCAATGATTGTGCAGCTTCTATCAGAAGTCGTCTCACATGGCTATTCCCAGCTTTGGTGATAGCACCTCTTCTCTCCTTGTCGCCGCTAGAATTTTCGCTAGGAGTTAGCCCAAGATAAGAAGCAAAATGTTGAGCTGTCGCAAAGCGATTAAAATCACCGATTTCTGTCACAATGGAAAGAGCAGTTAGTGTTTTAATGCCAATAAAGCAAGAAAGCCGTGAGACCTTCTCTTGATAACTGTCGCTTTGACCCAGTTGCTCAATTCGTGCATCATACCGTTCTATTTGATCTACTAATTTCTCATAGGTCAATAGATATTCTGTCAAAATCTCTGCGTAAAGTCCCTCAGGTTTTAGGGAACGGAGCCAGCGAACATGTTTCTGTGTCCAATTACTGCTTCCCTCGGTATAGCGAAAATCATGTCGGAGACAGAAGGCAAGAATTTGTTGTTTGATTTTCTTCAGAGCCACTTTGTGGTCTGTTCTCATGCGGATATATTCTTTGACTTGTTCATCCTCAACAGTAGGAATATGAACAGGCCGATAGCTACGAAAGGCCAGAGCTTTTGCGAGCTGAGCTGCATCTTTTTTATCAGTCTTAACACGCTTAGATCCTTCCTTCATCACCGTTGTAGGCGCCATCACGATACAGGGAATCCCGTGAGCTTGTAGCTGGTGATATAGGGTAAATCCAAGACATCCGGCTTCGTAGCCACATAACACTTCTGCATCTTGACCATATAAACGACGAAGCTCATTCACATAGTTCACAATATAGCTAACATTTGGACCAACTTTAGTGCTATGTTTGAATTGATTCGCCATCATATCATAATAGCAGAGTGAAAAACTTTCTTTGTGAACATCCATTCCGATGAAAAGTGTGGTAAAATGAAACATATAAGACCTCCAATTGAGTGTGGTAATTCCTGTTAGAAGTTGATTGTTTTTTTATTCTAGTGTACAGGTAAATCCACGAATTCTCAACTGGGGGTCTTTACATATTGTCTATAAGGCTAAGTTCGAGCCTGCAATCAAGGTGGATGCAATCAATATGATGGATTATGGAGTGATGAATGGTGCTAAGGTGCTCGATGCTGCTTTGGCACTAATGGAGGACTAGTATGAACTCTTCGGAATACTTAGAAGCGATTATGGGGCTTATTATGTATGGGGGAGAGGCAAAGGGCTATGCTGTTCAGGCGATTCAAGCGGCCAAGCAGGAGGATTTCAAGACGGCAGAGCACTTGCTTCAAGAAGCAAACACCTCCCTAAATATTGCCCACAAGTCACAAACAGGTCTACTAGCCCAAGAGGCTGGTGGGCAAGGAGTGGGAGTGACCTTGCTAATGGTGCATGGACAAGACCACTTGATGAATGCCTTGACATTTATTGATATGGCCAAGGAAGTAGTGGAGCTCTATAAGCGTTTAGCTGAACAGAAGAATTGTGGCTAGGCCACCTTGTTGGATAACGAAGATAGGAGGACAGGTATGAAAATCAAAAAAATAGGACAGGTTCCAATTGAACAATTGTTTGCTGCGATTGGTCGATCCTTGAAAGAGGATTATCAGCAAAATACTGGACGTCCTCTTCTTGATCAAGATATCCAGAAGGGGTTGACCTATGTAAAAACATTTGGAAACAAAGGAGAGCATAGTGTCAAGGTGCATGTAGAGGAATTTCTTGCTCCCTATCGTTATGCTGTTTGTTTTCATTCCAATCGAGGAAAAGAGCATATCCGCTATGATTTGCACGCTTTGGGGGACAATCAAACAGAGATTGAATACTCTTATGAAATGGAAGCGGCAGACTTATTTATGAGAGGGAACTACTTTTTAATGGAGAAAGTCTTCTCTAAGAGTTTGAAACGGCAGACAGATGCTCAATTAGAAGCACTGATTCGGTATTCTAAAGAAGGTGCTTCGACATCGTGATTTTGTTTATACAACAATAAAAAAATAGAAAAGGAGACAGATTATGTCAAATATTTCTGAAAAGTTCATGGAAATATCAGGAAAAATCGGCTCGCAACGTCATTTGATAGCTATACGTGATTCCTTTATTTCCATGATGCCGATTACAATGGCTGGTACGGTAGCCGTCCTGCTCAATGTCTTTTTGAGGGATATTCCAAACAATATGGGTTGGACAGGTTTTGCAGAGGCTATGCAGCCTGTTATTAACATCAATGGCTATGTTTATTTTGGGACCATTGGGATTATGGCACTTGTTTTTGCCTTTGCTTTTGGTTACAACTTGTCTTTGATGTACAAGGTCAATCCTCTTGCAGGCGGTTTGATTTCCTTTGCATCATTCATCTCTACTATTCCTCAAAGTGTAACGATTTCCACTGCTTTAGACGGAGTTGATAAGTCAGTTGTTTCTGCTTTGGAAGGTTTGGGATTATCCATTGTGACGACAGATGGAGTTTCAGCCTTGGAAACAAGCCAGTGGGGAGCTATCGCATTGAAATATGGCGGTGCAACAGGTTTGTTTACAGCATTGTTTATTGGATTTCTCGCCACATGGGTCTATGCAAGTCTTGTAAAACGGAATGTCATTATTAAATTGCCAGATTCTGTTCCACCGGCAGTTAATAAGGCCTTTGCTGCTATTATCCCAGGTACTGCTGCAATTTATGCGTCATCCATTGTGGCATATCTTGCATTTACTCTAACAGGACAATCTTTGGGAGATTTAGTATCAACTTATATTCAACTGCCATTACTTGGTCTGTCACAAGGTCTTGGGTCAGTCATTCTTTTAACTTTCCTTGTACAACTTTTTTGGTTCTTCGGCCTGCATGGTCACAATGTCTTGGCGCCAATTATGGACGGAGTCTATATGGTTGCACTAAATGAAAATGCGGCTGCTTATACTGCAACTCATAGTACTGCGAATTTACCGTGGCTTTGGACTCGTGGTTCCTTTGATGCTTATGCTCAAATGGGTGGTTCAGGCGTCACTCTAGCTTTGATTATTGCTATTTTCATTTTCTCAAAACGAGAAGAATACAAAATGGTAGCTAAATTATCTGCTCCAATGGGTGTATTCAATATTAACGAACCAGTTACCTTTGGTATACCAATGGTATTGAATCCACTGTTTGCTATTCCATGGCTAATTGTTCCACCGATTTGTGCAACTATCGCATACTTAGCGACAGCGGCAGGTATAATTCCGCCAGTCTTTGCTCCTGTTCCATGGATTACCCCTCCAGGACTCTACGCTTATCTAGCAACAGGTGGTAACATTATGGCTGCGTTGGTTTCACTATTCAACCTCTTTGTTGCCTTCCTGATTTGGACACCATTTGTTATTGCAGCCAATAAGGTTAAGGCTGGTGAGGAATAATGTTTTCCAAGAACAAATCTCCTTTCTTATTGGCGCTAGGATTTTTCCTTATCGCGATTAGTCCGCTTTATGGGAATAAATATCTAAACATTATATCTGGTTTGGTTTTTATTTTAATCAGTGTACTTAGGAGTAGGAGAAAATAATTACACTAAATAGAAAACGACTTCCGTATTGGAGGTCGTTTTTTTGACAAAAAGTCCGAACACTGTAATTGTTAAGAGATTGCAAGTTATCTGTAATATTTGTTACATTTCTTTAAGCTCTCTGCAAGGATTATCCCTTAGGATAGATAGGGCATAAAAAACACGAAGGAATTAAATATTATGAGTTATCAAATGATAAAAAAACAATTCAAATTGGGACTGTTTACAGCCCTCATAGGAAATCTTTTATGGTTGGGAATGGTGAATGTCAGTGCAGATGACACAGTTATAAGCGATAGTCCGACAGTATCAGCGTTAACAAAAAAGGTTGAAGCTGCAAAAAAAGCAGCCAAAGCTGCTGCCGCTGCAAAGGCTGCTTTGGCTACCAATATGGTGTCAGAGGTTGCTGTGGAATATACGGCTAATACCTATCCAGCTGGTCAGTGTACTTGGGGCGCCAAAGAAATGGCTCCTTGGGTTGGAAACTATTGGGGTAATGGTGGAGATTGGGCAGCTAGTGCGACAGCGCTTGGATATGAAGTGGGAACTACTCCAAAAGTTGGCGCTATTGCTGTATGGACAGATGGAGGCTACGGTCATGTTGCCTATGTAACAGATGTGGCAGCTAACGGTCACATTCAAGTTAAGGAATCAAACTATGGTGGAGTATACTACCCAAGTAATGTCCGAGGTTTCTTTGATCCAACAACGACTAGCGAAGGAACAGTCAGCTATATTTACCCACCAGCTGGAGTATAATTATAGACAATATGTAAAGACCCCCAGTTGAGAATTCGTGGATTTACCTGTACACTAGAATAAAAAAACAATCAACTTCTAACAGGAATTACCACACTCAATTGGAGGTCTTATATGTTTCATTTTACCACACTTTTCATCGGAATGGATGTTCACAAAGAAAGTTTTTCACTCTGCTATTATGATATGATGGCGAATCAATTCAAACATAGCACTAAAGTTGGTCCAAATGTTAGCTATATTGTGAACTATGTGAATGAGCTTCGTCGTTTATATGGTCAAGATGCAGAAGTGTTATGTGGCTACGAAGCCGGATGTCTTGGATTTACCCTATATCACCAGCTACAAGCTCACGGGATCCCCTGTATCGTGATGGCGCCTACAACGGTGATGAAGGAAGGATCTAAGCGTGTTAAGACTGATAAAAAAGATGCAGCTCAGCTCGCAAAAGCTCTGGCCTTTCGTAGCTATCGGCCTGTTCATATTCCTACTGTTGAGGATGAACAAGTCAAAGAATATATCCGCATGAGAACAGACCACAAAGTGGCTCTGAAGAAAATCAAACAACAAATTCTTGCCTTCTGTCTCCGACATGATTTTCGCTATACCGAGGGAAGCAGTAATTGGACACAGAAACATGTTCGCTGGCTCCGTTCCCTAAAACCTGAGGGACTTTACGCAGAGATTTTGACAGAATATCTATTGACCTATGAGAAATTAGTAGATCAAATAGAACGGTATGATGCACGAATTGAGCAACTGGGTCAAAGCGACAGTTACCAAGAGAAGGTCTCACGGCTTTCTTGCTTTATTGGCATTAAAACACTAACTGCTCTTTCCATTGTGACAGAAATCGGTGATTTTAATCGCTTTGCGACAGCTCAACATTTTGCTTCTTATCTTGGGCTAACTCCTAGCGAAAATTCTAGCGGCGACAAGGAGAGAAGAGGTGCTATCACCAAAGCTGGGAATAGCCATGTGAGACGACTTCTGATAGAAGCTGCACAATCATTGGCTAAGGGGACGATTGGGTATAAATCCAAAGAATTGAAAAGGAGACAAAGTGGAAACCGAGTGGAGGTGATTGCTTATGCGGATAAGGCTAATGAACGCTTAAGAAGACGTTATCGCACACTTGTTCTAGGAAAAAATAAGAAACAAAATGTTGCTAAAACAGCTATTGCACGAGAATTGTCTGGTTTTATTTGGGGGATGATGACAGGAAGAATAGCTTGAAGTTAGCGCTTGTTTTCATGTACACTTTTGACCATTAAGTTTTATCATCGCAGAGCGATGAGGAATCCCTATTTCTATCCAAAATCACTGGGTGAATTTGGACAGAAATAAGGATTGAAATCATGTTTGAATGGAAAGTATCTTGAAGGAGTTTAGGACTTCAAGGTTTGAGTCATCTACGAAACGACTAAGTGGCACAATTGTGATCCACGCTTATAGAGAGTAGGACTCGCGGCAGAACCATTGACCTGTAGGTAACCAATCCACGAATATCAGAGTGGCCAATGCCCGAAGCTAAGAACTAGGCTCTTTCTAGATACTTTTCATTTTTTAATCAGTTCGATTGTTTTTACTTGACAAAGGGCTTTACATATCAGTCATTTGAATTAACTTTGATACATCGTCACTTTCGTCTTGCCGTACTCTACGAAAGTGACTTGCTTCGCAGGTCTTATTTCCAACCTAGAACAGCCTTTATGCTGTTCTAGCAACCTGCACCTCAGTTCCTTGTCTGAAAGCTAATTCATTCGACTATAATATGAGATATAAAGACCGAGTAGGTCTCAGATTGAAGAAAAAGTCCATTTTGGACAATTTTCTTCAATCTTTTTTCTGTATGTTGAAAATAAAAAAACTCTCAGAAACACCAAAATATCAATGTTTCTAAGAGTTTAATGACTTGCTATCTTTCGCAAACTTCTTCAATTTTTTATATTGTTAGGAGTTTGTCTACGTTCTGAGACCGAGATCATCTATTTTGACGAACCAACCTCGGCCTTGGACCCCGAACTAATCGGCGAAGTCTTGGCAGTCATGATTCAGCTGGCCAAGGAAGGTATGACCATGGTAATTGTGACGCACGAGATGGGCTTCGCGCGTGCGGTAGCTGATCGAGTCATATTTATGGATGGTGGTCGGATTGTCGAAGAAGGTCGACCAGAAGACATTTTTGACCAGCCAAAAGAAGAACGTACTAAGCAATTCTTAGCTCGCATTCAAAAGGTAGATGTTGAGTAAGCTAAGCAAGTAATTTATCTTATTCATTTCCATAATCGTACAGAAAATGGACAGAATTTGACAAAGATACTTCAATTGTTAGACATTGATTGGTTTAGCGGTTGGAGTATTTTTTGTTTAGAGGGAATGGGTATTCTTATATAGTACTTTTAGCACGAGGTGATGAGCCGCAGGCATAGATGAAGTTAGGCAAGGAGTAATAGAAGGAAAACTAAATGACGATAAATGTATTCGAAAGGTCTTTACTTTTTAGTAATAAATAGTATATAATAACCTAAAGAAAACGTTTGCACAATTTTGACTGTTTGCTTGCTAAAAGATAAGCAACAGAAATAGAATTAGGGAGGAGTTCTATGACGACATTAGCCGATGTGGCTAGGTTAGCCAATGTATCAAAGATGACTGTTTCGCGTGTCATCAACCATCCAGAACAAGTTACACAAGAGCTGCGGACGCTCGTAACAGCTGCGATGGAAGAATTAAACTATAAGCCAAATGTGGCGGCCAAGGCCTTGGCCCAGCAACGGACACTGATTGTTCAGGCTGTCATTCTCGAAAAGATGGATGTGGTAGAGCCGTACTATATCGACCTTCTTGCAGGAATCGCTGATGAGCTCAATCATCGAAATTATACCTTGCAGTTGGTGACCAATCCAAGTCAGATTACTGATCAATGTGATGGTTACATCGTGACTGGCGCTCGCAAGGATGACTACCCTTGGTTGAAAGGACTGCGGAAGCCATTGATTTTATTTGGGGAGAATCAAGAAGGCCTTCCTTTTGTAGATTCAGACAATCGTTTGGCGACTAGGTCCGCAACCCAGTTTGCTTTATCAAAAGGTTATGAGAGGATTGTTTTTGTAGGGATTGACTTGCCAGAAGCCTTTGAAAAAGGGAGAGAAGAAGGCTACAAAGATGCGATGCAGGGCCGAGAAACTCATCTCTATCGATTGGAAAATCGTTCTCGTGTTGCGGAAGAATTTGTGAAAAATCTTGATTATTTACCAGAAAACACCTGTTTTATCTGCGCATCGGATCGTCTCGCTCTTGGGGTTACAAGAGGTTTACAAGCTCTAGGAAAGTCTATTCCGAATGACGTTGGGGTGATTGGTTTTGACGGCTTCTTTTTAGATCGGATGTCCAGACCAGCCTTGACGACGATGAAGCAGCCGATTCGTCAAATGGGGGCTCTTAGCGTCAAACATTTAATGACGATATTGGATGGCAAGCCTCTGGCTAGACAGGGGCATTACTGTCAGGCGACGTTAATTGAAAGGGAGACTACACCTCAGTAGTCTCTTTTTTTGGTCAGTGGGCGGTCTAGGAGCAAAAGAGGGGGGAGCTATTTATTCTATTTTTGTTAGATAGTAGATTAAAACTTGTTACCGCTAACATTCAAGAAAACGTTTGCAAAAACTCCTTGGAATTGTATATACTGGTAGTGTACAATACAAACTTATTTATACTCTTCGAAAATCAAAATCAGACGTTGTTGACTTGATTTGATGAACTTCAGTTCTATCTGCATCTGCGTCGCCTAGTCTGTTTTTGATTTTCATTGAGTATTATATGGAGGAGTCTATGAAAAAGAAATCCGTTCAGAATATGAAACGAACAGGGATGCTAGAGAAGAAACAGATTTTTGGCATTCGTAAACTAAATGTAGGTGTAGCCTCTGTTGGGATTGCGGCGGCTCTGTTTTTAAGTGGAGCTGGTCAACTAGTGCAGGCAGAGGAAGTTGTCCTCCCTGCGTCAACTAGTTCAACGACTCTTTCGGAACAGGATGGCGGCGCGGTAGAAGCGACCACAACTGCGATAGAAGCTACAGATTCTATGGTAGCTGAAGCGACAGCGGTAACAGAAACAGCAGATGCAACTGCTCCAGAGGAAGCTCCTATCGAAGAAGGCAGTATTCGTCTGCACTTTGAAAATGTAGATGAAACAGCACCAGAAAGTCAAGGACTTTGGACTTGGGGAGGAGTGGCAGAGCCGTCCGATGGCAATCAATGGCCGAATGATACAGCGAATTTTTCAAGCAGTCAGGTAGATCACTACGGCCATTACGTTGATATTAAAAAATCTGAGACACCAGGAACGATTGGCTATCTGGTTCTCAAGAATGGGGAAAAAATAACAGAATCGGACCAAAAAGTGGAGCTTCTTGTTCCGGAACAAAATGAGGCTTGGATTGCTAGTGATTATAGCGTGTCTAGCTATGAGCCGCTCAAAGATGAAAATGTCCTCCGTATCAACTACACCCGTGAAGACAACAATTATGAAGGTTGGGGCGTTTGGACTTGGGGCGATACGACTGAAGCAAGTAGCGACTGGCCAACAGGTGCCGTTGACTTTAAACTTGGCAAATATGGCGCTTATGTTGACATTCCCCTCTCGAATAGTTTAGATTCTAAGCTTGGATTTCTGCTAATCAATCAGAATAATCCAGATTTGGCAGGCAATAAAACAATTGATTTAGCCTTTGCAGATCGTAAACGGCATAGCCAAATTTTCCTTCGCAATGACGACGACAAAGTCTATACCAATCCATATTTTATCGAAGAGAAAGTAGAACTTGATACAAGTAAAGCTACTCCGGGTACAAAAAATGTGACCCTTGAGGCAAGTTTGAAAACACCATTCAACTACAATGAAAGCGGCTTGGTATCTGTAACTGTCACCAATCCTGAAAATGCTGAGATTGTCAAAATGGAAGTCGATACAAGTGCCATCGGTGGAGGCCTTGTGCCAATCTCTACTGAGCTCAATCGTGTGACCATTAAAGCGACATCTAGCACAGCGCCAGGTACATATAGTCTTCCTGTAAAGGTCTATGACAAGGACAACGGTTACTACGAAACCAGCCTAGATGTGACCATTACAGAGCGTATCAAGGCAGATGGTGAAAAAGACTGGGACGAGCAAGTCATCTACTTTATGATGACAGACCGTTTCTATAATGGAGACACCAGCAATGACAAGCTAGTGGAAGGAACAGCCTCCAACCCACGCGGTCTTTACCAGGGCGGTGACTTCAAAGGAGTGACAGCCAAGCTGGACTACTTGAAAGAATTGGGTGTGGACTCTATCTGGTTGACTCCGATTGTGGAAAATATTCCACAGAATGTTGGTAGCGTAAAAGATGGAGAGTACTATGCTTACCATGGTTATTGGGCATCCAATTTTGAGAAACTCAATCCGCATTTGGGAAGTTTAGCCGACTTCCACGAATTGATTGATGCCGCAGCCGAAAAAGGCATTAATATTATTGTTGACGTGGTGCTGAACCATGCTGGCTATGGTACAGAAGAAACCTTTGCAGGTATGGTACGGACTAAGGAAGAAGACAAGCAGGGAGATGACCAATTAGGCGCATTATCTGGATTACCAGACTTCAAGACAGAAGAGGCTGCGGTTCGCAATCAATTGGTTGCTTGGCAGGCATCTTGGTTGGAACGCTCAACAACTGCCAAGGGCAACTCTATCTATGCTTTCCGTGTCGATACCGTCAAACACGTTGATGATACCACATGGCAACATTTCAAAAATGAATTGGTGGATAGAGATCCTGACTTCCACTTGATTGGGGAAACTTGGGGAGCGAATTATAAGGATACCAAGGGTGACTTGGGTATTGGTACTATGGACAGCTTGTTGGACTTTGGCTTCAAGGATATTGCCAAATATCTGGTCAATGGTCAACTAAAAGCAGCTGGAAAAGAGCTGGAAGAACGTAGCAAGGTTCTGACTAGTGCAGCTTCTCTGGGTCAATTCTTGGGCAGTCATGACGAAGATGGTTTCCTCTACAGTCTCGGTGGCGCAGAAAAAGAAGGAAATCTGGACAAACTGAAATTGGCTGCCAGTCTTTTGATTACTGCTAAAGGCCAGCCAGTCATCTACTACGGTGAAGAAGTGGGTCAATCTGGACAAAACAACTGGCCAGTTTATGACAACCGGTACGATTTCGATTGGAGCAAGGTAGAGACTAGCGACATCACAGACCACTATCAGAAATTATTGGCTTTCCGCAATGCCAATTCAACATTGCTCTCACGTGGTGATACAAGCACACTTGCTGGAAATGATAGCCAAGGTTGGCTTATCAGCAAACGCAGTTACCAAGATCAAGCTGCCTATCTTGTCTTCTCAACCAATACCGAGAACAAGGAAATGGCGCTTGAAGTATCTGGTAAAGATGTAGTGGTCACAGATGCCTACACAGGAAAATCTTATCAAGCTGTCGAGAAAGACGGTAAATGGGTTGTTCAAGTCGAACTGCCAACAATTGGTCAAGGTGGCACCATGCTCCTTCAGACAGAAGTAGGTGACATCGTCAATGCAAGTGTGCAAGAAGCAACTGAAGAGCCAATTGAAGCAGGCTACTTCCGTGTTCACTTTAAAACTCTACCATCTGATAATTTATCTAGCTTAGGTTTATGGACATGGGATGATGTGGAAAAACCATCGTCAGATCTTGGTGCTTGGCCAACAGGTGCAACCAATTTCAGTACTGCTAAGCAGGATGACTATGGCTATTATCTGGACATCAAGATGAAAGATGAAACAGCCAGCAAGATTAGCCTGTTGATCAATAACACTTCTGGTGATAACATCACAGGTGACAAGACCATTGAACGGATTAGCACCAAGATGAATGAAGCTTGGTTTGATGAGAATTATCAACTCAGCCTCTATCAACCGCTTAAAGAAGGCTACATCCGTATCAATTACTTCCGTACCGATGGCAATTATGATCAAAAAGGTCTCTGGATTTGGGGTGATGTGACTGACCTTACCTTGGGTGACTGGCCAAATGGTATTGATTTTGAAAACCAAGGCAAGTACGGTGCCTATACTGATGTTAAATTAACAGATTTACCAAGTACCATTGGCTTCTTGCTATTGGATGAAAGCAAGTCAGGAGACGATGTGAAGATTCAACAGAAAGATTATAGCTTTAAAGATTTGAAAAATCAGACACAAATCTTCCTCAAAGATGATGATGCGACTATTTACACCAACCCTTATTTTGTCAATAATGTCCGTGTGACAGGCGTTTCTCACGTTAGCCTAACAGCCTTAGAAGCAGCCTTTACAACATTGGAAGGTGCGGATAAGGATAGCATCTTGGAGAAATTGTCTGTAACAGATAAGAATGGTCAGACAGTTGCAGTAACGGACCTTGTCTTGGACATTACCAGCAACAAGGTGCGAGTCCTCGGGGATTTCAACCAAGAAAATGCGGGCTATACCCTCAAATATGGCAATGATAGCTTCACAACAACTATGAGCTGGCAGTTGAAGGATGAGTTATATGCTTATGATGGAGAGCTGGGTGCACGTGTGAGTCAGGCTGGTAGTGTCGTTGATATGACTCTCTGGTCTCCAAGTGCAGACAGTGTGGCAGTCGTTCTTTACGATAAGGATGACCAATCTAAGGTGGTCGGTAAATTAGCCATGACCAAGGGCGATAAGGGACAATGGGACCTCGAATTGAACAGTCAATCAGGTCTTGGTATCGCTGACTATCGTGGTTACTACTACCATTATGAAATCACTCGTGGGGATCAATCTGTTCTTGTTTTAGACCCATATGCTAAGTCTTTAGCGGAGTGGAATAGTGATTTGGCAGATACAGATCCATCTTATCGGATTGCAAAAGCTGCGATTGTGGACCCAGCAGAAGTTGGTCCAAGTGATTTGAACTATGCCACAATTCCTAACTTCAATCAGCGTGAAGATGCTATTATCTATGAGGCTCATGTCCGTGACTTCACATCAGATCCTTCTATTTCCGATGAATTGACAGCTCAGTTCGGTACCTTTGTGGCCTTTGCAGAGCGTCTCAGCTACCTCAAAGACCTAGGTGTGACCCATATTCAGCTGCTCCCAGTTATGAGCTACTATTTTGTCAATGAATTGAAAAATGCAGAGCGGATGAGTGAGTATGCTTCTAGCAACAGCAACTACAACTGGGGTTATGATCCACAGAGCTACTTTGCCTTTACAGGTATGTATTCTACAGATCCGACCGATCCAATGAAACGCATCGAGGAATTCAAAAAACTGGTCAATGAAATCCACAAACAAGGCATGGGTGTGATTTTGGATGTGGTCTACAACCACACTTCTAAGACCTTCTTATTTGAAGACTTAGAGCCAAACTATTATCACTTCATGGAGGCAGATGGTACGGCTAAATCAAGCTTTGGTGGTGGTCGTCTGGGAACCACTCACTACATGAGCCGCCGTGTCTTAGTTGATTCCATCAAGTATCTTGTGGACGAGTTTAAGGTAGATGGTTTCCGCTTCGATATGATGGGGGACCATGATGCCGAAGCAATTGAGCTGGCCTTTACTGAGGCTCAAAAACTCAATCCAAACATCATTATGCTTGGTGAAGGATGGAGAACCTTTACAGGCGACGCCAATCAGCCTGTTCAGCCAGCGGACCAAGACTGGATGAGTTCAACAGATACGGTTGCGGTATTCTCAGATGAGATTCGCAACACACTTAAATCTGGTTATCCAAACGAAGGTCAGCCAGCCTTTATCACAGGCGGTGCTAAGAGTGTTGAGTCTGTCTTCAATAACATCAAGGCACAACCAGGCAACTTCTTGGCAGATGATCCGGGTGATGTGATCCAATATATTGCTGCGCATGATAACTTAACGCTCTTTGATATTATCGCTCAGTCCATCAAGAAGGATCCATCAATCGCTGAAAATTACACTGAAATTCACCAACGTCAACGTTTGGGTAATTTGCTAGTCTTGACTGCTCAAGGGACACCGTTTATCCATTCTGGTCAGGAGTATGGACGGACCAAACAGTTCCGCCATCCCGATTACAAGGAGCCAGTTACAGAGGACAAGGTACCAAACAAAGCTCATTTGTTGACCAATGCTGATGGTACACCATTTGACTATCCATACTACATTCATGATTCTTACGATTCATCTGATGCGGTTAACAAATTTGACTGGACCAAAGCGACAGATGAGGCGCTCTATCCAGAGAATACCCGTACTCAGGCCTTTACAAAAGGATTGATTGCCTTGCGCAAATCTACAGATGCTTTCCGTTTGGGAACAAAAGACCAAGTCGATCAAATGGTTAGCTTGATTTCAATTCCAGGTCAAAATGGCATTGCCAAAAATGATGTGGTCATTGCCTATCAAACCATTGCAAGCAACGGTGATCGATATGCTGTCTTTGTTAACGCCGACAGTAAGGAGCGCAGCTTTGTTCTTTCTGATAGTTACAAAGAATTGCTTAAGGGTCAAGTGCTGGTCGATGGTAAGCGGGCTGGAATAGCAGCGCTGACTGATTTGGTAGGTGTGACATTGACAGATGATGCAGTTGTACTTGCGCCATTGACTGCAACGGTGATTCGCTTGTCTGACATCATTGCAGAAGTTCCAGATACAGCGCCTACTGCTGAAGAAAAACCAATCCTAGACTTTACTACGAAAGAACGTACAGAAGAATCTGTCCTTCCGATTGCAGAGGAAGTTCGCTATGATGAAACTCTTGCAAAAGGTCAATCCTATGTCCTACAAGAAGGTAAGGCAGGCAAGAAAGTTGTGAATTATCAAGATGTCTTAGTTGATGGCAAGGTGGTCGCTACTAACTTGTTATCAGAAACAGTTGTTGATAGCGAAACACGTATTGTTGTGAAAGGCAGTATGGAGGCTAAGAAAGAGGCTGAAAAACCAAGTCTTTCTACTACTGCTCAAGCATCTAGACAAGCGACAAGTGGTGCAAGCAAGGCGAGTCTGCCGATTACGGGTGACCGACAAAGCGATTTGGCACTTCTAGGTCTCGGACTTGCTGGACTTGGTTTGACAGTTGCTGCGCAAGGAAGAACTAAAAAATCAGAAGAATAGTATGCTTTCCTCCCAAGAGGTTAGGGACCCTATGGTTCTTGACCTCTTTTTTATTTTGTGGGCAGAAACCAAATCGTCTTTTAAATTTTACGATTTAGAAGTAGTCAATAGAAACTTTGGTAAATAGTCCAAGAGTGAACACAAGCCTGTGCTTTATTTGGTCTTTTTGTTTCCGCTTACATAACTTATAATAAAACCATAAAAATCATTTCAAAAAAGGAGAATGAAAAATGGATTTCCTTCAAACCCCATTAAACTGGTTCTCACAGAATATCCTGCAGAATCCAGCCTTCTTCGTAGGTCTTTTGGTATTGGTGGGCTATGCCCTCTTAAAGAAAAAGCCTCATGATGTTTTTGCAGGGTTTATCAAAGCGACGGTTGGCTACATGATTTTGAACGTAGCTGCTGGAGGCTTGGTAACAACCTTCCGTCCAATCTTGGCAGCCTTGAACCACAAGTTCCAAATCGATGCGGCAGTTATTGACCCTTACTTCGGTCTTGCGGCAGCAAACGGAAAAATTGCTGAAGAGTTTCCTGATTTCGTATCGGCAGCTACAACAGCTCTCTTGATTGGTTTCGGTGTCAACATCCTCTTGGTGGCACTACGTAAGGTTACCAAAGTACGTACTCTGTTCATCACTGGACACATCATGGTACAACAAGCGGCAACAGTCTCATTGATGGTGCTCTTCCTTATCCCGGCTCTTCGCAATCAATTCGGTACGGCAGCTATCGGTATCATCTGTGGTATCTACTGGGCAGTCAGCTCAAACATGACTGTTGAAGCTACTCAACGCTTGACAGGTGGTGGTGGATTTGCCATCGGTCACCAACAACAATTTGCAATCTGGTTTGTAGATAAGATTGCTCCAAAACTTGGTAAAAAAGAAGAAAACTTGGACAACTTGAAATTGCCTAGCTTCCTCAACATCTTCCACGATACAGTAGTTGCATCTGCAACCTTGATGTTGGTCTTCTTCGGTGTCATCTTGTTCATCTTGGGTCCAGAAATCATGGCAAACCCAGAAGTGATCACTTCTGGCACTCCATACAACCCAGCTAAACAAGCATTCTTCATGTACGTTGTACAAACAGCCTTCACCTTCTCAGTATATCTTTTCATTTTGATGCAAGGTGTCCGCATGTTCGTAGCAGAATTGACAAATGCCTTCCAAGGTATCTCAAGCAAACTGCTTCCAGGTTCATTCCCAGCGGTGGACGTTGCAGCTTCTTACGGCTTTGGTTCATCTAACGCAGTTCTTTCAGGTTTTGCTTTCGGTTTAATCGGTCAGTTGATTACAATCGTTCTCTTGATTGTTTTCAAGAGTCCAATCCTCATCATCACTGGTTTCGTACCTGTATTCTTCGATAACGCAGCTATCGCAGTGTACGCTGACAAACGTGGTGGTTGGAAAGCGGCAGCCATCCTTTCCTTCATCTCAGGTGTCCTTCAAGTTGCCCTTGGTGCAGTCTGCGTCGGCTTGCTTGAATTGAGCGGTGGTTACCACGGAAA
The DNA here is from genome assembly GCF_019856455.1 of Streptococcus suis. NCBI lineage: Bacteria > Bacillati > Bacillota > Bacilli > Lactobacillales > Streptococcaceae > Streptococcus > Streptococcus suis. The sequence continues at coordinate 2,415,451 of NZ_CP082205.1, read as the reverse complement.
CATCGACTTCGAAATCCCATGGTTGCCATTCGGCTATGCCTTCAAATACCTCGGTGTTGCTGGTTATGTTCTTGTCTGCCTCTTCTTGTTGGCTATCCCACAACTTCAATTTGCGAAAGCAAAAGATAAGGAAGCGTACTATCGTGGCGAGGCACAAGCAGACTAATATTCTTCGAACATCAACAGTATAAGTCCTCATTTATTACTTGGTTCATTAACAAAAACAACAAAATATATTTTATAAAAAACAAGGAGAAAATAAGATGGTTAAAGTATTAACTGCTTGTGGTAACGGCATGGGTTCATCCATGGTTATTAAGATGAAGGTTGAAAATGCCCTTCGTCAACTTGGTGTAACAGATTTCCAATCAGCTTCTTGCTCAGTAGGTGAAGCAAAAGGTTTGGCGGCAGGATATGATATCGTAGTTGCTTCAAATCACTTGATTGCTGAGTTGGAAGGTCGCACGAAAGGTCATTTGGTTGGTCTTGACAACCTCATGGACGATAACGAAATCAAAACAAAATTACAAGCAGTGCTATAAATAGCCGTTAGGGGTAGGGAGTCTCCCTCCCCCTTTCATATAGCGTGTAGAAGGGAAAAACTATGAATTTACAAAAATCATTTACGGAAAATAATTCCATTCGCTTGGGATTGACAGCGGAAACCTGGCAGGAAGCTGTTCACAAGGCTGTTGAGCCCTTGATTGAAAGTGGCACCGCAACGGAAGAATATTACGATGCCATCATCGCTTCAACCGAAGAATACGGTCCTTACTATGTGCTCATGCCAGGTATGGCTATGCCTCATGCCCAGGCTGGTGTCGGTGTTTTGAAAGATTCCTTTGCCTTGATTACCCTGACAAAACCAGTAGCCTTTTCAGATGGTAAAGAGGTTTCTGTCCTATTGACCTTGGCTGCGACAGATCCAAAAATCCATACTTCAGTAGCTATTCCGCAGATTATCGCCCTCTTCGAATTGGAAAATTCAATCGAGCGTTTGATTGCCTGCAAAACTCCAGAAGAAGTATTGGCAATGGTTGAAGAGTCTAAAAACAGTCCTTACCTAGAAGGTTTAGATTTAGAAAGTTAGGAGGAAAAACATGAAACATATCCCAAATTTACAGGTTGCATTGGATCATTCAGACTTGCAAGGAGCGATTAAGGCTGCTGTGTCTGTTGGTCATGAAGTTGACGTGATTGAAGCAGGTACGGTTTGCTTGCTCCAAGTTGGTAGCGAATTGGTGGAAGTGCTTCGCAGCCTTTTCCCAGACAAGATTATCGTTGCAGATACCAAGTGTGCGGATGCGGGTGGTACGGTTGCCAAAAACAATGCTGTTCGTGGTGCGGACTGGATGACTTGTATTTGTTCTGCGACCATTCCAACTATGGAAGCGGCTTTGAAGGCTATCAAGGAAGTGCGTGGTGACAAGGGTGAGATCCAAATCGAACTTTACGGTGACTGGACTTATGAACAGGCTCAACTTTGGTTGGACGCAGGTATTTCTCAAGCGATTTATCACCAATCTCGTGATGCCCTTCTTGCTGGCGAAACCTGGGGTGAAAAAGACTTCAATAAAGTGAAAAAATTGGTTGATATGGGCTTCCGTGTTTCTGTAACAGGTGGTTTGGATGTGGATACCCTCAAACTCTTCGAGGGTGTAGATGTCTTTACCTTTATCGCAGGTCGCGGTATTACAGAAGCAGCAGATCCAGTAGCTGCAGCGCGTGAATTCAAAGACGAAATCCGTCGTATCTGGGGGTAAGGCCTATGGCACGACCAATCGGAATATATGAAAAGGCAACGCCCAAGCATTTCACATGGAAAGAGCGTTTGGAGTTTGCCAAAGAATTAGGTTTCGACTTTGTGGAGATGTCGGTGGATGAGAGCGACGCTCGTTTGGCTCGTTTGGAATGGACCAAGGAAGAGCGTTTGGATTTGGTCAAGGCCATCTATGAAACAGGTGTCCGCATTCCGACTATCTGTTTCTCAGGCCATCGTCGTTATCCGCTTGGTTCTAATGACCCTGCTCTTGAAGCTAAGTCGCTAGAAACCATGAAACAGTGTATCGAACTGGCTCAGGACTTGGGTGTCCGTGTCATCCAGTTGGCTGGTTACGATGTTTACTATGAGGAAAAATCACCTGAAACTAGAGAACGTTTCATCAAGAATCTCCGCAAGGCTTGCGACTGGGCAGAACAGGCTCAGGTCATGTTGGCTATTGAGATTATGGATGATCCATTTATCAACTCCATTGAAAAATACCTAGCCGTTGAAAAAGAAATCGACTCGCCTTATCTCTTTGTCTACCCAGATACGGGCAATGTCTCTGCTTGGCACAATGACATTTGCAGCGAATTTTATCTGGGACACCGCTCCATTGCAGCTCTTCACCTCAAAGATACCTATGCGGTAACCGAGAACTCCAAGGGTCAATTCCGTGATGTCCCATTCGGTCAGGGCTGTGTGGACTGGGACAATATGTTTGCAGTCTTGAAAAAGACCAACTACCAAGGTCCATTCTTGATTGAAATGTGGTCAGAAAATTGTGAAACGGTTGAGGAAACACGTGCAGCTATCAAGGAGGCACAGGCTTTCCTCTATCCATTGATTGAGAAAGCGGGGTTGAACTAATGCCAAAAGATTTACAGGAAATGCGTCAGCGGGTCTATGAAGCCAATATCGCCCTACCTGATCATGGACTTGTCAAGTTTACCTGGGGCAACGTATCAGAAGTCTGCCGTGAACTTGGTCGCATTGTTATCAAGCCTTCTGGTGTGGACTATGAAAAATTGTCACCAGAAAACATGGTGGTGACGGACTTGGATGGAAATGTGGTAGAAGGTGATCTCAACCCATCATCTGATTTGGCGACCCACGTTGCCCTCTACAAGGCTTGGCCAAATGTACACGCTGTTGTCCATACGCATTCGACAGAGGCAGTTGGTTGGGCTCAGGCTGGTCGTGACATTCCATTTTATGGAACAACGCACGCAGACTATTTCTACGGTCCGGTACCATGTGCCCGTTCTTTGACGGCCGAAGAAGTGAATTCTGCCTATGAAAAAGAAACAGGTTCAGTTATCATCGAGGAATTTAAACGTCGAGGCATTGACCCAGTTGCTGTACCAGGGATTGTTGTCCGCAATCACGGTCCGTTTACTTGGGGCAAGGATCCTGCTCAGGCAGTTTACCACAGTGTTGTCCTAGAAGAAGTGGCTCGGATGAACCGCTACACAGAGCAAATCAATCCACGGGTGGAACCAGCACCAAGCTACATCATGGACAAGCACTATCTCCGTAAGCACGGTCCAAATGCCTACTACGGACAAAAAGGTGATGAACATTAAGCTTTGTTTCTAGCCAAAAACGATTAGAAGAATGAGAAAAGAGCTCTCCTCATTCTTCTTTTTTTGAAAGGAGAGGACATGAGAAAGTTTTTACAAGACAGTCTGACAGAGATTGCCTACTATCTTGAGTTGATCTTGTCTGCCATTTTAGGGCTTGCCCTTCTTGCCTTGTCTGGTTTGCTACTAGCTGACCTCCTTCAGTCCTTCACAGGTGAGATACAGGCAGATGCCTTTATCCAGAGTTTTTTAAGCAAGGCTATGACTTTGGCAGTCGGGGTCGAATTCATCAAAATGCTTTGCAAACAATCGCCTAGTACTGTCATCGAGGTGCTCTTGGTTGCCATTGCCCGTCAACTGATTGTGGAACATGGGTCTAGTATGGATTACCTGATTGGTATTGCGTCGGTTGCCATCTTATTTGCAGTAAGAAAATACCTCTTTACCCAGTTTGATGACTCTAATAATATCATCATGCGGGCCAGCCAGAAGGTTAAGGTTGCCAACATCATTGCACGGGTAAAAATTCCTAGTGAAGGCAGTGAAACCCTGCGTGAATTTGTGACCCGCAAACTCAATGAAGAAGAAAAAACGATCGCCATCGGTGCCTGCGTCTATCTGAAAAATGTAGCACTACGGATTGACAATATGCATGGAGATTTGATTACACGGGTGGAGATTATCAAGAGTATCTATTGACTGGAAAAACAATACCTATTTATATTATTGTTAGAATTTGTGTTATAAATATGTTAAAATAGTAAGAGAGGAGGGAGAAACGGTGTTACTAGATAAAAGTAGTTGTGCCTTATTGCGTCATTTGATTGGTATCCAAGAGCCAGAAACCATTATGGCTATTTCCAAGGAATTGCAACAATCGCGTAGAAAAATCTATTATCATTTAGAAAAAATCAATGCTGCCTTTCCAGACCATGTTGAGCCAATCGAAAGTCTACCTCGGATCGGAATCCGTTTGTCCGAAGAGCAAAAGCAAGCCTGTCGTCAACTCTTAGATTCCATTGATTCCTATAGCTATATTATGAATATGGATGAGCGGATGCAGTTGATGCTCCTTTATATCTGCATTGCACACGAACGAATTACCTTGGAAAAATTGATGGATCTGACAGAGGTTTCGCGAAATACCGTTCTCAATGATCTAAATGAAATCCGTAGTCGATTGAGTAAGGAACAGTATCAGATGACCCTCTATGTTTCTAAGTCACAAGGGTACAATCTGGCCTGTCATCCCTTGACAAAAATCCAGTATATCCACTCTCTACTCTATAGTTTGTTCACAGAAGCGAGCAAGAGTTTTGTCAGCATTTTGGAAGACAAGGTTAGTCTTTTCAGTGGTTGCCAGTCCCTTTTTTCAAAAGATTTGGCCCAGTTTTTGTTCCACCAGGTATATGGTATTGAAAAAGATCTTGGTAAGAAAATCAATCGATCTGAAATTGAACTGATGCTTAAGATTCTTCCTTATATGTTGCTAACTTATCGCAATATGAGTTTGGAGCAAGAGGAGAAGGATGCGATTGTCCGAGGATTCGCCTTGGTCTATGAACGGATTGAGTACAGGGTTGCCCAAAATATCAGTCAATCCCTAGATGAGCAGTTTGGTCCTGATTTGGACGAGATAGAGGTGTCGCTGATTGCTGTCTTGCTCTTGTCTTATCGCAAGGACCGGGATGCCCATGTTACTAGTCAGGATTTTGCGGATTTGAAGAAGGTGGTCGATGCCTTTATCCGTCATTTTGAGTTGCATTCAGATTTTGAATTGGAGAAAAAAGAGGAGCTAGCCCATGATTTGCTGGCTCACTGCAAGGCCATGCTGTTTCGAAAAACCTACGGGATTTTATCGCGCAATCCTTTGGTCGATCAAATTCGCTACAAGTATGATACCCTCTTTCGATTGACAAAATCTTCTAGCCATATCTTGGAAGAGGCCTGGCAAATCCAGTTGACAGATGAGGACATTGCCTATCTGACGGTGCATTTGGGTGGAGCCCTTCGTCGAAGCAGTAGTCGAAAGCTGACCAGTCCGACTGTCTTTCTTATCTGTGATGAGGGAGTTTCTGTGCAGAAATTGTTGATGAAACAATGCCAGCACCACCTACCTGAAAAAACCATCTCTGCCGTCTTTACAACAGAGCAATTTAAGAGTGTGGAAGACCTGTTGGAGGTGGACTTCTTGATTTCGACCAATGAAGTGACGGATACGGATTTGCCGGTGATACAAGTCCATCCGATTCTGGATTTTGATGATGTCTTGCGTTTGATTCATTTTGCCAAATACCGCAATCTGACAGACAGTCAAAAAGGTTTTGCCATAGAATTGGACAAACTCCTAGCGTCATATGTTGAAAATGGCCAGGAAGCCCTGGAATTGAAACAGCGTTTGCAAAATCTGATTGCCAATGAATTATTGGCAAGCTTAGCTAGTTCCGATCTGGAAACAGATTTGTATTAGCCATCTACGTGCAAAAGTCCAAATGTGAACACAAGCCTGTGTTTCATTTGGTCTTTTTTTTGTGACCTTTTGCGCATATACTAGAAGCATAGAAACACAATCAGCCTTATAGGAGGAATGAAAAATGGCTAAAGTTCAAGATATTACAAGAGAATCATGGATTCTTTCAACCTTCCCAGAGTGGGGAACTTGGCTCAATGAAGAAATTGAAGAAGAAGTAGTGCCAGAAGGCAACTTTGCTATGTGGTGGCTGGGTAACTGTGGTGTTTGGATTAAGACACCTGGTGGAGCTAACGTGGTCATGGACCTCTGGTCATCACGTGGAAAATCCACTAAAAAAGTGAAAGATATGGTTTGGGGACACCAGATGGCTAACATGGCAGGTGTTCGCAAATTGCAACCAAACTTGCGTGTGCAGCCAATGGTTATCGATCCATTTGCCATCAATGAATTGGACTACTATCTAGTATCGCACGTCCACAGTGACCACATGGACATCAGCACAGCCGCTGCCATCATCAACAATCCTAAATTGGACCATGTCAAATTTGTCGGACCGGTTGAAAGTGGCGACATCTGGGAAAAATGGGGCGTTCCAGCTGACCGTATCATCCGTATCGCACCAGGTGATAGCTTTGAATTCAAAGACATCAAGGTCCACGCAGTTGAGTCCTTCGACCGTACTTGCTTGGTGACACTTCCGATTGAAGGTTATGACGAAAATGGTGGTAAATTAGCAGGACTTCCTGTGACAGATGAACTCATGGCTCGTAAGGCAGTCAACTATGTCTTTGAAACACCAGGTGGAACCATCTACCACGGTGCAGACTCTCACTTCTCAAACTACTTTGCAAAACACGGTCGTGACTTCAACATCGACGTTGCTATCAACAACTACGGTGACAACCCAATCGGTATCCAAGACAAGATGACCTCAATCGACCTTCTTCGTATGGCAGAAAACTTGCGTGCTAAGGTTATTATCCCTGTTCACTATGACATCTGGTCTAACTTCATGGCGTCAACAGATGAAATCTTGCAGCTCTGGAAAATGCGTAAGGAACGCTTGCAATATGATTTCCATCCATTCATCTGGGAAGTTGGTGGCAAGTACACCTATCCACTTGACAAAGACCGCATTGAATACCATCACCCACGTGGCTTTGACGATTGCTTCTTGGAAGATTCGAACATTCAATTCAAGGCCTTGCTATAAGAAGACAAGAGGGGCGGGACGAAAGTCCTGCCTTTTGAAACAGACATAGAAAACGCTTTATGGTATAATGAAGCCATGACTTTTTAAAAGGAGAAAAACATGTCACAACTTTCAGTAAACGCAATTCGTTTCCTTGGTATTGACGCCATTGAAAAATCAAAATCTGGCCACCCAGGTGTTGTCATGGGTGCGGCACCAATGGCCTATAGCTTGTTCACTAAAGAACTCCGTATCAACCCTGCTCAACCAAACTGGATCAACCGCGACCGCTTTATCTTGTCAGCAGGACACGGCTCTATGTTGCTTTACGGACTTCTTCACCTTTCAGGTTTTGAAGAAGTCAGCATGGACGAAATCAAGAACTTCCGTCAGTGGGGCTCAAAAACACCAGGTCACCCAGAATTCGGTCACACAGCAGGTGTGGATGCGACAACAGGTCCTCTTGGTCAAGGGATTTCAACGGCAACAGGTTTTGCTCAAGCTGAACGTTTTCTTGCGGCTAAGTACAACCGCGATGGTTTCCTAATTTTTGACCACTATACATATGTAATCTGTGGTGATGGCGACTTGATGGAGGGTGTTTCTGCAGAGGCGGCTTCTTACGCTGGTCTTCAAAAATTAGAAAAACTCATCGTTCTTTACGATTCAAACGACATTAACTTGGATGGTGAAACAAAAGATTCCTTCACAGAAGATGTGCGCGCACGCTACAATGCTTATGGCTGGCATACAGACCTCGTAACAGACGGTACAGATGTGGATGCAATCTTTGCTGCTATTGAAAAAGCTAAGGCAGCAGGCAAGCCATCTCTTATCGAAATCAAGACTGTTATCGGTCATGGTTCGCCAAACAAACAAGGTACAAATGCCGTCCATGGTGCGCCGCTTGGACCAGAGGAAGCAGAAGCAACTCGCAAAGCACTTGACTGGAACTACGCACCATTTGAAATTCCAGCAGAAGTCTATGCGGACTTCAAAGCAAATGTAGCAGACCGCGGTGCTGCTGCCTACGATGCATGGGTGAAATTGGTCGAAGACTACAAAGTAGCTCATCCAGAATTAGCAGCTGAAGTAACAGCTATCTTGGAAGGTCGTGATGTAGTCGAAATCAAGCCAGAAGACTTCCCTGTTTATGAAAATGGCTTCTCACAAGCAACTCGTAACTCATCACAAGATGCCCTCAACGCAGCAGTTAAGGTCTTGCCAACTTTCTTAGGTGGTTCAGCTGACTTGGCTCACTCAAACATGACCTATATCAAGGAAGATGGTTTGCAGGATGCAGCAAACCCACTCAACCGCAATATCCAGTTTGGTGTGCGTGAATTTGCCATGGGAACTATCTTGAATGGTATGGCAGCCCACGGTGGACTTCGTGTCTATGGTGGTACCTTCTTTGTCTTCTCAGACTATGTGAAGGCAGCAGTTCGTTTGTCAGCTCTTCAAGGACTTCCTGTGACTTATGTCTTCACTCATGACTCTATCGCAGTTGGTGAAGATGGACCAACTCACGAACCAATCGAGCACTTGGCAGGACTTCGTGCTATGCCAAACCTCAATGTCTTCCGTCCAGCAGATGCGCGTGAAACACAGGCAGCTTGGTACCTGTCATTGACCAGCAAATCAACTCCATCAGCTCTTGTCCTCACTCGTCAAAACTTGACAGTTGAAGAAGGAACCGACTTTGACAAGGTTGCAAAAGGGGCTTATGTTGTCTATGAGGCAGCAGGCTTTGATACGATCCTTCTTGCATCTGGTTCAGAAGTCAACTTGGCTGTTAAAACTGCCAAAGAACTAGAAGCAGCAGGCACTAAGGTTCGTGTGGTTTCTGTGCCATCAACTGAACTCTTCGATGCACAAGATGCTGCCTACAAGGAAGAAATCCTACCAAATGCTATCCGTCGTCGTTTGGCAATTGAAATGGGTGCAACTCAAAGCTGGTACAAGTATGTCGGTCTGGACGGTAAAGTCCTTGGTATCGACACATTCGGTGCCTCAGCTCCAGCCCAAACAGTTATTGACAACTACGGCTTCACAGTAGAAAATGTTGTGAAATTAGTTGGCGAATTGTAATAGAAAATGTCAGAGACAGCCTTTCGAGGCTGTTTTTGACATTTTTTTAAAAATTTTCTTGACAATATCGACAACAGATAGTATATTAATATCTGTAAATATCAATATTGCTCCCCCTACCTTCTCGACTGAGGAGGTATTTTTATATTTTTAAGTTAATAGAAGGGCAGAATTTTGAAAGAAATGTGTGACAAGGAAGAAGTAGTGTTAGATTGATTTTGATAGCAGAGAATAAAGAAGTGATTTTGAACTGTTATCAGGGCTGTGCTATAATAGATTTATGAACTATACACATGAAGAAAAAGAGTATTTTATGACTCAAGCATTGCAGGAAGCTAGAAAGTCGCTAGAAAAGGATGAAATTCCAATTGGTTGTGTGATTGTCAAGGGTGGCCAGATTATTGGCAGAGGGCATAATGCGCGTGAGGAACTCAATCAGGCCATCATGCACGCTGAGGTTATGGCTATTCAGGAAGCTAATAGATCAGAAGGCAACTGGCGTTTGTTGGATACGACCCTCTTTGTCACCATTGAGCCTTGTGTTATGTGTAGCGGAGCAATCGGACTTGCCCGCATTCCTCAGGTAGTGTACGGTGCTACCAACCAAAAGTTTGGTGCGGCAGGCAGTCTCTATGATATTTTGACAGACGAGCGGCTCAATCACCGTGTGGCAGTTGAGACGGGCATTCTGGAAGAGGCTTGTGCTAAGATTATGCAAGACTTTTTCAGACAAAGAAGAGAGAAGCAAAAGGCTGAGAAAGAGGCCTTGAAAGCTCAGTATGGGACAACTTCGGATAGCTAGTTTACACTCTAAACTTGCACTTTCATCAATTTGTGTTATAATAATAAATGGAGCAACATTCGTGCGTGAAGCGGGTCAGGGGAGGAATCCAGCAGCCCTAAGCGAAGTCGGGTGTGTGCTCTTTTTGCGTATAGTCTAAAAACCCTTTGAAATCAAGCTTTCAGAGGGTTTTCTTTGGCTTGTTTTTAGAAATAGGGGCAACTGCCTTTGCAAGTACTTTTCTCTCCGTCTGGGGACTGATTTTTGGGATTTTTTATTGATTTATAGGGAAAAAGGAGTAAAATAGATTTCCTCTTAAGAAAACTTTTTGTTAGCTCTGCTATTCTACAGAGGAAAAGGAGGAAAGCCTATGTTTATATTTGCTTTTCCAGGTATGGGGAAAACGACACTTGCCAAGCAATCTTCACAAATAGTCGACTTAGAGATGTCGGATATCAAATATGATAATTCTAGTGTTCGTCATTTAAACAAAGAAGAAAGAAAATCAACTCCACGTCCGATTAAAGACAAGAATTATAAAAACATCTACGTGGAAAAAGCCTATACCTTGCATGAGGAGGGGAAGACTGTCCTTGTCGCGATGAATTTTCTAGTAAGGATGCTGTTGGTTATGCTTGTACGTGGTGCTGTCCCGTTTCACATTTACATTCCTCATTCATCTTTAAAAGAAGAGTACAGACAACGCTATGTTCAGAGAGGGAATAATAGCAAATTTATTTTTGAAGTGATGACAATCTGGTATGTGAGTCTGGTCCCGCTATGAGTCTGGTCCCGCTATATATATTGTCAAAAATATTGCCAAATATGATAACAGTGACACAGTCGGGTCAAGTTTTAGCAGACTATAAAACTCCTTATCACGACCCTATGTTTGTGAAAAATAAACAAGTTACGCAAACCATTTCATGAAAATAAATGAAAATTCACAAATCCCTTGAAAAAAAACTGATAAAGCGTTATCATATTATGGTACATAAATGGAGGAATGACATGACACATATTACATTTGATTATTCAAAAGTCTTGGGCCAATTCGTTGGAGCTCAAGAAGTAGAATACATGCAACCACAAGTTACCCTTGCAGACCAAATGCTCCGTCAAGGAACAGGTCCTGGTAGCGACTTTATCGGCTGGTTGGATTTGCCAGAAAACTACGACAAAGAAGAGTTTGCGCGTATCAAGGAAGCGGCAGCTAAAATCCAAAATGAAAGTGAAGTTTTGGTAGTTATTGGTATCGGTGGTTCTTACCTTGGTGCTAAAGCAGCTATTGATTTCTTGAGCAATGCCTTTGTAAACTTACAAACACGTGAAGAGCGCAAAGCTCCACAAATCCTTTACGCTGGAAACTCTATCTCATCAAGCTACCTTGCTGACTTGGTGGACTACGTTGCTGACAAGGATTTCTCAGTTAACGTGATTTCAAAATCAGGTACAACAACTGAGCCTGCGATTGCTTTCCGTGTCTTCAAAGAATTGCTTGTCAAGAAATACGGTCAAGAAGAAGCTAACAAGCGTATCTATGCAACAACTGACAAGGCAAAAGGTGCTGTTAAGGTTGAAGCGGACGCAAATGGTTGGGAAACCTTTGTTGTTCCAGATGATGTCGGTGGTCGTTTCTCAGTCTTGACAGCAGTTGGTCTTTTGCCAATCGCGGCAGCTGGTGCAGACATTGATGCCCTTATGGAAGGTGCAAACTCAGCTCGTACGACATTTACATCTGATAAGATTGCTGAAAACCAAGCATACCAATACGCTGCAGTGCGTAACATTCTTTACAGAAAAGGCTATGTAACAGAAATCTTGGCAAACTACGAGCCATCACTCCAATACTTCAGCGAGTGGTGGAAACAATTGGCTGGTGAGTCAGAAGGTAAGGACCAAAAAGGTATCAACCCAACATCTGCTAACTTCTCAACAGACTTGCACTCACTTGGACAATTTATCCAAGAAGGAAACCGCAATATCTTTGAAACAGTAGTTCGTGTTGACAAACCAAGAAAAAATATCCTCATTCCTGACATGGCAGAAGACCTTGATGGTCTTGGCTATTTGCAAGGTAAGGATGTTGACTTTGTAAACAAAAAAGCAACGGACGGTGTACTTCTTGCCCACACAGATGGTGGCGTACCAAACATGTTTGTGACCCTTCCACAACAAGATGAGTTCACACTTGGTTACACCTTCTACTTCTTCGAGTTGGCGATTGCTATCTCTGGTTACCTCAATGCGATTAATCCATTTGACCAACCAGGTGTAGAAGCCTACAAGAAAAATATGTTCGCTCTTCTTGGCAAGCCAGGATTTGAAGAACTCGGTGCAGAATTGAACGCACGTTTGTAATAGAATGAAATTTTAAGCCCGCCTATCAGAGTTCGTGTCAGCATCTCAGCGCAGTGGTTGATTGGCTTAAACAGTCTGGGGGACTGTTTAAGGTTGGAGATAGGATTTGCAAAGCAAATCTCAGCAGTTCGTGTTTCACACTCCAAATCTGACCATTACGACTGTTGCGAACAAAGTTCGCTTTATTTCCAACCTCCAAAGGTTCGAGGAACCTTTGGAGCTGTGCGGGGGTGTGAGGACGAACTCTTTTTCTACCATTTGTCAAGCCTATCAAGGTATTTGATGAAAAATATTTTGAGTTCAATAGTTAAAATAAGGAAATTGTTTTCTTTTGGACTAAAGTTTCGTGTAAAAAAGAGTACACGAAATGAACACCTTATGTTGAAAATTTTTGATAAGGTGTTACAATAATATTGCATAAACAGTTTTACCGATTTTGGGTAGAAGTATAATCGTAAAGCTTATTATGCGTTATGAGGTAATACATTGTCCGAATGAGACGATGTATGGAGGCAATCGTGTGTGGCTTCGTAGAAGTCGTTTGCGATTGTCTTTTTCGTTTCTCATAAAAGTCGGCGATATGGCAAGGCTTGGTGTGACTGGCTGAAGCGATATTGTGAATACATTTGAACAGAATCTTTCTAGCGTAGGGATTGCCACGCTTGGTAATGTGTTCCTTAGCGAGGAAGTTGCCAGATTCATAGTGTCTCAGATCAATACCGATAAAGGCATTGATTTGATTGGCAGACTGAAAACGGCGAATATCTCCCAGTTCACCAATAATACTTGCTGCAGTAGTCTCAGCTATTCCAGGAATAGAGAGCAGAATGTCATATTCAGGTAATGGCTGAGCTAGTTCTACCATTTCATCTAAGACTGCCTGTCTCTGTCCAGAAAGCCGAAGCAATTCTTTTGTATAGTAACGGACCTCTTCCAGCATTGGAGAGGTTTTCTTGACGGCACAATACGATTGATTAGCTAGTGCTATCAGCTTCTCGGCTAAGTACGCCACACGCTTGTCCGAAATCCGTTTTGAGGTGGACTGACGAATGCTCTCTAAGAGTTTGTCCTTGCTTAAATCAAGCACGAAGTCCTTGTAAGGAAACGCAGTAACTAAGTTCCAGTATTGTTCCCCAGTTGGCTTTGATAAGACAGTCTCTATCTCTGGAAACGTGACTTGCAAGACCTTGTGCAGACGGTTTTTAGCTCGAACGATGTCCTCAGTTAAGTTCTGATAGAAGCGACTTAAATCTCGCAGTTCTTGATAGACTTCTTCTTGGACATAAGTGGGTTTACGATTCAGCACAAATTGAGATTGAGCCAGTTTTTCAGCGTCAATTTGATCTGTTTTCCTCACACGCAAGCTATCCAGTTGCTTCTTAGCTTCTAAGGGATTAAGCCTTGTATAAGCATAGCCATTATCTTCTAGAAAAGTTTGGAGACGGCGAGAATAGACACCTGTTGCTTCAAAGATGATTTCTGGTTTATGGACGGTTCTCAAATCGCCAAGTAGCCGAGCAAAGCCGATGGCGTCATTGGACATGGCATAGCCATGAACTTTCTCACCATTGACTAGAATGGCCACTTCTGAACTTGCCTTACTCACATCAATCCCAAAAACTGCACGCATGATATTACCTCTTTGTCTTGAATGATTCCTTGTTTTAGTGATGTCATTTTCAATACTCGACGTCTGGCGTCCCACATACTTTGATAACATTCTTTCTAAAACAGGTGTCTTGCCAGTTTTTGATGCGACGTCTAGCGTCAAAAGAGTTCTCGACTTAACAAGACACCTCTACTTTAACATAAAGAAAAAGTAGTGACTACTCTCTCCCGTCGGAGATTTCCTCACTACTAATCTTAGTATGTTTCTATGTCTTGAGTTCTATCACACTCCCAGTTTTTCTTTCCTTTAGAAATATGGTAGAATATTCTCTATGAAAAAAGAATTTTTTGTAGTAGGAGATGTTCATGGTAAGTTTGAACTCCTGCTTGATATTTTAAAGAAATGGGATGAAGAACGACAACAGTTGATTTTTCTGGGGGATTTGATTGACCGTGGAGAAAACTCAAAGGCCTGTCTAGAGTTGGTTTGGCAATTAGTCCGGGAAAAAGATGCTATCTGTCTGACTGGCAATCATGAACGGATGTTTCTAGCCTGGTTGCGTGATCCGGTTGACCGCTATGACCACTATCGGCGAAATGGTGGCGATACGACGATTAACTCCCTTCTTGGTCGGCCCTTGGATGCTCCTGTAGATGGATTGGTGGATGCCAATGCAGTGATGGAACAGTACGAGGACCTGATTGATTTTGTCAAATCTTGTCCTTATCATATAGAGACTGAACGCTATATCTTTGTCCATGCTGGTGTGGACTTGACCTTACCAGACTGGCGCGAAACCAGCAATCATGATAAGGTTTGGTTACGTACCCCTTTCCATGAGGCTGAAAATACCACAGGGAAGATGATTGTCTTTGGGCATACCCCTGTGTACAACCTTTATCAGACCAATCTCCGTATTAGTCAAATTTGGACCAGTTCAGATGGGAAAATGGGGATTGATGGTGGAGCTGTTTACGGCGGAGTTCTACACGGGATTGTGCTGGATGACACAGGTTTAGTGCAAGATTACATCGTTGGAGCTGTCAATCCCAGAAAAGAAATTGAAGATTAAAATAATACATGAAAATTAGGAGGTAAAACTTCTAATTTTTTTTATTTTACTACTTGACAACGCATATATATATATATATATAATGGTCTTGTACACAATTTTTTGGAGGATTATATGGCGAAGAAAATTAGAGATGAACATGGGAATGTCTATGTGCAAAAGAAACCATTTTACAAGCGAATTTGGTTTATTGTGTTGGTTGGATTGTTTGCGATTGGTCTGATTAAGAACCTTACGAGCTCTAGCGGTGGCCAATCTTCGACAGAACAGGTAAGTACAAGCTCTATAAGATACAAAACTTACCAATTGTCAGAAGTGGCTATCAGCATAAATGAATCATGGAAGAGTAAAGAAGGGGATACGAGTGATACCTTATATTTTTATCCCGATGATTCATCATTGGCAATGGCATATTGGTTGCCCTTAGAGGAATCAGTTAAAGATGCAACTGTTCGCTCCCAATATCTGAAGGGGATGGAACAGTCAGGAAAAGTGATACCAGCTAACGAAAGCTCGGCTAAGATTGATGGGATGGACAGCTTCCTTTATGATGCGACAGGTACGATAGATGGCGAAGCATATAAAGGTCAACTCTTTTTAGTCGACACTCCAACAGGGATTTTAAATGTAATTTATATGTCAAAGGATGACTATTCTTCCACTAGGAAACAAGAGTTTGAGCAGATCTTAAATAGCGTAGATATTAGTGATGAGGTAGTAGAATCTTCCTCTAAAATTACGGAAACCCCAACAAGTTCAGAAAGTACTGCTACAGTTTCAGAATTTAATCCGACAGATAGCTCAGATGCAACAATTGAAAGTATAAAAACTTATAGCGACTATATGAAGATGTATGAATTCATTGTGAATGAATATATTACGAACTATGAAAATATGGTCAGCCAGTATGGATTGGGTGATGCCACTATGTACCAGTCTGTGCGTGATACGGTATCACAATCTGTTGAGCAACAGAAAAAACAATATGGTCCATTAGGAAATGCTGCAATTGTTGGAAGAGCAGAGATTATTACATTCTTGAAAGAGTATAGAGATGGTTTGCAACAGCAGATAGAGCAAATGTCGGCTGCTTTAGGAGGATAGAGAGTTCTATAGTATTTAGGAGGCTGGGATCAAGCCCAGGATCACTTCTCAGAGTTCGTGTCAACATCTCAGCAATTCGTGTTTTACACTCCAAATCTGACCTATACGACTGAAGCGAACAGAGTTCGCTTCATCTCAAACCTCAAACTGTCTCCCAGATAGTTTGAGCTGTGCGGGGGTGGGAGTAAAATAGTCCACTGGACTATTTTAGCCCGAACCTAAATGTTTGGAAGTGAGGGGAACTCTTTTTGACCTAATCGAGTTCTTTTCCACTCCCATTTTCAATTTTTTTATATTTCATCATCAAATTTTCAGAAAATTTTGATATAATAGTAAAAATATTATTTTTAGATTGGAAACATTATGACTGTACAAAAAATGACTGCACAAGAAATCATTGCTTTTATCGGCAATGCTGTGAAGAAGACCACTGTTAAAGTGACATTTGAAGGTGAATTGGCTGGGCCTGTTCCTGCTGAGGTGACAAAGCTTGGCAATGTCCTCTTCGGTGACTGGAAAGACGTCGAGCCACTATTGGCAAACTTGACTGAAAATGTAGACTACGTGGTGGAGCAAGACGGTCGCAATTCAGCTGTGCCTTTGCTTGACAAACGCAACATTAACGCCCGTATCGAGCCAGGTGCCATTATCCGTGACCAAGTGACCATCGGCGATAATGCCGTTATCATGATGGGGGCGGTAATTAACATCGGTGCGGAAATCGGTCCAGGTACCATGATTGACATGGGAGCGATTTTGGGCGGACGGGCGACCGTTGGTAAAAACAGCCACATCGGTGCAGGTGCGGTCCTTGCGGGTGTGATTGAGCCGGCTTCTGCTGAGCCAGTTCGAGTTGGTGACAACGTCTTGGTAGGTGCCAATGCTGTTGTCATCGAGGGTGTGCAAATCGGTAGTGGCTCTGTAGTGGCCGCAGGTGCTATTGTGACCCAAGACGTTCCTGAAAACGTAGTGGTAGCAGGTGTGCCAGCCCGCATTATCAAGGAAATCGACGCTCAAACCCAACAAAAAACAGCCTTGGAAGAGGCTTTGCGGACACTCTAAGAGGTAGCTATGCTAGATTTAATCGCGACACGCCGGACCCTCCACCAGATTCCAGAGCTGGGCATGGAGGAGTTCAAGACCCACGCCTTTCTTATGGAAACGATTGAAGGTTTACTTCAAGATTGTACTTTTGCCCAAGTCCGCACTTGGAAGACAGGGATTTTGGTCTATCTGACAGGCTCTGCTCCAGAGAAAACGATTGGCTGGCGGGCGGATATTGACGGTCTGCCGATCGTGGAGGAGACGGGCCTGGACTTCAAGTCCCTCCACCCAGATCGTATGCACGCCTGTGGACATGATTTTCACATGACCATTGCCTTGGGGCTTTTGGAGAAAATGGCAGAGCAGCAACCGAAAAATAATCTTCTCTTCCTCTTTCAGCCTGCGGAGGAAAATCTAGCAGGTGGCATGCTCATGTATGAAGCAGGAGCATTTGGGGATTGGTTACCAGATGAATTTTATGGGCTCCATGTCCGACCAGACCTCAAAGTCGGTCAACTGGCAACTAACCGTGCGACCCTCTTTGCTGGGACCTGTGAAGTCAAGATACGGTTTACAGGAAAAGGTGGTCACGCAGCATTTCCCCATACCGCCAATGACGCCTTGGTGGCAGCAAGCTACTTTGTGACCCAGGTGCAGTCGGTGGTCAGCCGTAACGTTGATCCGATTGAGGGAGCGGTGGTCACCTTCGGCTCCATGCACGCGGGCACGACCAATAATGTCATTGCGGAAACGGCCTTCTTGCATGGCACCATTCGGGCTTTGACCCAGAGTATGAGTCTTCTGGTGCAAAAGCGGGTGCGTGAAGTTGCAGAAGGAATCGCCCTGTCCTTTGGAGTGGGTCTAGACATCGAGCTCAATCCAAGTGGCTATCTGCCTGTGGAGAACAATCCTCAGTTGGCAGATGAACTAATGACTTATTTTGAACAGGTTGACGGTGTGGAGATGATTGACTGTCCACCTGCCATGACGGGAGAGGACTTCGGTTACCTGCTCAACAAGGTTCCAGGTGTTATGTTCTGGTTGGGTGTGGATACGCCTTATCCCCTTCACAACCCACGCCTCAGTCCCAAAGAGGAAGTGCTTCCCTTTGCTGTGGATAAGTTGAGTGATTTTTTGAAAATGAAAGCAAACTAGACTGGTTTTTCCAGTCTTTTTCTGAAAGAAAGGAGTTTCTGTGGATAAAGTGAGTATACGGAAAGAAGTTCTGCAGAGTTTGAAAGACCTGACTAGTAGTCAACGAGCAAGATGGAGCCAGCAGCTAACGGAACGCCTCCTTGCTTCTGAGGCCTATCAAGGCACAAAGTCCCTTGGGACCTACCTTTCCATGCCCCATGAGTTCGACACTTCTTACCTGATTGAACAGGCTCAAAAGGATGGTAAGCAGATTTTCATCCCTAAGACCTATTCACAAGGACGCATGGATTTTGTAGAATATAATCCTGATGATTTGGTGAAATCTAGGTTTGGAGTTTGGGAACCTGGGACTTATTCACAACCTGTGGATAAGTCTGTGGTTAAGTTGATCCATGTCCCTGGTTTAGCTTGGAATCAAGCGGGTTTTCGAGTGGGCTACGGTGGTGGTTTTTATGATCGCTACCTAGTAGATTATCAGGGAGAGACGGTATCGACCTTGGCAGACTTTCAAATCTATGATTTCGAACCAGATGTTTTTGATATTCCAGTAAAGGAGTTGTTGATTTTTGAAGAACTTTTTTGATAAGCGCTATCCTGTGACCAATGGCTTGTTGGCTATCACGGCTCTTGTTTTTCTTTTGATACAAGTATTTCGCTTCGGACAGACGACGGCTGCCTATACGATTTTTGAATTTGGTGGTATGTTTGGTGAGGTAGTGCGTTATGATCCGACTCAGTTGTGGCGCTTGATTTCCCCTATCTTTGTCCACATTGGTTTGGAGCATTTTATCTTTAACAGTATTACCTTGCTTGGTTTGGGTTATCAATTAGAAGGACTGTTTGGGTCAAGGCGTTTCTTCCTGCTGTATATCTTGTCTGGGATAATGGGCAATCTTTTTGTTCTCTTTTTTACACCAGATGTAGTTGGTGCAGGTGCCTCGACCTCGCTCTTTGGTCTTTTTGCAGCTATGGCACTTTTGAGAAAATTTAGTCGCAGCCCTTATCTGCAGGTTCTTGGTCAACGCTATATGGTCCTTTTGGGATTGAACTTGGTCTTGGGACTTTTTAATCCAACCATTAGTATGGCAGGACATATTGGAGGAGCTGTTGGAGGTTGCTTGGTCGTGATGTTCCTTCCACCTCTTGTGGAAAAGGATCTTTTTACAGGAAAACAGATTTTTTTCAGTTTCATTGGCTATGTGGGTTTGATCGCTTTGCTACTAGGTATATTTTATGTGACATAAAAAAACTAGCGCTTGCTAGTTTTTCTTTGTATCTAATTTTTTACCAAGATCGATCAAGTATTGTTTCAAATCATCTTTTACTTGAGGGTGTTGGAGGGCGTAGTCGATAGAAGTTTTCATGAAACCGAACTTATCCCCAACATCGTAACGGTTGCCTTTGAATTCACGAGCAAACACGCGTTGCGTTTTGTTCAGAGTATCAATGGCATCTGTCAATTGAATCTCGTTCCCGGCACCTGGTTTTTGGTTTTCTAAAATCTCAAAGATTTCAGGAGTGAGTAAGTAGCGTCCGATAATAGCAAGGTCAGAAGGAGCATCTTCTGGTTTTGGTTTTTCCACAAAGGTTTCTACACTATAGAGACCGTTGACACCTTCACCTTGTGGAGCGATAACACCGTATGCAGAAACTTCTTCATGTGGAACTGGCATAACAGCAATGGTTGAAGCATGTGTTTTTTCATAATCGTTCATGAGTTGCTTGGTCAATGGGACAGCTTTTGTATCTGTGATGTCCATGAGGTCATCGCCGAGCATGACAACGAAAGGTTCATTTCCAACAAAGGCTTTAGCTTGAAGAACGGCATCACCAAGTCCACGTGGATGGCTTTGACGAATGAAGTGTAGTCGAATGCCTGTTGTCTCATCAACAAGTTTCAACAAATCATTTTTGCCTTTTTCTTTGAGGTTGTATTCCAATTCAAAGTTTGAATCAAAGTGGTCTTCGATAGAACGTTTTGATTTACCAGTGACCACCAAAATATCTTCGATACCAGAGCGAAGGGCTTCTTCAACGATAAATTGAATAGTTGGTTTATCAACAATTGGTAACATTTCTTTGGCAAGAGCCTTAGTAGCAGGCAAGAAACGTGTTCCCAAACCTGCTGCAGGGATAACGGCTTTTCTAACTTTTTTTGTCATAATGCAATCTCCTTTTTATTAAGACCATTCATTTTCGTGGCGGAATTCGCCGGACATGATTTCTTTAATAGCATCTTGTATGCTAGCACCCTGGTAAATGACGTTGTAAATGGCTTGTGTAATCGGCATATAAACGCCCAATTCCTGTGCTAATTCATAGGCAGCCTTGGTAGTAGAAATTCCTTCGATAACCATGCCCATGTTGGCTTCGATATCTTCCAGTTTTTCACCTTTACCAAGCAAGTCACCAGCCCGCCAGTTGCGTGAGTGAACTGAGGTTCCTGTAACAATCAAGTCTCCGACACCAGAAAGCCCACTATAGGTCAAGGGATTTGCGCCCATAGCAACGCCTAGACGTGTGATTTCTGTCAAACCGCGAGCGATAATAGCTGCCTTGGCATTGTCACCATATCCCAGACCGTGAAGGGCGCCAGCACCTACAGCGATGATGTTTTTCAAAGCCCCTGCTGTTTCCACGCCAATCACATCGTTATTAGTGTAGAGGCGGAAGTAGCGGTTGCTGAAGAGATTTTGCACGTAGGTTGCAGTTTCCAAATCTTTTGAAGCTGCAGAAATCAAGGTCAAGTCACGAACGATGGTCTCTTCTGCATGGCTTGGTCCAGAAACCACAACGATTTCTGAACGGAGATCTGCAGGAATTTCTTCCTCCAAGACCTCTGACAAGCGCTTGTGACTATCAGGCTCCAGACCTTTAGAAGCGTACATGACAACCACTTTGTGTTTAAGGGCTTGAGCAACTTGTTTGGCAACCAAGCGGGTTACTTTGGTTGGTACAACGAAGAGGACAGCATCCACACCGTCTAGGGTTTCTGCCAAATCCTTGTAGCCTTTGATTTTCTCGTCTAGGACGATATCTTTGAAGTAGCGGGTATTGGTGTGTTGCTTGTTGATTTCATCGATTTGCTCTGGAATATTTCCCCAGATACGAACAGAATGTCCGTTATCGTTGAGGACCTGGGCAAGGGCTGTTCCCCAAGACCCTGGTCCTAGAACAGCAATGGTTTGTTTCTCCATACGATTCCCCTGTGTAAGTATTTTCTATTATTATAACATAGTTGCATTTTTTTGGAAAATAGCAGAGCCAAAACTTGACAATAGTTCCTAAGAGAACTATAATAGTTCTCATGCTAATTAATTGATTGGAAAGGAGTCATCGTGGGACATACCATTGCAGATTTTCGGAACTTGCTCAATCAGATTGAACAAATCAGTGAAACCATTGCAAAAGAATACGATGTGGAGCACTTGGCTGGTCCACAGGGCTGGGCATTGCGTTTCATTGCGGAACGGTCGGAAACCGAAACCTTTGTAAAAGATATAGAAGCGGAATTAAAGATTTCCAAATCCGTTGCCAGCAATCTGGTCAAGCGAATGGAGAAAAATGGCTTTATCCAAGTCCTGCCTTCTCAGGTTGACAAACGCTACAAGCAATTGGTTTTGACAGAGAAAGGGCAAGGGAAGATCTGTCACCTGAAAGCCTTCCATGAAGAAATGCACCATTCACTTTTTTGGGGCATTCAAAAAGAAGACTTTGATTTGGTCAAACAGGTGGCTAATCAATTAAAAGAAAATATTCAACACTATAAGGAGAAGAATCATGTTTAAAGAAGCCATTTTACGTTATAAATGGTACGCCTTAGCATCGGTCTTGTTGACGTCAATTGTCGTAGCAACGACCTTGATGCAACCTAGTTATTTGCAGGATGTTTTGACAGCAGTCTTGGCCAATGACAAGGATGAAATTGTTCGTGTGGGCAAATTACTGCTGATTATTGCTGGAACTGGTCTTTTGGCAGGGCTTGTCAATACCATTGCTGCAGCAAAAATTTCACAAGGGGTATCTGCAGATATTCGTGAGAAGACTTTTCGGAAAATCCAAAGTTTCTCTTATGCCAATATCGAAGAGTTTAACGCAGGGAACTTGGTTGTTCGGATGACTAACGATGTCAATCAAATCCAGAACCTTGTCATGATGCTCTTCACAGTGTTGATGCGGGTTCCATTGCTGTTTGTCGGAGCCTTCATCATGGCGGTGCGGACCATGCCAGAACTCTGGTGGATGATTATTCTCATGGTGGTCTTGATTATGGCCATTATGGCGGTTGTCATGGGGCAGATGGGACCACGTTTTGGAAAATTCCAGAACCTCATGGACAAGATGAACAGTATTGCTAAGGAAAACCTACGTGGAATCCGTGTGGTCAAATCCTTTGTTCAGGAGAAAAATCAGTATAAGAAATTCAAGGATGTATCCAACGAACTCTTGGACCTCAATCTCTTTATCGGCTACGGTTTTGCTATCTTGCAACCCTTGATGATGTTTATCTCTTACATGGCGATTTTTGCATCGCTCTACTTGGTGTCTGGGATGTTGGAAACCAATATGGAAGCAGTTGGTGGCTTTACTTCCTTTATGAGCTACCTCATGCAAATCATGTTTGCCATTATCATGACTAGTTTCATGGGGATGCAGGCTTCACGTGCTGCCATTTCTATTAAGCGGATTAGCGAGGTCTTGGATACAGAACCTGCTATGACCTTCAAGGATGTGGCGGATGAAGAATTGACTGGTAAGATTGTCTTTGACAATGTTAGCTTTACCTACCCACATGATACGGAGCCGACTTTGAAAAATATCTCATTTGAGATTGAGCCAGGGCAAATGGTCGGTGTGGTTGGTGCAACAGGTGCGGGTAAATCCACTCTTGCTCAACTGATTCCGCGTTTGTTTGACCCGCAAGAAGGAACGGTGTCCATCGGTGGTCGGGACTTGAGAGAAGTCAGCCAGAACACCCTGCGTGATACGGTATCGATTGTCTTGCAAAAGGCTATTCTCTTCTCGGGAACCATTGCGGACAACCTGCGTCAAGGCTCTCCTGGTGCTGATTTGCAACGCTTGGAGCGGGCCGCAGGTATTGCCCAAGCCAAAGAATTTATCGACCGCTTGGATGATACCTATGAGAGCCAAGTAGAAGAACGTGGAAATAACTTCTCTGGTGGTCAGAAGCAGCGGATGTCCATTGCTCGTGGGGTGATTGGCGAGCCTAAGGTTTTGGTCTTGGATGACTCAACTTCTGCCCTGGATGCCAAGTCTGAGAAACTAGTCCAAGAGGCTCTCAACCATGATTTGAAGGGGACAACCACTGTCATCGTTGCCCAGAAGATTTCTTCTGTTGTCAAAGCTGATAAGATTTTGGTACTTGACGAAGGTCGTCTGATCGGCCAAGGTACCCACGCCGAACTGGTAGCTACGAACGATGTCTACCGTGAAATCTACGAAACACAGAAAGGGAGGGAGGAATAGATGAAAACACTTAGATTTTTCTGGTTTTATTTCAAACGCTATAAACTGTCCTTTGCTGTGATTTTTCTAGCCATTGTGACAGCGACCTACTTGCAGGTTAAGACACCTGTTTTCCTTGGAAATGCCATTACAGAAATGGGGAAAATCGGTCAGGCTTACTTTGCTTCGGTGCAAATGGGCCAGTCAGATTTCAAACCTGACCTGTCTGATTTTAACGGGGTTATGCTCAATCTTTTCTTTGCCTATGCGGCGACGGTTGTGGCTTCCTTGATTTACACTCTCCTCTTCACGCGTATCGTGGCTTATTCGACCAACCGTATGCGTAAGGGCTTGTTTGGCAAGCTGGAACGTTTGACAGTTGCCTTCTTTGATAGCCACAAGGACGGGGATATTCTTTCTCGCTTTACCAGTGATTTGGACAATATCCAAAACGCTTTTAATCAGTCCTTGACCCAAGTGGTGACCAACATCGCTCTTTATGTCGGTATGGTCATTATGATGTTCCGTCAGGATACTCGCTTGGCCTTGGTGACCATTGCTTCTACGCCAGTTGCCTTGGTTGCCTTGGTCGTTATCATCCGCCTATCACGGAAATATACGGATAAGCAACAGGCTGCGGTGTCTAAGCTCAATGCCTACATGGACGAGAAAATTTCTGGACAAAAAGCGATTATTGTACAAGGTGTGCAGGAAGAGACGATTGATGGTTTCTTGGAACTCAATGAAGAAGTTCGTCGTACGACCTTCAAGGGACGCTTGTTTGGTGGGATTCTCTTTCCATTTATGAATGGGATGAGCTTGGTCAATACAGCCATCGTTATCTTTGCAGGCTCCAGCATTGTTCTCAACGATAGCTCGCTGGAAACAGCTGCTGCACTTGGTCTGGTCGTGACTTTTGTACAGTATTCACAACAGTATTACCAGCCAATCATGCAGGTTGCTGCCAGCTGGGCAGAATTGCAGCTAGCTTTCACAGGAGCTCATCGTATTCAGGAAATGTTTGATGAGCCTGAGGAAGTTCGCCCTCAAAACGCTCCGCTATTTACCGAATTAAAAGAAGGTGTTGAAATCAAGGACATTGACTTTGGCTACTTGCCAGGTCAGAAGGTTTTGGACAAGGTGTCTATCTCTGCTCCTAAGGGCAAAATGGTGGCAGTCGTTGGTCCGACGGGATCTGGTAAGACGACCATTATGAACTTGATTAACCGCTTCTATGATGTCAATGGTGGTAGCGTGGCCTTTGATGGTCGTGATATTCGGGAATATGACTTGGACAGTTTGCGGGATAAGGTCGGCATTGTCTTGCAGGAGTCGGTTCTTTTCTCAGGCACTATTGCGGACAATATTCGCTTTGGTGATGAGAGCATTTCGCAGGAAATGGTGGAAACCGCAGCTCGTGCCACCCATATCCACGACTTTATCATGAGCTTGCCAGACGGCTATGAAACCTTTGTGACCGATGATGAGAATGTTTTCTCGACAGGTCAGAAACAGCTGATTTCCATTGCCCGTACGCTTTTGACAGACCCACAAGTCTTGATTTTGGACGAAGCAACGTCTAACGTTGATACCGTAACGGAAGCCAAAATACAAAAAGCTATGGAGGCCATTATCGCAGGACGGACCAGCTTCGTCATTGCCCACCGCCTCAAAACCATTCTCAATGCGGACGAAATCATCGTCCTCAAAGATGGAAAAGTAATCGAGCAAGGCAACCACAGCCAGCTCCTCAAGCTCAACGGCTTCTACGCCGAACTCTACCACAACCAGTTTGTGTTTGAATAATATATAGAAAAATAAACAGCCAAGATAAGCAGACCACAATCCTTAAACGTTTAGGACGTGGTTTATCTTGGCTGTTTTTGTGGTAGGCTTACTGCTCAATATGGTTGGTTTTGGTTTGATTGAGCCAAGCGTAGGCGATACCGATAAAGAGACCGGCTCCGAGCCAATTTCCAAAAAAGACCACAATCCATTGACGAAGGATATTGATCATATTGAAGGCTTCGACATTGCTTCGAGTAGCATTAAAAGCTAGGAGCATGAAAGATGCGAAATTGGCGACCAGATGCTCATTGATGAGGAAAACGAACATAAAAATGGAGGAAATGATGACAAAGAACTTAGCAGACTGTTCTTTGATGAGCATGAAGCCAAGGATTGCCATATTTACAAACATATTAGCCGTAATCCCTTCAATAAAGTTACTCCAGTCAGATTTTCCAAGTTTGATGGTAACGGCATTGACGACAAAGCTCTTATCAGAGAGATTGAGGTAGGAGAAGGACTGATTGAAGAGCCAGGCTAGAATAGTAGCGCCTACAAAGTTAAAGAAAGTACAGTATAGCAGCATCTGTGTCACTTTTTTCCAGCTAATTTGCTTATAGTAGGCACCAGTTGTGAGATACATCATGTTAGAAGTGGCTAATTCACCACCAAAAATAAGAACAAAAACCAGCCCAATAGCAAAGATGAAGGTAAAGACAAAGCGCGACAAACTTGGAAATTGACTGGCAATAACGTCTGCTCCGATAATACCGACAGCTGTTGACATAGTCAGGTAGGCTCCTGCATACATAGAACGCAAGGCATAGCGGCCTAGACTTTCGTCAAAAAGGGCTTCTTTTTTTGAAACTGCAGCTGAAATTTTTTCTTGAAATGGTGACATAGGAACTCCTTGTGAAATCATTATCAATATTTTGTTTGAAAAATAAAGTGGGAAGAGTTCTTCCCACTATATGTGAACGATTAGTGAGCGGATGCACCAGAATCTGCATCTGTCGGTGTGGAAGTAGCAGGGGCACTACCAGCATCTGATGCACCAGAGGTTGCGTCAACATGTGCAGGAGCTGCGGCAGTTCCCGAACCACCAACCAAGCGTTGACCAGTAGCTTCAAGATACCAATCTAGCCATGGTTTGAAATTAAAGATAATTTCATTGATACCAGCGTAGGATCCGTCAGGATAGTACATAGCTTGGTAGTTGTGGGTGTTGATAATTTCAGCAGGGGTACCGGGTACAATGGTACGAACATATTCCTGATTACCATTACGCAAAGTACCGACAACCCATTCA
Organism: Streptococcus suis; assembly: GCF_019856455.1. Lineage (NCBI taxonomy): Bacteria > Bacillati > Bacillota > Bacilli > Lactobacillales > Streptococcaceae > Streptococcus > Streptococcus suis. The sequence continues at coordinate 2,388,661 of NZ_CP082205.1, read as the reverse complement.
ACATTCTTCATGCGGGCAGGAGGTAGCGTACCGTGGACAGTTGACAGGCGATTTCCTACTTGAGCAAGTACCCGTTTACCCAACATGGTATCGGGTTCTTGGTGACTATTGTTGTAGTAGAGGAACTGGTTATTATCATCTGCATAGGTCAATTCAAATGGCATCGCATTGAGGAACATATTGAGTTGGTTAACGGTCAACAGACCATTGTCCAGTTTAACATAGGTATCTCCCTCAACTGCGTTAACCAATTTAGAAGCCTTTTCTAGCCAATCTGGATCATCGGGATCCACACCAGTGATGGTCGTTGCGATTGGTTTGGTACAGTCTAAATCTTCTGGTGCGATTGGCTTTGGTTTTTTCAATTTGGATACAACACCGACATACTTGATAAAGTTGTCTAGACAGCTTTCTAAGAATTTCACGGTGCCTTCATTGATGATATTGCCCTTATCGTCAAAAGCTTCTTTGGCCTTACCAAGGAGGAATTCATTACCTGGTAGTGTGTAAGCATTGACACCTGGTGCATCTAAAATTTTCCGTAGGTGAACTTGGGCACGAGAAGTTCCTTGATCGTAGTAAGATGCCCCGATAATCATAACTGGTTTATTTTCGAATGGGTGCAAATTAATACTCAACAAAAATCAAAAACAAACCAATCAAGTGTTTTTTAACCATCGTCTACTAACAATTGGTTTTAAAATAGACCAATCTAACTCTCGTATCACTTCTTGAAGCTTGTTTATCACATCATCTAGTGTTTTAAAAGCTTTATTCTTAAACCCTCTCTTTCGAATCTCAGCCCAAACTTGTTCAATTGGATTCATTTCAGGAGTATAGGGAGGAATAAACTCAAAACCAATATTATGTGGTTTCTCTAAGGTACTTGATTTATGCCAAACGGCATTGTCCATCACTAATAAAATATAATCGTCAGGATAAGCTTCAGATAGTTGTTTGAGAAAAACATTCATCCAATCTGTATTGCAACCCCCAGCGATAATGAAGAAGGACTCTCCTGTATGGGCATCAATAGCACCATAGCAATAGCGATACTCACGAATATAGTGGCTATGTACATGCGGTCTCACCCCTTTTGGTGCCCAGGCCTTTCCAATTTTACTAATCCGACCGAAACCCGCCTCATCTTGATACATTAGTCTGACTTTATGATAGCGACGACTATTCTTGAAGCGCTTTCCTATTTTCGTGAATGAAGATTTTATTTTTAGACGCTAGAATCGTTTCGGCGTCTGCTTTTTTAGGGTGTTCTGGTCTTGGCGTCACTTTGCGCCAACCATGGCGTTTCAGAAGGGCATAGAATCCTTCCTTGGTCGTAGGGTGTCCAACCCGTTTCTGATAAGTTTCGTAGAGAGAGTTTATGGTCACAAATTCGCCATTTAGTGAAGCTGTTAACTGTTCTTTTAGAAATGCTTCCTCTTCTTGAAGGGTTAAATATTGACGGTTCCGTCCACCTCGCGTTTCTCTTACTAGAGCTGAAATCCCACCAAGCTCATACTTGCCTTGTAAGGACCAGATTGTATACTTTGAATAGCCGATAAGGTTAGTGATTTCCTTATAACTAAGCCCTTCTGCTCTGAATAGGATTACTTGAAGTCGTCTATGAAATGGGGAATAGGTTTTATCTTTCAAATAAGTTTTTAATTCGTTTGTTTGTTCGATAGTAAGTTTCATAAATCTATTATACGTTAGTTTTTGTTTTTTGAACAGTATTACAAGCAGTCCAATGGAACTTCTAGCCCTGCCAGTCAGACCAGATTCTTCAAATCAGCTGATTTTGGGAACATTCAGTCAGGTCAGGAATTAGCTGCGACAGATAATAATCCAGCGACGTCTGTCACCTACCATAATTTCAATAATAGTGGTGATAATATTCCTACAAATGCCTGATATGTAAAGCCCTTTGTCAAGTAAAAACAATCGAACTGATTAAAAAATGAAAAGTATCTAGAAAGAGCCTAGTTCTTAGCTTCGGGCATTGGCCACTCTGATATTCGTGGATTGGTTACCTACAGGTCAATGGTTCTGCCGCGAGTCCTACTCTCTATAAGCGTGGATCACAATTGTGCCACTTAGTCGTTTCGTAGATGACTCAAACCTTGAAGTCCTAAACTCCTTCAAGATACTTTCCATTCAAACATGATTTCAATCCTTATTTCTGTCCAAATTCACCCAGTGATTTTGGATAGAAATAGGGATTCCTCATCGCTCTGCGATGATAAAACTTAATGGTCAAAAGTGTACATGAAAACAAGCGCTAACTTCAAGCTATTCTTCCTGTCATCATCCCCCAAATAAAACCAGACAATTCTCGTGCAATAGCTGTTTTAGCAACATTTTGTTTCTTATTTTTTCCTAGAACAAGTGTGCGATAACGTCTTCTTAAGCGTTCATTAGCCTTATCCGCATAAGCAATCACCTCCACTCGGTTTCCACTTTGTCTCCTTTTCAATTCTTTGGATTTATACCCAATCGTCCCCTTAGCCAATGATTGTGCAGCTTCTATCAGAAGTCGTCTCACATGGCTATTCCCAGCTTTGGTGATAGCACCTCTTCTCTCCTTGTCGCCGCTAGAATTTTCGCTAGGAGTTAGCCCAAGATAAGAAGCAAAATGTTGAGCTGTCGCAAAGCGATTAAAATCACCGATTTCTGTCACAATGGAAAGAGCAGTTAGTGTTTTAATGCCAATAAAGCAAGAAAGCCGTGAGACCTTCTCTTGGTAACTGTCGCTTTGACCCAGTTGCTCAATTCGTGCATCATACCGTTCTATTTGATCTACTAATTTCTCATAGGTCAATAGATATTCTGTCAAAATCTCTGCGTAAAGTCCATCAGGATTTAGGGAACGGAGCCAGCGGACATGTTTCTGTGTCCAATTACTGCTTCCCTCGGTATAGCGAAAATCATGTCGGAGACAGAAGGCAAGAATTTGTTGTTTGATTTTCTTCAGAGCCACTTTGTGGTCTGTTCTCATGCGGATATATTCTTTGACTTGTTCATCCTCAACAGTAGGAATATGAACAGGCCGATAGCTACGAAAGGCCAGAGCTTTTGCGAGCTGAGCTGCATCTTTTTTATCAGTCTTAACACGCTTAGATCCTTCCTTCATCACCGTTGTAGGCGCCATCACGATACAGGGAATCCCGTGAGCTTGTAGCTGGTGATATAGGGTAAATCCAAGACATCCGGCTTCGTAGCCACATAACACTTCTGCATCTTGACCATATAAACGACGAAGCTCATTCACATAGTTCACAATATAGCTAACATTTGGACCAACTTTAGTGCTATGTTTGAATTGATTCGCCATCATATCATAATAGCAGAGTGAAAAACTTTCTTTGTGAACATCCATTCCGATGAAAAGTGTGGTAAAATGAAACATATAAGACCTCCAATTGAGTGTGGTAATTCCTGTTAGAAGTTGATTGTTTTTTTATTCTAGTGTACAGGTAAATCCACGAATTCTCAACTGGGGGTCTTTACATATTGTCTATATAGGTCTGGACTTGGGCTCTGTTCAAAACGTGACCAAAGTCATGTTTAGACAAGGTGGCAACAATCCTTTGGATAGGTTCAATGATTTTACAATTCAGTATTCGACCGATGGTCGTGTCTACACAGACCTGACCAGCCTGCAAAATACCAATGATGTGGCACATGCGACTGATATTTTGGCGCGCTATATTCGCATTAAAAATAATGCACAGGTTTCTGGTAAGTGGTTTGTTCTTAGGGATATTGGTGTGGAGGTTCGCCAGATGACACTGGAGAAAAACATTCCAAGTGCCCAAGCAGACACTCCTGACAATATCTATCTCTTGGGGAACATCCAAAATCCATTTATCCGAATGGAAAAACTAGATAGTGAGACAGGTGCCATTATCCAAGGAACAGCGACCTTCAAGCTCTATAAGGTTCCGGAAGATACTACAGAAACTACCCTGTCCACTGCCATTAATGATAACAATCTCATTCAAACCTTCCAACTAGCCAATGGACAGACTGGTAATGAAACCTTGCTCATCAAGGAACTTGGCAAGTATGCCTTGGTCGAAACCCAAGCCCCAGATGGCTATATTGGATTGAGTGAGCCAGTTCTACTTGAAGCGACACAGGCAGAACAGGCACATTCTGACACGAGAAACAAGGTCGTGACACGGTTTGCGGTTTTGTCCTCTAGTGATAAGGTGACTGTCGATACCAGCAGCACAGCAACGGATAATGTCCTAAAATTGCAGGTGAAAAACAGAAGAAAGACAGGACAGTTTAAGCTAGCCAAACGTGCTTATAGCGATAGCGATCGTCGTCTCGCAGCGGTGTTTGAATTGAAAGAAGAGAATGGTGCGACTCCTGTTGCCACCAAGACGACAGCGACCGATGGAGAAGAAATTGTCTTTGATAACCTCCGTATCGGTCAGATTTACCAACTGAAAGAAACCCAAGCCCCTGAAGGCTATCAGCTCAATACGAAAGTTTACCGACTTCGTCTTACCGATAGTGGTCAAGTGGAACTCCTAGATGGAGATGACCTCTTGTCCCTAGATGATAGCAATAGGCAGTTGCTTACTGCTAAAAACCTGAAAAAAGGGGAATATCCTAAGACAGGAGGTTTTGGAGTTCTACCATATATCACATTAGGGGGGGTGATGATGTTACTGGCTCTTGCCGTCGAGCTAGGAAAAGAAAAACGTTGGAAACATATACGTAAATAAGCTACATATCATTTTATCTTTTATTACTTGGTTAACTGGTTTTGACGTACTTTAGTACAGTCTGCAGATTTTGACACGAACTGTGTTCGTTCAATTTCCACCCACCAACTATCTCCTAGATAGTTGGTGCTAGTAATAAAAGCAAACTGAAAGATTAAAAAAGAAAAGGAGAAAATAGTGAAAAAGTTAACAAAAGTATTCTCCCTCTTGACCGTTCTTCTGACGATGTTCGGTCCATTGGGAAATCTTCGACATTTAGTACATGCGAATACTACGCATCAAACTAAGGTTGTAGTGCATAAGGTCTTGATGAGTAAAGAAGATTTTAATAATTTTAATCACGAGACAGCACAAAATGTACAGAAATATGATGGTACAGCAATTCAACAAGGTACGTTCACAAACTATTTCGGTACAAGTGCGAAAGAAATTGAGGGTGTCAACTTTAAGGTTTGGAAAAAGGTTGATTCACAACAAAATGGCTCAAAAACTGGTGCTCAATTAGGTATTACTGGTGAGGGGCAAGACGAACATTATGTATTAGATACTACGAATAATGGCACTGACGGTGTCAATACTAGAGAAGGTAGTGCTGGTGCTGAGTTCACACTTCCAAACGGCACCTACATCTTCGTAGAAGATAAGGAACATTCACCTTACTACAACAAGCAAGAAGGTAATGATAAAGGTAGTGAACTAACAGAAGCTAAGGCTGTTCCTTTCCGTCTCGTTTTACCAGTTACTCGTCCAGATGGAACAGGATATTTTGATAGCACAGCTAATCCTCTTCACGTTTATCCAAAAAACACAGAAGATAAGCCGACTGTGACCAAGCAGTTTTCAGACAATACCATGGGACCTAAAAATGTCGAAATTGGTGAAGAAGTAACCTACAAAATTACTACAAAAATTCCAAAAGGTTCTTCTTACAAGACAATTGTCTGGGAAGACTTGATGGTTGAAGGGTTGGACTTTGTAACAGGTTCATTGACTGTAGCTTATAAAGAAGTTGACACCCTTAATGAAACTGATCACTACACTATCACTCAAGATAAACGTGGCTTTATGTTAAAAATGAAAGCGGCAGGTCTGGCTGCTATTGAAGAGGCTGCTAAAACTCAGGATGTTAACATCACTTTGACCTATAAGGCTGTCCTCAACGACTCAGCTAAGGTTGATACAGAAATCCCTAACCAAGTGAAATTCCACTATGGTAACCGCCCACGTGAAGATAAAAATGATGAGCCAGAACCTGTAACACCGAAAGAAGAAGGTGGAAAAATAAAGATTCAAATCAATAAAGTTTGGGCAGATAATTCACAAGATAAATCTGCAACATTTGTTGTTTATGAAAAAGAATCAGGTACTAAAATAGGGGAAGTAACTGTGTCTGCTGGACAAGGTAGCGTTGAGTTTACTAATGATGCTATGAAGTCTGATAAACAATATATTGTTGTTGAAAAAGATGTTAATGGTTATATACCGACCTATACACAAGAAGTTGGTGCTGATAAAGGTCATATCCTCACCGTAACCAACAACCCATCAGATAACCCACCACCGATAGTACCAGAACAACCAAAAGTTATCACTTACGGAAAACGCTTTATTAAGACAGATGATAAGGAAGTAAATGCAGGTGATATTCAAAAACTCACAGGTGCAGAGTTTATTGTGAAGAAACAAGGAACCGAAGAATACCTTGGTCTGAAAGATACAAATACCAAAGCTGCAGAATTAAGAAATTATAAAGAAGCTGAAGCTGCCTACCTAGCAGCAGTGAAATCTAATACAGAAGTCGAAAATAAAAAAGCGTTAAGAAATGCAGCCTATGAAGCCTTGAATATGCAGTGGCAATGGGTGGCTAAGGAACAGGCATTCACTTTCGTATCATCTACAGATGGTAAATTTGAGGTTAAAGGTCTTAAAGCAGGTCAATATGAACTTGTTGAAACCAAGGCTCCAGAAGGCTACGCATTGCCAAGTACCACTGTTCCGTTTACCGTTGGACCAAATACCTGGATGGATACTACAACTCATATTGATAATCACTTACAAGTGAAAAACAAAAAGGTTACTATTCCACAAACTGGTGGCATTGGTACCCTTGTCTTCACAGTTATTGGTTTGAGTACAATGGTATTTGCATTCATCGCTATGAAAAAACGTCAGGCAGAAGAAGCCTAGGATAGAGTAGAAAAGGAGGGTCTGATGAGGATTATTAAACAGCTAGTCTGTTGTTTCATAGCTATTATTTGTGTATTGTCACTGCCCTCGCTTTCACTCCAAGCACAAGATTCCTTTGATGTTCAGGTTCATATTCCGCTTCCTGATGGGATAGATGCCAGTCAAGTTTCGACAGGCTTGGAGGCTTGGTATATCGCTGCAGAAGAGCCAGCCTCTTCTGAACGGTTGGCAGATACTTTATATCAAAAAACTCGGTCCGAGTTAAACCAACTCTACGGAGAGCCGATTTCCTCTCAAGACCTTACTTCAGAAGGTCAGGCCACTTTTCAGGGCTTGACGAAAGGGTGGTATTATGTCCGACAAGTAGGAACTCCTACGAGTCTCGAGGTTGTCCCATTCTTGATGAAAGTTGATGGCAGTGTTGCGCGGATTGAGGCTAAGGTAAGAAGGCCTAGCAAAGCAAAAGGAAGTAAGCCATTTCTGAAGGTATCTACAAGTACTGCCCCCTTATCTGGTGCAGAGTTTGCAGTTCTTGAGGAAGTGAACGGAGAATTGAAGGAAGTGATAGTCGACGGCTTTCCTTATCATGTTACTTCTGGAGCAAACGGTCAGTTTGTTGTAGGACCTCTTCCTTATGGTACTTATTATCTGAAAGAGGTCAAGGCTCCTGCAGGCTATATTCTAGCCCAAGATACGATTCCTTTTGAAATCACTTCGGATTCACATGTGTCTGAAATTGTTAAAATCAAGAACAAACCCGTTACACCTCCCGGTATTGAAATCCCATATACCGGAAATGCGGTGGTCATAGCGGTTTTATCGCTAGGCATTATTCTCTTCTTGCTAGGCTACCGCTTGGTCACATACAAGAAAGGGGAAAAGACTTAGTCTACCTTTGGTCATATTGTTGACAGAATACACCTGCTGGAATCAAGTATCAGCAGGTGTATTTTTTCTTGAAAACATTAGGCTCTTAGAACCGAATTGTGGTATAATAGAGGATATTTGGAGAAATTTTCAACTCCGCAATACGATAGAATATAATGGAAAAATGATGAAGAAAAAAGAAGATCAAATTGTAAACCAAAAGAAATCAGTTAAACCTAAAAAGAAAAAAAAGAAGAGCAACCTTCCTTTTTACTTGGTTTTTCTGATTGGGATGGGGATTTTACTCTATCCTCATGTATCAAATTTTTATTATCGCTATGAGGCTGGTCAGTTGACAGAGTCTTTCGATCAGGAGAAGAAGAATTTAAAACCTAAAGAGGTTCAAGAGCGAATTGATTTGGCTCATGCTTTCAACGAAAGTTTAAACAATATCATTTCTGAAGATCCTTATACTAAGTCACGTCACGAAGCTGGGCGGGCAGAGTATGCGAGGATGTTGGAATTGCGTGAGAAAATGGGCTACGTTGAAGTTCCTAAAATTGAGGCCAAGATTCCGATTTATGCTGGAACAGCCGAGTCAGTTTTGCAAAAGGGAGTTGGGCATCTGGAAGGGACATCTTTGCCGGTCGGGGGAAGTGATACCCATACAGTCTTGACAGCTCATACCGGTTTGCCAAAGGCGCGTTTGTTCACAGATTTGACCAAGGTTGAGATTGGGGATACTTTTTATATCCACAATATTTCAGAAACCTTGGCCTATGAGGTGGATCAGATTTTAGTTGTGGAACCGACACAGTTTGAAGAACTTTTGGTAAAGCCTGGACAGGATTATGCAACGTTATTAACTTGTACACCTTATATGGTAAACACGCATCGTTTATTAGTGCGTGGGCATCGTGTTCCTTACGTTGCTGAAGATTATCGTAAAACAGTTGAAAATGCTGAAAAGCGCATTCTTATTCGCTATCTTTTGTATGCATTAGGAATGTTGATTATCATTTTATTAATTTTCCTATTTACAAAAAGGCGGAAAAAGAAGAAACAGGTGAAGAGTGGTGAAGAAGCGTATACAGCATAAAAAAGGATTGTCCAAACAATCCATACTTTTAAAACTGATATTTGTCTTTGGTTTGCTTATTACGGTATATCCGTTGATTTCTCAATTTTATTATCGATATGAGTCAGACCGTGAAGTAGAATCTTTTTATGAGCAAGCACAACAGCTCCCGAGCGAAGAAGTTTCCAAGCGATTAGAGAATGCGCGGGCGTATAATCAGACCTTGGATCCAAGCAAAATGCAAGATCCATACTCAGAAGAGGAAAAGGCTGGGATTGCAGAATATGCACGCATGCTTGAGGTGAAGGAAAAAATTGGTTTTGTGGAAATTCCAAAAATCAATGAGCAGATTCCCATTTATGCTGGGACAACCGAAGATGTATTACAAAAAGGAGCTGGACATTTAGAGGGGTCGTCATTGCCGATTGGGGGAGAAAGTACTCATACAGTCATTTCAGCCCATCGTGGTTTACCGAATGCCTCCTTGTTCACCAATCTCGATCGCTTAAAAATTGGTGATCAATTCTATATCCACAATATAGCAGAAACCTTAGCCTATGAGGTGGATCAGATTTTGATTGTTGAACCGAGTGACTTCGACCCGGTCATGGTTCAATCCGGAGAAGACTACGCGACCTTATTGACCTGCACTCCGTATATGATTAACAGCCATCGTTTATTAGTGCGTGGGCATCGTGTTCCTTATGAGCCGAAAGTTGCAGCTAAGCAAAAGCCGATATTCTTTTTAGATATGTTGAGTCTTTCCTATTTAATTGCTTTCCTGCTGATGCTGTTGATTTTTGGAGTCTTGTACCTTCGACGTAAGAGAAAGCAGCAGAAGGTGAGAGGAAGAACATGAAAAAAATAGGCTACATTCTCATGCTGATTGGTTTATTAATGCCATTAATCTTACTGACAAATATGTCTGTGCATGAGTTTCAAACTTATCGACACTATCAGTCCTACCAAAGTCGTTCAACATCATTCTCAGCAGAGCAAAAAGCGGCAATCGATACTTATGAAGAACAAATCAATAGCGGAGATATCCCAACAATTGACCCTTTTGCAGAAAAGAATAGTTCGGATAGTCATTCTGTTGTTGTTCCTAATTTGGAAGACGGTGTGATTGGTTATCTAAGCATTCCAAGTATTGAAATTCGCCAGCCAATTTATATCGGAGCGACTAGCCAGCATTTAAATGATGGGGTGGCTTCTATTATTGGAACAGATTTACCTGTTGGTGGTATGGGGCACCGAAGTGTCATTGCAGGTCATCGTAGTTGGTATACAGATCTTCGTTTTTTCCGTTTAACGGAGCTAAAAGAAGGAGATAAGATTTTTATTGAAATCGGTGGGACAACACTGACATATTTGGTCAAAAATACAGAAGTGATAAAGGCGACCGATTGGCAAAAATTATTGCCTGTTGAAAATCAAGATATGTTAACGCTGTTGACGTGTGATCCGCTAGTTCCTCCTTTTGACTATCGCTTGTTGGTTAACGCCTATCGTCAGCCGGATGTAGCTGAGGGAGATGCTCAATCAAAACAGACAAGTCAAGAAGAAATGAAGCAGTACCAACAACACTCATTCAGCTTCGTCTTTTATTTAACGATATTTGGCTGGCTCTTATTATGCTATATTCTTTATCGTTTTGTCACCTTATTGACTAATACTCTTCGAAAATCAAAATCAGACGTTGTTGACTTGATTTGATGAGTGGGGCTGGGCAAAAAGCCCAGGAACTACTCAGAGTTCGTGGCAACATCTCAGCGCAGTGGTTGATTGGCACATTTGTTCGTGTTTTGCACTTCAAATCTGGCCATTACGACTGATGCGAACAGAGTTCGCTTCATCTCCAACCTCAAACTGTCTCCCAGACAGTTTGAGCTGTGCGGGGGTGGGAAGACGAACTCTTTTTATCTTGGTCGAGTTCTTTCCCACTCCCAGCCTGTTACCTTGAAACAAAATAGTAACAGGGTTCTATCTGCTGAGTAGAAACGAACTACGTTCGCTCTATCTCCAACCTCCAAAGGTTCCCCAAACCTTTGGAGCTAGTCTGTTTTTGATTTTCATTGAGTATAAAAAGTAATCTGTTAGAGGTGAACTGTCTCTGAAAAGATGGAGAAATAGATACTTGAATTCTAGCGACATTTAATGATGAATGTTTACCACTTACCTGTCTAATTTTACCACTTAAAATGCCCTTGTAATTGTGGTTGGAATTGGTATAATAGACCTATCAAAAAGGAGGGAGCTATGAAAGTTAGGATTGAATTTGATGACAGCTTAGATCAGGTTGAAGTTGTTATCCGAACCAGTCAGCTGGGACCAGAGATTGAACAGATTCAGCGGGCTTTGCAACAAGTTAGCCGTCCCTCGCTTGTCTTTTATAAGGGGAGCAGTGAGTATTTCTTATCCTTGAGTGAGGTGCTTTTCTTTGAAACGGACGGGACCAAGATTTTTGCCCATACAGGCGACGATGCCTATGAGGTCAAGATGAAGCTCTATGAGCTGGAAGAATACTTGCCAATCTACTTTTGTCGAGTGGCCAAGTCAACCATTGTTAACAGTAAGGCGGTCTATTCGCTGGACAAGTCCTTCTCGGGTACCAGTCGAATTGCCTTCTACAAGACCCACAAGGAAGTTCATGTGTCGCGGCACTATTACCACTTGCTTAAAGAAAAATTACAGGAAATGAGGTAGGAAGATGAAAAAATATGGTTTAGGAATTGCTCTGCTGGTCTTGGCAGGATTGGTCCTAGTTAGGGATTCACTGGGTTTGCATTTAGCTATGCCATTTTGGACAACAGTCTGGTTTGTTTTAACCTTTGTGACTGGTTTTCACCGCTTGGTGAAGCTGGATTGGCTTGCCAGTGTCTTTTGTTTCGGTCTGGCTTTTATAGCGGTGAACTCAGTTTATGATTGGGTGAAGTTCGGGACCTGGAATATGGTTCTGTCACTTGTCCTGCTGTGCCTTGGCTTGAAACTGATTTTTAAACCGAAGAAGCGTAGACTGGCTCATGGAGTTGTCACAGGGGTGATTGGTGACAAGGGACGGGAAACGGCTTTTGGCTCTTCAACTCGCTATATTCACGACGATAATTTTCTCCATGATAGTGTGGAAGTAGCCTTCGGCTCTAGTACAGTTTACTTTGATCAGGCGATTATTCTGGGAGATAAGGCGGATTTTCATATCGATGCGGCCTTCTCCTCTGTGACCCTCTATCTGCCGACCAACTGGCGAGCGGTGGTGGAACTGGACAGTGCTATGTCAATAACCAATAACTACGCGACCGAGTTGGGAGAAAAGGTCCTCCTTGTCACAGGTGACTTGGCCTTCTCAACCCTTACAATTTATTCAGCATAAAACAAGAAAGTCAGAGGAAAGTCTATTCAGGTTCCTCTGTAGGGCAAAAAGTCAGAATATTCCGAAAACTAACTAAAAGAAAGGGATTATCATGAAAAAGATTTTGAAAAACACAACTTACCTATGGGTACTGACTGCGGATATGCTGTCCAATTTTGGCGATGTGGTCTATTATCTGGCCTTGATGAACTATGTTTTGCTGGTGCCCAACAGTCGTCTGGCTCTGGCGATTGTGACCTTCTCGGAAATCTTCCCTAGCTTTATGGGGCTTTTCACAGGCTATCTGGCAGACAAGACGGTCAACAAAATCGGTACCATTAAGCTGACCCTTCTCTTTCGTGTTGTACTCTACCTCATCCTCGGTTTCTGCATGGGCTTTGAGCCAGCCCTCTGGATTGTCGTGGTGGCTGCAACTTTCAATGTCTTTGCAGACTTCGCTGGCTTCTATGAAAACGGCCTCTATACACCTCTGGGATTACGCGTAGCGCCCAAGGAAGAGCGGGAGCAGTACTCGGCCTTTCGCAAACTCCTGACGGAGCAGCCTTTGAAAATAGCAGAGCAGCCGAGCCAGACTGAGCAAAAAACCAAAGGTCCAGGCATTCTAGCTTCCTTCAAGCAAGCCATCGTGGAGCTGCGCAAGATTCCCGAGTTCCGTCTGGTCCTGATTACCAACCCTCTTATCAATGCCTGTGGAGCGATTCTCTATCCTATTCTGGTCCTGCTGATTAGCGAAGACCCAGACCTCGTCTTCCTTAATGTTGAAACAACCCTTGCCCTGACCATTCTGATCTTCTTTATCGGACATATTCTGGGCTCGACCTTGGTCTTTACCCTTTTCAAAAAGACCAGCATGGTGACGCTAGAAGTGGCAGCCACTTTCTCTCTTCTTGGCGTTTTTGTCGGAATGTTGCTACATCAACTGCCAATTATTTTCTTCTTCCTTACTACAATGGGAATTAGTTCTGGAGCTAGTGGACCTAAGTTTAACGCTAAGTTTGTCAATTCTATGCCAGAGGAGCAATTAGCGACCATCGGCGGAGCGGTATCAACCTATTTTATGCTAGGTCAAGCTTTTACTCGACTACTGGTATCAGGTCTGGTCTTGGTGCTAACAGTAGATCAGATTAGCGGTCTTTTCCTAACTGCAACTGGTTTGTTGGTCCTCTATGTCTTCTACTGGCTGGCACGCAACCAAAAAACACCTCAAAATCAGTCTGTTTAGGCTGATTTTTCTGTTTTCTTATGCCTATCTATGCTATAATGTTCTTGATTGCTACTCTTCGAAAATCAAATTCAGGCGTCGTTGACTTGACTTGATGAACTTCAGTTCTATCTGCTTCTACGTCGCCTAGTCTGAATTCGATTTTCATTGAGTATGAAAATTTTACAGGAGAGAAACATGACTAAACCAATTCGTGTGCGTTACGCACCAAGTCCAACGGGACTTTTACATATCGGAAATGCTCGTACTGCATTGTTTAACTATCTTTTTGCTCGTCATCATGGCGGTACTTTCCTTATTCGTATCGAGGACACAGACCGCAAACGCCATGTGGAAGACGGAGAGCGTTCTCAGCTGGAAAACCTGCGTTGGTTGGGTGTTGATTGGGATGAAAGTCCAGAAACCCATGAGCAATACCGTCAATCAGAGCGTTTGGAGATTTACCAAAAATACGTTGATCAGCTTTTGGCAGAAGGCAAGGCCTACAAGTCTTATGTGACAGAAGAAGAGTTGGCGGCGGAACGTGAGCGTCAGGAAGCTGCAGGCGAAACTCCTCGCTACATCAATGAATACCTTGGCATGTCTGAAGATGAAAAAACAGCCTATATCGCAGAGCGTGAGGCGGCTGGTATTGTCCCCACTGTCCGTCTGGCTGTCAACGAAACAGGTATCTACAAGTGGAATGACATGGTTAAGGGTGAGATCGAGTTTGAAGGTGGCAACATCGGTGGCGACTGGGTTATCCAGAAACGTGACGGTTACCCAACCTATAACTTTGCCGTGGTCATTGACGATCATTTGATGGAGATTTCACACGTTATCCGTGGAGATGACCACATTGCCAATACACCCAAGCAGCTCATGGTCTATGAGGCACTGGGCTGGGAAGCACCAGAATTTGCCCACATGACCTTGATTATCAACTCTGCAACGGGTAAAAAGTTGTCCAAACGTGACACCAATACCCTTGCCTTTATCGAAGATTACCGCAAAAAAGGCTACCTTCCAGAAGCCGTCTTTAACTTTATTACGCTCTTGGGTTGGACACCTGGTGGTGAGGAAGAAATCTTCTCCAAAGATGAGATTATCCAACTCTTTGATGAAAAACGCCTCAGCAAGTCGCCTGCTTCCTTTGACCCTAAAAAGTTGGCTTGGATGGGCAATGAGTACATCAAAAAAGCTGATTTGGAAACTATTTTCAACCTTGCCAAACCATTCTTGGAAGAAGCGGGGCGTTTGACAGACAAGGCGGAAAAATTAGTGGAATTGTACAAGCCACAATTATCTTCTGCAGATGAAATCGTTGGTTTGACAGACCTTTTCTTCTCTGATTTCCCAGAATTGACAGAGGAAGAAAAAGAAGTGATGGCAGGTGAAACTGTTCCGACTGTCCTCAATGCCCTCAAGGAAAAATTGGAAGCCATGACGGACGAAGATTTCCAACCAGATAACATCTTCCCACAAATCAAGGCTGTTCAAAAAGAAACAGGCATCAAGGGCAAAAACCTCTTCATGCCAATCCGCATTGCCGTTTCAGGCGAAATGCACGGACCAGAGTTGCCAAATACTATTTACCTGCTCGGCCGTGAGAAATCCATCCAGCATATTGATAATATGTTGAAGAGTTTGTAAGATAAATAATCCCCGCTGTCCTGTGACGGCGGGGATTTTGCTAGTAGTTCGATAATTTTTCCGTAACCGCCCAATAACAAGGTATCTATCCACCCACTCCCTCCTCCAGTATACTGTTAGAAAAACAAAACTGGAGGATTTATACTGTTCAAAAAACAAAAACTAACGTATAATAGATTTATGAAACTTACTATCGAACAAACAAACGAATTAAAAACTTATTTGAAAGATAAAACCTATTCCCCATTTCATAGACGACTTCAAGTAATCCTGTTCAGAGCCGAAGGTCTCAGTTATAGAGAAATCACTAACCTTATCGGCTATTCAAAGTATACAATCTGGTCCTTACAAGGCAAGTATGAGCTTGGTGGGATTTCAGCTCTAGTAAGAGAAACGCGAGGTGGACGGAACCGTCAATATTTAACCCTTCAAGAAGAGGAAGCATTTCTAAAAGAACAGTTAACAGCTTCACTAAATGGCGAATTTGTGACCATAAACTCTCTCTACGAAACTTATCAGAAACGGGTTGGACACCCTACGACCAAGGAAGGATTCTATGCCCTTCTGAAACGCCATGGTTGGCGCAAAGTGACGCCAAGACCAGAACACCCTAAAAAAGCAGACGCCGAAACGATTCTAGCGTCTAAAAATAAAATCTTCATTCACGAAAATAGGAAAGCGCTTCAAGAATAGTCGTCGCTATCATAAAGTCAGACTAATGTATCAAGATGAGGCGGGTTTCGGTCGGATTAGTAAAATTGGAAAGGCCTGGGCACCAAAAGGGGTGAGACCGCATGTACATAGCCACTATATTCGTGAGTATCGCTATTGCTATGGTGCTATTGATGCCCATACAGGAGAGTCCTTCTTCATTATCGCTGGGGGTTGCAATACAGATTGGATGAATGTTTTTCTCAAACAACTATCTGAAGCTTATCCTGACGATTATATTTTATTAGTGATGGACAATGCCGTTTGGCATAAATCAAGTACCTTAGAGAAACCACATAATATTGGTTTTGAGTTTATTCCTCCCTATACTCCTGAAATGAATCCAATTGAACAAGTTTGGGCTGAGATTCGAAAGAGAGGGTTTAAGAATAAAGCTTTTAAAACACTAGATGATGTGATAAACAAGCTTCAAGAAGTGATACGAGAGTTAGATTGGTCTATTTTAAAACCAATTGTTAGTAGACGATGGTTAAAAAACACTTGATTGGTTTGATTTTGATTTTTGTTGAGTATTATTATGTCACACCCCATCATTCCATTGACTGTTCCCCAATCTCGCCGCTTTGAGAAGCGAGGCAGAAACGATATTATGATGAAAATTCGTCTCGGAAAAGTGGAGCTCACAGTCTTTCACACTATCAATCAAGAAACACTAGAAACAATCTTAGATAAGGTACTGTTCTATGACCATCCAACTCAGTGATTTAGGTCAAGTTTACTTGGTCTGTGGAAAAACAGATATGCGTCAGGGAATTGATTCCCTGGCCTATCTTATCAAAAGTCAGTTCAACCTGGATCCCTTCTCCGGTCAGGTCTATCTCTTCTGCGGAGGTCGAAAAGACCGGTTCAAAGCTCTTTATTGGGATGGACAGGGATTTTGGTTATTGTATAAACGTTTTGAAAATGGGAAATTGACCTGGCCAAACAATGAAGAAGAGGTCAAGGCTCTAACTTCCGAGCAAGTCGACTGGCTCATGAAAGGATTTTCTATCATTCCAAAAATAAATGTTTCAAAAAGTCGTGATTTCTATTGAAATCATGGCTTTTCTTTGTGTATAATGAGATAAAAAGAAGGAGATTGGTTATGTCATCACTAGAAAAAATTATTGAAACACAGTCAAAAACGATAGAGATGATGGCTAATGAACTCACTCTCCTTCGAGAACAGGTTGACTATCTGAGACAGAAACTCTACGGAAAATCATCAGAGAAGGTCGTATATCAACCAGGTCAGCTGAGCTTGTTTGGGGAGGAAAGTCTCCCTGAAGAAGAAGCTGACTTACCCAGTTGAAACGGAGACCATCACCTATAAACGCAAGAAAGCTAAGGGAGTTCGTCAGGCTATTTTCAGCCAGTTCACTCCAGAGATTGTGCATCACGAATTGCAGGGCGAAGACTGCACTTGTCCAGACTGTCATGGTCAGCTGAAAGAGATTGGCTCAACTGTTCAACGACAAGAGTTGGTCTTCATTCCTGCACAATTAAAGCGGATTGACCATGTTCAACACGCATACAAGTGTCAGGCATGTAGTCAGAAGAATCTAAGCGATAAGATTATCAAGGCTCCTGTTCCTAAGGCACCTTTGGCACACAGCTTGGGTTCAGCCTCTATCATCGCTCACACCATTCATCAGAAATTCAATCTGAAGGTACCCAATTACCGTCAGGAAGAGGACTGGCATAAACTTGGCCTGCCCATCAGTCGGAAGGAAATAGCCAACTGGCACATCAAGTCTAGTCAGTATTATTTCGAGCCGATTTATAACCTGTTGCACGAGAAATTGTTGGAGCAGCCTATTCTTCATGCGGATGAGACTTCCTACAAGGTCTTAGAAAATGATAGCCAGTTGACCTACTACTGGACTTTCTTGTCTGGGAAACATGAGAAAAATGGAATTACCCTCTATCATCATGACAAACGACGGAGCGGCTTAGTTGTGGAGGAGTTTCTTGGGGACTATGCGGGCTACGTTCATTGTGACATGTGGAGTGCTTATCGTCAATTAGACAAGGCTCAGCTCGTTGGCTGTTGGGCTCATGTTAGACGAAAATTTTTTGAGGCGACTCCTAAGAAGACAGATAATACTTCTTTAGGAGCCAAGGGATTAGCCTATTGCGACCGCCTGTTTGCCTTGGAGAGTGACTGGGCTGACCTGTCTACTGAGGAACGGCTACATAAACGGCAGACAGAGTTAACTCCCTTGATGGACGAGTTCTTTGATTGGTGCCGTGAACAGGCTGTCTTGCCAGCTTCCAAATTGGGTACTGCAATAGAGTATAGCCTCAAATACGAAACCACCTTCCGAGCCGTTCTCTCGGACGGTGACCTAGTCCTGTCCAACAATATGGCTGAGAGGGCTATGAAGACCTTGGTGATGGGCAGAAAAAATTGGCTTTTTTCTCAGAGCTTTGAGGGAGCCAAGTCGACAGCTGTCATTTTGAGTCTTTTAGAAACAGCTAAGCGACACGGACTTGATGCAGAAAAATATATGACCTATCTTCTAGAACACTTACCTAATGAGGAGTCGCTCGCAAAAAAGGAGGTTTTAGAAGCCTATTTGCCATGGGATAAAAATATTAAGAGAGCTTGTAAATAGAAAAAGGTTCCAGAGTCGACAGGACTTTGGAGCCTTTTCAATATACCTTGTTATTGGGCGCTTACATTTTTCCTCAATCTGTTGGAGTAGATTTTCTAGATTTTCCTTCTGTTCTTGGAGCAGGAGGATTTGTTTTTCACGGTCGGCAATTTCATCCAGTATGACCTGTTTGTTTTCTTTTAGCTGTTCGAGACTGCCGCATTTGGTGTCATGTAGTTCTTTGATGCGGATAATGGCTTTGACGGACAAACCTAATTGGCGAAGTCCTAGTATATTTTCTAGGTTGTTGATTTCTTCGGCACTCCAAAAGTAATTACCGTTAATCAATTGCGGTTGTAGCAATCCTTGTTCGGTGTAGAAACGAAGCGTATCCCGTTTGATACCAAATTGTTGCATAACTTGTCCTGTTTTCATAATTTCCTCTTTTACTCATTTCGTTTGACAGGGGGTCACCCCCTCATGATACATTGATGGGGAAAGGAGTTCTATATGATTATTGTTGTTAAATGCTTGATTGTGCTTTATTTGGGGCTATTGCCGCTATCTGCTTGGGTATATCGCAAGCAACTTCCTAGCTGGTTACTGGTTTTATATGCTTGCCCAGTTCTGCTCAGTTTATTGGGCTGGCAGACGGTTTGGGGATTTATATTAGGCTTATTATTGGCTTGCGGGGTGAGAGTGATAGGTGGCCGCATTCTTTTTGGGAGAAACCGTCTCAGTCACTTTTTATCTCATCTTTTACTGAGTTTCATTCTCGCTCTGGCTCTTTTAGCTTTCTAAAAACAGCCTCTCCACATAGTCCTTCTGCCTTGGAATGACCAGTTCTGTTCCAAGAAAATCTTTCAACTTTTCTTGTGGGACCCAGATGTAGTTGCTGGTTTCGTCGGCTTGGAGTTGGATAGCCGCTTTGTCCCAGTCGGTTTCAGCCCAGTAGCAGTGGAAAATGCACTGGTCGTCATGGGCAACAAAGTGTGTATGGTGGCGGAGTTGGTCAGCTGTCAGCTCAATTCCTGTCTCTTCGCGGACTTCGCTTAAAATAGCCTGCTCTGCTATTTCCCCAAACAATGCCGAACCTCCTGCTGTCGCTTCATAATAGTCAGGGTAGGAGGGTTTGGTGCTGTCGCGTTTCATGAAGAGGGTGCTGCCGTCGTGGTGGCGGATGATGCACTCAACGACCAGGTGGTAGAGGCCGTGGGGATTAGGTTCTCCGCGTGTGAGGGTGTGGTCGGTCAGCTGACCGTCGGCTGTGTAGGCGTTCCAGATTTCCATTTCATTCTCCTGTCAATTTTGTAGTTATTCAGTATAGCACACATGGAAGTGTTAGACAAGTATCTTGCGGGTGTTTGCGTATTGGAATGATTGGAGGCTAAATTCCCAAAGTAAGTTCTAGTCTGTCTTAAAAACTGGAAATTAGACTGAGACAAAGAAATAAGGTAGAACTTACTATGGGACAAGTTGGTAACTGACAATGAAAAACAAACACTTAACTCTCTCTGATCGCAACGATATTCAAATAGGAATTGAACAACTTAAGCCCTTCTTAGCTATAGCAGCTAAGTTAGGTAAAGATCCTTCTACAATCTCAAAAGAAGTTCGGAGAAATCGAGTGGCTAAAGAAAATTCTGTGACATCCAATTGTGATTCTTGCCCTTTACTCAAAAAGGCTCCCTACGTTTGTAATGCCTGTCCGAAAAAGAGAAGCAACTGCGGATACCAGAAACAGTTCTACTACGCAAAAAGAGCTCAGCTTGATTATGAAACTAAGCTCTCAGACTCGAGAACGGGTGTTGCACTAAACAAGGAAGAATTCTATCGCATGGATGAGATTGTTTCTGCTGCCATCCAAAAGGGCCAACACCTCAACCACATCATCGCCTCAAACGAACTTTCGGCATCCAGAGCTTCTATCTACAGATACCTTGAAAAAGGCTATCTGTCCACAAAGCCCATTGATTTCCCCCGTGTCGTGAAATTCAGAAAGCGGAGAACCAGAAACCTACAACCCATTCCTAAAACTGCCAAAGATGGACGGTCTTACGAGGACTTCCAACGCTTTCTCATAGAGAAAGGAATCAGCTATTGGCTGGAAATGGACACCGTTACTGGACGGATCGGTGGAAAGGTACTTCTCACCTTTAACCTCTCCTTCTGTAACTTTATCTTCGCTCGATTACTTGATAATAAAACAGCTAATGAGGTCGCTAAACATCTCTACGCTATCAAGAATGACCTGCATCAGAAAGAGATGGACTTCTGCGAACTATTCCCTGTCATTCTGACCGATAATGGCGGTGAATTCGCTAGAGTGGACGATATCGAAATGGATGTTCGTGGAGAATCTAAGCTATTCTTCTGTGACCCAAATCGTTCTGACCAGAAAGGGAGAATTGAGAAGAATCACACACTTATCAGAGATATTCTTCCTAAAGGAAGTTCGTTTGATAACTTGACACAGGAGGACATCAACCTGGTTTGTTCGCATGTCAACAGCGTCAGACGAGCTTCTTTCAACGGAAAATCCGCCTATGAACTCTTTACATTTACCTACGGTGAGGAATTGGCAACACTTTTGGGAATCTCTAAAATTGACCCTGAGAACGTCATCCAATCACCTCGATTATTGGATAAATAATCGTTAGTTTTTATCAAAAAATAATTTCAAAATAGAAAGGAACTTGTCCCATCCAAAATTCCAGATAGCTAGAACTTACTTTGAGACGTCTCAGAGCCAGTAACTTTAGTGTACTCTTTTTTTCAACATTTTCAACCCTAAAACTCACTATTATCAACATTTTTAGTCAAAAACAGAACTTAGTCTGAGACTAAATTCTGTTGATGTTATGCAGTTTTCTCAAAGTAACTTCTGGAAGGACGGGAACTAGAACTTACTTTGAGAATTTACCGGAATGATTGGAGGATTACTGAGCTAGAAAGCTGACGTCAGTCGCCTCTTTCATTTGCTTATTTTCAAATCAATATTGAAACCATACAAAAAATTTTCAAAAATTTGTATATTTATGTTGTAAAAAGTATAAATATACACTACAATAGTCACTAAGTTTTATAAAAATAAAAAGAAATGAGATTGCTTATGACAAAAGAAAAATTGATTTTAGCCTATTCAGGTGGATTAGACACTTCAGTTGCGATTGCTTGGTTGAAAAAAGACTATGATGTCATTGCGGTTTGTATGGATGTAGGTGAGGGGAAAGATCTTGAATTCATTCATGATAAAGCACTGTCCATTGGTGCCATTGAGTCCCATGTGTTGGATGTGAAAGAAGAATTCGCCCAAGAATATGTCCTACCAGCCCTGCAAGCTCATGCCTATTATGAGCAAAAATATCCGCTGGTATCAGCTCTCAGCCGTCCCTTGGTTTCCAAAAAGTTGGTGGAAATGGCTCATAAGACAGGAGCAACCACTATCGCCCACGGTTGTACTGGTAAGGGAAATGACCAGGTGCGGTTTGAGGTAGCCATTGCAGCCCTGGATCCAAGCTTGAAAGTCGTGGCTCCTGTCCGTGAATGGAAGTGGGCGCGTGAAGAAGAAATTATCTTAGCCAAGGAAAATGGTGTACCAGTCCCAGCTGACCTGGATAGCCCTTACTCAGTCGACCAAAACCTCTGGGGACGGGCCAATGAGTGCGGAGTTTTAGAAAATCCATGGAATGAAGCGCCAGAAGATGCTTTTGGCATCACTACTTCTCCAGAAAATGCACCAGATACTCCTGAGTATGTCGATATTGAGTTTCAGGCGGGTGTACCCGTTGCTGTAAATGGTGAAGAGCTAAGTCTTGCTAATCTCATTCAAAAACTCAATGTCATTGCAGGTAAGCATGGTGTAGGCCGGATTGACCATGTGGAAAATCGTTTAGTTGGGATCAAGTCACGGGAAATTTACGAGTGTCCAGGAGCCATTACCCTTTTGACAGCTCACAAGGAAATTGAAGATTTGACCTTGGTGCGCGAAGTATCGCATTTCAAACCGATTGTTTCAAATGAACTCTCTAACTTGATTTACAATGGCTTGTGGTTCAATCCAGCAACAGATGCCTTGAAGGCCTATCTTGCTCAGACCCAGGCAGTTGTTAATGGCACAGCAAAAGTGAAATTGTATAAGGGGTCAGCCAAAGTGGTTGCTCGGAAATCACCAAATTCTCTTTATGATGAAGACTTAGCAACTTATACCAGTGCAGATACTTTTGATCAAGACGCGGCAGTCGGATTTATCAAGCTTTGGGGCTTGCCGACTAAGGTAAACGCAGAAATTCATAAAAAAGACTAGAAAGTAGGAGTGTATGGAAGCAAAGAAATTATGGGGCGGTCGCTTTGAAGCCAGTCTTGAGGAATGGGTAGAAGAATTCGGAGCTTCCATCCGATTTGATCAAAAACTGGCCAAGTATGATATTCAGGGTTCTTTAGCCCATGTCAAGATGCTCGGAGCCACAGGGATTATCAATCAAGAAGAAGCTCAGGCTATTCAAACTGGTTTGGAAGAATTGCTAGAGGAGCATGAGGCTGGCAAGTTAGTGTTCGATATTCGAAACGAAGATATTCACATGAATATTGAAAGTCTATTGACGGAGAAAATAGGCTCAGTTGCAGGTAAACTCCACACAGCTCGTTCTCGTAACGACCAAGTGGCTACGGATATGCACCTTTATTTGAAAGATACCTTGTTCCAGGTTATCAGCAAGTTGACTAACTTGCAGGAGGTCTTGCTGGACGTGGCGGAGCAACATGTGGAAACAATCATGCCGGGCTATACCCACTTGCAGCATGCCCAGCCTATCAGTTTTGCCCAGCATTTATTGGCCTACTATAATATGTTTCAGCGGGATAAGGAACGATTTGAGTTCAATGTGCAACACACTGATATCTCCCCACTTGGGGCGGCGGCCTTGGCAGGGACAACCTTTCCGATTGACCGTCAGATGACGTCTGATTTGATGGGATTTGCTAAGCCCTATAGTAATTCCCTTGATGCTGTGTCTGACCGTGATTTTATACTGGAATTCCTCTCCAATGCCAGCATTCTCATGATGCACATGTCGCGTTTGTGTGAAGAAATCATCAACTGGTGTTCACATGAATACCAATTTGTCACCTTATCTGATACCTTTTCAACAGGTTCTTCCATCATGCCTCAGAAGAAAAATCCAGATATGGCAGAATTGATTCGGGGAAAAACAGGTAGAGTTTATGGGAACTTAGTTGGCCTACTGACAGTCATGAAATCCCTACCTTTAACCTATAATAAGGACTTGCAAGAAGACAAGGAAGGCATGTTTGATAGTGCGGAAACGATTTTAGTGTCTATCGATATTTTGGCAGGGATGTTGCAATCTATGACAGTCCATAAGGAAAGGATGGCTCAATCGACAGAGAAGGACTTTTCAAATGCGACAGAGTTGGCAGATTATTTGGCCAGCAAGGGGCTACCCTTCCGCCAGGCGCATGAGATTGTAGGTAAATTGGTATTAGAATGCAGCAAGGCAGGCTATTATTTACAAGATGTTCCTTTGGAACGTTATCAAGAGCTGTCGCCTGTCATTGAACCGGATATTTATACAGCTTTAGAATCGGAAACAGCCGTTTCACGCAGAAATTCGCTAGGTGGAACTGGATTTGAATCCATTCGCCAGCAAATTCAGCAAGCAAAAGCACAAATAATCGCTTCGAAAGGCCTCTAAACGGTATGTTTATTGGCTTTTTTGAATTTTATGGTATAATAGAGGTAATTTTGGAAGATGGAGAGGCATTTTGAAAAAAAGCTATCGTGTCAAGCGTGAACGAGATTTTAATGACATTTTTACAAAAGGAAACAATGTCGCCAATCGGAGGTTTGTTGTCTACCGATTACCTAAAGAGCAAAAGCATTTCCGAGTAGGTTTATCTGTCAGCAAAAAATTGGGAAACGCTGTCATGCGAAATAAGATTAAGCGCAGGATTCGTCACATCTTAATTGAATGCCAACATCAACTGGTAGCAGATGACTTTGTTATCATTGCTCGAAAAGGTGTAGAGGAATTGTCCTATCAAGAAATGAAGCAAAACCTCATCCATGTTTTGAAACTAGCTAAACTATACCAGGAAGGTGTTGTGATTGAAAAAGAAAGTTAAATGGGCAGGTCTACTGGTAGCATCTCTAATTGTTTTAACAGCCTGCGGAACAGGGCCAGTGACCAGCCAATCGACAGATGCGTGGGATAGATTAATTTACTGGTTTACCAGCATTATTCAGTTCCTATCTATCAACGGTCAAATTGGAATCGGTATTATACTTTTTACCATTTTAATTCGAACCCTTCTGTTGCCGTTGTTCCAAATACAGATGAATTCCTCACGGAAGATGCAGGAGCTTCAACCTCAGCTGAAAAAGTTGCAAGCGGAGTATCCAGGAACGGATATGGAAAGTCGCCAGCAACTTTATGAAGCAACGCAAGCTCTCTACAAAGAGAATGGCGTCAGCATGAGAGCGTCCATGATTCCGCTCTTTATTCAAATGCCAATTCTTTTGGCCCTCTTTCAAGCTCTGACACGTGTTGAAGCCTTGAAAGTAGGTCACTTCCTTTGGTTAAATCTTGGGGAGCCGGATCCGCTCTTTATTTTGCCGATTATGGCTGCAGTGTTTACATTCCTCAGCTCATGGTTGACCAATAAATCAGCAATTGAGAAGAATATGGCTATGACAATTATGACCTATGCCATGCCCGTGGTGATTTTTTTCTTTGCTGTGGCAGCTGCTAGTGGGGTGGCTTTGTATTGGACAGTGTCAAATGCCTATCAGGTTGCTCAAACCTTGGTGTTCAACAATCCGTTTAAAATAATAGCAGAGCGTCAAGCGAAAATTGATGCGGAAAAAGAGCGTCAGGCAAAAATCCGACGGGCACAGAAAAAAGCACAGAAAAAGAAATAGGAAAACTAGGAGAGAGAAGATGAAATTTACAGGAGCAAGTGTTGAAGAGGCCATCCAAAATGGCTTGGTAGAGCTAAATATTCCTCGAAAAAAAGCACATATTACTGTGGTTGCGCGTGAGAAAAAAGGTTTCCTTGGTTTCGGTAAAAAGCCAGCGATTGTGGATATTGATGTCATCAATGAAACAACGGTTGTTAAGGCTAATCAGAAAGCAGTTCGTGGCGTTCCAGATGAAATCAATGACCTCAATGAACCAGTAAAAAGTGTTTCAGAAGCTACGATTGACCTAGGAAAAGTTGTTGCAGCGGTGAAAGAATTTGAAAAGTCTGGTCAAACGCTTGATGATGATATTAAAGCGCAGATCTTGAAAAATGAAAAAGAAGCGACAACGATTTTGGAAGAAACAGGTCGGATTGAAATTCTTTCAGAGGATTTACTAACTACTACAGATGCAACAACATCTGCTAAGGAAGACGTAAATCAAGAAGTCATCTCAGAAAATCAAGCAGATAATTTTGCTGATTTAGATATTAAGATTGAGCCCCAGTATGATATTGAACAAGTTGTTTCGGAAGTGACAGCTTATGTACAAGAAATTCTGGATGATATGGATGTTGAGGCGCGTATTGATACAAGTCATAATCGCCGTACAATCAATATTCAAGTGGATACCAATGAACCAGGTCGTGTTATCGGTTATCACGGAAAAGTCTTAAAGGCTTTGCAACTTTTGGCTCAGAACTTCTTATACAACCGTTATGAGCGTAATTTCTATATCACAATCAATGTGAATGATTATGTAGAACACCGTGCAGAGGTTCTTCAAGGCTACGCACAAAAATTGGCTGAACGTGTCTTGGCTGAGCAAGAAGCCTATCATACAGATCCGATGTCAAGCAGTGAGCGTAAAATTATCCACCGCATTATCTCTAAAATGGATGGTTTGACAAGCTATTCAGAAGGTAGCGAGCCGAACCGATATGTCGTTGTAGATATTGAAGGGAATCATGATTAAAAAGAGGCTAGTCCTCTTTTTTCAATGATTTTCTGATTCTTTCCTAAAAGTATGGTAGAATAGCTTGACAAACGAACAGAATTTATATAAAATAGTTTGGTATGTTTAGTAACTGATCAAAACTAGCCGGCTAAACGAATACAAGAATCTAAGAGGAGGTATTCATCGTGAAACGTACTTTTCAACCAAGTAAAATCCGTCGCGCGCGTAAACACGGTTTCCGTAGCCGTATGGCAACTAAAAACGGCCGTCGCGTGTTAGCTGCTCGTCGCCGTAAGGGACGTAAAGTTCTTACAGTAGCATAAGAAGATGAAAAGAGAAGCCAGCAGAAACTCGAGTCTGCTGGTTTTTTCGTTGTTATTTCACGTTGAGGAGATGCTTTTCGATAGCCTTGGCCAAGTCAGACTCATTATGGCTGTCTGTGATATCATCCGCAAACTTTAGTAGGGATGGACTGGCATTCTTCATGGCAATGCCAAGCTTGGATATCATTGTCCCCATCTCCAACCGCCATGACTTCCTCTAGAGTTATGCCGAGCTTCTCTGTTAGTTTAACCAATGCACTAGCCTTATTAACTCCTTTTGGAAGGACTTCAAAAGCTTAGTCTAAACTACGGACAGGGTGGAAGTTTTCTGCTAGCTCATTACTGTAAGCTAGTTGCAGTTGATCCAGTTCCTCTTCCTCTCCCATAAAAATCGGAACAAGAACAGGGATGTTCAAGGAGCGAAAGTTCTCCAAGTCGGTATGGTAAAGGATAGAAGCTTCGATGATCGCATCATTTTTCGTGGCCTCATTGAGCTCTTGTCCCAGTGCATAATTAGCATGAGGGGTAAAGAGGACCAAGTTTAGGTCTAGAAAATCTTCTAAAAGAGCATAAAGAGAGGCGAGTTGTTCAGCTGGTACCGAGTGATAGTCTAGGATGGACCAGTCTTTGGTTGCCAAGGTCAAGCAGTCGTTGTTTCCAACAGCATAAGTTGTTTAGGGATGGCGAGTTGTTCAAAACACTCCCTAATCCCTGAAATAGGTCTGCCAGTTGCCAGCAAGATGATTACTCCCAGTTGGCTGGCAGCTTGAATGTCAGCCTTGTCCCGAGGGTGAATGGTCTTTTCAGAAGTCAGCAAGGTGCCGTCTAAGTCTATCGCGATGAGTTTTATCATACAATTTCTCCTTTTTTTACGCTAGGGGTGTGCAAACGCTATTTAGGGTGTGCATCTTTTAACGATTTACGAAGTCCTTGTTTTTGCTGCGTTTTCACTTTGCTTTTATTGAATCACATTAGCAAAGTTTTTCGCCAATAATAAAAACGTACAATCATGTTGCTTTTGATTTGAATAATATATCATTTATATGCTTCATAACTTCTTCTGGGCTTTCATCAAAATCATATTTAATCCATTGATAAATTAAACCAAAATAACCATACGTAAAATATGACATTAAATACGATGTTTTTTTATCATAAAATTCTCCATCAATCATAAAATTTTCAATAACAACCATAATAATTGATACTAACTTGTGTTGATGCAATAATCGGAATAATTTTCTATTCTCATAAATAAATTGGAATAAAGCTTTTCCTCTATCAATATGCACCTCTTCTATATGATTTTGTTGGTAATTTTGCCACTCGGTCTTCACTTTATATATGATCAATTCTTGTTTATTCGCTTTACTTCCAAAATGACGATAAAAAGTTGCTCTACCAATTCCTGCTGTTTCGCATATTTCATTGATTTTAATATCTTCATACGCTTTATAAAACATTAATTGTATTAATGCGTCCGCTAGACAAATTTTAAAAAATTCCGTTTGTTTATCTTTTGCCATAGAACAAATTCTCCTTTTTGTATCTCATCGCTTCGTTTATACTATTTAGGTTTGACTTTAACTAACACACAGAATATAATAGAAACGTTTTATGCGATACATTTGTATCTATATTATCACAACTTTACTCAACAAACAAAAGGAGATGCCATGAAGAAAATGTTTCAATTTTTACTTATATCCATTAGTGTTATCGGCGTTTTGCTAGCTAGTTTATTGATATGGAATGCCTATCAGACACACAAAGCTTTAAATGACCCGAAATTCACTGACAATTACTATACCTATTATGCTGACCAAACTACTTCAACATTGGAAAAACAATACACTGGTTTAGGTTCTTTTCAAGTTGAACACACTATCATACCGTCAAAAAATGATAGGATAAAAAATACATATATTTTTTATCCGAGTGACTTAAAAAATAATACCCAAAAGTACCCTCTAATTATGGTTGTCAACGGTAGCCAAACACCTGCTAAAACTTATTTACCATTTTTCAAACGATTATCATCATGGGGATTTATCGTTGTAGGAACTGATGACCCACAAGCAGGAAGTGGTCAAACCACTTCACTAACTTTAGATTTTATCTTAAATGAAAGTGAAGTATCACAATTTGTAGATAAAGAAAATATAGGTATTACTGGTTACTCACAAGGTGGAGCAGGTGCTTTA
Source organism: Streptococcus suis (assembly GCF_019856455.1). NCBI lineage: Bacteria > Bacillati > Bacillota > Bacilli > Lactobacillales > Streptococcaceae > Streptococcus > Streptococcus suis. The sequence goes on along the minus strand of NZ_CP082205.1, from coordinate 2,359,797 downwards.
GGCGCAATTACAAAATACGATAATAGTCACTTATATAAAGCTATTTTTACTGGAAGTGCTGCCTATCCTACACTTGCCAAAAATATGGGCTGGGAATATGACGCTACAAAAATTACAATTCCGTACTTCATGACTGCAGCAACGGGGAATTCAGATGATAGACAAGTTAGTGACCCTAATAAAGACTTTCCAGGTGTTGCACCACTACAATCACTTATTGATATCTACAACACTATGGATAGTCACATTTTAAAAATTCGCGCAAGAGCAGTAAATGCTGAACACGAACAGATGCTAATGAGAACAGACGGTTATATGACCGCTTGGTTTTTATATCATCTACAAAATGATGAACAAGCTAAGCAGGCATTTTTAGGGGATAAGGCTGAAATTTTAACTAATCAAAATTGGCAAGATATTGAGAAAAACAAATAAATTTATATCTCCAAAATTGATGTTCTTAAAATTATTGTCAATTTCAATAAAAAAACGAATGATGTGCTATCTTTTTACTTCAAAGAGAAAACATCATTCGTTTTTTATTGACTGAATTTTGGGGTTGATTACTTTTTCAGTGGCCTCGTTCTATTCCAAACTCTTTTTTTATTCTGCTTAAATTTTTACTCTCCATCTACCAATATTAAAAAGCCATATCACATGGATATGACTTGTCCGTTCTTGAAGTGTAAATAGTTTTGTATTCTCAACCTATATTTTACCTTATTTTCCGCCCCATAAAATATAAAAACAGAGGACCTGGATTTATGTCAAAATCCCCGGAAAAGTCTTATTTCAAGCCATTTTACACACTATCAATTATGTGTTTTCGTCAACAACACCACACACTCCGCATGGTAAGTGCAAGAAAACATATCATTTAACGATTACATACTTTTTAACGATTTCAATATTTCTTCAAAAACACTTGTACTATCCACATAGTCCTATGTGACTTTTTCTTCTCATTCTATTCAGCAAAGCCGTCTAACCCTCATATTCCAACGATATTTATTTCGTTATATTGTATCAATAACCTAATTGCCATTTCAATGGCTAAGAGTCGAATCATGAGGTACCTCCTAAGTAGGCCCATTGTACCATGCTTGACTGGCACATACAAGATTAGGTCCTCCATGAGACTTGTGGTACAATAAGAATATGACACTACAAATTTTTGATACACATACCCACCTCAACGTGGAGCAGTTTGACGGTCGGGTTCAAGAAGAATTAGATTTTGCCAAGGAGATGGGGGTCACCCTCCACAACGTCGTCGGTTTTGACCGTGCAACCATTGACAAGGCTATGGAGCTTGCTGACCAGCACCCTGAAATCTATCTGACATTGGGCTGGCATCCGACAGAGGCTGGCACCTATGACGAGGAAGTAGAAAGCTACTTGCTTGAGGCACTCAAACACCCCAAGGTCATTGCCCTGGGGGAGATTGGGCTGGACTACTACTGGATGACGGCGGATAAGGAAACCCAGGCTCGTGTTTTCAAGCGACAGATGGAGTTGGCCAAGCAGTTGGATTTACCCTTTGTGGTTCACACTCGTGACGCTTTGGAAGATACTTACCAGATCATCAAGGAAGTCGGTGTTGGTCCGCGCGGAGGTATCATGCATTCCTTCTCTGGCACTCTGGAGGAGGCTCAGGCCTTCATGGACTTGGGTATGCACATCTCCTTCTCGGGAGTAGTGACCTTCAAAAAAGCCGTTGAACTTCAGGAAGCGGCGCAAGCATTGCCCCTAGAAAAAATCCTGGTCGAGACGGATGCGCCCTATCTGGCCCCAGTTCCCAAGCGTGGTCGGGAAAATCGCACCGGCTACACCAGATATGTGGTGGATATGCTGGCCCAGCTTCGCAACCAGTCGGTCGAAGAGGTGGCGAGAGCGACCTACGAGAATGCAAGGAGTTTGTTCAGAATTGACTCAGAAAATTAAGATACAAGAAGTCCTCGTTGTCGAGGGCAAGGATGACACGGCAAACTTGAAGCGGTTTTACGAGGTGGACACCTACGAAACCAGAGGCTCTGCCATATCAGATGATGACTTGGAACGCATCGAGAAACTCCATGACCTGCGTGGCGTCATTGTCTTTACTGACCCAGACTACAATGGCGAGCGGATTCGAAAAATCATTATGCAGGCCATTCCTACGGTCAAACACGCTTTTTTACAGCGGGACGAGGCTGCTCCCAAGTCCAAGACAAAAGGGCGGTCCTTGGGCATTGAGCACGCCAGCTTTGAGGACTTGGAAAAGGCCCTAGCAGGCGTGCGTGGCTACTATGATGATGAAAACAACTTTGACATCAGCAAGTCAGATCTGATGCGCCTTGGCCTCCTCATGGGTGGCGACAGCCGCAAGCGGAGGGAGTATCTGGGAGAAAAGCTCCGTATCGGCTACTGCAACGGCAAACAGTTACTGAAACGCTTGGAATTGTTTGGGATTAGCTTGGCAGAGGTTGAGGAGTGTATGGGGAGCTATCATGGATAGGGGCTACGCTGTTAAGTGCTTGGTAAAAAACGAGTTTGAACCTTCTTATGAAAATTATTCATCTTATGAAGAAGTGACCTACTTGCTGCCGGCTAATGTCCTTGTTTGGGAGGATGAGCAGGTTGATAAGAACAAACTAGCTGACTATTTGCGTGGTTCAGTTGAAGATGGCTATGTTAATGCGGATGGTATTTGGAAGCAGAGTCGTTTGTTTCATATTGCCGGTGTGCAAGAAATGGACGACAGGGTAGAGTTTGATGGCCCAGCCGTGGAAGTCTATCGCTGGTTTTACAATTTTGAACGTCTAGTTACTGAGGAAGAATTTTTGAATCTCTATTATTTTGATGATTTGGGGAGATAGACAATCTAGAACGGAAATGTTACTATTTCTGCTTTTTTGAAGATTGCTACTGATGTCTATTCGTGTTACAATATAGAAAACTAGGAGGTGGACTAGCTTGATAACTATAAAAAAAGATGCCCAAGTAAATTTTAAAACTGATTCCAGACTTTTGGAAAAAGCCAAGGAAATATTTGCTATGAACCAGTTGGATTTGACTGCTGGTTTTAACCTCTTCTTGCAAAATATCGCTGTAAAAAATGAGTTGCCCATTCTGACAGAAGAAGAGTTGGAAAGAGAAGAGTTGTTTTTACAGCTTCAGAAGGAAATCCAGGAAAATCAGCAGGCGATTGAGGCAGGTCAAGGGATCAGCCTAGAAAGTGTCAAAGAGAAGTATGGAATTTGATTCTTATTCAGTGATACTTGCTCCAGCAGTAGAGCAGGAACTTGCAGAGATTTACGCCTATTTCTCGGCACAATTCTCAGAAGAAATTGCCAAAAGACGAATTGGGATGATTGTCCAAGCTTTGGAGAGTTTGCAAATTTTTCCTGAACGTGGTTTTAACGCCGATAACCGTTTTGGTAAGCAGATAGACCCGCCTCATCTAACCCGAGGCTATGTCATTGGAAAAGACTACATCGCCCTCTATCGCGTGGTAGAAAATGAAGTGCGAGTTGGTCACCTTTTTGCGACCAAGAGTGATTATCTTAAGTTGTTGAAGTGAGAGAGTATGAGTAGAACAGAGCAAGTCATCCTAACCAATATGTGCATGATTACAGACGGTCAGCAGGTATTAGTTCAGGATAGGAAGTCAAAGAAATGGCCTGGTGTGAGTTTTCCAGGTGGCCATATCGAGCCAAATGAGTCACTTGTTTCCTCCGTCGTCCGCGAGGTCAAAGAAGAAACAGGCTTGACGGTATCCAATCTAGAACTCTGTGGTATTCAAAACTGGACGGATCCTACTGACCATTATCGCTATCTGGTATTTTGCTACAAAACCAACCAGTTTTCAGGTGTTCTTCAATCCTCAGATGAGGGAGAAGTCTTTTGGATTGATCGTGCGGACCTGAAGAATGTTCAGCTGGCAGACGGTTTTGAAGCTATGTTGGAAATCTTTGAACAGCCTCAACTGACGGAGAATTTTTACTGGTTTGAAGACGGGGAGTGGAAAGTGGAGAATCGCTAAAAGGTTGTACAATAAGTTTGACAACTCTTTTTTTCTGTGCTATAGTAAGCCTAGAAATGATGAGAGGTATTGCATATGGAAGCTATTGTATATTCCCATTTTCGAAATCACTTAAAGGACTATATGAAAAAGGTCAATGACGAGTTTGAGCCCTTGGTCGTGGTTAATAAAAATCCAGAGGAAGATATTGTTGTACTCTCAAAGAGTGAGTGGGATAGCTTACAAGAAACCCTTGCTGTTGCTCGGAACACTTATCTGTCCCAAAAAGTTCTACGTGGTATGGCTCAAGTCAAAGCGGGACAAACTCAAGAACGAAACCTGATAGAGGCTGACTAGCATGGGAATCCATTTTACAGAGGATGCTTGGGAAGACTATCTTAATTGGCAGGGTCAGGATAAGAAAACACTGAAGCGAATCAATAAGATTATCAAGGATATGCAACGACATCCTTTTGAAGGAATTGCCAAGCCAGAACCTTTGAAGTATGATTATCAGGGTGCCTGGTCGAGACGGATTGATGCGGAGAATCGGTTGATTTATATGGTAGAAGCAGACCAGTTGTATATCTTGTCGTTAAAGGACCATTATAAGTGAGGATAGAATGGAGACTATCTAGTAACCGTTGGTAAAATCAAGATTATGAACTCAGAATAATGTGAAGATACGATGGGAGATGTATATGAGTAATACTATAGACAAGGCATGGGAGTATTTTTTTGAAGGAAAAATAGTAGAAGCAAAGCAGTTGATTGAGGAAGATTATCGGGTTGAGACTTGTTTGGAATATGCTGTTCTCAATTTATTTGCCTACATTTATCTTGACGAACAAAACTTTGAAAAAGCTTTATTAGCTTGTCAACGCTACATTCAACTATCTCGCGATGAAAAAGACGTGGAGCAAGAGCATATCGGTTTGCACCAATTTGCCATGGTCTATCGGAGTCAAGGTAACTTTGAGAAGGCTTTGGAGTTAATTGAGGAAGAGGCTAAGTTGCTAGCAACTGATTTTTCAGAAGACAAATTGAAATGGTCGGTTAATGAGTATGAGCAAGGCTATTTGCGATTGCAATTAGGAGAGCTAGAATCTGCTCTGCATTTTATGAAACGAAGTTTAGAGAATGCTTTAATGACAGATGACCTCATTGCCCAAGCTTGTGCCTATCGAGGTTTGGGGGAAATCTATGCTACAAGCAGAATAACTGATTTAGCTGAACATGCATTCATGCAATCCATTACTGCTTTTGAGGAAGCAGGAGATGATATTGGGGCGAACGAAGTTAGAGAATTGATGGCTACCTATCAAATAATTTAGAAAGAACACACATGAGAATCGCAGACAAAAACGTTACTCGTGCCGTCCTTGAATGCCACGGGTTTACCTTTAAGAAATCCTTCGGTCAGAACTTTTTGACCGATACCAATATTTTACAGAAAATTGTGGACACGGCTGAGATTGACCAGAATGTCAATGTCATCGAGATTGGTCCTGGAATCGGAGCCTTGACCGAGTTTTTGGCGGAGAGTGCTGCTGAGGTCATGGCCTTTGAGATTGACGACCGCCTGATTCCGATTTTGGCAGACACCTTGGGTCGCTTTGACAATGTGACTGTGGTCAACCAAGACATCCTCAAGACCGACCTGCAGACCCAGATTCAGAATTTCAAGAATCCTGACCTGCCTATCAAGGTCGTGGCCAATCTGCCTTACTACATCACTACTCCCATCCTCATGCACCTGATTGAGAGCAAGATTCCTTTCAGCGAGTTCGTGGTCATGATGCAGCGGGAGGTGGCCGACCGCATTTCTGCCGATCCAAACACCAAGGCTTACGGCAGTCTGTCCATTGCGGTCCAGTACTACATGACTGCCAAGGTGGCCTTCATCGTGCCTCGCACTGTCTTTGTGCCCGCTCCAAACGTGGACTCCGCCATTCTCAAAATGGTCCGCCGCGAGCAACCCTTGGTGAGTGTCAAGGACGAGGATTTCTTCTTCCGGGTGTCCAAGGCCAGCTTTGTTCACCGCCGTAAGACCTTGTGGAACAACCTGACCAACCATTTTGGTAAGTCCGACGAGGTCAAGGACAAGCTGACGCAGGCACTTGGCATGGCAGAGCTGGAAGCCAGTGTTCGTGGAGAAGCCCTTTCCATGACTGACTTCGCACGTCTATCTGACAGCCTCCAAGAAGTCGGTTTATAAGCAAGTATTGATTGCGGAGAAATCTGCAATCAATATTTATTTTAATGGAAAATTGTTTTCCTGTTTGCCTTGTTCGTTGACAGTGGGTGGAAAGCTTGCTATACTGAAATGTGACTAACTTTTGAAAAATATTGTCTGCAAATTGGCAGAATATTTACAAAAACAAGAGAGGGTTTCCCTCTTTTTTTATGAAGGTATCTATATGTTAAAAACTATGCTGAAAAAGCATCCCCATTTAGTAGCCCTGGGCCTATTTGTGGGCTTTTCTTTATTATTATTGGTTCCCCACTTGCTAACCAAGGGAATGGTGACAGGTGCGGACTTGATTTTCCATTACAATCGTTTCTATGATGCGGCTATGCAGATGAAGGAGGGCAATTTCTCCTATATCATCAGTTTGTATGGCTACCAACAGTCAGGACGGATTGTCAATGCCCTCTATGGGCCTTATTTTGCCTATCTACAGGGAGCCTTGGTACTCTTGAGTGGGACCTGGTTCCGCTATCAGATTTTATCCAATTTTCTCTTGGGAACTCTGAGTGCGACCTCCCTCTATTTCCTCATGCGTGAGGTCAAGGTCAAATATGCTCACTCCATTCTCTTGTCTATGTTCTTTGTGACCACCTACTCCATTCAGTATTGGTGGGCGACCCAAGGATTTACCAGCTGGGGAGTGGCTCTCTTTCCGCTTTGTTTGATTCCTGCGGTTCGTTTCTTACAGACTAAAAAAGTACCGATATTCCTCATGGCAGGAGCGGTAGGGCTCATGTTGCAGGTTCATATGCTATCGACCTTGTTCTTGGTCATTGCCTATGGTGTACTCTTCCTTATTGGTTGGTGGAAATCAGACCAAAAAATGAAGATTATTGGGCAAGTAGCTCTATCGGTAGGAATTTTTTTGCTTCTGACCATCAATATCTGGTTGCCACTTATTTATATCAACGCGACCAACACTTTGGTACCACCATTTGTTAACAAGAAATTTGTCCTCAATACCGTAACATGGCTCAAAACAGCCTTTCTATACTATCCATATCCATTGCCAATTTTCTTTGGAATCTATCTCTATTTCTTGGTGAAAAATTGGAAGAAACAATCGCTGGTTCTGGCTGGTCTTGCTTTGACCTACGCAGTATTTTTAATCTTGTCAACCAACCTCTTCCCTTGGCAGTTGTTTGCAGGTAAAGGAATTACACTTGTCGAATTGATTCAATTTCCTTTCCGCTTCTTCCTCTATGCCAATGCCTTGTTGTTGGCAGTTGTGGGGGTCCAGGTTTCTGGTTTATCAGAAAAGATGCAGAAAATCTTTTCTGGTTTGACTGTTATTTCTTTGCTTGTTTCGGTTGGTTTCCTCTGGAATGAAAGTTATAAGGAAATCAATGGGCATTACTATAGCGATACCTTCCTGCAAAAACGCATTCATACGACCTTGTATGGCACGACGGAAGAGTTACGAGCTTCTTTCCATTCTAAAGACTTGGGCGAATTTATCCACATTGCTCAGAAATCAACGCCAGACTATGTACCAGACTTGTCTGAAAAGTCTGGTCATATCACCAATGAAGAGTCGGATAATACCTATTTTACCTATCGTGACCAAGTGATTTTACCAAATCAAGAGTTTACCAAAGAAGTTGATGGTGATCAGCTGGTGGTAACTTGGACGGCGTCAGAAGCAGAAGAAACTGCGGTACCAGTTATTGTTTACCAAGACAGTCAGCTTATTTTGAATGATACCGTTTTAGATAGAGAAGATATGATTCTTTCCACTATTGGAGTACCAACGGTTACCAGCAAAAAAGGGCAGAATACCCTTGTCCTATCCTACAAGCAACAGTGGTGGTTACTGCCTGTTATCGTGATTAGCTTGACTGGATGGCTAATCTGGTCGATGTACTACGGCTTTATTTACCGAAAATCAAACCTTTCCTAAGAGAGAAATGTTATGAAACAAATCAATCCAAAGGCAAGCAAGCAATTTATTCTGGTTATGATTATGACCATTTTACTTGCGATGGGTCGGGCTCTATTGCTTAGTGGAGTATCTTTTCCGCTCTGGCTTGTCCCCCTGCCCTTACTTGCCTATCTTATTTTTACTTTTTATATTCTGGTCCTGCTGGATAAGTACGAACAGTTTATCAAGACTAAGAGCTTTGCCAAGTATGTCGGCTGTTTTCTAGGCTTTCTGTATCTTGTCAACCTAGTCTATCGGCTCAATGCCAAGAAGTATCAACCCTGGAATATTTTCCGTAATAATCTCTTTCAATTTGAACTTCTATTGATGTTGGCTCTTCCTGTATTATTGGCATTTTTGTGGCGGAAGAAGACGGGAATTCGAGAAAAATTAAGCCAGTGGTCAGCCAATCACTTGGTACCAGATGGCTATTTGCTCTTGACCAGCTTACTCTCGCTCAGTCCTCTCGCCATATCTTACTGGAAAGATAGCCATTATGAGAGTTTGGTTGAGAAAGGTTCTTACATAGAGTTTTTCAGCCAGACACCGCTGTTTGCACCTATTCATTTTATAGGGACCTACATTTTTCTTCGCTATCTTCATAAGGCATTTGTAGAGTTTAAGGCCAATCGGACCAACGTTCACAGTATGCTCTTTATCAGTCTGGCTCTGGCTATGTTGTCGCATATCGGTTATCAGGCTTCTATGGCTGGGGGAACGGGTTCTTATTTCACACGTCATCTCTTTCCAGGGGCTATTGTCTTCCAGATTGCCTGCCTCTTTTTCCTCAATGTCATCATTAGCCTAGTTATCAATCGCCAAATCTTATCTGTTGCCGTGATTGCTAGTCTAAACGTCATTTTGGTTACGGCCAATTTCCTAAAATTCCGCTACCGTTCGGAGCCATTGACTCCCAATGATTTCAAGTGGGTCGGGAACTTGGGAATGATTCTCAGCTTTATCAGTCTGCGTGTTGTGCTCATATCGCTATTCTTTTTAGTTCTTCTGTTCTTTCTTTATCGGAAAATTCATAAGAACTACTTCCAAGGAAGGATTGTCGCTTCTATCTGGAAACGGTTGGCAGGGATTTCAGTCATTGTGTCCTTGATTTTGGGAATGGGGTGGGCTATTCGCAATGAAAAAGACCATAAGATTGCTGGCTGGATTCCTATTCTTTCTCAGGTCAATAACTGGCGTAACGTAGACTGGAAGGGCTACGCCTTTGTGGCTCGTTATCGCACTCTTTCATTCCTCTGGTTGCAGCAGCTCAGCAAGACCAGTATGGAAATGCCTGAGAATTACTCTGAGAAGACCATGAAGGCCATTGTGAAGAAATACACTGCCTTGGCTGAGGAAATCAATGCAGAGCGGACAGGTCAATTGACTGACCAGACGGTTATCTACATTCTTAGTGAGAGCTTGGCTGACCCTCGTCGGATTCCCGGTGTAACCCTCAGCCAAAATGTTCTACCAAATATTGAGTACATCATGAGCCAGACTACCAGTGGCTTGATGAAGAGTGACCACTATGGTGGTGGGACTGCCAATATCGAGTTTCAGGTTTATAGTGGTTTACCACTTTACAATTATAACTCTTCTATTTCATCTGTCTATCTGGATGTGGCACCAAATATGAAGAAGTTGCCAAGTATCAGCGACCTCTATCCAGCAGATAGTCGTGTGGCTATTCACCCCTACTTTGATACCAGTTACAATCGTAATTCTATCTATAAACAGTTGGGGATTGAACAGTTCTATACTCTTAATAGTGCCAACTATCCACTTGCAGTGACGGCTGAAGATTATCAGGGGAATTTTGTCAGTGACAAGAAGACCTATGATTTGATTTTGGATCAGGTGCGTTCAGGAACAAATACATTCGTTTCTGCCATTACCATGCAAAACCATGTGCAGTGGAACTCTGCTGAGCCTGCAAGTATTACAGCTTCGGGTGAGGGCTTCACGGCTGAGGAAAATGAAAACTTGACCAGCTATGTTCGCCTCCTATCCTTTACGGATCAGGCAACAAGGGATTTTCTAGACCAGCTTAAGACCTTGGATAAGAAAGTGACAGTTGTTTTTTACGGTGACCACCTACCAGGTTTGTATCCAGAGTCTGCTTTCGTGACGGACCCAAGCGCGCAGTATAAGACAGATTATTTCGTGTGGAGTAATTTTGAAACAGAAGACTACCATTATGATTTGGTCAATTCTAGCGACATGAATGCACTGATGCTGGAGACGACCAACAACAAGGTCAGTCCTTACTATGCCCTCTTGACAGAAGTGCTCCATAAGGACCGAGTAGGACAGGCTGAGCGAGATGCGAAAGTTGCAGAAGAGCTCAAACTGGTCCAATATGACCTATCCACAGGAAAAGGCTACCTTTTGAAATACAAAGATTTTTTCAAAGTAGCGACTGAAACGACAGAATAAAAATATGACCAAGTCAGATAGCTGGCTTGGTTTCTTCTTTATGTGAAAACATACACAAATATGGGAAGTTGTGGTATAATAATTATGTTTACAAATGATTTTTTAATCGTGAGTGTAGAGGTAAAGCATGAATCGTTTTGGTAGGACATTAAAATTGATAAGAGAGGGAAAGGGGAAGAGTTTGGCGGAGGTCGCCAAGGGACATATTTCTACTTCTCAACTTTCTCGGTTTGAAAATGGAGAATCCGACATTACTGTTAGTAAATTATTTGGTGTGCTGGCAGAAATGAATGTGGATGTGGACGAGTTCGTGTATGCCAGTCAGGATTTCAAAAAAGATGAGCTGACTAGAATTTTGGAACAACTAAAACAATCCATCTATATCAGAGATGTTGTAACCATAAAGAAAATCTTGTCTGAACAATTAGCAAAAGCAGAAAGAGATTCTCGTAGGGAGTTTCATCGGTTGAATGCTATTTTAATCGCGTATAAACTGAGCGACTTAGATAAGACAGTAGTTGTTTCGAAAGAAGATACAGCCTTTTTAACGGATTACTTATTTCAAGTGGACAACTGGAGTTATTACGAGCTCTTGCTATTTGCCAATACCATGGATGAATTAGAACACCAGACTATGATGCTTTTTTGCAGGGAACTAATTGGTCGTACACAGTTTTATCGTGAAATGAAACTACATCGATTGGCAGTTTCTCAAATTTTACTTAGTGCCTATCTCGTCAGCGTTCAACATAAGGAACTTGTCGACGCAATCTTTCTTGAAAAGACCATCAAAGGTCTATTTTTCGATGAAACGGAAATTTTTGAACGGATTTTGTTTAAATTTGGTAAGGCTTTTTATGATTATCAAAATACCGGAACTTCTAATGCTATTTTGGAGATGAGAAAGTGTATTGGACTTTTACGAGCGGTCGATAGCCAGAATATAGCAGATTGGTATGAAACGATACTTGAAAAAATAGTGAACGAGAAATAGTTGCATATAGGGGACAAATAAAATCGTCTCCAATTCCTATTCTATAATATAGATGAAAGCGACCAAATGTTTGCTTAGAATTCTATCAAACGGTGGAGGAGAAATGAAAAAGAGGAATTTTTGGCTAACCTTATCTTGTATTTTTGCAGTAGCCCTGCTAAATGTTGGCTTTCTGTACCAATATCGCTATATTATTGATGCTATTGCAGCTGGAGATAGACAGGCCTTTGTGTCCTATTTTGTGCTGATGGGGCTAACTATCCTTGTCATGCTGGTTTTTGAATACATTCGTCAGATTGCCAATGTCAGCTATCTCAATCAAGTAGGTTTCCAATTGCAGGCGACCTTTATTGGGAAAATTTTTGATTTACCTTTTAGGCAGTTTGTTGACCAGGGGGCAGGGGCCTATATTTCCCAGCTCAATAATGATTTGGAGACGGTGAAAGAAGATTATTACGACGCCTTCTTTACGATTTTTCAAGGTGCTTGTACCTTTGGCATTGCCAGTTTGGCCTTGCTTAGCTTGGATGGTCTGACCGCTATTTTCTTGGTTCTGATCTCATTCTTGCCAGTTGTGATTCCCTATTTGTTTAAAAAGCGGAGAAGGCTCAATCAGGAGGCGATTTCGGACAGTCAGCAGGTCTATAATACAAGGGTTTCAGATATCTTCTGAGTTATTTGCAAGTGAAAAATAGCTGCCAAAGACAGCAAGTTTTAGATGGGCTGAATGATTGCTATCAAGCAGTCAATGACAAGGTCAATCAGGCCAATCGAACGACAGTAACCATGCGGCTCTTAGTCGGTTTGGTCTTTTATCTGACCACGCTTTCGATTATCTTTATTGGTGGTTTTCAGGTTTTTTCTGGGGCCTTGACCATCGGTGGCTTGACAGCTATTCTGACCATTTCAGAGCAGTTGGTGGATCCCATTAACAGCATTGCGGCAGCCTTTTTGGACAGGCATGCCGTTAAGAAATTGAAGCAAGAGTTTGAGCCATCTACTCTGGGTCAAGAAACGAAGGGACAGGAACTAGCTTCAGCTTTCCAGAGCATGCAACTGGTCAAGGCTAGTTATGCTGTCGGTGAGAAACAGGTCTTTGAAGACCTGACCGTAGCGTTTGAACGTGGCAAGAAGTATTTAATTCTTGGGGAAAGTGGTTCTGGCAAATCTTCCTTGGCTCTTATTTTAACCAAGAATAGCCAACTGCAAGCAGGGGATATTTACTTTGATAAAACCTCTCTATTAGACTTGTCCTACCAAGCCATTCAAGACAAGATTGCCTATTTGCCACAAGAGGGAGCCCTTTTCCATGATACTGTTCTTTACAACTTGACCATGGGACGGGAGGTTTCAGAAGATAGGCTGATGTTTCTCATTAAGACCATGAACCTTGATAGACAATATGTAAAGACCCCCAGTTGAGAATTCGTGGATTTACCTGTACACTAGAATAAAAAAACAATCAACTTCTAACAGGAATTACCACACTCAATTGGAGGTCTTATATGTTTCATTTTACCACACTTTTCATCGGAATGGATGTTCACAAAGAAAGTTTTTCACTCTGCTATTATGATATGATGGCGAATCAATTCAAACATAGCACTAAAGTTGGTCCAAATGTTAGCTATATTGTGAACTATGTGAATGAGCTTCGTCGTTTATATGGTCAAGATGCAGAAGTGTTATGTGGCTACGAAGCTGGATGCCTCGGATTTACCCTATATCACCAGCTACAAGCTCACGGGATTCCCTGTATCGTGATGGCACCTACAACGGTAATGAAGGAAGGATCTAAGCGTGTTAAGACTGATAAGAAAGATGCGGCTCAGCTCGCAAAAGCTCTGGCCTTTCGTAGCTATCAGCCTGTTCATATTCCTACTGCTGAGGATGAACAAGTCAAAGAATATATCCGTATGAGAACAGACCACAAAGTGGCTCTGAAGAAAATCAAACAACAAATTCTTGCCTTCTGTCTCCGACATGATTTTCGCTATACCGAGGGAAGCAGTAATTGGACACAGAAACATGTTCGCTGGCTCCGTTCCCTAAAACCTGAGGGACTTTACGCAGAGATTTTGACAGAATATCTATTGACCTATGAGAAATTAGTAGATCAAATAGAACGGTATGATGCACGAATTGAGCAACTGGGTCAAAGCGACAGTTATCAAGAGAAGGTCTCACGGCTTTCTTGCTTTATTGGCATTAAAACACTAACTGCTCTTTCCATTGTGACAGAAATCGGTGATTTTAATCGCTTTGCGACAGCTCAACATTTTGCTTCTTATCTTGGGCTAACTCCTAGCGAAAATTCTAGCGGCGACAAGGAGAGAAGAGGTGCTATCACCAAAGCTGGGAATAGCCATGTGAGACGACTTCTGATAGAAGCTGCACAATCATTGGCTAAGGGGACGATTGGGTATAAATCCAAAGAATTGAAAAGGAGACAAAGTGGAAACCGAGTGGAGGTGATTGCTTATGCGGATAAGGCTAATGAACGCTTAAGAAGACGTTATCGCACACTTGTTCTAGGAAAAAATAAGAAACAAAATGTTGCTAAAACAGCTATTGCACGAGAATTGTCTGGTTTTATTTGGGGGATGATGACAGGAAGAATAGCTTGAAGTTAGCGCTTGTTTTCATGTACACTTTTGACCATTAAGTTTTATCATCGCAGAGCGATGAGGAATCCCTATTTCTATCCAAAATCACTGGGTGAATTTGGACAGAAATAAGGATTGAAATCATGTTTGAATGGAAAGTATCTTGAAGGAGTTTAGGACTTCAAGGTTTGAGTCATCTACGAAACGACTAAGTGGCACAATTGTGATCCACGCTTATAGAGAGTAGGACTCGCGGCAGAACCATTGACCTGTAGGTAACCAATCCACGAATATCAGAGTGGCCAATGCCCGAAGCTAAGAACTAGGCTCTTTCTAGATACTTTTCATTTTTTAATCAGTTCGATTGTTTTTACTTGACAAAGGGCTTTACATATCAGTCGTTTCCCAAGTTATGCTTCTTTGAGCGAGGAAATTAGTGATGATAGCGGACTGTCTGGCGGACAAAAGCAGCGCCTACTCTTGATTCGTGCCTTGCTGCAAGATAAGGATGTCTTGTTGCTGGATGAAAGTCTGTCTGCCTTGGATCAGGAAACCTATGCAGTGATTGAAGCCTACCTTACCTCTCTAGCTGATAAGACGCTCATTCATATTTCCCACCGCGTGTCCGATGAGGTCCTTAGCCGTTATGATGGGGTGGTACGGATTGGGGAGAGCAATTAATTTTTGTCAGATTGTTCCTATCTAGGAGGAGTTATGAAAAAAATCATCTATCAATTGAGGTCTGTTATTGCCATTCAGTTGATTTTCCATATCTTATATAGTTTGACCAATGTCGCTTTGCCGGAGTTAAATAAGTATCTTTTTGATCATATTTTTCAGATGGGCTGGACAGGGCTTGTCTGGCTCTTGTTGGCCTACGCTTTGACCATCATTGCTAATTCATACTCTTCGAAAATCAAAATCAGACGTTGTTGACTTGAAACAAAATAGAACAGGGTTCTATCTGCGTAAGTAGAAACGAACTACGTTCGCTCTATCTCCAACCTCCAAAGGTTCCCCAAACCTTTGGAGCTAGTCTGATTTTGATTTTCATTGAGTATCAGTCTTTCAGTACATTTCCCAGGTTTATGAGTGGAAGGTGTCTCAGGGCTTCTATGTCAATGCTAAAAAGGCCTGGCAAACAGCTTGTTATCACAGCCTTTATCCAAATTTTCAGAGAAGAATGTCTCTGCCTATCTATCCATTTTTGACAACGATTTGGAAACCATTGAGGAGAGTTACCTGAGTCCCCTCATGGACATTATCCGCTCTAGTTTGAGCATGGTCATCTATGCGGTTTCCCTCTTTCTCTTTGTTCATCCGCTGATTGCGGTTGGGATTATTCTGTCGTCTGCCTTGGCGGTTTTCATTCCTAAATGGATTTCAGGTCCTCTTTCTCAGCGTCAGCGGGCATTTTTACAGAGTTTGGAAAGTTATTTTCAGGTGGTGACTGACCTCTTTTCTGCTAAGAACCGCGTTAATAGTGAAACCTTCGGCTCCATCAGTCGTGTCCACCATCGGTCGGTAGAAGAAAGTGAACAGGCTCGTTTTCGCTTTGGGCAATTCAAAACCCTGGCCAATGTTGTCAATGGATTTTCCATGTTTTTGGTGCAATTAACGGCTTTTGGCTTGGTCGGCTATCTCTTGCTGCAAAAAGAGTTGACCATCGGTGCTGCCATTGCAACCTTCAGCTATGTTGAAAATTTCATCTATCCCATGAAATACATCCTCATGGATGTCAATTATATCCATTCGACCAAGGAAACGGTTGCCAATTTAGAAGGTTATCTTGCTGGTCAGGTCTTGTCTGAGCAAGTACCAAGCTATCCCAATGTGACAGCCTTGGAAGTCAGGGACGTGGCCTATCATGTGGGAGAATTAGCGGTAGCAGATTTTTCCTATCGGTTTGACAAGGGGAAAAAGTATGCCATCATTGGTCCGTCAGCCAGTGGAAAATCCACTTTTTTACGAGTGTTGGCAGGAGAACTGGCTCTGGACAAGGGGAGTGTTTCCTATCTGGAAAACGATGTTTTGCATGAAATGGAAGCAGCTACCGCCTTCTATCTCAGCCAGTTTGAGCATCTTTACCATACCGATTTTGAAAGCAATGTGTCTGTTTTTGGAACCTATGAGAAGGGAAGAGATGTCATGCTTGGCTTGTTAAGGAGCTTGCCAATGAGTTTACAGGACACCTTGCGTACAACAACAGACCCCAGTCTCTTGAGTGGAGGCGAGAAAAATGTCCTGTGCCTGCTCCGTGCCTTGATGAGTGGTAAGGATGTCTTGCTCTTGGATGAACCGCCCGCTCATTTAGATCCTGCCCTGACCAAGCAGGTTTTGACCAACCTCTTGCAGCTGGAGGACAAACTTATCATCACCATCTTGCATGAATCAGACTCTGCCATACTTGACATGTTTGATGTGGTTTTGGAAATGCGTGATGGGAAATTGCGTGAGAAGATATAAAAATGGCCCCAAGTCATCAACTTTGACTTGGGGTTATTTAGCGAATATCTTGACCAACTTCTGAAAAAGGGATAAACTGTATGTACAAAATGTCTATACAAAGGAGTTGAGAATAATGGGAGCGACACAACAGGTAAACTTTAGGGCAGATTCATTTTATTACCAGCAAACAAAGGAGCTATTAGCAGGAGAAAGCATGACAGTTTCAGATGTGCTGAATGCGACCTTGAGAAAAATTGCGACAGGTACTATTGATGTCCAAGAATTTGTTACAAAAGACGGTAGGGAGGATAGCAACAAGATTGCTTTTGAAGAGTTAAAGAAAGAAATCTTGTTAGGACATCAGGATATTCTAGCAGGTAAGACAAGTTCTCTCGTGGCTGTCAGAAAGGAATTTGGTCTTGACTGATAAGAAAAAATATGAGCTTGTTATTTCTGATAGAGCCAAACAGGATTTGCAGGCTATATATGATTACATTCTAATCAATTTTTACAGCCAACAAGCAGCGGCTAGCAAAATTGATTTGATATTGAAGGCTTTGGAAATATTAGAGTTATTCCCTGAAGTCTGTCCCTTGGTATCTAGCAGAGGATTTGGCAACCTAACTGCCGATGGAAAGCCCTACCGTTATATGCCGATAGAACATTATCTCGTTTTTTATTTCATAGAGGGCTATCAGGTTTTTGTAGCCCGTATCTTGCATTCAAAGCAAAACTGGATAACATTACTTAAATGATTTGAAGCCAAATAACTAGCATAAAGTATCACCTCAAGTCATCAACTCTGACTTGGGGTTTCTCGTTTATCATGCGGAGGAAGGGATTTGAACCCTCACACCCGATGGGCACATGCGCCTGAAGCATGCGTGTCTGCCGTTCCACCACCTCCGCTTGTTTTTTATTATACTATTTTTTTCTTGACTTGGCTAGGGGAAAATGGAATGATTATCAAACCATGATCACATGTTCATCAGACCTTTTATACCAACCCCCGCTACAATAGTAGAACAAGGAGGAAAATATGAAGAGAATCATCAAGCAATACCAAGAAAAAGGATTTGTTGTCATTGGCTACGCTCGAGGGATAATCGGCAAGAACTGGGACTAGAAGTGCAAAAAGAAGCCCTACACTTCTGTGACAGACTCTACATGGAAAAGGAATCGGGAGGTCATCAAGACCGCCCACAACTTCAAAAAGCTATCAAGCTAGCCAAAGCCTGTGCTGAAAGCGGGATAGAGACCAGATTTGTAGTCTATAAGCTAGACCGCCTAACCAGAAAGATGCTCCATCTGTCTGCTATCATCTCAGACTTGACCAGCCATCAGATCCGCCTGCAATCCATCCACGAACAAATCGAAACTGACTCGCTGACAGGCCGATTCTTCTGCCTCATGCTAGGCTATGTGGCAGAATGGGAACTCCAAGCCATTTCTGACCGTACAAAAGACGGTTTACGTAAGGCCAGAGAACGTGGTGTAAAATTGGGCAATAAGGGTATTTCAAAATCAAAAGAAAAACAAGTGATTCAGAGCTATGTGGTAGAAGAAACAACCGTTCGAGACATGGACAACCAACTCAATATTTCAACAGCAACCATCTATCAAGTCTTAAAACGAAATAATATCCCATTTCGTCGTCAAAAAGCACATAATTCTTTGACAGAAACAGGAGAAAATGATAAACTGTAAGCGAATATGTGTGTTTTAGCAAACGGTCGTTTGGTAAAACAATCAAAGTTGTCAATAGAAAATATTCAAAATGCTGATTTGACGGGCTTTTCAAGCCTTATCAAGTTGGCATTTTTTGATTTTTCTATGTTTTAGTTAACGACCCTTAACTAAAACAGGTACAAACCCTATTGTAGCAGGGGTTTATAAGAGGTTTAAAAGAAAGGAAAGGTCGATAAGACCTTAGGAAAATATGATGAATACTAAAAAATTGGTTAAATGGGGCGTAGCCCTTACTTCAACCCTTGTTTTGGGTGGTGTGGTTGCCCCTGTGGGCGGTCGGCTGCTAGGTGGTCCTGCTGTTGTTTATGCGGATGAGCAATCCATCACTTATCGCATTCATTACTTCCTGAATGATGTGGCGGAGAATGGGGGTACTCCTTCTTACACAGATATTGCACCTTATAAGGAGGGTGTGATTTCAAAGGGTGAAGTAGTAGTGGAAGTAGCTCCTCATATTGATGGATACGCCCCCACTACTGAGTCTTGGGGTAAAGATTCTATTGAGGTAACCTACGAAAAATTTACAGGTGATAATGTTTGGCATGATGAAGATTGGTATCCTACGGCTAGCTTCTTTTATGATAAGGTAGATGTACCAAAACCAGCTGAAACCAAACCAGTTGAACAACCAGCTGACCAGCCAGTTGAACAACCAGTTGAACAGCCAGTTGAAACTCCAGCTGAACAACCAGCCGAACAGCCAGCTGAACAACCAACTGAACAACCAACTGAACAACCAGTTGAACAGCCAACTGAACAACCAGCTGACCAGCCAGTTGAACAACCAGTTGAACAACCAGTTGAACAACCTGCTGAAGTTCCAGTTGAGCAGCCAGTTGAACAACCTGCTGAAGTTCCAGTTGAGCAACCAGTCGAAAAACCAGCTGAAACTCCGACAGACAAACCAGTTGAACAGCTAACAGATGCCTCGTCCTTAACTGACCAGACAGCTGGCAAGGTTCAAGTAGTGGCAGCAACTGATAAGAAAACGGTAGACAAGTCCGCTCCAAGCACTCCTGCTGTTAAACCACAGGAAGTATCACAACCTGTTGCCAAAACCTTGCCAAAAACAGGTGATAGCAGCTCTATGCTCCTAGTCTTAGGGGGCGTCTTGTCCGGTCTTTCTGGTCTGGGATTAGCTGCTACATCACGCAAAAGAGACTAGTCCATCTATGTATCCCAAGAAAGCTCTCGTTTGAGGGCTTTTTCTATTGTATATATTTCCATTGGCAAGAAAATACTAGCTGTGCAGGATTTGGCTTTGCTCCCTTTTTCCTAGGAAATTTGGTATAATAGGAACAAGTACACACAAAGGAGTCTTCATTGCAAGGAAGAATTATCAAGGCCTTGGCAGGTTTTTACTATGTCGAGGCGGATGGACAGGTTTATCAAACCAGAGCTAGAGGAAATTTTCGTAAGAAAGGCCAAACGCCCTACGTGGGTGATTTTGTGGACTTTTCTGCGGAGGAAAACTCAGAAGGCTATATTTTAAAAATCCACGAGAGAAAGAATAGTTTGGTTCGACCTCCAATTGTCAATATCGATCAGGCGGTGGTTATCATGTCGGCTAAGGAACCTGATTTTAATGCCAATCTACTGGATCGTTTCCTAGTTCTCCTTGAACAGAAGGATATGGATCCCATTATCTATATCTCTAAGATGGACTTGGTAGAAGATCAGACGGGAATGGATGCCTTCAAGACTATCTATGAGAAAATTGGCTATCCTTTTGTCTATAGTTTGGAGGAACTGACGCCATTATTGCAGGATAAGGTGACCGTCTTTATGGGGCAGACAGGGGTTGGTAAATCGACTCTTCTCAATCGCATTGCGCCAGAATTAGCCTTGGAAACAGGTGCGATTTCAGATAGTCTGGGGCGTGGTCGCCATACCACTCGTGCGGTCAGTTTCTACAATGTCTTCGGTGGGAAAATTGCGGATACGCCAGGATTTTCATCCCTAGACTATGAAGTCAAGGAGGCGGAGGCTCTGACAGATTGTTTCCCAGAAATTGCGGAAGCCAGCCAGGACTGCAAATTTAGGACCTGTACCCATACCCATGAGCCGGATTGTGCGGTCAAGGAAGCTGTTGCCAGCTCTGCCATTTCCCAAAGCCGCTTTGATAATTATCTCCAATTCCTCAGCGAAATCCAAAATCAGCGTGAAACCTATACCAAGGTAAGTAAGAAATTCAAATAGAAAGTTGGTTCTGTATGTCACATTATAAGATTGCACCGTCTATTTTGGCGGCAGATTATGCAAATTTTGAAAAAGAGCTCAAGCGTCTAGAAAAGACAGGTGTGGAATACGTTCATATTGACATCATGGACGGTCATTTTGTGCCAAATATCAGCTTTGGGGCGGATGTGGTTGCGGCTATGCGTCCTCATAGCAAGCTGGTTTTTGATTGCCATCTCATGGTGTCCAATCCTGAAAATCATATTGAGACCTTTGCCCGCGCAGGTGCAGATATTTTAACCATTCACGCAGAAGCAACGGTTCACCTGCATGGGACCCTACAAAAAATCCGTGCTGCTGGTATGAAGGTGGGTGTGGTCATCAATCCAGGCACTCCCCTTGTGACCATTGAGCCTGTGCTTAACTTGGTGGATCAGGTGCTTCTCATGACGGTCAACCCAGGTTTTGGTGGACAAGCCTACATTCCAGAAGTGGCTGAGAAGATTGCGGATTTGGTTAAATTGCGTGAAGCCAAAGGCTTGAACTTTGACATCGAAGTGGACGGCGGGATTGACGATAAGACTATTCATTCAGCCAAAAATGCGGGTGCCAATGTCTTTGTGGCTGGTTCCTACCTCTTCAAAGGCGATTTGGATGCCAACGTTGCCAAATTGAGAGCTGCCCTCAATGATTAAGATTGCTGTCATTGCAGGCGGTTCCTTTGACTGCCTTCCTGAGCCTGCCGACCTCTATGTGGGGGTAGATGCAGGCTCTCTTCGTCTTCTGGACCATTTTCTGCCTCTTGACTGGGCTATCGGTGATTTTGACTCGGTGACACCTGAAGAATTAGGGCAGATAAAGGATCTAGCAGAGCGTTTTTTGCAAGCTCCTGCTGAAAAAGATGATACAGATTTGGAGCTGGCTTTAAAGGAAATCTTCAAGGTTTATCCGCAGGCCAAGGTTCGCATATACGGAGCCTTGGGTGGTCGCATGGACCACATGATGAGCAATCTCTTTTTACCAGCTGAACCAGACTTGGCAGCCTATGTGGAGCAGATTGAATTGGTGGATAGTCAGAACATCGTCCGATTTCGACCTGCAGGTCAGCACCGTTTGTCACCGATTGCTGGTATGAACTACATTTCCTTTATGCCGTCGGACCAGAGTTGCCTGACCATTCGTCATGCCAAGTACCCGCTGGATGCCAGCAATTATTTTTTCAAAAAATGCTATGCTTCTAACGAATTTATAGATAGGGACATAGACATTCAACTGGATAAGGGCTACGTGGTCCTTATCTACAGTAAGGACAAGGATTAGATGGATATTGTATTACTTATTTTGCTGATACTGGTCTTGCTTGCCTTGGTTTTTCTTTATGGAAAATGGCAGAGCTTGACCCTGCTTTTGCAAGATCAAGCCGAAGATACAGCAGACAACTTGTCTGACCAGCTCAGCTATCAACTAGAAAACGCAACTCTCAAACAGCAGCAGGCCATTCATCAGGAGGTGGAAAGACTCCGCACGGAGCTTTACCAACAGCTAACTGACATTCGCCAAGAGCTGAATAAGAGCCACTTGGAAACGCGAGATGCCACCGACCGTCGCTTGCAGGCCATTCAGGAGTCTAATGAAAAACGCCTGGAAGAAATGCGGCAGACGGTTGAGGAAAAGCTGGAGAAAACCCTGCAAACCCGCCTACAAGCCTCCTTTGAAACGGTGTCCAAGCAGTTGGAATCGGTCAATCGTGGTCTGGGTGAAATGCAGACGGTGGCGCGTGATGTGGGCAGTCTTAACAAGGTTCTGTCTGGTACCAAAACCCGTGGCATCATGGGTGAGTTGCAGCTGGGACAGATTATCGAGGATATTTTAACACCTAGCCAATATGAGCGAGAGTTTGCCACGGTTTCAGGCTCTAGTGAGCGTGTGGAGTATGCGGTCAAGCTACCAGGACGGACCGAGGGAGACTATATCTATCTGCCGATTGACTCCAAGTTTCCGCTGGCGGATTACTACCGCTTGGAAGATGCTTATGAAAGTGGGGATAAGGACCAGATTGACCTCCATCGCAAAAATCTCTTGGCGGCTATCAAGCGCTTTGCCAAGGACATTCAGAGCAAGTACCTCAATCCGCCTGAAACCACCAACTTTGGTGTCTTGTTCTTGCCGACCGAAGGGCTGTATTCAGAAGTGGTCCGCAATCCGATTTTCTTTGATGAGCTTCGCCGTCAGGAAAATATCGTGGTAGCAGGACCGACCACCCTGTCTGCCCTGCTCAATTCCCTCTCCGTCGGCTTTAAGACTCTTAACATTCAACGGTCAGCCGATGATATTTCCAAGGTCTTGGGCAATGTCAAGCTGGAATTTGGCAAGTTTTCTGACCTCTTGCTTAAGGCTCAGAAACAACTTAATCAAGCCAGCAGCAATATTGACAAACTCCTAACCACTCGCACCAACGCTATTGAGCGTAGTCTTCGGACCATTGACCTGTACGAAGATGACCAAACCAAGGGACTGCTTGGCCTGTCCCCATTAGATGAGGAAGATAATGAAAATTAACCAAATGAAAAAAGATGAATTCTTCGAAGGATTCTATCTGATCAAGACTGCTGAAGTCCGTCAAACACGAGCTGGCAAAGACTACCTAGCTCTGACCTTCCAAGATGATACTGGCGAGATTGAAGGAAAGGTCTGGGATGCCCAACCAGGGAAAATCAAGGACTTTACTGCTGGAACTGTTGTTCACATGCAGGGTCGCCGTGAGGTTTACAACAACACCCCCCAAGTCAACCAACTGGTTCTTCGTTTACCAAAGGCAGGCGAGCCCAACGACCCTGCTGATTTCAAGGAAAAGCCGCCTGTTGATGTCAAGGACACCAAGGACTATTTGAGCCAGATGATTTTCCGCATTGAAAATGCGACTTGGCAGCGGATTGTGCGTGCTCTTTACAGCAAGTACGACAAGGAATTTTATTCCTACCCAGCTGCCAAGACCAACCACCACGCCTTCTATTCAGGCCTGTCCTATCACACGGCGACTATGGTGCGTTTGGCGGATGCTATTGGAGATATTTATCCTCAGCTCAATAAGAGCCTGCTTTTTGCAGGCATTATGTTGCACGACTTGGCCAAGGTTATTGAGTTGACCGGTCCTGATAACACAGGTTATACAGTGCGTGGTAATCTGATTGGGCATATTTCCTTGATTGATGAGGAGATTACCAAGGTCTTGATGGAATTGGGCATCGATGACAGTCTGGAGGAAGTGACTGTTCTGCGCCACGTTATCCTCAGCCACCACGGTCTCTTGGAGTATGGAAGCCCTGTCCGTCCGCAGATTATGGAGGCGGAAATCCTCCACATGATTGACAACATCGATGCGGAAATGATGATGATGCTATCGGCCTTGGACAAGGTTGGCCCAGGCGAGATGACCAACCGCATCTTTGCCATGGATAACCGCGCCTTCTATAAGCCCAACATCGACTGATGGCAGTTAGGATAGTGTCTCGACAGCCCCTCACCAAAGGCTGGTCCACGGACCAAAAGTACAAGGTCCAGCTGGAAGATGGTCGCCTTGGTCTTTTGAGAATAGCAGAGCGGCCAGCCTATGAGGCTAAGCGATTAGAGTTTCAGTTAGTTGAAAACCTGTTTGGTCTAGGTTTGCCTGTGGCAGAGCCACTAAGTCTTTGGGCGGATGACTTGTCAGTCTACACCCTCTATGAATGGGTGGAAGGTCAGGATATGAATGAAGTGGCTTCTAGTTTGTCTGATTCTGTCTTATATGATTTGGGCTGTCAGTCAGGGAAGTTTTTGCGAATCTTGCATGCCCTACCGATTGATCAAAGTCTGCGCGACTGGAACAGTTTTTATCAGGCTAAGATTGACAGTAAATTAGCTACCTACCGAGCAGCTAGTCATTCCTATCCAAATGGTCAAGCCATGATAGACTTTGTCCAAGCCAACCGTCACTTGCTGGCAGGAAGACCAATTGCCTACCATCACGGTGATTTTCACACTGGTAACTTCCTACTGGGTGCGGATGGGAAACTGAAAATATTAGACTTTGATCGCTACGACATAGGGGACCCCTGGGAAGAATTCAACCGTTTGATTTTTACGGCAGACTTGTCTCCAGCCTTTGCGCGTGGTCAGGTGGATGCCTATTTTGAGGGGGATATTCCAGAGGAATTTTGGAAACTCATGGCTCTTTATGTAACAGTAAATAGTCTAGGCGCTCTTTCTTGGGCAGAGCGCGTAGATCCCCTCCAAATCCCCTTGATGCAGGAACAGGCAGCCACCATCTCAGAATGGTATGCGGACTTTACTCGCTGGATTCCAACGTGGTATCTACAAGTTTATAGCTAAATACGAAAAAGCGAACTTTTTCAAGAAAAAAGGTTCGCTTTTTGTGTTTTTATGTGCTATAATAGGAAAAAGCCAAAAAGGAGAACAATATGAAATTAAGAAGAAGTGAGCGTATGGTTGTCATTTCCAATTACCTCATCAACCACCCTTATGAATTAACTAGTTTGAATACCTTTGCGGAAAAGTATGAATCTGCCAAGTCATCTATCTCAGAGGATATTGCCATCATTAAAAAGGCTTTTGAGGAAAGCTCTATCGGGCATATTGAAACCATTACAGGTGCCAGTGGAGGAGTTGTTTTTACTCCATCAATCTCTAAGGCAGAGTCTGTCGAAATTGCACAGGCCCTTCGTGATCAGATGGCCGAAAGTAATCGTATCTTGCCAGGCGGTTATATCTATTCATCTGACTTGCTGTCTACACCACATATTTTGAAAAATGTCGGTCGTATCATAGCTGACGCTTTTAAAGATGAAAAAATTGATGCAGTGATGACGGTTGCAACCAAAGGTGTGCCCTTGGCCAATGCTGTTGCCAATGTCCTTAATGTACCGTTTGTTATTGTGCGTCGTGATTTGAAAATCACAGAAGGTTCAACCGTTTCTGTCAACTATGTGTCAGGCTCTAGCGACCGTATCGAAAAGATGTTCCTGTCTAAGCGTAGTTTGAAGGCAGGAAGCCGTGTCTTAATCGTCGATGACTTCTTGAAAAATGGTGGTACCATCAATGGTATGATTAGCCTCTTGTCTGAGTTTGACTCAACCTTGGTAGGCGTAGCTGTCTTTGCAGAAAACCAAAAAGGGGACCGTAGCGTAGCTAACTACAAGTCTTTGCTCGCTGTGACCGACATCAATGTCAAAGAAAATCGCGTGGATGTTGAGTTGGGAAATATTTTTGATTAATCGTTAAGCCTCTCTTGATGAGAGGTTTTTTGTTGTTTGTCTGCTAGGGCTTAACCTGTTATAATAAATATAGATTGG
The DNA here is from genome assembly GCF_019856455.1 of Streptococcus suis. Classification (NCBI taxonomy): domain Bacteria; kingdom Bacillati; phylum Bacillota; class Bacilli; order Lactobacillales; family Streptococcaceae; genus Streptococcus; species Streptococcus suis. Next base: position 2,333,863 of record NZ_CP082205.1, on the reverse strand, counting down.
ATTCTGAGAGGTTGATATGAAAGTTTTACTAGCAACAAGGTTAAAAAATAGAAGAAAAGAATTGGGCTGGTCGCAGAAGGAGTTGGCAGAAGGGGTCTGTGATCAAGGGCAGATTAGCCGCATTGAGAAGGGAACCTACATGCCTGGTGCAGACTTGCTTCATGCCCTTGCTAAAAAACTCCAAGTCAGAATGGACTATTTTTTTGATGAAGAGGAAAGCGAAATTGTCTCTGACTTGAAACAGTTTAGAAAACTTGCCAAAAACTGTCTTATGCAAAGAGATTATGAGGCTTTGGGCTTTCTATATGAAAGGGAAAAGGGCACCCTATCTCATCTGAACTTTCCAGACCAAGTTTATTTGGAATGGGTGGAGGCTGTTTTAGCAGAGAATTTGGAAGCAAGGCGAGAAGATGCTATTCAGAAATTGAGGGAGTTGCTGGAACGAGTTGGGGAGAATAGGAGAGGCTACCTCTATCTGTACAATAGTTTATTGATTCTATTGATTCGAGATGAGAAGAATGCTGAGGCAGAGCAATTCTATAGTGAGGTAATCGAAAAGATTGATAAAAATAAGTTGGATTTATTGGTGGATATAGATGCTTACTTCAGTATTCAGTCCAACTACATCCGCTACCTATGGTTGACAAATCAGTTGGAAAAGGGAATTGAGCTGGTTACAGCCTGCATTGAGGAATTCAAGTCAATCTATCCTATCCATTTCTTGGCAGATTTTTATTGTGACTTAGGAAATGTGACAGAAGACTTTGCGGATAAGCAACTGGTCAAAAAACGCTATGAACTATCACGACTTCTTTACGAGTTAGCAGGCATTGATGCTATTGCTTTGAAAATAGAAAAATACCTCAAAGAAACCTATACAGATTGAGCTTGCTCCAGAGGGGCAGGCTTCTTTTTATATCAAAAATATAACAATAATAAATTTTGTTAGAAAAATATCAAAAAACATTGACAATAGGTAACGAAACGGTTATACTATAGGAAAGAAAGGGGTTACAAAATGAAAAGAATAGTTAAGAGTGTTTTGGTGGTGGGATTACTAGCGGTTATTTTAATTAGAGTTCCACAATTGCCGAGAGTTTTTGGTGTAGATAGAGAAGAAATATTTATCTATGCAAAATAGTTAGGGCGGAGTATATATGTTTAAAAAATATGCTTGCACTTTGCAACATGACCAGTCAGATTGTGCAGCAGCTGTTGTCTCCACTGTATTATTGACCTATAAAAAAGAACTTTCAATAATGAAAATTCGGGAAATTATTGGAACAGATATGTATGGAACGACCGTTCACGGAATTGTTTCTGGTCTTGAAAAGTTAAATTTTACCGTAAAGGCAGTTCGAGTATCCTTGGATGACTTAACTGGAGATATTAGCTTTCCAGCTATACTACAAATACGGAATAGTCTGGGGCAGAATCATTTTATAGTGATTCATAAGATAAAGAAAGATGGTAATTATTTGGTAGCTGATCCAGCAAAAGGACTGGATATGCTTTCAATTACAGAACTTGAGGAAGTTTATCAAGGAATAGCCATTTTCATGGTTCCAAATAGCGAGTTTGAAAAAGGAAACATGAAAGGCAAAGGACTATTTGACTTATTTTCAGCTCTGATATTAACACAGAAAGGACTTGTGGGGACAATCATCTTAGCATCATTCTTGCTAAGTATCGTTGGTATTTTGTCTAGTCTTTTTTCCAAAGTTATTATGGATGAGATTATTCCCTTTGGATTAAAGAACAGCTTATACTTATTCTTGATTGTTTTTGGCATCGTTTCTTTAGTGCAGAGTCTCTTATCTGCTTTTAGGCAACATATTTTGCTATTTCTATCAAGAAAAATTGATATTCCTGTGCTCCTGGGCTATTATGACCATATTATTCACCTACCTTATAGTTTTTTCGGTAGCAGAAGGGTGGGTGATGTCTTGACACGGTTTCAAGATGCCATGACGATAAAGAATGTTTTTACCTCGGTTTCTATTTCGTTAGTTATGGATATTAGCCTATCACTGATAAGTGCCTTTGTTTTATGGCATCTCAACCCCACTTTATTTCTAATATTGGTTATGATAGTGATTGTGAATATCGTGTTAATTTATTGCTTCAAGAAACCTTATAAGAAGATTAATAATGAGCAGATGGAAGCAAACTCTATGCTTAATTCGCAATTGATAGAATCTATTCGTAACATAGATACCATAAAATCACAGCATGATGAACGACAACGTTTGGATAAACTAGAAGAGAATTTTGTTCACACCTTAGAAATTGGCTATAAAGAAGGTTTTTTACAAAATATTCAATCTACAATTTCTTCTATAGCCGGAACTCTAGGGAATTTGATTTTTATGGGAGTGGGAGCCTTATTTATTATTGATAACAAGATGACAATTGGTGATCTTCTTGTTTTTCAGACCTTGAGTCAGTATTTTACTGAGCCTGTTCAGAATTTGGTTGGTCTCCAACTTACTTTCCAGGAAGTTCAGGTTGCTGTTAGCCGACTTCAAGAATTGATGGATGTTGAGCGTGAAGATAGTCAAGTAGGGAATAGTATCCATAATTTTTCGTTATTGGAAGATATTGTCTTCAAAAACGTTTCTTTCGCTTACGGGTCTAGACCGCCTATTATTCGAGATTTTAGTTTGATAATCAAACAAGGTGAAAAAATAGCTTTTGTAGGTGAAAGTGGAGCAGGAAAGAGTACTCTTGTACGACTTCTTCTTCATTTCATTCAGCCTATTGAAGGTCAAATAAAGTTTGGTGAGTATGACTTAGGGGATCTAGATTATGGAGAATTACGGAAAAGAATAGCTTATATCCCTCAAATAGTCGAGCTCTTTTCAGGGACTATAATTGATAATTTAAAGATAGGAAATCCAGAAGCTAGCTATGAGGATATGATACGTGTATGCCGCATAGTAGGGATTCATGACACAATTCAAAAATTACAAAACCGATATGGTTCTTTTGTTGAAGAAGGTGGCCAGAATTTCTCAGGAGGAGAAAAACAACGTCTTGCTATTGCCCGAGCTCTTCTTAGTAAAGCAGATCTTTATATTTTTGATGAAGCAACTTCCAATCTAGATTCCTTTAGTGAACAGATTATCCAAAATTTAATATTTGAAAAAATTATTGGCAAGACGACAGTTGTAGTGGCCCACAGATTATCAACGATTCTACGTTGTGATAAAATCTGTTTTTTGGAAGACGGGAAAATTGCAGAATATGGGACGCATGATGAGTTGATGAAGTTGGGTGGCCGCTATGCAACAATGGTTGGTTTACAAAGCATTCAACTAGATAAGCAAGAAAAAACAGTTGCTACTAGCTGGTCAGAAGAGGTGGTATATGAGTAAGTTAGAAGTATTAGAAAACAAGAAATTAGTTTTGAAAAAAGTGATTTGTAAGAAGCTAAGTAGCCTTCAGTTTGAAGACTTGGAACAAGAAATAGATAAGTTTTATCAGCACTTACAATTACTGAAAGTGCAAATGTTTGGCCCTTTGATTGTAAAAAATAGTGGAACTATTCTTCATGAAGATGGGACTATTACTGTAGACTATGATTTGTATGTCCAAGCTCATGATTTTCGCCAGTATGATAAGTTTTATACTGTTTATGAAGAAATTGTTTGTCCACATTGTGTCTATGTACGATTTGAAGATAGTCCAGAGTATTTGCAATATGCATATTCTAAACTAGATTTACATTTCTATGAAAATGATTTGGAAACAAATGGCATTATTTACACCGTCTATGTCAATACAAATAATGAAACCATGACGGTGGATATTTTTAGACCGATTATTAGCTTATGAAACTATATAACAAATCTGAACTTCGTTATTCTAGAATCTTCTTCGATAAGCGTCCTCCAGCCTACGCGTTTATCCTAATCTTTAGTACACTAGCTACTTTGATTATAGCTTTTGCAGTATCTGCCTATTTGCCTAAAAATTACATAGTCAAAGCTAGGGGGACTTCCGTGATAACAGGAACAGAGTATGTATCTGCTCTGAGCAATGGGAAGATTGTGACACTTCATAAAAAGGAAGGGGATAGTGTAAAAGCTGGTGAGGTTATTCTTTCTCTATCTAGTGGACAAGAAGGACTTCAGACTGAATCTTTAACTAAACAATTGGACAAGCTCAAAGCTAAAGAGAGTCTCTTTCAAAAGTATGAACAGTCTCTGAATGAAAAAGTTAATTATATGGCAAATTCAGGTGAAGAGCAGGAGTATTACGGGAAGGTAGAATATTATCTATCTCAACTTAGCTCAGAAAACTATAATGATGGTAGTCAATATGCTAAGTTGCAGGAAGAGTACACTAAGTTGAATAAATTAGTGGCGGAGAAAAGTCAATTAGAAACGGACTTGTCTAGTTACCAATCGCAACTTGCTAATTTAGAGGCAGAATTGTCAACTCTCTCTGTTCAAGAGACAGCAGAAACGAATTCCGATAGTGAGACCAATTCATCATCTACTGACTCTTCTCCTAATAGCATTCAGTTGGAGCAGCTAAATACAAAAATATCAGAAGTCAAAACAAAAATTGAAACGACAACTTCTTCTATACAGGGAAAGGGGACGGAAATAGAGTCCCTACAGTCTAGTATTAGGGAGATGGAGCGTTCTTACAATGATCCTACTTCTCAAGCTTACAACACTTATGCCCAGTTAATCAGTGAGTTAGGGACAGCAAGGGCAGCCAATAATAAAAGCATAACAGAGTTAGAAGCCAATTTAGGGATTTCCATAGGTCAGGATAGAGGGCTAACTGTTTCTGCCTCCAGTGATGGAACTCTACATTATGTTACTCCGCTTAAGCAGGGGATGTCTGTCCAACAAAATCAGACTATCGCTGAAATTGCTGGTAGTGATAGAGAAGCCTATGTAGAAGCCTTTGTTCTTGCGACAGATATTTCCCGTGTAACAGTCGGTGCAGAGGTAGACATAGCTATCACGGGTGTAAATAGTCAGAAATTTGGTACCTTAAAGGGTGCTGTAACTCAGATAGACTCTGGAACGATTACTCAGGAAACTCAGAATGGTAATGTTAGTCTTTACAAAGTAGTTGTTGCTCTTGAAGAATTGACTCTAAAAAAAGATGAAGAAATTGTAGTTTTACAAAAAGATATGCCAGTGGAGGCTCGTATCGTTTATGATAATGAAACCTATTTAGATTGGATTCTAGAATTGTTGAGTTTTAAACAATAGTGGTTTTACATCTTTACAGTAGATAAATCCCAACAGTGTGGATGAAAGGCCCTTCTGCTATCTAGGTAAAGAATGAGAAACGTTGATTATATCCAGTTAGAGGATTGCGTCTAACCATGATTTTTAAAGGAGAATTTTTATGGAATTAGTAATGCCGAATAACTATGTAGTTCTTGAAGAAGAAGAAATGATGTACCTTGATGGGGGTGAAATAGCCACAGCTACTGTATTAGGGATAATATCAGCTGCCGTAGCTGCGGGTGGAGCAGCTTATGGAGCTGGCTTAGCTGCAGGTACTAGAGTATACTATGCAGGGTTAAGAAATTCGCAATATCAAAAAATCAAATGGCAAGTTCGGGCGGCGGCACTAGTTGTTGGAAATGTTTGGGGAGGTATTTTTATGACTGGATTTGAAAACGCTTTCTATGCAAAAGTAACTGGGAAGTAATCATTTATGAAATATTTACCTTTGTTCTTATTCATAGAAGGCAGTATTGTTCTTTTGTTATGCGGTACAATATATTTTTCGCAAAATGAGTTTAATCAGTTATCGGGGGTTGCACTTATTGTTACATTAGCACAAATTTGTATGCTAATTTCTTATTACTTATTGATAAAAGTAAAATAGCTTTGTATTAAAAGGTTGTAACATTATTTGTCAATAATTTATTTATGAAGATAAATCTAATGGTACTATCTTTATAAAAAATATTAAAGAAACCTATTTGGATTGGATTCTAGACTTGTTGAGTTTTAAACAATAATGGTTTTACATCTTTACAGTAGATAAATCCCAACAGTGTAGATGAAAGGTCCTTCTGCTATCTAGGTAAAGAATGAGAAACGTTGATTATATCCAGTTAGAGGATTGCGTCTAACCATGATTTTTAAAGGAGAATTTTTATGGAATTAGTACTACCAAATAATTATGTGGCTCTTGAACAAGAAGAAATGATGTATCTTGACGGGGGTGATTGGATTAGAGACGCAGCAATTGCTGTTGTTGGTGGGGTGGTGTCCCAGATAGTTGGTTATGCCGTGAAAAAAAGCTTTGTTGGTGCAGCAATCAATATTGCTGGTGGATGGGTTGCTAATACCATTAACGCATTAGTGATATCAGCGTGGCTTAATCCAGGAGGTGCATTTGCAGTAGTGGGTGGTGCAGCAGTTGTTGGTTTGGCTGTATATTATACAGGGAGACATTACAAGTTCTGGTGATGAAACTTCATAGTGAAAAAGAGATATTGATGGTTGTTATACTACTTATTCTTTTTTTTATAATAAGTATTTTGAGTGTAACGAATAAAATTATTTTAAACAGACACATTCGTAAAGAACTAAGAATAAGGGATGGTTTACATACGATTTTTCTACAGTTTTGTGAGATAGAAGCTGTAGATACCCCTAAAATTGTTGCATCGAAGACATTTTGGTATCGCCCAATGTCTCATACAATCGGAGTAAAAAATATAGAAAGCAATTATTTGGTGGATGCCTTTGCTTTTTTACATGAACTCTATCATTCTAAGGACAGAAATAGATTGCTAAAGCTACAATCCTTTACATCTCTTTATTTTAATCTGATTTCAGTATTTCTGAAGCTATTAGCTTCGTATTCATTATTGTTTCAAAAATACATTCCCTTTTTGAAGTCGCTATTGCTAATTGATTCGGTCATGTTATTGGTTTGTATACCCATCACACTATCTATAGAAACATACGCTTCTAAAGGAGCTCTCTCCTTTTTAGAAGAAAAGCAGTACATAGAGCAAAATAGACTTGTGAAATGTCTCTCACTCCAAGCAATACTTAGTCATGTCTTTCAATTCATCATTTATTCTATATTGTCAATGATTTTATTCTATCTAGTGGAGTAAAAATAAAGTTTTTGGTGAAGATGGACACTTAGAATGGTAACGTTTAGCATTACAAAACAGCATAGAGGAGAGCCTCTTCTGTTATCGAGGCAAGAATGAGAAACGTTGATTATATCCAGTTAGAGGATTGCGTCTAACCATGATTTTTAAAGGAGAATTTTTATGGAATTAGTAATGCCGAATAACTATGTAGTTCTTGAAGAAGAAGAAATGATGTACCTTGATGGGGGATGGAGTGCTTCTGTTTTAGGAAATAATCTTTGGGGAGCAGCTAAAAAATTTGCGGTAGTATTCTCGGTTGTTAATGCAATGGCAAAATCATTGGGTTATGTTAATGCAGGTGCTTTAGCTGCCTTAAAAGGAAGTTTTTCATTTATTGTAGGTAAGATATCCTGGGCAATTGGGAAGTTTGTAGGGATAATTGGTGGATTTTGGACTGGATTTTTAGCTGGATTTAGTGCAGGAGCAGCATTGACTTATCTTGGTAATAATAGGGTATTTTATTAAGATGAATACTCTCTATATATTTGTTGCCCTATCGCTAAATGTAGTTGTGCTGAACCAACTCTATCTCCTTTACAAGAAGAAGGAAGAGTTGAATAGCACAGTTGCTTTTCTGGTCTGCTTACTTGTGACGGTTCTGCCTAATGCAGAAAATTTAAATGCGATTCTAGGCTTGTGTACGGGCTCTGTTGTGATTATCTACTTGGGAAGTTTTGTCTATTCCAGATTGGCTTCTTGGAGAAAACATGCAAACAAACCGTAGTTGCGGATATTTTATGGAGATCTACCTGTGATGAAAGGATAATGGATATGACGCCTAGAATTAGTAGAGGTTTACTCTTTCTTTCTATGTATGGACTGTGGTTGGAGTTATATTTGCTGATGAATCGATTGCCATTCAGTCTAGCTGTACCCTTTGATTTTATAGTGGTTCTGGCTCTTACTTTTTTAGTCTTGCTGTTGGTAAAGATCCTTCTAGACCTGCTATTCGCATGTAGAGATGTGTACAAGAGAGAGCGGATTATTACGATTTTCCCTTTTATTATTATCAGCGGAGAAACAATAAACGTGAGATTCTCGCCGTATTTTTCCTTCCATCGTAAAACACTGTCAACAGCTAGTTTAAAATATGAATCGAAAATCAGTTTTCTTCTCTTACTGTTGATTTTCCTAACACTTATTTTGAACAAGACTGTCCTATCTATATTGTTTACAAGCCTGTTTTTGTGGAATATAGTGGACATTACTCATTTGACTTTTAATGCCATAGAACCAGTATTCAACCAGTATAGGTGGAAAAGAGAAACCTCATTTGAACCTTATTTGTATCAAACTGTGACGGAACGACTAGAACAATTAGGGCTGGTTTATTCTGATTTGATGTGCCTTCTTCTTTACGATGCGATTCACCAATGCTGCTTTTTAATTGACAATGATTTAGTTGAACCGATTCTGGAAAGAGTTGTAGATACCAAGAATGTTATTTTGTGTACAGGATTGGTAGAGCTACTGTTGTATGAACTATCTATTAGCAATCATCAAGGTAGTTTAGAAAAGGGCGAACAGATTAGAAAGCAACTGATCGTCATCAATCAATTGGATTTTTTCTGTTATACAAGTTGGTTACGCTACAATTTTGAATGCTGTTTGAATCGGGAGTATGATAAGATTAGGCCACGCAAGTTATTGATAAGCAACCGTCAAATCCTTTAAGGTCGAGATAATTGTTTTGCTTAAAATGCTTCATTCAATAAAAAGGAACAATAAAACCTCCAAAAGTTTTGTCTAACTCTGGAGGTTTTTGGGTTTCCTTAATTGCTGTTTCTCAACACTTTCTCAAAAGTCTCCGACCGTGCTTCTACGCTGATTTCTTCGAGTGTCAGCGGGTGGGTCAGGCTGAGTTTTTGGGCGTGGAGCATGAGGCGAGGTGCTGCGACTCGACTGTAAAGCGGGTCACCGATTAGAGCATGACCATGATGAGACAAATGCACCCGAATCTGGTGGGTCCTTCCTGTCTGGAGACGACAGGAAACTAGACTATTTTTGCCAAGGGGCTTCAAGAGGTGGACCTGGGTAAGGGCTGCCTGCCCCTTGCGGTTATCGACCACCCGCTTTCTGCGGTCGTGTCGGTCCCGTCCGATTTTATCAGTAATAGTCCAGTCTGTCTTTTTTAGCTGGCCTTGGCAGAGGGCTAGGTAGTCACGGTAGATGACCTTGTCTTCCAAAAGCCGATTGAGAATGGGCAGGATAAAGGGATTTTTGGCGAAGAGAATGGCTCCGCTGGTTTCCATATCCAGCCTATGGACCACATAGCAGGTCTGGCCGACATAGGCAGATACATGGTTGAGCAGGGCAATCTCCGTCGGCTCATTGCCGTGGGTTTTCATACCCTCAGGCTTGTTGACGATAATCAAATGCTCATCTTGATAGAGTTCCTTCACCAAGTCCGCTTGTCCAAGTGGAATGCTTTTTTCAGGATAATCTTCCTGGTCAAAGGTCAATTCTAACAAGTCGCCTGCGGTAATCGGGCTCTGCCAATTAATCAGCTCACCGTTGACACGGACCTGTTTCTTGGTGCGGAGGAAGTGACGGATTTTTCTAGGAATGAGAAAATAATCTTCCAAGACTTCCTTGACAGTGAGTTGGGGAAAGGCTTGGGGAATGCGAATGTCAATTTTCATCTTATAGGCTGGTTGAGTGCTTTGGTTGCACTTTTTCGTTTGGATTGAGGTAGTTCATGGCATTGTTAACAGCGGTTGGGGCTTCGCCCAGTCCAGTCGCAATCAGGTCGATTTTACCCTCGTAGAAGCAACAGTCACCGATGGCATAGATACCAGGGACAGAGGTTTCTTGTTTGCTGTTGACCACGATGCGGTGGCGATTGAGCTCCAATCCCCATTCTTTTAGCGTGCCGATAGATGATTTGAAACCGTAGTTGACAAAGAGGTGGTCAAAAGACAGGGTGAGCTTGTCCTCGCTTTTTACCTTATCGAAATCAATGGCAGAAGCTCTGCCATTTTCCCCAGAAAGCCCTTTAGGGATAAAAGGTGTGTGGATGGTGACGCTGGACTGCTTGAGTTCCTCTACGCTGTGTTCAAGGGCGCGGAAGTTGTCGCGACGGTGGACAATGTGAGTAGTCTTAGCAATTTTTTCAAAGGCCAGGGACCAATCGACCGCAGAATCACCACCACCCAAGACGACGATGTCCTTGTCGGCATACTGCTGGATATTAGACACGTGGTAATGGACGTTGTCAAAGCTGTCAGCACCATCAATCTCCAGCGGACGTGGCTTGAAGGCCCCGCCACCCATGGCGATAATCAGAGTCTTGGTCTGGTGGCAGCCCTTGTTGGTTGTTAGGGTAATGGTTTCCCCAGGTTTGATAGCAGTCAGGGTTTCATTGAGGCAGATGGTAGTATCAAATGGAGCCAGTTGAGCGAGGAGGTTGTCGGTCAACTCTTGTCCTGTCAGACTTGGGAAGGCAGGAATGTCCAAAATGGCCTTTTCAGGATAGAGAATGGCAGGCTGGCCACCCAGTTGGGGCAGGGAGTCAATGATTTTGACCTTGGCTTGACGGAGGTGGGCGTAGAAAGCGGCGAATAAACCGACTGGACCGCCACCGATGATAGTAATGTCATATACTTGTGTCATGGGAATCCTCTTCTTTGTTCAGAATGACCCTATTTTATCATATTTTTGGAAAATTTTCTCTGTCTGTTGTCACAAGTTGTCGCAGGCTTTTTTCTGCTAGTTTTTAGGAAATGGTGTATAATGGTACAAAATTCACTAGAAAGAGGTAAAGTATGGACGATTTGCAATACCAGCCAATCGAAGTTCCAGAAGATTTCCAAATTGATCATGAAGACCGACCTAGCCGTCGCCGCAGGGGAAATCGTGGCTCTGTTGATAAACCAAAGAAAAAATCACGTATTCCAGAGCCGATTCGTAAATTTTGGCGCCGTTATCAACTGACTAAAATTTTAATCATTTTAATGGTCCTGACAGTTCTTACAGTAGGTGGCTATCTATTTTTCCTTGCAAAGACAGCTAATGTTGGTGATTTACAACAGGCGCTAAAAGCCACAACGATTATTTACGATAAAGATGGTGCGGAAGCTGGGACATTGTCTGGTCAGAAGGGGACCTATGTAGAGCTGGATGCTGTCTCTGATAATTTAGAGAATGCCGTTATCGCTACAGAAGATCGGAGCTTCTACAAAAATTCAGGCATTAATTACCAGCGTACAATTTTGGCTGCCTTGACGTTAGGTCGGTCTGGAGGTGGTTCAACTATTACCCAGCAATTGGCAAAAAATGCCTTTCTAACTCAGGATCAGACCATCAGTCGAAAGGCTCGAGAATTCTTTTTGGCTCTGGAAATCAATAAAAAGTACAGCAAGCAAGAAATTTTGACCATGTATCTCAACAATGCCTACTTTGGAAACGGGGTCTGGGGAGTGGAAGATGCAAGCCAAAAATACTTCGGTATTCCAGCCAGTGATCTTACTCTTGAGCAAGCAGCCGTCATAGCAGGTATGCTCAAGGGACCTGAGATTTATAATCCTTATTATTCTCTAGAAAATGCAGTTAATCGTCGGGATACAGTCCTGCAAAATATGGTCAATGCTGGTTATATTGATCAGGCGACTGCAGATGCAGGTTTCCAAGTAGACCTAGCCAGTCAGCTTTCAGATACCTATACAGGGAAACAAAGCAATTATTCCTATCCATCCTATTTTGATGCTGTGATTGCTGAGGCGATTGAGCGATACGGACTGAAAGAATCAGACATTATTAATAACGGCTATAGGATTTACACAGAGATGGATCAAAATTCTCAAGCCAGCATGCAGGTGATTTTTAATGATGAGACTATGTTCCCAACGTCAAGTTTTGATGGTACCCATGCTCAGGCTGCCAGCGTAGCTCTTGATCCTAGGACTGGTGGAGTTCGCGCCTTGGTTGGTCGAGTTAACAGTTCAGAGGATGCGGTCTTTCGGACTTTCAACTTTGCAACACAAGCCAAGCGCAGTCCTGGTTCAACAATCAAGCCTCTTGTTGCCTATGCTCCAGCAGTAGCGGCGGGCTGGTCGATTGATATGGCTCTGGATAACCATACAGAAACCTACGGCGATTACACCTTGCATAACTATGATTATTCGACTTCTGATACCATTCCAATGTATCAAGCTTTGGCTCTCTCTTACAATTTACCAGTAGCTTATATAGTGAACACCTTGGGGATTGACAAAGCCTTCGAGTATGGACAAAAGTTTGGACTTGATATGGAAAATGTCGAGAAAGTTTTGGGTGTTTCAATTGGTTCTGGAGTGGAGACTAATCCTCTGCAAATGGCCCAGGCCTACGCTACTTTTGCGAATAAGGGTGTGATGAAGGATGCCCACCTCATCACTCGTATTGAAACAGCTAGTGGAAAGGTTTTAGCAGAGCATCGAGAAACAAGTACCAAGGTGATTGACCGCTCTGTCGCAGATAAGATGACAGCAATGATGCTTGGAACCTATACCAATGGTACGGGAGTGACAGCAGATGCGGCCAATTATTATATTGCTGGGAAAACAGGAACAACCGAAACAAGTTTTGATGTCAATCTTGTCAATGATCAGTGGCATATTGCTTACACACCTGATTTGGTCATCAGTCAGTGGGTTGGTTTTGAGCAGACAGATGAAAATCATTATATAGATAGCAGTAGCTACTGGATGGCTCCGTCGGTCTTCCAGACTGTAGCCAATTCAATCTTGCCATATACTGCAGGAACTCAGTTCGAAGTAGAAAATGCCTATGCACAAAATGGTATTGTAGAAGTAGCTCCAGATGAGGCTACGCAAACTGAATCAAGCCTTGGTCAAGAACAGGTACAAGAAATTTCAGATCAGGCGAAAAACTTGATTGAGCAAACCAAACAAAATCTAATCGATGCCCAGTTACCAGAACGAGCAAAAACCTTGTGGGATAACATTACGTCTTGGTTTGGAGAGTTGTCAAATCCATAAAAACATGGTAGAATGAAAAGGATGGAGGGCTTTATGGCACTAAAAAAAGCAAGCCTAGCCTGTACTGTTTGTGGTTCTCGAAACTATTCAATCAGCCTTTCGAGCAATCCCAAGCCAACACGGTTAGAAGTAAATAAATTTTGTAAACACTGTGGACAATACACTGTTCACAAGGAAACCAGATAGGAGTCACGCATGAAATTTATCAAAGACATTATCCGCATTTTAAAAGATACGTCTTGGCCAACTCGTAAGCAGAGCTGGACGGATTTCGTGTCTGTAGTGGAATATACTGCCTTTTTCGTAGCGGTGGTTTACCTCTTTGACTTGATCTTGTCACGAGGAATCATGAGCTTGATCAATCTTTTCTAGAAAACACTTGCCATTTGTAAAATGGAAGTGATATAATAAAGAAAAGCGAAAGCCTTCGGGCTTTTTTTAGCGTCTAAAAATTCCGTGTTTCCAAAGAAAGGAAGTAACAATGTACGATAGTTTTGATAAAGGCTGGTTTGTTTTACAGACCTACTCAGGATATGAAAATAAAGTGAAGGAAAACTTGCTCCAACGTGCCCACACTTATAACATGTTGGAAAACATCCTTCGTGTAGAAATTCCAACTCAGACTGTTCAGGTTGAAAAGAACGGTGAGGTCAAGGAAGTGGAAGAAAACCGTTTCCCTGGTTATGTTTTGGTTGAAATGGTTATGACCGATGAAGCTTGGTTTGTGGTTCGTAACACGCCAAACGTTACAGGTTTCGTGGGTTCACACGGTAACCGTTCAAAACCAACGCCACTTTTGGAAGAAGAAATTCGTCAAATCTTGGTGTCTATGGGACAAACCGTTCAAGAATTTGATCTTGATGTAAAAGTTGGCGACACTGTGCGTATCATTGACGGTGCTTTCACAGACTATACAGGTAAAATTACAGAAATCGACAACAACAAGGTTAAGATGGTTATCTCTATGTTTGGTAATGATACCATTGCTGAAGTTAATTTGAGCCAGATTGCTGAGTTGTAATAAGTTGTTAAAGCGCAGGGAGACCTGTGCTTTTTCTTGTTTTTGAGGGCGCAAATTCAAAAAAACTTGCCAAAGATTTAAAAATTTTATAGAATTAGGTATACCTAACTTATAAATTAATTAATCTTAAAAAATGGAGGTTTTATGAAACAGAAGTGGTCTCAGATTGAGAATAAACAACGCTTTAGTATCAAGAAGTTAAGTGTCGGTGTGGCATCGGTATCAATAGGATTTTTTATCACAGGTATTCCGATGGTTCAAGCAGATACTAGTGGAGAAGGATTGGAGTCTACGGTTGCGGTCGCAACGGATATGGATAGTAGGCCAGATTCTGTGGCAGAGAAAAAAGAAGATGGACCATTATCAGATGAGCCAGTTAACATGGATCAGGTGGATGAACCAGTTGCTGAAGAGGGAGGGGTCGAAGAAGTTGTAGATACAGAGGCGGGTGAAGAATCAGGTCTTCTCACAGATCGAGCTGCGACCGAGATAAAAACTACAGCTGGTAAGACAACAGATGAGTCAAGGGAAAAAGAAGACATTAGCGGAAAAGAAGCTAGTGCTCCTCAAACAAGCCCGCAGGAATCACCGGTTGAGCCAGAAGAGGTGACAAGAGGGCGCTATATTTTACAATTTTCCGACGAGAACCGAAATCTTGTATTGGATAAATTAAAGAAAATTGATGGCGTTAAAATTGTTCATGAGTATAAGGAGGTTTTAACGGGAGCATCTGTAGAGGTGGGGAAAGAAAGTTTGTCTGATGTGAAGGCAATTACCGAATTAACCTCTTTAGAAGAGAGTCGCCGTATCAGACCGACTCTTCATACTGCTAAACAGCTGGTTGGTACCTTAAAAGCAAGTTCTAAATACCAGACAGATGGTCGGGGAATGGTGATTGCAGTCATTGACTCTGGTTTGGATATTAAGCACAAAGACATGAGGTTGGATGAAGGTGTCGTCCCTAAAATCAAGGAAATTACTCCATCTACGACAGGGACATACACACTGAAAGTTCCCCATGGCTATAATTACGTATCCGGTAATGATAATCTCTACGATGATACCCACGAACCACATGGTATGCACATAGCAGGAACCCTGGCTGGAAATGCAACAGACGAAGAAGTTGCGTCTAAACAGGGGATTGATGGGATTGCTCCCAACGCACAGCTGCTAGTCTACAAGATTTTTTCAAATGACCCTAAAAATTATAAGGCTGAGACGGAGGATGCTGCTTATGCTGCTATTGAAGATGCTATCAAACACGGGGCAGATGTCATTAGTTTGAGCGTTGGTTATTATGATAGCGGGCTGCCAGGGAATGCTTACTACACGATTGCTAAGAGGGCAGCAGAAAAGGGGATTATCATTACAGCAGCTATTGGTAATGCTGGTGCCTCCTCTTCAGACACCTCCTTTGACTTGCATACAAATAATGCCTTAGGAGCTGTGGATACGGCAACAACAGTTGGTGTGGCAGCGACTCCCGCAGTTATCGGGGTTGGTTCGGCAAGAAATACCCATCTTGTTCAACGTGAATTTATGCTGAATGGACAGTCTTTTGGCTACTATCCTATTGGCTATACAACGCTTACAGAGGGAAAATATGAATTTGTAGATGCTGGAAATGGTCGCTGGGAAGAAGTGCAGGGGCTTGATTTGGCTGGTAAAGTAGCGATTATCAAAAAAGATAAGTTTGACTTGAAAGATGCCGTTCGTAATTTGAAATTCAAGGATGTTGCTGGAATTATTGTGATAAATACTGATCAGGGATGGAATAAGGATTATTATAAGACCCATCAGTTATTGGTAGACGATAAGACTTTGCTTTCCTATTCCTCTATCTGGGGCATCAGTCTTAGTGGGGAAGATGGAAGGCGATTATTAGAAGTTGCCAACCAATCGCAAGGTAACACTGGTTTGGTTCTTAAACCTACAATTGGAATGAAGAAGTTAATTGAAGTGCCGACTGTATCAGGTTTTTCTAGTTGGGGTCCTACGGTCAACTTAGAATTGAAGCCAGAGATTGTGGCACCAGGGGAGGATGTTTATGCAACCTTGAATGACAATCGTTATGGCTCCATGTCAGGGACTTCGATGGCTTCGCCAATTGTGGCGGGTGCCAGTGCACTTTTATTGCCACGGATTCGCCAAATGACACCACCAGAAGGCATGACTAGGATGGATTTGCTGAGAATCATTTTGATGAATACTGCTACCCCTTTGGTTGATGTTCTAGATTCATCTGGGCATGCTTTGGAAAATTCTCCGAGACAACAAGGTGCTGGTCTGCTGCAGATCGATAGAGCCTTTGAAACAGATGTGATTCTTCACCACCGTCTAAAAGGAGGGGTGGAATTAAAAGAAATAGGGCGTGAGACAGAATTTGAGGTGACCTTGGAAAATCTGGGAAACCAACAAAGAAACTTTGCTATTTCAGCTGGGAAAGTATTGACTAGTCAAGATGTTCCTGTTGATAGAATAGGACGTTCTGGAAAAGTAGTTAAAGAGATTCATGCGACAGAAATCAAGGGTTCGAGTCTTCATCTTTCTGAGCAATCTATTCAACTGGGGCCGAAAGAGAAGAAAACCATTCGCCTGAGATTGGATGCAGGAGAAGCGAAAGACCAGTTTGCAGAAGGGTATATTTACTTCAAATCATTGACGGAGGGGCAGTCTGACATCAGCATTCCTTATTTTGGCTTTGTGGGTGACTGGTCAAAAGAAAGGATTGTCGATGCACCGGCTTGGGAAACTGGTTCTAAATTGAAACTGACCTCGGTTTTATCTAGCTATAAACACAATAAGTCTGGGCGCTATATTGAACTTGGGCGTGAAAAGATTCAAGATAATCAATCACCTATAAATCCAGAAGATATTGCAATTCAAAACCAACATTCAGATAGCCAAACAGGGAATGCTTTTGTTCGATTTGTACTATTGAGGGATATTACCAACTATGACTTGGATATTGTAAAAGAGGCTACAGAAGATGCTCCTGTTCTGAGGCGGATTGACACAGGAACCATGCTGTCTCGTGTTCGCTATGTAGATTATTTTGAAAGTCTTTCGGAGTATTCCAAGCTTCGTACTCCGATAGAATTGCACCGCTGGGATGGAAAACTGTACGATGCAAGTCAGGATGAAAACATACCAGCACCAGAAGGACAATATTTCTTCAGATTGCGGGTGAAAAACAAAGAAAACGGGGCCTATCAGTATACTTATCTGCCAGTCAAAATTGATAATCAAAAGCCAGAGATTGTCGCGATTGATACCAATCGTCTAACCAGCCATAGAGAACTAGTCGTTACAGCCAAGGATAATAATAAAGTTTGGGAGGTTCGAGCTAA
Organism: Streptococcus suis; assembly: GCF_019856455.1. Taxonomy (NCBI): domain Bacteria; kingdom Bacillati; phylum Bacillota; class Bacilli; order Lactobacillales; family Streptococcaceae; genus Streptococcus; species Streptococcus suis. The sequence continues at coordinate 2,316,355 of NZ_CP082205.1, read as the reverse complement.
TCTAAATGGAGAAGATCTTCTTGTTGAAAAGGTTGTAGATGATGCAGGTCAACTACATTACCATCTCAAAGAAGTGGAACTGCCACTCGATGCTAAAAATCATCTCCGTGTTGAGGTGATGGATATAGCGGGTAATGTGGTTGCTGTTGAAAAAGACTTGGTGGCGCCTGTAATCCAGTTTAAAAATTTGGAAGATTTGATGGCAATTCGAAGTAAGAAAACTGTAGAAATTAAAGCGAACGTCTCAGCGCAAGTTTCCGATGTGCAGGCTAACTTGGATGCTCAGGTTGTGAATTACTCTCTTGAGAATGGTCAACTATCTCTCCAGATTCCAGAGCAATCAGATGGACGTCATAGTTTTGAATTAATCTTGAAAGATAAGGATGGCAAGCTTATTTACACTAAAACCTTGAATTATTTGGTAGATAATGAAAAGCCGACGATTGATCTTGATATTGAAGAGGATGAAGAGGTTATCCAGATTGGCAAAAACGGGCGTTTTACATTGAAGGGGAAAGTGAGTGATAATGTTAGTCTTCCTAAGAACATCAAACTTTACTATTCCAATCTAGACATTGGTAAGGGCGAGCTGAAATTCATAGATGTAAAAGAAGACGGCAGTTTTGAGCAAGACTTCTTTAAATCCGATTTTCCTAGAGCCATCATATTAACAGCGGTAGATGAGAAAGGCAATAAATTAAAGGACCTTCGTATCAATACAAGTCCAGAGAGTCTGGATGAGGAGGAGGAAACAGAAGTTCCGATTACTGTCAATAACTGGTTGATTGACCCAATTCGTTTCAATAAAGAAAGTCTTGGTCGTGAGCTAGATAGCGGGTTAGTTGACTTCAAAAAGCAAGAAGATGGGACTTATCTATTTACATTTGAAATAAAATCAGAAACCGAACAAGCTCATTCTGTGCGCATCAATGGTGGTGAAAAACGCTATTTTGAGGATGGCAAGTTGACCTATCCAGTTACTCTGATTGAAGAGGGAAATGTTGTGGATATAAGTGTGTACAATGAGGAGGATGAGTTGACTTACACGAAGAAATATCAGATGTTGGTTGATACAGAAAATCCTGTTTTACAGCTGGAAAATGAGGTGCTACCATTGGAAAGACAGGTAGTGGATAGTGAAGAAGATGAAGACGAGGAAAATCAGTATGCAGGAGTTCTCCTGGCAGATGCTGATGGGCACTTGACACTTACCGGAAGCGCCAAGGATAATGGAATTTATTGGTCCTTGAAGATCAACGAAGATTTTGTAGCTCGAGGAGGCTTCTGGAGGCAGTATGGAAATAATGAAAAAGCCTTTCGCTATGAGCTACATAGTCTGAAAGACGGGGATACAGTCAAACTTGATTTGAGTGACAGTTTTGGAAATGCTGTTGTGAAGAAATATAAGGTACGGTTAAATGACAAGGAAGTATCTGAGCAGGTTCCTGAAAAAGACCTTCATGTGGAGCAATCAGATAAGGATCAAGCCCCTAGCATTCCTGTTCCGAAATCGGAAGCGTATGTACCAATGCCAAAAGAAGATAATTCGCTTGCTCCGCAAACAGAATCCACTGAAATCGCGCTGTTAACTGGCGATACAATAGAAGATGGTGTGGAGCATTTGGTGAGACTTACAAAACATGAGGAGGCACTAGGAATTTCTGACGAGAGAATAGAAGTGTCCGTACCTCACAGAGAATTATTTGAAAGAAGCGGAAGAGGAGAGACAAGTGCATTAGCGGCGGATACTAGTGGGAAACTGCCTCAAACTGGGGATAGCCTTGGAAGTGTCTTTATAAGTGCTTTGTTAGGTCTATTTGGTGGAGCTATGGCCCTCGGAAATCTGAAGCGAAAAGAATAGTAAAAAACCTAGGAAGATTCCTAGGTTTTTTAGAAGATTAAAAGGCGGTAGACGGATTTGAACCGACGATCAAGCTTTTGCAGAGCCGTGCCTTACCACTTGGCTATACCGCCATAACAAATAATATTGTACCTTAAATAGTGAAATTGGTCAAGTGGAAATTTTCGTATCAGCCCCATTTCTAATTTTGCTAAATTCCCAAAGTAAGTTCTAGTCTGTCTTAAAAACTGGAAATTAGACTGAGACAAAGAAATAAGGTAGAACTTACTATGGGACAAGTTGGTAACTGACAAAAAGGCTAAATGAAAAACAAACACTTAACCCTCTCTGATCGCAACGATATTCAAATAGGAATTGAACAACTTAAGCCCTTCTTAGCTATAGCAGCTAAGTTAGGTAAAGATCCTTCTACAATCTCAAAAGAAGTTCGGAGAAATCGAGTGGCTAAAGAAAATTCTGTGACATCCAATTGTGATTCTTGCCCTTTACTCAAAAAGGCTCCCTACGTTTGTAATGCCTGTCCGAAAAAGAGAAGCAACTGCGGATACCAGAAACAGTTCTACTACGCAAAAAGAGCTCAGCTTGATTATGAAACTAAGCTCTCAGACTCGAGAACGGGTGTTGCACTAAACAAGGAAGAATTCTATCGCATGGATGAGATTGTTTCTGCTGCCATCCAAAAGGGCCAACACCTCAACCACATCATCGCCTCAAACGAACTTTCGGCATCCAGAGCTTCTATCTACAGATACCTTGAAAAAGGCTATCTGTCCACAAAGCCCATTGATTTCCCCCGTGTCGTGAAATTCAGAAAGCGGAGAACCAGAAACCTACAACCCATTCCTAAAACTGCCAAAGATGGACGGTCTTACGAGGACTTCCAACGCTTTCTCATAGAGAAAGGAATCAGCTATTGGCTGGAAATGGACACCGTTACTGGACGGATCGGTGGAAAGGTACTTCTCACCTTTAACCTCTCCTTCTGTAACTTTATCTTCGCTCGATTACTTGATAATAAAACAGCTAATGAGGTCGCTAAACATCTCTACGCTATCAAGAATGACCTGCATCAGAAAGAGATGGACTTCTGCGAACTATTCCCTGTCATTCTGACCGATAATGGCGGTGAATTCGCTAGAGTGGACGATATCGAAATGGATGTTCGTGGAGAATCTAAGCTATTCTTCTGTGACCCAAATCGTTCTGACCAGAAAGGGAGAATTGAGAAGAATCACACACTTATCAGAGATATTCTTCCTAAAGGAAGTTCGTTTGATAACTTGACACAGGAGGACATCAACCTGGTTTGTTCGCATGTCAACAGCGTCAGACGAGCTTCTTTCAACGGAAAATCCGCCTATGAACTCTTTACATTTACCTACGGTGAGGAATTGGCAACACTTTTGGGAATCTCTAAAATTGACCCTGAGAACGTCATCCAATCACCTCGATTATTGGATAAATAATCGTTAGTTTTTATCAAAAAATAATTTCAAAATAGAAAGGAACTTGTCCCATCCAAAATTCCAGATAGCTAGAACTTACTTTGAGACGTCTCAGAGCCAGTAACTTTAGTGTACTCTTTTTTTCAACATTTTCAACCCTAAAACTCACTATTATCAACATTTTTAGTCAAAAACAGAACTTAGTCTGAGACTAAATTCTGTTGATGTTATGCAGTTTTCTCAAAGTAACTTCTGGAAGGACGGGAACTAGAACTTACTTTGAGAATTTACCGTGCTGAATTTTGACGAATTTCTCTGCTATTTTACTTGAAAATAGGGAGGTATTCTGATATACTAATAGAGTTGCTGTGCAACAAATACTCATCTCGGACCAATTGTGGTCTTGTTGCCGAAAGGTTAGGCTGCAAGTCGAAGTTCGGGAGAGGAGAAAAAACAAAAAGGAGAAATACTCATGGCAGTAATTTCAATGAAACAACTTCTTGAGGCTGGTGTACACTTCGGTCACCAAACTCGTCGCTGGAATCCTAAGATGGCTAAGTACATCTTCACAGAGCGTAACGGTATCCACGTTATCGACTTGCAACAAACTGTAAAATTGGCTGACCAAGCTTACGAATTCATCCGTGACGCTGCAGCAAACGACGCAGTTATCTTGTTCGTAGGTACAAAAAAACAAGCTGCTGAAGCTGTTAAAGACGAAGCTATCCGCGCTGGTCAATACTTCATCAACCACCGTTGGTTGGGTGGAACTCTTACAAACTGGGGTACAATCCAAAAACGTATTGCTCGTTTGAAAGAAATCAACCGTATGGAAGAAGATGGAACTTTCGACGTGCTTCCTAAGAAAGAAGTAGCATTGTTGAACAAACAACGTGCTCGTCTTGAAAAATTCTTGGGCGGTATCGCTGACATGCCACGCATTCCAGATGTAATGTTCGTTGTTGACCCACACAAAGAGCAAATCGCTGTTAAAGAAGCTAAAAAATTGGGTATCCCAGTTGTAGCGATGGTTGACACAAACACAGATCCAGATGATATTGATGTTATCATCCCAGCTAATGACGACGCTATCCGCGCTGTTAAATTGATCACAGCTAAAATGGCTGACGCTATCATCGAAGGCAACCAAGGTGAAGACAGCGTAGCAGCAGTTGAAGCTGAATTGGCAGCTGAGCCAGCATCTACAGAATCAATCGAAGAATTGGTTGAAGTTGTAGAAGGAAAATAAGTAACGAAGGCGTTTAGAAATCTGTATGAAAATAGGAAACTGACGCAGTATGCTTGCATACAAGGAAGTTTATCTTTTTCACTAAGATTTTAGCCTGAGTACAATAAAATAAGTAACGAGGACGTTAAAAAAAGCGTTAGATTTTAGAAAATGGACGTAGCAGTCTGGGGACTGCAAGGAGATTTGTCTAAATCCTAGCTTTTTAGTCCGAGTACATTCTACATCATTTATCAGACACAAAAACAATCCTAGAGGGGCAGGGCTGAGCCCGCTCCTCTATTTTATAAATACAAACAAGGAGAATAGACATGGCAGAAATTACAGCAGCTCTCGTTAAAGAATTGCGTGAAAAATCAGGTGCTGGCGTTATGGACGCGAAAAAAGCATTGGTTGAAACTGAAGGTGATATCGAAAAAGCGATTGAATTGCTTCGCGAAAAAGGTATGGCTAAGGCAGCTAAGAAAGCTGACCGTGTAGCAGCTGAAGGTTTGACAGGTGTTTACGTTGATGGTAACGTAGCAGCAGTTGTTGAAGTTAACGCTGAAACAGACTTCGTTGCGAAAAACGCTCAATTCGTTGAATTGGTAAACACTACTGCTAAAGTAATTGCAGAAGGTAAACCAGCTGACAACGAAGCAGCTCTTAAATTGGCTATGCCTTCAGGTGAAACCCTTGAAGAAGCATACGTAAACGCAACTGCAACAATCGGTGAGAAAATCTCATTCCGTCGCTTTGCTTTGGTTGAAAAAACAGATGCTCAAGCATTTGGTGCATACCAACATAACGGCGGCCGTATCGGTGTTATCTCAGTTGTTGAAGGTGGCGACGAAACTCTTGCTAAACAAATCTCAATGCACATCGCTGCGATGAAACCAACTGTTCTTTCTTACACTGAATTGGATGAACAATTCGTTAAAGATGAGTTGGCACAAATCAACCACAAGATCGAACAAGACAACGAAAGCCGTGCAATGGTTGACAAACCAGCATTGCCTTTGTTGAAATACGGTTCAAAAGCTCAATTGACTGACGAAGTGATTGCAGCAGCTGAAGAAGCTATCAAAGCAGAATTGGCAGCAGAAGGCAAACCAGAAAAAATCTGGGATAAAATCATCCCAGGTAAAATGGATCGCTTCTTGCTCGACAACACTCAAGTTGACCAAGCTTACACACTTCTTGCACAAGTGTACATCATGGACGACAGCAAAACAGTTGAAGCTTACTTGAACTCAGTGAATGCTTCAGTTGTAGAATTTGCTCGTTTCGAAGTAGGTGAAGGTATCGAGAAAGCTTCAAACGACTTTGAAGCAGAAGTTGCAGCTACGATGGCAGCAGCTCTTGGTAAATAATTGCTAGTCTTCATTTTATCTTTTATTACTTCGACGTATGAGGAAATGCCGTTTCCATATTTCCAACTTCAAATACTCCACTGGAGTATTTGAACTCGCCGTGCTGTACTTCAGTACAGCCTGCGGCTCGTTTCCTAGTACTAAAAGCAAACTGATAGACTATTCAAAATCACAAGAACTTCCGAATGGGAGTTCTTTTTTGGTAAAATCGGTCTTAGGTCTGATGCCTGAACAGGTTGAGTGAGTTATACTAGTATCAATCCTAAATATTTTTCATAATCTCCTTAAAAAGCACCGGCCTTGTGGTCGGTGCTTTTTGCTAGCTTTTTAAGATATAAGTATCCCAGCTAGGCTTGTTTGGTTGTTGGAATTGGTCAGCCAAACACATGGCGATAGGATCGCAATCATCGGCCTCAAAGCTAATTTGCTCATACTGTTCAAATAGTTGGCAAATAACTGTTTGGATGAAGAAATCAAAAGTTTGTTCATCTTTTCCGCATACGTAGGCAATTTCATCGGTATCTATGAAGGCACAATTTTCTGAGTCTGTATAAACCAGATCAGGTAAGTCCTTCTCGAATTCTTCTTGACTGGCAGTCCATGGATTGATGTCTTGGTGGACTGTTTGATAGTGGTCAAAAATTTGCTGACAGGCTATTTGATAAGGTGCGGTGCCTTTGCGGACTATGCCTAAGTTGGAAGTGACTGTTTGACTAAGGTAGTCTTGTTTGGTCACTTCAAACTCATAACACTTTCGTTTGCAGACAAAGCCAGCTGCGGTGAGAAAGTGAATTTTTTCCTGCTCTGCAGAGGAGAGCATAACTTGAAGAGTTTTTCCGCCTAAGGAAGTCTGTAGGGACTGGAAGAGCTGCTCTGCTATGGTGCAATCGTAATCGGCCAAATCCAGTCGCAGATAGATATTGGTCTGGTGGTAGGGGTTGCTGTAGGTATGGATGCTGCCGATTGGTCTTCCGTGATGAGAGATGTGGAAGGTGTTGGCTTGGTAGGAAATGTCTAGCATTAGTCTTGAATAAAAGCCGCAATTTCTTCTTCGGTCATGCTGGAATCGCAGCGGACTTGGACACCAGTAGATTTAGCGACCAGGAGGCCTGGAACAGTTGGGACTTGGTAGTGGTCGCGGAGGGCCTGGAGTTCTGGACTGATTTGGCTGGAGTCGAGGAAGTGGACGGTCACTTGCTTGTCTTGGGCTACCTTGTGGAGTTTTGGTGCGAAGCGGTTGCAGTAAGGACAGGTTGCTCGTCCGATGAAGAGAACAGCCCTCTCTTTGGTGGCTAGAAGGTTCTGTGCCTGCTCCACAGTCACACTTGTAAAGTCTTGAATGTAATCTTGAAAGTTCATGGTATAAGATATAAAGGGCCTTAAGTGGACACAGAAAAAATAGGAAACAGAACGACGACTAGTTCTCGTTTATCTTTTTGCCCTAGTCCGTAGCCCGTATTCAGTTCAACTAAATACGGAAGCCCTAGTCCTTTCTGTTTTTTCTTTTATTATAGGATAAAGCAGAGCAGATTTCAAAATTCTGCTACGCTAGTTGCTAGGCTTTTGCTTTCAAAATTCGTCATTTTAAGGTATAATGGTCAAAGATAGTCAAAGAAAGAGGCGATACTATGGCGATGAAGAATACATCGGATTATATAGAAGAGCACATCAAAGCCATCTTGGACCAAGTCAGTGTAGCTGAGTTGCGTCGAAGTGAATTGGCTAGTCGGTTTGAAGTGGTGCCAAGTCAGATTAACTACGTCATTAAAACTCGTTTTACAGCCAGCCGTGGCTATATTGTTGAGAGTAAGCGTGGTGGTGGTGGTTATATCCGAATTGGGCGGATTACCTTTTCGGATAAGCACGAACTGGTCCATGATTTGTTAAACAATATGGGTGAGCAGTTGTCTGCGACGGTTTATGCGGATATTTTACAGCTCCTTTTTGATGAAGGATTGATGACAGAACGAGAAGGCAATCTCTTTTTGTCCACAGGATCTGATGAAATATTAGGAAAAGATGCAAGTACCATTCGAGCACGCATGATGCGTCAAATACTACGACGTTTAGATAGGAAAGAGGAATAATTCATGAAAATTTCAACTGGTTTACAGCGGGTTTTTGAAGATGCCCAGTTAGTGGCCCAACGTTATGCCTGTGATTACTTGGAAACCTGGCATGTTCTCTTGTCTTTCGTTATCAACCATGATACAGTCGCTGGCGCTGTTTTGGCAGAATATCCTATTTCAATTTCTGACTATGAACATGCAACTTTTGTTGTGACCGACAAGGTCTATCGTGAAGAGTTGGATAGTTTTCGTATTTTACCATCTTCTAAACGTTTGGATGAAACAGCTAGTTTTGCCAAGAAAATTGCAGAAGTCGTCAAGGCTAAGGAGTTGGGAACGGAACATTTGTTTATGGCTATGTTGTTGGACAAGCGGTCAACAGCTAGTCAGATTTTGGACAAGGTAGGTTTTTGTTTTGAAGACTCAGATGATAAGTTTCGTTTCTTGGATTTGCGTAAAAACTTGGAGGCACGTGCGGGATTTACCAAAGAGGACCTTAAAGCTATCCGCAGTGTGATGAAGGGTGGCAAAGCCAAACCTGCCAATATGGGACAGATGATGGGAATGCCCCCAGCACCTCAAAGTGGTGGATTAGAAGACTACACTCGTGATTTGACAGCTTTGGCGCGTGAAGGGAAGATTGAACCTGTCATCGGTCGAGACGCTGAGATTGCACGGATGATTCAAATTCTATCACGTAAAACTAAGAATAATCCAGTTCTAGTTGGTGATGCTGGTGTCGGAAAAACTGCGCTTGCTTTGGGTCTTGCTCAACGTGTTGCTGCAGGTGATGTCCCTGTCAGCTTGGCTAAGATGCGGGTTTTGGAACTTGACTTGATGAACGTTATCGCTGGAACTCGTTTCCGTGGTGATTTCGAAGAGCGGATGAATAATATCATCAACGACATCGAGGAAGATGGTCAGGTCATCCTTTTCATCGATGAGTTGCATACCATTATGGGTTCTGGCTCGGGGATTGATTCGACCTTGGATGCGGCCAATATCCTCAAACCAGCTCTTGCTCGTGGCACCCTCCGTACGGTCGGAGCGACGACTCAGACAGAGTACCAAAAGCATATTGAGAAAGACGCAGCCCTGGTTCGTCGTTTTGCCAAAGTCACCATTGAAGAGCCGACAGTGGAAGATAGCATTGCCATTTTGACTGGTTTAAAAGGTACTTTTGAAAAATACCACAGGGTCCGTATTGGACAAGCAGCTGTAGAGACTGCTGTGACCTACGCTAAGCGGTATTTGACCAGTAAAAACCTGCCAGATTCAGCCATTGATTTGCTGGATGAAGCCAGTGCAACGGTACAAAATCGAGTGAAAGGGCAGGCTGAGGAAACAGGACTGACGAGCATAGACAAGGCCTTGATGGATAAAAAATATAAGACTGTCAGCAAGCTGTTGATTAAAACGAAAGAAGATGCCGAGGCTAGTCAAAACTATGACCTTGAAGTAACAGAAGAAGATGTTTTAGAAACACTTAGCCGCTTGTCAGGTATCCCAGTAGCCAAGCTTAGCCAATCAGATACTAAGAAGTATCTGAATCTGGAAGCAGAATTGCACAAGCGTGTGATTGGGCAGGAAGAAGCTATTTCTGCAGTTAGCAGAGCTATTCGCCGTAATCAGTCAGGGATTCGTACAGGTCGCAGACCGATTGGTTCCTTTATGTTCTTGGGACCAACTGGTGTCGGTAAGACAGAGCTTGCTAAAGCCTTGGCAGAGGTTCTCTTTGATGATGAATCTGCTCTTATCCGTTTTGATATGTCTGAGTATATGGAGAAATTTGCGGCCAGCCGTCTCAATGGAGCGCCTCCAGGCTACGTGGGCTATGAAGAAGGTGGCGAATTGACAGAAAAAGTTCGTAACAAACCTTATTCTGTTCTTCTTTTTGATGAGGTTGAAAAGGCTCATCCAGATATTTTCAATGTTCTCTTGCAGGTCTTGGATGATGGTGTTCTGACGGACAGTAAAGGGCGCAAGGTTGATTTCTCCAATACTATCATTATCATGACGTCAAACCTTGGAGCAACAGCCCTTCGTGATGATAAGACAGTTGGTTTTGGTGCCCTTGATTTATCTAAGGACCACAAGGAAGTGGAGAAACGCATTTTTGAGGAATTGAAAAAAGCCTATCGTCCAGAATTTATCAACCGTATTGACGAGAAAGTTGTCTTCCATAGCCTAACGGAAACTCATATGCAGGATGTTGTCAAGGTCATGATTAAACCTTTGTTGGCTGTAACAGCTGAGAAAGGAATTACTCTTAAACTGCAACCGTCAGCCCTTAAGTTATTGGCTAAACAAGGTTACGACCCAGAAATGGGGGCTCGTCCTCTTCGTAGACTCTTGCAGACCAAGTTGGAAGATCCATTGGCAGAGATGTTGCTCCGTGGTGACTTGACTACTGGTTCGACCTTGAAGGTTGGGGTCAAGGGTGAAGAGCTCAAGTTTGATGTGGTAAAGGGATAAGGAGTGCTTGTTGTTGCTATCCTTTCCAGATGCAGAATTATTCTTCCGTTTTGAAAAAAGGATGAAATAGTTGGAGAGGTGAGCTTGCTCGCCTCTTTAGCAAGTAGAAAGGAAATCTATGAATCAAACCATAGCTGTTGTTTTCGGAACTTTTGCCCCTATGCACAAGGGACATTTGGATTTGATCGAGCGAGCAAAGTTGGCCTGTGGTCAGGTTTGTGTGGTGGTTTCAGGCTATGATAGGGATCGTGGCGACTTGATTGGCTTGGATTTATTGACTCGCTTTAGAGCTATTCAATCCCAGTTTGAGGGTGATGATTTTGTCGAAGTTCGTGCCCTGGATGAAACGGACTTGCCAGCCTATCCAGATGGTTGGGACCTTTGGCTAGAACGCTTGCTTGGGCTGTTGGACCTGTCTGAACATCAAGTGCCAGTCTTCTATGTATCCGAGGAAGAATACGCTCAGGAACTGCATAGGCGAGGTTATCAAGCACATTTCAGTCCTAGAAAATTTGGCATTTCAGCAACCCTCATTCGTGAACATCCTCAACAATATCAGGATTACATTGCTCCAGCCTTTCTTGCTTTTTTTGGAAAGGAAGTCATGTAAAACAGTATAGAAAAAACGCATAAAATCAAGTTATCATCTTGGTTTTATGCGTTTTTCTGTTTCATTGTTAGCGAGTTTTAACCTGCCAGTTTATCTTATTTAGCAATCCGTTCCTGATAGGCTTCTCGTGCTTGGTCAAAGAGTTCTTGGACCTGCTCGATAGTCTCTGCTCGGGCAACGGCTCCACGGATCTTGGCAGCACCTGCTGAACCACGGAGATAGTGGGGAGCAAGGCCACGGAATTCGCGGACGGCAACTGACTCTCCCTTGAGGTTGGTCAATCGGGTCAGGTGGTCAAAGGCGACATTGAGTTTGTCGTCAAAGGAGAGGTCGGGCAGGACTTCTCCTGTTTCAAGGTAGTGGTTGATTTGGTTGAAGATGTAAGGATTTCCCATAGCAGTCCGTCCGACCATGACAGCATCAGCACCAACTTCCTCGATTCGCTGGCGGGCATCTTCTACAGTGCGGATGTCGCCGTTTGCGATGAAGGGAATCTTGGTCAGGCTGCCAGCTACCTTGGTGAGGGTTTCCAGGTCAACGGTTCCTGTGTACATCTGCTCGCGGGTCCGTCCGTGCATGGCCAGGGCAGCCACACCGGCGCTTTCTGCGGCCAGGGCATTTTCGACCGCTAGGTCGGTATTGTTCCAACCCGTCCGCATTTTAACAGTCAAGGGAATATCGAGGACCGAAGTCACTTCCTTGATGATGTGGTAAATCTTGTCGGGGTCCTTGAGCCACTTGGCACCAGCTTCGTTTTTAACGACCTTGTTGACAGGGCAGCCCATGTTAATATCCACGATATTAGCCTTGGTGTTGGTTTGGATGAAGTCGGCAGCCCGTTTTAGTCCTTCGGCATCGCCGCCGAAAAGCTGGATAGACATAGGGTATTCGTTGTCGTCGATATGGAGCATATGGAGGGTCTTCTCGTTGTTGTAGAGAAGGCCTTTTTCAGAAATCATTTCCATCACGACCAGGCCCGCGCCCATTTCTTTGGCAATGGTGCGGAAGGCCGAGTTGGTCACGCCAGCCATTGGGGCCAGCACGCAGCGATTGGGAATTTCCACATCACCAATCATAAAAGGGGTATTGAGATTAGCCATTGATGAGTTCCTCCAAATCGTTTTCGTCAAAGTGGTAATGGGTCTGGCAGAATTGACAGGTGATGTCCACGCCCTTGTCTTCTTCTTTCATCTCTTGCAGGTCCGCTTTTGGCAAGCTGGCCAGAGCATCAAGGAAGCGGTCTTTAGAGCAGTCGCAGACAAAACCGATTTCTTCTTCTGACAGGCGTTTGAAGTCGTCGTCGCCATAAATGGCGGATAGCAGAGCTTCTATGTGGTTATCAGAAGCCAGCAGGCTTGAAATGGCAGACATTTCTTGGATACGTTTTTCAAAGCGAGCAATTTCAGCCTCGGTCGCTCCAGGTAAAACTTGGAGTAAGAAGCCACCAGCTACCTTGACCTTATCTTCTTCATCCAACAAGACATTGAGCCCCACCGCAGATGGGGTCTGCTGGCTGTCCGTTAGGAAGTAGGCAAAGTCTTCACCGATTTCACCAGAGATTAAGGGGGTCATGGAATTGTAAGGATGCCCTGTTCCGTAGTCTGTGATGACCAGGAATTGACCATTGCCTACAAGTGGTCCAACGATAACTTCGCCAGTCGCTGTCCGTTTGTAGTCTAAGTCAGGATTTTGAATGTAGCCCTTGACCTGACCTTTGGTATTGGCAACGGAGATGATAGCCCCAACAGCACCGCTGGCCAATATTTTCAGGGTGATCTTGGTATCACCTTTTTCATTGGCAGCCAAAATCTGATTGGCAATGAGAGTGCGGCCCAGAGCAACGGTGGACGACGCCATAGTATCGTGTTTTTCTTGGGCTGTTTTCACGGTTTCTGTGCTGTCTAGCACAAAGGCACGAAAATGCCCGCTTTTTGATAGTGTTTTAATAATTTTATCCATAACTTTAATTATAGCACAAGTGGAGGTGGAGCAGTAGAAAAATGAGCCTGAAAGTCATGCTTTCAAGCTCAAAAAATGATTAGGATTCTTTTTGTTTTTTGACAAGGCAGGCGCTCAAGATTACGAGACCGATTGTGATAAGTACAAAGCTTGTTTCTCCTCCTGTCTTTGGAAGGATTTTCTTTTGACTGTTGTTGGCAGTAGGGGTCACGGTTGTTTGTCCCTTGTCTGTAGCGCCAGAACGGTTATCAGCATTTACAGCTGTTTGATTAGAAGTTGAAAGATTTGTTGGCTTGTTATTGTTGGTCGTACCATTGTCATCACTATTATTGACTGTTCCTGAGTCATCTGTCTGCTTGTCGCTTGGTTCTGGTTGAGTTGGTTCTTGTGCCTTTGTCACGTCCAGTTGTACCAATAGTGGATCGTGGTCAGAAGCTCTGCCATGTTCTTCCATAAAGGCTGAATTGACATGGACCATATCAAAGGCATAGCGGTCCAACAAGTTAGTTGATACTAGCATATTGTCAAGAGACTGATTGTTTCCGTTATAGAAGTAAGAGAAGCGATCGGATGCATCATGACGACTAACGAGGTTAGCCATTCCTCCTGTTTCTAAAATTTCTATGGTTTTAGTAAATTCATAGTCATTGAAGTCGCCTAGCATAACGATATTAGCATTTGGATTTTGAGCTAAGCCTGCTTTTGTAAAGTCAGCGATAGTTTGTGCTAGTATGTGGCGTTTTTCTTCGGACTTGAAGCTGACAGGTTGGATTTTTCCGTAGAGACCATTGTCACCGCGTTTTGAGTTGAGATGGTTGGCAAGGACAACGACTTTCTCGCCGTTGAAGACGAATTCAGCTGCAAGTGTTTTGCGGACAGCTGCCCAAGCAGGGTTGGTTGGGTCGATTCGGCCCAGGCTGAGATTGAGTTCGCCGTTTTCCCATGCAACTGCCTGTGTTGCGGTACCGATTGGTTTGTCAGATAGGTTGACACGTTTTGAGTTGTAGAGGAAGCCGACGCGAATATTGCCTCCTTCCTGTCCGCCGTCTTTGTTGTTTTCAGGAGCAATATCCACATAGGTATATGTTGGTCCGCCGGCTGCTTGAATGGCTGCAATTAGGCGCTCAGCACTCTTACTAGCATCAGTTGTGCCGTCATTTGTAGCACCGTTGTTGTCCTGCACTTCAATCAATCCGATAATATCTGGAGAATGTAGGTCTGAAACAAAGGATTTGGCAATGCGTTGGACTTTAGCGTCTGATGTTGATTTACTGTCAGCAGAAAAGTTTTCGATGTTATAAGAAGCGATAGTCAGCTTGTCATCATTTGGGATAATGGTTGTTGTTTCTGGTTTTGTAGCTCCTTCGTGCAAGGTTGGAAGGGTGCTATCATCTACATAGACTTTATAATTGGTGTAAGAGTAGGTGACTGGTCCAGCGATACGACCGGTGAAATAGTCTCCTGATTTGACGATCTGTTTTCCATTTTTCAAAAGTAGGGGAATGATATTGGTATTATTCCCTTCAGGGCGAAGGTTGACGCCTCCAACATTATTTAAAGGAAGTTGACTAGTGGCAGGAGTGACATAGATTTCCTTGTTTTTTAGTGGACCAAGGATTTTTGCATCATCCACGGCAACCACCATGCCTTCAACGGATTCCCAGAAATCGAGCGCATCTTGTTCTGGATCAAATTGAGCCAAACCGTCGTTGTCAATAATATCTGCTGGGATGGTCCGATCAAGACCAAGGACTATAGGAGATGGTACAGGTGCAGTCCCATCCACAGTTACTTCAGTAGCTCGAATTTGTGTGATGGTTAAGTCTGTTTCCCCACGTTCTGTATAACCTTTTCCGAGGTATTCTTCTACACGTCCTGCGATAGTGACAAGATCTCCTACCTTGACATTTGTTTTTAATTTGTCAGTAAAAATATTAATACCGTCAGATGTTTTGACGTCTCCATCTGGTGTGACATCTTGCACATAGAAGTTATTGGCAGAGGTAACGTAGGTTACTACGACGTTTTTAAGAATCACAGATTGATTGGTTAGAGGTGATTGGTGACTTGCACCTTGAATGTGACCGACTGTTACAGTTTCGGTCTTGCCAGGTGCTGTTTCTGTTGTTGCCTTTTCAACGACTTCAAAATGAGAGAGGTCAAATGGTTTTAATTGTATTTTTCCATTATAGGTGGATAAAATAGCGGTTAGATTAATCTTATCTCCCTTATTGATATGGTTCAAAAGATCAGCCGTTTTGATACCTGTTCGACTATCTAAACGCACATCCACAGTTTGTCCTTCGGAATCAGTTACGGTAAAGGTAGCATTTTGATAGCTATCGCTTTGAATCTCTCCGACAGTCAAGTTTTTTAGAGAAACTAGTGTTGCCTGTGCTTGCGTTGCTAACTGAGCGATGTTTGTTTCTGTAATAGGAGTGTTGAAATTCTCAGAGATAGCCTTGTGGTTGCTAACTGTGGTTAGTTGGAGTTCGCCTTTATACTCACCCAATGTTCCTGTTAATTGGACTGTATCACCAGGCTGATAGCCCAAGGCAGCCCCAGGGTAGATATAGATACCAGCACCGTCAGAATCTTGGAGGTAAAAGCCATTTCCTCCCCAACCGTTTACTAGGCTAATAATTTTACCAGAAACGGTGTACTCTGTTCCTTGTGCACTAGAGCGAACAGTAGCAATCGGTGTAGAAACAAGGTCGCTTGACTCGGTAGTCGTATTTTCACTGGTTGGTGGCTGAACATTAGTAGAAGATGAATCTACGATTTCAATCGCTGTAGCTGGTTTGATTCCAGCTCGCTTCATGTATGTATCGCTAGTTCCTGTGATGCGAACCAATTTTCCGACTAGTTCGGGATGATCAACGAGGTTGAATTGGCTGCGAAGAGGTTCTTTTAGTTGAATAGGGATAGTGTCGGCGGCCGCAGTATCCATGCTTGCACCAAGGGCTAGATTTGTTTTGTTAGTAGCGTCAAAAGCGGTTCCGCTACTATTAAGTGGTGCAATAAGATAGCCTTGTATCGTGACCTCCGACTTGGTTATTGCAAGCGACGGATAATTCTCTATCGCCACTTCAGTAGCGTGCACAGATGGTATGGGCGAAGTGGCAAGACTAAGCAAGAGTCCGGCTGTTACCGCTACAGACCCTACGGTATAGAAGAGAGAACGGTTTCTAATTTTCATATAAAACTCCTTTTTGTTATATATGGACGTTATCAAAACGTCTGCAGTTGTTATATATAGTTTAACAAAAAATGAGTTGTTTGGAATACTTTTTTTAGATATAATACGGATATTTTTAAAAATTCAAATGAAATAGTAAAAATACATTAGAAAACAAAATAAATAACGAACGATATAGTGAGATGCTGGAAATTGGTTCATAAAAAGCACCCAGATATAAATGATTATCTTGGTGCCATATTCATTTTATTTAACATTAGTTGGGAGTTTAAAAGGTCTGGGAGACCTTTTAAAGTGGGAGATATAAGCTGACGGCAGTCAGCTCACATAAATTGATGTCTGGGAATAGACTGTTTCAGCTCAACAACTAGAAATAAAGACTTGTTGACGAACTCTTTTTATCTTGGTCGAGTTCTTTCCCACTCCCAGCAACCTGCAGCTATTGAGGCGAACGTGCTTTGCCTTATCTCCGGCCTTCAAAAGTTCCACGAACCTTTGAAGTAAGCACTAACAAAGTAAGGAAAATGGGAAACTATAGCTCTGGAAACAATTTTTTCAAAATCTTCGGCGTAATGCTCTGACCAGGTCCTGCGTAGGTGTAGGTGTGCAGGTACATGGCAGGGTTGAAGTTGAGCTCAATACAGGTACAGTTGGGCTCGTCTTTGCTGGCTGGCTTGGTGCGGTCGGGGATAATCAGATCTACACCGCAGGCCCAAGCTCCCATAGCAGTCGCCATAGCGGCAGCCAGTTGCTTGTAGGACTCGTCCATCTGGTCGGTCATATCGATGGAGTCACCACCCGTTGAGATATTGGAATTGCCACGTAGAAAGGCTTGAATGCCCTCTGGCAAAACTGTATCGGGTGTGTAGCCCTGCTGTTCTAACATGAGTAGCTCGATGTCGCCCAAGTTAATGATTTCCAGCGGTGAACGGTGGTCACGCCCTCGCAGTGGATCTTGGTTTTTTTGGTCCACCAATTCACGGATGGTTGAGCTACCGTCACCCACGACATTGGCTGCGACGCGGAGCAGGACAGCCTCGCACTTGCCGTCCAAGATGAAGAAACGGTACTCGGTTCCCGCCACGAATTCCTCCACGAGCACATGGCTATCTTCCGAAAAGGCGATATCAAGGGCTTTTTCATAGTCTGAAAGGCTGGCAGGCTCTTGGAAGATAGAGATGCCGAGGCCGAAGTTGGTGGACTTTGGTTTGACAACAATAGCAGAGCTGGCTACCTGTCCGTAATACCGCAGGGCCTCTTCCTTGTTAGAAAATTCAGCTCCCGCAGGCACTGGGAAACCAGCCTGGTCCAAAATCTTTTTGGTTACGACCTTGTTGGCCATGGCCAGAGGAATGACGTAGTTATCTTTGGAGGTCATGTTGCCATTTTTGATGTACTCAACATGGTCACCATGCCTGAGCTTGAGAAACTGGTCTTCTTCATCCAAGATCTCGACATGTAAGCCCATTTGAATGGCGTCAAAGAGGATCATCTGGGTGGAGAGTTCCATGTTTTCATAGCCCTTGAGGGCGTATGGGGCTGTCCAAGCATAGTCATGGAAGACTTGTCCCTGCTGCTGACCGAACTTTTCTAGAGACCCATCTTCAACCTGCTCTGCTATTTTTCCGGAAAGGGTCAGACGAGGGTCTTGAAGTGCTGCCTCCACATGTGCAATGAGCTGGCCATAGTAGTCATCCAGTCCAAAGTGTAGAACTATGGCTTTCATGGCCGTCAAGATTGGCGTGGCATCGGCATCGTTAGGTAGAGGTGTGTGTGGGTGACTGAGGGCGATGAGATTGTTAAGTTTATCTGCTTTGGCTAAGGTGTTATCAACATCTGTCGGTTGGTCTAGCCAAAGAAGAGATAAGATAAAGAGGTGGACTGTATCAAGGGTTTCTTGACTAATAGCAAGCGGGTCATAGGGGTTCAGGTCGAAGGACCGGAATTCTAAATAAGAAATCCCCTTGCTGAGGTAGTCACGGCTAGTCTTTGCTCCACGTAGTCGGACGGAAGAGTAAAATTCCTTCTCAGCGGATAGTTGACCAGATTGGACAGCTTGTTCGATGTCGGCCACGTACTGTTGGAGAGAAGAAAAGGAAATATGAACATCATCGGAGTTGACATAGCCGTAGTTGGAGTTGCGGATGGACCGCACGCAGCCAATTTCCTCTGTCAAAAATCCTTTTTCAGCCAGACTACTTGCTCCGTAGAGGTAGGTCAAGAACCAGCGGTAGCGTAGGAAATTCTGAGCCAGCTTGAGATAGAGGGCGTTTTTGAAGGTGATGAGGTCGTCGTAATCGCTCGCTTCAAAGAGTTGCTGGGTCAGGTCCTTGCCGAGCTCGAAGTTGTAGTGGATGCCTGACATAGACTGGAGCAACTTACCATAGCGTTCTGCCAAACCGACACGGTACTGGTACTCGAAGTCGCTCTCCAGTTGAGCAATCTGAATATCATCCGCTGAAATCACAGGTGGCATGGACAGGGGCCAGAGGTATTCCGTTTTTTCCATAGACCGCACCGCTACATCCGTGATAGCTCCGAGGAAACGACGAGCTTCCTTGGTCGAATGAGCCACAGGGGTAATCAGCTCTAGTTGTGGCTCGCTGTAATCGGTCTGGATATAGGGGTGAAAACTGCGTGAGCCCAACGCTTCAGGGTGTGGTGTTTGAGCAACGCGGTTGTCGCTATTTATTCGTAAGGATTCCCGTTCCAAACCAAAGGTGGCTTGGAGGATGGGGCTGTTTTGGGATAATTTCTGTAACATAAGCAATCCGTCCAATTTCTGATAGTGTCTTACACCAATTTTATCTAGTTTATAAAACAAATACAAATTTCTGCTACGTTTCTGGTGAAAAATGTACTAAAAATCACTGAAAGCAAACAAAGACTTCGGATTTCTCTGTTAAAAGCATATTTACACATGTCTACCTCGTGTGTTTAATCGGATTTTTTTGAAATATACTTTAAAAAAATAAAAACATTCGTTATATATGAAATTATTGGAATTTCTTGAAAAAATGTTCGTTTTTTGATAGAATAGTGTGTAAAACGAAACTTGCAGGTGAGATTCCTGCCAGAAGTAGAAGAAAGGCTGGGCTGGTTAGCCAGTTCAGAGAAAGAGTGAATATGACATCAGTAGTTGTTGTAGGAACCCAGTGGGGCGACGAAGGTAAGGGTAAAATTACAGACTTCTTGTCTGCTAATGCTGAAGTAATCGCACGTTATCAAGGTGGTGATAACGCTGGACACACTATCGTTATCGATGGCACGAAGTATAAATTGCACTTGATTCCGTCAGGAATTTTCTTTCCAGAAAAGATTTCTGTAATCGGTAATGGTGTGGTTGTCAATCCAAAATCTTTGGTGAAGGAAATCAACTATCTCCACGATTCAGGTGTGACAACAGATAATTTGCGGATTTCAGACCGCGCACATGTCATCTTGCCTTACCACATCAAATTGGACCAGTTGCAAGAAGAGTCTAAAGGTGAGAATAAGATTGGTACAACCAACAAGGGGATCGGTCCAGCTTACATGGACAAGGCTGCGCGTGTTGGTATCCGTATCGCAGACCTCTTGGACAAGGAGATTTTTGCGGAGCGTTTGAGAACAAACTTGGCTGAGAAAAACCGTTTGTTTGAGAAAATGTATGAGTCAACTCCAATCGAATTCGACGAAATCTTTGAAGAATACTACGCTTATGGCCAGGAAATCAAGAAATATGTAACAGACACATCTGTTATTTTGAACGATGCTTTGGACCAGGGCAAACGTGTCTTGTTTGAAGGTGCGCAAGGGGTTATGTTGGATATTGACCAAGGTACCTATCCATTCGTTACTTCTTCGAACCCAGTTGCTGGTGGTGTGACGATCGGTAGTGGTGTCGGTCCAAGCAAGATTGACAAGGTTGTTGGTGTATGTAAGGCCTACACTAGCCGTGTTGGTGACGGACCATTCCCAACTGAATTGCACGATGAAATCGGAGACCGTATCCGCGAAATCGGTAAGGAATACGGTACGACAACTGGCCGTCCACGCCGTGTCGGTTGGTTTGACTCAGTGGTGATGCGCCATAGCCGCCGTGTGTCAGGTATTACCAATTTGTCCCTCAACTCGATTGACGTTTTGTCAGGTCTTGAGACCTTGAAAATCTGCGTGGCTTATGACTTGGATGGTGAGCGTATTGACCACTACCCCGCAAGTTTGGAGCAACTCAAACGTTGCAAACCAATCTACGAAGAAATGCCAGGTTGGTCTGAAGACATCACAGGTGTACGTAGCCTGGATGAATTGCCAGAAGCGGCTCGCAACTATGTTCGTCGTATCAGCGAATTGGTAGGCGTTCGTATCTCAACCTTCTCAGTAGGACCTGGTCGTGAACAGACCAATATCCTTGAGAGTGTATGGAGCTCAAAATAGTGTGCGAAGACTGAACAAAAGTTCGGTCTTTTTCTGTTTGGTCGAACTTTGCTTTCTTGTCCAGAATTTGATATAATCATGCTTATCAAACAATAAAAGAGGTAAACAAATGGAAGGTTTATTTTTGCCGCTTGTCATGGTTGCCATGATTGGTTTTATGTTCTATTCGCAACGTAAACAACAAAAGCAACGCCAAGAAGCTCTGAGCCAAATTAAAAAAGGCGATGAGATTGTCACTATCGGTGGCTTGTTTGGTATTGTCGATGAAATCGATGACCAAAAAGTAGTTTTGGATGTTGATGGTGTTTACTTGACCTTTGAACGTGGTGCTATTCGTAATCGTGTAGCAAGTTCAGATACTACATCGGCAGTTGTTGAAGAAGTGGCAGTTGAAACGACAGAAGCAACTCCAGAATCTGCAATTGAAGAATAAGGATGAAAAACCGAGGGAAACCTTGGTTTTCTCTTGTTTTAGCCCTGCCTGATTTTTGCTATCCTAGGTAAAAATATGGTATAATGAAACGATTATACAATAAGGAAAATACCATGTTTAAATTTAATTTTAAAAAGAAAGAAAGCATTGAAACAGCAATTGAAGTCCCTAAGCATATCGCTGTGATTATGGATGGCAATGGCCGTTGGGCGAAAAAGCGGATGCAGCCACGTATTATGGGGCATAAGGCTGGTATGGATGCACTGCAAAAGGTTACCAAGACGGCTTCTGATTTGGGAGTAAAGGTGTTAACTGTCTATGCCTTTTCTACAGAAAACTGGTCTCGACCGGAAAAAGAAGTGAAGTTTATCATGAATCTACCTGTGGAGTTTTATGATAAGTATGTTCCTGAACTCCATGCCAATAATGTCAAAATTCAGATGATTGGTGACCATTCAAAACTTCCTGTCCCGACTCTCAATGCGCTTTATAAAGCCGAACAAAAGACAAAGAGTAACACTGGTTTGATTCTCAATTTCGCTCTTAACTATGGCGGTCGTGATGAGGTGACCCGCGCAGTAAAGGCTATTGCGCAAGATGTCTTGGATGCCAAGTTCAATCCTGGAGATATTGATGAGAAATTAATAGCGGATTACCTCTATACAGGAACCTTATCACCAACGTTACGCGATCCCGATCTAGTTATCCGTACAAGTGGTGAACTTCGTCTTAGCAACTTCCTGCCGTGGCAAACAGCTTACAGCGAGCTGTACTTTACAGATATTGCTTGGCCTGATTTTGATGGAGAAGCACTTAAATTAGCGATTAAAGAATACAACCGTCGCCACAGACGTTTTGGCGGTGTATAAGGAGAAGGTATGACAAACGATTTACAGAAACGAGTGATATTTGGTGGCGTTGCTCTAGCTATTTTCATTCCCTTTTTGTTGGCTGGTGGGATGGCATTTCAATTTTTTGTAGGCCTGTTAGCCATCATTGCTACGGCTGAATTGATTAAAATGCATCGCCTAGCACCAAATTCTATCGAGGGTGTCTTAGCTATGTTGGCCAGTTTAGTCTTGGCTCTTCCGCTCCAGAATTATCTGACATTTTTACCGACGGATGGAAATTACACAGCCTACGCCATTGTAGTATTTTTACTGCTTGGTTCGACGGTTTTTAATATCGGTCATTACAACTATTCCGATGTGGTCTTTCCAATTGCATCAAGTTTCTATGTTGGTATCGGCTTTCATAGTTTGATACTGGCTCGTATGGATGGGCTCAATAAAGTCTTCTTTGCCCTCTGTTTAGTCTGGGCAACAGACATTGGTGCCTACTTAATCGGTCGTCAGATTGGTCGGAGAAAATTATTGCCGAAGGTTTCACCGAATAAAACGGTTGAAGGCTTTGTAGGCGGTATTCTTTCTGCGGTGGTAGTTGCTATCATTTTCTTGATTGTCGATAAGTCCTTGTTGGCGGGCTATTCATTTGGCATGATGTTGTTGTTAGTTGTGATTTTCTCGATATTCTCACAATTCGGGGACTTAGTAGAAAGTGCTATTAAACGCCATTTTGGTGTAAAGGATTCTGGAAAAATTATTCCAGGACACGGTGGTATCCTGGATCGTTTTGACGGTATGATTTTTGTCTTTCCAATCATGCACTTCTTTGGATTATTTTAAGGAGGTACTATGAAGGGAATTTTAGCATTTATATTTATATTTGGTGTGATTGTGGTTGTCCATGAATTTGGTCATTTCTACTTTGCCAAGAAAGCTGGTATCCTTGTGAGGGAATTTGCGATTGGGATGGGGCCCAAAATTTTTGCTCATACAGGTAAGGATGGGACACTTTACACCATCCGTATCCTTCCCCTAGGTGGCTATGTTCGAATGGCTGGATGGGGTGAAGATAAGACAGAGATTAAGACAGGTAGTCCTGCCAGCCTCAGCTTGAATGAAGCTGGTGTTGTGACGCGGATTAATTTATCTGGTAAGCAACTGGATAGTCTCAGTTTGCCAATGAATGTAACCAGTTTTGACTTCGAGGAAAAATTGGAAATCACAGGCTTGGTCTTGGAAGAAAGCAAGACCTATAAGGTTGATCACGATGCCACGATTGTAGAGGAAGATGGAACAGAAGTTCGGATTGCTCCACTTGATGTTCAGTATCAAAATGCGACAGTCTGGGGGAAGTTGATAACCAACTTTGCTGGTCCCATGAATAACTTTATTTTAGGGATTCTAATATTTATTCTTTTGTTCTTCATGCAAGGCGGGGTTGCCAACCCATTAAGCAATGCAGTAAGTATTACTGAAGGTGGTGCTTTGCAGGCTGTAGGTGTTGTCACAGGAGACAAGATTCTTTCGGTCAATGGGAACACGACAGACAGCTACACAGAAGTTGCAACGATTATTAGCAAAGCAGCGACAGATGCAACAACAGCCCCAAGCTTTGATTTGGTTGTTGAGCATGATGGGAAAACCCGTCATGTCTCCGTTACTGCCGAACAAGTAGATGGGGCTTATCGAATTGGTATTTCACCGATTTTGAAAACTGGTTTCGTTGATAAGATTATTGGGGGCTTCCAGCAAGCGGGTGCGACAGCAGTTATTGTTGTGACTGCCTTGAAAAACTTGATTGCCAATTTTGATGTTAAGCAATTGGGTGGACCTGTTGCCATTTATTCTGTCAGCAATCAGGCTGCTGCAAATGGTTGGGTTTCAGTCTTTAACCTGATGGCTATGCTATCAATCAATATCGGTATTTTCAATCTTATCCCTATTCCAGCCTTGGATGGTGGGAAGATTGTCATGAACATTCTAGAAGGTATTCGCAGAAAACCACTTAAACCAGAAACAGAATCCTATATCACGCTGGCAGGCGTTGCAATCATGGTTGTCCTCATGCTGGTCGTGACCTGGAATGATATTATGCGTGTATTCTTCTAAATAAAAACTCCAAAAGGAATTGAATGCGTGTGATGCGCAGGATGTTCTGAAAACTAGGAAAAAGAAAGGAACAGAGAGTTTTCAGATTTGAACTCGAGCGTCAGCGAGGGGTTTGAAAAGTTAATTCTTTGTCTTCCAATCAAGTAAACTACGAAAGGGATTGAACACGGGCTGAAACCTGTGCATTCCTGATAAACAAAAGATGAAAGGAATTGACTGCGTGTTAAATGCAGGATGTTCTGAAAAATACGAAAGGAACTGAACACGGGCTGAAACCTGTGCATTCCTGATAAACAAAAGATGAAAGGAATTGACTGCGTGCTAAACGCAGGATATTCTGAAAAAATACGAAAAAGAAAGGAACAGAGAGTTTTCAGATTTGAACTCGAGCGTCAGCGAGGGTTTTGAAAAGTGACTTCTGTGATTTCTAATCAAGTAAACTACGAAAGGAATTGAACACGGGCTAAAACCTGTGTATTCCTGATAAACAAAAGATGAAAGGAACAAAGGAGGTCCGTAATTGAACTCGGTCTAAAAACTCGGAAAATAGATAAACTGACTGATGTGCAAGCACATTGCGCCAGTTTCCTAATTTTCAGTCGTTTTTTACGACCTCCGTATCTTAATATGAAACAGTCTAAAATGATTATCCCTACTTTGCGGGAGATGCCTTCGGATGCGTCGGTGATTAGCCACGCTTTGATGTTACGTGCGGGTTATGTCCGTCAGATTTCTGCTGGTATTTACAGCTACTTGCCTTTGGCTAACCGTGTGATTGAAAAAGCAAAAAATATCATGCGTGAGGAGTTTGATAAGATTGATGCTATTGAATTTTTGGCACCAGCTCTCTTGTCAGCGGACATTTGGCGTGAGTCAGGTCGTTACGAAACATATGGCGACGATCTTTACAAGCTCAAAAACCGCGAAGGTTCTGACTTTATCTTGGGACCAACTCACGAAGAAACGGTGACTCTTTTGGCGCGTGATGCGGTGCAGTCTTACAAGCAGTTACCACTCAACATCTACCAAATCCAGCCAAAATACCGTGATGAAAAACGCCCTCGTAACGGTCTTCTCCGTGGTCGCGAGTTCATCATGAAAGACGGTTACAGCTTTCACGCCAGCTATGAAAGCTTGGACCAGACCTATGACGACTACAAGACAGCTTATGAGGCTATTTTCACTCGTGCAGGCTTGGAGTTCAAAGCTATTATCGGTGACGGTGGTGCCATGGGCGGTAAGGACAGCCAGGAGTTTATGGCTATTACCCCAGACCGTACCGATCTCGACCGTTGGGTTGTCTTAGACAAGTCGGTTGCTTCTTTTGAGGAAATACCAGAGGATGTTCTTGAAGCTATCAAGGCAGAGCTCTTGGCATGGTCTGTATCTGGTGAAGATACCATCGCCTACTCTAGCGAATCAGGTTACGCTGCCAACCTAGAAATGGCAACTAGCGAATACAAACCAAGTACAGCAGTTGTGGTTGAAGAAGACTTGGTTAAAGTTGCTACACCAGATGCTAAAACCATCGACGAAGTGGCAGCCTTCTTGAATGTCGCTGAAGAGCAAACCATCAAAACCATGCTCTTTATGGCAGACGGCGAGCCAGTTGTTGCCCTTCTTGTCGGCAATGATCAAGTGAACGATGTTAAGTTGAAAAACTACCTTGGAGCAGATTTCTTTGATGCTGCTAGCCCAGCGGATGCTGAAAAAATCTTCGGTGCAGGCTTTGGCTCACTTGGCCCAGTTTGTTTACCAGAAAACATCAAGATTATCGCCGACCGCAAGGTGCAAGATGTGAAAAATGCTGTTGTTGGTGCCAACGAGGACGGCTTCCACTACACAGGTGCCAATGCGGGTCGTGATTTCCAAGTGACTGAGTATGTGGACATTCGTGAAGTCAAGGAAGGCGAACCGTCTCCAGATGGACACGGGGTTCTCAACTTTGCCCGTGGTATCGAGATTGGTCACATCTTCAAGCTCGGTACCCGCTATTCAGACAGCATGAATGCCAACATCTTGGATGAGAATGGTCGTTCTATGCCGATTATCATGGGATGCTACGGAATCGGTGTTAGTCGTCTCTTGTCAGCAGTTCTTGAGCAACACGCTCGCCTCTTTGTCAACAAGACACCAAAAGGCGAATACCGTTACGCTTGGGGGATCAACTTCCCTAAAGAATTGGCACCGTTTGATGTGCATTTGATTCCAGTCAATGTCAAAGATGAAGAAGCGATGGCCTTGACTCAGTCTATCGAAGCAAGTTTGGTTGGTGCAGGCTACGAAGTATTAACTGACGACCGTAATGAGCGTGTCGGTGTTAAGTTCTCTGACAGTGACTTGATTGGCTTGCCAATCCGTGTGACGGTTGGTAAGAAAGCAGCTGATGGCATCGTCGAAGTGAAAATCAAGGGCACAGGTGATACTGTAGAAGTTCATGTGGACCAACTCCTTGAAACCTTGCAAATTTTGAATCAGGAAAATTAATAAATCGAAAAAGAGTTTGCAGTTTAAAATGTTTCGTCTCGAGTGGAAAGATTAGGACGAATAGTACAGTTTCTGCAAACTCTTTTTTATCGAATCGAACTAGATTTGTTGACTAGCTTTAGTATGAGGTTGGACAGGCTGGTTTCGACTTGAACACCGATGCGGTTGATGAGAGATTTCTTCTCTTCAAATTTGACTAGAAGTACCTGTCTCTCGTGAATTTGATTCAAAATCAAATCATCACTAGTCGCGATTTCATCAACTAGGTGGACCTTTTTGGCACTAGTTCCGTACCAGGTTTCGCCTGTGCTGACCTGTTCGATGTCTAGTATAGGACGGTTTTCTTGGACGAAATCTTTGAATAGATGATGAACTTCGTTTAATTCTTCTTGGAACTTATCTCTACCTTCAGCAGTATTTTCTCCCATAAAGGTCAGAGTTCGTTTGTACTTACCAGCGGTCATGACATCTACATCAATCTCATGCTTTTTCAGTAGGCGGTGGATGTTGGGGATTTCTGCAACGACACCGATAGATCCAACAAGAGCAAAGGGGGCTGCGACGATTTTGTCAGCGACAGCGGCCATGAGGTAGCCTCCACTAGCCGCAACCTTATCGACTGAAATGGTCAAGGGGATCTGCTTATCTTTTAGGCGAAGAAGTTGGGAGGCTCCAAGACCATATCCATAAACCGATCCGCCGGGACTTTCCAATCGAACCAAAACTTCATCTCCTTGACTAGCCAAAGTCAAGATGGCTGTGATTTCTTCTCTGAGGTTATCAACTTCCTTGGCTTGGATATCTCCGTCAAAGTCTAAGACAAATAAACGTTTGATCGGTTTATCTGTCTCTTGGTCAAGATTTTCTTGTTCTCGTTCTTCCTGAAGTTGTTTGTAAGCCTTTTTGTCCAGTAGTTCTTTTTCAAATTGGTCCTGTTGGTCCAATAGTTTTTCAGATAAATCGGTAATGGTCACTTGACCGTCCGTCTGTTTCGACTTCATTTTTGTGGAAAGGACTAGTAGAAGTAGGACTGCGATGAGTAAGGTCACAATCTTGAGGAAGAAGATGCCGTATTCAATGAAAATGGTTTCCCACATAATGATTATCTCCTTGTATTTTTAAACTGATTGTATCATATTTCAGCTCGTTCTTTCAATCGCTATCTTAATCTATCTGCCTTCCTATAGTCGGAAAGCTCGTCTAGTCCAAGAAATTTTCCTCTATTTATGGTAAAATGTTTCTAACGAACTACAAAGGAAATGGTCATGTCAGATAAGTTTCAGCTCTTACTTCAACAAATCGGAATGCCTCTTGATGCACGACAATCAGGGGCTTTTTCGACTGCAACGATTGAGAAAGTAGTCTTGCACAAGGTCAGCAAACTCTGGGAATTTACCTTCCGCTTTGAAAAGCCCTTGCCACTGATGGACTATCAACTCTTCAAGGCTCGTTTGGCGACGGAGTTTGAAAAGGTAGGAAATAAGATTCAATTTTCTATTGTCAGCGATGCGGAGGCTTTTGAAGCTGGTTTGGTAGAAGCATATTATCCAGAAGCTTTTACGGAAGATTTGTGCCAGAGTGCAGGCTTCAAGGCTCTTTTTCAGCCATTAGAGGTGGCTTATAGAGATGGTGTTTTGTGGATAAAGGGACCTGAAACCATTGACACCGTTCATTTTCGGAAAAATCACCTGCCAAACCTTGTGGAACAATACAAGCGATTTGGATTTGCTAATCTTGCGGTGGATATTGAAGTTTGTCAAGAGATGACGCAGCAGCAGGCTGCGGCTTTCCATGCGCAAAATGAAGAAATTTACCAGCAGGCTAATGAAGAAAACCTGGCGGCCCTTGAACAACTGGCTCAAATGGCGCCACCACCAGAGGCAGCTCAGCCATTTGTCCCAGAATATAAGAAAAATCGTCCTGCCAAGGTCAATATCGAAAAGGCTGAGATTACACCTATGATTGAGGTGGATAGCGAGGAAAATCGGATTGTCTTTGAGGGACTGGTCTTTGAGGTCGAGCAGAAGACGACCAAGACGGGGCGGGTCATTATCAACTTTAAGATGACCGACTATACTTCGTCCTTCACCTTGCAGAAGTGGGCTAAGAATGAGGAAGAGGCTCAGAAGTTTGATATGGTCAAAAAGGGCAACTGGCTGCGGGTGCGAGGCAATGTGGAAACCAATAATTTCACTCGTGATTTGACTATGAACGTGCAGGAAGTCCAAGAGGTCAAGAAGGAAATCCGCAAAGATCTCATGCCTGAGGGTGAGAAGCGGGTCGAGTTTCATGCCCATACCAACATGTCCACTATGGATGCTCTGCCTGCCGTTGAGGACTTGGTGGCGCGTGCGGCGGCTTGGGGACACAAGGCGGTGGCCATTACCGACCACGGCAATGTCCAGTCCTTCCCCCATGGCTATCATGCTGCCCGTAAAGCTGGGATTAAGCCCCTCTTCGGGATGGAGGCTAATATTGTCGAGGACTCTGTGCCCATTGCTTACAACGAAGCAGATGTAGTCCTGTCTGATGCCACCTATGTGGTCTTTGACGTGGAAACGACCGGTCTCTCTGCGGTCAATAATGCCCTGATTCAGATTGCGGCGTCTAAGATGCACAAGGGCAATATCATTGCAGAATTTGATGAGTTTATCGATCCAGGTCATCCGCTCAGTCAATTTACAACAGATCTGACAGGAATCACAGACGAGCATGTGCGTGGTTCTAAACCTCTAGAACAAGTCCTGCGTGAGTTTCAAGATTTCTGTCAAGATTCCGTCATGGTTGCCCACAACGCGACCTTTGACGTTGGCTTTATGAATGTCAACTATGAACGAGCAGGCTTACCTCTTATTAGCCAGCCTGTCATTGATACCTTGGAATTTGCTCGTAACCTTTACCCCGACTTTAAGCGTCATGGTTTAGGTCCTCTCACCAAGCGGTTTGGTGTTGCTCTTGAACACCACCACATGGCTAACTACGATGCGGAGGCGACAGGGCGCCTGCTCTTCATCTTCCTAAAAGATGCCTTGGAGAAGCACAATTTGACCAATCTCAACCAGCTAAACACGGAGCTGATTGCGGAGGATTCCTATAAGAAGGCTCGTGTCAAGCATGCCACGCTCTATGTGATTAATCAGGTTGGTTTGAAAAATATGTTCAAACTGGTCTCTCTTTCCAATACCAAGTATTTTGAGGGAGTTCCACGTATTCCACGGACCGTTCTCAATGCCCATCGTGAAGGTTTAATATTGGGAACAGCCTGTCAAGAGGGTGAGGTCTTCGATGATTTGCTCTCCAAAGGGATAGATGAAGCGGTTAAAACGGCAGCCTATTATGATTTTATCGAAGTTATGCCACCTGCCCTCTATGCTCCCATGATTGCCAAGGAGCAGTTTAAGGATATGGCAGAGATTGAAGAAACCATCAAGCAGTTGATTGAGGTAGGACGTAGGGCAGGTCTGCCTGTTCTGGCGACTGGAAATGTCCACTACATTGACCCAGAAGAAGAGATTTACCGGGAAATCATTGTTCGTGCTCTAGGTCAAGGGGCACCGATTAACTGGACCATCGGAAATGGTGAGAACGCTCAGCCAGCACCACTGCCAAAAGCCCACTTTAGAACGACCAGCGAGATGTTGGACGAGTTTGCATTCTTGGGAGAAAGTTTGGCCCGTGAGATTGTCATTACCAATCCCAATGCTATGCTGGACCGGTTTGAAGATGTTCAGGTGGTTAAGACCGACCTCTATACGCCTTATATTGAGAAGGCCGAGGAAACGGTTGCGGAATTGACCTATCAGAAAGCCTTTGAAATTTATGGCAATCCTCTTCCAGATATTATCGACCTGCGGATTGAGAAGGAATTGACCTCCATTCTGGGTAATGGCTTCGCCGTGATTTACCTGGCTTCGCAGATGTTGGTGCACCGTTCCAATGAGCGGGGCTACCTGGTTGGTTCACGGGGGTCTGTCGGCTCCAGTTTCGTTGCAACCATGATTGGGATTACCGAAGTAAACCCTATGCCTCCTCACTATGTCTGTCCAAATTGTCAACACAGTGAATTTATCACAGATGGTTCCTATGGTTCAGGTTTTGACCTGCCAGACAAGGATTGTGAAAAGTGTGGGACCAAGTATAAAAAAGATGGACAGGACATTCCTTTCGAGACCTTCCTTGGTTTCGATGGAGACAAGGTTCCCGATATTGACTTGAACTTCTCAGGGGATGACCAACCGTCTGCCCATTTGGATGTTCGGGATATTTTCGGTGAAGAAAATGCCTTCCGTGCAGGAACGGTTGGTACGGTGGCGGCCAAGACGGCCTATGGTTTTGTCCGAGGCTATGAGCGGGATTATGGTAAATTCTACCGTGATGTGGAAGTGGAACGTTTGGCTACTGGTGCGGCTGGTGTCAAACGGACGACTGGTCAGCACCCAGGGGGAATTATCGTATTTCCTGACTACATGGATGTCTATGACTTTACCCCTGTTCAGTATCCTGCCGATGATGTGACGGCTAACTGGCAGACCACCCACTTTAACTTCCACGATATTGATGAAAACGTCTTGAAACTCGATATTCTGGGACACGATGATCCAACCATGGTTCGCAAGTTGCAGGACTTGTCAGGTATTGATCCGCAGACCATTCCTGCCGATGACAAGGGAGTGATGGCTCTCTTCTCTGGTACGGAAATTCTGGGCGTTACCCCAGAGCAGATTGGTACACCGACAGGTATGCTGGGTATTCCTGAATTTGGAACTAACTTTGTACGGGGGATGGT
Organism: Streptococcus suis; assembly: GCF_019856455.1. NCBI lineage: Bacteria > Bacillati > Bacillota > Bacilli > Lactobacillales > Streptococcaceae > Streptococcus > Streptococcus suis. The sequence continues at coordinate 2,285,060 of NZ_CP082205.1, read as the reverse complement.
GGAGGAAACCAAACCGACCACCTTTGCGGAACTCTTGCAGCTGTCTGGTCTATCCCACGGTACAGACGTATGGTTGGGCAATGCCCAGGACTTGATTAAGGCAGGAATTGCCGATCTATCTACGGTTATCGGTTGTCGGGATGACATCATGGTTTATCTCATGCATGCAGGCCTGCCACCTAAGATGGCCTTTAACATCATGGAACGGGTGCGGAAGGGTATGTGGCTCAAAATTTCTGAGGAAGAGCGAAATGGCTATATTCAAGCTATGAAGGATAACAAGGTGCCAGACTGGTACATCGAATCCTGTGGAAAAATCAAGTACATGTTCCCTAAAGCCCATGCGGCAGCTTATGTTATGATGGCTTTACGGGTAGCCTACTTCAAGGTTCACCACCCAATCTACTATTACTGTGCTTATTTCTCTATTCGTGCCAAGGCCTTTGATTTGGCGACTATGTCAGGTGGCTTGGATCGAGTCAAGGCCAAGATGGAAGAAATTGCTCTCAAGAAGAAGAACAATGAAGCCTCAAACGTTGAGCAAGACCTCTACACTACTTTGGAGTTGGTCAATGAGATGCTGGAACGTGGCTTTAAGTTTGGTAAATTGGACCTTTACAAGTCCCATGCGACTGACTTCTTAATTGAAGACGACACTCTTATTCCGCCATTTGTTGCCATGGATGGTTTGGGAGAAAACGTAGCCAAGCAGCTTGTGGCGGCACGGGCTGAAGGAGAGTTTCTCTCCAAGACGGAGCTCCGTAAACGAGGTGGATTGTCAGGTACACTGGTCGAAAAAATGGATGAGATGGGCATTCTGGGCAAAATGCCAGAGGATAACCAGCTCAGTCTCTTTGATGATTTGTTTTAAACTTGTTCACTGTTTCTTTTGGAAGCAGTGAATTTTTTTATAAAAAGAAGTCAAAACTCTTGACTAATGTTTTTGATAGGTGTATAATCTCTACATAGTGATAGATACCACTAAGTAGTAACAAATAGAAAAGAGGAAACTATATGTCAAACTTTGCAAAACTTCAAGAAACTCGCCGTTCAATCTACGCACTTGGTAAAGACTTGCCAGTATCAAATGAAGAAGTAGTAGCACTTGTTGAGAAAGCCATGAAAGAAGCTCCATCAGCTTTCAACTCACAATCAAGCCGTGCAGTTGTATTGTTCGGTGCGGAATCAGAAGCATTTTGGAACGAAATTGCCTATAGCGAATTGGAAAAAGTAACGCCTGCAGAAGCGTTTGAAGGCACAAAAGGTCGTTTGGCTAGCTTTGCAGCAGGTGCAGGTACTATCTTGTTCTTCGAAGACCAAGACGTGGTCAAAGGCTTGCAAGGGAGCTTCCCGCTTTACGCTGAAAACTTCCCAATCTGGTCTGAACAAGCTCACGGTATCAACTTGTACGCAGTATGGTTGGCTTTCGCTGAGAAAAACATCGGCATGAACGTACAACACTACAACCCATTGGTTGATGCACAAGTTGCTGAAAAATACGGTATCCCAGCTAACTGGAAACTCCGTGCCCAAGCACCATTCGGAAGCATCGCAGCGCCAGCAGCAGACAAAGACTATATGGCGGATAGTGACCGTGTAAAAGTTTTTGGTAACTAATACTCTGCGAAAATTGAAGTCAGACGTTGTTGACTTGGTGTGATGAACTTAAGTTCTATCTACATCTGCGTCGCCTAGTCTGACTTCAATTTTCATTGAGTATACATACTTACAGTTTGCTTTATTACGTTGGTAGATGGGGAGTGGGAAAGAACTCGACCATTCATAGAAGAGTTCGTCTTCCCACCCTCGCACAGTTGATTAGGTCAGATTTGGAGTGTAAAATACGAACAAATCTGCCAATCAACCACTGCGCTGAGATGTTGACACTAACGTTGAGAAGCGGTGCTGGACTTTTTGCCCAGCCTCTATTTCCAACTTCAAACACTCCACTGGATTGTTTGAACTCGCTTTGGCGTACGTTACGAGCGTTACTTACTATCGTAAGTAAGATTTCCAACCTTCAACAGTCACTACCCTGACTGTTGAAGCAGCCTGCGGCTTGCTGACACGAACTCCATTCGTTTCATCTCCAAGCTTCAACTATCTCCCAGAGCAAACCTTTTCAACTTCCTGTATCAGCAGGAAGTTTTTTTATCTGTCTAGCTTCAAAATATGATACAATAATAGGGTATTTCAAAGTACAAAGGAGAAAAAAATGGTATTACCAAATTTTAAAGAAAATCTCGCTAAATATGCTAAACTCTTGGTTTCAACAGGTATCAATGTACAGCCAGGTCACACGGTTCAATTGACAATCGGTGTGGAACAAGCTGAGTTGGCACGCATGATTGTCAAAGAAGCTTACGCCCACGGTGCGGCTGAAGTCTTGGTCAATTGGTTGGACGATGTGATTGCGCGTGAGCGGTTGGTTAATGTTGATGTGGAACTCTTGGAACAAGTTCATCCACAACGCGTTACTGAAATGAACTACCTTTTGGAGCGTAAGGCCAGCCGTTTGGTTGTCTTGTCAGAAGATCCAGGTGCTTACGATGGCGTTGACCCAGAGAAATTGTCTCGCAACGCTCGTGCACTCAGCCAGGCTTTGAACCCAATGCGACAAGCATCCCAAGCTAACAAAATCAGCTGGACACTTGGTGCAGCCTCTGGTTTGGAATGGGCCAAAAAAGTCTTTCCGAATGCAGCATCTGACGAAGAGGCAGTGGATCTTCTTTGGGATCAAATCTTCAAGACTTGCCGAATCTACGAGGAAGATCCAATCAAGGCTTGGGAAGAGCACGAAGCACGCTTGGTGGCTAAGGCTAAGGTCCTCAACGACGAGCAGTTTGTCAAATTACACTACACAGCACCAGGGACTGACCTCGTTCTCGGTATGCCGAAGAATCACTTGTGGGAAGCGGCTGGTTCGGTCAATGCCCAAGGTGAACACTTTATCGCCAATATGCCAACAGAAGAGGTCTTCACAGCACCTGACTACCGTGTGGCAGACGGTTATGTAACGTCTACAAAACCACTCAGCTACAACGGTAACATCATCGAAGGCATCAAAGTAACCTTCAAAGATGGTGAAATCGTAGATGTAACCGCTGAAAAAGGCGACGAAGTCATGAAGAAATTGGTCTTTGATAATGCTGGTGCTCGCGGTCTCGGTGAGGTTGCACTTGTGCCAGACAAGAGCCCGATTTCTCAATCAGGCGTGACCTTCTTCAATACTCTCTTTGATGAAAATGCCTCAAACCACTTGGCGATTGGTCAAGCCTATGCCTTTTCTATCGAAGGTGGTACGGAAATGAGCCAAGAAGAGCTCAAAGAAGCCGGTCTTAACCGTTCAGATGTCCACGTAGACTTCATGATTGGTTCTAACAAGATGAATATTGACGGTATCCGTGAAGACGGTACTCGTGTGCCGATCTTCCGTGACGGTGAGTGGGCAATCTAATGATATTTGAATGAAACTGGGCAAAAAGCTCAGGATCACTTCTCAGAGTTCGTATCAACATCTCAGCGCAGTGGTTGATTGGGTTTAACAGTCCAGTGGACTGTTAAAGGTTGGAGATAGTATTTGCGAAGCAAATATCAGCAATTCGTGTTTTGCACTCCAAATCTGACCATTACGACTGATGCGAACAGAGTTCGCTTCATCTCCAACCTCAAACTGTCCCCCAGACAGTTTGAGCTGTGCGGGGGCGGGAGTGAAACAGTCTGGGGATAGACTGTTTCAACTCAACAACTGGAAATAAGGACTTGTTGACGAACTCTTTTTGACCTAGTCGAGTTCTTTCCCACTCCCATTTTGTAAATAAGGAGGAATACGGAATGTTAACAAGCATTATCGCGGGAGCCATTATTGGCTTGATTGCCGGAGCCTTGACCTCATCAGATGACCGTCGTGGTTGTTTGGGAAATATTATCCTTGGTCTTGCAGGTTCGTGGGTTGGCCAGTTGCTCTTCGGTGACTGGGGTCCACAGTTTGCTGGTATGGCCTTGGTTCCATCTGTCTTTGGAGCAGTATTGCTGGTGGCAATTTTTAGCAGTTCCAGACGGAATTAAAATGAACTGTAAAACCAAACCTCGAACGGGTTTGGTTTTCTATTATCTGGATTTGTGCAAATTGCAGCATTGTTCGGATTTTTCAGAAAATTTCCATTTTTCTGTTGACAAGTGAAAAAAAGTACGTTATCATGGAAAACAAGTAAAACACAGAAAGGAAAAAGTCAAATGAAACCTGTCACTACAAAATTTTTTGCTTTGTTGTTGCGACGGTCGGGCTAGTGCGCTAGGTAGCATTAGTCCTGTTTGGCTTACCAAGCGGGCGCTGTTGACAACATCTCGCAGGTAGTTATCCTCGAGGTGTTTTCTTTTTTATCGTCATTTAGTTTACTTTTATTACTTCGTTAACTCGCCTTGCCTAACTCCAGTTAAGCCTGCGGTTTTTGATGCGAACTAAGTTCGCTCTATTTCCCACCTCCAACAGTCACTACTCTGACTGTTGGAGCTAGTACTAAAAGTAAATTCAAGGACGATAGTATTGAAGTTTGTATTGTTTAGAAAGGTATTCTTATGCGTGTGATTGAATTTTTAGATACAACTTTGCGAGATGGTGAACAGACGCCGGGTGTGAATTTTTCTATCAAGGAAAAAGTGACCATTGCCAAGCAGTTGGAAAAATGGGGAATTTCTGCCATTGAAGCAGGTTTCCCAGCGGCTAGTCCTGATTCGTTTGAAGCGGTCCGTCAGATTGCAGCGGCGATGACCAAGACAGCTGTGACAGGTTTGGCACGGTCAGTCAAATCAGACATTGATGCTTGTTATGAGGCGTTAAAAGATGCCAAGTATCCGCAGATTCATGTTTTCATTGCGACCAGCCCCATTCACCGTGAATTTAAACTTCAAAAGACCAAAGAAGAAATTTTGGCGCAAATCACTGAACATGTCAGCTATGCCCGTGAGCGTTTTGAGGTGGTGGAATTCTCGCCAGAGGATGCGACACGGACGGAGTTGGATTACTTGCTAGAAGTTGTGCAGACAGCGGTAGATGCTGGTGCGACCTACATCAACATTCCAGATACAGTCGGCTTTACGACTCCTCAGCACTACGGAGAAATTTTCCGTTACTTGACAACAAACGTCAAATCGGACCGTGAGATTATTTTCAGTCCGCATTGCCATAATGACCTAGGTATGGCTGTTGCCAATACCCTATCGGCCATTAAAAACGGTGCCGGTCGTGTCGAGGGAACCATCAACGGTATCGGTGAGCGAGCAGGGAATGCGGCCCTTGAAGAAGTAGCTGTTGCTCTTGAGATTCGGAAAGATTTCTATGATGTGACTAGTCCGATTGTTCTTAAGGAAACGCTCAATACTTCGGAATTAGTATCTCGCTTTTCTGGGATTGCCATTCCACGCAATAAGGCGGTTGTCGGTGGCAATGCCTTCTCTCATGAGTCAGGTATACACCAAGATGGTGTCTTGAAAAATCCATTGACCTATGAAATCATTACACCTGAGTTGGTAGGGGTCAAGAAAAATTCTCTGCCACTGGGGAAACTATCTGGTCGCCATGCCTTTGTAGAAAAGCTGAAAGAACTAGACCTGTATTTTGAAGAAGGAGACGTTGCTAGCTTGTTTGCTCGTTTCAAAAAACTGGCAGACAAGAAGGAAAAAATTACGGATGCAGATATTCGTGCCTTGGTAGCTGGGACAGAAATTAGCAACCGTGATGGTTTCCAATTTAAAGATTTGCGTTTGGATAGTCAGTCTGACGGAAGTATTCAGGCTCAGGTCATCTTCATCAATCAGGATGAGGAAGAAGTGGTTGTTGCAGAGTCAGGCAAGGGTTCTGTTGAGGCTGTCTTTAATGCTATTGACCAATTTTTCCACCAAGAGATTAGCTTGGAACGGTATCATATTGATGCCATCACCGATGGGATTGATGCCCAGGCGCGTGTGCTTGTCGCTGTAGAAAACAAGGCAACGGAAACTATCTTCAATGCCTCTGGTATTGACTTTGACGTGGTGAAAGCCTCTGCCATTGCCTATATCCATGCTAATGTCATGGTGCAAAAAGAAAATAGTGGACAGATAGATAAGAAACTATCAGAGAAAGACTTGCCACACATCTAGGAGGAAGTATGACGAAAAAAATTGTAGCCTTGGCTGGTGATGGAATCGGTCCTGAAATCATGGAGGCTGGTCTAGCAGTTCTCGAGGCTGTGGCTGGGCAAGTAGGATTTGATTATGAGATTGAGGAGAGAGCTTTTGGTGGTGCTGGGATTGATGCGGCTGGCCATCCTCTACCAGATGCTACCTTACAAGCCTGCCGTCAGGCGGATGCGATTTTGTTAGCAGCTATCGGTAGCCCTCAATACGATGATGCGGCTGTCCGACCAGAACAAGGTCTGCTTCAACTTCGGAAGGAATTGGGTCTCTTTGCCAATATCCGTCCGGTGAAAATTTTTAATAGCCTGAAAGACTATTCTCCTCTGAAGGCCGACCGGCTGGATGGTGTGGATTTGGTCATGGTACGGGAGTTGACAGGCGGGATTTATTTTGGAGAGCATATTCTGGAAACAGACCAAGCCAGCGATAGCAATACCTATCAAGCTGAGGAAATCGAAAGAGTTGTTCGCTCTGCCTTTGACCTAGCCCAAAAAAGACGAAAAAAAGTCACCAGCATTGATAAACAAAATGTACTGGCGACGTCAAAATTATGGCGGAAGGTGGCGGATGAGGTGGCCAAGGACTACCCAGATGTGGTCTTGGAGCACCAGTTGGTGGATAGTGCAGCCATGCTTTTGATTACCAATCCTAGTCGATTTGACGTCTTGGTGACGGAAAATCTTTTCGGAGATATTTTGTCGGATGAGGCCAGCGTATTAACAGGGACGCTAGGGGTTCTGCCTTCTGCTAGTCATGCGGAGGCAGGTCCTAGTCTTTATGAACCTATCCATGGTTCGGCACCCGATATTGCAGGTCAGGGCATTGCCAATCCTGTCAGTATGATTCTATCTGTTGCCATGATGCTGGAAGAAAGTTTTGATTTGGTCCAAGCGGGTCATACCATTCGCCAGGCAGTTGAAGCAGTCTTTGCAGAAGGCATTTTCACCAAGGATCTGGGTGGGACCGCCTCTACCAAAGAAATGACAGTGGCTATTATTGCCCAACTTGAAAGGAGGTCACCATGAGTGGCAAATCCATTTTCGATAAGCTTTGGGATCGCCATGTGATTACAGGGCAGGAAGGTCAGCCCCAGCTCCTCTATGTGGACCAGCACTATATCCATGAGGTGACCAGTCCTCAGGCCTTTCAAGGACTGAGGGATACAGGGCGACCGGTTCGGCGACCAGACTTGACCTTTGCGACTTTTGACCACAACGTGCCAACCGTTGATATTCACAATATCCGTGATGTCATTTCCAAGGCTCAGATGGATGCCTTGGCTAAGAATATAGAAGATTTCGGCATTCCCCACGCAGCCCACGGTTCGGAACATCAGGGGATTGTCCACATGGTTGGACCAGAAACAGGCAGGACACAGCCAGGTAAGTTCATTGTCTGCGGAGATAGCCATACAGCGACTCACGGAGCATTTGGAGCTATCGCATTTGGGATTGGTACTTCTGAAGTAGAGCACGTTCTCGCTACCCAGACCATTTGGCAGGTTAAACCTAAGCGACTCCTAGTGGAATTTGTCGGTCAGGCTCAAAATGGTGTCTATGCCAAGGACTTTATTCTGGCTCTGATTGCCCGCTACGGCGTGGATTGTGGCTTAGGGCATGTGGTGGAATTTGCAGGGCCAGTCATCGACCGACTCAGCATGGAAGAGCGGATGACCATTTGCAATATGTCCATTGAGTTCGGCTCTAAGATGGGCATTATGGCTCCAGACCAGACCACCTTTGACTACCTGCGAGGTCGGGAGTGTGCACCAGCGGACTTCGATGCGGCGGTGGCTGATTGGAAGGAGCTCTACTCAGACGCCGACACCGTCTATGACAAGCATCTAGTCCTTGATGTGTCAGACTTGGCACCCATGGTCACTTGGGGGACCACACCTGCTATGGGGGTTAGCTTTGACGAAATCTTCCCAGCCATCCGTGACCACAACGACGAGCGGGCTTACGCTTACATGGACTTGGCTCCTGGGCAAAAGGCTGCGGACATTCCTGTTGGCTATGTCTTCCTAGGCTCCTGTACCAATGCTCGCCTCAGCGATTTGCAGCTGGCAGCTAGGATTGTTAAGGGGCGGAAAATAGCAGAGCAGGTTACGGCTATTGTCGTACCAGGCAGTCGCCCTGTCAAGCGAGCTGCAGAAAAGCTTGGGCTAGACAAGATTTTTATGGAGGCTGGTTTTGAGTGGCGGGATCCCGGTTGCTCCATGTGTCTGGGCATGAATCCAGATAAGGTGCCTGCAGGTGTCCACTGTGCCTCCACAAGTAATCGGAACTTTGAAGACCGACAGGGCTTTGGGGCCAAGACCCACTTGTGTAGTCCTGCTATGGCTGCCGCAGCTGCGCTTTATGGACGATTTGTTGACACTAGACAGCTAGACATTCTCAAGGAGGGAGTCTAATGCACCAATTTACCACATGGACAGGGACGACTGTTCCGCTCATGAATGATAATATTGATACCGACCAGCTCTTGCCCAAGCAGTTTCTCAAGCTGATTGACAAAAAGGGCTTCGGCAAGTATCTGCTCTATGCTTGGCGGTACTTGGATGATAACTACACGGACAATCCTGATTTCATTATCAATCAGCCTGAGTATCAAGGCGCTAGTATCCTCATATCTGGGGATAACTTCGGAGCAGGTTCTTCTAGGGAACACGCTGCTTGGGCTCTGGCAGATTATGGCTTCAAGGTCATCATTGCAGGCTCCTTTGGGGATATTCATTACAACAATGACTTAAATAACGGGATATTACCTATTATCCAGCCCAAAGAAGTCAGGGACCAACTGGCTCAGCTGGCTCCAGATCAGGAAATCACAGTTGATTTGGCAAATCAGTTGATACGGACGCCTTTTGGGGAGTTCCCATTTGACATCGAACAGGACTGGAAACACAAGTTGCTCAATGGCTTGGATGATATTGGTATTACCCTTCAGTATCAGGATTTGATTGAGGAGTATGAGAGGAATCGGCCAAGTTATTGGCAAGAATAGAGTCTTTCATTTTATCTTTTATTACTGCGACGAACGAGGAAACTCCGTTTCCCTATTTCCAACTTCAAATAATTTCATCATTATTTGAACTCGCTTTGCCGTACTTTACAAGCGTTACTTACTATCGTAAGTATGATTTCTAAACTTCAACAGTCACTACTCTGACTGTTGAAGCTGTCTGCAGCTCGTTGACACGAACAATGTTCGTTTTATCTCCAACCTCTGACTGTCTCCCAGACAGTTAGAGCTAGTACTAAAAGTAAACTGAAAGACTTCTACGAAATATTAGAAAACTAGCAGATCGCTCTGCTATGGAACAAAAGAAAAGAGGAAATTATTATGACGAAACAAATTCACTGGGATGGCGCACTTTCACAAGAAGGTTTTGACATTATCAAGGGTGAGGGAGGCGTGATTGTCTGCCCGACTAAGGTTGGTTACATCATCATGACTGCCGACAAGGCTGGCTTGGAGCGTAAGTTTGATGCTAAAGAGCGTAAGCGTAATAAGCCGGGTGTTGTCCTTTGTGGTAGCATGGAGGAGCTTCGTGAGTTGGCTCAGTTGACTCCTGAGATTGATGCTTTCTACCAAAAACATTGGGATGAGGACATTTTGTTGGGTTGTATCCTGCCGTGGAAACCAGAGGCTTATGCTAAGTTGCAGGCTTATGGCGATGGTCGTGAAGAGTTGATGACTGACGTGCGTGGGACTTCATGCTTTGTCATCAAGTTTGGTGTAGCTGGCGAGCAGATTGCCAAGGAAATGTGGGAAAAGGAAGGCCGTATGGTCTATGCGTCATCTGCTAACCCGTCAGGTAAGGGAAATCGTGGTAAGGTAGAAGGTATTGGTGAGCGTATCGCGTCTAAGGTAGACTTGATTATCGAGGCGGATGACTACGTAGCATCTATCCAGCCAGACAAGACCATTGAAACCCGCTATGAGCAAGGGGTTATGGTGTCTATGGTAGACAAAGATGGTAAACTCATTCCAGAACAAGGTGCAGACAGCCGTTCTATCAGCCCGTGCCCAGTTGTTATCCGTAAGGGTCTGGACATTGATAAAATCATGATGCACTTGTCTGACCATTTCAACTCTTGGGATTACAGACAAGGGGAATATTATTAAAATATAAAGTAGAACGATCCGAAAGGGTCGTTTTTTCGTACTCACATAAAAAACTGACCGAAATTCAGTCAGTTTGGTGTTGTTTGATAAGTTTTTTGAGGTTGTCGAGTAGAGTTTGCTCGTCTGTCCATTCTAAGATGTGTAGTCCTTTGTCAATCAGTTCCTGCTTGTTTTGGGCTATGCCTAGATAGACATAGGCACGGGCTAGTTGATCATAGCGTTTTTCTTTCTTGGCTAGGTCCATGAGTTTGGTGGCAAAACAAGTAGACTTGCTGTACTGTCTTTGTTCCAAGAAAAAATAAGAAAGTGATCGATAATGTGACAGTATAGTGGGTTGAATTTTCTTGTAATCCTTGTATTTTTCCAATCGTTTTAGAAGAAGATTGGCAGTTTCTTCAAGGGTATCAAGTGAAGAAATCTTGGACAGAAGAGTACCTACTAAGATAATATCGTTATGGTACCAGTTATCGTATCCTTCTAGTTGGGACCAGAGGAGTTTGGACAGGGTTTCAGCCTCGTCGGAAAGCTGGGTGATAGAAGAACTTTTTCGAATAGCTACAACGGTCTCCAGGAGGAGGCACTTTCTGTGAATAGGAATATCATTGGGTTCTTTTTTCAAATGGTCCTGGCAACGCTTTATCAAATCCTCCATGGTCTTAGTGGTCGGATTTCTGAGATTATCTATATCGTAGAGCAATTGTTGGCGTTGGCTGGGCTGGTAGTAGTTACAGAGGTATTCAAACTCCTCAAAACTCATATCCACCTGTTTGAGTAAGAACCGCATGAGCTCATAGCTAGGAATGTTCTGATTTTTCTCGAAACGTGACAAGGTTGCCCGATTGAGATAATCCCCACAAATCTGTTCCTGACTTAAATGCTTACTTTTCCGAATACTCTTATATACACTTCCGTAATCCCACCGCATAAACTACACCTTTCAAAAAATGTGAAAATATGTAACAAAATAGACAATATTTGTAAAAATAGTATATCATAATGGTATAAAATATACATCAATTTCTATAGGGTAGAAAGGAGAAAAGGAAGAACGGAAACGATATTCTTGATAGGAATTGAGGTATTCAAGAAAAAATCCCATCAGAGAGGAGGAGAGGGACGGATGAAAAAGAAGGTCACATATATGACAATCGCCATATTGGTCTTACTTATCTCGGTCATTCGGATTTTTGGTGAGCCAGATGAAGATATCTATGAAACCCAACCGGCAACTCATCTGGTGGGGTAGGATGTACTTTTGGTTAGTAGAAATAGAAAGAAGGAAAATATCATGAAAAAATCATTCGCTTTACTCGGTGCTATTTTAACAATGTTTACAGTGATTCCAACAGTAGCGGCTTGGACACAATATCCTGATGGAGGCGTTTGGACCTATGGGGCTACAAATAATGGAGCCTTTTCTAATTACTATCACGGTAGTAAGCACCATAGTTCGACAGTTGTTAGCCGTAAAAATTCTAACTCAGCAAAAGCGTTCGCAGATCCTGGTAAAACTTCTCGTGCCTATATTCGAACCGAATTTGGAGAACCCGCTGCATTTTATTACAATTACTGGTGATATTATTGGCAACAGCTAGGTTGAGTAGTTCTTAGCCTAGCTGTCTTTTTAATAGTAAGGAGATAGAGATGAGGAAGTGGTTTATTTTCTTATCAACAATTTTGCTATCTGTTTTCATAGTGGTCAGGATCCAGCAGGAAAATCAACAATTACAATTTTTGAGCTATAATGCTGTTGATATTGTCGGTCGCAGTGGCAATTCAGAATTATCCAGTCGAGAAGAATTTATAGATGCTTTAAATAGCTTAGCAGTTCATACAGATAGTGTTATTGCAAGGCGTATTGTCGAACCACAAGAAAATGGAAAGGTCAAGTTTGTTTATGAAGTGTACGGAGATGGAAGTTTACCAAAGGGCTGGGAGCGTGCTTCTAAAGTCAGTGCGGAAACAAGCGACTTAGTGAATAGTTATTTGATTGTATCTGGTTCTCTAACAAGTGACAAATTAGCTGAGGTAATTGAACAAGAAGGCTATAGCACCTGGATTTCGTCAGGCTATTCTATTTATTATTCTATTTATTCACTCTTGATGAGCGAGGAATTTCTCATCAGTATTGTTCTTTGCCTCTTGACCTTTGTTTCATTGACTCTAATTTATCGCATCAAAGACTTAAGAAGTGCAGGAATTCGAAGAGTATCCGGACAGAGTTTTGCAAAAATTATATTTTTGCCCTTAACGACTGACGGAGTGATATTGGGATTGACTTATCTTATCAATGCTAGTCTAGCGGTATCTATTCTTTTTTATCTACAGTTGCTAAATACTATAACCCTTTCGATACTTTTGTTAAGCATTGCTCTGTTTGTGGTGACATTGTTTTTCTTGTCTCTTTCCCTGAGTTTAGTCTATGTTCTAGGCTTAAAGGTAATAACTTTAGTTGAAGTGTTAAAAGGGAAACTTCCGTTAAAACGCTTGTTGACTCTCATGTTGTTAGGTCAATTAGCTTCGATATTAGTGGTTGGTTGGACAGTTAATCGAACACTTATACACTATAATGAATTACAAATGGTAGAGAAAGGTGTTGAAGGATGGGATAGGAATAAGGACTACTACCAAGCTTCTTACAGTTATGGCGCTGCTTTTAATGGAGAAATGAGTAAAGAAGAGCAAAATAGACAATATGTAAAGACCCCCAGTTGAGAATTCGTGGATTTACCTGTACACTAGAATAAAAAAACAATCAACTTCTAACAGGAATTACCACACTCAATTGGAGGTCTTATATGTTTCATTTTACCACACTTTTCATCGGAATGGATGTTCACAAAGAAAGTTTTTCACTCTGCTATTATGATATGATGACCAATCAATTCAAACATAGCACTAAAGTTAGTCCAAATGTTAGCTATATTGTGAACTATGTGAATGAGCTTCGTCGTTTATATGGTCAAGATGCAGAAGTGTTATGTGGCTACGAAGCTGGATGCCTCGGATTTACCCTATATCACCAGCTACAAGCTCACGGGATTCCCTGTATCGTGATGGCACCTACAACGGTAATGAAGGAAGGATCTAAGCGTGTTAAGACTGATAAGAAAGATGCGGCTCAGCTCGCAAAAGCTCTGGCCTTTCGTAGCTATCAGCCTGTTCATATTCCTACTGCTGAGGATGAACAAGTCAAAGAATATATCCGTATGAGAACAGACCACAAAGTGGCTCTGAAGAAAATCAAACAACAAATTCTTGCCTTCTGTCTCCGACATGATTTTCGCTATACCGAGGGAAGCAGTAATTGGACACAGAAACATGTTCGCTGGCTCCGTTCCCTAAAACCTGAGGGACTTTACGCAGAGATTTTGACAGAATATCTATTGACCTATGAGAAATTAGTAGATCAAATAGAACGGTATGATGCACGAATTGAGCAACTGGGTCAAAGCGACAGTTATCAAGAGAAGGTCTCACGGCTTTCTTGCTTTATTGGCATTAAAACACTAACTGCTCTTTCCATTGTGACAGAAATCGGTGATTTTAATCGCTTTGCGACAGCTCAACATTTTGCTTCTTATCTTGGGCTAACTCCTAGCGAAAATTCTAGCGGCGACAAGGAGAGAAGAGGTGCTATCACCAAAGCTGGGAATAGCCATGTGAGACGACTTCTGATAGAAGCTGCACAATCATTGGCTAAGGGGACGATTGGGTATAAATCCAAAGAATTGAAAAGGAGACAAAGTGGAAACCGAGTGGAGGTGATTGCTTATGCGGATAAGGCTAATGAACGCTTAAGAAGACGTTATCGCACACTTGTTCTAGGAAAAAATAAGAAACAAAATGTTGCTAAAACAGCTATTGCACGAGAATTGTCTGGTTTTATTTGGGGGATGATGACAGGAAGAATAGCTTGAAGTTAGCGCTTGTTTTCATGTACACTTTTGACCATTAAGTTTTATCATCGCAGAGCGATGAGGAATCCCTATTTCTATCCAAAATCACTGGGTGAATTTGGACAGAAATAAGGATTGAAATCATGTTTGAATGGAAAGTATCTTGAAGGAGTTTAGGACTTCAAGGTTTGAGTCATCTACGAAACGACTAAGTGGCACAATTGTGATCCACGCTTATAGAGAGTAGGACTCGCGGCAGAACCATTGACCTGTAGGTAACCAATCCACGAATATCAGAGTGGCCAATGCCCGAAGCTAAGAACTAGGCTCTTTCTAGATACTTTTCATTTTTTAATCAGTTCGATTGTTTTTACTTGACAAAGGGCTTTACATATCAGTCGTTGGTATCAGTTTACCAAGGCGGCTATACAAAACCATGGTGCCTTATTTGTTAAGAATAATTTGAATAGGTATTTACAAGGTGATGAATCGGATGGAATCAACAAGTATGATTACGCTCCTTCTGGTCATACAATCTTTGTTACTCCCAACTATTTAGAACTTCAGAATATACAGGTTTCAGAAGAATTTAAGAGTAAAATGTCCTCCTTACAACAAGGGGAGTTTGGGCTGATTATTCCTGATAAATTGAAAGGACAAGAAGAAACACTGGTTCAACTTTATGTAGACTACTTGAATTTATTTGGTCGTGAGAATCTTGATATAGAGAGTTCACAATTATTTGAATTTCAACCTTATACAAGCTATGTGGGAAGTCATCAGAGTAGATTTCTCTACAACACGGTTCCCTATATACTAGAACAACATCTGATAGACCCGATTATTGTAGTCATAACACCAGAATCAACAGGAGATACTCCGGCATCGCAAATACTGTGGGGAACTTCCCTTCAATCCCTTTTCTTGGTAGATTATCAGCAGAGTATCCAGCTACTGAAAGAACAGGGAGTCTATCAGTGGGTCTCCTACCTGCTAAATAGTAAGGCTACTTACTATGAAAACTTGAATACTATTCGGAATCAGTTTCTCTTTCTTTTGTTGGGAGCTTTAATTGGCATTGCAACCTCCATACTGTTATTTAATACAATGAATTTGGTTTATTTTGAACAATTTCGTAGAGAAATTTTTATTCGTCGTCTAGCTGGTATGACATTCATAGAACTTCATTTTACCTATCTAATTACCCAACTCTTAGTGCTTGGGGTAGGAATGCTGGGTTTACTTTTCGTAACGAATGAGCTGGGATTGAGTGCAGGGACCGGAGCAATTTTCCTCAGCAATTTATTCCTGATTTTGTTTCTACAAGAAAGAAAAGAAAGTAAGATAGCCTATACAGTCTTACAAGGAGGATAGTATGATTGAAATTAGAAATTTACAGAAGCAATTTTCCAATAGAATGATATTGGAGAAAATCAACTTGACCTTTGAGGACGGAAAAATTTACGCTCTTATTGGCAAAAGCGGGAGTGGGAAGTCAACACTACTGAATATCATTGCCAAGCTAATCCCTTACGAGGATGGAGTGGTTGAATATGGTGGAAAAGATATCAAAAAGATCAACGAGCATATTTTTTATCGTGATTACTTAGGTTATTTATTTCAACATTTTGGTCTAATTGAAAATGAATCAATTGGCCAGAATTTAGAATTAGGATTTATTGGACAAAAGCTATCCAAAAAGGATAAGCTAGTTCGCAAATTGGAAGTTTTAGAGAAGGTAAACCTCTCACATCTAACCCTAGATCAGAAAATATATGAACTGTCAGGTGGCGAAGCTCAACGAGTTGCCTTGGCGAAAATTTTTCTAAAAAATCCTCCTTTAATCTTGGCAGACGAACCGACGGCTTCCTTAGATCCTGTCAATTCTCGAGAAGTTATAGAACTCTTGACCTCACTCAAAACAGAGGATAAAATCATTATTATCGCTACACATAATCCTGCTGTTTGGGAAAAAGCAGATGTAGTTGTTCGCATGGAAGACTTGTAAATGGAATTTAGTATTAAGTAAGAACTGAAAATCCAATACTTAGATAGAGAAGATTGTTACAGTCTTCTCTTTTTGTCAAAGCAATACCTATTTTTACTTGTTTGTATAAACAAAAAATGTTATTATTATATTGAATGATTAACTAGAGTGTAGAGTTGAATTGGAATTAGTCAGTTATGAAAAGGTGTAACCTAATGAAACAGCTTGATAAAAATACCTTATTTTTAAGTGCAGTTATTGTTCTTTCGTGTAGTGTCCTATTATTTCATATGGACCCGATTCAGATTGTAGATAGAGAGATTTGGCTCTGGCTAAATTCATTTATTCATGTGCTATTTTTAAAACCTGCTGCTAGTCTAGGTTTTCTTATGGGGCTTTATCTGCTATACAAGGCTCTCAAGAAGTAGTCTAGCTAACTAAGCTGATGAAAGTCTGCTGCACCGCTCTGCCATTTCCCAAAGAAAGGAGTTTCTATGCTAAAAGTAGTTGATGTCTGTAAGCGATACGGTGCCCACCAGGTCTTGTCCTACGTGTCCTTTGAGCTGCAAGCGGGGGACTTGGTTGCTCTAGTGGGTCCCAATGGTGTGGGAAAATCAACTCTGTTGAATATTATCAGCAACACAGAAACCGCTGACCGTGGGTCGGTAACCATCAATGGTCGTCCCAATAGTGACCGAGCGATTTTTCAAGATATGTCTGTCATGTTGGATGCCCAAGCCCTTTATCCACAGTTGACGGGTTACGACCATCTGACCTATGTGGCTGCCACCCACAAGCTGGGGAAAAAGGAAGTGGATGCATTGGTGGAAGAATTGGGGATGGGCTACTATGTCAAAAAGCGGGTGGCTGGCTATTCCATGGGCATGAAGCAGAAGTTGCTCTTTGCCATGGCTGTCCTTCCCAAGCCCAAGCTCTTGTTGCTGGATGAACCCCATATCGGTTTGGATCCGACCAATATCATCCAGCAGCGGGAATTTCTTCTAAACCTACAAGCAGAAGGTGTTGCCATTTTGCTTTCTTCCCACCATCTGTCGGAAATTGAGAAGCTGACCAATTAGGTTTATTTCCTCAAGGCCAGCAAGTTGATTGCCACAGAAGTGGAGTTGACGGCTGATTATGATTACCATCTTGCTGTGGAAAACTCCAAGCAGGTTCAGGAATTTTTACGGGATTATCCTCAACTCTTGTGGACAAAGGCAGAGCAGGGTCTGGTGGAAATCTTCTTGCCTGAGCGAGATTTGCTAGATTGTCTGGATCGTATTCCAATCCAGCAGGTGGCGGGTCTTACAAAAGCCAGCGACTATATGGAATCCCTCTATCGTGATCTCTACGTGGAGGAAGGTGGTGAGGAGATATGAGGCTGAACTTTGAAATCAAGAAAATCCTCTGGTCGCCTCTTTACTGCTTGCTCGTGCTGGGTTTTCTGGGTCTGACTTACCTTCCCATCTCACAACGTCAAGCCCATCAAGCGGCCTATGTGGAAACCTATAAAAAAGAACTGAGTGAATTGGCCAGTGTCTTGGCAGAGATAAAAATTGAGGAGGGCTCAGAAGAAGCACCGCGGATGCTGGGCTTGAAATCCGATATAGAAAGTGTCGGTCAGGCCTTAGATGAGGGGAAGTTTGAAGCTATCCCCAACTACCGCAAACTCATGTATCAAGACCTGGACTATTTTATCAGTCGCAATCGACAGCTTTTTCAAACTCGGAATTCCTTGACACAAACGGAAGTCGAACGTTTAGCCAGATGGAATGACTGGTTGTTGGAGTATCAACTACCTGATGGTCCTGAAAACAAGGCTTGGTCAACAGGGCGTATTGTTCAAGCCTACTTAGAAAGTTTGTTTGGTTTTCTTCCTGTATTTTTGGTGCTTGGTTTTCTACTTGCTAATCAGCTGTCGGAAAAGACACTCGCTCATCAAGTTTGGCAGTTGCGGCAATGGGATAGTCTGAGTTTGCAGGGGATCAGGCGTTTGGCTGCCTCCATGCTATCGCTACTCTTTGCAGTTGGCCTGGGCTTGCTTTTTATCATGGTCTATGATGGGCTGACAGGTCAGTTGGCTGTATCTAGTTTTCAAGCCCCTGTTGAGATTTTGGGTCAGAGTCAGTTGATAGGCTCTTGGCTTTACGGGCTTATCTTGCTTGGTTTTTGGCTGGTCTTGCTTCTAGCTGTTCGCCTACTTTTTGGATTTTTGGACCACTTGTTAGCCAGTCGGCTGACTTTTGTAGTGACGGGGTTACTATTGGCTGTGGTTCTTTCCTATCAGGCTGGTGCAGTAGCTGGTTGGTCAGGTCAAGTTTTGCCTTTGTTAGCCTTTCCGAGTTTTTTAGACACAGGTGCATTTTCACAGGTCTTTTTACAGGTGGATGTCTTCGTCTTGCTGACCATTGGGCTTTTCGTTGCTTATTATCTACTGACAGAAAAGAAAAGGCTGATCTTGCCAGTTGGTCATCAGAAGGAGTTAGACACAGGTCCTTTAGACAAGGTTTGGTCTTTTGATATTCTCATCCTTAGTCGGCTCAATTCTTGGAAAGGGCTCGTCTTAGTAAACTTGCTCCTAGCTCTGCTATTTTCCCTACTGACGGGACTAGAAAAGCAAGAGGTTGCCCAGGAGGAGAGGGTTTCGATGGAGTTGGTTGCCCAGTCCTATGAGCAAGATGGGGCCTATGTGGAGGTTTTGCAGTCGGAAATCAACCGTCTGAGGCAGTTGGTCAAAGAGGACGCGAGCTATCAGGAGGACTTGGAGCTGAGAGTGGAGCTTCTGCAGGAATACCATATCTATAAGGACCTCTATGTCAAGCAATGGCAGGTTTATCAGGAAAAACCTCAGGCCCTGCCAGCCAGTTACCTTGCTTTGCTGGGGGCAGAGCAGGTCTATCTCTGGGCTAGAGAGGAAAGGGCTTTTGCCAATGGAGATATTGGGGCCAGCCAGACGGTAGATAATCTTCGCCGTTACCAGACCCGCAATCAGGTCAGTCAGTATTACTGGAAGCAGCTGATGGAGGCTGGGGTGCCAGCAACTAAGCGGGGCAAGGATGTCATTTTGACCAGCTTGGAAAATCGTTTTGATACCAATGATGCCTTGGTTCCAGTAGACGATCCCTCTTGGGACCGCTCCAGAGATCTGTCAGGTATCGGCAGCCTGCGCACTCTTTTTGATGGTCCGGCCTATTTGGTGGTGCTATTGCTGGCGGTTTGGATTGGCAGTCGGGGCAAGGCGGTGGAAGTTGCTGGAAAAAACTGGCGTCTCTATCAGACCCAGCCTGTGGATTTGCGCAAGATTCTGCTTACCAAGTGGTTGCTGGGACTGGGCCAGGCACTAGGTTTTACGCTGCTCTTTCTAGCTAGTCTTTTCCTAGTCAATAGTCTGGTCGGAGGAATCGGTTATCTGGAAGATGGCCTTATCTTGCTTTCGCATTCGGAGAAGGGTATTTTTCTTGAACTCCTGAGGGGACAAGAACTCTGGGCTTGGTTCCTGCCCAATGCTCCTTATCTCTTGTGGATGGTGTTTGGCTTGCTTGTCTTAGAAATTGTTCTAGTCAGTCTCAATCATCTTTTGCAAGTTCGGTTTTCAAATCGTTTGGTCGTCTTTATCTTGCTAATTGGATTCTTGGCTCTGCTGGACTATTTCCTTTTTCAAGATTTGGTTTTGGATGGGCAGGAGATCTTTAGGCAGTTAGCTCTGCTATTTTCATAAAAAAAGAAAAACTGGCTGAAAATTTTTCAGTCAGTTTCTTATGTTTATTCAATTACCAACATGCCTTCTTTAACGGCAAATGGGTGTTCTGGGTCAATGCGGTCGTAGAACATGACACCGTTGAGGTGGTCGATTTCGTGTTGGACCACGATGGCATTAAATCCCTTGAGTTTGATACGGTGTTTTTCTCCGTTTTTGTCCATATAGTCAACAGTCACACGTGCGTGGCGGACTACGTAGCCTTGGACTTCGCGGTCAACGGATAAGCAGCCCTCGCCCCCTTCCATAGCCGCTTCTTGGACAGAATGTGCCACGATTTTAGGGTTGTACATGACCTCTTGGAGGGAGTAGGCTTGGGCAGGTGGATTGCCTTCCTCGTCCTCTGGATTTGGGACTAAGACAGCAATGATGCGTTTGGAAACGTCAATCTGAGGTGCTGCTAGACCAACTCCGCCACGGAGTTTCATTTTTTCAGCCATGACAGGATCCTGCGAATGTTTGAGGAACTGCATCATTTTTTCGCCTAAAATAATTTCCTGATCAGATAGAGGAAATGCAACTTCTTCGGCAACTTGGCGTAGGGTTGGATGCCCTTCACGGATGATGTCATCCATGTCAATCAAATGGGCAGATTTTGTCAATCGTTCAATAACAGACATGATTCTCTCCTTTGAATATAGTTAAGATAAGTATAGCATGAAATGGGAGAGAATAAAAGTCGGACTTTTCTATCCATTCGCTTTCAAATCTGTTATACTAGTAAAAGACGAACGTTGAAAGGGAGAAAAATGAAAAGAATTTTAGAAAAAGCCAGTTTGCTGGCCCTATCCACCATGCTGGTTTCGACATTTGCTGTCTCGCCAGCTATTCCACAGATGATTGAGCATTTTGCAAGAGAGGGAATTGCAGCGGCCCAGGTGGAAAACTTAATCACAGTAACCTCTTTTGCTATTATGGCTGCCCTCTTGATGAATGGCTTGGTTGTCCGTTTCTTGTCTGAACGAAACATTATCATTGCAGGGCTTTTGCTTATGGCCATCGGCGGAGCTTTGCCCATGTTTCTAACTGCTTATCCTCTGATTTTGCTGGCTCGTATCTTGCTTGGTTTGGGGATTGGCTTAATCAATGCGCGTGCTATTAATATCATCGGTAATTTTTTCACTGGTCAGGAGCGGGTGCAGATGATGGGCTTGCGTGGTTCAGCAGAGGTTTTGGGAAGTGCAGGGCTTACCCTCCTTGTCGGTTGGTTGACCCAATTTGGTTGGCAACCAGCCTTCTTGGTCTACCTTTTTGCCTTGGTCATCTTGACTCTCTTCCTTCTCTTTGTTCCCAAGGAGGAATTGCTGGCTCGCATGGAGGTAAAGGTTGAGGAGAACGCGCCCAAGGTCAAACTGGACAAGACCATGTGGATGATGGGAATTTATCTGGCATTCTTAGCCTTCTTTGTTATCAATGTCAATACCTTCCTGACCATTCGTATTCCTCAGATTGTTTTAGCCAAGGGCATCGGTACTGCTCAGCAAGCCAGTCTCATTCTCAGTCTTATGCAGGTCATGGGTATTGTGGCAGGGACGGTCTTTAGTAGCTTGGTTGGTCGTTTGAAGGGTTGGCTTTTAGCTGTTTCCTACGTGGTCTTTGGACTCGCGGTTGTCGGCATTGCCTTTGCGGATAATCTCTGGGCGCTGGGTCTTGGTGGCATGGTGTCAGGATTTTTCTACAGCATCATTCTAACCATTGTCTTTAGTCAGGTAACAGACCGTGCACCCAAGGCCTTGCTCAATACGGTCATGACCATCGTCCTTATGGGCTGCAATATTGGCGGTGCCACATCTGCCATCTTGCCGACTTATCTGGAAAAACTCAATCCAACCCCAACAGGTGCCTTTGGTATTTACGCCATCGGCTGTGCCTTGATAAGCGCAGGCTTGATTTATAAACAACTGAAGAAGTAGGAGCGGATTTCCGCTCCTTTTTGGTATAATATTCTTATGTTAGAAAATAACCGCTTGAATGAATTGCTCTTGCGCTTTCCGGAGGATGTTCAGTTGATTTTTAAAGACATGATTTCCTCTTATCAGCTAGGCTATGTGGATTATGTTTATCAAACAGATAATTATGCCACCCAAAACCGCAGGATTAAAAACTTGTCAAAAAATTTTCGGAGGATGAACTATTTTCATATCATGCCTCTGCCCCAGGACTTGGCACTGGAAATTGCTAACCAATGGCGCTATCAACCACCTTTGGATGCCTATACGATTAGTGCAAACCCCGAGACTTATGCTGAGATGATTTCACCAGAGGCGCGTGGGGGCCGCTTTTTTGCAGTCATCCGCAATGCTGCCCTCATGGGCTATTTCTGCATGGACCAAGATGGCGAGACAGTTGACATTCGTTTGGGGATGAAACCTTCTTTGACAGGTCAGGGAAATGGCAGAGCTTTCTACCAGACTATTGAAGACTATGTAGTAGAGCATGTTCAGCCAGCTAGTATCAAACTGACAGTTGCTAGCTCTCATCAAGTTGCCCAAAAACTCTTTCATGCTCTTGGTTTTACAGAAATAGAAAAGCAAGCAGAATATATCAAAATGGAAAAGAAAGTCGTATGCGATTAGATAAATTTTTAGTGGATTGCGGTATTGGCAGTCGGACAGAAGTCAAGAAACTCCTGAAAAACAAGCAAGTCACAGTCAACGGCCAAGTAGAAACCTCACCCAAACAGCAAATTAACGAAAAACAAGACCAGATTGCTGTAGCAGGTCAGGTCCTTAGTCATGAAACCTTTGTTTACTATCTGTTAAACAAGCCTAAGGGAGTTATTTCAGCCACCGAGGATGACAGTCATCGGACTGTCTTGGACTTGCTAGATGATACAGCTCGCCAGAAGGAAGTTTTTCCTGTTGGACGCTTGGACATCGATACCCATGGCTTGCTCCTTTTGACCAACAATGGCCAGCTAGCTCATGCTATGCTTTCTCCGAAAAAACATGTGGACAAACGCTACCGAGCACAGGTTGACGGGATCATGACTCAAGAGGATGTCGAACGATTTGCGGCAGGAATTGAGCTGAAAGACTTTACTTGTCAACCAGCCCAGTTGACCATCCTCTCTACAGATGAAGCTAAGCAGACCTCGCTCGTTGACATCACCATCCGAGAAGGGAAATTTCACCAGGTCAAACGCATGGTGCAGGCCTGTGGAAAGACGGTGACAGACTTGCAACGATTGACCATGGGGCCTCTTAGCTTAGATCCAAAATTAGCTCTTGGAGAATACCGCAGGTTGACTGCTGCCGAATTAAAGCAATTAGAAGTCTTTGGGGTGGAATTATAGATAATCATGACCACCCGTCAAACGGGTGGTTTGAACAAGGGCTATAAGCCCACATCACCAGCCAGCGCCTAAAGACGCTGGCTTTCACTTTGTTCAAGCCTCACTGCTTTTGACTCGTCACTAGCCTCTTAAAGAGGCATTCGTACTACTTGCCATTATCCCTAAAGGGATCTTCATACTCTTTTACACTTAACTTATCAAGTGCTATATCATGTTTTTCCTGTTCTTGTATATATTTCTTAATTGTGGCTTCATTAAGTCCAACCGTACTTACATAATATCCCTCTGCCCAGAAATGACGATTACCAAATTTATAGAGAGATTGGCGTGTTTATCAAACATCATAAGAGCACTCTTGCCTTTTAAATAGCCCATAAAACTTGATACACTTAGCCTTGGAGGAATACTGACTAACATGTGAACATGGTCTGGCATCAGATGACCTTCGATAATTTCAACACCTTTATAACTACACAATCGTCGGAATATTTCTCCCCAACTACTTCGATATTGATTATAGATGATTTTTCGTCTATACTTAGGGGTGAAGACAATGTGGTAGAACACAGCCACTTTGTATGTGATAAACTATGTGCCTTTTGCGCCATATTTTTCTCCTTTCGCTTTACAATAGGCTTGAACACCTTTATTGTATCGCGTTTGGAGTTTTTTTGGTATAACCTTCGTCGCGCACCCGCATAGCGGGTGGTTTATTTGTCACGCACCTTACGGAGCGTGACGGACTAAAAGTCACATAAATAGAAGAGACTTGCTCCCGATTGGAAGCAAGTCCTTTTAAATATCCGCAGCTGCAAAAACAACCTGTCCATCTTGAAATTTTTCAATACGAGCGAGTGAAGTAACAGGGACACCTGCATCCAGTAAGAGCTGGCGGCCGTCTTGGAAGGACTTCTCGATGACGATACCAACACCAATTACTTGAGCTCCGGCCTGTTGGATAATGTCAATCAAGCCTTTAGCAGCTTGTCCATTGGCCAAAAAATCATCAACGATTAGAACACGGTCCTCAGGTGACAAAAACTTACTAGCAATAGAAACGGTGCTGGTGACTTGCTTGGTGAAGGAGTAGACTTCAGATGTCAAAATGCCTTCGGTCATGGTAATATTTTTATGTTTTTTAGCAAAAATCATTGGCACATCTAGGCTTTCTGCAACATAGACGGCTGGTGCAATACCCGAGGCTTCGATTGTGACAACCTTAGTAATTTCTTTAGAGCGATAGGCATCTGCCAAGACCTGCCCCATTTCTTTCATCAAGCGAAAATCAACCTGATGGGTCAAAAATGAGTCAACTTTTAAGATGTTTTCTCCTAATACCTGACCATCTTTTAAAATGCGTTCCTCTAATGCTTTCATGTTTATCTTCTCCTCCAAATGATACTTTTGTGTATTATAGCATTTTTTTGCTAAAATCAAAACAATAAACGAATTTTTGTATTGACATATTGTATATATCGACAAAATTCATTGAAAAATACGAATGTTCTGTGCTTATTGGATTGAAATGTATTGAAAATGATTTTGTTTTCTGATAGACTAATACATTATTTAGGAATAAAGAAGGAGAAATCATGTCTCAGGAAACAACAAATGAACATTCTTCGGATATGCTTTACGGAATTGATGAACAACCACCAAAAGGGATGGCTGTTTTGCTTGCTTTTCAGCATATTTTAGCAGCTTTTGCAGGAATCATCGCAGTGCCTCTTGTCGTTGCAAGTGCCTTAGGATTGTCAGTCGAAGATACTTCAATTATGGTATCAGCCTCTATTTTTGTTGCTGGTATTGCCACCATTTTGCAATCTAAAGGTGTTGGCCCAGTAGGTTCACGTGTCTCTGGTATGATGGGGACGGACTTTACCTTTGCCAATCCAGCTATCAGTGTTGGTAGTCAGTTGGGAATTGCTGGTATCGTGGGTGCAACCATTGCTGGTTCATTTGTAGAGATTGTTCTCAGTCGTTTTGTCAAACCCTTGATGCGCTTCTTTCCGCCATTGATTACGGGGACTGTTGTATCCCTCATCGGTATTACCCTCATGCCAGTAAGTATGGACTGGGCAGCTGGTGGAGCTGGCGCTTCAGACTATGCTTCAGTTGAAAATATCAGTATTGCCTTTATCGTCTTGGTCTTCACCTTGGCTTTAAATCATTATGGTAAAGGAATGCTGAAAACAGCCTCTGTCTTCTTTGGGATGGTTTTTGGTTACATCTTGTGTATTTTTCTTGGGAAAGTTGATTTGTCAGCTGTAGGAGATGCGGCCTGGTTTGCTCTTCCTAAAATTTTCCATTACGGTGTAAAATTTGACCTATCTTCTATTCTAGCCTTCATTCCAGCCTATGTCGTATCTTTGATTGGTACGGTGGGAATTATGATGGCCATTGGAGAAGCCTCAAATCAACAAATTTCTTCTGAGCGGGCAGCAAATGGTGTGCTAGCCGATGGTGTTGGTTCCTTGATTGCCGGTGTGTTTGGGGCTGGTCCAAATACAGCCTTCTCGCAAAACGTTGGCCTCATTACTTTGACAAAAGTTGCTAGTCGTCATGTCATGATTTTAGCAGGTATTATCTTGACCCTCCTTGGTGTCTTTCCAAAATTATCTGCCTTGATTTCCATCATGCCGCAGCCTGTTCTTGGTGGTGTTGGGATTATCATGTTCGGTTTGGTTGCAGCCCAAGGGATTAAGACTCTTGCAACTGTAAAAATTGGTGACCGTGAGCTCTTGATTATTTCCATTGCCTTTGCGCTTGGTATTGGAGTGACCGTTCGTCCAGAATTATTGAGTCATCTTCCATCAGCTCTTCAAATGATCTTCTCATCAGGTATTTCAACAGGGACCTTGGCTGCCTTGGTGTTAAATCTGGTGTTAAAAGAGGAAAAATAAGATTTATTTTATTAGTTTGCTTAGATGAAAAGAGAAGAAGATCCATCTGTGGTCTTCTTCTTTTTGGGGTAGGTAAAAAATGCTAAGGGTGTACAGTTGTCGTATCTGAAATTCTAGCCCCTGCTTGACCGTACTTGGTATAACATATTACAATATATATAAGAACCTGTGTTCACAGTTCATCGCTTCCATTGGAGTGTTTGAAGGTGGAGATAAGGAAAGGAGATTCCTGACCAATTAGGTGGTAGGCGAAAACTGCCACAGGAGCTTTTTACTCGTCGAAGCAATAAAGTGAAACTAAATGATGATAGAGTCAAGTATTCCTTCAAAAAATTGCCTTGATGAGCAAAAACGATTTCTTGCATAAGAACACTTTGTTTATGAATATAGGTTCTAAGATTTGTCCAAGAGAGGTTATTATATGTTGAAATATATCCGTGCACTTCCCCTTGTTATAGTAGCGGGAGCGGTTGTTTACTTTACTATTTTTATCTGTATTGATAATGGTGATTGGACCTACGTTGTGACTAGAGCGCTAGGGCTTAAGGAAGAACATGCTAATAATGTTTCTTTGATTGTAATTGGTGCCCAATCACTTTTTCTGACTTCGGATTGGTTTTACAAGCGGATTCGTGCCTTTCTCAATCGTCGTTTGGAAAAGGCCAAAGGGCTTAATCGGCAGATTTATCTGGGCTATAAGGCAGGGATTGAGTTTTTGATGGCGTTACCCAAACGAACTATTTTATTCACATTCTATCTACTTTTAGTAGTTGCTGAAAGTGTTGGTCTGATTGAAAAAGCCAAGGACTATGCTGCGGTAATCATCTTCATAATTGCTGTTGACCGCGTGACCAAAATCTGGCCGGAGGAAAAGCGGAGAATGATTGAGTTTAGCCAGAAGATTAAGAAACGGATTAAGAGTGTGGAGTAGGGAGAGTTGTTTGGGTATATTTATTTTTTGAAAATCTAATGCAGGTCTTCTTCTATTGAGAGAATGAACGGAACAGTGTGCTGTCTGTGTCTTACTGAAGGAATTCTAAGCAGTGGTATTGCCCTTGAGACAAGCTACACTGAAAATAAAGTATGGTGGAGTAACACTTAAGTTTAATAATAAGCGAAGATGGACATATTTTGTCCATCTATTTTTATATACTTCTTCTTGAGAATATCAGAATAGAGGGGTAATGATGAACTATTATCACATAAAACTAATGGGAGATGTACAGCAACTAGAGCGACCGAGTGAATCTTTCGCACAAGAAAATAATTGGATGTATTTTTTGAAGGAAAAAGAAGATTTATTTATTGTAACGGGAGCTGCAAATACAAAACGAGAAATAGCAAAAAAAGTTCAGTCACTTTGGGAAGTAGATGTCTATTTAGATGACTATTCTTCAATAACTGAGGATGATTTTATTGACAAAGTTGGACGTGAACAGTTGGGAGAATTTGGTTATTTCTTATTGAAGCAATCAAAGGGAAATAAGCAAGGTCTTACTCCGAATGCAGATGTATTGTCAGAAAATATGATTGGACTCAGCGACTTTAAAAATAACATTCAGCATCTTATAAACTATTTAGACTATCAATCAAACTATTTAGAATTGCATACGAAAGAGCCGTTTTTCTTAATTTTCAATGGTCAAAAAGGCAGTGGACGAAAATATGCTCTTCAATATTTAGAACGCTTGTTCGACTTGCAAGCAGTTGATACTCATTGTAGCGAATACTTTCTTCCCAAGACTGATGAAAAGCAATTTCCAGTGATTTATGACTATTTTAAAGCAAGGGCTCGCCCTAAATTAGAACTTTTCGCTAATATCAATACAAAGAAGGAGAATAATATTTGTATTCTAATTGCTCAATCGACTGAAGAAGCTAAAAAAATAGAAATGGAATTACAGGAGGAATACTATAATGTAAATAGAATCGAGTTTCCTCCTTATACAAATGGCGAACTGATTGAAATTGCTATTCAACTATTAGCTCAAAGACAAATCCGCATAGACAAGGAAATGGTCGAGGAGTATATAGATAAGTCTTCAAGTATAGTCAACGCAAAAGATATTCGACGAATGGTTCAGAGAATCCATGAATATGCGGTGGCAACCAATTATTGTCAAGAAAATGGATTGCTGGATCTAGGCCACTTTAGTTTGCAAAAGGAACAATCTAAAAGCAAATGTGGCCAAGCTGAGAAGAGGCTGAATCAAATGATTGGTCTTCATTCTGTAAAAAAATTAATCAGACAACAAGTTGCTTTTGAACAACTATCGAAACTTAGGAAAGAAAGAGGTTATCATGTCGAGGAAAGTAATGGGCACTTGTTATTCACAGGTAATCCAGGGACGGGCAAGACAGAGGTAGCTCGCCTTTATACAGAAATCCTGCATGAACATGGCTTGATTGCAGAAAATAAGATAGTAGAGGTTGGAAGAGCAGACCTTATTGGGGAATATGTTGGCCAAACAGCACCAAAAATAAAAAAGGTGTTTGATAGTGCAAGTGGTGGTGTACTGTTTATCGATGAAGCTTACAGTCTGATTCCACAGAGTGAAAGAGATTTTGCCAATGAAGCTATACCCACCATTATTCAAGAAATGGAAAATCGTCGCAATGAGATAGTTGTTATTTTTGCCGGTTATAAAGATTTGATGCACAATTTTATAGATACGAATCCGGGATTACTATCTAGAATTTCAAAAATCATTCATTTTGAAGATTATTCCGTGGATGAACTCTATGAAATTTTTATACTCAACAAAAATCAAAATCAAACCAATCAAGTGTTTTTTAACCATCGTCTACTAACAATTGGTTTTAAAATAGACCAATCTAACTCTCGTATCACTTCTTGAAGCTTGTTTATCACATCATCTAGTGTTTTAAAAGCTTTATTCTTAAACCCTCTCTTTCGAATCTCAGCCCAAACTTGTTCAATTGGATTCATTTCAGGAGTATAGGGAGGAATAAACTCAAAACCAATATTATGTGGTTTCTCTAAGGTACTTGATTTATGCCAAACGGCATTGTCCATCACTAATAAAATATAATCGTCAGGATAAGCTTCAGATAGTTGTTTGAGAAAAACATTCATCCAATCTGTATTGCAACCCCCAGCGATAATGAAGAAGGACTCTCCTGTATGGGCATCAATAGCACCATAGCAATAGCGATACTCACGAATATAGTGGCTATGTACATGCGGTCTCACCCCTTTTGGTGCCCAGGCCTTTCCAATTTTACTAATCCGACCGAAACCCGCCTCATCTTGATACATTAGTCTGACTTTATGATAGCGACGACTATTCTTGAAGCGCTTTCCTATTTTCGTGAATGAAGATTTTATTTTTAGACGCTAGAATCGTTTCGGCGTCTGCTTTTTTAGGGTGTTCTGGTCTTGGCGTCACTTTGCGCCAACCATGGCGTTTCAGAAGGGCATAGAATCCTTCCTTGGTCGTAGGGTGTCCAACCCGTTTCTGATAAGTTTCGTAGAGAGAGTTTATGGTCACAAATTCGCCATTTAGTGAAGCTGTTAACTGTTCTTTTAGAAATGCTTCCTCTTCTTGAAGGGTTAAATATTGACGGTTCCGTCCACCTCGCGTTTCTCTTACTAGAGCTGAAATCCCACCAAGCTCATACTTGCCTTGTAAGGACCAGATTGTATACTTTGAATAGCCGATAAGGTTAGTGATTTCTCTATAACTGAGACCTTCGGCTCTGAACAGGATTACTTGAAGTCGTCTATGAAATGGGGAATAGGTTTTATCTTTCAAATAAGTTTTTAATTCGTTTGTTTGTTCGATAGTAAGTTTCATAAATCTATTATACGTTAGTTTTTGTTTTTTGAACAGTATAATGAAACATCACATTCGAAGTATTCTTTTGGGAATTTTTCTTGCCTGTATTGTCAATACTGTCTTTACTGCCCTAATTGCAAAATGGTTTGGAATGGATTTTTTTCTAGCAATCTCTCTTTTTCCAAAATCTGTCACCACTGCTATGGCTGTTGGTATTACTGATAAAATGCAAGGAATAGCAACAGTTACTCTTGTAGTCGTTGTTGCAACAGGGATTCTGACAAGTGTTCTTGGCCCAGTCTTTTTAAAGCTACTAAAAATTGAAGACCCGGTAGCTGTTGGTCTTGCTTTGGGAGGAACAGGGCATGCCATTGGAACGGGTACAGCGATAAAATATGGACATACGCAAGGAGCGATGGCTGGTTTGGCTATTGGGATTACAGGCATCATGTATGTGGTGATTAGTCCAATAGTTGCGCAGATTATCTTACAATAAAAAACTACGATTGGAATTCCAACCGTAGTTTTGTTAGTCTACATAAAGTTTGGATTGATTATTCAACCAACTATAAAGAAGTCCGATAAAGAGACCGCCACCCACGTAGTTTCCTAATCCAGAAAAGAAGAAATTGCTTAATACACTTAATAGAGTCATTCCCTCAACTGGTCCACCATTTGCAAAAAAGGCCAGGGAGAAGAGTGAAAAGTTCGCAATGACGTGCTCATATCCCAAGAAAGCAAAAATAAAGATGACGAAAATAACGGAAATGAGACGCCCAGCGTCATCTTTGATGCGTAAGAAGGTAAATACGCCGATATTCACGACAATATTAGCAAAAATTCCTTCAATAAATTGAGTCAAAGGTGTCTTTGAAAGCTTGGCCACCGTTGCTTCAAATAGGTAGCTGTGAGCATCAACGTGCTGATAAGGCAGTGTCAATGAAACCAAGTAACAAACAAGGACAGCACCGACAAAATTGAAAAGGATACAGGTTGCCAACATCTTGAGGGCTGTTTTAGTAGGAATCGTTTTTCGATGGCTGGCTACTGTCATATACATCATGTTGGATGTTCCAAGTTCGGCATTCATATATAAAATCATGAGTAGCCCCCAACCAAACATCAACCCATAGCTAAATTTCCCGAGTCCTTCTGCGACATGGTTGAGTTTGTCTGCTGTATAAAGAGAAATGACAATCCCCAATCCTAAATAAAGACTGGCTAGTATCGATCGTACAGCGTAGGCAGAAAAACTGTGTTCAAACAAATCTGCTTTTTTCTGTATACTCTTTTCAAGTGTATACATTAATGTCTCTTGGTCAGCTCCCATCCTAATCTCCTTACTGAATTTACTACTTTTTTGAGTAAACGTTTTCTTTTTGTCGAATGGCTTTACTTTGTTTATTATACTTGATAAAATGGTTGTTGTCCAAAAAAATTTAACTTTTGAAAGGAAATATAAGAAAAATATGGATGTTACATGGACAGTGAAATATATCACTGAATTTTTAGCGACTGCACTCCTTATTATCATTGGTAATGGTACAGTTGCAAACGTTGATTTAAAAGGCACAAAAGGAAACAACTCTGGTTGGATTCTCATTGCGATTGGCTATGGTTTGGCAGTTATGATGCCAGCATTGATGTTTGGTAACGTTTCTGGTAACCATATCAACCCAGCCTTTACACTTGGTTTGGCTGTTTCAGGTCTCTTCCCTTGGGCTCACGTTGCTCAATACATTGTTGCGCAATTGTTAGGTGCAATGTTTGGTCAGTTAGTGGTTATAGCAGTATACAAACCTTACTTCTTGAAAACTGAAAATCCAAATCACATCCTTGGTTCGTTCTCAACAATCAGCGCGCTTGACAATGGTACAAAAGAAAGTCGTAAAGCTGCAACTATTAATGGCTTCTTAAATGAGTTCGCTGGTTCATTTGTATTGTTCTTCGGTGCCCTTGCTTTGACCAAACATTTCTTTGGTTCAGAGTTGGTTGGTAAATTGATTGAACAAGGCTATGATAAAACAGTCGCTGAGACAATGACTGCTCCATATACTTCAGGTTCAATTGCAGTTGCTCACTTAGGCATTGGTTTCCTTGTTATGGCACTTGTTGCTGCAGTCGGTGGTCCAACAGGTCCTGGTCTGAACCCAGCGCGTGACCTTGGTCCACGTATCGTTCACCATCTCTTGCCAAAATCAGTCCTAGGTGAAAACAAATCAGATTCTAAATGGTGGTATGCTTGGGTTGGTGTATGTGCTCCAATCATCGCATCAATCGCCGCTGTTGCACTATTCAAATTCTTGTATCTATAATATAGAGAACCCGTTTCGCCGGGTTTTTCTTTTTCTCTTGGCATATCCAATATAAAGTTGTCTGCTCTGCTATTTTCCTAAAAGTTATGCTACAATAAAGCTAGAAAAAATCGGAAAAGAGTCGGCTAAAGCTGCACAAAAAGCCAGTCAGCCAGCCAGTCGCAAAACAGACTCTATGATGGATCGCTTTACCAAGAACCTGATGAGCCAGGTCGGACGGGAAGTTGGGCGCGTGGTGACTCGTGGCATTATGGGCATGTTAAAAGGAAAATAAGATGAGGAACTGGGAAGGAAACTTCTCAGTTTTTTTATCTAGACAAAGTTCTTGCCAGATGCCACAAAATTCGTTAAAATAAACATAAATCACTAGTTAGTAGGGAGTTACCATGACTGATCAATTGCAGGCACTATTGAAAGACTATCAGCCCCAGCCATTGGGTGAAAAACGTTCTTAAGCAGTCTTCTTGCCCTTAGTCTGGTCAGACAATCAGTGGCAGGTCTTATATGAGATTCGGAGCGAGTCCATTTCTCAACCAGGAGAAGTTTCCTTCCCAGGTGGCGGAATTGATGAAGGCGAGACAGCAGAAGAAGCTGCCATTCGTGAGGTTATCGAAGAACTTGACATTCAACAGGAACAAATTGAGTTGCTGGGGGAAATCGATTATCTAGTTTTTGGCCGCTCGACGATTCGCTGTTTTGTCGGTCGACTTCACTTGGACTGGCAGACTCTTCAACCCAATGATGAAGTGGCTCGATTCTTTACAGTTCCACTAGAAACCTTGCTGAAAACGGCTCCTGTCTATTATCAACTGGATTCACAGATTGTCCCAGATTGTGACTTTCCCTTTGAACGTTTGAGAGGTGGGGTTGACTATCCTTTCAGTCATCACAAACGCTCCGTTCCCTTTTATGAAAATCTACCAGGAAATATCTGGGGAATGACTGCTCAATTTACCCATCGGTTTGTGGAAATCATAAATCAAAAAACTTCGCCCAGATGAGCGAAGTTTTGTAACCGCCCAATAACAAGGTACCTATCAAATCACTCCCTCCTCCTGTATACTGTTAGAAAAACAAAACTGGAGGATTTATTACGTCACCCCCATCGTACCATTGGCTGTTCCCTAATCTTGCCGCGTTGAGAAGAAAGGCAGAAACGATATTCTGATGAAAATTCGTCTCGGAAAGGCGGAAGTTGCATTCTTCCAATCTATCAACCATGAAGTAAATGAGGAGACGCTCGCAAAAAAGAAGTTCTGGAGGCTTATTTGCCATGGAAGGAAAAAATTAAGAGAGCGTGTAAATAGAAAAAGGTTCCAGAGTCGACAGGACGTTGGAGCCTTTTTCAATATACCTTGTTATTGGGCGGTTACCGTCAGTCCTCCTCTTTTTTTATTTTCATTGAGTATAAGTATTCCTCGGAGGTTATCGGTTGTGCTACCGATAGCTTTTTCTTTTCCCGCACATATTGTGATATAGTCATTGTCCATTCAGAAATTTATTATATATGTATACAATAAATTTTGCTTTCCTCTGTAGGATTATTTGCCACAATTATTTGGAAATCGCGGATAAGGTGGTTGCACAAAGGTAGATACCAAGTTTAAAGCAGTTATTTACAGGTACAAAAGTGGAGAAGAATCTTTTCATGCGTATGGCGTGAAGAATTGTACTAAAATACTTGAAAAATCGGGTG
The DNA here is from genome assembly GCF_019856455.1 of Streptococcus suis. Classification (NCBI taxonomy): domain Bacteria; kingdom Bacillati; phylum Bacillota; class Bacilli; order Lactobacillales; family Streptococcaceae; genus Streptococcus; species Streptococcus suis. The sequence continues at coordinate 2,251,100 of NZ_CP082205.1, read as the reverse complement.
GGGGTGGGGTATAATTAACTCAGAGTCTTGGTGACTTGAAACTAGGGAAAACTGATTTTTTGAACGCTTCATTTTTTCTCTGGTAATATTTATTCAAAAGGAGTAACGATATGAATCGTTCGAAAAAGAAATCATTTAATTGGTATGGAATGCGTCAGCAGTTCTCTATTCGTAAGTACCATTTTGGAGCTGCAAGTGTTTTGCTCGGTATGACCTTGGTTCTTAGTGCAGGAACGATTGTAAGCGCTGAAACAGGAGTCAATGGGGATGGAACTTCAAACGGGCAAATTTTACCTGTAAATGATGCTGGAACATCCGATGGCACGAATTCAACAATGCAGCCACAAGCGGATAATCAAGGAGTCAATAGCTCAGGAGTTCAGACTGATAATACAACAAACTCAACTGCGAATGACCAGTCTGCAAGTGATACAGGTTCAGCAAGTGGGCTACAAATAGGAACCTCACGTTCAGCAGATACTGGAACACAAGGAGATGGTGCGACTAGCCAACCCGTTGCCGAGCCAATTATTAAAATCCCAAGTTCTGCGTCGGAAAAAGCACCTCAGGGCTACGTAACTGTAACATTTGCAGGAAATCAATATACTAAAGGTTTTACATTAGGTACTCAAAATGGCAATTCGGTAAAAGTATTTGTCAAAGAGAATGTGACATGGGGAACATTGTTAAATGACCCTGATTGGAAATGGCCGACTGTAACAACAGCTTCAGGCGACACGGTTGTTGGTTGGGCTGTAAATATCCGTAACGGGCAAGCATATAACGCAGGAAATGCTTTTGCACGTGAAAAGTATAGGAATACTGCTGTCAATAATACAAAATTGTATCCAAACGTAGTTTATGAAGTTGAAGATGTAGGAGGAAACGGGACTAAAGAAGGCTATCTAGCACAATATGGTCCAGATGAACAAGATAAATGGATATTTATCACGTTTAATGCTGGTAAAGGTCAACTCAAAGGATCAAAAAAATCTAAAATGGTAGCTGTGAGCAATAGTCTCTACTCTATTGATTTTAGTAATAACTTGTTTAAAGGGAAAGTGGAAGCGCCTACTCTTGCGGGGCATACCTTTGTGCGTTGGCAAACACAGGATGGGGTAGTTTTACCTAAGAGTGGGACAATCACAACTGAAACAACCTATGAGGCACTGTATCTTGCGCATCTCGAACAGAAGACCGTTGTGTTTAATCAACAGAAATTAACTGAGACTGAGAAGGAGCGTTTAAAACAAGCGATTTACGATGCAAATCCAGATAGCACTGGATTGATTGAGAGTATTACTGTGTCTGATACTGGTGTAGCTACTGTAAATTACACTGGAGGCACAGAAGTTACTGTTCCAGCATCAAATCTCATTGAAGAAGATAAAAATACGGCCAGAAGTCTTGCCAAAGCTGATATTGAAAAAGAGGCAACGGAAAAGAGAGATGCCATCAATGCCTCAAATCTCACTGAAGAAGAGAAAAGAGCTAAGTTAGAGGAAGTAAATAATGCGCAGGCAGCAGCCGATAGCGCAATCGACCAAGCTAATGCTTCTGATGAACTAAACAAAGCACTAACAGACGGCAAAACAGCCATTGCTGGAATCGACACAAGCACAAGTGCTAAGAAGGCGCAAGCTAAGGAAGACACAGAAGAAATTACACGGCAACCAGTTAATGAAGTGATTGCACGTGGATCGAAGAAATCTGTTGAAGAACTTGCTCCAACCATAGAAATTATTGATTTTACAAAATCTATAGAAAACAAATCGATCACTGCACGCTATCAACTTACAAATCCAAGTCAAAACTTCGATCGTGCAGTTGCACAGCTTTATCGCGGAGAGGAACTGGTTCGGGAAATAGCGATTGCTGATCCGAATGCAAGTACGACACTCGCCGGCTTGGATTATTATACAGATTACACCTTGAAAACGAAAGTTTACTATTTGTTAGCTGGTCAAAATCAAGAAACAATTCAAGAAAGCATTCGTCCATTTGTCTTGGAGTATAAGAAAATCGAAATCAAGGATGTTGATGCGGTGACTGTTTACCGTCGTAAAGATGGCAAGTATATCGGAACAAGAACATTAGATGAATTGCCGGCAGAACCGACAGAATTATTTATCAAAGTGACTTCTGATCGATTTAAGGAAGTTTATTTACCTGTTTCTGCTATTCGTGATGATGTAAAAGATGGGCAAGCTGTTTATAAAGTGACGACTTCTCTTGAACAATTGGTCGAAGATAATGGCTCACAATATGTCGATAACAAAGTCTTTTACATTCCAAAAACAACCAAAGAAATCGATACCTATTTCACTTTCACAGATTTGGTAAATGCTATCAAGACAAATCCATCAGGTACTTTCAAACTCGGAACGGATTTGTATGCGGATGAGTTGCCAGTAGGTGATGTTCGTGCTTATATCACAGAGACCTTCAAAGGTAGCTTGACAGGTGAATATAATGGTTCTAAATTTGCTATTTACAATCAAAAAGCGGCATTATTCCAGAAAACAGATGGGGCAACCATCACTTCCTTAGATGTGAAAAATGCTCAAATTGATTCAGCTGTGCATACAGATTTAGGTGTGTTAGTGAATGAGGCAGTGAAATCTACACTAACAGATATTGCGGTCGAAGGAAGTATTAAAGGACAGCGAAATTATGGTGGTATCGTCTATAAGTTGGATGGTCAGTCTCGATTAACAAACGCAAGCTTTAAAGGGACAATTACCTCTTATGGAACAGGTGAGTCTTATGTCGGTGGAATTTCTGGATTTAGTACAGGTTCGTATATCGATAAGGTTAAATCAGAGGTTGCTATTACAATTAAAGGGGAAAACAATCAGGTTGCAGGTGGTATAGTAGGTCGCATTACTGGAGGCCAAAATGAGAGAGGAATCAATCTTCAGAATGCCTATGCAACAGGTTCCATTATCAATGAGGGAACGACGACCCAATTAGGAAGTATTGCCGGAACAAACCAAAAGGGTTGGGTTGATGGTCGTATCAACAATGTAATTGGAGATGTAGATGGCAGTTTAGCTGTTGTTGGTTCCTTGCATAGCGCCAATGTTGCGCTGAAAGAGGCTTATAGTACAGGAACGGACGCTAAGGCTGTTCAAATTTCAGAAAGTGAAGCTAAGGTTAAGGCGGAAGCCCTAGGAGTAACAGCTACTGTAAAAGACTCCAATCTTCAAACCTTAAATCATTATTCCATTGATTACCAAAAAGTACCGAATGCTAAAGCTGACTATGCGATAGCCTATGCCAACATGGAGAAAATCCTGCCATTTTATAATAAGGAACTTCTTGTTTATTATGGAAACAAGCTTTCAGCAACTGATAAATTGAATACAAAGCGTTTAGTTGATGTAGTACCTATGAAAGATACTGCAATTGTAGCGGATCTTCCTACTGAAAAAACGGGCATCAATAAACTAATGCTCCATTACGAAGATGGAAGTATTGACTATAAGACTATTTCTTATAAAGGTGATTTCGAGAATAATCATATTGCTGAATATACTATTGCAGGGCTGGATTTGATTTATACTCCAGAAGTTTTCTTGAATGCACGGGAATCCATGATCAATCGTTTGGTTGATGTGCTGAGCCCTATTGCTTACGATTCAGAAGAATTACGCAAAGTGTTAAATCCTCCTGCTAAAGCTACTTGGCAGACTACCAATGATATAAATGACCTGTATATCAAATCAAGTTTTTCTGCTATAAAAAATGACTTGTCATCGTATTTGCGTAAGGTATTGACTTCTTCGTTGAATGGTCAAGGTGTAGGAGTAGAACAACACTTTGAGCAGAAGATTCAAGAAAATAAAGAAGCTTTCTTACTTGGTTTGTCCTATCTCGATCGCTGGTATAATATCAATTATGATAGCTTAAACACCAAAGACTTAACCCTCTACAAGCAAGATTTCTTTGGAAATGTCAATGCGTCAAGTTTAGACATCATCATTGAACTAGGTAAGTCTGGTTATGAATCCCTACGACCAAAGAATAATCATAGAACCTATGCTGCGATTCTTGCTAAGCAAACTGGACAGTCAACCGTCTTCAATTTTGTCGAGGCTTATCGCCAACGGTTCTTGCCAACTGTTTCTGATAATGAATGGTTCAAGAATAATACAAAAGCCTATATCGTTGAAAGCAAGTCTCTGATTCCAGAAGTTCTTGAGAAACAGAATACTGCTACCAAACATAGCAAGTATGCAGTTGGAGTCTATGATAAAATTACGAATCCGTCGTGGTCTTATCAGCAAATGCTCTTACCATTATTGACCTTGCCAGAGCAAACAATCTATATCATCTCGAACATGAATACCATTTCATTCGGTGCCTTCTCACGCTACGAAGATGTCGTAAATCATCCTGAACTAAGAGAGAAGGTGCGTGAAAGAGTTGAACAAGCGGCTATTTGGCAGCGTGATCATATGGATTTCTGGTATAAGAACCTTAGCGCTGAACACAAGGAGAAAATGTTCCGCTCTGTCATGAATACAGATGGTTTTGGAATGAAGGGTGATGATGGTCAGTGGAGTTGGAAATCATTAGCTGATCAAGCTGCGGCTATTCAGGACTTCTTTGGTCCGGTACACAAATGGTTCAGAAATAATGGGCTAGGTGCTTATGCGACTGGTAAAGAGACTAGTTTTGTAACCGTCAATCTCCTAAGTCAGTATGGTGCTGCTCTTTATACTCATGAAATGGTTCATAACTTGGATTCTAGTGCCTATTTCTACGGGCATGGACGTCGTACTGGTTTGGGAGCTGAATTCTTTGCTCGTGGTTTGTTGGAAAACGTAGGAGACAGTAAATCTACAGTTCTTGGCTTGAATACTCAATTTACAGAAGCAGATTCTAATATTCGTCTGCACACAAATAATCCTGTGCAACGTTTCACAGATAAAGAGAGCATTGATGGCTACGTCAAAGGGATGTTGGATCTGATCTATGTTCTTGATTACCTAGAAGGCAATGCTCTTGTTAAACAAAACAAAAATGTCAAGAAAGCATGGTTTAGAAAGATAGAAAACTATTATGAAGGTGTTCATGCTGGAAATAGTGTCCGTCACTTAACAGATGAAGAAGTAGCTCGATTGACTACCTTTGATAGTTTAATAACAGAAAGTATTATCAATCGTCGATCCTATATGGATTCTGGAAACTTCAAACGTAATTATTATGATACAGTGAGCATGCTATCTCCAATCTATTCAGCACTTGACAATCCAAATGGTGCTCCTGGAGATATTATGTTCAAACGCATGGCTTATGAGCTATGGGCAGCCAAAGGGTATGATAAAGGATTTATTCCTTATGTATCTAACCAATTGGCGTCAAAAGGACCAGGAAAGGTTGTTTCTGATACGCTAGTGTTACAAGAAGTTTTTGGCGGTACTTATACAACATGGAATCACTTTAAACAAGCTATGTACCAAGAGCGTATCGATCAATTACCGAAGTTGAAGCCTATTACCATCGAGTATGAATTGGGCAAATCAAATTCAACCAAGACAGTCACCATTGCATCTTATCAAGATTTGGAAAGATTGATGGCTGCTGCTATTGAAGAAGATTCGAAACGCTTGGCACAGTCCACTTCTAATGTAAATAATAGTTGGGTACATAAGTTGAAACAAAAGGTATATAGTGCCTACTTGCGTTCAACAGATGATTTCAGAACTTCTATCTTCAATCCTTAAAATGAGACAGAAGTTAGTTAGAAAAAGTCGTTAGAAAGTTGATTTCTAGCGGCTTTTGTTGGCTCTTTGTCAACTGTAGTGGGTTGATGTCAGCTAACATCTAGGGAGTGGGAAAGAATTCGATTAGGTTAAAAAGAGCTCGTCTCACTTCCAAGCAGTTGGCTCGGCTTCTATGGTCACTTTCTAGTTTTAAGGTGACCAGCTGAAACAGTTCCCCGAACTGTTTCACTCCACCAGACTGTTAAACCCAATCAACCACTGCGCTGAGATGTTGACACGAACTCTGGAAGCGTGGCTGGACTTTTTGCCCAGCCTCTTCTTTATTTTTATTGACGAAATATGAAATTAGTGGTGTTATTGTTGTATCGTGTTGGCTGTGCTAGTCACGTCTGGGAGGGTCTGATGCGTCAGTCCTCCTCTTTTTTTATTTTCATTGAGTATAAGTATTCCTCAGAGGTTATCGGTTGTGCTACCGATAGCTTTTTATTTTCCCGCACTTATTGTGATATAGTCATTGTCCATTCAGAATCCTCTTATATATGTATATAATAAGGTTTGCTTTCCTCTTTAGGATTATTTGCTACAACTACAAAGAAGGGTCGAATTTTTTTATGCGTATGGCGTGAAGAATTGTACTATAGTTATTTAGTTTTTAAATAGTATTCTAAGGCAGACTGAACAGAACGACCTGTTCTTAACAATTCAGTCACCTTTCTTTTTAGAGTAGCCCAAAACTGTTCGATGGGATTGAGTTCAGGAGAATAAGGTGGTAAGGGAAGAAAGTAATGCCCGCTAGCTATGGAACACTCATCAAGGTGCTTTTTAGGATGAAAGGTGGCATTATCCATAATAATCAGATGTGGCTCTGATAAGCACAGTAATAGTTCCTTTTGAAACCATGTCATAAAAAGATGTGCTGTCATTGTTCCGTGATACAACAATGGTGCTACAATTTGGGAACCAATTTGCCCTGCGACAACAGAGAGCCTTTCAAAGCGACGTCCACTAACCTTGTCATAGACTTTTTGACCGCGTACAGCTCTAGCTTTGTGACGATAAAGATAGGTGTCAATGCCAGTCTCATCAATATAGACAATTGGGGTATTAGGAAAACACTCTAGAACATCTAAGTAGCATCTAACCTTGTCGCTGGCTTGTTCTTTATAGGTTGTCGTCTTTTTTTAAAGTAATGTTCAGTTTTTTTAAGGCTGCCCAAACGGAGGGAATACTACAGTCAAAATGCTCTGTTATTTCCCTTAAAAAAGCATCTGGATGTTGGTTAACAAAGGCTTCTAACTTATCCAATGGCAATTTGCGAGGGCTTGGTTTCCTTTTTTGACGCTCCAAATGACCAAGTTCTTTGAGTTGTTTCTCCCAAAGATACAGTGTATTAGTGCTAATCCCAAATAACTGACACGTTTCTTTTTTGGAATGACCAGCCTCTACATAATCAATAACTCGTTTTCTAAAATCTATTCCGTAACTTTTCATAAGTATAGTATAGCACATACTGCATAGAAACTAAAGAACTATAAAATACTTGAAAAATCGGGGGGGGGTGGGGTATAATTAACTCAGAGTCTTGGTGGCTTGAAACTAGGGAAAACTGATTTTTTGAACGCTTCATTTTTTCTCTGGTAATATTTATTCAAAAGGAGTGACGATATGAATCGTTCGAAAAAGAAATCATTTGATTGGTATGGAGTGCGCCAGCGTTTCTCTATCCGTAAATATCATATTGGTGCTGCAAGTGTTCTGTTAGGTACGACCTTGGTTCTTAGTGCAGGAACGATTGTAAGCGCTGAAACAGGAGTCAATGGAGATGGAGCTTCAAACGGGCAAATTGTAAATAATGATGGAACTTCCGATGGCACAACTTCAACAATGCAGCCACAAGGGGATAATCAAGGAGTCAATAGCTCAGGAGTTCAGACTGGTAATACAACAAACTCAACTGCGAATGACCAGTCTGCAAATGATACAAGTTCAGCAAGTGGCCAACCAGTAGGAATCTCACGTTCAGTAGATACTGGAACACAAGGAGATGGTTCGACTAGCCAACCCGTTGCCGAGCCAATTATGATAATCCCAAGTTCTGCGTCGGAACCAGCACCTTCGGGCTACGTAACTGTAACATTTAATAAAACGCCGTGGGATAATGGGTTAAAATTAGGTAATCAAAGTGGCAACTCGGTAAGAATATTTGTCAAGAATAATGTAACATGGGGAACACTTCTAAAAGATTCATCTTGGCAGTGGCCTACTGTAATTACAAATGCAGGCGACACGGTTGTTGGTTGGGCTGTGAATATCGGTTACGGGAAACCATATAACTCAGGAAATGCTTTTTCACTTGAAAATTATAAGGATACTGTTGTCAAAAATACAAACTTGTCTCCAAACGTAGTTTTTGAAGTTGAACCTGTAGGAGGAAAAGGGACTAAAGAAGACTATCTAACACAGTATGGTCCAGATGAGCAAGAAAAATGGATTTTTATCAAGTTTGATGCTGGTCAAGGTCAACTCAGTGGATCAAAAACATCTAAAATGGTAGCTGTGAGCAAGAATCTCTATTCTATTGATTTTAGTAATGCAAAGTTTAAAGAAAAAGTTGAGTCGCCTACTCTTGCGGGGCATACCTTTGTGCGTTGGCAAACACGGGATGGGGTAGTGTTACCTAAGAGTGGTCCAATCACAACTGACACAACCTATGAGGCACTGTATCTTGCGCATCCACAAAACCAGGTAGCTGTATTTGATAGTAAAAAGTTAACAGATTCCGAGAAAGAACAGGTCAAGAAAAATATATTAGATGCAAACCCTGATTTAAGTACAGGGGTTCCGCAAGTCATCAAAGCGATTGACATATCCGATACAGGTGAAGCTACTGTAACATTTAATGATGATACCGTAGTTAAAGTTCCATCCGCAACTCTCACCAACGAAGACAAGGATACTGCTAGAAGCAATGCCAAAGCAGAAATTGAAAAAGAGGCAACGGAAAAGAGTGATGACATCGAGGCCTCAAATCTCACTGAAGAAGAGAAAATAGCCAGACTGACGGAAGTTCGAGATGCAAACGACCGAGCTAATAATGCAATTGATAAAGCTGCTACTACTGAAGACTTAACTAAGGCTATTTCGGATGGTACAGCAGCGATTAAAGCAGTTAGCACAACTAATACTATAAAAACAAAAGCTAAGCAAGCACTTGAAGAAGCCTACAATGCTGAGAAAGCAGAAATTGAAAATTCTGCACTTACAGCTGAAGAAAAGGCTATTAAACAAGCTGACTTGACTACTGCTAAGGAAAATGCTATAAAAGCAGTTGATGATGCAAAAACAGATTCGGCTGTTGAAGGGGCTCTTAAAAATGGTAAAGCGGCTATTGAGTCTACATACACAGCGATTATTAAAAATCCAAGTTCTGTAAGTGATACTGCTCCACAGGGGTATGTGACTATAACATTTAATAAATCACAGTGGGCTAAGGGCTTAACATTAGGAAGTCAAAGTGGCGATTCAGTAAGAATTTTTGCTAAAAATGATGTAACATGGGAAACACTTCTAAATGACCCTGCTTGGCAATGGCCTACTGTAAAAACAGATGAAGGTGATACTGTTGTTGGTTGGGCCGTGAATAGTGGTGAATATAAAGCAAATGTCGCTTTTTCTCGTGAGAAATACAAAGACAGCTTGGTCTCTGATATAAACTTGTATCCAAATGTAGTTTATGAAGTTGAAGATGTAAGAGGCGATGGGACTAAAGCAAGTTATCTCGCACAATATGGAGCAGATGAACAAGATAAATGGGTTTTTATCACCTTTGATGCAGGTCAAGGTCAACTCATCAAAAGCAAAAAAACTTCGAAAATGGTTGCTGTAAGTAACAATCTTTACTCTATTGATTTTAATAATAAAAAATTTACAGAGAAGATTGAAACTGCAACTCTTGCGGGGAATACCTTTGTTCGTTGGCAGACAACTGCTGGCACAGCCCTACCTAAGAGTGGCTCTATTACAACCGAAGAAACATACAATGCATTATATCTTGCACATCCAACAGACAAGACCGCCGTCTTTGACACTAATAAACTAACAGAGACCGAGAAGGATAGTTTAAAACAAGCGATTTCCAATGCAAATCCAGATAGTGCTAACCTCATTCAGAGCATTACGGTGTCTGACGCAGGTGAAGCTACAGTGACTTACAACGACGGCACTGTTGTGACAGTTCCAGCTACAGAACTTATCTCTGAAGATAAAGACGCTGTTAGAAACCTTGCCAAAGCCGATATTGATAAAGTGGCAACAGAGAAGGTTGCTGAAATCAATGCGTCAAACCTTACAGCTGAGGAAAAAGCTGAGAAAATACAAAAAGTAGAAGAAGCTAAAACTGCAGCCCGCACAGCTATTGACGCTGCTACTACTAACGATGAACTAGCCAAAGCGGTAACTGACGGTAAAGTAGCTATTGCAGGTATTGATGCAACTACAAGTGCTAAGAAGGAAGTGGCTAAGAAGGACTTAGAAGAAACTTACAATGCTAAGAAAGCTGAAATTGACAATTCAGCTCTTACTGCTGAAGAAAAAGTAGTAAAACAAGCTGAATTGGATAAAGTCAAGGAAGATGCCATCAATGCAATTGATGCAGCAACAACAGATGCAGATGTAGATACAGCATTAAATAAAGGTAAAGCTGATATTGAAGCGATTGAAACGCTTATAAGTGAGAAGAAGACTGATGCTAGACAACAGCTTGATGAGGCGTACGCTGCTAAGGAAGCTGAGATTACAAATTCATCATTAACTGGAGAAGAAAAAGCCGCTAAACTAGCTGAGTTGGATAAAGCCAAAGCAGCCGCTGAAAATGCTATCGACACTGCAACAAATAATGCCGGTGTAGACAAGGCTCTTGAAGACGGTAAGTCAGCAATTGATTCCATTGACACTACAAGTAGTACTGCTAAAGCAGATGCTAAGAAAGACTTAGAAGAAGCTTACAACGCTAAGAAAGCTGAAATCGAAAATTCTGCACTTACAGCTGAAGAAAAAGCAGCGAAACAAGCTGGATTGGATAAAGCTAAAGCAGACGCAGATAAAGCTATCGACGCTGCGACAGATAAAGCAGGCGTAGATACAGCTCTTGCAGACGGTAAGGCAACTATTGGAGCCATCGACACTACTGCAAGTGCTAAGAAAGCAGATGCTAAGAAAGACTTAGAAGAAGCTTACAACGCTAAGAAAGCTGCCATTACCAATTCAGGTTTGACAGCTGAAGAAAAGGCTACTAAACAAGCAGAATTGGATAAAGCCAAAGAAGATGCAGATAAGGCTATTGACGCCGCAACAGATGCTTCAGGTGTAGCCAAAGCTCTTGAAGCAGGCAAAACAGCCATCGCAGCTATTGACACTTCTGTGAGTCCTAAGAAAGCCGCCGCTAAGCAAGACTTGGAAGCAGCTTACAACGCTAAGAAAGCTGCCATTACCAATTCAGGTTTGACAGCTGAAGAAAAGGCTGCTAAACAAGCAGAATTGGATAAAGCTAAAGAGGATGCCACTAAATCCATCGACGCCGCAACAGATGCTTCAGGTGTAGCCAAAGCTCTTGAAGCAGGCAAAACAGCCATCGCAGCTATTGACACTTCTGTGAGTCCTAAGAAAGCCGCCGCTAAGCAAGACTTGGAAGCAGCTTACAACGCTAAGAAAGCTGCCATTACCAATTCAGGTTTGACAGCTGAAGAAAAGGCTGCTAAACAAGCAGAATTGGATAAAGCCAAAGCTGACGCAGATAAAGCGATTGACGCCGCAACAGATAATGCAGGCGTAGCTAAAGCTCTTGAAGCTGGTAAATCAGCGATTGACGCAATCAATACAACTACAAGTGCTGAGAAAGCAGCCGCTAAGGAAGCTCTTGAAGAAGCCTACAACGCTAAGAAAGCAGAAATTGAAAATTCTGCCCTTACAGCTGAAGAAAAAGCCACAAAACAAGCAGAATTGGATAAAGCTAAAGCTGACGCAGATAAGGCTATTGATGCCGCAACTGATGATGCAGGCGTAGCTAAAGCTCTTGAAGCTGGTAAATCAGCGATTGACGCAATCAATACAACTACAAGTGCTGAGAAAGCAGCCGCTAAGGAAGCTCTTGAAGCTGGCAAATCAGCGATTGACGCAATCAATACAACTACAAGTGCTGAGAAAGTAGCCGCTAAGGAAGCTCTTGAAGAAGCCTACAACGCTAAGAAAGCAGAAATTGAAAATCCTGCCCTTACAGCTGAAGAAAAAGCCGCAAAACAAGCAGAATTGGATAAAGCTAAAGCTGACGCAGATAAGGCTATTGATGCAGCAACTGATGATGCAGGCGTAGCTAAAGCTCTTGAAGCTGGCAAATCAGCGATTGACGCAATCAATACAACTACAAGTGCTGAGAAAGTAGCCGCTAAGCAAGCTCTTGAAGAAGCCTACAACGCTAAGAAAGCAGAAATTGAAAATTCTGCCCTTACAGCTGAAGAAAAAGCCGCAAAACAAGCAGAATTGGATAAAGCCAAAGAGGATGCAGATAAAGCTATTGATGCCGCAACAGATAATGCAGGTGTAGCCAAAGCTCTTGAAGCAGGCAAAACAGCCATCGCAGCTATTGACACTTCTGTGAGTCCTAAGAAAGCCGCCGCTAAGCAAGACTTGGAAGAAGCCTACAACGCTAAGAAAGATGCCATTACCAATTCAGGTTTGACAGCTGAAGAAAAGGCTGCTAAACAAGCAGAATTGGATAAAGCTAAAGAGGATGCCACTAAATCCATCGACGCCGCAACAGATGATTCAGGTGTAGATACAGCACTTAATGAGGGTAAAGCGGATATCGAAGCGATTGGAACGATTATAAGTGATAAGAAGATTGCTGCTAGACAACAGCTTGAAGAGGCATACTCTGCTAAGGAAACTGAGATTACAAGCTCATCCCTAACTGGAGAAGAAAAAGCAACCAAACTAGCAGAACTGGATAAAGCTAAAGAAGCTGCTGAAAATGCTATTGACACAGCAGCAGATAATGCAGGTGTAGATACAGCACTTGAAGCAGGCAAAACAGCCATTGCAGCTATTGACACAACAGCTAGTGCTGAGAAAGCAGCTGCTAAGCAAGACTTGGAAGATGCTTACAATGCTAAGAAAGCAGAAATTGAAAATTCTGTCCTTACAGCTGACGAAAAAGCAGCGAAACAAGCAGAATTGGATAAAGCCAAAGCTGATGCAGATAAGGCTATTGCCGCCGCAACAGATGCTTCAGGTGTAGCCAAAACTCTTGAAGCTGGCAAATCAGCGATTGCCGCAATCAACACAACTACAAGTGCTGAGAAAGCAGCAGCTAAGAAAAAATCAGTTCTTCCTAACACTGGTGACAATATTGGTTTATCTAGCATCTTGGGTGTGTCTGGCCTAGCCTTATTAGGAATCGCGATTCGTAAAAAAAGAGAAAATTAACTATTTTCCAAAGCATACTAAGATTAGTGGTGAGGAAATCTCTGTTGGGAGAGACAAAAAGTAGGCTCTTTGTCAACTGTAGTGGGTAGATGAAAAGCTAACGCCTAGAGAGGACGGACTTCGTTCTCTCTTTCTTTATCAAAGAGCATTGGTCGTTTACCGTAACCGCCCCATAACAGGGTATCTATCTAATCACTCCCTCCTCCTGTATACTGTTATATAGTTAATCAGTTTTAAATCAGTAATTATGGTATACTAAAGTTATGGCATACGATTTAGATTTTAGAAAACGAGTGATTTCGTTGTAACCGCCCAATAACAAGGTATCTATCCACCCACTCCCTCCTCCAGTATACTGTTAGAAAAACAAAACTGGAGGATTTATTATGTCACACCCCATCATTCCATTGACTGTTCCCCAATCTCGCCGCTTTGAGAAGCGAGGCAGAAACGATATTATGATGAAAATTCGTCTCGGAAAAGTGGAGCTCACAGTCTTTCACACTATCAATCAAGAAACACTAGAAACAATCTTAGATAAGGTACTGTTCTATGACCATCCAACTCAGTGATTTAGGTCAAGTTTACTTGGTCTGTGGAAAAACAGATATGCGTCAGGGAATTGATTCCCTGGCCTATCTTATCAAAAGTCAGTTCAACCTGGATCCCTTCTCCGGTCAGGTCTATCTCTTCTGCGGAGGTCGAAAAGACCGGTTCAAAGCTCTTTATTGGGATGGACAGGGATTTTGGTTATTGTATAAACGTTTTGAAAATGGGAAATTGACCTGGCCAAACAATGAAGAAGAGGTCAAGGCTCTAACTTCCGAGCAAGTCGACTGGCTCATGAAAGGATTTTCTATCATTCCAAAAATAAATGTTTCAAAAAGTCGTGATTTCTATTGAAATCATGGCTTTTCTTTGTGTATAATGAGATAAAAAGAAGGAGATTGGTTATGTCATCACTAGAAAAAATTATTGAAACACAGTCAAAAACGATAGAGATGATGGCTAATGAACTCACTCTCCTTCGAGAACAGGTTGACTATCTGAGACAGAAACTCTACGGAAAATCATCAGAGAAGGTCGTATATCAACCAGGTCAGCTGAGCTTGTTTGGGGAGGAAAGTCTCCCTGAAGAAGAAGCTGACTTACCCAGTTGAAACGGAGACCATCACCTATAAACGCAAGAAAGCTAAGGGAGTTCGTCAGGCTATTTTCAGCCAGTTCACTCCAGAGATTGTGCATCACGAATTGCAGGGCGAAGACTGCACTTGTCCAGACTGTCATGGTCAGCTGAAAGAGATTGGCTCAACTGTTCAACGACAAGAGTTGGTCTTCATTCCTGCACAATTAAAGCGGATTGACCATGTTCAACACGCATACAAGTGTCAGGCATGTAGTCAGAAGAATCTAAGCGATAAGATTATCAAGGCTCCTGTTCCTAAGGCACCTTTGGCACACAGCTTGGGTTCAGCCTCTATCATCGCTCACACCATTCACCAGAAATTCAATCTGAAGGTACCCAATTACCGTCAGGAAGAGGACTGGCATAAACTTGGCCTGCCCATCAGTCGGAAGGAAATAGCCAACTGGCACATCAAGTCTAGTCAGTATTATTTCGAGCCGATTTATAACCTGTTGCACGAGAAATTGTTGGAGCAGCCTATTCTTCATGCGGATGAGACTTCCTACAAGGTCTTAGAAAATGATAGCCAGTTGACCTACTACTGGACTTTCTTGTCTGGGAAACATGAGAAAAATGGAATTACCCTCTATCATCATGACAAACGACGGAGCGGCTTAGTTGTGGAGGAGTTTCTTGGGGACTATGCGGGCTACGTTCATTGTGACATGTGGAGTGCTTATCGTCAATTAGACAAGGCTCAGCTCGTTGGCTGTTGGGCTCATGTTAGACGAAAATTTTTTGAGGCGACTCCTAAGAAGACAGATAATACTTCTTTAGGAGCCAAGGGATTAGCCTATTGCGACCGCCTGTTTGCCTTGGAGAGTGACTGGGCTGACCTGTCTACTGAGGAACGGCTACATAAACGGCAGACAGAGTTAACTCCCTTGATGGACGAGTTCTTTGATTGGTGCCGTGAACAGGCTGTCTTGCCAGCTTCCAAATTGGGTACTGCAATAGAGTATAGCCTCAAATACGAAACCACCTTCCGAGCCGTTCTCTCGGACGGTGACCTAGTCCTGTCCAACAATATGGCTGAGAGGGCTATGAAGACCTTGGTGATGGGCAGAAAAAATTGGCTTTTTTCTCAGAGCTTTGAGGGAGCCAAGTCGACAGCTGTCATTTTGAGTCTTTTAGAAACAGCTAAGCGACACGGACTTGATGCAGAAAAATATATGACCTATCTTCTAGAACACTTACCTAATGAGGAGTCGCTCGCAAAAAAGGAGGTTTTAGAAGCCTATTTGCCATGGGATAAAAATATTAAGAGAGCTTGTAAATAGAAAAAGGTTCCAGAGTCGACAGGACTTTGGAGCCTTTTCAATATACCTTGTTATTGGGCGCTTACAGCTAACCCTCCTTCGTGAGCAGGTTGATTATCTGAGACAGAAACTCTACGGAAAATCATCAGAGAAAGTTGTGTATCAACCAGGTCAGCTGAGCTTATTTAGTGAGGCAAGTCTCCCTGAAGAAGAAGCTGACTTACCCAGTTGAAACAGAGACCATCACCTATAAACGCAAGAAAGCTAAGGGAGTTCGTCAGGCTATTTTTAGTCAGTTCACTCCAGAGATTGTTCATCACGAATTGCAGGGCGAAGATTGTACCTGTCCAGACTGTCATGGTCAGTTGAAGGAGATTGGCTCAACTGTTCAACGACAAGAGTTGGTCTTCATTCCCGCACAATTAAAGCGGATTGACCATGTTCAACACGCATACAAGTGTCAGGCATGTAGTCAGAAGAATCTGAGCGATAAGATTATCAAGGCCCCCGTTCCTAAGGCACCTTTGGTACACAGCTGGGGTTCAGCCTCTATCATCGCCCACATTTATAGATACCAGGATAGTCAAGATATTGCTTTTGATGATGAATCCAATCCTTGGATGCTGATGAGTGATAATTTGGCTGAATTAGAAAATCTACCTTGCCGATACTTTCGATGAGATCGAGCGTTACAATGGCTACTTAGACGGTATTGAGCGGATGTTAGACATGGTTCATCATCGGAAGGTGTCGTAATGAAACAAGAAATGTCCGGACTTCTGTTCGATTTACAAAATGTAGAGATTTTGACTGTGTTAATACTGTTCAAAAAACAAAAACTAACGTATAATAGATTTATGAAACTTACTATCGAACAAACAAACGAATTAAAAACTTATTTGAAAGATAAAACCTATTCCCCATTTCATAGACGACTTCAAGTAATCCTGTTCAGAGCCGAAGGTCTCAGTTATAGAGAAATCGCTAACCTTATCGGCTATTCAAAGTATACAATCTGGTCCTTACAAGGCAAGTATGAGCTTGGTGGGATTTCAGCTCTAGTAAGAGAAACGCGAGGTGGACGGAACCGTCAATATTTAACCCTTCAAGAAGAGGAAGCATTTCTAAAAGAACAGTTAACAGCTTCACTAAATGGCGAATTTGTGACCATAAACTCTCTCTACGAAACTTATCAGAAACGGGTTGGACACCCTACGACCAAGGAAGGATTCTATGCCCTTCTGAAACGCCATGGTTGGCGCAAAGTGACGCCAAGACCAGAACACCCTAAAAAAGCAGACGCCGAAACGATTCTAGCGTCTAAAAATAAAATCTTCATTCACGAAAATAGGAAAGCGCTTCAAGAATAGTCGTCGCTATCATAAAGTCAGACTAATGTATCAAGATGAGGCGGGTTTCGGTCGGATTAGTAAAATTGGAAAGGCCTGGGCACCAAAAGGGGTGAGACCGCATGTACATAGCCACTATATTCGTGAGTATCGCTATTGCTATGGTGCTATTGATGCCCATACAGGAGAGTCCTTCTTCATTATCGCTGGGGGTTGCAATACAGATTGGATGAATGTTTTTCTCAAACAACTATCTGAAGCTTATCCTGACGATTATATTTTATTAGTGATGGACAATGCCGTTTGGCATAAATCAAGTACCTTAGAGAAACCACATAATATTGGTTTTGAGTTTATTCCTCCCTATACTCCTGAAATGAATCCAATTGAACAAGTTTGGGCTGAGATTCGAAAGAGAGGGTTTAAGAATAAAGCTTTTAAAACACTAGATGATGTGATAAACAAGCTTCAAGAAGTGATACGAGAGTTAGATTGGTCTATTTTAAAACCAATTGTTAGTAGACGATGGTTAAAAAACACTTGATTGGTTTGATTTTGATTTTTGTTGAGTATTAAATTAAAATCTGTATACTTGAAAACATTTCTACTACCTGACTTGGTATTTTGTAGTGTGTTTAATAATTTGACAATTGTACTTTTACCAGAATTATTTTTTCCTACGATTAATGATGAACTTTTTGATATATATTTTTCTGTTATACTTATCTTTTCCGACTCTGTTTCCGTTTCAGTACCTGACCTATCTGGCCATTTACTATGAGCAAAGTTAATAGTCTGAACGTCTTCGCTATATTTTCTATAATTTTTTATTGACAAACTTTTAAATACATATCATATCTCCTACAAATTTTCTTTTATTACTGAAATCTCTCTTAACCGCTCTTGTCCCATCTTCCACATCTCTTCCTCGACTTTACTCCATTTTCCAAAGAGGCATTCTTGTAACACTTCTGCAGCGGAACCTTTATCGGTTTCAGAATCGTAGATACAAGTTCGATCTCTCAGATAAATCTGAATCTGGTCAAAGAGTTGCTCTCTTTCTAACTCACTTAGGTTATCAACCAAGTTCTCAACAATCCCATCATGGTGTTCTTTTGGTGTTGCCCTGGCCTGATTGGGATCGATGGCATAAAGTTCTTCGTAACGAATTAAGGTGCTGAGATAGGACAGTTCTGGTTTGGTACCAATAACAGCTAAAGAAACTTGGTAACCTTTAGAAGCTAATAATTGAGCAGTCTGACGAGGAACTTGAGTGGTTCGTAAGGTTCCCTCAATCAGCAAATGATAACCCCGCGTGCTGAGTTCGTCAACCAGATGCTCTACCATTTTTCCTGCAAATCCCTTGGTATAGTCCACGCTGTCCTTGCCATACTTTTCTTGCAGGGCTAAGTAATTGGGATGCTGAGAACGGTAGCTGTCACCATCGATGATAATGATATTACCTTGAAATTCTTTTTGCTTGATACGATGAATAGTCGTCTTACCAGCTCCGCTTTGTCCACCAAGTAAAATGGCTTTCGGTTGATTTGAAATCGTCTTTCCTCGGGTTAAAGCCCGAATGGTTCGCTGCAAGGCCTTCTGAAATGCAACCTCACTAAATTCTTCCAACCTCATTAAGCCACCACCCGATGATACACCATGTCCAACATCCGCTCGATACCGTCTAAGTAGCCATTGTAACGCTCGATCTCATCGAAAGTATCGACAAGGTAAATTTTCGTATTGATCAATTCAGCCAAATCATCACTCATGAGAATCCAAGGGTTGGATTCATCATCAAAAGCAATATCCTGACTATCCTGGTATCTATAAAGCTGTGATAAAATGGCTGCTCCACGTTCTTTAATCACTTCTACTTTTAAAGTC
This sequence comes from Streptococcus suis, assembly GCF_019856455.1. Classification (NCBI taxonomy): domain Bacteria; kingdom Bacillati; phylum Bacillota; class Bacilli; order Lactobacillales; family Streptococcaceae; genus Streptococcus; species Streptococcus suis. The sequence goes on along the minus strand of NZ_CP082205.1, from coordinate 2,232,208 downwards.
AATTGGTAATCTTCAACAGGTGTTAGCATCTTATCCTCCCCTACAATATCGACATAAGAAACGTTAAATTTCTGACAAATGCGATCAATGAGTTCTGTTGAAACGGTGCTGGTTCCATTTTCATAACGACTCAGGCTATTGCGTGAAATCCCGACCATTTTAGCAAATTCTGGTTGTGTTAAATCGTGTGTCTGGCGTAGTGATTTTATATTGTCTCCAATCATAGATAAAGACCTCCTCATATTTGCTTTCATTATAACACAAAAACGAACGACGCACCATTTTTGGTGCGTTATTTGTTTTCTTATTTTTGGCTTAGCCGTCTGCAAGACCCCGCGGAGACAATGTCATTAAGCTAAGACTCCTGCTCCAATTTTTATTGGATAGGGTCTTTTTATTTTTCGATAAAGTGATAGACTAAAATCAAAAAGGAGTTTTCCTATGGTTCAGTCTATTCAAACAGTCCTAGAATCTTGCATCTCACAACTCTCATCCGACAGTTCTTCTTATGTCGTCGAACCAGATAAAGACTTTACCCGTTCCAGAAAAAGTTCCTTCCAACAAATGGTTTCCGCTATACTAAACATGGGCGGTCAAACGCTATCAAAAGAACTCATCAATCAAAATTTTCCAATTTCTAAAGTTGCTTTTGTTCAAAATCGGTATAAAATTAAGCACCAAGCCTTTCAAGATCTCTTCAAAAATTTTACACAGGCTGTTCTTCCAAAAACAGAATGCCCTATTCTGGCTGTAGATGGATCAGATATCCATATTCCAGTCATTCCTGAGGACACAACCTCTCATTTTCCTTCAAAATCAGGTGAAAAAGCCTATAATCTCCTGCACTTAAATGCCCTCTTCGACTTGGAAAGCGAGCTCTATTGTGATGCCTTGGTTCAAAAGAGACGAGATGTTGATGAACGGAAGGCTCTGATTGATATGATGGAGAATTCTCCCTTTCGAACAAGCACTCATTGTGGCCGATAGGGGGTACGAATCTTATAATCTGATGGCACATTGTCAAGAAAAAGGCTGGTTCTATCTAATTTCGGATTCGAGATGGGAAAAGCAGTATGAAGCAAAGTTTGGATCTGCCTTCTACGGAAACCTTCGCCGAATCCTTTACCTTGAAATTAACCCGCCGACACAATAAGGAGACCAGAGAACTCCTGAAAGATAGGAATCAATACAAGTTTATTCCCAGTAATCAAACCTTTGATTTTCTATCTAAAGAATGGGAAAGGGGAGCTGAAGCAGAGTTTTACTCCCTTTCTTTTCGCATGGTTCGATTTGAAATAGCCCCTGATAAATACGAGACTATCGTGACCAATTGCGATAAGCCTGTAGACTATATAAAAAGCCTCTATGCCCGTAGATGGGGCATAGAGACCGCTTTTCGTCACTTGAAATATGCACTTGGATTGGTGAGTTTTCACGCTAAAAAGCTGGAAGGTATTCTTCAGGAAATATTCGCTCGTCTCACTTTTCACAATGCCGTCAAAATGACCACTTCTAAGGTCATCATTCCAGAGCGAAAAACAAAGTATAGATACAAAATCAGCTTTTCGGATGCCTGTTATATTTGTCGTCTATTTTTCCGTCATCAAATACCTTCCAAGCAAGTTGAAATCTACATCCAATCCCACCTCTGTCCAATTCGACCCGATAGACAGGCGAGGAGGAAGGTTCGATATCAAACACTTGTAGATTTCACTTATAGAATAGCATAATATCGAGCAAATGAATACAAAAAACAATACTAAACAAAAATCAAAAAACAAACCAATCAAGTGTTTTTTAACCATCGTCTACTAACAATTGGTTTTAAAATAGACCAATCTAACTCTCGTATCACTTCTTGAAGCTTGTTTATCACATCATCTAGTGTTTTAAAAGCTTTATTCTTAAACCCTCTCTTTCGAATCTCAGCCCAAACTTGTTCAATTGGATTCATTTCAGGAGTATAGGGAGGAATAAACTCAAAACCAATATTATGTGGTTTCTCTAAGGTACTTGATTTATGCCAAACGGCATTGTCCATCACTAATAAAATATAATCGTCAGGATAAGCTTCAGATAGTTGTTTGAGAAAAACATTCATCCAATCTGTATTGCAACCCCCAGCGATAATGAAGAAGGACTCTCCTGTATGGGCATCAATAGCACCATAGCAATAGCGATACTCACGAATATAGTGGCTATGTACATGCGGTCTCACCCCTTTTGGTGCCCAGGCCTTTCCAATTTTACTAATCCGACCGAAACCCGCCTCATCTTGATACATTAGTCTGACTTTATGATAGCGACGACTATTCTTGAAGCGCTTTCCTATTTTCGTGAATGAAGATTTTATTTTTAGACGCTAGAATCGTTTCGGCGTCTGCTTTTTTAGGGTGTTCTGGTCTTGGCGTCACTTTGCGCCAACCATGGCGTTTCAGAAGGGCATAGAATCCTTCCTTGGTCGTAGGGTGTCCAACCCGTTTCTGATAAGTTTCGTAGAGAGAGTTTATGGTCACAAATTCGCCATTTAGTGAAGCTGTTAACTGTTCTTTTAGAAATGCTTCCTCTTCTTGAAGGGTTAAATATTGACGGTTCCGTCCACCTCGCGTTTCTCTTACTAGAGCTGAAATCCCACCAAGCTCATACTTGCCTTGTAAGGACCAGATTGTATACTTTGAATAGCCGATAAGGTTAGTGATTTCTCTATAACTGAGACCTTCGGCTCTGAACAGGATTACTTGAAGTCGTCTATGAAATGGGGAATAGGTTTTATCTTTCAAATAAGTTTTTAATTCGTTTGTTTGTTCGATAGTAAGTTTCATAAATCTATTATACGTTAGTTTTTGTTTTTTGAACAGTATTAGAATGATGTTGAGTAAAAAAGACTATTCTATTGAATCTAGTTGTGAGAGGGTATTGCGTTCGCATTTTTCAAAAGTTGGAACAACCGAATATTTTGGTAATGGACGCTATGTTCGTAAATTAATAGAAGCTATCTTGTATCAACAGGCGACTCGGGTAATGGAAAGGATAGGTAAGAGGGATTTGGATGAAACAGAGATGAATGTCGTAATAGAAGCTGATATTAAGGACGCCATTCAAGAATTATCAGAGTTGGAATCAACTCAACGGTTAATAGGTTTTGGATTACAGGGATAGAAGAAAGGAATTGCACATGAATAACAATGGTTTGAACGAAAACGCTGTGTTTAATGATATGGAAATTTTAGAAATATTTATCGATTTGCTATACAGAAATTTGGACTCGGATACCAAGGTGAGAAGCTCTTTTGACAGTATCAATCGGGAAGTGAGTGATTTTTTTGGAATCCCACAAAAGAGCTATATCGGACAACTTTTATACATTATTTCAGATGTTGATCACATCAGAAAGAGCTTTGTTGACCACATAGAATTTTACTATCGAGAGATGAATAGGAAAGTGAAAAGAGTAGTCGGAGTCAGTCTGGCTATAGAAATAGTACAAAATGTTCATTTTCTAGAAGAATTTGATGTTGTGATGATTGAAAATATTGAAGAATTTTATAATAGTACCGATGCGATTCAGAAGAAGTTGGCAAGAATTTTGGAAAGTTATCTAGAAACAGGCGGAAAATTACTGGTAACTGGTTGCGAGTTTGATAATTCAAACGACTCATTAAGCAAGATTCTCTACCAAGGAAATTTATTGAATTTGACTTGTTAAGAGTGGTATAATCTTGTTAGAATTGAGGCTTATATGAACGACCAAGAAAGACTACTAATCATATTTTTACGTTTGCAATCAGGATCATATCTGAAAAAGTCACAGTTGGCAGATGAATTTGGAGTTAGTGAGAAGACAATTCAGAGAGATTTTGCTCTACTAGGAGGATTTATCGAAAGTCAGCCGATGATTGCAGCAGAGTTAACCTATGATTCTAAGCACCATACTCGCTTTTTAAAAGGGAAGTCTCTTTTTAACAAAAAGGAAATTCTAACCATTTCTAAGATTTTGCTAGAAAATCGTGCTTTGAATAAGGAAGAAAATAAGGCTGTTTTAGATAGCTTGTTTGCTCTGGTATCGAAAGATGAGCAGAAAGAAATTTCTACCATCATCGCTAGTGAACTATTAAACTATGCCCCGCTTTCAGATACTCAAAACAGAATTGATAAGATTTGGGAATGGTCAGAGGCCATTCGTAAGGAATTGGTATTAGATATTCGCTACCAATCTCCCTACAATGTAGAAAAGAAACACACAGTTTTTCCTGTGTCACTCTACTACGATAGTCATTACTTTTACCTTGTAGCTTATAATCTAAAACATTCATCCTATATGACTTTAAAGTTAGATAGGATTTTAGACTGGAAACTTTCGACTGAGAAGAAGCCAGCTATTTCTTATGGCAAAAAGTTTCGAGATGGCGAAGTGCGGAATAAGCGCCTGGATTCTTTTATGGGACGGGAACTGACCATAAGAGTTAGATTTAGCTATGATCCGACCATTGTCTTGGATCAATTTCCGACAGCAAAGATTATCGAAATCAACTCCGAAGGCAACATCATTGAATTTGTAAGTCAAGATACACCAGGCTTAAAACCTTGGTTGCTGAGTCAGGCTGATGCCCTCACTGTACTTTCTCCTAGTTCACTTGTAGAAGATATGAAACATTTTCTCAAAAATATGCAAGAAAACTATAAAAATTAGATATATGGGACACTATTTGTCCACTCTGTGTATTAGAATGGTTGTATCAGTACTATAACTCTTGATTGAAAGGAGGGAAGTATATGCAAGAATGGATTGTGGTAGATCAATTTGGAAATACGATTGCAGGACCGTTTTACGATAAAACAGCTGCGGAAATGCATGCGAAAATGATTCCGAATGCAAGTGTAGAGAAAAAATAGGAGAATAAGTAGAATGACTGATATTACTTTGAGGCATATGACGTTAGAGGAACTTTTGAAGGACAATAGGCTCCATATCCCAAATTATCAACGCCCTTATAAATGGCAACGTAAACACATTCGCCACTTATTCTATGATGTCAAAGAAGTTATAGACTCTAAAAAGGACATTTATCAAGTTGGTTCTCTTATTTTACATGATAAAAAACAAACTTTAGATATTGTTGATGGACAACAGCGGACTATCTCCGTTGCATTATTTTTACAGGCTTTAGGAAAGTTGAATGACTACATCGGTGCTCAGCAGTTACTGAATCAAAAATTTGACGTGGTTTCGTGTCAACATGCTAAGGAAAATTTTGAAGAGTGGAAAATACTGATTGACCTAGATGATGAAAAGGCGCAAAAAGTTTGTGACTTTCTTCTTAAAAATTGTGAAATTGCTGTTATTACAATGCCACATAATCGATTATCTGAAGCTTTCCAACTTTTTGATTCTCAAAATAATCGGGGAAAAGCTTTAGAGCCACACGACCTGCTTAAAGCCTATCATTTGAGAAATACCTCTGAAATCAGTGAAGATTTGATCGAAAATTGGGAAAAAATTGTTACAGACGAAAAGGTCAATTTAAAAGACTTATTTAACCAATATCTTTTTAGAGTACGACGGTGGTCAATTGGTGAAACTGGGTTGACTAAGCGTCGTCAAGGTTCATACCTTCGCTTTACAGAAGATTTTATCGATGATTTTAAAGGTGTCGGTTTACATCATAATGATTACCCTTATCTGAATCTTTTTAGACTATTAAAAGAACAAAATATTGATTATCCTATTTCTTTAACGATGCCAATTATTGATGGAGAGTACTTTTTCTCTTACATTAATCAGTCACATAAAATGATTCAAAATAGAGAAACTTGGTTTGAAAGTCTCAGTCTAGACTCCAAAATGCTAAAGATTTTACATTCTACTAAACAACGTTATAACCGGAATCGTAATTTATTCGATAATCTAGTATTGCTTTTTGTGGATAGGTTTGGTCAGGGAGCTTTAGATAAAGATATTGTTGAAACAATTTTTATATGGGCCTATTATCCACGTATAAAAGCGCGTGCCATTTATGATAGCACTTTAGCCAATTATGCTGCGGGTGGAATTTTTCAACGGCGTACAGTTCAAAAATTATTTCAGCTATTACATCATGCTAGTACACCAAGCGATTTTTTGCAGAAAATCAATCGTGATCAATTTGAACATTTTACCTTGGAGAAAATTCTTGAGGAAGAGGAGCTTAATAAATGACTAAGACAGCTACTTTGACAGTTACAAAACTTCTGACTGAAGATGAATACATTGTTCCTCTTTATCAGCGAAATTTTTCATGGACATATGATGAGATTGAGCAATTGCTTATTGACATAGCAGATGCCTACAACGAACGTGAAAATCGTCCTGATTATTATATCGGAACACTGGTTGTTCATCAAAAAGGAAATATGTACCACATTATTGATGGACAACAGAGAACAACAGCTTTGACTTTGTTGGCATTGGTTTTGAGAAATGAGTATCACATTCAGTTCCCTGACTTGAAGCTCTTAAATTTTGAAGCGCGTAAGCAGTCCAATGCTTCTTTGCAGCAGTTATTTGAGAATAGCAGTGCTGAATTTGAGAATATGGATGAGATTATTAGAGGTTACCAAAACACAAAATTAGCACTCAATAAAATTCTGTCCGAACAGTTTAAAATGGAAGTGACAGTATATGCTGAGTACCTCTTTCAACACGTTATTATTTTTAGAAATATGCTACCTACTGACTTAGATTTGAATCTTTATTTTGAGCGGTTTAATTCAAGAGGGGAGCAATTGGAATCTCATGAAATTATTAAGGCTCAGTTGATGGCGAAGCTTGATGATGAAGAAGCTGCTAAGTTTGCTAAAATCTGGGATGCCTGTGCAGACTTCGAGAAGCCGGTAGTTAAATCATTTCAAATGAGAAAGAAAAGAAAGGAAACGTTTAAAGAAAGAGAAAACATTTTTGGTTGGCATTTTTCAAATTATAAATTAGCCAATATCTATCGATTTATTGATAACACAAATAGTTCAAAAAAAAGTATATTAGATACCCTAGAAGATTCAAGTTCATTGGTATTTGATGACATCGTAGACGACAAAGAGATTGGAAAATATACAACCGTTATTAACTTTGAAACACTACTCTTGTATACTGTTTCTATTATTGAAAATATTCCCCCACAAGATGTTCAATTAGATGATAAGAAACTACTTGATGTTTTTATGGTAAGTGAAAAAGGAAGGGATTGGGTCATTTACTTCTCGGAAACTTTATTAAGCATCAGACACCTATTTGATAACTATGTCATTAGAAACGCAAGCGAAGATACATCAAGGCGGTCAAAAAACGACTGGTTTCTTAGCAAAGGTACTTACTATGAGTATCAAAGAGACAATCGGAAAAATACAGATTACTTTGTAGAAGAACATTTCGAGAATAATACTTTTCCAGATAAAGCAGTGAATGATACCATTATTATGCTCCAGTCTATGTTTGCAGTGACCTTTACATCAAATCGAGATAGTCGTTGGCTATATGAGACTTTGGTCTATCTATTCGAGAATGTTGAGCATTTGCAAGATGAAGTATTTGGACACCAGTTTGTAATTTTTCTCGAAGCGTTGGCAGTTCGATATGCTGATGACCGGTTATTTACAGAAGATGGTCAAGAATTTAGACGCTACCCTAATATGCCTATCTATGCTTTCAATTTTATTGATTATGTCTTATGGAAAAATCAAAATAATCTACAGGAGTACTTTTTTGATTCAAGGAATTTTAGATTTACTTATCGTCGTTCCGTTGAACATTGGTATCCTCAGAATCCAAATTTTGAAGATAGTGGGATGTTAAGAATGTCTGATAGTCTGCTTCATTCTTTCGGAAACCTTTGTATTATCACGGACAGTCAAAATTCGAAGTTTGGGAACTCTAGACCTCAGGCCAAGTATAGCCAATGGGAAAAGATATTTGGGAACCAAAGTCTAAAACTGCAATGGATGGCTAAACTTACTGGAAATTCGGATGACAATTGGAATGGTGAGGTAATCAGGGGGCATGAGGACAAGATTTTAACGTTAGTTAAGGAATTTATTGAAAGTACGAAAAACATTTGATTTTTTTCAAACTTTTAGTATATATCAGAAAAAAATTCCTTGCCAAAATCCGAACTTTTGTGTTACAATACCAAAAGCGTAGGTTTTTAAACTCATCCCGTGAGGTGAGAAAGACAACAGGAAAAATTATTAAGGGCCTATGACTATGTATATTTAGAAAGTCTGGGTCTTTTTTGTGTACCCAGAATGGGAGATTTATGAGTACAAAAGCCAATCTTTTGTTTGATGTCCATGAGAAACCAGCACCGCTTCAAGGGATTTTGTTGAGTTTCCAGCACGTGTTCGCCATGTTCGGAGCGACAATCTTGGTGCCACTGATTCTCGGTATGCCAGTTTCCGTGGCTCTCTTTGCATCAGGTGTCGGAACCTTGATTTACCAAGTGGCAACCCAGTTTAAAGTTCCAGTTTACTTGGGTTCATCCTTTGCCTACATTTCTGCTATGGCGCTTGCCATCAAAGAAATGGGCGGTGATGTATCAGCTGCGCAGACAGGTATTCTCTTCGTCGGCTTGATTTACGTCTTGACTGCGGCTCTGGTCAAAGTTATCGGTACTAAGTGGATTGATACCCTCTTGCCACCGATTGTTATCGGCCCTATGATTATCGTTATTGGTCTGGGTCTTGCCAACTCTGCCGTGACTTCGGCAGGCTTTGTCGCAGACGGTGACTGGAAAAACGTCGTTGTGGCGATCGCAACCTTCTTGATTGCTGCTTTTGTCAATACCAAAGGGAAAGGCTTCGCCAAGATTGTTCCATTCTTGATTGCCATCATCGGTGGTTACGTGATTGCCCTCTGTCTTGGTTTGGTTGACTTCACACTTGTTCTGGAAGCAGCTTGGTTTGAATTGCCAGGTTTCTACCTACCATTTGAAACAGGTGTCTTCAAGGCCTACAATTTCTACTTCGGTCCAGAAATGATTGCTATCTTACCAATTGCTGTTGTAACAGTAGCTGAGCATATCGGAGACCACACGGTTCTCAGTCAAATCTGTGGCCGCCAGTTCTTGAAAGATCCAGGTCTCAGCCGTACCTTGATTGGTGATGGTGTGGCGACTGCCGTATCAGCCTTTATCGGTGGACCTGCTAACACGACCTACGGTGAAAACACAGGGGTTATCGGCATGACCCGCATCGCATCAGTATCCGTTATCCGTAATGCAGCCTTGATTGCCATTGCCTTCTCATTCTTGGGTAAATTTACAGCCCTTATCTCAACCATTCCAAGTGCTGTACTCGGTGGTATGTCTATCTTGCTCTACGGTGTTATCGCCTCAAACGGTTTGAAAGTTTTGATTGAAAGCCGTGTTGACTTCGGTCAAGTCCGCAACCTGATTATTGCAAGCTCAATGCTGGTATTGGGTCTTGGTGGAGCAGTTCTCAACATCGGTGCCATTACCCTCTCAGGAACAGCCCTCTCAGCCATTGTAGGTATTATCCTCAACCTCATCTTGCCAAAAGCAGAAAAGGCAGAGTAAATGTGATATACAAGCAGAAAGTTAGCTTCGGCTGGCTTTTTTTGAAAATAGCAGAGCTACTCAGCTAGTCTTCAAATCAGTTGACAAAAAAGACAATCCTTGATAGAATAAATGAGGTCCAAAAGGACAAATCTAGCTTTTTCTTGGTTACAGGTCGCCAACCTGTCACTCGGATTAGGCTCAAATACAAAGGAGAACATATCATGGCAATCTCAAAAGAGAAAAAAAATGAAATCATGGCACAATATGCTCGTCATGAAGGCGACACAGGTTCAGTTGAAGTACAAGTAGCAGTACTTACTTGGGAAATCAACCACCTTAACGACCACATCAAACAACACAAAAAAGACCACGCAACTTACCGTGGTTTGATGAAAAAAATCGGTCGCCGTCGTAACTTGTTGGCATACCTACGCCGCACAGACGTAAACCGTTACCGTGAATTGATTCACTCACTCGGACTCCGTCGTTAATCAAGATACGAGAACGCAAAAAAATCCGTATGAGTTTTACAGTCCAGTGGACTGTAAAAGGTTTGAGCCTTGAAACTCAAAAGCGAAAAGGAGATTGTCACAGCGACTTGTCGCAAGGCAATCTATCTTTTTCACTAGGATTTTCGTTCGAGTTCAATTCAGAGAGAGGCCAGGACTTTTGTCCCAGCTTCTTCTTTATTTTTCCATTCTCTTTTTTCCGAGTTTTTAGGCTGTGTTCGACTAATCAAGATGTTAGAGCGTTAAGAAAGTCCAGCAAAAATAGGAATTCATCGCAGTGTGCTTTAGCATACAAGCTGAATGCCAGACTTTTAGCTCGCTCCAACAGTCTGTTGGAGGCTGGAAATGAAACGAACTAGTTCGTTTCAACAATTCAGATAGAACCTGATTTCAGGTTCTTTTTGTTTGTCTTATTCAAGCGCAATATGAATCTTTGATAGTGGATAGAGATTTTGGGCTAAAAGTCCATGTTTTTGAACATCAAATCAAAATAATGTTTATAAATAACAAAAAAATTATATAAAATATAATAAAATGATTGATTTTTTTAAAAAAGTATTTTATACTCGTCTTATATAGATACGTCAAATATAAGCAAGGCATACAAACAGCACCCTCAGAGTTTGCTTTATATTTACTTGATGAAATCTTTAGAAAATGGAGAACGGGTTATGAAATTAAAACAGGTATGGAGAATATTGCCTAAGTTTAAAATATGCTTACTCTTGCTTGCATTGATAGGAGCAAGCTTTGACGGGATTATTATGTCTCAGGTTATTTCGAGAGTTAGTCAATTTAGCTCGGAATCAACTGTAAAAGATGTTTTACTATTCGCCGGTTGCAGTATATTGTTCTATTTATTGATTCAATTATCAGATTTATTTGTTTCAATAATAAAAAACGACTTACTAAAAAATCTGCATAAAAGGTATAAGATGGAACTGTTAAACTATCTTGGAAATAAGGAGAATGCATTAGATGTTACAGGGTCTCTTGCGGTATTAACAGTAGATTTAAAATTAGTAGAAGATAAATATTTTTCCGTTCTTTTTGATTGCTTATACTACAGTCTTTTAGGGGCGGTTTCATTGATATATCTTGTCTATCTAAGTCCTGCAATTTCTGTATTATTTATTATTTTCTCATTTCTTCCAATGTTGCCAGCAATACTATTTAGCAAATATCTAGGAACTGCAACAGAGAATTTTACTAAGTCGAATGAGAAATTTATTCGTAGCATAAAAGATATTTTTCAAGGTTTTTCGGTTCTATGGACATATGGTGCGAATCGTAAGTTTTTAGGGATGGCTGAGACAGTTGTCAATGACTTAGAAAATAGTAATGAGGCATTAAATAATAAACACAGCATAGTTAATCTTGTTTCTTCCATGCTGTCGTGGTTAAGTTATATTGTTCCAATAACTGTAGCTCTAGTATTTGTAACCCAAGGGAAACTAGATGCTAGTATTGTTATCGCTTTATTTTTAGCCAGTGACCGTGTTATCTATCCATTTAGAAATGTTTCGAACTATTTACGAATGATACAATCAACGGAGCCAACTCGAAAAAAATTAGAGAAAATGTTACAGGATTCTCAGCAACAGGAAGTGTTTGAAAATCATATTGATGAATCAATATTGAAGCCTGAGATTCATTTTTCAGGAGTAGCCATTGGACATGGAACAGCAATTATCAAAAATTTTAATGCTACAGTCCCATATGGTCGTAAAGTGCTGATTAGAGGAGCTTCAGGAAGTGGAAAGACGACCTTGCTAGATAGCATACAGGGTGTACTGCAACCGTTGGAAGGGGAAATATCTGTATTAAATCATCAGAAAAAAATAAGTAATCCTAGCAATCAAATGGCAAGAATCCAACAATCGCCCTACTATTTTGAGGCAAACTTAAAAGAGAATCTCCTAATGGCACTTGAATCAGTTCGTGAGGAGGAGTTGTTAACCTTGCTTTCAGAGCTGGGGTTGGTAGAAGAGCTGGGTGAAGATTGTTTAGAGAAATATTATGGTGAAAATGGGGCGCAGTTATCAGGAGGACAAAAACAACGTATTGAGATTGCCAGAGCCCTCCTTCATAATAAGAAAATCTTGTTAGTTGATGAGGGGACATCGGCAATTGATAAACAATCCTCAGCCCTCATTCGTAAAAAACTTGCCAATTTACCAATTACAATCTTTGAGGTTGCTCATCACTATTCAGAGTCGGATCTTGGCCTATACGATGAGATATGGGAAATTCATCCGAATAGTGGTACAATAGAGAAAATACTATGAATTGGAATGTGAATTGTGAAAGAAAAAATTGCTAGTCTTATTAAGCGGACGCGTTTGGAGAAAGGATTTAGTCAAAAAGAACTGTCTGAGGGTATTTGTGCTCAAGCAGTTATTAGCAAAATTGAAAAAGCTGAGGTTTCTCCATCAGTCGAATTATTTTTTAAACTTGTCAAAAAATTAGACATTGATTCTAGTGTGATATTGGAATTGTTTCAACTAAAGAAGAGTACAGAAGAATCGATTCTTACGGATGAATTGAAGTCCATTCTTTACCGAAGAGAGTATGATACATTGGAATATTTTTTGCAGTTTATTTCAAAAGATTCTGTATCTCCGATTCAAATGCCATATATACAATACCTTAATGGGGTATTGTTATTTGGGAAATACAAAAAGTCAAATGAAGCTTTAGAGATTTTGGAAGGGTTGCTGCCTACTTTGGTTGAAAATGCTAATCTATTTTTACGAGTTGGGATTGCCATTGCGGGAATATATTCGGAGTTAGAAGAGTATGCAACATCATTGAACCAATATGAAAGTCTCATTCATCACTATCATGAGTCGAATGATTGGGAGTTGAAAGTATTATTTCAATACGGATATTCTAGAATTTTGTACCTGTGTAACAACTTTGAAAAAGCCTTGGTTTATAATGCAGAATCACTAGAAATATTAAAGAGTCGAAATACTTTATTTATGTTAGGCAATACTTTGTTAATGAGAGCCAACATATTAGCAAAACGCTCCATTATTTCAGAAGCAATTGATATGGTCAAAAAATCAATAGTTGTTTATGACTTAGAAGGCGACGAGCTCTTAAAAAATTTAGCTCAGTCACTCCTTATAGATTTATTGGAACAGGAGTCGCAAGACGAAAAAGAAATTAATGAAATTTAGTGTATTATTGCTTACATATGTAATATTATTTGGAGATAAGATTCCACCAGTAATACTAAGTTAAAATTGGGAATCAGTATAGATGATGATAAAACACCTAAATTCCTCAGAATAAGTCGGAATTAGGTGTTTTTGATTGGTGTAAAAAGATGAGAAGTACATGGGTTACAACTTTTCATATTTTATAGATAGTTGATTTTAGAGTCGGTTTTACGATGGGCAGTTCTTTATTTGTTTTTCCACGGTTTCTATCAGAAATTCCTTCCTCAATTCCCCACATTTTCCATCAAATATGATAAAATAAGAAGTATGCGTGGTTTTGTGCAAAAGAGAGTGAAACAAGTCTGTTTGATTGTCTTTTGTAGAAAACACGCAAGAAAAACTTCAGAAAAAATAGGAGACAATTCATGTCAAAACAAGTATTTGAAACGGTTTTTGCTGGCAAGAAATTGGTCGTTGAAACAGGTCAAGTTGCCAAACAAGCCAACGGTGCGGTGGTCGTTCGCTATGGTGACTCCACAGTCTTGACTGCGGCGGTTATGTCCAAAAAAATGGCGACGGGAGATTTCTTCCCCCTCCAAGTCAACTATGAAGAGAAAATGTACGCTGCTGGGAAATTCCCAGGTGGCTGGATGAAGCGTGAAGGCCGTCCGTCAACTGATGCGACCTTGATAGCTCGTTTGATTGACCGTCCGATTCGTCCAATGTTTGCGGAAGGCTTCCGCAACGAAGTCCAAGTCATCAACACGGTCCTTTCTTACGATCCAGATGCTTCTGCTCCAATGGCAGCTATGTTTGGTTCTTCATTGGCATTGGCAATCTCAGACATCCCATTCAACGGCCCAATCGCAGGGGTACAGGTCGGCTATGTCAATGGTGAACTCGTCATCAACCCTGACAAGGCACAAATGGAAGAGTCCCTTCTGGACTTGACAGTGGCTGGTAACAAGGACGCCATCAACATGGTTGAGTCTGGTGCCAAAGAATTGTCAGAAGACATCATGTTGGAAGCCCTCTTGAAAGGTCATGCGGCCATTCAAGAACTCCTTGACTTCCAAAATCAAATTGTAGCAGCAGTCGGCAAGGAAAAAGCAGATGTGGAGCTCCTTCAAGTGGACCCAGAATTGCAGGCTGAGATTGTTGCAGCTTACAATGACGATTTGAAAAAAGCGGTGCAGGTTGAAGAAAAGTTGGCCCGTGAAGATGCAACCAATGCCGTGCGTGAGACGGTCATCGCAGCCTACGAAGAAAAATACGCTGAACACGAAGAATTCGACCGCATCATGCGTGACGTTCATGAAATCTTGGAGCTCATGGAGCACGCAGAAGTTCGTCGTTTGATTACAGAAGACAAGGTCCGCCCAGATGGACGCCGTGTGGATGAGATTCGTCCATTGGATGCAGAAGTAGATTTCTTGCCAAATGTTCACGGTTCAGGTCTCTTTACCCGTGGTCAAACGCAAGCCCTTTCTGTCTTGACCTTGGCACCAATGGGTGAAACCCAAATCATCGACGGTTTGGATGATGAGTATAAGAAACGCTTCTTACACCACTACAACTTCCCACAATATTCAGTGGGATCAACAGGTCGTTACGGAGCACCTGGTCGTCGTGAAATTGGTCACGGAGCCCTTGGTGAGCGTGCTCTCGAGCAAGTTCTGCCTAGCTTGGAAGACTTCCCTTACGCTATCCGCTTGGTGGCAGAAGTCTTGGAGTCAAACGGTTCTTCATCACAGGCTTCTATCACAGCTGGTACCCTTGCCCTCATGGCAGGTGGTGTGCCAATCAAGGCACCCGTTGCAGGGATTGCCATGGGTCTGATCTCAGACGGTACCAATTATACCGTCTTGACCGATATTCAAGGTCTTGAGGACCACTTCGGCGACATGGACTTCAAGGTAGCTGGTACTCGTGACGGTATCACAGCCCTTCAAATGGACATCAAGATTGACGGTATCACACCGCAAATCTTAGAAGAAGCCTTGGCACAGGCTAAGAAAGCTCGCTTTGAAATCCTCGATGTGATTGAAGCAACTATCCCAGAAGTTCGTCCTGACTTGGCACCAACTGCACCGAAGATTGACACTATCAAGATTGATGTGGATAAGATTAAGATTGTCATCGGTAAGGGTGGCGAAACCATCGATAAGATTATTGCAGAAACTGGCGTGAAAATCGATATTGACGAAGACGGTCTTGTGGCTATCTTCTCACCAGATCGCGATGCGATTGAGCGGACCAAGGAAATCATCGCAGGTCTTGTTCGCGAGGCAAAAGTGGACGAGGTCTTCCAAGCAAAAGTGGTTCGTTTGGAGAAATTCGGTGCCTTTGTCAACCTTTTCGACAAGACAGATGCCCTGGTCCACGTTTCTGAAATGGCTTGGACTCGTGTCAATAAACCAGAAGACCTAGTTGAAATCGGCGATATTGTTGATGTCAAAGTTATCAAGATTGATGATAAAGGACGTATTGACGCTTCTATGAAGGCTCTTCTTCCAAAACCAGAAGGTTATGTGGAGCCAGAAAAACGCGAGCGTTCAGACAAACCTCGCCGTCCAAGAGACTACAAAGAGAAAAAAGAAAACAACTTTGGCGAATTCAAATTCCACAAGGTTGAAAAGAAATAAGCTGAGTAGACAAGTTCGGTAGCGGGCTTGTCTTCTCGCTAGAAGGAGTGACTATGGGTTGGTGGAAGGACACCATTGAGATTGTAAAAGAAAAAGATCCGGCAGCACGGACGACCTTGGAAGTTCTTTTGACCTACCCAGGTGTCAAGGCCTTGGCTGCCCACCGTTTGTCCCACTGGATGTGGAAAAAAGGTTTTAAATTACTAGCTCGGATGCACAGCCAATTTTGGCGTTTTTGGACTAATATTGAAATTCATCCAGGTGCTGAGATTGCTTCAGGTGTCTTCATTGACCACGGAGATGGTTTGGTTATTGGTGAGACGGCCATTATTGAGTCTGGTGTCATGCTTTACCACGGGGTAACGCTTGGTGGTACGGGTAAGGATTGTGGCAAACGCCATCCAACTGTACGAAGAGGAGCTCTGGTTTCTGCACATGCACAGGTCATTGGTCCCATTGAGATTGGGGAAAATGCTAAAGTGGGTGCTGCTGCCGTTGTCCTAGCCGATGTTCCAGCAGATGTGACAGTGGTCGGTATGCCGGCTAAAATCGTACGTGTTCATGGTCAAAAAGATGAAAAAGTCATTCATGACATGGAAGGTGGCCGTGAACACTACACGACTAAGCTTGCGGAATTACGAGAAGCTAGCCACCATTCGTCGCATTTGTAGGAAAGCCACATATAGTAAGTCCTAAGTGAGTTAGCCATAGAAAGGAAAAATAAGCATGATACTAGCCACTAATGTCCTAAATCCCCAGCAGTTGTCTGCAGCAAAAACCCTGATAAGCACTGTACAATCCCATGACGGGACCTATCGTGCCCCTTACCTGTCAAATATGCTCAACTTTGACCCTGAAATGCCAGCTTTTTTCTTGGCCTATCAAGGCGAACAGTTGGTGGGGCTCTTGACTGTGTATGCCGATGATGAGGATGTGGAGCTTGCAATTCTCGTGCACCCAGACTACCGTAGACAGGGTCTGGCACGCAAGCTCTATGATTGCTACCAGACGAAGACGGCTAACTATCCTATCGCTAGTGTGACCTTTCAGACCGAACGTGTCTTTCTTGACAGGCACCCAGACCTTGCGACAGCATGGAACTTGGTAGAAGTTACGGATACGGAGACATGGCTGGGTCGTGAACGAGTGCCTTATCAGCTCTCACAACAGGCTGAACTCACAGTGAGTTTGGCACAGGCTCACCATGCAGACGACATTGCACGTTTCCAAACAAAGGTCTTTGATAGCGACTATGAGGTGGCTCTTCGTTACGCACGTGAGGCTATCGCTGATGCGGACAGCTTGCTTTACCTTTTGGAACATAGCGGAGCGGTTATCGGTTCATGCACAGTAGATATATCGACCGATGATAACTATCTTTACGGTTTAGCTATCGCACCAGACCAGCAACAAAAAGGTTACGGCACCTACTTAGTCAAAGCTGTCATCAATGACCTTATCAGGAAAAATGACAAACCTTTTCAAATCGCCGTCGAAGATGATAACCTCATCGCTAAGCGGCTGTATGAAAATATCGGTTTTATAAAGCAGACACAAGTGGTCTACTTAGACCCGAAAGAAGGTTGATATGCTATTAGAAGAATTTGAAAACACCTCTGCAGTTATTGAACCGACGGACAAGGCCATTCGTGGTGGCGGTGAGGTATGTGAGACCATGATTTTCTCCTTCAATGGGGAAATTGTAGATCGTGTCCGTCAGCTACCTGAGAGCAGAGAAGGTGGTCATTTACAGACCCTAAACGGTCGCCATCCTTGGTATATTTTGGAAAGAGATGGCCTGCAGGTTGCGGTCATATTGGCAGTAATCGGTGCTCCCATGTCGGTTGGTCACTTGGAGGAACTGAAAGCCTGTGGCTTTGAGAATTTTATCGTTCTGGGTTCTTGTGGGGTGCTGGATAAGTCGCTTGCTGCGGATAAGATTATCCTTCCTAGCTCTGCTCTTCGGGACGAGGGAACTAGTTACCACTACGCTCCTGCCAGCGATGAAATCAGCTATGACCCTGCTTTGCTATTGACCATGGAAAAGGCCTTGGACCAAGTGGGAATCGAGCACGTGCGGGCCAAGACCTGGACCACGGACGCTTTCTTTCGGGAAACGGCTGCCAAAGTCAAACGCCGCCTAGCGGCTGGTGCTATGGTGGTCGATATGGAGGCTTCTGCTATCATGGCTTGGGCCAATTATCGTCAGGCCAAGGTCTATCAATTTTTCTACACGGCAGACTATGTGGACCACCACAAGAACGAGTGGGATACCCGTCGGGAAGAACGAACGGCTGACAGTATGACCTTCTTTGAGGTAGCCATGGCGATTGCAAGAACATTAGAAAGTAGATCATGTTAAAAAAATTAGTAAGACAAAACTGGCCTTATGTGTTGACCGCCATCGGTGGAACAATTCTATTTATCCTTAAATTTTCCCAAGGAAACTGGCAGTTAGGGATGATTTGGTTGGCTGCAACAGCTTATTGGCTAGTAAAATTGTATCAAAAGTATCAAGTCCTAAAGAATACTCAGAAGTAATGGAGAAACTATGATTAAAATTTACGATACCATGACTCGCAGTTTGCGTGACTTTGTGCCCTTGGAAGAGGGCAAGGTCAAGATGTATGTCTGCGGACCAACGGTTTACAACTATATCCATATCGGTAATGCCCGTAGCGTTGTGGCTTTTGATACCATCCGTCGCTATTTTGAATACCGTGGCTTTGATGTAGCTTACATTTCAAACTTTACGGATGTGGATGACAAGATTATCAAAGCTGCCAATGAAGCTGGCATGTCAACCAAGGAACTGTCTGATAAATTTATCGCAGCTTTCAAGGAAGATGTGGCAAAGTTGGGTGTCAAGCCTGCTACCAAAAATCCTCGTGTCATTGACTACATAGATGAAATCATTGATTTTGTACAGGTCTTGATTGACAAGGGCTATGCCTACGAGGCGGCTGGGGATGTTTATTTCCGTGTGGAAAAGGCTGAAAACTATGCTCGTTTGGCCAACAAAACCCTGTCTGACTTAGAGGCTGGGGCTTCTGGTCGGGTTGAGGGAGAAGGTCAACTGAAAGAACATCCTTTCGACTTTGCCCTGTGGAAAACTGCCAAGCCAGGCGAAGTTTCTTGGGAAAGTCCTTGGGGAGCAGGTCGTCCAGGTTGGCATATCGAGTGTTCGGTTATGGCGACAGAGATTTTGGGAGCTACCATTGATATTCACGGTGGTGGTGCGGATTTGGAATTCCCTCACCATACCAATGAAATCGCCCAGTCTGAGTGTAGAACGGGTCAAACCTTTGCGAATTATTGGATGCACAATGCCATGCTAAACATCAACGATGAGAAGATGTCCAAGTCCTTGGGCAATTTCCTGACAGCACATGATATGTTGGAACAGATTGACGGTCAGGTCTTGCGATTCTTCCTATCTACCCAGCACTACCGCCGTCCGCTCAACTACACTGAGAAGGCTATTTCAGATGCGGAAATCAATCTCAAATATCTGAAAAATACTTATACACAACCTGTGCAAAACTTTGTGGATAAGTCAGGTCTTGAATTGCATTTGGCGGCCTTTGAAGCAGCCATGGATGATGATTTCAACGCAGCAAACGGCATTACGGCTATCTTTGACTTTGCCAAGTGGATCAACTCAGGCAACTATGATGAAACTGTAAAAGAAGCCTTTGGCAAGATGCTCGCCGTCTTTGGTATTGTCTTTGAAGAAGAAGTCTTGGACAGCGAGATTGAAGCCTTGATAGCAGAACGTCAAGCAGCGCGTGCCAATCGGGACTTTGTGACGGCTGACCGGATTCGGGATCAATTGGCAGCTCAGGGCATCAAGCTCTTAGATACCAAGGATGGTGTGAGGTGGACACGTGACTAAGGCAGTAGATGTTAATCTCATCAATGGAATTGCCCTGGCTTTTGAAGGGGATGCGGTCTATTCCATGTATGTCAGACGGCACTTGATTTTCAAGGGGCTGACCAAGCCTAACAAATTGCATGGAGAGGCCAACAAATATGTCTCGGCCAAGGCTCAGGCAAGTCTGATCTCTGCCCTCTTAGAAGCTCAGCTATTGACCGAAAAAGAGGAAGAGATCTACAAGCGGGGCCGCAATACCAATAGCCACACCAAGGCCAAGAATGCGGACGTGGTCACCTATCGGATGTCCACAGGCTTTGAGGCGGTTTTGGGCTATTTGCACATGACCGAGCAGATTGAACGACTAGAGGAGTTGGTCGCTTGGTGTGTTGACAAAATAGAAAGGGGATAAGATGGACGAAAAGGAACTTGTAAGCTGGTTTCCGCAGGCAAAGTTGTCACAAGTAGAGGGTGAATGCTCACTTCAATTGGGCGACGGATCTTATCTGGACTTGTCTGATGCAGACTTGACGGATCGGGAAGGCTACCTTTTGTCCTTGCTATCACATCCTCGAAAGCAGGTCCAGTCAAGTCCCTGGCAGTCCTATCTACACGATCAGGGAAGGCTTCCTCAGACAGTTGAGGCCATTCAATTTATCCATATCCACCTTTGGTCACAAAAAGAAGCCCAGCTGGATGCTTGGCAGGCCATGATGACCGACCTCCTTCCCAGCCAGGTAGCTCAGGTGCAACTGACGGCTCAGGACTACCTCTTTATCCTGGAGCAAGGCACTTGGACAGACTATCAAACCCTTCTAGCAGATACCCTGTCGGCCTTGGAGTTTGACTTCGGCTTGCGGTTGACCCTTTTGGTCGGACAGGTCTGGCCCAAACACATCGCAGACCACTGGCCTAGACTCTATCAAGCAGAAGCTCAACTCTTTGCTCACTGGCGGGCACGCTACCAGCAGTCAGCCGTCCTCTCCTTTAGTCAACTCTTTCTTTGGGGACAAGGCAGAGCAGGCTTAGAATTTAGCCTGATAAAAGCCAGTATGCTGGAGCTGATTGATCAGCAGGATATGCAGGCTATCATTCTAGCCCTATGGACAGAAGGAGCTGTGGTTACCAAGGCCGCTCAAGTCCTCTATATCCACCGCAATACTCTCCAATACCGTTTGGACAAGTGGCAGGATATGACCGGGCTCCAGCTCAAAGACCTGACCGACTTGAGTTTCTGTTATCAAATTTTATTAGATAGAATTTACTAGTCTTTTGTGCAACTTGTACAAAAGATTTTTATATTTTTGTTCAGATTGACATGGAAAAATAAAGCGTTTTCATTTACAATAGAGGCATCAAAGAAAGCGAGGATTGAACATGGTTCAACTTAATTTAAAAAATATTTATAAAAAATATCCAAATAGCGAGCATTATTCCGTTGAAAACTTTAATCTAGATATTAAAGATAAAGAGTTTATTGTTTTCGTAGGTCCGTCAGGATGCGGTAAATCAACTACTCTTCGTATGATTGCCGGATTGGAAGATATTACAGAAGGTGAAGCTTACATCGACGGTGTGTTGATGAACGATGTGGCACCAAAAGATCGTGACATTGCCATGGTATTCCAGAACTACGCGCTTTACCCTCATATGACTGTATTTGACAACATGGCATTTGGTTTGAAATTGCGTAAGTACAGCAAGGATGAAATCAAAAAACGTGTGGAAGAAGCAGCACAAATCCTTGGATTGACAGAATTCTTACAACGTAAGCCGGCAGACCTTTCTGGTGGTCAACGCCAACGTGTTGCCATGGGTCGTGCCATTGTCCGTGATGCCAAAGTATTCCTGATGGATGAGCCTTTGTCAAACTTGGATGCTAAATTGCGTGTGTCCATGCGTACAGAGATTGCTAAAATCCACCGTCGTATTGGTGCAACAACGATCTATGTAACGCACGACCAAACAGAAGCCATGACCTTGGCTGATCGTATTGTTATCATGTCTGCGACTAAGAATGAAGCAGGTACAGGTACAATTGGTCGTATCGAACAAATTGGTAGCCCAGAAGAGCTTTACAATAAACCTGTAAACAAATTTGTTGCCAGCTTCATCGGTAGCCCAGCTATGAACTTCTTCACAGTGACGCTTCAAGATGGTGAACTTGTTGGAGATGGCTTCAAGGTAGCTCTTCCAGAAGGACGCCGCAAGCACTTGGAAGAAAAAGGTTACAATGGCAAATCATTTACCCTCGGTATCCGTCCAGAAGACATCAAGGCTTCTCAGTTGGAATTGGACACTTATCCATCTTCCATCGTAGAAGCAGAAGTGGTGGTATCTGAGCTTCTCGGTGCAGAAACCATGCTCTACTCTAAAGTAGGTAGCACAGAGTTTGTGTCTCGTGTCGATGCGCGTGACTACCACAACCCAGGAGACAAAGTTCGCTTGACCTTCAACCTCAACAAAGCACACTTCTTTGATGATGAAACAAGCAAGGCGATTGTCTAACCTTTCTAAAATTGTTCATAAAACACCTGACCGTCGGATGAAAATCTGGCGGTTTTTTTGGGTTGAGAACGCATGAATACTTGATTTTTTTATTAAATTCTATATAATAAATATAGAAAACACTTACAGGAGGTTCCTATGAAGACACTACTGAAAAAAATTCGTATAACGGCTCTTTATATTTTGCTTTATAATCTCATTTTAATCCTCTCCATTTGGCTAGGAAAGGTATCTTCTAAGGAAGAATTTATGATTGCAGTTGCAGGGAATGCGGTCATGATGGGCCTATCTTTCGTGCATTTGCACAACCAAGTATCAGATGAATTTCATGGAAAAGTAGAAGAACCGTCGGCTTAAACTGACGGTTCTTGGTCTTTATAGACTTCGTAAAAATCAACCTTGAGGCGAATAAAGACCTCCATGTCGTGTAGGAGTTGGAAGAGGGTGGCCCGAGTTTCAAATTCTTCTCTGGTTTGCGGCAGAGGTCGCTCGCGGAAGGTGGCATGGAAGAGTTCGATGTCCAGGAGCAGTTCTTTGGCAGAATTTTCTCGGCTTAGTTGCTGGGCTGTTCGTTCGAAGAGGCTGGACAGGATGACATTTTCTCTGCCTTTCAGTAAACATTTGTTGATATTTCCTGCCATGGTCCGCAGGATTTTGTTTTGTGCTGCCCGCATTTCAAAGTAATGGACCTGGTAATTGGTCTGCTGGAAGAGCTGGTTGTGGCGGTCTAGATAGACGACTTTCAGGGCTTCATCCAAGGTCTTATCCAGCTGCGTAATCAATTCTGCCTCGTTTCGTCCGTCGCCGTTGAGCAGAAAGGCTTCAAAGCGGAGCAGAATCTGCTTGAGCAGGTCTTCGACTTGGTCGTGATAGACCTCGATTTTCTTTTCTTGCGAGGGCATATAGAGGTTAAACAAGAGTGCCAGTCCTGCCCCAATCAGAAAAAGCGCCAGCTCATTTCCCAAAAAAATCAGCGAAATATCCTGCTCCAGCAAGAGATGGGTAACGAGGACAGTCGAGGGGGCAATGCCAGCCTCCCAGTTAAAACGGTAGGCCAGAGGGACATAGAGGGCTAGGTAGATGCCCAGGGTCCAGATACCAAAGCCAAAGAGGGCGAAGGTCAGGACGGCTATGGTCAGGGCTAGCAGGGTGGAGAAGAGGCGGTTGCGAGCCATTTTGAAGCTGGACTTGCGGGTATCGAGGACGCTGAGAATGGCGATGATGCCAGCCGCTGTCGCATAAGACAAGCCTAGGGCGGTCGCTAGGTAAATGGCTAGGATGGTTGCGAAAATCAGTTTGATAGTGCGGAGGGAGAGGGACATGGTGGCTCCTTTGGTCTTAATCTGTTTCTATTGTACCACAAAACCCTCCTAAAGCTAGGAGGGTTGATTTTATGCAAACAAAGCAATAATACCGACTACCAGGTAGCAGACTAGTTTGTAGCTTTCGTTGATGAGGATGAGGTTGATAGGGCGTTGCTCAAAGACGTAGTTTTTCAATGAAGCAAGGACCGCAATCACGCCCATGCCACCAGCCGCGTGAAGTGGTGAAACACCGAGGGTCTTGATGAAGAAAATAGTAATGATAGCAGTCAGCACTTCAATGACAAGGGAAATCACCATTTCCTTCTGGCCATTTTTTCCAGCCGGACGGTCTGCTTCTACCTTAGCCATGTCAATGCCTGAAGCCTTGATCCAAGTATCGCGGAAAATCAAACCATACCACAAACCACCAATAGCAAAGGCAATCAGACCTGCTACGATTCCAAAAATAAGTGTCATAAGTTCTCCTTTTTCGATTCCGTTTGTCCGGACAAATTGATAGAACTAAGGATAACATAGATTGTATAGGCGGTCAAGTTTTTCAGCTGGAACATAGTGAGCGCCTATTTTCAGTCAACCTATGCTATAATAAAACCATGGAACAAAATGATATCGTATATGGCGTGCATGCTGTGGTAGAGAGTTTGGAGGCCAACACCGGCAACAAGCTCTACATCCAGGATGATTTACGCGGAAAAAATGTAGAAAAAATCAAGGCCCTGGCGGCAGAGAAGAAGGTGTCGATTTCTTGGACGCCCAAGAAGACCCTGTCTGACATGACAGAAGGTGCCGTTCACCAAGGCTTTGTCCTGCGGGTCTCTGAGTTCGCCTATGCGGACCTGTCGGTGATTTTGGAAAAGGCAGAGC
The DNA here is from genome assembly GCF_019856455.1 of Streptococcus suis. Lineage (NCBI taxonomy): Bacteria > Bacillati > Bacillota > Bacilli > Lactobacillales > Streptococcaceae > Streptococcus > Streptococcus suis. The sequence continues at coordinate 2,207,771 of NZ_CP082205.1, read as the reverse complement.
AGGAAGATAATCCCCTCATTCTCATCTTGGACGGTCTGACAGACCCCCACAACTTTGGCTCGATTTTACGGACCGCAGATGCCACTCAGGTGGCTGGCATCATCATTCCCAAGCACCGAGCAGTTGGCGTGACGCCCGTTGTGGCAAAGACCTCAACAGGTGCGGTGGTCCATGTCCCAATCGCCCGAGTAACCAATCTCAGCCAAACCCTTGATAAGCTCAAGGAGGCTGGTTTCTGGGTATTTGGTACCGATATGAACGGAACCCCAAGCCACAAGTGGAATACGACTGGCAAGCTAGCCCTTATTATTGGCAACGAAGGCAAGGGCATCTCCAGCAATATCAAAAAGCAGGTGGATGAGATGATCACTATTCCTATGAAGGGCCATGTCCAATCTCTCAACGCCAGCGTAGCAGCTGCTGTACTCATGTACGAAGTATTTCGGAAGAAAATCTAAATGAAAGAAAAAGTTCTCATCGTAGATGGCTACAACATGATTGCCTTTTGGCAGGCAACCAAGCAAGATTTTAAAAAGGGGGACTTGGATGCGGCCAGAACAACCTTGCTTCGAACCCTGTCTCACTACGCAGCCTTTGAACAGATTGAGGTAATTTGTGTCTTTGATGCTCACCATGTACCAGGTCTTCGCCAGCAGTATGACGAATTCAAGGTATCGGTCATTTTTACAGAGGAGGAAGAGCTACATAGAACGGCTTAGTGCCCAGCTCAATAGTGACCGTCGCAAGCAGGTTTCCGTCGCAACCAGCGACCTCAACGAACAATGGGTGGTCTTTTCACAAGGGGCCTTACGGGTTTCGGCGCGTGAGTTAGAGGAGAGAACCGGGGGCATCAAAAAGGACTTGGACAAGTTTGTGGACCAGGTAGAGCTCTACACCCCACGGCTCAATCCCTGGTCAGATGGGAATTTTCAAGCCTTAAAAGAAATGATGGAGGAAATGAAAGAGTGACATTTACAATCGTAACCGATTCGACATCGGATTTGCCAATCAGCTGGGTCCAAGAAAACGATGTGACCGTGCTTGGTTTGACCATTAACCTAGACGGCGTGACTTATGAAACAGTCGGTGAAAACCGCTTGACCTCAGCAGATTTACTGGAGAAAATGGCTTCTGGCAGCCAACCTACGACCAGTCAGGTCAATGTTGGTCAGTTTGAAGAAGTTTTTGAAGCGGCAGCCAAGGAAGGTCAGGAGGTGCTTTATCTCGCTTTCTCAGCAGCTCTTTCAGGGACCTACCAGAGTGCAGTCATTGCACGAGAGATGGTAATGGACCAATATCCAGATGCAGTCATCACCATCGTTGATACAAAGGCAGCGACCATTGGAGAAGGCTACTTAGTCATGAAAGCTGCGCAAGCACGTGCAGCGGGTAAGTCATTAGCTGAAACCAAGGCGCTCATCGAGGACTTGGTCCCACGCCTACGGACCTACCTCTTGGTCGATGACCTTAATCATTTGGTGCGAGGTGGACGCTTGTCTAAATCGGCAGCCCTCATCGGTGGATTGGTCAATATCAAACCTCTCCTTGCACTCAATGCGGAAGGGAAGTTAGAAGCCATTGCCAAAATCCGTGGTCGTAAAAAAGGAATCAAGGAAATGCTGAACCTGACCTTGGATAATTTGGATCATTCTACGGTTATGGTGGCCTATACAGGTGATTTGGAAGCTGCGAAAGCCATCAAAGCAACCTTGTTGGAAGACAGCCGTGTCAGTGATGTTCTTTTGACTGAGTTGGGTCCGATCATTGCCACCCATACAGGAACAGGGGTACTAGCTATCCTATCCATCAATAAGAAAGAGAGATAATCTCTATTCTTTATTCACACAAAAGAAAACGATTACAAACTAATGTCAATTTGGAGGTTCTTATGAAACGGTTATTGTCATGCTATGCTAGTGATATCGTGGGAGCGACTAAGGAGGAACTCAAGCAGTCCATTTTATCCAGTGAGGGTCGGATTCTCATGGGGGAAACGGTGGTGACAGTGGCTCCCTTGATTGCAGGGGTGACCAATGCGGAGATGATGGCTGCTTTTGGTTGCGACCTCTTGGTGCTCAACGAATTAGATGTGTTTCATCCGGAGATTGTTGACTTTTACGACTGCGACAATCCTATCGCTGAAATCAAGCGGTTGACGGGTCGATTGGTCGGGATAAACTTGGAGCCTGTGGATACTAGTCAGGAAGTCCAAGACCAGCAGGTTTTTCTAAAACCAGGTCGTCAGGTCAGTTCAGAAAGTCTGCGACAGGCCCAAGTTCTTGGCGTGGACTTCATCATGCTGACAGGCAATCCTGCTACGGGTGTGTCTATGGCTGCAATCCGCTCTGCTATTGGCCTTGCCAAAGAATACTTTGAGGGCCTCATCTTTGCGGGGAAAATGCACGGTGCAGGTCTGGGAGAGTCGGTCGTGGATAGTCAAGCCCTGCTAGATTTTGTGGACTTGGGGGCAGACGGTGTCCTCATTCCTGCGGTCGGCACGGTGCCGGGTGTGCGGGAGGAAATCGTGGCACCGATCGTCAGTCAGGTCAAGGCGCGTGGGGCTTTGGTTATTTCGACTATCGGGACTAGTCAGGAGAGTGCGGACAGTCAGACGGTGCGGGAGTTTGGGCTCAGCAACAAGCGGGTGGGCTCGGACATCCACCATATCGGAGACGGGGGCTACGGTCGTATGCCTGACCCTGAAAATATCTTGGCTCTGTCCTTGGCGGTTAGAGGCAAGCGGCATACCTATTTCAAAATGGGGCAATCGGTAAGAAGATAGGGATTTGGTGTCATTTTTCTGCTGTAACTGTTCGCTTTTTCTATCCTTGCTTTAGCCTGGAGAAAAAATAAAAAAAGTAAAGTAAAATAGCTTGACGGAGAACAGTAGTTTTGATAGAATGGTATACGGTATTGTTTACCCCATTTGAAAGGCCCCGGAACCTTCCAAATACCCGCGGAACGGAACATCCGCCTAGTAAACAAAAACGATTCGTATAGGAGAAATCATGAACAAAACAACATTTATGGCTAAACCAGGCCAAGTTGAACGTAAATGGTATGTAGTAGACGCTACTGATGTACCTCTTGGACGCCTTTCAGCAGTAGTTGCTAGCGTTCTTCGTGGTAAAAACAAACCAACTTTCACACCTCACACTGATACTGGTGACTTTGTTATCGTCATCAACGCTGAGAAAGTGAAATTGACTGGTAAAAAAGCAACTGATAAAGTGTACTACACTCACTCATTGCACCCAGGTGGTTTGAAATCAATCACAGCTGGTGAATTGCGTTCTAAAAACGCTGTTCGTTTGATTGAAAAATCAGTTAAAGGTATGCTTCCACACAACACACTTGGTCGTGCACAAGGCATGAAATTGAAAGTGTTTGTGGGTGGCGAGCACACTCACGCTGCACAACAACCAGAAGTACTTGATATTTCAGGTCTTATCTAAGGGAAAGGACGTAATCTAAATGGCACAAGCACAATACACAGGTACTGGTCGTCGTAAAAACGCGGTTGCACGCGTACGTTTGGTCCCAGGTACTGGTAAAATCACAGTAAACAAAAAAGATGTAGAAGAGTACATCCCACACGCTGACCTTCGTTTGGTTATCAACCAACCATTCGCAGTAACTTCAACACAAGGTTCATACGACGTTTTCGTTAACGTGAACGGTGGTGGTTACGGTGGTCAATCAGGTGCGATCCGTCACGGTATCGCGCGTGCATTGCTTCAAGTAGACCCAGACTTCCGCGATTCATTGAAACGCGCAGGCCTTCTTACACGTGACGCTCGTATGGTTGAACGTAAGAAACCAGGTCTTAAGAAAGCACGTAAAGCATCACAATTCAGTAAACGTTAATATACCGCGATATATCAACGTTTCAAAGCGCTCGCAGGGTTTTCCCTACGGGTGCTTTTTTCGTGTAATTTTTGAAAAGTATTTTTTCAAAAATTGTACACCAATTTTATTTGAGGTTTTCTTTGGATAAGGCGCTAATGAAATCTAGTAGTGTTCGTTGGAAAATGGTATAATAGGTGGAGATATAAACGTTTTCAAGGAGTAGGTTTTGGAAGAGAGCTTAATTAAATCAAAACAACGTGTTCAAAAACATGGAGAAGTCTTTACACCTGCTTGGATGGTTCAGAAAATGCTGGATACTCCTGGAGTGAAAGAAGCTTGTGAAAGTGTATATAAGACCTTTTTAGAGCCATCTGCAGGCGATGGAAATTTTTTGCAAGCAATTTTAGAGAGAAAGCTAGAGGCTGTGGTCAGACAGTATGACAAACGAAATTGGAAAACAAAGTCTTTAGTTGCTCTCTCGTCCATCTATGGCATAGAGTTTTTAGAAGATAATTTGGAAGTGGCACGTTCACGGATGTTTCTTTGTTATTTAGACTGGTACGAGCAAGCTTTTGGAACTAGACTAAATAGTAAAAATGATATCTATCAATCAGCACACTATCTTATTCATAAAAATATTGTGAGAGGAAATACTTTGACTCAGCAGCATCCAGTTACAGGGGAGCCTATCAGGTTCAATGAGTGGCAACTGGTCAAAGGTCATCCAAGTTTGGTAAGAAAAATTCCTTTTGCACTTTCAGAACTTTTGGGTAAGGAAGTAGAAGACGATCGGACAGTCGTGGAAGGACAACTGAGTTTTTTTGATATAGATGATGAATTTATGATTGAGAATGAATCTGTTAAAAAAGCAGATACGATAAAAGAGATAACCATTCAAAAAGTGTATTTACTAGGAGATTAGGCTATGATTTCAAATTTTGATTTTTTGGCAATTGATATAGATACAGCCGAGCTTTTTAGAACCATAAATATGGCTGAAGAAAATTATACACATGGGGACTATGAAGGCACGCTGACTAAGGTGAGAAAAGTTGCTGAGAATACAGCGAGGTTGGTTGCCGATAGAGAATATTTAGATATTAGTGAGCGCGCCACCTTTAATGACGTACTAAGAGAGATAAGAGACTTTATTCCCAATAAAACAATCGTCGATCACTTTTATGATATCAAGGGAAAAGGGAATAATTCTGCCCATGTCCTTAATCCAGAAGATGCGACAAAAGAAAATGCATTAAAATCACTAAAACAAGTCTTTGACATACTAGCTTGGGTCATGCTGACCTATATTGAACCGGATATTAAAGCCAGTGCAATTGGTCATTTTTTAGAACCGAGAGCACAAGAAATGTACACTACGGCTGAGCGGAAGTTTATCTATATTCAAACAGTTAACAATGAAAGTGGACTATTTAATGCCTTCGAAGGGACTCAAAAAATTGGTGAGGGTAGCATTTCTTCGGATGATATTGAGACAGATTGGTCGCCAAATAGTGACTTTTTACGTACTGTTGCCCCAAAACGTATTAATCAATACATGAAAACATCTGGTCTGCCTTACACGCTTGGTTGGGTAGAGCTTGCTTACAAAAAGGCGACCAAGTCCTGGTTTCATGATTATGATGTGCATAATGTCTTGAAGCGTTCAGGGATTAAACAGGCTGAACAACTGGAAGGAACAGAGTGGTTCAAGACGGATTTAGAGACAGCTAAGGCTGCTATTAAAGCTGTTAAAGAAGGTAGAAATTATCTAAATATTACTGCCAAAGAATCATTTATTGAAGAACCAGTTATCACCCTTCGTCCAGAACAAGAGGCAGCGGTCGAGCAGACGCAAAAAGTCTTTAAGAAAAAAGACCGAATGCTCTGGAATGCTAAAATGCGTTTTGGTAAAACCTTGACGTCCTTGCAATTGGTCAAGAATGAAGCCTTTCAAAGAGTGCTCATCATGACTCATCGTCCTGTTGTGGCGGATTCTTGGTTTGATGATTTCAAGAAAATGAAGATGAGCGCTGATGGGTATGATTATGGCTCAGTCAATCAAGGAGAAACGCTTGAAAACCTGAAGCGAGGTGAGAAACCTTTTGTGTATTTCGCTTCAATCCAATTGCTTCGGTACAATGGCGGACAAACCAATCTGAAAGATTTTGCAGATGTGGATTGGGATTTGATCATCATTGATGAAGCGCATGAGGGGACTCAGACAGAGCTTAGTGATTCGGTAATGAAAGAATTGGTCAAAGAGCATACAAAGATACTTGAACTATCTGGGACACCTTTCAATCTTTTGGAGCAATTTGATGAGGAGCAAGTCTATACTTGGGACTATGTCATGGAACAACAGGCTAAGAAGAAGTGGGAATTAGAACGTCCAAGTGAGCCAAATCCTTATGAAACTTTGCCAAAAGTATCGATGTACACTTTTGAAATGAAGCATAAGGAACGTTTTTCTGATGAGAGTAAATCGTTCAACTTTAGGGAATTTTTCCGTGTGGCTGAGGATGGTCAACTTGTTTATAAGCAAGAGGTTCGCCAATTCTTAGATAATATCACACATCCAGATAGTCGTACGAACTACCCTTTTTCAACGAAGTCTTATCGTGAAGAGTTGCGTCATACGCTTTGGCTTATGCCAGGTGTTAAGGAAGCTAATGCTTTTGAGGGCTTGCTTAAAGAACACCCTATTTTCGGGAAAGAATATAAAATTGTTAACGTTGTTCGAGGAGCAAGTAGCGATGATGGAATTGCTAACGATGCGGACATAGAGAAAGTTCGTTCTGCTATTGGTAAAGACCCTTCGCAGACAAAAACCATTACCTTGACGGTTCGTAAACTAACTACAGGTGTTAATATCCCAGAGTGGACAGCCGTCTTGTTTTTGTCAAATACCAATAGTGCCATGAACTACCTACAAGCTGCCTTTCGTGCCCAGACGCCTTTTTCTCATGAGAAATTGGGAATGAAGACGAATTGTTATGTTTTTGATTTTGCCCCTGATAGAGCCTTGACTGTCATGGCGGAGAGTGCCCAGATTAACTCAGGTGTAGGGAAGAAAAATACGCAAGCACAAAAGCAAGCTATGGCTCGTCTTCTAAACTTTATGCCAATCTTAGGGGCTTCAGACAATGGAATGAAGACCTACGATGTGGATAGAATGCTGACACAGCTCAAGAAAGTTTATGCTGAAAAGGCAGTGCGGTCAGGTTTCGAAGATGACAGTCTCTATAATGATAATCTTCTGACTTTAACCGCTGATGATGCAAGCATGTTTACCAAACTAAATGCTATCGTTGGTAAGAAACAGAGTCAAAAAACGCCTAAGAAAGTTGTAATTAATGAAAATGGATTGACAACTGAAGAGCATGAGCAAGCTGAAAAAGCTAAAAAGAAACCAAAAGCTAAACGAACAGCAGAAGATCTAGAGGTTATCGAAAAACAAAAAGAAGCGAAGAAACAGCGGAAAAATATGATTTCTATTTTACGCGGGGTTTCTATCCGTATTCCAATGATGATTTACGGCATGGCGGTCGATTTATCAAAAGATATCACCATTCAAGACTTTATCAAGCAGGTGGATGATGAATCGTGGAAAGAGTTCATGCCAAAAGGTTTCACCAAGGGAATGTTTAGTGAGATTACCAAGTATTATGATGCTGAGGTCTTTATCGAAGCGGGTCGTATCATTCGTCAGCGTGCCAAATCCTTTGATGACCTGGACTTCATCGAGCGGGCGGAGCAGATTGCGGAGTTGTTTGGGACCTTTAAAAACCCTGACAAGGAAACGGTACTGACACCGTGGCGCGTGGTCAATCTACAAGTATCTAAGTCTGTCGGTGGTTTGAACTTCTATGATGATAATTTTGAGTCGGCGACAGATGGTGCGAGGTCAAATCTTCACTGGGTGTCTAATGAAGTGACTTCATCAATCTATCAACGAGATACGAAAATCTTAGACATTAACTCGAAGACAGGTCTCTACCCTCTTCATAGCGCCATTAGCTTGTATTATCAAAGAGTGGCAGAAAATGATGACAACCATTTTGAAGCTGACCAAGTCTATCAAGAGATTTTAGCGAATAATATCTACGCTATTGCCAAAACACCAATGGCAAAAACCATTACTGAACGTACACTGACAGGCTATCGGAAGTACAAAACCAATGTGACTTATATAGAAAGCCTGACAGATACCCTAAAAACAGATGGTGAACAAGGTAAGAAACTAGTTGAGGAGGCATTTAACAAGGTGAAATTTGATGTAGTGATAGGAAATCCTCCGTATCAGGAAGAGACAATCGGGGAGAATTCTACATTTGCTCCACCTATTTATCATAAATTTATGGACTTATCTTATGAGGTGGCAGATAAAGCAGTTCTGATTACTCCAGCTCGCTTTTTGTTCAATGCAGGAAGTACACCTAAGGCATGGAATAAGAAAATGCTAGAAGATGAACATCTCAAAGTGATTTACTTTGAACAAAATTCAGCAAATATTTTCCCGAATACCGATATCAAAGGTGGAGTTGCTGTCACTTTTCGTGATGCTAATGTAAACTTTGGTGCTATTGAAACATTTACTGCGTTTGATGCCCTAAATAATATTCTACATAAGGTTGCTCCGCTGACTAAAGCTACCCTAGATAGTATTATTAGTGGACGTGGGGTGTACAAATTATCAGAAAAAGCTCTCATTGACCATCCCGAAATCGAAGATATCCAATCAAAAGGGCACAAATTTGATGTTGGTTCTGGTGCGTTTAAGATTTTGTCTGATATCCTCTATTTTGATAAAAAGCAATCTGACAATGATGTGCAAATACTTGGATTGGAAAATTTGAATCGGACATACAGATGGATTAACCAAGATTATCTAAATCCACCAGAAAGTTTTAGAAAATACAAGGTGTTCTTCCCACAAGCTAACGGAAGTGGAGCTATTGGTGAAGTAATTTCAACACCCCTAATCGGGGCACCCCTAATCGGGGCTACTGAGACTTTTTTGTCTATTGGTGGTTTTGAAACCAAAGAGGAAGCAGAGGCTTGTTTGAAGTATATCAAAACGAAGTTTGCTCGAGCCATGTTGGGAGTTTTGAAGATTACGCAAGCTACTACAAGAGATAAATGGGCGAAAGTCCCACTCCAAGACTTTACGTCTAACTCGGACATTGATTGGTCACAATCAATCGCTGAGTTAGACGTGCAACTCTACCGAAAATATGGACTTTCTCAAGAAGAAATTGACTTTATAGAAAGTAAAGTGAAGGAGATGGAGTAAGGAAAATTTGAAAACAGAGGTGTAGATGACAGAATTTAAATTTAATAAGTTAACACCATTAAACGATGTTGATATCGATGCGTCGCATGAAGCAGCGATGAATTATGCACTAGAAGATAAAGGTATTAAGAATGTAGCGATATCTGGAAATTATGGTTCAGGTAAAAGTAGTTTTATAGAGACTTATAAAAGTAAAAATGGAAGTTTTAAACCATTACATATCTCGTTGGCACACTTTTCTTCTCTGAATCACCTTGAAAATGGGAGCAATGCTCAATTGGAAATATTTCAAGGGCAGATTGAAAATAGTGATTCGCTGGAGCAAATTAATATCATTGAGGGGAAAATAATTAATCAATTGTTACATCAGATTGATGCAAAGTATATCCCGATGACTATTTTCAAGTCTAAGAAAAACCCATTATTTTCCGAAATTCTTAAACTATCTACTGCATTCCTACTATTCTTATTGCCGATTATGTTTCTATGGAATTATACTCAATTAGCCATTTTAGTTAGAGAAGGATTTCCAAACTTTCCTCACCTTGGGAGTATTATTCGTTTGTTAGCTTATCTAATTTTAACGTGCAATATGATTTATGCAGTATATAAATTATCTGAATTACAGTTAAAAAGACGATTAATCAAAAATCTTTCTTTTCGTGGGGCAAATATTTCTGGAGATATTGAAGTATTTCAAAGTGAAGAAGACTCCTATTTTGATAAATATTTAGATGATGTTTTATATCTCTTTGATAACTGTCAGAGTGATATTGTCATCTTTGAAGATATTGATCGATTTGAAACAAACCTAATCTTTGAGAAACTAAGAGAAATAAATACGCTTGTTAATAATAAGAGAAAAGATGGAAAGAAACTTTTATTCATCTATCTTATCAAAGATGATATGTTTACTTCGCAAGATAGAACTAAATTTTTTGATTTCATCATTCCAATTATTCCAGTAATTACCTCATCTAATTCAGGTGAAAAACTAGGAGAAATACTAACAAATTTAGGTGAAGCACACAGTGTTAGTAAAACAATGTTAAAACAAGTGGCGATTTACATTGATGATATGAGACTGGCGTATAATATCTGTAATGAGTTTGTTTTATATAAGAATAACTTATTTAGTCAGAAAGAAAATGATAATAATAAGCTGAATCTTTCATCAGATAAAATTTTTGCAATCATTGTTTATAAAAATATTTTTCCTAAAGATTTTTCATTACTCCAGAAAGACTCAGGATTTGTTCATCAACTTTTTAGTAAGATTGATAATTTGAGACAGCGTAATCTAGATAAAAAATCAGCAGAAATTGAGAAAATAGAAGAAAAGATAATTTCTTCTGAACAAGAATTTTCTAGGAATAAACTTGAACTTTATTCAACGTATCTGAAGGTTCCTGAGGGAAGGGTAGCTATTCGAGTAAATGGTAAAACCGAGAGTCAATTTCCTAATAGGCTAGATTTTATACGTGAAATTCTATCGGAAGATGCTGAAATTGAATCAGTTAAAGCAGATTATTATTCTCAGCTAAATGGTCGAAAAGAAGAATTAGAAGATATATTCCCGATGAATGATATTAGTTTTCAAGAGCGGTTGAGTGCTTTAGATAATCAAAATCATCTTAATGAGTTGAATTCTAATTTAGAAAAATTACGCGAAGAGTATGAAAATATTAAATCAGAAAAGTTATCTGTACTCATTAACCGTCATTTTTTCGATACTATAATGGAAGAATATTCCTACTTAAAGAAAGAGAAAAACTCTCTAATCATGCATTTATTGAGAAATGGCTATATAGATGAGAGTTTTCCAGACTATATTACTTATTTTTACCCTAATAGCCTGAAGAAGCAGGATAAAGAGTTTTTAAATGCGGTGCAAGGAGAGATTGAACTCGACTGGGATTATTCTTTGATAGAAGTTGCAGAAGTCAATGAAAGACTTGATGACTCCGATTTTACGAGAATTTATGCCTTAAATTTTGATCTGTTTGAATATCTTTTACAGAGAGAAAGTAAGAAAAGATTGGAAAGTTATTTATCAGAGACTAATGTAAAATTTGTTAACAAGTTTTTACAACAAAACTCACGACCTCTTGCAGCAAAAATTTCTGTCCTGCTCTACTTAACTGATTTAAATCAGGAAACATTAAAATTACTTTTGACATCTGATGACATTCTTGAAAAAGAAAAAATTCAGATAATTGTTTTACTGTTATCATTTATTGACTTTTCTAAAGTCGGTTGGCAAGAAGAACTACAAGAGGTAATAAACTCTTTTGTAAATAGTAACTGGTCAGATATCCAAGAAATTATTGATAATTTTAACGAGCTCCTCAATAATACTCAGATTCAAGATAATTTGAAGTTTATGGAAGTTAAAATTAAAGATTTAAGTTTTGAAGATAGCCATAAAGTGATGAGTGATTTTGTTTATGACAATAATCTTTATGATGTTAATGTTAAAAACGTTCGAAGTTTAGCTTTTTATTTGGATGATAATTTTAAACAAGACAGTTTGATAAAACAACCAATTACGACTGTTAGAAAGTTTGATAAGCTCTTTAGTTATATTGAAAAAAATATTGACCGATTTGTAACAGAGTTTATACCCTATATGAGCGATAATTTATGTGATAAGTGGCTAGATATGTATTATTTACTTAATCATAACGAAGTAACCAGTGATAATAGAATAGAGTACTTGAAGAGAGTCCAAAATAATATTTTGGATTTTGAACAATTGGATGATGCTATAATCAAGGACGCAGCTATTGCATTCAATAAAGCAAGATTTAGTACGAAAAATATTCTAGATTACTTCTGTGAATATCATAGTTGGAATGATCGATTGATTGAATTTGTAAATAACGGGGAGCACTTGGATTTTTTACAAACAGAGTTCAAGGGATTTTCAGATGAACTTCAAGAAGAATTTTTTCAAGAAACAGTTAAATGCAATCAGCTGGATAATGATAAATACAGAGAGATTATTTCTAAATTAGGATGGCATTACACTGAATTTGAATTGGAAAATATTGCAGATGAAAAAATGTCTATTCTAATTGGGACAAGATGTATATCGGATAAATTTTCAGTAGACACATTGAATTTCCTCAGAGATAATTATCAAAATCATGTTATTGAATATTTGATAGAATATATTGAGGGATACCTTTTAGAAAATGAGGGTGATACGGATGTTTATCACGAAAGTGAAATGATAAGTCTTCTTGATGAAGTGCTAACTGATGAAGATAAATTTAAAGTTATTGATAAATTTCCTAGTAGCATATCCCTATCGGATAAGAACTATTCTACAGCGGTGATTGACTATATCTTGCAAAATAAATTTGATGAAGAAGATTTGAAATTTTTTATCTCTAATTATAAAATTTTATCGATTAGTACGAAATCAATATTTAGAAAAATATTTGCTGATTATATTTCTGAGTTTTTAAATGAAATCGATTCAGTTGATAAAAGTTTGCTCTATGAAGTCATCGAGGATACAGCCATAGATATTGAACACCGTCGACTTGTATTGGCGAACTATATTGATGATTTTATACTGTTCAAAAAACAAAAACTAACGTATAATAGATTTATGAAACTTACTATCGAACAAACAAACGAATTAAAAACTTATTTGAAAGATAAAACCTATTCCCCATTTCATAGACGACTTCAAGTAATCCTATTCAGAGCAGAAGGGCTTAGTTATAAGGAAATCACTAACCTTATCGGCTATTCAAAGTATACAATCTGGTCCTTACAAGGCAAGTATGAGCTTGGTGGGATTTCAGCTCTAGTAAGAGAAACGCGAGGTGGACGGAACCGTCAATATTTAACCCTTCAAGAAGAGGAAGCATTTCTAAAAGAACAGTTAACAGCTTCACTAAATGGCGAATTTGTGACCATAAACTCTCTCTACGAAACTTATCAGAAACGGGTTGGACACCCTACGACCAAGGAAGGATTCTATGCCCTTCTGAAACGCCATGGTTGGCGCAAAGTGACGCCAAGACCAGAACACCCTAAAAAAGCAGACGCCGAAACGATTCTAGCGTCTAAAAATAAAATCTTCATTCACGAAAATAGGAAAGCGCTTCAAGAATAGTCGTCGCTATCATAAAGTCAGACTAATGTATCAAGATGAGGCGGGTTTCGGTCGGATTAGTAAAATTGGAAAGGCCTGGGCACCAAAAGGGGTGAGACCGCATGTACATAGCCACTATATTCGTGAGTATCGCTATTGCTATGGTGCTATTGATGCCCATACAGGAGAGTCCTTCTTCATTATCGCTGGGGGTTGCAATACAGATTGGATGAATGTTTTTCTCAAACAACTATCTGAAGCTTATCCTGACGATTATATTTTATTAGTGATGGACAATGCCGTTTGGCATAAATCAAGTACCTTAGAGAAACCACATAATATTGGTTTTGAGTTTATTCCTCCCTATACTCCTGAAATGAATCCAATTGAACAAGTTTGGGCTGAGATTCGAAAGAGAGGGTTTAAGAATAAAGCTTTTAAAACACTAGATGATGTGATAAACAAGCTTCAAGAAGTGATACGAGAGTTAGATTGGTCTATTTTAAAACCAATTGTTAGTAGACGATGGTTAAAAAACACTTGATTGGTTTGTTTTTGATTTTTGTTGAGTATTAGTTATCCTGAACTTTTAACTTTATTGAATAGTGTCAGACTAATGGAAATTATTACCTCTTTAACAGATAATAAAAAACCGAAAGTAGAAATAACCGGCTATAATGAATTGATTCTTGAATACCTTAAGACAAACAAAAAAATTGCCTCCTATCATCAAGAAGGAGATAGCTATAGAATTTATAGTCGGAAACATAGGTAAGGAGGTGCTTTTATATTGAAAGATAAGGATGAATTATTTTGTAAACTATCCCACTACCAATTCTCACCAGAAAACCAATACCTAGATCGAAAATCAGCCAGAAAGAAACCGTCTGAACTTCTCAAACACTTGATTGCTTTTGCCAATGCGGATGGCGGTCAACTGGTTATTGGTATTGAGGACGAGAAACAGGATAATATTATCACTGGTTTCAAGGACGGCAGGGCTTATCCCATAGACGATTTTAAAAAGATTGACCGTGAGATGCGTGAGACTCCTTTGGATTTATCTTTTGAGGAAATCCCTGTAATCAATCATAAGGGTGAAGAAGATTTCATTTTAGTTATCACTGTGGAATTGTCATCAAATCGTGTGATTGCAGCACCAAATGATGACGTTTATCTTCGTCAAGGAGATGAATCTGTCAAGTTGAGTTATGAGCAACGGACTCAACTCAGTTATGATAAAGGACAACGCTTCTTTGAAGATGAGTTCGTCCCTGATGCTAGTCTGGAAGATATTGATGAAACTATCGTACAGGATTTCAAAAGTCACTTTGATTTATCAGAGCGCTCCACAGAGGAAATTCTCAAAGCTAGACGTTTTTTGGTTAATGGAAAATTGACTAAAGCCGCCATTTTACTTTTTGGAAAGTATCCGTCAGCTTTCTTTCCCCAAGCTCGTGTTCGTTTTCAGCGATTTGATGGTACGGATATGGGAACAGGTAGTAGTTTTAATGTTATTAAGGAAGTGACTTTTGATGATGCTCTCCCAACTTTGATTATCAAGGTTCGAGATTTTATTCGTACTCAGCTTCGTGAATTTCAGTATTTGGATGACAATGGGCAATTCCAAATTTTGCCTGAGTATCCTGAATTTGCCTGGTTTGAAGGTGTTGTCAATGCTGTAACTCACCGTGATTATTCTGTCTATGGTGATCACATTCGTGTGCTTATGTTTGATGATCGACTAGAGATTCATAGCCCAGGGAAGTTACCTAATATTGTAACAGTTGAAAATATCAAGCATGAACGCTTTTCGAGAAATCCACGTATTGCTCGAACTCTGACCGAGTTCGGTTGGGTACGTGAGATGAATGAAGGTGTTAAACGTATCTACTCGGAGATGGAATCTGCATTTCTCCATGAACCTAAATTCTCAGAACCTGGGAATAAGGTTGTCCTGACGCTTGAGAACAACATTGTCAGCCGACATCTCCGTACAAGAGACAGCTTGGAAAAACAGTTCTCTGATTTTGATAACCTAAACTCAGACGAGCAGGCTATTATCCACTATATGTATAACTCAGGTAATAAAATGACAACCGCAAAAGCCATTGAGCTTACAGGCAGGAGTCGATCATTTGTTGTTAAATTACTTCATAATCTTCGTGACCTAGAAATCATTACTTGGTTTGGTTCAAGTAAAAATGACCGCAATCAGTATTATCTTTTAGTTGATAAATGATTGCAGTCAGGATACTATTAGTAATAAGAATACAGTAGAATACAGTAGAATACAGTAGAATACAGTAGAATACAGTAGAATACAGTAGAATACAGTAGAATACAGTAGAATACAGTAGAATACAGTAGAATACAGTAGAATACAGTAGAATACAGTAGAATACAGTAGAATACAGTAGAATACAGTAGAATACAGTAGAATACAGTAGAATATAGAAAAGTGGCTATCAACTTCGGTCGATAACCACTTTTCTATTTTTTATATACTCGATTTTCTTCTTTTAAGAATTGGGTAATCCTATCTTTTAATTCTTCGAAGTCACCTTGAAACGTAGCAATATCAATCGTTTTTTCCAGTCCATCGTTGAAGGAAAGATTGGATTGATATCCATTCAGTGCTAGAAACATGTGTAAAGCAAGTACAGCAGTTCGCTTGTTGGCGTTTTTGAATGGGTGCTTCTTGATTAGGTTTATCCAGATAATGGCAGCTTTACTATAAATGTCGGGATAGAGTATTTTTCCAAAAATTTCTTGTTTTGGCTGCTCAATAATCATTTGAAGGCTGTTTGGATTAGTTATCCCAACAGGTTCCTTCGGGGAATATTTTCCAATAACCATGACATTGATTTTGATAATGTCTTCGGCAGTTAGGTATTTCATTTATCTACCAGCTCTTTCAATAATTCATCGTATTGGTTCATAGCTTTTTCTAACTCTTTGTCAAAGTCAAATGTTGGCTCAGCTTTACGGATGATGATATTATTTCCTGAAGTGACGAATTCGATTTCTTCACCAATTTCTGCACCAAGCGCTTCTTTAATAGCATTTGGGATAGTGATAACAGTGCTGTTACCTGTTTTGCGTAATAAAACATTCATCGGATATACCTCCTGTATTTGTAAATACATTATACATGATATATACAAAAAACAAAAGTGAATACATTAATTTTCCTCATTTTCTAGAATCATGATAAGGGAAACTTTTATATTTTCTGGTCCGATTTTGCTTATTTTGCTTGAAAATTTACCTTATTTTGATGAGGCTAGTTGAAATTGGATGAAATTTTGAGTTTTGGAAATCCGTGAAAACGTTGATTTTAAAGGATTTTGAAATTTATTCAACTAAAAATCTTTCAAACCAGGTCTTAAGAAAGCACGTAATGTTAGTCAATTCTCTAAACGTTTACATACCTCGATATATCAACGGTTCAAAGCACTCAAGAGTCGCTTTTTTATAATTAGGTAGTTTTTATAGTTACAACGGATTTTGATTGATGTCATAATCGGTTCAGAGTCAAATCTATACCAATTGGAAATCAAAAGGATTGAGGAACTTTTGAAGGTTGAAAATGAAGCAAACATAGCTACCTTCTTTAATGGTTCTGTCAGTAGGGAGTTGTTCATGAAACACTTTTGAAACACTTTCACCATTTCTATCAATATCCCACTTAACATTTTCGCTTGTTTTTGATATACTTTAGAAAATAGGTGTTTTCAAGGGGTGATACCATGGAACTAAAAGATATTATGCATATTTTGGAAGATATGAAGGTTGGAGTTTTTGCAACTCTGGATGAGTATGGAAATCCACATGCTCGTCATGCTCATATCACTGCAGCAAACGAAGAAGGGATTTTCTTTATGACAAGCCCAGAAACGCATTTCTATGATCAATTGATGGGGGATCAAAGAGTTGCGATGACTGCTATTTCTGAGGAAGGGTACCTTATCCAGGTAGTGCGTGTAGAAGGGACTGCCAGACCTGTGGAGAACGACTATCTAAAGACAGTTTTTGCGGATAATCCTTATTATCAACATATCTATAAAGATGAGTCTAGTGATACAATGCAAGTATTTCAGATTTATGCTGGTCATGGCTTCTATCATAGCTTGACTCAAGGTCATAAGTATATCTTTTCTATTGGTCAAGGCGAGAATTCAGAGGTTCGTACACTTTGAAAACTTTGAAAACTAGATGAAGACATCTGATAAGACAAGTATATTTCAAATAATTATGATACAATACTTTTTATAAATGTTTTAGGAGTGTTTGGATAAATGAGAGAAGATATTCAGATCAATGAGCGAGCCCTTGTTTTGTCAGAACAGTTGGTAGAGGTTTTGGAATCTATTTACGATCCGGAAATTGAATTGGATATTTATAATTTGGGCTTGGTCTACGAGATAAATATTGATGAAGTTGGCTTTTGTAAGGTCATTATGACCTTTACAGACTCAGGTTGCTCTTGTGCGGATACTATGCCTGGTGAATTGGTTGCGGCCTTGAAAACGATTGATGGTATAAACGATGCACAGGTAGAGATTGTCTGGTCTCCTGCTTGGAAAATGACACGCATCAGCCGTCTAGGACGGATTACATTGGGTATTAGTCCGAAAAGAAAATGAGTTGTACTGAGCAACTCATTTTTTAAATGTTTCATCGTACTGTCTGTCTAATTCTTCCATGGTTTCATAAACAGGCTTGGGAATCATGATAACTTGTGGATCCAAATCGACCATACCATAGCTCGGGTCGATGCATTTTTCCCAATATTCCAAATGTTTTTTGTCGATATAGGATTCTGAATCTTCGACTTCAATTCCTCCTTCGGCTTGGACAGAGTACCAATAGAGGTATTCGCGTCCGTCCAATACCTCGCGGAAGATGGTTTCGACATACATTTTCTCTCCTTCAAGAGTGAGAAGGGTGTCTTCCATGTGCTCGTTGAGAAAGGCCATCCACTGGTCAACGACAGCTGACTTCCCTTCCTTGACACGGAAACGGGATAGTTCGACAGTTAGTTTCATTTTTTCTCCTTTTTTACTCGCTAAGTAATCGCACTGCAGTAACAAAGTTTTCGGGAAGGTGATAGGAGAAGACTTGTCTGTGTGAATAATTCTCAAAAATTGGTGCTGCGATATTGTCAAAAGAGAGAACGGGCTTTTGATTTACAATGACATGCTCTAGCAATTCATCTAATTTACTCCCATGGTTAATATCAAGATAGATATCGCAATTTTTTATCATATCTACTAAGACATAAGCGATGATATGTGGATAGATGAAGACATTTTCTTGGCTACTTAGTTGTTTTAAATTATTCGCGACATCTGTAAAAGCTGTGATATGGAACTCATAATCAGGAAGCTGTTTAACAAGGTATTCAATATTTTGCAACCAATGAGTATTGGTGATTATGAGTAATTTTCCCTTGCAGTGTTTTTTAGGAATCATTGTTTGAATATTTTCCCATTTTTTCAGGATGTCTGTCCAAGCTAGGAAGTGATAGTGCCACCATACCTCACGAAGACGTCCAGAAGAATAAGTATTCCAAGGTTTATCTCCGGAGATATAGTGCAGAATTTTAGGCAAGGGGTCTAAGCTGAGTTCAAATAGATGCTGATGGCGATAGGAAAAGGCTCCTTGATCAAATCCGATTTGAAAATTATAGGTATCATCTAACCAAATTGCTTCGTGACCTAAAACCAAGTTTAAAATAGTTTGGTCACCTTCTTGAATGGAATCCTTTTCCTGTTCTGTTTTTTCGACTAATTTAGTAGTAATATTTTCGGCTTTCCAACGTTTGTTGTTAATGAGCATCATACCGGAATTAAAACCTAGTCCGTAGCCAAATGTTGCTCGAACGACAGCTAGATAGTGTTGGCTAATGTCAATAGTGAATAAGTTGTCTAGGGAATCAGTAATGATGATGTCGCTATCTAGATACAATACTTTGTCCTCGGAGACAAATTGAGGAATAAAATATCGAGCAAAGGCCATGTATGTAATATGTGAAAAACCAGCATACCAGTCTCTATTTAGAGGGACGTCTAATAATTTTATATCGATTAAATCGCTACCAATTTGATTTAGTAACGATTTATAATGAATAAACCATTCTTTAGGGATATCCTGATTAAAAATATAAATCTTAAGATGACTATTATGAAAAATCAAGGATTTCAATGTTGTTTCGATTTGACGGATATAACCATAGTCACCCGCTAGAACTACAGCCCTCTTCTCTTCTCTTCTCTTCTCTTCTCTTCTCTTCCTTATGCGGTTGCTTATTGGAAGTCAGAGGAGAGGTCGAATCTTGTAGTTTGACCATATAGTTTCCTCCCTGTGGATTTACGAGTTCTTTTATTTTTTCCCCGTACGTTCTGGTTTCCAGAAGTCGGTAACGGCTCCTTTAGAGGCAGAGGATACAGTGTGGGCGTATTTTCCGAGAACACCACGAGAGTAGAGTGGTGGAATAACAGTTGTTTTCTTGCGTTCTTCGATTTCTTGGTCAGAAACGTGCATGGTGATTTCTTTGGTATCTTGATCAACGGTTACCAAATCTCCAGTACGGAGGTAGGCAATTGGACCACCGTCCTGAGCTTCAGGTGCGATGTGTCCAACAACCAGTCCATAGGTACCACCAGAGAAACGACCGTCTGTTAGAAGGGCTACCTTGTCACCTTGGCCTTTTCCGACAATCATAGAAGAAAGTGACAACATTTCAGGCATACCAGGACCGCCTTTTGGTCCAACATAGCGGACAACGACTACATCGCCATCGACGATTTCGTCAGTCAAGACTGCTTCAATCGCCTCTTCTTCTGAGTCAAAGACCTTGGCTGGACCTGTATGGTTGCGGACTTTCACGCCAGAAACTTTTGCAACGGCACCTTCAGGAGCCAGATTACCTTTGAGGATGATGAGTGGGCCATCTGCACGTTTTGGATTTTCAAGTGGCATGATGACAT
The DNA here is from genome assembly GCF_019856455.1 of Streptococcus suis. Taxonomy (NCBI): domain Bacteria; kingdom Bacillati; phylum Bacillota; class Bacilli; order Lactobacillales; family Streptococcaceae; genus Streptococcus; species Streptococcus suis. The sequence goes on along the minus strand of NZ_CP082205.1, from coordinate 2,187,523 downwards.
CTTGTCCTGGTGTCAAGTCTGCAAAATTCTCTAGGTTCTCGGCAACGGTTTTCCCCGTACATGTGATGCGGTCGCCATGAAGGAAGCCGTTTTTGAGCAAGTATTTCATAACCGCAGGGACGCCGCCGACATTATAGAGGTCTTGGAATACGTATTTACCAGATGGTTTGAGGTCAGCTAGGTGAGGTACTCGTTCTTGGAAATCATTGAAGTCTTCAAGTGTGAGGTCGACATTGGCAGCATGAGCGATGGCTAGAAGGTGAAGGGTAGCGTTGGTTGAACCACCGAGTGCCATGGTAACAGTGATAGCATCTTCAAAGGCTTCACGAGTCATAATATCAGATGGTTTGATACCCAGTTCTAACATGCGGACAACGGCACGACCAGCTTCTTCGATATCCGCTTTTTTCTCAGGAGATTCAGCAGGGTGAGAAGAAGATCCTGGAATGGACATGCCCATGACTTCAATGGCTGTTGCCATGGTATTGGCCGTGTACATACCACCACAACCACCAGGTCCAGGGCAGGCATTGCATTCGATTTGACGAACTTCTTCAGCGGTTAAGTCGCCGTTGTTCCATTTTCCGATTCCTTCAAAGACAGAAACCAAGTCAATATCTTTACCATTTAGGTTACCTGGTGCGATGGTTCCACCGTAGGCAAAGATAGCAGGAATATCCATATTGGCGATAGCAATCATAGAACCAGGCATGTTTTTGTCACAGCCACCGATTGCGACAAAGGCATCCACGTTGTGACCTCCCATAGCTGCCTCAATAGAGTCAGCTATGATATCACGAGAAGTCAGTGAGAAGCGCATACCAGGAGTTCCCATAGCGATTCCGTCTGCAACGGTGATGGTACCGTATTGGACAGGCCAGGCACCTGCCTCTTTGACGCCTTCTTTGGCTAATTTTCCAAAGTCGTGAAGGTGGATGTTACAGGGTGTATTTTCAGCCCAAGTCGAAATAACCCCAACAATCGGTTTTTCAAAACTATCATCGGTCATTCCAGTTGCTCTTAACATAGCACGGTTAGGTGATTTGACCATCGAATCGTAGACAGAGCTACGATGACGGAGGTTTTTTAGTGTTTCTTTTTCGGTCATTACTCTTCTCCCTATCTTATTTCACCCATTATATCATAGATATGAAAGAAACGATAAAAGATTTGATAACTAATTGGAAATTTCCGAATTTTTCAATAATTCATTCTACAGTAAAAGGCATCTAAGATGTTAAGTGCCCTTGCAATTAATTTGTAGATTAAGTGGTCGTTTTTCGATAATTGTTTGCGGATGGATTGATGAAAAGACCTACTAAAGATAGAACTAAGAATCCTGCGCCGATGTACCAATAAGGTTGATCTAAGGTAGTTGAACGTCCAGATAGGTTGATAATGCCTCGGAGAAGACAACCAGCTGTAATAGTTGCAACGCCAGAATTCCACAAATTATAAGAGAGACGTGAAAGAGTAGGCATAAGTTGCAGCAAACCGAGTAACACAGCTCCGCCAATCAGGGTCACACAGAACATATAATGCATGAAGATTGAAACTTCGCCATAGCTGAGACTTTCATAGATTCGACTGAAAATAAACAGGAAAGCTGTTATTGCTAAGTAGGAGATAAATGTTCTTGAAACTCTTGTAGTTGAATTAGTAACCGATGTAGATAATGTCACTCACCGCCCTTTCTGAGATAGTATTTCCGTTTGTTGTTGGATTGTTGATGACTTGGCCGTTGAAGTAGAGGGTTGACGAACCACCACCGTCAAGGTTATAGGCTGTTTGGGCACCATACTGCTTCATAACCTCGGCCATTTGATAGAGAGAAAGTCCTTGACTTTCAGATGTTCGCCCATCGGCCACGACGATGATATAATGGTTTTCATCGATAATTCCGATAGCAGAACGAGGATTGGATGACATTGCACGTCCGACTTCTGTTGAAGTATCGGCGACAATTTCGCCGTTTTCGACCAATGATGGACCAAATGCTAAGAGGTTGACAACGCCCTTGTCAATCAATTCTTGGGCGGTAATCTCATTTTCATAAATGACCTCAAATGAGCCATCTGCGTAGATTGCCAAGTCGCCGTAAGCTGCATTGTCCCGAACGGTGTCTCGATACAGAACTCCATTCTTAATAACATAACCAGCCGAGTTGGCTCCGTAGTAGTCACCGTTAACAGCTAAGATAGCATTGTTTGCTGCCACTGTCTCTGAGGTTTTAGCTGTTACGTTTGTACCGTAAGTGTTTTGTGCAAGTGCTGTTTTTAAATACTCGGGTGAGCTGACTTGAATATCTGCGACGTAAACAGTTGTGTTGTTGGTAGTGATAGTCTCTAAGTTGATTTGGATATTGTCATCAGTGTAACTAGTATCCGTTGTAGAGACATTCGTTGCAGTGGTTGCGGCAGTTGACGACGATGAAGTAGCTGTGTTCTGGCTATTGGCTGTGGCATTACTTGCAGCAACCGTTGTGATAGCCTCGGAAAGCACGAAGGTTTTTAACATGGAGTAAGTAAAGCCTCCTGTCAAAAGCATTCCGAAGATGGATGCGTAGGCAAAGGGTTTTTTAAGCAATTTCATGGGAAAATGATTTCCTTTCTTTAAAAATAATATTCTTTTGAACAAACCAAGAGGCTAGGAAAAGGAAGATACCAACTGCAAGTTTGACAATGTAGAGGTTGAGTCCTAGAATTTGGTGGAAGAGATAGAGGAGGGCTGTATCGCAAAGGAAGAGGACAAGGGCTAGTGTAAAGTAGCCTGCGCCTGTTCGTGCGATGCTCTCTTCACTGTTAAAGACTAATTTCTTATTAAGTGCAAAATTACAGATAGCACTACAAATGCGAGCAATCGTGTTTGCGACCAATAAGCGTAGAGCAGTTGGTAAGCTAGTGAGTAGTAATAAGGCAAGTGCATACACTCCGTAGTCAACTAGAAATCCACCAAAAGATGCCAGGGCAAATTTGAAGAGATTTTTGTAAATGAGCAGTCCATCTTTTATGGGACGAAAATGCGAACTGGCATTATCATCGATATAAATAGTTTGAATTGGAACTTCCGTAATTTTATAGCGTTGACTTGCCTGAGTTAACATGTTCATCTCGTACTCATAGCGGTCGCCTTCAATATCTAACATGAATGGAATTAAGTCAGTATGGAAACCACGCAAGCCTGTTTGGGTATCGGACACATTGACACCCGTTTGTAGTCTAAACAATACTCTGGTTAGTTTGTTACCAAATCGGCTACGGAGCGGGATGTCCTTAGTAAATTGACGAACACCAAGAATCAGGCGGCTTGGTAGATTCATGGCGGCGCGTGCGACACGGTCTATATCATTCACAGCGTGTTGACCATCTGCATCAGCGGTAACAACGACACCAGGCTTTCTCAAATCTTGGATGAAACTAAAGGCAGTCCGTAAGGCTTGGCCTTTTCCTTTATTGACATCGTGGTGTAGAACAATGGCATAGGTTTTGGCGATTTCAAGAATATTTTTGGATGCGCCAGTACTACCATCATCCACAACGATGACCTGACAATTTAGCCTGTTTTTCATTATTTCTAATAGTTGGATTAATTTTTCATCTGGCTGGTAAGCCGGTATCACTACATAATACATATCCTAAACCTCATTTATTTTTCTTGTTGGGACTACAATACTGAAGTTTTCTAAAAGCAAGCTGAAACCAAGCCAGTCAAGGGATTTACTTAAGTTTTACTTAAGAAAATGTTAGGAAATCGTTAAGAAAACGAACAAATGTAGGAATTTTCAGAAAATTTCTTGACATTCTACTTCCTTGTGATAATATAGTAGATAACAAATTTGCAGAGAGGAGGAATATTCGTGCAAGAAATTCAACTAGACCAACCGCGTTCGGGGTCCTATCTCATTTTGGACACCCTGCATCAGCTAGGAGTAGACCTTGTTTTTGGTTATCCTGGTGGGGCAGTTTTGCCTCTATATGATGCTATCTATCAATATGAGGGAATCCAACATATTTTGGCTCGTCATGAACAAGGAGCGGTCCACGAGGCCGAAGGATACGCTAAATCATCAGGAAAGGTGGGCGTAGCCATTGTAACCTCTGGGCCAGGTGCTACCAATGCCATCACAGGCATTGCGGATGCAATGGGAGATAGCGTCCCTTTGTTGGTCTTTACAGGTCAAGTAGCTACACGGGGGATCGGTAAGGATGCCTTTCAAGAGGCAGATGTTTTAGGCATGACCATGCCCATTACGAAATATAATTATCAGATTCGAGATACGGCAGATATTCCTCGTGTGATTACAGAGGCGCTTCATATTGCAACAACTGGTCGTCCAGGTCCGGTTGTCATTGACGTTCCAAAAGATATTCAAGAGAGAGTAGTTGATTTTTATCACGATCCAACTGTTCAACTTCCAAGTTATCAGCCAACGATTGAACCGAATGGTTTGCAGGTTAAGAAAATTTTGAAACAGCTTAGCCAAGCTCAAAAACCAGTTATATTGGCTGGTGGTGGTGTCAATTATGCAGATGCCAATAAAGAATTAGTTGCCTTTGCAGAGCGCTACCGTATTCCAGTAGTTTCAACCCTCCTTGGATTAGGTGCAATGCCCATTGAGCATGAATTATCCTTGGCTATGGGGGGGATGCACGGGTCATACGCTGCCAATATGGCTATGGATCAGGCTGATTACATTATCAATATTGGAGCGCGATTCGATGACCGCCTAACAGGAAATCCAACAACCTATGCGCCAAATGCGACGGTAGCACATATTGATATTGATCCCGCAGAAATTGGTAAAGTTGTCAAAACGGCTATTCCAGTAGTGGGCGACGCTAAGGCAACCTTGGAAGCTCTGCTTGCTTTAGAAACAGTCGAAACAGGCTATGCTGATTGGACGGCACAAGTATTGGAAAACAAACGTCGGGCGCCATTTTGGTATGATGAAGATGAAAAGGTTATTAAGCCACAGGCGGCAATTGAGTTAATTGGTCAGTTGACGCAAGGGGATGCCATTGTCGTGACAGATGTTGGTCAACACCAGATGTGGGCTGCTCAATTCTACCCCTACAAACATGCACGTCAACTTGTAACATCTGGTGGTATGGGAACCATGGGCTTTGGTATTCCAGCAGCTATCGGCGCCAAATTAGCCAATCCAGATAAAGAAGTAATCATCTTTGTTGGTGATGGCGGCTTCCAAATGACCAACCAAGAATTGGCTATTTTGAATGGCTATGGTGTACCGATTAAGGTTGTATTGATCAATAACCACTCTCTTGGAATGGTTCGTCAATGGCAGGAATCCTTCTATGAAAAGCGTCGTAGCCAATCTGTCTTTGACGATGAACCGAATTTCCAATTGTTGGCAGAGGCCTACGGAATTAGTCATTATAGTTTTGACAATCCAGCGACTCTCAGTGAAGACATGAAAGTTATCTTAGAAGATAAACCAATGCTCATAGAGGTTCATATTTCTAATCGTGAACATGTTCAACCGATGGTGCCAGCAGGTAAGAGCAATGCAGAAATGTTGGGGGTGAAGTTCAATGCGTAGAATGTTAACAGCTAAATTGCGAAATTCATCTGGTGTTCTGAATCGTTTTACAGGTGTCCTGTCTCGTCGCCAAATCAATATTGAGTCCATCTCCGTCGGCCCAACAGAAGTAGATGGCATCTCACGTGTGACGGTGATTGTAGACGTGGCCAGTCACGATGAGGTCGAACAAATCATCAAACAGCTGAACCGCTTGATTGATGTGGTCCGTGTCCGTGATTTGACGGACATTCCCCACTTAGAGCGTGAGGTGATTCTTGTTAAAATTTCAGCTCCGCCAACAAAACGAGCAGAAATTTTAGCGATTATCCAACCCTTTAGAGCAAATGTTGTCGATGTGGCACCGCACTCCATTACCATTCAAATGACAGGTGATGGAGATAAGATTGACGCCATCCTGCGGGTGATTCAGCCTTATGGCATTAAGAATATCGCAAGAACGGGTGCGACTGGATTTAGTAGAGACTAATCCTTTTCGATAATAAAACCTATCCTGCGTTGACTTGGCTTGATGAACGTTAGTTCTATCTTCGCCTACATCGCCTAGTCTAGCCTTCATTTTCTTTGAACATCCAAAACTACAAATAAAAATAGAAAAGAGAAAAATTATGACAGTAACAATGCAATATGAAAAAGATGTAACAGTAGCAGCACTTGACGGTAAACGTATCGCCGTGATCGGCTATGGTTCACAAGGTCATGCCCATGCTCAAAACTTGCGTGATACAGGGCACGATGTCATCATCGGTGTGCGTGCAGGTAAGTCATTTGACAAGGCAAAAGAAGACGGTTTTGAAACTTTTGAAGTAGCAGAAGCAGCAAAACAAGCAGATGTTATCATGATCTTGGCTCCAGACGAAATCCAAGCAGACCTTTACAATGACGAAATCGCTCCAAACTTGGAAGCGGGCAATGCCCTTGGTTTCGCCCACGGTTTCAACGTTCACTTTGAATTTATCAAGGTACCAGCAGATGTGGATGTCTTCATGTGTGCGCCGAAAGGACCTGGTCACTTGGTTCGCCGTACCTTTGAAGAAGGTTTTGGAGTGCCAGCCCTCTATGCTGTTTACCAAGATGCAACTGGCAATGCAAAACATATTGCGATGGACTGGGCAAAAGGTGTTGGTTCAGCCCGTGTTGGTCTTTTGGAAACAACTTTCAAAGAAGAGACAGAAGAAGATTTGTTTGGTGAGCAAGCTGTTCTCTGCGGTGGTTTGACAGCCCTTATGCAGGCAGGTTTTGAAGTCTTGACAGAAGCTGGTTATGCACCGGAATTGGCTTATTTCGAAGTTCTCCACGAGATGAAACTTATCGTTGACCTTGTCTACGAAGGTGGCTTTAAGAAAATGCGCCAATCTATCTCAAACACTGCTGAATTTGGTGACTATGTATCAGGTCCACGCGTGATTACAGACCAAGTCAAAGAAAACATGAAGGCAGTCCTTGCAGATATTCAATCTGGTAAATTTGCAAATGACTTTGTAAATGACTATAAAGCAGGCCGTCCACGTATGGAAGCTTATCGTAAAGAAGCAGAGAATCTTGAAATCGAAAAAGTAGGTGCAGAACTCCGAAAAGCAATGCCATTTGTCGGACGCAATGATGACGACGCATTCAAAATCTATAATTAAACACTATCATGGTAGATAGGGGGGATAGTCAGCTTTACTTTGAGTGATGGCAATACATTTAAGGTTTGAGTTGGCGGATGCGGGAATGTCATTCCCTTTTTCCCCTATTTCCGAAAATGAATAAAAGAGCTGGTTTTTCCAGCTCTTTTGCCCATTTTGTTCATAAATAGATCTTTACAAAATTAAACATTCGTTTTCTGTTGAATAACATGCTAGTAGCTTGAATATAAGTATAAATACTAGGATTTTCTAGGGAATAATGATACAATAAATATAGAAAGAAATTAATGGAACTATGATTACAGCAAAAAATGTAGAACAAGCATACTCCGTTCTTAAGCGCGTGGTAGTACGTACCCCCTTGGATTATAGTCGATACTTGTCGGAAAAATATGGTGCAACTATTTATTTAAAAAGAGAAAATGAACAGCGTGTTCGCTCTTTTAAAATTCGAGGAGCCTATTATGCTATTTCACAATTGACAGATGATGAGAAGTCACGCGGAGTGGTCTGTGCTTCGGCCGGGAACCATGCTCAAGGTGTGGCCTACACCTGTCAGGAAATGCAAATTCCTGCTACGATTTTTATGCCCATTACAACTCCGCAACAAAAAATAGGGCAGGTTAAATTTTTCGGGGGAGACTACGTAGAGATTCGGCTCGTAGGTGATACCTTTGATGAGTCAGCCAAGGCGGCACAAGATTATACTCAGGAAAGTGGGAAAACCTTTATAGACCCATTCGATGATGAAAATGTGCAGGCTGGTCAAGGAACAGTAGCCTATGAAATCTTGGAAGAAGCGGAAGAGCAAACCATTAGTTTTGACCAAATTTTAGTTCCCATAGGAGGAGGTGGTCTGGTTGCAGGCGTTTCGACCTATCTGAAAGAACATGCACCTGAAATTAAGATTGTTGGTGTTGAAGCAAGTGGGGCACGGTCAATGAAAGCGGCTTTTGATAAAGGTCGTCCGGTTAAATTAGACCAAATTGATAAATTTGCTGACGGTATTGCGGTACAGAAAGTCGGTAAGTCGACCTACGAAGTGGCTCGGAAATACGTAGATCGCCTGATTGGTGTGGATGAAGGATGGATTTCCGGGACTATTTTAGACCTCTATTCTAAGCTGGGGATTGTTGCTGAGCCAGCAGGAGCAGCAACGATTGCAGCTCTTGAGGTAGTCAAGGACCAAATCAAGGGGCAAACCATTTGTTGTATCATTTCTGGTGGTAATAACGACATCAACAGGATGCCGGAAATGGAGGAACGTGCGCTTATCTACGAGGGAATTAAACACTACTTTGTTGTTAATTTTCCACAACGTCCAGGGGCTCTTCGTGAATTTGTAAATGAAATTCTAGGGCCAAATGATGATATTACTCGTTTTGAATATATCAAACGTGCCAATAAGGGAACAGGACCGGTGCTAATCGGTATTGCCCTAGGAGATAAAAAAGATTATGCGCAGTTTATTTCTCGCTTGGAAGAATTTGATCCCCAGTACATCAATCTTCATGAAAATGATTCGCTTTATAAAATGCTAGTTTAGGAGGTCATTATGGTGCTTGGTCCAATTGTTTTTATTGGTAGTTTCTTGTTCTTTGTACTGATTGCTTTGATTTTGATTGCTTCAGGGCTATACGTTGTTAAGCAGCAGACGGTCGCTATTATTGAGCGCTTTGGGAAATACCAAAAAACATCTACTTCAGGTATAAACTTTAAAATACCATTTGGAGTCGATGTCATCGCAGCCCGCATTCAATTGCGGATGTTGCAAAGTGAAATTGTGGTAGAAACCAAGACGCAGGATAACGTTTTTGTCACAATGAATGTGGCAACTCAATATCGAGTAAATGAAAATAATGTGACGGATGCCTATTACAAGCTCATGCACCCAGAAGCACAGATTAAGTCCTATATTGAAGATGCCCTGCGTTCATCTGTGCCTAAATTGACCCTGGATGAGCTCTTCGAGAAAAAGGATGAGATTGCACTTGAGGTACAAAAACAAGTAGCAGAAGAAATGTCAACCTATGGTTATGTTATTGTCAAAACCTTAATTACCAAGGTAGAGCCAGATGCCGAGGTTAAACAATCTATGAATGAAATTAACGCAGCTCAGCGGAAACGGGTTGCGGCCCAGGAATTGGCAGAAGCTGACAAGATTAAAATTGTCACAGCAGCAGAAGCGGAAGCTGAAAAGGATCGCTTGCATGGTGTAGGTATTGCACAACAACGTAAGGCGATTGTAGACGGACTGGCAGATTCGATTCGTGAACTGAAAGAATCAAATGTTAGCCTATCTGAAGAGCAGATTATGTCTATCTTGCTGACCAACCAATACTTGGATACTCTCAATAATTTTGCACAAGGAGGTAATCAAACTATCTTCCTTCCAGGGAATCCGGAGGGGGTCGAAGACATAAGGACGCAAATACTATCATCACTTAGGGCAAAATGATGGTAAAAACCGAACAATTTACTTGACAAAATAGGTTTAACTGTATTATACTTAATTGCACGAATAAAAAGGAAAGGGGTTTCTCATGACAAGTTACGAAAAAGTAGCCGCAGTTGTTGGCTGGGTTCGTGAAAAGAAAATCACAGGTTACCGTATCAGTAAGGAAACAAATGCTCGTGAAATGTCAGTTATCGCTCTTGCACAAGGTCGCGCTAAGATCGACAATATTTCATTTGCAACTGCCTTGGGTTTGATTGATTTTTACGACAAAAACCACAAGAAATTTGAAAACTAATCTAAATGGTTTCATTTAGAGATGTCTAAAAAGGAGGGGAATTCTACGAATTCCTCTTTTTTTTAGTCTAAAAAAACTTACCAGCTTTGAAACTGGTAAGTAATAGTCTTCTATGGAACAGATTGAGTTTATCCAAGAAAACGCTGAAGGAATTCACGTGTGCGTTCTTCTTGTGGATTTTCAAAGATTTGTTGAGGATTGCCTTCTTCGGCGATGACTCCCTTGTCCATAAAGATGACACGGTCTGAAACATCGCGGGCAAATTCCATTTCGTGAGTTACGATAAGCATCGTCAATCCTGATTTTGCCAAATCTTGCATAGTTTTGAGAACTTCCCCAACCATCTCTGGATCGAGAGCAGAAGTCGGCTCATCAAAGAGGATAACTTCTGGGTCAACAGATAGGGCGCGTGCAATGGCCACACGTTGTTTCTGTCCACCAGAGAGTTGACTTGGTTTGGCTTGCCAGTACTGTTCGGTCATGCCAACCTTGTTGAGGTTTTCCTTGGCGATTTTCTCTGCCTCAGCTCGATCTCGTTTCAGTACCGTAGTTTGTGCTACAATGGCATTTTCCAATACATTTAGATTGTTGAAAAGGTTGAAGGATTGGAATACCATACCTAGTTTTTCACGGTAAGTCGTCAAATCATATCCTTTAGCCAAAACATCTTGTCCGTGGTATAAAATCTGTCCTTCTGTTGGTGTTTCCAAAAGGTTGATAGATCGGAGGAAGGTTGATTTTCCCGAACCAGATGAACCGATGATTGAGATAACCTCGCCCTTTTCAACGCTAATAGAGATGTCTTTGAGGACTTGATTTTGTCCGTATGATTTCTTTAGATTTTTGATTTCAAGAATTACATTTTTAGTCATGTGGCACCTCGACTTGCATTTGGTTTGCACCTGTTGTGTATGTATCTGTATCAAAATGCTTTTCAACTGCGCGTAAGATACGTGTCACAGTAAAGGTTAGGATGAAGTAGATAATAGCAATAACCGTAAAGGTTTGGAAATATTGATAGGTTTGGGTTGCGACAGTATTTCCTGAGAAATAGAGTTCAACAACTGAGATAACGTTCAATACAGAAGTATCTTTGATATTGATGACAAATTCATTACCAGTCGCTGGTAAGATGTTACGAATAACCTGTGGAAGGACAATCTTACGCATGGTCTGATTATGGGTAAATCCGAGAGCAGTAGCAGCTTCAAATTGGCCCTTATCGACGGCAAAGATACCACCGCGGACAATCTCACTCATGTAGGCACCTGTATTGATGGATACAATGAAGATAGCGGCAAGTGTGCGGTCAAGATTGAGTCCGAATGCTTGGGCGGTACCATAGTAAATAACCATGGATTGTACAATCATCGGCGTACCACGGAAAATTTCGATGTAGATATTGATAATCCAACCGAGCACTTTTTGACCAATAGCAAGTGCCTTGTTTGCTGCTTTGGGAGCTGTACGGAAGACACCGATGAGGAGACCGATAGCAGTACCGATAATTGTACCGAGGATGGAAATGAGTAATGTCATCCCAGTTCCGCGCAGAAGTTGTTGCCAGTTGTTAACAACAATATTCCAAACTTGGGCGAAGAAACTAGGTGTTTCGCCCTCGCTGGCTTCTTCAACAGGCTGGTTTTCAATCATATCATCCATAAGTGCGATTTGCCCTTCTTCTGAAATAGTTGCTAAGACTTCGTTGACCTGAGCGATACGCTCGTCATCTTTGCGCATACCGACAGCAATGGTCACGTCTTCGGCATTGGTTTCAAAACTGTCTGCCAATTCAACCATTTTGAAAGCTTTATTTGCAGCTTCTGCTGTACGACCTTCTGGACGTTCAGAAACATAAGCGTCTATAATGCCAGATTCTAAAGCTTGACGGATTTGGGAGAAATCTCCCATGGCAGTTTGTTTGTTAGCCCCTTCAATTTGCTCAATCAAATCATAGAGGTAAACCCCTTGCTGGGCAGTGATTTTTGCGCCAGCAAAATCTGCCAAGCTGGTTGCGTTTGCGTACTGACTATCAGAACGAACAACCAGGGTAGGAATTGAGGTGTAGTAGCTATCTGAGAAGGCGATTTCTTTCTTGCGCTCTTCTGTCGGGCTCATACCGGCGATAATCATATCGATTTTACCAGATGTAAGAGCAGGGACTAAGCCTTCCCACTTGGTTTTAACAACCAAGAGTTCTTTGTCCATGGAAGCAGCGATTTTTTTTGCAACCTGAACATCATATCCGTTGGCAAATTGATTGGTTCCCTCAATAGGAACGGCACCGTTGCTATCATCTTCTTGGGTCCAGTTAAATGGTGCATAGGCAGCTTCCATACCGACCCGCAGGTATTCGTCTGCCCGAACCCCTGTTGTTACAGAAAAAACAGCGATTAGGGTCAGCAGAAATATACTGAGTTTACGTTTCATAATGTCTCCTTTAAAATGCTATTACACCATTCTATTAAAAATTCTGACAAATTTCAATATCCTTGAACTATCATTGTGTTATTTTTTTATGGTATAATAATTAGAATTGAAAAAAAGGAGTTTATTATGATTTTGGAATTGTTGAAAGCCATTTTTTTAGGAATCATTGAAGGGGTAACGGAATGGTTGCCAGTTTCTTCAACGGGGCATTTAATTTTGGTTCAAGAGTTCGTGAAATTAAACCAAAGCAAGAACTTCCTAGAAATGTTTAATATTGTCATTCAGCTAGGAGCAATTCTAGCAGTTATGACCATTTACTTTAAAAAATTGAATCCATTTCAGCCTGGAAAAACCAAGCGTGATATTCAATTGACTTGGCAATTATGGGCCAAGGTTGTCATTGCCTGTATTCCGTCCATCCTAATTGCAGTCCCGTTGGATAATTGGTTTGAAGCGCACTTCAATTTTATGGTACCGATTGCGATTGCTTTGATTGTCTACGGTATTGCCTTTATTTGGATTGAGAACCGTAACAGTGGTGTAGAGCCACAGGTGACGGACTTAGCGAAAATGTCTTATAAAACCGCCTTGTTGATTGGGTGTTTCCAGGTCTTAAGCATCGTTCCGGGGACTAGTCGATCAGGTGCGACCATTCTGGGAGCGATTATTTTGGGGACCAGCCGATCTGTGGCGGCAGATTTTACCTTCTTTCTTGGGATTCCAACCATGTTTGGTTATAGTGGCTTGAAGGCTGTTAAATATTTCTTAGATGGCAATAGCCTGAATATGGAGCAGGTATGGATCTTGCTAGTCGCTAGTGTGACGGCTTACTTGGTATCCTTAGTTGTTATTCGTTTCTTGACAGACTTTGTTAAAAAACATGATTTCACGGTTTTTGGTTACTACCGCATCATTTTAGGGGCGATTTTATTGGTTTATGCCTTTATCACATTTTTATTTTAAGAGCAGGGAGACCTGCTTTTCTTTTGTCTTTAGAGCTTGGTTTTAGTATAATGGTGGAAGATATGTATGAGTATTGAAAATGATCAATCAATTTTAAGAAATTGATGAATCAATGAATGAGGTAGTTATGAAAGTAAAGCAAATTAGTGATTCAACCTTGAAAATCACTATAAAATTAGATGATTTGGAAGAGAGAGGAATGGAACTTTCGGACTTTCTCATTCCGCAAGAAAAGACAGAGGAGTTCTTCTATACTGTTTTGGATGAATTGGATTTACCAATGACTTTCCGAGAAAGTGGTATGCTGAGTTTTCGTGTGACTCCGAAGCCAGATCGGGTAGACATCTTTGTTACCAAATCTGATTTGGATCAGAGCTTGAATTTCGATGAATTTACAGATTTTTCGGAACTTGGTGATGTTGCAAGTATGACTCCAGAGGAGTTTTTCAAGAGTTTGGAGCAAACCGTTCGTGAGAAAAGCACACCGGATGCAACAGCCGTTCGTCATTTGGAAGAGGTAGAGCAAGAGGAAGAAGCAGATGAAGAGGAGCAGGAGCGCTATATTTACTACATTTTGGAATTTCCAACGATAGAGGATCTGTTTACTTTTGTTGGTACGGTTGATTATCCAGTAGAAGAATCGGAATTATATAAAATGGATGGTCACTACTACTTGACCGTTCTTATCAATGTAGAAAATCGTTCCAAGCAGTATCCAGGCTACATTCTCTCACGAATGTTGGAATTTACCAATGATACTAAGTTGACCAGACCTGCTTTACAAGAACACGGAACTTTGATGCTTCCGCTTGCGGCAATCGAGGAGCTTAGGAAGGTTCCGACAGTATGATTCCTTTTGCTCTAAAATACATAATGGTCATTATTACAACCATGGTCATATCAGCCATTGCGACTCCCTTGGTTCGTTTTATGTCCCTGAAGGTTGGAGCAGTCGATAATCCCAATGCACGGCGGATAAATAAGGTGCCCATGCCTTCAGCGGGAGGGCTGGCTATCTTTGTGGCATTTACCATTTCTGTCCTATGGTTTTTACCAGGAATTGTTACCCGTGTCAATTACCATGGCACTTACTTGCATTATATCTGGCCCCTGGTCCTAGCATCCAGCATTATCGTTCTTACGGGATTCATTGATGATGTCAAGGAGCTAAAGCCTGCACCTAAAATGTTTGGTATTCTAGCGGCAGCGACGATCATTTGGATTTTTACGGAATTTCGTTTTGATAGCTTTAAGATTCCTTTTGGAGGACCTTTCCTTCAATTTCCTGTCTGGCTCTCTTTTCTATTAACGGTCCTTTGGATTGTTTCTATTACGAATGCAGTCAACTTGATTGATGGTCTGGATGGTCTGGTTTCGGGAGTATCGATTATTTCCCTGACAACGATGGGAATTGTGTCTTATTTCTTTTTGAATGATAGCAATATTTTTTTAACCTTAACCATCTTTGTTTTGGTTGCGGCGATTGTTGGTTTTTTACCGTATAACTATAATCCCGCCATCATTTATCTTGGCGATACAGGAGCCCTCTTCATCGGGTTTATGATTGGAGTCTTGTCGCTTCAAGGACTGAAAAATTCGACAGCTGTTGCAGTGGTTACTCCGATGATTATTCTTGGAGTGCCTATTACGGATACTGTAGTAGCCATCATTCGTCGAAAATTGTCTGGGCAAAAAATCTATGAAGCAGATAAGATGCATCTGCATCATCGCTTGCTCTCTCTGGGACTTACTCATCGTGGCACGGTATTGGTGATTTACGCCATCTCTTTCTTATTCTCCCTGACCTCTCTTTTGCTCAATGTTTCGAGTCGAATAGGGGGGATTCTCCTATTGGTGACCATGGGACTGGGAATTGAGATTCTCTGTGAATTGATTGGCATCTTTGGTATCAATAGAACTCCGTTGCTCAATCTTCTTCGGTTTATTGGTAATAGTAGTTACCGTCAAGAAAAAATCGCAAAGTATAAAAAGTGCTATGAAGAGAAAAAAAGAAAATAAGAATCTTTCTAAACAAGATAAGAGCCGTCAGGCTCTTTTTTTGATATAATATAGTGGATATGGTTAATTAATATTCAATGAAAATCAAAAGTAGCCTAGGAAACGAAGCCGAAGATAGAACTCTGTTACTATCTTATTTCAAGGTAACAGGCTGAAAACCTCCACTGGAGCTTTTCACTCATCAAGGTAAGTTGACAACGGATAATTTTGATTTTCGAAGAGTATAAAATTGTCAGAAAAGACTATTTTATAGATTAACACTCTCTGAAAATCATCATTAACAAGAAAAGAGGCTGGGCTCAAGCCCCGCACCACTTCTCGAAGTTAGCCTCAACATCTCAGCGCAGTGGTTGATTGGCAGATTTGTTCGTGTTTTATACTCCAAATCTGACCTCTACGACTGATGCGAACAGAGTTCGCTTCATCTCCAACCTCAAACTGTCTCCCAGACAGTTTGAGCTGTGCGGGGGGGGGTGGGAGTGAAACAGTCTAGGGATAGACTGTTTCAGCTCAACAACTGGAAATAAGGACTTGTTGACGAACTCCTTTAGAATTTGTCGAGTTCTTTCTCCACTGTCAAAGTTGAGTCTTATCGGTGTATCTAGTTAGCTTGGTCAGTTAATGTGGTTTTTGAAGAGGACAAAAATGAAAAGGAGCACAGCATGTCAGTATTAGAAATCAAAGACCTTCATGTGGAAATTGAAGGCAAAGAAATCTTGAAGGGTGTGAATTTGACCCTTAAAACAGGTGAAATTGCAGCCATCATGGGACCGAACGGAACAGGGAAATCCACCCTTTCAGCAGCCATCATGGGTAATCCAAGTTATGAAGTTACCCAAGGTGAGATTCTGTTTGACGGTGTCAATATTTTAGAATTAGAAGTCGATGAACGTGCCCGTATGGGACTCTTCTTGGCGATGCAATACCCGTCAGAAATTCCAGGGATTACTAATGCGGAATTCCTTCGTGCTGCAATGAACGCTGGTAAGGAAGATGAAGACAAAATCTCAGTCCGCGACTTCATTACTAAACTGGATGAAAAAATGGAACTTCTCAACATGAAAGAGGAAATGGCAGAGCGTTATCTCAACGAAGGTTTCTCAGGTGGTGAGAAAAAACGCAATGAAATCCTACAACTACTCATGTTAGAGCCAACTTTCGCCCTTCTTGATGAGATTGACTCAGGTTTGGACATCGATGCCCTTAAAATCGTGTCAAAGGGTATCAACGCTATGCGTGGTGAAGGCTTTGGTGCCATGATTATTACCCACTACCAACGCTTGCTCAACTACATCACTCCTGATGTTGTCCATGTCATGATGGAAGGTCGTGTCGTGCTTTCAGGCGGACCAGAATTGGCGCAACGCTTGGAAAAAGAAGGTTATGTCCAAGTCGCAGCAGAGCTTGGCATCGACTACAAAGAAGATGACATTTAAGTCTTTGGAGGAAGTTATGACCAAAGAAAAGATTCAAGAATTTTCAGCCTTGCAGGCAGAACCAACTTGGTTGACAGACCTGCGCCTTAAGGCTTTTGACAAAATAGCAGAGCTGGACTTGCCGGTTATCGAGCGGGTCAAGTTTCACCGTTGGAATCTAGGTGACGGAAGCCTAGCTACAAATGATGAAATCGGAGCCGTTCCAGATTTCACAGTTATCGGTGACAATCCGATGTTGGTTCAAGTTGGCAGCCAAACAGTTCTAGAACAGTTGCCGGTTGACCTTGTAGAGAAAGGTGTAGTCTTTACAGACTTCGCATCGGCTATGGACAGCATTCCAGATGTCATTGAAAAATACCTCGGTGCTGCCGTAGCCTACGATGAGCACAAATTAGCGGCTTACAACACTGCCTATTTTAACGCAACTGCGGTACTTTACGTGCCAGACAATGTTGAAATTGACCAGCCAGTTGAGGCTCTTTTCTACCAAGCCAGCACCAGTCCAGTTGCCTTTAACAAACGTGTCCTCATCATCGCTGGAAAAAATGCCAAGCTTAATTATCTAGAACGCTTTGAAAGTCTGGGTGACGGAGCAGTAGCGACTTCAGCCAATATTGTTGTAGAAGTAATCGCTCTTGCTGGCAGCCAAATCAAGTTTGCGGCTATTGACCGACTTGGTAAGCATTTGGATACCTACCTCAACCGCCGTGGCTATCTCGGAAATGATGCAACGATTGACTGGGCCATTGGTCTGCTCAACGAAGGAAATGTGGTTGCCGATTTGGACAGCGAATTAAAAGGAAATGGTAGCCATGCCAACCTCAAGGTTGTCGGACTGTCATCAGGTCGTCAGGTCCAAGGTGTGGATACGCGCGTGACCAACTATGGACATAATTCGGTTGGTCACATCCTGCAACATGGGGTTATCTTAGAAAGTGGAACCTTGACGTTTAATGGTATCGGACACATTGTTCGTGGTGCTAAAGGTGCGGATGCCCAGCAGGAAAGCCGTGTCCTCATGCTGTCTGACAAGGCTCGCTCCGATGCCAACCCAATTCTCCTTATCGATGAGAATGAGGTCACAGCTGGACACGCAGCCTCAATCGGTCAGGTGGATCCAGAAGATATGTACTACCTCATGAGTCGCGGCCTGGACCGAGCAACAGCTGAACGCTTGGTTGTTCGCGGTTTCCTTGGTGCAGTCATTACCGAAATTCCTGTCAAGGAAGTTCGTGACCAACTGATTGCCGTGATTGAAGAAAAACTAACAAAGAGATAAGATATGGATTTGGAACGCATTCGCAAGGATTTTCCCATCCTAGACCAAGTTGTTAACGATGAGCCGCTGGTCTATTTGGACAATGCGGCGACCACTCAAAAACCGCAGCAGGTACTAGATGTGCTGGCGGATTATTACCAGAAGGACAATGCCAATGTCCACCGTGGCGTTCACACCTTGTCGGAACGGGCAACGGCTCGCTACGAGGCGGCTAGGCAGAAGGTGGCAGATTTTATCCAGGCCAAGTCTAGCAAGGAAATCCTCTTCACCAGAGGAACGACCACCAGTCTCAACTGGGTGGCTCAGTTTGCCAGAGAAATTCTCCAGCCAGACCAGGAAGTGATTATCTCGGTCCAAGAGCACCACTCCAATATCATCCCTTGGCAGCAAGCCTGTCAGCAAACAGGTGCCAAGCTCCGCTATGTGACCCTAAAAGACGGCGAGCTAGACATGGACCACCTACGGTCGCTACTATCTTCTAAGACCAAGTTCGTCTCCCTAGCCCACGTATCCAATGTCCTAGGTAGCGTGGCTCCTATTGGGGAAATAGCAGAGCTGGTGCATGAAGTTGGAGCTTACTTGGTGGTGGACGGAGCCCAGTCTGTTCCCCACATGGCCGTCAACGTGCAAGAATTAGACGTGGATTTCTATGCCTTTTCAGGTCATAAGATGTTAGGACCGACGGGAATCGGTGTCCTCTACGGCAAGGAAGAATTGCTCAATCTCATGTCACCAGTTGAATTCGGCGGCGAGATGATTGACTTTGTCTATGAGCAGTCAGCGACTTGGAAAGAATTGCCTTGGAAATTTGAAGCAGGAACGCCTAACATTGCAGGTGCCATTGGTCTGGGATCGGCCATTGATTACCTGACGGAAATTGGCATGGACGCTATCCAGGCCCACGAGGCAGAACTGGTTGACTACATCTTTCCTAAATTACAGGCTATTCCAGGCTTGACCGTTTATGGTAGTCAGGACCTGTCCAAGCGGACGGGAGTTATTGCCTTTAACTTGGACGACTTGCATCCACACGATGTGGCAACTGCCTTGGACTATGAAGGTGTTGCTGTGCGGGCTGGCCACCATTGTGCTCAACCGCTTCTCAGATATTTGCAGGTGCCTGCTACTGTACGAGCAAGTTTTTACATCTACAATACCAAGGCTGACTGTGATAAGTTGGTTGAGGCAATTATCAAGACAAAGGAGTTTTTCAATGGCCCTATCTAGATTAGATTCTCTTTATATGGCAGTTGTGTCTGAACACTCCAAGTCGCCTCGTCATCGCGGAAGCTTGGACGGAGTGGAAAAGTTAGAACTCCACAACCCAACCTGTGGCGATGTGATTGAATTGTCCGTCAAAATTGAAAATGAAGTGATTACCGATATTGCTTTTGACGGAGTTGGGTGCACCATTTCAACCGCATCAGCTTCTATGATGACTGAAGCAGTGCTTGGCAAAGAAATTAGTCAGATTCAAGAACTAGCAGAAATCTTCTCACAAATGGTCCAAGGCCAAGAAGACCCACGCCAGAAGGAACTGGGAGACGCCTCTCTCCTCGCAGGTGTTGCCAAATTCCCCCAACGCATCAAATGTGCTACTTTACCGTGGAATGCCCTGAAGAAAGCACTGGAACGAAGTGACAGTGCTGACTGAAGGGTAACTGCGACATGAGCGATTTTGGTCGATAATACCAAAATCAGCGAATTAGCTCCAAAGGTTTAGGGAACCTTTGGAGGTTGGAAATGAAACGAACGTAGTTCGTGTCATTGGTAGAAATTGATTTCGTTTTGCGAAATACGAATATCAAGTTCCAACCAAGTTTAGTGTCTTGAAGAAAGCAATGGAACATAGTGAGAGTGCTAACTGAGCATCAATATAGTCATTTAGTTTTTCTTTTATTACTTCGTTAACTCGCTTTGCCGTACTCCAGTACTGTCTGCAGCTCGTTGCCTAGTACTAAAAGTAAACTAAAAGACTATAAATAAACAAAAAATGAAAATCATACAGAAAGGATTGTTCAGTTTCTGATTGGAATTGAACAGGCCCAGGAAGCTTTGAAGAAAGCGTAACTGCTATTTTCATACTTTTTGGGCTTAGTATCTTATATTATGTCAGAAGAAAGAATTGAACCAACCCCGATTGACCTTGGGGAATACAAATTCGGTTTCCATGACGAGAACGTGGAACTAGTGGCTTCAACTGGTAAGGGCTTGAACGAAGATGTCATTCGTGAAATGTCCCGTATCAAAGGCGAGCCTGAATGGATGTTGGAATTCCGGTTGAAATCCTACCAAACCTTCAAGAAAATGCCGATGCAGACTTGGGGAGCCGATTTGTCTGAACTGGATTTTGATGATATTGTTTACTATCAAAAACCGTCAGATAAACCAGCACGCAGCTGGGACGATGTGCCAGACAAAATCAAAGAAACCTTTGAACGCATCGGTATCCCAGAAGCCGAGCGTGCTTACCTGGCAGGTGCTTCTGCCCAGTACGAATCGGAAGTGGTCTACCACAACATGAAAGAAGAGTACGACAAGCACGGCATTATCTTTACAGATACCGACACGGCTCTCAAGGAACATCCAGAACTCTTCAAAAAATACTTTGGAAAACTTGTTCCGCCGTCAGATAATAAACTAGCTGCCCTCAACTCAGCGGTTTGGTCAGGTGGTACTTTCATCTACGTACCGAAAGGGGTTAAGTTGGATATTCCACTCCAAACCTATTTCCGAATCAACAATGAGGGGACAGGTCAGTTTGAACGCACCCTCATCATCGTAGATGAAGGAGCAAGTGTCCACTATGTAGAAGGCTGTACCGCTCCGACTTACTCAACGGCCAGCCTCCACGCTGCTATTGTGGAAATCATCGCCCACGAAGGTGCCTATATGCGTTACACGACCATTCAAAACTGGTCAGACAATGTCTATAACTTGGTAACCAAGCGTGCCCGTGCTGAGAAAAATGCCACAGTCGAGTGGATCGATGGAAACCTTGGTGCTAAGACGACCATGAAATACCCTGCGGTTTACTTGGAAGGCGAAGGTGCGCGTGGAACTATGCTATCCATTGCCTTTGCCAACAAGGGTCAGGTACAGGATACCGGTGCTAAGATGATTCACAATGCACCACGGACCTCGTCGTCTATCGTATCCAAATCCATTGCCCGTGGCGGTGGAGAAGTCAACTACCGCGGTCAAGTGACTTTTGCTAAAAACTCAGCCAAGTCAATCAGCCACATTGAATGTGATACCATTATCATGGATGATATTTCCAAATCAGATACCATTCCATTTAATGAAATCCATAACTCACAAGTGGCCCTCGAACACGAAGCCAAAGTATCAAAAATCTCAGAAGAACAGCTCTATTACCTCATGAGCCGTGGCCTATCCGAATCAGAAGCCACAGAGATGATTGTCATGGGCTTTGTCGAACCATTCACCAAAGAACTCCCAATGGAATACGCAGTCGAACTCAACAGACTGATTGCCTATGAGATGGAGGGGTCGGTTGGTTAGATTTTTGGCAATTTAGCAAACATGAGTTTGCTAAAAGCCCAAAAATCTCCAACCGACGTTGGAAATAGGGAGCGACGGCAGTCGCTCTTCTTTGTAATCATATAAAAATTCCAGGCCTCCCACCAA
The DNA here is from genome assembly GCF_019856455.1 of Streptococcus suis. Classification (NCBI taxonomy): domain Bacteria; kingdom Bacillati; phylum Bacillota; class Bacilli; order Lactobacillales; family Streptococcaceae; genus Streptococcus; species Streptococcus suis. The sequence goes on along the minus strand of NZ_CP082205.1, from coordinate 2,165,801 downwards.
ATTACTACAAAGCGGCCTTATATAAAAGAACACAGACTCTAAAAAGAATCTGTGTTCTTTTTCATCTATTAAAAAGCTAATTTATAATTTTTCATTAACATAGCGGACAAATTGATTCCACCAAGAGAAAGGCCAGGACGCTTCTTTCATATCGCTAGGGATAATCATATCGACATTAGCTTGCTCGGAAATATAACCTTTTCCTATGAGATCTTGATCTTTCAGTTGCAGTTTGCCAACCAAGCTTCCTGCTTTGAGGGGAGCATCAATTTCTTTTATATCCGTTGTGAAAGTTGCGGTGGGGACATTATCAGATTGATTTCGTTGAACAACAGTTAAATCTGCTGCCGCAACAACAGGACTTGTTTCTTTTTCACCATTGAAAACCTTTATCTTGCTATCTTCAAAAGCTTCACCTTTTCTTACTAGCGTAACAAGCGAAAAGTTAGAATAAACATAGTTCATCAAATCATTTGTCGCGACAAATCGATTTTCTGGAGAGGTCAGCCCATCAGTGGCATTCAATACTACTGTGATAATGCGCATACCAGTTTGTTGAGTTGTTGCAAGAAAACTTGAACCTGCTGAGTTTGAGGTTCCTGTTTTTAAGCCGTCAACCCCTCCACGAGCGTGAGTACCATCGCTTAGCATTTGGTTGGTGCTATAGTAAGTGTAGCCACCAAAATCGTAGGCGTTTAGTGAGGTAATGTCGAGTACCTGAGGATAGTCGAGTATTAATCGTCTTGCAATGATAGTAACATCTAGGGCTGAAAACATATTTACATCTTCAGGACTGGAGCCTGGATAAATATTTTCACCCAAGTCGGTATTGTCTAGTCCGGATACATTGACAATCTTTGCGTCGGTAATTCCCCATTCTTGGACTTTTGCTTTCATTCGATCCACGAATGCAGCTTCGCTACCGGCTATTTTTTCTGCCAGAGCAATAATAGCACTATTGGATGATGTTATTAAAGAAGCGTTTAATAGGTCTCTTACTGAATAGGAACGTTCATCAAGGTTGACGTTGCTTAATTCTGTATTAGAAGTGAGGCTATAGGGATAATCAGAAATATCTACCATAGTATCTAAAGTGATTTCACCCTTTGCCATTGCTTCGTAGACCAGGTAAATGCTCAATGTCTTACTGATAGAAGCAATGCTTGCTTTGGTTTCGGCATCTTGCTCATACAAGATTTTGCCGCTACTTACTTCAACTGCGATAGCATGCTTAGCTGCAACAGAAAAATCTTCTGCCAAAATAGGTGTGGAAGTGAAAAAAAGAGCAATAACTGTAGTGAGTGTTAGTAAAAATTTACGCATAATCATTCCTTTGGCTGTTATTTTGTTCTATTATATCACAAGAAATGTGAGAAAAATTTGGAAAAAATATGTAAAAAATAAGAAAATGCTGAAAAATTATGTTTTTACAAAATTTTCTGACAAAAAAGACTTTATTTAAGAAAATTTTATGATATAATTATTTTTATAAGACATAGTAATCAGTGTCAAAGAAAAAGAAAAACAGAGGTGTTTTATGAAAAAGACAACAAAACTCTTTGCCTTAGCAGGTATCACACTCTTATCTGCATCTGTTTTAGCAGCTTGTGGTGCTAAGTCGTCATCAAGTTCATCAGAACAAAACTTGTCATTCCCATCTGAAGTAAAACAAGATGGAACAGCAGTCGCAGATGCTCAATTGAAATATGCATTTGTTTCAGCTACAACTTCATCAGGTCTCTTGATTGACGAGTTGACTGAAAATACAACTGACTCAACATTTGGTGGAATGGTTGATATTTCAATGTTTGGTTACGATGGAGATCGTAAGTTAGATGATTCTGGTCTTGCTAAAGCTGAATTTGATGTAAAAGGTAAGAAAATCACTGTTAGTTTGACAGGTAAAGATTACAAGTGGTCAGATGGTGAGCCATTTACAATCAATGACTACATCTTTACTATCAAGTCAATGGCAAGCAAAGACTATACAGGTGTTCGTTTTGATGATAGATTCTTGAACATTGTGGGTATGGATGAATTTGTTGCTGGAACTGCTTCAGATATCTCAGGTCTTAAGAAAATTGATGACTACACAGTAGAATTGACTGTAAAAGAAATGTCACCTTCTATGATGTATGCCGGTGGTGATGTACCTGCCTATATCCAACCAGAACATATCTATAAAGACATCCCTGTTGCAGATTGGGAAAAGAGCGAGTACTCACGTACAGCTAAACTTGTTGGTATGGGACCTTGGAAAATCAAGGAAATCGTAAACGGTGAGTCTATCACTTATGTACCAAACGAATACTTCTTCAAAGGTACAACGCCAAAAACAAGCTCATTGAAGATTGACATCGTATCTCCAGATACTATTGTTTCTGAAATGAAAGCTGGTAACTATGACATCGCAGATATGCCTGTTGACCAGTTGGATTCATACAAGGATGCTTCTAACTTGAATATCGTTGGTTCTTTGGACTCAGCTTATGAATACATTTCATTTAATTTTGGTAAATATGACGAGTCTGCTAAGAAAAACGTCATGGATGAAAATGCTAAGATGAATGATGTGAAACTTCGTCAAGCAATTGCCTATGCGATTGATACTAAGACAGCTGGTGAGTCATTGTACAATGGTCTTTACCACCCTGCAAACTCATTGATTATCTCATTCTTCGGCGATATTCATGATTCAGAGTTGGAAGGCTATTCATACGATCCTGAAAAAGCGAAAAAACTCTTGGAAGAAGCTGGCTACAAAGACGTAGATGGCGATGGTATCCGTGAAGGTAAAGATGGTAAAGAGTTCAAGATTACCTTTGCAGCTCGTAAACGTACGGAAGCAAACGAAGCACTTGTACAACAATACATTGCTTGGTGGAAAGAAGTTGGCTTGAACGTTGAACTTTACACAGGACGTACAGTTGAAGGTAAGTCGTTCTATAACTCAGTTCAGGCTAATGATGCTGCTATTGATATGTATGCTGGTGGATGGTCAACAGGTTACGATCCAAACCCAACAGGACTTTGGGGTCCAATCGCAGCCTTCAACATGTCACGTTTCGTGTCTGATGAAAATACTAAGTTGTTGAATGCAATCAGCTCAACAGAATCATTTGACGATAAGAAAAATGTTGAGAACTATAAGGCTTGGCAAAAATATGCTCACGAGCAAGCATTTGCTATTCCAACATTTGAATCTGAGTCAATCACAGCCCTTAACAAACGTGTGAAAAACTATGATTCTAACTATGGTTCAGCTTCAGGTAAAGGTATCGCTCTTGAAAATATCGAACTTACAGCTGATAAAGGTGTAGTAGCAGAATAGTCTGCAAGAAGACAATAGAATTTGAAAAAGCCAACTTGGTTGGCTTTTTTCAGATTGCTATTGGAATTTTCTGATAATTATGGTATAGTAGACTCAGTACACAAAAAATGAGTCACTACTAACAAAAACTCAAGATGGATCACATTAACCTACTCAATTTCTAATTGAGACAGTAATAGGGATGGTCTTGATTTATGATTGGATATAGTACATTTTTTACTTCTGGGTAACCGCTATCAAACGATAATTGATAGAAATATGTTATTCTAGAGTAGTTATATAAAGTCAGTTAATCAAACATTATATGAACTTGATAATCGTAAGGATATTGAATTGATTGAGCTTGATTAGCTGGCACATAAAGGAGGAAAAAGCGTGGCTACCGAAAAACCGCTTTTAGACATTAAAGATTTACACGTCGGTTTCCGTATTGGAGATGATTATTTTGACGCTGTTGACGGTGTTGACATCTCATTGCAAAAAAATGAAATTTTGGCAATTGTAGGGGAATCTGGTTGTGGTAAATCAACTTTGGCAACGACCATTATGGGCTTGCATAACCCTTTGAATACCAAAATCACAGGAAGTATCCAGTACAATGATATGGAATTGATTGGTATGGATGAAGCCAAGTACAATACGGTACGTGGTAATGATATTGGTATGATTTTCCAAGATCCTTTGGCTTCTTTGAATCCATTGATGACGATTGGTGCACAGATTGATGAGGCGCTGTTCTATCACACTGATTTGGATACCAATGCTCGTACAGAGCGAGTTTTGGAACTCTTGGCTCAGGTAGGTATTCCAAATCCTAAGCGGACATTTAAACAGTATCCACATGAGCTTTCAGGTGGTATGCGTCAGCGTATCATTATTGCGATGGCCTTGTCTTGTAAACCGCCAATTATTATTGCGGACGAACCTACAACGGCCTTGGATGTTACAATTCAAGCACAAATCTTGGATCTCTTAAATGATATTCAATCGGAGACAGGTTCGGGTATTATTTTGATTACCCATGACTTGGGAGTAGTTGCAGAGACTGCTGATCGTGTGGCTGTCATGTACGGTGGTCAGTTTGTCGAAGTAGCGCCAGTAGAAGAGCTCTTTACCAATCCAAAACATCCATATACACGTTCGCTCTTGAAGTCAAATCCTCAATCAGGTAGCGAAGGAGGCGATCTTCATGTTATTGAAGGTATTGTGCCGCCGATTACAAAAATGGTTCGTAAAGGTTGCCGTTTTGCTCCACGTATTCCGTGGATTGGAGCAGAGGCTCATGAAGAGAATCCGAGCATGCACGAGGTAGGTCCAAATCACTTTGTTCGTTGTACCTGCCATGAGACATTCTATTTTGAAGGGGAGGCCTAATAGTGGGATTTATTGAAGTAAAAGATTTAAAAGTCCATTATCCAATTCGTAGTGGCTTCTTTAACCGTGTGACGGATCATGTCTATGCTGTCGATGGCGTTAATATTGAGTTTGAGGAAGGAAAAACCTATGGTTTGGTAGGTGAGTCAGGTTCTGGGAAATCGACCATTGGTAAGGCAATTATCGGTTTAGAGCGTGCCACTTCTGGTCAGATTATCTATGAAGGACAAAATGTAACCAACAAATCACGTGGTAAAAAAGGAAACTTTAATCGTGATGTTCAAATGATTTTCCAAGATTCTCTTTCAAGTTTTAACCCGAAAAAACGTATTTTGGACATCATTGCGGAGCCAATCCGTAACTTTGACCGCTTATCTCCAGATGAAGAAAAGAAAAAGGTTCTTCATCTCTTGGATACAATCGGTCTAAATGAAGAAGCCCTGATTAAATATCCTCATGAATTCTCAGGTGGTCAGCGTCAGCGTATTGGTGTTGCTCGTGCCTTGGCTAGTAACCCTCGTTTGATTATTGCTGATGAGCCGGTTTCTGCCTTGGATTTGTCTGTTCAGGCACAGGTTTTGAACTATATGAAACGTATCCAAGATGAGTTCAAGCTTAGCTATCTCTTTATTTCCCATGACCTCGGTGTTGTACAACACATGTGTGATGAATTGTTCATCATGTATCGCGGACGTTTCGTAGAGACAGGAAATAAGAACGATATTTATAATAATCCACAACATATTTACACTAAACGTTTGTTGTCAGCTATTCCAACGATTGACCCACTCAATCGATTGAAGAATAAAGAAAAGCGTTTGGCTGCTGAAAAAGAATATCAAGAAATGCAAGGTCAATACTATGATGAAAACGGTCGTGTGTACGATTTGAGATCCTTCTCAGAAACTCATCAAGTAGCCCTTCCAGAAGGAGGTCAGAACTAAGATGTGGAAAACAGTATTACGTCGTTTACTCATGATGATTCCGCAGATTATTATTTTGAGTGTCATTGCGTTCTTTGTTGCGAAGATGATGCCGGGGGATCCCTTTACAGGATTGATTGACCCCAATATTGATCCAGCAATCATTGAACAAAAACGGATTGCGGCAGGTTATTATGACCCAATCCCTGTTCAGTATTTCCGTTGGGTAGGCAATCTTTTGCAAGGAGATTTTGGTCAGAGTGTTATTTTTAAACAACCAGTTGTTGATGTTATCATGCAACGTTTAAACAACACTATTTGGTTGTCTTTATTGACGATGGTGTTGACTTATTTGATTGCCCTTCCATTGGGGATGATTGCAGGTCGTTACCAAAACTCGCTTGCAGATAAAATCATTGGCGTGTATAACTTTTTGACATTTTCAACTCCAACTTTCGTTTTTGCTATCCTTATGCTTTGGATGTTTGGCTTTAGTTTGGGTTGGTTCCCAACACGTGGGTCGATTGACGGTGGTGTAGAAGGATTTGCAGCCATTCTCAGTCGCTTACACCATATGATTCTGCCAGCGATTACAATGGCAATTTTGTCAACAACAGTAACTATTCAATATCTTCGTACGGGGATTATCGATGCGAAGAGTCAGGACTATGTTCGTACAGCTCGTGCCAAAGGTGTTCCCGAGAGAGTTGTTTATAACCGTCATATCTTCCGTAATTCTATCTTGCCAATTGCATCTTTCTTGGGCTATGAATTGACAGGATTGATTGGTGGTTCTATCTTCATTGAAAATATTTTCACTTATCCAGGTATCGGTCAGTTATTCTATAACTCTATTTCTAGTCGTGACTATAGTGTCATCTTGGCTTTGTTGTTGATATTTGGTATGGGTACCTTGTTGGGGACATTGATTTCAGATATTATCATGAGTATCGTGGATCCACGTATCCGTGTGAAATAGAAGGAGGAGTAAGGTGAGTAAAGAAAATAAAAAACAAGTACAATCTGCTTCAACTCCTCCAGGTGGCTTCCGTGTCATCGCGCGGGAGTTTATGAAGGATCGACTTGCATTGACCTCATTAATTATCTTAGTGACGGTTCTCTTGGCAGTCTTTATCGGAGCGCTTCTGTTGGATCAAGAACAAGTCATGAAAGTCAACCTTTTGGGACGTTACTTGGAACCAGGTGTTAACGGCTATATCTTGGGGACAGATGAAGGTGGTAAAGATATCTTTGGTCAGCTGATTATCGGTGCTCGTAACTCGATCATTATCGGTTTTACCATTACGATTATTACTAGTATTGTTGGTATCTCTATCGGTCTGATTTCTGGTTATTACGGTGGTCGTTTGGACGGATTCTTGATGCGTATTGTCGATTTCATCATGATTTTGCCAGTGACTATGTTGATCATTGTGTTCGTGACAGTTATCAAGAACTATACGATCTATCACTTCATTCTCATCATGAGTGCCTTTTATTGGACGGCCAAGGCTCGTCTATTCCGTACAAGGACTTTGTCAGAGGCAAGCTTGGATTATGTCAATGCATCAAAAACATTGGGAACAAGCGACTTCATGATTATGTTCCGTGAAATCTTACCAAACTTAAGTTCATTGATTATCGTTAACTTGACCTTGAATTTTGCGGGAAATATCGGTATTGAGACTTCGTTGACTTATCTTGGTTTCGGTCTACCATCAACAGTACCAAGTTTGGGTACCTTGATTGCCAATGCCCGCAATGCAGATATTTTGGAAAACAAGACATGGATTTGGTTGCCAGCAGCTATCTTCATCCTTGTGATGATGCTCTGTATCAACTATGTCGGACAAGCTTTCCAACGTGCAGCAGATGCTAAGCAGCGTTTAGGTTAATTGTGAAAAGGGTTCCTTTGGGAACTCTTTTTTTGTAAAATCCGATGTAACAAGCTTGTTTTTTACAGAAAGCAGAAAATGTGGTAAAATGGAGTGATAAAACTATTTGAGGTAAGGAATTATGACTGTTAAAATCAATACTAAAGACGGCCAAATTGAATTGACTGATGACGTGATTGCCACAGTTGTTGGCGGTGCTACGACTGAGATTTTCGGTGTTGTTGGGATGGCTAGTAAGTCTGCGATCAAGGATAATTTTCAAGCACTTTTGAGAAAAGAAAATTATTCTAAAGGTGTTGTGATTAAGACCTTGGAAGATGGTCGCATTGCAGTCGATGTTTATACTGTGATGAGCTACGGTGTAAAAATCAGTGAAGTATCTCGCAACATCCAAGAACGCGTTAAGTTCAACTTGGAAAATCAACTAGGTATCTCTGTAGATGCCGTCAATGTCTTTATCCAAAATATCAAAGTCGTAGGAGAATAATTGTGTCTAAAATTACAACTAGTTTATTTCAAGAAATGGTGCAAGCAGCATCAACTCGTCTGAATAAACAAGCCGAATATGTGAACTCACTAAATGTTTTCCCTGTTCCAGATGGGGATACTGGTACCAATATGGGGATGACTATTACTAATGGTGCTAAAGAAGTAGCAGATAAGTCTGCTTCTACTGTTGGAGAAGTTGCGCAAATTCTTTCTAAGGGCTTGTTGATGGGAGCTCGTGGAAACTCAGGTGTTATTACGTCGCAATTGTTCCGTGGTTTTGGTCAATCTGTTAAAGGCAAGGTTGAATTGGACGGTAAGGATTTGGCGCAAGCCTTTCAACATGGTGTAGAAGTGGCTTATAAAGCCGTTATGAAGCCAGTTGAAGGTACAATTCTTACTGTTTCGCGTGGGGCAGCCACTGCCGCTTTGAAAAAGGCAGAAGAGACTGATGATGCGGTTGAGGTCATGCGTGCCACTCTTGACGGTGCTAATCGTGCTCTTAAGAAAACGCCAGAGATGCTTCCAGTATTGAAGGAAGTTGGTGTTGTCGATTCAGGTGGTCAAGGTCTGGTCTATATCTACGAAGGCTTCTTGTCAGCTTTGACAGGCGAGTACATTGCTTCGGAAGATTTTGAGGCGACACCTGCTGTTATGTCTGAAATGATCAATGCTGAGCACCACAAGTCAGTTGCAGGTCATGTAGCGACGGAAGATATTACCTTTGGTTACTGTACAGAAATCATGGTAGCTCTTCGCCAGGGTCCTACTTATGTCAAGGACTTTGATTATGAAGAATTCCGTAACTACCTAAACGACCTTGGAGATTCCCTCCTAGTTGTCAACGATGATGAAATCGTTAAAGTCCACGTCCATACAGAAGATCCAGGCTTGGTCATGCAGGCAGGTCTTCAATACGGTAGCTTGGTCAAGGTAAAAGTGGACAATATGCGTGAGCAACATGAAGCTCAGGTTGAGAAAGAAGAAAGTTTCCAAAAACCGGCTGAACAAAAAGAGTATGCTATTATTGCGGTAGCTGCTGGGGAAGGTTTGACAGAAATCTTCAAATCACAAGGTGTTGACTATGTGATTTCAGGTGGTCAGACCATGAACCCATCAACAGAAGATTTTGTCAATGCTATTGAATTGGTCAATGCCCGCAATGTCATCTTGTTGCCAAACAACAAAAATATCTTGATGGCTGCTCAGACGGCTGCTGAGGTTGCAGAAGTTGCGGTTAAGGTTGTGGAAACTAAGACCCTACCACAAGGTTTTACTAGCTTGCTTGCTTTTGATCCAAGTCGTGATTTGGAAAGCAACTTTGAAGCGATGACGGCATCTCTCGCAGAGGTGAAAAGTGGTAGCGTGACAACTGCAGTCCGCGATACAACCATTGACGGTCTTGAAATCCATGAGAATGACAACCTTGGTATGGTTGATGGCAAGATTGTGGTTTCTAATCCAGATATGATGGAAACACTTGTCGCTACATTTGAGAAAATGCTCGATGAAGATAGTGAAATCGTAACGATCTATATCGGTGAAGATGGTAATGAGGAACTCGCTCAAACTCTTGCTGAACAGCTAGAAGAACAATTTGAAGATGTTGAGGTCGAAATCCATCAAGGAAATCAACCAGTCTACCCATATCTTTTCAGCGTAGAATAAACAAAATCGCAGGCTCTGGCTTGCGATTTTTTCTGTCGACTTGTCTACAATTTCCAGTAGACCTATGACAAACTACTGGGGCTATGGTATAATTAAAGACATGTATAGTCAGAATGAAAATGAATTGATTGCCATTGGTGAGAGAATTGGAAAAGCCTGTAAGCCAAATCAAGTTCTAGTATTATCAGGGGATTTGGGTGCTGGGAAAACAACTCTGACCAAGGGTTTGGCCAAGGGGTTAAAAATTGAACAGATGATTAAGAGTCCTACTTATACGATCGTTCGAGAGTATGAGGGGACCATGCCACTCTATCACTTAGATGTTTATCGAATTGGAGATGACCCTGACTCGATTGATTTGGATGATTTTCTCTATGGAGGAGGTCTAACGGTTATCGAGTGGGGAGAATTACTGGATGTCAGTCTATTTGATGACTATTTGCTCATTCGTATAGAGAAAGAGGGAGATGGTCGACGATTGACAGTCGAATCTTATGGAGCTCAAAGTAGTGATTTAGCGAAGGAGTTCCAAAATGTCTGAAAAAGAAGTGTATTTTAGTGAAGCTGAACCAGCTGATGCAGCAGCTTTTATTGATTTTATGAATCAAGTTGCTAGAGAAACGGATTATCTGGTCATGGATGAGACTGGTTTTCGATTTAGTGTTGATGAAATGGAGACCATCTTCGAAGCAGGAATTGAAAATCCTCGTGAATTGTGCCTGTTGGCTAAGGTTGGTTCGGAAGTCGTCGGCGCAATTTCTGTTAAGTCCTCTAAGCAGTTTCGCATTAGCCATATCGGAAATATTTTTATTGCAGTAAAAAAAGCCTACTGGGGTCACGGTCTAGGGACGATTTTACTGGAGGAAGTATTACATTGGGCAGAGGAAATGGATGTATTGAAGCGTTTGGAATTAACGGTTCAGGTTCGCAATCAGGCGGCAGTACATTTATACCAAAAACTAGGATTCAACATTGAAGGAACCCAGATACGTGGGGCTAGAACAGATGAAGGAGAATGGCTTGTTCTTTATTATATGGGCAAGTTAATTGGTGAAGTATGACAATTGGAAAAAAAATATTCTTAATGTCTTTGGCTATTGTTGGTTTAACACTAGGTGCCGGCTTAATATACGGGGCCAGCTTGTTAAATTTTTCTACAGGTACTATTTCAAAAACCTATAAGCAGCTAGATGGAGAGGAAGAAATCACTCCTATTGATGCGACAGAGCCCCTAACTATCCTACTGATGGGGGTGGATATGGACCAAGCGACCCGCGGGGGAGATTGGGAGGGTGGCCGTAGTGATTCGATGATTTTGGTAACTGTTAATCCCAAGACTAAGGAAACCAATATGATGAGCTTGACTCGTGATATTATGGTTGAAATTGCAGAAGCGAACGGGGAGTCTTCAGGAACGGTTGAAAAACTAAATCATTCTTATAGCTACGGACAGGCACCGATGGCCATTGCCACGATCGAAAAGATGATGGATATTACCATTGACCGCTATATCGAAATAAATATGGATGGTCTGGTTGAGCTTGTTGATGCGGTTGGAGGTATTGAGGTAAACAATACTCTTGGCTTCCCTATATCCATTTCAGAACATGAGCCTGCCTACACCTCTATTGTCCAGCCGGGGAAACAGTTGGTAAATGGGGATCAGGCGCTGGTTTATGCTCGGATGCGTTATGATGATCCTGAGGGGGATATCGGACGTCAGAGACGCCAACGAGAAGTTATCACGGCTATTATAAAAAAACTCCTCCAGTTAGATGGTTTGACCCAGTATAAGAAGATTCTGACTGCCATCTCCAATAATATGCGAACCAACATTGAGATTAGTCCTGCGACAATTCCAAGCCTCCTGGGTTATAAAGACTCGGTCTCTAAGTTGAATTCCTATCAGTTGCGCGGTGTGGACCAAATGGTTGATGAAATCTATTATCAATTACCAACCAGTGAACATCTATTGGAAATGCAAAATATTCTGAAAAAATCTATCGGCTTAGAAGAAAAGACCGACTTAGTCACAAATGTGAAGGTCTACGAAGGACAGATGGGATTGCCAAGTCCAATAAACGTTTATGATGTATATACAAATCTCTTGCTGTTAGAAGCAAGTCCATGGGCAGAAAGCTTGGATCCAGAAATAGGGAGTCCATCGGCTACTACGACTGTGACAACAGAAGAGCAGGTAACCGATTTTTCAACAGAGCCAGTACTTGGTGATGAAAACGGGTCGCAATAATGTAGTCATTCAGTTTTTCTTTTATTATAGACAATATGTAAAGACCCCCAGTTGAGAATTCGTGGATTTACCTGTACACTAGAATAAAAAAACAATCAACTTCTAACAGGAATTACCACACTCAATTGGAGGTCTTATATGTTTCATTTTACCACACTTTTCATCGGAATGGATGTTCACAAAGAAAGTTTTTCACTCTGCTATTATGATATGATGGCGAATCAATTCAAACATAGCACTAAAGTTGGTCCAAATGTTAGCTATATTGTGAACTATGTGAATGAGCTTCGTCGTTTATATGGTCAAGATGCAGAAGTGTTATGTGGCTACGAAGCCGGATGTCTTGGATTTACCCTATATCACCAGCTACAAGCTCACGGGATTCCCTGTATCGTGATGGCGCCTACAACGGTGATGAAGGAAGGATCTAAGCGTGTTAAGACTGATAAAAAAGATGCAGCTCAGCTCGCAAAAGCTCTGGCCTTTCGTAGCTATCGGCCTGTTCATATTCCTACTGTTGAGGATGAACAAGTCAAAGAATATATCCGCATGAGAACAGACCACAAAGTGGCTCTGAAGAAAATCAAACAACAAATTCTTGCCTTCTGTCTCCGACATGATTTTCGCTATACCGAGGGAAGCAGTAATTGGACACAGAAACATGTTCGCTGGCTCCGTTCCCTAAAACCTGAGGGACTTTACGCAGAGATTTTGACAGAATATCTATTGACCTATGAGAAATTAGTAGATCAAATAGAACGGTATGATGCACGAATTGAGCAACTGGGTCAAAGCGACAGTTATCAAGAGAAGGTCTCACGGCTTTCTTGCTTTATTGGCATTAAAACACTAACTGCTCTTTCCATTGTGACAGAAATCGGTGATTTTAATCGCTTTGCGACAGCTCAACATTTTGCTTCTTATCTTGGGCTAACTCCTAGCGAAAATTCTAGCGGCGACAAGGAGAGAAGAGGTGCTATCACCAAAGCTGGGAATAGCCATGTGAGACGACTTCTGATAGAAGCTGCACAATCATTGGCTAAGGGGACGATTGGGTATAAATCCAAAGAATTGAAAAGGAGACAAAGTGGAAACCGAGTGGAGGTGATTGCTTATGCGGATAAGGCTAATGAACGCTTAAGAAGACGTTATCGCACACTTGTTCTAGGAAAAAATAAGAAACAAAATGTTGCTAAAACAGCTATTGCACGAGAATTGTCTGGTTTTATTTGGGGGATGATGACAGGAAGAATAGCTTGAAGTTAGCGCTTGTTTTCATGTACACTTTTGACCATTAAGTTTTATCATCGCAGAGCGATGAGGAATCCCTATTTCTATCCAAAATCACTGGGTGAATTTGGACAGAAATAAGGATTGAAATCATGTTTGAATGGAAAGTATCTTGAAGGAGTTTAGGACTTCAAGGTTTGAGTCATCTACGAAACGACTAAGTGGCACAATTGTGATCCACGCTTATAGAGAGTAGGACTCGCGGCAGAACCATTGACCTGTAGGTAACCAATCCACGAATATCAGAGTGGCCAATGCCCGAAGCTAAGAACTAGGCTCTTTCTAGATACTTTTCATTTTTTAATCAGTTCGATTGTTTTTACTTGACAAAGGGCTTTACATATCAGAGCGATGAGGAATCCCTATTTCTATCCAAAATCACTGGGTGAATTTGGACAGAAATAAGGATTGAAATCATGTTTGAATGGAAAGTATCTTGAAGGAGTTTAGGACTTCAAGGTTTGAGTCATCTACGAAACGACTAAGTGGCACAATTGTGATCCACGCTTATAGAGAGTAGGACTCGCGGCAGAACCATTGACCTGTAGGTAACCAATCCACGAATATCAGAGTGGCCAATGCCCGAAGCTAAGAACTAGGCTCTTTCTAGATACTTTTCATTTTTTAATCAGTTCGATTGTTTTTACTTGACAAAGGGCTTTACATATCAGAGCGATGAGGAATCCCTATTTCTATCCAAAATCACTGGGTGAATTTGGACAGAAATAAGGATTGAAATCATGTTTGAATGGAAAGTATCTTGAAGGAGTTTAGGACTTCAAGGTTTGAGTCATCTACGAAACGACTAAGTGGCACAATTGTGATCCACGCTTATAGAGAGTAGGACTCGCGGCAGAACCATTGACCTGTAGGTAACCAATCCACGAATATCAGAGTGGCCAATGCCCGAAGCTAAGAACTAGGCTCTTTCTAGATACTTTTCATTTTTTAATCAGTTCGATTGTTTTTACTTGACAAAGGGCTTTACATATCAGTCATTTGAATTAACTTTGATACATCGTCACTTTCGGCTTGCCGTACTATAGTACAGCCTGCACCTCAGTTCCTTGTCTGAAAGCTAATTCATTCGACTATACTTTGACGAGCGAGTACTAAAAGCCTATAAAAATAGAGGTTGTAAACGACCTCTATTTTTATAGGCTTTTAGTATGAGGCAATGAGCCGCAGGCATAACTCAATGCTTTCTTATTTCTAGGTGACCAGCTGATGTACTTCGCTTTTTTGTTTTCAGGCTCAGGTACGAATAGTCCACTGGACTATTCGTATCCCCCAGATTGCTTGCACAGTCAATGGACTGTGCAAGGTGGGAGATAATACTTGCAAAGCAAGTCACTTTTACAAAATCAGGCAAGACGAGTTCAAACAGTCCACTGGACTGTTAAACCCAATCAACCACTGCGCTGAGGCGTTGACACGAACTCTAAGAAGTGGCGCTGGTTTTTTTGCCTAGTCTCGTGCTATTCTCATTCTGGTATTTTTTGAGAATCTGTTGGATTTCTTCCAAGTTTCCTGCAATACTTTGCTGATAGACTCGAGTCTTATATTGTAAGTCAGAAGCCATTTCCTGCAAGGGTTCTTGAAAACTTTGGATAATGGCAAGTTGTTCCTGAATATTGTTCTTGCTCAGTTGAATATCTGATAGAAGTTGTTTGGTTTCCTGTACTTCTTTAGCGATTTTATCCCGATGCGTGACTGCAAGGAAGCTGGCGGTAGCGGCGCTTACGGCTAAAATGATATTACGAAGTTTCATATTATTCTCCTAGATAGAGCTCTTGTGCCAGTTGAGCCAGGGTTGGGAAGTCAGGGTCGTTGGCTTTAAATTGAATGCTCAATCCATCTTGATTGTTAAAGCGTGGTAAGAGATGGAAGTGTGTATGAAAGACGGTTTGCCCAGCGGCCTCCTCGTTATTATTAACGATGTTTAGACCACTAGCTCCAAGTTTTTCTTTTAACTGGCGAGCGATGGTTGGCACAATAGAAAAGAGTGTGGCTGCAGCTTCTTCATCCATGTCAAGCACGTTTCGGTAGTGTTTTTTAGGGACAACCAATGTGTGTCCTTTTGTGACCTGAGTTATGTCTAAAAAGGCTAATACTTGGTCATCTTCGTAGACTTTTGAAGCTGGTATTTCTCCAGAGATAATTTTGCAAAAAATACAATCCGACATAATGGCAACCTCTTTCTAGGATTTTTGTTATAATAATTATATCAAATTGTAGGAAGAAATGTATGTTAGAAGTAAAAAATGTAACTGGAGGATATGTCAATATCCCAGTTTTGAAAGATGTATCTTTTACCGTTGAGGATGGTCAATTAGTTGGTCTAATTGGTTTAAATGGTGCAGGGAAATCAACGACTATTAAGGAAATTATCGGTCTTTTGACCCCCTATCAAGGACAGATTGCAATTGACGGCCTAACTTTGCTACAAGGGGCTGAAAATTATCGGAAGAAGATTGGGTTTATCCCTGAAACACCAAGTTTGTATGAAGAACTAACCCTCAAAGAGCACTTGGAAGTGGTAGCAATGGCCTATGATTTATCCTGGGAGCAAGCTTGGGGACGTGTTGAGCACTTGTTAAAACTGTTTCGCTTGGATGAGAAATTGGACTGGTTTCCTGTCAATTTTTCAAAGGGAATGAAGCAGAAGGTCATGATTATTTGTGCTTTTATGGTGGAGCCGAGTCTGTTGATTGTTGATGAGCCTTTTCTGGGATTAGACCCTGTGGCTATCTCTGATTTAATCGCTCTTTTGGAGGAAGAAAAATCTAAGGGCACTTCCATTCTCATGTCCACTCACGTTCTTGACTCAGCTGAGAAAATGTGCGACTCTTTTGTGATTTTACATCAGGGACAGGTTCGTGCAACTGGAAATTTGGAGGAGCTACAAAGCGCATTTGGTATGGATGGTGCAAGTCTGAATGAAATTTATCTGGCCTTGACGCAAGAAGGAGTGGCTGGATGAAAGAATTGTTTCAACAACGCCGACTAGATTTTTTAAATCGTTGTTCCAAGTATCTGCGCTATGTTCTGAATGACCATTTTGTTTTGGTTCTCATGGTTTTGCTAGGCTTTTTGAGTTTGCAATACCGTCAATTATTGTTGTTATTCCCTGAGAATCCGTTGCCGATTGTTTTTGTGGTTATTGCAATCAGTCTACTGGTACTAGTGTCCGGAAGAATTGCGACTTATCTAGAAGAAGCTGATCAAATCTTCCTATTGACCAAGGAAAAAGACATTCTGCAAGGACTCGAGGGTGCAGCCAGACGCACGGTCTTGTTTTGGTCCTCTATACAGGTGGTGGTTCAGCTTGTTTTGTTACCAATCTATTTGAAACTGGGTTTACCGGTGTGGATGATTGTAGCTGGTCTTCTTACTTTATTGGTTTTAAAATGTCTTTTTGTCAAGCGCCAATTAGTGGCTTATCAGTCACAGGGAGTATTGGACTGGTCTAAGGCTATTCAAGATGAACAAAAAAGGAAACAGTCTATTTTACGTTTCTTTGCCTTATTTACGACGGTTAAAGGAATCAGTACGACTGTTAAACCGAGAAGCTATCTCAATGGAATCTTGCGTCTTGTCAAGTCGAGACAGACTTGGTTTTATCTCTACTTACGGGCTTTCTTGCGTTCAGGAGACTACTTGGGCTTGACGATACGTCTACTGTTGTTGGCGATTTTGTCCCTATTTGCCATTGAAGAACCGTGGTTATCCATCGGCCTAGTTTTAGTCTTTCATTATTTACTTGTCTTCCAGTTGTTGGGGCTTTACAAACATTATGATTATCAATATGTAACACAACTGTACCCTCTGGAGAAAGATTCCAAGAAAATCGGTCTTCAGAATTTGCTTAGAGTGATTTTATATAGTCTATTACTGGTGGAATTGGGCTTTGCTCTGCTATTTTCTAAGGAGAATGCGATGGTAGTCGTCTTACTTCTCGTGGGGATTTTCTTGCATGAAATATATTTGCCTCTAAAATTAAAAAAATTGATTGACTAAATAGACGAAAATTAGTAAAATAGTAAGGAATTTTTAAAGGAGGAAAGGCATGCAGTTTGATACCAGTGGGCTACAATTACAGTCTATTGCAGGAAATAGTGGCAAAGCGTTTAAAGGCCTACGGTCAGACGGAACGCCAGTCTTTGTGAAGTATGAGATGCCTCCGATAGTGTCTGCTCTTGCGCGTGAGCAAATTACACCACCCGTTTTGTCAGCAAATCGTGAAGTAGGAATGGGGCATCGTGTAGAGCAGGAGTGGTTGAATGGTCGTACCTTGGAGCGTCAAGATATGACTAGTAAACAGATTCGTCAAATACTGGTGAGAATGCACTATTCTCGCATTTTGCTCAATCAGGCTTTGCAGATGAATTATACCTATATGGAACCTCAGGATTTGGTTTATCGTTGGCAAAAAGAGGCGCCAACTAGATTGGGACAGAATTCTTATCTGCAATCTATCTGTCAAGATTTATTGAATAATCTACCAAGATTCCGTCAAGAGGTAGCAACATTTGTTCACGGAGATTTGCATCATAGTAACTGGGTAGAAACGACGTCTGGTTTGGTGTATTTGACAGATTGGGAGACCGCTTGTGTAACGGATCGGATGTTGGATGTTGCCTATATTTTGACGCATTATATTCCTCGTCAGTCCTGGGAAGAGTGGCTTCGGGCTTATGGCTACAAATATAACAGCACAGTATTAAATAAGGTTTATTGGTATGGCCAGCTTGGCTATCTAAACCAAATTGCTAAGCATGTAGAAAGCTACAATGTTTTGGCTGCAAATAAAGAAATTTATGCTCTACGGCAATTCCGTCAGAGTTTCTATAAGGAAGTATGAGAGTTAGAAATCGTAAGGGAGCGAGTGAGCTTCTAGCAAACAATCCCCAGTATGTTATCTCCAATCCAGAGGAGTGTAAGGGGAAATGGGCAGAGATTTTTGGAAACAATAATCCTATCCACATAGAAGTTGGTTCTGGTAAAGGTCGCTTTGTCACTGGTATGGCTGCGCAAAATCCAGATATTAACTATATTGGTATTGATATTCAGATGACCGTGTTAAGCTATGCCTTGGACCGTGTGCTTGAAGCTGGCTTACCAAATATAAAATTATTGCAGGTGGATGGTTCGAGTTTGACCAACTATTTTGCACCGGCAGAAATAGATCAGCTTTATCTGAATTTTTCAGATCCATGGCCTAAGAAACGTCATGAGAAACGCCGTTTGACCTACAAGTCATTATTGGATACCTACAAGGAAATCCTACCTGAGAAGGGAGAAATCCACTTCAAAACAGATAATCGTGGTCTGTTTGAGTATAGCCTGGCTAGTTTTTCTCAATATGGCATGGTCTTGAAGCAAGTTTGGCTAGATTTGCATGCTGATGGTTTGGAAGGCAACGTTATGACAGAGTATGAGGAGAAATTCTCAAACAAGGGTCAAGTCATCTATCGTGTGGAAGCACAGTTTCAATAATTCCCTTAGTGGAAAATGAGGAGAGGTCTAACAGAGACCTTTTTCCTTTACAAATAGGGATAGATATGATAGAATGATAGAAGTGAATAATGAGAAAAGGGGTTGGCGTCAGTCAACCCTTTCCCTGTACACGGATTTCTGTATATAGAATGAAGGATAGTACAAGGGAGTTTACTGTCAAAGGAAATAGAGAGTCCTGGATAGTGCGAACTATTTGAGTAATGTATTTCTAGCGACTATAAAAATAGGAGGTGTTTATGTCATCAATTATTGAATTGGTCACAGCAGCAATTACCCCCGCTATTCAAACTCCTTACGAGTTGGTAGATGTGGAATATGGTAAAATGGGCGGTGACTATGTCCTATCGATTTTTGTCGATAAGGAGGGTGGAATTTCCCTTCAAGATACGGCAGATTTATCCGAAAAGATTAGTCCGATTTTGGACACTATCAAACCAGACCCATTTCCAGACCAATACATGCTGGAGGTAACAAGTCCAGGTTTGGAACGTCCTTTAAAAACGGCAGATGCTGTTGAGAAGGCAGTTGGAAAGTACATCCATGTCAAGCTCTATCAGGCAATTGATAAAATCAAGGTTTTTGAAGGAACGTTGCTCTCCTTTGATGGAACAGACCTGATTATGGAGTATATGGATAAAACTCGTAAGAAGGAAGTGACTATTCCTTACCAGACGGTGGCTAAGGCCCGTTTGGCTGTTAAGTTATAATGCTCTTTCATGAGTATTTTATAAAGACATTAGACTTTAAGAAAGGACCTTTTGAGCGCAAAAGGAAAACAACATGAGTAAAGAAATGCTAGAAGCCTTCCGTATTTTAGAGGAAGACATGGGTATTAACAAAGCGGATATCATTGATGCAGTTACAGAGTCGCTTCGTTCAGCTTATAAACGCCGTTATGGTCAATCAGAATCAGCAGTGATCGAATTTGACGAGAAAAAAGGCGATTTCCATGTATTTACTGTTCGTGAAGTAGTAGATGAAGTATTTGATAGCCGACTAGAAATTAGTCTAAAAGATGCCTTGGCTATTTCATCAGCTTATGAAATGGGTGACAAAATTAAATTCCAAGAAGACCCAGCGGAATTTGGACGTGTAGCTGCTCAATCAGCTAAACAGACCATCATGGAAAAGATGCGCAAACAAAAGCGTGCCATTACCTTCAATACTTACAAGCAACATGAAAATGAGATTATGTCAGGTACGGTAGAGCGTTTTGATAATCGCTTTATCTATGTCAACCTTGGTACGATTGAAGCACAATTGTCAAAACAAGACCAAATTCCTGGTGAGGTTTTCCAATCTCATGATCGCATCGAAGTCTATGTCTACAAGGTAGAAGACAATGGTCGTGGTGTTAACGTATTTGTCAGCCGTAGCCATCCAGAAATGATCAAACGTCTTATGGAACAGGAAATTCCAGAAGTATACGATGGAACAGTTGAAATCATGAGTGTTGCCCGTGAAGCTGGAGATCGTACGAAAGTGGCTGTTCGTAGCCATAATCCAAACGTAGATGCCATCGGTACGATCGTTGGTCGTGGTGGTTCAAATATCAAGAAAATCACCAGCAAGTTCCACCCAGCTCGTTATGATGCTAAGAATGACCGTATGATTCCTACTGAGGAAAATATTGACGTTATCGAGTGGGTAGCAGATGAAGCGGAATTTATCTACAATGCTCTCGCTCCTGCAGAAGTTGACCAAGTATTGTTTGATACAGAAGATGGCAAGCATGCTACTGTTGTTGTGCCAGATGATAAATTGTCACTAGCAATCGGTCGTCGTGGTCAGAACGTTCGTTTAGCAGCCCATTTGACAGGCTTCCGTATCGACATCAAATCTGCATCAGAATATGAAGCAATTGAGGCTGCTCAATATGCGACAGAAGAGCTTGTAGAAGAAGTCGCGGAAGAATTTACAGAAGAACAAGAATAGAACAAAAGGAGCAGCCATGGCAAAAGCTAGAAAAATACCCTTGCGCAAGTCTGTGGTGTCCGGTGAAATCATCGACAAACGGGATTTGCTCCGTATTGTAAAAAATAAAGAAGGTCAAGTATTTATCGATCCAACAAGCAAGGCAAATGGTCGTGGAGCTTACATCAAGCTTGACAATGATGAGGCAAGCCAAGCTAAGAAACGTCGTGTCTTCGATCGTTCCTTTAGTATGGAAGTGACCGAAGAATTTTACGATGAATTAATTGCCTATGTTGATCATAAGATCAAGAGGAGAGAACTTGGACTCGAATAAGAGACAGAAAATCTTAAATTTATTAGGTTTAGCCCAGCTAGCTGGTCGCCTGGTTTCGGGTGAGGACCTGGTTGTTGAAACTATTCAAAAAGGGCAGGCAAAGTTGGTGTTTTTAGCCGAAGATGCTGCTGGAAATTTAAGTAAAAAAGTAACAGATAAAAGTCGTACCTATCAAGTAGAAGTTGTAACAGTGTTTTCAACACTGGAATTGAGTGCAGCTGTCGGCAAGGCTAGAAAAGTTCTTGCAGTGACAGACGCTGGATTTACAAAGAAGATGAGGTCTATTATGGAATAGAACAGGAGGACAAGGCATTGTCTAAGAAGAGATTGAATGAAATAGCCCGTGAATTAGGCGTAAGCAGTAAGGAAGTTGTTGCTAAAGCTCAAGAATTGGGTTTTGAAGTCAAAAGTCATGCTTCAAGCGTAGATGAAGCAAGTGCTAAACGTCTTGCAGAAAGCTTTGGGGGACAAAAATCAGAGGCAACTAAAGTTGCGGCAAAAGTTAGCAAGCCTGAGAAGGTTGATGAAACTCCAAAAGTGGAAACAGCTAAGGTAGAAAAAGCTAAGGAAACACAGCCAGTAGTAAAAGAAGAAGTTGCGGCAAGCGCAGTACAATCAGCTCCACATCGTCCACAGAGTCGAAACTTTAAGGCAGAGCGTGAAGCACGGGCCAAAGAGCAGGCTGCTAAGCGAGCTCAGGGTCAAGGAAAAGGTGGTCAAGCTAAATCTGGTCAAGACCGTCGTGACAACCGTCAACAAGGTCAAAGTCGTCCAAATAACGACCGCAATGACCGTCGCGATAATAGACGTGAACAGGGTTTAGATAAACGCAAGGACAATCGTTTTGGGGACCGTCGCGATAATCGTGATAACCGTTCAGGTCGGTCAGCTCGCTTTGAACAAAGAGAGGCTGCAAAACCAGCAGGACCTAAAATTGACTTCAAAGCGCGTGCTGCTGCTTTGAAAGCAGAACAAAATGCGGAGTATGCTCGTACCAGTGAAGAACGTTTTCGTCAGGCTCAGGAAGCTAAAAAGCAACCTAAGAAGCCAAAAGAAATTAAGTTTGAAGAACCGGTTGTGGAAAGCAAACCATTTGTGAAGCCTGCACCTGTTGCATCGGTACCAGAGCAAGTTGCAGAAACTACTGTAGATACCCGTCGTAAGAAACAAGCTCGACCAGGTAAAAAACGTGACTTTAATGGTGACGAAGAAGATGGTCCACGGAAACAACAAAGAAATCGAAATAGTCAAAATCAAGTGAGAAATCAAAGAACAAGTAACTGGAATAACAACAAGAAAAATAAAAAAGGCAAGGCTAACCAACCTGCCAAACCTGTCACAGAACGCAAGTTCCACGAATTGCCAACTGAATTTGAATACACTGCTGGCATGACCGTCGCAGAAATTGCAAAACGAATCAAACGTGAACCTGCTGAAATTGTGAAAAAACTCTTCCTTATGGGAGTTATGGCGACTCAAAACCAATCTTTGGATGGAGATACTATCGAACTCCTTATGGTTGATTATGGTATTGAAGCGAAAGAAAAGGTAGAGGTCGATAACGCAGATATTGAGCGTTTCTTCGTAGAAGAGGGCTACCTCAATGAAGAAGAGATGACAGAACGCCCACCTGTTGTGACTATCATGGGACACGTTGACCATGGTAAAACAACCTTGTTGGATACCCTACGTAATTCTCGTGTTGCTACTGGGGAAGCTGGTGGTATCACACAGCATATCGGTGCCTACCAAATTGAGGAAGCTGGTAAGAAAATTACCTTCTTGGATACTCCAGGACACGCGGCCTTTACTTCTATGCGTGCACGTGGTGCATCTGTTACCGACTTGACCATCCTAGTCGTTGCAGCAGATGATGGTGTCATGCCACAAACGATTGAGGCTATCAACCACTCAAAAGCAGCTAATGTACCAATCATTGTAGCTATCAACAAGATTGACAAGCCAGGTGCAAACCCAGAGCGTGTCATCGGTGAATTGGCTGAGCACGGTGTTATCTCAACCGCTTGGGGTGGAGAATCTGAATTTGTAGAAATCTCCGCTAAGTTTAACCAAAACATTGATGAATTGTTGGAAACTGTTCTTTTGGTTGCTGAAATCCAAGAACTGAAGGCAGACCCAACTGTTCGTGCGATTGGTACAGTTATCGAAGCGCATTTGGATAAAGGGAAAGGTGCGGTTGCAACCCTCCTCGTTCAACAAGGGACACTTAATGTTCAAGACCCAATCGTTGTCGGAAATACCTTCGGACGTGTTCGTGCCATGACAAACGACCTTGGTCGTCGTGTTAAAACTGCTGGTCCATCTACACCGGTTTCGATTACTGGTTTGAACGAAACACCAATGGCTGGTGACCATTTCGCGGTTTATGAAGATGAAAAATCTGCGCGTGCAGCAGGTGAAGAACGTGCTAAACGTGCTCTTCTTAAACAGCGTCAAGCAACGCAACGAGTTAGTCTTGAAAACCTCTTTGATACCCTTAAAGCAGGTGAGGTTAAGTCAGTTAATGTGATTATCAAGGCCGACGTACAAGGTTCTGTTGAAGCTCTTGCATCATCGCTTCAAAAGATTGAAGTAGAGGGAGTACGTGTCAATATCGTCCACTCTGCAGTTGGTGCTATCAATGAATCAGATATTACTCTTGCGGAAGCTTCAAATGCTCTTGTGATTGGTTTCAACGTTCGTCCAACAGCTGAAGCGCGTAGCCAAGCTGAAGCAGATGATGTTGAAGTACGTCTTCACAGCATCATTTACAAGGTTATCGAAGAGATGGAAGATGCCATGAAAGGTATGCTTGATCCAGAATATGAAGAAAAAATCATTGGTGAGGCAATCATTCGTGAAACCTTCAAGGTATCCAAAGTTGGAACGATCGGTGGTTTCATGGTCGTACGTGGTAAGGTTACCCGTGATTCAAGTGTTCGAGTTATCCGTGATGGTGTTGTAGTATTTGATGGTAAACTAGCTAGTTTGAAACGCTATAAAGACGACGTGAAAGAAGTTGGTAATGCCCAAGAGGGTGGTTTGATGATTGAGAACTACAACGACTTGAAAGTTGATGATACCATTGAAGCTTACATCATGGAAGAAATCAAAAAATAATATTTTCTCACTGTCAAAGTCATAGACAAGTGATTTTGTCGAGGAAGTGACAATTTAATAGACTTTAGTAGGTTTTAAAGCAATAGTTTTTAATCTACTTGGATTATTCAAGCTGGGGAAACTCAGCTTTTCTATCATCTAAGAAAGGAAAGAATATGGCGAATCATTTTCGTACAGACCGTGTCGGGATGGAAATCAAGCGCGAAGTCAATGAGATTTTGCAAAAGAAAGTTCGTGATCCACGTGTGCAGGGAGTGACCATTACAGATGTTCAGATGGTCGGCGATTTGTCAATGGCCAAGGTTTACTACACAATCATGAGTAATTTGGCATCCGATAATCAAAAAGCACAAACGGGTCTTGAAAAAGCGACGGGAACCATTAAGAGAGAACTTGGTCGTAAGTTAACGCTTTATAAAATTCCGGATTTGGTCTTTGAAAAAGACCAATCAATTGAGTACGGCAATAAAATTGACCAAATGTTGCGTGCTCTTGATCAGAAAGATTAACAACGAAAGTCGGATGGAAACATTCGGCTTTTTCTGGCTCGGATGCTTTGTCCATATATGGTGGCGTTTACAAGCCTTCGGAAAGATGTTATACTAATACTCAATGAAAATCAAAAGTAGACTAGGAAACGAAGCCGAAGATAGAACTCTGTTACTATCTTATTTCAAGGTAACAGGCTGAAAACCTCCACTGGAGCTTTTCACTCATCAAGGCAAGTTGACAACGGATAATTTTGATTTTCGAAGAGTATAAGACCAAAGATAGAGCACAGGAGGAAGTTATGAAAACATTTATTAGTAAACTGATGTTAGTGTCCACGGTTGTACTATTAGCTGCTTGTCAGTCTAATCAGGTAAAAGGTGGTGAGAGTTCTAGTTCTAGTGCTTCAAGCCAAGTTTCAGATGGTTCTAGTTTGCAGCAAGCGTCAACAATGGCATCTAGCTCCGAGACGCAAGCATCCTCAGTGACCACTCCTGAGCTAAGTGAAGTATACCAATCAGTTATTGATCGTTATCAAGCGAATATGGGGCAGCCTGCTGAGGCAATTAATCAGGATGAGGTCAGTAGCTATCTGAGCTTATTAACTAGCCAGGGGCAAGAATACAGTGGAATATTTTATAGTTTGTATGATGTCAACCATGATGGTACAGAGGAGCTGCTTCTAGCTTTGGACAAGTCGGGAGAATATGTCTTAATTGACCTCTATACTCAGCTTGCCGATGAGAGTCTACGTTTGGTGGATAATTTCCGCAATCTTGGATTTGAAATTGGACCGGACGCCCTACTTCGTCCTTTACAGGATGGAACGTACTTATTTGAAGGAGCTGGTGTTTTTCGCATTTATCAATACAATGCGATGATTCCAGGTTTAAAACGGATTTCTGAATCAGATACCAATCCTGAAACTTCTCCCTTGCTTGAGTTGAAAAGCTTGCATTGGGTTAAGCTATAGATTTTATCAATGATTATTCCTAGGCTGGGTTTCCCGGCCTTTTGTAGTTCCTAAGAACTTTAAGTTTTCTTTTGGCAATCTTTAATCTTTCTTTTAGGAAGGAAAGGTAAACTAGGAGCATATCAGGAAGGGATACGACTTCCTAAAGAAAGAAAAGGAATCTACATTATGAAAACAAATCTTAAAAAATTACTTTACTCTGGTGTTACTCTTATGAGCCTTGGTGTCTTAGCAGCATGTTCATCTACTTCAAGTTCAACGACTACTTCAAGCTCAGCAGCAACTAGTCAGACAAGTGTAGCGACAACTTCAAATAATAGCACTTCATCAGATTCAAGTTCGTCAACTATTGACTGGTCAGCCCTTCCAACAACAGAAGTAACCTTGTCAAATGATGGCCTGAAAATTACAGAAGGTGGTACTTACATCTTGACTGGCTCAACAACAGCAGGTGTAACAGTTGAAACAGATGCTAATGTTCGTATTATTTTAGCAGGTGCTGACATTTCAAGCTCAGATACCGCCGCAATCAATGTCATAAATGCTGATAATGTTGAATTGGAAATCAAAGATGGAACCACAAATACTGTTAAGGATACAAGCAGTCACTCAGATACCAATATTGAAGGGGCTATCCATGTTGAAGCTGATTTGACCATTACAGGAAATGGTAGCCTGACCGTTGAAGGCAACTTCCAAGACGGCATCGTATCGACAGATGACCTTGTCGTGAATTCAGGAAACATTACCGTCACTGCAGTGGATGATGGTATCCGTGGTAAGGATTCATTGACAATCAATGGTGGTACAATCAATGTAACAGCAGGTGGTGATGGTATCAAGTCTACAAATGATACAGATACTACCAAAGGTTATACAACTATCACAGGTGGTGAAATTACTGTAACAGCAGGTGATGATGGTATTAAAGCGGAGACGGCTTTGACAATTGACGGAGGTACCATTACAGTATCAGAATCAGTAGAAGCCTTGGAAGGAACTAATATCACTATCAACGGTGGTACAATTGATGTCTATGGTTCAGATGATGCCATCAACGCGTCAAGTACAACTTCATCTGATATCTATATCAAGGTAACTGGTGGTGACTTGAAAGTAGCTGTAGGTAGTGGAGATACGGATGCCTTTGATGCCAACGGTGATATCTACATTTCTGGGGGGACTATTGCTGTAACAGCACCAACATCAGCATTCGACTTTGACGGTACAGTTGAATTCACTGGTGGCACAGTAACTGTAAATGGAGAACAAATTACAGAAATTACTCATACAGGTCCAGGCGGTCGCGGTGGCTGGTAATCAATAATAATACAAAAAGGTCTGAGTTGACGAACTCAGACCTTTCGTTTGCTTTCCATATTGGGAAGATTGATTTTGTATTTAATTACCAATAATCGAATGATTAAAGAAATGGTAAAAATAGTGATGAAGGTTGGAATTTGTGGTAATTTCCAATTTACAACGCAAAGATGATAGAGGACTCCTGAGAAAAATGCAAGGACAGCATAGAC
Organism: Streptococcus suis; assembly: GCF_019856455.1. Taxonomy (NCBI): domain Bacteria; kingdom Bacillati; phylum Bacillota; class Bacilli; order Lactobacillales; family Streptococcaceae; genus Streptococcus; species Streptococcus suis. The sequence continues at coordinate 2,138,701 of NZ_CP082205.1, read as the reverse complement.
ATCTTCTTTAAGAACAATAGGTGTTTCATTGACGAGTAAATCACGGGCGATTCCGCCTCCGACACCTGTCAAAGCTGCCAGAATACCACTGGTTAGAGCGTTTAGCTGGAGAGAGATGCCAGTACTGGCTCCAATGAGGGCGAAGATGGCTAGACCGATTGCATCAAAGATAAGGTTTGTCTGGGAAAGGAAATGAATCATCTTCTTATCAAGTGGTTTGTCCTGCTTTAGATTGATAACAATTAAGTACATGCTAATCGCTACTCCGAGAGATAAATAGATGGCTGTAGGATCAGTCAAGGCAGCAGGAATGCGATTGGCCATCGTATCTCGAATAATTCCCCCACCAACGGCGGTAATGATGCCGAGCAAGCTAATTCCAAAAATATCTAACTTTTTCTTAAATCCTTTTACGGCCCCCGAAACAGCAAATGCGATAGTGCCTATGTAGTTACAAATCATAAGAAATAAATCGAATTCCATAAGAACCTCCGTACCTATATTAACAGAAAGAAAGACGGCGTGCAAGCTTATTTTAAAGTTTGTGAAAAAAGTTTCAAATAAGTAAAGCGAATCTTTTGAGGATTTGTGAAAAATCGCACTAAATCAAGGTTTTCACGAAAATTTCTGTAAAAAGAAAACGGTTCAATTACTTGCCATTTGTGAAATATTGGTCTATCATAGTACAGAAAGAGAAAAACCTTTGGAGGAAATTATGGTATCTATCTCAAAAGAACAACATTTGGATATGTTCCTAAAAATGCAACAAATCCGTGATGTTGATATGAAATTAAACAAATTAGTGCGTCGCGGTTTCGTACAAGGTATGACTCACTTCTCAGTCGGTGAAGAAGCTGCGGCTGTTGGCCCAATCGCTGGTTTGACAGAGCAGGACATCATCTTCTCACACCACCGTGGTCACGGTCACGTTATCGCAAAAGGGATTGACATCAACGGTATGATGGCTGAGCTTGCTGGTAAGGCAACTGGTACATCAAAAGGCCGTGGTGGTTCTATGCACTTGGCCAACGTTGAAAAAGGGAACTTTGGTTCAAACGGTATCGTAGGTGGTGGTTATGCCCTTGCGGTGGGTGCGGCCCTTACGCAACAATACCTCGGTACAGATAACATTGTTATTGCCTTCTCAGGTGATTCAGCTACTAACGAAGGTTCCTTCCACGAATCAATGAACTTGGCAGCTGTTTGGAATTTGCCAGTTATCTTCTTCATCACCAACAACCGTTACGGTATCTCAACTGACATTTCTTATTCTACTAAGATTCCTCACCTCTACCAACGTGCTGCTGCATACGGTATTCCAGGTCATTATGTTGAGGATGGTAACGACGTTATTGCCGTTTATGAAAAAATGCAAGAAGTCATCGAGTACGTTCGTGCAGGAAATGGTCCTGCCATGGTCGAAGTTGAATCGTACCGCTGGTTTGGTCACTCAACTGCCGATGCAGGTGTTTACCGTACTAAAGAAGAAGTCAATGAGTGGAAAGCAAAAGACCCACTTAAGAAATACCGCAAATACTTGACAGAGAACAAGATTGCGACTGACGAAGAATTGGATGCTATTGAAGCGCAAGTGGCAGAACAAGTAGAAGCATCTGTGAAATTCGCACAAGAAAGCCCAGATCCAGACATCTCAGTAGCTTATGAGGATGTGTTTGTAGACTAACGTAAGAAGTTTGACTACGTTCTAAATAGCAAGTCAAACTAGGGTAGTTCACCAAGGTAGACTACCTATTTAAGTTCGAGTACAATTCTAAGGTGTCTTAAGCTGGGACAATAAACAATTACATCGTAGTAATTGTTTGGTTTTCCTTAGTTCAGTAAAGATAAATTGATATAAATTAGGAGTAAAAAATGGCTGAAACAAAAGTAATGGCCTTGCGTGAAGCGATTAACTTGGCTCAAAGCGAAGAAATGCGTAAGGATGAAAAAGTATTCTTGATGGGTGAAGACGTCGGTATCTACGGCGGTGACTTCGGTACATCTGTTGGTATGTTGGACGAATTTGGTCCAAAACGCGTTCGCGACACGCCTATCTCTGAGGCAGCAATCGCTGGTTCTGCGGTTGGTGCGGCTCAAACAGGTCTTCGTCCAATTGTTGACTTGACTTTCATGGACTTCGTAACAATTGCCCTTGATGCGATTGTTAACCAGGCTGCCAAAACTAACTACATGTTTGGTGGTGGTTTGAAGACACCTGTAACCTTCCGTGTAGCATCAGGTTCTGGTATCGGTTCTGCTGCCCAGCACTCACAATCTCTTGAGGCATGGTTGACTCACATCCCAGGTATCAAGGTTGTCGCACCTGGTACAGCTAACGATGCAAAAGGTCTTTTGAAATCATCTATCCTTGATAACAACCCAGTTATCTTCTTGGAGCCAAAAGCTTTGTATGGAAAAAAAGAAGAAGTCAACTTGGATCCAGATTTCTACATTCCACTTGGTAAGGGTGAAATCAAACGTGAAGGCACTGATGTAACCATTATTTCATACGGTCGCATGTTGGAACGTGTCTTGAAAGCGGCTGAAGAAGTAGCTGCAGAAGGCATCAGCGTAGAAGTGGTTGACCCACGTACCCTTATCCCATTGGATAAAGAATTGATCATCGAATCTGTGAAGAAAACTGGTAAGGTTATCTTGGTTAACGATGCTTACAAAACAGGTGGTTTCATCGGTGAAATCGCATCGATCATCACAGAAAGCGAAGCCTTTGACTACTTGGATGCACCAATCATCCGTATCGCTTCAGACGATGTACCAGTTCCTTACGCAAACATTCTTGAAAACGCAGTATTGCCAAACGTAGAGAAAATCAAAGCGGCAATTTATAAGCAAGTAAACAAGGGTTAATTTTATCGTCGTCCGCTTATCTTTTCTGACTTTGTTGATTTGGCTTGCCTAACGTCAGTTATGTCTGCACCAAATCGCCTTGTCAGAAAAGCAATCGGAAAGACGATAACCCTAAAATGCTAGAAATAAAATATTCTAGCATGACTAAGAATGCTTGGAAAAGAATTGAGCCGCTTCGATTATCGAAGTCTGGTTTGGTTCTTGACAAGGTAAGAAACTGAAAGAAAGGAATTGAACCCGTTCGGAAAACTCGGAAAAAAGATAAATCGTTACGAAAATCAGGATTTTCGACGATTTCCTATTTTTCATTTGTTTTCTGTTCGGACTTGGTATCTTAATAATGGCTATTGAAATCATTATGCCTAAGCTCGGTGTGGACATGCAAGAAGGTGAAATCATCGAGTGGAAAAAACAAGAGGGCGATTTTGTCAACGAAGGCGACGTCATCTTGGAAATGATGTCTGACAAGACCAGCATGGAGCTGGAAGCAGAAGAGTCAGGCGTCCTATTGAAAATTGTTCACGGAAACGGTGCTACCGTTCCTGTAACAGAAGTTATTGCCTATATCGGTGCAGAAGGTGAGACGGTTGAAGTAGGAGCTTCATCTGCTCCAGTTACCCCAGCTGCAGCTATCGAAGAAGTGCCTGCAGGTCGTACACCAGTCATCGTTGCTCCTGCCGCTGCTGCCAAACCACAAGGTGGTGGCAAGGTTCGTGCTACTCCAGCTGCGCGTAAGTTGGCGCGTGAGCTTGGTATTGACTTGGGTCTTGTTCCAGGAACAGGTGCTAACGGTCGTGTCCACAAGGTTGACGTCGAAGACTTCAAGGGAGCAGCTCCAAAAGCAACTCCGCTTGCAGCCCGTATTGCAGCAGACCAAGGTGTTGACTTGTCAACCCTTACAGGTTCAGGTGTCAACGGTAAGATTGTCAAGAACGACGTTCTTGCAGTACTTGCTCCTGCAGCTGTAGAGACTGCTGCTCCAGCACCGAAAGCAGAAGAAAAACCAGCTAAAGAATTGCCAGAAGGCGTTGAAATCATCAAGATGAGCCCAATGCGTAAGGCTATTTCAAAAGGTATGGTCAACTCTTACTTGACTGCTCCGACATTTACACTTAACTACGATATTGACATGACCAACCTCATGGCACTTCGTAAGCAAGTCCTTGAGCCAATCATGAACAAGACTGGTTTGAAAGTAACCTTTACAGACTTGATTGGTCTTGCAGTTGTTCGTACTTTGATGAAAGAAGAACACCGTTACATGAACGCATCTTTGATTAACGATGCCCAAGAAATCGAATTACACAAGTTCGTCAACCTTGGTATCGCAGTAGGTCTAGATGATGGCTTGGTGGTTCCAGTTGTTCACGGCGCAGATAAGATGAGCTTGTCTGACTTTGTGGTGGCTTCGAAAGATGTCATCAAGAAGGCTCAATCTGGTAAGTTGAAGGGGGCTGAAATGTCAGGTTCGACCTTCTCTATCACCAACTTGGGTATGTTTGGTACTAAAACCTTTAACCCAATCATCAACCAACCAAACTCAGCAATCCTTGGTGTAGCATCAACTGTTCAAACACCAGTTGTTATTGACGGCGAAATCAAAATCCGTCCAATCATGGCACTCTGCTTGACCATCGACCACCGTATCATTGATGGTATGAATGGTGCTAAGTTCATGGTTGACTTGAAGAACTTGCTGGAAAACCCATTGGAATTGTTGATCTGAGATAAGATGCAAAAGGCGTTAAGAAAACCGTATGAAAATAGGAAATCAACGATGTGCCTTGAGACACGAGGCGATTTATCTTTTTCAATAGGTTTTTAGCCTGTGCTCAATTTGGTAAAGAGAAAAAATAAAGAAAGGATGTAGAACGAGTTCGTGACATTTGAACACGAACTAAATGCTTCGGAATTTAGATAGTCCGCCTTGGATGCAAGTATCCTACGTTGGACTCCTAAAATTCTGTCGCATTTGACGTTCTTTGTATCATAACTATGGCAATTGAAATTATTATGCCGAAACTTGGTGTAGATATGCAAGAAGGCGAAATCATCGAGTGGAAAAAACAAGAGGGTGATTTTGTCAACGAAGGCGATGTTATCTTGGAGATGATGTCAGACAAGACAAGCATGGAATTGGAAGCGGAAGAGTCAGGTGTACTCTTGAAAATTGTTCACGGTAACGGTGCGACAGTTCCTGTAACAGAAGTCATTGCTTACCTTGGTGCAGAAGGTGAAACAGTTGAAGTAGGTAGCACGCCTGCTCCAGCTGAGGTTGCTCAAGCAACTGCTGACTTGAAAGCAGCTGGTTTGGAAGTGCCTGCAGCTCCTACAGCAGCTCCAAAAGCTCCTAAGGCTGAATTGGCAGCTGACGAGTACGACATGGTTGTTGTCGGTGGTGGTCCTGCTGGTTACTACGCCGCTATCCGCGGTGCTCAATTAGGTGGTAAAATCGCTATCGTTGAGAAATCAGAATTTGGCGGTACCTGCTTGAACAAGGGTTGTATCCCAACTAAGACCTACCTTAAAAACGCTGAAATCCTTGACGGCTTGAAGATTGCGGCTGAGCGTGGTATCAACCTTGCTTCAACAAACTACACCGTTGATATGGACAAGACAGTTGACTTCAAGAACAAGGTTGTGAAGACATTGACTGGTGGCGTTCAAGGTCTCTTGAAAGCTAACAAGGTAACAATCTTCAACGGTCTTGGTCAAGTAAATCCTGATAAGACAGTTGTTATTGGCGACAAGGTTATCAAAGGTCGTAGCATCATCCTTGCAACAGGTTCTAAAGTATCACGCATCAACATCCCAGGTATTGATTCTAAGCTGGTATTGACTTCTGATGATATCCTTGATTTGCGTGAAATTCCTAAGTCACTCACTGTTATGGGTGGTGGCGTTGTCGGTGTGGAACTTGGTTTGGTTTATGCATCATACGGCACAGAAGTAACAGTTGTTGAAATGGCTGACCGTATCATTCCAGGTATGGACCGCGAAGTGTCTGTTGAATTGCAAAAAGTCCTTTCTAAGAAAGGTATGAAATTCTTGACATCTGTTGGTGTATCTGAAATCGTCGAAGCTAACAACCAATTGACCATCCAGTTGAACGACGGTTCGGAAATCGTTTCTGAAAAAGCCCTTCTTTCAATCGGTCGTGTACCACAATTGGCTGGTCTTGAAAATCTTAACCTTGAACTAGACCGCGGTCGTATCAAGGTTAACGAATACCAAGAAACATCTATCCCTGGTATCTACGCACCAGGTGATGTCAACGGTACTAAGATGTTGGCACACGCTGCTTACCGTATGGGTGAAGTGGCAGCTGAAAATGCGATCCACGGTAACCACCACAAAGCGAAGTTGGACTTCACACCAGCAGCAGTTTACACACACCCAGAAATCGCTATGGTTGGTTTGACAGAAGACCAGGCTATCGAGAAATACGGTAAAGAAAACATCCTTATCGGTCGCAACAGCTTTACTGGTAACGGTCGTGCCATTGCTTCTAACGAAGCTCACGGTTTCGTAAAAGTAATTGCGGATAAGAAATACCATGAAATCCTTGGTGTTCACATCATCGGTCCAGTTGCAGCTGAAATGATTAACGAAGCAGCAACTATCATGGAATCTGAGTTGACAGTTGACGATGTGGCAGCATCCATCCACGGTCACCCAACCTTCTCAGAGGTTATGTATGAAGCCTTCCTTGATGTGCTTGGTGTTGCAATCCACAACCCACCAAAACGTAAATAATAAGAGCGTCTAAAATACAATAGAAAGACAAGTCTTGTGGCTTGTCTTTTGTTATCGTTTCCACTATAATAAAAATTAGTTAACAATAAAGGAGTTTTGCATGAAATACATCGTAAACAACAGCAATGACCCAGCTTATAACATTGCCCTCGAAGCCTACGCTTTCAAGGAATTAACAGATATTGACGAAATTTTTATTCTCTGGATTAATGAGCCTGCCATCATTATCGGTAAGCACCAGAATGCTATTGAAGAAATCAACAAGGAATTCACAGACGAAAAGGGCATCCATGTTGTTCGCCGTCTGTCAGGTGGTGGCGCAGTTTATCACGACCTAAATAACCTCAACTACACCATTATTTCAAACAAGGCAGACGAGGGAGCCTTTGACTTCAAAACCTTCTCCAAGCCTGTCATTGATACCCTTGCCATGCTGGGTGTAGAGGCCAATTTCACCGGCCGCAATGACCTGGAAATCGACGGAAAGAAAATCTGTGGTAACGCCCAAGCCTATGCCAAAGGTCGCATGATGCACCACGGTTGCTTGCTCTTTGATGTGGATATGTCAGTCCTCGCAAGTGCCCTCAAGGTCAGCAAGGACAAGATTGAATCCAAGGGTGTCAAGTCAGTCCGTGCCCGTGTGACCAATATCAACAACGAATTGCCAGAGAAGATGACCGTTCTGGAGTTCAAGGATGCCATCCTCAACCAAATGAAGCAAGAATATCCAGACATGGACGAGTATGTCTTGTCAGAAGACGACTTGGCCCGTATCCAAGAAATCCGTGATACCCAATTTGCGACATGGGATTGGACTTATGGTCAAACACCAGAATACACTGTGGAGCGTAGCGTGCGTTATCCAGCTGGTAAAATCACAACCTACATCAAGGCTGAGAAATCGGTTATCGAATCTATCAAGATTTACGGAGATTTCTTCGGAATTGGTGATGTATCGGACATCGAAGACTTGTTGGTCGGTACTCGCTATGAATACGCGGATGTTCTTACCAAATTGCAAGAAATCGACACCACGCACTATTTCTCACGCATGACAACAGAAGAAGTAGCAAAAGCGATTGTAGCTTAATCCATAGGGCTGCCCTTTGTTTGGGCAGTCTTTATTTTTTGTGAAAATGTTTTCGGCAAACTGTTTTCACTTGCACATTTTCTATATTATGGTATAATTATTTTCTGTGAGTATCCCTCACTTACTCGTGGCTAGACCATGAGTCATTAGACCAAAAGGAGGAACATATCAATGGCTAAATACGAAATTCTTTATATTATTCGTCCAAACATTGAAGAAGAAGCTAAAAACGCTTTGGTAGCACGCTTTGACTCTATCTTGACTGACAACGGTGCAACTATCGTTGAATCAAAAGCATGGGAAAAACGTCGCCTTGCATACGAAATCAAAGATTTCCGCGAAGGTTTGTACCACATCGTTAACGTTGAAGCTAACAACGATGAAGCTCTTAAAGAGTTTGACCGTTTGTCAAAAATCAACGGCGACATTCTTCGTCACATGATTGTCAAACTTGACGCGTAAGAAGGTGTTGTATGATTAATAATGTAGTATTGGTTGGTCGTATGACCCGTGATGCAGAACTTCGTTATACTCCGTCTAATCAAGCTGTTGCGACTTTTACTTTGGCGGTTAACCGCAATTTTAAAAATCAAAACGGTGAGCGTGAAGCGGACTTTATCAACGTAGTCATTTGGCGTCAACAAGCTGAGAATTTGGCGAATTGGGCTAAGAAAGGTGCTCTGATTGGTGTTACTGGTCGTATCCAGACTCGTAGCTATGACAATCAGCAAGGGCAACGTGTCTACGTTACTGAGGTAGTTGCAGAAAGTTTCCAACTCTTGGAAAGCCGTACTGCCCGTGAAGGTCAAGGTGGAGGCTATTCAGCTGGCAACTCGTTTGCTGGAGGAAATGACTATAACTCGCCTTATCAAGCGCCTGCACAATCTACACCAAACTTCGCTCGAGAAGAAAGTCCATTTGGAGCAAGTAATCCAATGGATATATCAGACGATGACCTACCATTCTAGGTCAAAAATTAATAATATAAAGGAGAACACACATGGCTCAACAACGTCGTGGCGGTTTCAAACGCCGTAAAAAAGTTGACTATATCGCAGCTAACAAAATTGAATATGTTGATTACAAAGATACTGAGCTTCTTAGCCGTTTCATTTCTGAACGTGGAAAAATCCTTCCACGCCGTGTAACTGGAACTTCAGCTAAAAACCAACGTAAAGTAACAACAGCTATCAAACGTGCTCGCGTTATGGCTCTTTTACCATTCGTAAACGAAGATTAGTAAAAAAAACAGTCCTTGAATGGACTGTTTTTTCATGAGCTCGGAAATTAGAAGGCGAATCAAGACCCCAACGGGTCATTTTTTCATGAGCATGAAAATACGAAAGCGAATTACAGTCCTTGAATGGACTGTTTTTTCACGAGCATGAAAATAAGAAAGCGAGTAATGGTCCAGTGGACCATTTTTTCATGAACTCGAAATTAAGAAAGCGAATTAAGCCCTTGAATGGACTGTTTCAACCCGAGCCAAGAAGTTAGAAAGCGAGGCACAGTCTGGGGATAGACTGTTTCAGCAGATTACATAGACAAGTGACAGCGGATCAAGTTCTCGGGCGATTTGATAGCTGAACTGTATAGATAAACAAAAGCGACTGGAATATTCCAATCGCTTTGTTTTATTATTGAACTGGGGACATGGCATTGCGAATGTTATATTTCTTTTTCAAGAGGTAGCGTGCACCGAAAGCAGCAGCTCCGATAAGAATAGTAACAAGCGGAGGTAGAACTGGGTTAAATGCGGCCGGAATCAGTGCTGCCAGAATGAAAACGACTGACCAAGCCAGCGTAGCAAGTCCGAGAAAAGCGATAGCTTTCAGCAATTTAGGACGTTGCCCCGTCTTAATTTGTTCTCTGTAAACGAAGTGGTACATGAAGTACATACCTGCGCCGACACCAAAACCAATTACCAATAGAGTGAACAAGCCGTATTGGGCACCTTGTCCCAATAAGTTCATCACTCCGTTGATTCCTGCAATAATAGCAAGCATGAATAGACTGGAATCGAGCCACATCAACCATGGATTTTCATTGTATTCCACTTGGTCTTTCTTTTCCTGTTCAGAAATTGTCTTACTAGCAGCCCACTCACTTGGTGCTCCATAGAGATTGCGGGCAGTCACGCCAGTTTTTTGCTTTTCAATGATAGTTGGTAAAATTTCTTCCAAGAGTTCTTTGATTTCGCTATCAGACTTTCCATCTTTAATCAGTTGGTTGGTCGCAATATGGATAAATTCTTGGTTCTTTTTTGTTAATCCGTTGATTTCTGTAAATGACATGTTAATCTCCTTAGGTTAAAACCATCTCTTACGGATGAAGTAGAAGGTGAGTGATAGGCTGATTGCAAAGGCGAAAAGAATAATCCACCAAAAAGCATAGGGAATATCGTTAAAAGGAATGATGTTGTCCTTAAAGTTCATACCGTATGCAGAGAAGACCATGGTTGGGATAGAGAGAACGATTGTCACTAATGCCAAGGTTTTCATGATGGTATTCTGGTTGTTGGAAATGATAGAAGCAAAGGCATGGGTCATAGAGTTCAGGATGGAACCATAGATGTCTGCCATCTCAATGGCCTGTTGGGTTTCGACCAAGGTATCTTCAAGCAAATCCTCATCCTCTTCATACTTACGGAGTAGACGTGAGGAACTAGCAAGTTTTTTGACCAAACGCTCATTGGTTTTGAGGGAAGCCTTGAAGTAGACGATGGTTTTTTCCAATTCCATGAGTACAATTAATTCTTCATTTCGAGTGGCCTCATGGAGTTGCTTCTCAATCTCTTCGCTCTTTCTGTCAATGGTCCGTAGGGCTGACAAGTAGAGTTGGGCATTGCGGTAGAGAATTTGGAAAACGAAACGAGACTTCATGAAAGTGAAGAAATTCCGTAGACGACGATGGATAAACTGCTCAAACAGTGGCAATGGTTCCAAACAAGTCGTGATAATCGCATCATCTGTTAGAATAATTCCCAAAGGAATAGTAATATAATATGTCTTGTTGTTTCGTTCTTCAAGAATTGGGACGTCGACCAGGATGAGCGTATAATCATCTTCGACGGTGATACGAGAGGATTCTTCCGCATCGAGCGGTGCTCGCAGGTCAGCGATGTCAATTTTATAGTGCTCAGCAACTTCCATAGACTCGCTCTGGGAGGGGTTGACCAAATTAATCCAAGCCCCTGGTTCAAAGGTTTGAATTTCTTCTAAATCAGTCATGGTTGATAGAAAAATTTGTTTCATATCTTTGCCCTCCTTTTATCTTTGTTGCGTTAACGCAACCTCTATTATACCAAAAAATGTGCAGTTTCGGAAAGGTTTTATATAGAAATGTGGTATAATATGTAGACATTTAAGCGAATAAGTTGTACGAACTTTTTCTAATCTCTCATGGTACAGCTAGATCCTCTTAAGAAAGGAATTGAATGCGGGCTAATGATGTTGGTGTAATGAGGAAAACTGCGTTTTCCCTATTTCCCGATTGTAACAGTCTCCCAGACTGTTACAACGCCCTCTGTATCTTTAGAAAGGAATTGAATGGTCGAGTTTTATAGGGTTTTCTTAACGTGAGATTTTCAAAACGATATTTTTTGAAAATCGAGCTAATACAAGATATAGAAATTGCCCATAGGCAGTTTCGTCTGGTGACGCGGAGTTAATCGACCGTCACCAGTTATCTTGTGAACGCACTTATATCTAGAAAGGAATTGAACACGCCCTAAACGCTGTGTGAAAAATTGCTGGTTTCTTCATGTTTAAGCGTGTGGAACTGGTTTCTGCGTCGTAGACATCTGTGCTTTCTTCAGTTTTCGACCTGTGAAAGCACTAGTTGTCTTGACGGGGGTGCGTCTTCGAAATCACAGATTTCGGACTTACCGCCTATTTTCACCGTGCGTTTTATGGGCTCTGTATCTTAGAAAGGAATTGAACATGGGCTAAATGCAGTGTCAAAAATTGCTGGTTTCTTCATGTTTAAGCATGTGGAACTGGCTTCTGCGTCGTAGACATCTGTGCTTTCTTCGGTTTTCAACCTGTGAAAGCACTAGTTGTCTTGACGGGGGTGCGTCTTCGAAATCACAGATTTCGGATTTACCGCCTGTTTTCACCTTGCGTTTTACGGGCTTTGTATCTTAGAAAGGAATTGAATGCGTGCTAAAAGCGTCGAGAAAAAGATACATAGATGTTTCAACTTTAGTTGATTACAGCTGTGGATACTGTAAAGTACAAAATGTTTCGTCACTGATATGACGTCACATTTTCCTATTTTCTTCTCGCTTTCTTAACGCACTTATATCTAGAAAGGAATTGAACACGGGCTAAATGCAGTGTCAAAAAGATAAACTTCCTTGTGTCTTTCAGACACATCGTCAGTTTCCTATTTTGACTGTGCATTTAACGCCCTTTGTATCTTAAATTATGCAAGAAAATATTGTGATTCATGGGGCACGTGCCCATAATTTGAAAAATATTGATGTGACTATTCCGCGTGAGAAGTTGGTGGTGGTGACTGGTTTGTCAGGCTCTGGTAAGTCGAGTTTGGCTTTTGATACCTTGTATGCCGAAGGCCAACGCCGCTACGTAGAGTCCTTGTCTGCCTATGCTCGTCAGTTCTTGGGCAACATGGACAAACCGGATGTGGATTCTATAGAGGGTCTCAGCCCTGCTATTTCAATTGACCAAAAAACAACCTCGCGTAACCCACGATCGACAGTTGGTACAGCGACGGAAATCAATGACTATCTCCGCCTGCTTTATGCTCGGGTTGGGACACCATACTGTATCAATGGCCACTGGGCAATCGCAGCTTCCTCGGTGGAACAAATTGTTGATGAGGTCTTGGAATTGCCAGAACGCCAGCGTTTGCAAATTCTAGCTCCGATTGTACGCAAGAAAAAGGGGCAGCACAAGACCGTTTTTGAGAAGGTGCAGAAGGATGGCTATGTTCGGGTCCGTGTCAATGGAGATGTCTATGATGTGTCGGAAGTGCCAGAATTATCAAAGAGCAAGGCGCACAATATCGAAGTCGTAGTCGACCGAATTGTCATCAAGGAGGGCATTCGCTCGCGGCTTTTTGACTCCATTGAGGCGGCCCTGCGGATTGCGGACGGCTATGTCATCATTGACACCATGGACGAGAAGGAACTGCTCTTCTCTGAGTACTATGCCTGCCCAGTTTGTGGTTTTACGGTACCAGAGTTGGAGCCTCGTCTTTTCTCTTTCAATGCGCCTTTTGGGTCTTGTAGCGATTGTGACGGTTTGGGCATGAAGCTGGAAGTGGATACGGATTTGATTGTTCCGGATGCCAGCAAGACCTTGCGTGAGGGTGCCTTGGCTCCGTGGAATCCAATCTCTTCTAACTACTACCCTCAGATGCTGGAGCAGGCCATGAATCACTTTGGTGTGGATATGGACAAGCCTTTCGAGGAATTGACGGAAGAGGAGAAGAACCTGATTTTCAACGGTTCTGACGGCAAAGAATTCCATTTCCACTATGAAAATGAGTTCGGTGGGGTGCGTGATATCGATATTCCCTTTGAAGGCTTGATTACCAACATCAACCGTCGTTACCGTGAAACCAACAGTGATTATACGCGGACGGTTATGAAGGCCTATATGAATGAGTTGACCTGTGGAACTTGCCATGGCTATCGCCTCAATGACCAAGCCCTGTCTGTCAAAGTCGGTGGCGAGCAGGGACTGCATATCGGGCAGTTGTCTGACTTGTCCGTAGCGGATCATTTGCAAGTGATTGAACATCTGACCTTGTCTGAAAATGAAGCAACCATTGCGACGCCCATTGTCAAGGAAATCAAGGATCGTCTGTCCTTCCTTAACAACGTTGGTCTAAATTACCTAACGCTTTCACGAGCAGCGGGGACATTGTCTGGTGGTGAGAGCCAGCGGATTCGTCTGGCGACCCAGATCGGCTCCAACCTGTCTGGTGTTCTCTATATTCTGGATGAGCCGTCGATTGGTCTGCACCAACGGGATAATGACCGTCTGATCGCTAGTCTTAAGAAGATGCGGGATTTGGGCAATACCTTGATTGTGGTGGAGCACGATGAGGACACCATGCGTGAGGCGGACTGGTTGATTGACATCGGTCCAGGTGCGGGTGTCTTTGGCGGAGAAATCGTGGCTTCTGGAACGCCTGCCCAAGTGGCTAAAAACAAGAAATCCATTACAGGCCAGTACCTGTCTGGTAAACGTGAAATTCCAGTTCCTTTGGAACGTCGTGTTGGAAATGGTCGATTCTTAGAGGTGACCGGTGCCAAGGAAAACAACCTGCAAGATGTGACTGTTCGTTTCCCACTCGGAAAATTTGTGGCGGTGACAGGGGTGTCTGGCTCTGGTAAGTCAACTCTGGTCAATTCCATTTTGAAAAAAGCTATCGCTCAGAAGCTCAATCGAAATTCGGACAAGCCAGGTAAATTTAAGTCTATTTCAGGAATTGAACACTTGGACCGCCTGATTGATATTGACCAAAGCCCGATTGGACGGACACCACGTTCCAACCCAGCTACTTACACAGGTGTTTTTGACGATATTCGGGATTTGTTTGCCCAGACCAATGAAGCCAAAATCCGTGGCTACAAGAAAGGACGTTTCTCCTTTAACGTCAAAGGTGGACGGTGTGAAGCTTGTTCTGGTGACGGGATTATCAAGATTGAAATGCACTTCCTGCCCGATGTCTTTGTGCCATGTGAGGTCTGTCATGGACACCGTTACAACTCGGAAACCTTAGAAGTACATTACAAGGAGAAAAATATCGCTCAGGTCCTTGATATGACTGTCAATGACGCGGTCGAGTTCTTCAAACACATTCCAAAGATTGAGCGGAAACTTCGTACTATTCAAGATGTGGGCTTGGGCTATGTGACTTTGGGACAACCTGCGACCACTCTATCAGGTGGGGAAGCCCAGCGGATGAAGTTGGCTTCTGAACTCCACAAGCGGTCAACTGGTAAATCCTTGTATATCTTGGACGAGCCGACGACAGGTCTGCATACGGAGGACATTGCCCAGTTGCTCAAGGTCTTGGCCCGCTTTGTTGATGACGGCAACACTGTCCTTGTCATCGAGCACAATCTGGATGTGATTAAGACAGCCGACCACATTATCGACATGGGACCAGAAGGCGGTGTCGGCGGTGGTACCGTTGTCGCGACAGGAACGCCAGAAGAAGTGGCTCAAAATCCAGCCAGCTTTACAGGTCAGTATTTGAAAACTAAGTTGAAATAAGCAAGTAAAAAAGAGCCATCGGCTCTTTTTTACTGTTCTTTATCCATATTATTCAAGGCATAGTCACAAGCCTGAATGACAAAGCTTGAGAAACTGACATCTTTTTTGACGATTGCTTCCTCAATTCTATCTACCAACTCTGACGGAAATCGAATGGTTTTGATTTCTGTTTCTTTTTTATCTGATTTTAATTTAAATGCCATTTATTTGCTCCTTGTTACAAGTGTATAGCGAAATAAATGAATATGAAATATTACAAATTGTATTACTAAATGTATTACAAAAATAAAGAGTGTATAGTAAAATATTTTGGAAGACTATTTCATAAAAGGGAGAATTATATGGTTTATAGTAGAACTCAGCGCATCCAAGAAGAAAAGAATCAGCGTTTACGATATGGGATTCGTAAATTTACAGGCTTAGGAGCCGCATCTGCTCTATTAGGAGTGGGTTTACTAACAAGTTTATCGGTTCATGCACAGACTAAGACGGCAGAGGTTCGTTATGATTATGTAACGACTGAGGAATTGACTGAGGCAGAGAAAAAGGCGATTTTTACAGAGCTTCCAGCTCAGGTGACAGAAGATGTGAACTACTATCTTGTGTATAGAAAAGTAGGGTCTTCAATTTTGCCACAGACAGGAGAAAGCACAGGTGTATTAGCTGGAGCTATTGGGGCAGGCTTGCTACTGGTTGGTATAACTGTTGGTCGGAAAAATCAACGGATGGTTCGCTCAGCAATGACCTTGACCTTGGTAGGAGGCAGTCTGGTTTTCACCTCTGTATCTGCCGTGACGGTTGCCCAGCTGGCTCAGTATGGTCAAACTCAAACATTGACAGTAGGATCAGCACTCCCAGATGGAAAGATTTCAATTGCAGGTTATGAGTTTGTAGGTTATTTGGAGGGGAAAAAGCAGAGCAGTGAGACAAGTCCAACTCTACCTACTGGTTCAATAGATAAGGCAGAAGAAAATGAGAATCTACTTGTCCAACCAACCCAACCAGCAGATGAGAACAAATCAGACATCCCAGCAGAATCAACTCCGTCAGAGGACAAGGCAACAGACGCTTCGGCAGAACAGAAACCATCTGAAGACAAGGTTGAAGAAGTCCCAGCAGAAAGTAAGCCAGCGGAGAAACCCGTTGAAGAAACAGGAGGTGGTCAGGTTATCGGTACAGAAGACAAGGTTATTTCAGAAACGGAGAAACCAGTCCAACCAGAAATACCTGCGCCAGTGGAAAAACCAGCTGTACCAGGGGAAAAGGAAACGACTGTTACACCTGGTGAAGAGAAACCTGTTAGCCCAGAACTTCCAACTAATCCAGCAGAACCAGATCGACCTGTTGATACAGTTCGAACAGATGTAGAGAACCAGGTAACTGTCATCAAGTATGGAACTAGCTATGTGAAAGATACAAGTTTGCAAGCTGGAGAAAGCAAGGTTCTTACATAAGGTGTGGATGGAAAGGAAATAGTCACCACTAAAGTAACCTATACCAATAATGTAGAGACCGCTCGTGAGATCGTTGCGACTGAAACAATTGAACCTGTTACAGAAGTAATCGCCTATAATGATGAGGTTTCTAAAAATCGAGAAGAGCTTATAGAAAGCTTGACGACTATTTCATTTGCTACAGAGCGTCGTGCCAATGCGGATCTGGAAGTAGGCTCCGAATGTGTACTGGTCGCAGGAGTTAATGGACAAACCAAGACCCTTACAAAGAAAGTCTATGATTCTACAGGTGCAGTCATTAGTGAAGAAGTGGTCAGCACGGAAGTTATTGCTCAACCAGTCACGCAAGTCATTGAATACGGTACTAAGCCAAAGTCTGTTGTTGAAACAACAGAGGAAACCAAGGTCACAGAGCTTGACTACACTGTTGAAACTCGTCAGAATCCAGACTTAGAAAAAGGTCAAACTCGTACACTTACAAAAGGAAGAAAGGGAACACTAACCCAAACCTATCGCATTACTAAGACAGACGGCAATGAAACGGCGCGTGAATTAGTAAAAGAAGAGCGTGTCGAACCGGTAAATGAGATTATTGAAGTCGGTACAAAGGCTGTTGTTCGTTATCAAACTCGCCAAGAAACAAGTGTCATTCCATTTACTACAGAAACTCGTCAGGTGGATAGCTTATTTGAAGGTGAAAGTCGTGAGTTGGTAGCAGGAGTGGACGGTCAGCAAACACAGACCTATAAGGATACCTATGTGGACGGCGTCAAGGTTGCCTCTGAAATGGTGGGTCAACCAGAGGTTATTCAGCCAATTAAGCGTATAGTAGAAGTTGGTATCAAGAAAGAAGAGACCAGTCAAGTTCTGACAGAAACGGAGGTGCTTGCCTATACTTCAATCAAGGAAGAAGATCCGAATTTCCCAGAAGGTGAAACAAAAATCAAAGTTCAGGGAGTAAACGGAGAGCGTAAGGTCCGTATCACACGGGTCACCAATAACCGTACTGGTCAAGTAAGCGAAACCCGCGAGGTTATCTCCGAGACTGCACCAGTCAATGAGGTCCTTGTGGTCGGCACTAAACCTGCCAGCACTAGCCTACTCGACAAGAAGACGCTAACGCTGGATGAGTTCATGAGCCTCACCGAGGAGCAGCAGGACGCCTTCATCGCTAAGAAAGGAACCGTACCTGGCACGACCATCCGAACTGGCGCAACCAAGGACACCCTTGAGAAGGTGGAGCAGCTCATCAACCTCGACAAGCTCAACGCTGAGTTCGTCAGCCTGCTTAACGCAGCCCGTGCGGCAGAAGGCCTATCGGCTGTAACATACGCAGGTCAGGGCTCAGACGCTCAAAACGCGGCGAATGCCCGTGCCAACGAAATGGCGGACCACGGTAGTCTTCGCTATCAAGGTACCGCCGACGGCGCTCACAAGCGCCCAGACGGTTCTAAGTGGACGACCATCTACACGGCAGAGCAGACTGCTCGACAAGGCTGGCGTGGTGAAAACGCACTCCAGATGGGCGCAGCTCTTAGCGCATACAGTGCCATCGACGAGAGCGACATCGCAAACGGTCTCTTCACCGAGTGGATGAACTCCGCAGGACACAAGACTGTCATGATGAAAAAACTGGACAACCTCCAGGTGGCAGTCGGCATCGGACTCAACGACAAGGCCATCGAGACCACCTTCAGAAATGGTGTGACCGTGGCTATGCTGGAATTGGTTGAGCCGAAACCGTAAAGGAACTGAAAAAAATTGTCGAAATTGCATGGATGGTATTATACTATAGGAGAACATATGAAAAAGAATTTTTTAAAATTGTTGGTGGCAATATCAACGTTAAGTCTAGTAGCTTGTAGCCAGACGGAACAGACTGGTCAAGTGAACCAAGAAACCTCTAGTAGTACACAAAAGGTGACGGAAAGCTCAAGTACAACGAAGAGTGAGAAAGTAGTCAGCAGCCCAGATGATTTTCCTCGTGTAGATGAACATACTGAAATCGATGCTGAAGCAAAGCAAGCTGTAAAAGACTATGTAGGATTTTATTCAGGAATAGTTGAAATTCCGTCAGCTGAAACAAGTCATGCTCCCGATGATAATTTGACCGTATTTTATAAGATTGATTTTGCAATCAACGAAGATGGTAGCTATGAATTGTATCTAGAGCGAGATGTTCCTGGAAGTCAAATAGGGCATTTGTATGTCACAAAAGACAATCAAATGAATGCTACACTAAAGGTTGGGGAACTTCATCAAGGTAAGTTCGAACTAGAATATGGACAACTGTTGCTTTCAGAAGGTCCTAGCCTAACTCAAGGTTTTCTTGGAGAAGATGGAGAATTACTGCCAATGTATGGCTTTTATGGCAGTGATACACCAACAAACTATCTTGGTGTAACAGATAATGATGAAATTGTTGTAAAAGACGGTAAAGTACAGGCTACCTTTTATTTGTCTGCTTATACCGACAAAGCAACTGTCATTGACCTTGAAAAACAAACAACAAGACCAACATCATTGAAGTACAGTACAGAACAGATTAGCCAATATTCAGCGGAACATTACAAAGAATTGGGGATGGCGTCTGAAGTGACCTATCAGTACAATACAGTAAATGAGTTTCTACAGGCACTCAGATTGCGTCATACGACTGAGAAAAAAACGTTAGAAAAAATAAAAGTTGTTGATGGTAGTAGTCTGACTGGCTATTATACTTCTGATAATAAGGAAATTAAAAATATCAAATTTGCGATATTCGATGGGCTATCTAACTCTTACTATGTTTATACGGGAGATAAGGTTTATCAACTCGAAAATGAACATGAAGCCAAAGAAATAAAAGTTATACCAGAACTCATTGATTACATTAGTTACTCTGTAGGTTAAAAGGAGAGTAGGATGAAAAAATTATTAATCCTTATTTTAACGAGCGTCATCGTATTTTTCTTAGTTGCTTGCGGAGCTAAAAATGATAATGGAACCTATACCTATTCAAGGGAAAAAGACGGCACTACTTATACAGTAATTATCAAAATTGAAAATAATACTGGAACCCTTACTTTTGAAGAAAAAGGGGAAGATGGTCAAACTCAATCTGAGGAACAGGGACTGACTGTTGATCAGGAGAGAAAAACTCTAACGGCAGAAAATGATAATTCGACCGTGGATTATGAAATTGTTGATGGGGTCCTAACATTAGACACTCTTGATTCAACTTTAGCAAATGCAGAGTTTACAAAAGAATAAACGTAAATACTCTGTTCCATTTGTCAGAAAAGTCGCTCTAGCGGCTTTTTTGTCTGATTTTTTCTACGCTTGATAAGCTAGTACAAATCAGATATAATATAAAAAATAAGTTGCTTAACAAGGAGACCTCCATGCAATCGGAATACGTTTTATTGTGCAGTCCATACAGATACAGTTCAGTTTTTGCCAATTCAGTCAATAGACAATTTATCGAAAAAGAACTAATGAGTGTCGTCATGCCAGGTGTCAATATGATGACCAGAGGCCTGTTGCGAACCATGTTAGAAACAAACTATGGTATTACAGATTATTCAAGTTTAAAAGAAGAAATTGATAAACTGGAAGATGGCCGTTATCATGCTTTAGAAGATGTTTCTTCATTTATTGATGGAATAGGCACTCCTGATGTAAAAGACTTTTACCTTTCTTTAAATTCATTAACAGGTTCTCAACTAATCAAAGGCTTTGACGACTGCCGTATAATTGATGTCTTGACGAAATCGTATGCTACTCGCTTGATTACTAAAGAAGAATTTGAGGAACTGTTTACCAAGCAAACAGAGCGTATCAAAAATAGTTATCAGACTTGGGAACAATACCTAGCATCTTGTGTAATGGGAAAATTACTTCAGTATGTTCCTAGCTCAGAAACGATTACAAGCGTTGAGGAATATGTGGTAGATGTTTATTCTTTTTGTATTGCACCGACGAATGTCTTTTCTTATGGTACTTTTTGGGCAAATCATGAGTTAGCCAACTTGACAGCCTTTTTAGAAAACTTCTTACCTGAAGAAATTGTTAAAGAGTTAAAAGCAAGGCAGGATCGTGTGGATTATAAGGGTGAGATTCCAGGACTTACTGCGCCTTCAAATGATTTGCTTGCTTCCCTAGAAGGAACCTCTATAGACCCAACTTTTATCGATTATGAACGCTATCAGTACCTGAGCGAACTTGCAGATTACGTTTTTTGGACTCCCCTTATTGAGAATAATCTTGAATGGATGATTGCAGAAAAAAACTTGCAAGAACAAGATACAATTCTTTTACCAAAGGAGTATGCAAGTCTTTATTCGGCTAGAGTATTTTGGTATCATTATCCAAGCTACAAGGAGTTGCATGAAGAACATATTTTTGCCATGTTTGAAGGAACTCTAAGTTTAAATCTTATCTTTACAGAGGAAGCTGTCTACACCTTTAAGAAGAAATTATTCGGCAAACCAGCACTTGTCAGAATCCCTTGGGAACAAGTTGAGTTGAGCTCCTCACTTAATTTATGGATGGAAGAAAGTAAAATTCATTTTGGCAAAAAGACAATCTCTAATGTCAGTCCAGTTTTAAGCGAAATCGGCCTAAATAGTAAGGCTGTTGACGACCTAGATTCTCAAGAAAGGAAAGCTCTTGAAAATGAATGGCAACAAAAAATGAATCAATTTTTAGAGGGTATTCCTCAACGGATTCGTGAATTTAAAGGGAAATGAGAAGAAACTCTTAATGCTGTTTTGAAAAGTCGCTTAGGCGGCTTTTTTGCATGTTGGAGGCTATTCCACTTCGATTAATTAAATATATTTAGAGATATGGTATAATATAAACGATGATACAATTACAACGAACTCAACCAACTTTACAACCTTTTACAAAATGGACTGGTGGGAAGCGACAACTGCTTCCGGTTATAAAATCTCTTATGCCAGACAATTATAATAGTTACTTTGAACCATTCATTGGTGGTGGGGCGGTATTTTTCGAACTCATTCCGAAAAAAGCAATTATCAATGATTTCAATAGTGAGCTTATCAACTGTTATCGTCAAATAAAAGATAATCCCCAAAAACTCATTGAACTACTAGTCGAGCATCAAAAAAACAACTCTAAAGATTATTATTTAGAACTACGCTCTGTTGATAGAGATGACAGAATCCATGCCATGACCGACACCGAACGTGCTGCTCGTATCATGTATATGTTGCGAGTTGATTTCAATGGCTTGTATCGTGTTAATTCTAAAAATCAGTTCAATGTACCTTATGGTCGCTATAAAAATCCTAAGATTGTTGATAGTGAGTTAATTTTATCTATTTCTCAATATCTAAATAAAAATAATATTGAGATTTTGACGGGGGATTTCGAAAAAGCTGTTGAAGATGTAGGTGCTGGAGACTTTATTTATTTTGACCCACCGTATATACCTCTTTCAGAAACAAGTGCCTTTACATCTTATACTCATGAAGGTTTTTCCTATGAAGAACAAGTTAGATTGCGTGATGTTTTTAGAAAACTAGATAAGAAAGGTGCCTATGTAATGCTATCCAATTCATCTAGTCCGTTAGTAGAAGAATTGTATAAAGGTTTTAATATTCATAAAGTAGAAGCCATTAGGACTAATGGGGCGAAAGCATCAAGTCGAGGAAAAATATCAGAATTTATCGTAACTAATTATGACAAATAACGAATATAAGTATGGAGGGGTTATTATGACGAAACCATACTATCATAAAGAGAATTCCATACTTGTTCATGCGGACACTTTTGAGTTTTTGTCAAAAATGAAACCTGAAAGTATGGATATGATTTTTGCGGATCCGCCGTACTTTTTGAGTAATGGTGGAATATCTAATTCAGGTGGTCAAGTTGTATCAGTTGATAAAGGTGAGTGGGATAAAGTTTCCTCACTTGAAGAAAAGCACAACTTTAATCGACGCTGGATTCAGTTAGCTAAAAAAGTTTTGAAACCCAATGGGACGATTTGGATCTCAGGTAGTTTCCACAATATTTATTCAGTTGGAATGGCTTTAGAACAAGAAGGTTTCAAAATTCTGAATAATATTACATGGCAGAAAACGAATCCTGCCCCCAATTTATCCTGTCGTTACTTTACACATTCAACTGAAACAATTCTTTGGGCGAGAAAAAATGATAAGAAAGCTCGTCACTATTATAACTATGATTTAATGAAAGAGTTAAACGATGGAAAACAGATGAAAGATGTCTGGACTGGTGGATTAACAGCAAAATCAGAGAAATGGGCTGGCAAGCATCCCACTCAGAAACCAGAATATCTTTTAGAGCGAATAATATTAGCTAGCACAAAAGAAAATGACTACATTCTAGACCCTTTTGTTGGTAGCGGAACAACTGGTGTTGTTGCGAAGCGATTAGGTAGAAGATTCATTGGAATAGATGCCGAACGAGATTATTTAAAAATAGCGAAAACGAGATTGGAGAAAGAAAGTGGAAAAAAATAGAGACTTTGAAAAATGGTTGTCTACCATGACAGACACTATAGCGGATTGGACTTATTATACAGATTTTCCAAAAGTCTATGATAATGTGGAAAGTATAAAAGTTCCTCTTAATATTATGAATAGTCTTATTGGTAGCAAAAATATACAACAAGATTTTTTAGATTTGTACCAAAATTATCCAGAAGTTTTGAAAGTTATACCAATCCTTATTGCGAAACGTTTGAAAGATACAATTATTGTTAAAGACCCTATAAAAGATTTTTATTTTGACTTTTGTAAGCCAAACTATAGTATTGAAGAATATGCTATGTTTTTGGAAAAGTCAGGGATTTTTGATTTACTCGAGAAGCATATTATATCAAATCTAGTGGACTACGTTACAGGAGTCGAAGTCGGCATGGATACTAACGGTAGGAAGAACCGTACTGGACATGCTATGGAAAATATTGTGCAAAATTATCTAGAGGCGGCTGGTTATGTTTTAGGTAAAACTCTATTCAAGGAAGTCTATCAAAATAAGATTGAGGAACTCTTCTCAGTTGATTTATCTGCCATCACTAATGAGGGAAATACAGCCAAACGATTTGACTTTGTTATCAAGCATAATTCAACTATTTATTTGATCGAGGTTAATTTTTACTCAAGTGGTGGATCGAAATTAAATGAAACAGCACGTTCATATAAGATGATTGCAGAAGAAGCGAAGACAATTCCTAATGTGGAATTTATGTGGTTTACTGACGGAAAAGGTTGGCATAAGGCTAAGAAAAATTTACAAGAAACTTTTGAGGTTTTGCCTCACTTGTATAATACCAACGATTTAAAAAATAATATTTTAAAGACTTTAAAATAGTTTAGGCAATGATTAAATTTTCCCTAAAAATTAGCCGAAGGCTCTAGTGTAGACGTATCCGATAAAATGCGTATGTTCTTTATGGGAAATGCTCTCGTAACTGAAATCGTACGAAAAATTGGAGAGTATATAAAAGTATTGGATTAGTGAAAGATTCCATTTCTCTGTGACATACTTAAAACAGTCGCTCTGCGGCTTTTTTGTCTGCTGATAATAATTGGTATTTGTCTGTATTTCTGCTATAATAGTTACAAAATCTTTGGAGGTAGCTTATGCAAGCGCGTGTGGAAAAATTTGAAGCAAAATTAGCTCAATCAACTGTTGATGGAATTTTGGTAACGGGACAGAACAATATTTACTACCTAACTGGTTTTTGGGGGACAGAGGCGACTGTCTTCATCAGTGGCAAGCGTCGTTTGTTTGTGACTGATTCGCGTTATACTTTGATAGCCAAGGCATCAGTAAAAGGTTTTGATATTATCGAGAGCCGTTTTGCCCTTGAAGAGATTGCAAAGGTGATTAAGGAAGATGGGCTTGAAAAAATTGGTTTTGATAGCGAGGTGACCTATGGTTTCTATCAAAGTCTGACCAGTATTTTTGAGGGCTATCAACTGGTTGCTATGTCAAACTTTATCGAAGACTTGCGCATGATTAAGGATGAGAAAGAAATTGCGACCATCCGCCGTGCATGTCAAATTTCGGATCAGGCTTTTATTGATGTTCTTGACTTTATCAAACCAGGTCAGACGACTGAGATGGACGTCAATCATTTCCTTGACCATCGCATGCGCCAACTAGGTGCCGAAGGGGCATCATTTGAGTTCATCGTGGCATCTGGCTACCGCTCTGCCATGCCCCATGGAAGAGCCTCAGAAAAGCTTATCCAGACTGGTGAAACGCTGACCTTGGACTTTGGCTGCTACTACCAACATTATGTCAGTGATATGACGCGTACCATCCATATCGGTCATGTGACAGATCAAGAACGTGAGATTTACGATGTGGTCTTGCGGGCCAATAAGGCTTTAATTGAGCAGGCCAAGGAAGGTGTCACCTACCGCGAGTTTGACGCTATTCCTCGTGAGATTATCAATGCGGCGGGTTACGGAGCCAACTTTACACACGGCATCGGTCACGGTATCGGTTTGGATATTCATGAATATCCGTATTTTGGAAAATCTGACGAGACTATCAAGGCAGGTATGGTCTTGACGGATGAGCCTGGTATCTATTTGGATGACAAATATGGTGTCCGTATCGAAGATGACCTATTGATTACGGAAAAGGGTTGTGAAGTCTTGACATTAGCACCCAAGGAATTGATTGTCATTTGAGAAATTTGACAGTTTGTGGTAGAATAAAGCGAATAAATAAAATTTGAAGAGGTATTCAATACAATGATTGAAGCAAGTAAACTTAGAGCAGGTATGACCTTCGAAGCTGAAGGTAAATTGATTAAAGTTTTGGATGCAAGCCACCACAAACCAGGTAAAGGTAACACCATCATGCGTATGAAATTGCGTGATGTACGTACAGGTTCAACCTTCGATACAACTTACCGTCCAGATGAAAAATTTGAACAAGCTATTATCGAAACAGTTCCAGCACAGTACCTTTACCAAATGGATGACACAGCTTATTTCATGAATACTGAGACTTACGATCAGTATGAAATTCCAGTAGCGACTATCAAAGAAGAATTGCTCTATATCTTGGAGAATTCCGATGTGAAGATCCAGTTCTACGGAACAGAAGTGATCGGTGTTACTGTACCAACAACTGTTGAATTAGTCGTTGCAGAAACACAACCATCTATCAAAGGTGCGACTGTTACAGGTTCAGGTAAACCAGCTACGATGGAAACAGGTCTTGTAGTCAATGTACCAGACTTTATCGAAGCAGGTCAAAAACTCGTTATCAACACAGCTGAAGGAACTTACGTATCACGTGCTTAATCGTTTCCTCTTAAGAAAGGAGAGCCTATGACAACAGAATATCAAGGCGAGATTGTTATCGCACCTCGCGTCCTTGAAGTAATTACAGGCATTGCTGCAGCGAAAGTTGATGGAGTGCATTCCCTTCAAAATAAGCGTGTAGCAGACAGTTGGTCAAAAACATCGTTAAATAAAGGTGTTTATCTTGAAACTGACGAGGAAGGTCGAGTGACTGCGGATATTTACGTCTATCTAGAATATGGTGTAAATGTTCCTGCCGTATCAATGGACATCCAGCGTGCAGTCAAGACAGCAGTTTACAACTATGCAGAAGTTCAAGTGGTTGCGGTTAATATCCATGTCAGCGGCATTGTTCCTGATAAAACACCAAAACCAGCATTGAAAGATTTATTCGGAGAGGATTTCCTTGATGAAGAATAATAGACATGCCCTGCGTAAGTGTGCTTTGCAGGCAATCGTATCACTTGAATTTGGTCAAGAACCTGTTCAGGCAGCTCAGTTTTCTTATCTTTATGATAGAGAGGAAGAGCAAGATGGAGTTGAAATTCCGCTCTTTCTCCTTAACCTTGTCAATGGTGTAGCAGACTATCGTGATGACTTGGATAAGGAGTTATCTAGCCGATTAAAAGCAGGATGGACCTTAGACCGTTTAACCTTGATTGACAAGAATATCATGCGACTAGGCCTATTTGAAATCTTACATTTTGAAGAAACGCCAGACCGCGTTGCTGTTAACGAGGCTATTGAATTGGCTAAAGAATTTTCTGATGAATCTTCAGCTAAGTTTATCAATGGAGTTTTGAGCCAGTTTATTAAAGAAGAAGCCTGATGAGCTTCTTTTTTATACTCAACAAAAATCAAAAGCAAACCAGTCAAGTGTTTTTAAACCATTGTCTACTAACAATTGGTTTTAAAATAGACCAATCTAACTCTCGTATTACTTCTTGAAGCTTGTTTATCACATCGTCTAGTGTTTTAAAAGCTTTATTCTTAAACCCTCTCTTTCGAATCTCAGCCCAAACTTGTTCAATTGGATTCATTTCAGGAGTATAGGGAGGAATAAACTCAAAACCAATATTATGTGGTTTCTCTAAGGTACTTGATTTATGCCAAACGGCATTGTCCATCACTAATAAAATATAATCGTCAGGATAAGCTTCAGATAGTTGTTTGAGAAAAACATTCATCCAATCTGTATTACAGCCCCCAGCGATAATGAAGAAGGACTCTCCTGTATGGGCATCAACAGCACCATAGCAATAGCGATACTCACGAATATAGTGACTATGTACATGCGGTCTCACCCCTTTTGGTGCCCAGGCCTTCCCAATTTTACTGATCCGACCGAAACCCGCCTCATCTTGATACATTAGCCTGACTTTATGATAGCGACGACTATTCTTGAAGCGCTTTCCTGTTTTCGTGAATGAAGATTTTATTTTTAGACGCTAGAATCGTTTCGGCGTCTGCTTTTTTAGGGTGTTCTGGTCTTGGCGTCACTTTGCGCCAACCATGGCGTTTAAGAATGGCATAGAATCCTTCCTTGGTCGTAGGGTGTCCAACCCGTTTCTGATAAGCTTCATAGAGAGAGTTTATCGTCACAAATTCGCCATTTAGTGAGGCTGTTAACTGTTCTTTTAGAAACGCTTCCTCTTCTTGAAGGGTTAAATATTGACGGTTCCGTCCACCTCGCGTTTCTCTTACTAGAGCTGAAATCCCCTCAAGTTCGTACTTGCGCTGTAAGGACCAGATTGTATACTTTGAATAGCCGATGAGGTTAGTGATTTCCTTATAGCTAAGACCTTCTGCTCTGAACAAGATAACTTGAAGTCGTCTATGAAATGGAGAATAGGTTTTATCTTTCAAATAAGTTTTTAATTCTTTCGTTTGTTCGATAGTAAGTTTCATAAATCTATTATAGGTTAGTTTTTGTTTTTTGAATAGTATTACTTGAGAAATAAGAGAATGTATCACAAAAAAGCTGCACCTAATTTTTATTAGGTACAGCTTTTTTTATATACTAGCTCCTGCTAGTAGGCTAATCGGTAGGATATAGTCTGTTTTTGTCAATTTCTTTCCTTCGATTTTATCAACTAATAGTTCAACCAGCAGTCGAGCTATTTCGGTTAATGGTTGCTTGATGGTTGTCAGTTGAGGGTAGTAGTTTTCGATGAAACTGGTTCCATCATAACCAATCAATTTAATATCCTCTGGAATAGACAGTTTCAATGAACGAATGACGTTCCATACCAGCATAGCCGTTGCATCGCCAGATACAAAGATACCATCTGGTTTTTGCTTTTCAAGAATGGCTCGGATTTCCATCTCCTTGCGCACAGGTGAGAAATCACTGGAGATATGAAAAACGTCAGCTTTGTTCAAAATAGATGTGAAACCTACTTGGCGAAGACCGGTAGGTGAATTGGAATCATCGTTCCCCGTAATCATTAATGGATTGTGACATCCCGCTTTTTGTAAGGTTTGGGCAGCTAATACCCCGCCAGCAAAATTATCGGAAGAGACAATGGGAATGGAAGGAGAGAGGTTGCGGTCAAAAGCGATAATTGGAGCTACGACACGGTCGTAGTCTTGGATACCGAGATTGTGACTGCCCGAGATAATCCCATCTACTTGGTTAGCTGCTAACATTTCTAGATACTCACGTTCCTTATCGGACTCGTGCTGGCTATTGCAAATAATGGTTTTATAGCCTCGATCAAAAAGCTCTTTTTCTAAATGGCTAATCAATTCAGAATAAAAAATATTGTTTATTGTTGGGAAGATAAGACCAACTAATTTTGCAGATTTACCTTGCAAACTACGAGCTAAATTATTAGGTTTGTAGCCCAGTTCACGCATAGCCTCTTCGACATTGCGAATGGTTTTTTCAGATAGGTATCCTTTTTTATTGATAACGCGCGAGACAGTTGTTGGGCTAACCCCAGCTAACTGTGCGACATCAGTTAGTTTTGCGACCATAATCTAAATGGTAGTAGGTTCCGGTCGGATTACCAGTCGTAATGACGATACCAGACTGATCCGCATCAGGGAAGACACGACCAGAAAATACTTTCTCTCCTTTATTGATAAAGATTTCAAAGACAGATTTGTCGATGAAGATATTGGCTGTAAGAGCTCCTGGAGAAATCTCGCAAGAGCGACTTGTGCCGAAATCGAGTGCGAATGGCTGACCACAGTTGCCGCGGTCCAATGTAATCTGGCCTTGTTCAGTGTCTACAGACAAGACCAAGCCTTTTTCTGCTTCATTTGCGAACAATACGATTTCGTGCTTCGCGCCCGCTGAAAAATCAAGTTCCAATTCGTAAACATTATTGGTTTCTTTTTGGGCTGAAAATGGCTGAGCTTCTCTACGAAGACTGGTAATCGCATCGACTGGATATTGGTAGAGCTTACCGTCCTTGATGGTTAATTCTTTAACCAATGACAGACAGCCTTGGTAGTCATAAGCATCGGTTGGGTATTCCACATCTGGAAGTGCCAACCAGCTAACAGATAGAGTTCGACCGTCTGGTGCATTAAAGGCCTGGGTTGCATAGCACTCAAAACCATGGTCCAGATTGATCAATTCGCTCGGTTCGACAATGCTTGCTGTTTCAGGATCGAAACTCTGACCAATCTTGTACATATTTGGATAGATATTGCCATAGTCCAATACCTCTTTGTCCAAGCCTTGTGGACAGTAGAGAAGGATGGGTTGCTCACCGACGAACGCAATATTTGGGCATTCCATCATATAAGCGGTCATATCATTGGCAAAATCTAGGTCACCAATATAGGACCAGTTGAGGTAGTCGTTATTTTCAGCTTTATAAAGTTTGACAATTCCCTTTTTATCCAAATTTTGTCCACCGACGATAGCGTAATATTGCCCTTTATAGTTGAAAATTTGTGGATCACGGAAATGGTCGGTGGTATCTTCTGGTTGCTCAATCAAGACTTTATCAATCTTTTCAATCTTACCATCTTTATCCATCAAGGCACCGATTTGGTATGGATGGCGAACCCAATTTTCATCGCGGACATTTCCAGTATAGAAGAGGAAGAGCTTGTCGCCAAATTCCATGGCAGATCCAGAGTAGGCACCGTGGCTATCAAGTGGTGTATCTGGGTACATAACCGTACCAGTTTCTTCAAAATGGACCAAATCCGTTGATTCTGTATGGACCCAAGATTTTAATCCGTGCGCAGCACCGAATGGGAAGTATTGGTAAAAAAGAGTCCATTTTCCATTAAAATAAGAAAATCCATTTGGATCATTTAATAGTCCATGTGGTGTTTCAATGTGGAAATTTGTCCTCCAAGGAGAACTCTCTGTATTCTTCTTTATTTTTTCAATATATTCGGGTGTCCAGTCAGCATAAGCTCTGTAACGCTCCTCTGTTGTAAATGCCATAATTTTCTCCAAATTTTCTAGTTTTTCATTAATATAGTAAACGTTTTCTTGCAAAAAATCAAGTTTTAACAATGTTTTTAAGAAATTCAAAAAAAAATGTGATAAACGTTTGACATATTTTATAAAAGTGATATAATAAAACCATCGAAAGTTTGAAAACACTTTCAAAAAAGCAAAAAATATTTAATAAGGAGATTTTTGCAAGATGAATAATACAGAAATTGCAAAAAAAGTCATTGATGCCCTTGGCGGACGTGAGAACGTACGCAGT
Source organism: Streptococcus suis (assembly GCF_019856455.1). NCBI lineage: Bacteria > Bacillati > Bacillota > Bacilli > Lactobacillales > Streptococcaceae > Streptococcus > Streptococcus suis. The sequence goes on along the minus strand of NZ_CP082205.1, from coordinate 2,108,293 downwards.
GTTGCCCACTGTGCGACTCGCCTTCGTGTTATGGTTGTTGATGAAGGAAAAATCGACAAGGATACAGTAGAAGATATCGAAAAAGTACAAGGTGCTTTCTTCAACTCTGGTCAATACCAAATCATCTTTGGTACTGGTACAGTAAACAAAATCTACGATGAAGTGGTTGCCCTTGGTTTGCCAACAGCGACTACTGGTGAACAAAAAGCTGAAGCTGCTAAACAAGGTAATGCTTTCCAACGTGCTATCCGTACTTTCGGTGACGTATTCGTTCCAATCATTCCTGCTATCGTAGCAACTGGTCTTTTCATGGGTCTTCGTGGTCTTCTTGGAGCTCTTGGTTATACTCTTCCAGAAGATTTGAACGTTTACTCACAAATCTTGACAGATACAGCCTTCATCGTATTGCCAGCCTTGGTAGTATGGTCAACATTCCGTGTATTCGGTGGTAACCAAACAATCGGTATCGTTCTTGGTATGATGCTTATTGCGGGTCAGTTGCCAAACGCTTGGGTTGTAGCATCAGGTGGCGATGTGAAACCAACTATCTTCTTCGGTTTCATCCCAGTTGTAGGTTTGCAAGGTTCAGTATTGCCAGCCTTCATCATCGGTTTGATCGGTGCTAAATTTGAAAAAGCTGTCCGCAAGGTTGTTCCAGAAGTTCTTGACCTCTTGGTAACACCATTCGTGACCTTGTTTGTAATGTCTATTCTTGGCTTGTTTGTCATTGGTCCAGTCTTCCACGTGGTTGAAAACTACATCTTGGCTGGTACACAAGCTATCTTGAACTTGCCAATGGGTCTTGGTGGTCTCCTTATCGGTGGTGTTCACCAAGTTATCGTTGTATCAGGTGTTCACCATATCTTCAACTTCTTGGAAGCTCAATTGGTCGCAAACACTGGTGCTAACCCATTCAACGCTATCATCACTGCAGCTATGACAGCACAAGGTGCTGCTACAGTAGCGGTTGGTGTGAAAACTAAAAATCCTAAATTGAAAGCTCTTGCTTTCCCAGCAGCTCTTTCTGCCTTCCTCGGTATTACTGAGCCAGCTATCTTCGGTGTTAACTTGCGTTTCCGCAAACCATTCCTTCTTTCATTGGTTGCGGGTGCCATCGGTGGTGCTGTAGCATCTCTTCTTGGTCTTGCCGGTACAGGTATGGGTGTTACTATCATCCCAGGTTTGACACTTTACGCAGGTAATGGTCAAATTCTTCCATACATCCTTATGGTTGCCGTATCATTTGCTCTTAGTTTTGCTCTTACTTACCTCTTCGGTTATGAAGATGAGGAGAAAGAAGTAAAAAAGCCTAGTGCTTCAGCACAAGAAACAGCTGAAACGCTTGAAGAAGCAGAAACAGGACTTGTAGCTGAAGAAACTCTTGTATCTCCACTTTCAGGTGACGTTGTTGCTCTTGAAAATGTTAATGACCCAGTCTTCTCATCAGGAGCTATGGGTAAAGGTTTGGCTGTTAAACCATCTGAGGGTGTTGTTTACGCTCCAGCAGATGCAGAAGTAACAATTGCTTTTGAAACAGGCCATGCTTACGGATTGAAAACAGCGTCTGGTGCTGAACTTTTAATTCACATCGGTATTGATACTGTATCAATGAACGGTAATGGATTTGAAAAATTAGTAGCAGCAGGTGATAAAGTAAAAGCTGGTACTCCGATTGCTAAATTTGATGCAGCTAAGATTACTGAAGCAGGTCTTGATGATACAACTATGATCATTGTAACCAACACTGCTGACTTTGCAGAAGTATCTCCACTTGCAGAGGGAACAATCACTCACGGTGTAGAATTCTTGAAAGTAGCTAAGTAATCTTATATAAAATCGATTTGTAGAGTCTGCCTCTACTGCATAATTAACAAGAAAAAGGCTGAAAGCCTTTTTCTTCTGTTATGGCTTCGAGCCAGTTTTTCTCGTAGAGAAAAACAAGAAAACCACCAGCTATGCTGGTGGCTGCCAAGGCTTTGAGCTTCCATTTCTTTTTCCTGTTATAATCAAATTGTTCAGGTTAGATAAAGGAGGAAAAAGAAATGGCTAAAACCAGTTACAGTTTATCACATACCAAATGGATGTGCAAATATCACATAGTTTTCACACCTAAGTACCGAAGAAAATCCATTTACTACAAAATTAGACAGGACTTAATTGATATTTTCCGTCATCTATGTCAATACAAAGGCGTGGAAATCATTGAGGGACACATGATGCCAGACCATGTTCATATGCTTGTTTTGATACCTCCGAAACTTTCGATTTCCGATTTTATGGGATATTTGAAAAGCAAAAGTGCTCTAATGATATTTGATAAACACGCTAATTTAAAATATAAGTATGGAAATCGAAAGTTTTGGGCCAGAGGCTACTATGTTAGTACCGTTGGACTGAATGAAAAGACAGTTGCGAAATATATTCGCGAGCAGGAGAAAAATGACATTGCACTTGATAAATTGAGTGTCAAAGAGTATGAAGATCCATTTTCAGATGGTAGTTTTAGAACGAGATAAAAGCCCGTTGTTACGGGCATTAGTCAAGTAATTATAGCACTAACCTGAACGAAGTTCAGCGAACGTCTTTAGACGTCGCTGGAGAGAAACGGCTTATAGCCGGTGTACAAGCCACCCGTTTTCACGGGTGGTTATGACTTGCTTATATGTTATAATAAAAGTGATAAAAATTTTGGAGACAATCAGATGACAAAATTATATGGTAGCTTAGAAGCTGGTGGTACAAAGTTTGTTTGTGCAGTAGGTGATGAGAACTTTCAAGTTGTTGAAAAAACGCAATTTCCAACGACAACTCCTTATGAAACGATTGAGAGAACGGTTGAATTCTTCAAGCGCTATGAAGATCGTTTGGCAGGTATTGCGATAGGTTCTTTCGGTCCAATTGATATTGATCAAAACTCACAGACTTATGGTTATATCACTTCGACACCAAAACCACACTGGTCAAATATTGATTTACTTGGTCTGATTGCTAAGGAATTTAACATTCCATTCTACTTCACGACAGATGTGAATTCATCAGCTTTTGGTGAAACATTGGTTCGTAAAGGGGTAAAGAGCTTAGTTTACTATACAATCGGTACAGGTATTGGTGCAGGTGCTATTCAGAATGGTGAGTTTATCGGTGGCTTGGGTCATACCGAAGCGGGTCATACTTACGTTTCCCTACACCCTTACGATGTAAAACATGAATTTAAAGGGATGTGTCCATTCCACAATGGGTGTTTGGAAGGCTTAGCTGCAGGTCCTTCTCTTGAAGGCCGTACAGGTATTCGCGGAGAATTAATTGAGTTAAATTCAGACGTTTGGGATGTGCAGGCTTACTACATTGCTCAAGCAGCAGTACAGGCAACCTTGCTTTATCGTCCGCAAGTCATTGTATTTGGTGGAGGAGTTATGGCTCAGGAGCACATGCTTAACCGTGTCCGTGAGAAATTTACAGGCCTCATGAATGACTATCTGCCAACACCAGATGTCAAGGACTACATCGTAACGCCAGCTGTTGCTGAAAATGGTTCTGCAACTCTTGGGAACTTTGCTTTGGCAAAACAGGTATCAGAAAAGTAACATAAAAAGTTAGGGACTAGAAATAATCCCTAACTTTTTTCTTATTCTGTAAAAATACTAGTTCTATAATCAGGCTCTTGATTTTCTGTAATGGAGAGAGCAGTATACATATTTTCAGAATGAAATTCAACCGCTTGTAGGCTTGGAACTACCTTGCCTAGAATGTCAGAGTAGTCTTGTAATGTTTGGAAAGGTGAATAAGTAACTCTCCAATCCGCTACTTGGTAGTAAGCACGTTTATCTTTGTTTTCTGTATATTGGAGCGGGAAAAATAAGGTGCTGCCATCTTCAAAGTGAGCTAGGAGTGTATTGATGTTTTCTTCTCTTCCCTGTATATCAGAAATAATGGCTTTGTCGGCCATGGGGACAAGGCTGATCATTTTACTATAGACAATATGTAAAGACCCCCAGTTGAGAATTCGTGGATTTACCTGTACACTAGAATAAAAAAACAATCAACTTCTAACAGGAATTACCACACTCAATTGGAGGTCTTATATGTTTCATTTTACCACACTTTTCATCGGAATGGATGTTCACAAAGAAAGTTTTTCACTCTGCTATTACAATATGATGGCTAATCAATTCAAACATAGCACTTAAAGTTGGTCCAAATGTTAGCTATATTGTGAACTATGTGAATGAGCTTCGTCGTTTATATGGTTAAAATGCAGAAGTGTTATGTGGCTACGAAGCTGGATGTCTTGGATTTACCCTATATTACCAGCTACAAGCTCATGGGATTCCCTGTATCGTGATGGCATCTACAACGGTGATGAAGGCGGGAGCTAAGCGTGTTAAGACTGATAAAAAAGATGCAGCTCAGCTCGCAAAAGCTCTGGCCTTTCGTAGCTATCGGCCTGTTCATATTCCTACTGTTGAGGATGAATAAGTCAAAGAATATATCCGCATAAGAACAGACCACAAAGTGGCTCTGAAGAAGATCAAACAACAAATTCTTGCCTTCTGTCTCCGACATGATTTTCGCTATACCGAGGAAGCAGTAATTGGACACAGAAACATGTTCGCTGGCTTCATTCCCTAAATCCTGAGGGACTTTACGCAGAGATTTTGACAGAACACTTAATGATCTATGAGAAATTAGTAGGTCAAATAGAACGGTATGATGCACGAATTGAGCAACTGGGTCAAAGCGACAGTTACCAAGGGAAGGTCTCACGGCTTTCTTGCTTTATTGGCATTAAAACACTAACTGCTCTTTCCATTGTGACAGAAATCGGTGATTTTAATCGCTTTGCGACAGCTCAACATTTTGCTTCTTATCTTGGGCTGACTCCTAGTGAAAACTCTAGTGGCGACAAGGAGAGAAGAGGTGCTATCACACAAGCTGGGAATAGCCATGTGAGACGACTTCTGATAGAAGCTGCACAATCATTGGCTAAGGGGACGATTGGGTATAAATCCAAAGAATTGAAAAGGAGACAAAATGGAAACCGAGTGGAGGTGATTGCTTATGCGGATAAGGCTAATGAACGCTTAAGAAGACGTTATCGCACACTTGTTCTAGGAAAAAATAAGAAACAAAATGTTGCTAAAACAGCTATTGCACGAGAATTGTCTGGTTTTATTTGGGGGATGATGACAGGAAGAATAGCTTGAAGTTAGCGCTTGTTTTCATGTACACTTTTGACCATTAAGTTTTATCATCGCAGAGCGATGAGGAATCCCTATTTCTATCCAAAATCACTGGGTGAATTTGGACAGAAATAAGGATTGAAATCATGTTTGAATGGAAAGTATCTTGAAGGAGTTTAGGACTTCAAGGTTTGAGTCATCTACGAAACGACTAAGTGGCACAATTGTGATCCACGCTTATAGAGAGTAGGACTCGCGGCAGAACCATTGACCTGTAGGTAACCAATCCACGAATATCAGAGTGGCCAATGCCCGAAGCTAAGAACTAGGCTCTTTCTAGATACTTTTCATTTTTTAATCAGTTCGATTGTTTTTACTTGACAAAGGGCTTTACATACCAGTCATTTGAATTAACTTTGATACATCGTCACTTTCGGCTTGCCGTACTTAACGAAAGCGACTTACATCGCAAGTCTTATTTCCAACCTAGAACAGCCTCTAGGCTGTTCTAGCAACCTGCACTTCAGTTCCTTGTCTGAAAGCTAATTCATTCGACTATATGTTAGTAGCTTATTCAAAAATGTGTAAAATGAGAGGAATTCTTCATGAAAAAATTCAAAAAAATCAGCTTATAGACCCTTGGGATTGTAGCTAGTCTAGGTATCATTGCCTATGTGTCCGTTACCAATCATCCGCAGTTGGTAGTCGGTGTCATTCAATCGTTTATGTACCAGGAGAGTTCACCCAACTCTTACAGTCCCCTTTATGAACCTATCGACGGATCGAAAGAAAATGGTCAGTATTTGAAAAGTGAGATTGCCTATAGTAAGGAATATCCTAACAGTTTTTTAGATATTACCTATCCAGACCAAAATTTTGAAGCTGACCGTCCAACTCTCTTCTATTTCCACGGTGGTGGTTTCTTTGGAGGTAGCAAAAATATGGGGGACCCTCTGGCTGCCAGCCAAGCCACCTATCTCATTGACGATATCGTGTCAAAAGGATATAATGTGGTCAATGTTGACTATGCTCTTGTACCAGACTATCATTTTCCAACACCTGTGATTCAGATGAATCAGGCCATTGCCTACATAAAGGAACACGCTGAAGAATATCATTTGAACATGGACAATGTCGTCTTAATGGGCTCATCCGCAGGTGCTATCATGGTAGCACAATATGGTAGTGTCTTAGCCAACAAGGATTACGCTCAGCTATTGAACATTGAACCAAGTATTGCAAAAGAACATGTCAAGGCTCTAGTCATTGACGATGCTCCTTTAGATTACGCCAAGTTTAGCTTAAGCACGAAGATATTGGTTGGAAATTATGTTTCAGGAACCATCTATCTAAGTGAGGAAGAAATCAATGCCTATAACCCGATTTCACATGTGAACAAGGACTATCCAGCTAGTTTCCTTCTGGGAAGCGAGTATCGAACAGATATGGTATCGCTCAACAAGGCCTTGAAGCAAGTGGGAGTTGAAAATGAATTGGTTGATCCTTTAGCAGAAGAAGGGCTTGAAAAGCCACATGGTTTTGTGGCGAATTTACGAACGGATCCAGTGTCTGCCAAAGCATTTGAGCGGATGATGACTTTTATAAACGATAGAACCAAGGAGTAACATGAACACTAAGAACTTTTACTGGGTGCGAGAACCAGAAAATTATCAGATTTCGGATAAAGAAATCAGAATCACGACCCAAGCTCATACAGACTTGTGGCAGAAGACCTATTACCATTTTGTCAATGACAATGCTCCCCTACTCTTGATGGACACGGAGGAAGAGTATTTCTCCTTTACGGTTAAGACGGATTTTTCCAATAGCCATACCCGCTTTGATCAGTGTGGTGTCGTGGTTTATCAGGATTCGGAAAACTGGATCAAGGGCTCGATTGAGTATGAAAATGAAGATTTTCAGCATTTGGGCAGCGTTGTGACCAATCAGGGCTTTTCAGATTGGGCAACCCAGGAAATTCCAGCTTCTGTCAAGTCAATTTACTACCGTTTGAGCCGACGGGGCAGTGATTTTTGTATTGAAAACTCCAAAGACGGTATCCATTTTGAGCAAATGCGGATTTGCCACCTGCACCAAGGTGGCGGGAAAATTCGTTTTGGTATCTACGCCTGCTCGCCAGAAGACTCATCTTTTGAAGCTGTCTTTACAGAAATGAGTTTGACTGACTGTAAGTGGTTGGCCCACGATGGTCAGCAACCAGATGAAAAACTCGAGTAGAAGCTCTGCCATTTCCCAAAAGTCCGTTATAAAATCGTTGAAATCCTTGTCAATTGTGTTATAATGAAGAGTATGCAATAAAATTTTAAGGAGAATGACAGAATGTCTGTATCATTTGAAGCAAAAGAAACAAACCGCGGCGTTTTGACTTTCACAATCGGTCAAGATGCTATCAAACCAGAATTGGACCGCGTTTTCAACAAAGTTAAGAAAGATATCAATCTTCCAGGTTTCCGTAAAGGTCACTTGCCACGTGCCGTTTTCAACCAAAAATTTGGTGAAGAAGCACTTTATCAAGATGTTGTAAATGCATTGTTACCAGCAGCTTATGAAGCAGCGGTTGCAGAAGCTGGTCTTGAAGTAGTTGCACAACCAAAAATTGACGTTGTGTCTATGGAAAAAGGTCAAGACTGGACAATCACTGCGGAAGTTGTGACAAAACCTGAAGTAAAATTGGGTGACTACAAAAACTTGGCAGTTTCAGTAGAAGCTACTAAAGAAGTAACAGATGAAGAAGTTGATGCAAAAATCGAGCGTGAGCGCAACAACTTGGCTGAATTGGTTATCAAAGAAGGTCCAGCAGCTGAAGGCGACACAGTTGTTATCGACTTTGTAGGTTCAATCGACGGCGTTGAATTTGACGGCGGTAAAGGTGAGAACTTCTCACTTGGACTAGGTTCAGGTCAATTCATCCCAGGCTTTGAAGCGCAATTGGTAGGTCACGCAGCTGGTGAAGAAGTAAACGTTGAAGTGACTTTCCCAGAAGACTACCAAGCAGCAGACCTTGCTGGTAAAACAGCCCTCTTTGTAACAAAAATCCACGAAGTAAAAGCAAAAGAAGTTCCAGCTTTGGATGACGAATTGGCAAAAGACATCGACGAAGAAGTGGAAACACTTGATGAGTTGAAAGCTAAATACCGCAAAGAATTGGAAGCAGCAAAAGAAGTTGCCTTTGACGATGCAGTTGAATCAGCTGCTCTTGAATTGGCTGTAGAAAACGCTGAAATCGTTGAATTGCCAGAAGAAATGATTCACGAAGAAGTTCACCGTGCAATCAATGAATTCTTGGGTGGTATGCAACAACAAGGTATCTCACCAGATATGTACTTCCAAATCACTGGTACAACTCGTGAAGACCTTCATAAACAATACGAAGCTGATGCTGAAAAACGTACTAAGACAAACTTGGTTGTTGAAGCAGTAGCGAAAGCAGAAGGTTTCGAAGCAACTGAAGAAGAAATCAACAAAGAAATCGAAGACTTGGCAGCAACTTACAAGATGGAAGTGGCACAAGTTCGTAGCTTGCTTTCACCAGAAATGCTTAAACACGACATCGCTGTGAAGAAAGCTGTAGAAGTAATTACAAGCACTGCAACTGTAAAATAATTATTTGGAAAACTCGACTCTAGTCGGGTTTTTTTGTTTAATCATCTTTCGATGTTACAAAGAAACTCTCTGAAAAACCTTGTCCGTCCCATGCAGAAATGGGAGAATGTCATATCTGTTGGTGGAGTCGTCCAAGTTTCACAAGGGGTACGAATAACTGACGGAGAGGTCAGCCATTGCCAGTTGCCGTGGTCGGTGCTCCCGTGTTTACAAGCGATCGAATATGACTGTTCTTTTTTAGGGAGTAGAATTTTATTGGACTATTTGCAATCCAATCTCATCATATCAGGTGCCTTTGGGTTATTTTACAAGGAGTATGTCATAGCAGTTGGGGGTTATGATAGGCAGACACTGGGAGAAGATATGGAGCTAGTCATGAAATTGCATTATTTCTGTAGAAATAACAATATTCCTTATCGAATCTGCTATGAGACCAGCGCCATTTGTTGGAGTCAAGCACCGAGCTCTATCGGTGATTTATGCAAACAACGCCGTCGCTGGTTCTTGGGACTCTATCAATGTCTAAAAAAATACCGAAAAATGTTATCGCGAGTTCGTTTTGGGGCGGTGGGATATTTTTCCTATGCTTACTATATGCTATTTGAATTTTTGGCTCCGTTTATAGAGACTTTCGGTTGTTTCGTGATTCTACTGTCGTTGATCTATCATCAACTAAACATCTCATTTTTCATATCGCTCTTTTTCCTCTATAGTGCTTTTTGCTCACTAATCACCTTTGCGTCATTTTTGCAACGCGTCTACTCGCAAGATTTATTTATTGGGCCTATGGATTTGTGTAAAGCCTTCCTGGCAACCTTGTTTAGATATTTTTTCTTGCATTGGGTATTGAATATTGTCCGTCTGACAAGTTTTATTGGATATAAAAAGAGAAAGCGTGAGTGGGGAGAAATCAAACGAGTGAAACAATTCGTTTAAGTAAAGGTAAGACTGGCTTATAAAAAGAAAGTCTTATCTTTTTTTAAAAAAATGCTTGACTGGTTAATGTTCTTGTGATATAGTTAACTGGTTAACAAAGGAGGTAGTTATGTTAAAGAAAGTGATAAGAGGCTGTTTTGTTGCCTTATTCGGTTTTGTTTTAGCAGCTTGCTCGGCTCAGAAGGAAGCGAGTCAAGTGCAGCCAGGAATGAAAATAGTCACCTCATTTTACCCGATTTATTCACTGGTTAAGGAAGTGTCGGGAGATAAGAATGATGTTCGAATGATTGGCTCAAGACAGGGCATACACTCTTATGAACCATCGGCTGCGGACATAAAGGCCATATACGATGCAGATGTTTTTATCTATCATTCGCGAATTTTGGAATCCTGGGCAGGACGTTTGGAACCTAATTTGCAAGGTTCATCTGTCAAGGTTTTGGAGGCTTCGACTAATTTACCGCTGACAAAGGTTCCAGGGTTAGAAGACATGGAAGCTGGTCAAGGGATTGATGAAGCTAGTTTGTATGATCCCCACACATGGCTGGATCCAGTTTTGGTTGGTCAGGAAGCTGTTGCGATTGGTGAACTTTTAGCAGAAAGTGATCCTAAGAATGCGGATTATTATCGTCAAAATGCCGCAACTTTAGAAGAAAAGGCGCAAAAGTTGGCAGACAAGTATAGCCCAATCTTTTTAAAAGCCACATCAAAAACATTTGTCACTCAACACACAGCCTTCTCTTACACTGCACAACGCTTCGGGTTGAAGCAGTTAGGGATCGCAGGAGTTTCAGAGGAAGAGCCAAGTCCTAGACAGTTGGCGGAAATTAAAGAATTTGTTGACACCTACAATGTGCAAACAATTTTTACAGAAAAAGGTGCCTCGGATAAGCTTGCCAAGGCATTGGCGAGTTCGACAGGTGTAGATTTAAAAGTGTTGGATCCTCTTGAAGCAGATCCAGAAAATAATTTAACCTATCTAGAAAATCTAGAGCAAGTCTTAGAAACATTAGCTCAAGAGTTAAAATAAAAGGCCGAATTCTATCGACCGAAAGGAGAAAAAATGAAGAAAAAAGCAGTTGTTGGCTCCGTAGCCGCCCTTGTTTTAGGGATGAGTCTCTGTAGCTATCAGCTTGGACGTTTCCAAGCGATGGAAGAGCAAAAAAATCGTGTGTCCTATATTGAAGATAGTCAAAGTGTACAAACTACCGTTGCTGAACAATTAACACCTGATCAAGTTTCTGCCAAGGAAAATATTGACGCTGAGCATATAGTCGTTAAAATTACTGATCAAGGCTATGTGACATCACATGGTGACCATTTCCACTACTATAATGGTAAAGTCCCCTTTGATGCGATTTTTAGTGAAGAGTTGGTCATGAAGGACCCAAACTATGTCTTACAAGACAGTCACATCATCAATGAAGTCCAGGATGGCTACGTCATAAAAGTTGATGGGAAATACTATCTCTATCTAAAAGACCCTAGCAAACATAAAAATGTTCGTAGCAAAGAAGAAGTGGAGCGGCAAAAAGGAATCTCTTCTGCTGACAGTAAGAATCAGGTGGCAGGAAATAGTAAAGATGGCCGCTACAGAACAGACGATGGCTATGTCTTTAATCCGACAGATGTTATTGAAGACACGGGAGATGGTTTTATCGTTCCACACGGCGACCATTTCCACTTTATTCCTAAAAAAGATTTATCAGCTGCCGAATTGAAGGCTGCTCAAGATTACTGGAATCAAAAAGGAAGTGTGAGCTCGGCTAGTGGTAGTCAATATGGCGATAGAAATAATAGAGCTCAACAGACAACAATTAGTGCGGGGCAAGGTCAGGATTTGGCTAGTTTATTGGCTCAATTGGATGCAACACCCCTATCTCAACGCCATGTAGAAGCGGATGGATTGGTATTTGACCCAAGAACGATTACGAAGAAAACCGCAGCAGGTGTCATCGTTCCACACGGCGATCATTACCACTTTATTCCATACAGCCAGATGTCTCCTCTAGAAGAGAAGATTTCTCGAATGATTGGTGTAAATGGAGCAGGTGTTTCTTCTGGCGCACAAGCAAGTCACTCCCAACATACACCAACACAACTAAATCGTCCAGTAACACCAATCGGCACGGTTACAACACAACCGGTATCGCCTACACAACCAGTATTACCAACACAACCGAAGCAGTCAACAGGGAAAGTGGTTTCCTATATGGGACGTCAAATTCCTGCTTACGGAAAAGGTTTAGATGGTAGGGCATATTTTACAAGTGATGGATACATCTTTAGCAAATCCTCTATTACCTCAGTTGATGATCAAGGGCTGATAGCTAGTCATGGAGATCATTTCCATTATGTTGGTTTTGGCGAACTCGAAGATTTTGAAATCAAGCAAGTAGAGGAATGGGTTAATGAGAAGGCGGGCAAACAAGTGCCACCGAAAACATCTGAACAAGTAGGAAACGATGCTAAACCCACAACACCAAGTCAAGGGAATGATTCAAAACCTGTAAAACCAATTCAAGAAGAAAATCGCCCTGCATTTGAATACAAACAAGTAACGGCTAAACGTAAATTGGCTGGAAAAGTTGTTTATGAAATGGAAGTAGGTGGAAAAACTTATACATATGGTCGTGACGAACTAGATTTGATGAAGATCTCTTTTGCTGAGTTGACCTTGGCAGAAAAAGATAAGCAGTATATCTTTGATATTGCACCGCTTGCAGAAGGAGATCTTACGCCAGCCATGTTGGTCGGTATGGATCAAATTCCGATGAAGGGAGCGAATGCAACCTATGATACTGGACAATCCTTTATTATTCCACACATTGATCACATCCACGTCCTACCTTACACATGGTTGAGTAAGGAACAAATTGCAACGATCCGCTATATCATGCAACATCCTGAAATTCGTCCATCTGCTTGGACTACAAGTGGACATGGTGATGGAGAAGCAACGGATCTTGTTCCTCCAATTCTAAATGCAACACCTAAAGCAAACCGCTTAGGCTTGAAAAATTGGCAAATCATTCACACAGCAGAAGAAGTCATGGATGCACGTGCAAAAGGGAAATTTGCGACAAATGATGGCTATATCTTCTCTGCAGAAGATGTACTAGATCCAGCAAGTTTTGTCTTTAGTCAAGCGTTCAGTCTACCAAGAGCGACAGGTGGTTCTCTGCGTTCAATTTCCAAGAAAGATTTATCTAAAGAAGAATTGGAAGCTGTACAAACTCTTCTTGATAAACGAGATGCTGAAGAATTGGCGAAAAATGTCACACCAATTGAGAAACGTGCAGGTTTGAAAAATTGGCAAATTGTTCACTCAGCAGAAGAATTGGCAGAAGCTAAGGCAGCAGGAAAATATACAACAAAAGATGGCTATATTTTTGACCCAGCAGACCTATTAGATCCCAAAGTGAAAATAGGAACGGATAACTATCGCATCCCACGTGTGATTACAGATGGTTACCGTCGGATTAACAAGAGTGATTTGAATTACTTAAGCGAGCTGATCCCAGCTGAGGCTATGGTGGCTCAACGTGAGAAATCTAATTCTAGTTCACCGTCAACACCTGCACTAACTGAAACAGGAGCAAGTGCAGGCGAGACAACAACGCCAGAACAGCCACAAGTTCCCAAAGAAACAGCAGAGGAAATTTATAACCGAGTGGAAGCGAAGAAAGTCGTTCCTTTCGAAGCACTGACCTATAATGCTGGCTATGCGACCGAAGTACGCAACGGGACTCTGGTAATTCCGCATCAAGATCACTATCACTATGTATCCTTTAAATGGTTTGACCAAGGTAGTGCAAGAAGTCCTGAAGGGTACAGTTTAGAAGATTTCCTAGCAACGGTTAAATACTACATGACTAATCCACAAGAACGCCCAGTTTCAGACGATGGCTGGGGAGTATTTACACCAAATACACCATCTGAATCAACAGAAGAAACAGAGACGGAAGAAAGTGATGAAGAAATTATTTCTGAAGAAACCGAGGAAATTGACGAGTTTACAGAAGAATTAAAACGAAGAGCAGAAGAGTTTGGCATGGACTTCAAAACCTTTGAACAAAGTCTGGTCACACTCTCAGACCGTTACAAAGTTTCTTTTGAAGCTTTCGAATATGATGCAACAAGCAAAGTTGTTCGACTTGTAGATAAGGATGGGGTCAAACGGATCATTTCCCTTCCAAGTTTAGAAGAACAAGTATAGTAAACAAAATACCTGTAGCGCTGAGCTCTGCAGGTATTTTTTTACAGAAAAACGATAAAGATTATCTTTGACTATTTGCCTTTTTTAGCGTAAAATAGAAAGGAAAGACAAAAAAGGAGAACAGCCTTGGAACTTAACATATTTGCAGGACAAGAAAAAAGCGAACTTTCCATGATTGAAGTAGCCCGTGCTATTTTGGAAGAACGTGGACGTGACAACGAAATGTATTTCAATGACTTGGTCAATGAAATTCAAAACTACCTTGAAAAATCAAACAGCGAGATTCGCGCAGCCCTCCCAACCTTCTATTCTGATTTGAATGTGGATGGAAGCTTCATTCCACTTGGCGAAAACAAATGGGGATTACGTTCTTGGTACGCAATCGATGAGATCGATGAAGAAGTAATCACTCTTGAAGAAGATGATGAAGACGCACCAAAACGCAAGAAGAAACGTGTCAATGCCTTCATGGACGGTGATGATGATGCGATTGACTATGGACATGACGATCCAGAAGATGAGGACAACTATCCGGGTAGTGCATCATCAGAATACGATGATGAAAATCCAGATGACGAAAAAGATGAAGTTGAGTCCTATGATTCAGAAATCAACGAAATTATTCCAGATGACGAATTGGACGAAGAGGATGTTGATTTAGGTGAAGATGATGACGAGTATTCAGATGAAGAGGTCGTCGATGAATAAGAATTATATCCCCCTAGATTCTTAAAAATAATTTGACAAGACTACTGAATTACGATAAGATATTATTGGGCACCTCTTTTGAGGTCGGAGCTCCCTAGCAATAGGGAGCTATTTTTGTTTTTTCTTCAAGTTAACAGGGAGTATCCCCCACAAATTGCTTCCTATTAGCCTGAATCGTAGAAAAGGAGTTTGCATGACAAAGTATATTTTTGTAACAGGTGGCGTTGTTTCCTCTATCGGCAAAGGGATTGTAGCAGCCAGCCTAGGTCGTTTATTGAAGAACCGAGGTCTCAAGGTAACAATCCAAAAATTTGATCCATACATCAATATTGACCCGGGAACAATGAGTCCGTATCAACACGGTGAAGTTTTTGTGACAGACGACGGCGCAGAAACCGACTTGGACCTTGGGCATTATGAGCGTTTCATCGACATTAACCTGAACAAATATTCAAATGTAACAACAGGTAAAATTTATAGCGAAGTCCTCCGTAAAGAGCGTAAAGGGGAATACTTAGGGGCAACAGTTCAAGTTATTCCACATATTACAGATGCTTTGAAAGACAAAATCAAGCGTGCAGCTCGTACTACAGATGCAGATGTCATCATCACGGAAGTAGGTGGTACAGTAGGTGATATTGAAAGCTTGCCATTCCTTGAAGCGCTTCGTCAGATGAAGGCAGATGTCGGTTCAGACAATGTTATGTATATCCATACAACACTCTTGCCTTATCTCAAAGCAGCAGGCGAAATGAAAACTAAGCCAACACAACATTCTGTAAAAGAGTTGCGTGGTCTAGGTATTCAGCCCAACATGTTGGTAATTCGGACAGAGCAGCCTGCTGGACAAGGAATTAAAAATAAACTGGCACAATTCTGTGATGTCGCTCCAGAAGCAGTTATTGAGTCCTTGGATGTCGAACATCTTTACCAAATCCCATTAAATATGCAAGCGCAGAACATGGATCAAATTGTTTGCGATCACTTGAAGCTCGACGTACCTCCAGCAGATATGACAGAGTGGACAGCGATGGTAAACAAGGTTCTTAATCTCCAGAAAAAAGTAAAAATCGCTTTAGTTGGTAAGTATGTAGAATTACAAGATGCCTATATTTCTGTAGTTGAAGCTCTAAAACACTCAGGATATGCAAATGATGCTGCTATCGAATTGGACTGGGTCAATGCAAATGATTTGACAGCAGAAAACGTAGCTGAACGTCTAGGACAAGCACAAGGAATTATCGTTCCTGGTGGCTTTGGACAACGTGGTACAGAAGGGAAAATACAAGCCATTCGTTATGCTCGTGAGAATGACGTGCCAATGCTAGGGGTCTGCTTGGGAATGCAGCTGACCTGTGTAGAATTTGCACGTCACGTTCTCGGTTTAGAAGGTGCTAACAGCTTTGAATTAGACCCAGAAACTAAATATCCAATTATTGACATCATGCGTGATCAAATTGGAGTGGAAGATTTAGGAGGAACTCTCCGCTTAGGTCTTTATCCAAGCAAGCTCAAACGTGGCTCCAAGGCTGCAGCTGCTTATGATAATCAAGAAGTTGTACAACGTCGCCATCGTCATCGTTATGAGTTTAACAATGAATTCCGTGAACAATTTGAAAAAGCAGGTTTTGTTTTCTCGGGCGTGTCACCAGACAACCGTTTGGTAGAAATTGTTGAAATTCCAGAAAATAAATTCTTCGTTGCCTGCCAATATCATCCAGAACTACAATCTCGTCCTAATCGCCCTGAAGGTTTGTATACAGCCTTTGTTTCAGCAGCTATGGAGAATGAAAAATAAGTATAACCATTATAGAAGAAGATTGGTATTATTCAATCTTCTTTTATATTTTATATAAAGAAACGAAAAAGATGACAATATTTATAGAAGAAAATACGAAATACCAGCCCCATATGGCATTATTGTCTAGATGGTTTTAAGCATTATATATAGTAGAATATTGCAAAAGAATCAGCTAAATCAATACGTTTTGGCAAAAAAGGTAAAAATAAAAAATAAAATTCAAAAAAGTGTTGACAAGGCTAGTCCCTAATGATATACTAGTTCTTGTGTTAAGCGGGGATGGCGGAATTGGCAGACGCGCAGGACTAAGGATCCTGTGACCGCTTTAGGTCGTGTGGGTTCAAGTCCCACTCTCCGCATAGTGGACTAGCTAAGGCTAGTCCTTTTGCTTTGTCTAGATAAGTGCAGAGCACGATATATGCTAGTTCATAAATTACAAGAATGATACGAAACAGGCATTATTATGGCTTTCATGAAAAGATATGTGAAAGTTTTCTCAAAACTAGACGGTTTCAACTAGCATTTTCAAAATAAAAATGGTAGAATAGAAGAGTATGAGGTGCAACCTCAAAAAATATTAGGAGGCTATCGAAATGCCATTAGTTTCAGCAGAAAAATTTGTCCAAGCAGCGCGTGACAACGGTTATGCAGTTGGTGGATTTAACACAAACAACCTTGAGTGGACTCAAGCTATCTTGCGTGCAGCAGAAGCAAAACAAGCTCCAGTTCTTATCCAAACTTCTATGGGTGCAGCGAAGTACATGGGTGGTTACAAAGTAGCTCGTAACTTGATTGCAAACTTGATTGAAACAATGAATATTACAGTTCCAGTTGCTATTCACCTTGACCACGGTCACTACGAAGATGCACTTGAGTGTATCGAAGTTGGTTACACTTCTATCATGTTTGACGGTTCACACCTTCCAGTAGAAGAAAACCTTGCAAAAGCAAAAGAAGTTGTAGAATTGGCGCACGCTAAAGGTATCTCAGTTGAAGCTGAAATTGGTACTATCGGTGGTGAAGAAGATGGTATCGTAGGTACTGGTGAATTGGCTCCAATTGAAGACGCAGTAGCAATGGTTGCAACTGGTATTGACTTCTTGGCAGCAGGTATCGGTAACATCCACGGTCCATACCCAGCAAACTGGGAAGGTCTTGACCTTGACCACTTGCGTAAATTGACTGAAGCTGTACCAGGTTTCCCAATCGTATTGCACGGTGGTTCAGGTATTCCAGATGCACAAATCCAAGAAGCAATCAAATTGGGTGTTGCTAAAGTTAACGTAAACACTGAGTGCCAAATCGCATTTGCAAACGCAACTCGTAAGTTTGCAGCGGCTTATGAAGCAAACGAAGCAGAGTACGATAAGAAAAAACTCTTTGACCCACGTAAATTCTTGGCAGACGGTGTGAAAGCTATCCAAGCATCTGTTGAAGAGCGTATCGACGTATTCGGTTCAGCGAACAAAGCTTAATGTAACTGCGAAGAAATCTCAGATTTCAAGTAAACAAAGCACAAGTTTCTTAGATTAAACCAAAAAGGATTTTCTTTCGAGAATCCTTTTTTTATTATGTAGTTGATTAAGTTTGATCTAGTTCTTTGC
Organism: Streptococcus suis; assembly: GCF_019856455.1. Lineage (NCBI taxonomy): Bacteria > Bacillati > Bacillota > Bacilli > Lactobacillales > Streptococcaceae > Streptococcus > Streptococcus suis. The sequence continues at coordinate 2,090,221 of NZ_CP082205.1, read as the reverse complement.
CATGAAGAAATCTACGATAGAAGTGAGCAGAGAACAGTTAAAATATAAACTGCTCCAAAGTTTTTATGACTCTAATAACTTAGAGAACGAAGAATTATGGATGGGGCGCAAACTGTAGTATTAAAATATTTACCTATGAGTATAGATACTTTAAAAAAATAAAAATGAAAATAATTCTTGCCAAGTCCAATCTTTTCTGTTAGAATAATATGGTATGTGGTGCTAGCACATCCGATATATTTGATCAAATGAGGAGGAAGATACAATGGCTAAAGTATGTTATTTCACTGGTCGTAAGACTATATCAGGTAACAACCGTTCACACGCTATGAACCAAACTAAACGCGCAGTTAAACCAAACCTTCAAAAAGTAACTGTTTTGATTGATGGTAAACCTAAAAAAGTTTGGGCTTCAGCACGTGCACTAAAATCAGGCAAAGTTGAACGCGTATAATGACAAAGTCGTTAGAAAAATCTAGCGACTTTTGTTATGGCTTCGAGCCAGTTTTTCTCGTAGAGAAAAACAAGAAAACCACCAGCTATGCTGGTGGCTGCCAAGGCTTTGAGCTTCCATTTCTTTTTCCTGTTATAATCAAATTGTTCAGGTTAGATAAAGGAGGAAAAAGAAATGGCTAAAACCAGTTACAGTTTATCACATACCAAATGGATGTGCAAATATCACATAGTTTTCACACCTAAGTACCGAAGAAAATCCATTTACTACAAAATTAGACAGGACTTAATTGATATTTTCCGTCATCTATGTCAATACAAAGGCGTGGAAATCATTGAGGGACACATGATGCCAGACCATGTTCATATGCTTGTTTTGATACCTCCGAAACTTTCGATTTCCGATTTTATGGGATATTTGAAAAGCAAAAGTGCTCTAATGATATTTGATAAACACGCTAATTTAAAATATAAGTATGGAAATCGAAAGTTTTGGGCCAGAGGCTACTATGTTAGTACCGTTGGACTGAATGAAAAGACAGTTGCGAAATATATTCGCGAGCAGGAGAAAAATGACATTGCACTTGATAAATTGAGTGTCAAAGAGTATGAAGATCCATTTTCAGATGGTAGTTTTAGAACGAGATAAAAGCCCGTTGTTACGGGCATTAGTCAAGTAATTATAGCACTAACCTGAACGAAGTTCAGCGAACGTCTTTAGACGTCGCTGGAGAGAAACGGCTTATAGCCGGTGTACAAGCCACCCGTTTTCACGGGTGGTTATGACTTTTGGAAAAAATAGCCTAGATATAAAGTCGGTGAGGAGCAAATTCGGCCACTACATAATAAACAGGAAAGAATATCAGCTATATAGCTCTTCACATTGTTGCTGAAAAGTTAACAAAGAAGGAATGTTGTCAAAAATAAACTGTGTATTGATGTGGGAGATTTTCTCAAGCACGAACATATAAACTTGGATTGACATTAGGAGGAGCATATCTGTACTGATTCTATAAGAAGGGAATCACGAACTGGAAGAATAGAGAGTGTTGCTCAGTTTTTCTCAGTTTTTCGCCAAATTTCATAAAAAAATCCCAAAAAACCGATTGACAATGCATATAAGTCATGATAGAATGATTGAGTTGTCTCTTGCGGGACTAGTTAACAGAGGAACGAAAAAAGTTTCAAAAAAGTGTTGACAAGACCATCAGAAGATGATAGAATAATTGAGTTGTCTCTTGAGGGACTGGTTAACAGAGGAACGAAAAAAAGTTTCAAAAAAGTGTTGACAAAGTTCACAAGAAATGATAAACTAAGATGGTTGTCGCGAGAGCGCGATAACGACAAGACCTTTGAAAATTAAAGAAGACGAACCAAACGTGCAGGGTGATTTATCTAAGGATAAATCGTCAATGACAAAAAAACAATAAAACGGAAAGCTAGCAATAGCTTGAGTTTGAATCAAAACTTTTAATGAGAGTTTGATCCTGGCTCAGGACGAACGCTGGCGGCGTGCCTAATACATGCAAGTAGAACGCTGAAGTCTGGTGCTTGCACTAGACGGATGAGTTGCGAACGGGTGAGTAACGCGTAGGTAACCTGCCTCATAGCGGGGGATAACTATTGGAAACGATAGCTAATACCGCATAACAGTATTTACCGCATGGTAGATACTTGAAAGGAGCAATTGCTTCACTATGAGATGGACCTGCGTTGTATTAGCTAGTTGGTGAGGTAACGGCTCACCAAGGCTTCGATACATAGCCGACCTGAGAGGGTGATCGGCCACACTGGGACTGAGACACGGCCCAGACTCCTACGGGAGGCAGCAGTAGGGAATCTTCGGCAATGGGGGCAACCCTGACCGAGCAACGCCGCGTGAGTGAAGAAGGTTTTCGGATCGTAAAGCTCTGTTGTAAGAGAAGAACTGTGAGAAGAGTGGAAAGTTTCTCATTTGACGGTATCTTACCAGAAAGGGACGGCTAACTACGTGCCAGCAGCCGCGGTAATACGTAGGTCCCGAGCGTTGTCCGGATTTATTGGGCGTAAAGCGAGCGCAGGCGGTTTGATAAGTCTGAAGTAAAAGGCTGTGGCTTAACCATAGTACGCTTTGGAAACTGTCAAACTTGAGTGCAGAAGGGGAGAGTGGAATTCCATGTGTAGCGGTGAAATGCGTAGATATATGGAGGAACACCGGTGGCGAAAGCGGCTCTCTGGTCTGTAACTGACGCTGAGGCTCGAAAGCGTGGGGAGCGAACAGGATTAGATACCCTGGTAGTCCACGCCGTAAACGATGAGTGCTAGGTGTTGGGTCCTTTCCGGGACTCAGTGCCGCAGCTAACGCATTAAGCACTCCGCCTGGGGAGTACGACCGCAAGGTTGAAACTCAAAGGAATTGACGGGGGCCCGCACAAGCGGTGGAGCATGTGGTTTAATTCGAAGCAACGCGAAGAACCTTACCAGGTCTTGACATCCCGATGACCGCCCTAGAGATAGGGTTTCTCTTCGGAGCATCGGTGACAGGTGGTGCATGGTTGTCGTCAGCTCGTGTCGTGAGATGTTGGGTTAAGTCCCGCAACGAGCGCAACCCCTATTGTTAGTTGCCATCATTCAGTTGGGCACTCTAGCGAGACTGCCGGTAATAAACCGGAGGAAGGTGGGGATGACGTCAAATCATCATGCCCCTTATGACCTGGGCTACACACGTGCTACAATGGCTGGTACAACGAGTCGCAAGTCGGTGACGGCAAGCTAATCTCTTAAAGCCAGTCTCAGTTCGGATTGTAGGCTGCAACTCGCCTACATGAAGTCGGAATCGCTAGTAATCGCGGATCAGCACGCCGCGGTGAATACGTTCCCGGGCCTTGTACACACCGCCCGTCACACCACGAGAGTTTGTAACACCCGAAGTCGGTGAGGTAACCTTTTAGGAGCCAGCCGCCTAAGGTGGGATAGATGATTGGGGTGAAGTCGTAACAAGGTAGCCGTATCGGAAGGTGCGGCTGGATCACCTCCTTTCTAAGGAAATGGAAACCTGTACGTCAGTCTTCTTTAATTTTGAGAGGTCTTGTGGGGCCTTAGCTCAGCTAAGCGAAACCTTTAGGTTGAAGCTTTGTCGAAACTAGCGGAGCTAGTGCACGACAGGGGCCAGCGTCTCAAAAATGATATTATATCGAAACAATTAAATACGTTAACAGGTACATAAAAATGTACGGGGCCTTAGCTCAGCTGGGAGAGCGCCTGCTTTGCACGCAGGAGGTCAGCGGTTCGATCCCGCTAGGCTCCATTAACAGGAGAAATCTTGTTAAGAAGGATAGTTGAATTCACGACTAACTTCTTAGGAAAATAGACAATCTTCCTTGTGTGCAAGACACACAGCGTCAGATTCCTAATTTTCTACAGAAGTTTCGCTAAGGCGACTGTCGTTCATATCCTAAACTTGTCCATTGAAAATTGAATATCTATCAAACATTCCTGATGTATCTGAAAGGATACATTAAGAAATAGTAACAAGAAAATAAACCGAAAACGCTGTGAATATTTAATGAGTTTTCTAGTTTAGAAAAAAACTAGTAATTAAGGTTAAGTTAATAAGGGCGCACGGTGGATGCCTTGGCACTAGAAGCCGATGAAGGACGTGACTAACGACGAAATGCCTTGGGGAGCTGTAAGTAAGCAATGATCCAGGGATGTCCGAATGGGGGAACCCGGCAGGTAATGCCTGTCACTCACTACTGTTAAGGTAGTGCAGAGGAAGACGCAGTGAACTGAAACATCTAAGTAGCTGCAGGAAGAGAAAGCAAAAGCGATTGCCTTAGTAGCGGCGAGCGAAACGGCAGGAGGGCAAACCGAGGAGTTTACTCCTCGGGGTTGTAGGACTGCAATGTGGACTTAAAGAGTATAGAAGAACTACCTGGGAAGGTAGGCCAAAGAGAGTAACAGCCTCGTATTTGAAATATTCTTTATACCTAGCAGTATCCTGAGTACGGCGAGACACGCGAAATCTCGTCGGAATCCGGGAGGACCATCTCCCAACCCTAAATACTCTCTAGTGACCGATAGTGAACCAGTACCGTGAGGGAAAGGTGAAAAGTACCCCGGAAGGGGAGTGAAATAGAACCTGAAACCGTGTGCCTACAACAAGTTCGAGCCCGTTAATGGGTGAGAGCGTGCCTTTTGTAGAATGAACCGGCGAGTTACGATATGATGCGAGGTTAAGTTGAAGAGGCGGAGCCGTAGGGAAACCGAGTCTTAATAGGGCGGATTAGTATTATGTCGTAGACCCGAAACCATGTGACCTACCCATGAGCAGGTTGAAGGTGCGGTAAGACGCACTGGAGGACCGAACCAGGGCACGTTGAAAAGTGCTTGGATGACTTGTGGGTAGCGGAGAAATTCCAAACGAACTTGGAGATAGCTGGTTCTCTCCGAAATAGCTTTAGGGCTAGCGTCGACATTTGAGAATCTTGGAGGTAGAGCACTGTTTGGATGAGGGGGCCATCTCGGTTTACTGATTTCAGATAAACTCCGAATGCCAATGATTTATGGTCGGCAGTCAGACTGCGAGTGCTAAGATCCGTAGTCGAAAGGGAAACAGCCCAGACCACCAGCTAAGGTCCCAAAATAATTGTTAAGTGGAAAAGGATGTGGGGTTGCACAGACAACTAGGATGTTAGCTTAGAAGCAGCTATTCATTCAAAGAGTGCGTAATAGCTCACTAGTCGAGTGACCCTGCGCCGAAAATGTACCGGGGCTAAAACAATTTACCGAAGCTGTGGATAACACATTAGTGTTATGGTAGGAGAGCGTTCTATGTGTGAAGAAGGTATACCGTGAGGAGTGCTGGAACGCATAGAAGTGAGAATGCCGGTATGAGTAGCGAAAGATGGGTGAGAATCCCATCCACCGTAAGACTAAGGTTTCCAGGGGAAGGCTCGTCCGCCCTGGGTTAGTCGGGACCTAAGGAGAGACCGAAGGGTGTATCCGATGGACAACAGGTTGATATTCCTGTACTAGAGTATGAAGTGATGGAGGGACGCAGTAGGCTAACTAAAGCGGGCGATTGGAAGAGCCCGTCTAAGCAGTGAGGTGTGATATGAGTCAAATGCTTGTATCTGTAACATTGAGCTGTGATGGGGAGCGAAGTTTAGTAGCGAAGTTAGTGACGTCACACTGCCGAGAAAAGCTTCTAGCGATGTATCATACTCTACCCGTACCGCAAACCGACACAGGTAGTCGAGGCGAGTAGCCTCAGGTGAGCGAGAGAACTCTCGTTAAGGAACTCGGCAAAATGACCCCGTAACTTCGGGAGAAGGGGTGCTGACTTAAAGTCAGCCGCAGTGAATAGGCCCAAGCAACTGTTTATCAAAAACACAGCTCTCTGCTAAATCGTAAGATGATGTATAGGGGGTGACGCCTGCCCGGTGCTGGAAGGTTAAGAGGAGGGTTTAGCGCAAGCGAAGATCTGAATTGAAGCCCCAGTAAACGGCGGCCGTAACTATAACGGTCCTAAGGTAGCGAAATTCCTTGTCGGGTAAGTTCCGACCCGCACGAAAGGCGTAATGATTTGGGCACTGTCTCAACGAGAGACTCGGTGAAATTTTAGTACCTGTGAAGATGCAGGTTACCCGCGACAGGACGGAAAGACCCCATGGAGCTTTACTGCAGTTTGATATTGAGTATCTGTACCACATGTACAGGATAGGTAGGAGCCTATGAAGTCGGGACGCCAGTTTCGACAGAGGCGCTGTTGGGATACTACCCTTGTGTTATGGCTACTCTAACCCGGATAGGTTATCCCTATCGGAGACAGTGTCTGACGGGCAGTTTGACTGGGGCGGTCGCCTCCTAAAAGGTAACGGAGGCGCCCAAAGGTTCCCTCAGAATGGTTGGAAATCATTCGCAGAGTGTAAAGGTATAAGGGAGCTTGACTGCGAGAGCTACAACTCGAGCAGGGACGAAAGTCGGGCTTAGTGATCCGGTGGTTCCGTATGGAAGGGCCATCGCTCAACGGATAAAAGCTACCCTGGGGATAACAGGCTTATCTCCCCCAAGAGTTCACATCGACGGGGAGGTTTGGCACCTCGATGTCGGCTCGTCGCATCCTGGGGCTGTAGTCGGTCCCAAGGGTTGGGCTGTTCGCCCATTAAAGCGGCACGCGAGCTGGGTTCAGAACGTCGTGAGACAGTTCGGTCCCTATCCGTCGCGGGCGTAGGAAATTTGAGAGGATCTGCTCCTAGTACGAGAGGACCAGAGTGGACTTACCGCTGGTGTACCAGTTGTCTTGCCAAAGGCATCGCTGGGTAGCTATGTAGGGACGGGATAAACGCTGAAAGCATCTAAGTGTGAAACCCACCTCAAGATGAGATTTCCCATAACTTTATGTTAGTAAGAGCCCTGAGAGATGATCAGGTAGATAGGTTGGAAGTGGAAGTGTGGCGACACATGTAGCGGACCAATACTAATCGCTCGAGGACTTATCCAAGATAAGTAATGAGAACGTTAAGAAAAGCGTATGATTTTAGGAAATCAACGCGGAAGTCGGTTAGACTTCAAGGCGATTTTTCTAAATCGCTAGCTTTTTAGTTCGAATACAATTACTTATTAAAACTAGAGTCAATATTGACAAGCGCACGGTTTCTTGTTAGAATATAGATATTCAATTTTGAGTTGACAAGACTCATTAGTTAAGTGACGATAGCCTAGGAGATACACCTGTACCCATGCCGAACACAGCAGTTAAGCCCTAGAACGCCTGAAGTAGTTGGGGGGTGCCCCCTGTTAGATACGGTAGTCGCTTAGCATATTCCGCCATAGCTCAGTTGGTAGAGCGCATGACTGTTAATCATGATGTCACAGGTTCGAGCCCTGTTGGCGGAGTAAAGAGAAATCTTTAGTATATGGTCCGTTGGTCAAGGGGTTAAGACACCGCCTTTTCACGGCGGTAACACGGGTTCGAATCCCGTACGGACTATATTTGGAGGCTGCTTAGGCCACTTTTTTTGGTTTTTTGAGGTGTATGGGCTTTAATTTGGCTCTTTTTTCTTTTCTTGTGTAACCGCCCAATAACAAGGTATCTATCCACCCACTCCCTCCTCCAGTATACTGTTAGAAAAACAAAACTGGAGGATTAATACTCAACAAAAATCAAAAAACAAACCAATCAAGTGTTTTTTAACCATCGTCTACTAACAATTGGTTTTAAAATAGACCAATCTAACTCTCGTATCACTTCTTGAAGCTTGTTTATCACATCATCTAGTGTTTTAAAAGCTTTATTCTTAAACCCTCTCTTTCGAATCTCAGCCCAAACTTGTTCAATTGGATTCATTTCAGGAGTATAGGGAGGAATAAACTCAAAACCAATATTATGTGGTTTCTCTAAGGTACTTGATTTATGCCAAACGGCATTGTCCATCACTAATAAAATATAATCGTCAGGATAAGCTTCAGATAGTTGTTTGAGAAAAACATTCATCCAATCTGTATTGCAACCCCCAGCGATAATGAAGAAGGACTCTCCTGTATGGGCATCAATAGCACCATAGCAATAGCGATACTCACGAATATAGTGGCTATGTACATGCGGTCTCACCCCTTTTGGTGCCCAGGCCTTTCCAATTTTACTAATCCGACCGAAACCCGCCTCATCTTGATACATTAGTCTGACTTTATGATAGCGACGACTATTCTTGAAGCGCTTTCCTATTTTCGTGAATGAAGATTTTATTTTTAGACGCTAGAATCGTTTCGGCGTCTGCTTTTTTAGGGTGTTCTGGTCTTGGCGTCACTTTGCGCCAACCATGGCGTTTCAGAAGGGCATAGAATCCTTCCTTGGTCGTAGGGTGTCCAACCCGTTTCTGATAAGTTTCGTAGAGAGAGTTTATGGTCACAAATTCGCCATTTAGTGAAGCTGTTAACTGTTCTTTTAGAAATGCTTCCTCTTCTTGAAGGGTTAAATATTGACGGTTCCGTCCACCTCGCGTTTCTCTTACTAGAGCTGAAATCCCACCAAGCTCATACTTGCCTTGTAAGGACCAGATTGTATACTTTGAATAGCCGATAAGGTTAGTGATTTCCTTATAACTGAGACCTTCGGCTCTGAACAGGATTACTTGAAGTCGTCTATGAAATGGGGAATAGGTTTTATCTTTCAAATAAGTTTTTAATTCGTTTGTTTGTTCGATAGTAAGTTTCATAAATCTATTATACGTTAGTTTTTGTTTTTTGAACAGTATTATTATGTCACACCCCATCATTCCATTGACTGTTCCCCAATCTCGCCGCTTTGAGAAGCGAGGCAGAAACGATATTATGATGAAAATTCGTCTCGGAAAAGTGGAGCTCACAGTCTTTCACACTATCAATCAAGAAACACTAGAAACAATCTTAGATAAGGTACTGTTCTATGACCATCCAACTCAGTGATTTAGGTCAAGTTTACTTGGTCTGTGGAAAAACAGATATGCGTCAGGGAATTGATTCCCTGGCCTATCTTATCAAAAGTCAGTTCAACCTGGATCCCTTCTCCGGTCAGGTCTATCTCTTCTGCGGAGGTCGAAAAGACCGGTTCAAAGCTCTTTATTGGGATGGACAGGGATTTTGGTTATTGTATAAACGTTTTGAAAATGGGAAATTGACCTGGCCAAACAATGAAGAAGAGGTCAAGGCTCTAACTTCCGAGCAAGTCGACTGGCTCATGAAAGGATTTTCTATCATTCCAAAAATAAATGTTTCAAAAAGTCGTGATTTCTATTGAAATCATGGCTTTTCTTTGTGTATAATGAGATAAAAAGAAGGAGATTGGTTATGTCATCACTAGAAAAAATTATTGAAACACAGTCAAAAACGATAGAGATGATGGCTAATGAACTCACTCTCCTTCGAGAACAGGTTGACTATCTGAGACAGAAACTCTACGGAAAATCATCAGAGAAGGTCGTATATCAACCAGGTCAGCTGAGCTTGTTTGGGGAGGAAAGTCTCCCTGAAGAAGAAGCTGACTTACCCAGTTGAAACGGAGACCATCACCTATAAACGCAAGAAAGCTAAGGGAGTTCGTCAGGCTATTTTCAGCCAGTTCACTCCAGAGATTGTGCATCACGAATTGCAGGGCGAAGACTGCACTTGTCCAGACTGTCATGGTCAGCTGAAAGAGATTGGCTCAACTGTTCAACGACAAGAGTTGGTCTTCATTCCTGCACAATTAAAGCGGATTGACCATGTTCAACACGCATACAAGTGTCAGGCATGTAGTCAGAAGAATCTAAGCGATAAGATTATCAAGGCTCCTGTTCCTAAGGCACCTTTGGCACACAGCTTGGGTTCAGCCTCTATCATCGCTCACACCATTCATCAGAAATTCAATCTGAAGGTACCCAATTACCGTCAGGAAGAGGACTGGCATAAACTTGGCCTGCCCATCAGTCGGAAGGAAATAGCCAACTGGCACATCAAGTCTAGTCAGTATTATTTCGAGCCGATTTATAACCTGTTGCACGAGAAATTGTTGGAGCAGCCTATTCTTCATGCGGATGAGACTTCCTACAAGGTCTTAGAAAATGATAGCCAGTTGACCTACTACTGGACTTTCTTGTCTGGGAAACATGAGAAAAATGGAATTACCCTCTATCATCATGACAAACGACGGAGCGGCTTAGTTGTGGAGGAGTTTCTTGGGGACTATGCGGGCTACGTTCATTGTGACATGTGGAGTGCTTATCGTCAATTAGACAAGGCTCAGCTCGTTGGCTGTTGGGCTCATGTTAGACGAAAATTTTTTGAGGCGACTCCTAAGAAGACAGACAAGACTTCTTTAGGAGCCAAGGGTTTAGCCTATTGCGACCGCCTGTTTGCCTTGGAGAGTGACTGGGCTGACCTGTCTACTGAGGAACGGCTACATAAACGGCAGACAGAGTTAACTCCCTTGATGGACGAGTTCTTTGATTGGTGCCGTGAACAGGCTGTCTTGCCAGCTTCCAAATTGGGTACTGCAATAGAGTATAGCCTCAAATACGAAACCACCTTCCGAGCCGTTCTCTCGGACGGTGACCTAGTCCTGTCCAACAATATGGCTGAGAGGGCTATGAAGACCTTGGTGATGGGCAGAAAAAATTGGCTTTTTTCTCAGAGCTTTGAGGGAGCCAAGTCGACAGCTGTCATTTTGAGTCTTTTAGAAACAGCTAAGCGACACGGACTTGATGCAGAAAAATATATGACCTATCTTCTAGAACACTTACCTAATGAGGAGTCGCTCGCAAAAAAGGAGGTTTTAGAAGCCTATTTGCCATGGGATAAAAATATTAAGAGAGCTTGTAAATAGAAAAAGGTTCCAGAGTCGACAGGACTTTGGAGCCTTTTCAATATACCTTGTTATTGGGCGCTTACTTTCTTGTTACTTTGTCTATTCATTGTTTGTTGATATAATAGAGACATGAAAAGATTATGTGATGAATTATCGGTTTTGCCAGGGATTGGTCCAAAATCGGCTGAAAAATTCTTAAAAATTAACATTCAGAATATTAATGATTTGCTGACTTACTATCCATTTAGATATGAAGATTTTGAGAGTAAGTCTATTTATGATTTGCAGGATGGGGAGAAGGCAGTGGTAGTTGGGGAGGTGGTATCTCCAGCTAATGTACAGTATTATGGTTACAAAAGAAATAGACTCCGTTTTTCAATGAAACAGGGAGAGGTTGTCTTAGCAGTTTCGTTTTTTAATCAGCCTTATTTAGCAGATAAGATTGTTTTGGGGCAGGATATTGCAGTTTGGGGAAAGTGGGATAAGGCTAAGGCAAGTTTGACAGGAATGAAAATTTTGGCTCAAGTATCAGATGAGCTCCAACCTGTCTATCATGTGGCGCAAGGGATTTCGCAAGTAAATTTGGTTAAGGCTATTAAAACAGCTATTGATCAGGGATATTTGCATTTATTAGAGGAGAACTTGCCATCAGTTTTACGAGAGCGCTATCGGTTAATGAATCGCCGAGAGGCGGTTTTTGCGATGCATTTTCCGACAAATTTAGAAGAGTATAGACAAGCTTTGCGACGTATGAAGTTTGAGGAATTATTTTATTTTCAATTACAGTTGCAAATGCTGAAAGCCAACAATCGTGATATTTCGAATGGTTTGAAGATTGCTTATGATGCTGATAGATTGGCTATGCAAATAAGACAATTGCCGTTTGTCTTAACAGATGCTCAGTCTGGGGCTTTGGCTGAAATACTATCAGATATGAAGTCCTATGGGCACATGAATCGTTTGTTACAAGGGGATGTTGGTTCAGGGAAGACAGTAGTTGCTGGATTGGCTATGTTTGCTGCTGTGACTGCGGGGATGCAGGCTGCAATCATGGTGCCGACAGAAATTTTGGCTGAGCAACACTTTGAGAGTTTGCGCCAGCTTTTTCCAGAACTTTCTATTGCTCTTTTGACAGGGGGAATGAAGGCTACGGAGCGTCGTACTGCTTTAGAGGCGATTTCTAGTGGTCAGGTAGACATCATTGTAGGAACTCACGCTCTTATCCAGGAAAGTGTGACGTACCATAAGCTTGGTTTGGTTGTGACGGATGAGCAACATCGTTTTGGTGTTAAACAGCGCCGTCTGTTTCGTGAGAAGGGTGATAATCCGGATGTGCTTATGATGACTGCTACACCTATTCCTCGGACGTTAGCCATTACAGCTTTTGGAGATATGGATGTATCGATTATTAATCAGTTACCTGCTGGTCGGAAGCCAATTATCACTCGCTGGGTCAAACATCAACAGCTGCCCACGGTCTTAGATTGGTTGGAGAAGGAGCTTAAGAGTGGTGCTCAGGTTTATTTTATCTCTCCGCTGATTGAAGAATCTGAGGCTCTAGATTTAAAGAATGCTGTAGATCTGCAATCTGATTTACAGGCGCATTTTGGAGAGCAAGTTACAGTGGATTTGTTACACGGTAAGATGAAGAATGACGAGAAAGATGCCATCATGCAGGCTTTTAAGGAGCGAAAAACGAATATTTTGGTTTCTACCACTGTTATTGAAGTCGGAGTCAATGTGCCCAATGCAACGGTGATGGTTATTATGGATGCTGATCGTTTTGGTTTAAGCCAATTACATCAGTTGAGAGGGCGTGTAGGACGTGGTCATAAGCAGTCTTATGCAGTGTTAGTTGCTAATCCTAAAACAGAGTCTGGTAAGGAACGCATGAAAATTATGACAGAGACGACAGATGGTTTTATTTTGGCTGAAGCTGACTTAAAAATGCGTGGGTCTGGAGAAATATTTGGGACTCGTCAATCAGGTTTGCCAGAATTTCAGGTTGCAAATATTATCGAGGACTATCCAATTTTAGAGGAAGCAAGGCGAGTTGCTAGTCAGATTGTTAGCGTGGAAAATTGGCAGGAGGACACTAATTGGTCGATTTTGCTTGCTAATTTGAAAGATCGAGAGGAATTGGACTAGTCATATAAAAAAGGCCAACACACATGTGTTGGTCTTTTGACATATTGAATAGTTCGTCAGCGATTAACCTTGGATGTAATCTGCCAAGCTTTGCTCTTCTAAGCCTGCATTGAGAGCGATAAGGAGTTTGAGTCGGGCTTTTTGAGCATTCAATTCTTTAACAAATAGAATGCCGTCTTTCTCCAGTTGGATGCCACCTCCTTGGTAGGCATAGACAGGCTCAGCAATTCCGTTAAAACAGCGAGATACCAGAATAATGGGTATCTTTTGAACAAGGAGTTTCTTAATGGCTGGAAGGATGGTAGGCGGAAGATTTCCGGCGCCGAGTGCTTCAATGACTAAACCGGAAATTGAGCTTGCAGTGAGAGAATCAAGGAGAATGGAGTCCATATCTGCATAAGCTTTTATGATTGGAACCGTTCCTGTGACTGTTGATAAGTCAAATCGAACACGTGGTTCAGCAGTTTTAAAATAGAGAATCTCTCGTTTGGTGACTAATCCCAGTGGTCCATGGGTTGGTGTTTGAAAGGTTGAGACATTGGTGGTATGGGTTTTTGTAACATATTTAGCAGCATGAATTTCATCGTTCATGACCACTAGAACACCTTTATCTGCGGATTTAGCATCAGCAGCCACACGTAGGGCTGTTCGGTAGTTATAAATCCCGTCGCTACCTAGTTCATTTGAGGAACGCATAGCTCCGGTCAATACAATTGGTTTTTCTGGAATAGCCATTGTATCAAGGAAATAGGCAGTTTCTTCTAAAGTATCTGTGCCATGTGTAATGACAAAACCATCGAAGTTCATTTGTTCTTCTTTGATTTTTTGGTATAGAGTCATCATGTGTTCTAAGCGAATGTGTGGACTTGGAACATTGAGAAAATCCAAGGATGTCACTTGAATTTCTTCTAGTGGGCTATCAATTTGGGTCATTGGATTGATTTTACTCGATGCAACTTCACCCTGATGATTAGCTTGCATAGAAATGGTTCCACCTGTATGCAGTACTAGAATTTTTTTCATAAATTTTCAGTTTCTTTCAAAGTGTGATATACTAATTGTAACATAATTCTTAGAAAGTAGGTGAGTTGGTTGACGATAAAGGCTGTATTTTTCGATATTGATGGTACCTTATTGACCGACAATCGTATGGTTAGTAGTTTAACTATTCTCGCCATTAATGCTTTGAAAGAGAAGGGGATTTTAGTTGGTCTAGCTACAGGACGTGACCCTCGTTTTGTTTTGCAGTATATGGCTAGTTTAGGGCTAGATTTGGTCATTGCTTATAATGGTCAATATATTTTTTCAAGAGAAGAAGTTATTTATAGTCAGAGTTTAGAGCCAAAGCAAATTGAACAAATTATGGAGTATGCGCAAACTCACCATAAGGATTTATCTTTTGGAACTGCTAAAGGCATATTTGGTAGTAATATTATGAGTGCTGGAACAGGAAATTTTGCCTATCGTGTGACGCGTATGATTCCGGAGTCCTGGGCTGGAATCATAAACTTTATTTTCAATCGCTTGGTACGTTGGATTAGTCCTCAACAGGAAACGAATTTGAAAGGTTTTCTCTTTCAACCAATCTATCAGCTGATGTTGCTGACGACGGAAAGGGAGACACAATCATTGGAGGTGCTCTTTCCGAACTTGTCTTTTACGCGTTCGAGTCCCTATGCGACTGATATTATCAGTAAGGGAAATTCAAAATTATCGGGTATTGTAAAGGTTGCAGATCGGTATGGTTTTGAGTTAGATGAAGTTATGGTATTCGGGGATTCTAATAATGATTTTGAAATGTTGAATGAAATTCAGCACTCGGTAGCGATGGGAAATGGGACGAAAAAGGTGAAACAAGCAGCTTCCTTTGTTACAGATACAAATAATCGTGATGGGATTTATAAGGCATTAATTCATTTTGGTGTGATTGAGGGATAAGATGTTTCAGAGCAAGGACGATAATTTTAATAGGGTAAAGGATTTTCATTTTTTAATGGATGGTGAAACCCAAGAACTTCCCAGTGTGTATGATGGACAGACGGCTTTGCATCGCGCTGGTTTTAAAGTGGAGGAGTTGGTAGAATTTCTACATGCAGCTTCAGAATCTGAAGTTGAGTTTCATGATTTTATTCAACAACTTCATCAGGATTTAGATACTGCTGTTGCTAAGGTATCTGGCAAGAGAGGTTTCGGGGTTTCGATGCATGATCAGGTAGATGCTTTGCTGGATATTCTTTATTTTACATATGGTTCGTTTGTTTTGATGGGGGTTGATCCAGAACCAATTTTTCAGATAGTCCATACTGCAAATATGGGGAAAACATTTCCAGATGGGAAGGCCCATTTTGATCCGATTACCCATAAAATTTTAAAACCTGATGATTGGGAAGAACGGTTTGCGCCGGAGGAAAAGATTCAGGAAGAGCTGAAAAGACAGATGAAAAGACTTGATTCGTAAATCAAGTCTTCAGATTGCAGACAAACATCGTTTTGGTGTTTGTCTTTTTTACTGTTTTTAGAGAAAAATGGCTGTTTTGGTGCATAAACCACCTCATCTGGACATAATAAAAAGGCCTTCTTGCCATCCTTTTAACTAGTTTTTTGAGATTTAAGCACGCCAAAGTCAGTCCAATCTTATCCTCCATTTTGGACTTGCCTTTTTCCCTCGTGTAGCGCAGATTATGGTATTCCTTGGCTGTGCCAAATAGCCGTTCAATCGTCTCTTTCCGATGTTGGTAGAGCTCCTTCATCCCTCTTTGATGACGAATATCCTCGCACTGTTCCAAATACTCCTTCCAAATATGCCGCGTAACAACTTTTTGATGGTTCTTACTGGTCGTACATACTGATAATAGGGGACAGTTGGCACAAATTGCAGGATCACTTTTGTATTCTCGGTAGCCTTCTCGGGTAGTCGTGCGATAGGTCAAGGTCTGATGTTCAGGACACAGGACACAATCGAAGTGTTCGTCATAGACAAAATCTTTAGGACGAAGTTGTCCCTTCTTCCCACGAGGACGGGTGTAGGGAAGGACAGGAGTGATTTCCTTATCAATTAGAAACTTGGCAATACTGGGAGTTTTATAGCCCGAATCTGCAATGATATACTCTGGTTTCAAGGGTTCAAGCTTGGCGAAAAGTGCAGGAAAAGCCTGACTGTCATGGATATTACCAGCCTCAACACTATAAGCAAGTGCCCAGCCATACTTATCACAGGCAACTTGGGCAGAATAAGCGAAAACTTCCTTATGATCACCTTTGTGGAACCAGCCACTTTCTGGGTCGGTTGTGGAGATTTTCTTAGCGATGGGCTCTGGCTCTTTGGCGGGCCCGAGCGGCTTTTTTCCGTGCTTTACCCGATCTTGATTAATTTCGATTTCCAGCTGTTCACTCATGAATTTAGCCTGCTTTTCCACCTCTTGGTTGATAAACTTACGATTATTGGCCGCAGCTTTAATATGAGTTCCGTCTATGAAAATCTCCGTCGGGTCAATCAGGCCTGCATTGATACACAGCCCAAGAATATGCGTGAAAATGGACTCAATCAAACCTTTCTCTTGAAAGCGACGGGAATAATTTTTGCCGTATGTCGTGAAGTGAGGCACCTTGTCATCTAGGGTTAAACCAAGAAACCAGCGATAGGCAGTATTCACTTCAATATCCTTGATGGTCTGACGCATGGAACGAATACCATAAAAGCACTGAATCAGAGGAATTTTAACTAACATGACAGGGTCAAGACTAGGACGACCATTATCAGACGAATAGGTATCTTCTACTAGGTCATAAATGAAGTTGAAGTCAATCACAGCTTCCACTTGGCGCAGGAAATGATCTGCAGGTACAAGCTGGTCAAGGGTATAGAAACCGTACTGATTGCGGTTATAGTCAGGTTTTTCTTTGTGTAACATAGGAGAACCTCACAAGTCCTTTTTCTTATATTATACTCCTAAATACGAAGAAAAGCCCTTAGAAAATCAATTCTAAGGACTTTGTCTTCAGTCTGAAGACTTGATTCGTAAATCAAGTCTTTTGGTTTATAAACTTTTTTCTCCATCGCGAACAATGAGTAAATCGATAGTTGCGTGGCGCATGATATATTCGGATGAGGATCCGATCAGGAGACGTTCAAAGGCATTTAGACCAGTTGCCCCAAGTAACATAAGATCAGCACCGGTTTCCTTTGGAATATCGATAGCCAATAGGGTTTTAGGGTTACCAAATTCGATGCGAATTTGTACATCGGTCAGACCAGCGTTGAGGGCTTCTTGTTTGTATTCTTCGAGGAGGAGCTCCGCCTCTCTTTCTAAAGATTCATAGACAGAGGCGTCAAATGCAATAACATTGTGGAGAGCACGGGTGTCAATCACATGGGCGATAATCAGACGTGCTTGGTTGCGTAGTGCGACATGAATAGCTTTATGAAGAGCTAATTCTGCTCCTTTAGAGCCGTCTACAGCGACGAGTATGGTTTTGTAAGATTGTGTCATAATAATAACTCCTTTCAGAAGAGCTTTGTCCCGAAATAGGTAGAGTAGTTCCTTACATTTTTATTATAAGCCTTTTGAGAGAAAATGTAAAGGATTCTTGTACTTTTTTAGCTTTTACAGTACAATAGAAAAGATAGAAAGTCGAGGTGACGACATGAAGCAATTTAACAAGTCAACAAAATTGGATGATGTAGCATATGATATTCGTGGGCCTGTTTTGGAAGAGGCCATGCGTATGCGTGCCAATGGAGAGCAGATTTTACGTTTGAATACGGGGAATCCTGCAGAATTTGGTTTTACTGCTCCAGATGAAGTTATTCGTGACTTGATTCATAACGCCCGTAAATCAGAGGGATATTCGAATAGTAAGGGAATTTTTTCTGCACGTAAGGCTATCATGCAGTATTGTCAGCTAAAGAAATTTCCAAATGTTGACATTGAAGATATTTATCTTGGAAACGGCGTGAGTGAGCTGATTGTTATGTCTATGCAAGGTTTGCTAGATAATGGTGATGAGGTGTTGGTGCCAATGCCAGACTATCCTCTCTGGACTGCCGCAGTTAGTTTGGCTGGTGGTAAAGCTGTTCACTATGTTTGTGATGAAGCAGCTGAATGGTATCCAGATTTGGCAGATATGGAGTCCAAGGTGACTTCTCGAACCAAAGCAATTGTCCTTATCAATCCAAATAATCCAACTGGTGCTCTCTATCCGAAAGAAATTTTAGAAGGAATCATTGATATTGCTCGTAGACATGAATTGATCATTTTCTCTGATGAGATTTATGATCGTATGGTCTTTGACGGAGCTGTTCATATCCCTATTGCGACACTGGCTCCAGATTTATTTGTTGTGACGATGAATGGACTGTCTAAATCGCATCGTATTTGTGGTTTCCGAGTAGGTTGGATGGTCTTATCTGGTCCGAAAAAGCATGTAAAAGGTTACATTGAAGGCTTGAATATGTTGTCCAATATGCGTTTGTGTTCAAACGTTTTGGCTCAACAGGTTGTTCAAACTTCTTTGGGAGGCTACCAATCGGTTGATGAACTCTTGATGCCTGGCGGACGCTTATATGAACAAAGGGAGTTTATTACCAAGGCGATTAATGATATTCCGGGGCTTTCTGCTGTAAAACCTAAGGCTGGTCTGTATGTCTTCCCAAAAATTGATCGTGAGATGTACCGAGTTGAGGATGATGAACAATTTGTATTGGATTTCCTCAAGCAAGAAAAAGTACTTTTGGTCCATGGTCGAGGTTTTAACTGGAAGGATCCAGATCATTTCCGTATTGTGTATTTACCACGTGTGGATGAGTTGGCAGAAATTCAAGAAAAAATGTCACGATTTTTGCGGCAATATCGTAGATAATGGAATTTTGGGAGTGGGAAAGAACTCAACCATTCATAAGAAGAGTTCGTCAACAATTTTTCGTTTTAAGTTGTTGAGCTGAAACAGTCTATCCCCAGACTGTTTCACTCCCACCCCCGCACAGCTCAAACTGTCTGGGAGACAGTTTGAGGTTGGAGATGAAGCGAACTCTGTTCGCATCAGTCGTATAGGCCCCAGATTTGGAGTGTAAAATGCGAATTGCTGAGATTTGCTTCGCAAATACTATCTCCAACCTTTAACAGTCCACTGGACTGTTAAACCCAATCAACCACTGCGCTGAGATGTTGACACTAACTTTGAGAAGCGGTGCTGGGCTTTTTGCCCAGCCTTTTCTTTTTACTTGAATGAAATTGTTTGAATTTTTCTGATAACGGCAAATATTCTGATAATTGTTGAAATTTTATATATTTTTTGCTATACTGAAAGCAATTACAGAGTAAAGAGGAAAATATGACAACATTATTAGAGAAGACACGGAATATTACTTCTATTTTGAAGCGTTCCGAAGAGCAATTGGCAGAAGAATTGCCCTACAATGCCATTGCTGAGCATTTATCAGCTATTATTGACTGCAACTCGTGCATCATTAATAGTGAAGGTGAAGTTTTGGGATACCACATGAACTATGAGACGAACAATGATCGTGTGGAAGAATTTTTCCAAAACAAACAATTCCCAGAAGGATATGTAAAAGCAGTTGCGCAGGTTTACGATACGCAGGTTAATTTGCCTGTCGAGAGCGAGTTGACTGCCATCCCTGTCGAATCACGATCGACTTATCCAAACGGGCTGACAACGATAGCGCCTATCCACGTAACGGGGATTCGTTTTGGTTCGCTTATTATTTGGCGGAATAATGAGCAGTTTCACGATGATGATTTGATTTTGGTTGAGATTGCGGCAACAGTAGTTGGTATTCAGTTACTTAATTTCCAACGGGAAGAAGACGAGAAGAATATCCGTCGTCGTGCGGCAGTTAATATGGCAGTAAATACGCTATCTTACTCAGAAATGAAGGCAGTTGCAGCTATTTTGGGTGAATTGGATGGCAATGAAGGGCAATTGACTGCTTCTGTGATTGCAGATCGTATCGGTATTACACGCTCGGTTATTGTGAATGCACTGCGTAAGTTGGAGAGTGCAGGGATTATTGAAAGTCGTTCTTTGGGAATGAAGGGGACTTATTTGAAAGTTCTCATCCCAGCTATTTTTGATGAAATTAAGAAATGTGACTACTAAAATGACAAAAGCATTGATTTCGATTGATTATACAATAGATTTTGTGGCAGATGAAGGAAAGTTGACTGCTGGAAAATCAGCTCAGGCTATTTCTGGACGAATTGCTCAGGTTACGCAAGAAGCTTTTGAAAATGGAGACTACATTTTCTTTGCGATTGATGGTCATGAGGAGGGGGATGAATTTCATCCTGAAGCTCAGCTTTTCCCAAGTCATAATATCATTGGGACGCAAGGGCGTGACTTGTATGGTCCTTTAGCAGATTTTTATCAAAAACATAAAGGGCATGCGCGTGTTCGTTGGATGGATAAACGTCATTATTCTGCTTTTTCTGGGACAGATTTGGATGTTCGACTAAGAGAACGTGGTGTAGATACGGTTGTCTTGACGGGTGTTTTGTCTGATATTTGTGTTCTTCATACAGCTATTGATGCTTATAATAAGGGGTATCGTATTGAGGTGGTCTCATCAGCCATTGCTGCATTGACGGAGGAGAATCATCAGTTTGCTCTTAACCATTTGCGTCATGTACTCGGTGCGACAATCATTGATTAATAGTATAGTGACCAGTCTGTGGACTGGTTTTTCGTTTTTCTCCAACAGGAATGTATTATTAACACTCTTCGAAAATCAAACTCAGACCTTGTTGACTTAACTTGTAAAAGAAGCGGTGTGATTGACCATGATAAATTTATCAAAATGCTTTACATAGGTGATTACTTGGTGTATAATATAGTCTGTGTGTAATGGACGCACAAAAATACAGTTTATCCGCTGGGTTTAAAAGCACCTAAGATTGACAAAGATAGGAGAATAAAATGAATCCATTGATCCAAAGTTTGACAGAAGGTCAACTTCGTACTGATATCCCTTCTTTCCGTCCTGGTGACTCTGTTCGTGTTCACGCTAAGGTTGTCGAAGGAACTCGTGAGCGTATTCAGATCTTCGAGGGTGTTGTTATCTCTCGTAAAGGTCAAGGTATCTCAGAAATGTACACTGTCCGTAAAATCTCTGGCGGTGTAGGTGTTGAACGTACATTCCCAATCCACACTCCACGTGTTGATAAGATTGAAGTAGTACGTTACGGTAAAGTACGTCGTGCTAAATTGTACTACCTACGTGCATTGCAAGGTAAAGCAGCACGTATCAAAGAAATCCGTCGTTAAGATAGTCCTACAGACTATTTTAGTCGGAGAATGGGGGGCAGCGAAAGCTGTCTCTTTTTTTAAAAAAATCTGTTGAAAAAGTACCAAATTGTGAAAGCAGTGGTAAAATGGATTGTTTTTGTGTATCTTCCATGAAATAATATGTTATACTATATATTATTGAAGCTAGTATAGAGGAGGTTGAGGATGAGCGAACAGTTTATTCCATCTGTTTTATCAGATTTACGGCAGGATATTGTTCAGATGCCAGAGGTTATCAAGGAATGTAGTGGAATTCGTATTTATGGTCGTCGCATTCGTTCAGTCTTATTTACAACGGATGTGTCTATTATTGCCAATCACAATGCAGATGCTATTTTGGCTGTTTATCCATTTACGCCCAGTCCAGCTATTATCAAAAGTATTATGTTGGTTGCGTCAGTTCCAGTCTTGGCTGGTGTTGGTGGAGGCTTGACGACAGGTATGCGTTCAGCTAATATGAGTCTATTGTCTGAGTCGGAGGGAGCATACGCTGTTGTGGTAAATGGACCAACGGATGTAAAAACAATTGAGGCAATCAATAAGGTAGTAGATATTCCTATCATTTATACCGTTGTTTCTGAAAAGTCTGATTTAACCTCACGGATTAAAGCTGGAGTAGATATCTTAAATGTTTCTTGCGGTATAGAAACGCCAAGGGTTGTGAAGAAGATTCGAGAAGCTTTCCCTGACTTTCCAATTATTGCGACTGGTGGACCGGCTGAGGACTCTATTCGGCGGGTTATCGAAGCTGGAGCCAATGCTGTCTCCTATACAGCACCAAGTAATGGGGAGCTTTTTAAAGGTAAAATGGAAAAATACCGCAAACATGCAAAGGATTAGCTCATAAAAAAGATAGGCTAAGCAAACAGTAAGTTTTATTGCTAGATGAAACTTGCTGTTTTTTATCGTTTTATGGTGTGAGATTAGGAATACTTCGCAATTTAAAGAACGGATTTTTAGGAGGAAATTGGTAACATATTAGGTCATTTCTACCTTTGTCTGGGGCTGGAAATATGGTATAATGAGAAGATAGATTTCCATTAGGAGGAAAGTAAGAATGAAGATTTCTGAAGCTGAAGTCCGTCACGTTGCCAAGCTGTCTAAGCTGGAATTTTCGGACCAGGAAACAGCGGAATTTGCGACAAGTTTGAGCAAGATTGTCGACATGGTTGAATTGCTCAATGAAGTAGATACGACAGGTGTTGCGGTAACGACCACTATGGCCGACCGTAAGAATGTCTTGCGAGCAGATATTGCCCAAAAAGGGGAGAGCCGTGAGGAGCTCTTTAAAAATGTGCCTGAATCACAAGATAACTTTATCAAGGTACCAGCTATTCTAGACGGGGGAGGAGATGCCTAATGACGTTTAACAATAAAACCATTGATGAATTGCACGACCTCCTTGTCAAGAAGGAGATTTCGGCTACGGAGTTAACCAAGGCAACTTTGGAAGACATTAAGAGCCGTGAGGGAGCAGTGGATGCTTTCTTGACTATTACAGAAGATGTAGCTTTGGCGCAGGCTGCTGCCCTTGATGAAAAAGGGATTGATGCGGACAATGTTATGGCAGGGATTCCTTTGGCAGTCAAGGACAATATCTCTACTAAGGGGATTTTGACCACGGCAGCTTCAAAAATGCTCTACAACTACGAGCCGATTTTCGATGCGACATCAGTTTCCCAAGCCTATGCAAAGGATATGATTATTGTCGGTAAGACAAACATGGATGAGTTTGCTATGGGTGGTTCTAATGAGAACTCTGCCTTCAAACCGACCAAAAATGCTTGGGACCAGACAAAAGTTCCTGGTGGTTCTTCAGGTGGTTCGGCAGCTGCAGTTGCTGCTGGTCAGGTCCGTTTGTCACTGGGGTCTGACACAGGTGGTTCCATTCGTCAACCAGCAGCCTTTAATGGTATCGTCGGTATGAAACCGACCTATGGAACGGTGTCACGTTTTGGTTTGATTGCCTTTGGTTCATCTCTTGACCAGATTGGTCCATTTTCACAGACGGTTAAGGAAAATGCCCAGTTGCTCAATGTTATTTCTGGTCATGATGTCAAGGATGCGACATCAACTATCAATGAAATTGCTGACTTTACTAGCAAGATTGGTCAGGACATTAAAGGCATGAAAATTGCTTTGCCGAAAGAATACATGGGCGAAGGGATTGATCCGCAGGTCAAGGAAACCATTCTCAAGGCGGCTAAGCACTTGGAAAGTTTGGGGGCGATTATCGAAGAAGTCAGCCTGCCACATTCTAAGTATGGGGTTGCTGTTTACTACATTATCGCATCATCAGAGGCATCTTCTAACTTGCAACGTTTTGACGGAATCCGTTATGGTTTCCGTGCAGAAGATGCGACCAACTTGGAAGAGATTTACGTGAAAACCCGTAGCCAAGGCTTTGGTGAGGAAGTCAAACGCCGTATTATGTTAGGTACATTTAGCTTATCATCAGGTTACTACGATGCCTACTTCAAGAAGGCTGGCCAGGTGCGGACCTTGATTATCCAAGATTTTGAAAAAGTCTTTGCGGACTATGACTTGATTTTGGGACCAACTGCTCCGACAGTTGCCTTTGGTTTGGATACGCTCAACCATGACCCTGTGGCTATGTACTTGGCGGACTTGCTAACAATTCCTGTCAACTTGGCAGGTCTTCCAGGGATTTCGATTCCGGCTGGTTTTGTAGAAGGCTTGCCAGTTGGTTTGCAATTGATTGGTCCAAAATATTCAGAAGAAACTATCTACCAAGTGGCTGCTGCCTTTGAAGCGACAACAGACTACCACAAGCAACAACCAGTGATTTTTGGAGGTGCTAACTAATGAACTTTGAAACGATTATTGGTCTAGAAGTCCATGTGGAGTTGAATACCAACTCGAAAATTTTCTCACCTTCATCTGCTCATTTTGGTGAGGATCCAAATGCTAATACCAACGTGATTGACTGGTCCTTCCCAGGTGTCCTTCCTGTCCTTAATAAGGGTGTTGTGGATGCGGGGATCAAGGCTGCCTTGGCTTTGAACATGGACATTCATAAGGAAATGCACTTTGACCGTAAGAACTATTTCTATCCTGATAACCCTAAAGCCTATCAGATTTCCCAGTTTGACGAGCCGATTGGCTACAATGGTTGGATTGAGATTGAGCTAGAAGATGGCTCAACCAAGAAAATTCGTATCGAGCGTGCCCACTTGGAAGAGGATGCAGGTAAGAATACCCACGGTACAGACGGCTACTCTTATGTGGACCTCAACCGTCAGGGCGTGCCATTGATTGAGATTGTGTCAGAAGCTGATATGCGTTCGCCTGAGGAGGCCTATGCCTACTTGACTGCTCTCAAGGAAATCATCCAATACACTGGCATTTCAGATGTCAAGATGGAAGAGGGGTCTATGCGCGTGGATGCCAACATTTCCCTTCGCCCCTATGGTCAGGAGAAATTTGGGACCAAGACTGAGTTGAAAAACCTCAACTCCTTTAACTATGTGCGCAAGGGCTTGCAGCACGAAGTAGAACGTCAGGCCAAAATCTTGCGTTCAGGTGGTCAAATCCAGCAGGAAACTCGCCGTTACGACGAATCTACTGGTGAAACCATTCTCATGCGTGTCAAGGAGGGGTCAGCGGACTACCGTTACTTCCCAGAGCCGGACCTACCGCTCTATGAGATTGACGACAGCTGGATTGAGGAAGTGCGTGCAGAATTGCCAGTCTTTCCAAAGGCTCGCCGTGCCAACTACGTGGAAAACTTGGGCTTGACCGCCTACGATGCTGGTCAGTTGACGTCAACTAAAGCTCTGTCTGACTTCTTTGAAGCAGCCGTGGCAGCAGGTGGCGATGCCAAACAAGTGTCCAACTGGTTGCAGGGTGAAGTGGCTCAGTTCCTCAATGCAGAAAGCAAGACCATTGAGCAAATCGCCTTAACACCTGAAAACTTGGTTGAGATGATAGCCTTGATTGCGGATGGTACTATTTCATCTAAGATTGCCAAGAAAGTCTTTGTTCACTTGGCTAAGGAAGGCGGCTCTGCTAAGGCTTATGTTGAGAAGGCTGGTTTGGTACAGATTTCAGACCCAGCAGTCCTCATTCCGATTATCCACCAAGTCTTTGCGGATAATGAAGCGGCTGTAGCTGACTTCAAGTCTGGCAAACGCAATGCGGACAAGGCCTTTACAGGTTTCTTGATGAAAGCAACTAAGGGACAAGCTAACCCGCAAGTTGCACAACAACTTTTGGCACAGGAATTGGCTAAGTTGTTGGATTAAAATTGAATAGAGGAAAACCGCTAGGATGTTTGTATCTTAGCGGTTTTTACTGTTACTTGTAAACTAGGTGCTTCTATCTTATTTTTATGCTATATTTAAAAAACGGTATAAAGTATTAGAAGGTAGCGCGAGCATTGACT
The DNA here is from genome assembly GCF_019856455.1 of Streptococcus suis. Classification (NCBI taxonomy): domain Bacteria; kingdom Bacillati; phylum Bacillota; class Bacilli; order Lactobacillales; family Streptococcaceae; genus Streptococcus; species Streptococcus suis. The sequence continues at coordinate 2,064,608 of NZ_CP082205.1, read as the reverse complement.
GTTAAAGGATAGTTAGCTAATACTCTTCGAAAATCAAAATCAGATGTTGTTGACTTGATTTGATGAGTGAAAGGCTCCAGTGGAGCCTTTCAGCCTGTTACCTTGAAACAAAATAGTAACAGGGTTCTATCTGCTGAGTAGAAACGAACTACGTTCGCTCTATCTCCAACCTCCAAAGGTTCCCCAAACCTTTGGAGCTAGTCTGATTTTGATTTTCATTGAGTATAAAATGAAAAAATATCATCACTATAGAAGAGTTGTAATTTTTTTATGGTTTCTCAAAGATTTCGGGAATATTGCACTATTCCAATAATTTTTAGGAATGAATATGTTATACTAGATGGGTAGAAAAGTGAAGACGGTGGCTCTTGATTTTCTGAAAGTGAGGTGATGCCTATGGGCAATTCATCAAAATCTGACGGAAAGGAGGAGCATCTTTTGACAGCTTTTGAAGTTGTGCAAACTATTCTAGGCTTTGGTAGTTTTACTATTGCATTGATTGGCTTGTGCTATAAAATCTTCAAAGATGGTGATAAAAAATAACCCGTCCCCACTTTTGATCGAGTTGTTGGACGAGTTATAGTCTAATATATGGTCACCGTCTTAAACGGTTCTACATGGGGTTGGTTTGCAGACCAACCCCTTTTCTATCTCTATTATATCAGATTACTTATAAAATACAAATAATCTGTTAATTTTAGTGATTAGCTTACTTTACCTAGTTTATGTCAAGCTTTCGTAGTAGGTTCTGCCTTATTTTTTGTATTAGTCTGATTTATAGTTTTTGTGCCAGACTAGAACTTACTTTAACGTTAAAATAGGTCTTCGCCTGTTTTATTTAATTTATGACAGTTGTAGATAAAGGCTTTGATGAAATTCGAATAATAATTTTGGTCAATAAATTTAGCACTTTCCAAGTAATTTAACATATTTTTAGCGAGTTCGATAGCTTCAGTCTTATTCCAGCGGAATTGATTGTAGATATGTTCTACCTCAAGGAACATGAGAGGTATAGCTAAATAACCACGTTCAAATGTTTGAAGCTTTTTCACTTCTTTAATAATGTTATCAGCCCTTAGATGATACCCTTGTTCGGAAAAGTGTTTGGCTGTGAAGGTCAGTCCATTTAAAATACGAATATAGGTGTCCGTATCTGCACTTTGTTTGTACATAACCAGAAGCTGTTTGGACATGTGCTCCACCAATTCGAGGGGACAGTGATTGACGATACGACAGTATAATTCCAGCTCGGAACTAGTAAAGGTCTCAAGCTTCATCAGGTGATTGATAACAGGCTGGATTTTTTCGACGGTTTCTTCTGACTTCGCAATCGTTGGATAATGACCAAGCTTGATTATCTTTAATAATATGTCTGCCTGTGTAGGATTGTCAGTTAGGTATCGATCAAATAATTTTTCGTATTCAGGAAGATAGCGAAATATGTCTTCTTCATTTGTGATATGTTTGGAAAATTCGTAAGCAGGAAATTCTATGCAATCTCCGCCATTATCTGCAAATGCAGCTGCAAAGTCCTTCCATTCTAAGCCGAGCACAATCAATAAACGGTTAAAGTTTTCAAGGGAAATTCCCTTCTCTCCCTTTTCAAAACGACTCAGAAATTGCGGTGATACAATCGTAGAAGCAGCCTCTTTTAAGCTGAGCCCTCTTTTCTCTCGTAATTGTTTAAAGGTTGGTCCAAACGGGTATAGATTCGACATAATGTTCCTTTCAATCTTTTTTTAGATTAGTATACTTAAAACTAGGATAAAAATCTACAAAAAGATGACCTATGGGTTCAAAAAAAAAAATACATTGTTTTTCGATGCTATTTTGCAATATTGAACCTATAGTTTTCTATAGAAATAATTGTAAGGAAGTTTATGGTATACTTTAAAAATATAGAGCACAAATCGCTTGATATACTACATATATCAAGGTTTGACTTTACAGTCAAACCAATCCTAACAGCAACTCAGGAGAAAACTATGAACAAAAAAACACTTAAAACTCTAGCAACAGGTGCTGCTATCACCCTTGCAACCGTTGGTGCGTCTAACGTATCAGCAAATACACAATATGGAATTCAATTAAACCGTGTTACTGGTGAATGGCAAACTGTCAACAATGCTACAGGTGAAATTGTAAAATCTGTACCAAATGAAACTTATTCTTCTTATGAAGAAGCTGAAGCATCATTAATGGCATCAACTGTTGAAACACCAGTTACAACTGAAACACCAACAGCGGAAACAACTGTTGCTGAAACACCTAAAACATCAGCTGATGTTAAACCAGCTCTTGACGCACAACAAGCTGTTGTTGATGCTACTGCTGCTGAAGCTAACCAAGCTCAAACTGATGCAGATGCAGCTAACCAAGACGTTACCACTGCTCAAGCAGACGTTGATACTGCAACCCAAACTGTCAAAGACGCTGAAGCAAATACCGTAAACGCAACACCAGAAAACATCGCAGCAAACCAAGCTGACCAAACAGCTAACCTTGCTGACCAAGCTGCAAACGCTACTGAAACAGATGAAGTCAACGCTGAAATTGCTGACCAAACTGGTAAAGTCGCAGACGCTCAAACTGCTGTTGATACTGCTCAAGCAGAAAAAGACGCAGCTGATGCTACTGTCACTGCTAAAGAAGCTGATGTAAAAGCAGCACAAGACGCCCTTTCTGGTACTGGTCTTGCTGAAGCTCAAGCTAACCTTGATAATGCAAGCGAAGCTGTTACAGATGCTAACGCTAACGTTGATACTGCAACCCAAGCCTTTGAAGACGCTAAGAAAGCTGACGCAGACCGCGATGCAAAAATCAAAGCTGCTGAAACTGAGGTTGCTGTAAAATCAGACGCTGTTGATACAGCAAAAGCAAAATTGACAGCTGCTCAAGATGAGTCTAAAACAACAACTGACGCACTCAATCAAACAAATGACGCTGTTAAAACTGCAACAAATGCTTTGGCAAATGTTGATGTTGTAACAGTTAACGTTGATTCAAACTTCAAATCTGATTTGGATAACTGGAAAAAAGACCCATCTGAAGACAATGCAGATTTCTTGAAAGATTCAGGTTTCAATTCAATTTCAGCCTCAACTCTTAAAGTAGGAGCTGATGACGCAAAATCTGCCGTTGATGTTAACAACTTGACCAAAGACAACCAATTGGATATGTCATTCATCTACGTTGATGCTGTAAACCAATTGCGTAAACAACTTGGTATTCAAACAGTTGCGACTGTCACAGACAATGCTATCACAATCGCACAAAACCGTGCCAACCAATATAAACAACGTGGAACAGACCCAGTAACAACTGGTCACATTCCAGGAGCAATTGAAAACCTTGCACGTCTTGGTTCAATTGACACTCTTAAAACTGTTGAAGATATCAAAAATGCAGCATGGCAAGCATTCCTTGCAACATCATTTGATGACAGCAAATCAAATTGGAATCACTTGACTCCAAACATGTATGCTAACGGTGGTATCGGTCTTTCAATTGCAAACATCAATGGTCAATACTGGCTCGTTGCTGTATTGGCAAATGACGGCACCACAATCACCAACCCTAACGACCCAGCTACTCTTCAAGCCGCCCTTGCTAAAGCTCAAGCAGACCAATCAGCAGCACAAGCCGCATCTGATACTGCTCAAGCAAATCTTGTAAAAGCAAGCTCAGATTACGCTAAAGCTCTTGAATTGAAAACTCAAGCAGAGAAAACTCTTGCTGATGCTACTGCAACACCGCTTCAAACACAGGTAGTAGAAAATAACCTACGTCTTGCAACCATTGCTCTTCAAAACGCTGAGGCTCGCAAGGCAGATGCACAAAAAGCAGTTGACAACTTCTCAGCTGATTTGGCAACTAAGAAAGCTGCACTTGATACAGCTAAGGCTGAACTTGCTCAAGCACAAGCTACTGCTACTGCAAAAGCTGAAGCTCTTGAAACAGCTAAAGCTAACCTTGCTACACAACAAGCAACACTTGATAGCTTGAACAAAGACAAAGCAGCTCTTCTTGCAGAAAAAGACCGCTTGGTTGAAGAAGCAAAAGCACTTGCTACTGAGTTGAAAGGTTATCTTGAAGCACCAGCAATTCTTGCTAACGCTCAAGCAACACTTACTGAAAAGCAAGCGGCTCTAACTGAAGCACAAGCTAAAGCTGAAACAGCACAAAACAAACTTGAAACTGTTACTGCTAAACTTGCAGCAGAAGAAAGCAAATTGGCAGAACTTCAAGCAGAGTACAACAAACTCAAAGACCTTGAAGACAAAGCAAAAGACAATGTGATTGCAACACTTCCAGACGGAACAATCGTTGCAGTACCAAAAGATGCTCCAACTGCTGTTGAAAAACCAGCTATCAATATTGATGCAGTCAAAGACGCTATTACCAAAGGTCAAGATGTGAAGGTTGTTGACGGTAAGGTTGTGGTGACGAACCCACAAGCAGGTGTCACCGTCACACCACAAGGTATTACTTACTCACGTGCAGAACGTGCGAAAGCACTACCTCAGACAGGAGAACAAGAAAGTATTCTAGGCTTGGTAGGTCTTGCCATGATGTCAACGCTTGGCTTGGCAGGAGCAAGAAGAAAGCGTAGGGGTTAAACAATGAAAATTATAAAGACAATTTTCAAAACCTACTGGAACATTTCAATGTTTATTGTCCGTTTAGTAGCACCGCTTTTTAACTATATTGAAAGAGAATTGTTTAAAACATTAGGAACGATGGGACCAAGCGGATCAGTACCTGTTGATAAAGATCTACTTAACGGAGCTGCTGCGGAGCAGGAAGAAGCACGACGAAAGATGCTTGATACAAAGCGACAAGCTCAGATAGCAGAGGAACGTGCAAGACAAACACGACACCATCAAGACCAAATGCGAGCAGCACAAGCAAGAGCTGATGCTGATAGAGCTAGAAGGCAATACTAAATAAAAAAATCTTCTTACTTAGTTGTAGGAAGATTTTTTTGGCTTCCCAAAACTTATTGAAAAGACTACGCTATTTCAACAAGTTTTGGGAATGAAATATGTTATAATAGATGAGTAGAAAAGTGAAGACGGTGGCTCTGAATTTTCTGAAAGTGAGGTGATGCCTATGGGCAATTCATCAAAATCTGACGGAAAGGAGTAGCATCTTTTGACAGCTTTTGAAGTTGTGCAAACTATTCTAGGCTTTGGTAGTTTTGCTATTGCATTGATTGGCTTGTGCTATAAAATCTTCAAAGATAATGACAAAAAGAAATAACCGTCAAACTTTGGACAGTAACGGTTATTTCTAAATAATCTAAACTAAGCCACCGTCTTTTTAACGGTTCTACATTTGGGGCTGGATTGCCGTCCAGCTCCTTTTTCTATATCCATTATAACAGATTACTTGTAAAATGCAAATAATCTGTTAATGTTGGCTATGTGCATGTGCTATGCAAATTTTAGTACAAGTTTTACAAGAAGTTTAACATTTTTAATACTTATTGAAAAGCCGTACTCGGTATCAAACCACTTGTATAAAATTCAATATAAGTAACGGAATGATGGAAGATTTCCTTATCAATCAGAACTCTCGCGTATTACCAGCTGGGTACCTAGTTTAATCTTACGGGGATGGTGGGGCTGCGGACTAGCAATCACACGGTCTAGCAGCTGCATGGCTTCTTGCCCCATTTCTTCGGTGAAGACGCTGATAGAAGACAAGGCAGGATAGACCTGACGGGTGATGGCTGTATCGTTAAAGGTGATGAGTTGGACTCTATCGGGCACTGCGATTTGACGCTCTTGTAAAGCACGCAGGGCACCGACTGCCAGGGTATCATTTGCCATGAAAAAGGCAGGTGGTAGCTTGTCACCTAGGTCCTCAATAGCCTGGCTCATCAGCTCATAGCCCGACTGGGTGGAGAACTTTCCTTGGTAGATATAATTTTCTTGGAGAATGCCCAAGGTGTCTAGGTAGTCACGAAAGGCAGTCAGGCGGGGGTCTGTTGGCAGTTGGTGTCCGTCTGTGGTTTCTTCCTGTCCGACCAATAGGCCAATGTCTGTCAAACCTTGCGAATGGAAGTGGTCAATAACTGTCTGAACAGAGTGTTCAAAGTCAGTCGTGACGCAGGAGAATCCCTCGGTCAGCGTATCAGAGTCTACAAAGATCAGCTTGGAAGACAAGTTGGTCAGCTCTGCTATTTGCCCAGAAGAAAACTTACCAACCGCGATGATGCCGTCCAATCCTTGAAGGAGGGGATTGGTCAAGTCGTTGAAGGAGCGGATGATTTGATAGCCGAGAAGGCTGGCGGTCTGCTCGATGCTGGCCCGAATGGAGTAGTAGTAGAGGTCGGCTAGCTCTTCGCTTTCAGTGTACCATTGGACAATGCCGATGGTGCCTTTTTGTTGAGGAGCTTGTTTTTTGAGGTGTTTGGTGTAGCCCAGGTCCTGTGCCAAGTTGAAAATGCGGTCGCGGGTTTCTTGGCTGACGGATAGGGTCAGGTCGCCCTTGAGTACGCGGGAAATGGTGGCGGATGATAATTGAGCCTTTTCAGCGATGTCTTTAATGGTAACCATGATATTCTCCTATCTATTTGTATCTAGTATAGCACAAATGCTAAAATTAGTAAATTTTTAGTAAAAACATTGACTTTTATATTGTTAAGTTGTACAATAAAAGAAAACGATTACAATATCAAGGAGGTTCCTATGAACACAGAACAACTCAAGCAAGCCTTTCTCGATGTGTTTGGCCAAGAGGCAGATGCGACTTTCTTCTCACCTGGTCGGATTAATTTGATTGGTGAGCATACAGACTACAATGGTGGTCATGTCTTTCCAGCAGCCATTACCTTGGGAACTTACGGAGCTGCTCGCAGACGTGATGACCAAGTTTTGCGCTTTTATTCCGCAAACTTTGAAGAACTTGGGATTATCGAAGTGGACTTGAACAATCTGGTCTTTGATAAGGCAGATAACTGGACCAACTATGCCAAGGGTGTTCTCAAGTTCTTGCAAGAAGCAGGGCACAGCATTGATACAGGTATGGAAGTCTTTGTTTACGGTAATATTCCAAATGGTTCAGGCTTGTCTTCATCAGCTTCCTTGGAACTCTTGATCGGCATTATCGCAGAAGAATTGTACGGTCTTGAGTTGACTCGTCTTGATTTAGTGAAAATCGGTAAGCAGACGGAAAATCATTTTATCGGTGTCAATTCTGGTATTATGGACCAGTTTGCGATCGGTATGGGAGCAGACCAACGTGCCATTTATCTAGATACCAATACGCTTGAATATGAATTGGTACCGCTGGATTTGGGTGACCATGTGATTGTCATCATGAACACCAATAAACGTCGTGAATTGGCGGATTCTAAGTACAATGAACGCCGCGCGGAATGTGAAAAAGCAGTGGAAGAATTGAATGCAGTCTTGACTATTCAAACTCTGGGAGAGTTGGATGAGTGGACCTTTGATCAATATAGTTATTTGATTAAGGATGAAAACCGCCTCAAGCGTGCCCGCCATGCTGTCTTAGAAAATCAACGGACCTTGCAGGCCCGTAAGGCTTTAGAAGAAGGGGATTTGGCAACCTTTGGTCGTTTGGTCAATGCTTCTCATGTTTCTTTGGAGCATGATTATGAAGTGACAGGTCTGGAATTGGATACCTTGGCACATACTGCTTGGGAACAAGAAGGGGTTCTTGGTGCTCGGATGACAGGAGCTGGCTTCGGCGGCTGTGGTATTGCCATTGTCCACAAGGATAAGGTTGAAGCCTTCACGGAAAATGTCGGCAAGACCTATACTGAAGTGGTTGGCTATGAACCAAGCTTCTATGTAGCGGAGATTGCTGGAGGCTCTCGCGTTTTATCTCGAAAATAGATTGGAGAAATGATGGCTGGATTGGTGGATCGTTTTGTTGAGCAGGTTATTGCCAACAGTGATTTTGAGGAAATGGATGCTATCTACTTGCGAAATCGGGTTTTAGCCTTGGTTGGGGACCAAGTTTTGACTGTCCAAACAGAACTAACAGACTTGATTGAACTCAAGGATGAGCTCCTAGCTCAAGCGGTGCGAACTGGTTTTGTGGGAGAAGTGCTGGAAGAACAGGACATGGTTGGGGCTTGTTTGATGGATTTGATAACCCCAAGTCCAAGTCAGGTCAATAGTGATTTTTGGCAGACCTATCAGGAAAATCCAGAACAAGCTGTGGCAGAGTTTTATGCCTTGAGTAAGCGCAATGACTATATCAAGATGGCTGCGATTGCGAAAAATATCTATTATCCAGTTTCAACAGAGTATGGGGATTTGGAAATCACAATCAATCTGTCTAAACCGGAGAAGGATCCCAAATCTATTGCGGCTGCGACGAAGGCTGAAGCAAGCAATTATCCCAAATGCCTACTCTGTATGGAAAATGAGGGCTATCAGGGACGGATTAACCATCCAGCACGCGCCAACCACCGTATTATTCGCTTGGATCTTGGTCAAGAAAAGTGGGGCTTCCAGTATTCACCCTATGCTTACTACAATGAACATGCTATTTTCCTAAATCAGGAACATGTGCCCATGGTTATTAGTCCGCGAACATTTGAGCAGCTCTTGGACTTGCTGGACATCTTTCCAAATTATTTTGTCGGTTCCAACTCAGACCTACCAATCTCGGGTGGTTCTATCTTGACCCACAATCACTATCAGGGTGGGCGGCACAGTTTTGCTATGGAAAAGGCTCCGATTGAGCACCAGCTGGTCTTTGCTGGCTTTGAGTCCGTATCTGCTGGCATTGTCAAGTGGCCTATGTCGGTCATCCGCTTGAGTTCCGCAGATAAGTCATCGCTTCTTGGTTTAGCGACTAAGATTTTGGAAAAATGGCGGAGCTACTCAGATGATAGAGTTCAGATTAAGGCTGAGACGGATGGAACTCCCCATCATACCATCACCCCGATTGCTCGGAAACGAGGGGACTTGTACGAGCTGGATTTGGTTCTCCGCGATAATCAGACCTCAGAAGAGTTTCCAGATGGCATCTACCATCCACACCCAGACGTCCAACATATCAAGAAAGAAAACATCGGCTTGATTGAGGTCATGGGCTTGGCGATTTTGCCACCGCGCTTAAAGGCAGAATTGGCTGAAGTCAAGAAATACCTACTGGGTCAAGCTAGTCAGGTAGCTGACTATCATCAGCCTTGGGCAGACAGCTTAAAAGCAGAACATCCAGTTGTGACAGAAGAGACGGCTGAAGAGGTCATTCGAGCATCCGTCGGACAAATCTTTGCCCGTGTCCTAGAAGATGCAGGTGTCTACAAACGTACTCCAGAAGGACAGGAAGCCTTTATGCGATTTGTAGAGTTTGTGGGTCTCAAACAATAATGACAGCAAAGAGTGGGACGGTGTCCTGCTCTTTTGGTATAATGGAAGTATTCACTATGTGAGAAGGAGATAGGATGACAGAAAAAAGATTGGGAACCTTGATAACTTTAGTTGCAGGGATAGCTTGGGGACTTTCGGGGGTAAGTGGGCAGTACTTGATGTTACGTGGTGTATCAGTGGATATGATTACCTCCCTTCGGTTGATGGTATCCGGTGTTTTCCTGCTCGGGCTAGCCTATATAACAGCCAGAGAGCAGTTGATTAGGGTCTTAAAGAGCAAACAGGCTTTGTTGGGCATTTTTGTCTTTGCCATGCTTGGTTTGGTACTCAATCAAATGGCCTACCTTCAAGCGATTTACTATACAAATGCTGGAACAGCTACGGTTTTACAATATCTTTGTCCTGTCTTGGTATTGGCCTATACTTGTTTGAAAAATAGGGAAAAGCCATCAGGAATTGAGTTGGTATCGATTGTTTTGGCTGTAGCAGGTACATTTTTAATTGCAACTCATGGCAAATTGGATGAGTTGGCTGTGACACCAATTGGTTTGTTCTGGGGAATCTTCTCTGCCTTTACCTATGCACTCTATATTATTTTGCCAGGAAAACTGATTCGTCAAAACGGCAGTATGGTGGTGATAGGGCTGGGCATGCTGATGGGCGGCTTTGTGGTTACGCTTGGCTTACAAACTTGGCAGGGCAATCTACCGCTTGATGGTGGTAGTCTATTGGGCTTACTGGGGATTGTCGGAGTCGGAACCATATTTGCTTATACGGCCTTTCTCAAAGGGGTCAGTATGGTTGGTCCGGTAAATGGAAGTCTATTAGCTTCTATCGAGCCAATCGCCTCCGTATTTTTTGCGGTCTGGTTGGTCAATGAACGTTTTTATCCGATTGATTTTCTGGGCATGGCCCTGATTTTATCAGCAGTCCTTCTCATATCATTAAAGGATGTCGTTATTTCTGAAAAGAGTATTGGTTAATATACTCTTTTTTGTTATACTTAAGAAAAAGACTTCGAGAGGAATGACCATGATAAAAGAATTTTGTTCTGAAAACCATATAGATGTTGCTAAAGCTATCTCAATGGGGGCCCAACGGATTGAACTTTGCGATAATTTGGCAGTCGGGGGGACGACACCGAGTTATGCTGTAATCAAATATGTTTGTCAACTGGCGCATGAGCAGGATGCAACAGTCATGACCATGATTCGCCCTCGCGGTGGAGATTTTTGCTATGATGAGGCAGAGGTTGAAATGATGGTTGAAGATTGTAAAGCAGCGATTGAACTGGGGTCAGATGGTCTGGTTTATGGTTTGTTAACCGAGGAAAATTGGTTGGACGAACCAGCCTTGGAAAGACTGTTTGCTGTTTCGCAGGACTGTCAGATTGTCTTTCACATGGCTTTTGACCAAATTCCTCGCGAACGCCAATTCGAGGCTCTTGATTGGCTGGCAGCTCATGGTGTGACACGGATTTTGACAAGAGGCAGTTTGACGGGGTCTGCCTTGAACAATGTGGAATGGTTACAGGAAATTGTCGCCTATGCACAAGGTAAAATTGAAATCTTGATTGGTGGTGGCTTGACGGTGGACAATGTACCTGATTTGTTAGAAAAATTGCCAGTTGACCAGGTTCATGGAACCCGTTTGTTTTGGTAGCTATGAATTACTTGTATTCATATACTTGGTGTAAATATGTAATAAAAGTTGAAAAGGTTTACAATTTCCCCTTATCTTGTTACAATAAGAATATCAAACATAGGGGGGAAGAAATCTATGACAATCATTGAAAGAGCTGATAACTTAGAACGTATCATCTTGCCAGAAGGTTACTATGAAACTCTCGCTCAATATGTTCAAGCTGGGAAAACAGGTTTTGATTCTGAACTGGAAAAACTGGGTGAGCAGGGGCTAGACATCAATGTCTACAAGGGTTCTGAGCAGGATAGGGAGATTATTCTGGAAGATATAGAGAATTTGCCTCAAGAGATCCGTGAAGAGTTAGCTCGCTTTGCTGCGAATTTGCTCAATCCATTGCGGGAACAGTTGGGAACTGTGGCTGTGGAGGTGAGTGATTTGGCCTTGGATTATGCGGTTAGTTTGGCTCAATCCTTGAGTAGCTCCCTCCGTTATCACAACTATGATAGCTTGATTGCTATTGCTCAACTTAAGGGTGTCGAACCCAAAGGCAAGGACTGTCTAGCCTTTTCAGAATATCGAGAGACTTATACGCTTTATGATGCCAAAAAATTGGTTTACAAGGCTTTGATTTGGCGCCTCTTTGATGATAGTCATGCGAACTATGGTCATGCGACGACGATTTTAGGCATGGATGAGGATGATTCTGGTGTTGAGGAAATTGGGTTTGCCTTCTCGAAATATTCACTGGATATTGATTGGTTGTTGACCCATATGATTTTCATTCCTAAGGATTGGATTTTAGAAGGTAAATAGGTTCGTAGAATAGGCACTCGGTTCCACCGGGTGTTTTCCTTTTGGCTATCTATTCGCTTTTTTACTAGAAAAATGGTATAATTGTCTGATAAAAAACTTTGGAGACGACAGTGAGTTTAGAAAATTACATGCCGGATTTTGCCTTGGAAAAGGCTTATGACGTGACCGTCGAAAGCTTGAAAAAACATGGCATAAAAGTAGTGTTTGTTGACTTGGATAATACCTTGATTGCTTGGAACAATCCCGATGGTACGCCAGAGATGCGCCAGTGGTTACAGGATTTACAGGCCGCAGGCATTCCCGTTGTGGTGGTTTCCAACAACAAATACGAGCGGGTCAAGCGAGCAGTTGCACCTTTTGGGATTGAATTTGAAGCCTTCGCTCTCAAGCCCTTCACCTTTGGGATTAACCGTGCTTTGAAACGCTTTGATGTCCAGCCGCATGAGGTGGTTATGATTGGGGATCAGTTGATGACAGATATTCGGGCTGCTAAGCGAGCTGGTCTCAAGTCTGTCTTGGTCAAACCCTTGATAAAGACGGACTCTATCAATACGCAGATTAACCGTTGGCGTGAGCGACGGACCATGAAAAAAATCATCGCTAAATATGGAGCGATAGACTACAAGAGGGAGATGTAAGTGGAAGAATTATTTTGTATCGGCTGTGGTGCCCAGATTCAGACGCTAGACAAGGCTGTCGCTGGATTTACACCTCAATCAGCCCTAGAAAAAGGCTTGGAAACAGGGCAACTCTACTGCCAACGTTGTTTCCGTTTGCGCCATCACAATGAGATTTCAGATGTCAATATCTCGGATGACGATTTCCTGAAACTCCTCCATAGCGTAGGAGAAAGTGATGCCTTGGTGGTCAATGTCATTGATATTTTTGACTTCAATGGATCGGTTATTCCAGGTCTACCTCGCTTTATTTCTGGAAATGACGTGCTTTTGGTCGGCAACAAGCAGGACATTTTACCCAAGTCTGTCAAGACAGGCAAGGTTACTCAGTGGTTGACTGAGCGGGCACATGAAATCGGCATGCGACCAGTTGATGTTGTCTTGACTTCAGCCCAAAACAAGCAGGCTATCAAGGACTTGATTGAAAAGATTGAACAACACCGCAAGGGACGGGATGTCTATGTGGTCGGCGTGACCAACGTCGGCAAGTCAACCTTGATTAACGCTATTATTCAAGAAATCACAGGGGACAAGGATGTCATAACGACTTCACGTTTCCCTGGAACAACGCTGGATAAGATTGAAATTCCTCTGGACGATGGTTCATACATCTATGATACGCCAGGAATTATCCATCGTCACCAGATGGCCCATTATTTGACGGCTAAAAACCTCAAGTACATCAGCCCTCGCAAGGAAATCAAGCCAAAGACCTATCAGCTCAATCCAGAACAAACCTTGTTCTTGGCTGGTCTGGGACGATTTGACTTTGTGGCTGGTGAACGCCAAGGCTTTACGGCCTTCTTTGACAATGAGCTCCAACTCCACCGCACCAAACTGCAGGGAGCTAGTGAGTTTTATCAGAAACATGCGGGCTCACTTTTAGCGCCACCAACCAGCAAGGAATTGAAAGAATTTCCTGAATTGGTCCGCCATGAATTTACCATCAACGAGAAGACGGATGTGGTCTTCTCAGGTCTTGGTTGGATTCGTGTCAATGAAAAGGCCAAGATTGCTGCCTGGGCACCTAAGGGTGTGGATGTGGTGATTCGCAAGACGATAATTTAGATGGGTGTGCTGGTTACATTTGTTAGCCAATAAATATAGAAACATAGGAAAAATAGATGTCATTAACTTCAAAACAACGTGCCTTTTTGAACAGTCAGGCACATAGTCTCAAACCCATCATTCAGATTGGGAAAAATGGTCTCAATGACCAGATTAAAACCAGTGTTCGTCAGGCGCTGGACGCGCGTGAATTGATCAAGGTGACCTTGCTACAAAATACGGATGAAAACATCCACGAAGTAGCTGAAATCTTGGAAGAAGAAATCGGTGTGGATACGGTCCAAAAAATCGGTCGCATCTTGATTTTATTCAAACAATCTAGCAAGAAAGAGAACCGTAAAATTTCCAAACAGGTCAAAGAAATCTAAGAAGGAGAGCCTATGGCTATTGAACTCTTAACACCCTTTACCAAGGTTGAATTAGAGGTTGAAAAGAAAGAAACCAATCGCAAACAAGTGGGGATTCTGGGAGGGAATTTTAACCCTGTTCACAATGCTCACTTGATTGTGGCAGACCAGGTCCGTCAACAGTTGAAGCTGGATGAAGTCTTGCTCATGCCAGAATTCATTCCGCCTCATGTGGATAAAAAAGAAACCATTGACGAATACCATCGCTATTCCATGCTCAAGATGGCTATTGCAGGTATTGACGGCTTGGGGATTGAAACCATTGAACTGGAACGCCGTGGTGTCAGCTATACCTACGACACAATGAAATTGTTGAAAGAAAAAAATCCTGATACGGATTATTATTTTATCATCGGTGCAGATATGGTAGACTACCTTCCAAAATGGCACAGGATTGATGAATTGGTCCAGATGGTGCAGTTTGTTGGTGTCCAGCGTCCTCGCTACAAGGCGGGGACGTCCTATCCGGTTATCTGGGTAGATGTGCCCTTGATGGACATTTCATCCAGCATGGTACGGAACTTTATCAAGCAAGGACGGGTACCGAATTTTATGGTGCCTCATGAAGTTCTGGACTATATCGAAGAAAAAGGACTTTACCAATGATTGCAGCAGATTTGACATTTGACCGTCAGGATCTTTTGGAAAAAATCCGTGCGGCCATGAAGCCAGCACGCTTCCAACACGTCTTGGGTGTGGAGCAGGCAGCACTTGCCTTGGCAGATCGATACGGCTGTGATCCGAAAAAAGCCAGTCTGGCTGCGCTTTTGCATGACTATGCCAAGGAAGTGGAAGACCAAGTCTTTCTGGACTTGATTGCCAAGTATGATTTGGATAGGGACCTGCTCAACTGGGATAATAACATCTGGCACGGTGTGGTTGGGGCCTATAAAATCGCAGAAGATTTTGGTTTGGAAGATGAGGAAATCTTCCAAGCCATTCAACGCCACACCATTGGTGCAGGACAGATGACCTTGCTGGACAAGGTGCTCTATGTGGCGGACTACATCGAACCCAATCGGGATTTTCCCGGGGTGGAAGAGGCACGTCGTATCGCAAAAGAGTCCTTGGACAAGGCAGTAGCCTATGAAACTGCCCAAACCATTTCCTACTTAGCCAAGAAGGGGCTTCCCATTTATCCACAAACTTTGGAAACCTATAATGGCTATGTTGTTTGGTTGAAGGAGTAGAGATGATTACATTAAAACCTGTGGATGAGATTTCCTATCAAGCAGTCTTAGACTTGACAGTAGCCGAGGAGGACAAGGGCTTCGTGGCTCCCAATGTGCGTTCACTCGCTGACGCTTGGCTTTACAGAGAAAACGGGGATGTTTTCCCTTATGCCATCTGGGTAGATGAACAGGTGGTCGGTTTTGCCTTGATTGACATTGATGAAGACATCCAGCAGTATATGCTCTGGCGATTTATGATTGGCCAAGAGTTTCAAGGAAGGGGCTATGGCCAGGCTGCTTTGGAGGTCGTAATAGCAATGGCTCAGTCACACCCTGTCTGCGACCATTTGATTGCAGCCTATGTCAAGGGCAATCAGAAAATGGCTTATCTCTTGGAGAAAAATGGTTTTGTCTTAGATGTTGAAGAAGAAAGGGAATTGGTCTTTCGTTTGGAAACGCCTGGTGTTAAGCTATGAAATCTGCATTGTTAGTCATTGACATTCAGAACCTTCTAGTGAAGGAAAAACCTTATGCCATTGAAGAGCGATTAGCCCTCTGGCAAGATAGCCTTGCACAAGCCCGTCAAGCGGGGCTAGAAGTCATTCATGTCCGCCATCATGATCAGGAATTGGTCAAGGGGACTGCCGACTGGGAAATTCACTCAATTGTTGCACCCTTAGCTAGCGAGAAGATTTTCGATAAGACCTTTAACAGTGCCTTCAAGGAAACGGGGCTTCATGCTTATTTGCAGGAAAAGGGAATTGAGCAGCTCATTATCATGGGCATGGCGACCAATTTTTGCATTGATACGACGATTAAAGTAGCTTATGAACTAGGCTACAAGGTAGCTGTGCTTCAGGACGGAACGACGACAGGTTATTCAGGCAAATTGGATGCCAAAGACTTGATTGACCACTACCAAAACATCAGGTCATGGAATTTTGCCCAGGTAGATACATTAGAAAATATAATTAGAGGATAACATGAAAGAACTAGATTTAGTAAAAGTTGTGGTTCAGGCTGCTGATGACAAGCGAGCTGAGGACCTTGTTGTAATTGATGTTCAAGGCGTGACCAGTCTGACAGACTACTTTGTGATTGCCAGCTCCATGAACAGTCGCCAGTTGGAGGCTATTGCGGAAAACATCCGTGAAAAGGTAGCGGAAGTTGGAATCAAGGGTAGCCGTGTAGAAGGCGATAGTAACGGTGGCTGGGTTCTTTTGGACCTTGGAGGCGTTGTCGTTCATATCTTCTCAGAAGAAATGCGTGACCTCTACAACCTTGAAAAATTATGGCATGAAGGCAGCTTTTTGGAAGTCGCAGACTTTTTAGAAAAGGAATAGTGGAAGCGGGAGAGAACTCGACTAGTCAAAAAGAGTTTGTTAACAACTCAAAACTATGACTTCTTGAACACAGCATGAGTTAATGAAGCAGTCGATTGGCTGCTTTTTATGAAAGGAAAAATATGGCAACTTATGAAACCTTTGCGGCGGTCTATGATGAAATCATGGACGACAGCTTGTATGATAAATGGACAGATTTTAGCTTGCGGAACTTGCCACAAGACACCAAGACAATTTTAGAATTGGCCTGTGGGACAGGGATTCAGGCTGTACGTTTTGCTCAAAAGGGCTTTGAAGTGACAGGTCTTGACCTGTCCTATGAAATGTTGGAATTGGCCCAGAAAAAAGCAGAAGCTGCTGGTGTCATGATAGAATTGGCCCAGGCAGATATGATGGCTCTGGAAGGTGTTGGAGATTTTGATGCGGTGACCTGTTACTCGGACAGCCTTTGCTACATGGCGGACCAAGCAGCTGTTTTGCGGGTTTTTGAGGGCGTTCACTCTGTTCTCAATACAGGCGGGACCTTCCTTTTTGACGTTCACTCCATCTATCAAATGGAGGAAGTGTTTGCAGGCTATAGCTACCATGAAAACTACGAGGATTTTGCCTTTGTCTGGGACACCTATGAAGGTGAGCGTGAGTATTCCATTGTTCATGAATTGACCTTCTTTGTCAAAGATGAGGACAGTCAAGAGGAGCGGTTTATCCGTCGGGATGAAGTGCATGAAGAGCGGACCTATCCGATTGAAACTTATGTGGAATTATTGAAAGAAGCTGGATTTGCTTCTGTGGAAGTCTTTGCGGACTTTGAAGATGAAGCGCCGACAGAAACTAGCCAGCGGTGGTTTTTCAAGGCGGTCAAGGCATGATTTCAGGGATAATAGCGGAATACAATCCTTTTCATACGGGACATAAGTACTTGCTGGAGCAGGCTGAGGGGTTGAAAATCGTGGTTATGTCTGGCAATTTTATGCAACGGGGTGAGCCAGCTATTGTGGATAAGTGGACACGGGCTCAGATGGCTTTGGAACACGGGGCAGATCTTGTTGTCGAGATGCCCTTTTTGGTGTCTGTCCAGTCGGCTGACCATTTTGCCAAGGGAGCCATCAGCATTTTACACAAGCTGGGTGTGGAAAAACTGGTTTTCGGTACGGAAGAAATGCTGGATTACCAAAAGATTGCGAATATCTATGTGGATAAGTCGGAAGAGATGGAAAATTTTGTGAAAAACTTGCCAGACAATCTCTCTTATCCACAGAAGACCCAGGCTATGTGGCAGGCGTTTGCGGGTCTAACCTTCACAGGTGATACGCCCAACCATATTCTGGCCTTGGCTTATGCTAAGGCGGTGGCTGGAACAGGCATTCAGCTCAGCCCTGTTCAACGGCAGGGAGCTGGTTTTCACTCGGAAGAGGTGGAAACGACCTACGCCTCGGCGACAGCTATTCGAAAGGGTGCTGACCAATTGGACTTGGTGCGTGACTTTTTACCGTCTGCCAGTCTCTTTGAGGAGGCGACCAAGGTAAGCTGGAGAAATTATTTTCCCCTGCTCCGCTATCAGATTGCGACCCACCGAGCTCTCAGTCAGGTCTTTCAGGTCAACGAAGAACTAGCCAGTCGTATCCGCTCTGCTACTGGGAGCGTAGCGACCGTCGAGGAGCTAGTGGATGCTGTTGCGACCAAGCGCTACACCAAGGCGCGGGTGCGGCGGGTGCTGACCTATATCCTGGTCAATGCGGTGGAAACTCCCTTGCCAGATGCGGTCCATGTATTGGGCTTTTCAGCTCGAGGTCAGGCCTATCTCAAGACCGTCAAGGAGCGGGTGGACCTGGTGACGCGGATCGGCAAAGAGCCCTGGGACAGCCTGACCCAGCAGGCGGATGCGGTCTATCAACTGGGCGCTGACGCAATGGCAGAGCAGACCTATGGGCGCGTGCCAATGAGGGTGGAGTGAGATGAATGCAATAAAGAATGGGAAGTTTTTGTCGTTGACTTGAAAAACTTCCTATTTTTTTTGTATAATTTAAGTAGAAAAATCAAAGGAAATAAATCATGAAAAATTGGATGGACTATTTTAAGCCTCACATTGTAGATAGGGGTTGCAGTTTATTTTTAGACGATGCTGTTCAAGGGCTTGAAGAGGTGGGTGATGGCTACAATGCACACGTTATTGGTGGTCAAGTCTATGAGGTGGAGATTAGCTTTGAGCACGGTCAGCTGGTCAATATGTGGTGTGAGTGTCCATATGCTCAAGAAATGAACCACTGCAAGCATATGGCAGCAGTCTTGTTTGCTATTTCTGAATTAGATAGCCAGCCAGCTCTTGAGGGCAAAGATGTGTCACTTGCCCAGCTCCTGGATAAACTGACAGTTGAGCAACTACGGGCTGTTGTTCTTGAATTAGCCCAAGAAGATAGGGAACTAGCCAATCGGCTACAACTGCGTTTCTCTGCCCAGTTAACACCTCAGCAAGTGGAAAATGTGATGAAGGAAATCAGAGACCTCGGCCGTCCCTTTGAGGACAGGCGTATGGGGTTTATAGAGTATAGGCAGACTAGGGATTACGAACGGGCCGTGGAAAAGGCCATGCATCAGTATCTCCAGCCTTTGCTGGATAGGTGTGAGTATGCGAATTTCTTGGCTGTATCAGATGCCTTCTATCACCAGATTTGCCAGCAAGAGTTGGATGATTCCAATGGAACGACTGGTAGTCTGCTGTATAGACTTGCTGGCTACTGGCAGAATTTATTGACTGTAGCTCCGGATAAGATTGTCCAAGAATTACTAGACTGGTGCTTAGAACAGCTAAGTGGCTATGAGGTTGCAGAAGATCTTCTCATGGAATTTGTGGAAATGGAGTTTCAAGAAGAAACCTTCCTTGAGCAGAAATTGACCTATTTTCAAGCTGTTTTGCAGGCGATAGAAGAAGGAGACCAGTCCTCTTGGTCATGGAAATTCCGTCGTGACCGATTTGCCTTGCTCTGTTACAGGTTGTTGGTTCAGTTGGACTCTAGTGAGGCAGACTTGTTGACCTTCCAGGCCAATCATTGGGAGGTGGCTGGACTTCGTAAACTAGCCATTGCCCAGGCTGTAGCAAATCAGCATCTAGACCGTGCCGTTCACCTCTTGCAGGAAAGTAAGCGCCTGGATGCCCAGTATAGGGGACTGGTGTCGGATTATAGCCAGCAGTTACGGGACATCTACCGGTCTCAGGGGCAGGATGACAAGGTCAGAGAAGAATTGCTGGAGATGATTTTCTCTGCTGGTGATACTGATTTGGAGCTGGTAGAGGAGTTACGGGACTATGTTTCTAGGGAAGAATGGCAGAGCTACTTAGATGATTTGCTGGAGGATGGTCGTTTCCGGTCACAGCAGTTGAAATTGTTGCAATTGGCAGACCGACCGCAGGAATTATTGGACCGCATTACAGCAAGTTACTGGTTCTTAGAAAATTTGGATCGATTTGAAGACTATTTATCAGAGAAACTGCCTGAGCAATTACGAGATGCCTACGCTCAAGCTCTTTGTCAGCAGATGGATGTGGCTAGTAGTCGAAGCCGCTATCGTCAGTTGGCAGGGTATTTGGTAAAAATTGCAGGTTTACCTGATGGGAAAGTGGTGAGTACAAGTCTTCGCACTTCGTGGAAAGTCCAGTATCCGCGACGCAAAGCCATGATAGAGGAATTAGATGCAGTGAGGTGGTAGGATATGGCAGTTTGGTTTCAAGATGTGGTTGATTCGTTGCAGATGATTAGTCAAGGTGATAGGTACTATTATGATAGCTATTTAGATGAATTAGTCTATCTGTCTGTTGAGGAAACGGGGCTTGAATCCTGTGAAGGTTTAGAAGAAGAGATTGAGGAGGATGTGACGGGAAGGTTCGTACGGCTGCCGACCTATTATGACTTCAATCCCTACACATTTATGGAGCTCTATATTTCTGATTTGACTGATGGAGACTTGTCTGGCCGTCTATTTCGAGCTATTCGAGGGCGCGGTGCTTTTAGACGTTTTAAGAATGAGTTAGAGAGATGTTACCGTTTGGAAGAATGGTATGCCTTTGAAACACAATGTTACAAAGAACTTGTACTGGAATGGTGCCAGGAAAATAAGATTGCTATTGTGGACAACCAGCTGAAAAAAATGTAATATTTCCCTTGACTCTCACCTTACGTTACCCCTTATACTGATTATAGAGAGGAGATTTTCCATGAAAACAGTTAAGGAAGTGAGTCAACTTTCAGGTATCAGTGTGCGCACACTTCATTATTACGATGAAATAAATTTGCTGACACCTAGTTTTATTGCGGAAAACAGATATCGTTATTATGATAATGAGGCGTTTGAAAAGTTGCAAGAAATCTTACTTTTTCGTGAATTGGAATTTCCTCTCAAAGAAATAAAAAAATTGTAGGGAATGCGGCGTATGACAGAGAAGCGGCTTTGAAAGACCAGATTAGATTACTGGAGTTGAAAAAGAAACACTTGGAAAAAGTCATAAAGCATGCCAAGTCTTTACAGCAGAAGGGAGAAAATTACATGAATTTTGAAGTGTTTGATAAGTCGGATTTGTTGGCTTTCCAGGAGGAAGCTAAAGAAAGATGGGGTAATACCGTAGCTTTTCAGGAATTTTCTGCTAAGACAAATCAGGAAGGGTTTGCTCAGATAAGTTCAGAAATATCTGGTATTATGATGGAATTTGGAAAAATGAAGAATTTATCAGCTGATGATTCTAAAGTTCAGAAACAAGTAGAGGTTCTTAAAGCTTATATTAGTGAGAATTTTTATAATTGTACCAATGAAATTCTAGCAAGTCTAGGACAAATGTATATTGCAGATAACCGGTTTACTCAATTTATTGATCAAGTGGGAGGAGAAGGTACAGCGTCCTTTGTCAGTCAAGCGATTGCGATTTATTGTGTAAAATAAATAAGAAAAGTCTAGTGAAAACTAGGCTTTTTTTACTGAAAACAGGACAAAATACTTGACAAAATCGACTGCTATACTAGTATAGCAGGGCTTGACACTACGGGCAAGCCCTTCCTAATTAGCGTTAAAAGTAATTATGAGCAAGGGGAATAATCAATGTTTTACACTTATAAAATAGGCATTTCTGCTGAGGAACATGATTCATTTGTAAAACAATCACCACAGGCCAATCTCTTGCAGAGCAGTCAGTGGGCAACCGTAAAAAGTGAGTGGCGAAATGAGAGACTAGGCTTTTTTAAAGATGGGAAATTAGTGGCAGTTGCTTCTCTTCTTATCAGAAGGTTGGTAGTACCATTTGGTTTTACGATGATTTATATACCTAGAGGTCCTGTAATGGATTATGAAGATGCTGAATTAGTATCATTTGTATTTAAGTCCATTAAAGAATTTGCCCTGCGAGAACGCAGTGTTGTTATAAAATTCGATCCATTTATTCGACTATCTAGTAAAACTATAACAGGAGATAGGGAAGAAGAATTAAATGTACTTGCCGTCAAAGATAGGATTGTTGATTTGGGAGGTATTTGGTCTGGTCGAGTGCAGACCATGTCGGCTACAATCCAACCTACTTGTCATGCAGTATTGTATAGCGAATCCTTCTCAGAGGAATCACTAAATAAACGAGTTCGACAAAATATTCGGTCGGCGCGTAATAAAGGTATTGAGATTCGAATTGGTCGTGAGGAATTGTTAAGAGATTTTTCAGAGCTATTAAAAAAGACTGAGGAGCGCAAATCTATTCGCTTGCGGGGGAGAGAGTATTATCAAAAAATATTGAATGCCTATCCAGAAAATTCTTATATTGTAGTTGCCTATTTGGATTTAGCAAAGAGATATGAACAGTTATCTTATCTTGAAGAAAAATTAGTAAAAGAAGCCATGACTTTCACCTCCACTACGAGACAATCGAAGATTGAAAATTATAAAAAAGAAACCCGAAGAATAAATACAGAATTAGAAATGATACATTCTCTGATTCGTAACGGGAGTAAGTTAGTTCCATTGGCTGGTACTTTGACAATTGATTTTGCAGGAACATCTGAAAATATCTATGCTGGTATGGATGAAAAGTTTAAACATTATCAGCCTGCTTTACTAACATGGGTGGAGACAGCAAAGTGTGCATTCGAACGAGGTGTGAAATGGCAAAATTTAGGAGGAATAGAGCCAACTTTAGACGGAGGCCTTTATCACTTTAAATCACATTTGAATCCAGTAGTAGAAGAGTATATCGGCGAATTCGATCTTATTGTTTCGCCAATATTATATAAGATTTTTCAAGTTTTACTGGAAATTAGAAAAAAATTAAGGAAGAAAAAATAATGACTTTTTGTCAAATAACTAAAGAAGAATTTTTAAAGCATTGTGAACAAGTAAATGAAAAATCATTTTTTCAATCTATTGAGATGGCCGGATTACTATCCAAGCGAGGATATGATGTTCGCTATGCTGGTTTTAAAAATTCACAATCAGAAATCGTTATTTCTACTTTGCTTTTCTGTAAGAAGATGGCTGGTGGTTTGTATATGGAATTGAATTCTGGACCGCTGGTTACCGATGATGCTTATTTAGAGGAATTTTATCAATCTTTAAAAAACTATGCTAAGCGTGAAGGCGTACTTGAATTGGTGGTCAAGCCTTCCCAAACCTATCAACTCTTTGATAGTGTAGGGAATCCAATTAGTGAAGCAGATACTCAACTAATTGAGAAGATGGTGCAAGTTGGATTTAAACATGATGGCTTACAAACAGGTTATCCAAATGGAGAGCCGGTTTGGCATTATGTGAAGGATTTGGAGGGGATTACTGAAGATACCTTAGTATCCTCCTTTAGTAAAAAAGGGAAAGTTCTTAGTAAGAAGGCTAATAGCTTTGGACTGAAAATTATTAGATTAACAAAGGATGAACTACCGCGATTTAAAGCTATAACAGAAACTACTTCAAACAGAAGAGATTATACAGATAAACCGTTAGAATATTATCAAGATCTATTTGATACATTTAGTGATGGAGCGGATTTCTTAATTGCAAGTTTGAATCTGACTACCTATCTAGATTTATTACATTCTCAAGAAGATAAATTGAAAAAAATAGCAGAGAATTTAGTGCAAGATTTGAGTATAAATCCGAAATCTAGAAAAAAAGGGAATGAACTACGCGAAATTGAAAGTCAAATAGAGAGTTTTGAGCAACGAAAACAAAATGCTGAACACTGGATTAACAAATATGGGACATCTGATATAGATATTGCTGCTAGTTTGTTTATATATACTAAACAAGAATTGGTGTATTTATTTAGTGGTTCACTTGAGGAGTTCAGTAGTTTCTATGCTCCAATCGTTTTACAAGAATTCGCAATGAAGAAGGCAATAAAAAAATCTATCAAGTTTTATAATTTCTTAGGGATTACAGGCTTATTCGATGGCTCGGATGGTGTTCTTCGCTTTAAGCAAAATTTTAATGGGTATATTTTGAGAAAAGCTGGTACTTTTCGTTACTATCCTCATCCGATAAAGCATAAAATAATTCAAATTATCAAAAACATACTAAGATTAGTAGTGAGGAAATCTCCGACGGGAGAGAGTAGTCACTACTTTTTCTTTATGTTAAAGTAGAGGTGTCTTGTTAAGTCGAGAACTCTTTTGACGCTAGACGTCGCATCAAAAACTGGCAAGACACCTGTTTTAGAAAGAATGTTATCAAAGTATGTGGGACGCCAGACGTCGAGTATTGAAAATGACATCACTAAAACAAGGAATCATTCAAGACAAAGAGGTAATATCATGCGTGCAGTTTTTGGGATTGATGTGAGTAAGGCAAGTTCAGAAGTGGCCATTCTAGTCAATGGTGAGAAAGTTCATGGCTATACCATGTCCAATGACGCCATCGGCTTTGCTCGGCTACTTGGCGATTTGAAAACCGTCCATAAGCCAGAAATCATCTTTGAAGCAACAGGTGTCTATTCTCGCCGTCTCCAAACTTTTCTAGAAGATAATGGCTATGCTTATACAAGGCTTAATCCCTTAGAAGCTAAGAAGCAACTGGATAGCTTGCGTGTGAGGAAAACAGATCAAATTGACGCTGAAAAACTGGCTCAATCTCAATTTGTGCTGAATCGTAAACCCACTTATGTCCAAGAAGAAGTCTATCAAGAACTGCGAGATTTAAGTCGCTTCTATCAGAACTTAACTGAGGACATCGTTCGAGCTAAAAACCGTCTGCACAAGGTCTTGCAAGTCACGTTTCCAGAGATAGAGACTGTCTTATCAAAGCCAACTGGGGAACAATACTGGAACTTAGTTACTGCGTTTCCTTACAAGGACTTCGTGCTTGATTTAAGCAAGGACGAACTCTTAGAGAGCATTCGTCAGTCCACCTCAAAACGGATTTCTGACAAGCGTGTGGCGTATTTAGCTGAGAAGCTGATAGCACTAGCTAATCAATCTTATTGTGCCGTCAAGAAAACCTCTCCAATGCTGGAAGAGGTTCGTTATTATGCAAAAGAATTGCTTCGGCTTTCTGAACAGAGACAAACTGTCCTAGACCAAATGGTGGAACTAGCTCAGCCATTACCTGAATATGACATTCTGCTCTCTATTCCTGGAATAGCTGAGACTACTGCAACAAGTATTATTGGTGAACTGGGAGATATTCGCCGTTTTCAGTCTGCCAACCAAATCAATGCCTTTATCGGTATTGATCTGAGACACTATGAATCTGGCAACTTCCTCGCTAAGGAACACATTACCAAGCGTGGCAATCCCTACGCTAGAAAGATTCTGTTCAAATGTATTCACAATATCGCTTCAGCCAGTCACACCAATCCTTGCCATATCGCCGACTTTTATGAGAAACGAAAAAGACAATCGCAAACGACTTCTACAAAGCCACACACGATTGCCTCCATACATCGTCTCATTCGGACAATGTATTACCTCATAACGCATAACAAACTTTACGATTATCGTTCTACCCAAAATCAGTAAGATTGTTTATGCTATATTATTGTAACACCTTACCAAAAATTTTCAACATAAGGTGTTCATTTCGTGTACTCTTTTTTACACGAAACTTTAGTCCAAAAGAAAACAATTTCCTTATTTTGACTATTGAACTTAACATATTTTTCATCAAATACCTTGATAGGCTTGACAAATGGTAGAAAAAATAGTAAAATAATACTATATACTTTATCGAAAGAGGTCCCCATGATTCAACCTATTATGAAAGATATTTTCTTCCTGCAACAAAAGTCTGAGCCTGCGACTCAGCTAGATGTGCAGGTCGGTCAGGATTTACAGGATACTTTGGTAGCCAACGCTCACGCCTGCGTGGGCATGGCGGCCAACATGATTGGCGTCAAAAAGCGGATTATCATCGTCAACATGGGCTTCACCAACCTGGTCATCTACAATCCCGTCCTCATCAGCAAGGCCAAGCCCTATCAGACAGAAGAGGGCTGCCTGTCGCTCGAAGGTATCCGTCCGACCACTCGCTATCAGGAGATTGAAGTGGAGTTTTTTGATGCTTCTTGGAAAAAGCAGAACCTAAAGCTGACAGACTTCCAAGCCCAGATTGTTCAGCATGAACTAGATCATTTGGAAGGGATTATCATCTAGTAGCTACCAAATCTACCGTCAGGTAGATTTTTTTATAGTCATTTGAATTAACTTTGATACATCGTCACTTTCGCCTTGCCATACTTTAGTATAGCCTGCGCCTTTGTTCCTTGTCTGAAAGCTAATTCATTCGACTATAAAAAGTCAAAAAAGGTCAAACAAAACTGTTGACTTTTACTGACCAATGGTGTAGAATAAGATTCGTAAGGTAAAGGACCTTACGAATTCTTTGAACAAAAGATCAGTTTAGGTCAAACAAAATGCTGTTTGACTGACTAATTGACTAATTGACTAATTGGTCAGTAAAGGACAAACTTCTGAGGAGGTTGCTATGAAAGATAAGATTATACCCTATTAGCGTCATTTAGTTTATCTTTTATTACTGCGTTGACTCGCTTTGCCGTACTCCAGTACTGCCTTCAGCTCGTTGCCTAGTACTAAAAGCAAACTAAAAGACTAAATCAATTTTTTTAAAACAAAGGTCAGTAAAAGTCAAAAGAAATAGAATTTATAAACGAGGTAACTACTATGAACAACAATTTCAATAACTTTAACAACATGGACGATATTTTCAATCAACTCATGGGCAACATGGGAGGCTACAGCACCGAACGCCGTCGCTATGCGATCAATGGTCGTGAGGTGACGCCGGAGGAATTTGCCATTTACCGTCAGACTGGTCGCTTGCCACAGACAGAAGAAGTGGCTCAAACACAGGCCAAAGGTCAGATAAAGTCAGACGGGATTCTTGCAAAACTGGGTCGCAATTTGACCCAAGATGCGCGTGAAGGTAAGTTGGATCCAGTCATTGGACGAAACAAGGAAATCCAAGAAACCTCTGAAATCCTAGCTCGTCGTACCAAGAACAACCCTGTTCTGGTCGGTGATGCGGGTGTCGGAAAGACAGCGGTAGTAGAAGGCTTGGCTCAAGCCATTGTCAACGGAGATGTGCCAGCAGCCATTAAGAACAAGGAAATCATCTCCATCGACATTTCAGGCTTGGAAGCTGGGACTCAGTATCGTGGTGCTTTTGAGGAAAATGTGCAGAATCTTGTGGATGAAGTCAAAAAAGCAGGAAATATCATTCTCTTCTTTGATGAAATTCATCAGATTTTGGGAGCTGGTAGCACTGGTGGGGACTCAGGTTCCAAGGGTTTAGCGGATATTCTCAAACCAGCTTTATCCCGTGGGGAATTGACGGTTATCGGTGCCACTACACAGGACGAATACCGCAATACCATTCACAAGAACGCCGCTCTGGCTCGTCGTTTCAATGAAGTCAAGGTTAATGCTCCGTCCGCAGAAGACACCTACCAGATTTTGAAAGGGATTAAGCCGCTTTATGAAGCCCACCACAATATTGAATTGCCAGATGAGGTCTTGAGAGCTGCGGTTGATTATTCCGTCCAATATATTCCACAACGTAGCTTGCCTGATAAGGCCATTGACCTAGTCGATGTGACTGCTGCACACTTGGCTGCACAACATCCTGTGACAGATATTCAGACCTTAGAAGCAGAAATGGCTGAGGCAAAACAGTTGCAGTTGGAAGCAGCTGAAAAAGAGGATTATGAAAAAGCCTTGAATGAAAAAGTCCGTATTGATAAGCTACAAAAACAGATTGACAACCATACCGAAAGTCAAAAAGTTGTTGCGACTGTTAATGATGTGGCTCAGGCGGTTGAGCGGATGACAGGAATTCCAGTCTCTCAAATGGGAGCTTCTGATATTGAACGACTCAAGGAATTGAAAAATCGCCTGGCAGCTAAGGTTATCGGTCAAGACGATGCGGTGGAAGCTGTATCCCGTGCCATTCGTCGGAATCGTGCAGGTTTTGATGATGGCAACCGTCCGATTGGTTCCTTCCTCTTTGTCGGTCCGACAGGTGTGGGTAAGACAGAGTTGGCAAAACAGTTAGCGCTAGACTTGTTTGGTAACAAGGATGCCATTATTCGTTTGGATATGTCTGAATACAGCGATCGGACAGCCGTTTCCAAATTAATCGGTACCACAGCTGGCTACATTGGCTACGATGACAATTCCCATACTCTCACTGAACGTGTCCGCCGCAATCCTTACTCCATTGTCCTCTTGGATGAGATTGAAAAGGCAGATCCGCAAGTGATTACCCTTCTCTTGCAAGTGCTAGATGACGGGCATTTGACTGATGGACAGGGCAACCAAGTTAACTTTAAAAATACCATTATTATCGCGACTTCCAATGCTGGTTTTGGTTATGGAATGGCAGAAGGTGAAGAAGAGCTAGACATCATGGACCGCATCGCACCATTCTTCCGTCCGGAGTTCCTTAATCGTTTTAACGCAGTTATCGAATTCAAGCACTTGGGTAAAGATGATCTCAAAGCCATTGTAGAATTACTTTTGTCCCAGGTCAATAATACCCTGGCGAAGAAAGGCATCCAATTAATGGTAACGGAAGCTGCCAAAGAATTCTTGATGGAAGAAGGCTATGACAAGGCCATGGGAGCCCGTCCTCTGCGCCGCGTGATTGAAAATCAGATTCGAGACAAGGTAACAGATTACTATTTGGATCATGTTGATGTCAAATATCTGGAAGCGGATGTGGTTGATGGAAGCATCCAAATAAAAGAGCAAAGCTTTGCTTAAAAATAGTGAAGAATTTGAAAAATCGGATAGAACTATCTGATTTTTTCTTTTTTGTTATTCGCTAACAAATGCTATAAAATAGGCTTTCTAGAGCATATTAAAACTTTTTTTATAAAATCCTTGACAAATGCAAACGTTTGCGTTAAACTATATTCGTAACCGACAGAAAGGAAAACGTTTTTATGACAAATCGTACCAGTGGAATTTTGATGCATATTACCTCACTTCCAGGTAAGTTTGGTATTGGTACTTTTGGACAGTCTGCCTATGATTTTGTAGATTTCTTGGTGGAAACCAAGCAAACCTACTGGCAGATTTTACCACTAACAACTACAAGCTATGGAGATTCTCCTTACCAGTCTTTCTCTGCTATTGCAGGAAATACACATTTGATAGACTTTGACCTCTTGGTTGAAGATGGCTTATTGGTAACAGAAGATTTCCAAGATGTAAATTTTGGAGATAATCCTGAAAAAGTAGACTATGCTCTTATCTATCAAGTCCGTCGACCAATTTTGGAGAAGGCAGTTCAAGCATTTTTACAAGATGATAAGAAGAAAGCTGCTTTTCTAGAGTTTGAAAAGGCTAACTCATCTTGGTTGACAGATTATGCTGAGTTCATGGCTATCAAGGAATACTTTGGTAATAAAGCTCTCCAAGAATGGGAAGATAAAAAAGTTGTAGCTCGCAACGAGGAAGTTCTTGATAAGTACCGCTTAGAATTGGCAAATCAAATCGACTACTACAAAGTCACACAGTATTTCTTCTTCAGCCAATGGAAACAATTGAAAGAATATGCCAACAAACACCACATCAAAATCATCGGAGACATGCCAATCTATGTTTCTGCTGATAGCGTTGAAGTGTGGACAAAACCCCAACTATTCAAATTGGACAGTGAACGCAAGCCGCTTTATGTAGCAGGTGTACCAGCTGATAACTTCTCGGCAGATGGTCAATTATGGGGAAATCCTATTTACGATTGGCCAGAACATGAAAAAACTGGCTATAACTGGTGGATTTATCGTATCCATGAAAGTTTCAAACTTTATGATGTCCTTCGGATTGACCATTTCAAAGGTTTCTCAGACTTCTGGCAAGTTGATGGTAAGGCAGAGGTGGCAAAAGTTGGAACTTGGGAACCAGGTCCTGGCTACAATCTCTTCAAGGCTATCAAAGAAACACTTGGAGACCTTCCAATCATTGCAGAAGACCTTGGAAACATTGACGCTAAAGCTCGCAAATTGCTTGCAGATTGTGGCTATCCAGGCATGAAAATCTTAGAATTTGGTTTCTTTGATGTAACAGGCAAGAGTATCGATGCTCCACACCGTTGCATTCCAAATTCAGTTGCCTACACTGGAACTCACGATAATGAGGTTGTCAATGGCTGGTACAACAATCTTGATCCAGAACAACAAGAATACGTGGACGCCTATAGCAACCGTAAGCCGATTGAAAAAGTTAGCCAAGCTATGCTCCGTATGCTGTTTGCAACAGTGAGTGATACAGCTATTGCAACCATGCAAGATGTCCTAGACTTGGGTGAAGAAAGTCGAATGAATATGCCGTCAACTATCGGTGGAAACTGGGAATGGCGCATGAAAGCTGAAGACTTGACACAAGAACGCAAAGACTTCTTGACCAAAATGACATTACTATACCAACGAGGAAATGAAAACCATGACTAAATTTACAACATTTGCAGAAACAAATACTTCGAAGAAATTAGCTGATTTGACAAATGAAGAAATCTATCTTCAATTGTTAAACTACGTAAAAGATGCAGCAGCTTCAAAACCAAAAAACACAGGAAAACGTAAAGTTTACTATATCTCAGCTGAGTTCCTTATCGGTAAACTCTTGTCAAACAACTTGATTAACTTGGGCGTGTACAAAGACATTCAAGCAGAATTGGCAGCAGCTGGTAAATCATTGGCTCAAGTTGAAGATGTTGAACCAGAACCATCACTTGGTAACGGTGGTTTGGGACGTCTGGCTTCATGTTTCGTTGATTCTATGTCAACACTTGCTATCAACGGTGAAGGTGTTGGTCTGAACTACCACTGTGGTCTTTTCCGCCAAGTATTTAAGAAAAATGAGCAAGAAGCAGAGCCAAACTTCTGGATTGAAAATGATTCTTGGTTGATTCCAACAACTATCAGCTATGATGTTCCATTCAAAAACTTCACTTTGAAATCAAAATTGGATCGTCTTGATATTCTTGGCTATAAAAAAGAGACTAAGAACTACCTCAATTTGTTTGATATTGAGTCAGTAAACTATGACTTGATTACAGACGGTATTTCATTTGACAAGACTGATATTAAAGAAAACTTGACACTCTTCTTGTACCCAGATGATTCTGATAAGAATGGTGAATTGCTCCGTATCTACCAACAATATTTCATGGTATCAAATGCTGCTCAACTTTTGATTGATGAAGCAATTGAGCGCGGTTCAAACTTGCATGACTTGGCTGACTACGCTTATGTGCAAATCAACGATACTCACCCATCAATGGTGATTCCTGAGTTGATCCGTCTTTTGACTGAAAAGCATGGTATTGAATTTGCGGAATCAGTTGCCATCGTTAAGAATCTGACTGGTTACACAAACCACACTATCTTGGCGGAAGCACTTGAAAAATGGCCACTTGAGTTCCTTGAAGAAGTGGTGCCGCACTTGGTTGATATTATCAAAGAATTGGATGCCCTTATTCGTGCAGAAATTAAAGACCCAGCAGTCCAAATCATTGATGAATCAGGTCGTGTACACATGGCTCACATGGATATCCACTTCTCTAACTCAGTGAACGGTGTAGCTGCGCTTCACACAGAAATCCTCAAAAACTCTGAATTGAAAGCTTTCTACGAGCTTTACCCAGAAAAATTCAACAATAAAACAAACGGTATCACTTTCCGCCGTTGGTTGGAATTTGCTAACCAAGACCTCGCTGACTATATCAAGGAATTGATTGGTGATGAGTATTTGACAGATGCGACTAAGCTTGAGAAATTGCTTGCCTTTGCAGATGACAAGGAAGTGCATGCTAAGTTGGCAGAAATCAAGTTCAACAACAAGTTGGCCCTTAAACGTTATTTGAAAGACAATAAGGGAATCGAATTGGATGAAAACTCTATCATCGATACACAGATCAAACGTTTCCACGAGTACAAACGTCAACAAATGAATGCCTTGTATGTCATCCACAAGTATCTTGAAATCAAAAACGGCAATCTGCCAAAACGTAAAATCACCGTTATCTTCGGTGGTAAGGCAGCTCCAGCTTACGTGATTGCCCAAGACATTATTCACTTGATTCTCTGCTTGTCTGAGTTGATCAACAACGATCCAGAAGTGAGCAAGTACCTCAACGTTCACTTGGTAGAAAACTACAATGTGACAGTTGCTGAGAAACTCATCCCTGCAACAGATATTTCTGAGCAAATTTCATTGGCTTCTAAAGAAGCGTCAGGTACAGGTAACATGAAGTTCATGCTCAACGGTGCCTTGACACTTGGTACTATGGACGGTGCTAACGTTGAGATTGCAGAATTAGCAGGCATGGATAACATCTACACATTTGGTAAGGATTCAGATACTATTATTGACTTGTACGACAAGGCTGGCTACGTGTCTGCGGACTACTACAATGGTGATGCCAACATCAAACGTGCGGTTGACTTTATCATTAGTGATGAAGTGAAAGCACTTGGTAATGAAGAACGTCTTGGTCGCTTGCACCATGAATTGATTTCTAAAGACTGGTTCATGACCTTGATTGACTTAGCAGAGTACATCGAAGTTAAAGAGCAAGTCTTTGCAGACTACGAAGATCAAGAATCTTGGAACAAGAAAGTTGTTCACAACATCGCCAAAGCAGGATTCTTCTCATCTGACCGTACCATTGAACAGTACAACGAAGATATCTGGCACAGTAACTAATCCAAAACAAAAGAATGTTTCCGAGTGGGAACATTCTTTTTTAGTATGTTTAGTTTTTATCGTTTGGCCATTGAAACAAAGGTAACCTTATCTGGTCGGTAGGTGATGGTGCCGTACTGGAAGGGACGGCCGTCTGCCAGATAGGTGGTACTGGTGACGGAGACCACCATATCATAGCCTGCCAGATCAAGCAAGGATTTTTCTTCTTCCGTCGCAAAGCGGAAGGAAATTTCTCGGCGGGAATGGGAAATTTCTAAGCCAAGGTCGTTTTCCAAATACTGATAAATCGATTTTTCAGCGATTTCCTTGCTGAGATAGGGAACAATCCTGCGGTCAAAGTAGGAAATCTCATACTCTAATCGCTCACCGTCGATAGTCCGAACGCGGCTGACACGGTAGAGATCCGTTTTTTCATCCACTTCCAATTCCTTCATGACCTCTGGCTGACCTTGGACAATATAGAGGTTGGTCAATTCGGTCTGGACTTGATGGTGGGCAGAGCGGTTGAGTTCACTGACGGTCTTCAATTCGGACACAAATGGTTTTCTGACCAGGTTATGGTCCAAAATAATGGAATTTCTCCCTTGACGTTTTTGGATATAACCATCCATTTCTAATAACGATAGGGCCTTGCGGATGGTGTCCTTGGAATAGGAATAAATCTCCATCAGTTCATTTTCTGTAGGCATCTCTTGATTGGCCTGCCAGATATTTTGTTCAATTTTTTCCTTGATGTCAGCATAGACTTTTTTGTATTTACTCATTGGGGGTAACTTCCTAGCTTGCTATTTACCGCTAGTATATCATAAAAAATGCCAAAGGTCAGTATTCTAAGTCTAGACAACTTTTACGGAAAACCAATAAAATTATTCCGTAAAACCATTGACAATTGAAAACGTTTACGTTATAATAAGGCTACAAGTTGAATACGTTTTACGAAGTAAATAGAAAGGAGACCTATGAAATTACTAACAGTCAACGTCCATGCCTGGTTGGAAGAAAATCAAGTTCAAAAATTGGACATACTTGCTCAGACCATTGCCCAAAAGCAATACGATGTGATTGCTCTTCAGGAAGTCAACCAGTTGATGACAAGTCCTCTGGTGACCAAGGACTTACGGCAAGACAATTATGGTCTGGTCCTGCTTGAGAAACTGAGAGAGCTTGGAGTGGCAGACTATTCTTATTTCTGGTCCAATTCTCATATCGGTTACGATAGGTACGATGAAGGAATTGCCTTCTTGACCAAACTACCTGTCTATGAAGTGGATGCCTTCTACTGCAGTCAGAACAAAGATTTGGCATCAATCTTGTCTAGAAAAATCATTGGTTTGACGGTCTTGTATGAGAAGGAATTGATCGACATTTATTCTTGTCATATCAACCTTCCTGACAGTAAAGAAGAAAATCAGTTGGAGAATATTCGCTCGATTGTGGAACGGACAAGTTCGGACCGCTTGAAAATTCTAATGGGAGATTTCAATACGGATGCCCTGTCAAATCCCAAAGCCTACCAAGCTATCAGGGACCTTGGACTTTATGATAGTTATGATTTGGCAGAGAAAAAGGATGCAGGTATCACTGTTGAAAAAGCCATTGACGGATGGGCAGGGCATAGTCAGGAAAAACGTCTGGACTATGTGTTCTTAAATCAGAAAAGACAGGTTCAATCCAGTCGTGTGATTTTCAATGGAGAGAATCGTCCCATTATTTCAGACCACTTTGGTGTGGAAGTTAACATTAGTATTTAAAGGTCAACTGACCAAGAAAAAATTTAGGAGAAACACATGAAAAAATTTCTTAGTTTTGAATTTTGGCAAAAATTCGGTAAATGTTTGATGGTCGTGATTGCCGTTATGCCGGCGGCAGGTCTCATGGTTTCTATCGGAAACTCGATTCCACTAATCAGTCCTGAATCAGAATTGCTCATTCGTATTGGGAATATCATTGCCCAAATCGGTTGGGGGATTATCGGAAACCTTCACTTGCTCTTTGCCTTGGCTATCGGTGGTAGCTGGGCTAAGGAAAAAGCTGGAGGTGCCTTCTCAGCAGGTCTTGCTTTTATCTTGATTAACTTGATAACAGGTCACTTCTTTGGCGTGACGACTGACATGCTTGCAGATGCAGCGGCAACCGTAACCACTGTATTTGGAACAGAGATTCCAGTTTCAGGCTACTTCGTCAATATCTTGGGTCAACCTGCTTTGAACATGGGTGTCTTTGTAGGGATTATTGCTGGTTTTGTTGGTGCGACTGCTTACAACAAATATTACAACTATCGCAAATTACCTGATGTTTTGACCTTCTTTAACGGCAAACGCTTTGTGCCGTTTGTAGTCATCTATCGTTCTGTTCTTGTAGCGCTTGGTTTGGCAATCTTCTGGCCTCTTGTACAAACTGGTATTAACAGTTTTGGTAAATGGATTGCAACATCACAAGACACCGCTCCTATTGTAGCTCCTTTTGTTTATGGTACCTTGGAACGTTTGCTTCTTCCATTTGGTCTTCATCACATGTTGACCATTCCAATGAACTACACATCGCTTGGTGGTACCTATGACATCTTGACAGGTGCTCAAGCAGGTACACAAGTATTTGGTCAAGATCCGCTCTGGTTGGCTTGGATTACAGACTTGATTAACCTCAAGGATGCTGGTGATATGGCTCAGTACAATGACCTTCTTGCCAATGTAACGCCTGCTCGCTTTAAAGTAGGTCAAATGATTGGTTCCTCTGGTATTCTCATGGGCTTGACCCTTGCTATGTACCGCAATGTTGACCCGGATAAGAAGAAAAAATACCGTGGTATGTTCCTTTCATCTGCTGCAGCCGTTTTCTTGACAGGTGTAACAGAACCAATTGAGTTTATGTTCATGTTTGCAGCAATGCCACTCTATGTCGTTTATGCTTTTGTACAAGGTGCGGCTTTTGCCATGGCTGACATTGTCAACTTGCGTATGCACTCGTTTGGTAATATTGAATTCCTTACACGTACACCGATGGCGATCAAAGCTGGTATCGGTATGGATGTTATTAACTTTATCTGGGTAACAGCCCTCTTTGCGGTTGGTATGTACTTCATTGCCAACTTTATGATTAAGAAATTCAACCTAGCAACAGCTGGACGCAATGGCAACTATGATACAGAAACAACGGATGTGGTTTCAAACTCAAACGTAGATACTGCGGATGCCAATTCACAAGTGGTTCAAATCATCAACTTGCTTGGTGGTCGTGATAATATCGCAGATGTGGATGCTTGTATGACCCGTCTTCGCGTTAGTGTTAAAGATGTGGCACAGGTTGGAGATGAAAATGCTTGGAAACAGGCTGGTGCTATGGGCTTGATTATCAAAGACTCAGGTGTTCAAGCAGTCTACGGACCAAAAGCAGATGTTCTCAAATCAGACATTCAAGACTTGCTAGAATCTGGCGTAGCTATTCCTCGTACGGAAATTGTTGCGACTGAAACAGTAGTTGAGGAAGCACAATTCAAGGGTGTGACCGAGGCAGTTTATGCTGTTGCTGAAGGTCAAGCCATTGCCATCACAGAAGTGAAAGATCCAGTTTTCTCACAAAAAATGATGGGCGACGGTTATGCAGTTGAGCCTAGCTCCGGCAATGTTTACGCACCAGTTTCAGGTATCGTAACCAGTGTCTTCCCAACCAAACACGCTGTCGGTATTTTGTCTGACAAGGGTGTAGAAGTCTTGGTGCACGTCGGCCTAGATACAGTTGCGCTAAACGGTGCTCCATTCTCAACCAAGGTAACAGATGGTCAACGTGTTGAAGCAGGGGATTTGCTCCTTGTCGCAGACCTTGAAGCCATTCGCTCAGCAGGACGTGAAACAACCATCGTTGTTGCCTTCACAAACACTGCTGAAATCAAATCTGTCAGCCTTGGAAATCTTGGGCAAGTAAGCAAAGATAGTCAAGTTGTGACAGTTGAGTTGTAAAAAGTAAAAAAGATTGAAAAGATGATTGCAGTCAACTCTTTTCAATCTTTTTCTTTTGGATAGTATGCCATCAGTATTTTTCTAATTTCTTCGCTTCTTTTTTACCTTTTTCAGCGATATGGAGGAAATAAATAGACCAAGCAAGGAAAAATAAGGGAATAATGCCACTTCTAAACAATGCGAATGGGGTTTCAAAGAGAAAACCAAACCAAAAACTGGTACCAGTTCGTTCCCATAGTCCTGGAGTTAGGTACCAGGATTTAGGATTCCAAAGTGTGTATCCATTTTGGAGTCCAACTTGGTAATGGATAAAAAATAAAGTCAGAAATAATCCGAAATAGGAGTAGGCATAATTTTGGTAGCGTGAATAGAATGCTTTTTTCGATTCGGTATCAGAAAAAATTTCTGTGCTTGAAGCTTCGATTGTTTGTTGAAAATAATGGATGCCACATCTACGACTACCTTGTATAGGTTGCCAACCACAGTCTTCAAATAGAGAGAGGTAATTTGAATATTCTCCTTTTGCAATATGTTCATGAAAATCAAGGCGTACGGGATGAGGGGGGCGACTACATTTTTCAAAATGATAGGCTGCTGTCCACGGAGTTACTTTGACAAGCTGATAACCTTCGGATTGAATCGAATTGATCCAATGTTCTTCCTCTTGTAAACTGGTGAATAATTTGTGTCTTATCATGGCTTCCTCCTTAAAAAACTAATTCTTTGGCAATGTGATGTAGTTTTTGAATACGCTGTGTTTCCAGTTTAATAATCTCTTGTCCCGTTGCTGTTACTTGATAGACTTTTCTTCTTTTATCGGAACTTGGAACGGAACAAATCCATTTTAGTTTCAAAAGATTCTCAATCGCTCCATACATGGTTCCTGCAGCGATTTTCACATCACCATCACTCATATCCTCTACTTTTTGCATGATATGGTAGCCATGGGCAGGTTCCAAGAGGGCTAATAGAATATAGTAGGTTGTCTCCGTTAAGGGGAGGTGCTTGTTCCTTTTCATTTGGCTTCTCCTATGTAGTTCAAATGTACAGTTGTACTATATATTATATATCGGAAAACTATACATGTCAACTGTATAGTAAAGAAGATTTTTAAAATCTTCTCAATCCTTGCCATTTATGGTATAATAAAGCGATTTTATAAAATGTAGGAGGTTCCCCATGGGACGTAAATGGGCCAATATTGTAGCCAAGAAAACCGCAAAAGACGGTGCTAACTCAAAAGTTTACGCCAAATTTGGTGTTGAAATCTATGTAGCAGCGAAAAAGGGTGACCCAGATCCAGAAACAAACTCAGCGCTGAAATTTGTTATCGACCGTGCTAAGCAAGCGCAGGTTCCAAAACACATCATTGACAAGGCCATTGACAAGGCAAAAGGAAACACAGACGAAACTTTCGTAGAAGGTCGTTACGAAGGCTTTGGACCAAACGGTTCTATGATTATTGTTGATACCTTGACATCAAATGTAAACCGTACGGCAGCTAACGTGCGCTCTGCTTTTGGTAAAAACGGCGGTAACATGGGTGCATCTGGTTCTGTATCATTCATGTTTGATAAAAAAGGTGTGGTTGTCTTTGCTGGTGATGATGCAGATGCCATCTTCGAATTGCTCCTTGAAGCAGATGTCGAAGTGGATGACGTAGAAGCAGAAGACGGCACAATCACTGTTTATACAGCACCAACTGATTTGCACAAGGCAATCGTGGCACTTAAAGAATCAGGAATCCAAGAGTTCAACGTCACTGAACTTGAAATGATTCCACAATCAGAAGTATCACTTGAAGGCGATGACCTCGCAACATTTGAAAAACTCTACGATGCCCTCGAAGACGACGAAGACGTCCAAAAAATTTACACAAATGTAGATGGGTTTTAATATAAAAAAAAGTGCTAGTAGCACTTTTTTTATATTAAAAGGTTAGAAATTCCGAGGAACTGCCAATTTTATTAGAAGGCTGGAAATTGAAATCGTCGGTAGACGGTTCTCATTGTAGGTGGGATGTCCTAAAGGTTGGAAATGAGTAGCTGGTTTTCTTTATTTTCAGCTGTCCATAAGGACAATTTTTGGCTTAAAAAGTTGAAGATTGGAACTGCCGGTAGGCAGTTTTCTTTGTATAAATATCAAAGTTCGAAGTCTGGATTGGAAATTAGAACGGACGTTGGGAAATTTTTTTGTGCCAGATTGCCAAATGATAACCAACTGTAAAATGTTCAGATTGAAGATGTAAATAAGTTGTTCTAAAATAATTTAGCTATAAGGCGAAACTATAGCATTGTTTAGGAAATAGCTATTTGAAAGCATCTAGCTTTTCTGATATGATAGAGTGGTATTATTTTTAGGAGGAGCTATGTCGAATAATTTATTAGTATTACAATCAGATTTTGGATTAGTGGATGGAGCTGTATCAGCTATGATTGGTGTGGCTCTTCAGGAGTCGCGTGACCTAGTTGTTCACAACCTCACCCACGATATTACACCCTACAACATTTTTGAAGGCTCTTATCGTCTTTTTCAGACAGTCGAATACTGGCCGGAGGGGACAACATTTGTTTCGGTTGTTGATCCGGGAGTTGGTTCAAAACGTAAGAGTGTAGTAGCTTTGACCGAACAAAATCACTACATTGTAACGCCAGATAATGGAACGCTATCCTTCATCAAAAAATATGTGGGGATAAAGGCGGTTCGAGAAATTTCAGAGGTGGCTAATCGCCGTGCCAATACAGAACATTCGTACACCTTCCATGGTCGAGATGTTTATGCCTATACGGGAGCTAAATTGGCTTCTGGACACATTAGCTTTGAAGAAGTTGGTCCAGAATTAAGTGTGGATGAGATTGTGGAAATTCCAACAGTCCCAACGGAAGTTGGTTCGGACTATGTAAAAGGTGCAATTGATATTCTGGATGTTCGATTCGGCTCGCTTTGGACCTCGATTACGAGGGAAGAATTTTACACCTTGCAACCGCAGTTTGAAGATCGCTTTGAAGTGACCATATACAATAATGACATGCTTGTGTATCAAAACCAAGTAACCTATGGCAAGTCCTTTGCGGATGTACGTATCGGACAACCATTGATCTATATCAATTCCCTCTATCGTGTAGGTGTTGCGATTAATCAGGGCTCATTTGCCAAGGCTTATAATG
Organism: Streptococcus suis; assembly: GCF_019856455.1. Classification (NCBI taxonomy): domain Bacteria; kingdom Bacillati; phylum Bacillota; class Bacilli; order Lactobacillales; family Streptococcaceae; genus Streptococcus; species Streptococcus suis. The sequence goes on along the minus strand of NZ_CP082205.1, from coordinate 2,024,818 downwards.
TCGGTGTAGGTCAAAACTGGCATATTGAAATCAAACGTATTAGTAATTAAAGAAATTTTAGGAGATAGTTATGAAAAATAATTCTATCAAAACTGTCGTAGCTACCGGTATCGGTGCTGCCCTCTTTGTTGTCATTGGCTTGCTGATTAGCATTCCTACCTTTGTACCGAATACCTACATTCAATTGCAGTATGCAGTTCAGTCGCTCTTGTCAATTGTTTTTGGACCAATTGTTGGTTTCTTTGTAGGGCTTATTGGTCATGCCTTTATAGACGCACTGCGAGGTGGGTCGCCTTGGTGGTCATGGGTTCTAGCCTCAGCAGTTTTCGGCTTGGTGTTAGGTTTTGCTAGAAATCGTCTTCGTGTTGAGGAAGGGATTTTTGAAGGAAAAGATATTTTTGCTTTCAATATTTTTCAAGCAGTAGCTAACCTCATTGCTTGGGGAGTCATTGCCCCAGTTTTAGATATTCTTATCTATAGTGAGGCGGCGAATAAGGTCTTTGCACAGGGACTTGTGGCAGGTATTGCAAATAGTATTACAGTTGCTATTGCAGGGACACTCCTTTTGGCTGTTTATGCAAAATCTCAAACGAAGACAGGTAGTTTGTCTAAAGATTAAGTTTTTATTTTCCCTAGAAAAAATTCTAGGGTTTTTTCAATACCAAAAAATACAAATATGATATAATAATATAAAACCCGTTGTGCTAGTTAATCAAGCGTAAGCAAGGGAATATTTTAAACTGATACCGAATTCAGTATGACTGCTTTTAAGCAAAAGAGAATAGATAAGTAATATTGCCTCTGTCTTAAATTTGAGCGCCTGAATGCTTCGGCAACGTAAAGCCTCCATTCCAAACTGCTCTAAACTAGAAAATACAGTCTCCACTGGTTTTCTCAATCGACTTATTTTGTAATTTTCTAGCCATGAATAACCCACCATGTTTTTTCTGAGTTGAGAAATTAACTGGATGCCACAGTCTGCTAACGCTGCCTTTATCTGTCTATCCACATATCCTTTATCTCCATAAACGATTGGAAATGGGCTATTTTCAAGTAGCTCCAAAGCAACATCGCCATCATAAATAGATGCGGGTGTGACAACATAATCAATAGGAAACCCACTATCGCTGACAAGAACTGAAAATTTCAAGCCATAATAATGGATTTTCTTAGTCGCATTATAGCCAATATCTGCCACCTCTGATAACAATGTAGCTCTCATGTTGCGAATGGGGTGACATAGGGCACAAGGAAAGCTGTCAATCAAGCCGAACGAGCAGGTTTGACAAAGATCTAAGACCATAAAATAGCGCATACGCTGAATACTTTGAGCAAGATTTTGACAGATACGGCAAGGGAAGTTGTCAGGGAAGAGATTATGACGAATCGCACGGGAAATAGCACTTGCCGTCCTGCAACCCTCTTGAATTGCCCAAAGATAACTAGCGATAACAACGACATCAGACTGTTTTTGTAGGTGGATATTTCGCCGATTTCGAACCTCATAGGGAACAAATCGCTCATATAAAGCGAGAACTTGAGTCAAGATTTTTGAAAAAATAACTTGTGTTTGATTGGGATTTGCGAGATAATAATATTGGCTTTGCATATCATTCCCTCATTTCGTGGTTGTTTTGAGTTTATGATACGCAAAGTTTTTTTATTTGGCTAGAATTAATTAGCACAACGGGTAATATAAAACAAACAAAAACATGTGTTCAAGGGGAGAAGTATGGTCTGGACAGAAGAAAAGTTGGGACCGATTATTCATTCTATACTCAATCCTGACGAGGAAGTTTTAAGTCTTTATCAATCGAAAACGACGAAATCAATTTATGGCTGCATTCTTTGGAATAGTTATTATTATAAGGTTTTCCGAGTTAGTAACCACCCATCACAATCTACATACAAACAGCCAACTTTTTATGATTTCCATGGCGAATTTTATATGAAAGGAGCGATTCGGACCTACCTTTACCATACGAACAGTTGGTATGAACTTAGTAAGCAAAGCTACTACCTTCTTCTCTTTTTTCAAAAGTTATGGGATGAAAAGCAAGAGGTGGAGGCGAGTTGGCAAAATGGTAGAATGCAGATTCGCTTAGTGGTTGAAGAAGAGGGGTGGCAAGTCCATTACCGTTTTCCAGATAATCAGGCAAGGGAGGTTGAACGCTTATTGGCCTCAGGCATGCTGGTGGCCATTCGCTCCTCCAGAAATTTTATCAAGATACGGACGAGTCGTTTTGTTGCACCGTATATAGCTCTAATCAAACAGCGTCAACTTTATCGAAAAAAGCCGAGTAAAGCTATGCTCCAGTGGGAAAAATACCAAAGTCAACTTATTGAAATCCAAAGGACCTATCGGCTAGTGGAGGAAAGTGCTCCGCAAACTTTTTTTGGACACTGGTTGAATAAGGTCCAACTCTATCTCTGCTCTGCCATTGCCAGCTATTGGGAAGAAGTTATTAAAGGAGTGGAGTGGCAGGAGGCAAGAGAAATCAAAGAGCAAAGGAAAGCCGAGAAGCCACATAATCCTATTGAAGATAAATGGAAGGAAAATATTGCTAGACGCCATAAGCGAAAAGTGAACCAACTGATTGGACATGATACCTTGGAAAAACTCCGACAACTGAAAACAGAATTAGACGACTAAGAAGTTATAGCGAACCTTCAATAAATGGGAGCGGGAAAGAACTCGACTGGTCAAAAACATACTAAGATTAGTAGTGAGGAAATCTCCGACGGGAGAGAGTAGTCACTACTTTTTCTTTATGATAAAGTAGAGGTGTCTTGTTAAGTCGAGAACTCTTTTGACGCTAGACGTCGCATCAAAAACTGGCAAGACACCTGTTTTAGAAAGAATGTTATCAAAGTATGTGGGACGCCAGACGTCGAGTATTGAAAATGACATCACTAAAACAAGGAATCATTCAAGACAAAGAGGTAATATCATGCGTGCAGTTTTTGGGATTGATGTGAGTAAGGCAAGTTCAGAAGTGGCCATTCTAGTCAATGGTGAGAAAGTTCATGGCTATACCATGTCCAATGACGCCATCGGCTTTGCTCGGCTACTTGGCGATTTGAAAACCGTCCATAAGCCAGAAATCATCTTTGAAGCAACAGGTGTCTATTCTCGTCGTCTCCAAGCTTTTCTGGATGAACATGGCTACGCTTATACACGGCTTAATCCCTTAGAAGCTAAGAAGCAACTGGATAGCTTGCGTGTGCGGAAAACAGATCAAATTGACGCCGAAAAACTGGCTCAATCTCAATTTGTGCTGAATCGTAAACCCACTTATGTCCAAGAAGAAGTCTATCAAGAACTGCGAGATTTAAGTCGCTTCTATCAGAACTTAACTGAGGACATCGTTCGAGCTAAAAACCGTCTGCACAAGGTCTTGCAAGTCACGTTTCCAGAGATAGAGACTGTCTTATCAAAGCCAACTGGGGAACAATACTGGAACTTAGTTACTGCGTTTCCTTGCAAGGACTTCGTGCTTGATTTAAGCAAGGACAAACTCTTAGAGAGCATTCGTCAGTCCACCTCAAAACGTATTTCGGACAAGCGTGTGGCGTATTTAGCTGAGAAGCTGATAGCACTAGCTAATCAATCTTATTGTGCCGTCAAGAAAACCTCTCCAATGCTGGAAGAGGTTCGTTACTATGCAAAAGAATTGCTTAGACTTTCTGAACAGAGACAAACTGTTCTAGACCAAATGGTGGAACTAGCTCAGCCATTACCTGAATATGACATTCTGCTCTCTATTCCTGGAATAGCTGAGACTACTGCAACAAGTATTATTGGTGAACTGGGAGATATTCGCCGTTTTCAGTCTGCCAATCAAATCAATGCCTTTATCGGTATTGATCTGAGACACTATGAATCTGGCAACTTCCTCGCTAAGGAACACATTACCAAGCGTGGCAATCCCTACGCTAGAAAGATTCTGTTCAAATGTATCCACAATATCGCTTCAGCCAGTCATACCAATCCTTGCCATATCGCAGACTTTTATGAGAAACGAAAAAGACAATCGCAAACGACTTCTACGAAGCCACACACGATTGCCTCCATACATCGTCTCATTCGGACAATGTATTACCTCATTATGCATAACAAACTTTACGATTACGCTTCAACCCAAAATCGGTAAGATTGTTTATGCTATATTATTGTAACACCTTATCAAAAATTTTCAACATAAGGTGTTCATTTCGTGTACTCTTTTTTACACGAAACTTTAGTCCAAAAGAAAACAATTTCCTTATTTTGACTATTGAACTTAACATATTTTTCATCAAATACCTTGATAGGCTTGACAAATGGTAGAAAAAAGAGTTCGTCAACAAGTCTTTATTTCTAGTTGTTGAGCTGAAACAGTCTATCCCCAGACTGTTTCACTCCCGCCCCGCACAGCTCAAACTGTCTGGGGGACAGTTTGAGGTTGGAGATGAAGCGAACTCTGTTCGCATCAGTCGTATAGGTCAGATTTGGAGTGTAAAACACGAATTGCTGAGATTTGCTTCGCAAATCCTATCTCCAACCTTTAACAGTCCACTGGACTGTTAAACCCAATCAACCACTGCGCTGAGATGTTGACACGAACCCTGAGAAGCGAGGTTGGTCTTTTTGCCCAGCCTCATTTTTTACACATAAGCACTGAACCTGCGAATACAGGTTCTAAATTTTCAGTTCAGATTTTTGTCTTTTGAGGGGCTAAACGATATAATCGTAAGGTATCATTTATTAGAAATGACAGAGTTTTATCATCTATTGCAAAGATTGAAAAGGAGACACTATGTCAAAAGATATTCGCGTTCTACTCTATTACAAGTATGTTCCAATTGAAAATGCCAAAGAATATGCTGCTGAGCATCTAGCTTTCTGTAAGTCTATCGGACTAAAAGGCCGTATCTTGATTGCCGACGAAGGTATCAACGGTACTGTTTCTGGTGACTATGAAACAACTCAAAAGTACATGGACTACGTTCATGCAAACCCATTGTTCAGCGATTTGTGGTTTAAGATTGATGAAGAAAATGAGCAAGCTTTCAAGAAAATGTTTGTTCGTTATAAAAAAGAAATTGTTCACCTTGGTTTGGAAGACAACGACTTTGACAACGATATTGACCCACTTGTAACAACAGGTGCCTACTTGTCACCAAAAGAGTTCAAAGAAGCTCTCTTGGACGAAGATACAGTTGTTTTGGATACACGTAATGACTACGAGTATGACCTTGGTCACTTCCGTGGTGCAATCCGTCCAGACATCCGCAACTTCCGTGAGTTGCCACAATGGGTCCGTGATAACAAAGAGAAATTCATGGACAAGCGCGTAGTTGTTTACTGTACTGGTGGTGTTCGCTGTGAAAAATTCTCAGGCTGGATGGTTCGTGAAGGCTACAAGGATGTCGGCCAGCTCCACGGTGGTATCGCAACCTATGGTAAAGACCCAGAAGTTCGTGGCGAATTGTGGGATGGGAAGATGTATGTCTTTGACGAGCGTATCGCGGTCGATGTTAACCATGTAGACCCAGTTGTCGTTGGTAAGGACTGGTTCGATGGCACACCATGTGAGCGCTATGTCAACTGTGGCAATCCATTCTGTAACCGTCGTATTTTGACATCAGAAGAGAATGAGTACAAGTATGTTCGTGGCTGTTCAGCTGAATGCCGTGCTCATGAGCGCAACCGTTACATCTCTGAAAACGGTTTGACTCGTCAAGAATGGGCAAAACGCTTGGAAGCGATTGGGGAAACTTTGGCTCCGACAAATGCCTAATATAATCAACATTGCATTGAGAAATCAATGCAATGTTTTTGTGTAATCAGAATGCTTGCTATTTTCTTCAGTCCATTCTATACGAAGCCTATCAATTAGAAAAGAGAAGGAGATGAAGTTATTTTGGATGAACTTATCCCCTTCGAAAATCAACATTATCCGTTGTCACCTTGCCTTGATGAACTTCAGTTCTATCTTCGCTTCGTTTCCTAGGTTACTTTTGATTTTCATTGAGTATTAGCAGTAGCAGACTTTGGATAGCTGGTCGGTTTTATGAAGCAATCAGCTTTGCAGTTGCGACGTTTGGACATATTAAGTCTGCGACTTTGCCTGAGGGTGGCAACTTGATTTTGATGCAGGCAGATAGCTTTGCTCAACGCGTACCATTTCAGGTAGTAGCGAGTGGCAATGAAGTCTTGATTTCACTTAATGTGGCGAGTAAGGAAGAAGTGGATAAAAATTATCGATCGTGTTGAAGTAAATGGTGGGCAAATTGCAGAACGCCCGACAGATGCTCGTGGCTTTTATGGAGCAAGTTTTACGGACCTTGATGGTATCATTTTAATGCGATTGTGAGGCAAGAAGGTAGAATTCATCTGCTCTAGAATCATAGATGAACTTATTTGAAATGGGAGAAACTGATGATTCTTCCTTTTTTTCAGAGTCAATTTACGCTATAATAGTCCTATGAAAAAAATCATTGAGTTTAAAGATTTTACATTTAGATACCAAGCGCAACAGGAACCCACTTTAAAAGATATTCAGTTAACGATTTATCAGGGAGAGAAAGTTCTGATTATTGGTCCATCTGGTTCAGGAAAGTCGACGATTGGACAATGTCTTAATGGTATTATTCCCAATATTTACAAGGGAGAACATAGCGGAAGTTTACTATTGGATGGTCAGGAAGCTTTTAATCTTTCAATTTATGATAAGTCCTTGCTCGTATCAACGGTTCTTCAAGATACAGATGGTCAATTCATTGGCTTATCAGTTGCCGAGGACCTAGCTTTTGCTTTGGAAAACGACATGGAAAGCCAGGTGGTGATGAAGCAAAAAGTAGGAGATTGGGCAGAAAGACTGTCTTTGACCGATTGGCTGGCACATCGACCACAAGATTTATCTGGAGGTCAAAAGCAACGAGTCAGTCTGGGCGGAGTTCTTATTGATGAGAGTCCTATTTTGTTGTTTGATGAGCCACTTGCTAATTTAGACCCCAAATCGGGCCAAGATACGATTGATTTGATTGACCGTCTGCACAAGCAAGAAGGGACCACAACCATTATTATCGAACACCGTTTAGAGGACGTACTGTATCGTCAGGTGGACCGAGTTGTATTGATTAATGACGGTCGGATTTTGTTCAATGGAGGACAGGATGATTTATTACGTACCTCATTGTTACAGGAAAACGGCATCCGTGAACCCTTATATCTATCGACTCTTCGCGCCTTAGGATATCCGATTGCGCAGGCAGAACGCCTCTCCTCAGTTTGGGAAATTGATATTGAGGCTTTGAATATAGCATCCCTACCGACTCTACACTTTGAAAATGGAGAGAAAGAGGCTTTGTTAGAAGTCAAGCATCTTCATTTTTCCTATCCTAACAAACAAGTTCTTACAGACATCCAACTGACGATTCATAAGGGGGAACGTCTAGCTATTGTTGGAAAAAATGGTGCTGGGAAATCTACTTTAGCCAAGGTGCTTTGTGGTTTTATTCAGGGTGAGGGTGAGATTCTCTGGAAGGGGCAGTCGATCAAAGAAGATTCTGTCAAAGAGCGAGCAGAACGGATTGGTTATGTTCTTCAGAATCCCAACCAAATGATTAGCCAAACGATGATCTTTGATGAGGTTGCCCTTGGTTTGCGCATGCGAGGGGTGACAGAAGAAGAAATTGAACACCGAGTTCACCATATCTTGAAAGTATGTGGCCTGTATCCGTTTCGTAATTGGCCGATTTCGGCACTTTCGTATGGGCAGAAAAAACGGGTAACGATAGCATCTATCTTGGTTCTCAATCCAGAAATTATTTTGCTAGATGAGCCAACAGCAGGACAAGATCAACGACATTATCGGGAAATGATGGAGTTTTTGGATCAATTAAATGCTCAAGGGCACACCATTGTCATGATTACCCATGATATGCAACTCATGCTAGATTATTCAGATAGAGCTGTTGTTGTGGTGGATGGGCAGATTATTGAAGATGCCAGTCCAGCAGAAATTTTATCTGATGATACGGTGATTGAGCGAGCCAATTTAAAAGAAACATCAATTTTTCACTTGGCAGAGAGGTTGGGAGTTAATCCCTTAGAATTAACGACGTTTTATATGCAGGAAGAAAGGAGAGGAAGATGAGTCAACAAAAACTAATTGGTTACCATCCAGGAACTGGCTTGATTCATAGTTTATCGGCTGTCAGTAAATTACTCTTTTTTCTCATAGTTTCCATTCTTGCTATGATTACTTATGATACCCGCTTGATTCTTTTTATCGCAGTATTTTCTCTAGCCTTGTTCAAAATGTCAGGGATTCGTTATAAAGAAATCTCTCTTGTTTTAATTCTGACGATCATTTTTGCTGCAATTAATGCTCTGATGGTTCACTTGTTTGCACCACGGTATGGAGTGGAACTTTACGGAGCAGACACTCCCTTGCTATCAGGTCTGGGAGTTTATTCCTTGACGAGTCAGCAAGCATTTTATCTGGTGAATCTTCTCTTGAAGTATTTTTGTACAGTTCCTTTAGCGATTATCTTTCTCATGACCACTCATCCTAGTCAGTTTGCTTCCAGCTTGAATCAAATTGGGGTATCCTACAAAGTTGCTTACGCAGTAAGTTTGACCATGCGTTATATTCCAGATATTCAAGAAGAGTTTTATACGATTCGAATGTCTCAAGAAGCGCGTGGTTTGGAATTGTCCAAGAAAGGAAAATTGATGGATCGTATAAAAGGGAATCTATCCCTTGTCATTCCTCTGATTTTCAGCTTCTTGGAGAGGATTGATACGATTTCAACGGCTATGGAATTGCGACGTTTTGGAAAAAATAAAAAAAGAACATGGTATACCCAACAGCCTCTACAAAGAATAGATTACGCTGTCTTGCTATTTATTCTTGCTCTAGTAGTCGTGACAATCTATCTATTTTTTGTTAATCAGGGTCGATTCTATAATCCGTGGCGATGATTATTGAGTTTATTGGACTTATCAACCCTTTATCGTTGACATATAGGAAATATACTGTTACAGTAGGGAATGTAAATAAATTTAGAGTTTAAGTATCAGTTTCATCTTTTGTTTTTCCTCTTGATAAGTTTTACAAATAATACTCAACAAAAATCAAAATCAAACCAATCAAGTGTTTTTTAACCATCGTCTACTAACAATTGGTTTTAAAATAGACCAATCTAACTCTCGTATCACTTCTTGAAGCTTGTTTATCACATCATCTAGTGTTTTAAAAGCTTTATTCTTAAACCCTCTCTTTCGAATCTCAGCCCAAACTTGTTCAATTGGATTCATTTCAGGAGTATAGGGAGGAATAAACTCAAAACCAATATTATGTGGTTTCTCTAAGGTACTTGATTTATGCCAAACGGCATTGTCCATCACTAATAAAATATAATCGTCAGGATAAGCTTCAGATAGTTGTTTGAGAAAAACATTCATCCAATCTGTATTGCAACCCCCAGCGATAATGAAGAAGGACTCTCCTGTATGGGCATCAATAGCACCATAGCAATAGCGATACTCACGAATATAGTGGCTATGTACATGCGGTCTCACCCCTTTTGGTGCCCAGGCCTTTCCAATTTTACTAATCCGACCGAAACCCGCCTCATCTTGATACATTAGTCTGACTTTATGATAGCGACGACTATTCTTGAAGCGCTTTCCTATTTTCGTGAATGAAGATTTTATTTTTAGACGCTAGAATCGTTTCGGCGTCTGCTTTTTTAGGGTGTTCTGGTCTTGGCGTCACTTTGCGCCAACCATGGCGTTTCAGAAGGGCATAGAATCCTTCCTTGGTCGTAGGGTGTCCAACCCGTTTCTGATAAGTTTCGTAGAGAGAGTTTATGGTCACAAATTCGCCATTTAGTGAAGCTGTTAACTGTTCTTTTAGAAATGCTTCCTCTTCTTGAAGGGTTAAATATTGACGGTTCCGTCCACCTCGCGTTTCTCTTACTAGAGCTGAAATCCCACCAAGCTCATACTTGCCTTGTAAGGACCAGATTGTATACTTTGAATAGCCGATAAGGTTAGTGATTTCTCTATAACTGAGACCTTCGGCTCTGAACAGGATTACTTGAAGTCGTCTATGAAATGGGGAATAGGTTTTATCTTTCAAATAAGTTTTTAATTCGTTTGTTTGTTCGATAGTAAGTTTCATAAATCTATTATACGTTAGTTTTTGTTTTTTGAACAGTATAAATAAAAAGAGGTAACACAAATGGTACAAGGTACAGTTAAATGGTTTAATGCAGAAAAGGGATTTGGTTTTATTGCTCAAGAAAACGGTCCAGATGTATTTGCACACTTTTCTGAAATTCAATCAGATGGTTTCAAATCTTTGGAAGATGGTCAGAAAGTGACATTTGAAGTGGAGCAAGGCCAACGTGGTCTTCAAGCAACCAATATTACAAAAATTGGATAATAAAAGAGGGAGCGGGAAAGAACTCGACTGGTCAAAAAAAGAGTTCGTCAACAATTTTTCGTTTTAAGTTGTTGAGCTGAAACAGTCTATCCCCAGACTGTTTCACTCCCACCCCCGCATAGCTCCAAAGGTTCGGGGAACCTTTGGAGGTTGGAGATGAAGCGAACTTTGTTCGCAACAGTCGTAATGGTCAGATTTGGAGTGTAAAACACGAATTGCTGAGATTTGCTTCGCAAATCCTATCTCCAACCTTTAACAGTCCACTGGACTGTTAAAGCCAATCAACCACTGCGCTGAGATGTTGACACGAACCCTGAGAAGCGAGGTTGAGCTTTTTGCCCAGCCTCTTTTCTTATGTTTAAAGGGGTCTTTTATTTGGCATACCAGCTTTGCGTGGAAACTTATTTGGAGTTTCCTTTTTCTTTTCGACGATGGTCAATGTTCGAGGGTCGCCATTTGGAAGAGTATAGTCGTGGTTTTCGATGACTTTTGCGAAGAGGAGATTGAGTGCGTTTTTTGCCTGGGTCAATTCATCTTCTGCGCTGGACGCCTTGAGTGCGATTAATTTTCCGTTGAGCTTCAAATAAGGAATAGTCAATTCAGAAAGAATCTGCATGCGGGCAACTGCGCGTGCTGTGACAAGGTCAAATTGTGCACGGAAGTTCTTATCTTGTGCAAAGTCTTCTGCACGACCATGATAGAAATGAACACCTTCGAGCTCTAGTTCTTTGGCAAGCAAATGTAAAAAGTTAATTCGTTTATTAAGAGAATCAATGATGGTAACATCTAGTTGCGGAAAGATGATCTTCATAGGTAGGCTAGGAAATCCAGCTCCAGCTCCAATATCTAAAAGCCGAAGAGCTTCGTTCTGAACATGGCCTCGCAGGATTGGAGCGATAGAATCGTAGAAATGCTTTAGATAGACTTCGCTTTCCTCGGTAATAGCTGTCAGATTGATTTTTTCATTCCATTCCACTAATAGTTGGAAATAGCGATGAAATTGGTGTTTTTGTTGGTCGGTTAATTGAATACCTTGGTCTGCCAAGGTTTTATAAAATACTTCAGGTTTCATAATCTTATCTTATCATAATTTAAGCAAAAGAAAAACCCAGAAGAGTCTGGGAATTTTCTTATTGACCATCTGTCTGTCCCGTCGCAGGATTGTTTCCTGTTGTTGCAGTTTCAGTTGAAGAAGTTGCAGTCTCGGTGGAAGTTCCAGATGATGTTTCGCTTGATGTTGTCGTCGCTTCGGTCGTTTCACTAGTTTCAGTCGAACTAGAAGAACTTGTACTAGAGCTAGTGTACGTGTTATAAGCATTGGATAGTGAGCGACTACCTCTGAGATAGTAGTTGGAACCGTAACGTACGAGTCCGCTTGGCATCTCCCAATCGGTAGCTGTATAGTCCGAATGCATAAAGAGCATCATATTGTGGTAGACATCTGTTGCAATTCGCATGCTGTTATCAAGGATAGGAGTCATACGATTGGTGTATCCGGTCCAAACAGCCATTGCATACTGACTAGAATATCCAACGAAGTTTTCATCAGGAACGACCATGTAGCTATAATTTGCTTCTGGAATTGAAGCTAGAATAGTATCTGTTTCGCTATCGGTATAGTTTGATGTACCTGTTTTACCTGCCATAGGAACTCCACTAACAGAAGCGTTTAATCCATAACCGTAAGACATAACAGCCTTCATCATATCGGTCATCATGTAGGCTGTTTCGGCAGACATGACTTTGGTCCCTTTAGGAGCATATTCTGTTACTGTTCCATCACTAAAGACAATTTTATTGACATACTGTGGAGCGTAGTAAGTACCACCATTGGCAAAAGCAGCGTAGGCAGCAGCCATTTTTTCACTACTTGCTCCATACTTACTGCTAGTATCGGATGTATTACTTGAAATAGCATTAGAGTAATGAATATCAGGGTAAGCGATACCAACGCTATTCAAAAATTTCAAGGCATTTTCTAAGCCTGTAGCTTCCAATGCTTTAACGGCTGTAACATTTCGAGAATACTGAATAGCAGTCTTAACAGAGATATTGCCATAGTATTGTTTATCCCAGTTATTGACAGGAGTTGTTGTACCAGGATAGTTATAAGGACCGTCTAAGATTAAATCTGCTGTAGATGTATAAATGCCGTTTTCAAAAGCAGGAGCATAGTCTGTGATTGGCTTCATTGTAGAACCAAAGTCGCGGTTGGTTTCAACGGCTTGGTTGGTACCAAACGAGACGTTTGTCTCCTGTTTACGACCACCTAATTGCGCAACGACTTTACCATTAGAAACATCCACAACCGTTGAAGCTACCTGTAATAAATCATCTGGATAGCTGACATACATATCTGTATTGTAGATATTCCAAAGTTGCTGCTGGGCGGCAGGATCGACGTTCGTATAGACATCCATCCCTGTTGTCAGCAAGTTGTAACCTGTTTTTGCTTCAACTTCTTCAACGACTTGTTTCAGATAGTTGTCCATATAAGCAGGATAAGCAGCTGCAGTAGATAGTGGTTGCAAACCATCTGTTACAGGTGTTAGAACAGCTTGTTCATACTGGGTATTATCAATGTACTTTTCTTCCAGCATCTCAGCCAATACCAAATCGCGACGTTCTTTTGCATCTTCTGGATTGGTATAAGGATCATATTGGTTTGGCGCTTGGGGCATTCCTGCTAAAAGAGCTAATTGAGGAAGAGTCAAATCTTTTAACTCTTTTCCATAAAAAGCAAGAGCAGCAGTCTTCATACCGTAATTACCATTTGACATATACACCTTGTTGATGTAGTAGGTCAAAATCTCTTGTTTGGTATTGCGGCGTTCCAATTGAGTAGCCAGCCAAGCCTCTTGAATTTTCCGTTTTAGATTTTGATCTTCTACGGATGTCGAGAAATAAGTCAGCTTGATAAGCTGTTGGTCAAGTGTCGAGCCACCCTGCAAACGTCCTCCGCTCAAGTTATTAATCAGGGAACCCGCAATACGAATAACGTCAACCCCTCTATGATTGAAGAAGCGTTGGTCTTCGATTGCGACAATCGCATTTACCAAGTCTGTTGGAATTTCTTCAGTCTTGGCACTCGAACGTTTTTCTGCTCCTAAATCTGCAATAAGATTTCCGTTCTTATCGTAAATTTTACTTGACACAGTTGCTGTCAAAGATTCTTCTGTCAATTCTGGAGCGCTTTGGATGTAGTAAACAACCAATGCAGCTCCGGCCAGGCAGGCAATGATAGCCCCCGCCAGTAAAATATTTGCAGTGATTAGAAGAGCTTTTTTAATTGTTGTAGTTTTCAAAAGATTCACCACCTAATAGATTTTTTTCAACGATTTCCAGATATGGGATGCTGGGGAAACGCCCCATTTGAATCTCAAAGCCGTATTGTCGAATAAAGGTTAGAGGCATCGACTTACTACCCATGTCTACTTGATAAAATTCGATCAAATGAGTGGCTGGCAAGAGATAGGTTTCTTTTAATGTTGAAAAGTGAAGAAGGACAAAACAAATGCCACCTTGTTTAACAACCTGTTTCATGTGTTCGATCTGATGCGCATGAAAATTTTTCATGGGCATGGATGCTTTTTGGCGTGTCTCTTTCGCTTCAAAATCAATATAATGTCTTTTAAAAACACCAGAGTAGTCTGTGGTAGATGCCTGTCGAAAGTATGCTTCGACAATCTTAGCACGGCTCCGTTTGGGGTAATCAACTTTTACAATTTGCACGGGAGTTGGCTTCTTGTTAATGACAGCAATATCGTGCGCAAGGTAATATTGATTGCTATCGTTGATAGCGGCCTCAAAAGACATTCCGCGATTAGCAAAGTTTACTCGCTGGGATGAAATAGGACTGGTTCTATTGATTTTTTTTGACACCTTATGAGGATAATTGACCATAGAACTCCTTCTTGATAAAATAATATCAGCATATTATACCATAATTAGCGAAAAGAGTACAAGAAATGGATACTAAGAGCCTTTTGGTAACAGGTTATAGACATACAGACCTGGGAATTTTTTCAGAAAAAGATCCTCGACTGCACATTATTAAATCTGCAATTCGTAGGAATTTTATTCGTTTTTTAGAAGAGGGTGTTAGTTGGTTTATACTGACAGGTCAATTGGGTTTTGAATACTGGTCCTTAGAAGTCTTAGAAGATTTACGAGCCGAGGGGTATCAACTGAGTATTGCAACAATATTTCCATTTGAAAATCATGGCGAACAGTGGAATGAGGCTAACCAAGCAAAGTTAGCACGGTTTAAGCAGGTTGATTTTGTAAAGTATGCTTATCCACGCTATGAAAACCCAGGGCAATTTAGAGACTATAACCAGTTTTTACTGGATAATACGGCAGGTTGTTATTTATTTTACGATTCTGAAAATGAAACCAATTTGAAATATTTATATCACATGGTCTTAAAGAAAGAAGGATATAATAGAAAAACGCTTACCTTTGAAGAATTGAATGAGGAGGCTGAAAATTTTTCAAATTCTGAGTGATTTGACTTGATTTTTCCCTATTTTTTTAATATAATAGTAGTGACGTTTTAGATTAGGGAGAGAGAGATGGCAAGTATTAAATTTACGACAAAAGATATTTTCGAGCAAGATTTTAAAATTGGTTTTCGTGGCTATGATCAAGATGAAGTGAACGATTTTCTTGACGATATTATGAAAGACTATGATGCTTATGAAGCGATTATCAAGGAATTAAAAGGCGAAATTGCTCGATTGAAAGCGCAGGCAGCAAATTCTCCCAAAGCAACTCTTCCTACTGAAGAATCGAACGACGTATTGCGTACAGAACGTCCATCTTCAGCGACAAACTTTGATATTCTCCGACGTCTGAACCGTCTGGAGAAAGAAGTATTTGGAAAACAAATCGTTCAGGGTCAAGAATAGAATAGAAAATTGTACACCTAAACTGACACTTTATTCGCAGTAATTTTCTTGTGCACAAATACATTCTGTATTTGTGTCAGAGATATTCCTTGATTTAAAGTGGCTTGCTTTGTAGATACAAGTTCTAAGATATTAAGGTGCAATTTTTGGATAATCGCGTGGTAGTTTTCTACCATGAGGAAAGTCCATGCTAGCACTGGCTGAGATGCCAGTAGTGTTTGTGCTAGGCGAATCAATAAGCCTAGGGACGCCCTTGGGCGTTACGGCGGTCAAAATGGCTAAGTCTTTTGATATGCCAGAGTAGATCTGAAAGTGCCACAGTGACGAAGTTTTTATGGAAACGTAAAAAATGGAACGCGGTAAACCCCTCAAGCTAGCAACCCAAACTTTGGTCGGGGCATGGGATGAATGGAAATGAACAGAAATCCTGACTGTTTAGAACAGTAGACAGATGGTTATCGAAGGTGGTAGAACCTAGTACCACCGGAACAAAACATGGCTTACAGAAAATTGCATAAAATAGGTAGCTAGCTCTGCTAGCTTTTATTGTAGAGGAAAAAAATGAAAAAACAATTTGAGTTGATTGCAACGGCAGCAGCAGGTCTGGAAGCGGTTGTGGGTCGAGAAATTCGTAATCTCGGTTATGAATGTCAAGTGGAAAATGGCCGTGTTCGATTCCAAGGAGATGTAAAATCCATTATCGAAACCAATATCTGGCTGCGTTCAGCAGATAGAATTAAAATCATTGTTGGACAATTTCCAGCAAAGACTTTTGAAGAGTTGTTCCAAGGAGTTTTTAACTTGGACTGGGAAAATTACTTGCCTCTGGGCTGCAAGTTCCCTATTTCCAAGGCCAAATGTGTCAAATCGAAATTGCATAATGAACCAAGTGTGCAGGCTATTTCTAAGAAAGCAGTTGTAAAGAAACTGCAGAAACACTTCTCTCGTCCCGAAGGGGTTCCCTTACAAGAGATGGGGGCAGAGTTTAAAATTGAAGTGTCGATTTTGAAAGATGTGGCGACAGTCATGATTGATACGACAGGTTCTAGTTTGTTCAAACGTGGTTATCGGGTGGAAAAAGGTGGCGCACCAATCAAAGAAAATATGGCAGCTGCTATTTTGCAATTATCGAATTGGTATCCAGATAAACCGCTTATTGACCCTACTTGCGGCTCGGGAACTTTCTGTATTGAGGCAGCTATGTTGGCCAAAAATATAGCTCCAGGTTTGAAGAGAAGTTTTGCATTTGAGGAATGGCCGTGGGTTGAGGAACAATTGGTGGCTGCATTACGCAAAGAAGCGCAAGCTTCTATCAAAACAGATTTGGTATTAGATATTGCTGGATCAGATATTGATGCTCGTATGATTGAAATTGCGAAGAAGAATGCATTGGCGGCAGGAGTTGAGCAGGATATTGTTTTCAAGCAAATGCGTGTGCAAGACTTGCGTACAGATAAAATTAATGGTGTCATTATTTCTAATCCACCTTACGGAGAACGTTTGTTGGATGATGAAGCCATTGTTACCTTGTATCGAGAAATGGGGGAGACTTTTGAACCACTCAAAACATGGTCTAAGTTTATTCTAACTAGTGATGAGTTGTTTGAAACCCGTTTTGGACAGCAAGCGGATAAGAAACGCAAACTATATAATGGGACCCTAAAAGTGGATCTTTATCAATTTTTTGGTCAACGAGTGAAACGTCAAGTGCAAGGATAGGAGGACATCGTGGTAGAAAAAAATAGTCATCATCTTCCTTTGGATGAGGAGAAAGTTTTAGATTTTGAAGTGGCGAAAGATTTAACAATCGAAGAAGCAGTCAAAAAACATAAGGAGATTGAAGCGGGTGTGACAGAAGATGATGGTCTCTTGGATCGTTATATCAAGCAGCACCGCGCAGAAATTGAATCTCAAAAATTTGAAACCAAAATCAATCCTCTTCCTTTAGTTGAGGTGGCTGATGAGGAAAAAAATCAAGGACATGAAAGCGCGGAAGAGGTAGAAGCAAATGAGTCTTCTCTTACGGAAGTTAGTGAGGAGATTGCTCCTATTGTAGAAGAACTTTCGGTAACTCCGATGGAAAACTTGGAAGAAACAGTGATTGCAAGTACCGTAGCAATGGAGGGGTTATCTTCAGTGGCAGATGATTCTAGTTTAGAATTGGAAGAAGATGAAGCCGAAGACTTGGACCATAGTGAGGGCGCAGATAGGGATCAGAAAAAGAAATTTTACTTCTGGTCAGCAGTAGGGCTTTCAATGATTGGTGTAATGGCGACGGCGCTGGTTTGGATGAATTCGGTTAACAAATCGAATACTGCGACTTCTTCCAGTTCAACAAGTACAAGCCAGACGTCATCGACAGCATCAAGTTCGACAGATGCGAATGTGACCGCTTTTGAACAGCTCTATAATAGTTTCTTTACGGATAGTAGTTTGACCAAGCTAAAAAATTCAGAGTTTGGTAAATTAGCAGAATTGAAAGTGCTGTTGGAAAAATTGGATAAGAATTCGGACAGTTATACCAAAGCTAAAGAACAGTATGATCATCTTGAAAAAGCCATTGCAGCCATTCAGGCCATTAATGGCCAGTTTGATAAAGAAGTCGTTGTTAATGGTGAAATTGATACAACGGCGACGGTTAAATCAGGAGAATCTCTTTCTGCGACAACGACAGGGATTAGTGCGGTTGACAGTCTATTGGCATCGGTCGTGAATTTTGGTCGTTCGCAACAGGAAGTCGCTTCGGCTACGGCAGCAAGTGAGGCTGCGGTCACAAGCAACCAAGGTGCTGATGAAACTGTATCTACTGGTGTACCAGCGACAACAGAAGTCGCTTCAACAACCGACTTTGGTATTGCCGTGCCAGCTGGTGTCGTCTTGCAACGTGACCGCAGTCGTGTTCCTTATAATCAAGCGATGATTGATGATGTAAACAATGAAGCATGGAATTTCAATCCAGGTATTCTTGAAAATATTGTGACTATCTCGCAACAACGTGGGTATATAACAGGCAATCAATATATCTTGGAAAAAGTTAATATTATCAACGGCAATGGCTACTACAATATGTTTAAACCAGATGGGACCTACTTGTTCTCTATAAATTGTAAGACAGGCTACTTTGTCGGCAATGGTGCTGGTCATTCTGATGCCTTGGATTATTAAACAAAAAAGCGTTTTAGCCGCTTCAGATTGAAGAAAAAGTTCATTTTGGACAATTTTCTTCAATCTTTTTTCTTTATGTTGAAAATAAAAAACTCTCAGAAACGCCGAAATATCAATGTTTCTAAGAGTTTAATGACTTGTTATTTTTCGCAAACTTCTTCAATTTTTTATACAGTCATTTGAATTAGCTTTGATACATCGTCGCTTTCGGGTTGCCGTACTCTGCAGAAGTGACTTGCTTTGCAAGTTATATCTCCAACCTAGCACAGCCACTAGGCTGTGCTAGCAACCTGCGCCTCAGTTCCTTGTCTGAAAGTTAATTCATTCGACTATATTTTTAGGAGTTTGTCTACGTTCTGAGCGGTGTATCCGTTTTTTTGTTAGATTGGTTTTCTTTCAAAGGCATCTGTAGAGATTCCCTGAGAAAGGATTAGTTTGGCCCATTCTTTAGCTGAATGAAGGCTGTGGTCTTTGTAGTTACCGCATGATTCAATGGTTGTTCCAGGGACATCCTCCCAAGTGATGCCTTCTGCAATTTCTTCCAAACTCGACTTGATGACTTGAGCAATCTTTTCAGAGTCTTGTTTTCCCCACATAATCATGTGGAAACCTGTCCGACACCCGAAAGGAGAGCAGTCAATTAGCCCATCGATGCGCTGGCGAATTAGTTTAGCTAATAGATGCTCGATGGTATGTAGGCCAGCTGTATCCATTGCATTTTCGTTGGGTTGGATAAGGCGAATATCAAAGTTTGTAATAATGTCTCCTTTTGGTCCGACTTCTTCAGAAATTAAGCGGATGTAAGGTGCTTTCACAATAGTGTGGTCTAGCTCGAAGCTTTCGACAGTGACTTCTTTTTTCATGGTTTCCTCCAAATAAGTGATGAATTTATTATACCATATTTGACAATTTGGAATTGTGAAATCGGTTCAATTATGATAAAATAGATACAGATTTTGTGAAAATCGAATTATAAAAAAGAGGTAGAAATATGAATATCATTACAGTAGTAGTGACACTTGTTTCTGCTCTCATTGGTTTAGTAATTGGCTACTTTGCCATTTCTTTGAAGATGAAATCTGCAAAAGAAACTGCAGAATTGACACTTTTAAACGCAGAACAAGAAGCTAGTAATGTTCGTGGTCGAGCAGAAGAGCAAGCTGAGGTTATTCTAAAAACAGCTGAGCGCGATCGCCAGACCTTGAAAAAAGAATTACTCTTGGAAGCTAAGGAAGAAGCTCGTAAGTACCGAGAAGAAATTGCAGAAGAATTTAAGTCAGAACGTCAAGAGTTGAAGCAAATCGAATCACGCTTGACAGAGCGGGCGACCAGTTTGGACCGCAAAGACGATAATTTGACCAACAAGGAAAAGACTTTGGAACAAAAGGAACAAAGTCTGACCGATAAAGCTAAGCACATTGATGAGCGTGAACAAGAAGTTGTAAAACTCGAAGAACAAAAAGCTTTGGAGTTAGAACGAGTGGCGGCCCTCAGTCAAGAAGAGGCGAAGGAAATCATCCTTACCGATACACGTGATAAGTTAACGCATGAAATTGCAACTCAAATCCGAGATGCAGAACGTGAAGTTAAAGAACGTTCGGATAAGATGGCCAAGGACTTGTTGGCTCAGGCTATGCAAAGGATTTCAGGTGAATATGTAGCTGAGCAGACGATTACATCGGTTCATTTACCGGATGATGCGATGAAGGGACGGATTATTGGACGTGAGGGTCGAAATATTCGTACTTTTGAAAGTCTCACAGGTATTGATGTTATCATTGATGATACACCCGAAGTGGTTGTTCTATCAGGTTTTGACCCGATTCGCCGTGAGATTGCCCGTATGACCATGGAGACCTTGCTTCAAGATGGTCGTATTCATCCAGCTCGTATTGAGGAGTTGGTTGAGAAATACCGTGTAGAGATGGATAATCGCATTCGTGAGTATGGGGAAGCTGCTGCTTATGAAGTTGGGGCACCAAACCTTCATCCAGACTTGATTAAAATTATGGGACGTTTGCATTTCCGTACCTCTTATGGACAAAATGTTCTTCGACACTCAATCGAAGTTGCTAAATTAGCAGGTGTACTTGCTGCTGAATTGGGCGAGAATGTGAATTTGGCACGGCGAGCTGGTTTCCTACATGACGTTGGTAAAGCTATTGACCGTGAGGTGGATGGAAGCCACGTTGAAATCGGTACAGAATTGGCTAAGAAATATAAAGAGAATCCAATTGTTATCAATGCGATTGCTAGTCACCATGGCGATGTAGAAGCGACAAGTACTATTGCAGTTATTGTGGCTGCGGCAGATGCTCTGAGCGCTGCTCGTCCAGGTTCGCGTCGTGAATCTATGGAAGCCTACATCAAACGTCTGCAAGACTTGGAAGAAATCGCTAACAGTTTTGAAGGGATTAAACAATCCTATGCTATTCAGGCTGGTCGTGAAATTCGGATTATCGTTCATCCTAACAAGGTTACTGATGATCAGATTACCATCTTGGCCCATGATGTTCGTGAGAAAATTGAAAATAATCTGGATTATCCAGGAAATATCAAAATCACAGTTATCCGTGAAACAAGAGCAACAGATATTGCTAAATAAGTCAGGGGGAGCTAGACTAGCTCCTCTTTCTGTTTGAAAAAATAGTTTGCTCATTTAAAATCAGTTGAAATTCCTAGGGATTTTTGTTACACTAGAATGAAAGATTTTAAAGGAGATATCATGAAAGAGCGAGGCTTACTCATTGTCTTTTCTGGCCCATCTGGTGTTGGAAAAGGAACAGTTCGAAAGGAAATTTTTGAAAGCTCTGATAATAAATTTGAATATTCTGTATCCATGACGACACGTCCACAGAGACCGGGAGAAGTTGATGGTGTTGACTATTTCTTCCGTAGTCGTGAGGAATTTGAAGATTTGATTCGCCAGGGTCAGATGTTGGAATATGCAGAGTACGTTGGAAATTACTATGGAACACCTCTGACCTATGTCAATGAAACTCTTGATAAGGGAATTGATGTCTTTTTAGAAATTGAAGTACAGGGTGCCCTCCAAGTGAAGAAAAAAGTTCCAGACGGTGTTTTCATTTTCTTGACGCCACCAGATTTGGAAGAACTACAAGATCGCTTGGTTGGTCGTGGGACAGACAGTGAGGAAGTCATTGCGCAACGTATCGAACGTGCCAAAGAAGAGATTGCCCTCATGCGCGAGTATGACTATGCGGTTGTCAATGATAAAGTTCCTTTGGCAGCTGAACGTGTCAAACGAATTATCGAAGCAGAGCATTTCCGTGTCGATCGCGTAATCGGTCGTTATGACGAAATGATTCGTGATGTGAACAAGTAACAGAACCTTAACAGAAAGTAGAGAATAGAACTATGATGTTGAAACCATCTATCGATACCTTGTTGGACAAGGTACCATCTAAGTATTCCTTGGTTATTCTTGAGGCAAAACGTGCCCATGAATTGGAAGCAGGTGCAAAGCCAACTCAAGAATTTACTTCAGTAAAATCAACCCTTCGTGCCTTGGAAGAAATTGAATCTGGCAATGTGGTTATCCACCCAGATCCAGAAGCAAAACGTGAGGCAGTTCGTCGCCGTGCTGAAGAAGCGAAGCGTTTGGCAGAAGAGGAAGAGAAGAAAATCAAAGAACAAATCGCAAAAGAAAAAGAAGACGGCGAAAAGATTTAATAGAAAACTCGGTTGGGCTTGCCATCCGGGTTTCTTTTCACTTATGGACATTGATAGAAAGGAGGTCCTATGTTAGCACAAGTTATTGTGGATGTCCCCTTGATGCAGACTGATCAAGCTTATTCTTATCGGATTCCTTCTGACTTAGAAGAGGGGCTTATGGTTGGTGTACGAGTCCATGTCCCCTTTGGCAAGGGCAATCGGCTGATTCAAGGGATTGTAGTTGACTTGATTGATGAAGATGACGAAAATAATTTACAAGACTTGAAAGAGCTTGCCGAGGTTTTGGACTATAGTCCTGTTCTCAATCAAGAGCAATTTTGGTTGGCTGACCAGATGAGAAAGTCGGTTTTCTCCTACAAAATTACTCTCTTGAAGGCTATGTTGCCAAGTCTTCTCAATTCCACCTATGATAAATTGCTCAGGCCAGGGCTTGGTTTGGAAATTGCAGAGCAGATTAGTCTGTTTGGTGATAAGGAGCAGATTCGTTTTTCTGACTTAGACGTGAAAGAGCAAGGAAAAATCATGCGTCTGGCCCAGTCAGGGAAAATCTTGGTAGACTATGTGGCCAAGGATAAGAAGCAAATCAAGACAGAAAAATGGTACCGAGTTTGTCTGGAGAAATTACGAGAAGCAGACATTGGCAATCGGGCTAAAAAACGGCAGCAATTAAGAGAATTTCTTTTGACTCATCCTGAAGACCAACTCCTTTCAAGCCTAAAATCGGACTATTCAGCTGATACGCTCCGCTATTTCCAAGAAAAAGGCTATATAGAAGTCTGGGAAGAGGAAGTGTCGCGGACTCAGGGTGTTTTTGATAAGGTAGAAAAAACGCAGGCCTTGGATTTGAATCCAGAGCAGGCCATTGCGGTTCGTGAGATTGTGGCCTCTATCGGTCAGGAAAGTCAGACATTTCTTCTTCAAGGAGTGACTGGCTCTGGGAAGACGGAGGTTTATCTGCAGGTTATTGATAGGGTTCTGAAGATGGGGAAAACAGCTATTATGCTGGTGCCTGAAATTTCCTTGACCCCTCAGATGACCAATCGTTTTATTTCTCGTTTTGGTCAGCAGGTTGCGATTTTGCATTCGGGTCTGTCTGACGGAGAGAAGTATGACGAGTGGCGGAAGATTGAGGCGGGGAATGCCCAGGTGGTTGTCGGGGCCCGTTCGGCCATTTTTGCCCCTTTGACAAACTTGGGTGTTATCATCATTGATGAGGAGCATGAAGCGACCTACAAGCAGGATAGCAATCCGCGCTATCATGCGCGTGATGTAGCAAAGTTGCGAGCAGACTATAATCGGGCTACTTTGGTTTTGGGGTCAGCTACGCCTAGCCTTGAAACACGGGCTAGGGCTAGTCGGGGAGTCTATGGAAGACTGACTCTGAACCAACGTGCTAATTCCTTGGCTCGTATTCCAGAAGTGGAAGTTGTGGATTTCCGTGATTATATCGGTCAGCAGGAGGCTAGTAATTTTACCCCTGTTTTGATTGAGAAAATTAGAGAAAAGTTGGCTCGTAAGGAACAGGTTGTTCTCATGTTAAATCGGCGTGGTTATTCTTCTTTTGTCATGTGTCGTGATTGCGGTAGCGTTGACCAGTGTCCCAATTGTGATATTTCCCTGACGCTTCACATGGATACAAAAACGATGAATTGCCATTATTGTGGTTTTCAAAAGGGGATTCCTCAGAACTGTCCAAACTGTCAAAGTCGTTCTATTCGTTATTATGGGACGGGTACGCAAAAGGCCTACGATGAATTGCAGGAGCTCTTGCCAGAAGCTCGAATTTTGCGGATGGATGTAGATACCACAAAGAAAAAAGGGGCTCACGAAGACTTGCTCGAACGCTTTGGTCGAGGAGAAGCAGATATTCTTCTAGGAACTCAGATGATTGCCAAGGGCTTGGATTTTCCAAATGTCACCTTGGTTGGGGTGCTCAATGCAGATACGGCTCTGAATTTGCCTGATTTTCGGTCTTCTGAGCGAACATTCCAGTTGCTGACTCAGGTAGCTGGTCGGGCGGGTCGAGCTGATAAGGAAGGAGAGGTCCTGATCCAGACCTACAACCCCAATCACTATGCCATTGTCTTTGCCAAAGAACAGGACTACGAAGGATTTTATCGCTATGAGATGGGTATTCGGAAAAATCTTGGCTATCCGCCATATTATTTTACAGTTGGTCTAACCTTTTCGCACAAGTCGGAAGAATTTGTCGTGAAAAAATCCTATGAGACAGTGGCCTTTCTCCGTCAACACTTAACAGATGCAATTCAAATCCTGGGACCGACGCCCAAGCCTATTGCCAGAACCCATAATCTCTACCACTACCAGATCATCTTGAAATACCGGCATGAAGACCGTTTGGAAGAGGTATTGAATCAGATTTTGGATTGGACGCAGGAGAGAGAAAATCAAGATTTGCGTTTGATTATTGACAATGAACCGCAGAATATGATGTAAAGTCGAGTAATCGGCTTTATTTTTTTGCGTTAAAAGGCTTTAAATAGGCATGAATTAAGGAAAAAATAAGCAAAAATGGTATAATTAAGGGATAATAGAATAAGTACGAACGATGTAATGTAAAGGAGATGAGAAAGCAAAGATGACAAAGTTGATTTTTATGGGAACACCAGCATTTTCTGCGACAGTCTTAAAAGGTCTTTTGGCGGATGATCAGTATGAAATCTTAGCTGTTGTTACCCAGCCAGACCGAGCTGTTGGACGAAAAAAAGTCATCCAAATGACACCTGTGAAAGAAGTAGCCTTGGAATACAATTTACCAGTCTATCAACCAGAGAAGCTATCTGGAAGTCAAGAAATGGATGAGCTGATGAATTTAGGAGCAGATGGGATTGTGACGGCAGCTTTTGGGCAATTCCTACCAACCAAATTATTGAACTCAGTTGACTTTGCAGTCAATGTTCATGCTTCTCTTCTTCCTAAATACCGTGGCGGTGCCCCTATTCATTACGCTTTGATTAACGGTGATGAACGTGCCGGCGTAACCATCATGGAAATGGTCAAGGAAATGGATGCCGGTGACATGATTTCCAGCGATAGCCTTGCTATTGAAGAAAGTGACAACGTCGGCACCTTGTTTGAAAAGTTGGCTGTTGTTGGTCGGGATTTATTATTACAAACCTTACCAGCCTATATTGCTGGTGACTTGAAACCAGTAGCTCAAAATCCAGAACAGGTAACCTTCTCACCAAATATCCAGCCAGAAGAAGAGGTACTGGATTGGAATAAGACAGCTCGTCAACTATTTAATCACATTCGCGGTATGTACCCGTGGCCCGTTGCCCACACCTATTGGCAAGGGGAACGTTTTAAAATTCAAGAAGCTGTAGAAGCAGAAGGTGAAGGACCAGTTGGTCGGGTTATTGCTCGACGCAAGAAAGAATTGATCATTGCGACAGGTCAGGGAGCCCTTTCTCTGAAAACTGTCCAGCCAGCTGGTAAGCCAAAAATGACCATTGCAGACTTTTTAAATGGTGCAGGTCGAGATATTGCAGTAGGAGATCAATTTGGTGATCAATAAACATGAAACAGCAAGAAGTCTAGCCTTATCTGTATTGGAACAAGTCTTTGATCAAGGTGCTTACTCGAACA
Source organism: Streptococcus suis (assembly GCF_019856455.1). Taxonomy (NCBI): domain Bacteria; kingdom Bacillati; phylum Bacillota; class Bacilli; order Lactobacillales; family Streptococcaceae; genus Streptococcus; species Streptococcus suis. Next base: position 1,998,996 of record NZ_CP082205.1, on the reverse strand, counting down.
TCGCTCTCAATAAGGCCCTAGAATCTTCTCGTTTATCAGCACAGGACAAGGGCTTGGCGACCGAGTTGGTTTATGGGACGGTTTCTCGTAAAATTACCCTAGAGTGGTATTTGGCACATTTTATCGAAGATAGAGAAAAGTTGGACACTTGGGTCTACTATCTCCTCATGTTGAGCCTCTACCAGTTGGTATATTTGGATAAATTGCCCCCCCACGCAGTTGTCAATGAGGCAGTTAATATTGCCAAGCGAAAGCCTAGAACTGACAAATTTGTTAATGCCATTTTGCGTAAGCTTAGTCAGGATTCCTTGCCGAAACCAGCAGATATTAAAAGAAAGAACAAACGTTTATCCGTTCAGTATTCTGTGCCAGTTTGGTTGGTCCAAACCCTGATTGCAGAATATGGCGATGAACGTGCAGAGAAGATTTTCCAAAGCTTACATATTCGGAATAAGGCCAGCGTACGCGTGACAGATGGTCAACAAGTGGAGCAATTGGCAGAGGAGCTAGGCGCTCAACACTCGCAGTTATCACCAGTTGGGTTGGTTAAATCCCATGGACACTTTGCGGGGACAGATTATTTCAAGAAAGGACTTATCACCATTCAAGATGAAACCAGTCAATTGGTAGCTCCGACTTTGGATATTCAAGGAGATGAAATCATCTTGGATGCCTGTGCAGCTCCGGGTGGAAAAACCTGTCATATGGCAAGCTATCTTACGGATGGAAAAGTTTATGCGTTGGATTTATATGATCATAAACTAAACCTGATTGAAGAAAACGCACGTCGTTTAGGCCTAGCAGATAAGATTGAGACCAAAGGTCTGGACGCCAGTCGTGTTCATGAGGAATTTGGTCCAGATACCTTTGATAAAATCCTAGTGGATGCCCCATGTTCAGGTATTGGACTCATTCGCCGTAAGCCAGATATTCGTTATAACAAGGCATCGATGGACTTTGATTCTCTAAAGACTATCCAGTTGCAGATACTGGACAGTGTTTGTCAAAGCCTGAAAATCGGTGGTATAATAACCTATAGCACATGTACGATTATTGCTAAGGAAAATCAAGAGGTTATTCAAGAATTTCTGCAAAACCATCCCAATTTTGAACAGGTGACACTAGAACACCCTCAAATAGATATTATGGTGGATGGCTGCTTGTTGATAACCCCTGAACAGTATAAGACAGATGGATTTTTCATCGGTCAACTTAGACGAAAATCCTAGAATAAGAGGAGGAAGTTGCTTAGCAACGATAAAAATTATGGAAATTGCATTACTTACTGATGTAGGACAGAAACGTTCGAACAACCAAGACTATATCAATCGCTACAAAAACCGTGCAGGGATTGATTTGGTCGTGTTAGCTGATGGAATGGGTGGGCACCGTGCCGGCCATATTGCTAGTGAAATGGCAGCAACAGATTTGGGAGCTGCTTGGGTTGATACTCAATTAGTGACCTTAAATGATGTCCGTGAATGGATGGTTGCAATCATTGATGCTGAAAACCAAAAGATTCATGAACTTGGACAGACAGAAGAATACAAGGGGATGGGAACAACTCTTGAAGCAGTTGTTGTCATCGACAACCAAATGATCTATGCCCATGTTGGAGATTCACGAGTTGGATTGATTAGAGATGATGAATATACACGTCTAACCAACGACCATTCGCTGGTAGGTGCCCTTGTTCGAGCTGGTCAGCTCACAGAAGAAGAAGCACAGCGTCATCCTCAAAAAAATATTGTAACGCAGTCCATTGGACAAGCCGAACCAATTGAACCAGACATTGCTTTGAAAACTCTTGAGGTTGGAGATTATGTCCTTATTAACAGCGATGGCTTAACCAATATGGTACCAACCGAGGACATTCGTGATATTGTATTGAGTGATGTTTCAATTGAAAGCAAGGTAGAAACACTTGTACGTTTTGCCAATAATGCAGGCGGTCTAGATAATATTACAGTAGGTTTGCTTCACATTACGGAGGAGGCTAGGTAATGATTCAAATCGGTAAGATCTTTGCCGGTCGGTATCGAATCGTTCGGCAAATTGGTCGAGGCGGTATGGCAGATGTTTACCTAGCAAGAGATTTGATTTTAGATGGAGAAGAGGTTGCTGTTAAAGTTCTTCGGACCAACTATCAGACAGATCAAATTGCTATCCAGCGTTTTCAACGTGAAGCGCGTGCCATGGCAGAACTTGACCATCCCAATATCGTTCGTATTTCGGACATCGGTGAAGAAGATGGTCAACAGTATCTGGCTATGGAATATGTCAATGGCCTCGATTTAAAACGTTATATAAAAGAAAATGCACCACTCTCCAACGATGTTGCGGTGCGAATTATGGGACAGATTCTCCTTGCTATGCGCATGGCGCACACGAGAGGAATTGTCCATCGAGATTTGAAACCTCAGAACGTCCTTTTGACTTCCAATGGAGTCGCTAAAGTAACAGACTTTGGTATTGCAGTTGCCTTTGCTGAAACGAGTTTGACACAAACCAACTCCATGTTGGGGTCTGTTCACTATCTTTCACCTGAGCAGGCGCGTGGTTCGAAAGCGACCATTCAAAGTGACATTTATGCAATGGGAATCATACTTTTTGAAATGTTGACGGGGCGTATTCCCTATGATGGAGATAGTGCTGTGACGATCGCTCTTCAGCATTTCCAAAAACCTCTCCCATCTGTTAGAGAAGAGAATGCCAATGTACCTCAAGCCTTAGAAAATGTTGTACTAAAAGCAACGGCTAAAAAATTAAACGAGCGCTATAAGTCGGTTGCAGAAATGTATGCAGATTTAGCTTCGGCTCTATCCATGGATCGTCGGAATGAACCCAGGGTTGAACTAGAAGGGAACAAGGTTGATACAAAAACCTTGCCGAAACTCTCCCAAGCCAATGTTGAAACGAAAGTACCGCATACAAACAGTTCTGCCCAAGTTTCTGCGACGGATAAGGGGCCTGGTAAGAAAGAAGTGGCGAAGTCGGGAAATAAGCCTGTTTCAAAACCAAGGCCAGGTATGCGTACACGCTACAAAGTCTTGATAGGGGCTATTTTGTTAACAGTCATAGCGGCTGGACTCATGTTTTTCAACACTCCACGAACAGTTACAGTCCCTGATGTGTCTGGTCAAACCGTTGAAAAAGCTACAGAAATGATTGAAGTGGCAGGATTGGAAGTTGGAAACATCACAGAAGAAGCGACAGCGACTGTAGATGAAGGCTTGGTAATACGGACCTCTCCGGCTGCAAAGACGACCAGACGTCAAGGAAGTAAGATTGATATTGTAGTAGCAACGGCTGCGATGGTATCTATTCCAGATGTGACAGATAAGGATTCTGATACTGCACGGCAGGAATTGGAGGCTCTTGGTTTCCAAGTGACAATAAAAGAAGAATATAGCGAAAAAGTTGCCCAAGGACTTGTCATCAAAACAGATCCAGGAGCAAATAGTTCTGCTGAGAAGGGGGCAAAAATTACCCTTTATGTTTCCAAAGGAGTAGCGCCACAAGTTGTGCCAAACGTTGTTGGAAAAACTCAGGAGAATGCTACTCAAATTCTTCAGACAGCAGGCTTCAGTATTGGAACTATTACTCAGGAATATAGCTCATCTGTTACTGCGGGTCAGGTTATCAGTACAGATCCCGTTGCCAATACAGAGTTGACAAAAGGTTCTATCATCAATCTAGTTGTTTCAAAAGGAAAAGAATTGATTATGCCTGATTTAACATCTGGCAATTACACCTATTCACAGGCACGTAGTCAATTACAAACGCTAGGCGTCAATGTGGAAAGTATTGAAAAACAAGAAGATAGAAGCTACTACTCAACGACAAGTGACATCGTCATTGGACAATATCCTGCTGCTGGAGCAACAATTGATGGAACAGTTACCTTGTATGTCACCGTTGCATCAACCGGCACCAGTAGCGATTCCTCAACAGGAAGTTCCACCAGCACAAGTACTTCAACAGATAGCGGACGATAAAGATGAAAAAGGTTGGGCAGATGCCGAACCTTTTTCTCTTGATTAGAGAGCGTAGCTTGTGAGCGGTCCCCTATGCCAAAATTGTTTCCTTCTGTCCATCAAGAGTGATGGCCTAGGAGTGATTTGCATAGTTTATAGTCATGTTTAGTTTATTTTGCTTGCTTCGTTAATTTACTTTGCCGTACCCAAGTATAGCCTGCATCTCGTTGCTTTGAACTAATATAGACAATATGTAAAGACCCCCAGTTGAGAATTCGTGGATTTACCTGTACACTAGAATAAAAAAACAATCAACTTCTAACAGGAATTACCACACTCAATTGGAGGTCTTATATGTTTCATTTTACCACACTTTTCATCGGAATGGATGTTCACAAAGAAAGTTTTTCACTCTGCTATTATGATATGATGGCGAATCAATTCAAACATAGCACTAAAGTTGGTCCAAATGTTAGCTATATTGTGAACTATGTGAATGAGCTTCGTCGTTTATATGGTCAAGATGCAGAAGTGTTATGTGGCTACGAAGCCGGATGTCTTGGATTTACCCTATATCACCAGCTACAAGCTCACGGGATCCCCTGTATCGTGATGGCGCCTACAACGGTGATGAAGGAAGGATCTAAGCGTGTTAAGACTGATAAAAAAGATGCAGCTCAGCTCGCAAAAGCTCTGGCCTTTCGTAGCTATCGGCCTGTTCATATTCCTACTGTTGAGGATGAACAAGTCAAAGAATATATCCGCATGAGAACAGACCACAAAGTGGCTCTGAAGAAAATCAAACAACAAATTCTTGCCTTCTGTCTCCGACATGATTTTCGCTATACCGAGGGAAGCAGTAATTGGACACAGAAACATGTCCGCTGGCTCCGTTCCCTAAATCCTGATGGACTTTACGCAGAGATTTTGACAGAATATCTATTGACCTATGAGAAATTAGTAGATCAAATAGAACGGTATGATGCACGAATTGAGCAACTGGGTCAAAGCGACAGTTACCAAGAGAAGGTCTCACGGCTTTCTTGCTTTATTGGCATTAAAACACTAACTGCTCTTTCCATTGTGACAGAAATCGGTGATTTTAATCGCTTTGCGACAGCTCAACATTTTGCTTCTTATCTTGGGCTAACTCCTAGCGAAAATTCTAGCGGCGACAAGGAGAGAAGAGGTGCTATCACCAAAGCTGGGAATAGCCATGTGAGACGACTTCTGATAGAAGCTGCACAATCATTGGCTAAGGGGACGATTGGGTATAAATCCAAAGAATTGAAAAGGAGACAAAGTGGAAACCGAGTGGAGGTGATTGCTTATGCGGATAAGGCTAATGAACGCTTAAGAAGACGTTATCGCACACTTGTTCTAGGAAAAAATAAGAAACAAAATGTTGCTAAAACAGCTATTGCACGAGAATTGTCTGGTTTTATTTGGGGGATGATGACAGGAAGAATAGCTTGAAGTTAGCGCTTGTTTTCATGTACACTTTTGACCATTAAGTTTTATCATCGCAGAGCGATGAGGAATCCCTATTTCTATCCAAAATCACTGGGTGAATTTGGACAGAAATAAGGATTGAAATCATGTTTGAATGGAAAGTATCTTGAAGGAGTTTAGGACTTCAAGGTTTGAGTCATCTACGAAACGACTAAGTGGCACAATTGTGATCCACGCTTATAGAGAGTAGGACTCGCGGCAGAACCATTGACCTGTAGGTAACCAATCCACGAATATCAGAGTGGCCAATGCCCGAAGCTAAGAACTAGGCTCTTTCTAGATACTTTTCATTTTTTTATCAGTTCGATTGTTTTTACTTGACAAAGGGCTTTACATATCAGCCGTTCAATCGTCTCTTTCCGATGTTGATAGAGTTCCTTCATCCCTCTTTGATGACGAATATCCTCGCACTGTTCCAAATACTCCTTCCAAATATGCCGCGTGACAACTTTTTGATGGTTCTTACTGGTCGTACATACTGATAATAGGGGACAGTTGGCACAAATTGCTGGATCACTTTTGTATTCTCGGTAGCCTTCTCGGGTAGTCGTGCGATAGGTCAAGGCCTGATGTTCAGGACACAGGACACAATCGAAGTGTTCGTCATAGACAAAATCTTTAGGACGAAGTTGTCCCTTCTTCCCACGAGGACGGGTGTAGGGAAGGACAGGAGTGATTTCCTTATCAATTAGAAACTTGGCAATACTGGGAGTTTTATAGCCCGAATCCGCAATGATATACTCTGGTTTCAAGGGTTCAAGCTTGGCGAAAAGTGCAGGAAAAGCCTGACTGTCATGGATATTACCAGCCTCAACACTATAAGCAAGTGCCCAGCCATACTTATCACAGGCAACTTGGGCAGAATAAGCGAAAACTTCCTTATGATCACCTTTGTGGAACCAGCCACTTTCTGGGTCGGTTGTGGAGATTTTCTTAGCGATGGGCTCTGGCTCTTTGGCGGGCCCGAGCGGCTTTTTTCCGTGCTTTACCCGATCTTGATTAATTTCGATTTCCAACTGTTCACTCATGAATTTAGCCTGCTTTTCCACCTCTTGGTTGATAAACTTACGATTATTGGCCGCAGCTTTAATATGAGTTCCGTCTATGAAAATCTCCGTCGGGTCAATCAGGCCTGCATTGATACACAGCCCAAGAATATGTGTGAAAATGGACTCAATCAACCCTTTCTCTTGAAAGCGACGGGAATAATTTTTGTCGTATGTCGTGAAGTGAGGCACCTTGTCATCTAGGGTTAAACCAAGAAACCAGCGATAGGCAGTGTTCACTTCAATATCCTTGATGGTCTGACGCATGGAACGAATACCATAAAAGCACTGAATCAGAGGAATTTTAACTAACATGACAGGGTCAAGACTAGGACGACCATTATCAGGCGAATAGGTATCTTCTACTAGGTCATAAATGAAGTCGAAGTCAATCACAACTTCCACTTGGCGCAGGAAATGATCTGCAGGCACAAGCTGGTCAAGGGTATAGAAACCGTACTGATTGCGGTTATAGTCAGGTTTTTCTTTGTGTAGCATAGGAGAACCTCATAAGTCCTTTTTCTTATATTATACTCCTAAATACGAAGAAAAGCCCTTAGAAAATCAATTCTAAGGACTTTGTCTTCAGTCTGAAATCCAGCTATTGCTGGATTTTTTAGTTCGAATCGTTCGGAAAAATCGAATTTGTATGATATAATAAGACTTCAGAAAAAAACAAAGGAGTTATTATGAAAAAAGGAGCCCTAACAGGATTACTCCTGTTTGGTATGTTTTTTGGTGCAGGAAACTTGATTTTCCCACCTGCACTTGGTGTCTTATCTGGTGAGAATTTCTGGCCAGCTATTTTAGGATTTGTTGTATCGGGTGTCGGTATTGCTGTTGTTGCCTTGATCGTCGGTACCTTAAACCCAAAAGGTTATGTACATGAGATTTCTCGCAAGATTTCACCGACTTTTGCAACGATTTATCTTGTTGCCTTGTATTTGGCTATCGGTCCTTTCTTTGCTATTCCGCGTACAGCTACAACGTCCTTTGAAATTGGTATTGCACCCTTGTTGGGCGATGCGAATCTGGGTCTCTGGTTATTTGGCTTTACAGCCCTTTACTTTGTGGCAGCTTATCTGATTGCCCTCAATCCATCTCAAATCTTAAACAGTATCGGACGTATTTTAACCCCTGTTTTTGCCATTTTGATTGTGATTTTAGTGGTGCTAGGTATTGTTAAATATGGTTCTACAAATCCACTTCCTGCAGCCGATGCTTACTCAGCAGGACAGGCATTTGGTACAGGATTTATTGAAGGATACAATACCCTTGATGCCCTTGCCTCTATTGCCTTTAGTGTCGTAGCGGTGAATACCTTAAAACAACTTGGTTTCTCAAGCAAAAAGGAATATGTATCTACCATTTGGTCAGTTGGTCTGATAGTAGCCTTGGCTTTCTCGGCGCTCTATGTTGGTTTGGCCTTCCTTGGAAATCATTTCCCAGTTCCTGCTGATGTTTTGGCTTCCGATACCAACAAGGGTATTTACATTCTTTCGCAAGCAACACAGGCTATTTTTGGACCAAGTGCACAAATTTTCTTGGCAGCTATGGTGATTGTTACTTGCTTTACGACAACGGCTGGCTTGATTGTTTCTTCGGGTGAATTTTTCGCTGAGCGTTTCCCACGTTTTAGCTACAAGGTATATGCGACTATCTTTACTTTGATTGGCTTTGGGATTGCCAACCTTGGTTTGAACAATATCATCACCTTCTCAGTTCCAGTTCTTTTGGTTCTCTATCCAATTACTATCTGTATTGTATTGATTACCATTGTTAACAAATTTGTATCGCTTTCCACTTATGGTATGCAATTAACTGTGGGACTAGTGACAGTTTTGTCATTGGTAGAAGTGTTAGCAGGACAATTCAACTGGACTGCTGTTTCAAAAATCATTTCAGCTCTGCCATTGGCCGGACAATCACTAGCGTGGTTATTACCTGCTCTTGTCGGAATCGTCCTCTCTCTATTCTTACCAAACAAGCAGGAGAGCGAAGTTTTTGAAATGTAAGAAAAGTGATACAAAACACTTGCATTTGCAGGTGTTTTTGTTATAATAGGACTGTTGACTATGCACACATCCTGTGCAACCGCACGAATGCCGTTGCTCTGCAAAAATTAAGCTCAAACGTCGTTGACTTAACTTGGTGAACCTAAGTTCTACCTGTGTCTGCGTCGCCTAGTCTGAACTTAATTTTTATTGAGCAAGATAAAGTGGTTCGTCCCACGGTACTAGGCGAGTCTTCACATCAAATTCGGGCAAGGCCCAAAAATCATAGGAGGTGCATAATGAGCACATATGCAATCATTAAAACTGGCGGCAAACAAGTTAAAGTTGAAGTCGGTCAAGCTATCTACGTTGAAAAATTGAACGTTGAAGCAGGTCAAGAAGTTACTTTCGAAGAAGTAGTTCTTGTTGGTGGTGAGAAAACTGTTGTGGGTACTCCACTTGTAGCAGGCGCTACTGTTGTTGGTACTGTTGAAAAACAAGGTAAACAGAAAAAAGTTGTTACCTTCAAGTACAAACCTAAAAAAGGTAGCCACCGCAAACAAGGTCACCGTCAACCTTACACAAAAGTTGTTATCAACGCTATCAACGCTTAATCGCGTAGCTTGAAGCAATCATTACAGAAATTCGGAGGAATAACATATGTTAAACTTGAATCTTGCTAACTTGCAATTTATGGCCCACAAAAAAGGTGGAGGTTCAACGTCAAACGGTCGTGACTCACAAGCGAAACGCCTTGGTGCGAAAGCTGCTGACGGCCAAACTGTATCAGGTGGTTCAATTCTTTACCGCCAACGTGGTACAAAAATCTACCCAGGAGCTAACGTAGGTCGTGGTGGAGATGACACTCTTTACGCTAAAGTAGAAGGCGTTGTACGCTTCGAACGTAAAGGTCGCGATAAGAAACAAGTATCTGTTTACCCAATCGCAAAATAAGTCGTAGCCTCTAGTATTAGAGGCTTTTTTAAAAAAATAAACTACGAACTTTTATGAATGATTTAAATAATGAATTTGTTAAAGGTTTCTACTTAGAGTTGGTAAAAAATAAAGAACAGTGCAAAAGTAAAATTTTAGAACTGGAAATTGAGATTGGTAAGCTTAAAGAAAAGATTGCTCAGTATGACAACCAACTCATCAAACATTCTGAACGGACAGTTTTTAAACCAGATTATTATATTGAAGAGAATAGTGAACTTTGGGAAATAAGAACAGATATTGAAAATTTAAAGACCTCCACTCATGATTCGAGTAAAAGAACCGAAGAACTTACAATATTATTGCTAGAAGAAGAAAATTATCAAAAGCAAAAAGAATCATATTTCGAGGATGAAAATAAAAGAAAAAAATTAAATATGAGGAATATCTTTTCTAAGAAAACCTATAAGGACTCAGCTAAAAAGTAGAAATTTATTGGAGTTTTAAAATGGCAAAAATATTGGACATTCTCCTATTTTTTATTATATTAATAACTTTGTTGGTGTCACTTATAACTATATTTATAGAAACACCGACTCAAATTCAAACAACAATAGACATATTAAATATTGTAATGTTTCCTTGTAGTTTTGTAATTTTACTAAATGAGTTTTATTATAAGTTTAATAAAGAAAAGTTTTTTAAATACTATTTCAAGTTGCTGTTAGGTATAGCAATTCTTATTTGTATATGTCTCACAATTGCTTTGTTAGTGCTTGCTGACAAATTTTATGCAAATGAAAAAACTCAAGAGGTGATTGCGATACTTACTTTGTTAGTAAGTGTTCCACAAAGATGGTATGGTCAAGCTTTTGAAACAAAAGTAAAATCTAAAATGAGGTGAAACAATGTCTGAAATTAAAAAAAGAGTAAGAGAAATTTTATCAAAAGATGGAATGATAAAAAACATAATGTTTGAATGTGTTAGAGAATTAGAAAATTTTGATAGTGAACAACAAATTGAGTTTTTGGAATTATTATTTACAAATTTTGGGAAATTTGAAATTGATAAAGAAGTGAAAAGTGGAGATTTTGTTACCGAGGAACAGACTGAAGCATACTTTTCTTCCTCGTTGGATAAATTTGTAGTTGGTATATATCAGGCTATTTTGAAACGTGCTATAAAAAATAATTTTCCAGTTACAACATTTTACAGAGAAATCCATGAATTGATTTTATCCTCGAAACTTTTGACAGAGAATTATCAAAAAGCCCTAGCTCTGACACAATTAATACAGCAGAAAGAAATGCCTTATCTGAATGTTGATTTCAGTGTCCTACAAGTAATAAAAGACTTTTCAAAATTCAATCAAGAAAATCCAGACCTTGTGGAAATTTTTGATTATATTTTTAGACTAAATTTAGAATATAAAACGGAATATAGTTCATTATTATTGAATGAACTTGAAAAATTCTCGACTAAAGAGGATAGAGTGATTTGTTTAGCAAAAATGTTAGATGTTCATAAATTTCTAATAGAAAAAGAGTTCGAGCAAGCAGAGGAATAGTAAAGTATAACCATGAACATTCAACAATTACGCTATGTTGTTGCCATTGCCAACAGCGGGACTTTTCGAGAGGCGGCTGAGAAGATGTACGTGTCCCAGCCTAGTCTGTCCATTGCAATTCGTGATTTGGAGAAGGAGGTTGGTTTTCAAATTTTTAACAGAACAAGTTCAGGAACCTTTCTAACCAAAGAGGGCATGGATTTTTACGAAAAAGCTCAAGCCTTAGTTAAGGGATTTGATCAGTTTGAAAATCGTTATTTGCAACCTGAAGAAGGGGAAAAGATTTTTTCCATTTCCAGTCAGCACTATGACTTTTTACCACCGTTGATAACAGAATTCTCAAAGGAACATCCTCAGTACAAAAATCTTCGAATTTTTGAATCAACAACGGTTCAAATTTTAGATGAAGTAGCCCAAGGATATAGCGAACTAGGGATTATTTATCTGAATGGTCGCAATACAAAAGGGATTATGCAGAAATTAGAGAAACTCAAGTTAGAGGTTGAGGAGTTAATTGCCTTTCAAACACATATCTATATTCGGAAAGACCATCCTTTAACAAGCAAGTCTGAGGTTGAGTTGAATGATTTAGTTGGTCTTCCGACAGTGCGATTTACTCAGGAAAAAGAAGCTTATCTTTACTACTCTGAAAATCTAATTGATACGTCAGACTCGTCTGTTACTTTTGATGTAACTGACCGATCAACTTTGAACGGCATATTGGAGCGGACCGATGCCTATGCGACAGGCTCTGGCTTCCTAGATAGTGAAAGTGTGAACGGGATTACAGTCATTCCAATTAAAGATCAAATTGATAATCGCATGGTCTATGTCAAACGAGCTGATTCAGAATTAAGCCAATGTGCTTTAGATTTTATTGAAATGATGCATCAATATTTTGATGCGAAGAAAGGTTAGTATGAGAAAGTTTGGATTTCCAATTCTGGCAGTTGTTTTGATAGGTCTTGACCAGCTTGTTAAGGCTTGGACTGTTGCCAATATTGAATTAGACACGGTTGAGCCATTTCTTCCAGGATTTATGAGTTTGGCCTATTTACGCAATTATGGAGCGGCTTGGTCTATCTTACAAAATCAGCAGTGGTTTTTCACGATTGTAACAATCGCAGCTGTGACCGGTTTGATTTGGTATTATGTGAAGCAAATCAAGGGCAACCTGTGGACCTTATTTAGTCTGGCTTTGATGATTGCTGGAGCCCTGGGGAATTTTATTGATCGAATTCGTCTTGGTTATGTAGTGGATATGTTCCATTTGGATTTTATCAGTTTCCCAGTATTTAATGTGGCGGACATGTGTCTGAATGTCGGTGTTGGAATTTTGTTAATTTGTATCATGAAAGAAGAGAGTAATGGAAGTAAGAGTTGAGGTTGGTGGTATTCGTTTGGATAAGGCATTGTCGGACTTGACGGATTTGTCTCGTTCGGTTGCAAATGAGCAGATTAAGGCTGGTCAGGTTTTGGTCAATGGACAGCCTAAAAAAGCTAAATATAGTGTGCAGGTTGGGGATGTCCTAACCTATCAAATTCCAGAAGTAGAAGAAATCGACTATGTTGCTGAGGATATTCCTTTAGAGATTGTCTTTCAGGACGAGGATGTTGCTGTTGTAAATAAACCTCAAGGGATGGTCGTTCATCCGTCGGCTGGTCACACGTCTGGAACGCTAGTTAATGCTCTCCTTTATCATGTAAAAGATTTGTCAGGCATCAATGGTGTCTTGCGACCAGGTATTGTCCATCGGATTGACAAGGATACATCTGGCTTGCTCATGATTGCTAAAAACGATGATGCCCATACAAAGCTTGCTGCTGAATTGAAAGATAAGAAATCCCTTCGTAAGTATTGGGCCATTGTACACGGCAATCTACCAAACGATCGCGGAGTAATTGAGGCGCCGATTGGTCGTTCTGAAAAAGACCGCAAGAAACAAGCGGTGACGGCCAAAGGGAAAGAAGCGGTGACACGTTTTCAGGTTTTAGAGCGTTTTGGTGACTACACTTTGGTGGAATTGACATTGGAAACAGGACGAACTCACCAAATTCGTGTCCACATGGCTTATATTGGTCATCCGGTTGCGGGTGATGAAGCTTACGGCCCAAGGAAAACACTAAAAGGGCATGGCCAATTTCTTCATGCCAGAACGCTTGGATTTACCCATCCGAGAACTGGCGAGGTTGTTGAATTTACGGCAGAAGCGCCAGCTATTTTTCAGGAGGCACTTGAAAAACTGCGCAAGGCTGAATAATAGTATGAAAACCTTATCATCTTGCCCATTTTTTCAACAAATGCTATACTAGAACATGAAAAATGTTAAGGAGAGTAAGAATGGAAACTTTACCAAATTGTCCAAAATGTAATTCTGAATATGTCTATGAAGACGGTGCCCTCTTGGTTTGCCCTGAGTGTGCTTACGAGTGGAACCCAGCAGATGTAGCTGAGGAAGAAAGTGGACCTGTTGCAATTGATGCTAACGGTAATCGTTTGGCGGACGGCGATACTGTGACGCTTATCAAAGACTTGAAAGTGAAAGGTGCGCCTAAGGACCTTAAACAAGGTACACGCGTTAAAGGCATCCGTATCGTTGAAGGCGATCATAATATTGATTGTAAAATCGATGGTTTTGGTGCCATGAAGTTGAAATCTGAATTTGTTAAGAAAATCTAAGAGAGAGGACTGGTTAACCAGTCTTTTCCTGTTTTTGAAAGGATAGTATGAAGAATCAAAGTTTTTTATTTTATAGCAGATGTTTACTGGCTGCTTTAGCGATTACGGGAACTGCTCTAGAAATCATTAAATACGGTATCGGGATGCTCATGTATTATACGGTACAATCTAATTTATTGGTATCTCTGTTTGCTGTCTATATGGTCTATGCCATGAGTAAAAGTGTGGATTTACAGACGTCACGTTTTCTTCGGATAAAGGCTGCTGTAACCATGTCTATCATGATTACTTGTGTAGTCTATCACTTTATGTTGGCGCCTTTGGCAGACGATTTCTGGCGACTTGAAAATCTACTCTGCCATTATATTGTTCCCTTATATTTTTTGTTAGATACCCTAATAGTAGATCGTCAGCAACAGTACAAGTGGTTTGACCCGATTTGGTGGACGCTTTTGCCTGTTCTCTACATGATTTTTGGTCTAGTGAATGGTCTTTTCATAAAAATTCCAATCCCAGATGCTAAGGACAGTCCTTTTGCTTATTTCTTTCTCAATGTCCCTAAGTATGGTTGGACCTATGTTTTGACTTATGCTGGAGTCATCTTTGTCGCCTATCTAGTCTGCGGTTTTCTGTTGGCGGGACTAAAATCCATAAACCTTAAGACTTCATTGTCTTTTGGAAAAAATTCTCAGTAAAATCCGATAATTTCTATATTTTTTCAGAAAAAAATTGTCAAGGCTGAGATTTTATGCTATACTCTGCTTAATAAATCCTTTAAAACCTGTCCAGAGAGGCAGACAAGGAGTCGGATGTTAAGCAGGTTGGTTCTAGCTAGCCTATATTTTCATAGTCTCCTTGTGTAAAGGGGACTTTTTTCTATATTTTTTGGAGGTCTTATGAAGACAAAAGAAATCGTTGACGATATGACCATGAAACGGGCTATTACCCGTATCACTTATGAAATTATCGAGCGGAACAAAAATTTGGAAAATATTGTTCTAGCAGGGATTAAAACCCGTGGGGTGTTCATTGCTAAACGTATTCAGGAAAGACTGAAGCAATTAGAGGGTATTGATGTTCCACTGGGTGAATTGGATACCAAACCTTTCCGTGATGATGTAAAAGTCGAAGAAGATACGACAAGCATGACTGCTGATGTGAATGACCGTGATGTTATTTTGGTAGATGATGTGCTCTATACAGGCCGAACCATTCGTGCGGCTATTGACAACATAGTGTCCTTGGGCCGTCCAGCTCGTGTTAGTTTAGCGGTACTTGTGGATCGTGGACACAGGGAGTTGCCTATTCGAGCAGATTATGTTGGGAAGAATATCCCAACTAGCCGTTCGGAAGAAATCATCGTTCACATGGCTGAAATCGATGGTCAGGATTCTGTCCTCCTAGTCGAGGGAGCTTAGTCGTTTATTTTTCAACTCAATATTCTACATTTTATATCCTAAAGGCAGGTATCGTCATGACAATTACAAATGGTAAAGTTTCACTCAAACACTTGGTTACAATGGAGACCCTCTCAAATGAAGAAGTATTGGGACTCATTCAACGTGGTATTGCTTTTAAACGCGGTGAAAAGGTAGAGTTGGATCGGAAGTACTATGCTTCTAACCTTTTCTTTGAGGATTCAACTCGGACGCATAAGTCTTTTGAAATGGCGGAGCTTCGTTTGGATATGGGAATGATTGACTTTGATGCTCGTACCAGTTCGGTCAATAAGGGTGAAACCTTGTATGATACAATTTTGACCATGTCAGCTTTAGGGGTCGATATCTGTGTCATTCGTCACTCGGAAGTGGATTATTACAAGCAATTGATTGATAGTCCTACCATTCAGACTTCAATTGTCAATGGTGGTGATGGTTCAGGCCAACACCCAAGCCAATCCCTACTTGATTTGATGACTATTTATGAAGAATTTGGAACTTTTGAAGGCTTGAAGATTGCCATTGCAGGTGATATTACACACTCACGGGTTGCTAAGTCCAATATGCAAATTTTGAAGCGTCTGGGAGCTGAGATTTTCTTTGCTGGACCGGAGGAATGGTACGCAGAGGAATTTGATGTCTATGGTCAGCATTTGAATATTGATGATATTGTGGAAACGGTAGATGTACTGATGTTGCTCCGTGTGCAACACGAGCGTCATGATGGTGATGGTGGCTTTTCTAAAGAAACTTATAACCGTTTGCATGGTTTAACAGAGGAGCGCTACAAACGCTTGAAAGATACTGCAATTGTTATGCATCCGGCCCCTGTCAATCGCGATGTTGAGATTGATGATTCTCTAGTTGAAGCACCCAAATCACGTATTGTCCGCCAAATGCAGAATGGTGTATTTGTCCGTATGGCGATTTTGGAAGCAATTGTCAATGGCAAGGCTTAAAAGTAAGCTGTTCAGGTACCTTAGTACTGAGCAGTTAGAAATTTGTTAGACTTATCTTATTTAATGTCGCTCAGAGAGGCGACGAATAGAAAGGCAAGGAACAGGTCAATGGTTGCGAGCAACTCATTTCCCTACGCCTGCCTCTATGGAGGTTAGGCTATTCCTTGCACTAGCTCGAAAATGGATTATTATCGAATCCATTTTCTCACGTCGGAGAATTATTTAATGTCGCCCAGAGAGGCGACGAATAGAAAGGAGAAGGTACAGGTTCGAGTAAGATTTGATTTTTATATTCGAACATGCCCTAAGGACTGTGTGAAAAAGATAAATATCGACTTGACGCCTATAGCGTCGGCGCCGAATTTCCTATTTTCACTTTGTCCTTTTAACGGGCTTTGTATCATAGATTATGTCAAAAAGACGTTTAATTTTGGAAGATGGCACTATTTTTGAAGGGGAGGCCTTCGGTGCTGATATTGATGTGACTGGTGAGTTGGTTTTCTCAACTGGTATGACAGGTTATCAGGAATCCATCACGGACCAGTCTTATAATGGTCAGATTTTAACCTTTACCTATCCCTTGGTAGGAAATTACGGGATTAACCGCGATGATTACGAGTCGATCAAACCGACTTGTAAGGGAGTGGTTGTTAGCGAGTGGGCTCGTCGAGCAAGTAACTGGCGTAACCAGATGACTTTGGATGAATTTTTAAAGGCTAAGAAAATTCCAGCTATTTCTGGAATTGACACACGCGCCTTGACTAAAATTATTCGTCAGCACGGGACTATGAAGGCGACTCTTGCAAATGTTGGTGATTCCGTTGAGCATTTGACGGATCAGTTGAGAGCGACTGTTTTGCCAACCAACAACATCCAGCAAGTATCTACCAAAACGGCCTATCCTGCGCCTGGAATTGGACGTAGTGTTGTTTTGGTTGATTTTGGATTGAAACATTCTATTCTTAGAGAGTTAGCCAAGCGTGATTGCAATGTGACAGTTGTCCCTTATGATACTACTGCTGAAGAAATTCTTGCTCTCCATCCTGATGGTGTTATGCTATCAAACGGCCCAGGAAATCCAGATGATGTTCCAGAAGCTTTGGACATGATTCGGGGCATTCTTGGGAAAATTCCAATTTTTGGTATCTGTATGGGGCACCAACTCTTTGCCAAGGCCAATGGTGCTACAACTTACAAGATGAAGTTTGGTCACCGTGGTTTCAACCATGCTGTTCGTGAAATTGCGACAGGTCGAGTGGACTTTACCAGTCAGAACCACGGTTATGCAGTGGCTCGTGAAGATTTACCTGAATGTTTAATGATTACTCATGAAGAAATCAATGATAAATCAGTAGAAGGGGTACGCCACAAGTACTATCCAGGTTTCTCTGTTCAATTCCACCCAGATGCTGCACCTGGTCCACATGATGCCAGCTATTTGTTTGACGAATTTATGGAATTGATGGATTCGTTTAAAAAAGGGCAGTAAGGTTTAACCACTATCGAGCTAAACCTTACTGCGTCGGTCAGAGCAAGTCGGACTTCATGCTAACGCATGTGTCCTTCTACGCAAAGTCCTATGGGACCTTTGCTAACTCTGACACTAGTTTAGAATTTCAATTATTATCGAATTGAGATTCTAAACGTCGGACTTATCTTATTTAATGTCGCTCAGAGAGGCGACGAATAGAAAGGCAAGGGACAGATCAATGGTTGCGAGCAACTCATTTCCCTACGCCTGCCTCTATGGAGGTCAGGCTATCCCTTGCACTAGCTCGAAAATGGATTAATGTCGAATCCATTTTCTCACGTCGGTCTATTATTTAATTCTATTCGGAGAGATAGAAAATAGAAAGGAGAAGGTACAGGTTCGAGTTTCTTATTCGAACACGCCCTAAGGACTGTGCGAAAAAGATAAACGTCGTCTTGATGCTTGAAGCATCAGCGTCGTGTTTCCTATTTTCGCTTTGTCCTCTTAACGGGCTTTGTATCATACATTATGCCAAAACGTACGGATATTAAGAAAATTATGGTGATTGGGTCTGGTCCGATTATTATCGGTCAGGCTGCGGAGTTTGATTATGCTGGGACTCAGGCTTGTTTGGCTTTGAAGGAAGAAGGCTACAGTGTCGTCTTGGTCAATTCAAACCCTGCGACCATTATGACAGATAAGGAAATAGCAGACAAGGTCTATATTGAACCGATTACGCTTGAATTTGTCACACGGATTTTACGGAAGGAGCGTCCAGATGCTCTCTTGCCAACCCTGGGTGGTCAGACTGGTCTCAACATGGCCATGGAATTGTCTAAGGCTGGTATTTTAGATGAGCTTGGAGTTGAGTTGTTGGGAACTAAACTGTCTGCAATTGATCAGGCAGAGGACCGCGACCTCTTCAAACAACTCATGGAAGACCTCAATCAGCCTATTCCTGAGTCAACGATTGTGACAACAGTTGAAGAAGCCTTGGAATTTGCTGCTGGAATTGGTTATCCTGTCATTGTTCGACCAGCCTTCACGTTGGGTGGTACTGGCGGTGGTATGTGTGCCAATGAAGAAGAACTGCGAGAAATTGCAGAAAATGGTCTAAAATTGTCACCAGTGACACAGTGTTTGATTGAGCGTTCCATTGCTGGTTTCAAAGAAATTGAATACGAAGTGATGCGCGATGCGGCTGACAATGCCTTGGTCGTATGTAACATGGAAAACTTTGACCCTGTGGGAATTCATACAGGAGATTCTATCGTATTTGCCCCAACGCAGACGCTTTCGGATATTGAAAACCAGATGTTACGTGATGCCAGTCTCAGCATCATCCGTGCTCTCAAAATCGAAGGTGGCTGTAATGTACAGTTGGCACTAGATCCACATAGTTTCAAATATTATGTCATTGAAGTAAACCCGCGTGTGTCCCGTTCATCTGCCTTGGCATCCAAAGCGACAGGTTATCCTATTGCCAAATTGGCAGCGAAAATCGCAGTTGGCTTAACCTTGGATGAAATGGTCAACCCTGTTACAGGAACAACCTATGCCATGTTTGAACCTGCACTTGACTACGTTGTAGCAAAAATTCCACGTTTCCCATTTGATAAGTTTGAAAAAGGGGAGCGCCGCCTTGGAACGCAGATGAAGGCAACTGGAGAGGTCATGGCCATTGGGCGTAATATCGAAGAAAGTTTGCTCAAGGCCTGTCGTTCTTTGGAAATCGGTGTCTACCACAATGAAATGCCTGAACTCAGCCAAGTAACAGATGACCAACTGGTTGAAAAGATTGTCAAGGCACAGGATGATCGTTTATTCTATCTTTCAGAAGCCCTTCGACGTGGCTATACAGTAGAAGAATTGGCTCAGTTGACCAAGATTGATCTTTTCTTCCTTGATAAGCTGCTTCATATCTTAGAAATCGAGCAGGAATTGGCAACGAATTTTGATAACATTGACCTATTGAAAAAAGCCAAGAAATATGGATTTGCAGACCGCAAGATTGCAGAATTATGGGGACGGACAGAGTCCTATATCCGTCAACTGCGTACAGAACACAAGATTGTCCCTGTTTACAAGATGGTGGACACTTGTGCGGCTGAATTCGAAAGTTCAACACCATATTTCTACTCAACTTATGAGTGGGAAAATGAGTCTATCCGTTCGGAGAAAGAATCTGTTTTGGTGCTGGGTTCTGGTCCAATTCGTATCGGTCAGGGTGTGGAGTTTGACTATGCGACAGTGCATTCAGTCAAGGCTATTCAGGCAGCTGGCTACGAAGCCATCATTATGAACTCAAACCCTGAAACTGTGTCAACTGACTTTTCGGTTTCGGACAAACTTTACTTCGAGCCGTTGACTTTAGAAGATGTATTGAACGTGATTGACCTTGAGAAACCAAAAGGGGTTATCGTTCAGTTCGGTGGCCAGACGGCTATCAATTTGGCAGAGCCATTGGCCAAAGCAGGCATTCCAATCTTGGGTACGCAAGTAGCGGATTTGGATAGAGCTGAAGACAGGGATTTATTTGAAAAAGCCCTGAAAGACCTTGGGATTCCACAGCCACCAGGGCAAACCGCAACCAACGAAGAGGAAGCTCTTGAAGCGGCCCGCAAAATTGGTTTCCCGGTACTTGTTCGTCCCTCTTATGTCTTGGGCGGTCGTGCTATGGAGATTGTCGAAAATGAGGCGGATTTGCGTTCTTATATGAGAACGGCGGTCAAGGCTTCGCCAGAACACCCTGTTTTGGTGGATTCCTACATCGTCGGTCGTGAGTGTGAGGTTGATGCTATTTCAGATGGTAAGGATGTCTTGATTCCAGGGATTATGGAGCATATCGAGCGCGCTGGGGTTCACTCAGGGGACTCGATGGCCGTTTATCCGCCACAAACCCTGTCTAAAGAGGTACAGGCAACCATTGCAGACTATACCAAACGCTTGGCAATCGGTCTCAACTGTATCGGTATGATGAATATCCAGTTTGTTATTAAGGATGAAACGGTATATGTGATTGAGGTCAATCCTCGTGCCAGTCGTACGGTGCCATTCTTGTCCAAAGTCACAGACATTCTAATGGCTCAGGTTGCAACCAAATTGATTTTGGGACAAAGCCTTGCGGAACTGGGTTACCAAGACGGTCTTTATCCTGAGAGCAATCAAGTGCATGTCAAGTCACCAGTTTTCTCATTCACAAAATTAGCTAAAGTTGACAGTTTGTTAGGTCCAGAGATGAAGTCTACGGGTGAGATTATGGGGTCAGACTTGACGTTGGAGAAAGCACTTTATAAGGCTTTTGAAGCGAGTTACCAACATCTAGAAGAATTCGGAAATGTTGTCTTTACAATCGCTGATGAAGATAAAGAAGAAGCCCTTAGTTTAGCACGTCGATTCCACGAATTAGGTTATGGTATATTTGCAACCACTGGAACAGCTAAGTTTCTTGTTGAAAACGGTTTGTCAGTAATACCGGTAGGAAAATTAGGTGAAGTTGATAATCATGATATTCCAAGTCTTGTTCGAGCAGGTAAGATTCAGGCTATTATCAATACGGTTGGAAAAAAACGGGTGGCAGATGGTGACGGTCAAGTCATTCGAAGCTCTGCTATTGAAGGAGGAATTCCGCTCTTTACGGCCCTCGATACAGCAGAAGCTATGGTCAAAGTGCTGGAGAGCCGTAGCTTCATGACACAGGCAATATAGAAGATACTATCAGGATGAGCTTTGAGTTCGTCCTGATTTTTTGATATACTGAAGAGTATGAAAATGATTGTAACAACTAGTCTTGGGATGGATGAGGGGCTGGTCTATAGGGCTAGACGGATTGCCAGTGAACTGGGAATTGAATACAAGGAAAGAAAGAAGCAGTCGGTTGGAAAAATGTTAGGTACCTACGAGGCTGTCTTGGTTCTTTATAAGGATAAATTGATACTAGAACAGAGGGGTGGGCAGGTTTTATTTTTCCACCCAGATACTGCCATGTTGCGGATTAAGTCTGGAAGAGATCCGCTTTTAGAATTACTTGGAAAAGAAAAACAATCAATAATAGACTGTACTATGGGCTTGGGATCTGATAGCATTGTGTTAGCAAGTGCTGGTCATCGGGTGACAGCCTTGGAAAGTTCTAAGCTAGTGCACTTTATTGTGAGTCGAGGTTTACAGGATTTTGATAGTGGGCTGCAAGAGGTCAATCGAGCCATGAAATCTATCCAGACAATTTGGACAGATAGTTTGACTTATTTGAAAGGGCAAATAGATAAGTCTGTTGATGTCATTTACTTTGATCCCATGTTTTCAGAAGAAATCAAGGAATCACAAAATCTTTCTGGCTTGTCTACTTTAGCTGACAGAAGCCGTTTAACGGAGGAAATTGTATCTGAGGCTAAACGAGTAGCTAGGAAGAAATTGATTATAAAGGCTCATTTTCGAGATCAGGTCTTTGAAGAATTTGGCTTTAAACGTCATGTCAGACCCAATCAAAAATTTCACTACGGAGAAATTATTTTGGAGGAGGAAGTATGAAAATCATCGTAACAGGCTTTGATCCCTTTGGTGGCGAGCCTATTAACCCAGCCTTGGAAACAATCAAATCTCTACCTAAGACCATTGTTGGTGCAGAGATTATTCTTGTAGAGATTCCGACTGTTTTTGACAAGGCTGCGGATGTTTTAGAGGAGAAAATGGCAGAACATTTACCTGATGCGGTACTATGTATTGGTCAGGCTGGTGGGCGAGTTGATTTAACACCTGAGCGTATAGCCATTAACCAAGATGATGCACGTATTCCAGACAATGAAGGGCAACAGCCGATTGATAGAACGATTCGAGAAGATGGTCAGCCTGCTTATTTCTCCACCTTACCTATCAAGGCTATGGTCGAAGCCATTCGTTCTGTGGGCATTCCTGCTTCTGTTTCAAACACCGCCGGCACCTTTGTCTGCAACCATCTCATGTATCAAGCTCTTTACTTGGCGGAGAAACAATTTCCAAAGGCTAAGGCGGGTTTTCTCCATATTCCCTTCTTGCCAGAGCAGGTTGTCGACAAACCAGGACTGGCTTCCATGTCTTTGAACGATATTGTAAGAGGAGTTGAAGTAGCTATAGGAGCAATTGTTGAATATAGGGATAAAGAGGATATTAAAAAGGGTGGTGGTAGTACACACTGATGAAAAATATTATGGAAGCAAGAAAACGTGTAGAGGAAATGGAAAAAATATTTAACAGACAGCTAGAGCTGAACCAGTCCCTTTCCGATAGTATGGCACAACTTAACCAGGAACAATCGACTTATTTACAGTTATTAGATTATTACCAGAGCCAGACCTATATGGAAGATCTTGAATTATCTGATAAGGGGGATTTCATTGGTATTCCTTGCGGAGTATTGAGTGAAGATGGAGTCTATAATTTACTGTTTGACCGTACAAATCTAGCAAGTCAACTGAGAGAACTAGCAGATATGCTCGAACAATAAAATTTTTTAAAACCTGTCAAGTTTTTTTCTTGACACCCTGTCAAAGTGTGGTATAATAGAACATGTGCTAAATAGCTCTGCTATTTCACCGAATAAAAATACAAAGAAAAGAGAATATTTTAAAATGGCAGTAAAAATCCGTTTGACTCGTATGGGTTCTAAAAAGAAACCTTTCTACCGTATCAACGTTGCAGACTCACGCGCTCCACGTGATGGTCGTTTCATCGAAACAGTTGGTACTTACAACCCACTTTTGGCTGAAAACTCAGTAACTCTTAAAGAAGAGCGTGTACTTGAGTGGTTGGCAAAAGGTGCACAACCATCTGATACAGTTCGTGCCCTTCTTTCAAACGCTGGCGTATTGAAGAAATTCCACGAGCAAAAATTCTCTAAATAAGAACAGTAAGCGAGAACACTTATGGACATGATTGAAAATCTCATTATTGCGATTGTGAAACCTTTGATTTCACAGCCTGATAGCTTGACAATTAAAATTGTTGATACACCTGAATTTTTAGAATATCATTTGGATTTGGATAAATCTGATATTGGACGTATCATTGGGAAAAAAGGACGCACAATTTCTGCAATCAGAACGATTGTCTACTCTGTTCCAACAAGTGATAAAAAAGTTCGTTTAGTGATTGACGAGAAAGAATAATAAAAGTCACCGTATGGTGGCTTTTAACTTAGACAAAGGGGCCAGGCCCCTTTTTATCGTCATTTAGCTTACTCTCGATATTTCGACGTATGAGTGTAGTTTAAGTTTTAACCTTACGAGGTTTTTACATTTAATAAAAGGGTTTGCTATATTTTAAGTCGTCTAGTGACACGACTAATAGAAAGGTGGATTTATGCGATTAGTTTGGACCTATTTGAAAAAATATCCTAAGTGGATTGCCTTAGACTTGTTGGGGGCCTTCTTGTTTGTAGTGGTAAACTTGGGGTTGCCGACTTTTTTGGCTAGGATGATTGACCAAGGAATTACAAAGAACGATGTTAGTCAGCTCTATTTCTGGGCGGGGATGATGGGATTGATTGTCCTGCTCGGGATTGTTGGTCGAGTGACACTTGCCTATGCAGCTGGAAAATTGACTACCAATATCGTCAAAGATATTCGAAATGATCTGTATGAGAAAATTCAGGACTATTCTCATCATGAATATGAGCAGATTGGTGTTTCTTCTCTAGTTGCTCGTATGACAAATGATGCTTTTGTTCTCATGCAATTCTCTGAAATGGTGTTGAAACTAGGTATTATTACACCCTTGATGATGATTGCTTCTGTCATCATGACCTTGGTAACCAGTCCGAGCTTGGCCTGGACAGTAGCAGTAGCCATGCCGTTTCTGGTTTTTGTTATTTTCTACGTGGCAACCAAAACTCGTCCTCTTTCTGAAAAGCAACAAAAACGTTTGGACACGATCAACCAATATGTTCGTGAAAATCTCATGGGATTACGTGTCATTCGTACCTTTACTCGTGAGGAGTTTCAAGAGGAGCGCTTTGAGTCGGTCAATGAGGAATATACCAATATTTCCAAAAAGCTCTTTAATCTGACTGGATTGACAGAGCCTCTCTTTGTCCAGATTATCATTGCTATGATTGTGGCCATTGTCTGGTTTGCCCTGCCTCCTTTGAAAGATGGTAGTTTGCAGATTGGAGATTTGGTAGCCTTTATCGAATACAGTTTCCACGCGCTTTTCTCTTTCTTGCTCTTTGCTAACTTGTTTAACATGTATCCACGTATGTCGGTGTCTAGTCAGCGAATCCAAGAAGTGTTAGACATGCCCATTTCCATTTCTAAGAATGAAGACGGCATAACCGAAACAGACACTCGTGGTTATTTGGAATTTGAAAATGTAACTTTTGCCTATCCTGGTGAAACGGAATCGCCTGTGCTGCACAATATTTCCTTCGAAGCTAAGCCTGGTGAAACCATTGCCTTTATTGGTTCAACAGGTTCTGGTAAGTCTTCCTTGGTCAACTTGATTCCACGTTTCTATGATGTGACACTCGGTCGTATCTTGGTGGACGGTGTGGATGTCAGACGCTACAATCTAAAGGCACTCCGCAGCAAGATTGGCTTTATTCCGCAGAAAGCTCTGCTATTTACCGGAACTATCGCGGAAAACTTAAAGTACGGTAAGATGGATGCTAGTCTTGCAGAACTTCATGATGCGACGGATGTGGCTCAGGCTAAGGAGTTTATCGAGAGTAAGGAAGAAAAATTCGACACCCACTTGGCAGAGGGCGGCAGCAACCTGTCAGGCGGGCAAAAGCAACGTTTGTCCATTGCACGTGCTATTGTCAAACAGCCGGATATTTATATTTTTGATGATTCTTTCTCAGCATTGGATTATAAGACGGATGCGATTTTGCGGAGTCGTTTGAAGGAAGTGACGGAAAATGCGACGGTGCTGATTGTTGCCCAACGCGTCGGAACCATCATGGATGCTGACCAGATCATCGTGCTGAATGAAGGTGAAATCGTTGGCCGTGGCACCCACAATGAATTGATGGAAAGCAATGAGATTTATCGAGAAATCGCCAATTCTCAGCTTAACCGTCAATCGTTAACAGAAGAATAGGAGGAATTATGAAGAATAGATCAGTATTTACCCGTGTTTGGGACTATTTGCGTCGTTACCAATCTTCTGTATTTTTAGCCGTTTTTCTAAAGACCATTAGCGCAGTTATGAATGCCTTAGAACCCTTTGTACTGGGACTTATCATTACAGAATTGACCAAGAATCTGTTGGATATTGCTAATGGAGTAGAAGGAGCGCAGATTAACTATGCCTACATTGCCATCATGCTTGCCATCTATGCCCTTCGTGCCCTTCTATATGAAATCGGTGCCTACGGTTCTAACTATTTTATGACCAAGGCAGTGCAGGGAGCAACTAAGGAACTACGTCAGGATTTGAGCCACAAAATTAACAAGATTCCAGTGTCTTATTTTGACAAGCACCAGTATGGTGATTTACTCGGGCGTTTTACAAGCGATGTGGAGACTGTTTCAAACGCCCTGCAACAAAGTTTTCTCCAGCTAGTCAATGCCGTTCTGACCCTCTCTCTAGCCATTTTCATGTGTTTCTGGTTGGATGTATCCCTAGCACTTGTAGTCGTAACCTTGGTTCCAGCGACCTATTTTGGTTCCAAGTTTGTCATGGGCAAATCCCAGCCATATTTCAAGCAGCAGGCTGATGCACTAGGTCGTTTGAACGGCTTTGTCCAAGAAAATCTGACTGGTTTTAACGTTCTCAAACTCTACGGCCGTGAAGAAATTTCTACAGAAGAGTTTCGCCAGATTACCGCAGATTTGCAGGAAGTTAGTTTCAAGGCTAGTTTCATGTCTGATTTGCTCATGCCTCTAGTTCACGGCTTCTCAAATATCGCCTATGTTGTCGTCGCCCTGCTATCTGGATTGAAAGTTCTTGCAGGTACATTGACGGTGGGTAA
The DNA here is from genome assembly GCF_019856455.1 of Streptococcus suis. Classification (NCBI taxonomy): domain Bacteria; kingdom Bacillati; phylum Bacillota; class Bacilli; order Lactobacillales; family Streptococcaceae; genus Streptococcus; species Streptococcus suis. The sequence continues at coordinate 1,972,473 of NZ_CP082205.1, read as the reverse complement.
TATGCAGGCCTTCGTCCAATACGTCTGGCAGATTTCTCAGCCAGTCCAAACCTTGACCCAGTTGGCACCACAGTTACAGTCTGCAAAATCCTCCCTTGAACGCATCTTTTCAGTCTTAGATGAGTTTGACGAAGAAGACGCCAATGCACTAGAGTTGACAGAAAGTTTGACAGGACAAGTCAGCTTCGAAAATGTCGAATTTGGCTATTCAGAAGACAAGCCGCTCATCCGTAACTTTAATCTGGATGTTCAACCCGGTGAGATGGTGGCCATCGTTGGTCCAACAGGTGCAGGTAAGACTACTCTTATCAACTTGCTCATGCGTTTCTACGATGTGACATCAGGTGCTATCAAAGTGGATGGTCAGGATATTCGAAATATTTCCCGTCAATCCTACCGTAGTCAATTTGGTATGGTCTTGCAAGATGCTTGGCTCTATGAAGGAACCATCAAAGAAAACCTGCGTTTTGGTCGTCTGAATGCGACAGATGAGGAAATTGTGGAAGCTGCTAAAGCTGCCAACGTTGATCACTTTATCCGTACTCTGCCTGGTGGCTACAATATGGAAATGAACCAGGAATCCAGTAATATTTCCCAAGGACAAAAACAGCTTTTAACCATTGCGCGTGCCTTGTTGGCAGATCCTGCTATTCTGATTCTTGACGAAGCGACTTCTTCAGTTGATACCCGTTTGGAACTATTGATTCAAAAAGCCATGAAACGATTGATGAAAGGGCGGACAAGTTTTGTCATCGCTCATCGCTTATCTACCATTCAGGAAGCTGATAAGATTTTGGTCTTGAAAGATGGACAGATTATCGAACAAGGTAACCATGAAAGTCTTTTGGCAGACAAAGGTTTCTATTATAATCTTTATCAAAGTCAGTTTAGTCAATCTAATACTCTTCGAAAATCAAAAGCAGACGTTGTTGACTTGATTTGATGAGTGAAAAGATCCTGTGGATTTTTTCAGCCTACTACCTGAAGACGCGAAAGCAGTAGGGGGACTATCTGCTCTTGGAGAAGCGAACTTTGTTCGCTCTATTTCCAACCTCCAAAGGCTCCCCAAACCTTTGGAGCTAGCCTGATTTTGATTTTCATTGAGTATACATAAAACGAACTCCCTTGTCAGTGACAGGGAGTTTTCTCATATACATGTTTGTAAAAATTAATAGGAAATTTCGGATAATAGCCCCTCAGCGGTAGTGGTTGGGAGGATGCGGACACGATTGAGAGTCAGTAATCCGTCACTAGCAGAAGCCAAGCCGTTGTTAGTAGTCACACCAAGTTTATAGCCAGCTTGTTCAGTTAAGGCTACTGTATCTGCTGAGTATCGTCCACCAGGGTAGGCGATAGCGATGGTTTCCTGATTTAATTGGCTGTCAAGATAGGCCTTAGAGGAAGTAAGTTCATTTGTTTGATCCTCGATAGAACTATACTCTAAATCAGGGTGGTTGACGGTATGCCCTTGGAAGGAGAGCCCTGCGGTCTGCATTTCCTTGATTTGTTCAAGAGTAAGGTGCCCTGCTTGTCCAGATTCAGTAAACCCTGTAATGACATTGTTGGTTGCCTTCATTTGATATTGCTTAAGCAATGGGTAGGCATAACTATAAAAATCCCAGAGGCTATCGTCAAAGGTTAGCCAGACAACCTTTTTTCCAGCAGGAAGGACATTTTCTGTCAATACCTTATAAGCCTCTTCAGGTGATAAAGTATAGTAACCTGCATCTTGCAATGCTTTTAGATGACTTTCGAAAGTCGTTGGATCTACGATAAGATTCGCATTAGCTTCTTCCTCAGGAGCCATTACGTGAATGGCATGATACATGAGGATTGGAAGTTTGATAGGTGCAGTTTGTTGTTCCCAAATGATTTCTGTTTGTACTTCACTACTTTCTGAAGTCATAACACTCGAACTGGTTGTTGTCTCTACCGTTGAAGCTTTGGAATCATTTTGCTGCTTAGAAGGCTGTTTTAGAAAGATTAGAAAAATAGATAGTAGAGTCACTACTAATAATGCGATACCAAGTAGCATTGGCACAAGTTGTTTCTTTTGTGTGCGGCTTCGACGAGCTCTTCTTGAATGTTTCATTATCTTATCTCCATAATCATATATTAAAACAATTATATCAAATTTTTTGCCAAATAGTCAGAATATTTGTTATAATGAGAGAAATACATTTTTAAGGAGAGCACATGGTAGTTAAGATAGGATTATTAGGATTTGGAACCGTTGCGAGTGGTGTGCCATTTTTATTAGAAGAAAACCAGGAAAAAATAGAGAAAGCCGCGCATGATAGTATTGAAGTTGCTAAGGTTTTGGTCAAGGATGAAGCAGAAAAAGACCGTCTCTTGGCTGCAGGTCATGACTATCATTTTGTGACAAATATTGATGAAATTTTGGCTGACGAAGATATCGCTATTGTAGTTGAGCTGATGGGACGTATTGAGCCAGCAAAAACATTTATCACTCGCGCCTTGGAAGCAGGTAAGCATATTGTAACAGCCAATAAGGATTTACTTGCTGTTCATGGTAGCGAATTGCGTGCCTTGGCTGAAGAGAAAGGTCTTGCGCTTTATTATGAAGCTGCAGTTGCAGGTGGTATTCCAATCTTGCGTACCTTGGTTAACTCATTGGCTGCTGACAAGGTGACTCGTATCCTCGGTGTATTGAATGGTACTTCAAACTTCATGTTGACTAAGATGGTTGATGAAGGCTGGACTTACGAAAAAGCTCTTCAAACAGCACAGGAACTTGGCTATGCAGAATCTGACCCAACAAATGACGTTGAGGGGATTGATGCGGCTTACAAGGCTGTTATCCTCAGTCAATTTGCTTTCGGGATGACAGTTGATTTTGAACACGTGGCTCACAAGGGTATCTCAAATATCACGCCAGAAGATGTAGCAGTGGCACAAGAGTTGGGCTATGTCATCAAACTTGTGGGTGATATTCAAGAAACTACCTCTGGTATTGCTGCCGAAGTATCTCCAACCTTCCTACCGAAAAATCATCCACTTGCAAGCGTGAATGGTGTGATGAATGCTGTATTTGTCGAATCTATCGGCATCGGCCAGTCTATGTACTATGGACCGGGTGCTGGGCAAAAACCGACTGCAACAAGTGTTATGGCTGACATTATTCGTATCGTTCGTCGCTTGAAAGACAATACTATCGGCAAAGCCTTCAATGAATACAGTCGCCCACTTCAATTGGCAGCCCCAAGCGATGTGAAAAGCGAATATTATTTCTCAATTGATGCGCCTGATAAAAATGGAAAAATGCTTCGTTTAGCAGAAATCTTCAATTCTGAAGAAATTTCCTTCAAGCAAATTCTGCAACAAGCTGCAGATGGAGAAACAGCCCGCCTAGTGATTGTGACCCATGAAATGAGTAAGACTCAGTTGGAAAATGTAACAGACAAATTGAGTAAAGAAACAGACTTTACTGTCTTAAATACCTTTAAAGTACTGGGAGAATAAGCAATGAAAATTATTATTCCAGCAACTTCAGCTAATATCGGTCCAGGATTTGATTCAGTAGGTGTTGCCCTTTCGAAATATCTAACGATTGAAGTATTTGAAGAGACTGATGAATGGGTGATTGAGCACAATCTTGAACATGTTCCATCAGACAAGAACAATCTTTTGATCAAGACAGCTTTAAAGATTGAAAAAGGATTGCAGCCGCATCGTATCAGAATGATTAGTGATATTCCCTTGGCACGTGGTTTGGGTTCATCCAGTTCCGTTATCGTAGCTGGTATCGAATTGGCTAATCAATTAGCAGGTTTGAATATGACAGCGGATGAAAAATTGCTCAAAGCTACAGAAATTGAAGGACATCCTGATAATGTAGCCCCAGCGATTTTTGGTAATTTAGTCATCTCTAGCTATGTTAATAAGAGAGTACAGGCAGTTGTAACAGAATTCCCAGAAGCAAGTTTTGTTGCCTTTATTCCAAACTACCCATTGCGTACGGTTGAAAGCCGAGGTGTACTGCCTTCTCAGATGGGGTACAAGAAAGCAGTGGCTGCTAGTGCCATTGCAAACGTTGCTGTTGCCAGTTTGATGGCAGGTGATCTTGAAAAAGCTGGGAAAGCAATTCAGTCAGACATGTTCCATGAACCGTTTCGTCAGCTACTTGTTAAGGAGTTTTGTCCAATCAAGCAAACTGCACAGGAGTTGGGAGCCTATGCAACCTACTTATCAGGTGCCGGTCCAACAGTGATGGTATTAGCGCCCAAAGATAGGGAGGACGCTATTGTTCTAGCATTAGAGGAACTAAATCTAGACGGAACTGTCCACCGCCTTCAAGTTGATACCAAAGGGATTGCTATTGTATAGATAGTGAGAATCTATCATTTGCAAAACTAAACATGTTTATTTTATTGGAGTTCGCCATCGCTACTATATGCGGTAGGAAGGGAACTCCTTTTCTACCATTTGTCAAGCCTATCAAGGTATTTGATGAAAAATATGTTAAGTTCAATAGTCAAAATAAGGAAATTGTTTTCTTTTGGACTAAAGTTTCGTGTAAAAAAGAGTACACGAAATGAACACCTTATGTTGAAAATTTTTGATAAGGTGTTACAATAATATAGCATAAACAATCTTACCGATTTTGGGTTGAAGCGTAATCGTAAAGTTTGTTATGCATAATGAGGTAATACATTGTCCGAATGAGACGATGTATGGAGGCAATCGTGTGTGGCTTCGTAGAAGTCGTTTGCGATTGTCTTTTTCGTTTCTCATAAAAGTCTGCGATATGGCAAGGATTGGTATGACTGGCTGAAGCGATATTGTGGATACATTTGAACAGAATCTTTCTAGCGTAGGGATTGCCACGCTTGGTAATGTGTTCCTTAGCGAGGAAGTTGCCAGATTCATAGTGTCTCAGATCAATACCGATAAAGGCATTGATTTGATTGGCAGACTGAAAACGGCGAATATCTCCCAGTTCACCAATAATACTTGTTGCAGTAGTCTCAGCTATTCCAGGAATAGAGAGCAGAATGTCATATTCAGGTAATGGCTGAGCTAGTTCCACCATTTGGTCTAGAACAGTTTGTCTCTGTTCAGAAAGTCTAAGCAATTCTTTTGCATAGTAACGAACCTCTTCCAGCATTGGAGAGGTTTTCTTGACGGCACAATAAGATTGATTAGCTAGTGCTATCAGCTTCTCAGCTAAATACGCCACACGCTTGTCCGAAATACGTTTTGAGGTGGACTGACGAATGCTCTCTAAGAGTTTGTCCTTGCTTAAATCAAGCACGAAGTCCTTGCAAGGAAACGCAGTAACTAAGTTCCAGTATTGTTCCCCAGTTGGCTTTGATAAGACAGTCTCTATCTCTGGAAACGTGACTTGCAAGACCTTGTGCAGACGGTTTTTAGCTCGAACGATGTCCTCAGTTAAGTTCTGATAGAAGCGACTTAAATCTCGCAGTTCTTGATAGACTTCTTCTTGGACATAAGTGGGTTTACGATTCAGCACAAATTGAGATTGAGCCAGTTTTTCGGCGTCAATTTGATCTGTTTTCCGCACACGCAAGCTATCCAGTTGCTTCTTAGCTTCTAAGGGATTAAGCCGTGTATAAGCGTAGCCATGTTCATCCAGAAAAGCTTGGAGACGACGAGAATAGACACCTGTTGCTTCAAAGATGATTTCTGGCTTATGGACGGTTTTCAAATCGCCAAGTAGCCGAGCAAAGCCGATGGCGTCATTGGACATGGTATAGCCATGAACTTTCTCACCATTGACTAGAATGGCCACTTCTGAACTTGCCTTACTCACATCAATCCCAAAAACTGCACGCATGATATTACCTCTTTGTCTTGAATGATTCCTTGTTTTAGTGATGTCATTTTCAATACTCGACGTCTGGCGTCCCACATACTTTGATAACATTCTTTCTAAAACAGGTGTCTTGCCAGTTTTTGATGCGACGTCTAGCGTCAAAAGAGTTCTCGACTTAACAAGACACCTCTACTTTATCATAAAGAAAAAGTAGTGACTACTCTCTCCCGTCGGAGATTTCCTCACTACTAATCTTAGTATGTTTTTGGTGCATTCCATTCTCCATTTCAAAATATTGGGGCAAATTAATTTGGCTTGTGAAAGTATTTTTGTTGAATTTTATTCGTTTTCTCCTGTAATTTTTGGTATAATAAATCCTGTATATCTTAAATTGAAATGAGAAGGTTATGAAAGATAAAATTAGGCTTGAATTAGAAGGCATCGATATTCGATTCGATGAGCCTTTAAAAGAATATACCTATACAAAAGTAGGAGGAGCTGTTGATTATCTAGCTTTTCCGCGGAATCGTTACGAGATTGTTCGTATAGTCGAATTTGCTAAACGCGAAGGTATTCCATGGCAAGTATTAGGAAATTCAAGTAATATCATTGTCCGAGATGGCGGTATTCGTGGTTTTGTTATCCGTATGGATAAACTTAACTCCGTTACTGTATCAGGATACACCATTGAAGCAGAAGCAGGTGCCAATCTGATTGAAACAACAAAAGTCGCACTTTTTCATTCTTTATCAGGATTTGAATTTGCTTGTGGTATTCCGGGAAGCATTGGTGGTGCTGTCTATATGAATGCAGGTGCTTACGGAGGTGAAGTAGCACACATTCTAGTTTCAGCGCAGATTTTGACTCCAGCAGGTTATGTCGAAACGTTGGACAATCGCGAGTTGCGATTTGGCTACCGTTCTTCTATTTTGCAGGAAAACGGTGCGATTGTTTTGTCTGCTAAATTTGCCCTCAAGCCAGGAAATCATACGGTTATTCAACAAGAAATGGCTCGTTTGACACATTTACGCGAGCTCAAGCAACCTTTGGAATATCCATCTTGTGGTTCAGTCTTCAAACGTCCACTTGGTCACTTCGCAGGACAGTTGATTATGGAAGCTGGTTTGAAAGGTTATCGAATTGGTGGTGTTGAAGTATCTGAAAAACACGCAGGTTTTATGGTCAATGTCGACAATGGTACAGCAAAGGATTATGAAAATCTGATTGCCCATGTAATTGAAGTTGTCGAAAAATCTTCAGGAATTACTCTGGAGAGAGAGGTGCGTATTATCGGCGACCCATCTGATACATAGCATAGTCTTTCAGTTTATCTTTTATTACGTCGTTAACTCGCTTTGCCGTACTTCAGTACTGTCTGCAGCTCGTTGCCTAGTACTAAAAGCAAACTGAAAGACTAAACTCTAGCCATTAGGCTCTTACAAAAAAGAAGGAATTTATGAGAATTGAAAAAGCCAATTATTGAATTTAAGAACGTTTCAAAAGTATTTGAAGACAGTGGAACAACTGTATTAAAGGATATTAGTTTTGAATTGGAAGAGGGGAAATTTTATACCCTTTTAGGAGCTTCTGGTTCAGGTAAATCAACGATTTTGAACATTATTGCTGGTTTATTGGATGCGAGTTCAGGTGATATTTATTTGGACGGTCAACGGATTAATGATGTTCCGACTAATAAACGGGATGTCCATACTGTTTTCCAGTCCTATGCCCTTTTCCCACATATGACTGTCTTTGAAAATGTGGCTTTTCCTCTTAAATTACGCAAGGTTGACAAGGCTGAAATCGAACGCCGTGTGACAGAAGCCTTACAAATGGTCCGACTTTCTGGTTATGAAAATCGTTCCATTCAGAAATTATCTGGTGGTCAACGCCAGCGGGTTGCTATTGCACGTGCGATTATCAACCAGCCTCGCGTTGTCTTGCTAGATGAACCACTTTCTGCCCTGGACTTGAAACTCCGTACAGAAATGCAGTACGAACTGCGTGAATTGCAACAACGTCTTGGAATTACCTTTGTCTTCGTTACCCATGACCAAGAAGAAGCTCTGGCCATGAGTGACTGGATTTTTGTCATGAATGAAGGTGAAATTGTTCAGTCTGGGACGCCAGTGGACATTTACGACGAGCCAATCAACCATTTTGTTGCGACCTTCATCGGTGAATCCAATATCCTTCCAGGTCGCATGATAGAAGACTATCTGGTTGAGTTTAACGGCAAACGCTTTGAAGCTGTCGATGGTGGTATGCGACCAAACGAAGAAGTTGAAGTTGTTATCCGTCCAGAAGATTTGCAGATTACCCTACCTGAGGAAGGCAAATTGCAGGTAAAAGTGGATACTCAGCTTTTCCGAGGGGTTCACTATGAAATCATCGCCTATGACGACCTCGGTAATGAGTGGATGATTCACTCAACTCGTAAGGCTATTGTCGGAGAAGTGATTGGACTAAGTTTTGAGCCAGAAGATATCCATATCATGCGTCTTAATGAAACAGAGGAAGAATTCGATGCCCGTATCGAAGAATATGTGGAAGTGGAAGAAGTAGAAGATGGCTTGATTAACGCCATTGAGGAGGAACGCAATGAAGAAAACCTCTAGGCTTTTTGCAATTCCCTATGCCCTATGGATCTTTCTCTTTGTACTTGCTCCAGTTGCCTTGATTATCTTCAAATCTTTCTTTGATATTCATGGCAATTTCACTTTGGCCAATTATCAGACCTATTTTAACTCGCCAAATATGACCTATCTGCGAATGAGTTTTAACTCCATTTTTTACGCAGGTATTATCACTCTGGTCACGCTTTTGGTTTCCTACCCAACAGCCTATTTCTTGACCAAACTCAAGCATAGACAGCTCTGGTTGATGCTTATTATCTTGCCAACCTGGGTCAATCTTTTGCTAAAAGCCTATGCCTTTATCGGTATTTTTGGGCAACACGGCTCTATCAACCAGTTCCTAGAATTTATTGGTCTAGGAGCTCAGCAAATTCTTTTCACAGATTTCTCCTTTATTGCTGTTGCAGCCTATATCGAGATTCCGTTTATGATTTTGCCGATCTTTAACGCCTTGGATGATTTGGATAAAAACCTAATCAATGCCAGTCGTGATTTGGGGGCAACTCCTTGGCAGACCTTTACAAAAGTTATTTTCCCTCTTTCCATGAATGGCGTTCGCTCTGGTGTTCAGGCGGTCTTCATTCCAAGTTTGAGCCTCTTTATGTTGACCCGCTTGATTGGTGGTAACCGAGTGATTACCTTGGGTACAGCCATCGAGCAACATTTCCTTACTACGCAAAACTGGGGAATGGGTTCAACCATTGGTGTGGTCTTGATTTTGGCCATGCTCTTGATTATGTGGATGACGAAAGAGAGGAAGAAATAATGAAAAAAATTGCAAACATTTACTTAACGGTTGCCTTTCTTCTTCTTTATTTGCCGATTTTCTATCTGATTTTCTACGCTTTCAATGAAGGTGGAGATATGAACGGCTTTACAGGTTTTACCTTGGAGCATTTTTCGTCCATGTTGGGCGACAGCCGTCTGATGCTGATTTTGGCGCAAACCTTCTTGTTGGCCTTCTTGAGTTCTTTGATTGCGACCCTTATCGGAACGTTTGGTGCTATCTATATCTATCAGGCAAAACCTCGTTTTCAAAATGCGCTTTTGTCTGTCAATAATATTTTGATGGTGGCACCAGATGTCATGATTGGGGCGAGTTTCTTGATTCTCTTTACTATGATTGGTTTCCAGCTTGGATTTGTTTCAGTATTGCTCAGTCACATTGCCTTTTCCATTCCTATCGTGGTCTTAATGGTCTTGCCACGCTTGAAGGAAATGAATGCGGATATGATTTCAGCAGCTTATGACTTGGGTGCAACTCAGCCACAAATGCTGAAAGAAATCATGTTGCCATACTTAACACCAGCCATTATTGCAGGTTATTTCATGGCTTTTACCTATTCCTTGGATGACTTTGCCGTGACATTCTTTGTTACGGGAAATGGTTACTCAAACCTATCTGTAGAGATTTACTCACGGGCTCGTCAAGGGATTTCTTTGGAAATCAATGCCCTGTCAACCCTTGTCTTCCTTTTCTCAATCTTATTGGTAGTGGGGTATTATTTCATCTCACGTGAAAAGGAGGCCAACTAATGAAACGCTTATATTCATTTTTCTTAGGAATTATTGCCATTATTCTCATTCTTTGGGGAATTTCTAGTAAATTAGAAGCTGATTCAACTCAAGGAACGACGGATAAGTTAGTCATCTATAACTGGGGAGATTATATTGACCCAGAATTGCTGGAAGAGTTTACTGCTGAAACAGGTATTCAGGTGGATTACCAAACTTTTGATTCCAATGAATCCATGTATACCAAGATAAAGCAGGGTGGTACAACCTATGATTTGACCATTCCATCTGAGTATATGATTTCTAAGATGACCGAAGAGAATATGCTCATCAAATTGGACAAGTCGAAAATCGAAGGTTTGGAAAATATTGATCCACAATTCATGGGCTTGAGTTTTGATAAGAACAATGATTATTCCATCCCTTATTTCTGGGGTACCTTGGGAATTGTTTATAATGAAACTATGGTCGAAAATCCTCCTCAAGAATGGGAAGATTTATGGTCTAAAGAGTACCGTGACAATATCATGTTGATTGATGGTGTCCGTGAGGTCATGGGATTTGGTTTGCAATCGCTGGGGCATAGTCTCAATTCCAAAAATCCAGCTGAAATCGAAAAAGCTGCGGAACATCTCTATAATCTAACTCCAAATGTCAAGGCCATCGTTGCTGATGAAATCAAGGGCTACATGATACAAGATGCGGCAGCTATCGCAGTATCCTTCTCTGGTGAAGCCAGTGAAATGTTAGATGGTAATGAAAATCTGCGCTATGTTGTACCATCAAAAGGTTCTAACCTTTGGTTCGATAACATGGTCATTCCAAAAACTGCCAAGAATTTGGACGGTGCCTATGCCTTTATGAGTTTCATGCTCCGTCCTGAAAATGCGCTTCGCAATGCTGAATATGTTGGTTACTCAACACCGATTCCTGCAGCAAAAGCCATGTTAGATGAAGAAACTCAGAACGATGAATCTTTCTATCCATCTGAAGAAACGATGAAGAAGATGGAAGTTTATGATAATCTTGGACCAGAGATACTTGGAATGTATAATGACCTCTATCTCCAATTTAAGATGTATCGGAAATAGTCTGATTGGACAGGTAGCAATATAAATAAAAGAATGGGAGTGAGGTTCTTTACTAAGTACTTATTGCTCCTATTTTTTGGTCATACATACTATAGAAAGGAAGGGAAATCCCAATGGAAAATCACCGGAAAGAAGTTAGTTTTATTTCTCAATCAATCCTCTACTCGGTTCTGCGTGGTAGTTTAGTTGGCATTGTCGCTGGTTTAGTGGTCGTTGCATTTCGCTTAGCCATTGAAAAACTATTTTCTGTCTTTACGCACCTCTATTCTCTGGCAACAGACAATGCAATCTATTTACTTCTTATTGGAGGGCTTTATCTGGTCATAGCTTTACTTGTTGGCAAGTTGATCAAAGACGAGCCAAATGCAAAAGGTTCTGGTATACCTCAGGTGGAGGCAGAACTAAAAGGAATTATGGATTTAAACTGGTGGTCAGTCCTTTGGAGAAAATTTATCGGCGGTGTTTTATCCATTGCATCTGGTCTAATGCTGGGGCGTGAAGGTCCCAGTATTCAATTAGGAGCTGTAACGGCTAAAGGTATATCAGTTCTTCTTAAATCCAGTGAAATGGAAAGAAGGAGTTTGATTGCTAGTGGCGCTGCGGCAGGTTTGGCAGCAGCTTTCAACGCACCAATAGCAGGCCTTTTATTTGTTGTGGAGGAAGTCTATCATCAGTTTTCACGTCTGGTATGGGTCTCAGCCCTGGCAGCCAGTATCACTGCGAACTTTATTTCCTTACATTTTTTTGGATTAATGCCTGTTTTGCATATGCCGAAGGACTTACAGTTACTATCTCTTGACCAATATTGGATCTATATCTTACTTGGAGTTTTCCTTGGACTTGCTGGATATGTGTATGAAGTTGTTATCCTCAATATACAAGGTTTCTATACCCTTCTCTCAAAAATCATTCCTCTCCCAGTTCCATACTACAGTGTATTTGCCTTTTTGTTTATTATACCGATTGGTTATTTTTTCCCTAATCTATTGGGTGGCGGGCATCATTTGATTTTAGAGCTTCCATATTTGGAACAAGGACTACTGACATTGGCAATCTTGATTTTAATACGATTTGTATGGAGCATGATTTCCTATGGTTCTGGTCTACCAGGGGGCATCTTTTTACCCATATTAACCTTAGGAAGTCTCCTTGGGCTTTTTGTCGCACGGTTCTTCCTTGATATTGGTTTCATCAGTCAGGAGCAGATGCTATTGTTTATTGTATTGGGAATGGCAGGCTTTTTCGCAGCGATTTCCAAAGCACCTCTAACTGCTATTATTTTAGTAACTGAAATGGTTGGAAGTTTGAACCAATTGATGGTCATCGGGTTGGTAGCTTTGAGTTCCTATGTGATGATGGACCTCTTAGGTGGCGCGCCAGTCTATGAAGCAATGTTGGAAAAAATTCTGCCAGAAGAAGTAGAACAGCAAGAACACATGACCTTAATAGAGGTTGTTGTCAACGAAACATTGGACAGAAGATTTGTTAGCGAGTTACGTTTACCGGATTCATGCTTGATCACCAATCAAATTCATCATGGTAAGTCAAGGATTGTGAAAGGAAATAGCCAACTTTCTATGGGTGATTCCTTGCTCGTTGCAGTTCCAATCTCTCAAATTCATACCGTTCGTAGGATATTTGAGGGAGATTAGCATTTTTTTAGATTGTCTTAACAAAGAGATGAGAAAAGTCCCAATATTATAATGTTTCTGTTGTCTGGTCAACTCTCTCAATTCAGGAATGATTTCATCGGGAACGAAACTCCGAGGAAGCAGACCAATCCGCATTCATTTGGCAATCCAGTAAGCGTCTTTCTTGTCAGTTTTCTGACCTGTAATGGCCTTCATGTGGACTGGTTGAGCAAGTATTAGCTCGAAGTCATCACATAGAGCATGCCAGACAGGTCGCCAATAGACACCTGTGCTTTCCATACCAACAGCATCCACATGAAATTGACTGAGAAAATCGTGGTAAGCACGTAGACCTTTAGTCGTTGTATCAAATGTAGCTAAGTAACGCTTTGGACAAGTTGAGGGGAATACAAACGACAATATCGACTTGATCTACACATGATTATCTCTGACAATTCCTTCCTTATAAATTAGAGAGCCTATCTACTGAATTTTATACTCTTCGAAAATCAAAATCAGACGTTGTTGACTTGATTTGATGAACTTCAGTTCTATCTGCATCTGCGTCGCCTAGTCTGTTTTTGATTTTCATTGAGTATTAGTCATATTCTTGAGTGTATATTGTGGTTCTTATCAGTAGGCTGGAGCAGTTTTGTCATCATAATTAACATCAATAATGTACCAACCGCATGGCCCTCACTAGGTATATAATCTTAGTGAGGGCTTTATGCTCATTCTCATTATTCTGTGGGTAAGGACGGAGCTACCATGAATGTCTTGCTCACTCCCTTGTTATAGACAATATGTAAAGACCCCCAGTTGAGAATTCGTGGATTTACCTGTACACTAGAATAAAAAAACAATCAACTTCTAACAGGAATTACCACACTCAATTGGAGGTCTTATATGTTTCATTTTACCACACTTTTCATCGGAATGGATGTTCACAAAGAAAGTTTTTCACTCTGCTATTATGATATGATGGCGAATCAATTCAAACATAGCACTAAAGTTGGTCCAAATGTTAGCTATATTGTGAACTATGTGAATGAGCTTCGTCGTTTATATGGTCAAGATGCAGAAGTGTTATGTGGCTACGAAGCCGGATGTCTTGGATTTACCCTATATCACCAGCTACAAGCTCACGGGATCCCCTGTATCGTGATGGCGCCTACAACGGTGATGAAGGAAGGATCTAAGCGTGTTAAGACTGATAAAAAAGATGCAGCTCAGCTCGCAAAAGCTCTGGCCTTTCGTAGCTATCGGCCTGTTCATATTCCTACTGTTGAGGATGAACAAGTCAAAGAATATATCCGCATGAGAACAGACCACAAAGTGGCTCTGAAGAAAATCAAACAACAAATTCTTGCCTTCTGTCTCCGACATGATTTTCGCTATACCGAGGGAAGCAGTAATTGGACACAGAAACATGTCCGCTGGCTCCGTTCCCTAAATCCTGATGGACTTTACGCAGAGATTTTGACAGAATATCTATTGACCTATGAGAAATTAGTAGATCAAATAGAACGGTATGATGCACGAATTGAGCAACTGGGTCAAAGCGACAGTTACCAAGAGAAGGTCTCACGGCTTTCTTGCTTTATTGGCATTAAAACACTAACTGCTCTTTCCATTGTGACAGAAATCGGTGATTTTAATCGCTTTGCGACAGCTCAACATTTTGCTTCTTATCTTGGGCTAACTCCTAGCGAAAATTCTAGCGGCGACAAGGAGAGAAGAGGTGCTATCACCAAAGCTGGGAATAGCCATGTGAGACGACTTCTGATAGAAGCTGCACAATCATTGGCTAAGGGGACGATTGGGTATAAATCCAAAGAATTGAAAAGGAGACAAAGTGGAAACCGAGTGGAGGTGATTGCTTATGCGGATAAGGCTAATGAACGCTTAAGAAGACGTTATCGCACACTTGTTCTAGGAAAAAATAAGAAACAAAATGTTGCTAAAACAGCTATTGCACGAGAATTGTCTGGTTTTATTTGGGGGATGATGACAGGAAGAATAGCTTGAAGTTAGCGCTTGTTTTCATGTACACTTTTGACCATTAAGTTTTATCATCGCAGAGCGATGAGGAATCCCTATTTCTATCCAAAATCACTGGGTGAATTTGGACAGAAATAAGGATTGAAATCATGTTTGAATGGAAAGTATCTTGAAGGAGTTTAGGACTTCAAGGTTTGAGTCATCTACGAAACGACTAAGTGGCACAATTGTGATCCACGCTTATAGAGAGTAGGACTCGCGGCAGAACCATTGACCTGTAGGTAACCAATCCACGAATATCAGAGTGGCCAATGCCCGAAGCTAAGAACTAGGCTCTTTCTAGATACTTTTCATTTTTTTATCAGTTCGATTGTTTTTACTTGACAAAGGGCTTTACATATCAGGACTCGCGGCAGAACCATTGACCTGTAGGTAACCAATCCACGAATATCAGAGTGGCCAATGCCCGAAGCTAAGAACTAGGCTCTTTCTAGATACTTTTCATTTTTTTATCAGTTCGATTGTTTTTACTTGACAAAGGGCTTTACATATCAGTCATTTGAATTATCTTTGATACATCGTCACTTTCGCCTTGCCATACTTTAGTATAGCCTGCGCCTCAGTTCCTTGTCTGAAAGCTAATTCATTCGACTATATTTCCTACTTTGGATGGAGTTCTTTTACTTATTTTTTGTTACAATAGTATAGAAAGGATGGAGAAGATGCGGAAAGTTCAATTTTTTCTACTAATAGAAAGTATGATTTTTACGATGGCAGCCTTTGACGTGGTAGCCAATGAGGCCAGTCGGACCCTGCTACTTTTCTCTGCCTTATTACTCGTCATTTGGTACTTCCTAGGAAGAAAAGTTAATAGTGTTTTACTGGTCAGCTCCTTATCTCTATTATTTTTGGTCTTTGTTTTAAATCCCTTCTTCATTATTGGGATTATGCTGCTAGTCGTGTACATGCTGATTAATTTCTTTTCACGTTATGAAAAGAGAAACCAATATACCCATATTGTTTTTAGTGACTATTCTCTACAGGTTCAAAAAGAGAAAAATAGATGGTTTGGCAACCACGACCACTCTCAAGATAGGTTTGGTTTTGAAGATATTAACATTGTACGCTTGTTTGGCAATGATGTAGTTGATTTGGATAAGACTGTATTAGTTGGCAGAGATAATATTGTTGTAATTCGTAAAACGTTTGGACGGACAAAAATTATTGTTCCAATTGATGTTGAGGTCGCACTTTCAGCAACTAGTATCTATGGACGAGTAAGTTTCCTGGGTGAATCATACTGGGATTTGCGGAATGAAAGTATAGCGATCAATAGTCCCGATTATCAAGAATCACACAAACGTGTAAAAGTCGTTACCAACAATATACTGGGAGATGTGGAGGTGGTTCGCGTATGAGAAAACGTACCTATCTACTCCTCGCCTGGTTTGCCTGTCTTATTGTTTTTGTGGTGATTGCTTCTACCCTCCCACTTTTAAATTATTCATTGCTAGATGTTACGCTCTGGATTTCAACGGAGCAGCTCGTGTTTACTCTCATTCTACTAGTTATTGTTTTGACCCTTTTTCTAGCTGTAATGGTACAAACTGTCAGCCTAGCCTCCACTCAGGTTATGCGGACGAAGTTACAAGCTATCTTGAAGAATAAAAGTATTCGAACAGATACCGAAAGTGATCAGCTCTTGCTCCAGTTGTCTGATAAGGTCAGAAACCTCACGCGTCAGGTGCAGCTGGTTGACAATCAAGATTTAGTCAAGAAAGAAGAGATTGTTGAGGGAGAACGGAAACGGATTGCCAGGGATTTGCATGATACGGTTAGTCAAGAGTTATTTGCAACGAGCATGATTTTGTCAGGATTATCGTCCAATCTATCCACTCTTCCGCAGGAAACTTTGCAGGAACAGCTGATGCTCGTGAAAGACATGATTGAGTCTGCCCAAAGAGACCTACGCATCCTATTATTACATCTACGCCCAAGTGAACTTGAAAGTAAAACCTTGGTTGAAGGATTTGAGTTGATTTTGCGTGAAGTTAGTGACAAAAGTAATATTATCGTTCATTTCCAACATGAAGTAGAGGAGCTACCGAAACTAATTGAAGAACATCTCTTCCGCATTGCGCAAGAAATTATCAGTAATACCTTGCGACATGCCAAAGCCAAGCATTTGGATGTTTACCTCTTGCAGAAAGAAACAGAACTTCAGTTGAAAATGACAGACGATGGTATCGGCTTCCAACAAGGTGCAGATGATGAATTAAGTTACGGTCTTCAAAACATACGTGAGCGGGTTGAAGACATGGCTGGAACGATAAAAATTCGCACAGCTCCAAATAAGGGAGTGGCGATCGATATTCGTATCCCACTATTGAAAGGAAAAGAAGATGAATACGATTCGAGTGATGTTGGTTGACGACCATGAGATGGTTCGTCTAGGATTGAAAAGTTACTTAAATTTACAGCCAGATGTTGAAGTAGTTGCAGAAGCTAGTGATGGCGAGGAAGGTTTGGCTAAAGCATTAGAGGTTAAACCTGATGTTGTAGTGATGGACTTGGTTATGCCCAAGATGACTGGCGTAGAAGCAACTCTGGCCTTGCTGAAGGAATGGCCGCAAGCGCAGATTGTCATCCTGACCTCCTATCTAGATAATGAAAAAATCTATCCTGTGCTGGAAGCAGGAGCTCGTGGCTATATGTTGAAAACGTCAAGTGCTGACGAAATCTTAGCAGCTATCCGCAAGGTAGCTCTTGGAGAATATGCTATTGAGACAGAAGTAGAGAAAAAAGTAGAGCACCATAAACGCCACCCAGATTTACATGATGACTTGACAGCTCGTGAACGCGAAATCTTGACGCTGTTAGCCAAGGGATATGATAATCAACGAATTGCAGATGAGTCTTTCATTTCCCTAAAAACTGTTAAGACCCATGTTTCCAATATCTTATCTAAACTAGCTGTTAGCGATCGTACTCAAGCAGTTGTTTATGCTTTCCAGCATGGTTTGGTGGCGCAAGAGGATCAATAGTGGTATAATGAAAATTAGTTAATTTTCAACCAAAGGATAGTGGAATTATATGGATGCAAAACTCAGATATAAGGCAAAAAAAATAAAAATAGTCTTTTTTGACATTGACGACACGCTACGTGTAAAGAATACAGGCTACATTCCTGAATCAATTCAGCAGGTTTTCAAATCACTAAAAGAAAAGGGAATTTTGACAGGAATTGCGTCAGGACGAACTCCTTATGGTTTGGTGCCAGAAATTAAGGCCTTAAAGCCAGACTTTTTCGCTATGATTAACGGATCCTACGTAGAAGATGCCAAAGGTCAGGTAGTGTACCATCAGCCGATGCCCCAAAATTTAGTAGAATCTGTATTAAATTGGGCTAAAGAAATTGGAATCGAATATGGTATGCTTGGTAGTCAAAAAGGGACGCTTTCTGCACGAACTGACCGCATTAGTCAAGTAATTGACTTGATTTATGAAGGCTTGGAAACAAACCCAACTTTTTATAAAGAAAATGACATCTATCAATTGCTAACTTTCGAGAAAGATGGTCACGAAGTAGAACTTCCAGAAGAGTTGCAAGCGGAATTGCGTAGTGTTCGTTGGGATGCTATTTCATCAGACATTGTGCTAAAAGGCTCTTCCAAAGCAACTGGTGTTGCTAAGGTTGTTGAAAAACTAGGCCTGAAACCTGAAAATGTCCTAGTGTTCGGAGATGGACTCAACGATATTGAGTTATTCGATTATGCAGGAATTAGTATCGCTATGGGGCATTCGCATCCAGAACTGCAAAAGCATGCAGATTATATCACAAAAAAAGTAGAAGAAGATGGCATTTTTGATGCCTTGGAGAAATTAGGTATGGTAGAAAAAGAAAAATATTTCCCGCAATTAGATTTGGAAAATGTTACAGGACCAGTTGCGCATATCAAGACTAACCATGGTAAGTTAACAGTAAAACTCTTTCCTGAAATTGCACCCAAAACTGTAGCAAATTTCGTAGCTCTTTCTAAAGATGGCTATTATGACGGAATTATCTTCCATCGTATTATCAAAGACTTTATGATTCAAGGTGGCGATCCAACCGGAACAGGTATGGGTGGTGAATCTATTTATGGTACTGCGTTTGAAGATGAATTTTCAATGGAAGCTTTTAATCTCAGAGGAGCCTTGTCAATGGCCAATGCAGGACCAAATACAAATGGAAGCCAATTCTTTATCGTTCAAAACCAAAACTTCCCATACAATGCGAAAGAACTAGAACGAGGCGGTTGGCCTAAAGAAGTTGCAGAAGCCTATGTCAAAAATGGCGGGACACCACATCTAGATCAACGCCACACAGTGTTTGGCCATCTAGTTGATGAAGACTCCTTCGTCGTCTTGGATGCTATCGCAGCGGTTGCAACAGATTCAGCAGATCGTCCACATGAAGATGTTGTAATTGAGACCATCGAAATAGAGGATTAAGATGAAAATCGGAGATAAACTCAAGGGGACAGTAACGGGTATTCAACCGTATGGAGCCTTTGTACAATTAGAGAATGGGACGACGGGCCTAATCCATATCTCGGAAATCAAAACAGGTTTTGTTGATAATATTTATGATCATTTAAAATTGGGGCAAGAGGTTTTGGTACAGGTAGTCGACTTTGATGAATATACTGAAAAGGCTAGTTTATCAATCCGGACCTTGGAAGAAGAACAACAAAAAATTCCGCGTCATCATCGTTTTACAAATGAACGGAATAAAATTGGTTTTTCCCCTTTAGCAAAACAACTTCCGAAATGGATTGAGGAAGCTAAAGGCTATCTCAAAGAACCCAAAGAAAAGAAGGTATAGGATGCATTCCTAACCTTCTTTCTTTTTTAATCATTGAACTCGTAAAGAGCTGTTGATAAGTAACGTTCTCCGTTATCAGGCAAGATTGCCAACACTTTTTTTCCAGTTCCCAACTCCTTAGCGACTTCGATAGCAGCGTGAATTGCTGCACCTGAAGAAATACCAACTAAGAATCCTTCTTTTCCACCGATAGCACGACCTGTAGCTAAGGCATCGTCGGATTTGACACGAATAATGCCATCATAGGCGCTAGTGTCCAAAGTATCTGGAATAAAACCTGCCGAAATACCTTGGATCTTGTGCGGACCAGGTGCTTCACCAGATAAGACAGCTGATTCATCAGCTTCGACAGCATAGATAGCAATATCTGGATTTGCTGTCTTCAAAATATGCGAAACACCTGAAACGGTACCACCAGTACCAACGCCAGATACAAAGGCATCTAAACCGGTTGTGCCAAAGTCTTCCAAAATTTCCTGTCCTGTTGTATCTTCGTGAACTTTTGGATTGGATGGATTAGCAAACTGGAAAGGAACCCAGCCATTTTTTTCTTCAGCAATCTCTTTTGCTTTGGCGATAGCCCCTTTCATCCCTTCGCTACCAGGAGTCAAGACAAGTTCAGCTCCATAAGCTTGGATAATCTTACGACGCTCAACACTCATGGTTTCAGGCATGACGATAATCACCTTATAACCTTTTGCTGCTCCAACCCAAGCAAGACCGATACCAGTGTTACCACTTGTTGGCTCAACAATAGTATCTCCAGGTTTGATTGTACCAGCTTTTTCAGCATCTTCAATCATAGCCAAGGCGATACGGTCTTTTACAGAAGATCCTGGGTTAAAGGCCTCTAATTTCACATAGACCTCCGCTGCCCCCTCTGGAACGATATTATTGAGTTTAATAACAGGTGTTTTTCCAACTAATTGAGTAATGTTTTGATAAATAGCCATATGGCACCTCCAAATAATGTTATTATACATTATATAGTAGAAAGTCAAAAAAGGATAATATAAAAAACTATCTCGCCGATAGCTTTTTTTAATAGACAGGTACCTCAACGATACGAGAGTTAGCTTTTTCCGCGGATACCTTTCCGTGGTAAAAGTCAGTGAGACTTGCTAAGGTTTGTTCAAGGAATTCTTTATCTACAAAAATCATGGTTGAAACATCAGTCATGAAATGGGTATCAAATTCTTCTAGACCTTGCTCAGCTCGCCAATTGGCAAACTCTTGGTATTGGGCATAGGACATGCTAATGGAAATCCCTTCCTGCTCCTTAACTTCCACAACCCCGATTTCCTTGACTGCATTAGCCACGGTTCCAGCGTAAGCACGAATAAGTCCGCCTGCTCCGAGTTTGATACCTCCAAAATAGCGGGTAACCACCGTTGCGACATTGGTCAGTTCGTGATTTTCTAAAACTGTCAGCATTGGCACACCAGCAGTACCAGACGGCTCCCCATCATCTGAGGAACGCTTGATTTCCATATTTTCTCCAAGGACAAAAGCAGAGCAGTTATGAGTAGCCTTGTAATGTTCTTTCTTGATTTTGTTGATAAAGTCGCGAGCTTCCTCCTCGCTGGTCACTCGTTTCATAAAGCAGATAAATCGTGACTTTTTAATTTCTTCTTCAACAATACCATCTTCTCTAATTGTTTTAAATTCTTTCATAACCAAATTGTACTAATTTTTTTAAAAACTGACAAGAAATTCCGAATAAATAAGTGATGAAAGAATTAGAAAATTATTATGGAAGATTATTTACCAAATACCAATTGACAGCAAAAGAAAGAGAAAAAGCAGAAAAAGTGTCAAGTATTACAAAAAAGAATAACTGCTTTCGCTGTGGAACAACTTTTGAAGAAGAAAACAAATTGCCAAACGATGCTTATTACTGTCGAGCCTGCTTGCTTCTAGGCAGAGTACGGTCAGACGAAAAACTCTATCATTTTCCTCAGAAAGATTTTTCAATCACTAAGTGTTTAAAGTGGAAAGGTCAATTAACTGATTGGCAACAAAGAATTTCAGATGGACTAGTTGCAAACGTGGAAAATAATCGTGCGACATTGGTTCATGCAGTAACAGGAGCAGGTAAGACAGAAATGATCTACCACACCGTTGCCTCAGTGATTGATAAAGGCGGAGCGGTTTGCCTAGCCAGTCCTCGAATTGATGTTTGTATCGAACTCTATAAACGTCTGCAAAACGACTTTTCAGTTCCAATTAGTTTACTGCATGGAGAGTCTGAACCATATTTCCGAACCCCATTAGTTGTAGCAACCACACATCAGTTATTAAAATTTTATCAGGCCTTTGATTTGGTTTTGATTGATGAAGTAGACGCCTTTCCCTATGCAGATAATCCCATGCTCTATCAAGCAGCAGACAATGCGGTCAAGGAAGTCGGTGTTCAAGTTTTTCTGACGGCGACTTCAACAGATGAATTGGATAAAAAAGTCAGAACAGGCAAATTAAGTCGTCTTAGTTTGCCAAGGCGCTTTCATGGCAACCCACTTGTTGTCCCGCAAAAAGTCTGGTTTAGTAAATTCGATGATACCCTAAAGAAAAATAGACTAGTCCCAAAGTTGAAAAAAGCGATTGAAGAACAGAGAAAGTCAGGCTTTCCCTTACTTATTTTTGTCCCAGAAATCTCCAAAGGTCAAGAATTTACCAAGATAATGAAAAAAACATTCCCAGAAGAAACAATTGGCTTTGTATCCAGTCAAACAGAAAATCGCCTTGAAATAGTTGAAGGGTTTCGCAAGAGAGAAATCACAGTCTTAATCTCGACTACTATTCTTGAACGTGGGGTGACCTTCCCATGTGTAGACGTCTTTGTTGTTCAAGCCAATCATTACCTCTACACAGCGTCAAGTCTCGTTCAGATTGCAGGTCGGGTTGGTAGGAGTATGGAACGTCCGACTGGTTTACTCCAGTTTTATCATGAGGGAAGTACAGGAGCCATTGAAAAGGCAATCGCTGAAATTAAACAGATGAACAAGGAGGCTGGTTATGTCTAATTGTCTATTGTGCGGTCAAGCTATGAAAAATAAAACAAGATTTTCAGATCTCATCTTCTTTAGTAAAGAAAAATCGGGTATATGTGAAGAATGTTTTTCAACTTTTGAGGAAATAGCAGAGCAACACTGTCCACATTGTTATAAAAATGGAGAATCGGAAAGTTGCAAGGATTGTCAGTACTGGCAGAATCAAGGGAAAACAGTTGTCCACACAGCTTTGTACCAATATAATCAAGCGATGGCACATTATTTTAGTCGCTACAAATTTCAAGGAGACTATGTTTTAAGAAATATTTTTGCTAAAAAGCTTAGAATAGCGTTAAGCCAGTTTCCTGACTACACAATTGTTCCCATACCAATTAGTCAAAAACGACTATCAGAACGCGGTTTTAATCAAGTGGAAGGACTTTTGAGTGCTACAAATATTCCCTATCAGTCCCTTCTTGGAAAGTATGAAAGCCAAAAACAATCATCTAAAAATCGTGCAGAGAGACTAGAAGCAAAACAGATGTTCTATCTATTAGATGAAAAAGAAGTGCCAGAAAAAATATTATTATTCGACGATATATATACAACAGGAGCCACAATCCAACTTGCTGTAGAACTTTTCATGAAAATTGGTAGGAAAGAAATCAAAACATTTTCACTAACACGATGAGAAAACGGTTGCAATATTCTTATAATGTGGTATAATAATAGTGAAGAAAGGCGAAAGCCAAGAAAGAGGTACTAAATATGATTAAATTCAGTATTCGTGGAGAAAACCTTGAAGTTACAGATGCACTTCGCACCTATGTAGAAGAGAAAGTGGCTAAGATTGAGAAATATTTCAATGAAGAACAAGAGTTGAATGCTAAAGTAAATCTAAAAGTTTACCGTGACAAGCGCGCAAAAGTAGAAGTGACAATTCCAGTTGGAGCAGTTACACTTCGCGCAGAAGATATTTCACAAGAAATGTATGGCTCTATCGATCTTGTAGTAGATAAGATTGAACGTCAAATTCGTCGTAACAAAACCAAGATTGAACGAAAACATCGTCAAAAAGTGGCAACTGGTCAAGTCTTTACAGATGAACTTGTTGAGCAAACAGGTGAGGAAGTAAAAGTGGTTCGTACTAAGCAAGTAGACTTGAAACCAATGGATATGGAAGAAGCAGTCCTCCAATTGGAGTTGCTCGGACATGATTTCTTTATCTATACAGATGCTAATGACGGCACAACAAATGTATTGTATAGACGCGAAGATGGAGATTTGGGTCTTCTAGAGGTACGTCAATAAAGATAATAAAACAGTTGCAGTTTTTGCAGCTGTTTTATTATTTTCAAAAAACCGGTTGACAATGTATATAAGTCGTGATAGAATAAATGAGTTGTCTCTTGAGGGACTGGTTAATAGAGGAACGAAAAAAAGTTTCGAAAAAGTGTTGACAAGCCCATCAGAAGATGATAAAATAATTGAGTTGTCTCTTGCGGGACTGGTTAACAGAGGAACGAAAAAAAGTTTCAAAAAAGTGTTGACAAAGTTCACAAGAAATGATAAACTAAGATGGTTGTCGCGAGAGCGCGATAACGACAAGACCTTTGAAAATTAAAGAAGACGAACCAAACGTGCAGGGTGATTTATCTAAGGATAAATCGTCAATGACAAAAAAACAATAAAACGGAAAGCTAGCAATAGCTTGAGTTTGAATCAAAACTTTTAATGAGAGTTTGATCCTGGCTCAGGACGAACGCTGGCGGCGTGCCTAATACATGCAAGTAGAACGCTGAAGTCTGGTGCTTGCACTAGACGGATGAGTTGCGAACGGGTGAGTAACGCGTAGGTAACCTGCCTCATAGCGGGGGATAACTATTGGAAACGATAGCTAATACCGCATAACAGTATTTACCGCATGGTAGATACTTGAAAGGAGCAATTGCTTCACTATGAGATGGACCTGCGTTGTATTAGCTAGTTGGTGAGGTAACGGCTCACCAAGGCTTCGATACATAGCCGACCTGAGAGGGTGATCGGCCACACTGGGACTGAGACACGGCCCAGACTCCTACGGGAGGCAGCAGTAGGGAATCTTCGGCAATGGGGGCAACCCTGACCGAGCAACGCCGCGTGAGTGAAGAAGGTTTTCGGATCGTAAAGCTCTGTTGTAAGAGAAGAACTGTGAGAAGAGTGGAAAGTTTCTCATTTGACGGTATCTTACCAGAAAGGGACGGCTAACTACGTGCCAGCAGCCGCGGTAATACGTAGGTCCCGAGCGTTGTCCGGATTTATTGGGCGTAAAGCGAGCGCAGGCGGTTTGATAAGTCTGAAGTAAAAGGCTGTGGCTTAACCATAGTACGCTTTGGAAACTGTCAAACTTGAGTGCAGAAGGGGAGAGTGGAATTCCATGTGTAGCGGTGAAATGCGTAGATATATGGAGGAACACCGGTGGCGAAAGCGGCTCTCTGGTCTGTAACTGACGCTGAGGCTCGAAAGCGTGGGGAGCGAACAGGATTAGATACCCTGGTAGTCCACGCCGTAAACGATGAGTGCTAGGTGTTGGGTCCTTTCCGGGACTCAGTGCCGCAGCTAACGCATTAAGCACTCCGCCTGGGGAGTACGACCGCAAGGTTGAAACTCAAAGGAATTGACGGGGGCCCGCACAAGCGGTGGAGCATGTGGTTTAATTCGAAGCAACGCGAAGAACCTTACCAGGTCTTGACATCCCGATGACCGCCCTAGAGATAGGGTTTCTCTTCGGAGCATCGGTGACAGGTGGTGCATGGTTGTCGTCAGCTCGTGTCGTGAGATGTTGGGTTAAGTCCCGCAACGAGCGCAACCCCTATTGTTAGTTGCCATCATTCAGTTGGGCACTCTAGCGAGACTGCCGGTAATAAACCGGAGGAAGGTGGGGATGACGTCAAATCATCATGCCCCTTATGACCTGGGCTACACACGTGCTACAATGGCTGGTACAACGAGTCGCAAGTCGGTGACGGCAAGCTAATCTCTTAAAGCCAGTCTCAGTTCGGATTGTAGGCTGCAACTCGCCTACATGAAGTCGGAATCGCTAGTAATCGCGGATCAGCACGCCGCGGTGAATACGTTCCCGGGCCTTGTACACACCGCCCGTCACACCACGAGAGTTTGTAACACCCGAAGTCGGTGAGGTAACCTTTTAGGAGCCAGCCGCCTAAGGTGGGATAGATGATTGGGGTGAAGTCGTAACAAGGTAGCCGTATCGGAAGGTGCGGCTGGATCACCTCCTTTCTAAGGAAATGGAAACCTGTACGTCAGTCTTCTTTAATTTTGAGAGGTCTTGTGGGGCCTTAGCTCAGCTAAGCGAAACCTTTAGGTTGAAGCTTTGTCGAAACTAGCGGAGCTAGTGCACGACAGGGGCCAGCGTCTCAAAAATGATATTATATCGAAACAATTAAATACGTTAACAGGTACATAAAAATGTACGGGGCCTTAGCTCAGCTGGGAGAGCGCCTGCTTTGCACGCAGGAGGTCAGCGGTTCGATCCCGCTAGGCTCCATTAACAGGAGAAATCTTGTTAAGAAGGATAGTTGAATTCACGACTAACTTCTTAGGAAAATAGACAATCTTCCTTGTGTGCAAGACACACAGCGTCAGATTCCTAATTTTCTACAGAAGTTTCGCTAAGGCGACTGTCGTTCATATCCTAAACTTGTCCATTGAAAATTGAATATCTATCAAACATTCCTGATGTATCTGAAAGGATACATTAAGAAATAGTAACAAGAAAATAAACCGAAAACGCTGTGAATATTTAATGAGTTTTCTAGTTTAGAAAAAAACTAGTAATTAAGGTTAAGTTAATAAGGGCGCACGGTGGATGCCTTGGCACTAGAAGCCGATGAAGGACGTGACTAACGACGAAATGCCTTGGGGAGCTGTAAGTAAGCAATGATCCAGGGATGTCCGAATGGGGGAACCCGGCAGGTAATGCCTGTCACTCACTACTGTTAAGGTAGTGCAGAGGAAGACGCAGTGAACTGAAACATCTAAGTAGCTGCAGGAAGAGAAAGCAAAAGCGATTGCCTTAGTAGCGGCGAGCGAAACGGCAGGAGGGCAAACCGAGGAGTTTACTCCTCGGGGTTGTAGGACTGCAATGTGGACTTAAAGAGTATAGAAGAACTACCTGGGAAGGTAGGCCAAAGAGAGTAACAGCCTCGTATTTGAAATATTCTTTATACCTAGCAGTATCCTGAGTACGGCGAGACACGCGAAATCTCGTCGGAATCCGGGAGGACCATCTCCCAACCCTAAATACTCTCTAGTGACCGATAGTGAACCAGTACCGTGAGGGAAAGGTGAAAAGTACCCCGGAAGGGGAGTGAAATAGAACCTGAAACCGTGTGCCTACAACAAGTTCGAGCCCGTTAATGGGTGAGAGCGTGCCTTTTGTAGAATGAACCGGCGAGTTACGATATGATGCGAGGTTAAGTTGAAGAGGCGGAGCCGTAGGGAAACCGAGTCTTAATAGGGCGGATTAGTATTATGTCGTAGACCCGAAACCATGTGACCTACCCATGAGCAGGTTGAAGGTGCGGTAAGACGCACTGGAGGACCGAACCAGGGCACGTTGAAAAGTGCTTGGATGACTTGTGGGTAGCGGAGAAATTCCAAACGAACTTGGAGATAGCTGGTTCTCTCCGAAATAGCTTTAGGGCTAGCGTCGACATTTGAGAATCTTGGAGGTAGAGCACTGTTTGGATGAGGGGGCCATCTCGGTTTACTGATTTCAGATAAACTCCGAATGCCAATGATTTATGGTCGGCAGTCAGACTGCGAGTGCTAAGATCCGTAGTCGAAAGGGAAACAGCCCAGACCACCAGCTAAGGTCCCAAAATAATTGTTAAGTGGAAAAGGATGTGGGGTTGCACAGACAACTAGGATGTTAGCTTAGAAGCAGCTATTCATTCAAAGAGTGCGTAATAGCTCACTAGTCGAGTGACCCTGCGCCGAAAATGTACCGGGGCTAAAACAATTTACCGAAGCTGTGGATAACACATTAGTGTTATGGTAGGAGAGCGTTCTATGTGTGAAGAAGGTATACCGTGAGGAGTGCTGGAACGCATAGAAGTGAGAATGCCGGTATGAGTAGCGAAAGATGGGTGAGAATCCCATCCACCGTAAGACTAAGGTTTCCAGGGGAAGGCTCGTCCGCCCTGGGTTAGTCGGGACCTAAGGAGAGACCGAAGGGTGTATCCGATGGACAACAGGTTGATATTCCTGTACTAGAGTATGAAGTGATGGAGGGACGCAGTAGGCTAACTAAAGCGGGCGATTGGAAGAGCCCGTCTAAGCAGTGAGGTGTGATATGAGTCAAATGCTTGTATCTGTAACATTGAGCTGTGATGGGGAGCGAAGTTTAGTAGCGAAGTTAGTGACGTCACACTGCCGAGAAAAGCTTCTAGCGATGTATCATACTCTACCCGTACCGCAAACCGACACAGGTAGTCGAGGCGAGTAGCCTCAGGTGAGCGAGAGAACTCTCGTTAAGGAACTCGGCAAAATGACCCCGTAACTTCGGGAGAAGGGGTGCTGACTTAAAGTCAGCCGCAGTGAATAGGCCCAAGCAACTGTTTATCAAAAACACAGCTCTCTGCTAAATCGTAAGATGATGTATAGGGGGTGACGCCTGCCCGGTGCTGGAAGGTTAAGAGGAGGGTTTAGCGCAAGCGAAGATCTGAATTGAAGCCCCAGTAAACGGCGGCCGTAACTATAACGGTCCTAAGGTAGCGAAATTCCTTGTCGGGTAAGTTCCGACCCGCACGAAAGGCGTAATGATTTGGGCACTGTCTCAACGAGAGACTCGGTGAAATTTTAGTACCTGTGAAGATGCAGGTTACCCGCGACAGGACGGAAAGACCCCATGGAGCTTTACTGCAGTTTGATATTGAGTATCTGTACCACATGTACAGGATAGGTAGGAGCCTATGAAGTCGGGACGCCAGTTTCGACAGAGGCGCTGTTGGGATACTACCCTTGTGTTATGGCTACTCTAACCCGGATAGGTTATCCCTATCGGAGACAGTGTCTGACGGGCAGTTTGACTGGGGCGGTCGCCTCCTAAAAGGTAACGGAGGCGCCCAAAGGTTCCCTCAGAATGGTTGGAAATCATTCGCAGAGTGTAAAGGTATAAGGGAGCTTGACTGCGAGAGCTACAACTCGAGCAGGGACGAAAGTCGGGCTTAGTGATCCGGTGGTTCCGTATGGAAGGGCCATCGCTCAACGGATAAAAGCTACCCTGGGGATAACAGGCTTATCTCCCCCAAGAGTTCACATCGACGGGGAGGTTTGGCACCTCGATGTCGGCTCGTCGCATCCTGGGGCTGTAGTCGGTCCCAAGGGTTGGGCTGTTCGCCCATTAAAGCGGCACGCGAGCTGGGTTCAGAACGTCGTGAGACAGTTCGGTCCCTATCCGTCGCGGGCGTAGGAAATTTGAGAGGATCTGCTCCTAGTACGAGAGGACCAGAGTGGACTTACCGCTGGTGTACCAGTTGTCTTGCCAAAGGCATCGCTGGGTAGCTATGTAGGGACGGGATAAACGCTGAAAGCATCTAAGTGTGAAACCCACCTCAAGATGAGATTTCCCATAACTTTATGTTAGTAAGAGCCCTGAGAGATGATCAGGTAGATAGGTTGGAAGTGGAAGTGTGGCGACACATGTAGCGGACCAATACTAATCGCTCGAGGACTTATCCAAGATAAGTAATGAGAACGTTAAGAAAAGCGTATGATTTTAGGAAATCAACGCGGAAGTCGGTTAGACTTCAAGGCGATTTTTCTAAATCGCTAGCTTTTTAGTTCGAATACAATTACTTATTAAAACTAGAGTCAATATTGACAAGCGCACGGTTTCTTGTTAGAATATAGATATTCAATTTTGAGTTGACAAGACTCATTAGTTAAGTGACGATAGCCTAGGAGATACACCTGTACCCATGCCGAACACAGCAGTTAAGCCCTAGAACGCCTGAAGTAGTTGGGGGGTGCCCCCTGTTAGATACGGTAGTCGCTTAGCAATTTGGGAGTTTAGCTCAGCTGGGAGAGCATCTGCCTTACAAGCAGAGGGTCAGCGGTTCGATCCCGTTAACTCCCATAGGTCCCGTAGTGTAGCGGTTATCACGTCGCCCTGTCACGGCGAAGATCGCGGGTTCGATTCCCGTCGGGACCGTTCAAATAGTCTGGGAGACTATTTGAAGTTGGAGATAGAGCAAACGGAGTTTGCTTCATATTTTCGACTCGTTAGCTCAGTTGGTAGAGCAATTGACTTTTAATCAATGGGTCGCTGGTTCGAGCCCAGCACGAGTCATATGCGGGTTTGGCGGAATTGGCAGACGCACCAGATTTAGGATCTGGCGCTTTCGGGCGTGGGGGTTCAAGTCCCTTAACCCGCATAGGAGAAATATAATTTAGCCGGCTTAGCTCAGTTGGTAGAGCATCTGATTTGTAATCAGAGGGTCGCGTGTTCAAGTCATGTAGCCGGCATTAGGAAAGATTGCGAACGTAGTTCAGTGGTAGAACACCACCTTGCCAAGGTGGGGGTCGCGGGTTCGAATCCCGTCGTTCGCTTTGAGAGGCCGGGGTGGCGGAACTGGCAGACGCACAGGACTTAAAATCCTGCGATGGCAACATCGTACCGGTTCGATTCCGGTCCTCGGCATGAAGATTATAATAGTTAGCACCCTTAGCTCAACTGGATAGAGTACCTGACTACGAATCAGGCGGTTAGAGGTTCGACTCCTCTAGGGTGCATCACTCGCTTAATGGAGACGTTAGGGGAGCTTTATTTTTAATAGTATCGGGAAGTAGCTCAGCTTGGTAGAGTACTTGGTTTGGGACCAAGGTGTCGCAGGTTCGAATCCTGTCTTCCCGATTATTGTAAGAGAGCAGCAATGTTCTTTTTTAGCTCTTTGTCAACTGTAGTGGGTAGATGAAAAGCTAACACCAAGAGAGTACGAACTTCGTTCTCTCTCTCTTATCTTCCGGAAACCAAAGGCATTTCTTTTAATGACTTTGATGAGATTGTTAGTTGTTTCTAATTTGGTGTTGGAAAATATGAGTTTTGTTGTTTTTCAGTGTAGGTCATAGGGGACTTTTTTCTACACTCAAAAAGGCTCTATATGACTATGGTGGGTTTACCCGTCATAGTCTTATAGTGCCTTTTATTTTTTGCTTAGTTTAACAACCGCCTCTGTCCGTGCTGTGTGGGGAAACATGTCGACAGATTGAATGTATTCTACCTTGTAGGCTTTGCTTAGCTCAACAAGGTCCCTTGCAAGAGTGGAGACGTTGCAGGATACATAAACCATTTTAGCTGGTTTGTAATCCAAAATGGTTTTGAGGAGCTTTTCGTCGAGTCCAGTTCGTGGAGGATCAACTACCAAGGCATCGGCCCTGTAGCCTTCTTGGTACCACTTTGGAATGATTTCTTCTGCTTTACCTGCCTCATAGTGGGTATTGGATAGTCCCATTCGTTTAGCGTTTGCTTTAGCATCCTCGATGGCTTCTGGAATAATGTCCATACCTCGAACAGATTTGACCTTTTTAGCAAAGGCGAAGCCGATTGTGCCCACGCCACAGTAGGCATCAATCAAGTCTTCATCTCCTGAAATATCCAAAGCCTTGACGGCCTCGCCATATAGAATTTCTGTTTGTTGGGGATTTAGTTGGTAAAATGCCCGTGGAGATAGTGAGAATTCGTAATCTAAAACAGCTTCATCGATAGCTTGTTCGCCCCATAAAATTTCTGTTTTTTCACCATAAATATCACTCGTTTTCTGTCTATTCCAGTTTAGAGCAATAGTGATTATACTTGGAAATTGACTGGTGAGTTCATCAATTAATTTAATAAGATTAACCTGACAAGAGGTGACAAAGATCACTTGAACTTGACCTGTTTTTCGAGCCTTGCGGACCATAACCGTGCGGATTCCATGTTGCTTGCGCTCATTATAAATAGGAATACGGTGCTTGGTGAGTAGCTTTGCGATTCCGTTGATAATCTCTTGTGTTTCGGCATCTTGGACGTAACAATTCGTAATTCCGATCAAGCGATGGGAATTTTCCGCATAGAGACCGGCCTTGACTTCCCCCTTGAATGAACGGGTTTGAAATTGTAATTTAGCCCGATAATGACTTGGCTGATCCATTCCAATGGTTGGGTGAATAAGATAATCCTCATAGCCTGCTGGCTTAAATTTCTTCAAGGCTTGTTGGAGCAGGTCTTGCTTGAAGTCCAGTTGCTTGTCATAACGGAGGTGCATGATTTGACAGCCACCACAGGCTTGATAAATGTCACAGCTTGGTTTGACTCGGAATTTTGATTCCTTGTTAATTTTCAGTAGCCTTGCTTCCACAAAATTACGTTTAACAGAGGTTACTTGACAATAGATTTCTTCCCCCTTGAGGGCACCAGGAACAAAGACTAGCGTTTTTTGATAAAAGCCAATACCTTCGCCATTGATACCCATTCGCTTGATTTTCAAGGGAATTCGTTGGTTTACTTGTAGATTCATATTATTATTTTACCGAAAATTCCTGTATAATGAAAGAATGAGAATTACAAAAATCGAAAAGAAAAAACGGCTCTATCTCTTAGAAGTTGACGGACAGGAAAACACCTATATTACAGAAGATACCATTGTTCACTTCATGCTCAGTAAGGATAAGGACATCACAGAAGAGGAATTTGGAGCCATTCGGGATTTTGCCCAATTTTCCTATGGGAAAAATTTAGCCCTGTATTTCATTTCCTTCAAGCAGAGAACCAAAAAAGAGGTACTTGATTATCTGGAAAAATATGAGATTGCAGGAGACACTGCTCTAAAAATTGTTGCTAATTTGGAAGAAGATAGGTGGATTGACGATAAAGCCTATGTAGAAACCTATATACGTCAGAATGGCTTGAATGGTGACAAGGGACCAGCTATGCTTCGTCAAAAATTGATGATGAAGGGAATTTCGAAATCAATAATTGAAGATGGACTGGCTGGGATTGATTTTTCAGACCTGGCAATAAGGGTTGTAGAAAAATTATGTCGAAAGTACCAAGCTAAATTGCCCCTTCGAGCCTTACAGGATAAGCTGGTTCAGGGCTTGATAACAAAGGGATTTTCCTATGAGCTTGCCAAACAAAGCCTTGCTCAATTAGACTTGACCTCGGATGAAGAGAATGAAGTAGATTTAATTGCCAAGGAGTTAGATAAGCAGTATCGGAAATACAGCCGAAAATATGAGGGTTATGAGCTGAAACAACGTTTGACACAGGCTTTAGCCCGAAAGGGATTTGATTTTGATGCAATAAAAACAGCCCTTCGTGAATATCTCTGAGAAAAATTTTCGCCTAGGTTAGAAAAATATGGTATAATAGTCAAGATAAATTGTAATTGTAGAAAGTTGGTAACAAAGTGAAATTACCAAAGGAAGGCGACTTTATTACAATTCAAAGTTATAAGCATGACGGTGAAATTCATCGCACTTGGCGTGACACCATGGTATTAAAAACAACGGAAAATGCTATTATTGGAGTCAATAATCATACCTTAGTGACTGAAAATGATGGCAGGCGTTGGGTAACAAGAGAACCAGCAATCGTTTATTTTCATAAAAAATACTGGTTCAATATCATAGCAATGATTCGTGAAAACGGAGTTTCCTATTATTGTAACCTAGCAAGTCCATATGTTCTCGACAATGAGGCACTCAAATACATTGATTATGACTTAGATGTTAAGGTCTTTGCTGATGGTGAAAAGAGATTGCTGGATGTGGATGAATATAAGCGTCATCGTAAGGCGATGAAGTATTCGGATGATATTGATTTTATTTTGAAGGAAAATGTCAAGATACTGGTTGATTGGATCAATAATCAGCGCGGCCCTTTCTCTCCAGCCTACGTTAATATCTGGTACAAACGCTATTTAGAACTGAGAAGTAGATAAAGTTAGAAAAGAAAATCCTGTTTTACAGGCTTTTTTCTTATTGTAAAGGAGGGGCTTATGGCCTTTGAACAAACAAATGGGCGCTATGCAAGTTTTGGAGTTGTGACCTCGCTTCCTGGGGAAGTGATTGATAGTTTCTGGTATGTTATTGATCACTACTTAAAAGGAGTTATTCCTTTGAAAAATGTAATCCGTTTTTCTATCAAAAATCGTCGTGGTAAGATTACGCTGGTCTTTTCGCAGGAAGGTTATAAAAATGTACTGGCTGTAGATTTAAGTAGTCGTTTTGATCCTTTTTATCCATCAACAATCTTGGTAATGGACAAGCAGGGAAAAGAGACCATTACTTTGCCAGATGAGGTGACCTTGCTTTAGCTTGAAGAGCTGGTATTTTATCACACGCCAAACGCATGAAGAAAAAATCGTTTTCAGAAAACGAAAATCATAACCAAACCTCAATCAAAGTAGTACACTAGAATAGAGGTGAACTACTTTGATTGATTTTCTTTTATCCATAGAAGAGCACAAAGAAGAGTATGATAGCCGTCAAGCATGGAAAATCCGCTATCCTTTATCTACTATTCTCTTTCTAGTTTTCGCTTGTCAGTTGGCAGGGATTGAAACGTGGAAAGAGATGGAAGATTTCATAGAAATGAACGAATCTGTTTTGGGAGAATACGTTGACTTGAGTGTCGGCTGTCCTTCTCATGACACTTTGGAACGTGTTGTGAGTATGGTCAATCCAGATTTCTTACAGGAACTGAAACTGTCCTTTGAAGTCTCTTCTGAAGCAACTGATTTTTCAAAATTGATTGCCGTTGACGGAAAAACGATTCGGGGGAACCGAGGAAAACACCAATCCCCTACTCATATTGTCACTGCCTATGATGGTGGTAATCGGCTTAGTCTTGGTCAGGTAGCTGTTGAGGATAAAAGTAATGAAATCACAGCCATTCCTCGCCTCTTGCGTCAGCTAGACCTTCGTAAGAGTGTCGTTACGATTGATGCGATGGGAACACAGACTGATATAGTGGATGTGATTATCGGCGGTAAGGGTGATTATTGCTTGGCAGTCAAAGGAAATCAAGGCAATCTCCATGAGGATATTGACCTCTATTTTAGCGATGCCAAATTGTTATCTAAGTTGACGGCGAAAGGCAGTCATTATCAGACCGTTGAAAAGGCACGCAGTCAGATTGAGGTGAGGGACTACTGGATTTCTCACGATGTGAAATGGTTGAGTCAACGCCATCCAAAATGGAAAAAACTTCGTGGAATTGGTATGGCTAAGAATACCATTGATAAAGACGGTATCATCACGGAAGAAGTTCGATACTTTATCCTCAGTTTCAAGAGTGATGCGCAGACTTTTTCACAGGTTGTTCGCGGTCATTGGTCGGTTGAGAGCCTACATTGGTTGTTAGATGTGGTTTACCGAGAAGATAAGAACCAAACCTTAGATAAACGAGCTGCTTTCAATTTAAATGCTATTCGTAAGGTCTGTCTTCATCTTTTACAAAATATGACATTCCCTAAGGAGCAGCTGAGTTACCGTCGCAAACAACGCTATATTTCTGTCCATTTGGAGGATTACCTGCCACAATTATTTGGACATCGAGGATAAGGTGCTTGTATAAAGGTAGATACTAAGTTTAAAGCAGTTATTTCCGGGGACAAAAGGAGAGAAGAAAGTTTTCATGCGTATGGCGTGTATTTTATCACCTAAGATATTGTTAATATATGAAATTTGGTGTAAAATAGATTTGTAAGCTTATGTGGGTTAGAAAGGAGGAGTCTATGGTTAGTCAAACTGTTGAAAAACCTCTCTATTTGCAGTTGGTTGATAAATTGGAAGTTGCAATTCGTGAGAGGATGGCTCCGAATGACAAGTTATTTTCAGAGCGTGAGTTGACACAGGTTTATGGTGTCAGTCGTATTACAGTTCGTTTGGCTTTGCAAGAATTGGAAAAACGTGGTTTAGTCTATAAGAAGCATGGTAAGGGAACCTATGTATCTGAGATTTCAGATACTGCAGTTGATTTGTCTCAGGCCTATAGTTTTACTGAGCAAATGAAAAAAATTGGGAAAGTACCAAGGACATCGATTTTATCCTTTGAATTGGTTAAGGCGTCGGACTATATTGCGCAGCATCTACAACTTAGTCAGGGTGAGGAAGTGTTTGAAGTTGAACGTTTGAGACTTGCAGATGAGGTTCCGATGATGTTGGAAAGGACATATGTTCCTGCCTCGCTATTTCCTGGATTAGCTGCTCAGCGAATGAAGTCAACTCCCTTGTATGAAATTTTTTCAGAGGATTATCATCAGGTGATTCGTTTGGCAGAAGAAGAGTTCTATGCAAGTATTGCTTTGGATAATGAAGCTAAGATACTCGGAATTCCAAGTAATAGTCCAGTGCTTCATTTGGTAAGAAAAACGTATAATGATAAGAATAGAATTATCGAGTTTACGTTTAGTATTGCTAGAGCGGACCAGTTTCGTTACAAGATTACCCATCAACGGGGATATTAGAATTAATACTCTTCGAAAATCAAAATTATTCGTTGTCAAGAGCCTTGATGAAATCCAGTTCTATCTTCGGTTTCGTTTCCTAGGCTACTTTTGATTGCTATTGGGTATGAAAAAAAACGCGGACGTTAGTCTGCGTTTTTTTTAGCGATGATTGGCTGTAATTTCAAATTTGTAATACTTCCAGTGTTTGTAAGTTTCAGTATATTCCATCACTTCACCGCTAGTACTGTTAGTAGTTGTTTTGTTTTGTAGTACAGCTGGTTCAGTCGCTTTTAATTTCAAATGAGTGGCAACCTCTTTTGGACATGGGCTGACAATTTCATTTGTTTCTACAAATGGTTCCTCGGACATGTGGATATTGTAGTCCAGTTTGAAGCGTTGATAGATTGATTGATAGTGCTCGAGTGGAGCATCGGGATTCTGGATATATCGTTGAGGGATATATGAATTGTGGAAGATGTATGGAGTGTCTTCTGCTGCGCGGACGCGTACAATTTTATAGTAAAACTCATTCTTGTCAAGATTTAGTTTTTCAAGGATATCGGGTTTATTGCCTTTTTCGCACGAGAGAACAGTAACCTTATCCTTATCCATCGGAAAAATCTCAATATCAGAAAATTCTACAAGCCGTCCTTTGCGTGAACGGGATACAAAGGTCCCTTTACCTTGTTGACGAACGAGGTAGCCGTCTTTAACTAGTTCGTTTACTGCACGAATAACGGTGATAGAGCTAACGTTAAATAGTTTTGTTAATTCAGATTCTGTGTAAAATTTGTCGCCATTTTCAAATTTACCAGAAATGATTTGCTGACGTAAGTCATTTTGTACAAGCTGGTACTTAGGTACTTTCATACTTATTTCCTTCCTTTCCGTAACTCATTATACTAAATTAATTGATGGAAATCAAAAAAAATAGCTGAAATCCATAAAAAAATAGATGTAATCCCTTTCTGACTGATGAAATAGATGTGTTTGCAAAAAAAAAAGTAAAAATTTTTTAAAAAGTACTGGACATAACCACAAATAAGTGTTAGTATATTAATAGAAAGGTAAGCAGTTGCATCGGAGGAAGAAATGAAAGAATTTTATATTGGAGACCAATTTTATTTAGACGGTGAACCTTTTAAGATTTTATCAGGTGCGATTCATTATTTTCGTGTCCATCCTGATGATTGGTACCATTCTTTGTATAACTTAAAGGCCCTTGGTTTTAATACGGTTGAAACCTATGTCCCTTGGAATATGCATGAACCTCGAAAGGGTGAGTTTTGTTACGAGGGTATATTGGATATTGAGCGATTTTTGAAATTGGCTCAAGAATTAGGGCTTTATGCAATTGTACGTCCTTCCCCTTATATTTGTGCGGAGTGGGAATGGGGTGGCCTCCCTGCTTGGTTGATGAAGGAAGAGCTTAGAGTACGTTCGAGTGATTCGGTGTACTTGCAGCACTTAGATGAATATTACGCTTCTCTTATTCC
The DNA here is from genome assembly GCF_019856455.1 of Streptococcus suis. Lineage (NCBI taxonomy): Bacteria > Bacillati > Bacillota > Bacilli > Lactobacillales > Streptococcaceae > Streptococcus > Streptococcus suis. The sequence continues at coordinate 1,934,953 of NZ_CP082205.1, read as the reverse complement.
TAAATTGGCCAAGCTCCAACTCGCACAGGGTGGAAATGTACTTATGTTCCAAGTGGAAAATGAGTATGGCTCTTATGGTGAGGAGAAGGAGTATCTAAGATCGGTGGCTAGCTTGATGCGTAAACATGGTCTAACTGCTCCCTTGTTTACCTCGGACGGTTCTTGGCGAGCAACATTACGTGCAGGAACACTGATAGAGGACGATGTATTTGTAACAGGAAACTTTGGTTCTAAAGCTAGAGAGAATTTTGCAAATATGACGGCATTCTTTAATGAACATCAGAAGAATTGGCCACTCATGTGTATGGAATTTTGGGATGGTTGGTTCAATCGCTGGGGCGATGAAATTATTCGTAGAGAGCCAGAGGAAATGGTTGATTCGGTTATGGAATGTATCGAATTAGGCTCCTTGAATCTGTACATGTTCCATGGTGGAACAAATTTTGGTTTCATGAATGGTTGCTCTGCTCGTGGTCAAATTGATTTGCCTCAGGTAACTTCTTATGATTATGATGCTATATTGGATGAAGCTGGAAATCCTACTAAGAAGTTTTATATTTTGCAACAACGTTTGAAAGAAGTCTATCCTGAATTAGAGTATGCAGAACCGCTTGTAAAAGAGGCAAAAGCTTTTTCAGATGTGTTGCTTCATGATAAGGTGAGTTTATTTGCTACTCTAGAAAATGTAAGCGATTGCGTAAAAGGGTTTTATCCTAAGAATATGGAAGAACTTGATCAGTCAACAGGTTATATTTTATATAGAACAGAGTTGGAGCGGGATAAGACAGAAGCGGAACGTTTCCGAGTGGTTGATGCGCGTGACCGTATCCAAATTTATGCAGATGGAAAATTCGTTGCAACTCAGTATCAGACAGAGATTGGTGACGATGTTGAATTGGATTTTAAAGATGACAAGCTAACATTAGATATTTTGGTAGAAAATATGGGACGTGTCAATTATGGGCACAAACTAACTGCTCCTACCCAGTCTAAAGGGCTTGGTCGAGGTGCGATGGCTGATTTACATTTTATTGGTCATTGGGAAACCTATCCTTTGCATCTTGAGTCAGTTGAGGACTTGGATTTTAGTAAGGGCTGGGAGGAAGGTCAAGCTGCTTTCTATCGTTATCAGTTTGAACTAGATGAACTTGCGGATACTTACTTAGACATGACAGGTTTTGGTAAGGGAGTTGTTTTCGTTAATAATGTAAATATCGGACGTTTCTGGGAAAAAGGTCCAATCCTCTATCTCTATATTCCAAAAGGATACTTAAAGAAAGGAGAAAATGAAATCGTCGTCTTCGAGACGGAAGGAAAATATAGAGAGAAGATTAGTTTTTCACAGGAACCCGTTTATAAAGAGGTGTAGGTGTTCTGCAGAGAACATCTAACAGAAAGATTTATGAAGAAAAGGAGAACACTGTATGGCAATTATTGCTACGCGTATTGATGGTCGTTTGATTCACGGTCAGGTTGCTAACCTTTGGACTACTAAATTAAATATTAGTCGTATCATGGTTATTGACGATGCGGTTGCTCAAAACGACATTGAGAAACAAGGTTTGAAATTGGCTTGCCCACCGGGGGTAAAATTATCTATTTTGCCAATCGAAAAAGCAGCCAATAACATCAAGGAAGGCAAATATGATGCGCAACGTCTCTTGATTGTTGCTCGTCGTCCAGAAAACTTCCTTCACTTGGTAGAATATGGTGTAGAACTTGCTGAATTGAACGTCGGCAATATGTCACAATCACCAGAAACTCGTTCTGTAACTCGTTCTATTAACGTTGTAGATAAGGATATTGCAGATTTTGATGCCTTGGCGGCTAAGGGTGTAAAATTATTTGCACAAATGGTACCTGGCGATTCACCAAAAGACTTTATGCCATTATTGGATAAGGTTAGATAACATTCGGATATTTTTGAAAAATTTAAAGGAGGATCACTATTATGCAATGGTGGCAAATATTACTTCTAACGCTCTACTCTGCTTACCAGATTTGTGATGAGCTGACAATTGTATCGTCAGCAGGTTCACCGGTCTTTGCAGGGTTCATCTCTGGATTGATCATGGGTGACATGGCAACAGGTTTGGCAATCGGTGGTAGCTTGCAGCTCATGGTACTTGGTGTAGGTACTTTCGGTGGTGCATCTCGTATCGACGCAACCTCTGGTGCGGTATTGGCAACTGCTTTCTCTGTATCACAAGGTATTGACCCTGAACTTGCGGTATCTACTATCGCAGTACCTGTAGCAGCACTTCTTGTTTATACAGATATTGCTGGTCGTTTCTCAACTACTTTCTTTGCACACCGTGTAGATGCTGCAATTGAACGCTTTGACTACGCTGGTATCGAACGCAACTACTTGCTTGGTGCAATTCCTTGGGCACTTTCTCGTGCACTTCCAGTCTTCCTTGCTCTTGCTTTCGGTGGCGGCTTCGTTGAAGCAATGGTTAACGCTATTGAACAATATAAATGGATTGCAGCAGGCTTAACGCTTGCAGCTCGTATGCTTCCAGGTCTTGGATTTGCAATCTTGCTCCACTACCTTCCACTTAAACGTAACCTTCACTACTTGGCGGTAGGTTTCGCCCTTACAGCTATGTTGACTGTTCTTTACGGTAATGTGTCAGCTTTGGGTGGTGCAGTTGCTGGTATCGTTGGTACTCTTCCTGAAGATGCAGGCGTGGCTTTTGTTAACAACTTCAAAGGCTTGTCAATGATCGGTATCGCTATTGTGGGTGCATTCCTTTCAGTGCTTCACTTCAAAAATAGCCAAAAAGTAACTGTGGTTGCTCCATCAAATTCAGAAAGTGGGGAAATTGAAGATGACGAAATCTAATTACAAATTAACAAAAGAAGATTTTAATCAAATCAACAAACGTAGTTTATTCACTTTCCAACTTGGTTGGAACTACGAGCGGATGCAAGCGTCTGGTTACCTCTACATGATTTTGCCGCAATTGCGTAAAATGTATGGAGATGGTACTCCTGAGTTGAAGGAAATGATGAAACTGCATACCCAGTTCTTCAATACTTCACCATTCTTCCACACTATTATCACAGGTATTGACTTGGCTTTGGAAGAAAGCGACGGTGTAGCTTCTAAAGACGCGGTTAACGGTATTAAGACTGGTTTGATGGGTCCATTTGCCCCAATCGGTGACTCTATCTTTGGTTCTCTTGTTCCAGCGATTATGGGTACTGTGGCAGCAACAATGGGTAAGGAAGGTTCTCCGGTAGGTATTTTCCTTTGGGTAGCCGTGGCTGTTGCATATGATATTTTCCGCTGGAAACAGTTGGAAGTTGCCTACAAAGAGGGGACTAAACTCATCACAACTATGCGTGACCGCTTGACAGCTCTTGTAGATGCTGCTTCTGTAATGGGTGTCTTCATGATGGGTGCCTTGATTGCAACTATGATTAACTTTGAAGTGACTTGGGCTCCACATGTAGGTGAGAAAGTGATTGACATTCAAGACTTGCTCAACACAATCTTCCCTCGCCTTGTTCCAGCTGTCTTTACAGGATTTGTCTTCTGGCTTCTTGGTCGTCGTGGCATGACTTCGACTAAAGCCATCTTGATTATCATTGTGCTTGCACTTTGCTTGTCATTCATTGGTAAGTTTGCATTTGGTATGGCATAATGACTAGAAGTTTAGTATTAGTAAGTCATGGTATCTTCTGCGAGGAGTTGAAGAAATCTACTGAGATGATTATGGGGCCTCAAGAGGACATCTACACAGTAGCTTTATTACCAGAAGAAGGTCCAGAAGACTTCCAGAAAAAATTTGAAGAAACAATTGCAGGATTGGAAGATTTTGTTGTCTTCGCAGACTTGTTGGGCGGTACACCAGCCAACGTCGTATCACGAAAATTGATTGAAGGTGGGCAGTTTGACCTTTATGCAGGTATGAACATGCCAATGGTTATCGGTTTCTTGAACGGCGTCCTGCTGGGAGAAGCTGTGGATTATGTAGAATTTGGGACAAGCAACCTAGTTCATGTCAATAGTCTATTAACAAGTGATGAAGATGAGTGAAAAACTCCAGTGGAGTTTTTCAGCCCGAGCTTAGAAATAAGATAGCGAGGGAAGTCTAAGTGACTGTTTCAGCCCGAGCCTAGAAATAAGAGAGTGAGGCTAACTCAGCCGATTGTTACAGACGGATTTGATTTTCGTTAATTATAAACTGTTCTATAGTTGATAGGCTTTAAGTATCCTGAGGGAGTTACAATAGTGACTCCCTCATTTGGCTTATGAGGAAAAGAAATGATTGAAGTAAAAACATTTGGTGAAAAAGCAAAACTGTATTGCTTGGAAAACAAGAATGGGATGCAGGTAACCTTGACGGATTTTGGAGCTAGAGTGGTGGGAGTGTTCCTCCCTGTGGAAGAAGGTGGCAATTTACGAAATGTCAGTTTGGGAGCAGGGGCGGCTGAGGAATATTTGCAGACGGATCCCTATCCCGGGGCAACGATTATCCCTGTGGCAGGACGGATTTCGGATGCTCAGGTGGAAATTGGTGGACACGTTTATCCATTGACAGAAAATGAACCGAGTCGGACCTTGCATGGTGGTATTGGAACGGCAAATGAGCAGTACTGGGACGCTGAGTTAGACCATGAGAGAAATCAAGTGACTTTTGGTATGGTCCTAAAAGATGGTTTTAATGGCTTTCCTGGTGATGTGAGGGTCAAGGCTATTTATTGTTTGACGGATAAAAATGAATTAACAGTTGACTACCAGGCTGTATCGGATAAGGATACGATTTTTAATCCGACCAACCATGTCTATTTCAACTTGACGGGAGATTTTCAGCAGTCTGTGGCTGAGCACCGTATTAAAATTGCTGCCAATCACTATGCTTCGCTTGGGGAAGATAACCTGCCCACGGGTACCTTAGAAGATGTGACAGGGACGCCGTTTGATTTTAGAGATTTTGCACCTTTTTCTCAGGGATTTGATAGCCAATATCCTCAAAATGTGTTGGTAAAAGGCTATGACCACCCATGGTTATTGGAAGAGGTGGATATTTCGATAGAAGTTTTGAGTCCAGATGGGAAAATTGGACTCAGTGTCAAAACCAACCAGCCTGCGGTCGTTATTTATACATATAATTTTCCGGTTGAAGCATTGGCCTGTTACCATGGCGTCTTTAGTTTAGAGTGTCAGGCCTTGCCAAATGCATGCAATGTCGATGGATTTGGTTCGATTTTGTTAGAACAAGGAGAAGAATTTTTGTCTAAAACGACCTATCGTTTTACTTGGTAAAAAACGGGGACTCTAACTGTGTTACAGTTAGGGTTTTCTTGTGTTTTCTAGAAAATATGGTATAATAAACTGGTGTGTTTCAATCGAAGCAGGCGAAAGAGGAAAATAATGACAAAAGAACAAGAATTTTTTAAAGAATTTGAGGCTTGGGTCAACACTCAGGTCATGGTAAACGAGATGGCGGTTGAAGAAAGTCGTCGTGTCTTGGAAGAAGACAAGGATGAGCGTGCAGCGGATGCTTATATTCGTTATGAGAGCAAGCTGGATGCCTATCGATTCATTCAAGGGAAATTTGCCAACTACCATGCTGGCAAAGGTTTTCATGATTTACCAGATGAGTTGTTTGGTCAAAGGCATTATTAAGGAGAGGAGTTAACATGGCAAAGAAAAAAGTAAATCGAAAAAAACAGTTGAAAAAACAATTGGCAGACTTGAAACGTGCAGGTCGTGTAGGTCTTGAAAGAGCTGCAGAGGTAGTAGAGACAGTTGCTCACAAGGCTGAGGCTGTAGTAGAGCATGCTGTGGAACAAGTGAAAGAAGTTGTAGCAGAGGTGACTTCTTCAGCGACTTCATTGGAAGACTTTTTGGCACTTCCTGAGTTGGAAGGCATTGCGGCAGCACGTTTGGAAACCTTCTATGAAGCAGGTATTCAATCTGTGGCTGATTTTGCAAACTACACAGAAAAAGAGCTCTTGGCTCTTAAAGGTATCGGGCCAGCAACTATCAAGCAGTTGAAAGAAAAAGGGATTGAGTTGAAAGCTTAAATCCCTTGCTTTTCAAGGTGCAATTTGTTACAATAAAGCTATTCAGAGGTGTTTTGAGCCCCATTTGTCACAGGAAGCGGTGGTACTGAGAAATCCGCACAAATGTCAAAACTGGTTGCTGAGGATGTGAATCGAATAAGCAAAGTGCAGATAATTTATCTGAACAAGGGTGGTACCGCGGAATAACTTCGTCCCTGTCTAGCAAGTCTAGGCGGGGATTTTCATTTGGAAAGGAGAAGATATGTTACATCATGTTGAAATATATGTTTCAGACTTGGAAACTTCGCGTGCATTTTACGACTTTCTCCTGACCAAGCTGGGCTACTCGCTCTGTTAGGAGTGGGAGGAAGGGCTATCTTATAAAAAAGCAGAGCAGTACCTGGTCTTTGTCCAAACGCCACAGGATTTCCTAGAGGCAGGTTATCACCGTTGCCGAACTGGTCTCAATCATCTAGCCTTTCATGCGGGAACACCTGATGATGTTGACCAATGGCGTAAGGAATTGTTGACCAGACGAGTCAAACTTCTCTACGACGACCGCTATCCCCACGCAGGAGGACCAGACCACTACGCCCTCTATTTAGAAGATCCAGATGGGATAAAGATTGAGTTGGTGGGGGAGGGAGCATGAATCTAATTATTATTGGAGCACAAGCTTCTGGCAAGATGGCCGTTGGGCAGGAAGTTGCGAAATTGACAGGGATGACCCTTTTTCATAATCACGATTCGATTGATTTTAGCCTACGTTTTATTCCTGAATTTTCTGAGGATATGTTTGACCTCAATACACGTATTACATTTGCAGTTTATGATGTGTTTGCTAGGTCAGGCCGCCCACTAATTGGAACTGCCTTGATTAATTTTAAAAATCCCATAGATGTTCAATTCCTTACAATAGTTCAGACGATTTTTCATCATCATGGTCAGGAAATTTTATTTGTTGAGTTGGAAACTGCTTTGGAAGAACGTCTGCGGCGTAATCGGACAGAGAATCGACTGACCCATAAACCTTTGAAACGACACATTGAAGTTTCAGAGGCTGAGATTCTCTCTACAGCTGATACATGTCAATATACCTCATTAGGCATTCCAGAGGGCATTCAGCATTATCTCAAAATTAATAATACTCATCTTACTGCTAATGAAGTTGCTCAACTGATTATCCAAAAAATGGAGGAGCTTGAGCAAGAACAAACGAAATAGCCAGCCCAAAGGACTGACTATTTCTAGGAGATTATATGAAAAAGAATTGGGCTATTTCTAGCTTGAGGATAGTATAAACCAATTTTCTTAAAGAATACTAAAGGAGGAACGATGAATTTACTTTTTTTAATTTTCGTCACCTGTTTATTACTTTTGGGAGTCGGAGTATTGTTTTATAGTTGGCATAAGAAGAAGTTGGTATCATCGGCTCCATCAATTCCATCAGACAAAACAGATAATCCTAATAACAATCTGTCGGTTGAAGAAGATGGAGAATTCTTGGAATTACTTCCAAAAGTTATAACCTTATCTAACAATGAAGTATTAGATTTTGAAAAAATGCATGAGATTAAGGATAGAGGAGTTCTCACAAAAGTAAATGCAATTATTCCACAATTTGCTAATAATGTTTATGACAGCATCAATAAAAAGAAACTTCAGAATATCAATGAATTATTACATAATGATAATTTATATAAGGTTGTTATTCCACCCGGTGCAGAACTTTACAAGGCAAAAGATAAAATAGGAGCTTTTAGAGGTGGTTATCATGTTAATGGACAGCTGGCAGGTCAAGCTCATTTAGTAAAGGTGAGTCCAACTGCTCAAAAAGTTGCTAAAACAGGAGAGATAGTTGCAAATGCAATGAATGTAGCCTCTATGGTTGTCGGACAGTATTATATGGCAGAAGTGGATGCTAAACTGGAACAGTTACAAGCTGGTGTTGATAAAGTTATAGAGTTTCAAGAAACACAATTTAAGTCTAAGATTTTATCACTGATTCCAAAAGTGGGGAAGATTACTAAATTTAATATAGAAATCATGGAAAATGATGAGATTAGGCAGAGGAGTTTAGATAGTCTGGTTCGTTATGAAGACGAGGCAATAGACCTACTACAACAAGTAAATTCTTTACTTGAAAATTTAATAACATCTAATTTTAAGACGAACTATGCTAAGTATAAAGAGGTTATTTTTGAAGTTGAGAAATTAACAATATTTCAACAGTATTTGATATCAATAATGGAAGAAATTGCCCGACTAACTTATTTACTGAATAGAGGGAAAGTGTCTTCAGAATATTGCTATTCAAGTTTGGGTAATTATTTGGAACAGTCGAATACTGTGAGAGATAAACTTGCTCAATGGCACAATAACCAGTCAAGGCAACTTGGAATTCAGATTCAAAAATCTAGGATAACGAAAAAGGGATTTGAAGGAGCTGTTTTTTACTTACCTGGAATGGTTCAAAACGATTTGAAATATAAGAAAATGAACAAGGATATTGTAGACCGAATAAAGAAACAATCAGTAGACAAGTTGTATTTTAGCAATACAGCAGACAATGTGTTCGAAAGGGAGCTGCAGATACTTGTTCATAATGGAAAATATTATTATCTAAATGACTAAAGGAGAAAAATTAATGTCAAAAGAATTATCACCAAAATACAATCCAGCCGAGGTTGAGGCTGGTCGTTACCAAACTTGGTTGGACCAAGATGTCTTTAAGCCGTCAGGCGATGCGGAGGCTAAGCCTTATTCTATCGTCATTCCGCCGCCAAACGTAACCGGTAAGTTGCACCTGGGACACGCTTGGGATACCACCCTTCAAGATATTATCATCCGTCAGAAGCGCATGCAGGGCTTTGACACCCTCTGGCTTCCAGGTATGGACCACGCGGGGATTGCCACTCAGGCTAAGGTTGAGGAACGCTTGCGGGAGCAAGGTGTGACCCGTTATGACTTGGGCCGCGAAAAATTCCTCGACAAAGTTTGGGAATGGAAAGATGAGTACGCAGCGACTATTCGTGAGCAATGGGGCAAGTTGGGTCTATCTTTGGACTACCAACGTGACCGCTTCACGCTGGACGAAGGCTTGTCGAAAGCTGTTCGCAAGGTCTTTGTAGAACTCTACAAAAAAGGTTGGATCTACCGTGGCGAATTTATCATCAACTGGGACCCAGCGGCTCGCACAGCCCTTTCTGACATCGAGGTTATTCACAAGGATGTCGAAGGCGCCTTCTACCATATGAATTACATGTTGGAAGATGGTTCTCGTGCCCTTCAAGTTGCGACCACCCGTCCTGAAACCATGTTCGGTGACGTTGCGGTTGCAGTTAACCCAGAAGACCCACGTTACAAGGACTTGATTGGCAAAAAGGTTATCCTGCCAATTGTCAACAAGCCAATCCCAATCGTTGCCGACGAACACGCAGATCCTGAATTTGGTACAGGGGTTGTGAAAATCACTCCTGCCCACGATCCCAATGACTTCCTTGTCGGTCAACGCCACAATTTGCCACAAGTCAATGTTATGAACGACGACGGTACCATGAACGAGCTCGCAGGCGAATTTGCAGGCATGGACCGCTTTGAAGCTCGTAAGGCAACGGTTGCTAAGTTGCAAGAACTAGGTGCCCTTGTGGAAATTGAAAACCGTGTGCATTCTGTTGGACACTCTGAACGTACAGGAGTTGTAGTCGAGCCACGCTTGTCAACCCAATGGTTCGTCAATATGGACCAATTGGCGAAGAATGCTATTGCCAACCAAGATACAGCTGATAAGGTAGAATTTTACCCACCACGTTTCAACGATACCTTCCTTCAATGGATGGAAAATGTACACGACTGGGTTATCTCGCGTCAGCTATGGTGGGGTCATCAGATTCCAGCATGGTATAACGAATCTGGCGAAATGTACGTCGGAGAAGAGGCTCCAGCAGGAGACGGATGGGTACAGGATGAGGATGTCCTAGATACCTGGTTCAGCTCTGCCCTTTGGCCATTCTCAACCATGGGCTGGCCTGACGAAAATGCAGCTGACTTCCAGCGTTATTTCCCAACTTCAACCTTGGTAACAGGCTACGACATCATCTTCTTCTGGGTGTCACGCATGATTTTCCAATCGCTTGAGTTCACCGGCCGTCAGCCATTCAAGAACGTGCTGATCCACGGTTTGATCCGTGACGAAGAAGGCCGCAAGATGTCCAAGTCGCTCGGAAACGGAATTGATCCAATGGATGTCATCGAGAAATACGGTGCGGACGCTTTGCGTTGGTTCTTGTCAAACGGCTCTGCTCCTGGTCAAGATGTTCGCTTCTCTTATGAGAAGATGGACGCGTCTTGGAACTTCATTAACAAGATTTGGAACATTTCCCGCTATATCCTCATGAACAATGAAGGCTTGACCTTGGATGCGGCGCGTGAGAATGTAGCCAAAGTCGCAGTTGGTGAGGCTGGCAACGTGACGGACCGCTGGATTCTCCACAACCTCAACGAAACTATTGCCAAGGTCACTGAAAACTTCGACAAGTTCGAGTTTGGTGTGGCTGGTCACATCCTCTACAACTTCATCTGGGAAGAGTTCGCCAACTGGTATGTCGAGCTGACCAAGGAGGTGCTTTACAGCGACAACGAGGCTGAGAAAGTCATGACCCGCTCTGTCCTTCTCTACACGCTGGACCAAATCCTTCGCCTCCTCCACCCAATCATGCCGTTCGTGACGGAAGAGATCTTCGCTCAGTATGCAGAGGGATCTATCGTGGTGGCGGCCTACCCTGTGGCTAACCCAGCATTTGAAAATGCGGAAGCACATAAGGGAGTGGAAAGCCTCAAGGACTTGATCCGTTCGGTGCGAAATAGCAGAGCAGAAGTGAATGTTGCTCCATCTAAGCCGATTACCATTTTGATTAAGACGGCAGATAGCGAGCTTGAAACCTTCTTCAAGGCAAATGAAAACTACATCCGACGCTTTACCAACCCAGAACAGTTGGAAATCAGCTCAAGCATTGCTGCACCAGAACTAGCCATGTCAGCCGTTATCACCGGTGCTGAAATCTTCTTGCCACTAGCCGACCTCCTCAACGTCGAAGAAGAGTTGGCTCGTCTGGACAAAGAACTCGCCAAATGGCAGAAAGAACTAGACATGGTCGGTAAAAAACTCAGCAACGAACGCTTCATCGCAAACGCCAAACCAGAGGTCGTTGAAAAAGAAAAAGAAAAACAAGCCGACTACCAAGCAAAATATGATGCGACACAGGAACGTATCGCAGAAATGAAAAAACTGGTCTAGTGGTCTAAAACCACTTGATACTTCGTCAACTCACCTTGCCGTACTCAAGTACTGTCTGCGGTGTCGTTTCCTAGTCTCAAGCTGATTTTAGCCACACTAGATTAAACAAATGCCCAGCCTTAAAAGGCTGGGTTTTGTGGTATAATGAGAACAAATAGGAGGTAAGGGAAGTGAGTAATTTTCAGAAGTACAATATAGTTTTGCATAACAAGGAATCATTTGAAGAATGTTTAAAGGATGAATTTCAGGATAAAAAAGATTATTTTATTGTTGATACGACGGAGGGTGCAGGAATAGAAGAAGGTAGAATTTATATAGCTAATACTACGGATTCTCCTGTTGAATGGATTGAGGAATTGAATAAATTTACTACATCCACAATAAGTGAAGAGGATTATAAAAATAAATCTAATAAAGCTTTGCTTATGTTGAAGTATCAGAAAAAGATTTTTAGTATCCTATATGGTTATGGTAGAACAATGCTTAAAAGTTCTTCAATAGTTAAAAATTTTGGGTTAAAAACAGCAATTAATCTAATTTCAGAAAATAATATCAAAAGCATAAATACGTTAAATATTTCTACAGATTATATTGATACACAAAGACAGTCCTTCAATTATGTTTCTCAAAATTTTTTGGATATAAAAACTGACTCTGAGATAATAAAGTCAATATCAGGCAAAGCTAGTTCAAATACAAGTTTTAATAATATTCATGGCTCGGATGCTCTACAAATTTCAGTTAAAGCAAACACTGCTGTTTCTAAAGTGTTAAAAGAAATCCTCAACTTTTATCAGGGTGAGCAGTACAAAGAGAAAGGATTTGAGTGGATTGACTTTATTCAACCGGTAAAGGAAGATAGTGTTAAATTAGCTTTAGATAAACAATTGATAGTTAACATTCGAGAGAAAAATATTGAAAAAATATCAATTGGATCTAATAAACTAATTGATTTGAGCGTAGTAGACGGTTATTTTATTTCTGGAATGAAAATAAGAGCTAATTATAATAATTTTTATGATGATATTCCGACAGAATTATTTTTGGAATATTTGGAGCCAATGATTGAGAATGAGATTGCTTCCAAGTTAAATAACAGTTCATTATATTTTTGGAATAATAAGACCGGAAAGTCTGAAAAGATTGACAAAGTATACAACTGCTTGTTATTTGAAACTGAATATGAAGACGAACGTTATTTTTTAAATAACGGAGAATGGTTCAAAATTGAGAGTGATTATTATACTAGTATCTTGCAGAAAATTTATAGCATCCCTAGGTCTACAATTGAACCAATTGCTTGTGAGATAAATTGGAATGAGGCGAAGTATAATGAAGAGTTTGCAAAAACTAAACCTAGCGACTATCAATCATTTGATAAACAGAATTATCAGGCACCTAGTTGGGGAAAAAGTAAGATTGAACCAGCGGATATTATAACTAGAGATAGGAAGTTTATCCATGTAAAAAAAGGAGGTTCGTCTTCCTCTTTGAGCCATCTATTTGCTCAGGGATTGGTTTCTGCGCAGCTATTAAAAAATGACAATGATTATATAAAACATATAGAAAAAAAGGTTCAAGCGAAGTTCGGAACTAGTTTTATTGAAAATAATGAAATAGAAGTTGTTTTTGGAGTTATCGATAAAAGATATAAAGAAAAATTTGATAAATTTTTACCAGTATTCTCCATGATCAATCTCTCTCAGATTTATGACAACATATTAAATCTAGGTTATAAATGCTCGATACTACCGATTGAATTAAAAATTAGTAAAAATAGGTCTCAGAATGAAATTGCTATTATTGACATATTGAATAGTGGAAAATGGTATACTATAAAAGCAATAGGGGACAAGGTTAGTTTAAAGATGTCAAAAGAAACAATCAGAAAGATAGTCAATAAACTAGTTACTGATGGTGAGATTGAATGTGAAAAAATAGGTAGGGAAAACAGTTATCGTAAAATAGGATAGAAAATTAAATTAGTCAGAAAGGATCGATCATGCAACCAACCTACAATATTGATAATCCTAATCTTTCTTATGAAACCAAGCAAGAACTCTGGGAAACTGGTTTTGGTCTTCAAAAAGTGGATGGGTTGACTCCGTCTGTTTATATGGAGGAGTTGGCTGATAGGCAAGCTCATGGAGAGTACACCTATGAGCAGGTGTACGAGGAGATTACGAAATACCACCAGTCAACTGACGCCAGTACGCAAGAGGCGGATATTGTCTCTCTCCGAATTGTTGAAATGCTTTCTCAAAATGGTTTTAGCCTTCGACCAACCACCCTCTTACATATCCACAAAGAGCTTTTTCAAGGTGTTTTTGACAGTGGTATTCCAGTAGGTGAATATCGAACGGTTAACGTTACAAAAAATGAATCCGTCTTAAAGGGTGATACTGTGATTTATTCAGATTTTCCATTAATCGCCGCCACTTTGGATTACGATTTCCAACAAGAAAGAGATTTTTCATATAGTGGATTAGATAAAAAAGCTATTGTTGCTCATATCCAATCATTTATCTCAGGCATCTGGCAAATCCATCCATTTCGAGAAGGGAACACTCGAACAATCACCGTATTTCTCATCAAATACCTTCGCTCACTTGGTTTTGAGATTGATAATGAGCCTTTTCAAAAACATGCCAAATATTTTCGAGATGCCCTTGTACTTGACAATGCTAAGTTAGTCAATAAACGCTCAGACTTTTTAACTGCCTTTTTTGAAAATCTCCTCTTGAATGGTCAGAATGATTTATCAAGTGAGAGAATGTATGAGGAGTTGGGGGTTGTTGAATAACGAGAAATTAGTGTATGTATCCAGCCTAAATAGGGGTATAATGAGGACAATAAATGGAGCAGGTATAAGTTATGAGTAAACACAAATATTATCATTTATTAAATCTAATTGGCTATGGTCTGGCTAAATTTGATACCCAGTTAATCAAGCAATTTGGTTTCGAAACAAAGGCGGATTTCTATCAGTATTGTGTTCAGATTGGTTTGGCGGAAACAACAGGTGTTATCAAGCAACGTATGGATTTGTTTGATCCTTATTTTGAAAATGGTCGTCGAGGCTGGTGGCAGAAAAAAGATGTTTATGAGCATCGGAAATTGTTTATAGATAGCTTATTTGGCACGGCAGATGTAAAGGAATTTGCAGATATTTTGAAAATGAGTTTGAAAGAAGAGGGGTTCTTGGCGGATATTTTAGTAGTTCAAAGACCGATTGTTCAAACACGATTTCGGAAATTGCAGGAAACGGGTTTAGAAGCGGAGCAATACTTTTTACAACATTTTCAGTCAGTGCCTCTGTTTAAAGCAGGGAGTATTGAGGATGCCAGATTGTATGGGGATGGGTATGATTTTCAAGTCACGACGACGAACAAGATCTTTTTATCCGAAGTAAAAGGAATCCGAGAAAACAGAGGGCGTTTTAGAATGACTGAGAAAGAGTTTTTTAAAGCAAAAGAGTTTCCCAATCAATTTGTCTTGTCTTTAGTGTTAAATCTGGACAATGTTCCTAGAATTGTGACAATCGAAAATCCGTTGAAAGAGCTGAACTTTAGAGAAAAAATAGTTCAGTCAAAAGCAGTAAAGGAATATCATGCTCTTGAGGATATTTATTAAAGAGGAACTCACATGTCTTATTATTATGAAAAATTAACGGGTAAGGTTGCAAAGCATCTTGCTCGTTTTCCCTATTATGCTACCGATAAGATTCTGAATTTAATGCAATTTCAAGATAACAATCAGCAGTTTCTGATAAGTGATAAGCATTTGTATGATTACTTTGAAGAACAAAAACATCAACTAAGTACCGATGAGAAACTCTCCATTCTGTTCAGCCTATTTAAGGGACGTATAGATGTTTATGCGAAGTCTTATATTGATGAAAATGGAAAAATCAACTATTTTCCTTCTTACAACTATGGTTGGAAAAAACTTCCTGTTGAAAAGAGAACTTGTCAACCCTTGACCAAACAGGTATTGTTGGCTCACCTACGTGGCGAAATCAGTATTGGCATTTTTCCAATGAGTTTATCAGACACGTGTTCCTTTTTGGCGATTGATTTTGATAAAAATAATTGGAGAGAAGAGGTCTCCATTCTAAGAGATACAGCAGAACAACATGGTTTTGAGGGGCATATCGAAATCTCTCGTTCGGGCAATGGTGCTCATCTCTGGTTTTTCTTCGAGGAAGAAATTGCTTGTCAGCAGGCGAGAAATGTTGGAAAAAGATTGCTGGAATTGGCTATGCAGGAGTCAAAAGATATTCGCTTTTCTTCATTTGACCGTATGTTTCCAAATCAAGATATTCTGCCCAAGGGAGGATTTGGCAATCTTATCGCACTACCCTTACAAGGGGAAGCTTTCAAGAAGGGAAGAACCGTTTTTGTTGATAGGCATTTTCAGCCCTATTTGGAACAATGGAGTTATCTTCAACAGATTAAGAAAATTGAACAGAAGAAAATACTAGATTTCTTAGGACAGGAGTTTTCGGATTCTGTAGATGATACAGTATTAGATTGTAGCTTATCAAACGTTATTCGAGTTGAGAAGAGGACTATTTCTTCGAAGACAAATTATTTATTGAGAAAGCTGGCATCTTTTTCTAATCCTGAATTTTATTTAAAACAAGCGACTAGACAGCCAACTTATCAGACTCCAGAACGCATCTATTTATTTGAAGAAACGGATGAAGCATTGCATCTTCCAAGAGGAATACTTGCAAGCTTACAAGAAATATTTGAAACAGTAACTGTTACGGATAATCGCAACATTCTATCTCCGATTCAGATTTCTTTCAAAGGGATCTTACGTTTTGAGCAGGAGATTGCTTTGGCAGATTTATTAGCTAGTGAGAATGGCTTGCTATGTGCTGAAACAGGTTTCGGGAAGACAGTTCTGGGGGCCGCCTTGATTGCACAAAGGAAATGCCGAACGCTTATCTTAGTTCATAATCGTCAACTGATGGAGCAGTGGTTGGAAAGGTTGGGTGAATTTTTAGAGATTGAAGAGAAAGAGGCGGTTCGCTATACTCCTTCAGGGCTTGTAAAAGTAATAGGGCACATCGGACAATACGGGGCTTCTAAAAAGTGGAGGAGCAAACTGGTGGATGTGGTTATGATTCAATCTCTCTTCCAATTGGACACTATTTCCGACTTTTTGTCGGATTACGATATGATGATTGTGGATGAATGTCATCATGTGACAGCCTTGCAGTTTGAGAGGGTAGTTGCTCAATTTGCTGGTCAATATCTATATGGCTTAACAGCAACGCCAGAACGAAAAAACGGACACCAACCAATTGTTTTTCAAAGGATTGGTCCAATTTTACATACTGCTCAATCAGGGCAATACGATTTTAAAAAGAGGTTACTACTCCGTCTAACATCTTTTGGGAAATTGGACTTGGAACAGTCGAATAGTACGAACTTTGCAGCCCTTAATGATTGGCTTGCCAAAGATTTACATCGCAATACTTTGATTGTGCAAGATATTTTCAAACTATATCAAGAAAAGCGAAATATACTTGTCTTAGTCAATCGACGGGAACATATAGAACTATTGGAAAAACTACTTATTGAAAAAGAAATGCCCAATATTTTTTGTCTAAGTGGAGCGAGTAAAAGAAGAGATACGAAAGAACTCCTGAAAAGAATCAGTGAGCTAGATGAGAATAGTCCATTTGTCCTCATTTCAACAGGAAAATTTATTGGAGAGGGCTTCGATATGCCAAAGTTGGATACACTAATTTTGGCAGCTCCTTTGTCTTGGAAAAATAACCTCATACAGTATGCAGGGCGGCTTCACCGTCCCTATCGAGGTAAATCTGAGGTGAGAATAGTCGATTATCTAGATATACACGTTCCTTATCTTGAAAGAATGTATCAGAAACGTCAGATAGCCTATCGAAAAATGGCATACCAAGTTGGAGAAAAGGAGCAAACCCAAGTATTATATAGTGGTAGGGATTACGAAGAGAAATTTAGAGAGGATTTGCGGAACACTTGCTCAACAGCATATTTACAATTACATACGCTTACTTCTAGTAAGTTTCAAGAACTATTGGGGCAGTTACAAGGAAAACAAGTAGTTATTCATGTTTCCAAAAATCATAAGTTAAGTGAGTGGCTAATGGGGTTAAACAGTGACAATGTAAAGGTGAAGCTTGTACCAGAAAGGATTGGTACGACCGCAGTTATCTTAGATAGTAATCTCGTTTGGTATGGCAATTTATCCCCTTTTACATATCATTCGGATGACCAAGCTAGTTTGCTGAGGTTGGAAAGTCAAGCTATCGCTGAGGAGTTGCTTGAAAAATTTAATGAAGAATAAAAATTTCGAGATTGATGACAATAAATATGATGTGATAGTAGGACGGATTGAAGAAATGAAAAAACTGGTTAAGTAGGTAGAATATGATAAATGCCCAGCCTAAAATGGCTGGGTTTTGTGGTATAATCTAAAATAGGGGTTGTTTTATGCTTTGATAAGACAATAAACAAGTTATTTACACTGTAAAAGTAAGGATATTTTATGATTAATGTTGTAGATTTATTCTCCGGTGCGGGAGGACTAACATTTGGTTTTCAAAAAAGAATTGTTGACAATTCTTTTGTTAGGAGAGATGATTTTAAAATAAATTTTGCCAACGAATTTGATAAGAATGCAGCTGAAGCATTTAGGCAGAATTATCCTGATATCCCAATGATAGAAGGAGATATAGCGGATCTTAATATTGATTACTTGACTAATATAGGAGTAAATATAAAAGATATTGACTTGGTGATTGGAGGACCTCCATGTCAATCATTTAGTACCGTTGGAAAGAGACAATTTGATAATAGGGCAAAAATGTATAAGGAGTATAGAAGACTGCTATCATTTTTGCAACCAAAGATGTTTGTTTTTGAAAATGTGTTAGGCTTATTGACAATGAAAAATGATGATAAAAAGCCTGTTTTGGAAGATGTAAAAGAGAGCTTTCAAGATTTTTCTGACTTTAATGATGCGAATGGTTACAACCTACATATTCAGGTACTAAATGCTAAAGATTTCGGAGTTCCTCAAAATAGAGAACGTGTCTTTATTATTGGTGTGAGAAATGATTTACAATTAGATGTAGAGTGGCGATTCCCAAATAGTATAGCTAATGAACATCCTATAACATTAAGAGAAGCGATAAGTGATTTACCTCTTTTAGGAAATAATGAGACTATGAATAGCTATCAAGGAGAACCCGTAACGGTTTATCAGCAATTAATGAGAGGAAATACGATAGAATTAAAAAATCATGCTAGTAGACGACATGGTGATAGAATGATTAAAATCATGGAAGCTCTAAAAGAGGGACAAGGAAAAGATGATATAAACAGTATGGTTGAAGAAGGAAAATTACCCAAAGAATTGTTTCTTACTTCGGGGTATAGTAATACATATGGACGACTGTGGTGGGACAGACCTTCAACCACAATCACTAATAATTTATCAACCCCATCATCGTTGAGATGTATTCATCCCAGTCAAAATCGTGCTCTAACCGCACGAGAGGGAGCTAGGATTCAATCTTTTCCTGATGACTATGTTTTTATTGGAGGGTTTGAAGCAGTGAATACACAGATTGGAAATGCAGTCCCTCCAATTCTAAGTATATATTTAGCAAATAGAATAGCTGATTTTTTTAGAGAGAATAATTTATAAAGGAATTGTTATGATTGAAAAGGATAAAATTCAGTTTAATTTTTCATATTATGCACTAAATTTATTGGGAAAGCAAATGTATACCAATAGATGGAGTGCTATATCTGAATTAATTGCAAATGGACTAGATGCAGGTGCTACTAAGGTAAATCTCTATATTGAATCTATTGATAAAAAAAATTCTATCTTAGAAATTATTGATAACGGTAGTGGAATGGACTATGATGATTTATCTACAAAATATGCTCTGATTGGTCGGAATAAACGTTTATCAAGTGAAGATTTATCAGAAAAAACAAAGGGGAGGAAAGGAATCGGAAAATTAGCAACGTTATTTCTTTCTAAAAAATATTATATAGTCTCAAAGAAAGATGGCATTGCAAGTGCATGGATGTTAGATTCAACTGACGCATTAGACAGTGACATACCTGAACTAGTGCGAGTACCTATCGATGATGTACATATTGAGAATACAAAAATCTGGGATGAAATTGAGAGCGGTACGCTAATCAAGTCTGTTGGTGTCAATTTAGCGGGTTTTGCTGAAGGGAAACTAGAGTCTTTGAAGATGACTTTGGCAAACTACTATCTTTTGGATAATCTTGGGGCAGACATTGAAGTAGCGTATAGGACCGATGTAAATCAGGCTATAGAGTTTTCAAAAGTTTCTAAGGTCATTGGATTTAAAAATTTTTATGCCTTTTTTCAAACAGATAAAACAGTGGTCAATATGGATCTGCTAAATGATTCGGTAAAGATAAGTGCGGATTTAGAGGAAGTGTCAAATAAACTGCGTCAGGTAAAAAGAATATATCCTTCTGAGATATCAAGAATTAGTTTAACTGGTAAAGAGGAATTTCTGAATATTGATGGAGAGCTAGAAGAAATTACTTACGAGCTAACAGGATGGATTGGTATCCATAGTACAATCAATATGTCTGAAGCTCTTGAAAATACTGGAACGGATACAAAGGACAGATTTATAAGGAATCAAGTTTATAAAGCTAATCAATTGAGATTATATGTTCGTGATAAATTAGCTGTTTCAGATTTTATGCCCTTGTTAAATAATACTCAAGCATTTGGTGCTTACATAGAGGGGGAAATTTCATTTGACGTTTTGGATCATGATAGATTGGAAGATATTTCGACAACTAATCGAGAAGGTCTCTCGGGAAACGATGAACGTATTACTTTGTTAATTGACTTGTTGAAACCTATTGTTAATAAGTTGATTAGTGAGCGTGCAAATATAGGTTCAGTTGTTCGTAAAGAAGTTGATGAAATTAGGAGAAAAGAAAAAAAAGCTCTTGAGGAAAAAAGAATACAAGAAGAAGAAGCGAAAAAGATTGCAGAAGAAGAACGTAGGGAGGCAGAACTTGCTCGTAAGACGGCTGAGCGAGAAAAGATTGAGGCTCAACAAAAGCAGAGGCAGGCAGAAGTCGCAAAAGAAGTTGAGCGAGAAAAGCGGTTGGTTACAGAACAAGAATTGAAGATTACAAGTAAGCAGGCTTTATTTTTAAGAAAATTGACAAATCCAAAATTTGAGAATGCGACGGAAGCTCTACATGCTATGTATACAGAGTCTGATAGTATTGAACTATCAATTAATTCAATTAGTCAGATATTAAATGAGTATCAAGCAACAGACATTATTGCTGAGGTGGATGAGGATATATATGGGATCACTATTTCTGCTCAGAAAATTAAGAAAATTTATGATTTAGCATTCTCAGCAGATTTTCGATTATCTGATCAAACTCAGTCTTTTATACTACAAGAGTTTATTGAGCAATATATAAAAGATTTACTTAAGCCTACCAAAGATCGATATAGTAAAATAAAATTTAAATACCAGCCTGAAAAGATTTTAACAAACAAAATAAAATTTAATACTGCTGAGCTAGGGCTAGTTGTTGATAACCTAGTAAATAATTCTTTCAAGGCAGGTGCAAGTAATATAGATTTAGATTTTTACACAAATGGAATTTATACGGTTATGGAATTTAAAGATGATGGGGAGGGGCTCTCTTCCGCCATAATTACCCCGGATAGAATATTTGAATTAGGCTATACAACAACAGAAAGTACCGGGGTCGGCTTATCTCATGTTAAGCGTGTTATGGAAGAGAATGGAGGTTATATAAAATTACATGAAAAAAATGAGAGGGGATTCTGTTTAGAATTGGGTTTTTTAAATGAGTATTGATTTAAATATTTTATGGTTTGAGGATACGACAACTTGGTATAATAATATTTATCGTAAACTAGAAAGATATGTAAAGGATAGGAATTTTTTATTAAAGGTTACAAGATTTGATACTGTGAATACCGAACAGCTAGTCAAGTTATTACATGAGAAGCATTTTGATGTCATTTTCATAGATTTAAATTTACTTGGTTCAATAAAAGGAACTTCAGCTATAGAAGTCATTAGAAGACAAAATATTTTGTCAGATATATTGTTTTGCTCAGTTCAGAAAAATGATATTGAGGATCAATTATCTAAAAAGTTTATTGAGGGGACATATGTTTGTAGTCGTGAGAATTACGAATTTATCCCTAAGGCTAAAAAAATTATTGACAAAAATATTTTAAAAACAGAAAATGTTCTAAGTATACGTGGTTTATTGATGAATAATGTCAGTGTTTTTGATCAAAAGATGAAATTAATTATTTCAAAATATATTGATTTAGCAACTGAAGACGAAAAAAATAGTTTAGATAGGTATGTAGAAAAACAAGGGAGAGATTTTTATAATAAAATAAGTAAAGTTCATCAAAATTCGACTAGTGCTTCTGAGGGGTATTTGAAGGCGGTTTTAGAACAAGAACGGGCTTATGTTATGGATTCAGACAAACTTGCTAGGGTAGTAAATAAAATATTTAAGATGTTAAAATCTTCAAATGATGACAAGTATGATGAAAGATACGACAACTTTGTGGACAATTACCGTTCAAATATATTAAAGGAAAGGAATTTATTAGCTCATGCAAAAACTGATGGAGTGCATGGATTTAAAATTGAAAATCAAGATGGCAGAATAATAACGTATGATTCGGTTAAGTGTAATGAAATCAGGGGGAATATAAATAGATATAATAATCTTTTTGAAGAAACATTGCATAAGTGGGGGTAAGGATATGTCAAATAGAAACCGTCACAAATATTACGAACTATTAAATCTATTAGGCTATGGTCTAGCTAAATTCGATAATGAATTTATCAAAGAATGGAAGATTATCGCCCTAGAAAAGAACTAATTGATAGCTTGTTTGGAAATGAAGATGTTGTAAATTATGCCAACATCGTTAAGTTGTACCTTCAGAAAGTTCATAATGTAAAGGAAATAACATTAATTGAAAGTCCTATAGTGAAGTCAAAATTCAAAAGATTACAAGAAACAGGACTAGAAGCTGAATTGTACTTTATGAACAATTATCAAAAAGAGTCCGTTTTCCAAAGTGGTACTATAGAGGATGCTCGTTTGTATGGTGATGGATATGATTTTCAGCTCAGTGTAGGAAAGAATAATTATTTAGCTGAGGTAAAGGGAATTAGGGGAAAACACGGGGATATTCGACTAACTTTAAAAGAGTATCAACAAGCTGAATTTTATAAGTCGAATTACTTTCTTTCTGTCGTTTCAAATTTAGAAAGTTCCTCTAAGCTTACTATTATTTCTAATCCCTTAAAACAACTAGAATTTAGAAAAGTAATTCGGAAAACCAAAGATATTGTTGAATATCATTTGGTTGATAAACTTTAATTTTAGATTTTATTGATTTTGTTTCAAGAGAGAACTATGCCTATGTCTTCAGTTAATTCTTATAAAATCCACCTCCCCTCCCTCATCCCTTTCGGTTTTATCTTCTCAGACAATCGTTACATCTACCGTGAGGTCTTCATGGAGGGGCAGTTTGAGGCGGTGGTGGAGGTGGATGAGGCTGGTCAGCTGTCATCCTATGTTTGGGATTGTGAGATGGAGGAGGCCTATACCGCCCATCTGGTGACTGCGCCAGCTGGGGCTTTTGTGGGGCAGGTACGTGAGGCTTATCAGTCCATTTTGGATCGAGTAGAGGAGGCCTGCTGTATCGCTCTGCCATTTTCCAAAGACCAAAGCAACCGTATAGCCCAGCTCATCAAGGAGAAGTGGGGCGACCTTCCTGACTATCCCTTTGCCAAGTTGCCGACCTATGGTGCTTTTCGCCATCCCTCCAATAATAAGTGGTATGCCCTGGTCAGTCAGATTCCGAGGGACAAGCTGGATGGGAGCGGTTCTCAAGAAGAGGTGGAGATTGTCAATCTCAAGGTCGATGTTCGGGAAATAGCAGAGCTACTAAGTCAGTCGGGCATTTTCCCAGCCTATCACATGTCTAAGAAGTCTTGGGTGTCAGTCTTGCTGGATGATACGTTAGAGGACCAGACGGTGTTTGCCCTCCTTGAGAAAAGTCGTTATTTGGTGGGACCGAAATCCTACAAGGCGGCGCAAGGGCCTGATTACTGGGTTATTCCAGCCAATCCCAAGGTCTATGATATCGATACCGAATTTGCGGAAAATAAGGTAGTCTATTGGCCACAAAAATCAACTATTCAAGCCGGGGACATCGTAGCCATCTATGTTACAGCGCCGGTACAGGCCATTCGTTATGTTTGTCGTGTCTTAGAAGCAAACTTGGAAAATCATGGAGAATCAGATATTCCGACAGAAAAGAAACTCATGCAGGTGGAATTGCTTGCTCAGTTTTCCGATAATGTTTTGCCGAGAGCGCGCATGATGGACTTGGGAGTCAGGGCGGTGCGTGGTCCTAGACGCTTGACAGAGGGCGTGATAGAAGTACTGACATCCGAAGTGAAACACCTCTATTAAATTATCAGAATATTTAATAAAAAGACTTTACAAGTAGGTAAAAAAGAGTATAATAAGGTGTATAAATTTAAGGAGGTAAGGTATGAAGAAAAGCTTCATTCATCAGCAAGAGGAGATTTCTTTCGTCAAAAATACATTCACTCAGTATTTGAAAGACAAGCTAGAAATCGTAGAAGTGCAAGGACCGATTTTGAGTCGTGTCGGGGATGGTATGCAGGATAATTTGTCCGGTGT
This sequence comes from Streptococcus suis, assembly GCF_019856455.1. Classification (NCBI taxonomy): domain Bacteria; kingdom Bacillati; phylum Bacillota; class Bacilli; order Lactobacillales; family Streptococcaceae; genus Streptococcus; species Streptococcus suis. The sequence goes on along the minus strand of NZ_CP082205.1, from coordinate 1,910,824 downwards.
GGAGAATGCGGTTACTGTTAATGTGAAGCTGATTCCAGATGCGACCTATGAAGTGGTTCACTCACTTGCTAAGTGGAAGCGCCATACCTTGGCTCGTTTCGGTTTTAATGAGGGAGAAGGACTCTTTGTTCACATGAAGGCTCTGCGTCCAGATGAGGATTCCTTGGATCCAATTCACTCAGTATACGTGGATCAGTGGGACTGGGAAAAGGTTATCCCTGATGGTCGTCGCAACTTGGCTTATTTGAAGGAAACGGTCGAACAAATCTATAAGGCCATTCGATTGACAGAGCTTGCAGTTGAAGCACGCTACGATATCGAATCTGTCTTACCGAAGAAGATTACCTTTATCCACACAGAGGACTTGGTGAAGAACTTTCCAGACTTGACACCAAAAGAGCGTGAGAATGTGGTTGCCAAAGAATACGGTGCAGTTTTCCTGATCGGTATCGGCGGTGAACTGGCAGATGGTAAACCACATGATGGACGTGCACCAGACTATGATGATTGGACAAGCCCATCAGAAGCAGGCTACAAAGGACTCAATGGAGACATCTTGGTTTGGAACGAAGCACTTGGTTCAGCCTTTGAGTTGTCCTCAATGGGGATTCGTGTGGATGAAGAAGCGCTTAAGCGCCAGGTTGCTATTACAGGTGACGAGGACCGTTTGGAATTTGATTGGCATCGTGCTCTTTTGAATGGTCTCTTTCCGCTTTCAATCGGTGGCGGTATCGGTCAATCTCGTCTGGCCATGTTCTTGCTTCGTAAGAAACATATCGGTGAAGTTCAATCTAGCGTATGGCCACAGGAAGTGCGAGATAGTTTTGAAAATATTTTGTAAGAGGTTGATTTTCAATCTCTTTTCTTTTTCTTCTCAATCAACTGTCTGAAAACATTTACAATGTGATTATCTGTGATTTTTTCGCCAATCTGTGATATACTTTTTTAGTTAAATTAAAAGATACAGAGGATATTATGACAAAACTTAGAGAAGACATCCGTAACGTAGCTATTATTGCCCACGTTGACCACGGAAAAACAACCCTCGTTGATGAATTATTGAAACAATCCCAAACACTTGATGAACGTACGCAGTTGGATGAGCGTGCCATGGACTCAAACGACATCGAAAAAGAGCGTGGAATCACTATCCTTGCTAAAAACACTGCCGTAGCTTACAACGGTACACGTATCAACATCATGGACACACCGGGACACGCGGACTTTGGTGGTGAGGTTGAGCGTATCATGAAAATGGTTGACGGTGTTGTCCTTGTCGTGGATGCCTACGAAGGTACCATGCCACAGACCCGTTTCGTATTGAAAAAAGCCCTTGAACAAAACTTGACACCAATCGTCGTTGTTAACAAAATTGACAAGCCATCTGCTCGTCCAGAAGAAGTTGTGGATGAAGTCCTTGAACTCTTCATCGAACTCGGTGCAGATGATGACCAGTTGGAATTCCCAGTGGTTTACGCGTCAGCTATCAATGGTACTTCATCTTTGTCTGACAATCCAGCAGACCAAGAAGAAACAATGGCACCAATCTTTGATACCATTATCGAGCATATTCCAGCGCCAGTCGATAACTCAGATGAACCTTTGCAGTTCCAAGTATCCCTTTTGGACTACAATGACTTCGTAGGTCGTATCGGTATCGGTCGTGTCTTCCGTGGTACTGTTAAAGTTGGTGATCAAGTTACCCTTTCTAAGCTAGATGGCACTACTAAAAACTTCCGCGTTACAAAACTCTTTGGTTTCTTCGGTCTTGAGCGTAAAGAAATCCAAGAAGCAAAAGCTGGTGATTTGATTGCCGTTTCTGGTATGGAAGACATCTTCGTTGGTGAAACTGTGACTCCGACAGATGCAGTTGAGCCACTTCCAGTTCTTCGTATCGATGAGCCAACTCTTCAAATGACTTTCTTGGTGAACAACTCACCGTTTGCAGGTCGTGAAGGTAAATGGGTGACATCACGCAAGATTGAAGAGCGCCTTTTGGCCGAGTTGCAAACAGACGTTTCTCTCCGTGTTGACCCTACAGACTCGCCAGACAAATGGACTGTTTCAGGTCGTGGTGAATTGCACTTGTCTATCTTGATTGAAACCATGCGTCGTGAGGGCTATGAGCTTCAAGTATCACGTCCAGAAGTTATCATCAAGGAAATCGACGGCGTGAAAATGGAGCCATTCGAGCGCGTGCAAATCGATACTCCAGAAGAATACCAAGGTTCTGTTATCCAATCCCTATCTGAGCGTAAGGGTGATATGTTGGATATGGTTGCGACAGGAAATGGTCAAACTCGTCTTGTATTCCTTGTGCCTGCGCGTGGTTTGATTGGTTATTCAACAGAATTCCTTTCAATGACTCGTGGTTACGGTATCATGAACCATACTTTCGACCAATACTTGCCAGTTGTTCAAGGTGAGATCGGTGGTCGTCACCGTGGTGCCCTTGTTTCTATCGATCAAGGTAAGGCAACTACTTACTCAATCATGCGTATCGAAGAGCGTGGTACCATCTTTGTAAACCCAGGTACTGAAGTTTACGAAGGAATGATTATCGGTGAAAACTCACGTGAAAATGACTTGACAGTCAACATCACAACCGCTAAGCAAATGACCAATGTCCGTTCTGCAACCAAGGACCAAACATCTGTCATCAAGACACCACGTATCTTGACTCTTGAAGAATCACTTGAGTTCTTGAATGACGATGAGTATATGGAAGTAACGCCAGAATCTATCCGTCTTCGTAAGCAAATCTTGAACAAGGCAGAGCGTGATAAGGCTGCGAAGAAGAAAAAATTAGCGACTGAGGAATAATTTCTAGGAGAAGAAGCATGTTTTATTTAATCCTCGCCATCATGTTAGTACTTTTTTATATATTTGTGGCACCTCGCAATATTAAGGGGACTATGAATTTGATTGCGGCAGTATTTTTACTGGTAGCATTAGCGATTGCCTTGGTACTTGGATTTTTAAGAATCATGCAATTTTCAAAGGAAATTTGGGTTGGTCTACTAATGATTCTGATTGGTTTTTGGGCGATGCGGGATATTTATTATCTCGATAAAGAACCGAAAGACAGGCAGAGGAGGACAGAGCGACCTGGTCCTTATAGATATAGATGAAATTAACCGACGCTTTGCGTCGGTTCAGAACGTAGACAAACTCCTAAAAATATAAAAAATAGAAGAAGTTTGCGAAAGATAGCAAGTCATTAAACTCTTAGAAATGTTGATATTCCAGTGTTTCTAAGAGTTTTTAATTTTCAACATTAAGAAAAAAGATTGAAGAAAATTGTCCAAAATGGACTTTTTCTTCAATCTGAACCGACGCTTTGCGTCGGTTTTTCTGTCCTCTGGCTTGAAAAAGGTCTTCGTAAAGGTTAAAATAAGGTGTTAGAAAGTAAAGGTATTTGAGATGAAGATGGTTGATATTGTAAAAAATAAGAAAGTGTTAGTGCTAGGCTTAGCTAAATCAGGGGAATCTGCAGCCCGTCTCCTAGATAAATTGGGTGCTATCGTCACTGTTAACGATGGAAAGCCTTTTGAAGAAAATCCGACTGCTCAATCTTTGTTGGAAGATGGTATCCGTGTAATTTGCGGGAGCCATCCCTTGGAATTATTGGATGAAGATTTCGCTTTGATGGTAAAAAATCCAGGAATTCGCTATGATAATCCTATGGTTGAAAAAGCAATTGGCAAAGGAATTCCAGTATGGATAGAGGTTGAATTGGCCTACTTGGTATCAGATGCTCCAATCGTGGGGATTACAGGTTCGAACGGCAAAACAACGACAACGACCATGATTGCGGAAGTCTTGAATGTTGGAAATAAACCTGCAAAATTATGTGGAAATATTGGTTACCCAGCATCTTCGGTCGCTCAAACTGCGACTGCAGAGGATACCTTGGTCATGGAATTATCGTCTTTCCAGTTAATGGGGACAGAATCTTTCCGTCCGCATATCGCCGTTGTGACCAATCTTATTGCCAGTCATATTGATTATCACGGGACTTTTGAAGACTACGTAGCAGCCAAATGGATGATTCAGCGTCAGATGACGGCTGAGGATTTTGTGGTGCTCAACTTCAACCAGAAAGAAGCTAAGGAATTGGCTGGACAGACCAAGGCAACTGTCGTTCCTTTTTCTACGCTGGAAGTAGTTGATGGAGCTTATTTGGCAGAAGGAAAACTCTATTTCAAGGGTGAATACATCATGGATGCTGACCAGATTGGTGTTCCAGGTTCGCACAATATTGAAAATGCCTTGGCAACGATTGTTGTAGCTAAATTGATGGATGTAGACAATCAAGCTATTCAAGAAAGCCTATCTGCCTTCGGAGGTGTCAAACACCGATTGCAATATGTAGGTGAAATTAACGGCGTTTCCTTCTACAATGATAGTAAGTCTACCAATATCTTGGCGACTCAAAAAGCCTTGTCTGGTTTTGACAATAGCAAGGTCATTTTAATTGCCGGTGGTTTGGACCGTGGCAATGAATTTGATGAATTAGTACCTGATTTAATTGGCTTGAAGAACATGGTCATCCTTGGACAATCAGCTCCCCGTGTTCAACGTGCTGCAGATAAGGCAGAAGTGGGAACGATAGAAGCTCTCGATATTGCGGATGCGACTAGAAAAGCCTTTGCCATTGCAGAAAAAGGAGATATTGTCCTTTTAAGTCCAGCCAATGCAAGCTGGGATATGTATGCCAATTTTGAGGTGCGTGGCGACGTCTTCTTACAGACCTTTGAGGAGTTGAAATAATCATGAAAAAAATTGTTTTTACAGGCGGAGGGACTGTTGGGCACGTGACGCTCAATCTCCTTTTGATTCCGCGATTTTTGGAAGAAGGCTGGGAAGTCCACTATATTGGTGATGGGAACGGTATTGAGCATGAGCAGGTTGTGAAATCAGGTTTAGATGTCCATTTTCATTCTATTTCGACTGGGAAATTGCGCCGTTATTTCTCTTTCCAAAATATGTTGGACGTGTTTAAAGTCGGTTTCGGTGTACTTCAATCCTTGGCCATTATTGCTAAAATTCGTCCGCAAGCTCTTTTTTCAAAAGGTGGGTTTGTATCGGTTCCGCCAGTTATTGCAGCTAAATTCTTGCGGGTTCCGGTCTTTATCCATGAATCAGACTTAACAATGGGATTGGCCAATAAAATAGCCTATAAATTTGCAACGACCATGTATAGTACTTTTGAGCAACCTGCCAGCTTGACTAAAGTAAAACATGTTGGTGCGGTTACAAAAGTGGGGCAAACGAATGACAAAGTTACACCAATCCAGTTGCCAGAAATTCTCAGTCACTTCGATAAAAGTCTGCCGACCCTACTGTTTGTAGGTGGTTCGGGCGGTGCTAAGGTCTTTAATGATTTAATCAGTCAGAATAGTGCTGCTCTGACCGAACGATTCAATATTATCAACTTGACAGGGGACAGTAGTCTCAACCAATTAGATAAAAACCTATATAGAGTTGACTATGTGACAGAACTTTATCAACCGTTGATGGATTTAGCGGATGTCGTTATTACCCGTGGTGGTTCCAATACTCTGTTTGAGTTGATTGCCATGCAACAACTCCATTTGATTGTGCCACTAGGACGACAGGCCAGTCGAGGGGATCAGATTGAAAATGCTCTCTATGCAGAGAAAAAGGGATATTCTAAGCAGATTGATGAAAGTCAATTGACATTTGCCAGCCTGTTAGTAGAAGTCGATGAGCTATTGAAAAATAAGGAATTTTATGTCCAAAACATGGCAAATTCTAATGAAATTCAGTCAGTAGATAGTTTTTACAATTTGCTTAGAGAAGATATGGGAAGGTAGGTTCTATGACGGAAAAAGATTCAAATGTAGAAGAATCAGTGCTAGAAGTGGAACAGGCATCCCAAGTAGAATTGGATTCAGAGCAAATTTCACCAGCAGAGAAAGAATCTGTAGTAGCCGAAGAAAAAGGACTTTCTACGGATGTAGACATACCTGATATGACTGCTCCGGATGATGAAAAAAGTGCCTTTTTCGAACAATGGAAAGCACGCCACCAAGCCTACCTTGCTCATAAAGATGACGCAGATATTCAGGCAGTTGACGAGGGGCAGACAGAACAGAAGATCCCAGAAGCTAAAAAGAGTAAAAGGGGCCTTTTTCAGGGAATAAACAGAAGACAAGAGAGTCTGGAATCCAAGACAGAGACAGAGAAAAAGGTCCAGCCTTTAAAAGTTGATATTCCTTCCAAAGTAGTCTGGAAAGCTATTCCGGTTCTTGTGACGAGTTTGTTACTGGCAGCTCTAGCCTTGTATTTTATTTCTCCAACCAGCAAGAAAAAACAAATAGAGGTCGTTGGAAATGAGCGACTGACTGCTGAACAGGTAGAAAATTATAGCCTTATCTCTCCGGATGATTACAATGTGACTATAGCTTTGCATGCAGATGCTTACGCAAAGAATATTAAGAAGAATAGTTCGTCAGTTGAGACAGCGACAATCAAGTTCCAGTTTCCAGCTACCTTTACGATTCAAATTAAAGAATACGCTATCATAGGTTACATTCAGCAACAAAGTCAGTGGTATCCAGTATTGTCTAGTGGAGAGGTTGGCGGAGAGCCGATTTCACAGGATTCTTTGCCAGAAGGCTACACAACGATTAATTTATCCGACAAGGAATTAATCAAGGAACTGGCCATTGAATTGGGTAAAATAGATACAGGAATTCGTTCTGCTATTCAGACAATAAATTTAACGCCAAGTAAAGTGACCGCGGATTTGCTGACACTCAATATGGCAGATGGAAATACGGTTTTAGTTCCATTGAGTGAGATTAGCCAGAAGTTGCCTTACTATACAAAAATAGCGGCAGAAGTGACAGTTCCAACGACAATTGATATGGAAGTTGGTATTTATAGATATGCAAGCTGAAATAGATAATTTTGTAAAGAAAAAGTAATAAAAAAATCCTTTAAAAACACCATAATTCGATATAATATGGTATAATGAATGATGACTAATTATACTATTTTTCAAAATGGAAGATGATTTGTTAAAGTTGGAAGTAAGAGAGGACTGATAGAATGGCTAGGAACGGCTTTTTTACGGGATTAGATATTGGTACAAGCTCCGTTAAAGTCTTGGTTGCAGAATATATTGATAACGAAATGAATGTGATTGGGGTCAGCAATGTAAAAAGTGCTGGCGTCAAAGATGGAATTATTGTAAATATTGAGGTGGCCGCTGGAGCGATTAAAAAAGCGATCGAGCAGGCAGAAGAAAAGTCAGGTATCCGCATTGAAAAGGTAAATGTTGGATTACCTGCCAACCTTCTTCAGATTGAACCGACTCAAGGGATGATTCCTGTTACAACAGATTCACAAGAAATTACAGACTTGGATGTTGAGAATGTTGTAAAATCAGCATTGACGAAGAGTATGACTCCAGAACGCGAAGTGATTTCATTTATTCCAGAAGAGTTCACTGTCGATGGATTCCAAGGCATTAAGGACCCTCGTGGAATGATGGGAATTCGCTTGGAAATGCGTGGGATGCTGTACACAGGACCACGTACCATTCTTCACAATCTTCGTAAAACGGTGGAGCGTGCAGGTGTCCAAGTTGAAAATATTGTAATTTCTCCGTTGGCACTAACTCGCTCTGTATTGAATGAAGGTGAACGTGAGTTTGGTGCGACTGTCATTGATCTTGGTGGCGGTCAAACGACTGTGGCTGTTATGCGTGGCCAAGAGTTGCAATATACAAACATCTACCAAGAAGGTGGAGATTACATCACAAACGATATTTCAAAAGTATTGACAACTTCAAAGAGTATTGCTGAAAACTTGAAATACAACTACGGCATTGCCTATCCGCAAGATGCAAGTGATAAGGAAAAATTCACTGTTGACGTGATTGGAGAAAACGCTCCAGTTGAAGTGACCGAGCGCTACCTTTCAGAAGTGATTGCGGCACGTTTACGTCAGATTTTTGACCGTGTGAAACAAGATTTGGAGCGTACACGTGCTCTAGATTTACCAGGAGGCATTGTTATTGTAGGTGGTGGTGCTATCTTACCAGGAATTACAGAATTGGCCCAAGAAGTGTTTGGTGTTAACACTAAACTTTATGTTCCAAATCAAATTGGTATCCGCAATCCAGCATTTGCAAGTGTGATTAGCTTTGTTGAGTATGTTGGTGAGTTAGAAGATGTAGAAAATATTGCCCAACATGCAGTAAATGGTGAAACTACCTTGAGACATAAGCCAGTTGAAATTCCTGTTGCTCGTCCTCGGATTAGTCAGCCAATTCAAAGAGAAATCGTGAACGAATTGAACACAGTTGATCAGGTAGAGGAACAAGTTGCTCCTACTTACCATGATGAGGAAGAAGAAGTTCGTCCAGCTGCTAAGGGAAACATCACAGATCGCATTCGTGGTTTGTTTGGCAGCATGTTTGAATAAGAGAAAAGAAAAGGTGATTTAAACTATGGCATTTTCATTTGAAGCAGCAGCTAGTCATGGTGCTGTCATTAAAGTAATCGGTGTCGGCGGTGGTGGCGGGAACGCGATTAACCGTATGATTGAAGAAGGTGTTGCTGGGGTTGAGTTCATTGCAGCAAACACAGATGTACAAGCGCTAAGTAGCTCTAAAGCTGAAACAGTTATCCAACTAGGTCCTAAATTGACTCGTGGTTTGGGTGCTGGAGGTCAACCTGAGGTTGGTCGTAAAGCTGCTGAGGAAAGCGAAGAAGCATTGACTAATGTATTAACTGGTGCAGATATGGTCTTCATCACTGCTGGTATGGGCGGTGGCTCAGGGACTGGTGCGGCTCCTGTTATTGCACGTATTGCTAAAAACTTGGGTGCGTTGACTGTCGCAGTTGTGACTCGTCCGTTTGGTTTTGAAGGAAATAAACGTGGAAACTTTGCGATTGAGGGAATTGAAGGTCTTCGCGAACAAGTAGATACACTCTTAATTATTTCAAACAATAACCTTCTTGAAATTGTTGATAAGAAAACACCGCTTTTAGAAGCACTAAGCGAAGCTGATAATGTTCTTCGTCAAGGTGTTCAAGGAATTACAGACTTGATTACAAATCCTGGTTTGATTAACTTGGACTTTGCAGATGTGAAGACAGTTATGGAAAACAAAGGAAACGCCTTGATGGGTATCGGTATCGGTACTGGTGAGGACCGAGTGATTGAGGCGGCTCGTAAAGCGATTTATTCTCCTCTTCTTGAAACAACAATTGATGGTGCAGAGGATGTCATTGTCAATGTTACAGGTGGTTATGACATGACTCTGACAGAAGCAGAAGATGCTTCAGAAATCGTTAATCAAGCTGCGGGTCAAGGTGTTAACATTTGGTTGGGGACATCTATTGATGAAACAATGAAAGATGAGATTCGTGTGACTGTTGTGGCTACAGGTGTTCGTCAAGATACTGCTGATAAACCAACCCGCCATCGCACGGAAGCTGTTTCACCACGCCCTTCTCAACGCTTTGATTATTCAGTAGCATCAGCACCAACTCGTGGAGCTGCACAACAAACTGAAGCGCCGAAAGCTTCTGCCTTCGGAGAGTGGGATTTGCGTCGTGAAAACTTGATTCGTCCAACTGACACAGAACCAACATCCACTGTTTCAGTCGAAAAATTTACAATGGATCAAGATGAGGATGAATTGGATACACCACCATTCTTCCGTAATCGCTAAACTAAAATGAATTTTCAAAAGAATAAGGATGCTATCTTTTCAGCAGTGGCAAAAGCTGCTGAGAAGGCAGGTCGTCCAAGTGAATCAGTAAAGGTAATAGCTGTCACCAAATATGTTGACAGCTCTATTGCTAATCAGCTTGTGAATGCTGGGATTACCCATATTGGAGAAAATCGAGTCGATCAGTTCTTAGAAAAGTATAATGCCCTAGCAGACAAACAATTGACCTGGCATTTGATAGGGACTTTACAGAGAAGAAAGGTCAAGGACATTATTCCATTTGTTGATTATTTCCACGCCCTAGACTCTGTCAAACTAGCTCAGGAAATAGATAAACGTGCGACTAAAATAGTCAAGTGTTTCCTCCAAGTCAACGTTTCTGGTGAGGAGAGTAAGCATGGCTTTGCAGTATCTGAGATTGATGCGGCACTTGCTGAAATTAGCTTATTGGAGAACATTGAACTTGTTGGATTGATGACGATGGTACCGATTGATGCTACAGATGATGAATTAGACGAGATCTTTTCTAAAATGCAGGAAATCCAAGAAGAACTAGCTACAAGGAACTTACCACGTATGCCCTTTACAGAGTTAAGTATGGGAATGAGTGGGGACTTTGAACGCGCCATTGCTCACGGAGCTACATATGTGAGAATTGGCTCAGCATTCTTTGAATAATGGAGAGGGGGAAAATATGGCATTAAAAGATACATTTAAGAACTTATTTAATTACTTTGAAGTTGACGAAGTCAATGAAGTTGAAGAACAGGCAGATGCCTATTCAATGCCTAATGATCGTCCTAAAATGCGTGTTGCCAATACTACAGCTGCACCTGTGCGCGAACAGCAGCCAAAAGTAGAGACGCGTCGGGAAGCACGTTCAGAAAGTCAACTTCAACGCCTACATGAAAGGCAGCAAGAATTGATGACTAATAATAACGAAAAAGAGATTGTCAAAACTACAATTGATATTAAGTTTCCAAAACGTTATGAAGATGCACCAGAGATGGTAAATCTTTTATTAGATAATGCGAGTATTCTCATTGATTTTCAATATATGTCGGAGCAACAAGCTAGACGTTGCCTAGACTACTTGGATGGTGCTCGTTCAGTATTATCTGGAAATTTGAAAAAGGTCTCAAATACCATGTGGCTGTTAACTCCAGTAAATGTCACAGTCAATATTGAAGAATTGCGCAATGCTGGTACAAGTACTGGTGTGGCTGATTCAAATTTTGACTTTGATATAAAACGGTAACGCTATGCAAATTTTGATTTTTTTACTATTAAAAATTGTAGAAATTTATTCCTATCTCTTATTGGCTTACGCTTTGCTAAGTTGGTTTCCTAGCCTATACACAAGCTCTATTGGACGTTTGATTCAATGGCTGGTAGCACCGATTTTAAAACCCTTTAGGCGATTTAATCTGCAATTTATGGGGTTGGATTGGACTGTAATGGCAGCCATGATTGCGCTTAATATGGGAACACGCTTCTTGGTTCAATTATTGCTCCTGTTAGCATAGTTATGAAAAATGACAAAAACTTATTGCAACATTTTTCTAGGGAAGAAAGAGAGTTTGTAGAGAAAATAATGGATATGTGTCAGCAAGTTGAAGATACGTATTCATACAGATTAACTCAGTTTTTACATCCTAGACAAGATGAAATTGTATGCAAAATTGCTAACTACTACCAGGTACAAACGTTTTCTAGTCGGGACTTTGTTTCGACTGAACATTCGCGGGTTATTATTGCCCCAGCTTATTATGAGTTGGACATCAAGGACTTTGAGTTAACCGCTCTTCATTTGTCCTATGCTAGAAAATTTCACACCTTATCCCATTCACAAGTTCTTGGAACTTTTCTCAATCAACTAGGGATTAAAAGGGAGTATTTGGGTGATATTTTGATTGATGATGAACGATTGATTGTCTTTATCGATCAGAAATTTGGGCAGATTGCCTTACAATCTATCACTAAAGTTGCTCGTGTCCCTGTTAAGGGAAAGGAAGAAGAATGGACGACTGTTCGACTACCGATTGGACAGGAATGGCGTTCAAAGGATGTGTTGGTTTCTAGTATGAGATTGGATAAATTGATTTCGGTCGCATTTAACCTTTCAAGGGCAACTGCAAACAAGTTGATTGAGGCTGGACATGTGAAGTTGGATTATGTTCTGACAGAACAAACCAGTAAATTAGTTGAAATAGGGCAATTAATTAGTGTTAGGAGATATGGTAGAGTTCGCCTAAATGAATTTTTAGGTTTTTCTAAGCAAGGGAAGATAAAATTAAAGTTAGACATTGTTAAAACTTAGGAGGAAAGATGGCACTTACAGCATTAGAATTAAAAGATAAAACCTTTGCTACAAAATTTAGAGGATACGACGCAGATGAAGTTGATGACTTTTTGGACATTGTAACACGTGATTATGAGGATTTAATTCGTAAAAATCATGACCAAGAGTTAGAATTGAAAAATTTGCGGGAACGTTTGGCTTATTTTGATGAGATGAAAGAATCATTGAGTAAATCAGTTCTTTTAGCTCAAGATACAGCTGAGAAAGTAAAGGTTGCGGCCGAAGATCAAGCGGTAAATATTATTAAACAAGCTGACTATGATGCGGCAACATTGTTACATGAAGCTAAAGATAAGGCAAATGAAATTCTTCGTAATGCGACTGACAACGCGCAAAAAGTTGTCATTGAGACTGAAGAATTAAAAAACAAGACACGTATTTTCCATCAGCGTCTGAAATCAACAGTGGAAAGCCAATTATCATTGGTTAATTCATCTGAATGGGAGGAAATCCTTCGCCCAACAGCAAGTTACATTCAAACAAGTGATGAGGCTTTCCGTGATGTTCTTCATAAGGCTTTGGATGAAGAATTACCTGTTGAAGAAGAAAGTTTGGATTATACACGTCAATTGACACCAGAAGAAATTGCAGAATTAACTCGTCAGGCAGCGGCTTTTGAGAGTGGAGATTCTGTAGAAATTTCAACAGAAGAATAATAAAGATCATAAGCAGAGACACGGTCGGTAGAAATATTTATAGCGAGTAGGAGATGGTGGAAGCCCTACAATCTCTTTCTATGGATCATCACTTTGTTTGATTTTTCCTGAAAATAGTAAGGAAAGACGCCCGTTCACGTTACGAACATAGAGGGATAGGGGAAACTCTATCTAAACTAAGGTGGTACCACGAACTTTCGTCCTTATTTGGCGGGAGTTTTTTATATTTTTTATGATACGATTAGAACTGGTAAACAAAGATAATTTTGATCAGGTGCTAGATCTTGAAGTGGCACCTAAAGATCAGCGCCGAGTGGCGTCAGTTGAATATTCATTAGCTCAGGCATGGCTGTATCGAGATAGTGAAGTCCTATTTCCATATGCTGTTAAATCTGGACAGCTAACAGTGGGATTTCTTTTGTTGTCCTATCAGCCCATGGAAAACAGTTATTATATCTGGCGCTTGCTCATTGATCAGAAGTATCAAAATCAGGGCTTTGGCAAGGAGGTCATTCGGCAAGTGTTGCGACGAGCAAAGGATGATCAGCAGTGCCATAAGGTTACCGTAAATTATGTAATCGGCAATCATAAAATGAGGTACATTTTAGAAAAACTTGGTTTTCAATCCGTTGGTTTAGAAGGCCAAGAAATGAAAATGGAATTAATTATAAGATAAAGGAGTTATGATGAAACTAAAAGAAACACTCAACTTAGGTAAGACAGCATTTCCTATGCGTGCAGGCTTACCAACACGTGAGCCAGAATGGCAAAAGGCCTGGGATGAAGCAAACTTGTATGCTCGTCGCCAAGAACTCAATGAAGGCAAACCTGCCTTCCACCTCCACGATGGCCCTCCATACGCTAACGGAAATATCCACGTTGGACATGCTTTGAACAAGATTTCTAAAGATATTATCGTTCGCTCTAAGTCAATGTCTGGTTTCCGTGCTCCATTTGTACCAGGTTGGGATACGCATGGTCTTCCGATTGAGCAGGTCTTGGCAAAACAAGGTGTCAAACGCAAGGAAATGGACTTGGTTGAATATCTTGAAATGTGTCGTGATTATGCTCTTAGTCAAGTTGACAAGCAACGTGATGATTTTAAACGCTTGGGTGTTTCTGCAGACTGGGAAAATCCATATATCACTTTGACTAAAGACTACGAAGCAGCTCAAATCCGTGTCTTCGGTGCCATGGCAGACAAGGGCTATATCTACCGCGGTGCTAAGCCTGTCTACTGGTCATGGTCATCTGAGTCTGCCCTTGCAGAAGCTGAAATTGAATATCACGACATTGACTCGACATCTCTTTACTATGCTAACAAGGTCAAAGATGGCAAGGGGCTCTTGGATACGGATAGCTACATCGTTGTCTGGACAACCACTCCATTTACGGTAACGGCTTCTCGCGGTTTGACAATGGGAGCAGACATTGACTATGTCTTGGTTCAACCTGCTGGCTCTGACCGTAAGTATGTCTTGGCAGAAGCCTTGGTTGATAGCTTGGCAGCCAAATTCGGTTGGGAATCCTTCGAAGTGATTTCAAAACACAAGGGTGCTGAATTTGAATATATCGTGACCGAACACCCATGGGATAGAGAAGTGGATGAATTGGTCATCTTGGGTGAGCATGTTACAACGGACTCAGGTACTGGTATCGTCCATACGGCTCCAGGCTTTGGTGAGGATGACTACAATGTTGGTGTCAAATATGACTTGGAAGTTGCCGTAACGGTTAGCGAGCGTGGAATCATGAACGAGGCTGCTGGTCCTGATTTTGAAGGTCAATTCTATGACAAGGTTGTGCCAACTGTTAAGGAAAAATTGGGTGACTTGCTCCTTGCTAGTGAAGTGATCAATCACTCCTACCCATTTGACTGGAGAACCAAGAAGCCAATCATCTGGCGTGCAGTGCCACAGTGGTTTGCCTCTGTTTCTAAATTCCGTCAGGAAATCTTGGACCAAATCGAAGCAACAACTTTCAATCCATCTTGGGGTAAAACGCGTCTTTACAACATGATCCGTGACCGCGGTGACTGGGTCATCTCTCGTCAACGTGCTTGGGGTGTGCCACTCCCTATCTTCTATGCTGAAGACGGCACAGCCATCATGACCAAGGAAGTTACAGACCATGTAGCAGCTCTCTTTGAGGAACATGGTTCTATCATCTGGTGGAAATCTGAAGCCAAAGATCTTTTGCCAGCTGGTTTCACTCATCCAGGTTCACCAAATGGCGAATTTACCAAAGAAACAGACATCATGGACGTATGGTTCGACTCAGGTTCATCTTGGAATGGTGTCATGAACGCCCGTGAAAACCTTGCTTACCCAGCAGACCTCTACCTAGAAGGTTCTGACCAATACCGTGGTTGGTTTAATTCATCCTTGATTACCTCTGTAGCCGTAAATGGTCATGCGCCATACAAGGCTGTCTTGTCACAGGGCTTTGTATTGGACGGTAAAGGCATGAAGATGTCTAAATCTCTTGGCAATACCATTCTTCCAAGTGATGTTGAGAAACAATTTGGTGCAGAAATCTTGCGTCTGTGGGTAACTTCCGTTGATACTTCAAACGACGTACGTGTGTCTATGGATATTCTTGGACAGGTTTCTGAAACCTACCGTAAAATCCGTAATACCCTTCGCTTCTTGATTGCCAACACTTCTGATTTCAATCCTGCAAGTGATACGGTGGCATACGAAGAGCTTCGTTCTGTTGACCAGTATCTCTTGGTGAAATTCAATAAATTGGTAGCTCAAATCCGTGAAGCTTACGATAACTATGACTTCATGGCTATTTACAAGTCTGTTGTCAACTTTGTGACCCTTGATTTGTCAGCCTTCTACCTCGATTTTGCCAAAGATGTCGTCTACATTGATGGTGCTAAATCACTTTCTCGTCGTCAGATGCAGACAGTCTTCTATGACATCTTGGTGAAAATTACCAAGCTCTTGACCCCAATCTTACCACACACGGCAGAGGAAATCTGGTCATACTTGGAACACGAAGCAGAAGAGTTCGTACAATTGGCGGAAATGCCAGAGGTGGAAACCTTTGCCAATGAAGCGCAGCTTTTGGCTGACTGGGAAAACTTTATGAACTTCCGTACTCAGGCACAAAAAGCCTTGGAAGAAGCGCGTAATGAAAAAGTGATTGGTAAGTCACTTGAAGCTCATTTGACTGCCTATGTCTCAGCTGAAACCAAGTCCTTCTTGGAGAGCTTGAATGTAGACCTTGCTCAGTTGCTTATCGTTTCAAACTTGACAGTAACCACGGAAGCAGCTCCTGAAAGTGCTGTTCTGGTAGAAGAAGTTGCCTTTACTGTAGAGCGTGCAAGCGGTGAAGTATGTGACCGTTGCCGCCGCATTGATACTAGTGTTGCAGAGCGCAGCTATGGTGCGACAATCTGTGACCACTGTGCAAGCGTAGTGGAAGAAAACTTTGCTGAAGCAGTAGCTCAAGGTTTTGAAGCTTAAGTAATCACAATACATTTGTTAAAGTCTATCTAGCGATAGGCTTTTTTGTAATACTCTTCGAAAATCAAAATTATCCGTTGTCAAGAGCCTTGATGAACTCCAGTTCTATCTTCGGCTTCGTTTCCTAGGCTACTTTTGATATAAATAGAAAAAAGAAGCCATCTGGCTTCTTACACTTCTGCGATAATGGGAATAGACATTTCAATCAAACGGTCTGTGTGAATCGTTTGAATGGCAGCCTTGTTAATAGTTCGTTCATCAATTTTTCGATGAAGGAAGAAATCACGAATTTGCTCGATTTCATTTTGTTGTACTGCACGGTATTTATTACTAATCAAGAGTTCATAATGACGGGGTGCCTGTGTGAAAATAACGTCTGTATTACCTGCAGAATAAGTCTCTACTAGGAAAGCATCAGTATTAGCCAACTGGCTTTGGACAAGATTGGGATGACTATTTGTCGTGTTAATGATTTTCATGTGGAACCTCCTCTATCTCTTTGGCTACATTATAGCACGATTAGAGTGTTTTTACTAGTTATTGAATGAATTTTCTTGCAATTTCCATTGTTCAATGCCCCATTTGTGACTACCACGTTTGAGTTTATAGATGGCTTCATTGACTGGGAACCAGGCAATATGGTTGAAATCTTCTAGTGGTTGTCCTATTTGATGGTAGCTAGTTACTTCATAGATGTAGGCTGGATTATAGAAATGGGTATCGCGGTGGCTAGAGTAGAAGTATTCGTCAGCCTGACCAAAGTATTTTCCGATTTCAGCGGTGAATCCAAGCTCTTCCATCAATTCGCGCTCCAAAGCAATGAGGTGATTTTCTCCCTTTTCAATTTCTCCACCAGGAAGAAACCAAGCTCCGTTTGGTGCTTGAACGAGTATAATCTGTTCTTTCTTTTCATCTGGGATAACTGCGTAAACACCAAAGCGACTCTGGTAGCTGACGCCAGCCTTCTTTTCTCCAAATACAGCAATTTTCTCCATAGGCAATTCTATCCTCTTTCATAATTGGAATGAGTTGTATACATTATACCACTTTTTTATTATTTTTCCTTGTGATAGGCTTTACAAAGTAAAGTTTTTTTATAGGATGGAGATGGGGAAGAATTTAGAAAAATAGAGTATCAAAACAGTAAAATAGGCTACTCGTAGGGAGCAGCTCTATTTTCTTATTTTGTCTTTGTTTGTGCCTTGATTTGAATTGTACCTTTACTTGACATGACAGCACGTAGGTCTTTTTCTGCTGGATGTTCTAAGTAGAAGTCGGTGATAGCATCTTCAATCTGATCTTGGATGGTTCTGCGTAGTGGACGAGCTCCCATCTTTGGATCGTAGCCAAGCTCCACTAATTTCTCCTTAACTTTATCTGTTACATGGAGGCTGATGCCATTGTGAGAAAGGCGTTTGTTTACATCGTCTAGCATGAGGCTGACGATTTCAAGTAGGTTTTCCTTGCTCAGTGGTTGGAACTCAATAATACCGTCAAATCGGTTCATAAATTCAGGTGTGAAGAAATTGTTAAGTTGGCCAAGGACTGATTGAGTCCGCCCTTCTATAGCCGCACCAAAACCGACACTTGCTTCAACTTTTCCAGTACCAGCATTTGATGTCATGATGATGATGGTATCTTTGAAGCTGACAGTACGACCTTGTCCATCTGTCAGACGCCCATCGTCTAAGACCTGAAGGAACATGTGCATGACATCTGGGTGGGCTTTTTCAACTTCGTCAAGGAGGATGAGTGAGTAAGGATTACGACGGACTTTTTCAGTCAATTGTCCAGCCTCCTCATGGCCTACATAGCCTGGAGGAGCTCCGACGAGTTTAGCGACAGCGTGTTTTTCCATGTATTCGGACATGTCGAAGCGGATCATGCTGTCCGCCGAACCGAAGAGTTCGATAGCTAATTGCTTAGACAATTCGGTTTTACCGACACCTGTTGGTCCGACAAAGAGGAAGGATCCAATGGGACGATTTGGAGCACCGAGACCGACACGATTACGGCGGATGGCTTTAGCTATCTTGTCAACTGCTTCATCTTGTCCGATAACATGGGCTTTTAAGTCACTAGCGAGGTTCACAAGCTGGGACTGTTCCTTTTCTTTTAAATCACCAACTGGGATATTTGTTTTTTGCTCAACGATGGCTTCAATTTCTTTTTCAGTAATGAGTGGAATATCTTCTTCGCTGATAGTTGCCTTTTGCATCTCCTTGTACTTAGCAATTTGGTCACGGAAATAGGCCGCTTTTTCATAGTCCTCATCCCGTGTAGCTTGTGCTTTACGATTTTCGGCATCAATCAGGCGTTGGTCAATTTCCTTTGGATCAATAAAGTTGAGGGTCAAATTCATTTTTGAACCAGCTTCATCCAGAAGGTCAATAGCTTTGTCTGGTAGGAAACGGTCTTGAATGTAGCGGTTGGACAGTACTGCGGCAGCTTCGATAGCAGCATCGGAGTATTTAACATGATGGTAATCCTGGTATTTATTTTGGATACCTTTGAGAATAGTAATGGTTTCTTCGACACTTGGTTCTTCAACTTTTACAGGTTGCATACGGCGTTCTAGGGCGGCATCTTTTTCAATGATACGGTACTCGTTGAGCGTTGTTGCACCGACTAGTTGCATTTCACCACGTGCGAGGGCTGGTTTGAGGATATTGCCTGCATCCATGTTACCATCGCCTGCAGAGCCAGCACCGACAATTTCATGAATCTCGTCAATAAAAAGAATGATTTCGCGACGATTACGGATTTCTTCCATGAGTTTTTGCATGCGTTCTTCAAATTGTCCGCGGATACCTGTTCCTTGTACGAGGCTGACAACATCCAGACGAATGACTTCCTTGTCTCGTAATTTCTGTGGGACATCGCCATCGACAATTTTTTGAGCCAAGCCTTCAACAACCGCTGTTTTACCTACACCAGGCTCACCGATAAGAACAGGGTTGTTTTTTGTACGACGGTTTAGAATTTCGATGACACGGGTAATTTCTTGATCGCGACCGATTACTGGATCAATATCCCCACGACGGGCAATTTCGGTAACGTTGATACCAAATTCTTCAAGGAGTCCATTTGGTTGTTGGGGTTGTTGCGGAGGAGGGGTCTGTCCACCACGTCCATTATGCCCACCGGCTTGAGTGGGAGGAGTCTGTTCGCGATTTTTTCCAGCAGGGGTATTGCCAGGATAGCCACCTAGGTGATTGAAAAATTCACTAAAGGGATCCATATTGTTAGGATTTGTTAAATCTCCCAACCCACGTAGGATGGCATTATTAGGGTCTGTTTTCATGATTTGGTAGCAGTTGTGACAGAGGTCTACCTGCTGCTGTTTACCGTTTAAGTTGGTGTAGAGATGGATCGTTGCGTCGTTGATATTACAATTTTTGCAGAGCATAATTCTACCTCTTTCTGTGAAAAAATGTGACCTATTGTTAAATAGTCAAAAAAGGTCAGTTCTAGCTTTATTATAACAAGATTCATAGAAAAATCAAGAAACTGCTACGCTTGGAAAAACTTTCTATGAAAAATAGGGCGATAGGAAGAAAATAGGGAAAAAATAAGACTTTTTTGGCAATATGTGGTAAAATATTCCTATAAAAAGGATTAGGAGAACGAATATGGAATCACATTTGGTGAGAATTATCAATCGTCTGGAGGCTATGGCTAATGACGGCGGTACGTTGAAACGTAATTTCGAACGTGATGGTATTGTTGTTGCAGAAGTGGCTTATAGCTATGACGAGGAAAATGGTTCAGTATTTACCTTGCGTGATGTTGCTGCTCGTGAAACGTACGCGTTTGACAGCATTGACTTGATTGCAATGGAAATCTATGAGCTATTGTACTAAGAAGAAGTGAGAGGCACCTAAGGGTGCTTTTTTCTTGTGTAAATTGAATATTATAAATAAAAGTATTGCATAAATATTCAAAAATGGTATAATAGACTCTAAATGACAGAATTGGAGTAAGATGAATGAATTTTTCTTTTTTGCCTGAGTATTGGGCTTATTTTAATTATGGGGCAATTGTTACCCTCATTATTGCATTTTTCTCAGTATTTTTTGGTAGTATTTTAGGTGTGTTGCTTGCCTTTGCTCAGCGTAGTAAGTATAAAGTTTTAGCTTGGACTGCCAATATCTATGTCTGGATTTTCCGTGGGACACCGATGATTGTCCAGATTATGATTGCTTTTGCGATGACACATTTTGTAGCACCAACTTTTCAGCTTGGAATTTTGACGGTTGATTTGACGCGCTTGATTCCAGGTATCATTGTTATTTCGATGAACTCGGGTGCCTATGTATCTGAAACTGTTCGTGCAGGTATTAATGCTGTACCAAAAGGACAGCTGGAAGCAGCTTATTCGCTTGGTATTAGACCAAAGCAGGCGATGCGTTACGTTATCATGCCACAGGCTATCAAGAATATTCTTCCAGCCTTAGGAAATGAATTTGTGACTATTGTTAAGGATAGTTCACTTTTGTCAACCATCGGTGTGATGGAATTATGGAACGGTGCTCAGACAGTTCAATCCACTTCTTATATTCCTTTAACACCACTTGTATTTGCAGCGAGCTATTATCTAATTATGACAACGGTGCTAACAGTGATTATTCAGTCGTTTGAGAAAAAGTTGAACAAGGGAGGGCAGTTCCATGTCTAATGCGATTATTTCTATCAAGGATTTACATAAGTACTTCGGAAAGAATGAGGTTCTAAAAGGAATTGATTTAGATATTCAACAAGGTCAGGTGGTTGTTATTATCGGTCCATCAGGGTCAGGGAAATCGACTTTCTTACGTACAATGAACCTCTTAGAAGTACCAACCAAGGGAACTGTTACATTTGAAGGTGTTGATATTACTGACAAGTCAAATGATATTTTCAAGATGCGTGAAAAGATGGGAATGGTTTTTCAACAGTTCAATCTTTTTCCAAATATGACGGTATTAGATAATATTACTTTATCACCTATTAAGACAAAGGGAATTGCAAAGGATGAGGCTGAGAAGAAGGCTAAGGAATTACTTGAAAAGGTAGGATTGCCAGATAAGGCGAATGCCTATCCACAAAGTCTTTCAGGTGGTCAGCAACAGCGGATCGCTATTGCACGTGGTCTGGCCATGGACCCAGATGTCCTACTTTTTGATGAACCGACCTCTGCACTAGATCCTGAAATGGTTGGTGAAGTTCTTGCTGTTATGCAGGATTTGGCCAAGTCAGGGATGACCATGGTTATCGTGACTCATGAGATGGGATTTGCGCGTGAGGTAGCTGACAGGGTTATCTTTATGGATGGCGGTGTCATCGTGGAGGATGGAACGCCTGAAGAAGTCTTTGAACATACCAAGGAAGAACGGACCAAGGATTTCTTGTCTAAGGTCTTGTAATATAGTCGAATGAATTAGCTTTCAGACAAGGAACTGAGGCGCAGGCTGTACTAAAGTACGGCAAGTCGAAAGTGACGATGTATCAAAGTTAATTCAAATGACTGTAAATGAACAAATAAGTACGACTCCGACATTGTTCGGAGTTTTTTGCTATATGCTATAGTCTACTTTGTACAAGTATAGTCAGTCGGAGAATTTTAGGGTATAATAGAAAAAACAAAAGGAGTGTAGGTATGACAGTCATTGATGGGAAAGCACTAGGTGTAAAATTGCAGGCTGCCTTGGCGGAGAAAACTGCTCGATTAAAAGAAGAAAAGGGATTGGTACCAGGTCTTGTAGTTATTTTAGTTGGCGAAAATCCTGCTAGTCAGGTCTATGTACGGAATAAGGAGCGGTCAGCTCTAGCTGCTGGATTCAAGAGTGAGGTTGTTCGCGTTCCAGATACGATTTCTGAGTCAGACTTGTTGGATTTGATTGAGCGCTATAATCAGGATGATGAATGGCATGGTATTTTGGTGCAATTGCCCTTACCAGCCCACATCAGCGAGGAGAAGGTCTTGTTGGCCATTGACCCAGATAAGGATGTGGATGGTTTTCATCCGACTAATATGGGGAAATTTTGGTCAGGTCATCCTGTCATGATTCCATCTACTCCAGCAGGAATTATGGAAATGTTCAAGGAATATCAGATTGAGCTGGAAGGGAAGTCAGCTTTAGTTATTGGTCGTTCTAATATTGTTGGTAAACCGATGGCACAGCTGCTGCTGGATGCCAATGCTACTGTAACGATTGCGCATTCTCGCACCAAAAACTTGCCAGAGCTTGCTCGTCAGGCCGATATTCTTGTTGTTGCCATTGGTCGTGGTCATTTTGTGACCAAAGAATTTGTTAAGCCAGGTGCCGTGGTGATTGATGTTGGTATGAATCGTGATGAAAATGGCAAGCTAATCGGTGATGTCAAATACGATGAGGTATCAGAAGTGGCAAGTTATATTACCCCAGTTCCAGGTGGTGTTGGTCCGATGACTATTACCATGTTGATGGAACAGACCTATGAAGCTTGTTTCAGAAGTACAAAATAATTATCTGAAATATCAGCTATGTGGTGTAGCTGGTATTTTTTATTTTGGGAGTGGGAAGACGAACTCTGAGTAGTAGTCCTGGGCTTGAGCCCAGCTTTGTTTTGAGGCATATTCTTAGGAATGAGCATGGGCAGATTAGATAAAAAACAAACGAAACATAATACTATGTGAGATTGGTTTTCTATAATTAGAGTAGGCACTGTGTGTTGAGTATTAAATGATAGAAAACAAGGAGAAAAAATGAATAGACAGACTGAAATTTTTTCGTTGAGAAAGAGTAAGGTTGGATTAGCTTCTGTTATGATTGCGCTTATGTGGTTTGGAACAGTTGTAAAAGTTGATGAAAGTAACTTATCGGTTAAAAGGAAAGATTTTAGATAAGTCACTGAAAAATATTTCACTAGTTGTAGTAATGAAATATTTTGATCATCAGAATCATCTATTTAAGCAAATCGTTTCGGTTGCTAGTTTAGAATTGACTCTTAAGAAGTTAGAGCAGGTAAATCCAAAGTCGAATAAAAATCCAAACACTGAGAAACCAGAAAAGAAAGCCCTTTCAGTTCCTGAGGTAGACAAAGAAACTGAAGCGCCTATAAAAGGTTTAAAATCAAAAGATAAGATTACCGTTACAGTTAAAGGAGGGGAAAACTCAGAAATTACGGATTTGGATTTCCGTTATTATATTTATCAAGGTAATTTCCAAAGAACAATTTCTGCAGGGACAACGTTAGCAGAATTTTTGAAAGAAATTGCTATTAAAGAAGCTCCGCTTGATAATGATCGAAAACCGAATGATGTTATTCTAAAAAAAGGTTACAGGGTTTCGAAATGGGTAGATGATAAGAATAATGTAATACAATCAGATCAAATATCAAGGCGGATACGGAGGCATCAACCGATGAAAGCCTTGTGACAATAGAATCTAATCAAACGTTAGAAGAACAGCCATTGACAGTTGAAGAGTAAGCTACAAAAGGAGCTGAGAATGGAGGAAATCAAGACGATGAAGTTCCAAACCAGTCTGCTAACCTAGAGGAAATCGAGAATGTCATTTCTGAGCCAAAGGCTGAAGCAACCCCAGAAACAAAGGTTGAGGATTCAACCCTTTCTGAATTTACATCGCGTGCTGTAAGGTCAGCTGAAAATAATTTGGATATGGAATCCCTCCCTGTTACTCCAGAATTGCCGAATGAGAAACAACCGGCTTACATCCAAGATACGAACTATCCAGGCAAACCATTTCAAATACAGCAATCCGTTTCGATAGAATCAACTTCCGTAACCGATAAAAAAATTGAGTGGGAAGTGACTTTCAAATTTAGAGACTGGGCATTCTATGAATCAATTGGTGGATACTATTTTATCATTCCAGATGGCTTAAAACTAACTAAGTTAGTAGATCAGAGTAACACGGATATTTTAAATCACTATAAGTCAGAAGGTGCTGGTGGGGATGAGTATAGGGCGTTTGAAAATGGAAAGGGAGAATTTGATGCGCAATGGGGTCGGTCTGCAGGGTTTATGGACAATGCTATATTTAATAAATGGAAGGAAGAAAATCGTTTCTCAAAAATTCTCTTTCGAGACTACCGCAGAGATGTACAGACCGTTACTTATAAATTAGAGTCTGTCAATCTATAGGCTGAGATGAGATATGGACATTGATTCTGAGAAGTATAGTTGGGCATAAATATAAATTTCAATAAAAATATTGATAATAAAATGCATAAAATCAACGTTCTTAGCAACACGATTTTATGCGTTTTTTGGCACTCTTTTCTCTAAATTACATAAAATAAACCACCCGTTTTCACGGGTGGTCATGACTAGTAGGTATCCACTCAGTCTTTGGTGATATGAGGATAGCTTGTGTTCAAATTATCTGTTAGATAACTAGTATAGAATATATGATAGAATAGTTAAACCGATAACATCAGCCACAGCATGTGCTAGGAAAAATGGTAATAAATTTTTAGGTTTTATTTTTTGATAAAGTAGATAGAAAATAGTTCCTAGAATTAAGCCTAAACCGAGTGCACTAATTAAACCTTGATAGGTATGGAAACTGCATCGAATAATTAATGAATATAAAAATGCCCATTTTGCATATTTAGGGTTAACCAGTAAGCACAGGTTAAGGAAGAAAATTTCTTCATAAAATCCGTTCAACAATGAGTACAAAATCAGTGATAAATCAATGTTAGGAAATAATTGAAACATGGATGGAGTGTTGGAAGCTAGAAACTGATAGGATACTAAATGATAGATATCCAAGCATAATGCAGAGAAAATGAATAAGGCAACAGCTTGTAATGGAACCCAAGGAGTAATAAAAATATGTTTTTTCCAAATTGAGAAATCAAAATTTCGGAGTAATAGATAGAAGATGGCTATTGTGAGCCAAACTAACTGTAGAGCCAAAGCCTTATAATTGTCCATTGTTGAAAATGTCAAATTTTCTTGAAGAGTTGTAGTTTGATTTTGTAAGGCTATGTATTGGAGAGTAGAGTTGATGATTCCATCTCCAAATAAAATAATTGTTAGAATGAGAATATCAAACCATTTTAATACGGTTAATTTTTTTGGACTCCACATAATGGGATAGCTCCTTTCATTTTTGTTTAGTTCAGTTTATCAAACAAATCTATATATGTCCTTGGTTTCATCTGTTTTTTATCTGTTTTAAACAGAAGAAGTCAAAAGAAAGCTGAAATAGCAGAACATGATGCTCTATTTATCTATGATAGAGTTGCACCATTGTACGAATCGGTATATAATTGTATAATAATATTTTATAATAGAACTTTACGAGGAGGTATAAAAATGTCAAGGATCTTGGTTGTCGAGGATGACATAGTTATTAGTCAAGTTGTTTGTGAGTTTTTAAAAGAATATGGTTATCAGGTAGAATCTGTTTTTGATGGAAAGGTTGCTTTAGAAAGGTTTCAAGAAGAACAATTCGATTTAATTGTTTTAGATATCATGATTCCGTCTATGACAGGTTTGGAAGTACTGAAGGAAATTCGCAAAACTTCTCAGATTCCAATTTTGATGCTGACAGCCATGGGTGACGAATATACACAGCTTATTAGTTTTAATCAGATTATAAGTGATTATGTTGTTAAACCATTTTCACCAACTATATTGGTAAAACGGATTGAGAATATTTTGAGAGGAAAAGGAGATACAGATAGCATTGAGATAGGAACAATTCTTATTCAACCAACTAGTGGGGCAGTTTATATGGAAGAAGAAGAAGTTCAATTAACAAAAAAAGAATATGAAGTTTTACTATATTTAGCTAAACGACGTGGGAAAATTGTTAGTCGTGATAACTTGATGATGGGAATATGGGGATATACGGAATTGGATAGTCGTGTCTTAGATAATCATATCAAGAATATACGTAAAAAATTGCCGTCACTTCCTTTGAAGACAGTTGTTGGTCGTGGTTATCAAATAGAGGATACTTGATATGGGGATTGCTAGAAAAAATTTCATAGTTGTTGCTGTGATGATTTCTTTCATCTCTGTAACATTGTTAGGGTTATTGTATTATGCTATGCCTATATATTATAATCAGGTTAAGAAACAGGAATTGAGACATGATTATATGACTGTGGCTAAACAATTGGATGGGATGCCAGAAGCTAAGATTATATCTGAGATTGATGATTACGACAGAAAAACTCCGAAGATTATTATTAGTCTTTTTTCGAGTGATAGAGAAATTATTTATCCAGACCCCAATGATGAAATGGCCAAAAAGTATGAGAAAGAGTATTTAGAAAATGGAGATTTTGATGAAATTGGTTCTGGGGGCGTCGAGATAGCATCGGCAGAAGGAGTTACATATTATCTGTTATTTAATTATGGATTCCACTCATTATCGGATGTCAGTCAAACATTGGTAACTTTTTATCCATTCATATTGCTGTTGATTATTGTTCTGGCAGTTTCGGTAGCTTTTGTTTACAGTAGGCTGTCCACTCGTAGAATAGCAAGAATTTCAGAAACAACAAGACGGATGCAATCGTTAGAATCCGGAATCAGTTGTGCTGTTGTAGGAACAGATGAAATAACAGCATTGGCTCAGGATATTAACAGCCTGTATAGCAAGTTATTGTCAAGTATCGATGAATTAAGAACGGAAAATGAACGTGCTATGGCACGTGAGAAGGAGAAGTCTGATTTCCTCCGTATCACATCACACGAATTAAAAACTCCAATAGCTAGTATGTTGGGGTTAGTCGAAGGCATGATTTATAATGTGGGACCATTTAAGGACCATGATACATATTTAAAAAAGTGCAAGGAAATCTTGCAGGAACAATCTGAGCTAGTTCATTCTATTTTAGAAGCTACAAATCTTGATATGGCTTTAAAGGAAAGCAGAGAACAAATCCGATTAGATCGGTTGATTGATTCCTCTTTAACAAGTTATCAGAGTTTGGCAGAGGTTAAGGGATATCAATTTGAAGTAGAACTATCACCGGTTCTCATTGAAGGAAATCCTGTTTATTTTTTAAAAGCTATTAAGAATATTTTAGATAATGCCTTTCGGTACTCATGTAAAGAAGCTATTATTCGTGTAGTACTACGCCAAAATCAATTAATAATCGAAAATCAGGTTGAACGTGTTTTAAGTGACGAGGAATTGGATCAAGTCTTTCGTCCATTCTATCGTCCAGACTACAGCCGTGATAAGAAAGATGGTGGTACAGGGATTGGTTTGTTTATTGTACAGAAAATATTAGAAAAACACGGCTTTCCGTACACTTTTTATGCTTCTGATACACAAACTATGCGTTTTATGATTCATTTGCAATCTAATGAATTGATATAGGTAAAATTATAATATAGACATTTAGTTTTTCTTTTATTACTTCGACGTAAGAGGAAACTCCGTTTCCTTATTTCCAACTTCAAACACTCCGCTGGATTGTTTGAACTCGCTTTGCTGTACTCTGCAGGGGTGACTTGCTCCGCAAGTGCTATCTCCAACCTTGCACAGTCACTCGACTGTACAAGCTGTCTGCAGCTCGTTGCCTAGTACTAAAAGTAAACTAAAAGACTATAAAAGAGACATGATTTCATCCATTTTTGAAAACAGGTCTCTTTTATTGTAGTCTCAAATGGAAAAATGGAAAATAGGAAAAAAACAGGAGAGGAATAGAATGGCGACAGTCTAACCTTGTATAATGAATGTGTTTGATAAAATCTGTTAAAATACAGGAGGGATTTATGGTTGTTTTTTTGGTTATTTGTATTTTTTTGGTGAGAATCTATTTTTTGAAGATTTCCATTAAAAACGAAAAACGGATTTTGAAAAACGGCGGTTCAGAATTTGGTGTTCAAAATACTAAATTATTAACAGTTGTACATATTCTATTTTATTTATCATGTTTGGTTGAAGCAGTAGTGCGACACGCCAAGTTTGATACGCTTAGTAGCTTAGGTTTGATATTCTTGCTGTTTTCAATGGGAATGTTATTTTGGGTAACACGATTGTTAGGTGATATTTGGACAGTTAAGCTCATGTTGGTAAAAGATCATCGTTTTGTTGATCATTGGTTGTTTCGTGTTGTAAAGCATCCTAACTATTTCCTAAATATTATACCAGAATTAATCGGTTTAGCTTTATTGTGTCATGCAACATATAGTTTTCTCATCTTATTTCCAGTCTACATGGTTATCTTATACAGACGTATTCACGAGGAAAATAACTTGTTGAAAACAGTGATTATTCCAAACGGAACTGTGCAGTCTGCAGCAGAGATAACTGGAAATAATTAAAGTTTGCTAAATAATAATTGTGATATTGTTTGAAACTAGGATACCGCTCTAATTAGAGTTGATGAGTAAGTTTACATGATTCAGTTTTCATATTTAAAAGTGGTACCGTATGTGTAAATTGGCTTCTGTCAGTTGTATATTATAAAGAAACTCTTGCAAAAGTGTATGTTGCAAGAGTTTCTTTATTGCTACGAGAGGCTATGGATGTTTACGGTTTCTCTACGGAGAATGTATCGGCGTGAGCAAGGTCACCATAGGTATAACCGAGATTAAACCATTTTTTCCTTTGCTCAGAAGTGCCGTGGGTAAAACTGTCTGGAACAGTACGACCGTAGGCTTCCTGTTGAAGAGTGTCGTCACCAACTGCGTGGGCAGCATTCATAGCTTCGTCAATATCACCAGCATCCAAGATGCCGTGTCCATCAACATATTTGGCCCAGGCTCCTGCATAATAGTCAGCTTGCAATTCTAAGCGAACATTTAGCGCATTGCCTTCCTTATCGGATAGTTGAGCCCGTTTTTGATGGTAGGCCCCAAGAACTTCTAATTCATTTTGGACATGGTGACCAACTTCATGAGCGATGACATAAGCCATGGCAAAGTCACCAGCAGCCTTATACTTGCTAGACAATTCTTGATAGAAAGAAGTATCAATATAAATCTTGCGGTCAGCAGAGCAATAGAATGGACCGGCTTGGGCGGAACCCACTCCACATCCAGTTTGGGTCTGGTTAGTATAGAAAACCATAGTCGGTGCATTGTAGGTTAAACCATTGGCTTTAAATTCTTGGACCCAAAAATCTTCTGTCGATCCTAAAACCTTACTCATGAATTCAGCATCTGCATCAGACATATCTGTACCAGTTGTTGTGACTTGACTCGATTGGTAAGGATTAGTCCTTGTTGAGGGGGAAAGCAGCCCACCAAGGTTTGACATGCCTCCGAAGGCTACTAAAAGGACAAGAACAAGTAGTTTTCCTTTCCAACCAAGTCGTGAAAAGAGTAGTCCCAATAGAACATTTCCTCCAGATGAACCAGACAAGAAAGATGAGTTAGAACTGGATTGTCCCCTGCGGTCCTCAATGTTAGAACTTTTTCGTAAATCATCAATTTTCATATAAATCTCCTTAGAACCTGTCAACAAGTTCTTATTTTCTCACAAGCTATTATATAGTAAAACGCAGAAAAAACACAGGAAAGCTATCGGAAATAATAGGCATAGTTCTGTATAAAAGTGCAAAATTTGGTATAATAGTAGGGATACAATATAGAAGGAGTGGACATGGTTGAATATTTATCGGTTAGTCATCTAACTAAGTATTTAAAATTAAAGTTTGACCGCGATCCGTATTTGGAGAAGGTGTATTTGACAGGTCAAGTGTCCAACTTCCGTAAACGCCCTAGCCATCAATATTTTTCGCTCAAGGATGACAAGGCAGTCATCCAAGCGACCATGTGGGCAGGCGTCTATAAGAATCTGGGCTTTGAGCTTGAAGAGGGAATGAAAATCAATGTCATTGGGCGCATTCAGCTCTATGAACCAAATGGTTCCTATTCCATTGTCATTGAAAAAGCTGAGCCAGATGGTATTGGAGTCTTGGCAATCAAGTTTGAACAGCTCAAACAAGCTCTGACACAGGAAGGTTTATTTAAAGAAGAATTCAAGCAAGCCTTGCCACGGTTTACCAAGAAAATCGGTGTCATTACCAGTCCGAGTGGAGCTGTTATTCAGGATATTATTACAACCGTTAGCCGACGTTTTCCAGGCGTAGAGATTGTTCTCTATCCGACCAAGGTGCAAGGAGATGGGGCTGCTCAAGAAGTTGTCGCCAATATTCAAAGAGCCAATGAACGGGATGACTTGGATGTTCTGATTGTTGGCCGTGGTGGTGGTTCTATCGAAGACCTTTGGGCATTTAATGAAGAAATTGTGGTTCGGGCTATTTTTGAATCCCGTATTCCAATCATTTCCAGCGTAGGTCATGAAACTGATACGACTCTGGCTGATTTTGTAGCAGATAAACGAGCTGCCACTCCAACAGCTGCCGCAGAATTAGCAACACCTGTGACCAAGGCAGACTTACTGGGCTACCTCAATCAGCAGGAAAATAGAGCCTATCAGGCCATGACCAATCGTTTGAAATTCCTAAGAGGCCAGCTTGAGAAAATTAGCCAGTCAGTCATGTTCCGCCAGCCTGAACGCTTGTATGATGGTTATTTACAAAAATTAGACCGCTTGACCAATCAATTGCAGACACGGATGAAAGAACTCTACAGCCAGCAGAAACAGGCTAGTCTCCTACTACAGCAACGATTACAAGGTGTGCATCCAGGTCGTAAAGTAGAGAGTTTCCAAGAGAGAATTATCCAGCAAGAACGACTCTTGAAGAGCAATATGGCTAATATCTATGACAATAAGATGGCCAAGGCGGACAAGCTGATTGAGGCCTTGACTATGCTGGATACCAGTCGCATCGTGGCCCGTGGCTACGCCATGATTCGTCAAGATGGTCGGGTGATCGATAGTGTAGAAAATGTACAAATTGGTGAAAAC
Source organism: Streptococcus suis (assembly GCF_019856455.1). NCBI lineage: Bacteria > Bacillati > Bacillota > Bacilli > Lactobacillales > Streptococcaceae > Streptococcus > Streptococcus suis. The sequence goes on along the minus strand of NZ_CP082205.1, from coordinate 1,879,778 downwards.
CTAACCATCCAGATGAAGGATGGTCAACTTGATGTGGAGGTAAAACATGTCCAAACAGACGAAAACATTTGAAGAAAATCTAGCTGAATTAGAAGGAATCGTAACCAAATTAGAGCGAGGCGATGTGGCTCTGGAAGAAGCACTTGCTGAGTTTCAAAAAGGGATGGTTCTATCGAAAGATCTACAAAAGACACTAGCTGCAGCTGAAAAGACCTTGGTCAAGGTCATGCAGGCGGATGGCAGTGAAGCGGAGATGGATTAATGGTTGATGTGAAACGGATTGATCAGGAAATTCGCGATTTTTATTACAACCGTGGAACAATTGTTTCGGAAGAATTAATTGATGCGATTTTGTATTCGATTGATGGTGGTGGAAAGCGGATTCGACCGGTCTTATTGCTTCAAATCGTGGAAGGATTTGGGGTAGAATTACAGCAAGCCCACTACCAAGTGGCCGCTGCCTTAGAGATGATTCATACGGGAAGCCTGATTCACGATGATCTTCCTGCCATGGATGATGATGATTACCGTAGAGGTCGACTCACCAATCATAAGAAATTTGACGAAGCGACAGCTATTTTAGCAGGCGATAGCCTCTTTTTGGACGCTTTTGGCCTCCTGTCTCTGGCTGATTTGCCAAACCAGGTTTTACTTGAATTGGTACAGCTTATGTCATTAGCATCTGGAACCTTTGGGATGGTCGGTGGTCAAATGCTGGACATGCTAGGTGAAGGAAAAAAATTGGAAATTTTTGACCTGATAAATATCCATAGCAACAAGACAGGTCGATTATTGACATTCCCATTTCATGCAGTAGGGATTATTACGCAACAGCCTAGTTCCGTTGTCGGTTCCTTGTGGCAAGCTGGGATGTTGATTGGTCATGCCTTCCAGGTTCGAGATGATATTTTAGATGTAACGGCAGATTTTGATGAATTGGGCAAAACGCCTCGGAAAGATTTGGCGGCTGAAAAAGCAACATATCCAAGCTTGTTAGGGTTAGAAGAGTCCAAATTCATTGTTCAGGATTCATTGAATAAGGCCGTGGCCATTTTTAAGGAATTAGAAGAACACAATGGCTTTAAGGGGCAAGAAGTGTATCAATTGATAGAAAGTTTACGAATCAATGGCTAAGGAAAGAGTAGATGTACTAGCTTTTAAACAGGGGCTTTTCGAGACGCGGGAGCAGGCCAAACGTGGTGTTATGGCTGGCTTAGTTGTATCCGTCATCAACGGGGAACGCTACGATAAACCTGGTGAGAAGATTGATGAAGGAATTGAGCTCAAACTCAAAGGTGAAAAACTCAAGTATGTCAGCCGTGGCGGTCTGAAATTGGAGAAGGCCTTGCAGGTTTTCGACCTAGCAGTTGAGGGGCAAACGACGATTGATATTGGAGCCTCAACAGGTGGCTTTACAGATGTCATGTTGCAGGCTGGTGCCAAGCAGGTCTATGCTGTGGATGTCGGTACCAATCAACTCGCTTGGAAATTGCGCCAAGATGATCGCGTGATCAGCATGGAACAGTACAATTTCCGCTATGCTGAGTTGGAAGATTTCGAACTTGGTCAACCAAGTTTTGCGTCCATTGACGTCAGCTTTATCTCATTGAGTCTGATTTTGCCAGCACTCCATCGTATATTAGTGGATGGTGGTCAGGTTGTAGCCTTGGTCAAACCTCAATTTGAGGCTGGACGTGAACAGATTGGGAAAAATGGCATTGTCAAGGATAAATCCGTTCACTTGAAAGTCTTGGAAGATGTGACAAAAATGGCCGTGGAAACAGGCTTCTCAGTCAAAGCCCTTAGCTTTTCCCCTGTTCAAGGCGGTCATGGCAATATCGAATTTTTAGCGCACTTAGAAAAATCAACACAACCAAACCAGATTGATAAAGAGGTCATAACAACTACAGTCTATCAAGCACATGAGGAATTTAAAAAGGATGAATAAACGAGAACGATTAGAAGTCATTAAAGATTTGGTAGTCCGATTTCCTATTGATACACAGGAAGAAATTGTTGAACGTCTAGAAGCAATGGGTGTCAATGCGACACAAGCAACGGTTTCACGTGATATCAAGGAACTTGGCATTATTAAGGTTCCATCAGCGGATAAGGGATATATTTATGGTTTACCAAAGGCAGGTCTTGTTAAGGTAAAATCGCAGAATGTTTTTGAAGTCTCAGTGATGGATAAAATGATTAATCTCCGTCTGGTACCTGGAAGCTCTGCTGTGGTCAAACGCCGGATTTTGGAACAATTTCAAGAACATGTTTTTTCAGTGATTGCTGATGATGACAGTATTCTGCTCATTGTTACAAACGAAGGCATTATTTCGCAAATCGAACAGACGGTTAGAGGGTGGTAGCCATGTTACTAGAAGTGTCCATTAAAAACTTCGCCATTATTGAGCAGGTATCACTGAATTTTGAAAACGGGATGACCATCCTATCTGGTGAAACAGGTGCAGGTAAATCCATTATCATCGACGCCATGAACCTGATGCTAGGGGCGCGTGCGACGACAGATGTTATCAGACATGGGGCCGCCAAGGCTGAGATTGAAGGGCTTTTTTCCTTTGAAAATAGCAGAGCTCTCGAGCAGATTTTGCTTGAACAGGGGATTGAAGTAGCTGACGAGCTCATTATCCGTCGTGAAATCCTACAAAATGGCCGTTCGGTCAGTCGTGTCAATGGACAAATGGTCAATTTATCTGTCTTGAAACAGATTGGGCAATATTTAGTAGATATTCATGGTCAACATGACCAGGAAGAATTGATGAAGTCCCAACACCATATCCGTCTTTTGGACAGTTTCGGAGAAGATGAATTTTGGAGTCTTAAAGACCGTTATCAGACAACCTTTGATGCTTACCGTAGTCTTCGCAAACGAGTTCTTGAAAAGCAAAAAAATGAGCAAGAACACAAGGCGCGGATTGAGATGCTAGAATACCAAATTGCTGAAATCGAAGCAGCGGATTTGAAGTCTGGTGAAGATATTCAACTCAATCAGGAACGCGATAAACTGCTCAACCACAAACAAATTGCAGATACACTGACCAATGCCTATGCACTGTTAGACAATGAAGATTTTTCAAGCTTGAACAACCTACGCTCAGCAATGAGTGACTTGCAAAGTCTGGAAGAATTTGATCCAGACTACAAACAGCTCTCTTCTAGTCTGACAGAAGCTTATTATGTCGTTGAAGATGTGACCAAGCGTCTCAGCGATGTGGTGGATAATCTAGACTTTGACGGCAATCGTCTCTTGCAATTAGAAAGTCGCCTGGATTTGCTCAATACCATTACGAAGAAATATGGTGGAACTGTCGATGATGTTTTGGACTATTTTAGTAAAATCAGTGAAGAATACAATCTATTGACAGGCAATGATTTATCTGGTGATGATTTGGAAGTTCAGCTTAAGAACTTAGAGAAAGAATTGGTTGAACGAGCAGGTCAGCTCAGCCAATCACGCCATGAATTGGCTCTTGTTTTAGAAGATATTATTCGCCAAGAATTGCAAGACTTGTATATGGAGAAAGCTCGTTTCCAAGTTCGATTTACTAAAGGAAAATTTAATCGAGAAGGAAATGAAACAGTAGAATTTTACATCTCTACCAACCCAGGTGAAGACTTCAAACCACTGGTTAAGGTAGCTTCTGGAGGAGAATTGTCTCGCTTGATGTTGGCCATTAAGTCAGCCTTTGCCCGTAAAGAAGGTAAAACTTCTATTGTCTTTGATGAGGTGGATACAGGGGTGTCTGGACGTGTGGCCCAGGCAATTGCCCAGAAAATTTATAAAATCGGACAATATGGTCAAGTATTGGCGATTTCTCATCTACCACAAGTCATTGCTATTGCAGATTATCAGTTCTTTATTGAGAAAATATCCGACGAACATTCGACTGTTTCTCGTGTCCGTCTCTTGACCAAAGAAGAGCGTATTGAGGAAATTGCCAAGATGTTAGCCGGTGACAAAATCACAGATGCAGCCCGTAATCAAGCAAAAGAATTAGTAGAAAAAGGTTAGGCGACTAGCCTTTTTGCTTATGTCCAAAGTTTATTTTTTAGTTAAAATTTGTTATAATAGATGGCAAAATTGAAGAGAATTGTAGGATGAAATATGTCAAAGATTAAGATTGTTACGGATTCAAGTACGACTATCGAACCCAGTTTGGTCGAAGAATTGAATATAACAGTTGTTCCATTATCTGTAATGGTTGACGGAGTCGTATACTCTGACAACGATTTAAAAGAAGGAGAGTTCTTAGAGCTCATGCGTGGGTCGAAAAACTTGCCAAAAACAAGCCAGCCCCCAGTAGGACTCTTTGCGGAAACTTTTGCTGACTTGGCTAAAGATGGCAGTCAGATTATTGCTATTCTCTTGTCGCATGCCTTGTCAGGGACAGTAGAAGCTGCTAGACAAGGAGCAACCCTATCAGGTGCTGATGTGACAATACTCGATTCAAGCTTTACAGATCAGGCTGAAAAATTCCAAGTTGTAGAAGCAGCACGTATGGCACAAGCTGGTGCAAGCAAAGAAGAAATCCTTGCAGCTATTGAAACAGTCAAAGAAAAAACGGAATTATACATCGGTGTATCAACCCTAGAAAATCTGGTCAAGGGTGGTCGTATTGGACGTGTTCAAGGGATGCTGAGTAGCCTACTCAATATCCGTGTCATCATGGAAATGAAAGACCATCAGCTGACTCCGATTGTCAAAGGACGAGGTAATAAGACCTTTAAAAAATGGCTGGAAGAGTTCACGGCAACTCTAGCAGATAAAAAAGTAGCCGAGATTGGTATTTCCTATTCAGGAACGGCTGATTTTGCAAATGAAATGAAGAGTCAATTACAAGAGTACGTCTCAAAAGAAATTTCTGTTTTAGAGACAGGTTCCATCATTCAAACTCATACCGGTGAGGATGCCTGGGCTATTTTGATTCGTTATGAATAACAGGAAGTTGATTCAAGGCTTTGTTTTCTTTTTTCTGGCAATTCTAGGGTCGATTTTTCTATTTCATCAACTCATTCCTGTTGCCTCATCTCGCATCTCCAGACAAGAGCTTACCGTATCAGAAAAAATCAGTTTTCGATATGTGGCACTTGGTGATTCTTTGACAGAAGGTGTTGGAGATACAACTGGACAGGGGGGCTTTGTTCCCTTGTTGGCTCAATCTCTAACTAACGATTATGGTTATGAAGTAGATTATAAAAATTTCGGAGTTTCTGGGAATACCAGTAATCAGATTCTTAAGCGAATGAAGGAAGATGGCGAGCTGATAAGTTACTTAAAAACAGCAGATCTGTTAACTCTGACAGTTGGTGGCAACGATTTGCGCAAGGCTATTATTAAAAACATTGCCAATCTCAAAGTTTCAACTTTTGATAAGCCCGCAAAAGATTACGGAAAACGATTGGATACAATTATTAAGACAGCGCGTAAGAATAATCCAAATCTTCCCATCTATGTTGTCGGGATTTACAATCCACTCTACCTCAATTTTCCTGAATTGACAGAAATGCAGACAATTGTTGATAATTGGAATACGATGACAGAACAGATAACTGAAAAATATCAGCATGTCTACTTTGTTCCGATTAATGATTTGCTCTATAAAGGATTGGAAGGGGAGGCTGGTATTAGTCAAAATGGTAGCCAAGTTACCAATAATTTACTGTATGAGGAAGACAGTTTCCATCCCAATAATACTAGATATGAGATTATGAAAAAAGCGATATTGGAGAGAATGAATGAGACCACGGAAAGCTGGGAACCTTAATATTTGGAAATGGCTATTTTTAGCCCAGTTGGCTTTATTGATTGGTTGCGGAATAGTCCTCTATACACGGATTCAAACAGATAGAGAGGATTTAACAAAGCTCGTTCAGACTAGTGGAGAAGATACCAAGGTTGGGACCTTCTCCACTAATAGGGAACAGCTCAACCAAACCATCACTAACTATCTAAAAGAGTATCAGACGGAAGAGTTTTCCTATCAATTATTCATAACGAGTCAACAAGTAGTTTTTGAAGGCAGCTATCAGGTTTTTGGTGTGACTATCCCACTCTACATTTATTTTCAACCTAGCAAAATGGAAGATGGCAGTATTTTGTTACGGATAACAGAAATATCAGTTGGAAGTTTATCCTTGCCGAAAGCAGAGGTATTAGCTTATTTACAAAAAAATTATAAACTACCTGCCTTTGTAAAAATAGACTTCGAACAAGCGCAAGTACAGGTTCAACTGACAGAACTGAAGAACAAATTTGGTCTGTATGGAAAGGCGAATACGATTGATTTGTACAACGACCAATTCATTGTTGATATCTACAGAAAAAGACAGTGAAATAGCATTAAAAACTTGACCAAACGCCTAAAATTCGGTACTATATAGAAGTGAGTAATAACTCAGAAAATTATTGGAGGACTTAGCAAATGGCTAATAAACAAGATTTGATTGCAAAAGTTGCAGAAGCAACTTCATTGACTAAAAAAGACTCAGCAGTAGCTGTTGATGCAGTATTCGGAGCAGTAGCAGACTACCTTGCAGCTGGTGAAAAAGTACAATTGATCGGTTTTGGTAACTTTGAAGTTCGTGAGCGTTCAGCACGTACAGGTCGCAACCCACAAACTGGTAAAGAAATCGAAATCGCAGCTTCAAAAGTTCCAGCATTCAAAGCTGGTAAAGCTCTCAAAGACGCTGTTAAATAATAAAAAGGTCCAGTGGACCTTTTTATCTTTTGCTTGAAAACGGGAGAGCAAAACTGGGGATAGACTGTTTTATCCCTCGCCTAGAAATAAAAGAGCGAGGAATAACGTGAAAAAAGCCTATTGTATCAACGTTTCTACGTCGTGCAGTAGGCTTTTTTCTTGTTTAAGCGGCAAATAAGGAGCAAAACTTTATACTCAATGAAAATCAAAAGTAGCCTAGGAAACGAAGCCGAAGATAGAACTGGAGTTCATCAAGGCAAGTTGACAACGGATAATTTTGATTTTCGAAGAGTATTAGTAGTTTTCCACACTACACATTCTCGTTTTAATACAACAAAAAACCAGCCTTGGGCAGCTGATTTTTTAGGAGATTTATGAAAAATTTTAGGATACACTTATAGTATACATGAATTTTCAGATTCTTCATCGGTCTGCAGACCTATTTTGTTAAAAAATAAACATGTGCTATAATAGAAAAAATAAAAAAGGGGAGATTTTTTATGACAATCCGTAAAGCCAGACAATCTGATATTCCAGTTTTAAATGAATTATTACAAGATATTTTACAGGTGCATCACCAGGCACGACCAGATATTTTTAAAAGTGCAGGTCAAAAATTTTCTGAGGCTGAATTAGTAGCACTTTTGGAAAATCCAGATAAGCCTATTTTTGTCTTTGAGTTAGAGGGACAAGTGGTTGGGCATCTTTTTTGTGAATTATCTACCGCAACAGGCGGTGTTTTAGAACCAGTTAAAACCTTGTTTATTGATGATTTATGTGTAGCCAATTCTGCGCGTGGTCAAAGAATTGGCGAGCAGCTTTATGAATTTGCTCTTTCCTATGCTAAGGAGCAGGGTTGCCACAATCTTACCTTGGATGTATGGGCTGACAATGCAGGAGCTGTCCGTTTTTATGAACGCCAAGGAATGAAACCACAAAAGTTCCGTATGGAGCAAATAATAGAGTGAGGCTGGGCAAAAAGCCCAGGACCACTACTCAGAGTTCGTGTCAACATCTCAGCGCAGTGGTTGATTGGCAGATTTGTTCGTGTTTTGCACTCCAAATCTGGCCTAATCAACTGTGCGGGGGTGGGAAGACGAACTCTTTTTATCTTGGTCGAGTTCTTTCCCACTCCCAATGTCCTCTCATTTTTGCCAATAATTTTTGAGCAGTTTCTAGGTTGCTGTGCTTTTCTTTCCGCAGGAGTTGGGCTAGTTGGTCTACTTCATGCTCCTCGGCGCCAGCAAGTAGCGCTAGGGATTTTGCGTGGAGCTTCATGTGACCAGCCTGGATCCCTGAAGTAACAAGAGCACGCAGGGCAGCAAAGTTCTGACAGAGACCGACAGAAGCGATGATAGAAGCTAATTGGCGTGCCTTTGGTTGTTGGAGAAGGTCAAAAGCGACTGCTACCTTTGGATTGAGCCCGATAGAGCCACCGACGGAGGCGATCGGAAGAGGTAGGGTGATGGAGCCGACCAAGTGCTCGCCATCAATGGACCAAGTAGAAAGCCCCTTGTATTGCCCATCACGGCTGGCATAAGCATGGGCCCCGGCTTCGACTGCCCGCCAGTCATTTCCTGTAGCGATAACGACAGCATCTATACCATTAAAAATCCCTTTGTTATGTGTCGCAGCACGATAAGGGTCCACTTGCGCCAGTTTGCTTGCCAGGGCTATTTTTTGAGCAGTTTCTTGAGCAATGGCAGAGCTAATAGCCAGACTAGGGATGGCAATATGGCATTTGGCGGTGACCAGTGACTCCATTGCATAGTTGGAGAGGATTCCCATCAAAGCCTGTCCCTTGCTGAGCTCTTCTAAGTCATCCTTAACAGCTTCTAACATGTTATTGAGGATATTGGCTCCCATGGCTTCTTGTACATCAACCTGAAGATAGACAATCAAAAACTCATCCTTACTCTCAACAGTCAATTCTCTTGCACCGCCCCCTCGTTTGACAATGGAAGGGTGTGCTTGATTGGCAGTTTCTAAAATACTCTCCTTCTGGTCAAGAATCGCCTGTGTCGCTCTACTATGGTCTGAAATATCGTAGAGGGCAACTTGTCCAATCATGATACGGTTGTGAATAGTCGTTGTAAAACCGCCAGATTTAGCGATGATTTTGGCTCCGAAAGATGCAGCTGCAACCACAGAAGGTTCTTCAGTAACCATCGGTACAGAATAAGTTTGTCCATCCATTAGAAGTTCTGGAAGTACAGAAAAAGGTAAGGAAAACGTTCCTAGATGATTTTCTGCCATCTTTCCCGCAATTGCTTCTGGCAGGTTTTCGTCTTTGTATAGAACGTCTAAGCTATCTTCGGATAGGGAACGATTCTGACGGAGAATATCAATGCGCTCTTGGCGTGATTTTTTATAAAATCCGGAAAAAGTTGACATAGGTTCCTCTTTCTATAGGAAAGCGCCCCTTGGTGAGAGCCAAAGGGCGCCGTTTTGGCTTTTATAGACAATATGTAAAGACCCCCAGTTGAGAATTCGTGGATTTACCTGTACACTAGAATAAAAAAACAATCAACTTCTAACAGGAATTACCACACTCAATTGGAGGTCTTATATGTTTCATTTTACCACACTTTTCATCGGAATGGATGTTCACAAAGAAAGTTTTTCACTCTGCTATTATGATATGATGACCAATCAATTCAAACATAGCACTAAAGTTAGTCCAAATGTTAGCTATATTGTGAACTATGTGAATGAGCTTCGTCGTTTATATGGTCAAGATGCAGAAGTGTTATGTGGCTACGAAGCTGGATGCCTCGGATTTACCCTATATCACCAGCTACAAGCTCACGGGATTCCCTGTATCGTGATGGCACCTACAACGGTAATGAAGGAAGGATCTAAGCGTGTTAAGACTGATAAGAAAGATGCGGCTCAGCTCGCAAAAGCTCTGGCCTTTCGTAGCTATCAGCCTGTTCATATTCCTACTGCTGAGGATGAACAAGTCAAAGAATATATCCGTATGAGAACAGACCACAAAGTGGCTCTGAAGAAAATCAAACAACAAATTCTTGCCTTCTGTCTCCGACATGATTTTCGCTATACCGAGGGAAGCAGTAATTGGACACAGAAACATGTTCGCTGGCTCCGTTCCCTAAAACCTGAGGGACTTTACGCAGAGATTTTGACAGAATATCTATTGACCTATGAGAAATTAGTAGATCAAATAGAACGGTATGATGCACGAATTGAGCAACTGGGTCAAAGCGACAGTTATCAAGAGAAGGTCTCACGGCTTTCTTGCTTTATTGGCATTAAAACACTAACTGCTCTTTCCATTGTGACAGAAATCGGTGATTTTAATCGCTTTGCGACAGCTCAACATTTTGCTTCTTATCTTGGGCTAACTCCTAGCGAAAATTCTAGCGGCGACAAGGAGAGAAGAGGTGCTATCACCAAAGCTGGGAATAGCCATGTGAGACGACTTCTGATAGAAGCTGCACAATCATTGGCTAAGGGGACGATTGGGTATAAATCCAAAGAATTGAAAAGGAGACAAAGTGGAAACCGAGTGGAGGTGATTGCTTATGCGGATAAGGCTAATGAACGCTTAAGAAGACGTTATCGCACACTTGTTCTAGGAAAAAATAAGAAACAAAATGTTGCTAAAACAGCTATTGCACGAGAATTGTCTGGTTTTATTTGGGGGATGATGACAGGAAGAATAGCTTGAAGTTAGCGCTTGTTTTCATGTACACTTTTGACCATTAAGTTTTATCATCGCAGAGCGATGAGGAATCCCTATTTCTATCCAAAATCACTGGGTGAATTTGGACAGAAATAAGGATTGAAATCATGTTTGAATGGAAAGTATCTTGAAGGAGTTTAGGACTTCAAGGTTTGAGTCATCTACGAAACGACTAAGTGGCACAATTGTGATCCACGCTTATAGAGAGTAGGACTCGCGGCAGAACCATTGACCTGTAGGTAACCAATCCACGAATATCAGAGTGGCCAATGCCCGAAGCTAAGAACTAGGCTCTTTCTAGATACTTTTCATTTTTTAATCAGTTCGATTGTTTTTACTTGACAAAGGGCTTTACATATCAGTCATTTGAATTAGCTTGATACATCGTCACTTTCGGCTTGCCGTACTCTGCGAAAGTGAGGCTGGGCAAAAAGCCCAGCACCGCTTCTCAAAGTTAGTGTCAACATCTCAGCGCAGTGGTTGATTGGGTTTAACAGTCCAGTGGACTGTTAAAGGTTGGAGATAAGATTTGCGAAGCAAATCTCAGCACTTCGCATTTTACACTCCAAATCTGGCCTATACGACTGATGCGAACAGAGTTCGCTTCATTTCCAACCTAGAACAGCCTTTAGGCTGTTCTAGCTACCTACACCTCAGTTTCTTGTCTGAAAGCTAATTCATTCGACTATATTTACGATAGATACGTTTGTGATTATCCACTTTGATAAGGGCAAAGGGACTTTGGTCTTCTGGTAGGTCAAGGGATGAACCAGTTTCATCAAGTGTAATTTCTTCAAAGAAGACTTGTTCGTATTCCTTAACGCTGAGTTTTGTACGCTGATTGAGTTGTTCTAAACGATTTTCTTGTAAGTGGTCGCGATAACCTTCAACGAGTTGACCGCTGAAAATTTCACAGACAGCGCCACTACCATAGCTATAAAAGAGGATTTGATCCCCTGTCTCTAACGCTCTGCTATTTTCCAAAAGGGAAAGAAGAGAGAGGAAGATAGAGCCAGTGTAGATGTTGCCGACGACTTTATTATAGACGATAGCTTCCTGGAAACGTTCTGTCAAGCGACTAAGAGTTTCTTCCTCCTGAGCAATAGCTTGCAGTCCTTTAAGGCCTTGTTTGGAGAAAGGGATATGCAAGCACATGGCAGCAAAATCGTTGAGGGTTTTGCCTGTTTTTTGTTGATAGTAGTCGAAAGTTGTCGTCAAGCAATCGGTGTACTGTTCAGTTGAAAATTTACCATCAACACGTGGATATTTGTCGTAGTTGGGACGCCAGAAGTCGTAGATGTCACGTGTCTGGCAGACATTATCATTATTGAGGACCAAAATTCGTGGGTTTGCGGTTACCAACATGGCAACTGCCCCAGCACCTTGGGTAGGTTCACCGCCAGAAGCGACTCCATATTTTGCAATATCACTAGCAATGACTAGGACTTTTGATTCTGGGAATTGAGCGATATGGCTTTTGGCAAGACTTAGTCCAGCCGTTGCACCGTAACAAGCCTCCTTCATCTCGATGGAGCGAGCGAAGGGCTGAATACCGAGTAATCCATGAATAGTAACGGCGGCAGCCTTACTTTGATCTACGCTAGATTCTGTACCGACAATAACCATGTCAATGGTTTGTTTATCTTCTTCTGTCAGAATGGCTTCGGCAACCTTTGCCCCAAGACTGATAATATCTTGAGTGACAGGAGCTACAGCCATTTCAGACTGAAGAAGACCAATCTTAAATTTATTTGGGTCCACATTGCGGGCTTGGGCTAAATCAGCCAAATCTAAAACATAATCGGGTGCCGCAAATCCGATTTTATCAATACCGATGTTCATAATATATCCTTTGTGTACAAATGATAGGTTAACTTGTTTGCGCATTGGAAACGATTAGGGAGATGCCTTGACCGCCTCCGATACAAAGTGAGCAAAGACCAAGCTCTTTTTCTTGCTTGATTAATTCGTGAATCAGAGTGACTAGGATTCGACTACCACTAGCTCCGATTGGATGTCCAAGGGCTATAGCACCACCATTGACATTGACTTTTGCAGGATCAATGCCGAGTTGTTTGACAACTGGAATTGATTGGGCTGCGAATGCCTCGTTGAGTTCGAATAGATCGATATCCTCGACTGTTTTATTCAGTTTTTGTAGCGCTTTTTGGCTAGCAGTAATAGGACCTAACCCCATATAGGCAGGATCTAAACCGCTTGTTGCATAGGCCTCAATATAGGCGAGTGGCTGGATATTTAGCTCACTGGCTTTTTCATCAGACATGAGTACCAAGACAGCACAGCCGTCGTTGATGCCAGAAGCATTGGCTGCGGTGACGGTTCCATCCTTTTTAAAAGATGGCCGAAGTGTTGCCAATTTTTCAATTGGCGTCAGACGAGGGTACTCATCTGTGGCAAAAATAGTTTCGCCTTTCCGATTTTTTAATCTAATAGGAACAATTTCGTCAACAAATCTTCCCTCAGCAATAGCTTTCGCAGCCTTCTCTTGGCTACTGTATGTAAAAGCATCTTGTTCTGCGCGACTGACTTGATAGTGTTCAGCAACATTTTCTGCAGTAATACCCATGTGATAGTCGTTGAAGGCATCTGTTAGACCGTCTGTCAGCATAGAATCTTCTAGAGTAATATGACCAAATTTACTACCAAACCGGCTAGTTTTGGATAGATAAGGTGCCTGGCTCATGATTTCAATGCCCCCAGCCACAACTACATCATTGTCACCTAGCATGATTGACTGGGCAGCCAGGAGGACTGATTTGAGACCGGAACCACAGACTTTATTGACTGCATAGGCAGAGGCTGTCTGAGGAATGCCTGCACGAATAGCAATTTGACGTGCAATATTTTGTCCTTGTCCTGCTGAAAGAACATTTCCGAAGATAACTTCATCAACGCTGTCTGCAGGGATGTTTTTATTAGCTAAGGCTGTTTCGAGGACTTGCGCCCCTAAATCAGCGATTTCAATATCTTTCAGACTACCTCCGAAACTGCCGATGGCAGAACGATAGGCAGACACGATAGCTACTTTTTTCATGATAACTCCTATAGTGGTATCGTTTTGAACTGTCGTGTTCAGCCTTACTATTATACCATTATTTTGTATTTTTTCTAAGAAGAAAGATAGGTCTAGAGACTGAATTTACATGAAAGAGTAATGAAAGCGTACACAGATTGTGGAAAGGCTGGCATTTTTTTACCTTTTCGTGTAAAATAGAGAAGTATAAGAGGGAAACCTCAAAATTTAAAGGAGAATCCATAAATGGTAAAATTGGTTTTTGCTCGCCATGGTGAGTCTGAATGGAACAAAGCTAACCTTTTCACTGGTTGGGCTGATGTTGATTTGTCTGAAAAAGGTACACAACAAGCAATCGATGCAGGTAAATTGATCAAAGAAGCAGGTATCGAATTTGACCTTGCTTTCACATCTGTATTGAAACGTGCTATCAAGACTACAAACTTGGCTCTTGAAGCTGCAGATCAATTGTGGGTACCAGTTGAAAAATCATGGCGTTTGAACGAACGTCACTACGGTGGTTTGACTGGCTTGAACAAAGCTGAAGCAGCTGCTGAATTTGGTGATGAGCAAGTTCACATCTGGCGTCGTTCTTATGATACTTTGCCACCAGAAATGGCTAAAGATCATGAGCATTCAGCACACACTGACCGTCGCTATGCACACCTTGATGATTCCGTTATTCCAGATGCAGAAAACTTGAAAGTAACGCTTGAGCGTGCCCTTCCATTCTGGGAAGATAAAATTGCTCCAGCATTGAAAGACGGTAAAAACGTATTCGTAGGTGCACACGGTAACTCAATCCGTGCCCTTGTAAAACACATCAAACAATTGTCTGATGATGAAATCATGGATGTGGAAATTCCAAACTTCCCACCACTTGTATTCGAATTGGATGAAAACTTGAACATTGTGAAAGAGTACTACTTGGAAGCATAATTCATTTAAGGCCTGAGTTCGCTCAGGCTTTTTTAGTTTTGAATATCGGATTTTTCATAGAGAGTATGGTATACTGGTGGTATTAAATGGTAGGAGGAATTTATTATGGCAAGTAAAAAAATGCTACATGCATGTTTGCGTGTTGAGGACTTAGAAGCATCTCAAAAATTTTATGAAGAAGCATTTGGATTTAAGGAAACCCGTCGCAAGGACTATCCAGAGCACAAGTTTACCTTGGTTTACTTAGCACTTGAAGAGGATGACTTTGAGATTGAATTGACCTACAATTATGAGCATGGTCCCTATATCGTAGGCGACGGCTTCTCGCATCTAGCTCTTTCTTCAGATGATTTAGAAGGGGATAATGCGAAACATAAGGAGCTGGGCTATCCAACGACAGACATCAAGGGCTTGCCAGGAAGTCCAGGTCGTTATTATTTTGTGACAGATCCAGATGGCTACCGTGTGGAAGTCATTCGTGCAGATTAATTTAGAAAAGATTGCTTGGCCGATCTGACACCTAGCAGTTTAATTATTAAGGTGTAATAGTAGCGAGTCAGTCCGCCTGACTCGCTTTTTCGTTATTTAGTTTTCCGATGAAATTGTAATAAATGTCTATCAGGATAATTCGATTGCGTTTCGTGCTAGTTGGCTTGTGAATCACAATCTTATTAATCAGTTCATTTACCATTTCGACGGTTAATTCTAAAACTTGTGTATATTTTGAAATTCTCGTCATAAACTTGGAGATATTCAAGCTATCTTCTTGTTGTTTGGCGAGTTTTTCTGTTCAGGTAGAAAAAGGATTAAAGTAACACTAGGTATGATTTGAACCGACAAATCTAGTCTAAGTTTTGCAGTATTTCATGTGATAGATTAGGCTTAAAAGTCTCATTTTACGGGATTGAAAGAATTTTTCTACATCTACACGATTCGAAGACCGATTAGAATACTACTTTCCCCGACTATCTATTCTTCGCACATTTTCTGAACTCTTCAATACCTTGTTTCTCGCGCTCCTTTCTGGTTTTTACTAATGTATGACGTTGAAGGAAATAGCATTTCAAGGTTAAAAGAATACGTTTGATTTCTGGTGGTGGACATGAAACGATTGTTAGAAGCGGGAATTATCCGGGCTTCAGAATGATAGCCTAGCCTCAATATTATTCGTCTATTCTGATGAAAGAAAAACTTTAGAGTATTGTGCTTTTTCCTAAACAGATATTGCCTAAGCTTTGATTTATATTTTGGAGATTTAGCGGATGGTGAGTTTTTCATCGTTTAGCTAACATCTAACTGGGTCTAGGGTTATTGCAGAGTTCTATAGTGTGAAGGATTTTAAGTGAGGCAATTATCTTGATGATATTTGTAATGTGGTATAATTAAGTAAGTAATACTGCTCATAAAATTTAATTAAGGGAATATTTCATGGCAAAAAAGAATCAATCTAGTCGCTTAACGAATCAACACAAAGCATCAAAAGGTGTTGTTGGTATATTCGGCGACGAAGCAAGAACGCACGATAGTGCTGTAGGCACTATTTCTCATTTAGTAAAATACGAGTTAGAACAGAAGTATCCAAAACTTAAATTTCGTTTTAGAAAATCAATCAGTAAAAAGGAAATCAATGATTCTCTGAGAAAGATAGATAGTGAACTCGGCCAGACTTTGTTCAATCATAATGCTAATATTATACCCGATGGTGGCATTATTGAAGTAAGGGATGATTACGGAAATTGGCGAGTTATTTTAGTTACAGAAGCTAAACATCAGGGTAAAGATATTGAGAATATCAGAGCAGGTAAATTGGTGGGGAAGAATAATGACCAAGATCTTATGGCTGCCGGTAATGCTATTGAACGCTCTCATAAGAATATTGCTGAGTTAGCTAATTTTATGCTTTCTGAAATTCATTTTCCTTACGTCATATTTTTGGAAGGTTCTAATTTCTTAACTGAAACCATTTCTGTTGAGCGTCCAGATGGAAGAGTTGTCACTCTTGAATATAATTCAGGAATACTCAACCGATTAGATAGATTGACTGCTGCTAATTATGGCTTACCTTTCAATACAAATTTATGTCGAAATAAGTTTGTAAAGTGTGAGAATAGATCGATCATGTTACAAGCAGCCTCAATGTATACAACTGGAAATGGTAGCCATTGGGAATCGCAGGCTATGTTAGAAATTATGCTGGATGTTGCTCAAACTTCTCTCAATATTTTAGGAAGCGATCTTTTTAACCAATTAACAATCGAAGAGGAAAAAAATGAGAAAGAATGAAAATGATTTTTTGAGGAAAGCAAAAAAAAATAAAAATGATGAATTTTATACTCAGCTTGAAGATATTGAAAGAGAGCTTCAACATTATCAACCTCATTTTAATGGTAAAGTTGTTTTCTGTAATTGTGATGACCCCACTATAAGTTACTTCTATCATTATTTTGCGATAAATTTCAAAAAGTTAGGACTAAAAAAATTAATCGCCTCTTGCTATAAAGAGCAATCACTTGATTTATTTAATATAGATTCTGAAATATCTAGTGGTTTTTACTATGAATATACAGGAAAGGAATCTGAGCCAGTTATTCCTAGTTTAAATGATGTAACTTTTTTCAATGGTGATGGGGACTTTCGCAGTGGTGAAAGTATAAAATTATTGAAAAAGGCTGATATTGTCGTAACAAATCCGCCATTTTCCCTTTTTAGAGAATTTCTTGCCCAAATTATGTACCACAATAAACAGTTTTTAATAATAGGAAATATTAATGCAATCACCTACAAAGAAACATTTCGATTAATAGGAGAAAATAAAGTTTGGATGGGCATTAATATGGGAAGAGGTATTTCTGGATTTATTGTTCCAGACCATTATGAGCTTTATGGGACAGAAACAAAAATAAATGAACGAGGCGAGAAGATTATTTCTCCTAATAATTGTTTATGGCTCACCAACTTAGATAATTTCCAACGACACAAGGATATTGTTTTAACAAAGACATATCACAATAATGAGGAACAGTATCCTATCTATGATAATTACGATGGTATTAATGTTAATAAGACAGTAGATATTCCTTACGATTATCAAGGTGTTATGGGGGTTCCGATAACTTTTCTTCATAAATTTAACCCTAGTCAGTTTGAAATTGTTGGATTCCGAAAAGGTCTTGATGGCAAGGACTTATCAATTAACGGAAAGAGCACTTATTTTAGAATACTAATAAAAAATAAGAAACCTAAATATATTTAAGTTATAGGGTGTATATGAGTTTAACAAAAAAACAAATAGTGAACTGTTTGGGTGATAAAATTCTTTTCAGATTTGCTATTTCAGATGATTTCGTTATAACGTTTAATGAACGCGAGAAGCTTTTTACTTTTGACGAGATCGAAAAAGTTGTAAAAAGTAATTTAGATTATTGGAAATCAATTTCGGATGAAGTACCTAATAATTTCTATTCAAATTGGCAAAGTTTAAGTAATAAAATCGTGGCTATTCGGCAATATTTTACCGAGCTTGAAGAGTTTAACTTAGACAATGTTAACAATTATCTTTACTACAACCTATCTACTAGCCGAGAATCTAGAGAGCAAGGCAATTTAACTTATATTTTAGCAATTTCTTCGCCGATTGATAGAGATGATGAAATCCGTAAGATAAAAAGTTTTGTATCATTTTATGTTCAACAAACTGACACTTCTGTTGAAGAAGCGGTAAAATGTTTCATACGATTATCTAAAAATCCACATCTTGTTGGTAGCTACTTTTCTAACTCCTCCCAGTATCAATTTTATCCAGCTTTGTATTTGCTTCGAAAAAACTTTTCAAATATCAGAGAAAATGTTTCGGATTTTGAAAACAATATAGTAGTTCCGATAACTAGAAAATTAGAGGAACTCTCAGCAGATTCGGATGAACAATATAGAGAAATTACAGCTTTTACGCAGACTAAGAACGACGAGATTCAACAACTGTTTGATGATAAAGTTGATGAACTTAAAGAATTTCAAGATTCTATTGATAATTGGCAAGAAGAAAAGCAGAATAGACTACAAGAGCTAGAGGAAACTTATAATGCCAAGCTGTCTCTTGAGGCTCCTGAACAGCTTTGGAATGACCGAGCGGTAGAACATCAAAAACGAGCTCGAAACTGGACAATAGTCTTAATTGTTGCTGCCATCCTCTTGATTCTATCCTCCGCAATATTAGTGCTTGTAGTTTACGATTATTCGAAGAATATCACCAAAGCTATTCCATTCATATCAGAATCCTTTATTCTGATAACAGTTATATCCTTCTTTATTTATATAATTAGGATATTAATAAAGATAGTAATGTCAAACCATCATTTAGCTACTGAATACAAGCAAAAAGCAGCTATGACTAGATTTTATCAATCATTGATTTATTCTGGAATAGATATTGACAAAGATGAGCGACTAATCATCATTAATTCTCTATTTAGTAAGGTTGAAACAGGTTTAGTGAAAACTGATAATTCAGGTGATACGGATACGATTCTAGCTATTCTATCTAAAAATATAAGATAAAACGGCTTTTTGCCGTTTTTATCGTTATATAAGATGTATGAACTCAGGTTATTTAGACTGCTGAGTGTCATGCTGCTATTAGGCAGTCTTTTTCTTTTCAAAAAAAATCAGAAAATGGCAGGAGGGAGGGAATTAGGAAGCAAATCAATTATTTATACTCAATGAAAATCAAAAGTAGCCCAGGAAACGAAGCCGAAGATAGAACTGGAGTTCATCAAGGCAAGTTGAGAACGGATAATTTTGATTATTCGAAGAGTATTACCTAATCTTTTTATGAGTTTTTATAGAACTGTCTTGACAAGAGCCTTTAAATGATTTAGCATAGTTTATATATGTTTTGAATGGGAGGTTGGAGATGAAAAAAGTTAGTTTTTGGTTGGGAATCAACATCGCCTTGCTCGGCATAATGGTAAGTTTGGCTGTATGGTTATTTGCAGGACTTCAAGAAAGACAGGTTAGTCAGTTTATCGAGGAAAAACAACAAACCATCCTCGCTAAAGGCAAGGGCAAGATTCAAGAGGGAAATATTGATACGACCCATGTTGTGGCTGCCTTACCTACAGATGATGCAGGTCATGTCTTAGGACCTGTAGAAAGTCGAATGATTTCCTATGTTCAAAGACGCTTTGGTCATAAAAAACCAGCAGGAAAAATTCAAAAACTGGTCTTTGTTTCATCAATAGAGGGAAAAACAAATTTTAAAAATGTAACAGCTCGTGAAATTCAAGCGGAGCACTATAAAGTAGACAACTTGCAAATTAAAAAGCAGGATAAACTCCCGTCTGAGCGTGTGTTGTTGACGCAGGACAATGAATTGTTTACCCTGGAAGATTTATTACCTAATTTATCCTCTACAGCAAGGATTATTGTTGATCATCTAAGAGAAGCCTTACTTGCTCAAGGAATGAAAGAGACTGATGTAGAAGCGATTGTCAAAAAATTTGAAACACTAGACTTAAATGCTATTTCCTTTAGTTATGGAGACAGCCAATTAACCTTACAATTACCAGATGGTTACGGCATCAACCAGTTGGTTCTACCAATTTCAGATTTGTACCCAGTAGTGAAGAGTGATTATCTAGTAGATGCTGATAAGGTTGGCTATGATGAGTATATGGCTGCACAAGTTGTGGATAAGAAACATTTGAGACAGGTCGCTCTAACCTTTGATGATGGACCAAATCCGAACACGACACCGGTAGTTTTAGATTTACTAAAAAAATATAATGCCAAAGCAACTTTCTTTGTTGTTGGTAAGGCTGTAGCTGGGAATGAAGCTATTCTCCGTAGAATGGTAGCAGAAGGGCACGTCATCGCCAACCATACGTGGAATCATCCCAATCTAGTCACTATTTCTGGGGAGCAAGTACAGAGAGAAATTCAAGATACACAGGCAGCTATTACTGAAGCTACAGGTATTGTACCAACAATGGTTCGCCCTCCTTATGGTTCGGTTAACCAGGCCGTTGTCAATCAGATGGGACTTCCATCGATTTATTGGTCGGTCGATTCTAAAGATTGGAAGAGTCGCAATCCCCAAGCTATTTTGAAAGAAATAAAAGAACAGACTTGTCCAGGAAGTATTATCCTAATGCATGATATTCATCAGACAACAGTTGATAGCCTCGAGTCTGTATTGCAATATTTAACAGGCGAGAGCTACAATATGGTTACTGTAACAGACTTACTCGCCAGTCCTCTCAATCCTCAATTAATCTATTATTCACAAGAATTATCTGGTCCAGCCCAGTAAGAATGATAAAAGGCTTAGAATCATGTTAGTAGAAACACTGGTTCTAAGCCTTTTGTATATTGTTCATTATATTTTGTAGAGCTCTTGATTCTTGAGAATGACTTCTTGGACGGAGGCATACTTTTTCAATTGTTTTAGTTCGCTAGGACTAGATACTAGGGTGATGACAAGACCTTCCTTGCCCATGCGTCCAGTACGTCCAGAACGATGAGTGTAGGCTTCTTGGTCAAAAGGAACTTCAAAGTTGAGGACACATTCTAAGTTATCAATATCAATACCGCGTGCGACCATATCTGTAGCAAGTAGAAGATTGAGTTCGTGATTTTTGAAACGTTCGATGATGACCTTACGGAATTTTACGTTGACATCAGAAGCCAATGAAACTGCATTCACACCATTATAGAGTAGTTTATCTTCGCTTGCACCAAGGTCTGATAGGCTGTTGAAAAATGCAAGAGCACGAAAATCAGGGATATTGGCAAACTTACGTAGAGTTTCCAAACGGTCACGCTTATCTACCATCATATAGCAATGTTGGATATTATCCAATTTCTGCTCAGATAAATCAATGCTTTCAATGTCCTCAGCAATTTTTTGACGGTCAAATTTAGCTGTTGCACTCATGTAGATCAACTGGTGGTCACGAGGTACGTAGTGGATAATTTTTTCCACAAACTGGTATTGGGAATCTGAGAAGAGTTGGTCAAATTCATCTAAGACAATGGTATTGACATTCATCATCTTGATTTTTTTCAATTTAATCAACTCGAAAATACGACCAGGTGTTCCAATCAGGATTTCTGGTCCTTTTTTTAGTCGCTCAATCTGGCGTTTTTGACTGGAACCAGATAAGAATAGTTGGGCAGTCAGCCCAATTGTCTCCGACCAAGTCTTACAAACATCAAATATTTGACCAGCCAGCTCTGTATTGGGTGCGAGGATGAGCAATTGTTGGGCTTTTTTAGGAGTTAGGGCTAATAGGCTAGGCCAGAGGTAGGCAAGGGTTTTTCCTGTACCTGTTGGGCTGATAGCTAGAAGGGACTTGCCGTTTGCAATAGGCTCAAAGGCCTGGACTTGGATAGGAGTAAAGTCCTCAAAGCCAAGTAGGGTAAGCTGGTCCGTCCAGCTGGAGGGAAATTTAGATTTCATTGTTATCCGCCTTAAAGATTATTCCTGCGTCTTGACGCATGGTGTAAAGTGTTTGATGGACGCTTTCTGCCACATCCAGCCATTCATTGGCTAGGTCGTGATTGCCTGTCTGTATAGCTTGGGCAATGGCTTGTACCTCTTCCAGCATAGCATCTTCCTGAGCTCGGATAGGTAGGACTACTTGGCTACCATCATGTTTTGTGAAAATAGCAGAGCTGATATGCTGGCAGGCGTTGAGGGTGAGAGTTCCCTCACTGGTATATATTTCGCTTGGTAGATTGCTAGTGATATTCTTTCCAGCCTGAATATTTACTAGAAAATCATCATAAATCAGTTGCCCAGTCCCATTCAAATCAATGGATGAAGGGAGTTGTTGAGCAGTGTATCGGGCTGCATTTGGTCTGCCAAAGAGGCCAATGGCAGTATAGAGGGTATAGATACCCAGATCCATTAAGGCTCCGCCTGAAAAATCAGTTGAAAAGATATTTGGGGTCTGTCCTGACAAGAGGTCAGGCATTTTGGAAGAGTATTTGGCATAGGAGAAGTTGGCCCCAAAAACAGTCTTATCCTTCAAGAAGTCCCTAATAATAGCGATGGCTTCCTCGTGGTAATTGCGGGCAGCTTCAAATAGGAAGACACCATTTTCCTTGGCAATCTGACGAAGTTGGGCCAATTCTTGAGGTGTGGACACCATAGGCTTTTCAACGATAGCGTGTTTGCCGGCCTTGAGAACAGCTTTTGCATGTTCAAAATGCAAGGCGTTTGGACTGGCAATATAGACCAAGTCAATCGGTGCAGAAAGGAATTTTATCCATTCTGTGTATAATTTTACATTTTCGTAATTTGTTGAAAATGACAAAGCAGTTTCCAGTTTTCTTGAAAATATCGCTGATAATTGAAGATATTTACTCAAATGAGCGGAGGAAATGAACTTGTGACTGATGTCTGAGGTACCAATAATACCAAAATTTAGCATAAATTCTCATTTCTTTATGTGTTATCCTTTCCATTATACCATGTTTCATGGTAAAATAGTATTGAAAATAGAAGGAGATGATGATGACTCAGAAACCCATTATTATTGGCGTAACCGGCGGATCTGGGGGTGGCAAGACAAGTGTGTCGCGTGCCATTCTGGATAATTTCCCAAATGCTCGCATATCAATGATTGAACACGATTCTTACTATAAGAATCAGTCACACCTAACCTTTGAAGAACGGATACTGACCAATTATGACCATCCACTGGCTTTTGATACGGATTTGATGATTTATCATATCAGTGAGCTATTAGCAGGACGTTCAGTGGATATTCCGATTTATGATTACACTCAGCACACACGTTCAGAGAAGACCTATCGTCAGGAACCACAAGATGTATTTATTGTGGAAGGTATTTTAGTATTGGAAGACAAACGGTTGCGGGATTTAATGGATATTAAGATATTCGTCGATACTGATGACGATATTCGTATCATTCGCCGCATTAAGAGAGACATGGAAGAGCGTGGCCGTAGCTTAGATAGTATCATTGAGCAGTACACCTCGGTGGTGAAACCAATGTATCACCAGTTTATCGAGCCAACCAAGCGCTATGCAGATATCGTCATTCCTGAAGGCGTCAGCAACGTTGTAGCCATCGACTTGATTAACACCAAGGTGGAGAGTATATTAAGAGAGCGTGGTTAAGATGCCGAAGCAAAGAATATTACCTCATATCATATTAGGGATTATGGGTGCTAGCGGTCAAATGGTAACTGGCAAGCAGATTACCGACTATGTTCAACGTGATTTAGGCGAATTTTGGCAGGTTGCCCATAGCCAAGTCTATCCAGAATTAAAACGTATGACCAAGGAAGAATTGATTACTTGTCATGCAGTACCTGGAAATGAAAAGGAAAAGCAGTATGCGATGACGGCTACTGGTCGTCAGATTTTAGACGAATGGCTATCCATTCCAAATGAAGAAACGCCTCAGCAAAAAGACTTGTTTTCAATCAAGATGTTTTTTATTCGTGAAAAGGATGACCCACGGATTCCTGGTTTGTTGCAGAGTCAAATTGAACTAGTCACCAAGCACTTAAAACACCTAGACAGTCGTAAAGTTGAGCTGTTCTCAACCAAGGAAAGTATCCAAGACAATTATGGACACTATTTGATTTTGACACGGTCTATTGAACGCAACCGTGCCCAGCTCAAATGGTTAGAGGATACACTGGCAGAAATGTAACGATTCGGATTTCCGAATCGTTTTTTCTTGTGTCCTGTTTTGGATTATGTTAGAGTAAGAAGAAATGTGACTTAATTGGAGGAATGTATGTCAATCAAACAGATGGTTAGTATGGCGCTAGTAGTGTGGAATTTACTTGTCTTCATTACCTATGGTATGGATAAAGGGAAGGCAAGAAAGAACGCCTATCGGATTTCAGAAAAGACCTTATTACTCATGTCCTATTTTGGTGGTGGGCTAGGTGCCTGGGCAGGTGGAACCCATTTTCGGCATAAGACACAGAAAAAGTATTTTCAACTAGCCTGGGCTATAGGGGTATTGATTGATGCAGTGATTATGTACTGGATGTGGAAATAGGCGCAAGCCTTTTTCTTTTTCCGAAAATATGAAAAATCGACTGAAAACCAAGAAAGAACCGAATATTTGAATATTAAGCGCATAATTTCTTGACAGGTTGCTTTTTTTTTTTAGTATACTGGTAAGCGTGCCTTTTGGCATAAAAGTTTTATATAAATGGAGGTTTTTCGTATGAAAATCAAAAGAAGTTTTAGCAAGAAACAACTTCATAAGTGGACCAAGCTGGGTGTTGGATTAGCAGCGGTCACTGTTTTGGGAGGCTTGGTTGAGCCGGTGGGACTGACAAATTTTGGTTTGACCAAGGTTTATGCAACAGAACAGGCAGATCCAGCTTTGGAAGCCAGAAAGATTGAAATCAAGACCATGATCCAGAGCTACCGTGATCTAGTCGGTCAGATAAAAGCTCTTAATCCAGCGGACTATACGGAAGAATCGTGGAATAAGAACTATGATGGCGATGTTCGGATTTATCTTGGAGCACAAAGTATTGCTACTGCTTACAATGATGATTTAACCTTTTCTTCATTGAGCTTAGATGGGGTTGATAGTCACCAAACATTAAATGAGTTAAATGCAACCTATATGTTTGGATATATTTATGTTGAGAATTCTATCCCAGTCTTGAAGCAAGCAATGGCAGATTTAGTCCCGGTATCAGAATCGGTTGAAACTCCGACAGACAAACCAGCTGAAAACCCAGTGGAACAGCCAGAACCTGCGGGTGATACTAACTCTACTGATACGAATACAGTAAACTATACTATCCAATTAGTAGATCAAGACGGTCAAGTTCTCCAAACCATTCAGCAGAGTGGAGTTGAAGGAACTGAGGTAAGCTTTGACTTTCCGGTAATATCAGGTTATAGAGTAGGTAAGACTGAGGGCTTTGACTCATGGACCTATGGGAAAGGTGGTACTTTCAGACTAGTTGCCAATAAGACTGTTAAGGTATACTATGACAAAGCTCCTTCTATTGACTCATTAATTAGACCTGAACAACGTGTGGAGTATCAGAAAGTTTTTGATACCTTCCATACCACTGTCTTGAAAGCTTTTGAAGTCTATAAGAAAGAGTTGGGAGTAGACCATATTATCCGCCTGACAGAGGATGAAGCTAAGTTTAATCAGATTACTCAATCAGAGGATTTAACTACTTTACAATTAGAGTTAATTTTAGTTGAAAATTTATTTAACGAACCAGTAGGTCTAGTCTTGACAGATCAAGATATTATCAACGCTATTGGTTGGACTCCTGAATACTGGGATTATCAAATCGCTTACCATAAAGAAATTACTCAAAAACTTGAAAAAGCAATGGCTAACATTGCTGCATCAAAGGCAATACCGACAATTCCAGTAGATCAATCGATCACGATTAAGGCCGTCTATACTGAGGAACAAATTGAACCTGGCCAAAAAGTTGATGTGTTAAAAGAAATTGAGTATACACTCAAACCAGGGGAGAGTGTTGTTCTAGAACCTCTAACATTTGAAGGTTGGACATCACGAGTAGTTCAAGAAAGTCAAACAGTTACTTACGAAGAAGCTAAGGCAAGACCTAACAAGGAATACTACTTCTATTACATAGAAGAGGGGGCAACGCCAACAGAGAAACCAGTTGAAACCCCAACTGAAAAACCGGCCGAACAGCTAGTTGAAAAACCAACTGAACAACCAGTTGAGAAGTTGGTTGAAAGACCAACTGCAAGTCCAACTGGTCAGTCAGCATCAGAAAAACAAGCAACCAAACAGGGAGATAAGGAGCCTGCGGCACCAGCAAGCCAAAGCAAACAGTCAACTGTCAAACCTGCATCAACTAGTCAGTCACAGACAAAAACTTTACCAGCTACTGGTGAAGTCAGCTCCGTCCTACATCTGACAGGTATGGGCTTATTGGGACTAGCAGGTCTGGTCGTGAAAAGACGTTCAGGCAAGTCATCTTAATTAAGAACCCTGTAAACGAGATCGACAGGTCTCGTTTTTTGCTGATTTCTAACAATACCTACTGTCAAGCTCCGTCTTTCTATGCTATAATGTTTTTATGACTAAAGAAGAAAAAATTTCAAATTATCAACTATTATTGGCTCAATTGGAAGCTCTTCTTGATGGTGAAACCAATGCTTTAGCCAATCTATCAAATGCTTCTGCTTTGCTCAATCAAGCTCTACCAAACTCTGTCTTTACAGGATTTTACTTGTATGATGGTAGTGAATTGATTTTGGGGCCTTTTCAGGGTGGCGTTTCCTGTGTTCATATTGCACTTGGAAAGGGTGTCTGCGGTGAGGCTGCAGCTAAGCGCCAGACTATTCTCGTAGACGATGTTCGTCTACATGATAACTATATTTCCTGCGATGCGACAGCCCTATCAGAAATCGTTGTGCCAATGGTGAAAAACGACCAGTTGCTGGGCGTTTTGGACTTGGATTCGAGATTGGTAGCTGATTACGATGCCATTGATCAAGAATACCTAGAGCAGTTCGTTGCTCACTTGGTTGAGAAGACGGACTGGAATTTTGCTATGTTTGGAGAAAAACGCTAATGTACCAAGCTTTATATAGGAAGTACCGAAGCCAGACCTTTGGGGAGATGGTGGGGCAGGAGGTGGTTGCGACCACACTCAAACAGGCCATTGAACAGGGGAAAATCAGTCATGCCTATCTCTTTTCAGGTCCTCGTGGTACGGGTAAGACATCGGCAGCTAAGATTTTTGCCAAGGCCATGAACTGTCCTAATCAGGTTGGAGGCGAGCCTTGTAACGATTGCTATATCTGTCAGGCCATTACCGAGGGCAGTCTGGAAGATGTCATTGAGATTGATGCTGCTTCCAACAATGGTGTGGATGAAATCCGTGATATTCGTGATAAATCGACCTATGCACCTAGTCTTGCGACCTATAAGGTCTATATCATCGACGAGGTCCACATGCTGTCTACTGGAGCCTTCAATGCCCTCTTGAAGACCTTGGAAGAGCCGACTGAAAATGTGGTCTTTATTCTAGCAACGACGGAATTGCACAAGATTCCTGCTACCATTCTGTCAAGGGTGCAACGATTTGAATTTAAGTCCATCAAGGTGACGGACATTCAGGAGCACTTGGCTGCAATTTTGACCAAGGAAGGGCTAATCTTTGACGAGCAGGCTCTGACGATCATTGCGCGTCGGGCAGAGGGGGGGATGCGGGATGCCCTATCCATTTTGGATCAGGCTCTCAGCCTTAGTCAGGACCAGCAAGTGACCTTGGAAATTGCTGAGGAAATTACGGGATCTATCAGCTTGCGTGCCTTGGATGACTATGTGGCAAGTCTTCGTCAAGGGGATAGTGTCACAGCTCTCCAGCATCTACAAACCTTGTTTGACCAAGGAAAGAGTATGAGCCGTTTTGCGACAGATCTTTTGCACTATTTGAGAGATGTCCTTATCGTGCAGACGGGTGGTGAGGATACGCATTTAACAACAGGTTTTTCAGAAAATCTAGCTCTTGAGCAGGCACGGATTTTTACCATGATTGAGATGGTGACCAGGGGCTTGGCGGACATCAAGTCCAGTCCTCAACCCAAGATTTACGCTGAAATGATGACTATTCGTTTGGCTGAAGATAGTTCTCCTTCGGGGGCAATGGCAGAGCTGCCAGCTGATTTACTGGGTCAACTAGCCAGTCTGCAACAACAAGTTGCGGATTTACAGAAACAACTAGGTCAATTATCTAGTCAACCAAGTGCTGTTAAGCCAGTTTCACGCAAGCCACAGGCTCCGAAGAAGTACCGATTGGATACCAGCAAGGTTCATGCAATTTTGCAGGAAGCTATGGAAAATCCAACCTTGGCGCGTGAAAATTTGACTCGCTTGCAGAATGCTTGGGGAGAAATTATCGAGAGCTTATCTGGGGCTGATCGTGCCTTGTTGGTTGGTTCCCAACCAGTTGCTGCCAATGAAAATCATGCAATTCTAGCCTTTGATTCTCCACTTAATGCTGAACAGACGATGAAGCGTGACAATCTCAATACCATGTTTGGAAATATTCTCAGCAAGGCAGCTGGTTTTTCCCCACAGATTTTAGCTATTGCTCAGGAAGATTGGGTAAGTATTCGTGCTGAATTTTCGGCAAAAGCAAAAGGGCAAAAGACACAGGAAATCGAAAAAGAAGCCAGTCCAGTCCCAGAAGAATTTGGCTTTCTCGCAGATACAGTTGAGATTAGAAATGATTAGAAAATGAGGCTGAGCAAAAAGCTCAGCACCGCTTCTCAAAGTTAGTGTCAACATCTCAGCGCAGTGGTTGATTGGCAGATTTGTTCGTGTTTTACACTCCAAATCTGACCATTACGACTGATGCGAACAGAGTTCGCTTTATTTCCAACCTCCAACAGTCACTACTCTGACTGTTGGAGCTATGCGGGGGTGGGAAGACGAACTCTTCTATGAATGGTCGAGTTCTTTCCCACTCCCGAATAGTTTTGATAGATATTTTATACTATATTCAATCCTAAATATTTTTCATATCTCCTTAAGAAAGCACCAATTAGATTGGTGTTTTCTTGTTTAGAAAAGAATCGAAACCTATCAAGAAAGCATATAAAAATTCAGCCAGTTGACTGAATTTTTGGTATAATCTATTTTATGAAACTTCCACAATTTCTTTTTTTAGCCATTACAACTATTTTAGCTGTTTATTTTATGAATGCATCGATTTTGACAGGAGATTTCTTGATTGCAGGTATCTACGCCTTTATCGCCTATCGGAATCTTCATTTTGCTTACAAGGTGACTAAATTTATTCGTTTGGTGGAGAATCAGACCAAGAAGTAAGGCTGATTTCTCCGCTGGAGATAATTTTTGCTTTGCCGTTATCTAACTGGATAACTAGGTTTCCTGTATCAGTAACAGCGATGGCAGTCCCCTTAAATTCAACTTGATTTTCTACAAAGCTCACTTGTTGGCCAACGACAAGTGATTTTTCTTTGTAAAGGGCAATTAGTTCCTTCTCATCGGTTTCTAAGAAGGCTTTCCAGATGGCAGTAATGAGTTGGTTGCGGGTAAATGGTGGTTGTTCCTCGAAAAGATTTCCTGCAGATTGTTGTAATTCCTTAGGGAAATCGTCTATGCGGACATTGATGCCGACACCGATAATGACATCGGTTACCCGTTGGTTTTCCATAGAAGAGATAGCCTCAGTGAGGATGCCAGCGACCTTTTTGTGTCCGAGATAGATGTCATTGACCCACTTGATTTGGACGTCCAAGTCGCAAAGGGATTGAATGGCCTTGATAACAGCAGCTGCAGCTAAAATGGTGTAGGGCTTAAATTCTAGAAAAGGAACATTGGGAGAGAGACGAAGCGACATATAAATGCCACCTGACTTGGATGCATAAAAGGGTCTCCCAAATCGCCCCTTGGCTTTATTCTGATAGGGAGCTAGATATAGGGCAGGACTAGTATGACCTGATTCAATACCTTGTTTGGCATCTAGTTGGGTCGAATCGCTGTCAGCTTTCAGGTAGACAGGCAGTTGGAGTTCCTCTGCAATCAAGTCTGGCAGTAGCAAATCCCCATCGGCCAATTTGTAACCACGATTACGGGCAGCCTCAATAGTTAAACCATGCGTTTCTAACTGGCGAATGGCTTTCCAAACTGAAGTCCGAGAAATACCCAATTCCTGAGCCAAATCTTCTCCGCTCATGTAGTCGTCTTTTTCTTTTAATAGTAAATAAATCTTCTGGTAGGTTTTCATACCTTCATTATAGCAAAAAATTCACCTAAAACGTGATATAATAGTTTCAAATAAGGAGGTTTTCATGAAGACACTTGATTACATTGTTACATTGACCAACACTCCGTCGCCAACTGGTTTTACGACGGATATTATGAATTACATCAAGGCAGAGGTTGAAAGTTTCGGCTATGAAGCTGTCAAAACTGCTAAGGGTGGTGTTTTGGTTACTGTTTTTGGAGAAAATGACCAGCAGCACCGCATGGTGACTGCTCATCTGGATACTTTGGGTGCCATGGTTCGTGCAGTGAAACCAGATGGTCGACTCAAAATGGATTTGGTGGGAGGATTTGGATACCCTTCTATTGAGGGAGAAAATTGTTTGATTCATTGCGCTAAAAATGGCAAGACTTTCACAGGTACTATTCTCATGCACCAGACCTCTGTCCACGTCTATCGGGATGCCAGTACCGCTGAGCGCAATCAGACCAACATGGAAATTCGTTTGGACGAAAAAGTGACCAATGCGGACGAGACGCGGGCCTTGGGTATTGAAGTCGGAGATTTTATCTCCTTTGATCCTCGTACCGTCGTGACAGAAACTGGCTTTATCAAGAGTCGTCACTTGGATGATAAGGTATCCGCAGCTATTTTGCTTCATCTTTTGAAGGTCTATAAGGAAGAGGGAGCGACCATGCCTTATACGATACATTTCTATTTTTCAAATAATGAAGAGATTGGCTACGGTGCCAACTCCAGCATTCCTGCTCAGGTGGTTGAATATTTGGCAGTCGATATGGGGGCAATGGGAGATGATCAGCAGACAGATGAGTACACAGTTTCTATCTGTGTCAAAGATGGTTCAGGTCCATATCATTACGAACTTCGTCAGCACTTGGTAGCCTTGGCAGAGAGGGATGGTATTCCTTACAAGCTGGATATTTATCCTTACTATGGTTCCGATGCTTCGGCAGCTATGCGAGCAGGTGCAGATGTTAAGCATGCCCTATTGGGGGCTGGTATTGAGTCCAGCCATTCCTACGAGCGGACCCATTTGGATTCTGTAGTTGCGACTGAGCGGATGGTAGATGCCTATTTGAAATCAGCAATGGTAGATTAAGATGAATGAAACCCGTTTTTTAGAGTTATTCAATGACTTGGATAAGGTCTTGCGTAAGGTGTGCGGTGTTGCGGATGGGGAATATGCAGATGTAGGCTCTATGTTGACCAAGGCAAAGGAATTGACGCGACATAATCCCGTTGAGGCGAACTGGGATAAACTCTATGTGGCTCGTCAGTTGCGTAATCTCATGGTTCATGAGAAACGAACAGGTTTGAAGGAAGTAGCCCAACCTTCGCAGGAATTGATCACTGTTTTGGAAAAAGTGATAGCCCAGTACCAAGAACCGATTGCCATTGCTGACTATTTGCAAAAGACCGAGAAAATTAAGCCAGTTATTTTTGAGGCCAAGGACAAATTGATAAAGGCTTTAGAAATTGTGGAGCAAGAGCATTTTTCTAAGTTTCCTATTTTTTCTGATAAGGTTTATCAAGGTCTGGTTTCTGACAAGGGATTGACAAATTGGTTGGCCAAGGCAAGCAAGGAAACGGGCTCTATACGTGAAAAATTGGTGGAGGCTAGTCTTGAAGACGTACTAGCTTGTGAGGAAGATAGTATTCAGGTGATTGTTCTACCAATAACAGCCCATCTTTATCAGGTAATTAATCATTTTGAGGGGCGTAGGCGCACAACCATCCTAGTCAGTCGTCAGGCGAGTGGGAAGCTTCATTCGCCAGAGGATCTTGTTGGTATTGTCACAGCCCAGGACTTGGCAGAGATTTATGGGATGGTGGATTGAGTGGAGAAAGGAGAAATCATGTCAACAAATCGTTTAGCTTGGGATGAGTATTTTGTGGCTCAGGCGCTTTTAATTGCCAATCGGGCGACCTGTAAGAGAGCAAAGGTCGGTGCGGTTTTGGTTAAGGACAATAAGGTTATCGCAACAGGCTACAACGGTTCTGTTTCAGGAACCGAACATTGTTTGGATCAGGAATGTCTTATGATTGATGGTCATTGCGCTAGAACCTTGCATGCGGAAGTCAATGCCATTTTACAAGGAGCGGAGCGGGGAATTCCAAAAGGTTTTACTGCCTATGTGACCCATTTCCCATGCCTTAACTGCTCCAAACAATTGTTACAGGTTGGTTGTAAGCGGGTTGTCTATATCAATGAATACCGAATGGACGACTATGCCCAGTATCTTTATAAGGAAAAAGGATGCGAGTTGGTTCATTTGCCTCTAGAGGTGGTTAAACAGGCAATTGCAGATGCCGAATTTATCTAATGATTTTGTAGAAGAGTGGGAGTGGGAAAGAACTCGACCATTCATAGAAGAGTTCGTCAACAATTTTTCGTTTTAAGTTGTTGAGCTGAAACAGTCTATCCCCAGACTGTTTCACTCCCACCCCCGCATAGCTCCAACAGTCCACTGGACTGTTAAACCCAATCAACCACTGCGCTGAGATGTTGACACGAACTCTGAGTAGTGGTCCTGGGCTTTTTGCCCAGCCTCCTCTTTATTTTTTAGAAAATACTAGGATAGTCAGTTAATCTATGCTATACTAGAAACGTTATTAAGTCCCGAAAAGGTAGTTTATAGACTAGTTAATATTTGCAGAAACACTTGAAACACAATTAAAGAAGCTGGTAACATTGAATAGTAATTGTAAAATCTTTACTACATTTCAGTCACCATTTTCTTAATAGTTAGACTACTCTCATATAGTCTAGAATTGTCTTTCTCCCTGAGTACCTGAAATTATTCCTTTGCACAAGACAAAAGTCTTTCACAAATAGGATTTTTCCTTTGCTCAAGACAGGTGTCTTTCGCAAAGAACTAGTCTTCGACTAGTTCTTTGTAACCTTAGTAACAATTTATTTTAAGGGGGACATTTTTATGTCAGAACGTAAGTTGTTTACGTCTGAATCTGTTTCGGAGGGGCATCCGGATAAGATTGCAGACCAGATTTCAGATGCTATTTTGGATGCTATTTTAGCAGAGGATCCAGATGCGCACGTAGCGGCAGAGACGGCTGTTTATACAGGTAGTGTTCATGTCTTTGGAGAGATTTCAACCACTGCCTACGTGGATATTAACCGTGTGGTACGTGATACGATTGCGGAGATTGGCTATACAAAAGGTGAGTATGGTTTTTCAGCTGAGTCGGTTGGAGTTCATCCGTCACTTGTAGAGCAATCGCCAGATATTGCCCAAGGTGTCAATGAAGCTTTGGAAACTCGTCAAGATGCTAGTCAAGATCCGTTGGATTTGATTGGTGCAGGTGACCAGGGGCTCATGTTTGGTTTTGCAGTAGATGAAACACCTGAGCTTATGCCCTTGCCAATTTCACTTAGTCACAAATTGGTGCGTCGTTTGGCCGAGTTGAGAAAATCTGGTGAAATTGCTTATCTGCGTCCAGATGCTAAGTCACAGGTAACAGTTGAATACGATGAAGACAACCGACCTGTTCGTGTGGATACAGTCGTTATTTCGACCCAGCATGATCCAGAAGTTAGCCAGGAGCAAATTCGTCAGGATGTCATTGAGCGTGTGATCAAGGAAATCATTCCAGCTCATTATCTGGATGACCAAACCAACTACTTTATCAACCCAACTGGTCGCTTTGTCATTGGCGGACCTCAAGGGGACTCTGGTTTGACAGGCCGTAAGATTATCGTTGATACCTATGGTGGTTATTCTCGTCATGGCGGCGGTGCCTTCTCTGGTAAGGATGCGACCAAAGTGGACCGTTCTGCATCTTATGCGGCACGCTACATCGCAATAAATATCGTAGCTGCTGGTTTGGCTAAAAAGGCTGAGGTTCAATTGGCCTATGCTATAGGTGTTGCTCACCCAGTTTCAGTTCGCATCGATACCTTTGGTACGAGCACAGTAGCGGAAAGCAAATTAGAAGCAGCTGTTCGTCAGATTTTCGATTTACGCCCAGCTGGTATTATTCAAATGTTGGACCTCAAACGTCCGATTTACAAGCAAACTGCAGCCTATGGACACATGGGACGTACGGATATTGACTTGCCATGGGAACGTTTGGATAAGGTAGCAGCTTTGCAAACGGCGTTACAAAAGATTAAGTAGGAACAGTTGCAAAACAGGAGACAGACTTGCCTCCTGTTTTTTATATATCAAATAACTAGCATTTTACCACCCATTGTGGTAAAATGAAACGTATGCCTTTTTAGGCAAATTAAGAAAGTGAATGCTAGTATGAGAAAAATTGTAATTAATGGTGGAAAAACACTGAAAGGGTCGGTTACCGTTAGTGGTGCCAAAAACTCAGTTGTTGCTCTTATTCCGGCCATTATTCTTGCAGATGGGATTGTTACTCTGGACGGAGTGCCTGCAATCTCGGATGTAGATAGCTTAGTTGATATTATGGAAACAATGGGCGCGACGGTCAAGCGTGATGGTGAAAGCTTGGAGATTGACCCTCGTGGTGTAAAAGACATGCCTATGCCATTTGGTAAAATTAATAGCTTGCGTGCCTCCTACTATTTTTACGGTTCCCTCCTTGGTCGCTTTGGTCAAGCTGTTGTTGGCTTGCCAGGTGGTTGTGATTTGGGACCGCGTCCGATTGATTTGCACTTGAAGGCTTTCGCAGCTATGGGAGCTGAGACAACCTATGAAGGTGACTATATGCGGTTGGCAACTAATGGTCAGCGTATTCAAGGGGCACATATCTTCATGGATGTTGTCAGCGTTGGTGCGACCATTAATACTATCTTAGCAGCTGTCAAAGCAGAAGGCCGTACAGTTATTGAAAATGCGGCGCGTGAACCTGAAATTATTGACGTGGCAACTTTGCTTAATAATATGGGGGCACGTATCCGTGGTGCGGGTACAGATATTATCACCATTGAAGGCGTAGACAGTCTAAAAGGAACACGTCATCAAGTGATTCCAGACCGTATTGAAGCAGGGACTTATATTGCCCTTGCTGCTGCTGTTGGTGAAGGTATTCGTATCGATAATGTCCTTTATGAACACTTAGAGAGTTACATCGCTAAGTTGGAAGAAATGGGTGTTCGCATGACTATTTCTGAAGATAGTATTTTTGTTGAAAAGCAAGAAACCTTAAAGGCAGTGAATATCAAAACATCACCTTATCCAGGTTTTGCGACAGACTTGCAGCAACCCATTACACCTTTACTGCTTAAGGCAGAAGGGACTGGTACGATTGTTGATACGATTTATGAAAAACGTGTTGGTCATGTGCAGGAGCTTGCTAATCTTGGAGCAAAAATCTCTACTCGTAACAACCATATTGCCTTTGAAGGTCCAAATCAACTGACTGGTACATCTGTTAAAGCTACCGATTTGCGTGCGGGAGCCGCAATGGTTATTGCTGGTTTAATGGCTCAAGGGCGTACAGAAATTACAAACATTGAGTTTATTCTACGTGGTTACTCAAATATTGTTGATAAGCTGACAGAATTAGGTGCAGATATTCAATTGATTGAGGATTAGAGAGTCTAATTGAGAACTACTTTCTCAAAACGTAATCGATTTAAAAACAAAACAATCTGGGGCTGGGAGTAATTCTCAGCCCCTTGGGTACACTATGACACTTTGGACAAGACTAGCGAAGTTTGCTTACTTTGAAACGGACCGTTTGTATTTACGACCATTTTCTTTTGAAGATGGAGAAAGTTTCTATGAAATTGTATCAAATCCCGAAAATCTTCCTTTTATCTTTCCAGCTTTGGAGGACAGAAATATTGCTTTTTCGACAATGGTTGAAAAATTTATGCGTTCACCATTGGGAAACTGGGCCTTAGTTGATAAGCATTCGGAGAGGATGATTGGTGCGCTTTGCTTTGAAAAGGTAGATGAACGTCAACTTTCTGCGGAGCTCAGCTATTTCCTAAAAAAAGACTACTGGAGAAGAGGCTTAATGACGGAAGCAGTGAGGACTTTAGTCTATCTAGCTTTTTATGAGTTTGGTCTGAGGGAGCTGGTTATCGTCACTCATGAGGAAAATGTGGCCAGTCAGATGGTGGCGAAAAAAGCTGGTTTGGTACAGGTTGCGCAGTATCGCGGAAGTGACCGCTATAGCCATAAAACAAGAAATTATCTAAAATTTAGCTTGAAGAGGGCTGAATTTAGTTTAGAAATGTATGAGGAGAATAAATGATTACCATTAAATCACAACGAGAAATTGATGCAATGAAACGTGCTGGAGATGTTCTGGCTGGTATTCATATTGGTTTGCGAGAGATTATCAAGCCAGGTGTGGACATGTGGGAAGTAGAGGAATATGTCCGTAAAACGTGTAAGGAAAAGAATGTTTTGCCACTCCAAATTGGTGTTGATGGAGAATTGATGGATTATCCTTATGCGACTTGTTGTGGATTGAATGACGAGGTCGCTCATGCCTTTCCACGTCATTACAAGCTTAAAGAAGGTGATTTACTGAAGGTCGATATGGTTTTGAGCGAGCCTTTGGATAAAGCGGTAGTTGATGTTTCTAAGCTCAACTTTAATGATGTCAAGGCTATGAAGAAAATCACCCAGACCTATCGTGGTGGTTGTGCGGATTCCTGCTGGGCTTATGCAGTTGGTCAGGTCTCTGAGGAAGTTCAAAACTTGATGGACGTGACTAAGGAATGTTTGTATCGCGGTATCGAGCAAGCAGTTGTTGGCAATCGTATCGGTGATATTGGTGCAGCCATTCAAGAATATGCAGAAGGTCTTGGCTACGGTGTTGTTCGTGACTTGGTGGGTCACGGCGTTGGACCAACTTTCCACGAAGAGCCGATGGTTCCTCATTATGGAACTAAAGGTCGAGGTCTTCGCTTGCGTGAGGGCATGGTTTTGACTATCGAGCCTATGATTAATACAGGGACTTGGGAAATTGATACGGATATGAAGACTGGTTGGGCTCACAAAACACTTGATGGTGGTTTGTCTTGTCAATACGAACACCAATTTGTCATCACCAAAGATGGACCGGTTATTTTGACCAGTCAAGGTGAAGAAGGGACCTATTAATTCTCGGTGTGGTCGTGAATAATAGATGAATGAGAAAGGAGGAGAGAATGAAGAAAACCAGAATAGTTGAAGGTTTGAAAACATTCTGCTCAACCTTCTTTTCTTTTTATCGTTCTGCTGATAGCGATGTAACAAGTGTTGCAGTAGCTTACTATTTGTTAATTTCTATTTTCCCTATTCTTCTAACTCTTGCGAATTTACTGCCATATTATCCATTTGATGTGGATATGATTTTATCGGTTGTAGCTGAATTTGTGCCAGACAAGCTCTATCCTTCGGTTTCATCTTTTATCACTTCTGTATTAACAAAGCCGTCGTCATCATGGTTAGGGATTTCAATTCTGACAACTCTTTGGACCCTGTCACGTAGTATGACTATTTTGCAGAAGGCCTTTAATAAGGCTTATGGCATCAATGAACACCGTGATTTTATTATTGGGCACTTGATTGGCATATTTTTAGGAATTGGTCTGCAGGTAATTATCCTCTTAAGTATTACGCTTTTGACTTTCGGGCAGGCAGTTTTTTCTTATATTAATAAGCTGGTTCCTATTGAAGACGCCTGGCTGAAGGGGCTTCTTAGTCAAACACAGTTAGTAGGTTTAATGGCTCTGTTTGCCGCCTTGGTTATGCTTTATTTCTTTTTGCCAAATGTTCGGATAAAAAAAGTTCGATATGTTTTTCCAGGAACGTTGTTTGTTCTGTTGACGATGACTTCTATTGGAAAGTTATTTTCGATTTATGTTGATAATTATGCTAATAAGTTGCTGGATTTTAGAATAGTAACAGCTGTCGTCTTTCTTGTTTTTATGCTTTGGTTCATTTTTATGGCTCAAGTACTCATCATTGGTGCAATGATTAATGCTACGGTTCAAAGTATGCAGGTAGAAGAGTTTCATGCTAGAGATGGGGATATTGTTTCTATCTTGAATAGGCTAAAGGCAAGATTTACAGCGATAGATAAAGAATGAAGCAGGAAAATCAAGCTATATATAAAAATGAGGTTCCGTTGGAGCCTCATTTCGTATTTTTAAAGATAAAGAGTTTGCTCAAGAAATAGTTGACCACAATGACCAAGACTTGAGAGAAGAGTGTGGCGATGGCGTTAACAAGTGTCAAATCATGGTTGACAAACTGCCCAATCAATTGTGGGTAGGCTTGTACTAATAGATAGGCTAGGGCCATATCCATGACCAAGGTCGCGATGCGGGCAGATACAAACTTGATCAATCGTTGAGGCCAACCCTCTCTGGCTTGTTTGAAAACGAAACGGTCGTTGGTCCAAAAGGCAAAGAGGATAGCTACTGCATTGGCTAAAAGAGTTACTAGTAGAATGGATGGGATGAACAGAAATAGTCCCATTCGAGTGACCATATAAACCAGGGTTGCTGCCACACCTGCAATCAAATAGAGAATAACTTCGTTATTGATGAGTTGATAAAATAGTTTTTTCATAGGACTAGTCTATCATTTTTAGAAAAAATATGCTATACTAATCAACGTTGTTGAATTTTCAATGACCCTTGGGGCTTGCTCACTTTACCCAAGCATATTTTAAGCTTTTTCGCTAAAGGAGAATTTTATGAATACATCTAATAAATGGACTGCCAGAGATATGGCAGAAATTGCTCTTGTAGCGGCGATTTATGTCGCTCTTACCTTGACACCGCCATTGAATGCTATTTCCTTCGGGGCTGTTCAGTTTCGTTTGTCTGAAATGCTCAATTTCTTGGCTTTTTATAATCGTAAGTATATTATCGCCGTGACCATTGGTTGCATGATTTCCAACTTGATTGGTTTTGGCGTGATTGACCTTTTTGTGGGTGGATTCTCGACATTAATTTTCGTTACGTTGGGAGTTATCCTGTTTGAAAAATACAAGAAGGACTATCTATTCGGTGGATTATTTAACAAGGCTTTCTTTTATTTCTCATTCTTTTTTGCGGCAACTATGTTTACCATTGCTTTAGAATTAAAAGTCTTATATGATTTACCATTCTTTCTAACTTGGTTGACAACAGCAGCAGGAGAATTGCTTTCTCTATTAGTTGGAGCTGTTGTTATCGACAAACTATCCAAGAAAATAAATTTTGAAAAGTAAGTATACAATAAATGTGAGCAGACACTTTCGGGTGTCTTTTATTTTTAGGTCGCATTATTTTGTATTGATTGACAATTTAGTTTATACTGGGGATAGAAGAAATAGGAGGTCTTTTATGACAAGATATACGTTTTCAAATGGTGTAACTGTTCCTAAAATTGGTTTTGGAACTTGGCAGATACCCGATGGTGAAGTGGCGTACGGTGCGGTTTCTTATGCATTGGAAGCTGGTTATCGCCATATTGATACTGCTCAAATTTATGGCAATGAAGCTAGTGTTGGTCGAGCTATAGCTGATAGTGGTCTAGCTCGTGAGGACATTTTTTTAACAACTAAGGTTTGGAATGACAAGATTGGCTATGAAGATACCCTTGCTTCAGTAGAAGAATCCATGCAAAAACTTCAGGTGGATTATCTGGATTTGTTACTAATCCATTGGCCAAATCCAAAGGCTATTCGCGACAGCATTGGCTGGAAGGAACGCAATGCCCAGGTTTGGAAGGCATTAGAAGAGCTCTATCGTGCTGGAAAAGTGAAAGTAATTGGAGTTTCTAACTTTATGGAACACCATCTAGAAGCTTTGCTGGAAACGGCTGAGATTATCCCGATGGCTAATCAGATTATGTTAGCTCCAGGAACTCCTCAGTCAGAATTAGTTGCTTACTGCAAAGTAAAAGGGATTCTCTTGGAGGCCTATAGCCCATTTGGTACAGGAAGCCTTTTCCAAAGCCAAGAAGCAGCCGATTTGGCTAAAGAAGCTGGTTGTAGTGTTGCACAGTTAGCATTGGCTTGGTCTCTAGATAAAGGCTTTCTCCCTCTCCCGAAATCAACTAGTCCAGAAAATATTAAGGCGAATTTGGAAATTGATGGCTTGGCTATTAGTCCGACAGCAGTTGCAAAGTTGGATAAACTAGAAGGAGTAAAAGGTCGACTTGACCCGGATCAGGCTGAATTTTAATTAGCTATTGAGAGCATGTAGTTTATCTACGTGCTTTTTCTATTGAGTCATTTGTACCGCTTTCATGCTATAATAGTAGCTATGGAAGAAAAATATTTGAAAATTGCTCAGGAATTGGGCGTTAGTTTAAAACAGATTGATACGGTTCTCTCTTTGACGGCTGAAGGCAACACCATTCCCTTTATCGCTCGTTATCGGAAGGACGTGACGGGGAACTTAGACGAGGTGGTCATCAAGTCTATCATTGATCGTGATAAGGCCTTGACTGCTCTGGCAGAACGCAAAGCTACTGTCCTTGCCAAGATTGAAGAGCAGGGCAAGTTGACAGATCAGCTTCGTCAGGCTATCGAGGAAGCAGAAAAGTTGGCAGATGTGGAAGAACTCTACCTGCCTTATAAGGAAAAACGTCGGACCAAGGCAACGGTGGCGCGTGAGGCTGGACTGTTCCCGCTGGCTCGTCTAATTTTGCAGAATGTGGCTGACTTGGAAGAACAGGCTGCTAGTTTCATCTGTGAAGGTTTTGATACTGCTCAGGCTTGTTTGGCTGGGGCTGTGGATATTTTGGTCGAAGCTATCTCAGAAGACAACAAACTTCGGGCCTGGGTCTACCATGAAGTACAGACCAATTCAAACCTTACTTCAGAGCTAAAAGATCAAGAAGCAGATGAAAAAGAAGTCTTTCAGATTTACTATGATTTTTCTGAGAAAGTGGCAAAAATGCAGGGTTATAAGACTTTGGCCATCAATCGTGGGGAGAAATTAGGTGTTCTCAAGGTTTCTTTTGAACACAATGTGGATAAAATGATCCGCTTCTTTGAGCTGCGTTTTCCACAGTCTAATAACTACATCAAAGATGTCATCCAGCAGGCTATCAAGAAGAAAATTTTGCCTGCTATGGAGCGTCGGATTCGGACAGAATTGACGGAAGAAGCAGAAGAAGGAGCTATCCAGCTCTTCTCTAAAAACCTACGAAATCTGCTCCTTGTATCTCCTCTAAAAGGCAAGATTGTCCTTGGTTTTGACCCTGCCTTTCGGACAGGAGCTAAGCTGGCGGTTGTGGACCAGACTGGAAAACTCTTGACAACTCAGGTCATCTATCCAGTTGAGCCGGCTGGTCAGCGACAAATTGCTCAGGCAAAAAAAGACTTGGCAGACCTGATTGGGCAATACCAGGTGGAAATCATTGCTATCGGAAATGGAACGGCCAGCCGTGAATCTGAAGCCTTCGTCGCTGATTTACTCAAGGACTTCCCAGATGTTTCTTACGTTATCGTCAATGAAAGCGGAGCATCTGTCTATTCAGCTTCTGAACTGGCCAGATATGAGTTTCCAGACCTACCTGTGGAAAAACGCTCTGCCATTTCCATCGCCCGCCGTCTGCAAGACCCTCTGGCTGAGCTGGTCAAAATCGATCCCAAGTCCATCGGTGTCGGCCAGTACCAGCACGATGTCAACCAGAAGTCTCTGTCTGAAAGTCTGGATTTTGTGGTCGATACGGTGGTCAACCAGGTCGGTGTCAATGTTAATACGGCCAGTCCTGCCCTTTTGGCTCACGTGGCTGGTCTCAACAAGACCATTTCGGAGAACATTGTCAAGTACCGCGAGGAAAATGGTGCTCTGACCTCTCGTCAGCAACTCAAAAAGGTGCCTCGTCTGGGTGACAAGGCCTTTGAGCAGGCAGCTGGTTTCTTGCGCATCCCTGATGCGACTAACTTTTTGGACAATACTGGCGTGCACCCCGAGTCTTACAAGGCTGTGGAAAACCTGTTAGAACTTCTAGCGATTGACCACTTAGATGAGGCTGCGCAGGAAAAATTAAAGCAGGTTGCTATTGCAGATACGGCAGAAAAAATCGGTGTCGGTCAGGAAACCTTGAAGGACATCATCGCAGACTTGCTCAAACCTGGTCGTGATTTACGGGATGACTTTGAAGCACCAGTCCTTCGTCAAGATGTCTTGGATGTCAAGGACCTGGTAGTCGGACAGGAATTGCAAGGCACGGTCCGCAATATTGTGGACTTTGGAGCCTTTGTGGATATCGGTGTCCACGAGGATGGTCTGGTCCACATTTCACGCATGGTCAAACGTAAACGGGATAAAAATGGACGCCAACAAGCCTTACCGCATCCTAGCGAAGTCCTCGCTGTTGGGGAAATCGTAACCGTCTGGGTGGTCGAAGTGGATATCAAACGCAATCGTATCGGTCTTAGCCTCTTGAAACCAAATGGATCTGAATAAGTATGTGCAAGAAGTCTCCCTGCAAGACTTCGGTAAGGAATTTCGGCATGTAGCAATCTGGAACAGGCGATTACGCTCAACGGGTGGTCGCTTTTTTCCAAGGGATGGGCATTTGGACTTCAATCCCAAGCATTTGGAGGAGCAAGGTTTAGAAGTCTTTCGGAAGATTGTCCGCCACGAGCTCTGCCACTACCATCTCTACTTTGAGAAGAAGGGCTATCGGCACGGAGACAGGGATTTTAAAGAATTGCTGGCTGCTGTGGACGGCCTGCGCTATGCTCCCAAACTGGAACAAGCTGCCAAGCCAAGCCTGCTGTATACCTGTCAGTCCTGTGGACAAGTCTACCAGCGCAAGCGCCGCATTGACCTAAAAAAATACCGATGTGGGAAGTGTAGGGGCAAACTTACTTTGAAAGAATAGAGAATCAGTCTTCGGGCTGATTTTTTTGTGGAGAAATGTGATATACTAGAGTAGAATTGAGGTGAGTCTATGACGCAAAAGAGAGAAGAACGCTTAATTGAGTTATATGAAAAAGGTGTCTTGACCAAGGAAGAGGCGCGTGCCTGTTTTAAGGAAATGAATCAAGAACCAGACTTTCTTTTTGTGGAAGAAAAAGTAAAATTGAATTTTACCTTGCCAAGTTTTAAGGTCTTTGCTTCCTCCAAATTGAAACAATCCTATAGTTTTGAAGGTATTGAATCACTCTTTTTAAAATTATCTGAGGGACGTCTAACTTTGGCTAAGTCTAAAAATAATCAGATTAGTGTGGAGATTTGCTACAATCAAGATGCACCAGAAGATAGACTTCCTCATCTTTATGTAGAAAAAAAATGCCTCTATTTCAGCAGTGGCTTGGCCTGTCGTTTGACAATCAACTTGCCTCAGGAATGGATGTCAGTGCTGGATTTGGAACTTGGTCAGGCAGATGCTCGCTTGGATTACTTACCATTTGAAGATATTTCTATCCGCAGTTCAAGGGATAAAAAACAACAGGATATTCGCTTGACGACTTGCGGTGGTTATCCCCAACACTTGTATGTGCAACTAGCTCAGGCTCCCTTGACTTTACAAACTGGCAAAGGCCAGGGAATTCGGGGGCAGATTGAGTCGCAATCAGGACATGTCTTGGTTAACCGGAAAAAGAAAAATAGTCCCTATCAGTTTGAAAAATCTGGTAATGATTTACTTTTCTTGAAGGTACAAACAGGTCAAGGAGGCTTTTACGTGAAAGGAATAAAAGATGTCAATTGAATTGTATAAAGTAAGGCAGGGGAAGATAGTATCAGGGGTTCTTGCCGGCATAGCGCATAAA
Organism: Streptococcus suis; assembly: GCF_019856455.1. Classification (NCBI taxonomy): domain Bacteria; kingdom Bacillati; phylum Bacillota; class Bacilli; order Lactobacillales; family Streptococcaceae; genus Streptococcus; species Streptococcus suis. The sequence goes on along the minus strand of NZ_CP082205.1, from coordinate 1,835,956 downwards.
TTGGGCTGGGAATCCTGGGTAACACGCGCGATATTTATTGCAGGTCTCCTCTTAGGCAAATCCTTCCTCCTTCTGATTGCTCTCTATATTGCAGCAGCTTATTTTTTACCATATAAGGAAGATAGGGACGCGGAACGCTATGGAACAGGTCCACGTAAGATAAAAGAAGCGGAAAAGATAAATAAGTCTTGGTTTGAATAATGCAAAAAAACTTGAGTTTAAAGGCTCAAGTTTTTTTGTATGCTTATACTCAATGAAAATCAAAAGTAGCCTAGGAAACGAAGTCGAAGATAGAACTGGAGTTCATCAAGGCAAGTTGACAACGGATAATTTTGATTTTCGAAGAGTATTAGTTTGTGTGACTTGCGATGATGTCCATTTGTCCTGTAAATGTCCAGTCTGTCACATCGGCTGGTAAGATAAAGTGGCTTCCTTTTTGAAGAGGGTAGCTGGTTTCACCGACTTGGATGGCACCTTCCCCTTCAATGACACTGACCAGCAGGTAAGGAACTGTCTGTTCCATTTTGATTTCTTGTTGGATATTCCATTTATATACGGTAAAGAAGGGATTGGCAACCAGAAGTGTCGAGTCAAGATTGCCTGCTTTGAAGTGGGCAGGCGTGGAATTAGCAACAGGTCCGATGTTCAGCACATCGATCGATTTCTCAATGTGTAGTTCACGGAGGTTGCCTGCATCGTCACGGCGGTCAAAGTCATAGACACGGTAGGTTGTATCACTAGATTGTTGGGTTTCTAAAATCAGGATTCCCTTACCGATGGCGTGCATGGTGCCGCTTGGTACAAAGAAGAAATCACCTTTTTTAACGGGTACATGGGTCAACAGCTTGTCCCAATCTCCAGCTTCGATTTGCTGACGGAGTTCTTCTTTGGATTGGGCATTGTGACCATAAATGATCTTAGCGCCTTCCTCGGCTTCCAAAATGTACCAACATTCTGTCTTGCCCAGTTCCCCTTCGTGAGCTAAGCCATAGCTATCATCGGGATGGACTTGGACGCTAAGCCAATCGTCTGCATCAAGGATTTTTGTTAATAATGGAAAGACATCATCTGTTGGATTGCCAAATAAATGTTTTTCATTCTTATAGAGGTCATCCAGTCCTCTTCCTTTATATTGACCGTTTGAGACAGTTGTTACGCCGTTTGGGTGGGCAGAGATTGCCCAACATTCCCCAGTCTTTTCACTAGGAATGTCGTAGTGGTAGTTGGTCCTTAGGCGATTGCCCCCCCAAATTTTTTCGTGCATAACAGGTGTGAGAAATAAGGGTTCCATATTTTTCTCCTTAATAGTAAGTATTAATCTATATAAAGTATAACAGATTTGTTAAAAATATGTAGCGAAGGAAGAGAAGTGCATTTAATCTGTAGAAGTTTTGCTAATTTTGTGAGAAAAAGAAAGAACTCATTCTTTTTACCAAATCAGCCCCTTGTTTTTCCCCCAACCCCTAGCTTATGGTATAATATAATAAAACTGAAAGTGAGGGAAGAAATGACCGTTTATGTGAAAGATTTGGTCGATAATCTGCGGATTGAATGTGCTTACAGTACGGAAGAGCTCCTGCAAAAGCAAATTACGACGGCAGATATTACCCGACCAGGATTGGAAATGACTGGCTATTTTGATTACTATGCTCCAGAGCGCATCCAGTTGATAGGGATGAAGGAGTGGTCTTATTTGATGGCCATGACTGCCCATAACCGCTATCAGGTTCTTTCTCAGATGTTCCAGCCAGAAACCCCTGTTGTCATAGTGGCACGTGGCTTGGAAATACCTGAGGAGATGTACAAGGCTGCAAAAGAAAAACAAATTGCTATCTGTCGAAGCAAGACAGCAACCAGTCGTCTATCGGGAGAATTGTCTTCTTACTTGGATAGTCGCCTGGCTCAGCGGACGAGTGTACACGGTGTCTTGATGGACATTTACGGTATGGGAGTGCTTATCCAGGGCGATTCTGGTATCGGTAAGAGTGAGACTGGTCTTGAGTTGGTTAAACGAGGACACCGATTGGTGGCTGATGACCGTGTTGATGTCTATGCAAAAGACGATGTTACTCTCTGGGGTGAACCTGCAGAAATTCTGCGCCACTTATTAGAGATTCGAGGAGTTGGCATTATCGATATTATGAGTCTATATGGTGCTAGTGCCGTGAAAGATTCATCAGAAGTGCAGTTGGCTGTCTACTTAGAAAATTTTGAAACAGGTAAGGTATTTGACCGTTTGGGAAATTCTGGCGATAGTATCGAAATAGCAGGAATTGCTATTCCACAAATACGTATTCCTGTAAAAACCGGTCGAAATATTTCTGTTGTAATTGAAGCAGCAGCCATGAACTACCGTGCCAAACAGATGGGATTTGATGCAACGAAAATCTTCGAAGAACGCTTGTCTAATCTAATTGAACACAATAGAGAAGAGGTTTAATTATGGATTCTATTGCGATTAAATTAGGTCCCTTAGAAATTCGTTGGTATGCAATCTGTATTTTGCTTGGTCTGATTCTAGGTGTTTATCTGGCGACAAAAGAGGGTCCGCGAAAGAAAGTTCGTCAGGATGATATTTTAGATTTTATTCTAATCGCATTTCCGCTTTCTATCATAGGGGCACGGATTTACTACGTCGCCTTTTCGTGGAGTGAATATAAGGATAACATTTTATCTATCTTCGCTATCTGGAACGGTGGTATTGCCATCTATGGTGGTTTGATTACAGGTGCGATTATCCTTTATTTCTTTACCCAGTATCGCTTTATTAATACCCTGGATTTTTTGGATATTGTAGCGCCATCGGTCATGATTGCTCAGGCAATCGGTCGTTGGGGAAATTTCTTTAACCAAGAGGCCTATGGTAAGGCAGTAGAAAGTTTGAACTACCTGCCAGCCTTTATCCGAGACCAGATGTATATTGATGGTGCCTACCGTCAACCAACCTTCTTGTTTGAGTCTCTCTGGAATTTGCTAGGCTTTGGCTTGGTTTGTGTGTTACGTAGACAGCCCAAATTCCTTAAACAGGGAGAAATAACGGCTTTCTACCTAGTCTGGTATGGTTGTGGTCGCCTTTTGATAGAAGGCTTGCGGACGGACAGCCTCATGTTCTTGGGAATACGTGTTTCCCAATGGCTATCTGGGGTGTTAATCCTCGTTGGTATTATCATGGTTGTGTTGCGGAGAAGAAAGTCTTCTATTCCATTCTATCAACCCTAAAGGAGAAGATATGATTATTGAAATTTCTGTCTTGATTATTGCCTTGTCCATCGCGGCGGTGGCAGTATATATTGTTTTGTTGTTGAAAAAATTGGGTACGGTGACAGATGAAGCCCAGCAAACGCTTAAGGTCTTGACCAGCGATGTCAATGTGACTCTCTATCAGACCAACGAGCTTTTGGCTAAAACCAATGTCTTAGTCGAAGATGTAAATGGTAAGGTTTCGACCCTTGATCCTCTTTTTGTAGCGGTAGCTGACTTGTCAACTTCTGTATCAGATTTGAATGCTTCAGCGCGTGATTTGACAGTCAAAGCTAAGTCTGCTGGAGCAAGTACTGTAAAAGCTGGCGGAGCTCTTTCAGCTCTGTCAACTCTTTCATCTCTCTTAGGTAAGAAAGGAGACAAAAATGGTAAAAAAATCTAGTAGCGTGTGGACTAGCCTTTTGTTAGGGGCAGCAGGCGGAGCTGCTGCAGCTGCCTTTCTAGCAAGTAAAACTGGTAAAACAGTCAAAGAAAAAGTTGTAAACTTTGCTAATGACTATAAGGAAAACCATGAAGAAATCAATGCTGATTTTGTCACTAAGGCACAAGATTTAGGCAAACAAGCGACTGAACGATTTACCGAAGTAAAAACTCAACTTGAAACTGGTGAATTGACAGTAGAAGATTTGGTCAAGTCTGGTAAGGAAAAATCCTTGGAAACCTTTGAGCAAATCAAGGAAAAAATTGCGGAACAAAACTTGTCAACGGCTGATATTTTGGAAGCTATCAAGGCAAAAACTGCTAAAGCTCCGACAGTGGATTTGACAGAAGAAGATATTGAGGATGCTGTAGTTGTGTCTGAAGATATTGAGCTTACAATTGATGATGTCATCATCGAACCTGTATCAGAAACCGTTTCAGAAGTAGCAAGCGAAACTGCCTCAGAAACAGTTGAAGGATAAAATGAAACTAGCTTAGAATTTTCTAGGCTAGTTTTGTTGTGCTTTGTACCATTCTCCCCAGTCCCACATAGAATCAAGGATGGGTTTCAAAGAGTGCCCCAGTTCGGTCAGAGAGTATTCTACACGGGGCGGGACTTCTGGATAGACCTTGCGAGCCTTGATGAACATTTGGGAGCCCAAGGTCATGCCAGCGGAGTTTTGGAGCCTGCAAGATGCCTATTTACAGGAAAAATTAACTCATAAAAGGGTGCTAGGTCTTTCCGACTTACAGGAAGTGGAGCCACAGATTTATCTCTGGCAGGGCGACATTACTAGCCTAGAAGTCGATGCGATTGTCAACGCGGCCAACAGTCAGCTCTTGGGGTGCTTTGTACCTCATCATCGTTGTATTGACAATGCGATTCATTCGCAGGCTGGGCTTCAGCTGCGGTTGGCTTGCTACCAACTCATGAAGGCTCAGGGGAACTTGGAAGCAACAGGCCAAGCAAAAATAACACCAGCCTACAATCTGCCAGCCAACTATGTTATACATACGGTTGGGCCGATTATTCAAACGGAGGTCGGGCCTCAAGACGAGGAACTGCTGGCTTCCTCCTATCGAAAAAGTTTGGAATTAGCAGTGGAAAAGGGGCTGACCAGCATCGCCTTTTGTTGCATTAGTACGGGTGAGTTTCGTTTTCCACAAAAACGTGCAGCGGAAATTGCAATCAAAACTGTGAGAGCGTTTGTCTATGACCACCCGCAATTACAGGTCATTTTCAATGTCTTCAAAGATGAGGATAGGGAGATTTATCAAGAATTATTAGGAGTTATATAGTCAAAAACATTGACTATTCTTCTTTTTCTGTTATAATAGTAAAAAAGTTTGACTAATGAAAGGAAGTTCCTGTGAAGGCTGTTGTCGTATCACAGGCTGGTGGGCCAGAGGTTTTGGAAGTAAAAGAAGTTGCCAAACCGCAGGTGAAAACAGGCTGGTGTTTGGTAAAAATCAAAGGATTTGGTATAGACAATATGTAAAGACCCCCAGTTGAGAATTCGTGGATTTACCTGTACACTAGAATAAAAAAACAATCAACTTCTAACAGGAATTACCACACTCAATTGGAGGTCTTATATGTTTCATTTTACCACACTTTTCATCGGAATGGATGTTCACAAAGAAAGTTTTTCACTCTGCTATTATGATATGATGACCAATCAATTCAAACATAGCACTAAAGTTAGTCCAAATGTTAGCTATATTGTGAACTATGTGAATGAGCTTCGTCGTTTATATGGTCAAGATGCAGAAGTGTTATGTGGCTACGAAGCTGGATGCCTCGGATTTACCCTATATCACCAGCTACAAGCTCACGGGATTCCCTGTATCGTGATGGCACCTACAACGGTAATGAAGGAAGGATCTAAGCGTGTTAAGACTGATAAGAAAGATGCGGCTCAGCTCGCAAAAGCTCTGGCCTTTCGTAGCTATCAGCCTGTTCATATTCCTACTGCTGAGGATGAACAAGTCAAAGAATATATCCGTATGAGAACAGACCACAAAGTGGCTCTGAAGAAAATCAAACAACAAATTCTTGCCTTCTGTCTCCGACATGATTTTCGCTATACCGAGGGAAGCAGTAATTGGACACAGAAACATGTTCGCTGGCTCCGTTCCCTAAAACCTGAGGGACTTTACGCAGAGATTTTGACAGAATATCTATTGACCTATGAGAAATTAGTAGATCAAATAGAACGGTATGATGCACGAATTGAGCAACTGGGTCAAAGCGACAGTTATCAAGAGAAGGTCTCACGGCTTTCTTGCTTTATTGGCATTAAAACACTAACTGCTCTTTCCATTGTGACAGAAATCGGTGATTTTAATCGCTTTGCGACAGCTCAACATTTTGCTTCTTATCTTGGGCTAACTCCTAGCGAAAATTCTAGCGGCGACAAGGAGAGAAGAGGTGCTATCACCAAAGCTGGGAATAGCCATGTGAGACGACTTCTGATAGAAGCTGCACAATCATTGGCTAAGGGGACGATTGGGTATAAATCCAAAGAATTGAAAAGGAGACAAAGTGGAAACCGAGTGGAGGTGATTGCTTATGCGGATAAGGCTAATGAACGCTTAAGAAGACGTTATCGCACACTTGTTCTAGGAAAAAATAAGAAACAAAATGTTGCTAAAACAGCTATTGCACGAGAATTGTCTGGTTTTATTTGGGGGATGATGACAGGAAGAATAGCTTGAAGTTAGCGCTTGTTTTCATGTACACTTTTGACCATTAAGTTTTATCATCGCAGAGCGATGAGGAATCCCTATTTCTATCCAAAATCACTGGGTGAATTTGGACAGAAATAAGGATTGAAATCATGTTTGAATGGAAAGTATCTTGAAGGAGTTTAGGACTTCAAGGTTTGAGTCATCTACGAAACGACTAAGTGGCACAATTGTGATCCACGCTTATAGAGAGTAGGACTCGCGGCAGAACCATTGACCTGTAGGTAACCAATCCACGAATATCAGAGTGGCCAATGCCCGAAGCTAAGAACTAGGCTCTTTCTAGATACTTTTCATTTTTTAATCAGTTCGATTGTTTTTACTTGACAAAGGGCTTTACATATCAGGTCATGTGGAAATCTTCCTTCCAACCGATAATAGTATCATCTGTCCCTCTGAAGCAAGTCACAATCGTTTTTCGGTCAATGCGATAACTAATTGCTGAAAACTGCTTTTCCTGTTCCAACTGATAATCGTCAACGAATCCAAATACCTTGATAGACTTGAAGCGTATGGATTTGGCTAGAAGTCCAAGTAAGGCTAGGCGGTTTTTGGTCACCATAGAAAAGGGAGGGAAATTATTTTTGTAGGTCTCTTCAAAGGACGCTGCCAACCGATCAAGTCGTACACCATTTTCTGTAAAAGAGTAGGGGACCAGATTATCAAAAGGGAGGTAGGAAAGTTCGGTCAGAGCCAGAATATCTAGCTTATTGATAGGTTTATCATAAAAATTATCGTATTGAGTTTCTTCAAGATAGGTCAATAAATTCGGCATAGTAGTCCTTTCCTTTTTTATCTAGTATAACGAAATATGATTGGTCTGACAAATCTTAGTTTGAGATTTAGAAAAATCGGACCATTTTGTGATTTATAGGCTATAATATATAGTATATATGAAAAAGGGAGAGAGCGATGCAAAAGATTTTAGTTATCGAGGACGATAAAACGATTAGCCAATTAGTTGCCAAGAACCTTACAAACTGGGGTTACCAGGTACAAGAGGTCCAAGATTTTCAGATGGTTTTGGAACAGATGGAAGAGTTTCAGCCCCATTTGATTTTGCTGGATATTGGTCTGCCGTTTTTCAATGGCTATTACTGGTGTCAGGAAATTCGCAAGACATCCCGTGTGCCTATTATGTTTCTGTCTTCCCATGACCAGCCAATGGATATTGTTATGGCGATCAATATGGGGGCGGATGACTATGTGACCAAGCCCTTTGAAATGACGGTTCTCCTAGCCAAAATACAGGGGCTTCTCAGAAGAACCTATGACTTTGTCGGCGAACAAAGTTTGCTCTGGTTTGAAGAAGTTTCCTTGGATTTGAAGACCATGCAGGTATCCTATAAACAGGATGTAGAGGAATTGACCCGAAATGAATTTCAGATTTTACGGGTGCTTTTTGAACATGGCAAGGAAGTGGTCAGCCGTGAGGAGCTGATGAGAGAACTCTGGAACAGTGATATTTTTGTGGATGACAATACCTTGTCGGTAAACATTGCACGCCTGCGTAAAAAATTGGCAGAGCTGGGTCTGCCAGATGTGATTGCGACCAAGAAAGGAGTAGGCTATGGCCTGGTGTGGACACATGAATAAGGAAATGTTGTCTGATTTTCTAACTTCTTGGCTCCGTCATCGTTGGCTATTTCTGGTCAGCTACTGTCTTTTTGCCACGACCATTCTGGCTTATAGTAGCCTCTTTGACATCCAAAGAAATCTGGTTTTCTACGCCCTCACCCTGCTCACTATCTGCTGGCTCCTCGCCCTCCTCTGGGATTTTGTCAGGGAATTTTCCCGCTTTGGAAAAATCTGGCGTGGTCAAAAAGTAGCTACTGGGACAGCCAGTGAGCGTTTGTTACTGGAGAAGGTGGAGCGACTAGAAGTCCAGAACAAGCTCTTGATTGAAAAACAGCGTCAGGAACAGACAGAATTAGACGACTACTACACCCTCTGGGCCCACCAGATGAAAACGCCGATTGCAGCCAGTCAGCTTTTGGTCAAGGAAGTAGATAGTAGTCCAGTCCGTCATCAGCTAGAATCAGAACTTTTTAAAATCGAACAATACACAGCTCTGGTCTTGAACTATCTGCGTTTACAGTCCTTTCATGACGATTTGGTTATCGAAGCCGTCAATTTGGAAGAGCTGGTCAGAAGTCTGGTCAAGAAATATTCCCTCTTTTTCATTCAGGCCAATACCAGCTTGGACTTGGGGCAGCTGGATAGGAGCGTAAAGACAGACAAACGCTGGCTGGGTCTCTTGATTGAGCAAATTTTATCCAATGCCCTCAAGTATTGTCAGGGGGGAAGCGTTTCGATTGTTTTGGATGGGGATGATTTGGTTATTCGCGATACGGGAATTGGGATTGCTGAGAGCGACTTGGAACGGGTCTTTGAGCGTGGTTTCTCAGGTTTCAATGGCCGCAGAACCCAGCAATCTTCGGGGCTGGGGCTCTATCTCTCACGGAAAATTGCTGCGGAGCTGGGCTATTCCCTAAAGCTAAAATCAAAAGTGGGTCGGGGAACAGAAGTGCGTATCGGTATCAAAGAAGTGGAGTTGATTTTTGATTAATCTTACAAAATTGTCACGCAAATGAAAGCTAGGGCTATGGCAGACTGTCGGAGGATGAGCTAGAATGGGGGTAGAAAAAGAAAAGGAGTCAAGTTATGTCAGTTTTAGATGTTCAACACGTTCAAAAGATATACAGTTCTCTCTTTAAGGCGGGACAGGTTGAGGCTTTGAAGGATATTCATTTTACAGTGGAAAAGGGTGAATATGTCGCCATTATGGGTGAGTCTGGTTCTGGAAAATCCACCTTGCTCAATATTTTGGCGACCCTTGATAAGCCAACGCAGGGCAAGGTTTTGCTTAACGGATTGGATACCCAATCTATCAAGAGCAAGGAAGCGGCAGTCTTTCGTCGGGAGAAATTGGGCTTTGTCTTCCAGGATTTCAATCTCTTGGACACCCTCTCTGTCAAGGACAATGTGCTTTTGCCTCTGGTTTTGTCTCGCTATCCGATTGATGAGATGAACAAGCGACTCGTTCATACGCTCAATAGCCTGGGAATTGCGACCTTGCAAGACAAGATGCCCTACGAGATTTCGGGTGGTCAGCAGCAGCGGGTTGCGGTGGCGCGTGCCATCATTACTCAGCCAGAAATCCTCTTAGCGGATGAACCGACTGGAGCCCTCGACTCCAAATCAACGGCAACCCTTCTCGATATTTTTGAAAAAATCAACCAAGAGGGGCAAACCATTTTGATGGTGACCCACTCAACTGCAGCGGCCAGTCGTGCCAAACGGGTTCTCTTCATCAAGGATGGCATCCTCTACAATCAAATCTACCGTGGTGAGCGAACTAGTCAGGAAATGTATCAGTTGATTTCAGATACCTTGACACTTATGGCGAATCGAGGTGAGTAGTATGTTTGGACTAACCGTTCGATTGGCTCTGACCAATCTCAAAAAGAACCGCAGACTCTATTTTCCCTATGCCCTGATGACTATTTTGTCTACAGCCATTGCCTATATATTTGCCTCGCTTGCCTTTCATCCTGATTTAGGTCAGGTCAAGGGGGCCAATGGGGTGATTCAAGTGCTTGGCTTCGGTATGATTGTGGTCATGCTGGCCGTTGCCATCATGGTCTTTTATGCCAATAGTTTTGTTATGAAGCAGAGGTCAAAAGAGTTTGGTGTCTATAGTATCCTAGGCTTGGAGAAAAAACACCTTCTCTTGATGACGTTTTTGGAAAATCTGGTCTTTTCAGCCAGCACTATTCTGTTAGGCTTACTCTTGGGACTAGCTCTAGATAAGCTCTTCTATGCGCTCTTGCTGAAAGCCATGCAGATGCCTGTTGTCTTGGCTTCAACCTTCCAGTTGAAAAGTCTAGTCACTGTACTTATCTATCTCTTTGGGATTTTTGCCTTGGTCAGCCTCTTTAATATTGGAAAATTGGGCTTGACCGACTCACTCAAACTGGTTCAAGGTAAGAAGCGTGGGGATAAGAAATCAGGCTTACTCTGGCTACAGACCCTCTTAGCTCTTATCTTATTGGGGGCAGGCTATACCATTGCCCAACTAGTGACCAGTCCGCTGACAGCTATTCCAAGTTTCTTTGGAGCGACTCTTCTGGTTATCTTTGGGACCTACCTGCTCTTCCACGCAGGTGTCATCAGTCTCTTAAACTGGTTAAAGAACCGTCAGACCTATTATTATAAGCCAGATAATTTTATTTCTGTGTCTAACTTGATTTTCCGTATGCGGAAAAATGTTCTGGGTCTTGCGACCATTACCATCCTCTCTAGCATGTTCTTGGTGACCATGGTTGGAGGGCTCAATATTTACATCGGTGGCAAGGATTATATTGCCAATCAAAATCCAAATGACTTTTCGATTGATGTTGGAATGCAACCAAGCACTTCAAAAGATCAAACGGAGAAGTGGGAGGAGTGGGCGGAAGCTATCTTAGAAGAGACAGATATTCCTGTTGAAAGTAAGGTAGTCTATCCTTATCAGCAAGCCTATTTTTCTGAGGTGACAAACCAGCAAGTAAGATTTTTGACGGATGAAGAAGCCGCTGGTATGGATTTCTCTGATCGAGTTGGGATCGGTTTTGTCCTTGATCAAGCCAGCTATGAAAAGATGACGGGAGAAAAACTCCAGTTGGCATCTGACCAAGTGGCCATTTATAGTAAGGGAGTCCAGTATCAAGCTGGTCAAACCCTCACTTTTGATGAAAAGGAGATGGAAGTTGCCCAAGTCTTGCCCAAGAATGTGACTTTAGGACATCTACCAGACCATGGTTCCTTCCTTCTCAGCCAGTATCTGGTCATTGTTGTTCAAGATTTGACAATATTTGAAAATCAAGCCGAAAATCGCTATTATATGGGCTTTGAAAGCAGTCTATCAGAAGAAGAACAGGTAAATAGCCAGGAGGTCTTCTTATTCGGTACTTTTGAAAGTGAGCTTTGGGAGTCCAATATATTACCTGATGGAACCAACGCCATCAGTCTCGCCTATCGTGCCTATGCGATGCGTAGTTTCTTCAGTTTTGCAGGTTCACTTTTCTTCATAGGCCTCTTACTGTCGCTCATCTTTTTGATGGCGGTGGTGCTGGTGATTTACTTCAAACAGATTTCAGAAGGCTATGAAGACAGAGATCGCTTCGTCATTATGACCAAGGTTGGTCTGGATGAGGATCAGACGAGACAGTCCATTCGCAAGCAATTGCTGACCGTCTTTTTCCTACCTATCTTACTTGCCTTTGTCCATCTTGCCTTTGCCTACAAGATGCTATCATCCATTCTTTTGTCTATCGGCGTGGTCAATGCAGGGCTTATGTTGCAGGTGACAGCAGGCATCTGTGGTGGCTATCTCCTCCTCTATCTAGTGGTCTATGCCATCACAACACGGTCTTACAAACAGATTATTTCCTAAACTTGGGGCAACCCAAGTTTTTTATTGGACACAAACTGCGTTTGTTTTATTTCCCACCTTCAACAGTCTCTCCCCAGACTGTTGAAGCAATCACTGTGCTGAGATGTTGATACTAACTTTGAGTAGTAGTGTTGATTTTTTTACTCATTTTCTACTATTTTGTTTTACATACTAGTCGCCTTGTGTTATACTATAGATACAAAGCTAATAGGTAAAACAAACTAGTGATAGAGGACAAAGAAAATCACTTTTATTTTTATCAGACTAGTTGGTATTACAAACTAGGTAGGAGATTAAATATGAAATTGGACAAGATGAGACGAGAAGATTTGGAACTAGCAGGTATCACGATTGTGACGGCTATAATAACTGGATGGGCTTTGGATTCTATTTTGATCTTAGGCATCCTGTTAGTATCAGACCTATTGTTTGGATTTTTTACAGATGATGAGGAGGGCTTATGAAAGAAACCCAAATGCTCAAAGGCGTCCTAGACGGCTGTGTCTTGCAGGTCATTGCCCGACAGGAAATCTATGGTTATGAGTTGGTCCAAGAGCTGAGGAAGCTGGGCTTTGAAAACATGGTCGGAGGAACGGTCTATCCTCTGCTCCAGAAGTTAGAAAAAAATGGCTTAATTTTCAGCCAAAACAAGCCCTCACCAGACGGACCAGACAGAAAGTATTTCTATCTGACAGACCAGGGAAAGGTTTATCTAGAAGATTTTTGGAGCCAGTGGACGGAATTGGTCCAAAAGGTTCAGCGATTGAAAGGAGAATAAGATGAGCAAACAAATGGAATACCGCAAGCAGATTGAAGTGATTGAAAACCAGCTGACCAAGGAAAACAAGGAATATATGGGCCGTATCAATGGTTATATGATGATTGCCTCTGTCTTTCACAGGCAGGAAGAAGCAGTGACTGCCCAGCTTTTATCCATTTACCAAGATGTTCTGGAAGCCCAAAATGACGGGCTTTCGGCGGAGGATTTTCTGGGCAAAGACAGCAAGCAAATGGCAGACGACCTACTCAGCTACCTTCCTCCAATTGGTTTCATGGAAGTCGCAAACCTGAGTGGCCTCATGCTCATCATTTACCTCGGCAGCCAATGGCTGATGGATTTTGCAGGGACAGGCACCATTTCGCTCAACTGGCTGGGCTTGGTGTGTGACACGGCTCTCAGTTTCCTCCTGCCTGCAGGGATTTTCCTCATCATTCGCGGTCTGATTTACCAGACCAGCAAAATCAAGGTTTGGGCAAGCGTTCTTTGCATTCCCCTTCTTTTTCTCCTGATTTGTGGCCTTCGTCTTTGGGCAATGCCCAAGGAACCTGACCTAGTCTTGACTGGCTGGGGGCTTGCAGTGCCACTTACCGTTCTCGGTTTAGCTCTGCTATTTTTCCAAAAGGAAAAGTTGGTCCGCTATGTCTTTTTACCGACCTATCTCTTTCTGATTGTTGGCGGTGTATTGCATATGGTCATGACCGTCCCAGTTTGGCTAAACTTACTATTGTTGCTCATTCCTGCAATTTCTAGTTGGCTAGGTGTTTGGTTGTTGGTATGGAAAAAGGAGAAGTAAGATGAACAAGCAACAGGAACATTTGAATGCTATTAGCAGCTTACAGGGGAAGTTGACCAAGGAAAACAAGGCCTATATGCGCAAGCTCCATGCTTACTTGATACTGGCGTCAGCCTTTCATGAGCAGGAGGAGAGGGCGACCGAACTCTTGCTATCTATTTATCAAGATGTCTTGGATGCTCAAGCAGATGGTCAGTCGGCAGAGGATTTTTTAGGCAAAGACAGCAAGCAGATGGCGGATGAACTCTTGTCTGACCTACCGCCCATTCGCTGGTACTATGGTCTGCGGTTAACAGGAATTATTTCCTTGGTCTATATTAGCTGGTTTTTCTTAGGTTTGTTTGGAGTGACTGGTGAAATGGTCCTAGAATGGCGGGGCTTGCTGTGCGATTTGCTTCTGGCGCTCATTCTGCCCAGCTCTGCTTTTTTCATCCTAAAGAACCTAGTCTATGAACGGTCAAAAATCAAGTCCTATCTGCTGATGGGGACGTGGGGGGTTAGTTTTGTGGGGCTGATTGTCTTGCGTTTTTGGATTAGCCGTCAGTTTTATGAAGGAGTTCCCCTGCCCTTGTGGGCCAGTCTCTTGATAATCTTAGGAATCGCAGCTGGTCTCTTCTACTATCGTAGTAAGTCAGCAATTGTAGATACCTTGATTCCAGCCTATGTGCTAACGGTGCTCAGCGGCTTTAGTCAGCTGCTGGCTAGTCAGTTTGGCTACGGACCACAGGACTGGACAGGTTGGATGCCTCTGCTCTTTATGGTTCTTGCCTTTTTCTCAACGCTTGCAGGCACATTTTTCCTATTGAAAAAGGAGAATATGGTGTAGAAATACAATCAGGCAACTCTTTAGAGTAGTCCGATTTTTTGGTATAATGATTGAAAGACAGAAGAATAAAGGAGTTTCAAATGACATTTGAAGAAATTTTACCAGGCTTGAAGGCCAAGAAAAAGTACGTTCGCACAGGCTGGGGCGGGGCGGAGAACTACGTCCAGCTCTTTGACACCATTGAGGTCCACGGGCAGAAGCTAGAGGCGACGCCCTATTTCCTCATCAACGTAACCGGAGAGGGCGAGGGCTTTTCCATGTGGAGCCCGACCCCTTGCGACGTCCTTGCGACCGACTGGGTAGAAGTCCATGACTAAGACAGCCCTCATCACAGGAGTTTCCAGCGGTATCGGACTAGCGCAGGCAGGGATTTTTTTGGAAAATGGCTGGCGTGTGTACGGGATTGATCAGGCCAGCAAGCCTGATTTGGCAGGCGATTTCCACTTTCTACAGCTGGACCTGACAGGCGATTTATCGCCCGTCTTTTCATGGTGCCAGACAGTCGATGTCCTCTGTAACACCGCAGGCATACTAGACGATTACCGTCCCCACCTCGATATTGAGGAGGATGAATTAGCTCGCATCTTTACGGTCAATTTTTTTGCGGTGACTAGACTGACCCGTCCCTATCTGCAGCAAATGGTGGATAGACAGTCAGGCATCATTATCAATATGTGCTCCATTGCCTCCAGTCTAGCAGGTGGAGGAGGCTCAGCCTATACCGCCTCCAAGCATGCTTTGGCAGGTTTTACCAAGCAGCTGGCACTGGACTATGCCAAGGACAAGGTCCAGGTCTTCGGCATTGCTCCTGGTGCCGTTCAGACAGGAATGACCCAGAAGGACTTTGAGCCTGGTGGCCTGGCGGACTGGGTGGCAGACCAGACCCCTATCGGACGCTGGACCCAGCCCAGCGAAATAGCAGAGCTGACCTTCATGCTGGCTACTGGAAAACTCGCTTCCATGCAAGGCCAGATTATCACCATCGACGGCGGCTGGAGTTTGAAGTAGGGAGGAAAGTGATGTTGATCTTTGATGATAATCCTCATGTAGCAGTAGTAATCTGTAAACACATAAGTGAAGAGAATAAACCGATAACCTACATCAGTCACGATTTGGAAGATGGGATGTGGCAATTTCTTTGTGGAGATATTCATGACATTGCAGATGCTCAATTAATTGCTTTAGTTGAGATACTCCAGTTTGGGATAACCGAAACACTTCTAAATCAAATCCCTTATGGATTTGAGGCTTTACTTGATCAAGCGAAGAATTGGCAAATTTCTAGAAAGGACCCCCTATGACCCCTACACAACTCTGGCAAGAATTTCTTGCCATCAATTCCCAAGCTGGTCCTGAACCAGAGGCCTGGGCTTTTGGGGCGGAAGCTGATCGACTGGCTGATTTGGTGGCTAGAGGCATCAAAACCTCAACCAGCTCTGCCCATGCCCTCTATGAAGTAGAGGGAGAAGAAATTCCAACAGCTGGTGGCTATGACATCATTCTGGACGGACAAGGTCAGGCTGTTTGCATTATCCAGACCACCAAGATCTATGTGACGCCCTTTTCCCAAGTGACGGAAGAACATGCCTATAAGGAGGGCGAGTTCCGTCAGGGAGGTAACTTGTCTGACATAAAAGAGAAAAGTCTGGTCCACTGGCGGCAGGTCCATGAGGAACCCTTCACTATTTGGCTGGCCGAAGCAGGTTTGACCTTCTCAGAAGACATGCTGGTTGTCTGTGAAGAATTTGAATTAGTTTACCCTAAAATATAAGTTTTTTCTTGTTAGTTCCTGGTTTTTTGATATAATAATATAAAAAACAAAAACAAGGAGGATTCTATGGATAAACAGCGTGTTATTAATTTGTTGGAACAACTTTCTCCCATTCTTGCTGGAAAAGAGGAAACAATCGGCAAAGAACTGACGGAGAAATTGCAGTCAGCCTTGCTTGTGACCAAGGAAGATGTGGTCAGTAAGGACGGAGTGGCCTTGGCAACCAGTTTGTCAGGCTTTGTTCAGGCCATTTCCAATGCTAGCTTGCCTGGCGCCAATCTACGTTTTACAGACCAAGAAGGTCCTGTCTGGGAAGAACTAAAAGCCTTGACGGAAAAAGCAGGAGAGGACGGCCTGCGAGGTCTTCACTTAACGATCTAAGGAGCTCAGGCTCCTTTTTGCTTGACTTAAAACTTGGCACACTTCCGCTATTTTCCAAAAACATCAAAATTTGCTATAATAGGAGTATATCATTGAAAAGAGAGAAAACTATGAGCAATAACTATGCAATTATCCTAGCGGCGGGTAAGGGAACTCGCATGAAGTCTGACTTGCCAAAGGTCCTACACAAAGTGGCAGGAATTACCATGTTGGAGCATGTCAAACGTGCGGTTGATGCTATGGAACCTGCGAAGACTGTGACCATTGTGGGGCACAAGGCAGAATTGGTCCAAGCAGTTCTCGAAGGTCAGTCAGCATTTGCCCTCCAGTCAGAACAGTTGGGAACAGGCCATGCGGTCATGATGGCTGAGCCAGCTCTTGCAGGTTTGGAAGGTCAGACTCTGGTCATTGCAGGTGATACACCGCTGATTACAGGAGAAAGCTTGAAGAACCTCATTAACTTTCATGTCAGCCACAAGAATGTTGCGACTATCTTGACAGCCCAGGCTGACAATCCTTTCGGCTACGGTCGGATTATCCGCAATGCAGACGGCGAAGTCTTGAAGATTGTTGAGCAGAAAGACGCCAACGATTTCGAAAAACAGGTCAAGGAAATCAACACAGGAACCTATCTCTTTGACAACAAGCGTCTGTTTGAAGCCCTTAAGGACATCAACACGGACAATGTCCAAGGTGAATATTATCTGACAGATGTTATTTCCATTTTCCGTCAGGCTGGCGAAAAAGTTGGGGCCTATGTCCTCAAAGACTTTGATGAAAGCCTGGGTGTTAACGACCGTGTAGCTCTTGCGACTGCAGAGGCAGTTATGCGCAAGCGGATTAATGAAAAACACATGATTAACGGCGTCACCTTTGTCAATCCAGAAGCGACTTATATTGACATCGATGTGGAAATCGGTGCAGAAGCAGTTATCGAAGCCAACGTTGTCTTGAAGGGGCAAACGGTAATTGGTGAACGTACTGTTTTAACCAATGGTACTCGTGTACGTGATTCTAAAATCGCTGCAGATGTGGTCATTAGCAACTCAGACATTGAAGAATCTGTTATCGAAGAGGGTGTGACAGTGGGGCCTTATGCTCATATCCGTCCAGATAGTCTTCTGAAAAAAGATGTTCACGTTGGAAACTTTGTAGAAGTTAAGGCTTCTACACTTGGTGAGGGAACCAAATCAGGTCACTTGACTTATTTGGGCAATGCGACCATCGGTAGCAATGTTAATGTCGGTGCAGGAACTATTACGGTTAATTATGATGGTAAAAATAAATTCAAGACTACCATTGGCGACAATGCCTTTATCGGTTCAAACTCAACCATCATCGCACCGGTAACTATTGGGGACAACGCCTTGTTGGCTGCAGGTTCTGTCATTACAAAAGACATTCCAGAGGATGCCATCGGTATTGGTCGTGGTCGTCAAGAAAATAAAGAAGGTTATGCGACTCGTTTTCCGTTCCATCCAAATCAAAAATAGGTAATCGTATGAATTTTGAAGAAAAAACCATTGAGCGGACAGAAATTTTTAAAGGGCACATTTTTGATGTAGTAGTAGATGATGTTGCCTTGCCAAATGGTGGAACTGGTAAGCGCGAACTGATTTTCCACAAGGGAGCGGTCTGTGTCTTAGCAGTTACTCCAGAGGGTAAGATGATTTTGGTTAAACAATACCGCAAGGCTATCGAGCGGGCTATCTATGAAATTCCAGCAGGAAAGTTGGAGCTAGGCGAAGAAGATACGCTTGAAGATGCTGCTTTGCGTGAATTAGAAGAAGAAACAGGCTATACTAGTGACAAACTGATCTTGTTGGCAGATTTCTATTCAGCCATCGGTTTCTGTAATGAACGAATTCGCCTTTATTTAGCAGATAACCTTATCAAGGTTGAAAATCCTCGTCCAATGGATGAAGATGAGGTTATCGAATTACATGAGGTAACCTTGGAAGAGGCTTTGAACTTGTTGGCTACTGGCGATATTTGTGATGCAAAGACCATCATGGCTATCCAATATTTACAACTCATGAGAAAGTAGGAAACTAGCAATGGGCAAGCCCTTGTTGACGGATGAAATTTTAGAGAAAGCGAAAAAGAAACAGTATTCCGACCAATCTAGCCAGTTTGGACACTATCGTCCAAACCAGGATATATCAATGGATGATGCTCTATTCGATCCATATCTAGAAGAAGATTATCAGGGATATGAAGAGGGACAAACGATCCGAATCCCGGTCAAACCTACTGTAGTAAAAAGTCGCCGTATCGAAACCATCAAGCGAGAAGCTTTCCGCAGTAAGGTAAACAAAATCCTTTTTTGGGTCATCATCTTACTGATAATGTTTATCATTGCAGTATTATTTATTTAGGAGAAGAGATGAAATTTGGAATTATCGCAGCCATGCCTCAGGAATTAAAGATTTTGGTCGAACATCTACAAGATGCAACTGAAATCGATGTCTTGGGTCGAACTTACTATCAGGGACGAATCGGTCAACATGAAGTTGTTCTTGTTCAGTCAGGTATCGGTAAGGTTATGTCAGCTATGTCCGTAGCTGCTTTGGCAGATCGTTTTTCGGTTGATGTCATTGTCAATACAGGTTCGGCAGGAGCTGTTGCCGAAGGTATTGCTATCGGTGATGTGGTTGTAGCGAATCAATTGGCTTACCACGATGTGGATGTAACGGCTTTCGGCTATGCTTACGGGCAAATGGCAGGGCAGGAATTGTATTATCCAGCCGACCAAGTCTTGTTAGAACAGCTAAGAACCGTTTTAGCAGAGCAGGAAATGATTAGCCATGTGGGTCTGATTGTGACAGGTGACAGTTTTATCGCAGGTCAAGATAGGATTGCCAGCATCAAGGAACATTTTCCAGAAGTTCTGGCTGTGGAGATGGAGGGAGCGGCCATCGCCCAAGCGGCTGTCAATACAGGTAAGCCATTCTTGGTTATCCGTGCCATGAGTGACACAGCTCAGGGAGATGCCAATATCACCTTTGATGAATTTATCATTCAAGCAGGAGAACGTTCTGCCCAGATCCTGATTGCCTTTCTGGAGAAAAATTAAGCAGATTTTGACAACAATACATTGAAATAGGATGGCAGTAGCAAAAAGTTGTTACTGTTTTTCTTATGCAGTAATTTGAGCCCGATATTATAAGGTTTCAGCCATCTGTCCCCATACAATTTCTGATAAGAGTTATTGAAAAGCTCGTGAAAATACTTTACAATTTTGTTTAAGAAAAATAATTTAGGAGGTTGTTATGGTTCAGCGATTATTGCTTGCAAATGATTTGCCCGGTGTGGGTAAGGTTGCCCTAGCCACTAGCATCCCAATTGCAGCAGCCTGTCAGGTAGAAACGATTCTTTTACCAACGGTACTTCTTTCTTCTCATACGGGTGGTTTTCCAGATGTTGTCGTTGAAGATATGACTGACTTGAATCGAGCCTATTTTGAACAGTGGAAGAACTTGAATTTGGAGTTGGCAGGCATCTTGTCTGGCTACTGTAGAAATCCTCAGCAACTAAGTCAATTGGCTATGTATGCTAAACAAACAGAGACACCATTGATTGTTGATCCGGTCATGGGGGATGGAGGGAAGTTGTATTCAGGTTTCACATCTACCTATGTAGAAGCCATGAAAGAGTTGATCCAGTCGGCAAAGCTCATTCTCCCAAATGTAACAGAGGCAGCTTTTTTGACAGGGAGGGATTATTTGGGAACTTGCTACGATAGGGCGGCTATTGAGGACTTACTGGAAGCTTTAGCAGAGCATGTGTCTGCAGATATTGTACTGACAGGGATTTCCTTTGATGATAGCCAAATAGGTGTAGTCTATTTTCAGCAGAAAACAGGGGAAATAACTACCTATATGTCTAAAAAATATCCAGCAAATTTCTTTGGAACAGGTGACATTCTATCTACCTTGTTGGCAGTAGCAACCATCCAACAAATCAATCTCCATCAAGCTATCCCTCTAGCTTTAGATTTTATCGACAAGAGCTTAGAGCGTACTCTCGCTTTGGATAGAGACTTGAAATTTGGGATTTACTTCGAACCATTTTTAGCAGAATTACAACAGGCATTTCAAACATTAAAGGAGAAATTATGAAACAGAGTCAATTACGTCAATTAACAGAAATTAGCCTATTTGCAGCCCTTATTTGTGTGGTTGTCTTCTTTATTCGTATTCCTTTTGGGAGTCAATTTGTCCATCTAGGCAATGCTCTGGTGGTAGTAGGAGTATTAATCTTTGGTGCCAAAAAAGGGGCGCTGGCAGCCTCACTCGGTCTAGGCATCTTTGATTTACTGTCGGGATATGCTTCCGTTGCCTGGATTACCATTTTAGAATCGCTCATCGTCTGCTTCATTTTGCATTTGTTTTACGAGAAATTCCTCAAGGAAAATGATCGCTTAACCAATATTATTTTGGTTGGAATTGTTGCGGCAATTACAAAAATTATCTTGAACCTATTGAAGTATACATTAACGGGAAGTTTTGTCGGAGGGTTAACCTTCTCAGCTTCCTTCCTCGCAGCTTTGGGTAGAATCTTAGGAACCTATGGCACTGCAATTACGACCATCATTGCTGTACCAATCCTCTATCAAGTATTCAAGGGTTTATATAATGGAAAACAAGGAAAGCAATTGTAATAAAAAATGAAAACTTGAGGAAATTCTCAAGTTTTCATTTTTTATTGGTCTGACCTAGTTAGTGTAGTCTTTAATGATCTCAATTGACTCAATCTTAACATCTGTTTTAGGTTTATCGCTAGTGTCTGTTTCGACTGAAGCGATTTTATCCACGATGTCCATCCCTTCAATGACTTGACCAAATACGGTATGCTTGCCATCTAAGTTTGGATTGCCTCCGTTTTTATAAGCGTCAATGATTTTACCAGGATAGCTAGAACTGGAGAGTTGGCTAGACATGTCTGTTGTATTTTGATTGATGAAAAACTGACTTCCATTTGTTCCCGCGCCAGCGTTTGCCATAGAAAGTGAGCCACGAATGTTATAAAGGAAAGCTGAAATCTCGTCTTTAAAACCATTCCCAGCATCGATAGTAGTATCTTTTCCGGCCCAGATAGACTCTCCACCAGTACCATTTCCAAGAGGATCGCCACCTTGAATCATGAAATCCTTAATGACACGATGGAAGATCGTTCCATTATAGTATCCTTCCTTCGCATGAGTCAGAAAGTTTTCCACAGTTAGTGGTGCTTGCTCGGGGAAGAGTTTTATAGTGATGTCGCCTTCGGTTGTTTTTATTTTAACAGCAGCCTCATTTTCACCAATTTCATTGGAAAGTTGGGGGAATGTAGCTTTGGGATTGTTAATGGCGTATGCCAAATCTTTGGCATATTGGCTAGAGGCAGTTGTATCAGCTGTCGTAGTCGAGCTTGAACTAGAGCTAGACGCTGTAGAAGATGAGCTGTTAGCTGTCGAGTTGTTTGTGCAGGCAGTTAGCAAGATGCTCGAAGCTAGAGCAAGAGCTAGTATTTTTTTCATTGAAAATCCTTTCTTGTCTTGTTCAAAATTATGCTCATTCTACCATGAAATATGGATTTTTTCAATTTTTATCTAGTATAAAAAGCGTATCTAAAACAATAATATGATATACTATATTTACAGATACAAAAGGAGAATAATGATGTTTGAGAACTTGTTTGCCCCAGATGGAAGCCTAGTATGGCATACGGTCCTTTTCTACAGTTTTTCCGCGATCATATTAGCGACGGTTTGTTTCCATATTATTAAAAATTTTATGGAATGGCACCACAACAATCGGGCGCCCAAAGAATCTTGCAAGGCTAAGCTTGTCTCTAAACGAACCCATGTTTTTGGTAACGAAGTAGCACGAACCAATTATTATGTAACGTTTGAATGGGAGGGAAAACGGCAGGAATTTCGCCTTCGTTCAGATGAATATGCCCTTTTAGCAGAGGGAGATGTAGGCACCCTGCATTTTCAAGGGACTCGTTTCCTAGGTTTTGAACGGCTCTAAGAGTCGTTTTTCTTTGGAGAATATCCCTATCTAGTGTATAATGGTTTGAACACATGTTCGTACAACGCAAAAGAGGTATTTAAGATGATTCAATCAATCGGACAAGTTATGTTATATGTGAATGATATTGAGGCTTCAGCTCGATTTTGGAAAGAGAAAATGGGATTTGAACGTGTAGAAAAACAGGTGCAAGGCCCCCAAACTTCTTACATTATTGCACCTAAATCAGATAGTGAGGTACAATTTGTACTTCATGATAAGGCGGAGGTTGCTGAAATGGAGCCAGAATTAAACTTAGGTACACCATCAATCTTAATGACATCAGTAGATGTAGCCAAAACTTACGAAGAACTTGTTGAACGTGGTGTCACAACGAATCCAGTCATGGACCTTGGTTTCATGAAGGTAATTAGCTTTGCAGACAATGATGGAAATTATTACGCAATTCGTGAGGTAAAGTAAATGTCACTCCAGAATCGTGTTGAAGAAATGTATAAAGACCACGAGGTCAAACCCTATATCTCCCCAGAACGCGACCTAGCGACCTGGCTCTTAGAAGCTAAGCCAGTGCCCAAACGCAATATGGTTCGTCTGCAAGAAGGTATTTTGCCAGGTGATATAATTTTGCTATGGCGGATTAGCCTGGGTTCTTTTGAAACGACGACGCCCTACTCCAAGTACTTTGAGTACATGTATGGTATCAACGGTCCTGCTCACATGGAGCAGTTGATCGTAGACGGTTATGCTTATGTGGAATCGGCCTTTGATTCGCTGGACCACATCACCTCCACTGCCAAGAAGAATATCCTCAAGGCAGAAGGCGTGACAGGCCTGTCCAAGATGAAGGCGGCAGACCTCGACACTGCCCTCAAGGACAACTTGACAGAAGAAAAGCTGGCTCCATACTTTACTGTCCGTGGCTATGCCCTGACGGAAAAAGGCAGAGCTGTACTCGATAATCACCCAGAAGTGCTTGCAAAACACCCAATGAAGAAGATGTACAAGTAAAATAGAAAAGATTTTGGAACGGCACCCAAAAGTTGGAATTATTCTAGCTTTTTGGGTGTTTTTATGTGCTAACAAGTCAATTTTTCTTGACAGAAAACGCTATCAATGATATTCTAGTGTAAATTATTGAAACGTTTCAAAAGAAAGGGGTAAACCATGGAAGAGCAAAAATCAATCACCATGAAAGACGTTGCGCGAGTTGCTGGTGTAAGCGTTGGGACTGTATCAAGAGTTATCAACAATGAGCCAGGTATTAAGGAAAGTACGCTTGAAAAAGTCAAAGCAGCCATCAAGGAATTGAATTACATCCCAGATGTCTATGCTCGTGGCATGAAGAAGAACAAAACCGAAACCATCGCCTTGATTATTCCGACAGTTTGGCATCCATTTTTTGGAGAGTTTGCCTACCATGTCGAAGTAGCCCTGAGCAAGAAGAACTACAAACTCTTGCTTTGCAATATCTCAGGCCCTAAGCGGGAACTGGACTACCTAACCATGCTCCAGCAAAATAAGGTGGACGGTATTATCGCCATTACCTATAGTCCTATTGATGATTATCTATCATCCAATATCCCCTTTGTCAGTATCGATCGCACCTATGAGAATAAGGCTATAGCCTGTGTCAGCTCGGACAACCAAGCTGGTGCAGAACTAGCAGCGAACACCTTGATTGAAAAAGGTGGTAGCCAATTTGCCTTTATTGGTGGGCACAATAAAACCATCAATGAAACCAAGAAGCGTAGATTGTATTTTGAAAAGCGAATTTTAGAGGCAGGTTTTCCTTGTCATGTCTTGGACTTGGAAGAGCCATATGATGACTTTGTCGGTCAAGTCGAAGAGTTTCTAATTAACAATCCACAGGTTGACGCCATTTTCACCATCAATGATTTTACGGCCCTAGACACACTTGCTGTTTTGGAAAAACTGGGACGACGGGTTCCAGAAGATGTGCAGGTGATTGGCTATGATGGTATTCAGTTGGCA
Organism: Streptococcus suis; assembly: GCF_019856455.1. NCBI lineage: Bacteria > Bacillati > Bacillota > Bacilli > Lactobacillales > Streptococcaceae > Streptococcus > Streptococcus suis. Next base: position 1,811,529 of record NZ_CP082205.1, on the reverse strand, counting down.
AGTGAACGCTCTCTAGAACTTTCCACCATTCGTCAACCGTTAGAAAGAATGGCTCAAGAAGCAGTGGCTTGTTTGATTGATATCATTGATAGAAAAGGGCAACCACAACAAATCACCTTGCCGATTTCCTATGTTGAAGGAAAAACGACAAAAAATTGAAAATAGGGGTTGACAGAAAACGGTTACAATGGTAAAATAAAATCATCAATAAACAGTTGGTTTTATTTTTACAAGAAAAATGAAACGTTTTAAAAAAACGGAGGGTTAGACCTCTTTCTAAAATCAATAAATTTGAAACGTTTCAAAAAGGAGTTCTTATGAAAACATCAAAACTGCAACAAGCTAGTCTATTCGATAGAATCAAGCAACAGAAACTCTTGTTACTGATGTTACTACCAGGCTTGGTCTTGACTTTCATCTTCCGTTACATTCCCATGTACGGAGTGCTGATTGCCTTTAAAGATTATAATCCTTTAAAGGGGGTGCTTGGTAGTGAGTGGATTGGATTTGAAGAGTTTACCAAGTTTCTCTCTTCTCCAAATTTCGGCACCTTACTTGCCAACACCTTGAAATTGAGTGTCTACGGCCTACTCCTAGGATTTCTCCCACCCATTATTTTGGCCATCATGCTCAACCAACTATTGAGCGATAAGGCTAAAAAACGGATTCAGTTGGTGCTCTACGCTCCAAACTTTATCTCAGTCGTGGTCATTGTCGGTATGATTTTCCTCTTCTTCTCAGTAGGAGGACCGGTCAATTCCATCCTAGGTATGTTTGGCATTGAAGCCAACTTCCTGACAGACCCTGATTTCTTTAGACCCCTCTACATCCTCAGTGGTATTTGGCAGGGAATGGGTTGGGCGTCAACACTCTACACGGCTACCTTGGTCAATGTCGATCCGGCCTTGATTGAAGCAGCGAAGCTAGACGGTGCCAATATCTTCCAACGTATCTGGCATATTGACTTACCAGCACTAAAACCAGTTATGGTCATTCAGTTTATCTTAGCAGCTGGGGGCATCATGAACGTTGGTTACGAAAAAGCCTTCCTGATGCAGACCTCCCTCAACCTAACCAGTTCTGAAATCATTTCAACCTATGTCTATAAAATCGGTTTGGTGTCAGGGGACTACTCTTATTCAACAGCGGTTGGCTTATTTAACGCACTTATCAATATTATCCTGCTGATTGCAGTCAATAAGATTGTCAAACGCATCAATGATGGACAAGGCTTATAGGAGGTTCGTATGAATACACAAATGTACACAAAATTTGACAAGCGAATGCTGATTGTCAATAAAATCTTGCTGGCATTTCTTGTTCTCATAACAGTTGTGCCTATGGTCTATATCTTAGTCGCTTCCTTTATGGATCCGCAGGCCTTGGTCAGCAAGGGAATTAGCTTTGATCCAAAGGACTGGACAGTAGAAGGTTACCAACGGGTATTTTCAGACAAGTCTATCCTACGCGGATTTTTCAACTCCCTCTTTTATTCCTTCTCCTTTGCCTTCGTGACCGTGGCTATCTCAGTCATGACTGCCTACCCGCTCTCTAAAAAAGATTTGGTTGGGAAAAAATGGATTAATGCCTTCCTCGTTTTTACCATGTTCTTCGGTGGTGGACTTGTTCCGACTTATCTCTTGGTTAAAGATTTGGGAATGCTGAACACCGTTTGGGCCATTATTATCCCTGGTGCAGTCAATGTTTGGAATATCATCTTGGCACGGACCTATTTCCAAGGCTTGCCAGATGAATTAGTAGAAGCAGCGGTAATGGATGGTGCCAATGAATTTCAGATTTTCTGGAAAATCATGATTCCACTAGCTAAGCCAATTATGTTTGTGCTCTTCCTCTATGCCTTTGTAGGTCAATGGAATTCTTACTTTGATGCCATGATTTACATCAAGGATCCAGACTTGGAGCCACTCCAACTAGTACTTCGTAAAATCCTCATTCAAAGCGAGCCTGCTAAGGACATGATTGGAGCCCAGGCCGCCATGAATGAAATGAAACGCATCGCAGAAATGATTAAGTATGCGACCATTGTCATCTCAAGCTTGCCACTCATTGTCATGTATCCATTCTTCCAGAAATACTTTGACAAGGGTATTATGGCTGGTTCATTAAAAGGTTAATACTCTTCGAAAATCAAAAGCAGACGTTGTTGACTTGATTTGATGAACGTCAGTTCTATCTGCATCTGCGTCGCCTAGTCTGTTTTTGATTTTCATTGAGTATAATAAGTATTAATTATTTTTTAGAAAACAATATAGGAGGTTGTTTCTGATGAAACACACATTTGGAAAAACAGTTGTTACGCTTCTAGCAAGTACCGTGTTGTTGGCTGCTTGTGGCTCAAAAAATACTGCATCAAGCCCTGATTATGAATTGAAAAATGTTCAATTCCCGCTGGAGAAATCTGTGACGCTTAAGTTCATGACAGCTAGTTCACCTCTAGCTCCAGCAGATCCAAATGAAAAATTAATTTTCAAGCGTTTAGAAGAAGAAACAGGTGTGCATATCGATTGGACAAACTACCAGTCAGATTTTGGTGAAAAGCGGAACTTGGACATTGCTTCAGGTGATTTGCCAGACGCCATCCATAATGATGGTGCTTCCGATGTGGAATTGATGAACTGGGCAAAACAAGGGGTTATCGTACCAGTTGAAGACTTGATTGATGAGCATATGCCAAACCTCAAGAAAATTTTGGATGAAAATCCAGAGTACCGTTCCATGATTACAGCACCAGACGGTCATATCTATTCATTCCCATGGATTGAAGAATTAGGAGAGGGCAAGGAGTCTATCCATACCGTTAATGACATTGCTTGGATTAACAAGGAATGGTTGAACAAACTCGGTCTTGAAATGCCAAAAACAACAGATGACTTGATTAAGGTCCTTGAAGCCTTTAAAACACAGGATCCAAATGGCAATGGTAAGGCGGATGAAATTCCGATGGGCTTCATTAATGGTGGAGGAAATGAAGACTTCAAAATTCTTTTTGGGGCATTCGGTGTTGGTGATAATGATGATCACTTAGTTGTTAGCAATGACGGAACTGTTGACTTCACAGCGGACAATGAAGACTACAAAGAAGGTGTTGAGTTCATGCGTACCCTTCAAGAAAAAGGTCTTCTAGATCCGGAAGCGTTTGAACAAGATTGGAATACTTACATTGCCAAAGGTAGTGAAAATCTATACGGTGTTTACTTCACTTGGGATAAAGCTAACATTACAGGTATGAACGATACTTATGATATCTTGCCTGTGTTGGCAGGGCCTGACGGAACCAAGCACATCACACGTACAAACGGTATGGGCTTCCAGCGTGACCGCATGGTTATCACCTCGGCAAATAAAAACTTGGAATTAACTGCTAAATGGATTGATGCCCAATACGCTCCGCTCCGCTCCAATCGGTCCAAAACAACTGGGGTACCTATGGGGATGAAACACAGCAAAATATTTTTGAACTTGACAAAGCAACCAATAGCTTAAAACACTTGCCATTAGAGGGGACAGCTCCAGGCGAATTGCGTCAGAAGACAGAAGTTGGTGGACCGCTAGCTATTCTTGATGAGTACTACGGAACTGTGACAACTATGCCAGACGATGCGAAATGGCGTTTGGACTTGATGCACGCAACCTATCTTGATTATGTGACCAACGATGACATCTACCCTCGTGTCTTCATGGAACAAGAAGATTTGGATAAGATTGCCCAAGTTGAAGCAGATATGAACGACTTCATCTACCGTAAACGTGCAGAATGGATTGTAAACGGTGGTATCGAAGAAGAGTGGGATAGCTACTTGAAAGAATTGGAAAGCTATGGTCTTTCTGACTGGTTGGCTATCAAGCAAAAATACTACGATCAGTACAAAGAAAATCAGTAATTTAAAAGGAGGCTGCCTGTGAAAACAGTAGTAGAAGCCAATCAATTTATTCAAACAGAAAAAGGAAATGTCAATCCGATTTTCAAACCACACGCCCATTTAACACCAGAAACAGGCTGGATTAACGACCCAAATGGATTTATCTATTTCCGTGGAGAATACCACCTCTTTTATCAATTCAATCCCTATGAAAGTGTCTGGGGGCCAATGCATTGGGGGCATGCGAAAAGTAAGGACTTGGTCAACTGGGAACACCTTCCAGTTGCCCTAGCTCCTGATAAAGCTTACGATAAAGACGGCTGTTTCTCGGGCTCTGCCATTGTCAAAGATGATGTCCTCTGGCTCATGTACACAGGTCATATCGTCAATGAAGACGGGACAGTTAGCCAAGTTCAGAACATGGCTTTCTCGACTGACGGTATTCACTTTGAAAAAATCGAGCAGAATCCAGTCGCAACAGCAGAAGGACTGCCAGAAGAAGTCATTGCCAATGACTTCCGCGATCCGAAGATTTTTGAGAAGGATGGTCACTACTATTCTGTTGTCGCAACCAAGCATAAGGATAATGTCGGCTGTATCGTCTTACTCAGCTCTCCCAACCTGACGGATTGGAAATTTGAGTCTATCTTCTTGAAAGGTGATGCCAACCAAGGCTTTGTCTGGGAATGTCCTGACTACTTTGAAGTGGACGGTCAAGAGTACCTGATTATCTCTCCAATGCGTTACCAAAAAGACGGGAATGACTTTATCAATATCAATTCCAACATCTTTGTGACAGGTCATGTGGACTGGGATAAGAAAGTCTTTGTGGCGGATTCCTTCAAGGAAATCGACCACGGACATGACTTCTACGCAGCTCAGACTACCGAAGGTCCAGAAGGCGAACGTGTTATGATTGCTTGGATGCATACCTGGGGACGCAAGTTGGTGACCAATGACCTAGGCCATAAGTGGTACGGTCAGATGACCCTTCCACGCATTCTCAAGAAGACTGAAAACGGATTGCACCAAGTTCTGCCAACAAGTGTCTTGGAAGCCTTCAGCGATATTGAAATTGGACAAAGTATCCAAGGTCCAAGCAAGCTCTCTCTTAGACTGGAAGACAGTTTGGAACTAAAACTTGGAAGCGACCAAGATTACCTGCAATTCGGCTACGATAAGGAAAGCCAAGAAGTCTATATCGACCGTAGCTCTCTCAAAATCCAGCAAGTTGGTGAGGAGGAATGGTCAACTGTTCGCCGAGCAGTTACTGTAAAAGCGACAGACTTGTTGGTCTTGGTTGACACCAATTGTGTGGAAATCCTTGTCAACAACGGTCAAGAAACCTTGACTTCAACCTTCTATGTAGAAGGTGAGCGGGCAATTAAATAACATTGTCCCCCCTAAATTATTCTTTCACTCCAAGAGAAACCCTGTATTTGCAGGGTTTTTTCTATCATGAAAATTCTTCCCGATTATGATAAAATAAAGAGATTGAGAAAGTTGAGGTATCTATGAGAAAGACAAGTAAAAAAGGAAAGGCTACGAGGCGACCAACCAAGGCAGAATTAGCACAGCAAGAACGTGTTAAAAATATCACCCTTCGAGTATTGGGGCTTTTATTCATTGCCTTTGCAGCCAGTCGCCTAGGTGTGTTTGGAGTGACCAGCTACAATATTTTCCGGCTATTATTTGGTAGTCTGGCCTATCTATTATTGGCGAGTGCATTTATCTACCTTCTTATTCCCAAAGTCTTACGCGAAAGAGAAGGGACCATATCGGGCTTCTGGCTGATTGTTATCGGGTTATTGATTGAATTTCAGGCTTACTTAGACTGGACCTATCAAGGGAGTGACTTATTCGGTCATACTCTAAAATTGGCCTTGTCAGACCTAGCTAAGTTTCAGGTAACAGCATTTCTAGGCGGAGGGATGATTGGAAGTATCTTCTATCTGCCAGTCTCCTTCCTCTTTGCAAATGTCGGTTCCTTCTTCATCGGTCTTCTAGTGATAGCATTTGGTATCTTTTTTGTAAGCCCATGGTCTGTTTATGATGTTGCCGATGGCTTGGCGGTTGCCAAAGATAAGTTGGTGGAGACGCAGGTAAAAAGAGCAGAGCTTCGAACACAGAAGAAGGCTGAACGAGAAGAAAAACGTCAGCAAGAATTAGCTCGTCTAGAAGAGGAACGCCTTCGTCTAGAGGAAGAGGAAGAGTCAGCTCGGGCTTTGGCACTGGTAGATAGACATGTCGATTTAGAAACGGGTGAAATCCTCGAAGAAGAGCCTGTTCAAGTACCGATTATTTCAGAATATGACCACTTAGACATAGAAGATGAATTTCCTATTATGTTGGCAGAAGATGACCAACCAGCACAATCAAACTCGGCAAGCCAGGCTTCTGAACCAAATGAGTTTGAGAAGGACGAGACAGATGTGGAGATTGATTTCAAGCCTAAGCAGAGACTAGCATATAAACTTCCGTCCATAGACTTATTTGCTCCTATAAAAGCTAAGAGTCAGTCCAATGAAAAACGAATTGTTCGTCAGAATATTAAAGTTTTAGAAGACACCTTTGCCAGTTTTGGAATCAAGGTAGTAGTTGAGCGTGCTGAGATTGGACCATCGGTAACCAAGTATGAAGTCAAACCAGCAGTCGGCGTCCGTGTCAATCGGATTTCTAACCTAGCTGATGATTTGGCTCTAGCCCTTGCGGCTAAAGATGTCCGTATTGAAGCTCCTATCCCGGGAAAATCACTGGTCGGTATTGAAGTTCCAAACTCCGAAGTGGCTACAGTACCTTTCCGTGAGCTCTGGGAACAATCTAAAACAGACCCAGACAAACTTCTGGAAATTCCTCTCGGTAAGGCTGTCAATGGTTCCGTCCGTTCCTTTAACCTAGCACGTATGCCCCATCTATTGGTGGCTGGTTCAACTGGTTCAGGGAAGTCTGTTGCTGTCAACGGTATCATCTCTTCAATTCTCATGAAAGCTGGTCCAGACCAAGTTAAGTTCATGATGATTGACCCCAAAATGGTCGAGTTATCGGTCTATAATGATATTCCCCACCTATTGATTCCCGTTGTGACCAACCCACGCAAGGCTGCTCGAGCTCTTCAAAAAGTAGTGGATGAAATGGAGAAACGCTATGAGTTGTTTAGCCAGATTGGTGTCCGAAACTTGGAAGGTTATAATGCGAAGGTCGAAGAATTTAATAGCCGTTCAGAAGAAAAACAGATTCCACTTCCTCTCATTGTGGTAATCGTAGATGAGTTGGCAGACTTGATGATGGTAGCCAGCAAGGAAGTGGAAGATGCCATTATTCGCTTGGGACAGAAGGCTCGTGCAGCAGGTATCCACATGATTCTTGCTACCCAGCGACCATCTGTTGATGTTATTTCAGGTTTGATTAAAGCCAATGTACCATCTCGTATCGCCTTTGCCGTATCAAGCGGTACAGATAGTCGGACGATTCTAGATGAAAATGGTGCTGAAAAACTCTTGGGCCGCGGTGACATGCTCTTTAAACCGATTGATGAAAACCATCCTGTCCGCTTGCAAGGTTCCTTTATATCCGATGATGATGTAGAAGCAATAGTTGGCTTTATCAAGGATCAGGCAGATGCAGATTATGATGAATCCTTTGATCCAGGTGAAGTGGCAGAAGGTGATGGCGATGCAGGTTTTGGTGATGCTGGAGGAGATCCACTTTTCAACGAAGCACGTGCCTTGGTAGTTGAGACACAAAAAGCCAGTGCCTCTATGATTCAACGACGCTTGTCTGTTGGTTTTAACAGGGCAACTCGCCTTATGGAAGAGCTAGAAGCAGCGGGTGTCATTGGTCCAGCTGAAGGAACAAAACCTAGAAAGGTATTGGAAACACAATAATGAAATTTGATGCAGTTCATCATATTGCAATTATCGGTAGTGACTATGACAAAACAAGAGAGTTTTATGTTGAGAAACTAGGTTTTGAACAGGTGGATGAACATATCCGACCAGAAAAAAATGACATTCTTTTCAATGTCAAAAAGGGAAATATGGTCTTGGAAATTTTCATCAAACCAGATGCGCCAATGCGTCCGGCCATGCCCAATCCTGAACATACAGGTCTACGCCATCTAGCCTTCCAGGTTGCAGATGTGGAAGCCTGTCTGGAAGAATTTGACCGTTTGGACATTCGACACGAAGCCCTTCGTACAGATGATTTTGATGGGAAGAAGATGGCCTTCTTCTTTGACCCTGATGGTCTGCCACTTGAAATTCATGAATAAGTCCATCTTTTCATGCCCAGAGAGGCCTATCAATATGACAACTAATTAATACTCTTAGAAAATCAAAATCATACGCTGTTGACTTGATTTGATGAACGTCAGTTCTATCTATAGACAATATGTAAAGACCCCCAGTTGAGAATTCGTGGATTTACCTGTACACTAGAATAAAAAAACAATCAACTTCTAACAGGAATTACCACACTCAATTGGAGGTCTTATATGTTTCATTTTACCACACTTTTCATCGGAATGGATGTTCACAAAGAAAGTTTTTCACTCTGCTATTATGATATGATGACCAATCAATTCAAACATAGCACTAAAGTTAGTCCAAATGTTAGCTATATTGTGAACTATGTGAATGAGCTTCGTCGTTTATATGGTCAAGATGCAGAAGTGTTATGTGGCTACGAAGCTGGATGCCTCGGATTTACCCTATATCACCAGCTACAAGCTCACGGGATTCCCTGTATCGTGATGGCACCTACAACGGTAATGAAGGAAGGATCTAAGCGTGTTAAGACTGATAAGAAAGATGCGGCTCAGCTCGCAAAAGCTCTGGCCTTTCGTAGCTATCAGCCTGTTCATATTCCTACTGCTGAGGATGAACAAGTCAAAGAATATATCCGTATGAGAACAGACCACAAAGTGGCTCTGAAGAAAATCAAACAACAAATTCTTGCCTTCTGTCTCCGACATGATTTTCGCTATACCGAGGGAAGCAGTAATTGGACACAGAAACATGTTCGCTGGCTCCGTTCCCTAAAACCTGAGGGACTTTACGCAGAGATTTTGACAGAATATCTATTGACCTATGAGAAATTAGTAGATCAAATAGAACGGTATGATGCACGAATTGAGCAACTGGGTCAAAGCGACAGTTATCAAGAGAAGGTCTCACGGCTTTCTTGCTTTATTGGCATTAAAACACTAACTGCTCTTTCCATTGTGACAGAAATCGGTGATTTTAATCGCTTTGCGACAGCTCAACATTTTGCTTCTTATCTTGGGCTAACTCCTAGCGAAAATTCTAGCGGCGACAAGGAGAGAAGAGGTGCTATCACCAAAGCTGGGAATAGCCATGTGAGACGACTTCTGATAGAAGCTGCACAATCATTGGCTAAGGGGACGATTGGGTATAAATCCAAAGAATTGAAAAGGAGACAAAGTGGAAACCGAGTGGAGGTGATTGCTTATGCGGATAAGGCTAATGAACGCTTAAGAAGACGTTATCGCACACTTGTTCTAGGAAAAAATAAGAAACAAAATGTTGCTAAAACAGCTATTGCACGAGAATTGTCTGGTTTTATTTGGGGGATGATGACAGGAAGAATAGCTTGAAGTTAGCGCTTGTTTTCATGTACACTTTTGACCATTAAGTTTTATCATCGCAGAGCGATGAGGAATCCCTATTTCTATCCAAAATCACTGGGTGAATTTGGACAGAAATAAGGATTGAAATCATGTTTGAATGGAAAGTATCTTGAAGGAGTTTAGGACTTCAAGGTTTGAGTCATCTACGAAACGACTAAGTGGCACAATTGTGATCCACGCTTATAGAGAGTAGGACTCGCGGCAGAACCATTGACCTGTAGGTAACCAATCCACGAATATCAGAGTGGCCAATGCCCGAAGCTAAGAACTAGGCTCTTTCTAGATACTTTTCATTTTTTAATCAGTTCGATTGTTTTTACTTGACAAAGGGCTTTACATATCAGTCATTTGAATTAACTTTGAAACATCGTCACTTTCGGATTGCCGTACTCTGCAGAAGTGACTTGCTTTGCAAGTTATATCTCCAACCTAGCACAGCCACTAGGCTGTGCTAGCAACCTGCACCTCAGTTCCTTGTTTGAAAGCTAATTCATTCGACTATACATCTACGTCGCCTTGTCTGATTTAGTATAAAAAAGAATCCCCACTGCGCCTGCAATGGGGATTTATTATGCCATCTATGAAAGGATGGATGATTTTAGGATTTTAAAGTGAAGACCGCAATAACCAAAGCTAGATACATCAAAAAAGTCAAGATAAAACTAGCTCGCCAGAAAACCTTGAAGAAACGGCGATATAAAAAATTCTTTTTCTTTAAAAGGAAGAAACCACAAAGACCAATCGCTAGTAGTGAGAGGGCTAGGACAAGCTGAGGCAGTAGACTGTTATAGTAGGCCTTGTCCGAAATCAGATAAAATTCAATTGCATAGAGAGGAAAGGCAATGTCTGCAAAGTTCCATCCTCGGTTTTGCAACCTAAAAAACTTGACAGCAATTATCGAAATGGCCAAGGTTAGAAAGATAAATAGAAAGGCTACTATTTTTAAAAATATAATCGATTCAAACATACATTCATTCTATAAAAAATGTGAAAAAAAGTAAACCTAAAGCTTGCATTTCTTTGAAATTCGTGTATAATGAAAAGGTATGTGTAAAACACATATTTGTGGGAGGTAAAAATCTTTAATTACCGCCAAAACCACAATAGGAGGATTTTATATCATGGCTAAAAAAGTCGAAAAACTCGTAAAACTTCAAATTCCTGCAGGTAAAGCTACTCCAGCTCCACCAGTCGGTCCAGCACTTGGTCAAGCAGGTATCAACATCATGGGATTCACAAAAGAGTTTAACGCTCGTACAGCTGACCAAGCTGGTATGATCATCCCAGTAGTTATCTCTGTGTATGAAGATAAATCATTCACTTTCATCACTAAAACACCACCAGCTGCTGTTCTTTTGAAAAAAGCTGCAGGTGTTGAAAAAGGTTCAGGTACACCAAACAAAACTAAAGTTGCAACAGTTACTCGTGCACAAGTACAAGAAATTGCTGAAACTAAAATGCCTGACTTGAACGCTGCATCTCTTGAAGCAGCAATGCGTATGATCGAAGGTACTGCTCGTTCTATGGGATTCACTGTTACTGACTAAGTAGCACCCAAGATTATCTGATTACAAGGAGACATATAACATGGCTAAAAAAAGCAAAAACTTGCGTGCTGCTCTTGAAAAAATCGACAGCACAAAACTTTACAGCGTAGAAGAAGCTGTTGCTCTTGCAAAAGAAACTAACTTCGCTAAATTTGATGCGTCAGTTGAAGTTGCTTACAACTTGAACATCGACGTACGTAAAGCAGACCAACAAATCCGTGGTGCAATGGTATTGCCAAACGGTACTGGTAAAACTTCACGCGTTCTTGTTTTCGCACGTGGTGCTAAAGCAGAAGAAGCAAAAGCTGCTGGTGCAGACTTTGTTGGTGAAGATGACCTCGTTGCTAAAATCAACGGTGGTTGGTTGGACTTCGACGTTGTTATCGCAACTCCAGATATGATGGCTGTTGTTGGACGTCTTGGTCGTGTACTTGGTCCACGTAACTTGATGCCAAACCCTAAAACTGGTACAGTAACAATGGATGTTGCTAAAGCAGTTGAAGAGTCTAAAGGTGGTAAAATCACTTACCGTGCTGACAAAGCAGGTATTGTACAAGCTCTTATCGGTAAAGTATCATTTGACGCTGACAAACTCGTTGAAAACTTCAAAGCTTTCCACGATGTAATGGCTAAAGCTAAACCAGCTACAGCTAAAGGTACTTACATGACTTCAGTATCTATTACAACAACACAAGGTGTTGGTATCAAAGTTGATCCTAACTCACTTTAATCAATAAAAAGATTGTCTTAGGGCAATCTTTTTTCTATAAGGAATAGGAATTAGAAACAGTACACATCTGAGTTTATCAATTTGAGAACTCTAAAGTTATTTTAGAAATGGGTTACTGATACTATAACTCAAAAACGTCTTTCTCTTAATTCAAATTACTATAAAACATACGCTTGCTCGAAAGTTTTGTCTGCGATTCTGTAATCGATCGCAAAAATATTTGAAAAAAATTAAAATGTATGGTAAAATAAGCGTAGTGCATTGATATAAGGAGTTGACAGTTCTTATGATTTATCTTACTATTAGACAGACAGACAGACAGACAGACAGACAGACAGACAGACAGACAGACAGACAGACAGACAGGTGTAGACTGTCTTTTTAATCTTCTATAGTTTTTTTGTGGCGGACTTCGGACAGAAGTTTCCGCCTTTTGTCGTTGCTTCAGTTGGAAAAGAGAGGAGGATACTTATAAGATGTGTGAACTGAACTAGTTCTAGATTTAATTGTCTACAGTCTAGTTCCTTTTCCGTCAATGCCAAAAATAGGAGGAAATGAATTTGTTTAAAATTAAACGAAATAAGTTGAATCGTCAAGAAGCTTTTAACTTTGAAAAGCGCAGTCGATTTGGTATTCGTAAGTTGACAATCGGTGTTGTTTCACTGGTTATCGGTAGTGGAATGGTGTTAAATGGTGTTGAACAAGTCTATGCCGGTACTGACTATGAGCCGGGTGTGGAAATTCGTTATGCTCGTAACGGTTCCCCTAAAGCCTTATCAAGTGCAGGAGACTTTAAAATTGACACTAGTCCTGTAGAGGTTTTTGAAAATGGACAAGTAGTACACTATGTTGATGTTACCTTGACATTTAACGAAGACGGAGACAACTATACTAACCGCCGTTTTATCGGTTTTAATATTCCGGATTCCCTCTACGAACCAGAGTCTATTACTAGGGAAATCTATTACAATGCCGGTGGAAATCAGGCACTGAAAGAAAAAACAACCTTTAGTACATGGTGGCATACTCAGCCATCTGTTGGGACAACCTGGTGGGGGACTTGGCCAGCTTATGCAGATGCCCGTTTCATCGCCGGTAGACCAGACTTGCTGTCAGGAGACTCATACAAAAAAATTACAGGCCCTGACAATGCGGTCAAGGATACTATTGGTTGGCAAAGTGAAGATAAGTGGAATAACCAAGATTGGGCCCGCCTATTCTCGTATTTCAACACCAATGGTGTAGATGTTCGTGAAACTGTGAATCGTGATTTTAAAGACAAATCACGGACTTTTTATCTCAATAGATATCCAGCGTCAACGGATAAGTTTGTCTACAAGTTCCGAGCACGTGTCAAAGATGGCAACGCTCCGATGAACTTTATCTTGGGTGTCAATGTTGATATTGCTAATGGTCATGCTAACTTCTTGGCTCAGTATGGAACAACGCCAGATACCCGCACTTTAGCAGACAAGTCCATCATTAACCCATCTGCTCGTCATGGGGTGACCAAACTAGAAGACCTAGGTAGCCAGACACGGAATACTATCAAGCAAAATATCGAAAATGCCAACCCAGACCTCTTCTATGGTATACATCCACTGGTTACAAATGTGACGGTATCAACTGATGGTATCGGTGGCAATGCTACCCTTTACTTCAAGGATGGATCACAAAAGACTATCCCGATGAACCAGTTGGTTTATAAAATTAATAATGCGACAGGTGGAACAGCAACAGCTTCGCCGGTACAGACTGCTTTTGTCAATAAGGGACAAGGAATAGCAGGATATGAGATGGTTGGTTTAGCTAATGAAAACCATCAATTAAACCTGCCGGCTAAGAAACCAGTTGACTCTTTGATTAACATCGAGAATGCAGATCTTTACCTTAATAAGTGGAATGAACAGATGACAGCATTCCTCGGCTTGAACAAAACGTTCCAAAGCTGGAGTAATGCGTGGGGATTCTATAATGGAGCACGTTTGTATGGTACACAAAACTGGAAGGCAGAGTTTCTAACAGCTCAGATTAAATATGTTGAAGGAAGCAACAATAAGCGTATTCAGGGGATTGAACTCAGCGGACCTACTAAGGAATACGAGAATGTGAATATAAAACCTCGTAATGGAGTCAATACGCAAGTCTACGGTCTCTTGACACCAGCTATGCTTTTCTACCAAGAAGATCCATTGAAGACAACTAAGGATGAAGCTAAGAAAACCATCGACAGTATTGGTAACATCAACGGTAAATCTGCTGAATGGAAGCGTAGAATCGATGAGGCTCAAAGCCAGCAGGCTATTGAAACGATTATTGCCGAGGCACGTAATGAGAAGAATGCCTTAGATAAGAAAAAAGAAGTGGCTATCAAGGAAATCAATGCCCTTCCTCACCTTTCTAATGATGAGAAGACCCAAGCAATCAATGCCGTCACTAGTGCGACGGCTACTACTGCAATTGAGCAGAAACTCGATGAAGCCAAGAACCTCAACAAAACAAATATGAGGAATAAGGCCAAGGAAACCATCAACGGTCTTAATAAATTAAATGATGATCAAAAACGTCCTTTCTTGGATCGAATCAACAGCGCAAATACACCAGAGGAAATCAAAGCTATTATTGAAGAAGCATCCTTTGATAACTTAAAACAAAACGCTCTGGATCAGCTTAATAATATGGATTCAGCCCCAAGCAACAAGGATGAATTGCTCCAAAATCTCAATAATATCAACCGTAATGACATCAGCTCAGATGGTAAAACCCCAGCTGAACGGATTGAAGCCATCCTAGAGAGTGCCAAGGCGGAGGTTCTGAAAGATCAGGCCAAACGTGATATCAATGCTATCTCTGGTCTACCAGAAGACAAGAAAAATGAGTTTATCCGAACGGTTGATAACGCCCAAACTCCAGCAGAGATTACCAATGCGGTAGATCAAGCCCGAGCTTACAGTGATTATGTCAAAGCCAAGGAAGAAATCAACAAACTTACCAACCTCAATGACAAACAAAAAGAAGATTTGTTAGCAAGATTGGAAGCGGATAAATCTCAAGAAGGTGTGACAGATACATTAGCGACCGCCCGTAGCTTAGATGGTGATATGAAGCACTTGAAGGATTTGGAGGCGCAAGCAGAAACAATCAAGCAGTCAAGTGATTATTCAAGAGCAGATAGTGCTAAGCAAAATGCCTTTAATACTGCCTTGGATGCTGCCAAGAAGGTAACGCCAAAAGGCGGAGAATTACCAACGGTACCAGTTAGCCAATTGATCTCAGACTTGACCGATGCAATCCGTGGCTTGGGTGGCTCAACTCAACCAGTCACCAAGGATGTAGACAAGACCAACCTCAAGGCTGAGATTGATCGCTCTAGTCAGGTGAAAGACTCAGCCAATGCAGAGTATATCTATGCTAGCGAGGACAAGAAACAAGCCTATGAACAAGCCCTTACCAAGGCTAGAGAAGTTCATGACAAGGCTAACCCAGCAGCAACTCAGGCTGAAGTTGACGAAGCCCTAGGGAAACTTCAGGCAGCCCGAATTGCCCTAGATGGTCATGCACCAGAACGAGTAGTGGATCAAACTCCACCGTCTGAATTAGGTGGTGCAAATCTAACGAATTACAGTGATGTACCAATCCATGGTGTCAGCACCATTGGTAAAAAGATAGCAACTCCAGATACAGTAGCTACAGCAACTGCTGAAGATTATGGTCAGAACACAACTGGTCTGGTAGAGATGATTGTAGTCGATAATGAGTCTGCAGTGAGTCCAGCTAGTGTGGAATTCACAGAAGAGTCTAAGAATTTGATGACCATGGTGGGTATCAAGTTTGTAGCTTATCCAGAACAAAAAGAAAACAAAGCAATTGGTTATTTCACAACCATTGATCCAAATGGTACCTTGAAAGAAACAGGTGCAGAAAACCTTGAGTTGAAATTCACGGTTGCAAACGTAGACAATGCTCGTTCTAATCAGTTCACCTTCAGGTACAATATGAAGGATGACATTGCACCGACGGTAGCTGAGACGGAGCATGTTTTGATTAAAGATCAATCGTATAACATCAGCGTTCCAATCAGTGACAACTCTCTCTTTGGTACGGATGGAAATATTGATAAAGATTCTATCAGTATTAAGATAAATCGTGATGGTGAACTTGCCAATGCTGAGTCACGGACACCAGCGGTTTTGGGTATTACAAATGGTGATAATAACAATGCTTGGACAGTGACCCCAACCAATCCTCAGCCATTCCCTAATAGAGGAAATCGTTCAAACACTGGGACCCTCGGTTTCTCAGGGACTGCTACAAATACTTTGACACGGACAACCTACCAGTTGCGAGTAGCGGATAGTAATAAAGGTCATAAGATGCCTGAAAACCTATCCTTTGCCAATATCACCTTCACGGTTGTGGCTCCTCTGGTAGTGCCAGAAGAAAGTGCCAAAGTCTCTGTCAACAACCCAAGCAGTTTGTCGCCTACTGAGAAGGCTGCTATTGAGCAGGCTGTCAGAACTGCCAACCCACACATCGCAGCGATTGACGCTGTTGCCAATGGCGAGCAATCTAAGCAAGTACGGATCGTAGTTGCAAACAACGGTCAGGTAACCGTTACCTACCCACATGGTGGCAAGACAGATACGCTTACAGCACAGCAGGTATCAAAAACCAACCAAGCTCCAGTAGCACATGTTGAAGAGTTTGGACCAAAACGTTGGATCAGCGTTAATGAAATTCCAGATAATAATCGTACGGACTACAACCGTCCAACTGTCTTCGTATTTGCAAACCAATCAATTCCAGAAGGTCGTGCAAGTAAGACCAGACAAGAACTTGAAGCTGGCAATATGGGCTTCCTTAAGATGACGGATCCAGATGGAGATACCCTTCGAGAAATCAATATTATAAACATTGATGGTCGCTCAATCGGTATAAAAGTGTCTCCAAACGGCACCCTATCAGGAACACCTAGCAATGTTCTTAATCCAGGTCAAGGTTGGGTTGCTATGGTCAAGCCTGTCGACCAACATGGCAAGCAAGGTGCGCCAGTTTACTTCCACTTCAGATCTTATACCGACAAGTTGGTGGATAGCACTCAGGCAAATCCTGTGGCTGGTACCTATGGTCAGCCATTGACGGAAACAGCTATATTTGAAAAGTTGACCATTGATGCGCGCAGTGGTGATACTTCTGTTCCAGAGACCTTTACAGTTCCAGACGGCAGCAACTCAGCTGAAAAAGCTCAGTACACCCGTACCATTACTGGTTACAGCTCTACAAATGATGGACAAGGTGTAACACCAGTTACAAATGGTGTAGCAGGTCTTCCAACCCAAGGTACCTACTTTGCAGAAGTAACCACGACCAACATTTGGGGACAAACCATTAAGAACTATGTGAAGGTGGTTTATCAAGATACCCTTGCGGCTCGTACTGATTTGGTAGCACCAGAAGCTGTTCAAGTCAAGGGAACAACTGTAGCAGAGGATGAAAAACAAACCATCATCGATGCACTTAAAGCAGCCAACCCAGGGAAACTACCAGCAGATACCAATTATGATGTTGCTCCTAATGGTGCGGTGACGGTTAGGTACAGTGATGGGTCTAGTGAAGTCGTAAATGTACCGCTTAAATCAGGTTTTCCAACAGTAACTACCCAACCACATGATTTGGTTGTCTTCAAAAATACAGATATGACCACCCCAGTGGAGTTGGGAGGCTTTATGGACAACGAATCAATTAAGGATGTCCAAATCGTCTCTCCGGATGGAAGAACTCCAGATGAGATGGGCTTGACGGTTGGTGAAAAAGACAAGGAAAATAATGGCAAAGCAGCCTTGATTTCTGGTAAAACAAATTCTGCTGTCGGCAAACATACCCGTAAGCTTCGTGCCTTGGATAACTTAGATCAAGCAAGTGCTGCGACAAATGATTTCGCTGTTCGTATTGTTGATGCCACTGTTAACCAGCCAGAGACAGCTATTTCAAAAGTCTTTGGTCAAGCACTGACTCCTGAGGATGTTAGACCTAAGATCAACTTCGACGTTGGTACAGGTCAGAACAATATGATTGATTTTGATGTCATTATTCCAACGAATACTCCTACAAGTGGTCAGAATGTAGAGGTTTCAGTAACCATTCGCACAAAAGCCCATGCAAGTGCACCAGATAGCTTCAAGCAGTCCTTTGTATCTCAAGAAAAGACAGTGACGGTTCGAGCTACATGGCCAACTCAGGCAGCTCACATTGAGGTTGCCCCACCAGCTGACACAGCTCCAGCCCTTATCGATAGCGCACGTCCAACGACAGACGCAGATAAGACTGCCTTGATCAATGCCCTCAAAGAGGCAAACAAAACTCCAGAAGGCACATCTAAATTCCCTGAAAATACAGACTTTAGTGTTGCCGAAGACGGCAGAGTGACCATCACTTACCCAGACCGCTCATCTGAAACGGTGACCGTACCATTCAAGCAGAAAGACAGTGCTCAGCACACACCAGTAGTGACTGAAACACCGATCAACTCTGCTGCAACGGCAGGTACAGGATTGACAGAAGAAGAGCGCAATGCAGTCAAGGTAGCGGTAACTGTTCCGACCTACTCAGGTAGTGGTCAGCCAACCGTTACAGTTCCAGCGGACGCTCGTGTGACAGATGGCACAAATGGCAATACAGGCAAGCCAGTTGTTGTAGCGACAGTTGAGTACCCAGACGGTTCAAGAGAAAACGTTGAAGTACCAGTTCGTCAGAGAGATACTGCTAAGCATGATGCGACTGTGACAAATCCAGACACTCCAGCTGCTATTAAGGCTAGCCATGAGACTGGTACACAAATCACAGAACAGGATGATAAGAATGTTATCCTTGCCAAGGTTTCTGTTCCGACAGGTTCTAATGGCACACCAAGTCTTGACCAAAATCCTGTGGTTGAAGAACGAGATGGCAAGCAAGTTGTCAAGGTAACGGTGACCTACCCAGACCAGACAACAGACACTGTCTATGTCCCAGTAGATCAGAAGGATAATGAAACCCACAACCCAACAGCACCAGCTGAATCTGTCAAATTGGATGCCCCAGCTACTGCCAACAGCACCCTATCAGATGCTGATAAGCAAGCTGTCAAGAATGCAGTGACTGTGCCAGCAAACTCTGGTGGTGAGGTAAGTCTTGCACCAGATGCTAAGGTTGAGCTTGTGAACGGTAATCCAGTTGTCAAAGCCACGGTGACCTACCCAGATGGTACGACTGACATTGTAGAAGTACCAGTTGTCCAAAAAGATAGCACCAAGTACGATGCGACTGCTAAAGAAACACCAGTACCATTGGATAGTCCAGTGACGCCAGGTCAAACCCTTTCTGCTGAAGAAAGAGAAGCCTTGAAGTTCGGTGTCAATGTACCAGCAGGTTCAAATGGTGAGATTCATGTCCCTGAAAAGGCAGCTGTTAAATTGGTTGGCGATAAGCCTGTCGTTGAAGCAGAAGTTCGTTACCCAGATGGCACAGTTGATAAGGTTCAGGTACCAGTTCGCCAGTATGACAGAGCTGTTTACACACCAAACTTGGTAAATCCTAAAGAGGTTCCTATCTCTGTAGAGCCAACAAACGACACTCAGATTACCAGCCCAGATGACGCAACTATTCTTGCCAATGTAGATGTCCCAGCAGCGACTCCAGATGGCACTAAGCCAGAAGTGACTAAGACGATTGCTTCGCCAGTCAAAGACGGTACAGGTACAAATCAAGGTAAGAAAGTTGTCGAAGTAGAAATTACTTACCCAGATAAGTCTAAAGAGAAGATTGAAGTTCCTGTCAAACACGCTGACAACCAAGTCCACAACCCAGAAGCTCCTACTAAGCCAGTTCAATTGGACGTAGCAGCAACGACCGACACTAGCTTGTCCGATGCTGATAAGCAGGCTGTCAAGGATGCTGTGACGATTCCACAAGGTTCAGGCGGTGTGGCAAGTCTTCCAGAGGATGCCAAGGTTGTTGACCGAAATGGTACCCCAGTTGTTCCAGTGACTGTGACCTACCCAGACGGCACGACTGAAACAGTGGATGTCCCTGTTGTCCAAAAAGACAGCACCAAGCATACCCCAGTATTGACAGAGGCAAACAGCCCAGTTTTGACCGACACACCTGCTAAGGCAAATGAGCCAGTTCAAGAAACTGATAAGGCAGCTATTGCAGCCAAGGTTGATAAGACAACTCTTCCTCCAGGTACAGAGACTAAGGTGCCAGATGATTCTGTGGTTGAGCTTGAAAATGGCAAGCCAGTTGTCCCAGTTCTTGTAAGCTACCCAGACGGTACTTCTGAAATCATCAAGGTTCCAGTTGACCAGAAGGATGACTTGACTTACAACCCAGAAGCACCGGACAAGGACAATGCTGTAGCGATTACTTCTCCACAAACTCAAGGTACAGAAATCACTGATCCTACAGATAAGGCAGCGATCCTTGATAGCGTGACAGTTCCTGCTGTAGATGGTGGTCAAGTTCCTCAAGTAACTAAGGAAATCGCTTCGCCAGTGACAGAAGGCCCAGATGGTCCGTATGTGACAGTGAAGGTAAGCTACCCAGACGGCACTTCTGAAACCGTCAATGTCCCTGTTAACCAGAAAGATAACGAAACCCACAACCCAACAGTACCAGAAAAGGCTGTTCAAGTGGATGCACCAGCTGTTCAAGACGGCACCTTGTCAGAAGATGATAAGAAAGCCATCAAGGATACTGTGGTGATTCCAGAAGGTTCAGGTGGTCAAGCAAGCCTACCAGCAGATGCCAAGGTTATTGATCGAAATGGTACACCAGTTGTTCCAGTGACCGTGACTTATCCAGACAATACGACAGATACAGTTTATGTTCCTGTAGTTCAAAAAGACAGTGTGAAGCACACACCAAGCTTGACAGATGCGGATCAACCTGTCTTGACCGATACACCAGCTAAGGCTGAAACACCTGTACAAGATACAGATAAGGCAGCTATTGCGGCTAAGGTTGACTTGAGCAAGTTGCCAGAAAATACCACAGCTAAGGTTCCAGATGGAGCTAAGGTTGAGCTTGATGGTGACAAACCAGTTGTCCCAGTTCTTGTAAGCTACCCAGACGGTACTTCTGAAATCATCAAGGTTCCAGTTGACCAGAAAGATAGCGAGACCTACACCCCAACAGCACCAGCTGCAGAAGCACCGGTAGCCATTACTGGTTCAGATGCGCCAGATGCACCGATTGCGGAAGCTGATAAGCCAGCTATCCTAAATAGTGTGACAGTCCCAGCTGTAGATGGTGGTCAGGCTCCTAAGGTTACTAAGGAAATCACATCACCAGTGAAGGTGGTTGATGGCAAGGCATTCGTTGAAGTAACAGTGACTTACCCAGATAAGACCAGCGAAGTGATTCCTGTTCCAGTTAACCAGAAGGACAATGAAGCCAACACCCCAACGGTTACAGCTCCTGAAAAACCAGCTCCAATCAGTGTTCCAGTCGCTGAAAATACTCCAGTAGAGACAGATGCAGATAAGAAACTGATTACAGACAAGGTCAATGTAGCTGGTCTTCCAAACCCTCCTCAATCTGTCAAAGTAGCAGAACCTGCTAAGGTGGTTCTGGATCAAGCTGGCAATCCTGTTGTCAATGTAGAAGTGACCTACCCAGATGGCACTAAAGATATTGTCCCAGTTCCTGTGAAACAAGCAGATAACCAGACAAATACTCCAAGCCTGAAAGATCCAGAAGTTGGCAAACCAGCTGAAGTTTTGGTAGCCATCGATCCAACTCCAGGTGTAGCAATCAACAACCCAATGGACAAGGAAGCTATTGCTGCTAAGGTTGACTTGAGCAAGTTGCCAGCAGGTACGACAGCTGAGGTTGCGGATGGTGCAGTTGTTGCCAACGATCCATTGACCAACAAACCAGTTGTTCCAGTGACAGTGACTTACCCAGATGGTACTTCTGAAACCATCAATGTTCCTGTGAAACAGGCTGATAATTTGGCTATGGATCCAAGTCTGAAAGATACCAATCCAGTGCCAATTCTGACAGAAGCGACTGTTGGTTTGACGGTGTCAGATAAGGCCAACTTGGATGCTATTGTTGCTAAGGTAGATCCGAAGACAGGTAAGGCTGAAGTGGTGAATAATACCATTGTTGCTGGTAAGGAAGATGGTCCTCATGCTGGTCAACCAGTTGTCAATGTTCTTGTAACCTATCCAGACGGTACTCAAGATACGATTGAAGTGCCAGTTAAACAGGCAGACAACGTTGTCAAAGAGCCAAGCTTGACAGACCAGACTCCAGTGCCAATCCAGGCAGCTGCAACAACAGGTACAACAGTTCCTGCGGATGACAAGCAAGCTATTCTTGCTAAGGTTAAAGTTCCTGAAGGTGCAAATGCTACGATTGCTGATGACGCTACTGTTGTCCGTGAAGATGGTCAGCCAGTTGTGCCAGTAACAGTGACTTACCCAGACGGTACGACAGATACGATTTCTGTTCCGGTCAAACGTGCAGACAATAGCAAGTACACACCAAGTCAAGTGACAGATCCTGTTCAGGTTGATGCTGCGACGGCTCCAGGTACAGCTATTACTAGCCAGGATGACAAGGATGCGATTATTGCAGCGGTACCAGTACCGAAAGTGGCTGCTGGTGAGAAAGCTCCTGTTGTCAGCCTTCCAGAAAATCCACGGGTAGAAGAAGTTAACGGTCAGCCAGTTGTCAAGGCTATTGTGACCTATGCAGATGGTACGACAGATACAGTGGATGTTCCGATTGTACAAAAAGTAAGTGCAACCAAGGAACCAAGTCTGAAAGAAGCTGAAGCGGGCAAACCAGCTCAAGCTGTTATTACAGAAAATCCTACAGCAGGTGCAAGCATCACTGATCCAGCAGATCAGAATGTTATCCTTGACAAGGTTGTCGTTCCAGAAGGTGGCAAGGCAAGCATCGCTGATGACGCTGTAGTGGAAATGGATGGTGACCAACCAGTTCTTCCTGTGACAGTGACCTATACAGATGGTTCGAAAGATATCATCAAGGTTCCTGTGAAACAAGCGGACAATGTGGCCAAAGAGCCAAGCTTGAAGAGCCAAACTCCAGTTGGCGTTATGGATGCTCCGGCGGTAGGTGCTCAAGTAGAAGAGCCAGCAGATCTTGAAGCGATCAAGAACAATGTAGATACCAAGGGTGGTACAGCAAGCATTGAGGATCCTACGATTGTAGAAGGTCCAAACAACCAGCCAGCTGTTGCGGTTAAAGTAACCTACCCAGATGGTACGGCAGATACTATTCTTGTTCCGATTAAGACAGCGGACAATGTGACCTACACTCCTGTCTTGAAGTCTACTGATCCTGTTCTGGTTTCTGTAGCGACTGACAATGGTACAGCTGTTCCAGAAGCTGATCAGGCTAAGATCTTGGCAAATGTTGACGTTCCTGCCTTGACAGCAGATGGTGACAAGCCAGCTGTGGATCTTTCAATTGAAAATCCAGTTGTTCTTCAGAAGAATGGCCAAGCAGGTGTCGAAGTAACAGTGACCTACCAAGATGGTTCGAAAGATAAGATTTTCGTTCCAGTGGACACTGATACAGACAAGGATGGCTTCAGCAACAAGGAAGAAGAAAAAGCAGGTACAAGCGCAACAGATCCAGCTTCAACTCCAGCAGGTCAAGATAGTGCAGATCGTCTAAATCCAGGTCTAACTGAACCAGTAGAAGTGAAGAATCCAGACAAGCTTACTGATGCAGAGAAAGAATCTGTTAAGAAAGCTGTTGAGGATTCAAACGACTTGCCAGAGGGAACTGAGGTTACGGTCTCAGACAATGGTACAGTTACAGTAACCTACCCAGACAAGTCCACAGACACTATCCAACCAGCAGAGACAGTTAAAGTCGCTAAGGACACAGACAAGGATGGCTTCACTGATACAGAAGAGGCAACGGCAGGTACAAGCGCAACAGACCCATCTTCAACTCCAGCAGGTCAAGATAGCGCCGGTCAATTAACACCAAGCCTAGCTGAACCAGTAGAAGTGAAGAATCCAGACAAGCTTACTGATGCAGAGAAAGAATCTGTTAAGAAAGCTGTTGAGGATTCAAACGACTTGCCAGAGGGAACTGAGGTTACGGTCTCAGACAATGGTACAGTTACAGTAACCTACCCAGACAAGTCCACAGACACTATCCAACCAGCAGAGACAGTTAAAGTCGCTAAGGACACAGACAAGGATGGCTTCACTGATACAGAAGAGGCAACGGCAGGTACAAGCGCAACAGACCCATCTTCAACTCCAGCAGGTCAAGATAGTGCAGATCGTCTAAATCCAGGTCTAACTGAACCAGTAGAAGTGAAGAACCCAGACAAGCTTACTGATGCAGAGAAAGAATCTGTTAAGAGAGCTGTTGAGGAAACTAACGACTTACCAGCTGGAACAGAAGTTTCAGTCTCAGACAGTGGTACGGTTACAGTAACCTACCCAGACAAGTCCACAGACACTATCCAGCCAGCAGAGACAGTTAAAGTCGCTAAGGACACAGACAAGGATGGCTTCACTGATACAGAAGAGGCAACGGCAGGTACAGACGCAACTAACCCAGCTTCAACTCCAGCAGGTCAAGATAGCGCCGGTCAATTAACACCAAGCCTAGCTGAGCCAGTAGAAGTGAAGAATCCAGACAAGCTTACTGATGCAGAGAAAGAATCTGTTAAGAAAGCTGTTGAGGATTCAAACGACTTGCCAGAGGGAACAGAGGTTTCAGTCTCAGACAATGGTACAGTTACAGTAACCTACCCAGACAAGTCCACAGACACTATCCAGCCAGCAGAGACAGTCAAAGTCGCTAAGGACACAGACAAGGACGGCTTCACTGATACGGAAGAGGAGAAAGCAGGTACAAATGCCACAGATCCATCTTCAACTCCAGCAGGTCAAGATAGTGCAGGTCAATTAACCCCAGGTCTAACTGAGCCAGTAGAAGTGAAGAACCCAGACAAGCTTACTGATGCAGAGAAAGACGCTGTTAAGAAAGCTGTTGAGGATTCAAACGACTTGCCAGAGGGAACAGAGGTTACAGTCTCAGACAATGGTACAGTTACAGTTACTTACCCAGACAAGTCCACAGATACTATCCAGCCAGCAGAGACAGTCAAAGTCGCTAAGGACACAGACAAGGATGGCTTCACTGATACGGAAGAGGAGAAAGCAGGTACAAATGCCACAGATCCATCTTCAACTCCAGCAGGTCAAGATAGCGCAGGTCAATTAACCCCAAGTCTAACTGAGCCAGTAGAAGTGAAGAACCCAGACAAGCTTACTGATGCAGAGAAAGAAGCTGTTAAGAAAGCTGTTGAGGATTCAAACGACTTGCCAGAGGGAACAGAGGTTACAGTCTCAGACAATGGTACAGTTACAGTTACCTACCCAGACAAGTCAGCGGATACTATCCAGCCAACAGACACAGTCAAAGCTGCTAAACCTGTTTCAGAAACACCAGTTGCACCAAGCAAGCCAGAAGTTACAGCAACAGATTCAGGTGCTGTAGTTGTTACACCACCAACTGACAATGTAACTAACCTTGACATTACCTTCACTCCAGAAGGCGCAAGCCAACCAGTTACTGTAGTTGTAAGTAAGGATGAAAATGGCATATGGACAGCCCCAGCTGATTCAGGCCTTGTCATTAACTCAGATGGCACCATTACCATCCCAGCTGAAAAAGTAGCAGATGGCACAGCCGTGACGGTAGTGGCTGAGAATGGTTCAATATCTTCACCAGAAGTAGGTTCAACAGTTGTTCCTGTTCCAGCAGTAACTCCAGAAACACCAGTTGCACCAAGCAAGCCAGAAGTTACAGCAACAGATTCAGGTGCTGTAGTTGTTACACCACCAACTGACAATGTAACCAACCTTGACATTACCTTCACACCAGAAGGTTCAAGTCAACCAGTTACTGTAGTTGTAAGTAAGGATGCAACTGGTACATGGACAGCACCAGCTGATTCAGGTCTTGTTGTCAATCCAGATGGCACTATTACCATCCCAGCTGAAAACGTAGCCGATGGTACAGCCGTGACGGTAGTGGCTGAGAATGGTTCAGTATCTTCACCAGAAGTAGGCTCAGCAGTTGTTCCTGTTCCAACTCCAGAACTTCCAGCTATCCCAGCTAAGCCAACATCAGTTACTAATGCAGACGGTAGCGTAACAATTGTTCCACCAGTTGAAAATGTTACAGGTCTTGACATTACCTTCACACCAGAAGGTGCGACAGAACCAGTTACTGTGACGCTTGGTAAGGACGCAACTGGCGCATGGACAGCACCAGCTGATTCAGGTCTTGTTGTCAATCCAGATGGCACTATTACCATCCCAGCTGATAGGCTAGCAGATGGTACTGAAGGACAAGTAGGTCTTGTAGCTAAGAATGGCGACTTGACATCAAATGATCCAGCTCCTCAAGTACCGGAAACTCCAGCTAAGTCAAGCGTAGAGACCAATGAAAATGGTAGCGTAACAATTGTTCCACCAGTGGAAAATGTTACAGGCATTGACATTACCTTTACTCCAGAAGGCGCAAGCCAACCAGTTACTGTAGTTGTAAGTAAGGATGCAACTGGCGCATGGACAGCACCAGCTGATTCAGGCCTTGTTGTCAACCCAGATGGCACTATTACCATCCCAGCTGATAAGGTAGCAGATGGCACAGCAGTTTCAGTAGTTACTAAGAATGGTCAAGTTCCATCTGATGAAGCTTCTGCAACTTATGTACCAGCTAAACCAGCAAGCACTGATACACCAGTAGTTGAAGTTCCAGCGACTCCATCACTAGCCCTTGATGGTAGCGGAAATGTCCTTATAACTCCTCCTGCGGAAAATGCTACAAGCCTTGATATTACCTTCACACCAGCTGGTAGCGAAACCCCAATCACTGTAACAGCTAACAAGGATGCAACTGGTAATTGGATTCTTCCAGAAACTTCAATTGCTGTTGTTAACCCAGATGGCACAATCAGCATTTCTACATCAGAAATGGAAGGTGGCACTGCAGTATCAGTTGTTGCTAAGAACGAGGGAGTACCATCTAGTCAAGCGGCTACATTACTTGTTCAACCAAAACAAACTGCAGAAGAGTTGGCTCCAACAGTGAAGAAACCAATTGCTGTTGAGGATGCATCTAAGTTGACAGATGCTGAGAAGAAAGAATTGGAAGATGTTGTTCGTAAGGACAATGTTCTTCCAGAAGGTACAGAAGTAAGCGTAGCAGATGATGGTACAGTTACTGTTACCTACCCAGACAAGTCAACAGATACAATCTTGCCAACTAAGACTGTTATGGATGCTCAAAATGGTAAAGACACAAGCCATAGCTTACCAGCTTACGACTTGACAGCAGATGAGGATAAAGATGGCTTTACAAACGAAGAAGAATTGAAGCAAGGTTCAAATGTAGCAGATGCTAAATCTGTACCTGCAGGCAAGTCTTCTGCAGAACGCCTCACTCCAACAAATGACTTGGCAGTTAAGGTTAAAGACTTGACGAAATTGTCAGATGTTGAGAAGGAAACGGTAGAAACTGCTATCCGTAAAGATAAGGATCTTCCAGAAGGTACTCAAATTGAGGTAGCCAATGATGGTTCAGTAACTATCACCTACCCAGATGGTTCTATTGGTCGACTCCCTGCTGATCAGACAGTTCTTCAGGTGGCACATGGTGAAGGTGTAAGCCATAGCTTGCCAGCTTACGACTTGACAGCAGATGAGGATAAAGACGGCTTTACAAACGAAGAAGAATTGAAGCAAGGTTCAAATGTAGCAGATGCTAAATCTGTACCTGCAGGCAAGTCTTCTGCAGAACGCCTTACTCCAACAAATGACTTGGCAGTTAAGGTTAAAGACTTGACGAAATTGACAGATGCTGAGAAGAAAGCGGTAGAAACTGCTATCCGTAAGAATAACACTCTTCCAGAAGGTACTCAGATTGAGGTAGCCAATGATGGTTCAGTGACCATTACTTACCCAGATGGTTCCGTGGATCAGATTGTTGCTACGAAAGTAGTTGCTACAGATTCTACAGTTAGTCCAGACTCTGGCGTAAGTCAGTCAAGTGGTACTACAAAAGTATTGCCAGGATCTGCTTCTTCGACAAGAGCAGCTAAGAAACCATTGCCAGCAACAGGTGAAAATGGTTCTCCTATCTTAGTTCTGTCTGGTTTAGCTCTGTTAGCGGGCGTAGCTATGTTTAGAAAAGCAAAAAGAGAAGATGAGAACTAATTCTCATCTCTCCGATGCAAATTGAAATACTGGTGAGACTCGACTGAAATAAGAATAGGGTAAAATACCTTAAGGAAAGTATAGCCGCAATTTGGCAATACTTTCCGGCTCTTTGTCAACCGTAGTGGGTTGATGTCAGCTAACACCTAGAGAGGACGAAATTCGTTCTCTCTTTCTTTATGGTAACCGCCCCTTTTTCAATATACGTAACCGCCCAATAACAAGGTATCTATCCACCCACTCCCTCCTCCAGTATACTGTTAGAAAAACAAAACTGGAGGATTTATTATGTCACACCCCATCATTCCATTGACTGTTCCCCAATCTCGCCGCTTTGAGAAGCGAGGCAGAAACGATATTATGATGAAAATTCGTCTCGGAAAAGTGGAGCTCACAGTCTTTCACACTATCAATCAAGAAACACTAGAAACAATCTTAGATAAGGTACTGTTCTATGACCATCCAACTCAGTGATTTAGGTCAAGTTTACTTGGTCTGTGGAAAAACAGATATGCGTCAGGGAATTGATTCCCTGGCCTATCTTATCAAAAGTCAGTTCAACCTGGATCCCTTCTCCGGTCAGGTCTATCTCTTCTGCGGAGGTCGAAAAGACCGGTTCAAAGCTCTTTATTGGGATGGACAGGGATTTTGGTTATTGTATAAACGTTTTGAAAATGGGAAATTGACCTGGCCAAACAATGAAGAAGAGGTCAAGGCTCTAACTTCCGAGCAAGTCGACTGGCTCATGAAAGGATTTTCTATCATTCCAAAAATAAATGTTTCAAAAAGTCGTGATTTCTATTGAAATCATGGCTTTTCTTTGTGTATAATGAGATAAAAAGAAGGAGATTGGTTATGTCATCACTAGAAAAAATTATTGAAACACAGTCAAAAACGATAGAGATGATGGCTAATGAACTCACTCTCCTTCGAGAACAGGTTGACTATCTGAGACAGAAACTCTACGGAAAATCATCAGAGAAGGTCGTATATCAACCAGGTCAGCTGAGCTTGTTTGGGGAGGAAAGTCTCCCTGAAGAAGAAGCTGACTTACCCAGTTGAAACGGAGACCATCACCTATAAACGCAAGAAAGCTAAGGGAGTTCGTCAGGCTATTTTCAGCCAGTTCACTCCAGAGATTGTGCATCACGAATTGCAGGGCGAAGACTGCACTTGTCCAGACTGTCATGGTCAGCTGAAAGAGATTGGCTCAACTGTTCAACGACAAGAGTTGGTCTTCATTCCTGCACAATTAAAGCGGATTGACCATGTTCAACACGCATACAAGTGTCAGGCATGTAGTCAGAAGAATCTAAGCGATAAGATTATCAAGGCTCCTGTTCCTAAGGCACCTTTGGCACACAGCTTGGGTTCAGCCTCTATCATCGCTCACACCATTCACCAGAAATTCAATCTGAAGGTACCCAATTACCGTCAGGAAGAGGACTGGCATAAACTTGGCCTGCCCATCAGTCGGAAGGAAATAGCCAACTGGCACATCAAGTCTAGTCAGTATTATTTCGAGCCGATTTATAACCTGTTGCACGAGAAATTGTTGGAGCAGCCTATTCTTCATGCGGATGAGACTTCCTACAAGGTCTTAGAAAATGATAGCCAGTTGACCTACTACTGGACTTTCTTGTCTGGGAAACATGAGAAAAATGGAATTACCCTCTATCATCATGACAAACGACGGAGCGGCTTAGTTGTGGAGGAGTTTCTTGGGGACTATGCGGGCTACGTTCATTGTGACATGTGGAGTGCTTATCGTCAATTAGACAAGGCTCAGCTCGTTGGCTGTTGGGCTCATGTTAGACGAAAATTTTTTGAGGCGACTCCTAAGAAGACAGATAATACTTCTTTAGGAGCCAAGGGATTAGCCTATTGCGACCGCCTGTTTGCCTTGGAGAGTGACTGGGCTGACCTGTCTACTGAGGAACGGCTACATAAACGGCAGACAGAGTTAACTCCCTTGATGGACGAGTTCTTTTATTGGTGCCGTGAACAGGCTGTCTTGCCAGCTTCCAAATTGGGTACTGCAATAGAGTATAGCCTCAAATACGAAACCACCTTCCGAGCCGTTCTCTCGGACGGTGACCTAGTCCTGTCCAACAATATGGCTGAGAGGGCTATGAAGACCTTGGTGATGGGCAGAAAAAATTGGCTTTTTTCTCAGAGCTTTGAGGGAGCCAAGTCGACAGCTGTCATTTTGAGTCTTTTAGAAACAGCTAAGCGACACGGACTTGATGCAGAAAAATATATGACCTATCTTCTAGAACACTTACCTAATGAGGAGTCGCTCGCAAAAAAGGAGGTTTTAGAAGCCTATTTGCCATGGGATAAAAATATTAAGAGAGCTTGTAAATAGAAAAAGGTTCCAGAGTCGACAGGACTTTGGAGCCTTTTCAATATACCTTGTTATTGGGCGCTTACATTCAAATGACTGATATGTAAAGCCCTTTGTCAAGTAAAAACAATCGAACTGATAAAAAAATGAAAAGTATCTAGAAAGAGCCTAGTTCTTAGCTTCGGGCATTGGCCACTCTGATATTCGTGGATTGGTTACCTACAGGTCAATGGTTCTGCCGCGAGTCCTACTCTCTATAAGCGTGGATCACAATTGTGCCACTTAGTCGTTTCGTAGATGACTCAAACCTTGAAGTCCTAAACTCCTTCAAGATACTTTCCATTCAAACATGATTTCAATCCTTATTTCTGTCCAAATTCACCCAGTGATTTTGGATAGAAATAGGGATTCCTCATCGCTCTGCGATGATAAAACTTAATGGTCAAAAGTGTACATGAAAACAAGCGCTAGCTTCAAGCTATTCTTCCTGTCATCATCCCCCAAATAAAACCAGACAATTCTCGTGCAATAGCTGTTTTAGCAACATTTTGTTTCTTATTTTTTCCTAGAACAAGTGTGCGATAACGTCTTCTTAAGCGTTCATTAGCCTTATCCGCATAAGCAATCACCTCCACTCGGTTTCCACTTTGTCTCCTTTTCAATTCTTTGGATTTATACCCAATCGTCCCCTTAGCCAATGATTGTGCAGCTTCTATCAGAAGTCGTCTCACATGGCTATTCCCAGCTTTGGTGATAGCACCTCTTCTCTCCTTGTCGCCGCTAGAATTTTCGCTAGGAGTTAGCCCAAGATAAGAAGCAAAATGTTGAGCTGTCGCAAAGCGATTAAAATCACCGATTTCTGTCACAATGGAAAGAGCAGTTAGTGTTTTAATGCCAATAAAGCAAGAAAGCCGTGAGACCTTCTCTTGGTAACTGTCGCTTTGACCCAGTTGCTCAATTCGTGCATCATACCGTTCTATTTGATCTACTAATTTCTCATAGGTCAATAGATATTCTGTCAAAATCTCTGCATAAAGTCCATCAGGATTTAGGGAACGGAGCCAGCGGACATGTTTCTGTGTCCAATTACTGCTTCCCTCGGTATAGCGAAAATCATGTCGGAGACAGAAGGCAAGAATTTGTTGTTTGATTTTCTTCAGAGCCACTTTGTGGTCTGTTCTCATGCGGATATATTCTTTGACTTGTTCATCCTCAACAGTAGGAATATGAACAGGCCGATAGCTACGAAAGGCCAGAGCTTTTGCGAGCTGAGCTGCATCTTTTTTATCAGTCTTAACACGCTTAGATCCTTCCTTCATCACCGTTGTAGGCGCCATCACGATACAGGGAATCCCGTGAGCTTGTAGCTGGTGATATAGGGTAAATCCAAGACATCCGGCTTCGTAGCCACATAACACTTCTGCATCTTGACCATATAAACGACGAAGCTCATTCACATAGTTCACAATATAGCTAACATTTGGACCAACTTTAGTGCTATGTTTGAATTGATTCGCCATCATATCATAATAGCAGAGTGAAAAACTTTCTTTGTGAACATCCATTCCGATGAAAAGTGTGGTAAAATGAAACATATAAGACCTCCAATTGAGTGTGGTAATTCCTGTTAGAAGTTGATTGTTTTTTTATTCTAGTGTACAGGTAAATCCACGAATTCTCAACTGGGGGTCTTTACATATTGTCTATATATTGACAGACTTGTGAAAATACCATATACTGATATTAAAAATAAGGATATAGGAGTTTTTTTATGAAAAAAGCTAATCGTAAAGAATTTTACTCCCATTTATCAGCCCTTTATCAGTTATCACCAGAAGTTATTTCGCCCGTTTTGCGTGAGAAACTTGTTGAATTTGCCCAGAAACTTGACCATTCAGACAATCTCTATATGTTGGCGAGTCAGCTTTCTGCATATGTGAATAGGGAATTACTTGAGCAGGCTGGAAAAGCACCAAAGGAGTTGCTTGATTTAGCTTCTTATATCCAGGAACTGCAGGTTAGCCATAGTCGGTATATGGCCCGATTAGATAATTTATAGGAGTTTCGTATGAAAAAAGCCAATCGTGAAGAATTTTATTCCCATTTATCAGCCCTTTATCAGTTGTCACCAGAAACTATTTCACCCGTTTTGCGTGAGAAACTTGTTGAATTCGCCCAGAAACTCGACCATTCAGACAATCTCTACTTGTTGGCCGATCAGTTATCGGTATTTGTCAATGCTGAATTGACCGGCTTGACCTGGAGAGCGCCAAAGGAGTTGGTAGAATTGGGGCGCTATATCCAGGAATTACAAGTGACCTATCGACGTTATGTACTAGGAATAGATGATTTGGAGGAAAAATAATGACAGAATACACGAAACCACTGGTTTGGAAGTGGGA
The DNA here is from genome assembly GCF_019856455.1 of Streptococcus suis. Taxonomy (NCBI): domain Bacteria; kingdom Bacillati; phylum Bacillota; class Bacilli; order Lactobacillales; family Streptococcaceae; genus Streptococcus; species Streptococcus suis. The sequence continues at coordinate 1,778,707 of NZ_CP082205.1, read as the reverse complement.
AGATGAAAATGACAACCGATCTGGCAACCGTCCAACAGCAGGCAGTCGCTTTGAACATAAATTACCAAAAGGTGACAAGCCCCTCCAAGTTTATTCCTTGGGAACACCTAACGGTATTAAAGTTGCTATTATGCTAGAAGAGTTGAAGGAACTCGGGATTTCCGAAGCTGAATATGACCTCTTTCTCATCAATATCGGTCAAGGAGACCAATTTGGCTCCGATTTTGTTACCATCAACCCCAACTCCAAAATACCAGCTATGGTAGATTATTCCGAGCAAGAACCGATTTCGGTCTTTGAATCAGCCAATATTCTCCTCTACTTGGCAGAAAAGTTTGACGCCTTCCTACCAAAAGCTTGGGCAGAGCGGACAGAGGTTCTTAACTGGCTCTTCTGGCAAACTGGCGCCGCTCCATTTGTTGGTGGAGGATTTGGACATTTCTTCCATTACGCTCCGACAGCGCAAGAATATCCGATTAATCGCTATACAATGGAAACTAAGCGTCAGCTGGATCTCTTGGATCAGCTATTGGCGACTAGAGAATATGTAGCAGGTAACACTTATACCATCGCAGATATTGCTATTTGGTCTTGGTATGGTCGCTTGGTGCAAGGAGAACTATATCCAGGTTCAGCAGAATTTTTAGATGTTGATTCTTACAAGCATCTAAAGACCTGGGTAGAGAAAATAGCTCAGCGCCCAGCTGTACAACGAGGGTTGACAGTGAAATATCATTCAATTGATAATTGATTGACTTGCCCACCTTATGGGTGGGTTTTTCTTTTACTTTGGTATGATAAAAGTTTATAATGAAAGGGTTAGACTTTGTGAAAATCCAAAAATAGAAATTAATACTCAATGAAAATCAAAATCAGACTAGGCGACGCAGAGGCAGATAGAACTGAAGTTCATCAAATCAAGTCAACAACGTCTGATTTTGATTTTCGAAGAGTATGAGTTTTTCCTGTCTTATATTTACATAGAAAGTAATAGAAAAATGTCCGAAAAAGTTGAAATGCAGCAGTCCAAAGAACAGGCGACAATGGCCAGAGGCTTGGCTTGGTTGACTGCTGGAAATATTCTTAGTCGCCTGCTTGGTGTTGCCTATGTTATTCCCTGGTATATTTGGTTAGGGGAATATCGAGCTGAAGCCAATGCCCTCTTTAGTATGGGGTATCAAATCTATGCCAACTTCTTATTGATTTCAACAGCTGGTCTTCCGACAGCAATTGCCAAACAAGTAGCTAAATACAATGTCTTGGGTAAAGAAGAGGTATCGCTTTACTTGGTCAGAGAATTCTTCAAGCTCATGTTGGTCTTTGGAGCTGTCTTTGCAGGGGTCATGTATCTAAGTGCTCCGTGGTTGGCAGACGCATCGGGGTCGAAGGAAAAGTTACTTCCAGTCATGTATAGTCTAGTCCCGCCTCTCTTTATCTTCCCAGCCATGAGTATTTTGCGTGGTTTTTTCCAAGGTCGGCACGATATGAAGCCCTATGCTATCAGCCAGCTTGCAGAGCAGCTGGTACGGGTTATCTGGATACTGGCAGCAACATTTATGATTATGAAGTTGGGTAGCGGTGACTATCTTGAAGCAGTTGTCCAATCTACCTTTGCAGCTTTTGTCGGGATGATTGCTAGTGTTGGGATTTTAGTTTATACTTTATGGAAACAAGGTTACCTTGGTAAGTTACTTCATGCTAAGAAACAAAAGATTTCTTTGGATACAGGTCAACTTATTAAGGAGACTGTTCGAGATGCGATTCCAATTATCATTTTAGGTCTAACGATTCAATTATTGCAGTTTATTGACCAAGTCACGTTTATTCGTGTTATGGAAAGAATTACGGATTACAGCAATTCGGAACTTTTGGAACTTTATTCATATATGGCTGCCAATCCAAGTAAGATTACGATGATGATTATCGGGATTTCACTGAGTTTGGGAAGTGTTGCTATTCCATTGATTACAGAGAAATTTGTCAAGAAAGATTTGAAGGCGGCGTCTCATTTAGTGGCGGATAATCTACAATTACTCTTTATATTCACTATACCGGCAATTGTTGGAACAGTCCTGTTAGCTGGGCCACTTTATACGATTTTTTACGGACCGTCAGAGTCTATCGCCATTACTCTATTTATTTGGAACTTATTTTTAATTTTACCTCTGGGCCTATATTCTGTCATTAGTGTGGTCATTCAAGCGATATTTGAAAATAGAAGAGCCATTTATTATTTCTTGATTGGGATGCTCGTGAAAATCGTTTTACAAGTACCAATGATCTACATTTTTAAGGTATATGGTAGCTTTATCTCAACGATATTTGGGTTGGGAATTATGCTGTACCTCTTCTATAGACGAATTGACAAGGTTCTGCATATTGATGAAAGACTAGTGATAAAAGATATTGCAACCATTAGTTGGATTTCTATCGTAATGGGACTCATTGTATGGGGGATTGAATTTGTCCTGAATCTTATCCTTCCAGCAAATGGCTATGTATCTAGCTTTATCCACTTGGTTGTTGCAGGTGGAGCAGGTATACTTGTCTTTGTCATCTTGACATTGAAAACTCGTCAGCTAGATCGTTTAATTGGAAGTCGGGCTCAGAGTTTACGGAGGAAATTGCGCCTAGGCTAGTTTGTTTTAAAAATCTCTATTTTCCACTATTGAAAAGCTGGGAAAAAGAGGCGTTTTAGAATATGAGAAGGAAAGTTCGTTGAGGATTTTCCTTTTTTCTTGGAGATTTCAGTATAAAAAAAACGGTTTTTGTGGTAGAATAGTAGGGATAAAAAAGAGGAGAGAGATGATGAAACCTAAATACGAACGTATTCTAATCAAACTATCTGGTGAGGCCTTGGCTGGTGAACGTGGTGTCGGTATTGACCTTAAAACTGTTCAGGAAATGGCAAAGGAAATTCAGGAAGTCGCAGAATCAGGTATTCAGATTGCCCTTGTTATTGGTGGTGGTAACCTTTGGCGTGGAGAACCTGCTGCTGAAGCGGGTATGGATCGAGTTCAAGCAGACTATACAGGCATGTTGGGGACTGTTATGAATGCTCTTGTAATGGCTGATTCCCTTAAACAGCTTGGTGTGGATACACGTGTGCAGACAGCGATTGCGATGCAGTCAGTTGCAGAGCCTTATATTCGTGGTCGTGCTCTTCGTCATCTTGAAAAAGGTCGCATTGTTATTTTTGGAGCTGGTATTGGTTCTCCGTACTTCTCAACAGATACGACAGCGGCTCTTCGTGCTGCAGAAATTGAAGCGGATGCGATTTTGATGGCTAAAAATGGTGTGGATGGCGTCTACAATGCTGATCCGAAGAAAGATGCTAATGCAGTTAAATTCAATGAATTGACCCACCGTGAAGTGATTAGTCGTGGTTTGAAAATCATGGATGCGACAGCATCAACTCTCTCAATGGACAATGATATTGATTTGGTCGTGTTCAATATGAATGAACCAGGAAATATTAAACGAGTTGTCTTCGGTGAGCCAATCGGTACTACCGTTTCAAATTCTTCAGAAGAAAAATAAATCATATTGTCATTTAGTTTTTCTTTTATTACTTCGTTAATTCGCCTTGCCTAACTTCGGTTATGCCTGTGGCTCGTTGCCTAGTGCTAAAAGTAAACTAAAAGACTGTAAAAAAATACAAAGAAGGAAGTCTTATGTCTAAAGAAATTATTGCTAAAGCGCAAGAGCGCATGAACCAATCTCATCAGAGTTTGGCACGTGAATTCAGCCACATTCGTGCTGGCCGTGCCAATGCTAGTTTGTTGGACCGTATTTCAGTTGAGTACTACGGTTCTCCAACGCCATTGAACCAGTTGGCTGGTATTACAGTGCCAGAAGCGCGTGTTCTATTGATTACTCCGTTTGATAAGTCAATCTTGAAGGATATTGAGCGTGCTTTGAACTCTTCAGATCTTGGTTTGACACCGCAATCTGACGGTACTGTTATCCGTTTGGTTATTCCTGCCCTTACAGAGGAAACTCGTAAGAACTTGGCGAAGGATGTGAAAAAAGTCGGTGAAAATTCAAAAGTTGCCATCCGTAATATCCGTCGTGATGCCATGGATGAAGCTAAAAAAGCTGAAAAAGCAAAAGAAATCACAGAAGACGAGTTGAAGACGCTTGAAAAAGATATTCAAAAAGTAACAGATGATGCTATCAAGACAATTGATAAAATGACTGCCGACAAAGAAAAAGAATTGTTGGAAGTTTAATCAATAAGTTTTTAGGCTACAAAAACAGATCATCACTGGGCTGTCTAACTTCCAGTGGTGAACCAATAAGAAATCTAATGGGGGGAGTTAGACAAGACTTCCCCCACTTTTTAATCAGAAAGAAGAAAATCATGAATGATTTATTAGCACGGTATATCGTTGGTTTAGTGACTGACGAAAACGATCAGTTTTACTTTGTCCAAAAAGAGGGTAGAACCTTTGCTCTTTCTAAGGATGAAGGAGAACATAGTCTAGGTCAATCTGTTAAGGGATTTGCCTATACGGATATGAAACAAAAACTCCGTTTGACAACTAAGGAAGTTGGAGCGAGTCGTACCGGCTTTGGTTGGGGAACTGTCACAGAGGTACGTAAGGATTTGGGTGTCTTTGTGGATACAGGTCTGCCAGACAAGCAAGTGGTTGTTTCCTTGGACATTTTGCCTGAAATCAAGGAACTCTGGCCGAAGAAAGGGGATCAGTTGTACGTCAAATTAGACGTCGATAAGAAGGATCGCATTTGGGCTCTGCCAGCTTTTCAGGAAGATTTTCAGAAAATGGCTGGACCTGCTTATGACAATATGCAAAACCAAAATCTGCGAGCGATTGTCTATCGTTTGAAAATGAATGGTACTTTTGTTTATTTGCCAGACAACAACATGCTTGGTTTTATCCATCCGAGCGAACGCTTCGCGGAACCACGTTTGGGTCAGGTTTTGGAGGCGCGTGTCATCGGCTACCGTGCAGTTGATCGGACCTTGAACTTGTCTCTCAAGCCACGTTCATTTGAGATGCTGGAAAATGATGCCCAGATGATATTGACTTATCTGGAAAGCAATGGAGGTTTCATGACCTTGAACGATAAGTCTGCTCCGGAAGACATCAAGGCCACCTTTGGTATTTCCAAAGGGCAATTCAAAAAAGCTCTTGGTGGTTTGATGAAGGCTGGAAAAATTAAACAGGATTCTTTTGGAACAGAGTTGGTTTAGGGGGCGTTTATGCTAGTATATATTGCTGGTAGTGGGGCAATGGGGTGTCGTTTTGGTTATCAATTGTCTAAGACAAATCATGAAGTGATTTTGCTGGATAATTGGGAAGAGCATATCGAGGTAATTCGAGAAAACGGCTTGAAAGTGACTGGAGATGTAGAGGAAACTGTACATTTACCCATCATGAAACCGGCCGAAGCAATGAGAGAAGCAGATTTTATCATTCTATTGACAAAGGCTGATCAGTTGCCAAAGATGTTGCGGGATATTAAACCGATTATCGGTCCAACTACCAAGGTTTTGAGTCTCTTGAATGGTTTGGGGCATGCGACGACCATGCGTCGGTACGTGCCAGATGAAAGTATTATGGTTGGGGTGACCATGTGGTTGGCGGGACTAAAGGGTCCTGGACATGCTCACTTAGAAGGTCCGGGTTCTATCTCCGTTCAGCATATTCTTGGTGATGAGCAATCAGTTGCGGATATTATTGAAATGCTGAATGAAGCTGGACTAAATGTGACCTATGACAATCATGTTGTCAGTGCCATTTGGCAGAAAGCCTGTGTCAATGGTGTGATGAATCCAACTTGTACCATTTTAGACTGTACAATTGGTGAATTATTTGGTACGGAGGCTGGACTGAATCTAGTACAGGGGATTTTCAAGGAATTTATCGCCGTTGCCAAGTCTGAGGCAGATGGAATTGACGAAGAAGCTATTTGGAAATATGTTATTGATGCCTCGAAGAAGGCTTCCAATCACTATCCATCTATGCACCAGGATTTGGTCCAACATGGTCGAAAGACAGAAATTGATTATCTGAATGGAGCAGTTGTATTCAAAGGCAAACGTGCAGGTATTCCAACACCATACTGTCAGATGATAACAGATATGATTCATGCCAAGGAAAGTATGCTGGGGTTGAGATAGGAGAAAGTCATGCTGATTGAAGTGGAAACGATTGAAGAATATATGGCTGCCTTGCCTGAAAATCGGAAGGAAGCGGTTGAACGGCTCCATCAAGTGATTGTGGAACAGTTACCAGCTGGTTTTGAAGTAGGAATCTTGGGAGGTATGATTAACTATTATGTGCCGCTTGCTGCCTACCCTGATGGTTATCATTGCACACCGGGAGAGCCCCTGCCTTTCCTTGCCTTGGCATCACAAAAGGCACACATCGCCCTCTACCACATGGGAATTTATATGGACCAAGAATTAAATGATTGGTTCGTTGCTGCTTATCAAGCACAGGTGCCTAGCAAACTGGATATGGGCAAGTCCTGTGTTCGTATGAAAAATCCCAAGAATATTCCTTATGAATTGATTGGGGAATTGGTTAGTAAGATGTCTATGGAGCGCTATATAGAGCTCTACGAAAAAAATCATAGAAAGTAGATGTAGTGAGAAGAAGTTTTTATTCTTGGTTGATGACCCAACGCAACCCGAAAAGTAATGAACCAGTAGCTATCTTGGCAGATTATGCCTTTGATGAGTCTGATTTTCCTAAGCAATCAGATAATTTTGATGAAGTCAGTCGTTTTTTGGAGGAATCGGCCAGCTTTGCCTTTTCCATGTCTGATTTTGATGCGATTTGGGAAGATTATTTGGGACATTGATGACAAAAGAAGATAAAGCAAATACATATTTGTATTTTGCTTTTTTTATTTGTATGAATATCACCGATAAATGATGGAAGAATTGTTCGTTTTTTGATATAATAACAGGAGAAGGTAGCATTTGATGCAAGAGAAATGAAAGGAGATCATATGCACAAATTTTTTTACGAACAGAGGAAAGCGTTTTCTTTCAGAAAGCTGACCATCGGTCTTGTTTCCCTGTGTGTGGGTACTAGCCTACTATTTGGTATCCAATCTCAAGAAGTTTCAGCTTCGACAGTAAGTCCTAGCCAGATTCGTTTCGAATATGTTTTAGAGGCGGAATTATCGGCAGAGGAGCGACAGTTGATTCAGTCTAGCCTACCAGCTGAATTGAAGGAAGAAGCGACCTATTTTGTAGTTTATCGTCCCTCTAAGAAAGTTCTTCCTGCAACGGGTGAGCTAGCTGGTTCAGGTTTGGCTGTCCTAGGACTAGGTTTCTTGGTTTTAGCTGTTTCTGCGACCAAGTCTAAGAAGGCGCGTGTCTTGACCATGCTTTATGTGACAACTAGTGGTCTGGCTCTACCTGTTTTGGAAGTAGGAGCAGTTCAAAGTTCAGCACTGGCTGCTTACAATCAGACCCTCACCATTCGTCCAGGGGATTCCTTGCCGGATGGGAAGTTGCGATTGGATAGCTATGACTTTGTGGGGTATTTCATTGAAGAAAAGTCAGAGGTGAAGAGTCAGGCTAGGGATGAGAAAACAAGTTTGTCCACTTCTAATCAGCTGGAGGAGTCAAAGACCAGTCCAGAAACTGCAGAAATAGACAAGCAAATCTCAACTGGGGAAGTAAGTGGCAAACCAGACCAAGCAAGCCAACCGATAGTTGAGCAAGCTGATAAAACTGAACAAACTGGTAAAGCTGAGGAAAGTCAGGACCAAGCAGCCCAGCCAACAGAGGCAGCCGTTGAAGAAAAGCTGATTACGACTATTCCAACAGAAGCACCGAGCCATCTCTTGCCGACCAGTGATTTTCAAGTTCAGGACAAGGTGGAAGAGATTGCTTTAGAAATCCCCGAAGAGCAGATAGAGACCAATCAGTTACCACTTGGTCAAAGCCGAGTGGAAGAGGGTCAAGCAGGTAGCCTCCGTATTTCCTATCAGGAAGTTCTGGTTGATGGTCAAGTTATAGCTCGTAAGGAGATTAGTCGCGAGGAAATCCCTTCTACACCAAGAAAAGTCTACATCGGTACAGGTCAGGTTGTGGAAGGTGAGGTCACAGAAACCGATTCTCCTGAAGAACCTGTCCAGCCAACAGAGGCAGCCGTTGAAGAAAAGCTGATTACGACTATTCCAACAGAAGCGCCGATCCATCACTTACCGACCATTGATTTTCAAGTTCAGGACAAGGTGGAAGAGATTGCTTTAGAAATCCCCGAAGAACAGATAGAAACAGATGAGTTGGCGATTGGTCAGAGTCGCGTTGAAGAGGGTCAAGCAGGCAGCCTCCGTATTTCCTATCAAGAAGTTTTGGTTGCTGGTCAAATTGTAGCCCGTAATGAGATTAGTCGTGAAGAAACTCCTTCTATTCCAAAACGAACCTACATCGGCACCAGACGAGATGAGAAATATGTGGCACCGGAGAAGTTAGAACTTCCAAGGGCGATTATTCGGACTCAAGAAGAGGAAATCGCATTCGAAAGAAAAGAAGTTCTTCGAGCTGATTGGCCTCCTGGAAAGGTTGAGGTAGTAGCTGGTAAAAATGGGAAGCGTCTACATACCTATGCAGTCATTGAGGGTGTTGAAACCTTACTGAAGACGGAAGTACTGGAGCAAGCAGAGGCTGAGATAACATATAAGGGTGTCAACCGTCCAGAAACGACTACAGAAGAGATTGTCATTGATTTTACCGAGCGTGTGATTTCAGACCCAGAACAATACACCGACTACCGTCAGATTGAAGTTACTGGTGAACAGGGATTAAAACGTCTCCATAAGGAAAATGGTCAGCTTGTCAATGAAGAAATTGTCAAACCAGCTAAAGAACAAGTGGTACGTGTCGGTACCAAGCCTATTGAAGGGCAGGTAGAAAAAGAAAGCCTTCGCACCATTGATTTTGCAAGACGATATGAGAGTAATGACCAACTAGAATACGGTCAGACCAGAACCAAGCAGCCAGGTCAAAGTGGTCAAGAAAAGGTCATTTCAGCCTACCAGACTATCAAAGGTGTAGAGGGACAACTTCTTTCTAGTCGGACTGTGTCAGTTAGCCCTGTTCAAGATGAGATTATTGAAGTGGGTACGAAACCACAGATTCGGATTGAACAAGAAGAACCTGTGACGGAGTATGTACCGGCACCAGACAAGGAACGGAATGTTCAAACGGTTCTTCAAGAAGGCCATGCCAAGGAAACAATCTACCGAACTGTCTATAATTTGGATACCAATAGTGGTCAGGTGATGCCGATTCAACTGCCAGGAACGGTTAGTCATCCAGGTCAAGTTCGAAGGATCAGTGTAGGTACTAAGCCGACTATTACTAAGAAAGCATTGCCATTTACAGAAGAAACAATCCCTAATTCAACCCTCTATGTTGGTGAGCGTGTGATTGTCCGACCTGGAAGAGCTGGGGAAGAAATTACGACAGTACATTATACCTTGAATCCAAGAACTGGCGAGACCAGTGCAAGTCAGCCTCAGATTCAAGAGATTGCTGCAGTGACACAGGTTGTACAAGTTGGTACGAAAGCTGTGGATCGAACTGTGGAGACTGTTGATAGTCGAGACATTGCGTTTAAGACAGAATATCGAGCAGATTCTACATTACCATATCCGCAACGAGAAGAGCTACAAGTCGGTAGCAATGGTGTGGAACGCATAACCACCACTCGTCGCTATGTCCGTGACCAAGAAGTCGGTGAACCTTCTCGGGTAAGTGAAGTTGTTAAAGCTGTTCAAAATCGCATTATTAAAGTCGGAACCAAACCAGCTGTCCGCCGTGTAGAGACAGATTTCACTCGTGTCTACGAAGCGGATCCAAACAGAAGTTTGAACGAGCAGTTTACTAAGCAATCTGGCATCAAGCAGGAAACAACCTATACTAAAAACTATGTCCTCAATACCGAGACAGGAACGGTGACGGAGCAGGCAGAGACTAGCCAAGTCACTCGCTCTGCTAGACAGGAAATTGTTCAGGTTGGAACACGTCCAACGACAGAAACTACTTCTCGTGTCCTACCAACTCGTTACGAGGCGGATATCACTCGTGCCTATGGTCAGCAATATATTAGCCAGCAAGGTCGTCCAGAAATCACAATTTATACAACAACCTATCGTGTTGATCCAAGAACTGGATCAACCCAAGGTGTTCGTGATACTGGCCGTGTGACAGATTCTGGTCAGGAACAGATTATTCAGGTTGGAACTCAGCCTGTAGAACGAACAGAGCGGATTGAACTTCCAGAGATTAGAAGACAAAATGCCAACCTAGCAAAAGACACAGAAACTGTTATTTATGCTGGTAGTCCAACAATCAGACTTTATCGAACAAGCTATACTGTAAATCCTGACACAGGTCAGCTCACTGCTCTTCAAGAAGTTCTCGTTTCTGAGATAGCAGGTCGTGCAAGAGAGGTTGAAATTGGTGCCAAGGAACCAGAACAACCAGTTACACCACCAGTAGAAAATGAAGGCTCTTGCCCAATCGTTCCTGATAATACTGATGGTGGGACCTGTGAAGCACCTACTGAACCGGCTGAAAAACCAAGTTCAACGGATTCGGGAACCACGATTGTTCCAGAGCCAGAGCAACCTAATATATCCGAAACGGAACCAGTTTCTCCGAAAAAACCAGAGGAAACAACTGAAGAAACGGTTGAGGATGTGAATAAGCCTTTGTTGAGGGTGGTGAAGAATGAGCCACACTACCATCTGATGAAGCATGTTCGTTCTTCTAAAGTGACATACGAATTAAAAGATACAAAAAAATCATTTAAAAAAGCTGTAGCAAAACTTTATGTAAACGATAAAGAGATTGAGTCAACGGAACTGAATAAAGAGTCATTAAATCAAGGAAAATTTGAAGTTCGCTTTAGAAACCTCTTGCCAAACGTTGACTATTTCGTTCGGACGGATTTGGTGTATACAGATAGCAAAAATGTTGAACGTACTGAGCGTATCCATGATGAAGTCCATGTAGACTTTGAAGAACGCCACTTTGAAATCAAGAATATTGATGAGGTGGAGGTGTGGAAGAACGAAGACGGTAGATTGGTTAGAAAAGTTGCGATTAAAGTAGATCCGAATGATGTTCAAAATTATTTCATCAAACTGAAGTCAGATGAGCATAAGGATGTTCTGTTACCAGTTGCGAAAATCGAAAAAACGAGCCTTGATAATGTGACCCACTTCAAATTGCAGGCTAGATTTACCAATCCAGAGGAAAAAACTCTAAAAACAAGCAGCTATCATGATATAGTGACGGTTTATTTACCGAGAGAATCGAGGGAGAATTACAGTACCTTTAGCAAACTACTCGAAGCGATGAGAAATCAACCATATGGTACTTTTGAATTGAAACAGGATTTGACGGCTTCTGAGGTTGATTTGTCAGCCTCTGCAACCTCGTATCTTTCAGGGCAATTTGGTGGCACTCTCAAAGGAAACGGTTTCACCATTCACGACCTGAAAGTTCCGTTATTTAATGATTTACGAGGGAATGTATCTGATTTGAACCTGAAAGCAGTAGATATTCAACTGCCGAAGGAAACGAAAGTCGGTGCTTTAGCCAAACAGTCAGATAATGCAACAATTACCAATGTTCATGCCCAAGGTCACGTATTTGCAGAGAATAAAATAGGTGGTCTAATCGGAGAAGCCTACCAGACGAACATGACAAACATTAGTTTCAATGGTGAAATTGCCGGTCTTAAGAATGTAGATAATAATATGATTGGCGGTATCGCTGGCTGGCTCGGTGGCGGTAAGATTGAAAAGGGCTATGTAGATGCGACCATTTCAGCTGTCTCTTCGAATGTGAAAGCTGGTGGCTTGGTTGGTCAAATGGAAAATGCCAATACACAAATCCTTTCGAGCTTTGCGACAGGAAGTATCGCTACCACGAAAACCAAGGATACGGAAGTTGGTGGCTTAGTTGGAGCGATATTAAAAGGGAATAGCCAGGATAACAGTATCCAGCTTCGTGATAACATTGCTGCAGTCCATGTGGTCAATGGCCATAAAGTATATGGTAGAGTGGAAGAAAACTTGCAACCATTTAGCGATATACGGATTGTGACGGGGAAAGCAGTTGGTGAAAATAATCCATCTGCATCTATCACAGAAATAGATGCAGATGGAGCTGAAGAAGAACTCAAGGCATGGTCTATCCTTCCGTCTGAAAAAGAAGCAGCGTGGAAATTACGCCAGAAGAATGCCTTTGACATTGATTATGCTACGGCTCAATTTGCTTTGGCAGAGCGCAAGCAAGCCTACGAAAACATGGAAAAACTTCTTCCGTTCTTCACAAGAGATGTGATTATCCAGTACGGAAATCGATTGGAAAAAGATGACGAATTGGTGACTAAGAAATTACTAGATGTCGTTCCATTAGTGGATAAAGTACCATTCCTAGATATTCTAGGCACCAGCACTGGAAAAAATAATCAAGATCTACCAAATCGTGATAAGATAAACGGATTGCTTTTACACTTCGATGACGGAACAGTCAAATACCAATACTTGGTGAAGAAAAAAGACATGAGTAGAGGCGCTGTTACGGAATACCTGATATTAGACAAGAATATCAGCTATACTCCAGACGTCATGGCAAATGACTTTGAATACAAGAAACTCCTAGGTAGCTTGATTTCGGAATTTGAAGGTATTACCTTTGATTCTTCGGCTGTACAAGATGCACTTGGTCTCAATGGTAATCCATATTCGAGGGATAAAGAATGGCTCTTCCTCAAGGAATCGTTTGAGAATGTCAAATCGAACCTGCAGGCACATTTGTCCGAATTGATTTCAAACTACAATTTAGTGGGATTGGATAGTTCGACTGCCAATCATTTTCTAAAATCCCATATCAGTAAAAACAAGGCACAGCTTCTACTCGGATTAGCCTACATGAATCGTTGGTACAATATTCAGTTTGGCGACTTCAAGGCTAAGAACTTGATGATGAAGAAGGCAGATTTCTTTGGTCAGAATGTCAATTCTCTGGACCAACTCATCCGTATCGGTAGCATGGGAGCAGAGATGTTGAAACCGAAGAACAACTATGCGCTTGCAAGTCAAGTGATTGCCAAGGAGTCAATCGGTGGCGATTTGTTTGACTACCTTGAAGGATATCGGAAGGCCTTTGCACCGAAGATGACCAATAATGACTGGTTTAAGTCTTCTACCAAGGCTACCATCATCGAAACTCCATCTACCATTAAGGAAGTGCTAGAAAAACAAACCAATCCGACCAAGGATGTCCACCACAATGGATTTTACGAAAAACTGGCAGGAGAGAACTGGAAGTTCAAAGAAATGGCCTTGATACTTCTAGCCATGCCAAGTAAGGACATCTTTATCTTGACCGATATGGCCAATACCTTGATTGGAATGTACGATAATAACAGCAATGTTAGTGAAGAACGTTTCCAAGAAATCGCCAAGATGTGGGCAGGCCATGCAGACTATCTTTACAATATTCTTCCAGAAGAACATAAAGAAAAAATGTTCCGTAGAACCATTACATGGGATACGAAAGATATAAATAATGATTGGAAGGCACTAGATAAGTTAACCAGTATGAATTATTCTGGCATGAAGCACTTCTACCTGCCACTTGGTTATGTCTATCCAAATGAATCAAAAGGCGCTCATGCTGATACACGGATGGATGGTATTTACTTCTTCCGTCATGATGCCATAATGGATGATGGCGCACGGGTTTACACCCATGAAATGACCCATATCGGAGATGATAATACCTTACTTTTGGGCTATGGCAAGCGAACAGGTCTGGATTTCGAAGTCTATGCGCGTGGATTGTTTGAATCCATCACTTGGGACAATCAAGATCGATTTGGTATCAATAATATCTATGATTTCAGTAAGTACGATGAAAGGAATTACGGAAGACGTTTGACCAATAAGACTCCTGAACGTTTCAAATCCACACAAGACTTGCAAGACTATATGAAGGGCTACTTAGATGTTATCTATACCTTGGATCTTTTGGAAGCTGAAGCTGTTATTGGGCTATCAGATAACTCTGCAAAACAAAATTGGTTTGCTCAGATGACAACTGGAGATGGAAATACTTCCACAGTTGCCCCAGTGGCTAAAGTGCCTACTAGTCTGGAACAATTGATTAAAGATGGAATGGTGTCCAGACGTCCGTATGAGAGTGGTTATAATAACTATGGTGATTATGGTTCCAATAATCATTCGAATGCTTATTTAGAAGTTAGGGCATTTGATCCAATTTATGGTTCTTTAAATAACGATGGAACCAGTCGTAACGAGTATGAAGTACGGAAGATTGCTTTTGAACTTTTGGCAGAATATGGCTATGAAAAGGGTATGGTTCCTTATCTATCGAATCAGCATAAGGCAAGTTTAGGAAAAGCTGATGCAAACGGTCGTATGAATGACAGTGACTTGATTTCGCTTATTTCAGAAAAAGAGTACAAAAATAGTGCGGAATTCCGAAAAGCGATGTTTGAAAAACGTAGACAGAATTTGGAAAAATTGAAATCGGTAGAGCTGATAAATAATAGTCTTTCAAATGGTGAGGGTTACTTCTACGAAGGAACACGTACAGTAAATGCTAGTGAACTACGTGATTTGATGAAAGCGGCTGTTGAGCATGATGCACGTAGTAGTAATTATCTGTCGTCAACAATTCGTTATAATAAAACTCAATCCCGCGTCTACAGCTTAAAAGCAGCTATTTTGAATGGCTATCTGCGCGAAACCAAGGACTTCAGGGAGTCTATCTATGTGACAAATCCCTAATGGCTATATAGTGTAGTCATTAAGAAATACTAGTCAGCTAGTTTTTCAGGAAAACAGTGGGCAGGTTTGTTCACTGTTTTTCCACTTTGATAGTGCGGTGTTTAGTTTATTGTCGAATGGATTAGATTTCAGATATAGTAGAGTAGCCTCAGTTCAATGGGATGATTTATCAAAGTGATTTTAAAATACTAGACGTTAACACCTTTTAAAGATATCAATTATGATATACTAATAGTCGTGCATTTAGTTTTTAAGGATAAGTTATCATTTGGACTGGTTTTTATTATTGCGATGAGTGTCAGTAGTAGTGGAAATATTCTCGGGTAAGGTGGGATAATTTAAAGTTCACCTTTGGGATTTTCCGCTTTCGACATCCATCCAAGGTTGAAGCAGCCTAAAGATTATTACCTTTTATCAAAAGCAAATGAAAAGATTATAAAGGAGGAATTTTGTAGAAATGAAAGAATACCGAAATTCGATATTTTCCATACGAAAATTATCCATCGGTGTGGTCTCGCTCTGTATTGGTACAGGTTTGTTCTTGTCTAGTTTGACGGGCTTGCAGGTAGAAGCCAGTGAGCGAATTGCGACAGTCGATCAGGAAATCCGTTTTCACTATCTCTTGGAAGAGGAATTGAGTCCTGAGGAGAAGAGTAGGATTGTCCAGCAATTGCCAAAGGACTTGCGAAAAGAAGCGACTTATTTTTTGGTTTATCGACCACAGTCTCCTAAAGTTTTACCAGCGACGGGTGAGGTTGTTTCCCATGCAGCGGCCTGGTTGGCGGCTGGATTTTTGGTGATTGCTGTTCAGGCTATCGGCTCCAAGAAATCTAGAGTAGTGAGTTTGCTCTATATTACACTAGCTGGATCTGCCTTGCCGCTCTTACAAGTGGATGCACTCCAGAGTCATGCCCTTGCTCACTTCAATCAAACGGTGACGGTCAAGACAGGAGACTTGCTTCCAGATGGTAAGTTGGAGCTAACTTCCTATGATTTTGTAGGTTATATCGTAGAAGATGGGAAAGTAGATCAAACGGTTTCGAGTGAACAGGCAGTTGAACAAGTAACTAAACAACCGCAAATTCTTGATAACTCTCATTCAAATCAGACAGTATTTCCAGAAAAAGCACCTGTGTCAGAACAAGTGCAGACTGAAGAAACAGGTTTACAGCTTGTTACCAGATATCGTGAGGAAAAGATTCCGCTAGAAATCGAACGACTTGATGTAGAGGACCCGAATCTAGCACTTGGTGAGACGCGATTGGAAGCTGGTCAGGCTGGCTATCGGATTCAGCGTTATGAGGAAAAGTGGTTGGGCAACCAATTGCAGTCTAGTCACTTAATGGAAACCCAAGAAGTAGTTGGCAAACCAGAAATTCTCTATCGAGGAACAAAAACAACAATTGTGCAAGAAGAGGTTAGCCAAGTTCCAAGCGACAGTCCACAAGCCACACCGCCAGTCCGCTTGGATTTCCAATTGAAGGAGCGAGTGGACCGTCAGGTCTTGTCCATTCCAGAGGAGCGGATTGAAACAGATCGTTTGGCTCAGGGTGAGACTGAGGTAGAAGAGGGTAGAGAAGGACTGCTAGAGATTACCTATCAGGATGTGGTAGTAGCAGGTCAGATTGTTGCCAGCAATGAGCTTCATCGTCAAGAAACCTCCCCAATCAGCCGTAAGGTATATGTGGGGACACGTGTAGATTCCAAGGGAGTTGCTCCAGTCACGCACAGTCTTCCGTCTGCGACCTTAGTCAGTGAAGAAGTCGCCATTCCTTTTGAGAGAATAGAGTCAGAAGATCCCGATATGGCCCAAGGTACTAGCCGTGTGGAACCGGGTCAGGATGGTCTAGCCCTGGTTACCTATGCAGACTTGAATGGTGTTCGCACTCTCTTAACCAGTGAGGAAATCAAACCAGCCAAATCCGAGGTGACCTACCGTGGCAGTCGTGTAGATTCCAAGGGAGTTGCTCCACTCACGCACAGTCTTCCGTCTGCGACCTTAGTCAGTGAAGAAGTTGCCATTCCTTTTGAGAGAATAGAGTCAGAAGATTCCGATATGGCCCAAGGTACTAGCCGTGTGGAACCGGGTCAGGATGGTCTAGCCCTGGTTACCTATGCAGACTTGAATGGTGTTCGCACTCTCTTAACCAGTGAGGAAATCAAACCAGCCAAATCCGAGGTGACCTACCGTGGCAGTCGTGTGGAAAAGGTTGTTGAGGAAGAAATTCCACTTGTGGAAAGAATCATTGAGCTTGCTGACCAATACACAGATTATATATGGGTAGAGCAGGCCGGATATCCTGGACGGAGAAGGAGAATTTCTCATAATGGTCAAGTCATTAGCGAAGAAGTAGAGCCAGGTCAGGAAAGAATTATCCACAAGGGAATCAAGCCTATTGAAGGTAGCTTGGTTGAGGAAGAACCGCGTTCAATTGCCTTCAGCACCATTTATCAGGCTGATTCAGCATTAGACTTTGGACGGAGAGAAGAGTTTGAAGGTCAATACGGTCAGGAAGTCATTGCCATTACCTATCGTACTATCAAGGGGCAAAAAGCAGAGGAGCTAGGTAGAGAACGAATAGAGTATACTCCGCCTTTGAATAAGGTAATCCGAGTGGGGACAAAGCCTACCGAGGAGGTCATCAGTGAATCTCTGCCTACACGATATGAAGCAGACGAGATAGCTCCAGTTGGTCAAGAAAGCCCAGTCTCAAGCGGTAGGGAGAAAGTAACCGTTTATCAGACTACCTATACTGTTGATGAAGCGACCGGAATTGTGACCAGTCATCGAGGTCAGGGCCAGATTCGTGAAGCAGGTGAATCTCCCTTGATTCGAAAAGGAACGAAGCCGACTCTTGTAACCCATCGTGAACCTCTGCCTCTGATTTATCGAGCAGATACCAGTCTCCCAATCACAAGTAATCCTGTCCGTCAAGAAGGTCGCGACAGGGTGACGACTATCACCACCATCTACACCCTCAATTCAAGCACGGGAGAAGTCACGGCAAATGCACCAGTTAGTGAAGTGACGGACGAGGGAGCAGCAACGATTGTCCGAGTTGGTGCCCAGCCGACCGTCCGTGAGGAAAGTCAAACCCTACCAACCCTTTACAGGGCAAGAGAGGATATGGCACCACCTTATAGACAGGAGGTTGTATCAGGACTGACTCGTCGTATCCGCTACCAAACAAACTATGTGGTCGACCCGCAAACAGGTAACCGCACAGCCCAGGAAGAAGTCCAAACCGAGTTGACTCCGGGTCGAGCAGCAGAGGTTGAAGTCGGAACCAAAGCGACTCTTGTAAGGGAAAACATTCAGCACCGAATTATCCGTCAAGACGATATGGATTTACTAATTGGAGAGGAAGTTGCAGGTCCAGTTGGGCAAGATGGCAGTATCACGCGTACAACATCATATCGCCTAGACGAAAGGACAGGTCAGCTTGAAACTCTTCCTGTTCAAGTCGAAGAAACTCCAGCTATCGACCAGGTGATTCGAGTGGGTAAAAAAGTGGTAGAAGAGCCAGCGAAACCGCTGGAAAAACCAAGTGTAGTTCTAGGTACGGATACTCATCCAGCAGGGTTGGTTGTAAATGAAAATGCTCTAGGAGTGGATGTTTACTACCGTGTGACTGACCCAGATAAGACTCTGGAATCTGTCCAATTGGCAATTTACGATGGAGACAGACTTGTTAAGACCATTGAACAAACCACGGAGTTTGCGGCTGAAAATCAATTGCAACTGAGAGATTTACAAGACTATATGGCTTATCAGGCTCGCCTATCCTTCCGCTATCGGACTCAGAATGGTCAGGGCGAAGAACTGGTTACAACGATACCGTTTGACATCAGTCCTAAGTCCATCGAATTCAACAGAGTAAGTCAGAGAGAGCTCTTTGTCCGCACTCCAGACGGCCGCTTCCAGCAAGTGACAGGGCTTCAAGAAGTTCCAAGTGACCTGTCCAACTACTTTGTTCGGTATAGAAGTGCGGATGCCAAGGAATTTCTTTGGGCAGTGCATTCCATCGTAGCTAATGGCAATCAATTTGACGTGGCTGTTCAGTTGCCGAAATTAGTTCAGGCCAGAAATCAAGCAGATGCAAATGCATTGGAGAACTTGGACCAATTCCAGCTTCCAAAGATTAGCCTAGCACAGGATAGTTATGCAGACTTTCAGCAGTTAATTCAAGCAATGAAGGACCGCCCAGACGGGACCTTTAAGCTCGCAGCTGACTTGGTTGCCAGCCCAACAACTGATCGAGCCTATGTGGAAAACTTCCGTGGACGTTTAGAAGGATTGGACGGTCAGGTCTATCGGATTCTCAACCTCCAAAAACCGCTCTTCCAGACCATGACTGGTGCCCATGTGGAACATATCCTGCTTGAAAATGTTGCCCTGCAGGGCGGAGATTCTAAGGCAGCTACCCTTGCGATCACCGCAAACAATAGCCGTGTGCAAGATGTCCATGTGACAGGGCAAGTTCAGTCATATGTTGGGGCAGCGGGTCTTGTCTATGAGGCAAACAATAGCCAGTTTGACTCAGTCTCCTTCAAGGGAGAACTAGTGCTGAATGAACATCGAACAAGCAGTCAGATTACTTCTGGTGGTTTGATTGGTAGATTGATGACAAATAGCGCCTTGCGCAAGGCCTATGTCTATCTGACCTCGACCTTCACCCCACGACTGTCTATGCAAGATCGACTAGGAGCAGTTGTTGGCTATGCTCTGCTTTCCACTATTGATTCCGTCTTTGTTGAAGGGCAAGTGACCAATAGGGAGCAGACAGGAGCGGTAGCTGGACTGGTTGCAAGTGGCTATCTACCAAATATATCAAGAGCAGCTTCAGCCTTGACCTTGCCAGAAACAGGTCTTCTAGTTGGCACGAGAACTCTATTGCCATTAACGGTTCAAGTACAGGCAAATCTATCAACAGGTCGTTTGGACAATGGTCATCAGGTAGAGGAAAAAACTGCGGAAGAACTCAAACAAATTCTTTCAAGCTGGGGCTTGGACAGGGTGATGCAGCCTATTCAGACTTCAGATGGTAACCAAACCCAGCAACAGTCGGGAGGAATCGACTATCATCTCTTGCGCAATGGCCGTATTGAGAGACAGTTGGCCTATGAAAATATGTCCAAACTCCTGCCATTCTATGACCGCCATACCATCGTGCGGATGGGCAACAAACTGGCAGATGATTCGATCTTTGTGACCAAATCTATCCAGTCCATTCAAGCTTTGCGAGGTAAGGAAGTTGTGACAGACTTTACTGAGAATGCCAACCAAGTCGATCGCTTGCTGATTTACTTCACTGATCAAAGTGTTCAGGACTTTGACCTGACCTATCAGGGGGCATATGACCAGACAGGTGTATTAGAATATAGATTTGGTCCAGCTCTGCTCTTTACCCCTTATCAATGGGTCAATGGGCAAAATAGAGCTGGTCTAGTAGCCAATCTCCGCCAAGCCTTCCAGGACTTGGATGTAGAGTCAGATGCTTATGCTCAGAAAACGAAGATGGCAGATTATCTGGCAGAACTTCGCTTTAAACATGGCAAGCAGGATTTGATCATCAGCATGAAGCAGCTCTATCTGAAACGAACTCAGGAAGCATTGAAAGCACAGTTGGACCATGAAGTAGGTTCTCTCCTTTCTAGTCAATGGGTGACAGATAGTGCTAGTCCAGTTATCAATGCCTATATGCAGCAGCAAGTAGAGGACAACAAGGAATCCATTTGGCTGGCCTTGACCTACTTGGCACGCTACTATGCTATCGACTACGATAAGCTAAACATTCGTAATATAGCAATCTATCAGCCACATTTCTACGGACAATCCCTAACAGTCTTGGATTGGTTGAAAGAGGTAGGAAGTTTGACCTATAAGGATCTGGCACCATTTGCGGCAGCAAGCAACTTTAAGAAGACCATTGGACAACAGGTCCCAGGTACACAGAATCTGTTTGACTACTTGGAATTAAACCGCCGTCTCTTCTCACCAGACAAGACTGATGCAGACTGGTTTAAACAATCCAGCAAGGCCTTTATTCATGAAGAAGCAAGTGTTCGTCAGCCTGAGAAGTCCGTCCAGGTTTACGACCAGCTGAAAAATCATGCTGACTACCATCGCTATGTCTTGCCATTGCTCAATCTGCCTGAGGAAGATCAACTTTATCTTGTTTCGCTAGCAAATGTCCTTGTTTTTGGTAGCTATGGTCGTTATGTGAACCATCAATTGCAGACCAGTCAACCAGATGTCTATCGTTCCACAGTCAGGGACATCCAAGAAAACCGCATTCCGAAGCATGCCCGCATCTGGAATGCCTATATGGAATTTATCAAGTCCTTAGTATCTGACCAGGCTCGTCAAGCCATCGAGTCCAAGTTGGTAACAGTTCGAGAAGGTTACAACATCAAGGATCCAACTGGTCAACCGCTAGCTGGGACAGATGACCGCCGCCGTTGGGCAGCGGAATTTGGGGATGACTACCGCATCATCGATGATTTCTTCGGACCGACAGAACTTTACTACGGCACCTTTAACAAGTCAGGGGCAGCAGACTTTGAGTTTAAGAAATACATCATCTATGGCAATGTTGACTTGTTGACATCGACTGGAAATTCAACCTTCACGCATGAAATGACCCACATTCTCGAAGATCAAATCCTAAATCTCGCAGGAAGACGGCAAGGTCAAGAGTCAGAATCCTATGCAATGGGGCTCTTGCAATCCATCGCTTCGTCGAATGCCTATTATTATGGTTTTAACCTGACAGAAGAACTGGCAGCAACAGCCAGCCATAACTCTAGTCCAAATCGTCTAACGACCAAGGACGATTTGCAAGGCTATCTGAAAGCTTCTTTTGATACCACCTATTTCTTGGATGCCTTGGAGGCGGAAGAACTCTTGAAATTACAGAAAGACCAGCAGAAAAAAGCCTTTAGAAAAATTGAACTCCAATTAGAAGGGGCTTACCAAAAAGACGGTCAGACCTATCAGGATGCCTTGGATAGGATTCGTGAGCTAACAGACAGCGAATGGCAGACCATGAACTTGACAACTGTCGAAGATTTGGTGACCAATGACCTTCAATTGGCCAATACCATTAACAATGTCGGCAGCTACTACCGAGACAATGATCGAAACTATTACTTTGTGCCGCTTTACTATCCAATCTATGCAGGTTTGCTCAATCAACAAGGAACAGTCGGTGGTCTCCAATTCCGTCGGACAGCTCTGGAACTGTTAGCAGAAAAAGGTTGGGACCAAGGTTTCTTGCCTTATGTGAGCAACCAGCTGGCTGAGGAGGCCCATGCAAATGGCAGAGCCTTGACAGATAGCTATATCTGGAAGAAGTTAATGCCTGATTATCCAGATTATGCTAGCTTCAAGAAGGCAAGATATCGGACCAGTCTAGACCAGAAGAACAGTATGAAACCAATTCGAATCTTCTGGAGTGGTAGCCACCATGACCTGCAAACTGGTCAGGATATTCAGGTATTGATGCAGAGGGCTATTCAAGAAGACCTGGCAAATCCAGGAACCAGCTTTAAGCGTCAGCAACTCAAGGAAGTCCTTTATAAAGCCTTTCATAAAGCAAGTCGAGAATTTAGGGAAAGTATTTTCTTGCCATAAGGTATTCGTTTTTGATAGTTTGGAGACTAATAGGTCACTTACCCCAAAAATACAGAAAATCTGAAAAGACTACTAAGTCCTCTAAAATACTTAATTTTATCGGGGGATAATAGGTATGTAGGATGGAAATAATCCTAACAACATTTGCCTTTGATTATATGCTACTGGATTCGTTTGTTCTGTCCAGTGTCAAACAATTGAAGGTTTGAAGAGCCGAACATCCTCCCTACTGTGTTACCCTACATAGAACTAAATAGTTCGGACTCTATGAAACAGTGAATCGCGCATATTCACTGTTTTTCTTTTACATCGAAAATTCAGTTGGTGGAAAATTTTGGTATAATAATAGAAAAGCCAGCAAAGGAGAAGTTTCTTGCTAGAACATTCGATTGATATTCAATTAAAACATCCAGATGATTCATTTAGCCTATTTGGTTCGAATGAACGTCATCTGAGATTGATGGAACAGGAACTAGGTGTGGTTATTCATGCACGGACGGAAAAAGTTCAAGTGATTGGGCAAGAAGAGCATGTCGAACAGGCTCGTTTGGTTATCCAGTCCCTATTGGTTTTGGTCAATCGGGGCTTGATCATCAATACGCCTGATGTGGTCACGGCTATTTCCATGGTCAAAAATGATGAGATTGAGAAATTCGTTGCCCTCTACGAAGAAGAAATTATCAAGGACAACTACGGCAAACCCATTCGCGTAAAGACCCTTGGTCAAAAGGTCTATGTGGATAGCGTTAAGCGTCATGACATCGTGTTTGGTATTGGTCCTGCTGGTACTGGAAAGACCTTCTTAGCGGTCACTCTCGCGGTGACAGCTCTCAAGCGGGGGCAGGTTAAGCGGATTGTCCTAACACGTCCTGCGGTTGAGGCAGGCGAAAGTTTAGGCTTTTTGCCAGGAGACCTAAAAGAAAAAGTAGATCCTTATTTGCGCCCGGTCTATGACGCCCTCTACCAGATTTTGGGCAAGGAGCAGACCACGCGCCTAATGGAGCGCGAGATTATCGAGATTGCACCGCTGGCCTATATGCGGGGGCGGACCTTGGAAGATGCCTTTGTCATCTTGGATGAGGCGCAAAATACTACCATTATGCAGATGAAGATGTTCCTAACTCGTCTGGGCTTTAATTCCAAGATGATTGTCAATGGGGATATTAGTCAGATTGACCTGCCGCGCAAGGTTAAGTCAGGCTTGATTGATGCGACGGAGAAACTAAGCAAAATTCCGCAGATTGATTTCGTGCATTTTTCAGCCAAGGATGTGGTTCGCCACCCAGTCGTTGCCCAGATTATCAATGCCTATGAGCAGGAGGCTCTGGCTGCGGATGATCGAGCAAGTTTTGAGACGATTGGGGAGTTGAAAAAAGAGCAAGATGCGGAGGAGTAATTATTTTCTGCATCTTTGCCTGTCGAAATAGTTTGTGGAAAACAAGTGAGGGAGTGACGCGTGATAAAACAAGGTCTACTGAGATTGGTTTTGCTTGGTTTTGTCTGTCTCTTAGCTGCCTGTGGTGGTCAGAAAATAGGAGATGACCAAGCACAAGTTGAAAAAGCAGAACCGACTATCCAAACTAATTTTTATCAAGCCATAAACAAGGACTGGTTAAATGGTGGCTGGTTATCAAGTGGTACACCATTCTACAATGAGTTTACAAGATTGCAAATGGAAGTAGATGAGCAATTAAAATCGGATTTTGACAAAATGGTAGCTGGTCAGCTAGAGCCTCAGTCTGAAGATTTAGTAGAATTTATCAAGTTGTATCAGCAAGGTCTTGATTTTACCAAAAGGGAAGTAGATGGTGTCAGAGTAGCTAGAATGATACTGGATGAAATGATGGGAATTGATTCGTTTTCCGAGCTGAAATCGCTTAGCCAAGATTGGATTCGTAAGGACTACCCATTGCCCTATGGTCTTGATGTGATTGCCAATCCACGAAACACATCTGAAAGAATGCTAATTTTGCTACCACCTCAGACGATTCTACCTGATAAGTCCTACTATGAAGACAGGACTGTTCGTGAGAAACTCATGGATTCTTACCGTTTATCTGCGAGACATATTTTGGAAAAATGTGGCTACTCAGACGAGGAGGCTACTGCTTTGGTTGAAGGTGCCATTGCTTTTGACAATCGACTCGTTGACACTCTACCAGCTAGCGAGAATGTGCATAGTGATTGGGGGCCAGTGAACGCAGAAGAACTTAGAACATTCTCAGAGGTCAAAAACTACTCTCCAGCTTTATCGATAGGAGAACAATTAGTAGGACTGGTGGGCTTGGAACCGGAGGAAGTTTATGTTTCTAATCCAAGCTATTTTGAACAATTATCCCAATTTATCAAGGAAGAAAATTTCTCAGAATATCGATCATGGGCTTTGGTTAGCCAAGCAATGAAGTTAGCTCCCTATTTGACTGGGGAAATCATGCAGACAGCAGGGAGATTTCATGCAGAAGTCCAAGGGTTTTCAGCCTCCTATCCAAATGATTACATGACTTATCTGGATGTGACTGGAATGTTCAAGGAAAGTTTGGGTGTTTATTATGGTCATAACTATGCCGATGAAACGGACTTACTTGCCATTCAGGAAATGGCTGAGGCAATCTCTAGGACTTATCAAGAAAGGATTCTAGCCAATAAATGGCTCAGTCAAGCCACCAAGCAAGCCGCAATTAAAAAATTAGAAAATATCACTTATCATATCGGCTATCCAAGGGAGTTGAGCGACTGGACCAAGTCATTAAAGGTGCGTGAAGACTTGTCTTATATTGAAAATGTTTTGGCTATTACGATTCAAGCTAGAACAGGTGTTTTCGAGCGTTATAGTCAGCCAATAGATAGACAAACTTGGGCTAGCAATGTATCGGCAAGTGAAGTAACAGCCGCCTATGCTCCTAGTCAGAATGCTATTTATATTCCGACGGCTATTTTACAAGC
This sequence comes from Streptococcus suis, assembly GCF_019856455.1. NCBI lineage: Bacteria > Bacillati > Bacillota > Bacilli > Lactobacillales > Streptococcaceae > Streptococcus > Streptococcus suis. Next base: position 1,753,305 of record NZ_CP082205.1, on the reverse strand, counting down.
TCCCTATTATGACAAAAATCAATCTGTAGCCGAGAATTATGGCGGGATTGGCAAAATTATCGCTCATGAGTTTGTTCATGCCTTTGATGCCACAGGAGCAAATTTTGATGAGACTGGTAGTATAAAAGACTGGTGGATAGAGCGAGATAGACTAGCGTTTGAAGAAAAAAATCAAGCCCTAGTAGACTTGTTTGATGGTCTGGAAGTTTATGGTGGTAGAATAAATGGGCAACTGACTCTATCTGAAAATCTTGCGGATTTGGGAGGAATACAGATTGCCTTGGCTACGCTCAAAAAAGAAGAACCGTCCGCTAATCTAAAAGAATTTTTTGAGCACTATGCCCGTAGCCGTCGAGAAATGGTTGCGGTTGACTATGGCCGTTATCAACTTCAGGTAGACACACATTCTCCTGAGGAATTTCGGGTCAATCTCCAATTACAGCAAATAGATGATTTTTATAAAGTTTACCATATTCAAAAAGGTGACCCAATGTATAGGGCACCCGAAGAGAGACTGGTTATGTGGTAAATTAAAAACTGCCTGGTTCAATCTGAACTGGGCAGTACTTATTTTACATTCTAAAAAATGGATTAAAATTTTTCTCATGTCCAACGCTGGTATTTTGACCATGACCTGGATGGACAGTATAGTGGTTTGGCAGGGTAAAGATATGTTCTCTGATGCCAGTAATCAGGTCATCAAAGTTGCTGGTTGGCAGGTCTGTGCGTCCTACAGTTTCACGGAAAAGTGCGTCTCCAGTGATGACGGCTTCGGCTACTGGAAAGATAAAGGATACGCCACCGATAGAATGACCTGGCGTCGGTACAACCTTGAAATGAAAACCGTCAAACTGATAGTCTTCTTGGTATTGGAAGATGTTTTCAGCAGGTCGGCAGACCACATTTTCCATATCATCATGACGAGGTAGACCTGACAGATTCATCTCTGGTGTGTAGAGCCAGCTGGCTTCACTTTCAGCCACATAGACAGGTGGAAAATCGTAGCTTTCACGCAGGATGTCCAAACTCATAATATGGTCATAGTGAGTGTGAGTAAGTAGAATAGCCGAAATTGGTTTTCCGATTTTTTCGATAGTTGCTTGAATTTTTGTCCAGTCACTCCCAGGGTCAATGATAATCAGATGGGTATCATTTTCAAGGTAGTAGGTATTTTGAAAAGCGACAGGGTTGACAGATTTATGAATAAGCATGGCATTTCTCCTCACAGAAACAGTTTTTATATTAGTAGTCTAACAAAAAATTCCAACGACTTCATGGAATTTGTTTGGAGCTTTTTCCGTGAGTGGGAATATGCTATAATGAACAGTATGAAAGACAGAAGAACAAGCAATCGGTATGCCGTTGTGGATTTGGAAGCAACTGGTACAGGTGCCGATGCAAAAATCATTCAAATCGGGATTGTTCTTGTTGAAAATGGAGAAATCATTGACAGCTATGCGACGGACATCAATCCCTATGAACCCCTTGATGACCATATCAAGAATCTGACAGGTATCACAGACCAACAGCTAAGTCAGGCTCCCGATTTTGGTCAGGTAGCAAGTACCATTTATGACATGATTGGAGATGCTATTTTTGTAGCGCATAATGTCAAGTTTGATGCCAATCTCTTGGCGGAAACCCTCTTTTTTGAAGGCTATGAACTGTTGACACCGCGTGTAGATACGGTGGAATTATCACAGCTATTTTTCCCGACTTTTGAAAAATATAGCTTGGGAAACCTTGCAGTGCATTTGGACTTGGGTCTGGACCAGGCACACACGGCTATTTCAGATGCTCTGGCAACGGCTCGACTTCTTATCAAAATTCAAGAGAAAATAAAGAGCTTACCCAGGTCTATTGTTGAAAAGATTCTTGATTTGGCGGACAATCTGCTCTTTGAATCCCGGATGGTTATTGATGAGATGGTGCCTGTTCTGTCAGAAAATCTATTATACGATTTAGAATCTATTCATGACTTGGTCTTGAAAAAGCCAGAAGAAATCAAGTCAGCCTACCGATTATCTGAAGATTTTGCGACCAATATTGCTCTTCTCGGCTTGCATGAACGAAAAAAACAAACTGCTTTTGCTCAAGTAGTAGAAAAACGCTTGGTTGACGAAGAAAAAGTGCATTTTATTCAAGCGCAGGCAGGCTTAGGCAAGACCTACGGTTATCTCTTGCCTTTACTTGCTAAGTCAGACCAGCCTTTATTGGTCATCGTACCGACCAAGCTCCTTCAAGAGCAGATTATGGAAAAAGAGGGGAGTAAGCTTAAAGAGATATTTCGTATTCCCATAGTCTCTCTAAAATCGCCCAAGCATTTTATCAAGTTAGACAACTACTGGAAAACCCTGCAGAGGCAGGATGATAATCGCCTGGTCAATCAATTCAAAATGCAGGTGCTTGTCTGGTTATGCGAAACCACGACAGGTGATTTGGATGAGCTTAAGCAAAAACAACGCTATCAAGCTTACTTTGATGAGATTGCCCACGATGGGAAATTGGAGCCTGAAAGTCTTTTCTGGGGCTGGGATTTTTGGCAACGATTGAACCAACAAGCTCTCTCTAGTAGACTGCTCATTACCAACCACGCTTATTTTCTCAACCATCTTAAGGATCAAGCTCCTCTCATGGATAAGCGTCTGGTGGTGATTGATGAAGCACAGAAGTTTCTCTTGGCTGCTGAAAATCTAGCGACGGATTCTCAGGATATAACAGCTCTTTTGCAAGTATTGCAGAGCAAAAAAGATAAGTCAGATAGTCTATTAGACCAACGCCTCTACGAATCCTGCCAGTTTGAACTCAACCACCTTTTGACCCGTTTTCGCCAGCATGGACAGCGAGAAGTTTCAAAAGACGAACTGGGTCAAGTCAAGCAGAATCTGGCTGAGTTACAAGATATTGACCTACAAGACCTGGACCAACTCCTTGATGTCTACGACCATTTTTGGCTGGAGGAAAAGTATCTTGAGGACAAGCGGCTTACTTATTTGCGGGGCTCCAAGGACAGCCTTTTGAATGTGACCAACTACCTGCCAGACACCAAGATTTTTTGCATCAGTGCCACCTTGACCATCAGTAAAAAGGTCAGTCTAGCGGATTTGCTGGGCTTTGAGCAGGTCACCATGGACTTGCTTCCGACCCAGGCAGTGACCAACCAGCAGCTACTTTTTCCGACCAATCTCCCTGACATCCTCGCTTGGACCAAGGAAGAGCACGCAGCTTATTTGGCTACTACTTTAGGAGAAATAGCAGAGCTGGGACGACCGATTTTGGTCTTGTTCACATCGATTTCTCTGCTCTTGCAGGTGTCGGATTTGTTAGAAGGCAGTAATATTCCCCACCTAGCCCAACACAAGCATGGACAGGAAATGACTCTCAAACGCAAATTTGAACGCGGGGAAAGCCAGATTTTACTGGGAACAGGGGTATTCTGGGAGGGCGTTGACTTTGCCAGTCAGGACCAATTGGTTCAGGTTATTACAAGGCTCCCATTCGATAATCCAAAGGACCAGTTTGTGCAAAAAATCAATCACCATCTGCGTGAAGAAGGGAAAAATCCATTTTATGATTACAGCCTGCCTATGATGATGATTAAGCTCAAACAAGCTATCGGTCGTACCAATCGCCATGACAAACAAGATTCACTAGTCTTGGTTTTGGACCCGCGTGTTCACACCAAACGCTATGGACAGCAAATTCTGTCCTTCTTTGAGAAAGATTATTCAATGTTAAGTGTGGATGCGAAAGAAATAGAAGGAGCTATTCAAGATTTTTTTGAATAAGTTGAAAAGGAGCCGCAAGGCTCCCTTTTGTTTCCAGCGTTTTTTAATGCTACTCATGATTAGGAATCTTGCCGAATAACAGTGTTTTTCTTTATGATTAAAATATGGTATAATTTTCCAAATATTAGTTTTTGTGAGAAGAGATTATGACAGAAAAAACGATTGTATTTAAGGTGGGTACCAGCTCGCTGACGCAAGAAAATGGCAGTTTGGATCGTATCAAAATCGCTCGAATTACCAATCAGTTGGCTCAGTTGCATCAGAAGGGCTACCAGATTGTGCTGGTGACGTCGGGCTCGATTGCTGCTGGTTTTCGGAGATTGGGATTTGACAAGCGACCGACCAAGATTGCGGAGAATCAGGCTTCTGCGGCTGTTGGTCAGGGCTTGCTGATTGAGGAATACACGCAGAATTTGATGAAAGATGGCATTGTGTCTGCTCAGATTTTGTTGACCCAGGATGATTTTGCGGATGCCAGACGTTATCAGAATGCCTCTCAAGCCTTGCAGGTCTTGCTCAAACAACGTGCTATTCCTATTATCAACGAAAATGATACCATTGCCATTGAAGAGATTAAGGTAGGGGATAACGATACTTTATCTGCTCAGGTGGCTTCTCTCTTGAAAGCAGACCTCTTGGTGCTCTTGACGGATGTGGATGGGCTTTATACTGCAAATCCCAACAGCGATCCGACTGCCCAGCATTTGCCGGAAATCAAGGAAATTACGGAAGATTTGTTTGCCATGGCAGCAGGAGCAGGAACGTCCAACGGAACAGGTGGCATGACCACCAAATTGCAGGCGGCACAGATTGCGACCAAGTCAGGCGTACCTGTCTTTATCTGCTCGTCTAAGGAGGATACGGCCCTTTTACAAGCCGTTACCCAAGCCAACCGTGGCACCCTCTTTTTAGCTGACGGCCACGCCATGAACCAACGCAAGCAGTGGATGGCTTTCTACGCTCGGACAGATGCAGCAGTTGAGGTGGATGCTGGTGCGGTTGACGCCATGCTGCACCAAGGCCGCAGTTTGTTAGCTGCTGGTGTCAAAGCCCTGGAAGGCGACTTTGAGGTAGGACAGGTCGTGGAAGTTTACAGTCAAGCAGACCACCGTTTGATTGGTAAAGGGCGGGTCAAACTCTCGTCCCGGGACTTGCAGGACCAGCTGGCAAATGGCAGAGCGGAAGGCGTGTTGATTCACCGCAACGATTGGGTTAGCCTATAGGAGAAAGTTATGACAACAACACAAGCATTATTAGACAGTTTATTGGCCCACAAGGCCTCTATCAACCTGGCAACAACCGAACAAAAGAACCAGGCCTTGTCGGCTATGGCAGACCAGTTGGTTGCCCAAACAGAGGCGATCCTAGCTGGCAATGCTATCGATATGGAACATGCCCAAGGCAAGATTAGCCAAGTCATGCAAGACAGATTGCTCTTGACTGCTGAGCGAATTGAAGCCATGGCAGATGGTATTCGTGCCTTGATTGGCTTGCCAGATCCAGTTGGTTTGACCTTGGAAGAAACCACTCGAGCAGACGGCTTACATATTCGCAAGAAATCCATTCCCTTTGGTTTGGTGGGGATGATTTACGAAAGCCGTCCAAATGTGACTTCAGATGCCGCAGCCTTGGCGATCAAGAGCGGAAATGCAGTTATCTTGCGTGGTGGCAAGGAAGCCTTTCATTCAGCTCAAGCTATTGTCACAGCCCTTAAAGCTGGTTTGGAAGAGGTTGGGCTATCACCTAAGGTCATCGAGTTAGTCCAAGATACCAGCCGGGTCTCTGCGACCGAGTTGATGACTGCCAAAGGAAAGATTGACCTCTTGGTGCCACGTGGTGGTGCGGGTCTGATTCAAGCCGTCGTTGAAAATGCGACTGTGCCAGTTATCGAAACAGGCACAGGTATCTGCCATGTCTATGTGGACAAGGATGCGGACTTGGACAAGGCCTTGCGGATTGTGGTCAATGCCAAAACCAGTCGTCCCTCAGTCTGCAATGCGGCGGAAGTTTTGTTGGTCCATGAAGAAATTGCCAGCCAATTCCTACCTCGCTTGGAAGAAGCTCTTTCTGGTCAGGTGGAATTACGTGCCGACAGTCAGGCCCAGGCTCTTCTCAACCAAGCCACACCAGCAGGCGACCAAGATTTTGACACGGAATTTCTGGACTATATCTTGGCTGTCAAGGTCGTTTCAAATGTAGAAGAGGCTATCAGTCATATCGCTCAACACTCGACTGGACACAGCGAGGCCATTGTGACGGAAAACAGCCAAACGGCAGATCGTTTCACACTCCATGTAGATTCGGCGGCAGTCTATGTCAATGCCTCGACCCGCTTCACAGACGGTGGCGAGTTCGGTCTGGGCTGTGAATTGGGCATTTCTACCCAGAAGATGCATGCTCGTGGTCCAATGGGCCTGCGTGAAATGACCACTTACAAGTACATCATCACAGGCGACGGCCACATTCGTTAGGAGGACAGGATGAAGATTGGATTTATCGGACTGGGCAATATGGGAGCGGCTCTGGCCCAAGCGGTCAGCCAGCAGCCAGATACCCAGCTCCTCCTCAGCAACCACAACCCGGCAAAAGCCCAGGCTCTACAAGCTCAGCTGGGCGGTCAGCTTTTTTCTAATGGGGAAATAGCAGAGCAGGCCGAGATTATTTTCCTTGGGGTCAAGCCTCACCTGATTCAGTCAATCTTGTCAGGCTTACAGGACCAGATCAGCCAGAATCCGTCAGCTATCTGGATTTCTATGGCAGCGGGAGTGACCCTTGACAGCCTGGCAGAATTTGTGTCGGCAGACAAGCTCATCCGCATCATGCCCAACACACCGGTCGCTATCGGCCAAGGCATGACAACCTATAGCTTGGTCAATCAAGAGCTCGCTCCGCTATTGGAACAAATCCTAGAAAAATCAGGCAAGGTCCAGCAGGTGCCAGAGAGCCTGATCGACGCAGCAACGGCTATCGCAGGCTGCGGACCAGCCTTTGTCTATCAGATGATTGAGGCTATGACAGATGCCGGTGTGCAAAATGGGCTCACAGCTCAAGATGCCAAGGTTCTGGCTGCACAAACCTTGGCTGGAACTGCCCAGATGGTCTTGAATAGCGACAAGCACCCAGCTCAGCTGAGACAAGAAGTGACCTCGCCAGGCGGCTCGACTATCGCAGGCGTGGTAGCCCTTGAAAAAGAAGGCTTCCGTTACGCCATTATTAAGGCAGTCGCCGCCGCCCTCAAAAAGACTAGAAAATTAGGCAAAAAATAGAAGACAGCAAAAAACGGGACTTTTAATCCAATGTCATTAAGTTAAGCATTTAAACAATTAAAGGAACTATTCCCGTCCGAGCAATTGATGACCAAACGGGAATAGTTTTTGTATTTAGGGCGCACAAAAAGGAGGTTTTTTAACCCTATTTTTCAACTATTATGTTACTCTATAAGTGAAGCTTACAGGTGCCTTGCTTTTTATCTTTCTTTGGAACGTTCGATTGGGTCGGATGATGGATAAATGTTTGGCAATGTAGGTTTCCAATTGGAAGGAAGTGAGTTCAGCTCTAAGAAATTTTCGACAGGCATAAACAGCGTCTGAAAAACAAATTTTATAAGCCTGTTTTAACTTTGATGTTTTAATAGCAACGTGTGAGGTTAGCCATTTACAAACATTAAAATTGATAAAGCGAGCGTAGATTTCTTGGAGAATCCCTTCCTTCTTTTTTGCATGAAAATGAGTTAGACCGATACTATATTTTAGGTCACGAAAACTAGTCTCTATGCCCCATCTGTAGGCATAGAGATCTTTTAATTTTTCTGGAGAATAATCGGTGTTTGTCACCAAAGTTTCAAAGAAACCTGGCTTGATTTCGAGACGCACCATTCGAAAATGAAGTTCGTAAAACTGAAGTGGGTCGCTTTTTCGGCTAGAGCTTGGTAGAAAGTCAAAGGATGTGTGATGAGGTAAAAAATGATACTGATTAGGGAAGTCTCGATACAGTTCTTTCATGTCATTGGTTTGTTTCCGACAGATGTTTAGGTCAAATGCCTCATCAAAACAAGGGGTATCAGGGAGATGAAAACTCTTTTTCATAGAATTATTTCCATCGCGAATACGAATAATATAGGACCAATTTCTTTCTTGGCAGTGAGCCATGACATTGTAGGATTCATACCCCCTATCCATTATTACCAGAGCTTGTTTGAAAGAAGAGTTCTTCATCATGTCAATAAAAGCTGCACGTTCATCAACCTCTCGATTATCTTGGATCCGTAAATCATGATATATCTCTTGTTCAAGATTGTAGAGAGCATTGATATGAATAAGATTGTAAGGAGTGTGATGTGGTCCAGTTTGAAAAGAGGTCGTTTTATCAAAACGATTTCTTGGTAGAATCACATCACTGCCATCAACAGCCAGGATAGGGAGATTATCAGAGATTGGAATTTTAGAAGTAATATCCCTAAAAAGTGTTTTAAAAGCTTGGTGTTTAATCTGATACCGTCGTTGAAAAAAGGCAGATTGGGTAACTGGTAAATGTAAGTCAAGTAACTCTTTAGATAAGGTATTGCCTCCCATGGTCAGTATGGCTTGAATCATGGTTTTCATAGTTAGCTGACTTTGCCGACTAAAATCTTTTTCAGGATGAAGCACAAACTGAGTGGCACTAGAAACGATGTTGTTAATACTATCAAGTAAATGAGCTTTAATCTGATCTAGCATGACTTTTCCCTTTTATTTTTAGTGTAACATAAAAACTAACCCACCACAAAATGTGATAGGTTAGTTAACTTAATGACATTGGACTTTTAATCCCGTTTTGTTTTTTCCTTGATCCATTGACTGACGTTGGACAGGGCCTTGCTTTGCTCTGCCTTGCGTTTTTGTTCCTGGACAAAATCTGCAAAGCTTTGCTTGACGCCGTCCTTTTGAACCTTGTCCTGCAAATCATGCCATTTCTTTTTAAGGTTGCTGGAAGTCCGTTCGTAATAAATCTCTAAAATTTCTTCTTTTGACTTATAATTGCGATAGAAAGCGTTGCGAGAAACTCCCGCTTTACGAACCAATTCAGATACTGAAATTTGCTTGAGCTCCTTTTTCTCTAGGAGAAATAGCAGAGCAGTTTCTATTGATTCCTTAGTCAGTTGATTCGCTTCTTTATTTGATTGATAGAGGTTTTTCAAAGATTGGGGTGAAATTTTACGACCTGTCATAGTTTTCCTTTTCCGAGTGTCACATCTGAAAGAAAATGCTTTCAGATGGGGTAGTTTAATGATATAATTGTAAGTAAATAGAGATTTATTGTCAAATAAAAAAGTAAAATTGGAAATGAGAATATTATGACAAAATGGAAAATTGTTGCAGATTCGGGCTGTGACTATCGTCAATTAGCTAATCTAGCTCCGAACACTGAATTTATTAGTGTGCCACTTACCATCCAAGTTGGAGAACAAGCATTTGTTGATGATGCAAGCTTGGATATTGATCACATGATGGAGGTGATGGAAGCATCTAAGTCTGCAGCGGGGTCTGCGTGCCCAAGTCCGCAGGCTTATCAGGCAGCTTTTGAGGGAGCTGAGAACATTATCGTTGTGACGATTACAGGTGGGCTATCGGGTAGTTTTAATGCGGCACGTGTAGCTAGGGATATGTATATCGAAGAGCATCCGAATGTCAATATCCATTTGATAGATAGTTTGTCAGCCAGTGGGGAAATGGATTTACTTGTTGACGAAATCAATCGCTTAATTGGTGCAGGATTAGATTTTCCACAAGTAGTAGAAGCGATAACTCATTATCGGGAACACAGTAAGCTCCTCTTTGTTTTAGCGAAGGTTGATAATCTTGTTAAGAATGGAAGACTGAGCAAATTGGTAGGCACTGTCGTTGGTCTTCTCAATATCCGTATGGTTGGTGAGGCAAGCGCTGAAGGAAAATTAGAGTTGCTTCAAAAGGCGCGTGGTCATAAGAAATCTGTGACAGCAGCCTTTGAAGAAATGAAAAAAGCAGGCTATGATGGTGGTCGAATTGTCATGGCCCACCGCAACAATGCTAAGTTCTTCCAACAATTCTCAGAGTTGGTAAAAGCAAGTTTTCCAACGGCTGTTATTGACGAAGTTGCAACATCAGGTCTATGCAGTTTTTATGCTGAAGAAGGTGGACTTTTGATGGGCTATGAAGTGAAAGCGTGATTCACAGAGTAATACTCAATGAAAATCAACAGTAGCCTAGGAAACGAAGTCGAAGATAGAACTCTGTTACTATCTTATTTCAAGGTAACAGGCTGAAAACCTCCACTGGAGCTTTTCACTCATCAAGGCAAGTTGACAACGGATAATTTTGATTTTCGAAGAGTATAACAATTTTGGAATGTAGTTTCCACTATATAGAATAATCCCCCTCGTCTCTTAAGTTCGAGGGGGATTATTTGTATGAGACTATTGGATTTCATTCATTCAAATATCTTACGAATTGCTCCAGTTTATCTGCAAAATCTTGTTCAAAGAAGATCTGTAAGAAATCAGCTTTCTGTCCGCTGAAATAATAACACTTTTCAAACATGTGTTGGATGCTAGGAGAAAGAATCCCCTTGCTTAGCTGAAAGGTCACGCTCCCTTTGGAAATTCGATACGGGATGTTCAAAGCGTATTTCTCTAAACAATCTTTTATTTTATTCCACTGAGCGTGATAAATGTGATGAAGATGCTGTGTGTTCCGTGCAAACATACCGTTATCAATGTAGAGCGAGAGAGCTTTTTGCATGATAAGATTGGTATCGTAGTCGATTAGACTTTTATGTTTGATGAAGGTATCATGTAGCTGATTAGGAAGGCTGATTGCACCGATTCGGAGGGCAGGAAAGAGCATCGGTGTAAAAGATTTTATGTAGATGACACGATTATCTGTATCAAGATAGTGTAAAGGTAGGCTATGACTAGAGTCGAAATCCGCCAAATAGTCATCCTCAATGATGTAGACATCGTATTGCTTTGCTAATTTTACGATAGCTGTTTTTGTTGCTATATCATAGGTTGAACCGAGAGGGTTGTGCAAGCGAGGAATTGTGTAGAAAAACTTGATTTTTCCAGTTTGGAAGATACTTTCCAATTCTTCTAGGTCAATTCCATCTAAATCCCGTTCAATTGTTTGATAGGGGATTCCTTGATGTCGAATGAGCTCTATCATTCGTGAATAGGTAGGGTTCTCTATCAAGATTTCCGTTTTTCCAGCCCAGGTTTCCATTTGTGTGAGAATATATAGAGCTTGTTGACTACCAGCTGTGATAACCAGCTGGTCTTTTTTTGTATAGACATGATAGTCCATTAACAGACTTTGAACGGAGGAAATCAATTCTGCTAATCCCTCTTGCTGGTGATAGTAGTTGAATAGGTAATTTTCCCGCCCAATAAGACTTTCGTTTAGACAAATCCGAAAATCTTCATAGGGTAATTCTTGAAAGTCTGCAGGATTGAGCTCTACAGTATGGTCTTGGAAATCTCTATCTTCTAAGATATAATAACCGCTTTTTTCGACAGCGTAGATCTTATTTTGGTACTTTAATTCCAACATAGCCTTTTGGACAGTGTCTTTGCTACAATGATATTGCTCACTGAGTTGACGGATAGAAGGTAATTTCTCTCCACGTTTGAATCGGTGTTCCTCTATTCCAGTCAAAATATCTTGGATAATAACTTGATATTTTTTCATCTAGGCCCCCTTTTTATAGACTATGTTACTAGCTAGTATATAGGAAAAATTGAAGAAAGACAATATCTGGATGGGGTTGAGGTTCAGGAATTAAGCTACTATATGGTATAATTAAGTGATGAAAATAATTATACCTAATGCAAAAGAAGTAAATACAAATTTAGAGAATGCCTCGTTTTATCCCCTGCCTGATCGAAGTAAGCCGGTACTGGATGCCATAAGTCAATTTGATGTAAAAAAAGCTGGCTGCCTTTTATAAATTGAATGAATCAAAGGCTGAGTTAGAAGCTGATCGTTGGCATCGAATCAGGACAGGTCAAGCAAAAACCTATCCAGCCTGGCAGTTATATGATGGTCTCATGTATCGTTATATGGATAGGCGAGGTATAGATTCGAAAGAAGAAAATTACCTACGTGACCATGTTCGTGTAGCGACAGCCTTATACGGATTGATTCATCCTTTTGAGTTCATTTCACCTCACCGCTTAGATTTTCAAGGGAGCTTAAAGATAGGCAATCAGTCTTTGAAACAGTACTGGCGACCGTATTATGACCAAGAAGTTGGTGATGATGAACTGATTTTCTCACTGGCTTCGTCAGAATTTGAGCAGGTGTTTTCTCCACAGATTCAGAAAAGATTAGTTAAAATTCTTTTCATGGAAGAAAAAGCAGGTCAGCTAAAAGTTCACTCGACTATATCAAAAAAAGGTAGAGGAAGATTGCTGTCCTGGTTGGCTAAGAACAATATTCAGAAATTATCGGACATTCAAGATTTTAAGGTGGATGGCTTTGAATATTGTACTGAAAAATCAACAGAGAATCAGCTGACTTTCATACGTTCAGTTAAAATATGAAAAAAAGAACAAGATATCGTCATTTAGTTTTTCTTTTATTACTTCGTTAATTCGCCTTGCCTAACTTCAGTTATGTCTGCGGCTCATTGCCTCGTACTAAAAGTAAACTAAAAGACTATATAAACAAGACCCCAAACAAGCTAACGTTTTCATCACTAAAAATGGATATGTCGCTAGTAAAAGATTGTTATTTGTGATACAATGAGTAAGTTATAAGTAAAAGGAAGGTTGTTTATGAAGAAGAGAAGCAGGTGGAGGAAATCGCCTAAGCTCAAGTTGGTAAATTTTGCGCTTTTGGGACTTTATGCCATTACTCTATGTTTGTTCTTAGTGACCATGTATCGCTATAACATCCTAGATTTCCGGTATTTAAACTATATTGTGACGCTTTTGCTAGTAGGAGTGGCAGTATTGGCTGGATTATTGATGTGGCGTAAGAAAGCGCGCATATTTACAGCATTCTTACTTATTTTTTCACTAGTCATCACTTCCGTCGGAATCTATGGAATGCAAGAAGTTGTAAAATTTTCAACACGGCTAAATTCAAATTCGACATTTTCAGAATATGAAATGAGCATCCTTGTCCCAGCAAATAGTGAGATTACAGATGTTCGTCAGCTTACTAGTATTCTTGCTCCAGCCGAATACGACCAAGAGAACATCACCGCTTTATTGGATGACATATCCAAAATGGAATCTACTCAACTAGCAACTAGCCCCGCAACCTCTTACCTGACAGCATATCAATCTATGATAAATGGTGAGAGCCAAGCGATGGTCTTCAACGGAGTTTTTACCAATATTTTAGAAAATGAAGATCCAGACTTTTCTTCAAAAGTAAAAAAAATATATAGTTTCAAAGTGACTCAGACTGTTGAAACAGCTACTGAGCAGGTGAGTGGAGATAGCTTTAATATCTATATTAGTGGTATAGATACTTACGGTCCAATTTCATCTGTTTCACGTTCAGATGTCAATATCATTATGACTGTCAATCGTGCGACACATAAGATTTTATTGACAACTACTCCACGAGATTCATACGTTGCTATTGCAGATGGTGGGCAAAATCAATACGACAAATTAACACATGCTGGGATTTATGGTGTTAACGCCTCAGTGCACACCTTAGAAAATCTTTATGGTATTGACATTAGTAACTATATCCGACTCAACTTTACTTCCTTCTTGCAGTTGATTGATTTGGTTGGTGGTATTGATGTTGAAAATACCCAAGAATTTACAAGCGGAGGGTATAATTTCCCTGTTGGGACAGTGCATCTAGACGCAGAGCAAGCGCTAATCTTTGTTCGTGAGCGGTATTCGTTGGCTAATGGTGATAATGACCGTGGTAAAAACCAAGAAAAAGTCATTGCAGCCCTCATCAAAAAATTGAGTTCACCAGAGAATTTACGCAATTATCAAGCTATTCTAACTGGTTTGGAAGGGTCTATCCAAACAGATTTGAGCTTAGAAACGATTATGGGCTTGGTAAATACCCAATTAGAATCAGGAACACAATTTACAGTAGAGTCACAAGCATTGACAGGAACAGGACGCTCAGATTTATCTTCTTATGCGATGCCTGGTTCACAACTTTATATGATGGAAATTAACCAAGATAGTCTGGAGCAAGCAAAGGCAGCGATTCAGTCAGTATTGGATGGAAATTAAAAAAATAGGAGAAAACATGAATAATCAAGAAATGAATACAATCGAAATTGATATTTTACTCTTACTGAAAACGATTTGGAGAAAAAAATTCTTTATCCTTCTGATGGGACTATTAGGTGCAGGGTTAGCTTTTGCTTATAGTAGTTTTTTGGTAACACCGCAATATAAATCGACAACTCGTATCTATGTAGTCGGGCAACATGCTGAAGCCGGTGCGGGATTAACAAATCAGGATTTACAAGCTGGTTCTTATTTGGTAAAAGACTATAAAGAAATCATTCTATCACAAGATGTACTGACGCAGATAGCTACAGAGTTGAATTTGAATGAAAACCTAAAAGAAAAGGTTTCGGTTTCTATTCCTGTTGATACTCGTATCGTTTCTATTTCCGTGCGTGATGCGGATCCAAATGAGGCAGCACGTATTGCAAATAGCCTTCGTACCTTTGCAGCGCAAAAGATTGTTGAGGTCACCAAAGTGAGTGAAGTGACAACACTCGAGGAGGCTGTCCCAGCAGAGGAGCCATCAACTCCTAATACAAAACGAAATATCATACTTGGTTTATTAGCTGGTGGTATCTTGGCAACAGCTCTTGTACTGGTTATGGAAATTTTGGATGATCGTGTAAAACGTCCTCAGGATATCGAAGAGGTAATGGGATTGACATTACTTGGTGTAGTGCCAGATTCGAAGAAATTGAAATAGGAGAACAATATGGCAACGTTAGAAATTGCACGTACGAAGAAAGAATTAGTAAATAAGACAGAAGAATATTTTAACGCTATCCGTACGAATATTCAACTCAGTGGGGAAGATATTAAAGTGGTTGGTATAACTTCTGTCCAATCAAATGAAGGAAAGAGTACAATAGCAGCCAGTCTTGCTATTGCCTATGCTCGTTCTGGCTACAAGACAGTTCTGGTTGATGCCGATATTCGAAACTCAGTGATGTCAGGTTTCTTTAAGCCAATTACGAAAATTACTGGTTTAACTGATTATTTAGCAGGAACTACTGATTTATCTCGAGGGCTATGTGAAACAAATATTCCGAATTTAACAGTTATCGAGTCTGGTAAAATATCACCAAACCCAACTGCCCTTCTACAAAGTAAGAATTTTGAGAACTTATTAGCTACTCTTCGTCGGTATTTTGACTATGTGGTTGTAGATTGTCCACCTCTAGGGATGGTAATTGATGCTGCAATTATTGCTCAGAAGTGTGATGCAATGGTTTTAGTAGCAGAGGCAGGACATGTTAAACGTTCAGCTGTGAAAAAAGTAAAGGAACAGTTGGAGCAAACAGGAACACAGTTTTTAGGCGTTATCTTGAACAAGTATGATATTGCAACTGAGAAATATGGTGATTATGGAAATTATGGTAATTACGGTAAAAAAGCTTGATTTTTATGATATGAGCTTTGATTAAGTAGGTGTTAGTATGATTGATGTTCATTCGCATATTATATTTGGTGTGGATGATGGTCCAAAGACAATTGAAGAGAGCCTGAGTTTGATAGGCGAAGCTTATCGTCAAGGTGTTCGCTATATCGTGGCGACATCTCATAGACGAAAAGGGATG
This sequence comes from Streptococcus suis, assembly GCF_019856455.1. Classification (NCBI taxonomy): domain Bacteria; kingdom Bacillati; phylum Bacillota; class Bacilli; order Lactobacillales; family Streptococcaceae; genus Streptococcus; species Streptococcus suis. The sequence goes on along the minus strand of NZ_CP082205.1, from coordinate 1,737,709 downwards.
TTTGAAACACCAGAAAAAGTTATCATGACTAACTTTCTTCAACTTAAAGCAGCAGTAGCAGAAGTTTATCCTGAAATACGATTGTGCTATGGTGCTGAATTGTATTATAGTAAAGATATCTTAAGCAAACTTGAAAAAAAGAAAGTACCAACGCTTAATGGCTCGCGCTATATTCTTTTGGAATTCAGTATGAATACTCCCTGGAAAGAGATTCAAGAAGCAGTGAACGAAGTGACGCTACTTGGGCTAACTCCCGTACTTGCCCATATAGAACGATATGATGCCCTAGCGTTTCATGCAGGGAGAGTAGAAGAGCTAATTGACAAGGGATGCTATACTCAGGTAAATAGTAACCATGTGCTGAAGCCCGCTTTAATTGGCGATCAAGCAAAAGAATTTAAAAAACGTACTCGATATTTTTTAGAGCAGGATTTAGTACATTGTGTTGCTAGCGATATGCATAATTTATCTAGTAGACCTCCGTTTATGAGGGAGGCTTATAAGTTAATAACAGAGGAATTTAGCAAAGATAAAGCGAAAGCGTTGTTGAAAAAGAATCCTCTTATGCTATTAAAAAACCAGGCAATTTAAGCTGGTTAATCTAGATTTTGGAGAAAAAATGGATTTGGGAACTGTTACTGACAAACTGTTAGATCGCAACAGTAAACGATTGATACTCATGTGCATGGATATGTGTCTTATTATAGTTTCCATGATTTTGAGCAGGCTGTTTTTGGATGTTATTATTGACATTCCAGATGAACGCTTTATTCTTGCAGTTTTATTTGTTTTAATATTCTATATGATTATCTCAATTAGACTAAAGGTTTTTTCGCTAATTACGAGGTATACTGGATATCAAAGTTATGTGAAAATAGGACTGAGTTTGATATCCGCTTATTCATTATTTTTAATTATCTCAACGATTTTATGGCAGACCTTTAGTTATCGTTTCATCTTAGTATCCTTATTTTTGTCGTATGTGATGCTCATTACCCCGAGGATTGTTTGGAGAATCTTACATGAGACGAGAAAAAATGTCATTCGAAAGAAGGTTAGTCCACTAAGAATCTTAGTAGTAGGTGCTGGAGATGGTGGGAATACTTTTATCAATACCGTCGAAGATAGAAAATTGAATTTTGAAATTGTCGGTATAGTTGATCGTGATCCAAATAAACTTGGAACATTTATCCGTACCGCTAAAGTTTTAGGAAACCGTAATGATATTCCACGATTGGTAGAGGAATTAGCCGTTGACCAAGTGACGATTGCCATCCCTTCTTTAAACGGTAAGGAGCGAGAGAAGATTGTTGAAATCTGTAACACTACAGGAGTGACCGTCAATAATATGCCGAGCATTGAAGACATTATGGCGGGGAACATGTCTGTCAGTGCCTTTCAGGAAATTGACGTAGCAGACCTTCTTGGTCGACCAGAGGTTGTTTTGGATCAGGATGAATTGAATCAGTTTTTCAAAGGGAAAACAATCCTTGTCACAGGAGCAGGTGGCTCTATCGGTTCAGAGTTATGTCGTCAAATTGCTAAGTTTACGCCTAAACGCTTGTTGTTGCTTGGACATGGAGAAAATTCAATCTATCTCATTCATCGAGAGTTACTGGAAAAGTACCAAGGTAAGATTGAGTTGGTCCCTCTCATTGCAGATATTCAAGATAGAGAATTGATCTTTAGCATAATGGCTGAATATCAACCCGATGTTGTTTATCATGCTGCAGCACATAAGCATGTTCCTTTGATGGAATACAATCCACATGAAGCAGTGAAGAATAATATTTTTGGAACGAAGAATGTGGCTGAGGCGGCTAAAACTGCAAAGGTTGCCAAATTTGTTATGGTTTCAACAGATAAAGCTGTTAATCCACCAAATGTTATGGGAGCGACTAAACGTGTTGCAGAAATGATTGTAACAGGTTTAAACGAGCCAGGTCAGACTCAATTTGCGGCAGTCCGTTTTGGGAATGTTCTAGGTAGTCGTGGAAGTGTTGTTCCGCTATTCAAAGAGCAAATTAGAAAAGGTGGACCTGTTACGGTTACCGACTTTAGGATGACTCGTTATTTCATGACGATACCTGAGGCAAGTCGTTTGGTTATACAAGCTGGACATTTGGCAAAAGGTGGAGAAATCTTTGTCTTGGATATGGGTGAGCCAGTACAAATCCTGGAATTGGCAAGAAAAGTTATCTTGTTAAGTGGACATACAGAGGAAGAAATCGGGATTGTAGAATCTGGAATTAGACCAGGCGAGAAACTCTACGAGGAATTACTATCAACAGAAGAACGTGTCAGCGAACAGATTTATGAAAAAATATTTGTGGGTCGCGTTACAAATAAGCAATCGGACATTGTCAATTCATTTATCAATGGATTACTCCAAAAAGATAGAAATGAATTAAAAGGTGTGTTGATTGAATTTGCAAAACAAGAATAAAGAAAGTAAAAGATATTTTTACTTTCCTAGAGTTTAAATGAGATTTAAATTCTAGGAAGGTTGAAAAACTTTCCAGAGGTAAGATATGTTAGGTCATAGGTTAGTAAGAGAAAAAGAAAACAGAATCAAAGGTGGTCTTTACCATAAGGTTCAGATAGAGCTGGCTTTCAACTCAAACCATATAGAGGGGAGTCAACTGACGCATGACCAGACACGGTATATCTATGAGACCAATACGATTGGTTTTGAAGACAATCCAACCATAAAGGTGGATGATATTATTGAAACGATCAATCATTTTACGGCTTTTGATTTTCTCTTAGTTAGCTTTCAAGATGACTTGAATGAAACTTGGATAAAGGAGATTCATGCTATCTTGAAGAGTGGTACTTCCGATTCTCGGAAGTCATGGTTCCAAATCGGAGATTATAAATTATACCCAAATGAAGTCGGCGGTCGTGAAACGACTCTACCCGAGTATGTGGAGTCAGACATGCAAGAATTGCTTAGAAATTATCATGCTCTATCACCTACTTCCTTTGAGGATATTCTTGACTTTCATGTTCGATTTGAACGCATCCATCCCTTCCAAGATGGTAACGGGCGAGTAGGTCGACTCATTATGTTCAAAGAATGTCTCAAACATGGACATGTCCCCTTTATCATTGGAGATGACATGAAGTATTTTTACTATCGTGGCTTAGCCGAGTGGGGAGAACAGAATGGTTTCTTATTAGATACTTGTCTAGCCGCACAAGATCGATTTAAGGACTATTTAGAGTATTTTAGGATTGAGGATTAATTAACTACAATAGTTAAATAAAGAGGAGAAAAAAATGGCATTTGATTTTACAAAAAAAGTAACCCCTTTTGAGAATAAGGTGTGGCTTGCCTCACCTACAATGCACGGTGATGAATTAGCATATATGAAGGAAGCCTATGATACCAACTGGATGACGACAGCAGGTTCAAATATTAATACCCTAGAGAAATTAATAACAGAATATACAAAAAGTGAGCACGTAGTTGCCCTTTCTTCAGGAACATCTGCTCTACATTTAGCAATGAAGCTAGCAGGGATTAAGAATGGTGATTATGTTTTTTGTTCGGATGTTACTTTTTCAGCCACTGTAAATCCAATCACATATGAAGGTGGGATTCCAGTATTCATTGATTCTGAGTACGAGACATGGAATATGGATCCGGATGCATTGGAGAAAGCATTTGAAATTTATCCGGATGTAAAAGTTGTTGTGTTGGTTCACTTGTATGGAGTACCTGCAAAAATCAATGAAATACAAGCTATTTGTGATAAACATGGTGCAATTCTTATCGAAGATGCAGCGGAGTCTTTGGGAGCAAGTTATAAGGGACAACAGACTGGAACTTTTGGACAACACTCTGTTATTTCTTTTAATGGAAATAAAATTATTACTGGTTCAAGCGGTGGAGCTTTACTAACCACTGATTTGAAGGCGGCAAATAAAGTTAGAAAATGGTCAACACAAGCACGTGAACAGGCTACTTGGTACCAACATGAAGAGATTGGCTACAATTACCGAATGAGCAACGTTATTGCAGGGGTTGTTCGCGGTCAAATGCCATATTTAGATGAGCATATCGCACAGAAGAAAGCTATTTACGAACGTTATCAAGAAGGATTGAAGGATTTGCCAATAAAAATGAATCCATTTGATCCAAGTAATTCAGTACCGAATTATTGGCTATCTTGCCTGCTCATTAATCCTGAAGCCATGGCGAAACAGGTGCGTTCGGATAGCGATGTTCTTTATACTTCTGAGAAAGGGAAAACATCTCCTTCAGAAATATTAGATGCATTAAATGCAATCAATGCGGAAGGTCGACCAATCTGGAAACCGATGCACTCTCAACCAATTTTTAGAATGAATCCATTTATTACAAAGAATGGGAATGGTAGAGCTCAAACCAATGCTTACATCGCGGGAAATTACTCAGATGTAGGAACAGACCTATTTGAACGCGGACTATGTCTGCCGAGTGATAATAAGATGACTGTAGAAGAGCAGAATATTATTATTGAGACCATAAAAGCTTGCTTTGAATAGGAATTAGGGAAAATGAAAAAAGGATTATATGAAAAATATTTTAAACGTTTGTTAGATATTCTACTATCTTTGTTCGCGATTATTTTACTATCTCCAATCATTCTTATGGTCAGTATTTTGGTGTATTTTAAATTAGGTTCGCCAGTCTTGTTTACGCAAGAACGTCCTGGTAAAGATGAAAAGATATTTAAAATGTATAAATTTCGAACCATGACGGATGAAAAAGATGAAAAGGGAGAACTTTTGCCAGACAGTGTTCGACTTACGGCATTTGGTAAGTGGCTCCGTTCGACTAGTCTAGATGAACTTCCTGAACTTTTTAATATTTTAAAAGGTGATATGAGTATTGTAGGTCCTAGACCGTTATTGGTAAAATACTTACCACTATACTCTGAAGAGCAAGCAAGAAGGCATGAGGTTAGACCGGGTTTGACGGGCTATGCTCAAGCGAATGGTAGGAATTCTCTAACTTGGGAGGAAAAGTTTAAAATGGATGTCAAATATGTTGGCAGTGTTACTTTTATAGGTGATATTATAATTCTTATACAAACAGTCTTAGCAGTATTCAAGAGAAGCGGGATTTCTTCTGCTGATTCAGTGACAATGGAGGAGTTTAAAGGAAATAAATGAAAAAACTTGCGATTATTGGAGCTAGTGGTCATGGTAAGGTGGTTGCAGATATTGCTGAAAAAACAGGTTATGATAAGATTATTTTTTTAGATGATGCTCAAGATAAATTGGAATGCACAGGCCACCCCATTGTGGGAAAGGTAGAAGATATTATTAATTTTAAAAATGATGATATTTTCATTGCTATTGGAAATAACAAAGTTCGCAATGAGATAGCTAAGAGATATGAAGAATTGAATTTTGTTACCTTAATACACCCAAGCGCTACCATTAGTCGTACAGTGTCAATTGGTAAAGGTACTGCTGTTATGGCAGGGGTAGTTATAAACACGGATGCTAAAATTGGTGATTTTTGCATTATTAACACAGGTGTTACAGTTGATCATGATTGTCACCTGAAAGATTTTGTACATATTTCTCCAGGGAGTCATTTGGCAGGTGGAGTTACCATTGGTCGTAATTCTTGGATAGGGATTGGAAGTTCAGTTATCCAATCGTTATCTATTTGTGAAGATGTCATTATTGGAGCGGGTGGAGTTGTCATTAAATCGATTGATAGTTCAGGAACCTATGTTGGACATCCTTGTAGAAAGGTTTATTGATGAAAATACTATACGTTACAACGATTTCAAACACACTGAATGCATTTTTAGTTTCTCATATTCAGGAATTGGTGAATGCTGGTCATAAAGTTGATATTGCATGTAAAGTGGAAAAACCATTAAGCGATGCGTTATTAGAAAATACTAGAAATTTCTATGAACTAGAGTTTAATAGGAGTCCTAGAAAGAATAATTTTTTGAGATTAATTAAACAGGTTCGGCAATTAGTGTGCCAGGAAGAATATGATATTGTTCATACGCACACACCAATTGCGTCAGCTGTTGTGCGCTTGGCATGTAAGGGTATTGAGAAAACGAGAGTATTCTACACAGCACACGGCTTTCATTTCCTAAAGGGGGGACCACTGTTTAGCTGGTTGATCTATTATCCAATCGAAAAGATTCTCTCACGTTATACTGATACTTTAATTACCATCAATAAGGAAGACTACTCAATTGCCAAAAAAAAATTTAAGATGAAGCATTTACATTTAGTACCTGGTGTTGGAGTTGATTTAGAGAAGTTCTATCCTGTTTCATCTGATGAAAAACTGGCTATTAAGAAACAGTTAGGACTAGAAACAGATAAGAAGTACTTGATTTGTATTGGGGAACTAAATATCAATAAAAATCAAATTCTTTTGATTAAAATGATGGAAATACTTTGTAAGGAAAGAGAAGATATAGTGCTTTTACTTGTTGGTAGTGGCCATTTAGAAAGACAACTCCAACAGTTGGTTAATCAACTGAATCTTGAAAGATATGTTCGATTTTTGGGATATCGTAATGACATTGCAGATCTTTTAAAAGCTTCAGACATAGCTTTATCAAGTTCCAAAAGAGAAGGTCTTCCAGTTAACTTAATTGAGGCGATGGCAACAGGATTGCCCTTAATAGTGACGAATTGTCGTGGGAATCGAGACTTAGTTCAAAATTTTCAAAACGGATTTGTTTTAGAACGCTCTGAACAGAAGAATTTTTCTAGATTTGTTACAAGTCTTTTAGATAAACCTAATCATTATAGAAGAATGTATAAGAACAACCTTAATCTGGTCAGTAGTTATTCTATTTCCAAAATTATGAGTATGATGGAGAAAATTTACATTGTTGATAAGTAATTATAGTCAACCCACCTCTAGTTCTAAGAGCCTTAGAGGTTCCGAAATAATATTTTTATGTTTTTTGCTAGGTAAACCATTTTATTTTTTAAATTCAGGAGGTATTCAACCAAGTGACATACTTTTGATATTCTCTTTTATTGCATTTTTATATGAAAATAATTGGAGGATACCATATGATAAAAAAGAAAAAAATTATTCAATATTTTTATGTTGTATTATTTTGATAAATTTATTTTATTGGGGACTATATTTTATATCAGGAAATGGTTGGTCATTCCTTCTATCGACAGTATATTATCTATACAATACAATTGTAATTTTGATGTGTCGACAATTTTTTAAAGGGAAACGCTTTATAGAAAGTTTGCTATTTATTGTTAAGGGAGGAATATACCTCCAATTCGCATTTTACGGTATTGATTTTTTTGTTCCACTCTCGTTTGTTGATGCTAGTGAATTAAGGTACATTGGTACATTTAACGACCCAAATCAACTTGGTTTTTTTCTACTAACTAGTATATTTATCATTATTATTTTAAACAGATTATTAGGTAGAAAAGAAAATTTATTTGTTCATTGTTTGACGTTAGTACTTTTATTTGCAACATCTTCTACAGGTATCTTTTTAGGTTTCGCTTTCTTATATTTCTTTATGTTTGCTATTTCTGAAAATAAGGAAAAAATTATTAAACAAATTGTTATTCTCGTTTTGGCATTTTTCATTCTATTTTGTTTACATTTTGCTGGTGTTTTCCAATTTTTTGATAAGATACAGGATAGCTTTCTGTATGAAAGGGTATTGCAGAAATTTGGAAGAGGTTTTACTATAAATCAAAATCAAACGGAATTGTCACTTATTCAAGAAAGAGGAATTGATAGGATAATTTTATATCCAGAGTATCTTTTATTTGGTGCAGGAGAAGGTTATCCTCAGCGCTTTGCTTTAAGTGGTATTTCAAATCTTGAAATACATTCAACACTCTTTGGCTTGCTGTTTTATTATGGTTTCCTTCCTTTTATAATATTTGTAAGATGGATTTGGATAAACATAAGAAAATCAGGTAACCTTATTTTTTATATTTTTGTTCCATTAATGTTTGAAAGTTTAACTTTAGCAAATCACAGGCAACCTTATTTTTGGATGTTATTTCTTCTGGCATCTTTCTTTGACGATGATAGTAGAAATTTTAGAAAATGGAGAATTGTAAAATGAGAATATCTGTTTTAATGGGAGTTTATAATGCAGAAAAAACCTTAAGAGAAGCGTTGGAGTCTATTTTTAATCAAACATACCAAGATTTTGAATTGATTATATGTGATGATGGTTCTACAGATAGCTCACTTGATATTCTAACCAAGTATTCACATAGGTTTCCTAACAAGATAAAGTTAATCATACATGATGTTAATAAGGGGTTAAATGAGACATTGAATGATTGTCTAAATATAGCAAAAGGCGAATATATCGCTCGAATGGATGCTGATGATATCTCGTTACCAATGAGATTTCAAAAACAAGTTGAGTTTCTAGATTCAAATCCAGAATTTGCATTTGTCGGTACTAATATGATTCATTTTGATGACTCTGGTGATTGGGGAATAAGTACATTGATTAAGATTCCACAAAAAAAGGACATGGTGAAAGGAAGTTCTTTTTCTCATCCTTCTATCCTTATGCGTAGGAGTGCACTTTTACAAGTTGGTGGATATACTGTATCGCCTAGATTGTTAAGAGTTGAAGATTATCATTTGTGGATTAAAATGTATGAATATGGCTTTTATGGATATAATCTTAGAGAACCTCTGATTAAATTTAGAGATGATAAAGATGCACAAGCTCGTAGAACTATTTCCAATCGTCTCAATGAAATATATGTAAAACATCTAGCCATCCATAAACTAAAGCTGCCTATATACAATTATGTATATATAATGAAGCCTTTGCTATTAATCTTAGTACCTGCTAGTCTCTACAAACTATTGCATCAATTTAAGTTGAAACGATGACATTAAAGGATACTTCTGTTTCCTATATATTTTAAGGTGTGTGATGGAGATTATAAAATGAAAAAAATTCTATTTTTTATTCCGACGCTTAGCGGTGGCGGAGCTGAAAAAGTTTTGGTAAATCTTGTAAACAATTTGAATAGAGAAAAGTACGAAGTAACAGTACTTACTCTTTTTGACACAGGAATAAACAAGAAGTATTTGGCTAAGCATATTCACTATAAGTTTATTTTTAAACGTCTCTTTCGAGGAAATACAGTGATTTTTCGATTATTTAGTCCAGAATTTTTAGCAAGAAAATTTATTGGACAAGAAAGGTACGATATTGCTATTTCATTTTTGGAAAGTCCCGCAACTAGAATTATTGCTGCCCTAGATGATGATACAAAAAAAATCCAATGGATTCACAATGAGTATTCTGACGAGAACGAATTTTTAAAATGTTATAGTTCTAAGAAAGAGTTTATAAAGTTACAAAATAATTTTGATAGAGTGATTTATGTTGCCGAGACGGTAAAGAGCGGATTTCATAATTTATTTCCAGAACTGAAATTGAGTGAAGAGATACTGTATAATCCGATTGATACTGATAGTATTAGAAAATTATCAGAAGAAAAGAGTCTCTACATAAAGAAATCACCGATAGGATTTCATATAGTTTCGGTTGGACGTTTGCATCCTCAGAAAGGTTACAGTCGTCTTTTGGATGTAATGTCTAAAGTGATTAATATGTATCCTCAGGTAACTCTTGAAATTTTAGGTGAAGGTGAACTTAGAGGAGAGTTAGAGCAAAAAATTAAAGCTTTAGGTTTGCAAGATAATATCAAATTGATAGGTTATCATGAAAATCCTTATGCTAGAGTCAAGAGTGCTGATTTGTTTATCTGTTCCTCATTACATGAGGGGTTTAGCACTGCTGTAACAGAGGCATTAATAGTTAATACACCAGTATTAACTACAGATTGCTCAGGTATGAAAGAATTACTGGGAAAGAATAATGAATACGGTATGATTGTTGAAAATTCTGAGTCAGGACTCTATGAGGGATTGATGAACTTATTGAAAAATCCAGAAAAATTGGAGAAATACAAACATATGGCCCAATTAAAGAGTGATTCATTTGATTTGAATTATAGGATGGAAAAAATTGAACAGATGTTAGACAGTTTATTATAAAACTATTTTCAAATATTCTATGAAATTAGTTGTTTACTATACATGTGTGTAGATTAGATTGACTATTGATGGAAAACATCTCTCAAAAGAAAACTATTTAAAGACATTATCAATATGGGTTGTCTATTAACATTTGTACGGAATAGTTGTTACGAAACGGCGTAGTATTTTGTATCGCAGTTTTTATATAACCGTATGAACATAGATTTAATTAAGATAGATTTGGACATAAATTCAAGATATTTTTGGTCTTGAGCAATGATACCAAACTTATTAGTACTGAAAATTAAAATTAGAAAATGTGTCGTGATTTTGTATATAAATTATGTTATTGTATGGAATTTATTGTACTTGTTTTCGAAAGACCTTACAATATATTAGATGTTAGTATTCATAGGTTTTATAGATTTTAAAATGGGTCATAATCATTAGATGTATACTATAATTAGTTAGCGGTACATGCATTTGTTGATAGATTCGATAGATTATTATTTTTGAGGATATTACAAAATGGGGAATTATAAAAAATTATTAAATAATTCAATATTATTTGCAATAGGTAATTTCGGGAGTAAGTTTATCACTTTTTTATTAGTTCCCTTTTATGCTCATTACCTCTCAGCTGAGCAGTTCGGAATTTCAGACACGATGCTAACAACTATTACAAACCTCATAGCTCCAGTAGTTTTTTTGAGCATTTATGACGCGGTTTTACGCTTTGGTTTGGATAGTAGTTATGATAAGGAGAAAGTTATTTCTAATTCCATTTTCATTGGAATTTTTGGTTTTTGTATAGCTTTAGTCTTTTTGCCAATATTGATGTTAACATCTTTTAAGATTTACATTCATTATTTTTATATTCTTTTAGCTCTAGCTTTTTTTCAAAATCTTTTTGGTCAGTATGCACGTTCTAAGGGGAAAGTTCAGTTATTCTCTCTAAATGGTATACTTTTATCAATATTTATTGCCATGTTCAGCTACATATTCATTGTTCAACTTCGAAAAGGGCTAGATGGATTTTTTTGGGCTCAGATTATTGCCTACTCTCTATCTGATATCATTTTATTTTTTGGTTCAGATGCATGTCATGATATTTCACCAAAATTTGTAACAAAGCAAGATATACGAATACTTTTAATTTATTCTATACCACTAGTTCCTAATTCTATTATGTGGTGGTTAATGACTGTTTCAAGTCGTTACTTAGTTTTATATTTATCAGGAGCTTATTGGACAGGTTTATTCGTAGTTGCCAGTAAATTTCCGTCTTTATTAAGCACTGTAAATCAAGTATTTATACAGGCTTGGCAGATTTCTGCAGTTGAAGAAGAAAGAAGTACAACAGCTGTTGATTATTATACAACGGTCTTCAAATCCTTAGCCTCCATGCTTTTTATTAGCTCTTCCCTATTAACAATGTTAATAAAACCTTTATTTAGTATTCTTTTTTCTTCGGATTATTTTACTGCTTGGTATCTTGTCCCTTTGTTAACATTAGGTACAATTTTTTCTGCTTTCTCAGATTATTTTGCAACGTACTATATTGTATCTAAAAAAACAGAAGGAATACTGCGAACTTCTATGTATGGAGGATTAGTAAATTTTCTATTGAATATCGTTTTAATAACATTTTTAGGTTTGGTTGGTGCAGCACTTTCGAATGCAATAAGTTTTTTTGTTATATTTCTTTTAAGATATTATGGAACCAAAGATATCGTTGATGTAAAGATTGATTGGACACAGATCTATGGATCTATTCTTTTAATAATTTTACAGCTGATATTGTTATTTTTTGATTTAGAGATAATGTTATTGATTCAGTTTTTACTTCTTATATGTATAGTATATTTAAATAAATTTTTTATTTGCACACTTATAAATAAGATAGTCAGATAAAATTGACTAACACCGTAACCGATCAATAACAAGGCATCTATCCAACTACTCCCTCCTCCAGTATACTGTTATAAAAACAAAACTGGAGGATTTTTATGTCACACCCTATCGTCCCATTGACTGTTCCCCAATCGCATCGCTTTGAAAGAAAAAATAGAAATGATATCCTGATGAAAATTCGTCTCGGAAAAGTGGAACTCACATTCTTCCAATCTATCATTCAAGAAATATTAGAAACTATTTTGGATAAGGTACTGCACTATGACCATCTGACTTAGTGAAGTAGTTGAATGTACAACTACTTAATTGGTTCGTCAAGTTGGGCACTATGACTGTATTGGATTTAGTAAAGATTTGGGTGTATAAATGACGATATATTATTGGCTTAGAAACGGATTAGTTTCATTTAAAATAAATGGTAATTCTTAGTTTTTCTATGATATAACACATGGTAGATTAGAATTCCTTGTAGACAACTTCACTTTTCCAGAAGGTAGTATGGGAAAAGTTTTCGATATACTTTGTTATTGAGCTGTTACTAGAAAAAATTTAGATGTCATGCTATAATATAACTAGAATATTTTCCGAATAAATAAGTAGAGAGTATTTCTCAATCTTATTATTTGGAGGATAGAGATGACAAAACGCCGTCAGGCAGTCAGCCCTATGGCTGATATTATTGCAAAAAAGATTTTCAATGACCACGAAATTACCATTGACTTTATAGATACCTTTTTAGGTTTTCGTCCCAAATCTGTTCAGATATTGAATGGAACTATCGCGGATGTGAAAAAAGAAAGGACTAGACACTTTAGTACAACCGTAGATATTTTGGCTCGGTTAGAAGATGGGACACAGGTCATTATCGAGATTCAAGTTGCCTATCAAAATGGTTTTATCAAGCGTTTGTGGACTTATTCCTGCCAACATTTGGTGAAGGACTTGCCCAATATTCGTGAGAAGGTCACGCAGACGCATGATATGTATAATAAAATTTCTCCGATTTATTCGATTGCTTTAGTAGCGAGTAAGTATTTCGATGATGAAAAACCTATTCACAGTTTTGTAATGACTGAAAAAGATAGCAGTCAAATCTTAGAATTACCATTTGGTGATCAGGAAGAATTAAAGAAACCATTTGAAATGGTTATCATTGAGCTGAAAAAGTTTCGTAAGGGTCAACTTGGGAAAAATCAACGCCAATGGATTGAATTTTTTGCAAATAGAGAATTTAGTCAATCGACATCAGATATTATTGAAAAGGCAGAGAATCTGCTAAACAGAAATACATGGACAGAGGAGGAAATCGAAATGGTAGATCAATGGTTGCGTAATGCCTCCAATCATTTTGGGGAATTGGAAAGTTCTTTTATACGTGGTAGAAATCGTGGAAAGGAAGAAGGTCGATTAGAAGGTAGTATACAAAAAAGTTTAGAAGTTGCTCAGCGCTTATTAAACAGAGGTCTTGGCATAGAAGATGTTTTAGAAATCACCGGCTTAACTTCAGAACAGTTGGCTTCCCTTTCACAAGACCATCAGTTTTAGGAGGTAGTGAAAATGGTAGATCAATGGTTGCGTAATGCTTCCAACCACTTTGGAGAATTGGAAAGTTCTTTTATACGTGGTAGAAATCGTGGAAAGGAAGAAGGAAGAGCCGAAGGTCTAGAGAAAGGCCTAGAAGAAGGAAGTCTACAAAAAAGTTTAGATGTTGCACAAAAATTATTAGCTAGAGGTCTTGACATAGAGGATGTGTTAGAAATAACAGGACTAACTTCGGAACAGTTGACTCAATTCTCGCAAGAACATCAGTTCTAGGAGGAAAATACAAAATATATGAAACATTACGACTACTTAGTTGTTGGTGCAGGTCTGTTCGGAGCGGTCTTTGCTCACGAGGCAGCTAAAAAGGGTAAAAAAATAAAGGTTATCGAAAAACGAGAACACATTGCGGGTAACATCTATACCAAAGAAGTAGAAGGTATTCAAGTCCATGAATATGGCGCACATATTTTCCATACTTCTGAAAAAGAAATTTGGGATTATGTGAATCAGTTTGCGGAGTTCAACCGCTATACAAATACACCAGTCGCCAACTACAAAGGTGAAATCTACAATCTTCCATTCAACATGAATACTTTCAATAAACTGTGGGGCGTGGTGACCCCTGCTGAAGCAGAAGCGAAGATTGCAGAGCAACGAGCTGTTTTGGGAGGAAAAACGCCTGAGAACTTGGAAGAACAAGCCATCTCACTAGTTGGTACAGACATCTATGAAAAATTGATTAAGTCATATACCGAGAAACAATGGGAAAAACCATGTACGGAGTTACCTGCCTTTATCATCCGTCGTTTACCCGTGCGTTTAACTTATGATAATAACTATTTCAACGACACATATCAAGGTATTCCAATCGGCGGTTACACGCAGATTGTTGAAAAAATGTTGGATCATGAGAATATTGATGTTGAGACAAATGTTGATTTCTTTGCCAATAAGGAAGACTATTTAGCTACCTATCCGAAGATTGTCTTTACAGGAATGATTGACGAGTTCTTTGATTACCAACTTGGTGAATTGGAATATCGTAGCCTTCGATTTGAGACAGAAGTGTTGGATATGGAAAACTATCAAGGGAATGCAGTTGTGAACTACACAGATAGTGAAACGCCATTTACTCGTATTATCGAACACAAACATTTCGAATTTGGTACACAACCGAAAACCATTATTACACGTGAGTATTCGAAGACCTGGAAACGAGGCGATGAGCCGTATTATCCAGTGAACAATGATCGTAACAACAAACTTTATACTGCTTATAAACGCCTCGCAGAACAACAAGAGAACGTTATATTCGGTGGGCGTCTTGGTCATTATCGTTACTACGATATGCACCAGGTTATCGGTGCGGCCTTGCAATGTGTGAGAAATGAAGTTGGGGAATGATTTTGAGAAGTCATCAAGGTAGTAATTGATTCTTGGCAGAAGTTGATACTCTTCGAAAATCAAAATTATCCGTTGTCAACTTGCCTTGATGAACTCCAGATCTATCTTCGACTTCGTTTCCTAGGCTACTTTTGATTTTCGTTGAGTATGAAATGCTCTCAAAATATTAATCAAAAAAAACCAGAAATTCTGGTTTTTTTGATTATTGAATTGCTGCCAACAGGTCAGCTGCTTGTTGCTCGAGTTTTGTTAGAGTTTCATCAGACAACTCTAATACACCTGTTGCCCATGCTTCTGGATTGATGGTTGAACCTGTAAATTCACCAGCAATCTGAGTACGGATAAATGGAAGAAGGTGTTGGAAGTCTTTGAATAGGTGGTCGTGACCACTGTTTGCGACTGCAGAGACAGTTGTGATTTTATCTTGTAGGATAGATGGTCCTTTTGGATTGGATAAATCGAGCGAACGACTGAGCCAATCGAGAGCATTTTTTACGATGCCTGGGATTGCATAGTTATATACTGGTGAGAAAATCCAGATAGCATCCGCAGCGTCTACTTGTGCACGTAGCTCTGCGATTTCAGAAAGGATAGGGGTCTCGATGTCTTGGTTGAATAGGGGAATTTTTACAAGATCAATGTAAGATACTTGAGCCTTATCAGCCAAGAATGCTTCAGCTTTTTTGGCCATTTGATGGTTAAAAGAACCGTCACGTAGTGAACCAACTAAAAACAATACGTTTGCCATGATGGCCTCCTTTTCATAAAAACATAAATTTAGTATATCGTATTTGTCTTTTGTTGGCAATCCTAGGTCTGCTGGTTCTTGAATTTTTTAAGTATCTCGGCTAATTGGTCTTGTTCTTCTGAACTAAGGACAGAAAAAATCTCTCCAACGTGATCATAATGCTCTGGAAGGATTTTTTCAATGGTTTCGCGTCCAAGTGGAGTGAGAGCAATCAAGGAAGCACGACGGTCATTTGTATCGACAGTCTTGTAGATATAACCATCTCGAATCATGTTTTTTATAACGACAGTCATGTTGCCAGAAGTACTTAATAATTTATCAATTAAGTCTTGAATTCGCAGATTTCCTTTGTTGTAGAGTGCCTCCATCACTCCAAACTGACAAACTGTCAGTCCGTATTTTTTGATTGTTTCTAATTCTGATTTTGTGATAGTATTAGCTGCTCTGCGAAAGACGACTAGACTGTGAAGTGCATGCTTGTTCTCGTTTAAAGATTGTTCAACAGTTCTCATGAGAATATTTTAGCAATAAATAGTTCGGTTATCAAGCAAAAAAAGTTAAATCCTATATTCATAGGTAAAGTACTTTCTATAGCATAGAGAAGCTGAACTGTGGGTCCCAGATCTTATATTCGTTCTCTGTCTGAAAGAGAATGAAAGTTTATTCACAATTCAATTACGGAAAAAATGGAAATATGCTTTAACTTGTAGTATAATAGGACTACTATGGAAAAAAAGATTTTTCAACTTTTGGAAGCATTGGCAACGAAGAAGGGACAGCTGATAGCTGGTTCCTTTATACTTCTAAGTGTCATGACTTTTTCGATATTCGTTATTTGGGACCTTGCAACTAAGCCTTTTTCTGATGTACAGAATCACGCTATTTCTATTGCTCGAGACTATACGGATATAGAGGTTGTTGATGATGTCTCTATCTACAACGGGACAGAAACATACTTTAGCGTGCAAGGAAAGACGAGTCAGGGTGAAATGATTGCGGTTATCATTCCTGAAGAGACAAATACTGTGTACGTTTATCCAATGGCGAATGGGATTTCTAAGGAAGAAGCGCAGGCAGTCGCTACAGAGAATGGTGCGTCAACAGCTGATAGGGTGATTCTAGGTTTTAGGGATGACAAACCAATTTGGGAAGTCAAATCAGGTACTGCCTACTATTTAGTTGAATTTGAAACAGGGAACTTTATCAAACGGGAGGGCTTATGAGCAAGTTATCAAGACGAGTCTTAGAGATGGAAGAAAGTGTAACTCTGGCAGCAGGTGCGCGTGCAAAAGCCTTGAAGGCGGAAGGACGTGATATTTTAGAGCTGACCTTGGGTGAGCCAGACTTCGTTACACCGAAGAATATCCAAGAGGCTGCCATTAAATCAATCGAAAATGGTAAGGCGAGTTTTTATACGGTAGCTTCAGGGCTTCCTGAGTTGAAGGACGCAGTCAATACCTACTTTGAGAATTTCTATGGCTACTCTATCGAACGCAATCAAGTTGTTCTTGCGACAGGTGCTAAGTTTGTCCTCTATGCCTTCTTTGCGGCGGTCATCAATCCTGGTGATGAGGTGATCATTCCAACACCTTACTGGGTTTCTTATGCAGATCAAATCAAGATGAACGAAGGAGTGCCTGTCTTTGTCACTGCCACAGAAGAGCATAATTTCAAGGTAACGGTTGACCAGTTGGAAGCGGCTCGGACTGACAAGACCAAGGTCCTCTTGCTCAACAGTCCGTCCAATCCGACGGGTATGATTTACACCCGTGAGGAATTGGAAGCTATTGGCAACTGGGCTGTGGAACACGACATTCTCATCTTGGCAGACGATATTTACGGTCGTTTGGTCTATAATGGAAATACCTTCACACCGATTTCAAGCATTTCAGAAAGCATTCGTCAGCAGACTATTGTGGTCAATGGAGTGGCCAAGGCCTATGCCATGACAGGTTGGCGGGTTGGATTTGCCGTTGGTAATCCTGAAATCATTGCGGCCATGAGTAAGATTGTCGGACAAACGACTTCGAATTTAACAACCGTTGCTCAGTATGCGGCTATTGAAGCCTTTACAGGTCCACAAGATACGGTTGAAACCATGCGTCAGGCCTTTGAAGAGCGACTCAATACCATTTATCCCTTGCTGGTAGAAGTGCCTGGTTTTGAAGTCATCAAGCCAGAAGGAGCCTTTTATCTCTTCCCTAATGTCAAAAAAGCTATGGAAATGAAAGGCTACACAGATGTGACCGAATTTACCACCGCTATCCTGGAAGAAGTAGGAGTTGCAATGGTGACAGGTGCTGGTTTTGGAGCTCCTGAGAATATCCGCCTCAGCTATGCAACAGATATGGACACGCTCAAAGAAGCAGTAGCTCGACTATACACATTTATGAAATAATAAAAAGAGGAAAAATAATGTCTAGAAAATTGATTACCATCAACCAAGTAAAAGATTATGTCGGTCAAGAAGTGACCATCGGTGCCTGGGTTGCCAACAAATCAGGCAAGGGCAAGTTAGCCTTCCTGCAATTGCGTGACGGAACAGCCTTTTTCCAAGCAGTTGCCTTCAAACCGAACTTTATCGAAAAATTCGGTGAAGAAGCTGGTACTGAGAAGTTCGATGTAGCAAAACGTCTCAGTCAAGAAACGTCTGTCTATGTGACAGGGATTGTCAAGGAAGATGAGCGTTCTAAGTTTGGTTATGAGTTGGATGTGACAGACCTTGAAGTGATCGGTGAGTCACAAGATTACCCAATCACACCAAAAGAACACGGTACGGACTTCCTTATGGACAACCGTCATCTCTGGTTGCGTTCTCGTAAACAGGTCGCTATCCAGCAAATCCGTAACGCCATCATCTATGCGACTTATGAATTCTTTGAAAAGAATGGCTTTATCAAGTTTGATAGCCCAATCTTGTCTGGAAATGCGGCAGAAGATTCAACAGAATTGTTCGAAACAGACTACTTTGGTCAGCCTGCCTACCTCAGTCAATCAGGTCAGCTTTACCTGGAAGCTGGTGCTATGGCCCTTGGTCGTGTTTTCGACTTCGGTCCTGTTTTCCGTGCTGAAAAGTCAAAAACTCGCCGTCACTTGACTGAGTTCTGGATGATGGATGCCGAGTATTCATTCCTCAGCCATGAAGAGTCACTTGACTTGCAAGAAGCTTATGTCAAAGCCTTGATTCAAGGGGTTATCGACCGTGCTCCACAAGCCTTGGAAACTCTTGAGCGTGATGTGGATGCCCTCAAACGCTACATTGCAGAGCCATTCAAACGTGTGGCTTATGATGATGCCATTACCCTTCTTCAAGAACATGAAGCTGATGAAGATACAGACTACGAACACATCGAGCATGGTGATGACTTTGGATCACCTCATGAAACTTGGATTTCAAACTACTTTGGTGTACCAACTTTCGTTGTTAACTATCCAGCAAGCTTCAAGGCCTTCTACATGAAGCCAGTTCCAGGTAATCCAGAGCGCGTGCTTTGTGCGGACCTCTTGGCTCCAGAAGGCTACGGTGAAATCATCGGTGGTTCTATGCGTGAGGACGATTACGATGCCTTGGTAGCTAAGATGGATGAACTCGGCATGGACAAGTCAGAATACGAATTTTACCTTGACCTTCGTAAATACGGTTCAGTGCCACACGGTGGTTTTGGTATTGGTATCGAGCGTATGGTAACCTTCGTCGCTGGTACAAAACACATTCGTGAAGCCATTCCATTCCCGAGAATGTTGCACCGCTTGCATCCGTAATACAGTCGTTCAGTTTTTCTTTTATTACGTCGTTAACTCGCTTTGCCGTACCTTAGTACAGCCTGCAGCTCCTTGCCTAGTACTAAAAGTAAACTGAAAGACTGCGAAATAAATATTCACTGACAGACTACACATGTGGTCTGTTTTCTTGCTTTTTCGCTCGCTTTTATTTATAATTATTCTAAATAAAATCGTGGAGAGGAAAATGAAGCAAGAAAGTTTAGGAAAAGAAATTATTCGTTTGGCCTTGCCTGCTACGGTGGAAAATATTTTTCAGACCTTAGTTGGTTTTGTGGATACCCTTCTGATAGCCCAGCTAGGGCTGGTAGCGGTGACGGCAGTTGGTCTTGCCAATACGATTTTGAATGTCTATTTGGCGGTCTATATGGCTTTGGGAGTTGGGACAACAGCTTTGATTGCTCGGTCTATTGGCGCAGGAGATAGGGAATCTCTTACCTTTCATGTCCGTCAAGCCTTAGTGCTTTCAGTAGGTGTAGGTCTACTATTTGGTTTACTATCCCTTATTTTCGGGCGGCAGATGCTAGTCTTAATGGGAGCAGATGCGGAGAGTTTGGCTGGCGCCCAGGCCTTTTTTTACTGGGTTGGTGGTTTGACGATTTTTCAGGCCTTGATGACTATTTTGGGAACAATCCTGCGGGCATCTGGGGATACAGTATCTCCTATGAAAATGAGCTTACTGACCAATGGTTTTAATGTGGTCTTGGACTATTTCTTGATTTTTGGTATTGGCTCCTGGTCAGGTTTGGGGATTGTAGGGACAGCCTTGGGAACCGTCTTAGCTCGCTTGCTTGGTACAGTCTTGCTTTACCGAAAGGTGCAACAGACTGACTTGGCAGTTGATCTCAAGCAATTGTTCCACTTGGGAAGTCCTAAGGAAATGGTGGATTTGACCCTACCTGCAGCAGCCGAACGCTTGGTTATGCGGTTGGGACAGGTTGTCTATTTCAGTTTGATTGTGGGGCTGGGGACGACTGTCTATGCTTCTCATATGATTGCAGGTAATATCGAGAGTTTTACCTATATGCCAGACTATGGTCTTGCGACAGCGGCGGCGGTTTTGATCGGTCAAGCCTTGGGAAAGGGGGACATCCTCACAGTTAGACGAGTCGCATTTCTCAGCTCTGCCTATGGAGTAGCCATCATGTTCCTGCTCGGGACCATCTTATTTTTCGGAGCTCCAAGTTTTGCTCTGCTATTTACCAAAGACCTAGAAGCCGTCCGTCAAGTCGTCATAGCCCTGCGGATTGATGCCTTCAACCAGCCGGGGCTGGCGGTTTCTTTGATCATGGCTGGCGCTCTGCAGGGCTTGGGGGATACCAAGTCGCCGCTCTACTCCACAATGATAGGGATGTGGGGGCTGCGCGTCTCTGGTGTTGTCGTCTTAGGTCAGATGTTCGGTTTAGGAATTGCCGGCGTCTGGCTGTCGATTTTGATTGACCTGTTGTTACGAGCGACTTTTTTGACGTGGAGATTTACAGTAAAAACACGAAAACTGGCTGAATAGGTCAGTTTTTTGGTATAATATCAATAGAAAGATAAAAAGGAGATCATCAGATGAAAACCATTCACACAGATAAGGCACCTGCAGCAATTGGACCTTACGTTCAAGGGAAGGTTGTTGGAAATTTCCTATTTGCCTCTGGTCAAGTTCCTTTGTCACCTGAAACGGGTGAAGTGGTTGGTGAAACCATTCAGGAGCAGACTGAGCAAGTCTTGAAAAATATCGCAGCAATTTTATCAGAAGCAGGAACAGACTTTGACCATGTGGTGAAGACGACTTGTTTCCTAAAAGATATGAATGATTTTGTAGCCTTTAATGAAGTTTATAAAACAGCTTTCTCAGCAGATTTTCCAGCTCGTTCAGCGGTGGAAGTTGCACGCTTGCCACGTGATGTTAAGGTTGAGATTGAAGTTATTGCAGTTATTGATTAGAAGAGAAAAGGAGGGAATGTCATGTTGGACAAACTCCACTTAGTAATTGTGACAGGGATGTCGGGAGCTGGTAAGACGGTAGCCATTCAGTCTTTTGAGGACTTGGGTTATTTTACCATTGATAATATGCCACCGACTCTCTTGCCAAAGTTTTTAGAGTTGATTCGCCACAGCCAGGATAACAATAAGATTGCTCTTGTTGTAGATATGCGGAGTCGCTCCTTCTTCTCGGAGATTCGAGAGGTGTTGGATGAGATTGAGGGGGCAGAGGATTTAGATTTTAAAGTCCTATTCTTGGATGCGACGGATAGTGAATTGGTTGCTCGCTATAAAGAAACTCGTCGTTCCCATCCTTTGGCGGCTGATGGTCGTGTTTTGGACGGGATTCAGCTAGAGCGTGAACTTTTGGCTCCCTTGAAAAATATGAGCCAGAATGTTATTGACACGACTGAGCTGACTCCTCGTAATCTCCGTAAGGCAATTTCGGAGCAGTTTGCTAGTCAAGATAATCAGCCATCCTTCCGTGTGGAAGTCATGTCCTTTGGTTTCAAATATGGTCTGCCTCTGGATGCGGACTTGGTCTTTGATGTGCGTTTCTTGCCAAATCCTTACTATAAAGTAGAATTGCGCAACTTGACTGGATTGGATCCTGCTGTATTTGATTATGTTATGGACCATCAGGAATCAGAAGACTTTTACAGAAATCTTCTAGGCTTAATTAAGCCGATTTTGCCAGGTTATCAGAAGGAAGGAAAATCAGTTCTAACGATCGCTGTTGGTTGCACAGGCGGTCAGCATAGAAGCGTAGCTTTTGCCAAACGCTTGGCAGATGATTTGGAGAAAAACTGGATTGTCAATCGTAGTCATCGTGATAAGGATAGACGGAAGGAGACGGTCAACCGCTCATGAGAAAACCAAAGATTACAGTTATCGGGGGCGGGACTGGTATTCCAGTCATTTTGAAGAGTTTGCGGGATAAGGATGTAGAGATTACCGCTATCGTGACGGTAGCTGATGACGGAGGATCTTCGGGGGAAATCCGTCAGGCTTTGCAGGTGACCCCTCCAGGTGATTTGCGCAATGTCCTTTTAGCGATGTCGGATATGCCCAAACTTTATGAACAAATTTTCCAGTATCGTTTTGCGGATTCAGATGGACCCTTGGCTGGTCATCCACTAGGGAATCTCATCATTGCTGGCATTTCAGAAATGCAGGGTTCAACCTACAATGCGATGAGGTTGTTGACGCGCTTTTTCCATACGACAGGGCGGATTTATCCATCTAGCGAACAGGCCTTGACCCTTCATGCTATTTTTACAGACGGGACCGAGGTGGCAGGTGAGAGCAAGATTTCCAAGCATAATGGGATGATTGATCATGTCTATGTGACAAACTCTTATAATGATGATGAACCGAAAGCCAGTCGCCAGGTAGTTGAAACGATTATGGAAAGTGACATGATTGTACTTGGACCGGGTTCTCTTTTTACCTCAATCTTGCCGAATCTGATGATTTCTGATATTGGCAAAGCCCTAAAAGAAACCAAGGCTGAAGTGACCTATGTGTGCAACATTATGACCCAACGGGGAGAGACTGAGTTTTTCTCAGATGCGGACCACGTGGCGGTTCTCAATGCACACCTAGCTGAACAATTCATTGATACAGTTTTGGTCAATATTGAGCCAGTTCCACAAGAGTATATGAATAGCAACCAGTTTGATGAATACTTGGTACAGGTAAAACACGATTTTGCAGGTTTGCAAAAACAGGCTAATCGTGTGATTTCTTCGAATTTTCTTCGTTTGAAAAATGGCGGAGCTTTCCATGATGGTGACTTGGTGGTAGAAGAGTTGCTCAAGATTTTGCAGGTGCGGCCATGAGTTTTACAGTACAAGTAAAGGAAGAATTGCTGCTTCAGTCTAGCTCAAATAAGAGCGAGCTATCTGCTATTATCAAATTATCAGGTAGTTTGGGCTTAGCTTCATCAGGTTTGACTCTTTCTATCAGCACGGAAAATGCAAAGATTGCCCGTCACATTTATGAACTGTTACTCCATTTCTACCAGATTAAGGCTGAGATTCGCCATCATCAAAAACCTAATCTCAAAAAGAATCGTGTGTATGCAGTTTTGATAGAAGACGGCGTGAATGAGATATTGAACGATTTGCATTTGGCTGATAGCTTCTTTGGATTAGAGACGGGGATTTCTCCCTTGGTTTTGGAAAATGATTCGTGGAGTCAAGCCTATCTTCGTGGAGCATTTTTAGCGGCAGGCTCTGTTAAGGATCCTGAAAAAGGAAAATACCAGCTTGAAATAGCTTCTGTCTATAGTGACCATGCCAATGACCTGGCCAATCTGATGCAGAAATTTCTTTTGGATGCCAAAGTCATTGAGCGAAGTAAGGGAACCATTACCTATCTGCAACGTGCAGAGGACATTATGGATTTTCTTTTGGTGATTGGAGCAGAAGAGACAAAGACAGAATTTGAGAATGTTAAATTGCTTCGTGAGGCTCGCAATGACCTAAATCGAGCTACAAATGCGGAAGCCGCTAATATTGCAAAGACGGTCAATGCTAGTATGAAAACAATCAATAATATTATCAAAATTATGGATACTATCGGTCTAGATCAGTTGTCAGGTGACTTGCAGGAGATTGCCCAGTTGCGAATTCAGCATCCAGACTATTCCATTCAGCAATTGGCGGATAGTCTAACGGTACCGATCACTAAAAGTGGTGTCAATCATCGTTTGCGGAAAATCAATAAGATTGCGGATGAATTGACTGAATAGATAGGTATACATAGAATGTTATAGATATTTGAATTAACTTTGATACATCGTTACTCTCGGATTGCCGTACTCTAGTATTGCTTGCACGTCAGTTCCTTGTTTGAAAGTTAATTCATTCGACGATACTAAGACTGGTTCGAGAGGACCAGTTTTTTGTATGCTGTGATAGTATTCCTCTTCACAGGAATGACCCTGTTTTATGAATTTTTCAGTAATGATTAGCATATAACATTAATATATGTTAGAATAGATAGAAGGATACTTTAGCTAGAAAGGAGTTTTGATGATAAGCAACGAACAATATGATTATCTAAGGGCACATCCAACTTTTGAACGTTTGACACGTGATAGCTTTGATCAATTAGCTAAGCATATTCGTTTTCGAAAGATTCCTAAGGGACAAATCTTTTTTTACGCAGAGGATCCTAGAGATTATCTATTTGTATTGTATAAGGGCTATGCTCGGATTGAACAATATGATGAGACGGATAGTTTTACGTATTTGGACTATATTCGGCAGGGCGGTGCCTTCCCTTTTGGAGATATGTTTCAGGACAAACCTTATCATTATACTGCCATTGCCATAACGGACCTAGAGTATTTTATTGTACCGATGGTCTTGTTTGAAACCTTGTCGAAGATAAATCCGAGTCAAATGACTTATATCTGTCAAAAATTATCCAAAGTGCTTCGTTTTCAAGAGTTGCGCTTGCGAAATGCGATGCGTTCCAAGGCATCAGATCGAGTCGTTCAAGCCTTGGCTCTTCTTTATTGGGATATGTGCCAGCGAGAGCAGTTTGCTACCTTGCCATTTGAAATTCATATTCAAGAGATTTCGCGTTTAGCAGCTACGACACGGGAAACGGTTAGCTATGTTTTGAAGCAACTGAAGCAGGATGGTAAAATTGCTTATAGCCATAAACAGTTAACTTATTTAGATATTGATTATTTCTTAGAAAATTTGACAGAAACTCATTGAAGTTTCTGTTTTTTTTATAAAAAATAAAAATTCATATAATGATATAACGCAAAGAATTATGCGGAATATAGGCGATATAATCGATAATTATTTATAAATAAGGTTGAAAATGTGAAGAATTTCTCAAAATAAATGTGAGCGTTTTCAAGTTTTTGTTTTTTTGCTCTGTTAAACTATGGATGTAAAGAGGAAATGAGAGGCAGGAAAGCGTACGGTCCTCCTCGTTTCCCATCATGTATAAATCTACAAGGAGGACAGATCATGTCAAACCATCCAATTCATGTTTTTTCAGAAATTGGTAAGCTGAAAAAAGTTATGTTACACAGACCAGGTAAGGAAATTGAAAACCTGATGCCTGACTATCTAGAACGCCTACTCTTCGATGATATTCCATTCTTAGAAGATGCACAGAAAGAGCATGATGCTTTTGCTCAAGCTCTTCGTGATGAAGGTGTCGAAGTGCTCTACTTGGAAAAATTAGCTGCTGAGTCACTTGTTACACCTGAAATTCGTGAACAATTTATTGATGAATATCTCGAAGAATCTAACATTCGTGGTCGGGCGACTAAGAAGGCAATTCGCAAGTTGTTGATGTCTATTGAAGATAATCAAGAACTGGTTGAGAAAACGATGGCTGGTGTTCAAAAGGCAGAATTGCCAGAAATCCCTTCTGAAGAAAAAGGTTTGACAGATTTGGTTGAATCCTCTTACCCATTTGCAATAGACCCAATGCCAAACCTTTACTTCACACGGGATCCATTTGCTACGATTGGTAATGCTGTTTCTCTTAACCACATGTATTCAGAAACACGGAACCGTGAAACCTTGTATGGTAAATATATCTTCACCCATCACCCTGAATATGGTGGAAAAGTTCCATTGGTTTACAATCGTGAGGAAACTACTCGTATAGAGGGTGGTGACGAATTGGTTCTTTCAAAAGATGTTTTGGCAGTAGGTATTTCACAACGTACCGATGCTGCATCAATTGAAAAACTATTGGTAAATATCTTTGAACAGCATGTTGGCTTCAAGAAAGTATTGGCATTCGAATTTGCTAACAACCGTAAATTCATGCACTTGGATACAGTATTTACCATGGTTGACTATGATAAGTTTACTATCCACCCAGAAATTGAAGGTGACCTTCGTGTCTTCTCTGTAACCTATGAAAATGATACACTTCATATTGAAGAAGAACATGGTGACTTGGCAGAACTTTTGGCTGCGAACCTTGGTCTTGAAAAAGTAGAATTGATCCGTTGTGGCGGCGGTGATATTGTTGCTGCTGGTCGTGAGCAATGGAATGATGGTTCAAATACATTGACTATTGCACCAGGTGTGGTAGTTGTTTACAAACGCAATACGATTACCAATGCTATCCTCGAGTCCAAAGGGCTTCGTTTGATTAAGATTGGCGGAAGCGAATTGGTTCGCGGTCGTGGTGGACCTCGTTGTATGTCAATGCCGTTTGAACGGGAAGACATCTAATGCCAAGTATAGAACGAACAACAATCGGTTCGGAAGAATGGCAACGCGCAGCCTCTATCTATGTCCGCTATAAGGTATTTGTCCTTGAGCGTGGTATTGCAAAGGAAGATGAATTTGACCAGAATGATACGGAAGGAAGAGTTTACGCCAATCTCTTTATTGGTGAAGAGCCTGTTTCAACGGGACGTTTTCTTCCTGTCGGTCCTGGTCAAGCTCGTCTAACTCGAATAGCCACTCTACCGAATTTTCGTGGAAAAGGCTATGGAAAAATGGTTATCAGCTCTCTGGAAGCTTATGCACGTGAAGCAGGCTTTCATCAGTTGAATATACATTCGGAGTTAACTGCAAAGACTTTTTATGAGTCAGTTGGCTACCAAGCAACTTCTGAAGTTTATCAAGAAGATGGAGAATGGTGCCAGACATTGACAAAATTTATTTAAACATTAGGAGAAGAGACAATGACAAATGTATTTAAAGGTAGACATTTCCTTGCAGAGAAAGATTTCACACGCGCAGAATTGGAATGGTTGATTGATTTCTCAGCTCATTTGAAAGATTTGAAAAAGCGCAATATTCCACACCGTTATTTGGAAGGTAAAAATATTGCTCTCTTGTTTGAAAAAACATCAACACGTACTCGTGCTGCCTTCACAGTAGCATCGATTGACCTTGGTGCCCATCCAGAATATCTTGGTGCAAATGACATCCAACTTGGTAAGAAAGAATCTACAGAAGATACTGCTAAAGTTTTGGGACGCATGTTCGACGGTATTGAATTTCGTGGTTTCAGTCAAAAAATGGTGGAAGAATTGGCAGAATTCTCTGGTGTGCCAGTATGGAATGGTTTGACAGATGCATGGCACCCAACTCAAATGTTGGCGGACTACTTGACTGTTAAAGAAAACTTTGGCAAGTTGGAAGGCTTGACTCTGGTTTACTGTGGTGATGGCCGTAACAACGTTGCTAACTCACTTTTGGTGACAGGTGCTATCCTTGGTGTCAATGTCCATATCTTCTCTCCAAAAGAACTCTTCCCAGATGAAGCTGTTGTGGCATTGGCTGAAGGTTTTGCGAAAGAAAGTGGAGCACGTGTTCTCATTACTGATAATGCTGATGAAGCAGTCAAAGGCGCGGATGTCCTTTATACAGACGTTTGGGTATCAATGGGTGAAGAAGATAAATTTGCTGAACGCGTTGCCCTCTTGAAACCATACCAAGTGAATATGGAATTGGTGAAAAAAGCAGAAAATGAAAATCTCATCTTCTTGCACTGCTTGCCTGCCTTCCATGATACAAACACTGTTTATGGTAAAGATGTCGCTGAAAAATTCGGCGTAGAAGAAATGGAAGTAACAGACGAAGTATTCCGTAGCAAGTATGCTCGTCACTTCGACCAAGCTGAAAACCGTATGCACACTATTAAAGCAGTGATGGCGGCTACTTTAGGGGATCCATTTGTTCCACGTGTGTAATAAATAACGATCTAATAACGCATCGCAACCTCCGGGGGCTGGCACCCAGCCCCCTTATTTTGAGGGTAGATGTGTAAGCGATTACTATTTCGCGAAAGTGAGGAAAAAGCAAGAGATATGGCAAATCGTAAAATTGTAGTAGCCTTGGGTGGCAATGCCATTTTATCGTCCGACCCATCGGCTAAAGCACAAAAAGAGGCCTTGGTACAAACAGCCAAGCACCTTGTAAAATTGATAAAAAATGGGGATGACCTTATTATCACGCATGGTAACGGTCCTCAGGTTGGAAACTTACTTCTTCAAAACCTTGCTGCTGATTCGGAAAAGAACCCAGCTTTTCCACTAGACAGTTTGGTAGCCATGACAGAAGGTTCGATTGGTTTCTGGTTGCAAAATGCCTTGGAAAATGAATTGCTCAAGGCAGGCATTGAAAAAGATGTAGTATCTGTTGTGACCCAGGTTATCGTGGATAAGAATGATCCCGCCTTCGAAAATTTGACTAAGCCGATTGGACCATTCTATACAGAAGAAGAAGCGAAAGCAGAAGCAGAAAAGACTGGTGCAACCTTCAAAGAAGATGCCGGTCGTGGCTGGCGCAAAGTCGTTGCTTCGCCAAAACCTGTAGGAATCAAAGAAATTGGTACCATTCGTACCCTTATCAATGCAGGTGAAGTTGTCGTAGCTGCTGGAGGCGGAGGTATTCCAGTTGTCCAAGAAGCAGATGGCACCCTGACCGGTGTGGAAGCAGTTATCGATAAGGACTTTGCTTCTCAATGTTTGGCAGAATTGGTTGATGCAGACTTGTTTATCGTCTTGACAGGTGTAGATTATGTCTTTGTTAACTTCAACAAACCAGACCAAGAAAAATTAGAAACCGTTACCGTGGCTGAATTGGAAGAATATATCAAACAAAATCAATTCGCACCAGGTTCCATGCTACCGAAAGTTGAAGCAGCTATTGCTTTTGTAAACAATAAGCCGCAATCAAAAGCAGTCATTACCTCATTAGAAAACTTAGGCGCTTTGATTGAATCCGATAGCGGCACGATCATTGTCAAAGGCTAAGCAGCTGTATGTATCGTTGAGGCTTCTATTTATTGATGTACTCTGCATGCAAATATAGTTTTTAAACTAGACGGGTTATTTATTGATGGAGTTAGGGGAGTGGAAGTGTTGATAGTCCTACAAGGGTTCCCTTTAATCTAAACATGAAGGTCTGGGCTTCTAAGCTCCCTCCCCTCTCATCCATTTCCTATCAAGTATCTATCTATAAGCAATGATTTCAGATAATAGACTGAAGGAGATAGACATCTCTTGAAGATAGGTGGATATTTGATACGGTTATTACGGATACAATTTCCCTTAAATAGGGGATAAACTTTCAAAATATTATAGGAGGTTTTTGCGATGAGCGAAAAAGTGAAAAAAGGCTTTAAATTGCCTTCGTCTTATACAATATTGATGCTCATTATTGCCTTTATGGCAGTGATGACATGGATTATTCCAGCTGGTCAATATCAGGTTGATGAAGCCGGACGTTTGGTGGCTGGTACCTATGAGAAGGTTGCTCAAAATCCACAAGGGATTTACGATGTTTTTATGGCTCCAGTTCGTGCCATGCTTGGTCACGGTGCGACTGAAGCAGCGATTAACGTAGCATTCTTCATCATCATGGTTGGTGCCTTTCTTGGTGTAGTTAACGAAACAGGTGCACTTGATGTAGGGATTGCTTCTATTGTAAAACGCTTCAAAGGTCGTGAAAAAATGTTGATTTACATCCTCATGCCTTTGTTTGCCTTGGGAGGCTCAACCTATGGTATGGGTGAAGAAACAATGGCTTTCTTCCCACTCCTTGTTCCTGTTATGATGGCGGTTGGTTTTGACAGTATTACTGGTGTAGCCATCATCTTGCTAGGTTCTCAAATCGGCTGTTTGGCTTCTACTGTAAACCCATTTGCAACGGTTGTAGCCTCTGATGCAGCAGGTGTAAGTGTTGCGGACGGTATGATTTGGCGCTTGGTCTTCTTCGTTGTTATTCTCTTGATGGGGGTTCTCTTTGTAGCCAACTATGCTGAGAAAGTGAAAAACGATCCGACTAGGTCCTTGGTTTACAAACAGCGTGAAGCAGATATGCAACACTTTAATGTCGCAGCAACTCAAGAAGTGAATGCAGAATTATCACCAGCTCAAAAACGTGTTCTCTGGGTATTTGTACTAACATTTGTTCTCATGATTTGTAGCTTTATTCCATGGGAAGATTTGGGTGTGACTATCTTTACACAATTTAATGATTGGTTGATTGGTCTTCCATTCATCGGTCAAGTGATTGGTTCTTCAACAGCTGCTCTTGGTACTTGGTACTTCCCAGAAGGAGCAATGCTCTTTGGTATCGCAGGGATTGTAGTTGGTTTAGTTTATGGTATGAGTGAAGAACGTTTGGTAAAATCCTTTATGTTCGGTGCTGCTGATATTTTCAGCGTAGCTTTGATTTGTGCTATCGCGCGTGGTATTCAAGTCATCATGAACGATGGTATGATTACTGCCACTATTCTCCATATGGGTGAAGAAGGATTGCAAGGTTTGTCTTCACAAGTATTCATCATTTTGACCTATCTCTTCTACCTACCAATGTCCTTCTTGATTCCATCTTCATCAGGTCTTGCAGGGGCTTCTATGGGTATCATGGCACCTCTTGGTGAGTTTGTAAATGTACCAGCAAGCCTGGTTATCACAGCTTTCCAAGCTGCATCAGGTCTCTTGAACTTGGTGGCTCCAACATCAGGTATTGTAATGGGAGCCTTGGCTCTTGGTCGTGTTGAAATTGGTACTTGGTATAAATTTGTAGGTAAGTTAATCGTAGGCATCATGATTGCCTCCATAGCTATTTTGGTCATTGCGACATTCTTTTAATCGAAATTCTGGGTCAGATTTTATCATGAATACAGATAAAATTTGGCTCAGTTTTTCCTTTTATGATAGAATAGTGCTAGAAAATATATCATATCTTATTATGTTGAAAGGGGACACAATGAGAACAAGTTTTATTCAGTCATCGCATCAGGAGGCATGTATTCAAGCCATCCAAGAACTGGTTGCTTTTCCTTCTGTTTTGCAAGAACATCAGGCAGATACGCCATTTGGTCAAGCGATTCAGGATGTTCTGGAGCACACGTTGGCTTTGACGGAAAAAATGGGTTTTAAAACTTATTTAGACCCTGCTGGTTATTATGGCTATGCTGAAATTGGGCAAGGCGAAGAATTATTAGCAATCCTTTGCCACTTAGATGTGGTACCTGCTGGTGATCTTAGTCAATGGCAGACGCCGCCTTTTGAGGCTGTGGTAGAGGGAGATTATATTATTGGACGCGGTGTTCAAGACGATAAAGGTCCTTCGATGGCAGCCTTATTTGCAGTAAAAGCACTTCTTGATGCAGGAGTCCTATTTAACAAACGGATTCGTTTCATTTTTGGAACAGATGAAGAGACCTTATGGCGGTGTATGAACCGCTACAATCAGTTGGAAGAAGTAGCAACCATGGGCTTTGCACCAGATTCTTCCTTCCCTTTGACTTATGCTGAAAAAGGATTACTACAGGTCAAATTGCATGGTCCAGGTCACCCTTGTCTGAGTATCGAAGCGGGAACTGCTTATAACGTAGTGCCTGCCAAGGCAAGCTATTCTGGTCATTTATTAGCAGGAGTTATTGCGGAATTAGATCAATTAGGCTTTGATTATGAAACCAAAGATGATCAAGTAACGGTTCTTGGTATTTCGCGACACGCCAAGGATGCTGCTGAGGGGGTCAATGCCATCGTTCGTTTGGCCAAGGCTTTGGAACATTTCGAAAGTCATCCAGCCTTGGACTTTATCGTCAATGCAGTTGGTGAAGATGCCACAGGATTTAAGCTTTTTGGTGATGTGACCGATGAACCATCAGGGACACTCAGTTTCAATATTGCAGGTCTAACCATTAGCGCAAAAAAATCAGAAATTCGCTTGGACATTCGTATTCCTGTCACTGCGGATAAAGAAGCCCTAGTTTCTACTTTACAAGCCAAAGCGCAATCATGTGGCTTGACCTATGAAGAGTACGACTACCTTGCTTCCTTGTATGTGCCATTAGACAGCCAGCTGGTATCTACGCTCATGTCTGTTTATCAAGATAAGACAGGAGATTTGACAAGCGAGCCAATCTCGTCAGGTGGGGCTACCTTTGCTCGTACCATGCCAAACTGTGTGGCCTTTGGTGCATGTTTCCCAGATACAGAACAAACAGAGCATCAGGAAAATGAACGCATGCCATTAGAAGACTTATATAAAACAATGGATATTTATGCTGAGGCAGTCTATCGCCTGGCTGCGGAATAGCCATCATCAGTATTGAATAGTAAATTACAGTTTAAAAGCTCTTAGTGAAATATCTAAGAGCTTTTCTTATGAAGAATAACATTGAAAGATGAGATAGAAATGTGTCACTGTTCACAAGAAGTGGACAAAAATATATGAAAGTGTGACTTATTATATGCTGTTTTAGAAATAGACCCCATCTGCATATAGAATAAGTCAAATTAGACTATTCTACAATAAAGCGCTTATATGTTATATCTTCGTTTATGAGTATAAAGGGAAGTTATTGATATTTATTTGAAAAATTATCTTTAAAATTAAGTATGTTGTTTGTGAACAAAAATTTTTATAATTTACTAAAGAAAAATGGTGGAGTAAACTGTTTCAAGTGCTCGAAGCAAGCTTGTGCCTCCTCGACATCTTCACAAATGATGAGACAGACATCGTCACCGCAGACGGTCGCTACAATTTGAGGAATCTCCATGGCATCCAAAATAGAACCGAATGAGTTGGCCAATCCAGGTAGGGTCTTGAGCACCACTTGATGTTGGATAGGTTTTAGCATGACCAAAGCATCTTCCATATAGAGTCGCAGTCGTTTTTCCCAGCGAGTAGGAGCAATGGGGTTGATGACATAGTGAGAACAATCATCTTCGTTGACTTTGACAAGATTGAGCATCTTGATGTCACGGGAGAGGGTAGATTGGGTGACGGAGACTCCGTTGACCTCTAGTAATTCTTGCAATTCCTGCTGGGTATGTATTTTCTTCTCCATGATTAGAGACAGGATCAGCTGATGGCGGCTTTCAATCTTGTTCATAGGGCCCTCCTTGAGATGTAAGGAAAATAAAATCTGAACTCAGAATAAATTGGTGATAACAGCCTATTGAATAAACATTGCATCCCCAAAACTAAAGAAGCGGTAACGTTCTTCAACAGCATGTTTATAGGCATCTAAGGTAAATTCTCTACCTGCAAAGGCAGAAACTAGCATAACCAAAGTAGATTTTGGTAGGTGGAAATTGGTTGAGAAGGCATCAACGATTCGGAAGGTGTAGCCAGGTTTGATGAAGATATTTGTCCAACCAGAATCAGCTTCCAAACGGCCATCAAATTTATTACCGATGGTTTCGAGGGTGCGGATGGATGTCGTGCCGACTGCGACGATACGACCACCGCTATCTTTGACCTGATTGAGGGTGTGAGCAGCTTCTGCTGATAGGTTATAGAATTCCGAGTGCATTTCATGTTCATCAACGTTATCAACAGAGACTGGTCGGAAGGTCCCAAGTCCAACGTGAAGAGTCAGATAGACTAGTTTCACTCCTTTAGCTTCGATTTTTTCGAGTAATTCTTGGGTGAAATGTAGTCCAGCAGTTGGAGCTGCGGCAGAACCGTTTTCCTTGGCATAAACTGTTTGATAGCGTTCACGGTCTTCTAATTTTTCATGAATGTAAGGTGGAAGTGGCATTTCGCCTAGACTTTCCAAGACTTCAAGGAAGATACCTTCATAGGAGAATTCAACTATTCTTCCACCGTGTTCTAATTCTTCTACGATAGTAGCAGTTAATCGTCCGTCACCAAAAGCGACTGAGGTACCGACCTTCAGACGTTTTGCTGGTTTAGCAAGAACTTCCCACTGATCACCTTGGGTATTTTTTAAAAGCAAAAGCTCAACATGTCCCATAGTTTCAGGCTTGTAGCCATAGAGACGGGCAGGCAGAACACGTGTATTGTTCATGACCAGAGCATCACCGGGATTTAGCTGGTCGATAATATGGTCAAAGTGACTGTCAACCATGCTCCGTTTTTCGCGGTCGAGGATCAATAGTTTAGAGCTGTCGCGCTTTTCAAGGGGAACTTGAGCGATAAGCTCTTCGGGTAAATCAAAATCAAAATCTTCAGTATTCATATTCACTCCTTAGACTAAAATAAAATATAGGTAAAATAAATCAATAGGGCAAATGGCAAAGCCACCAATAGACTACCAATCAGGTAGAAAATAAACTTTAGGACCTTTGATTTAGAAATAAAATAGCCAGTAAGGCAGAACAGAATACCAATAAAAAATAAGTAAAAAAGCACATCTGTCATAAATGTATTATATCATAGTTAGACACTTAAGTCTTGATGGATGGGAAGAGAATTAAAATTATTCGTGCTAATGTAATACTCTATAAGTATAAATTCTTGACAAAAATTGGTCTATACCATATAATAAAGAAAAACAATAAATGGTATAGACCAAAGAGGTGCGTTATGAAAATTCATGTAGTAAACAATCAAGTTGAAGGAGCAACTGTAGCATTAGACATTTTGAGAGAAAAATTGAACGGAGGTGCCAAGGTATTAGGTTTGGCAACAGGCTCCAGTCCGTTAGAATTTTACAGATTGATTCGTGAGTCGGATTTAGACTTTTCGGATGTGACATCTGTAAACTTGGATGAGTACGTTGGTTTAGGTGAGGAGAGCGACCAATCCTATATTCATTTTATGAAGGAAAATCTTTTCAATGCCAAACCGTTTAAGAAATCTTATTTACCGAATGGTTTGGCGACAGATGTAGTTGCTGAAACAGAACGTTACAATAAAATTTTAGTAGAGCATCCAATTGATTTCCAAATTCTCGGTATCGGTCGCAACGGCCATATCGGTTTCAATGAACCAGGTGCTCCATTTGATGGTCAAACCCATCTGGTTGAATTGGCACCATCAACCATTGAAGCCAATGCACGCTTCTTTGAAAATCTAGAAGATGTGCCAAAACAAGCTATCTCCATGGGCATCGCCAACATTATGGCAGCCAAGACCATTGTTCTCATGGCCTATGGTCAGGAAAAAGCTGACGCCATTAAGGCGACAGTGGAAGGGGCAGTGACAGAAGATGTCCCAGCAAGCGTCCTCCAAAACCATGACGATGTCATCCTTATCCTCGACCAAGCGGCAGCAAGTAAATTAGCATAATAAACAAAACCGACTACCATTTTTGGCAGTCGGTTTTCTTAGGATTCAAGGTCATCTTGTACACGGTTGCGGTGGCGGAAAGAGATGACCATCATCATAAATGAACTAGCAACGAGAATAGCAGCAATCAAAGATAGATGGTGGTGGAAGGCTATCAGAAGAATGATGGTAGTGAATACTACAATAGCATACTGAAGCCAAACCATCTTATCCAGTTGATAAAGGTCCTGGTTGTAGCGACTGGTCATTAGGATTCCCAGATAGTAGAGGAAGTAGCCGATGAGTAGGAAGGGCAAACCAAAAGTGGCATGCTCACCAGGTAAGACTTCCACAGCAACTGTAAAGAAGTTGATGCCTAAAACCAGTACCATATGGGCATAGAGTAAGGTGGCTACATTTGTCTTTTGATGGTGATTGATATTGAGATAGGTTTGCGAAATGTAAAACATAAAGGAGAACGCCATTGCCAAGAAGAAGAGAACACTAGTGAGCAGATGCGTCTGAATTGGATAATTCTTCAAAATCGCAATGACCATTTCACCAAAGGTGATAATAGTAATCAGCTGGCAGCGTTCTACGATATGAGGAAAGTTCATCACATCATGGCTGAGTTTGTCTTTGAAAAAATAGGAAATGAAAAATGGAAGATAAAAAAGCAAGAGGCTCTTTTCATCATAGGTCCAGAAATTGAAGTAAATAGCTACCAAAGCCAAGAAAAATACCAGCAAATAAATCCCAAACATATAGAGACTATGCTTAATATCAGCCGTAAAACCGATTTTTCGCCCACGAAGGTAGTACTGCAAGCAAAGTAGCAAATAAGACAGGGTCAAAAAGATAGTAAAGGGCAGGGCTGTTGCTTCAAAATCATGACTAAAGGTTAGAGACAGTTGTCCCACTACAAACATAGAAGCGATGATAGTGAAAATATCCAACAAATCCCGTTCACCATATTTGTTGAGGTAAATCGTCTCATTAATCCACAAGGTCATAATAATCAGGTTAGCGGTGATAAAAGTTAGAATTTCCCTGAGACCGATATGGTCCCCGTGTAAGAGGCCAGTCAGTGAAGAAGTAGCTAATACAAAGACCAAGTCATAAAACAATTCATAGTTTGATACGCGTTTTGCGATAATTTCAGACATGTCAATCTCCTTTTCAAAAAATCTGAAATATTATACCATACGAAAAGGGAGGCTGTCATCTCCCTTTATTTCTTACAGTGTCCAGTCCAAGTCAGGTCCGACAGGAACAATACCTGTTGGGTTAATGGTTTTGTGGCTACCGTAGTAGTGCTGCTTGATATGGTCAAAGTCAACCGTCTCCGCAATACCAGAGTGGTTGTAAATCCGCTTGGTATAATCCCACAAGTTTGGATAGTCAACCAAGGCCTTGATATTGCATTTGAAATGCCCAAAGTAAACAGGGTCGAAACGCACCAAGGTGGTAAAGAGGCGAATATCAGCCTCGGTCAATTGATTTCCCACTAGATAGTCCCTGACAGCCAAATGTTCTTCTAGTTTGTCCAAGGCAGCAAAGAGATTGTTGACTTCTTTTTCATAGACTTTCTGATTGGTTGAAAAACCAGCCTTGTAGACACCGTTGTTGATGTTTGGATAGACAAAGTCATTCATGGCATCAATCTCAGCTTGCAAGTCTGCTGGATAATAATCATCCTGATTGCCCGTGATGTCATTGAAGGCGGTATTGAACATCCGCATAATCTCGGCAGACTCGTTGCTTACGATTGTATTGGTTTCTTTGTCCCAAAGAACTGGAACGGTGACACGTCCTGTATAGTGTGGGTCAGCTTTCAAATAGACCTGATAGAGATAATCGCTGTTAAAGAGGGTATCCTTGATAACACCAGGACCATCTTCAAATGTCCAGCCATTTTCTAACATGAGTGGATGAACGACAGACAAGGAAATATGGTCTTCCAAGCCCTTCAATTTTCGCATAATCAAGGTCCGACTAGCCCAAGGACAAGCCAGAGAAATATAGAGGTGGTAGCGACCAGACTCGGCCTTGAAACCGCCTTTTCCTGTCGGACCTGCTTGTCCATCTGGAGTAATCCAGTTGCGAAATTGTGTGACAGTACGGACAAATTTACCGCCTGTTGATTTGGTATCATACCACTGATCCACCCATTTGCCATCTTGTAAAAGTCCCATGAATTTTCTCCCTTACTGAAAAAATGGGAAATCCAATAGGATGATTGGATTTCCTTTGTAAAAAAATATATCACTAACTAGTATTATAAACCTTTTTCAAAAAGAGTCAAGCTATATGATTTGTGATACAATAGTCCCATGAGATTGGACAAATGTTTAGAAAAAGCCAAGATTGGCTCGCGTAAGCAAGTTAAAAAACTTTTCAAAGCTCAGCAAATCAAGATTAACGGACAAGCAGCTCAAAGCCTAAGCCAGATTGTTGACCCAGAGTTACAAACTATCCAAGTTTCGGGTAAAAAAGTTACCTTAGACGGTTCCGCCTATTATTTGCTCCATAAACCAGCAGGAGTCGTTTCTGCAGTGACAGACCAGGAGCATCAGACAGTCATCGACTTGATTTCTCCGCAAGACAGTAGGGAAGGTCTCTACCCAGTCGGTCGCCTGGACAGGGATACCGAAGGCCTAGTCCTCATTACCAACAATGGTCCGCTCGGTTATCGCATGCTCCATCCCAGCCACCATGTGGACAAGGTCTACTATGTGGAGGTAAATGGATGCTTGGCTGAGGATGCTTCAAAATTTTTTGCCTCAGGTGTTACCTTTTTGGACGGCACTCGTTGCCAGCCTGCAGATTTGACTGTCTTGGAGGCTTCTTTGGACCATAGCAGAGCGACCATCAAGCTGGCAGAAGGTAAGTTTCATCAGGTTAAGAAAATGTTTCTAGCCTATGGTGTCAAGGTCACTTATCTCAAGCGGATTTCCTTTGGTGGTTTCGAGTTGGGGGATTTGGAACGAGGTGCATACAGACAACTCACTCCAAATGAAATGGAACATTTATTCACTTATTTTGACTAGAGGAGGATATATAATGAGAATTTATGATTTTACAGTACAAAAACAAGATGGCACAGACCAGTCCATGGCTGAGTATCAAGGACAAGTTTTACTTATAGTCAATACAGCGCCAGGTTGTGGATTGGCACCTCAATACAAGGAATTGCAAGAACTCTATGATACTTATAAAGACAACGGTTTTGTCGTGCTAGATTTTCCTTGTAATCAATTTTTAAATCAGGCTCCCGGTTCTGCGGAAGACATCAATCAGATCTGTAGCTTGAATTATGGTACAACTTTTCCTCGTTTTGCTAAAATTGCTGTGAATGGATCTGAAGCTAGTCCGCTATATCGCTATCTTAAGAAAGAAAAATCGACCTTATTGGGAGGTCGAATTGAGTGGAATTTTACCAAGTTTTTGGTGGATAGACAAGGGCGTGTGGTCAAACGATATTTACCAACAACTAGTCCATTAAAACTTAAAGAGGATATTGAACTTTACCTAGAAAAATAACAAGAAGGCTGGAGTCATCTAGCCTTCTTGTTTTAGTAACCACAGAAAATAGGGAGCGCCGATAAGGGAGACTATGATGCCGGTTGGGATGCCTGTTCCGACAAGTAGTACTCGTCCTATGGTATCCGCTAGAAGTAGAATGAAGCTTCCTATTATCATAGTAGCTGGAATGATGATACGATGGTCATTTCCTAACCATTTGTGCACTATGTGACCAGCAATGAGACCAACGAAGGTGATATTACCAACTAAAATGACACTAAGAGAGGCTAGGGCGGTAGCCAATATCAAGGTAATCCGCCTTTCACGCTGTAAGTGGAGTCCCAAAGCCATGGCTGTCTGGTCGTTTAGATTCATAATATTGAGTGAGCGACTTCGACTAAACGTTGCCATCCACACCAATAGAAGAAGAGGAGTATAGATTGCGATAGTTTTCCAATCTCCACCATTTACTCGACCGCTGAGCCACTGGACAATGTATTCCATCTTAAAGTCATCTAATTGGCTGATGATGCTGACCATGATACCAGACAGCATGCTCGAAATTCCAACTCCCGTGATAATTAAGCGTGCAGGATGGATGCCGTACAGCTTCTTACGTGCAATCCAGTAAACTAGAAAAATGGTTAATCCACCGCCCATCATAGCAAATAGAGGCATGAGACTCAATAAGACAGGGCTGATTTTTGAAGAGAGACCGACAAATAGTGCCACAACAAGACCAGCTCCTGCGTTGATTCCTAATATTCCAGAATCTGCCAGAGGATTGCGGGTCAAAGTTTGTAGCAACAAACCCGCCAAAGCCAGAGAAGCCCCTCCGATAATGGAGGCGATTATTCTAGGTAAGCGAATTCGCCCAATAATCAGTAGAGTCGATGAACTGGCACGCCCACTCATGACGTCGATGAGATCCGAAAAGGATGAATTGCTATAGCCGATAGATAAGGAAAGTAGGAAAATGACAAATAAAAGGATTAGCAGGAATGTGAATATTTTTAGATAGTTGTGATGTCTTATCAAAAGTGTTTCTCCTTTCTAATCAACCATAGGAAGCAAGGGAGACCAATGATACTGATGACTGCGCTAATGGGAGTTTCAACAGGTGGATTGATAGAACGGCAAACCAAATCTACCCAGATGAGGAAACTAGCCCCTGCAAAGGCAGTTAATGGCAAGAGTAGCTTGTAATTTTTCCCTGTAAACATGCGGATAAAGTGAGGAATAATGAGCCCGATAAAAGAAAGCGAGCCCACAAGAGCTACCGCAGAAGCTGAGAGTAGAAGGACAATTCCCAACAAAACCAAGGTCATCAGTAGGGTTCGTTGACCTAGATTTTTAGCAACGGTTTCGTTGAGACTCAGGATGGTCAGCTGATGCGAAAAGAGTTGAGCAAGGATGAGGCCAATGATGATAAGAGGAGCGATGATGGCCAGCATCTTCCAGTTTACCTGTACCAATCCCCCTGCTTGCCAGCCAATCACTGCAGTTGATAAATCAAAGTAGATAGTAATAGCCTGACCAATAGCAGAAAATAGACTTGCTACCATGGCGCCAGATAAAATTAAACGTAGTTGATTGTAGCCTTTTTGCACCTGATAAGCTAGACCAAAGACTAGACCGGCTGCCAGACAGGAGCCCAGTAAACATATTAATAAAATTTGACTGTAGTGCAAACCACCGAACAGAGCATAGGCAACAATGAGAGCAAGTCCTGCTCCAGCATTGATTCCTAATAAGCCAGGATCGGCGATCGGATTGCGTGTAATTCCTTGCATCATTGCCCCAGCTTGGGCCATGGCAGCTCCCACCAAGATGGCGGCTACCATTCTAGGCAAGCGCAAATCGATGATAACATCCTGAGCGGAAGAATCTGTCAGTGGATGCGTTAGGGTTTCTATCAGTTGTTGGTGGCTATAAGAAATAGCTCCAAAGCGTAAACTAAGATAGACTCCAGCTATGAAAGAAAGACAGATGATGAAAAAAACAAGCCAAATATTCTTTGGCTTTGTTTTGGGATAACGAGAACTTACTAGTTTGTTCATATATCCAGTCCTTTTACTGAAGTTTTTGAATTTCTGAGACAAAGGCGTCAATTTGTAAATCTAAAGACATCGGATCGGAGAAGTAGAAGAGGTTATAGTCTATCTCGATGACGTGACCATTCTTTACAGCAGGTAGATTTTTCCAAATATCACTTTCTTTGAGAGAGGCAGCTGCTTCTTTTGTTTTATCATTGACGTTAACAAGGACATAGTCGCCAACATATTCTGGAAGAGCTTCTTGAGATACCCCAAACCAGCCTTCTTTATTGATGATGTCTTCTTGAACCTTTGCAGGAGCGGCAAAACCGAGAGCGCGATAGATTAATTCTCCACCACGACCAAAGTTATTACCATAAAGGAAGATATTCTTATCGAAGAAGTCCATGACGGTAAATGTTGAACTTGTATCAATCAATCCTTTCAATTCCTCTTTCGCAGTAGCAACTTTCTTATCCCATTGATCTAACCAGGCTTGTGCTTCCTTTTCTTTTCCAAAAATCTGACCAATATCTGTCAGCATTTTCAAGTAGTCACTCTTTCCATAAGTGATTTCAATAACTGGAGCAATTTCTTTCAGTGTTTCTAAGTTATCATCACCAGCAAATACTAGAATGACATCTGGCTTTTGTGCGGCAATCGCTTCTGTATCTGCCGTTGTCAATTGTGGAACATCCTTTAGTTTGTCTCCAAAGACGGGACTATTTTTCTCTAAATCTAGACTATAGCTAGATACATCAATTCCTAATTGTAAGAGATAGCCTGTGTAAGAGTAAGCAAAGTTGACAACTTTTTTAGGATTTTTTGGAATGTCACCGTGGTAAGTAATGCCTTCAATCTTTGGCATGCTAGACAATTCTACGTCTGTTGAAGAGGAAGAGGTAGAACAAGCTGTTAAGAAAAACAGCCCAACAAATAAACTAAAAATAGCTAAAAACTTTTTCATTTTTTCTCCTTATTATTTTTTTAAATCGTAAGTTAGCAAAATAGGGTAATCTTGACCAGCAACCTGCATCAATTGAGGTTCAATGCTAAAAATGTCCCTCAGTATCTCAGTTGTCATCATATTGGACACAGACCCATGGTAGCGAATATCTCCCTTTTTCATGGCAATCATATAATCTGAAAATCGAGCTGATAAATTAACATCGTGAAGGACCATCACAATGGTTTTCTGTCGGCTTTGATTCAGTTCTTTTAAAAGTTCTAAGACTTCCAATTGATGATTGAGATCAAGATAGGTTGTTGGTTCATCTAAGAAAATGGTATCCGTATCTTGGGCAAGTGCCATCGCAATCCAAACACGTTGCCTCTGACCACCTGATAAATCATCAACTGGTAACCTAGCGTAGGGAGCGGTCTGGGTGACTTCCAAGGCCCAGTTGATTTTCTCTCTATCCTGATCAGTGAGATGTCCCAGTCCATTTTGATGCGGAAAGCGACCATAGGAGACCAGTTCATAAACGGAAATCCCTTCTGTCGCTTCTAAGACCTGAGGGAGCAGGGCTAATTTTTTTGCAACTTCTTTGGTTGGTAGTTGTGAAATGGCTTGTCCATCTAAATAGATAGCCCCTTCTTGAACAGGGATAATCCTTGTCAACGCCTTAAGCAAGGTCGATTTTCCACAGCCATTGGCACCAATGATTGTCGTTATACTTCCTTTTGGAATACTTGTTGATAATTCATCAATAATAATCCGATTGTCGTAAGAGACTTGGATATTTTCCGCTTGAATCGAAGACACAAACTCCTCCTTACCAGAATATGATTCATTAATAATTTGTTCCGACCAGTATTATATCAAAAAAAATTACCAAAACAAAGAGTTTTCTGAAAATTTTAATTTAATGAGAATCGTTATAAAAAAGGGAGTGGGAAAGAACTCAACCATTCATAGAAGAGTTCGTTTTCCCACCCCCGCATAGCTCCAACAGTCAGAGTAGTGACTGTTGGAGGTTGGAAATGAAGCGAACTCTGTTCGCATCAGTCGTAATGGTTAGATTTGGAGTGTAAAACACGAATTGCTGAGATTTGCTTCGCAAATACTATCTCCAACCTTTAACAGTCCACTGGACTGTTAAAGCCAATCAACCACTGCGCTGAGATGTTGACACTAACTTTGAGAAGCGGTGCTGGGCTTTTTGCCCAGCCTCCGTATATTACAAATATTGTTTTGCTACTTCCAAATCACCGTCATAGGCGGCCTTTTCGCCGTTGACAATCTGGTAGGCATCAGCTCCCTTTCCAGCGATAATGACAGCATCTTGAGAAGAAGTCGTCTGGCTCATAGCTGTGCGAATGGCTTCTTCCCGGTCCAAGATAAAGTTACTTGGACGGGTCATGTGGGCACGGATTTGTTCAGCAATAGCAGCTGGATCTTCACGGTTAGGGTCATCAGCTGTCAGAATGACCTCAATCTGCGG
The DNA here is from genome assembly GCF_019856455.1 of Streptococcus suis. Lineage (NCBI taxonomy): Bacteria > Bacillati > Bacillota > Bacilli > Lactobacillales > Streptococcaceae > Streptococcus > Streptococcus suis. The sequence goes on along the minus strand of NZ_CP082205.1, from coordinate 1,694,303 downwards.
ATAGTCATTGAGCAGAAGACCGAAGTCTTTGCGGCGACTTTCTCCCTTGTTACCAGGAGCACCAAGGATTAGGATAACCTTGCCTGTCTGGTGCTCTAAGACGACATCAATCAGCTTCTTGACACTGTCGCCATTGTGGGCGTAGTCCACGAAGACCTTGGCTCCGTTTTGCTGGGTCAGGACTTCCATACGACCAGGGACATTGGTTTGGGCAATCCCTGTGTGAATATCTTCCAGACTTGCTCCCAAACGGAGACAGGCCAGTCCTGCTGCGATGGCATTTTCTTGGTTGAAGCCACCAATCAGCTGGATGTCGTAGTGGCCAGCTAATTTGCCGGTCGCTGTGAAGTCAAAACCTGCTGATTGGCTAATCTGGTTGTCAGAAGTCGGTCCATAAAAGTCATGGTCTTTGGAGCTGACTTGGTCTCTCACCACTTCAAAATGGTCCATTCCAGCATTGACAATGACTGCTCTGCTATTGTCCATCAAAAGCCGCTTGTGATCGAAATAGTCCTCAAAAGTCGGGTGCTCAATGGGGCCGATGTGGTCGGGGCTGATGTTGAGGAAGACACCGACATCAAAGGTCAGCCCGTAAACCCGCTTGACCAGATAGGCCTGGCTGGACACCTCCATAATCAAGTGGGTCATACCGTTCTTGACCGCCTCCGCCATCATGGCAAAGAGGTCCAGGCTTTCGGGCGTGGTCAGTGTGGACTTGAAGAAGGTCTTACCGTCCAGTGTGGTGTTCATGGTCGAAAGCATGGCAGGCTTGTGGCTCTGTTTGAGAATGTTAAAAGCAAAATAAGCCGCCGTTGTTTTACCCTTGGTGCCGGTGAAGGCCAGGAGTTTGAGCTGTTTCTGGGGATGACCATGAAATTCCATGGCAATCAGGCTCATAGCCTGCTTGATGTCGTGGACGATGATAGCAGGAATGCCGACCTCATAGTCGATTTCAGACACGTAAAAAGCCAGCCCAACCTCGATAGCCTTTTCCAGAAATTCCTTCTTAAAGGCCAAACCCTTGGCAAAAAAGAGGGTTGTTGGGCTAACCCTACGGCTGTCATAGCTGAGGGCGTCAAACTGGATATCCGTCCATGTGCTGTCAGTCTGGTTATTTTGCTTGATATGGCAGAAGTTAACATCCGCCTTCAATATTTCTAATACACGTTCAATTGTAATCATGCTTCTATTGTAAACCTATCGAGGATATTTGACAAGTCTGGGCTATGTAAATAGTGGGTATTTTGACCGTAAATTTGAATGAATATGACATTTCGTTCTGACGCAAATTTGTGCTATAATAGGAAAGATTGAAAAAGGAGAAGTTTATGTTTTATTCTTATCTACGAACACTATTAACATTCTTGTTGTGGGCCATCAATGGCAATATTCACTATCATGATAGAGAGAAGATTTTGCCACAGGAGGAAAATTATATTCTTATCGCTCCGCACAAAACCTTCTGGGATCCAGTCTTTCTTGGCTACGCAGCTGCTCCCAAGCAGTTCATCTTTATGGCCAAAAAAGAACTCTTCAAGGACCGCGGTTTTGGTTGGTGGATTTCAAAATGTGGAGCCTTTCCAATTGACCGTGACAATCCTGGCATGGCAGCCATCAAGTATCCAGTTAACATGTTGAAAAAAAGTGACCGTTCGCTGGTCATGTTTCCTTCTGGAAGTCGTCATTCATCTGAGCTAAAAGGTGGTGTGGCGGTCATTGCCAAGTCAGCCAAGGTCAAACTCATGCCAGCTACCTATGTGGGTCCCATGACTATCAAGGGGATCTTAGCTGGTGAGCGAATCGATGTGGCTTTTGGAAATCCTATCGATGTTTCGGACATCAAGCGTATGGATGATGCAGGTACAGCAGAAGTAACTAGCCGAATTGAAGCTGAATTCAAACGCTTAGATGAGCATGCAACTTCTTTCCAAACCAAGAAAAAACCAAATATTTTGACATATATCTATCGTATTCCTGTGCTCCTTCTGGTTGCCCTCATCCTAGGCTTGACCTACGTCTTTAGCTATATTGCTAGCTTCTTCTGGCAACCAAGCACCCAATTGGATAAAAAATAATATGATGAAACTCGCAGCTTGCGGGTTTTTTGTTTCTTTTGCGCACTATATAGGTGGAGGTAATTTATGGATACAATCAAAACTTATATAGAAATGCTTAAAGAATACAAGTGGCAAATTGCTCTGCCAGCAGTGGCTGGCTTGCTAATGGCGACGTTCTTAATATTCAGTCAACCAGCCAAGTCTGACCAGACAGGCCTGACTGATTTTTCACAGCCACAGCAAAGTTCAAGTAGTCAGGAGCAGCTTGAAGAAGTCAGTACAGAAGCAAGTGAAGAGCCTACCCAGCTGGTCGTTGATGTCAAAGGAGCGGTAGTAAAACCAGGACTGTACACCTTAGAAGCTGGTGCGCGTGTTAATGATGCAGTTGAAGTAGCTGGCGGCTTGACCAGTCAGGCAGACCCCAAGTCTATCAATCTGGCTCAGAAGCTCAGCGACGAAGCGGTGGTCTATGTGGCCAGCAAGGATGAAAATATCTCGGTGGTGGCCAGCACGACTACCAGCTCTGCTATGTCCCAAGAAGAAAAAAACACCAGTCTAGTCAATCTCAACACGGCGACCGAGACTGACCTGCAGACCATTTCGGGTATCGGTGCCAAGCGGGCGGCGGACATTATCGCCTATCGTGAGGCCAACGGTGGCTTCAAGTCGGTGGATGACCTCAACAATGTTTCGGGCATCGGCGACAAGACCATGGAAAGCATTCGACCTTATGTCACGGTTGAGTAAGCTCCCCTGCCAGCCCCTCCACCTAGCCATCTTAGCGGTGGCGGCCTACTTTGCAGTCCACTCTTTTTCCCTCTTGACAATAGGCCTGCTCAGTTTGTTGTTGCTGGTCTTTGGATTTCGGCAAGGTAAGGCAGTTTTCATCAAAACGCTGCCGCTTTTAGCCCTATGTGGTCTGTTTTTCGGATGCCAAAAGGTCCAATGGGAGTGGACAGACCAGTCAGCCCCAGAGCAAGTGGCGACTTTGCAGGTCATTCCAGATACCATTGAAGTCAACGGGGACAGCCTGTCCTTTCGCGGTCGGGCTGACGGACAAACCTATCAAGTTTTCTACAAATTAGCCAGTCAGGAGGAGCAGGCTTATTTTCAAGAGCTGACAGATTTGGTCCAGCTTGAAGTGGAAGCAGAGGTCAGCCTGCCAGCTGGTCAGCGGAATTTCAAGGGTTTTGATTATCAGGCCTATCTGAAAACACAGGGCATTTACCGAACAGTCAAGATAACTGCGATTAAGAAGATTGTCCCTGTCCAGTCATGGAATGTCTTTGACTGGCTATCAAGCTGGCGGAGGCAAGCCTTGGTCTATGTCAAAACCAATTTTCCGGCTCCCATGAGCCACTACATGACAGGGCTCTTGTTTGGGGACTTGGATAGTGAGTTTGACCAGATGAGTGATCTCTATTCTAGTTTAGGAATCATTCATCTCTTTGCCCTGTCTGGTATGCAGGTTGGATTTTTCATCGACAAGTTTCGCTGGATGTTACTGCGTTTGGGCTTGACCAAGGAAACGGTTGATAAATTACAAATTCCCTTTTCCTTTGTCTATGTGAGTTTGACAGGTTTTTCCGTATCGGTGGTGCGGTCCTTGGTCCAAAAAATTCTGGGTAATCTAGGCTTGCGGAAGTTGGATAATTTTGCGGTGACAGTCTTTGTCTGTCTGCTGATTTTGCCCCGATTTCTCTTGACAGCTGGTGGTGTCCTGACCTTTACCTATGCTTTTTTGCTGACAGTTTTTGATTTTGAAGACTTGGGGCAGGTCAAAAAGGCTGCGGTGGAGAGCCTCAGTATTTCGCTGGGAATTTTGCCGGTGCTTATGACCTATTTCTATGCCTTTCAGCCTTTGTCTATCCTCTTAACTTTTGTCTTTTCCTTTGTCTTTGATGTCCTGCTTTTGCCAGGTTTGTCGGTCATTTTTCTTTTGTCGCCAGTTGTCCAGATGACTTGGGTCAACGGATTTTTTGTCTTTATGGAGAAAATCATTGTCTGGGTGGCTGATTTGGGATTGCGGCCTTGGATACTGGGCAAGCCGTCTGGGGTAATTCTTGTTCTCTTGCTGGTCAGCCTTTTCTTGCTCTACGATTTCCACAGGAAAAAGAAATGGCTCTTAGGACTAATCTTGGTCCTTGCTCTGCTATTTTTCATCACTAAACACCCGCTGGAAAACGAGGTGACGGTGGTGGACATCGGGCAGGGGGACAGCATCTTTTTGCGGGATATGCGGGGGCGGACGGTCCTGATTGATGTGGGCGGACGAGTCGATTTCGCGGCCAAGGAAGCGTGGCAGGAGCGGTCTCGGCAGGCAAATGCAGAGCGGACTTTGATTCCCTATCTGCATAGTCGGGGTGTAGATAGGATTGATAGTCTAGTGCTGACCCACACAGATACAGACCATGTGGGCGATGTGCTGGAAGTGGCTAAGCAGGTGCAAATTGGTCGGATTGTCGTGTCGCCGGGAAGTCTGACGGTGCCTGACTTTGTAGCAACTCTGAAAAAAATCAATGTCCCAGTCCATGTGGTGAAAGTGGGCGACCGCTTGCCGATTTTTGACTCCTATCTGGAAGTCCTCTACCCAGATGGGACAGGAGACGGTGGCAATAATGATTCTATTGTTCTCTACGGTCGCTTGTTGGAAACCAACTTTCTCTTTACAGGAGATTTGGAGCAAGGGGAGTTGGACTTGATAGCAACCTATCCCAACCTGCCTGTCGATGTCCTCAAAGCCGGCCACCACGGCTCCAAAGGTTCTTCCTATCCTGAATTTCTAGACCATATCGGAGCCAAGATTGCTCTGGTATCAGCAGGAGAAAACAATCGTTACAAACACCCCCACCAAGAAACCTTGGAACGATTTGACAATCGGAATATCCAAGTCTATCGTACCGACCAGCAAGGAGCCATTCGCTTTCTAGGTTGGAGGGAGTGGCAAATTGAGACGGTGAGGGAATGATGATATGAAAAAAAGGATCTATAATTTCTACAGTGGATTTGCTCACTATAGAAATTATAGAGTCCTTTAAGGGAGTTGGGTGGCATAGGCCTATTAGTAAGTTTATGCTATTCTATTCAATACTGTTTTCTTATTTCCAAAGAGTTTTTTTATCTCTTGGGAGAGGAGGTAGACGATTAGTATAGATCTGGTCGACTTTCAAAAGTTCCCATCAGAAGGAAGGAGTCGTCAATGTCATAAGAATTAGAAGTAACCCTATGTTGAACTGTCTCAAAAAGTTAGACGGAAAAGTCTAACTTTTTTTGGGATGGAAATACATATTATTTACTCTTCCTTTTATTTTTGAGAAGAGTTGAGATAGCCCAACAAAATTCTAAAGATAATAGGGAAATGTATCCCAATCTGGCAAGGAAGTTTTCTTTTTGTTCACCTGTTTTTGGTAATATTACGCCATTGGTTTGTTGAAGCTGGCTCGGAGAAACTGTTGAATCATACTTCCTGTCAGTCAGATATTGAATTGATTTTGGTGTCTCTGCGAGTTTAATTGGAGTAGAGCTTACTTTATTATTTGGTAATGCTAGTCCAAGATTTGAAATATCTGTTTTTTCTTTTTTGCTTGGGAGATCTATTGCTTTATCGGTACTGCGGTTTCCGATTTTGATAATTTGTTCGATCGGATCGAGGAGAACAATATCAGAAATGATTTCTTCATCGTTTCTTCCAACGACTGAGCCATTTACAAGAGTAATAACTTGTCGTTGACCATTTCTTCCTGGAACAAGGATGATCTCTTCACCAAGCTTCAATTGATTATCCACTATGTATCTCGTTTGGAAAGGAATCGGAACAATTGTTGTAGTCCATTTTAGTTCAGGTTTTATAACCTGCTCAGGGGCAGTATCTGTAACTTTGGTCTCTAAAATCCCGACACTTACCACCTCGTCAACAGGGTCAACTCTTTCCGTCTTAGTGCTAGAGGTAATCAGTCCTGTAGCGGTGTCTAGGGTATAGGTCGTTGTGGTTGTTTCCCGCCCGTCTTTACCTTGCTTAACGACTTTCGTTTGTCCTTTTGGCAATTGGTCATCGTCTAGTTTAACGGTTTTGAATGCCAAGATAGTGTTGGTGACTTCCGTCATAGTACCGACTGAAATAATCTTGTTTTGAGGGTTTTCTACGATTTCTCTAATCGGCTCAGCGCCCTCAGTTTCAGTGATTTTCACTTTACCGAGTTTTCCGCTGAAGATGACTGTCGTTTCGCCTGCCACCTTGTTTTCATCCGCTTGGTAATCGACAGCGAAAGGCACCTCCTCGTACCGAACTGTTGTTTGAGGGATAATTTTCGTTCCGACACTTACCACTTCGTCAACAGGGTCAAGTCTTTCCGTCTTAGTGCTAGAGGTAATCAGTCCTGTAGCGGTGTCTAGGGTATAGGTCGTCGTGGTTGTTTCCCGCCCGTCTTTACCTTTCTTAACGACTTTCGTTTGTCCTTTTGGCAATTGGTCATCGTCTAGTTTAACGGTTTTGAATGCCAAGATAGTGTTGGTGACTTCCGTCATAGTACCGACTGAAATAATCTTGTTTTGAGGGTTTTCTACGATTTCTCTAATCGGCTCAGCGCCCTCAGTTTCAGTGATTTTCACTTTACCGAGTTTTCCGCTGAAGATGACTGTCGTTTCGCCTGCCACCTTGTTTTCATCCGCTTGGTAATCGACAGCGAAAGGCACCTCCTCGTACCGAACTGTTGTTTGAGAGATAATTTTCGTTCCGACACTTACCACTTCGTCAACAGGGTCAACTCTTTCCGTCTTAGTGCTAGAGGTAATCAGTCCTGTAGCGGTGTCTAGGGTATAGGTCGTCGTGGTTGTTTCCCGCCCGTCTTTACCTTTCTTAACGACTTTCGTTTGTCCTTTTGGCAATTGGTCATCGTCTAGTTTAACGGTTTTGAATGCCAAGATAGTGTTGGTGACTTCCGTCATAGTACCGACTGAAACAATCTTGTTTTGAGGTTTTTCTACGATTTCTCTAATCGGCTCAGCGCCCTCAGTTTCAGTGATTTTCACTTTACCGAGTTTTCCGCTGAAGATGACTGTCGTTTCGCCTGCCACCTTGTTTTCATCCGCTTGGTAATCGACAGCGAAAGGCACCTCCTCGTACCGAACTGTTGTTTGAGGGATAATTTTCGTTCCGACACTTACCACTTCGTCAACAGGGTCAACTCTTTCCGTCTTAGTGCTAGAGGTAATCAGTCCTGTAGCGGTGTCTAGGGTATAGGTCGTCGTGGTTGTTTCCCGCCCGTCTTTACCTTTCTTAACGACTTTCGTTTGTCCTTTTGGCAATTGGTCATCGTCTAGTTTAACGGTTTTGAATGCCAAGATAGTGTTGGTGACTTCTGTCATAGTACCGACTGAAACAATCTTGTTTTGAGGGTTTTCTACGATTTCTCTAATCGGCTCAGCGCCCTCAGTTTCAGTGATTTTCACTTTACCGAGTTTTCCGCTGAAGATGACTGTCGTTTCGCCTGCCACCTTGTTTTCATCCGCTTGGTAAACGACAGCGAAAGGCACCTCCTCGTACCGAACTGTTGTTTGAGGGATAATTTTTGTTCCGACACTTACCACCTCGTCAACAGGGTCAACTCTTTCCGTCTTAGTGCTAGAGGTAATCAGTCCTGTAGCGGTGTCTAGGGTATAGGTCGTCGTGGTTGTTTCCCGCCCGTCTTTACCTTTCTTAACGACTTTCGTTTGTCCTTTTGGCAATTGGTCATCGTCTAGTTTAACGGTTTTGAATGCCAAGATAGTGTTGGTGACTTCTGTCATAGTACCGACTGAAACAATCTTGTTTTGAGGGTTTTCTACGATTTCTCTAATCGGCTCAGCGCCCTCAGTTTCAGTGATTTTCACTTTACCGAGTTTTCCGCTGAAGATGACTGTCGTTTCGCCTGCCACCTTGTTTTCATCCGCTTGGTAAACGACAGCGAAAGGCACCTCCTCGTACCGAACTGTTGTTTGAGGGATAATTTTTGTTCCGACACTTACCACCTCGTCAACAGGGTCAACTCTTTCCGTCTTAGTGCTAGAGGTAATCAGTCCTGTAGCGGTGTCTAGGGTATAGGTCGTTGTGGTTGTTTCCCGCCCGTCTTTACCTTTCTTAACGACTTTCGTTTGTCCTTTTGGCAATTGGTCATCGTCTAGTTTAACGGTTTTGAATGCCAAGATAGTGTTGGTGACTTCTGTCATAGTACCGACTGAAACAATCTTGTTTTGAGGGTTTTCTACGATTTCTCTAATCGGCTCAGCGCCCTCAGTTTCAGTGATTTTCACTTTACCGAGTTTTCCGCTGAAGATGACTGTCGTTTCGCCTGCTGCCTTGTTTTCATCCGCTTGGTAAACGACAGCGAAAGGCACCTCCTCGTACCGAACTGTTGTTTGAGGGGAAGTCGTATAGCGCCAGTAACCGGTATAGAATTGTCGTTTTGTAGTACTATTAGAATCCAATTCCCACTTATCAAATACCCATTTTCCTTCGCCATCTGGCACTTCTACAGTAATTGTTTCTGGTGCTGGGATAGCTTGGTCAAGACTTTCCTTATCATCTGGTTGCAAGTCGTAAATCTCATTTGGTAAGACTCTGCTATCTTCGGTATCGAAATAGTAGCTAGCAGAGTAAGGCTGATGGTAGATGTAGTTTCCATTTTCATCTATTTCTAGATTGAGTTCTAGCGGTTTTAACTTGACAGAGAGCCCATCTTTTTTAGAAGCAACAGCGACAAATGTTTTACCATCTGATGCTGAAAAATCCATATCATTACGTTTAAAATGGATTGTGGCATGTCCAGATACATCCTGTATACTTAATTGCCCCTTGTCAGTGAATTCCAACATTCCATCACCTGTAAGAGATTGGAAATGCACAGCTAAATCACCCAAGTTAAGTCGGCTACCATTTTCGATAGCTAAGGTTTGTTGGATTGGTGTGATCGATTGACTGCTTAGCGAGATAGAAGAAGGATGTTTTAAAATAAGATTTGCGATATGGTTTAATTCTACATTACTTGCCTTGCTACCATTGAAAATAAGGGTTACTTGATTGGTTTCAGGTGCTTGGAATTTATTGACCTGATTACTTTCAGAAGTGATTGTAACAGGAGAAGGTGTAGTCACTTCGACACCATTTTTAATTTGTGTACCATTTGCAATCGCAATATCTGCAGCATTTTGGACGGTCATCTTATCGAAAACAGTTTCATTTGTATTTAAAATTTTCAAACTGGATTCACGCTTATCAGTTGTATCTGCTGATGAACCTATGATAAGACTAGGGCGTTTATCAGTTTGACGATTGGATATAAGAGTGGATACATGATCCATTGTCACTTGACCATCTATGTAGATGTTTCCAGGGACATTGCTTTCTGTTAAAGCATGAATACTTAAATTACGTAGGGTAACGTTATTTGAAATTTGAATACTCTCATTAAAAATAATCGCATTTTCACTGCTATCACTCTCAATGGTAACTGCTTTATTGATGACGAGTGGAGTTCGCTCGGTGGCATTGCCGACCAGTTTGATGATAGTACCATCTGTAGCTTTCTGCAAGGCTTCAGCCAAACTTCCCATAGGGGTATCTTCTGTCAGTCCTTGTCCGTTTCCGCCATTTTTTACATAGATAATGTCAGATTGTTTTGGTGCTTCAAAGATACTAGCTTCTAGATTGTTAAACTGTAGAGCTTTGTTTAGAATATCTAATTTAACTTTACGGACATTAGTTGCTAACCGAGCAACTGAAGCTTTTTGAGCTGCTTGGTCTAACTGCGTTTGAGTAACAGTGGAACGACTGTTAAGTAGACTGTTAATTGAATTTCGATAGGTGGTTAATACTGCTAAATCAGCTTTTATAGCTGTTTCTAACTCTTTCTCCAATTGGCTAGTTTGCCACAATTGATTAACCGGTTCCTTATCTTCTAACCGTTTATATTGCGCTTTTTTGAAACTAGCCCAATCTGAATATTCGTTTCCTAAGATTGCTTTAAAAGCTTCTGAGTCGCTATTGTATCTGTTACTAATGTAACTTATAAAGGCATCCCAGCCTTTCCATGCCAATATTTCATATGCATGTCGCTTGAAAGAGATATCTCCAACGGTATTATTGCCACTTGGAGCTTCTGAAGCACCGTAGAAGCTTTCTAGAAGTGGGACATGATCATATTGGTTATGACTTAATTCCGTTAGGATAGGGGAAATTCCACGAGGGATAAACTGACCACTGACTGCATCTTGGTCAACCAAATCATTGATGCTAGTTGGTTTAGTAAGTGAAGCAACCGTCAACTGCCCATAGGGGAGAAATGCATCGTTGGTAGAAGGGAGACTGGTGGTTGTCGTGCTAGTGTTAGAAGTGGTATTGCGAGGTACTTGGACGACCTTATTGAAATAAGTAGCTAATTCATTCTCTGCTAGGGATTTTAAAGCAACCCTCGCTTCAACAGCTTCCAAATAAGCGACTAAATCAACAAGATTTTTTGTGTAATTTGCTAACTTTTCTGTAGAAGTTTGAGGTGTTAATGCTTGAGTACGATTTGGACTGTCAGCAATAGTGAGAGCGGTATTCAAATTAAAGACAGGTTTGTACTCACCAGGAACACCGTTTTGTGTATTATCAATTACTTCAAATAAACCTCGTGCATACACTTCAGGTCCTTGACCAGCTCGTCGACCTTCTTTTCGATAAGTTCCACCGAACAACCTAGCCTCATCGTTTGTATGAGTCATTTCGTGAGTGAACAGTGCGACACCTGAAAGGTTACTGTGCATAAAGCGTGTCTCGTAGGCTTTAATCATATTTTCACCGTTTGCAACACCTCCTAGTCCAACTCCTGAACGAACATAATTTTCCCAGAGATTCATTGGAGAGAAGAAGTTGAGTACCGCAGAATGTGCAGAAGTGCCTTCGTTAGGTGACCAAGTGTGTGCTTTGGTGGTCTCGTTATAGACATTCATCGTATCGACTGCTAGTGTAAATGGAATAGTTGTACTATCTTTTTTAGCAGAGTTAAGGAAAGTCAACCAATTTTCTTGGTAGGTAAGGATTTTTTCGAAGAAAGTAGATGTAGGTTGTTGTACCCCACGTTCCTTGCTGTAGTTTTTCAACTCAGGGTACAGGTCTGTATACGAATCTAAAAGCCCAAGAGTCAAACTGTTGCTAGTACCTGCAAGGTAAACACCTCTACCTTGAGAGAGGACAGGGAGGATATATTCTGGTTTATTGGTTTTTAATAATTCAAAGATGGAGATGTTTGGGCTTGTTCCAATCAAAGCTTGGGACTGTTCTGTAAAGTAGCTATTTACATCTTTTCCTTTAGATTGAGCTATTTTTTTAACTAATTCAGCAGTAGATTTGGTACCAGTGTATTGACCAATCATACGGTTATTGAATTGTATTTGATTAAGATTTAAGGCAAGTGACCGTTTATCAGTAATGTGACCACCATAAGCCATCAATCGGTCATAGGCACTTGTCTGGTCAGCTTGGATATTACCGATTGTGTGGGGAGTAAAGACAAGAGTTTGTGGTAAATCTTTTTCAAAGGAGTATTGTTGCTGGAGGTATAGGACACCACGATACAGTTGACTAAGATTATTTTTTAGAGTTTCAACTGTAAGCCCTGATTTTTCCGTAAGTAGCTGACCATTGTTAAATGCAAGTAGTTGTTGGAAAGTGTTTTTCGCCTCAGGCGCAAGAGCTTCAATACTCGCATCTTCGTAGAGGTTTTTGTTTGCTTCAATCAGCGCTAATTTTGTTGCTTCAGCGGACCTTTCTTGGTCAGTCAAGTGCTTGTAATTAGGATCCGACTTTAGTTGTTTTATAAGCGGAACAAAATATTTTGTTAAATCAGAAATACTTAAACTCTCTTTAGGTTTTACAACATCTAGTAAAGCTACTTTATCAGCGCTAGTTTCAAAGTTTGTGAGAATAAGGTTGTTAAGAGTTTGTTTCTCTTCAGCGTTTAGAGATGCTATCGTTTTAGACGGAGTGATGCTTCCATTTTCAATTGCTTGGATAGCAGTATCATTTCCAGTCACAGTAGTTGTGGGGCTTGTATTGGTTGCGGCACGAAGGGCTGTTGTTCCTTCGCTTGTGTTAGGTTGCTCTGCTTTTAAACTGGCATCGATAGTTTCTATTTTAGGGGATGATTCAGGGGAGGAAAGAGCAGTAGTTTCCGTTGGGAACTCTACTTCATTTACTGAGCTCTCTGTTGAAGATGAAGTTGTAGTGGTGTCTTCGGTATTTGCAAGGTGGTCATTCTGACTAGTGGTAGATTCAGGTACCGCTTGTTCCGTACGGGTGCTTTTTTCGGTATCAGTTTGTCCCTCGACCGTATTATTCACGGTGACTTCTTCTTGAGTAGTAGTTTCCGTATTTTGAATGCTCTCTCTATTGTTAGGAGTTTCCGTAGGTTGAGTAGGGATTGTTTCCTCTTCGCCTGTTGCGTTGCTAATAATAACTTCAACACTATTTTCAGCGGCTGCTACAGTACTGTTTCCTTGAGTAAGAAATGCAAATCCGATACAAATGGACACAACACCGATTGATAATTTTTTTATAGAAAATCTTTGTTTCCGTTCCATATTTTCCCCTTTTCTAGTTCATGTAGTTATCTAGAATATAACAGAAATTAAGCGTTTTCGCAAGTAGTATAGTACCCGTTGTGCTAGTTAATTTTAGCCAACTAAAAAAACTTTGCGTATCATAAACTCAAAATAACCACGAAATGAGGGAATAATATGCAAAGCCAACATTATTATCTCGCAAATCCCAATCAAACACAAGTTATTTTTTCAAAAATCTTGACTCAAGTTCTCGCTTTATATGAGCGATTTGTTCCCCATGAGGTTCGAAATCGGCGAAACATCCACCTACAAAAACAGTCTGATGTCGTTGTTATCGCTAGTTATCTTTGGGCAATTCAAGAGGGCCGCAGGACGGCAAGTGCTATTTCCCGTGCGATTCGTCATAATCTCTTCCCTGACAACTTCCCAGAACACTCACGATTTTGCCGTATCTGTCAAAATCTTGCTCAAAGTATTCAGCGTATGCGCTATTTTATGGTCTTAGATCTTTGTCAAACCTGCTCGTTCGGCTTGATTGACAGCTTTCCTTGTGCCCTATGTCACCCCATTCGCAACATGAGAGCTACATTGTTATCAGAGGTGGCAGATATTGGCTATAATGCGACTAAGAAAATCCATTATTATGGCTTGAAATTTTCAGTTCTTGTCAGCGATAGTGGGTTTCCTATTGATTATGTTATCACACCCGCATCTATTTATGATGGCGATGTTGCTTTGGAGCTACTTGAAAATAGCCCATTTCCAATCGTTTATGGAGATAAAGGATATGTGGATAGACAGACAAAGGCAGCGTTAGTAGACTGTGGTATCCAGTTAATTTCTCAACTCAGAAAAAACATGATGGGGTATTCGTGGCTAGAAAATTACAAAATAAGTCGATTGAGGAAAACAGTGGAGACTGTATTTTCTAGTTTAGAGCAGTTTGGAATGGAGGCTTTACGTTGTCGAAACATTCAGGCGCTCAAATTTAAGACAGAGGCAATATTACTTATCTATTCTCTTTTGCTTAAAAGCAGTCATACTGAATTCGGTATCAGTTTAAAATATTCCCTTGCTTACGCTTGATTAACTAGCACAACGGGTAAAAAATAATAGTTTTTATTGGTTTCCTGACGGTTATTGTTGGGAAATTTTTCGTTGTGATAAATTTGTCAGCATTTTCTTTGCATTGCATTCTTTTTATTTATATAATTGTAGTATATTTTTTATTTGGTTCAAAAGGAGATTTTGATGAATTTACATTTTTTACAAAAGAAGCAGCATTTTGGAATCCGTAAGTTTTCCATCGGTGTCGTATCTGTTGCCTTGGCAATTAGCTTTAGTGTTGCTGGAGGGCAGGTTGCGGCTGCCCAAGAGGCAAGCCAAACTCCTGTTAGTAGCCAGCAAACTAGTCAGGCAGTGACAGATCAAGCAAATCAACTGCAGGAAACCAATGAGGTAACTGTTCAAATTCCAGAAACTGTTGGTTCCTCATTAAACCAAGCCACACAGGAGAACCCAGCTCAAGAAAGCCAGCTTGTGGAAGTAGAACCAGCTATTCAGAAGGAAGTGGTTTCTCAAGATATTTCAGCACCCCAAGCAGCACTTTCAGCAGAAGCAGGGCAAGAACAGACTGCAGAAGAGCAGTCAAATACAGCTGGTGATGAGAGCACTCTCACAGTCGAAAATTCTCATCAGATTATTGAGCAAGTAGAACCAAAATCTATTCAAACGGCACAAGAACCAGCGGGTTCAACGGACGAGGTTACTCAACCAGTTCAGCCAACTGAGACAGCAACAGTAGAAGAAGTCGTTCAGCCTGTGTTACGTTCAGCACGAAGAGCACGCAGTGTGGCGGTTACGGAAGTAGCTAAATTACCACTTGATGCCCAAGGGGAGCTTATGACCTCTGTCAATGGAAAAACAGTTCAGCAGTTTCAAGTGGTTTATTCGGATAGTAGGAGTCAGATAGTCCCTGCGACGACTCAGCCAACGACAAGACAGACCAGCGAGGCAGTTGCGCAGCAGGTTGCTTCGCTGAAGAATGACTTTGTGGCTGTGACCTACGAATCGCTCTATCCCCACTTGTCTCATCAGGAAAGTTTTCTTGAAAAAACTGCTCTAGAGACAGCCATTCGGAAGGAAAATGGGGGAAATGCTCTGTCAGCTGACCAGCTGCAGTCTCTCAAGCAGATAGCCTATATGGATATGCTGGATATGAGAGAGAGTTTTGAGCGAGTAAAAGCTAAGATTGAAACGACTCTGACAGGTATTTTTGAGAAATCAAGTCAGGTCAATGTAGAGGATATCCGTCGTAATAAGGAGAAGATTTTAGCAGGTCTTTCCTATCTGGATCGTCAATATTCCTTTGAATTTGGTCCCCATCAGGCTCAGGATTTGATCTTGTATCACCCTCAGGTTTTTGGTGGTGGCAGGAGTCCCCTTGAAACTCTTACTATCTTGAATACCTTGACCTATCGTGATTTGACCTTAGGACAGTCAGCGACTACTTACCAAACCAAACTAGCTCCAATTACAAATCAAGCTGATATTTTCTCCTTTGTGGAGAAGGGAGTAAGCTTGTTTGAACCAGGCAAAACAGGTGAGCAATGGTTTCAGGAGACTAGCAAGGCTCATCTGGCAGAGTCCCAATCTCCTTACGGAAATTCCTCGCTCTATCAGAAATTAAAGAGCAATGTACGTCTGAACAACCATTTCATTCCTCTCCTGACCCTACCTACTGATCTTGTATATGCCATTAGCACATCAAACACAGTCAACTACGGTCTAACGGAATCCTATGTCCGACCAGGTGTCCAGACCGGCTTGGCAACATTTAAAGCTAGCTTACAATCCTATGCTGATGACCAGGAAAGCTTTTTGAAATTCTGGCATCGCATCAGTCAGAACAGGGATATTCTAGCCAATCATGAAACCATTATTGTGGTTGATAGTCCGCAGAAACTAGGGACAGCTACTCAGCGCGTTCAAGAACTTTATTCACCAAAATATGGTTCAGGTGTTTTAGAAGGGGTCAAGAAATTTATCAGACCGCTCAACCTTTATGCCAACTTTTTACAAGCTGATGGTCAGGCTAATGGAAAGACTTCCATTAATCTCTTTTTGAAAAAATCCCTGTCTGAGGCAGGTCAGTCTGTCTATACCCATGAATTGACCCATATGCTGGATAAGAACGTTTGGTTAAATGGCTATGATAGACGAGCTGGCCAGTTACAAGAAGTTTTTGCCAGAGGAATGTTTGAGTCTATGGATGTTGCTAAAACACCCTATCAAGACCCAAGCTTTATTATCAATGCAGCATATCGCATGGGGGACAATCGGACACAAAATGCTAGTCCAGACCGTTTCCAAACAAGTGATGACCTCAAGACCTATATGCAGGGTATTTTGGACGTCTTGTACACTTTAGACTACGCAGAAGCTCAGTCTATCTTGGGTCAGATACCTGAAGATAGGGCAGTCCTTCTTAATCAGCTGAGCCTTGTCGCAAGTGCTAATGGTGGTCAGACAGATCAAGCTCAACCAATTTCGAGAGATTTAGCAGCAGGTTTGCAATCTATCCATGATTTTGTAGATAAGCAATTGATTTCAGGTCGTTACAAGTTTGACGGTCTAAATACCACAGGAACAGCTCGGACCAATTCTTACTACACCATTCCTCTCTTTGAGCCTATCTATGCAGGTCTGCAAAACAATGCAGGAACAGTAGGTGACATTAGCTTTAGAAGAAATGCCTATGACATTCTTGGTGAATATGGCTATGAAAATGGTATGGTCGCCTATATTTCTGGGCAATACGCCAATGATCAGCTAGCACTGAATGCCATTATGCCGGAATATGGTGGGGACCTCGCAACCTTCAAGAAGGCTATGTTTGATCGTCGCATTGGCAAGGTATCTGAACTGAAATCTACAGGAGTTGCTAGTGATTTCGTGGCTATTCAGAGTTTGATGGATACAGCGATTGCAAAAGACCTACAACAGATGAAGCTCAATGCAACCAACAAAGTACCTTTGTCAACCAGAGTTTCAGCTGTTCAAGAATTGAAAAAAAGTATCTTCCAGGCTTATTTGAAAGATACAGACGACTTCCGTACAAGTATTTATCAAGAAGTTCAGGCGCGTGATCTATATGTCACCAACGGTGCTGAAACATCTACCGAGGGTCAGGGAACAGAAACAAATCCATATCAGAGCTTGTCTTATGCTATTTCCCAAGCTAAAGATGGTGATACAATCAAATTGGTAAGTGATATCATCTATCGTGATGGACAAAATTTTTCAACGAATTTTGTCATTGATAAGGCGGTGACAATTGATGGTCGTGGAAATAAATTAAATCTCCGTGGACTTAATCTGCTGACGACAAAAAACGTGACTCTGACCAATCTCAACCTTGCGATGATTCCAGATGGTGCTCAACAACCGAAAATTTATGCGGATGGTAACCATCTGACCTTTAATAATGTGTCAACGACCATCAGTCAGGCTCAGACAGGTCTTCGTCCAATCTTGATTGCAGGTTCACCAACTGACACCCCTTCAGGAAGCCATGCTCGGATTTCGATTATTGGCGGTTCCTCAGACACTCGCTTCCAGCAAATTTATGCGGGCCATGCCCAAGGGGCTAGTTTGATTCCGGTTGAGATTATCATAGACTCAGAATTTGCCAAGGTTGATCAAGGGATTGACTTAGGTGGTGTAGATGGTAACCAAACACTTGGTCGGGTTAGCCTAGAGAGTAATTCCGGCAATATCAAGAAAGTTATGGCAACTAATAGTTCAGATAACCAAGTGAGTCTGAAAGCAACTCGTATCTATGGGCTAGATTTAGTAGAAGTGCAGGAATTGGCCTTGCAAGATCAAGCCAATATTACCCTATCTAATCGAGTTTCTAGTATCTCCACCCGACTAGAAGTGGAAAAAGGTAGCCTTCTCAATCTGGAGATGGACCAGAATCTTGAAGTCGGTGAACTGATTGGAGATGGAAAACTGATTATCCCAGTTAGCTCTAGCTTGCAGGTAACAGGAGATATTCAAGATAATGTTCAAGTACTTGTTAGAGGTTTTGAACAGGCACTGGCTCAGAATGTAAACAAGGAATATGTCATTGCAGAAGGTTGGACATCTCCTAATGCCAGAATCGCTTTGGAAAACGGATATAATCGTTTTGATTTGGTTCAGGATGGAGTAGCCTATCGTTTGGTAGAGCCGACTCAGACACCGCAGAACCTCCAAATCAACCTTCGTTTCAAAGATGGTGAAACGGTTGTTAAGGAAGAAAGTGTGACCTTGCAAGCAGGCTCTTCTGTGACAGATTTGGAAAACCGCCTGCCTCGACCAGCTCTAGGTCATTATGAGATTTCTTCAAGTTTCGACCAGACTCAATTGAACAACCTGCAAACTTCTCAGATAATTGATATTCCATTGGAATTGATTACGCCTGCCTTACCAGTTAAAGTATTCGATAAAACTGCAGTTACAGTTCTTGAATTGGTAACCCCACCGACTAAGACAGACTATCGCCCAGCTGAAACAGTGGACTTGGCAGGTCTTCAAGTGAGACTGATGGATAATCAAGGTCTGTCCAAAACCATTATTCCAGACCAATTTGGTGAGTACGGTGTGGAATTGGTGCCTGTTACCCTGACCCCACAAGTGACCAGTCTTCAAGTCCGTAAGGACAATCATGAGTTGGCTATTCCAATTCAGGTTATCCCATGGAAAGCAGATGTCTATGCAGTTACTGTTGGGGAGGAGCATGTTTATGAAACAGATGACGACTTGTCTGTGGTTGGAAATGCTCTTTTAGCTAAGGTTCAGGTTGATGCCCAAGCAGGTCCTGTTGAAAAAGGTCTTGTAAACCCTCTTCCAACTACTCTTGGCGAACACAGCGTACCAGTCCTTGTCAAATATGATGATGGTAGTCAGAAGCGAGTAGAGGTTACAGTGCAGGTTGTACCAGCTAGTCTCCAAATCAACCTTCGTTTCAAAGATGGTGAAACGGTTGTTAAAGAAGAAAGTGTGACCTTGCAAGCAGGCTCTTCTGTGACAGATTTGGAAAACCGCCTGCCTCGACCAGCTCTAGGTCATTATGAGATTTCTTCAAGTTTCGACAAGACTCAATTAAACAATATCCAAGCTTCTAAGACAATTGAAATTCCATTGGAATTGATTACGCCTGCCTTACCAGTTAAAGTATTCGATAAAACTGCAGTTACAGTTCTTGAATTGGTAACCCCACCGACTAAGACAGACTATCGCCCAGCTGAAACAGTGGACTTGGCAGGTCTTCAAGTGAGACTGATGGATAATCAAGGTCTGTCCAAAACCATTATTCCAGACCAATTTGGTGAGTACGGTGTGGAATTGGTGCCTGTTACCCTGACCCCACAAGTGACCAGTCTTCAAGTCCGTAAGGACAATCATGAGTTGGCTATTCCAATTCAGGTTATCCCATGGAAAGCAGATGTCTATGCAGTTACTGTTGGGGAGGAGCATGTTTATGAAACAGATGACGACTTGTCTGTGGTTGGAAATGCTCTTTTAGCTAAGGTTCAGGTTGATGCCCAAGCAGGTCCTGTTGAAAAAGGTCTTGTAAACCCTCTTCCAACTACTCTTGGCGAACACAGCGTACCAGTCCTTGTCAAATATGATGATGGTAGTCAGAAGCGAGTAGAGGTTACAGTGCAGGTTGTACCAGCTAGTCTCCAAATCAACCTTCGTTTCAAAGATGGTGAAACGGTTGTTAAAGAAGAAAGTGTGACCTTGCAAGCAGGCTCTTCTGTGACAGATTTGGAAAACCGCCTGCCTCGACCAGATCTAGGTCATTATGTGATTGCTTCAAGTTTCGACCAGACACAATTAAACAATCTCCAAACTTCTAAGACAATTGAGATTCCATTGGAATTGGTGACCCCAGTTAAAGTATTCGATAAAACTGCAGTTACAGGTCTTGAATTGGTAATCCTGCCGACTAAGACAGACTATCGTCCGGCTGAAACAGTGGACTTGTCAGGTCTTCAAGTGAAGCTGGTGGACAATCAAGGTCTGTCCAAAACCATTACTCCAGACCAATTTGGAGAGTACGGTGTGGAATTGGTGCCTGTTACTCTGACTCCACAAGTGACCAGTCTTCAAGTCCGTAAGGACACTCATGAGGTGACTATCCCAATTCAGGTTATCCCCTGGAAAGCAGATGTCTATTCAGTTCATGTTGGAGATAAGCATGTTTATGAAACTGATGACGACTTGTCTGTGGTTGGAAATGCTCTTTTAGCTAAGGTTCAGGTTGATGCCCAGGCAGGTCCTGTTGAAAAACGTCTTGTAAATCCTCTTCCAACTACTCTTGGCGAACACAGCGTACCAGTCCTTGTAAAATATGATGATGGCAGTCAGAAGCGGGTGTCTATTCAGGTTGTTGTCCAACAAACAGCTCATGGGGAAGGTGTCACACATGAATTGCCAATCGGTGTTCTTCCTAAATCGGATCGCTACCAGCCACAAGTAACTGGAGAAGCCCGTGTCCTTCCAGCAAGCAGTAGTGATGACGCAACGGCTGAAATTGTTAAGCAAATTAGTCTACCAACTGAAGCAGGTCAATTTGATGTTGTAGTAGTCACTCCTATTCCACAGTCTAGTGGTGACTACTCCATGATTGTTCGGGTGGTCTATGATGATCGCAGCCAAGACGAGATAGTAGTACCACTTCATATTTTCAAAATGGAAAACGGTAAAGGTGTCACACATGAATTACCAATCGGTGTTCTTCCTCCGTTGGAAACAACCAAGGGCGATGGAGTTACACATGAATTACCAATCGGCGTTCTTCCGTCATTAGAAGTAGCTTTAGAGAAGGGGTTAGGAGAAAATAGTCCGAAGCCAGCCGCAAAAGAAACGGCAGTCTCTGTGAGTGTCGTGGGACAGCAAAAATTCGCTAAAGGACAGTTACCTAAAACAGGGGATAGGAATAATCTTTTACTGGTTGGCGTAATGCTTGCAATCTTTAATTTAATCTTCTGGATGCCGGGTAAGAAACCTCACCAAGTAGAAGAGAAGTAGTAATCATTCATTCTTTTGCTCTATCAGCATAGGAAGAAAGATTTGTTTTCCCTTAAATGCTACCAATCGGATGTTATCCTAATTTTAAAGGCAGAAGCTAAATGTATTAGTTTCTGCTTTTTTAGGCTTAACAAGAGAGTTGAATGATAGATTTTTATTGAGTATTATCAATGAGTTTGTTTTCTATTTTTATTTCAACATGGTATAATTTATTAAGAATTAGAGGTATACATGTTAGTTATTGGACAGATTGAGACATTTAAAAAAGAGAAGTTAGGTTCCTTGACCGTTCTATGCGGTGAGGATGTTGGACAATATCAGATCGCAAAGGATTTATTGTTGCGACAGATTGATTTCGATCCTGCAGACCTTAGTTTTGCCTATTTTGATATGTCAGAAGCTGATTATAGTCAGGTGGATTTGGATTTGGCTTCTCTCCCATTTTTTTCAGACGAAAAAGTTGTCATACTGGATTATTTTTCTGATTTGACCACAGACAAGAAGCGGCATTTGACGGACGATGAGCTTAAACAGTTTGAGGCTTATTTGGAAAATCCTGTCGAAACAACACGTTTGATTATCCTAGCCCCAGGAAAGTTAGATAGCAAACGACGCCTGGTTAAACTCCTCAAACGAGATGGACTAGTATTAGAAGCCAATCCTCTGAAGGAGATGGATTTGAAAAATCATTTCCAAAAGGAGATAATGCGTCTTGGATTGCAGATGGGAGGAGAGGTTTTTCAATATCTCCTTGTTAAGTCTAATTTTGAGTTTGCTGAAGTCAGTAAAAACCTAGCCTTTCTTCAATCTTATAAGGGAAAAGAGACGATTGAAATTTCAGATATTGATGCGGCTATCCCCAAGACACTACAAGATAATATCTTTGATTTAACACAGTTAATTCTACAATCCAAGGTAGAGGAGGCTCGCAATTTAGTTCGTGACTTGCGGTTGCAAGGGGAGGAAGAGGTTAAGTTGATTGCCATCATGTTAACTCAATTTCGAACCTATCTACAAGTGCAAATCCTAGTAGAGCAAGGCCGAGGGGAACAGCAGATAGTAGCTGAGTTATCAACTATTATGGGGCGTAAGGTGAATCCATACCAAGTAAAGTATGCTTTGCGTGATTCACGCCATCTGTCCATTGGATTTTTGAAAAAAGTTGTTCGATTATTGATAGAAACAGATTATCAAATCAAGACAGGACGGTTTGATAAGGATTACTTGTTTGAACTTACATTGTTAAAAATTGCAACGAGTTAAGTGTCTGATTAGTAGTTTCAGACAAAAAAATTGAAAAGGCTCTCACATTGGAGTAGAATAGAACTATCACTTAGTATAGGAGAAAACGAAAATGGCAATTATTTTACCAGACCTTCCATACGCATACGATGCCTTGGAACCACATATTGATGCAGAAACAATGACCCTGCACCATGACAAGCACCATGCAACTTATGTTGCAAATGCTAATGCAGCCCTTGAAAAACACCCAGAAATCGGTGAAGACTTGGTAGCACTTTTGTCAGATGTGGAGCAAATTCCAGCTGATATCCGTCAAGCCCTTATCAACAACGGTGGCGGTCACCTTAATCATGCACTTTTCTGGGAATTACTTTCACCAGAGAAAACAGAAATTTCAGCAGAATTGGCAGCCGATATTGATGCGACCTTTGGTTCATTTGATGCCTTCAAAGATGCCTTCACAACTGCAGCAACAACTCGTTTCGGTTCAGGTTGGGCTTTCTTGGTTGTTAATAAAGAAGGTAAGTTGGAAGTTATCTCAACTGCTAACCAAGACACACCTATCATGCAAGGGTTGAAACCAATCTTGGCATTGGATGTTTGGGAACATGCTTATTACCTTAACTACCGTAACGTCCGTCCAAACTACATCAAAGCCTTCTTTGAAGTAATCAACTGGGACAAGGTTAACGAACTTTATAAAGCAGCTAAATAAGAACAGTTCTCTTCCGTTTGGAAGAGATTTTTTAGTTGTGAGGAGTATTTTGGAGAGAACTGTGTATGGGAAGAGGGATGATTTTTCGTATTATGGATAAAAACAACAAGATATTTTCAGAAAAATGATGTAAAAGTAAGAATAAACGAATATTTTTATAATTTTTTGTTATAAATGACTGATTTGATATTGAAAAGCCGTAAAAAAAGGATTATTATAGATATGTCAATACGAAAAAAATAGAAGGAGCATTGTTTTGCTTATGAAAAAGAATATTCGGTTGAAAAGCAGTGTACTAGCTCTTGTAGCTGGTTTTAGTGTCATTACAACACAGGCTGTTTTAGCAGATGAATTAGCTGTCCAAATTATGGGAGTTAATGATTTCCATGGTGCGCTTGATACGACAGGGACAGCGCGATTGGAGGGGGAAACAGTTCGGAATGCAGGAACTGCCGCTTTGCTTGATGCTTACATGGATGATTCGCAAGCAGAATTTGAAGAAACAGCAGCAGAAACAGAAACACCTGCAGAGTCTATCCGTGTTCAAGCTGGAGATATGGTTGGTGCAAGTCCATCGAATTCTGGACTTTTACAAGATGAACCAACTGTAAAAGTCTTTAACAAAATGGATGTTGAATACGGTACTTTGGGGAACCATGAATTTGATGAGGGACTTGATGAGTATAACCGTATCATGACTGGTGAAGCTCCAAAAGAAGGCCAGTTTAATGAGATTGTAGATAATTATACTCATGAAGCAGCCAAACAGGAGATTGTTATCGCCAACGTTATTGACAAAGAGACGGGTGAAATTCCGTATGGCTGGAAACCGTATGCTATTAAGACTATTCCTGTAAATGATAAAGAAGCAAATATTGGCTTTATTGGTGTAGTTACGACAGAAATTCCTAATCTTGTTTTGAAGAAAAACTATGAGCAGTACACTTTTTTGAATGAGGCAGAGACGATTGCGAAATATGCGCGTGAGTTAGCTGAAAAGGGTGTAAATGCGATAGTTGTACTGGCTCACGTCCCAGCTACAAGCAAGGATGGTGTGGCTGCTGGTGAAGCTGCAGATATGATTGCTAAGCTAAATGAAATCTATCCTGAACACTCCGTTGACCTTGTATTTGCCGGTCACAACCATGTCTATACAAACGGTACAACAGGCAAAACCTTGATTGTACAAGCTACCTCACAAGGTAAGGCTTATGCAGATGTTAGAGCTGTTTATGATACAGATATTGCCGACTTTAAAGAAGTTCCGACTGCGAAAATTATTGCAGTGGCACCAGGGCAGAAAACACCAAGTCCAGAAATTCAGGCGATTGTAGACGAAGCAAATACCATCGTTAAAAAAGTAACAGAGCAAAAAATTGGTACGGCTAGTCAAGCGACAGATATTTCTCGCGAGGTAAATGAATTTAAAGAAAGTGCTGTGGGTAATTTAGTAACATCGGCTCAATTAGCTATTGCTAAGAAATCAGGTTATGATGTTGACTTTGCAATGACCAACAATGGCGGGATTCGGGCAGATTTGAAGGTCCAAGAGGATGGAACAGTTACTTGGGGAGCAGCACAAGCTGTTCAACCATTTGGGAATATCCTACAAGTCGTTCAAATGACAGGTGAGCAGATTTATACAGCCTTAAATCAACAATACGATGAAGGCGAAAAATATTTCCTTCAAATGTCTGGAATTAAATATATCTACACGAAAGCAGATAATCCAACGGAAGAAAATCCTTACAAGGTTGTTAAAGCCTTCAAAGAAGATGGAACAGAGATTGTTCCGACAGAAACCTATACACTTGTCATCAATGACTTCCTATTTGGTGGTGGGGATGGTTTCTCGATTTTCAAAGAAGCTAAACTGATTGGCGCTATCAATCCAGATACAGAAGTATTTGTGGAGTATTTGACTGATTTAGAAAAAGCAGGTCAAACCATTAGTGCAACTATTACAGGTAGAAAAGCATTTGTCGAGGAGTACGTAGAAGAACCAAAAGCAGAAGAAAAAGGAGATACTGCTGGGACAACTACCGATACGAAAACACCTGAAAAAGTAAGCGACGGTGGCGATAGTGTAGCAAATCAGAAAGCAAACGAGCAACCAGCACCATCTGGAAGTATGGCTCCTGTTTCAAATAAGAAAACTGAAAAAGCATCAGGGAATCAAACACTTCCAAATACCGGTCAAGAAGCCCTAGGCTCACTTCTTATTAGCTTGGGTGGCTTAGTTTCACTCGGAATGGCTGTCTCAATGAGACGTAAGGAAGGGGAATAGGAATCAAGCATAAAAACGACAAACTTTCGAAGTACATTCTAGAATTACTTCTTTTAGAGATTATCATGAGAGAAATGCATAAAAATAATAAGTATTTCATCTTAGAGTAAGTTCTGCTTTTTGTAAAAATTTGAAAAAAACTTATATAACCTTGCTCTTGCAATCTGCTCTCTTCTGGTGTACAATAGAGAAGCAGACTTCCCTTAGTTAAATGGATATAACAAATTCCTCCTAAGAATTAGTTGCAGGTTCGATTCCTGCAGGGGAGATGGAGAGTATACAAAAAAGCCTAAATGATAGGCTTTTTTGCGTTATTGAATTTCCTCAACTGCACCCCATAAATAGTCTGTTTTCTGTTTATAAGATAAGCTATGGCAAGTACAGGAATAGCATAGGGCAGGATATTAGCACCGAATACTTCATAACTAATGAAGAGAGGAGCCAGTAAGGTATTGGTGGCTGTTCCAAATACGGCACAATACCCAAGAGCTGCAACAAGTTCAGTTGGTAGACCTAGTAATCCTGCTAAAACAGCCCCAGAACTTGCTCCAATCGCAAAGAGCGGAGTAACTTCGCCCCCTTGAAAACCTGTAGCCAAACAAAGACAGGTTAGTAGGAGTTTTAGTAGCCAATCGTAAGCAAACACCTGTTCCCCAGCTAAACTGGCATCGATCAAATTGGTTCCGAGACCAGTATAACGACCTTGATGGAAGAAAAATAGTAGAACGGTCAGTCCAACTCCCATGATAGCTATTTTAATGTAAGGATTTGGAAGCCATCGAGTTGAGATGCTTTTTGCTTGCGCCAGAAACCAAGCAAATAAATTACCGACAACTCCAAAGCAGATGGCAATCAGAAGCCATTTAAAACTATCTGTAAACTGGAATGAAAAAGATGAAATAGTGTGCGAAAATTTCTCCAATCCCAGTAAATGGGAAGTAGTAGAAGCCGTGAAAGCGGCAACTAGACAATAGGGGAGACTAGTCCAAGAATATTGGCCAACGATTAATACCTCAATGGCAAAGAAACTAGCAGCCCATGGTGTTTGAAATAACCCTGCAAAACCTGCGGCCATACCAATCTTTGTTATCATATCTTTGGGCAAGTGTGTGAAACCATGTCTTTGTAACCAGTGTGAGAGACTGGCTCCAAGTTGGACAGCTACACCTTCGCGACCAACGGAAGCACCGACAAGATGACTGAGCCAAGTTGTAGAGATGATGAGCGGAATGAGAACTGGAGAAATTTGCGCTTTCTCCCCTTGTCCAGCTTTGAAGACTAAGCCCATACCTGCTTGGACTTCCCTTCCCCATTTTTGATAAATGAAAACAATCAATACACCTGCAAGTGGCAGAAAGGGGATTAGATATGTAAAATATTCAGACCGTAAGTCTCCAACCCCTAGTAGAATTTTCCCAAAAAGTGTGGTGATAATTCCTGCACTGACTCCAATTAAGCTGGAAAAGAAAAGGAGTTGGATGGCTTGTTTCATCCTATTGCTCATGATTCGCTAACTTGGAAGATTGATAAGCTCTTGATTGGGCCATAATATCGCTAAAGGTTGCTTGAATGGCAGAGCGGTAGTCATCCTTTTGAACTAATTTTCCAACTCTTTCAAGGACAGCATTTTCTCGGCTGGTATCCAAAACAGGCTTACCTGTTGCTCGTTTATAGGCTGTAACTTGGTCGACCAACTCCATTCGTTTTTCAAGTAGTTCAACCAATTGGCTATCAATCGTGTTAATCTGTTCGCGGATGCAATCCAAATTCATCTTAAAAACCTCCGTATATTGTTTCAGTTGTTTTTTAGTATAGCAAAAAACAAGGCAGAATACTAGCCTTGTTTGAGGAAGTTACCAACTTGCTTTTTTTACCCCAGGAAGTTGACCAAGATGGGCTAATTCACGGAAGGTAATCCGACTCACACCGAATTTTCGCATATAGGCATGCGGACGGCCATCGGTCCTGTCGCGGTATTTCAGTCGATTTGGATTTGAGTCGCGAGGCAATTTTCGAAGTGCTTGATAGTCACCTTTTTCTTTGAGACTTTTACGTAAACCCGCATAGCGCTCGATTAACTCCAACTGTCTCTGATAGCGTGCCATTTTTGATTTTTTAGCCATAAAATTCTCCTTTTTTTCAAAAAACTTAACCAGTTAATTATATATCAAAACTATTAAGATTGCAAGCAATAGGTGTACAATCTTAATAAAAGGCTAAAAGAAAACAGACTAGACCTATTGATAAGTCAGTCTGTCTGTCAGTTAATTCATTGTATCTAGTTTAGCAACAAGGTCTGTCGCAAATTGCTCAAGGTTAACGATATCCTCGTCTTCTGCAGCAAGGTCTACCTTAACATTTTCAGCACCCTTAGTTGCACCACGTGAACCCAACATGACATCAAAGTCATCTACTGCACTACAGAAGTCATCATAGAAGGTATCGCCAGAACCACAAACACCGTAGACCTTACCAGTCAAATCTAAGTCAGCTAGGTCAGCATAGAAATCAACAATTTCATCTGGAAGCTCACCGTCTCCACCGTAAGAATAGGTGTAGCTGGCTACCACGATGAGGTCCGCATCCAAGATTTCTTCGGTTTCAATAGTCGTACATTCGTGAACCTGTACTTCCAAACCTAACTCTTCTAGCTTACTGGCGACGATGTCAGCAATTTCTTCTGTGTTACCAGTCATACTAGCGTAAACTATTTTTGCTAGTGCCATAATTTCCTCCAAATTACATAGTAATCCCATTATACCACACTCCCATCATTTTCAAAAGGGGAAGTTTATGCTAAAATGATGAAAAGGAGTTGCTATGACTATTTACAGTACAATTATCGAAAAAATTCGTGAATACGACACGATTATTATTCACCGACATAAACGACCAGATCCGGATGCCATTGGTAGTCAGGTTGGCTTGCAAAAGCTCTTGCAGAAGAATTTTCCTGAAAAAACCATCAAGGTAACTGGTTTTGAGGAACCAAATCTTGCCTGGATGGCAGAAATGGATCAGGTTTCCGACCAAGATTATCAAGGAGCCTTGGTTATCGTAACGGATACTGCCAATACAGCCCGCGTGGATGACGCCCGCTACACTCAGGGTGATTTCCTGATTAAAATCGACCATCACCCCAATGAAGAGCCATACGGTGACTTGCTCTGGGTCAATACTGAGGCTAGCTCATGTAGTGAAATGATTGCAGAATTGGCCCTTCAAAGCCAGTTGGAATTTGACGGGGATACTGCTCGTCTGCTATATGCTGGTATTGTTGGCGATACGGGACGTTTTCTTTATCCGGCGACTAGTTCACGCACTTTTGAAATTGTTGCCCGACTGCGACAGGAAGACTTCGATTTTGCCAGAATGTCACGCCAGATGGATACCATTGATTTCAAGATTGCCAAGCTGACAGGTTACGTTTACGACAACTTGGAAGTGGATGAACATGGTGCGGCACGGGTCATTTTGACACAGGATATTCTCAAAAAATACGGGGTGACCGATGCGGACACTTCCTTTATCGTTGGGGCTCCAGGACGGATTGGTACTGTTCAATCTTGGGGGATTTTTGTGGATCAAACTGACGGAAATTACAGAGTCCGTTTGCGCAGCAAGTACATTCCGATAAACGAGATTGCCAAGCGCCACAATGGCGGTGGCCACCCACTAGCCAGCGGTGCTAACTCTTATTCTCTTTCCGAAAATGAGCAAATCTATCAAGAAATTCAAGAGGTCGTGAGGAATGCAAGCAAGTAGCCGTTCCCTTCGTTTAATGGGAACCATTATTGAAACAAAAATATGGCATCCAGAAGCTGAACCGATTTTGGATCAGGTTGAAGAGCTGCTTTATCTTTATAAAGACCGGTTTTCTGCCAATGATTTGACATCTGAATTGATGGAGGTCAATCTCAACGCAGGTGTTCAGGCGGTTCCTGTTGCCGATGACTTGTACGAATTGATAAAAATGGGTAAGGAACACAGTCTGGCTCAGGAATCTTTTTTGAATATTACCATCGGTCCCCTTGTGCAAAGCTGGCGGATTGGATTTAGCGATGCTAAACTTCCAACCCAAGAAATGATCAGTGAAAAACTCCAACTCATCAATCCAAGGGACATCGAATTAGATGACCAAGAGCAGACGGTCTATCTAAAAAAAGAAGGCATGGCCATTGATCTGGGTGCTCTTGCTAAAGGATATATAGCAGATAAGATTGTCGACTTCTTGAAAAGAATAGGTGTGGAGGCTGGACTGATTAACCTGGGAGGCAATGTATTGACTTTTGGACAGGCTCCGCATAATCCAGATGGTTGCTGGCGAATTGGGATTCAGGATCCTCAGAAAACACGGGGTGAAAATGCCCTCGTCCTCAACATAGGAGAGGAGTCGGTTGTCACCTCTGGCATTTACGAAAGAACCCTTACCGTGAATGGAAAGACCTATCATCATATTTTGAGTCCCGAGACCGGCTATCCAATGGAGTCGCAGCTGGCTAGTTTGACCATTGTGTCCAAACAATCTGTTGACGGTGAGATTTGGACGACTCGACTGTTTGGTCAAGAAATAACTCAGATTTATAAGATGGTAGAAGAAACGGATGGTATCGAAGCGGTTCTGATTGGGCTGGATGGCAGGATTCTAGTGACCTCAGGGCTTACTGAAAAAATTCTGGCAGGTAGGGAGCGGATTTCAGACAGTTTGGGCAGCCCATCCAGAGGAGGATTTGGTGCAAGAGTAACTTCTGACCTTGCTTCAGGTGCTTCTGTACTATAATCTCTTAAAAATCTCTAAAAAATCGGTAAAAATACTTGCCAGATGAAAAAAGTTTTGGTAAACTTAAATGGTTATAATCTATGGCTCGGAAAGAGTCCATGGCAGAAAGGAATTTTTAAAATGAAAAAAGATATCCATCCAGAATATCGCACTGTTGTCTTCATGGACACAACTACTGGCTACAAGTTCCTTAGTGGTTCAACTAAGAAAACTAGCGAAACTGTAGAATTCGAAGGTGAAACTTACCCATTGATCCGTGTGGAAATTTCATCAAACTCACACCCATTCTATACTGGACGTCAAAAGTTCACTCAAGCAGATGGACGTGTGGACAAGTTCAACAAAAAATACGGTCTCAAATAATCAGCGTTATAAAACCGTTAGAAACGTTGATTTTAAGCCATTCCCGAGCCGTGGGAGTGGTTTTCTTTTTGAAAAAGTAACGAAAAAAGTAACGGCTGGCATTACATTCCCAAAAATTGGGCAAACTTTTCAGCCGTTTTTTCTTTTGTATTTTCCGTAACATGAGCGTAAATATTCATAGACAATATGTAAAGACCCCCAGTTGAGAATTCGTGGATTTACCTGTACACTAGAATAAAAAAACAATCAACTTCTAACAGGAATTACCACACTCAATTGGAGGTCTTATATGTTTCATTTTACCACACTTTTCATCGGAATGGATGTTCACAAAGAAAGTTTTTCACTCTGCTATTATGATATGATGGCGAATCAATTCAAACATAGCACTAAAGTTGGTCCAAATGTTAGCTATATTGTGAACTATGTGAATGAGCTTCGTCGTTTATATGGTCAAGATGCAGAAGTGTTATGTGGCTACGAAGCCGGATGTCTTGGATTTACCCTATATCACCAGCTACAAGCTCACGGGATTCCCTGTATCGTGATGGCGCCTACAACGGTGATGAAGGAAGGATCTAAGCGTGTTAAGACTGATAAAAAAGATGCAGCTCAGCTCGCAAAAGCTCTGGCCTTTCGTAGCTATCGGCCTGTTCATATTCCTACTGTTGAGGATGAACAAGTCAAAGAATATATCCGCATGAGAACAGACCACAAAGTGGCTCTGAAGAAAATCAAACAACAAATTCTTGCCTTCTGTCTCCGACATGATTTTCGCTATACCGAGGGAAGCAGTAATTGGACACAGAAACATGTCCGCTGGCTCCGTTCCCTAAATCCTGATGGACTTTACGCAGAGATTTTGACAGAATATCTATTGACCTATGAGAAATTAGTAGATCAAATAGAACGGTATGATGCACGAATTGAGCAACTGGGTCAAAGCGACAGTTACCAAGAGAAGGTCTCACGGCTTTCTTGCTTTATTGGCATTAAAACACTAACTGCTCTTTCCATTGTGACAGAAATCGGTGATTTTAATCGCTTTGCGACAGCTCAACATTTTGCTTCTTATCTTGGGCTAACTCCTAGCGAAAATTCTAGCGGCGACAAGGAGAGAAGAGGTGCTATCACCAAAGCTGGGAATAGCCATGTGAGACGACTTCTGATAGAAGCTGCACAATCATTGGCTAAGGGGACGATTGGGTATAAATCCAAAGAATTGAAAAGGAGACAAAGTGGAAACCGAGTGGAGGTGATTGCTTATGCGGATAAGGCTAATGAACGCTTAAGAAGACGTTATCGCACACTTGTTCTAGGAAAAAATAAGAAACAAAATGTTGCTAAAACAGCTATTGCACGAGAATTGTCTGGTTTTATTTGGGGGATGATGACAGGAAGAATAGCTTGAAGTTAGCGCTTGTTTTCATGTACACTTTTGACCATTAAGTTTTATCATCGCAGAGCGATGAGGAATCCCTATTTCTATCCAAAATCACTGGGTGAATTTGGACAGAAATAAGGATTGAAATCATGTTTGAATGGAAAGTATCTTGAAGGAGTTTAGGACTTCAAGGTTTGAGTCATCTACGAAACGACTAAGTGGCACAATTGTGATCCACGCTTATAGAGAGTAGGACTCGCGGCAGAACCATTGACCTGTAGGTAACCAATCCACGAATATCAGAGTGGCCAATGCCCGAAGCTAAGAACTAGGCTCTTTCTAGATACTTTTCATTTTTTAATCAGTTCGATTGTTTTTACTTGACAAAGGGCTTTACATATCAGTTGTTTTAATATCTTCATGCCCTAATCTTTCTTGTACTTCCTTAATCGATGCCCCAGCTTCAAATAATAAACTACAATGAGTATGGCGGAAACCGTGGGGCGTTATATAAGGCAAGTCATATTTTTTCAGAATACAACGTAGATTATAGTTTATATAATCAAAACTATGTGCGTTGCCTGTTTCTGCTGGAAAAACCAGGTCAGTTGGTTTCACGCGTTGGGGGAAGTTTAAAAATTGTCTAGTCTTTTCCCACTTTTTCAGAATAGACACGGTAATAGGGTCAAGCGTGATAGTGCGCTTACTCTTTTTTGTTTTGGGTGTTTGATAGACAATAGTGTTATTTTCTCCGTAGGCTACTATTTGGCTAACTGATAAACGTGAGGTAAAGAAGTCTAGGTCTTTCCACCGTAGGGCAAGAACTTCGCTTTTTCTCATACCTGTAAAGGCGAGTAAGCGGAAAATACAGGCTATTTCTTCCTTGTCTTCCTTTGCTACGCAGTCTAGGAACTTTTGCAAGTCTTCACGGCTGTAGAAGTTTTCTTTTTTCTTTTCTTCTTCATCGACTTCAGAGGATTTACGGGGCTTTATTATCTTCTTCATGGGGTTGTCATGAATATAGCCTAGATTTACCGCGAAATCTAGCACCATTTTTGTCATACCGATAAAGTTAGCATATTTCTTGTAGCTCTTAAACCATTCTTGTGCCTGTTTTTGGCACATTGGTAGGCTTATTTTATCCACGTAGCACGCGCCGAATACTGGGACGATATGTAGGTCTGCTTGTGCCTTTTGTCTGGCGTATGTACTAGCCTTTACGGTGTTTTTATAGTGTTCCAGCCATATCTTATAGACTTCCTCAAAGGTTATTCTATCTGGCTTGTCAAAAAATCCATCTTGCTCCACTTTTAGAAGTAATTGGCTTTCAGCTATTCGGGCTTCTTTTTGAGTTTTAAAACCGCTCTTTTTTACGCGCTTTTCTTTGCCTGTAAGTGGGTCTATACCTACATACGCAATATAAGAGTATCTAACAGAGCCGTCTTTTAGTTGGTATTGTTTAATCATTTGTTTATTCCTCCTATTGGTTTCCCCACCTAATCGAAAGAATAAAATAGTATGCGCGTGTTTATAAGTGGTTTCTAATATTGTTGCTAAGAATGAAAAAAAGTGCCTAGCAAAACTAGACACCTCACGCAAATATACACCCTCGGGCGTTATAAATGCTTTCTCCGTTTATCTAGTTTATAGTATTTGGGATTAAATATCAATTATAAAAATATGGTTGCTTACACGTTGCCATGTGTAAGCGGGGAGAATTTGACAACAAAATAAACTGTCTGATAAGATATACAAGCCCCCTGAATTTACTGAAGGGAGGTGATTTAGTTGCTAGACTTATCCTCACAAGTATTCTAGCGCCGATATTGGTTAATATCTTGACTGAAGTAGTTAAGTATTATTTAGACGATAACGACGACTAACCCCAAACAGGGGCAAACAAAAACCCTCAACGCTGGCACGTTGGGGGCTTTTTTGATTTAGTGCTAGAATTGTCCTCACAACAATTCTTTACACCATGATTATACCCCCATTATAGGTTATATGTCAATCAATTTGTATATTTCCACGCGCCGACCTGCTGGGGTTGGCGTTTTTCCGTAACATCGTAGAATAACAATAAAAGGCAGAATAAACTTATATCCTACCTTTTTGTTATGATAAAACTAAAAAAGCCCTTAACTGTTGGCTGGCATACCACACAGGCAGCTTACGACAATACGCAGACACAAACAGAATTACAAGTAGCCTTTTCTATACTTAATATAGTAATTATTTAAAGAATAGCTGAAAGCCTTGATACGTATTTTATGATTTGTGCACTAGTAATACTCTTCGAAAATCAAAATTATCCGTTGTCAAGAGCCTCGATGAACCCCAGTTCTATCTTCGACTTCTTTCCTAGGCTACTTTTGATTTTCGTTGAGTATAAATCGTATCCCCACTGATGTAACTAGATTTTTAGTTTCAATGAGAGATGATTTCTGCTATAATGGAACGAGTAAGAATTTGAAGTGAAAGTATGAGGAAATTGATGAAAAATAGGGGAACAATCGATAGTCGAGTAGACTACTCGCTTATTTTACCGGTCTTTTTTTTATTAGTTGTGGGGATTATTTCTCTCTACATTGCGGTTAGTCAAGATTATCCAGATAATGTTGTACAGATGGTTGGTCAACAAATTGCTTGGATAGGAATTGGAACAGTGGCAGCTTTTTTGGTCATGTTCTTTTCCACTAAGTTTCTGTGGCAAATCACACCTTACTTGTACGTACTTGGGCTAGGACTTATGGTATTGCCTTTGTTTTTCTACAGTCCAGACTTAGTAGCGTCAACGGGAGCAAAAAACTGGGTAACGATTGGTGGAATGACTCTTTTTCAACCATCCGAATTTATGAAAATAGCCTACATCATTATGTTGTCAAGGGTGATTGTCACCTTTCATAAATATTATCCAAATCGAAAAATTCGTGAGGATTTTATGTTGATTGGTTATATGACACTGTTTACTATCCCAGTCTTGATTTTGTTGGCCTTACAGAAAGATTTAGGAACCTCCTTAGTATTTGTAGCAATCTTTAGCGGAATGCTTCTATTATCAGGAGTTTCTTGGAAAATTCTATTGCCGACTGCCTTAACGGGGATCGTTTTGGTTGGTGGATTTATGCTGATTTTTATTTCTCCTGGTGGAACAACATTCCTCTACAATTTGGGGATGGATACTTATAAAATCAATCGTATTGCAGCCTGGCTTGATCCCTTTAAAAATGCCCAATCAACGACCTACCAGCAAGCTCAAAGTTTGATAGCTATCGGAAGTGGTGGCCTAAAAGGACTAGGTTTCAATAAAACAAATCTTCTTATACCTGTTCGAGAAAGTGATATGATTTTTACGGTGATTGGAGAGGACTTTGGTTTTATTGGTGGGACGGTATTGATTGTACTATACTTGTTGCTCATTTATCGAATGCTACGGGTAACGTTGAAGTCAAACAATCGGTACTACACCTACATATCAACTGGCTATATCATGATGCTCTTGTTCCATGTGTTTGAAAATGTTGGCGCTGCAACGGGTTTGTTGCCTTTAACAGGTATTCCTTTGCCGTTTATCTCTCAAGGTGGCTCGTCCATGGTTTCAAATCTGATTGGTGTTGGTCTAGTGCTGTCAATGGGGTATCAGTCACGACTAGCTGATGAGAAGGAAACAAATCGATCACGTCGCTATAGAAAAATTACGATAAAACGTTAGAAAGTTGGTTTATATGACAAGAGTTGCGGTTGTTTTAGCCGATGGTTTTGAAGAAATCGAAGCATTGGCCCCTGTAGATGTATTTCGTCGAGCTCATTTCGACTGTCAGATTGTTGGTTTAGATAGTCATGAAGTGGAGGGATCGCACGGTATTCGTGTTCAAACTGACCAAGTCTTTGATGGAGACCTGTCTTCCTTTGATCTGATTGTTTTACCAGGAGGAATGCCAGGTTCTGTTCACCTTAGAGATTCAGAGTCCCTGATTACGGAATTGCAAAGAGCGGTTGCATCAGGAAAATCAGTAGCAGCAATCTGTGCGGCTCCGATTGTTCTGGATAAGGCCGGTTTGTTAGATAGTCGTCACTATACATGTTTCCCAGGGAAAGAAAAAGACATTACGTCAGGTATTCATCTGGAAGAGGATGTGGTCGTTGATGGTCCAATTATCACTAGCCGAGGTGCTGGAACAAGTTTGGATTTCGCCTATAAATTGGTTGATTTATTTGGTGGAGATGGAGAAAGCCTAGCTCAAACAATGGTTTATCATAGTTAAAGTAATGAAGAAGATGGAGCTAATGTTTCCTCTTCTTTTTTCTATCAAAATATTAGAAAATATGGTATAATAAAGGGTATTCGTTAGAATGATTTTTGCTCTAAAAATATGTTTCGCTTTTATCAAGATGGATTGGCTTTTCTATTTTTAAGGAGCAACAAATAGAAAATAAGGAAAAGAAATGACAGAAGAAATCAAAGATTTACAAGAGAAGGCTCAAGAATATGATGCCAGTCAGATTCAAGTCTTGGAAGGTCTTGAAGCTGTTCGAATGCGTCCAGGGATGTATATCGGCTCAACATCTAAAGAAGGTCTCCATCACTTGGTTTGGGAAATTGTCGACAACTCAATCGATGAGGCGCTGGCTGGTTTTGCGGATAAAATTGAAGTTTATATTGAGCCAGATAACTCCATCACGGTTATTGATAATGGACGTGGGATTCCGGTAGATATTCAGGAAAAAACTGGTCGTCCAGCGGTAGAAACTGTCTTTACAGTGCTCCATGCAGGTGGTAAATTTGGCGGAGGCGGTTATAAGGTCTCAGGGGGATTGCACGGCGTAGGTTCATCAGTCGTAAACGCCCTATCTACTCAGCTAGACGTCCATGTCTACAAAAATGGTCAGGTCTATTTCCAAGAGTATAAACGAGGTGAAGTCGTTGCAGATTTGGAGGTTGTTGGAGAAACAGACCGTTCTGGTACAACTGTACATTTTACACCTGACCCAGAAATTTTTACTGAGACGACTGAGTTCGACTTTGCAAAATTAAATAAGCGGATCCAAGAATTGGCCTTCCTAAATCGTGGTTTAAATCTCTCTATTACGGACAAACGTGAGGGAGTAGAGCAAACAAAGGAATATCACTATGAAGGTGGTATTGCTTCCTACGTTGAGTATCTTAATGAGAACAAGGATGTCATTTTTGAGACCCCTATCTATACAGAAGGGGAGATGGATGATATTACCGTTGAGGTTGCCATGCAATATACGACGAGTTATCATGAAAACGTAGTTAGTTTCGCCAACAATATTCACACACATGAAGGTGGTACCCATGAGCAAGGATTCCGTACAGCTCTGACACGTGTTATCAACGACTACGCCAAGAAAAATAAAATTCTCAAAGAAAATGAGGATAATTTGACTGGTGAGGATGTGCGTGAAGGCTTGACAGCGGTCATTTCTGTTAAGCACCCAGGTCCTCAATTTGAGGGACAAACTAAGACAAAACTTGGGAATAGTGAAGTGGTCAAAATTACCAATCGCCTTTTCTCTGATGCCTTTGCAGAATTTCTTTTGGAGAATCCCCAGATTGCTAGACGGATTGTTGAAAAAGGGATCTTGGCAAGCAAGGCGCGTATTGCTGCTAAGCGTGCGCGTGAGGTAACTCGTAAGAAATCGGGTCTTGAGATTTCAAATCTCCCAGGTAAGTTAGCGGATTGTTCCTCAAATGATGCAACGAAGACAGAGCTTTTCATCGTTGAGGGGGACTCAGCCGGTGGTTCAGCTAAATCCGGTCGCGACCGTGAATTTCAGGCTATTTTACCGATTCGTGGTAAGATTTTGAACGTAGAAAAAGCCAGCATGGACAAGATTTTGGCCAACGAAGAAATCCGTAGTCTATTTACAGCTATGGGAACTGGCTTTGGTGCTGATTTCGACGTTAGCAAGGCACGTTATCAAAAATTAGTCATTATGACAGATGCCGATGTCGATGGTGCCCATATTCGGACACTCCTTCTGACATTATTTTACCGCTACATGCGTCCTGTTGTAGAAGCGGGATACGTATATATCGCTCAACCACCTATTTACGGTATCAAGGTTGGAAGTGAGATAAAAGAATATATTCAACCTGGGGTTAATCAAGAGCAAGAATTGCAAGATGCCTTAGAAAGACATAGTACGGGACGGTCCAAGCCAACGATTCAACGTTACAAAGGTTTGGGAGAAATGGATGATCATCAGTTGTGGGAAACTACGATGAATCCTGAAAATCGTCTCATGGCACGCGTTTCAGTTGATGATGCGGCAGAAGCCGATAAGATTTTTGACATGCTAATGGGGGATAAGGTTGAACCTCGTCGAGAGTTTATCGAGGAAAATGCTGTTTATTCAACATTGGATGTCTAAAAACTAAAAAAACAAGTGCATATACTAGAGATTTATGGTATAATTAAGCGATATTTTCTAGTAATTACTATGAGCTAAGGAGATTTACATGCCTACAGGAACAATCATCTTAATCGTTTCGATTGTTATTATTTTAATCATTGCCTATGTAGCTTGCCTGATTGTTCGTAAACGAAATGACAACCTTTTGGTTGCATTGGAAGAACGTAAGGAAGAGCTATTTAACCTTCCAGTTAATGAAGAAGTCGAAGCTGTCAAAGCACTTCATTTGATTGGTCAAAGTCAGGTGTCATTCCGTGAATGGAATCAAAAATGGATTGATTTGTCGCTCAATTCATTTGCCGACATTGAAAATCATCTCTTTGAGGCAGAAGGTTATAACAATGCCTTTCGCTTTGTGAGTGCAAAGAATGCTATCGACAGTATCGACAGCCAAATTGATTTAATTGAAGAAGACATCGCCTCTATCCGTCATGGTTTGATGGAGTTGAAGGAGCAAGAAGAGAAAAACTCTGGTCGCGTAAAACATGCGTTAAATTTGTTCGATAGTTTACAGGAAGCTGTTCGTGAAAATCCAGATAGCTACGGTGAGACACTACCAGAACTTGAGAAACAATTGAAAAATATTGAAGTTGAGTTTTCTGAATTTGTGATGCTCAATTCCTCAGGTGACCCGATTGAAGCTTCTGAAATCCTTGATAAGGCTGAAGAGCATATGATTGCTCTCAATCAAATCATGGATCGCATTCCAAGTTTGATTGAACGAGTTACAAAAGATTTCCCAGAGCAATTGGAAGATTTGGAGTCGGGTTATCGTAAACTGGTTGAGCAGAATTATTTGTTCACAGAAGCTAACATCGAGTCACAGTTCCAAAATATTCGCGTTTCAATTCGTGAAAATACTGCTTTGATTGTTTCCTTTGATTTGGATGCCGCAGAAGCTGAAAATGAGGGAATTCAAGCAAAAATTGATCATTTGTATAAAGTCTTCAATCGTGAAATCGAAGCGAATAAGGAAGCTGTTAAGATTAGTAAAAACTTGCCAAAATTCTTGGAGCATGTTGTCCAAAATACACAGCTCTTGGATGAGGAAAGCCAACGCCTAAACGCAACTTACTTGCTGGCAGATAGCAAACTTTCACGTATCAATCAGCTTAAAGCTCGTTTGGAATCGATTGAAATTGTTGTTACAGAAAGTGTGGAAGACATTGAAAATCCACAAGTTGCATATTCTATTTTGAAAGAGCGTTTGGATCATTCATTGGCAAGTTTGAAAGAAATCGAAGAGGAGCAGCTTGTTTTAGCTGACTATCTGAAATCACAAGAATTGTCAGAGAACACAGCGCGTAAGAAATCTACACTTTATATCAACAAATTGCATACCCTTAAGCGTTATATGGAAAAACGCAACCTTCCAGGAATTCCAGCTGAATTTTTAACAAACTTCTTTAGAACGAGCGATCATGTGGAAGCCTTGATTGCCGAGTTAGACTATAAACGAATCAATATCGAAGTTGTTAACCGTTTGTTGGAAAATGCAACGTATGATATGAATCAATTGGAAGAGTTGGCGTATTTGATTGTGCAAAATGCGACTTTAACAGAGCAGTTGCTACAATACTCTAACCGTTATCGTTCATTCGATGAAAGTGTGCAAAAAGCATTCAACCGTTCATTATCAATTTTTGAAAAGGATTTTGATTACCAAGCAGCATTTGAAGAAATTTCATTTGCTCTGGAAACAGTTGAACCTGGTGTAACAGAGCGTTTTGTACGTTCATACGAAAAAACTCGCGAAGCCATTCGCTACTAGATAAAAAGCCATTTGGCTTTTTATTTTTATACTTTGAAAGGAATATCGGAGATGACAACTGGATTATTAGTTATGGATGTTGATTCAACATTAATTTTGGAAGAAGGAATAGATTTACTTGGAGAAGAGGCCGGTTTAGGAGCGCAAGTTGCAGTAATTACCGAACGTGCTATGCGTGGGGAATTGGATTTTGAGGAAGCCTTACGTGAACGTGTGGCGTTGTTAAAGGGACTGCCTGTTTCTGTGTTTGATCGAATTATCAAAAAAATCCACTTTACGCCTGGAGCAGCAGAATTAGTCTCAGAATTAAAAATGCGAGGCTATAAGGTAGCAGTAGTTTCAGGCGGGTTTCATGAAACAGTCGATCGACTAGCTGCACAGTTAGAGTTAGACTATGTTCGGGCTAATCGATTAGAAGTAGTAGATGGAGTATTGACTGGACAAGTGTTGGGGGAAATTGTAACGAAAGATACTAAAAAAGCATGTTTAGAAGAATGGGCGGCAGAAAATGGGCTGAGTCTATCTCAAACGATTGCCATGGGGGATGGAGCAAATGATCTACCAATGATTCAACGAGCAGGAATTGGAGTAGCTTTCTGTGCTAAACCGATTGTCCAAGAACAGGCGCCCTACCAAATAAATGAAAAAAATCTCTATAAACTAATAGAGATTTTAGATAGTAAATAATGAGAAGTCAGCTGAGTGCTGGCTTTTCTTCTATTCTGTTGTCAGTAAAATCCTTTTCAAATCTTGGATGGTTTCGACTATCATGGTGGCCCCAGCCTTTTCAAATTCCTGTTTGTTCCCATAGCCGTAAAGAACACCGATGGCGGGAAGTTGGTGCCTGCGTGCTCCTTCAATGTCATGTTCCCTATCTCCAATCATCACAGCATGTTTTGGAAATGCTTCTAATTGATTATAGCATAGCCGATGACGTCCGCCTTACTGATGCGACTACTATCCAGACTAGCACCGGCAATGACAACAAAGTAGTGAGCGATACCAAAATGTTCTAGAATCTGTTTGGCAAATATTTCTGGCTTTGAGGTAGCAATTACTAGTGTTTTTCCAGCCGTTTTCAATTCTTCAAGCAGAGGGATGATTCCAGGATAGAGTTGATTTTCAAACATTCCTTTTTCTTTAAAATAGACACGGAAAGCATCAACTGCACTTTGTGTATCTTCAGGGCTGAGTTGGTAGAATCGTGAAAAAGATTCATAGAGTGGCGGGCCGATGAATCGGTTTAAATTGGTTGTATCTGGTTCTTCAATTCCCATTTTTTCTAGTGCGTAGGCGACGGAGTTTAAGATTCCTTGTCCAGAATCAGTAAGAGTTCCATCTAAGTCAAATAATATAGTTTGATACATACTTATCTCCTTTCTTTCAGTATAACACAGACGATGAAAAACAGAAAAGATTTATTGAAAGCTGAATAGGAGCGTGCTATACTAATATAGTAAATTGAATTAGGAATAGGATGCACCTAATTTTATCAATTTGAGAACCCTAAAGTTATTGTGGGAGCGGGTTACTGACAGCATAACTCAAGATTGTCCTTTTTCTAATTGAAATCACCATATTTCTTATATACAAGCACTTCACTTGTGAATATAGCTTCTAAGAAGCAAAAAGCAATTTGTTTGAAATATTTTATCAATTATAGTAGAATGAAGTAATTGTACCTATGATATATATATATATATGCAATGTTTTTTAAGGTTCTCTTTGTAAGTTGCGTAGGATATGTAGTATATATTTTTAGGAATTAAATTTATATACTAGGAGTCATAATGAAACATAAACGATTTAACAAAGATTTTGATGAAGTCGGACGTAAGAGTCGTGTCAAAATGCATAAATCAGGTAAAAACTGGATTCGGACTGTCATGTCTCAGCTCAGTCTTTTGCGTGTTATTCGAGGAAAAGGACAGGAAACAGTTTCAGTGCCTCTTGTAGATAGTTCAGAGCGATTAGAAAGTCAACGCTACCAGTACCTGAAGGCTATGTTAGTTTCTGGAGCAGCCGTCACGGGAGCGGCCGTCATGACATCTGTTTTGGGTGAGGAGCAAGTAGCTGCAGTAGAGCAACAACTTGAAGAAACTACGGATACGCTTATTGATAAAGATCATGTCGTTGTTGAAACGACTACAACAAAGGTTATTTCAGAAGAAAGCCCTCCTCTGGCAACAGAACAAGAACAAAATGTATCGGTTAGCCAATCATTGTCCAGTAGTGCTAGTGAATCGGTCAGCCTATCTTCGTCGACCAGTGCCTCAGAGTCTGCAAGTACTTCAGCTTCCGAATCTTCGTCGACCAGTGCCTCTGTATTGGGCAGCAAGTTTACTGTGGGTTCGAATCCTGAAAGTGATGTTAAAAAATCTGCAAGTGCGGCTGCTGAAACAACCATTTCAAGTCAAGTTTCAGAAGAAAGTGGTTCTACTGCAACTACTACTGAGTCAAGGTCCAGTCTTATTACTGTTGAAGATAATGGCAAGTCTTCTTTTGATGTGCTATCAGGAAATACTGAAGTTGGTCAAGGGTTAGCACTTTTGAACAAGGTTACTCAGAAAACCGCAGCTACAAGCTCAGAAGTGAAGACTGGCAGAATAGCTGCTATTCTAGTCAATCAGAGCCAACAGGTCAATCCAAACAATTTGGATTACGCAAATTTGGACAATGCCTTGGCTAGTTTGAATCAAGCACTGTCCGTACCAGAGATAGATGCAACTACGACAACTGCAACACGGTACCAACGTTACCAAACAGCATTGCAAAATGCTAAATCTGTTTTAGCTGAAGCATCAGCGTTGAGAAGTTCTGTTTCAGTTAGCCAAGATGAATTAGAGGCGATGGCGAAAAAGGCTAGTCAGGCAGCAATTTCCTTGACTGGTCGAATAAATCAGATTCAGGCTGCATCAGGCATGTTACGTGCTGCGGTAGGAACGAGCACAAGAGCAGTGGATACGACAAGACCTGTCGTGACTTATCCTAGTCAAGTTTATTTTTTCTACAATAAACCGTTATCAAAAGATCTTGTTCTTGCAACGGTTACAGAGGCATCGAATCCAAGCACATGGCAAAGATGGGGAATTGCCTATACTAGCGATTCAGGGAAACATGATAATTTTGGGAACTTGAATAGTATGCTAGTAGATGCTAATGGTAGTCCAGTCACTCTTCAGATTCGTCAAAAATCAGGGACAAGCAACCAGTGGGAAATGTACATGCCAGCAGGTTCGATGATTGCTCCAAATAACTTTAAGGGAAGCAATTTAGAAGCACATGAACAAGACTATTTCTCACGATGGCCATTTGTTGTGGACGGGGCCTGGAATCGAAATTATTTAGGAAATGCATCGGGTATCAGCTTAACAGCAGTCGCAGTTCCAAGTGGTTACATAAACAAAGCATTTGGTCAAACAGCTACAGAAACTGAACTTCAAAATATTGCACGTAGTTGGACGACTTCTGGTCGTTTCTTCGATGGTACAAGTCCTGCCAAAACTTTGACTTATACTGTACAAGACACCCCGCCACCAACTAATGTTACAAAAAATGTTTCAGTATTAGTAACTACAGGTGAGGGAATTAGTACGACAGCTAATATACTTGTCAACTACCCACCAAAAATTGAAAATGTTGCATCACAGATTTTTGTGTTTAACAATACAGCAACAACGGTTGCGACTCGTATTGCTACTGTGTCTGATACAGCAGGACAAACGGTTAGCACAACAGTAGATGATAATGGTGGGTTGACAGTAAATCCTAGTGGTACTGTTCCAATAGGACAAACATTTACTACAGGAATAGGACGCTACACTCGTACATTGAGAGCTACGGATAATTATAATAATAGTTCAACTAATCAATTTGTTATTCGTTCCTTTAACGTAAGTGGTGGTAGCCTCCCTGCAGAAGCAGGTACAAAAGTTACTGAGGAAGCAATTAAAAATCTGGTTAAAAATACTGCTACTGGTGGTGAAGGGTTGACTGATTCAGGCTTGGATAATATCGCGAACTATACGATTGTTTCAGGTTATGACCACGCCCCATCTGTCGGTACAAAAACAGTACGTGTTCGCGCGACGTTGACAGGCGGTAACTATAAGGAAGTAGACGTTACGATTAACTACACCGATACACAAGCACCAACTGTTCAACTATCTAGCCAACAGATTTATGTCTTTAATGGTGAATCGGTCAAAA
The DNA here is from genome assembly GCF_019856455.1 of Streptococcus suis. Taxonomy (NCBI): domain Bacteria; kingdom Bacillati; phylum Bacillota; class Bacilli; order Lactobacillales; family Streptococcaceae; genus Streptococcus; species Streptococcus suis. The sequence goes on along the minus strand of NZ_CP082205.1, from coordinate 1,650,391 downwards.
TTTTGAATCCATCAAGTCCAACTGCTACAAATCCTGTTTCCACGAAGATTCGGTTAGCGACCGTAACAGATGTGACAGGAGTTGCGACCACAGCAGCTAGTAATAGTGATGTTCAGGGATCGTCAGGTAGTAGCAATAGTAGAGGAATGGCTGTTACTGTCGAGGGAAGTTCTACTACTTCAAAAACGGTTTACCTAAGTGGTACAGCAAGTGCTGGTGCAAGCTCGTATGGAAACTTCTTGAAGATTGCTGATACAGCCAATCCATCTAATACAACAACCTATAACTCAACGGATGCAAGATACCATTTGGTCATTCTTGGAACGTCTGTAGCGACAATTGCTGATCGTGATATCCAGTCACCAACTTTCACGCGTGTTACAGAACAAAACATTTTAGATGCTGTTTCAGTTGACTTTGGTAATGCTAGCCAATATAACAACGCAAACCAGGCAAACATCCGTAAAGTTTTACTGTCAAATACTGGTAGTGAAGCAACACCAACTGCTGGTATAAAAACAGCTGTTGTTCGTGTTTATACATCTACAAATACTTATAAAGATGTAACAGTAAACTTCAACTATGTAGATAGAACAGTACCGTCTATAGACGTTACAGCTAACCGCGCATTCGTCTTCAAGAATGAGTCTGTAAAAGTAGCGGATTCTAATTTCAATCAGCTATCAGGGACAGCAGGCACACGTTTACAGGTCGGTACAGCAGCTGACCCATCAGGTATCGGTGCTGTAACCATTGTCGATACCAATGGAACAGAAGCGACCCGTGGTCTGACAGTTACGACAGATGGAAGCAACACATCAAAAACAATTTATATAAGTGGTACTCCTACAGCAGATAAAAATCTGTACACAAGTAAGGTCAAAGCGACGGATACGCAGAACAATGCAGGTACGTCACAAGAAGACTTGTCCTTGTACGTATTGGAAGTTGCGAGTGAAATTTCACTAGCAGATCGTGAAGTAACAGGTGCTCGCTATACAGACACCGAGATTGTTCAGGCTACTATCAACGCTGTTCAGGCAGGAAATGCAGACCAGAAAACAGCAGCAGGTTTGACAGCTAAGGTCATTGCCAATCCAAACCATACACAAAATCGTTATCGCCCATACCATACAGTCACAGTTCGTGTGAAGACAGCAAGTGGTACCTATAAAGATGTTCGTGTGAACTTCAAGTATGTAGATACGACTGCTCCAACCTTAACAACGAATGATTTATATGTCTTCAATGGCGTTGCCTTGACCACGCCAGTAGATGTCATCAATCAAAAATCAGATACTGGTACAGGAATTAACAACCTAAGTCTCCGAATTCAAGAAAGCAATACAGGCTTGACGGTCAATGCCAACGAGCAGATTACTGGAACGTACAGGACAGGAGCAGCAGGTCTAAACACTCGACATGTTCAAGTATCGGACAACAGTACGGATAATAATGGTGGTCCGAATACGACAACGGCCAACTTGAGAATCCTTGTGGTCAATCCACAAGGCGCGAGCTTGAGTAAAGAATTTACGGGTGCTGTCAAGTACACAAATGATGAAATCAAGCAAGCTGTGCTAAATGCTATGAAGGCTTCTGGATTTGGTAATATGAGCGAAGCAGATAAAACAGCATCCGGTTTGTTGGATATCTCAGCTTATTCGATTGTTAATGAATCAAAACATAGTTTCACAAAAGGATCACACACAGTAACCGTCCGTATGACAAACAGTCAAGGAAACTATGCGGATGTGACAGTAGCAATTACCTACACCAACGCAGCACCAGTTATTTCGAACCAAACCAACCTTTCTGTTATCAAGCGTTCAGATGCTACACCAGTTACAGTTGACTTGTCACGTGGCGCAACAGTAACAGATACAGAGGATGATAGAAGTACGACTGATACATATGTAACAACGGTTACCTATAAAGTTAAAGGTGCAAATGGCGCTGTTCTAAAAACGATTCAAGCTCCAAAAGGACAATCTGCTCTGATTAATGTTAATGAATTAACAGCAGGAACTTATACTGTTAATGTAGAAGCAACGGATAGTGTTGGAACGACAACGACAAGTAGCTTCCAATTGACAGTGAAGGACAATACACCTCCAGCGATTACAGCATCTAATCGCACTGTCGATCGCAACGATAGTCCTACAATTGATATTTCGGTTGGAATATCGGTAACAGATACAGAAGACGCAGCAAGTGTCAGACAAAGTGTTACCTATAAAGTTGTGAACAAAAATGGTAAGGTTGTCTACGAAGGAACAAATCCTAACGTTTCAAATGGCACACTATTAGCAGGAGTTTATACCGTTACCGTCACTGCTGTAGACTCTCATGGAGCTAAAACAGAGAAATCTTATCAGTTAACAGTGACGGATAAGAAATCTGTCTCAGAATCGGCAAGTTTATCAGCCTCCGTTAGTGCCTCAACATCGGCAAGCACCTCAGCTTCAACGTCAGCCAGCACGTCCGCCTCAACGTCGGCAAGTACGTCAGCTTCAACGTCAGCAAGTACGTCAGCTTCAACCAGCGCCAGCACGTCCGCATCGACTAGCGCAAGCACAAGTGCTTCAACATCGGCAAGTACCTCCGCATCAACCAGCGCAAGTACATCTGCTTCAATGAGTGCAAGTACATCCGCATCGACAAGTGCAAGTACCTCCGCCTCAACATCGGCAAGCACGTCTGCTTCAACAAGTGCAAGTACATCTGCTTCAATGAGTGCAAGTACAAGTGCTTCAACGTCGGCAAGTACGTCTGCCTCAACCAGCGCAAGTACATCTGCTTCAATGAGTGCAAGTACGTCCGCATCAACGTCGGCAAGTACGTCCGCCTCGACGTCCGCATCAACGAGTGCAAGCACGTCTGCATCGACAAGCGCAAGCACAAGTGCTTCAACCTCGGCAAGTACCTCCGCCTCGACGTCCGCAAGTACGTCTGCATCGACAAGTGCAAGTACAAGTGCTTCAACCAGCGCGAGCACATCTGCTTCAATGAGTGCAAGTACGTCTGCATCGACAAGTGCAAGTACAAGTGCTTCAACCAGCGCGAGCACATCTGCTTCAATGAGTGCAAGTACCTCCGCATCGACAAGTGCAAGTACAAGTGCTTCAACCAGCGCCAGCACGTCTGCCTCAACGAGTGCAAGCACGTCTGCCTCAACCAGCGCAAGTACATCTGCTTCAATGAGTGCAAGTACGTCCGCATCAACGTCGGCAAGTACGTCCGCCTCGACGTCCGCATCAACGAGTGCAAGCACGTCTGCATCGACAAGCGCAAGCACAAGTGCTTCAACCTCGGCAAGTACCTCCGCCTCGACGTCGGCAAGTACGTCTGCATCGACAAGTGCAAGTACAAGTGCTTCAACCAGCGCGAGCACATCTGCTTCAATGAGTGCAAGTACCTCCGCATCGACAAGTGCAAGTACAAGTGCTTCAACCAGCGCCAGCACGTCTGCCTCAACGAGTGCAAGCACGTCTGCATCGACAAGTGCAAGTACAAGTGCTTCAACCAGCGCGAGCACATCTGCTTCAATGAGTGCAAGTACCTCCGCCTCGACGTCCGCAAGTACGTCTGCATCGACAAGTGCAAGTACAAGTGCTTCAACCAGCGCGAGCACATCTGCTTCAATGAGTGCAAGTACCTCCGCATCGACAAGTGCAAGTACAAGTGCTTCAACCAGCGCCAGCACGTCTGCCTCAACGAGTGCAAGCACGTCTGCATCGACAAGTGCAAGTACAAGTGCTTCAACCAGCGCGAGCACATCTGCTTCAATGAGTGCAAGTACCTCCGCCTCGACGTCCGCAAGTACGTCTGCATCGACAAGTGCAAGTACAAGTGCTTCAACCAGCGCGAGCACATCTGCTTCAATGAGTGCAAGTACCTCCGCATCGACAAGTGCAAGTACAAGTGCTTCAACCAGCGCCAGCACGTCTGCCTCAACGAGTGCAAGCACGTCTGCATCGACAAGTGCAAGTACAAGTGCTTCAACCAGCGCGAGCACATCTGCTTCAATGAGTGCAAGTACCTCCGCCTCGACGTCCGCAAGTACGTCTGCATCGACAAGTGCAAGTACAAGTGCTTCAACCAGCGCGAGCACATCTGCTTCAATGAGTGCAAGTACGTCTGCATCGACAAGTGCAAGTACAAGTGCTTCAACCAGCGCGAGCACATCTGCTTCAATGAGTGCAAGTACAAGTGCTTCAACGTCGGCAAGTACGTCTGCCTCAACCAGCGCAAGTACATCTGCTTCAATGAGTGCAAGTACAAGTGCTTCAACGTCGGCAAGTACGTCTGCCTCAACCAGCGCAAGTACATCTGCTTCAATGAGTGCAAGTACGTCCGCCTCGACAAGTGCAAGTACAAGTGCTTCAACCAGCGCGAGCACATCTGCTTCAATGAGTGCAAGTACGTCTGCATCGACAAGTGCAAGTACAAGTGCTTCAACCAGCGCCAGCACGTCTGCCTCAACGAGTGCAAGCACGTCTGCCTCGACAAGTGCAAGTACAAGTGCTTCAACCAGCGCGAGCACATCTGCTTCAATGAGTGCAAGTACCTCCGCCTCGACGTCCGCAAGTACGTCTGCATCGACAAGTGCAAGTACAAGTGCTTCAACCAGCGCGAGCACATCTGCTTCAATGAGTGCAAGTACCTCCGCATCGACAAGTGCAAGTACAAGTGCTTCAACCAGCGCGAGCACATCTGCTTCAATGAGTGCAAGTACATCCGCATCGACAAGTGCAAGTACCTCCGCCTCAACATCGGCAAGCACGTCTGCTTCAACAAGTGCAAGTACATCTGCTTCAATGAGTGCAAGTACAAGTGCTTCAACGTCGGCAAGTACGTCTGCCTCAACCAGCGCAAGTACATCTGCTTCAATGAGTGCAAGTACGTCCGCATCAACGTCGGCAAGTACGTCCGCCTCGACGTCCGCCTCGACGTCCGCATCAACGAGTGCAAGCACGTCTGCATCGACAAGCGCAAGCACAAGTGCTTCAACCTCGGCAAGTACATCCGCCTCGACGTCCGCAAGTACGTCTGCATCGACAAGTGCAAGTACCTCCGCATCAACATCGGCAAGCACGTCTGCTTCAACAAGTGCAAGTACATCTGCTTCAATGAGTGCAAGTACAAGTGCTTCAACGTCGGCAAGTACGTCTGCCTCAACCAGCGCAAGTACATCTGCTTCAATGAGTGCAAGTACGTCCGCTTCAATGAGTGCAAGTACGTCCGCATCAACGTCGGCAAGTACGTCCGCCTCGACGTCCGCCTCGACGTCCGCATCAACGAGTGCAAGCACAAGTGCTTCAACCTCGGCAAGTACCTCCGCCTCGACGTCCGCAAGTACGTCTGCATCGACAAGTGCAAGTACAAGTGCTTCAACCAGCGCGAGCACATCTGCTTCAATGAGTGCAAGTACCTCCGCATCGACAAGTGCAAGTACAAGTGCTTCAACCAGCGCCAGCACGTCTGCCTCAACGAGTGCAAGCACGTCTGCATCGACAAGTGCAAGTACAAGTGCTTCAACCAGCGCGAGCACATCTGCTTCAATGAGTGCAAGTACCTCCGCCTCGACGTCCGCAAGTACGTCTGCATCGACAAGTGCAAGTACAAGTGCTTCAACCAGCGCGAGCACATCTGCTTCAATGAGTGCAAGTACGTCTGCATCGACAAGTGCAAGTACAAGTGCTTCAACCAGCGCGAGCACATCTGCTTCAATGAGTGCAAGTACAAGTGCTTCAACGTCGGCAAGTACGTCTGCCTCAACCAGCGCAAGTACATCTGCTTCAATGAGTGCAAGTACAAGTGCTTCAACGTCGGCAAGTACGTCTGCCTCAACCAGCGCAAGTACATCTGCTTCAATGAGTGCAAGTACGTCCGCCTCGACAAGTGCAAGTACAAGTGCTTCAACCAGCGCGAGCACATCTGCTTCAATGAGTGCAAGTACGTCTGCATCGACAAGTGCAAGTACAAGTGCTTCAACCAGCGCCAGCACGTCTGCCTCAACGAGTGCAAGCACGTCTGCATCGACAAGTGCAAGTACAAGTGCTTCAACCAGCGCGAGCACATCTGCTTCAATGAGTGCAAGTACCTCCGCATCGACAAGTGCAAGTACAAGTGCTTCAACCAGCGCCAGCACGTCTGCCTCAACGAGTGCAAGCACGTCTGCATCGACAAGTGCAAGTACAAGTGCTTCAACCAGCGCGAGCACATCTGCTTCAATGAGTGCAAGTACATCCGCATCGACAAGTGCAAGTACCTCCGCCTCAACATCGGCAAGCACGTCTGCTTCAACAAGTGCAAGTACATCTGCTTCAATGAGTGCAAGTACGTCCGCATCAACGTCCGCTTCAACGTCGGCAAGTACGTCTGCCTCAACCAGCGCAAGTACATCTGCTTCAATGAGTGCAAGTACAAGTGCATCAACGTCGGCAAGTACGTCTGCCTCAACCAGCGCAAGTACATCTGCTTCAATGAGTGCAAGTACGTCCGCATCAACGTCGGCAAGTACGTCCGCCTCGACGTCCGCATCAACGAGTGCAAGCACGTCTGCATCGACAAGCGCAAGCACAAGTGCTTCAACCTCGGCAAGTACCTCCGCCTCGACGTCCGCAAGTACGTCTGCATCGACAAGTGCAAGTACAAGTGCTTCAACCAGCGCGAGCACATCTGCTTCAATGAGTGCAAGTACCTCCGCATCGACAAGTGCAAGTACAAGTGCTTCAACCAGCGCCAGCACGTCTGCCTCAACGAGTGCAAGCACGTCTGCATCGACAAGTGCAAGTACAAGTGCTTCAACCAGCGCGAGCACATCTGCTTCAATGAGTGCAAGTACATCCGCATCGACAAGTGCAAGTACCTCCGCCTCAACATCGGCAAGCACGTCTGCTTCAACAAGTGCAAGTACATCTGCTTCAATGAGTGCAAGTACAAGTGCTTCAACGTCGGCAAGTACGTCTGCCTCAACCAGCGCAAGTACATCTGCTTCAATGAGTGCAAGTACGTCCGCATCAACGTCGGCAAGTACGTCCGCCTCGACGTCCGCCTCGACGTCCGCATCAACGAGTGCAAGCACAAGTGCTTCAACCTCGGCAAGTACCTCCGCCTCGACGTCCGCAAGTACGTCTGCATCGACAAGTGCAAGTACAAGTGCTTCAACCAGCGCGAGCACATCTGCTTCAATGAGTGCAAGTACCTCCGCATCGACAAGTGCAAGTACAAGTGCTTCAACCAGCGCCAGCACGTCTGCCTCAACGAGTGCAAGCACGTCTGCATCGACAAGTGCAAGTACAAGTGCTTCAACCAGCGCGAGCACATCTGCTTCAATGAGTGCAAGTACCTCCGCCTCGACGTCCGCAAGTACGTCTGCATCGACAAGTGCAAGTACAAGTGCTTCAACCAGCGCGAGCACATCTGCTTCAATGAGTGCAAGTACGTCTGCATCGACAAGTGCAAGTACAAGTGCTTCAACCAGCGCGAGCACATCTGCTTCAATGAGTGCAAGTACAAGTGCTTCAACGTCGGCAAGTACGTCTGCCTCAACCAGCGCAAGTACATCTGCTTCAATGAGTGCAAGTACAAGTGCTTCAACGTCGGCAAGTACGTCTGCCTCAACCAGCGCAAGTACATCTGCTTCAATGAGTGCAAGTACGTCCGCCTCGACAAGTGCAAGTACAAGTGCTTCAACCAGCGCGAGCACATCTGCTTCAATGAGTGCAAGTACGTCTGCATCGACAAGTGCAAGTACAAGTGCTTCAACCAGCGCCAGCACGTCTGCCTCAACGAGTGCAAGCACGTCTGCATCGACAAGTGCAAGTACAAGTGCTTCAACCAGCGCGAGCACATCTGCTTCAATGAGTGCAAGTACCTCCGCCTCGACGTCCGCAAGTACGTCTGCATCGACAAGTGCAAGTACAAGTGCTTCAACCAGCGCGAGCACATCTGCTTCAATGAGTGCAAGTACCTCCGCATCGACAAGTGCAAGTACAAGTGCTTCAACCAGCGCCAGCACGTCTGCCTCAACGAGTGCAAGCACGTCTGCATCGACAAGTGCAAGTACAAGTGCTTCAACCAGCGCGAGCACATCTGCTTCAATGAGTGCAAGTACATCCGCATCGACAAGTGCAAGTACCTCCGCCTCAACATCGGCAAGCACGTCTGCTTCAACAAGTGCAAGTACATCTGCTTCAATGAGTGCAAGTACGTCCGCATCAACGTCCGCTTCAACGTCGGCAAGTACGTCTGCCTCAACCAGCGCAAGTACATCTGCTTCAATGAGTGCAAGTACAAGTGCATCAACGTCGGCAAGTACGTCTGCCTCAACCAGCGCAAGTACATCTGCTTCAATGAGTGCAAGTACGTCCGCATCAACGTCGGCAAGTACGTCCGCCTCGACGTCCGCATCAACGAGTGCAAGCACGTCTGCATCGACAAGCGCAAGCACAAGTGCTTCAACCTCGGCAAGTACCTCCGCCTCGACGTCCGCAAGTACGTCTGCATCGACAAGTGCAAGTACAAGTGCTTCAACCAGCGCGAGCACATCTGCTTCAATGAGTGCAAGTACCTCCGCATCGACAAGTGCAAGTACAAGTGCTTCAACCAGCGCCAGCACGTCTGCCTCAACGAGTGCAAGCACGTCTGCATCGACAAGTGCAAGTACAAGTGCTTCAACATCGGCAAGTACCTCCGCATCAACGTCGGCAAGTACCTCCGCTTCAACCTCGGCAAGCACAAGTGCTTCAACAAGTGCAAGTACAAGTGCTTCAACCAGCGCAAGTACGTCCGCATCAACCTCGGCAAGCACGTCCGCATCAACCAGCGCAAGTACAAGTGCTTCAACGTCGGCAAGTACGTCCGCCTCAACAAGTGCAAGTACAAGTGCTTCAACGTCAGCAAGTACGTCCGCATCAACATCAGCAAGTACGTCCGCATCGACTAGCGCAAGTACGTCTGCATCGACAAGTGCAAGTACGTCCGCCTCAACAAGTGCAAGTACCTCCGCCTCAACCAGCGCCAGCACGTCTGCCTCAACGAGTGCAAGCACGTCTGCATCGACAAGTGCAAGTACAAGTGCTTCAACCAGCGCGAGCACATCTGCTTCAATGAGTGCAAGTACCTCCGCCTCGACGTCCGCAAGTACGTCTGCCTCGACAAGTGCAAGTACAAGTGCTTCAACCAGCGCGAGCACATCTGCTTCAATGAGTGCAAGTACCTCCGCATCGACAAGTGCAAGTACAAGTGCTTCAACCAGCGCCAGCACGTCTGCCTCAACCAGCGCAAGTACATCTGCTTCAATGAGTGCAAGTACGTCCGCATCAACGTCGGCAAGTACGTCCGCCTCGACGTCCGCCTCGACGTCCGCATCAACGAGTGCAAGCACGTCTGCATCGACAAGCGCAAGCACAAGTGCTTCAACCTCGGCAAGTACATCCGCCTCGACGTCCGCAAGTACGTCTGCATCGACAAGTGCAAGTACCTCCGCATCAACATCGGCAAGCACGTCTGCTTCAACAAGTGCAAGTACATCTGCTTCAATGAGTGCAAGTACAAGTGCTTCAACGTCGGCAAGTACGTCTGCCTCAACCAGCGCAAGTACATCTGCTTCAATGAGTGCAAGTACGTCCGCATCAACGTCGGCAAGTACGTCCGCCTCGACGTCCGCATCAACGAGTGCAAGCACGTCTGCATCGACAAGCGCAAGCACAAGTGCTTCAACCTCGGCAAGTACCTCCGCCTCGACGTCCGCAAGTACGTCTGCATCGACAAGTGCAAGTACAAGTGCTTCAACCAGCGCGAGCACATCTGCTTCAATGAGTGCAAGTACCTCCGCATCGACAAGTGCAAGTACAAGTGCTTCAACCAGCGCCAGCACGTCTGCCTCAACGAGTGCCAGCACGTCTGCCTCGACCTCTGCAAGCACGTCTGCTTCAACGTCAGCAAGTACGTCCGCCTCGACAAGTGCGTCAGAGATTTGGATTGTATCAAATGCTGGTGGTACTTCCATGGAATTACCAAAAATTGATATTCAATCGGTATCTGAATCCATAAGTACCTCTCAATCGTTGTCAGCAAGCATAAGTGTCTCAACTAGCGCAAGTACATCGGCGTCCACGTCAGCAAGTATGTCTGCGATGACATCTGAAACTGCAAAACCGGCAAAACGGAATGCAACGAAGTTACCTAACACAGGTGAGACACAGTCTGGAACAGCAGGTGTGTTGAGTGCATCGATGTTACTCGGAGCCTTTGCGCTTCTAGCTAAACGTCGCCGGAAGGATCAAGAAGACGATGAAATCTAGTACGATGTGTTGTTCTGTAGTTGGAACTAGGATGATTGAAATAAGGTAGGCAAATTTTAGTCAGGACCAACTTAAAAAGAACATACAAAAATAGCTCTATAATTCGCTAGTGGTTTCAACCATTGACGACATTATAGAGCTTTTTTGGGTAGAAGGATTGTAACCGCCCAATAACAATGTATGGGGACCTCTAAAAACTAATTTTCTAAAATTTAAAATGTTGATTTAACAAGGTTTTCGTAACTCCAAATTCGCAATTTTGGGAGTTTTTAGAGTAAGCGCCCAATAACAAGGTATATTGAAAAGGCTCCAAAGTCCTGTCGACTCTGGAACCTTTTTCTATTTACAAGCTCTCTTAATATTTTTATCCCATGGCAAATAGGCTTCTAAAACCTCCTTTTTTGCGAGCGACTCCTCATTAGGTAAGTGTTCTAGAAGATAGGTCATATATTTTTCTGCATCAAGTCCGTGTCGCTTAGCTGTTTCTAAAAGACTCAAAATGACAGCTGTCGACTTGGCTCCCTCAAAGCTCTGAGAAAAAAGCCAATTTTTTCTGCCCATCACCAAGGTCTTCATAGCCCTCTCAGCCATATTGTTGGACAGGACTAGGTCACCGTCCGAGAGAACGGCTCGGAAGGTGGTTTCGTATTTGAGGCTATACTCTATTGCAGTACCCAATTTGGAAGCTGGCAAGACAGCCTGTTCACGGCACCAATCAAAGAACTCGTCCATCAAGGGAGTTAACTCTGTCTGCCGTTTATGTAGCCGTTCCTCAGTAGACAGGTCAGCCCAGTCACTCTCCAAGGCAAACAGGCGGTCGCAATAGGCTAATCCCTTGGCTCCTAAAGAAGTATTATCTGTCTTCTTAGGAGTCGCCTCAAAAAATTTTCGTCTAACATGAGCCCAACAGCCAACGAGCTGAGCCTTGTCTAATTGACGATAAGCACTCCACATGTCACAATGAACGTAGCCCGCATAGTCCCCAAGAAACTCCTCCACAACTAAGCCGCTCCGTCGTTTGTCATGATGATAGAGGGTAATTCCATTTTTCTCATGTTTCCCAGACAAGAAAGTCCAGTAGTAGGTCAACTGGCTATCATTTTCTAAGACCTTGTAGGAAGTCTCATCCGCATGAAGAATAGGCTGCTCCAACAATTTCTCGTGCAACAGGTTATAAATCGGCTCGAAATAATACTGACTAGACTTGATGTGCCAGTTGGCTATTTCCTTCCGACTGATGGGCAGGCCAAGTTTATGCCAGTCCTCTTCCTGACGGTAATTGGGTACCTTCAGATTGAATTTCTGGTGAATGGTGTGAGCGATGATAGAGGCTGAACCCAAGCTGTGTGCCAAAGGTGCCTTAGGAACAGGAGCCTTGATAATCTTATCGCTTAGATTCTTCTGACTACATGCCTGACACTTGTATGCGTGTTGAACATGGTCAATCCGCTTTAATTGTGCAGGAATGAAGACCAACTCTTGTCGTTGAACAGTTGAGCCAATCTCTTTCAGCTGACCATGACAGTCTGGACAAGTGCAGTCTTCGCCCTGCAATTCGTGATGCACAATCTCTGGAGTGAACTGGCTGAAAATAGCCTGACGAACTCCCTTAGCTTTCTTGCGTTTATAGGTGATGGTCTCCGTTTCAACTGGGTAAGTCAGCTTCTTCTTCAGGGAGACTTTCCTCCCCAAACAAGCTCAGCTGACCTGGTTGATATACGACCTTCTCTGATGATTTTCCGTAGAGTTTCTGTCTCAGATAGTCAACCTGTTCTCGAAGGAGAGTGAGTTCATTAGCCATCATCTCTATCGTTTTTGACTGTGTTTCAATAATTTTTTCTAGTGATGACATAACCAATCTCCTTCTTTTTATCTCATTATACACAAAGAAAAGCCATGATTTCAATAGAAATCACGACTTTTTGAAACATTTATTTTTGGAATGATAGAAAATCCTTTCATGAGCCAGTCGACTTGCTCGGAAGTTAGAGCCTTGACCTCTTCTTCATTGTTTGGCCAGGTCAATTTCCCATTTTCAAAACGTTTATACAATAACCAAAATCCCTGTCCATCCCAATAAAGAGCTTTGAACCGGTCTTTTCGACCTCCGCAGAAGAGATAGACCTGACCGGAGAAGGGATCCAGGTTGAACTGACTTTTGATAAGATAGGCCAGGGAATCAATTCCCTGACGCATATCTGTTTTTCCACAGACCAAGTAAACTTGACCTAAATCACTGAGTTGGATGGTCATAGAACAGTACCTTATCTAAGATTGTTTCTAGTGTTTCTTGATTGATAGTGTGAAAGACTGTGAGCTCCACTTTTCCGAGACGAATTTTCATCATAATATCGTTTCTGCCTCGCTTCTCAAAGCGGCGAGATTGGGGAACAGTCAATGGAATGATGGGGTGTGACATAATAAATCCTCCAGTTTTGTTTTTCTAACAGTATACTGGAGGAGGGAGTGGGTGGATAGATACCTTGTTATTGGGCGGTTACTTTTTAGAGGTCCCCGTATATTGAAAAAGGCTCCAGAGTCCTGTCGACTCTGGAACCTTTTTCTATTTATATACTCTCTTATACTCGATAAAAATTAAAAAGCATAGTATAATGGTGTTATGAAATTAACCAATAAAGATGAACAACAACTCAAAAAACTTTTAAAAGATTCTTCGTTTTCTAAATTCCATAAACGGCTTCAAATTATCTTATTCCGTTCAAAAGGAATGACCTACAAAGAGATTTCTGAATTGCTAGACTGTAACATCAGTACGATTCAACGAAGTCTAGCGAAGTTTAAAGAACATGGTCTCGACATACTCCTCCAAGAAAAACGAGGTGGTAGGCATCCTGCTTATCTGTCGTTTGAAGAGGAAACTGCATTTCTGAAAGATCAATTAGAAAGAGCGCTGACTGGTGAATATGTCACGATCGCAACTCTCTATCAGGCTTATCAGAAACTGGTTGGACAAACCACCACTCGCGTAGGGTTTTACTCTCTTTTGGCTCGTCATGGCTGGCACAAGGTGACTCCTCGCCCGGAACATCCTAAAAAAGCAGACGCAAATATGATTTTAGCGTCTAAAAATAAAATCTATATTCAAGAAGATAAGAAAGCGCTTTAATAAAGTACGATTGATGTTCTAAGATGAGGCTGGTTTCGGAAGAATTAGTAAGCAAGGGAAGTGTTGGACACCAAAGGGGACTAGACCGTCTGTTCCGAGTCATCATATCCGTGAATTCCGATATTGTTATGGCGCAGTAGATGCTCGTACAGGAGAATCATTTTTTCTGATAGCAGGGGGCTGTAATACTGAGTGGATGAATGAGTTTCTTCGCCAGCTATCCTTAGCTTATCCCAACGATTATCTTTTATTGGTTATGGATAATGCCGTCTGGCATAAAGCACAAGCATTAGAAATCCCGCATAATATCGGGTTTACTTTCATCCCACCTTACACTCCTGAAATGAATCCTATTGAGCAAGTTTGGGCAGAAATTCGGAAACGAGGATTTAAAAATAGGGTTTTTAAGACATTAGAATCAGTGATTGATCAGCTTCAAACAACTATTCAGGGCTTGCATTGGTCTGATTTGAAGTCGATTGTACATAGAGAATGGACAAGTAGGCTTTTTGATTTTTAATGAGTATTATAGTATTTTGAATTAGGAAAAGGACAATTTTAAGTTATAGTGTTAATAACCCACTCCTAAAAATAACTTTGGAGTTCTCAAATTGACAAACTTAGATATGTCCTGTTTCTAATTCACTCAACTATAGCATATTGATATCAATTTCTATGTGTAAAATTTCAATATCTAAGTTCAGATTGGAAATCATAGATTTTGACTAGCCATTCTCTTTTCGAAAACTTCAAATTTAAAATTCTCTATATTCAATTTGATTAGTAGATAGCTAATTTTGATTTTAAATGAGTATCAATTCTTCGTAACCGCCCAATAACAAGGTATATTGAAAAAGGCTCCAAAGTCCTGTCGACTCTGGAACCCTTTTCTATTTACATGCTCTCTTAATTTTTTTTATCCCACGGCAAATAGGCCTCTAGCACCTCTTTTTTTGCGAGCGTCTCCTCGTTAGGTAAGTGTTCTAGAAGATAGGTCATATATTTCTCTGCATCAAGTCCGTTTCTCTTGGCTGTTTCCAAAAGACTCAGAATGATAGCTGTTGACTTGGCTCCCTCAAAGCTCTGAGAAAACAGCCACCTTCGCTTTTTCGTTTCTAGGCTCAGGCTGAAACAGTCTATTCCCAGACTGTTTTACTACGCCCATCACCAAGGTCTTCATTGCCCTCTCACCCATATTATTGGACAGGACTAAGTTACCGTCCGAGAGAACGGTTCGGAATGTGGCTTCGTAGTTGAGGCTATACTCTATTGCAGTCCCCAATTTGGAACCTGGTAAGACGGCCTGATTGCGACACCAGTCAAAGAACTCATCCATCAAGGGAGCCAACTCTGTTTGTCGTTTATGCAGTCGCTCCTCGCTAGACAAGTCAGCCCAGTCACTCTCCAAGGCAAACAGGCGGTCGCAATAGGCTAAACCCGTAGCTCCTAAAGAAGTCTTGTCTGTCTTCTTAGGAGTCGCCTCAAAGAACTTTCGTCTAACATGAGCCCAACAACCAACCAGCTGAGCCTTGTCTAATTGCCGATAAGCACTCCACATGTCACAATGTACGTAGCCCGCATAATCCCCTAGAAATTCTTCCACAACCAAGCCACTCCGTCGTTTGTCATGATGATAGAGGGTGATGCCCTTTTTCTCATGCTTCCCAGATAAGAATGTCCAGTAGAAGGTCAATTGGCTATCATTTTCTAAGACCTTGTAGGAGGTCTCATCCGCATGGAGAACAGGCTGCTCCAACAATTTCTCGTGCAACAGGTCATAAATCGGCTCGAAATAATATTGACTAGACTTGATGTGCCAGTTGGCTATTTCCTTCCGACTGATGGGCAGACCAAGCTTGTGCTAGTCCTCTTCCTGACGGTAATTAGGCACCTTCAGATTGAATTTATGGTGAATGGTGTGGGCGATGATTGAAGCTGAACCCAAGCTGTGTGCCAAAGGTGCCTTAGGAACGGAAGCCTTAATAATCTTATCGCTTAGATTCTTCTGACTACATGCCTGACACTTGTATGCGTGTTGAACATGGTCAATCCGCTTTAATTATGCGGGAATGAAGACCAACTCTTGTCGTTGAACAGTAGAACCAATCTCTTTCAACTGTCCATGACAGTCTGGACAAGTGCAGTCTTCGCCCTGCAATTCGTGATGAACAATCTCTGGAGTGAATTGACTAAAAATAGCCTGACGAACTCCCTTAGCTTTCTTGCGTTTATAAGTAATCGTTTCTGTTTCAACTGGGTAAGTCAGCTTCTTCTTCAGGGAGGCTTTCCTCCCCAAACAAGCTCAGCTGACCGGGTTGATACACAACTTTCTTTGATGATTTTCCGTAGAGTTTCTGCCTCAGATAGTCAACCTGTTCTCGAAGGAGGGTTAGCTCATTGGTAAGTTGTTCAATCGTTGAGGTCTGTTGTTTAATAATTGCCAATAACTCATCCATACGCTCGATCCTCCTTCTTTTATAGTAGAGTGAATTAGAAACAGGACATATATCTAAGTTTGTCAATTTGAGAACTCTAAAGTTATTTTAGGAGTGGGTTATTAACACTATAACTTAAAACTGTCCTTTTCCTAATTCAAATAACTATAATATAAAGGAGGTTAGTATCATGCATATTCTCATTGCTCCGGATTCATTTAAAGAGTCTCTTTCAGCTACAAAGGTTGCTGAAGCGATTAAAAAAGGATTTTCTAAGGTTTACCCACAAGCAGGGTATGACTTAATTCCCCTAGGAGATGGTGGCGAAGGGACAGTTGAGAGTCTAATGCAGGCCTTATCCTTGGATGGAACCCAGACTTGGGTGACAGGTCCATTTGGAGATAAAATCAAGGTTTCCTATGCGGTTAAAGATGATCTTGCGGTTTTTGAAATGGCTGAAATTGTAGGGCTGGCAAGTATCCCGCATGAAAGAAGGAGTCCTCTCTTTATTAAGACACAAGGGGTTGGAGAGCTGATTGTGGAGCTCGTTCAAAATGGTGTTAAACGCATATTTATAGGAGTAGGTGGCTCTGCCAGTCATGATGGTGGTATCGGAATGGCGGCAGGTTTAGGAGTGAAATTTTATAATCGAGAGGGAAAAGAAGTAGAGGCAATCGGAGCTCATATCGGGGAGATTGTCAGCTTTTCCACAGAGGATATGTTGGTAGATCTATCTCAGGTCAGGATTGATTTGGTAACGGATGTGGATAATCCGCTTTGCGGACCAGCGGGAGCTACATTTGTTTTTGCAGGTCAGAAAGGTCTTGCCTCTGCCGAATTTGAACTAGTAGACAAGAAAATGGAGTCCTTTTATAAATTGGTTAATCCAATGCTACTCGATTTAGCAGGAGCGGGTGCTGGAGGAGGTATGGCAGCAGGTTTAGTCCAATTTGCTGGTGCTCGCATTCAAAAAGGCATCGACTTTGTCTTGGATCAGTTGGACTTTGATCATCGCGTCGCCAAAGCGAATCTGGTTGTGGTCGGAGAAGGGCGGATGGATGCCCAAAGCTTATCAGGGAAGACTCCGATAGGAGTAGCTAGACGGACGCCGACGGGGATTCCCATCATTGCAATTTGTGGTAGCCTCAAAGACGATCTTCCCGAGTTTCCTTTTGAAAATATCTGCGCCGCTTTTCCGATAATTGCAAGCGTTGAAAGTTTGGAGGACACGCTTCAAAAAGCAGAAAAAACCTGGTCCGCACGGCAGAGCAGGTGGCAAGAATTCTTCAGTTAGGAGGCCAACAAAGATGGAATTAGTGAAATCTATGGCTATTATCTTATTTATTTTTATTTGTCTTGCAAAGCTAATATTCGTTAGGAGACTTTCCAAAAAAGAAAGAGGAACGGAAACGAATGTAATAAAGGCAAATGGAGCAATGTTCTTTTTCAATGAAAAAAATGAAAGAGGCAGATTGCTAGGAATCCTTTGTCTAACCTGTATTATTTTTACTTTAATATTTATACTGCTTTATCGATAAATAAGTCTAACCAAATAATTTTTTCCAGAAGGAAGGTTTTGCATCTTCCTTTTTTTCTTCTGGTTTTGAGATAAGATTTGGAAATATGGATTCTAAGCTAACTTCTTCATTATCCACAGCGTGATTTGTGTGAAAGACAAGTGCGTAGGGAGATTGCCCTATTTTTTCATCGATGATAGCGGTAGTAATGCCGAAGTTCTGAGCAATTTTTAGTAGTGAAATTTGTTGCTTGTCAGACAGGGCTGGCGAGAGTTTGAGGAATAGAGGAGAGTAGCTGTTTGCTAGTTTTTGGCAAATTGTATCGAACTTATTTCCGACGACTTCACTACTCAAATCGTCAAAGGAAACGAGCAGGACAACCCGTTCGCGATAGGTTCCCATGTATAGACGCTGTTCGTCTGGATTCAATCGTGTTTCGCTAGAGGCTTTCTGTAGTATGGTAGTATTTAAATCGTTCATAGTTTCAGTATAACATACTCAGTTAACTTTGAAAAGGAAGGCGTTTACATTATTTCTTTCAGTAAAATAACCTGTTTTTTCTTGAAAAATCCCTTCTTTTAGGGTATGATAGCTATGTAACTATTTTAAACTCAAAGGAGAGTAATATAATGTCAATTATTACTGATGTTTACGCTCGCGAAGTCCTTGACTCACGCGGTAACCCTACACTTGAAGTTGAAGTTTATACTGAATCAGGTGCTTTCGGACGTGGTATGGTTCCTTCAGGAGCTTCTACTGGTGAGCACGAAGCAGTTGAGCTTCGCGACGGTGACAAATCTCGTTACCTTGGTCTTGGTACTCAAAAAGCTGTTGACAACGTAAATAACGTGATTGCTGACGCTATCATCGGTTTTGACGTTCGTGATCAACAAGCTATCGACCGCGCTATGATTGCTCTTGACGGTACTCCTAACAAAGGTAAATTGGGTGCAAACGCAATCCTCGGTGTTTCTATCGCTGTTGCGCGTGCTGCTGCTGACTACCTTGAAGTGCCACTTTACACTTACCTTGGTGGATTCAACACTAAAGTATTGCCAACTCCAATGATGAACATCATCAACGGTGGTTCTCACTCAGACGCTCCAATCGCTTTCCAAGAATTCATGATCTTGCCAGTTGGCGCTCCTTCATTCAAAGAAGGTCTTCGTTGGGGTGCTGAAGTATTCCACGCTTTGAAGAAAATCTTGAAAACTCGTGGTTTGGTAACAGCTGTTGGTGACGAAGGTGGATTCGCTCCTAAGTTCGAAGGAACTGAAGACGGTGTTGAAACAATCATCGAAGCTATCGAAGCTGCTGGTTACGAAGCTGGCGAAAACGGCATCATGATCGGTTTCGACTGTGCGTCATCTGAGTTCTACGACAAAGAGCGTAAAGTTTACGACTACACTAAATTCGAAGGCGAAGGCGCTGCTGTTCGTACTTCTGCAGAACAAATTGACTACCTTGAAGAATTGGTTAACAAATACCCAATCATCACTATCGAAGATGGTATGGATGAAAACGACTGGGATGGCTGGAAAGCTCTTACTGAGCGTCTTGGCAAACGCGTTCAATTGGTTGGTGATGACTTCTTCGTAACAAACACTGACTACCTTGCACGTGGTATCAAAGAAGGTGCTGCTAACTCAATCCTTATCAAAGTTAACCAAATCGGTACTCTTACTGAAACATTTGAAGCTATCGAAATGGCTAAAGAAGCTGGCTACACTGCCGTTGTATCACACCGTTCAGGTGAAACTGAAGATTCAACAATCGCTGACATCGCAGTTGCAACTAACGCTGGCCAAATCAAGACAGGTTCATTGTCACGTACAGACCGTATCGCTAAATACAACCAATTGCTTCGTATCGAAGATCAACTTGGTGAAGTTGCAGTCTACAAAGGCTTGAACTCATTCTACAACTTGAAAAAATAAAACAGTCTGGGAGACTGTTTTATCCCTGAGCTAGAATAGCGAAGGTTATAATAAAAACAAGTCTGGAAATTTCCAGACTTGTTTTTCGTAGTACAGTGTACTAATTTATCCCCGAGTTAGAATAACGAGGGTTATAGTAAGAACAAGTCCGAAAATTTTCGGACTTGTTTTCAATGTCTGGGAGACTGTTTTATCCCTGAGCTAGAATAGCGAAGGTTATAATAAGAACAAGTCTGGAAATTTCCAGACTTGTTTTTCGTAGTACAGTGTACTAATTTATCCCCGAGTTAGAATAACGAGGGTTATAGTAAAAACAAGTCCGAAGATTTTCGGACTTGTTTTCAATGTCTGGGAGACTGTTTTATCCCTGAGCTAGCATAGCGAGGGATCAGTAAAACTCTCTAGGTTTTCCTAGGGAATTTTCTTTGCCTTGATATTGATAAAATGATATTCTAAAAAGGTAGATCAACTTAAGTATTCTCATGTTGAAAAGAGATGGAGAGTGGGATGATAGAGTGGATATTTTTTGATTTGGGTTCGACGCTTTTAGATGAAGAGGCTGCTTATGGTTATTATATAGACAAGTGTGTGAAGAAGTTAGAGTCTCTGGATATAGAGGTTTCATCAGATTCTTATAAAAAGAAAATGGTTGAGTATGCTCATAAGTCGCTGGACCCAATTCGTGCGACCTGGCACTATTTTGCACCGACCGAGCCACGTCCTTTATGGACAAATGAGGGTGTGAGCCTGTATCCTGAAACAATAGATGCTCTAGAGAAGTTATCACAAAACTATCGATTGGGGATTATTGCCAATCAGTCTAGTAGTGTTAGAGATCTGCTTAAAGAGTGGGGAATTGAGTCTTATTTTCAACTCATCATCCTCTCTGAAGAGGTTGGGCTATCTAAACCAGATACAACTATTTTCACACTTGCCTTGCAAAAAGCAAACATCCCTGCAGATAGAGTTGTCTATGTCGGGGATAGGTATGATAATGATATTCTGCCTGCTAAATCTTTGGGAATGTGGACTGTACGGATACTGACAGGTTTTGGAATGCATGCCAGTGAAAATGAAAAATTGAAGAGTGATTGGGTAATTCCTTCATTGCAAGAGATAACAAATATTTTTGAATAAACAAAAAACTAGACTGAACATTCTCAACCTAGTTTTTACATGTATTAGAACAAGCCTTTAACTTTATCTAAAAGACCGTTAACACCTTCAGAACCTGATAACAAGCCTTTTGCTTGTTTCAAGTATTCACCAAATTGGTCCTTGTTTTCTTCGATAAATTGTTTTGCACCATCAAAGTCTTTGTTTGCAATCAATTCTTTTACTTGGTTAAAAAGATCTACTGGATTCATGGTGAAAACACCTCCTATGAAACTATTAAACCAAAACTGTACGGATTTCACAACTGAAACGACTTATAAAAATGTAACGCAAACTGCTTCAGGAACATAGAAATTGTGTGAAAGCTCAGTCAAACAGCCATTTTCGGCATCTCTCTCAAATACAGTTGCATTGTCAGAATCTTGATGGACAACAATCAAATGCTTTTCATCAGGACTAAGCGTGAAATCGCGAGGAGTTTTTCCATTTGTTGGGACGATTTCAACTAATTCTAAGCTGGCATCAGCAAGCGTTTTGTAGACTGCGATAGAGTCGTTTCCGCGGTTGGAGCCATAAATAAATTTACCATCCTTTGTGATGCGAATAGCGGCAGTACCGTTGAAACCAGTATGGTCTTCTGGGAGAGTAGAGACGGTTTGTAGGTGTTCAAATTGTCCCCAGCCGTCATAGATAAGCACCTCAATAGTTGAATTGAGTTCACAGATGAGATAGGCGATTTTTGCGACAGGATGGAAGACAATGTGACGTGGACCACTTCCTGGCGCAGCCTGATAGGTTGCGATTTTCTCTACTTTTCCTTGGTCAGATACCTTATAGGTTACCACTTGATCACATCCTAAATCACAGGTTACTAAAAATTTATCGGGCGTCAAATCAGAAAAGTGAACGTGGGCGGAAGCTTGATTTTCGTGCGGCCCAGATCCTTCGTGTTGAGCGACATCAGCTAATTCTAGCGAACCATCCGCCAAACGTTTATAAACAAGTAGTTGTCCTTTGTGGTAATTGGAGCCATAAACTAAATCTCTTGTTTCATCTACAGCGACATAGCAAAGTGGTGCGCCCTCTGATACAACATGGTTGAGTAGAGTATAGTCAGCATTAAAGGCAGCGATACCTCCTAGACCATTTTCAGCGCCGACGGAGTATAGATGTCCGGCCTTATCAAAGGCAAGGTAGGTAGGGTTAGGTTCTTCAGTGACCAATTCTAGATTGCTAAGTTGTCCTGTTTCAGAGTCAAAATTTGCTTTATAAATTCCTTTTGATTCACGTTTTGTGTAGGTACCGAAATAGATAGCCATAGGATTCTCCTTTTTGGAAATGATTGATAAAATTATACCATGTTTTTCTGAGAAAGTCGTATAAATTCTGTAGTTGATTTTTACAAAAATCCTTTCTCCATGTTACAATAGAAAAAAAAGACTAGGAGTGTATTAGATGGAAGATAAGCATCAAAAATTTAGTCTGACTTGGTTTTTCCGCTTGTTTTTAAATAGCCAAGCGGTGACATTTTTATTGGTAACCTTGCTGACTTTTTTGACCATATTTATTTTTAGTAAAATTAGTTTTTTATTCAGACCGATAGGAAGCTTTTTAGAAATTGTATTGTTACCGATGATTTTAACAGGTCTTTTGTATTACCTATTAAATCCGATGGTTGACTGGATGGAAAAGCATAAAATTTCTCGTACAGTTGGTATTTCCATTCTCTTTGTTTTAATCAGTCTTCTCGTTATCTGGGGACTGGCGGTGGCAATTCCGAGTATTCAAGAGCAAGTGACATCTTTTGCGCAAAACCTGCCAGCAAATATCCAAAAAATCGAAGGGCAAGTGACGAGCTTATTGCAGGACCAAAGATTTGAACAATTTCGTCCTACTGCATTGGAATTGTTAAATAAGGTCAATGATCAAGCAGTTGCTTATGCGCAAAAATTTTCAACAAGTGCTGTGAACTGGGCAAGTAATTTGATTTCAACCGCTTCACAGATTATTGTTGCTGTTCTGATTATGCCTTTTATTCTCTTTTATCTGTTACGGGATGGTCAGTATTTGAATAAACACATCACCCAATATCTACCAACCAAGTGGAGAGAACCGATTGGAACAGTACTATCAGATGTGAATGGGCAATTATCAAACTATGTTCGTGGTCAGGTGACCGTTGCGATTATTGTTGCCCTGATGTTCTCAGTGATGTTCTCAATCATTGGTCTTAGCTATCCAATAACTTTGGGGGTGATGGCTGGTTTCCTCAATCTAATTCCGTATTTGGGTTCTTTCTTGGCCATGATTCCAGCTGTTATTTTAGGATTGATTGCTGGTCCAATCATGCTGATAAAGGTTTTAGTAGTCTTTATGATTGAGCAGACTATAGAAGGTCGTTTTGTGACACCATTGATTATCGGAAGCTCCCTAAGTATTCATCCGATTACCATTTTATTTGTATTATTGACAGCTGGTCAGATGTATGGTGTCCTAGGAGTTCTTCTGGGAATTCCAATATATGCCTCTATTAAGGTTTTAGTGAAAGCGGCATTTGAATGGTACAAGGCACACAGTAGTTTGTATGAAGATGAAGAAAATGAGGTTGTGAATGAACAATAGTGAAAAAATGTTGGTTTGTTTGGACCAACAGGATTTAGACAAGGCAGATAAGTATTTCAAGCGCGCCTTGGTGCAAGATGATAGCGAAACACTTTTGTCCTTGGCAGCCTACTTAGAAGGCATTGGTTTTTTCCCACAGGCTAGACAAATCTATGAACAGGTCAAAGAAGAATTTCCCGAAGTACTGATCAATCTTGCCCAAATAGCATTTGAAGACGGCATGGTCGAAGAAGCTTTTGCTTATTTGGAGGAAATTTCGGAAGACAGTCCTGCCTATGTAGAAACCTTGTTGGTCAAGGCGGACTTGTATCAGGCAGAAGGCTTGTCGGATGTGGCGCGTGAAAAATTGTTAGAAGCAAGTCACTTATCAGATGACCCCATCATCCTCTTTGGCTTAGCAGAATTGGATATGGAACTGGAGCTTTTTAATGAGGCTATTTCCTACTATGCCCAGCTGGATAATCGTGAAATCTACGAATTAACGGGAGTTTCTACCTATCAGCGAATTGGTATTGCCTATGCAAGTTTGGGGAAATTTGAAGCGGCGATTGAATTTTTGGAAAAAGCTGTTGAGTTGGAATACGATGATCAGACGGTCTTTGAATTGGCAGCTCTGCTATTTGAACGAGAAGAATACCAAAAGGCCAATCTCTATTTCAAGCAGTTGGATACCATCAATCCTGATTTTGAGGGCTATGAATATGCCTATGCTCAGTCGCTTCATGCCGAGCATAAGATTGATGATGCCTTGGCTATGACTCAAAAAGGCCTGGCAAAAAATGACTTTGATGCCAATCTTTTGCTTCAAGCATCCCGATATGCCTATGAATTGCATGACGAGGCGGGGGCAGAAGATTATCTTCTACGGGCAAAAGAGGTGGCAGATGATAGTAACGAACTAGCTCTGCGCTTGTCCAATCTGTATCTTGAGCAAGAGCGATTTGAAGAGGTTGTAGCTTTATTTGATGAAGAGGTCGATAACGTTCTAGCTCGCTGGAATGTGGCCAAGGCTTATCAAGCTCTAGAAAGAGATGATGAAGCTATTGAGCTTTACGATGAATTGGCTGGAGAATTGGCTGAGAATCCTGAATTTTTGGCTGATTACGTAGCGGTTTTACGTCAACTTGGTCGTTTGGATGAGGCAAAAGAGCAAGCTAGTCGTTATATCCAATTGGTGCCAGACGATTTAGCCATGCAAGAATTTTTGAATGAAGAGTAGGTTATGCAAGTAAATCGATTATTTCAATACAATACTTTAGGTGCCTTAATGGCTGGACTGTATGGCGGCTCCTTGATGGTTGGCGAATTGTTGGAACATGGTGATTTGGGTTTGGGAACTCTGGATTCCATTGATGGCGAGCTGATTGTTTTGGATGGAAAGGCTTATCAGGCCAAGGGAGCAGGGGAGAAACCAGAAGTGGTTGAAGTTCCAGCTGATATGAAAGTTCCCTATGCGGCGGTCATTTTCCATGAGGCAGAAGTGATTTTCAAACAACGCTTTGAAATGACTAGCGATGAATTGCACCAGCGGATTGAATCCTATTATGATGGCGAAAATCTTTTTCGTTCTATCAAAATCAAAGGGACGTTTTCGCATATGCACGTGCGCATGATTCCAAAATCGGCTTCTGATGTTCGTTTTGCGGAGGTGGCAAGTCGCCAGCCTGAGTATATCGCTGAGAATATTTCAGGTACCATTGTTGGTATTTGGACGCCAGAGATTTTCCATGGTGTCAGTGTGGCTGGCTATCATTTGCATTTTATTTCGGATGATTTGACATTTGGCGGGCATGTCATGGATTATGTTATCTCAGAAGGAATGGTGGAAGTGGGACCAGTCGATCAACTGGATCAACGCTTCCCAGTCCAAGACCGCCAGTATCTTTTTGCTAAGTTCAACGCTAAGGAAGTTAGAGAAGATATTGATAAGGCGGAGTAGGTTTCAATACAGAAAAATCCATGAACTAGATTTTCATGGATTTTATTTTGTCTTCAGTTGGGGTGACACGGAGGGTCTTCTGACCGCGGTAGGTCACAAAACCTGGCTTGCCACCTGTTGGTTTATGGAGTTTTTTGGCTTCAATCATGTCGACTTGGACCAAGTTAGAATGTCTAGCCTTGGAGAAGTAGGCAGCCAACTCGGCAGCATCGGTCTTGACCTCATCGCTTGGGTCCAAGTTGTCTGTGATGACCACATGACTGCCTGGGATGTCTTTGGCATGGAACCAAAGTTCGCCTTTTTTGGCCATTTTGAAGGTCAACTCATCATTTTGCAGGTTATTTTTCCCGACCAGAATAATAGTCTTCCCGTCCGTCGCCAAGTAACGTTCAGGTTTCTGGCGCTTATGGATTTTCTCACGGTGGCGGCGCTTGAGGTAGCCTGTTTCAATCAATTCCTCACGGATTTCATCGATTTCTGCCAGACTAGCCTGTCCCAGCATGGTGTCAACGGACTCCAGATAGACAATGGTTGCCTTGGTCTCCTCAATCAAGTTGGTCAGGTGTTTGACCGCCTCCTTGAGTTTCTGGTACTTTTTGAAATAACGTTGGGCATTCTGGCTAGGAGTAAGAGCCACGTCCAACTCAATCTCCAGTTCCTGGCCCGTATAGTAGTTGTCTAAGGTCACACTAGCCTGGTCATTTGGCACTTGATGCAGATAGGTGGTCAAGAGCTCGCCCTTTTGTCGCACCAACTCCGCCGTCTCCGTATCCGCCAATTCCTGCTCCTGCTTGACCAGTTTCTTGCGATTTTTCTCTAGCTCACTGGCCACTCGCTTGATCAGCTCATTGGCCTGCTGGGCCACCCGGTCCCGCTCCGCCTTGTCCTGATAGTAGAAGTCCAGCAGACTGCTCAGGCTCTCAAAGTGTGGCTGGTTTTCAGGGCTATTGGTAAATGGCAGAGCAGCATAGGATTTGTCCGTTAGGCTAGGCTGTGTAGCCTGGTCAAAAAAGGCACGGAAGTTCTTCAGGCGGTCCGTCTGCAAGTGACTAGCCAGTTCAGAAGCTGTATCCCGACCCAAACCTTGAAAGACCTGTTGGAGATTTTTCGGACTCAGTTCCTGAGTCGATAAGATTTCAAACAATTTCTCGTCAGATACCGTATAAGGATTGAGAGAATGCGTCTCCGGTGGACGAATGTAGGTGGAACCTGGCAAGATGGTTCGGTAGGAATTTTGCGAGAAACCAACGTGCTTGATAGCCTCAATAATCTTCTGCTCAGACTTATCCACCAAGATGATATTGCTGTGCTTGCCCATGATTTCCACAATCAAGGTAGCTTGGATATGGTCGCCAATCTCGTCCTTGTTGGACACCGAAAATTCTAAGATGCGGTCATTGTCCAACTGACGAATCTCCTCGATAATAGCTCCCTGCAAGTATTTCCGCAGAATCATGGTAAAGGTATTGGGTACCTTGGGATTGGTAAAGTCCGATTGGGTCAGCTGAACTCGACCGAAAACCGAATGGGCGGACAGGAGCAATTTATGGCTCTGACGGTTGCTACGGATGTTCAGAACAATTTCCTGTTCAAAGGGCTGGTTGATTTTCTGAATCCGCCCACCTTCTAAATTGGCCCTTAACTCAGCCGTCATGTGATGTAAAAAAAATCCGTCAAAAGACATGGTTTTCCTCTTTCTAATAGCTATAACTCAGTCTAGTATATCATATTTTAGAGAATTTAGATGAGACTTGGTCTAAAGCCAATAAAAAATTGGTAAAAAGTTTTCAGAAAATTTAATTAAAAGTCTTGACAAAGTGATTTTGATACCGTATAATCGTCTGTAATCAGAAGAAGTAGTAAAGCAGAAGTCTTCAGGGAGCCTGTGGTGCTGAGAACAGGTGGCGGAGTTTTATGAAATGGGCTGATGTGCAGAATTGTCTGTCTTCAGACTTAGGTGCACAAATGATTGTTTGATATAGCATACTTTGCGTAGACTGTTTTGGTTGAGTACGAGGCAGGTCGACGTAGCTTATACTAGCGGTATAGCAAGGAGAGCTAACAAAGTACACAGCCAAATCAATCATGCAAATGAACTTAAAACAATGGTAGTTCGGTCCGCACACCTTACAGTGCAACTCCTTGTTAGAGGAGATGAGATATGGGAGGATTCTAGACAATTCCCATAATTGAGGTGGCACCGTGTCATTGACGCCCTCGTATACTGTTTTTCAGTATGCGGGGGCTTTTTCCTTGTCTTTGTAGATTGTCGTTCAATTGAAAAAATGAGATACCGATCATTATATTCTACTTTGACAATGATAGAAATTAAGAGGTAATCATGATGAAACGATGGCGATGGTGGGATAATATATTGATGACGTAGAAATTGGATATTGTGCATTTTTAAAAGGAGAATGAAATATGTTGAAAAATAAAAACTTACTAGCTACAATTGTTGCCCTTACTGTTATGGTAGTTGCTGCCCTGTTTTTGACGCAAAAAGAACAGAGCAATTCATCCAATAGCACAGAGAAAGTCAAAATTGGAGTTCTGCAATTTGTGACACATGATTCATTAGATGAGATTTATAAGGGAATCAAGGCAGGTCTTAAAGAAGGTGGTTATACCACAACGGATAATTTAGAAATTGATTTTATGAATGCTGAGGGTGATCAATCCCAAGTTCAAACCATGAGTAAAAAATTGGTGGACAATGGCAATGAATTATTGATTGGTATCGCAACACCTGCTGCACAAGGTCTTGCCAATGCAACCACAGAATTACCCATTATCATGGGGGCTGTGACAGATCCTGTTGGTGCTAACTTGGTAACTGACTTGAAAAATCCTGGTGGAAATATTACAGGGGTATCAGACCAAACACCAGTAGCAGACGCAGTTTCTCTCATTAAAGAAATCACACCAGATGCTAAAACTATCGGTGTCCTCTATTCTTCAAACGAAGACAATTCAAAAATTCAAGTAGCGGAATTTAAGGCAGCAGCAGAAGAGGCTGGCTATACTGTTCTTGAATATGCAGTTGCTTCTAGTAATGAAATTGCAGCGACAGTAGAGGTCGCAAGTAGTAAAGCAGATGTTCTCTTTACACCAGTAGACAACACAGTTGCCTCAGCATTTTCAACTGTCGTATCTGTGGTAAATAAAACCAAAACTCCGATTTTCACCAGCGTAGAAGATATGGTAGAAGGTGGAGGTATCGCATCTGTTACCCTTAGCCAGTATGACTTGGGTGTGGCAACTGGTAAGATGGCTGCGAAAATTCTTGATGGTGCCAATCCAGCGGATACACCTGTACAAATCTTTAACGAGGGTACCGTTGTTGTCAACCAAAAAGTTGCTAAAGAATTAGGAATTACCTTGTCAGATGATGTGATTAGTAAAGCAAGCAAGGTTATCGAATAAGAGATAAAAGAAAAGGAAAAATATGATTGTATCAACAGTTTCACAGGCTCTTTTATGGGCTGTACTAGGTTTGGGAATATTCGTTACCTTTCGGATTCTGAATTTTCCTGATATGACGACAGAGGGCTCTTTCCCGCTTGGAGGAGCGGTTGCTGTTACCTTATTGACGCAAGGAGTTCATCCTATCTTGGCTACTCTAGCAGCAGTTCTTGTTGGCTGTTTGGCGGGCTTTATCACAGGCTTGCTTTATACCAAGGGGAAAATTCCCACTCTCCTAGCTGGTATCTTGGTCATGTCTTCCTGTCACTCTGTCATTTTATTTATCATGGGTAGGGCAAATCTAGGCTTACTGAATACCAAACGTTTACAAGATTTCCTTCCTTTTTCTGAGCAAATTAATGGTCTCTTGCTAGGTCTAGGTAGTCTAGCGGTGGTGATTGGTGCCTTGATGTTCTTCCTCTATACTCGCCTTGGACAAGCCTTTATTGCAACAGGGGATAATCCAGATATGGCTCGCAGTTTTGGTATCAATACAAGTCGAATGGAGTTGCTAGGTCTTGTTCTTTCAAATGGGATCATCGCTCTTGCAGGTGCCTTGATTGCACAACAAGAAGGCTATGCGGATGTGTCGCGTGGTATTGGTGTCATTGTGGTCGGTATGGCTAGTCTGATTATCGGTGAGGTAATTTATGGTAACCTTACTATGTTAGAACGATTCTTGGCCATTGTTGTCGGAGCGATTTTCTATCAGTTCTTAATTTTGGTGGTCATTTCCCTCGGTATCAATACCAGCTACCTCCGTATCTTCTCGGCCATGATTCTGGCAACTTGCCTCATGGTTCCTGAGTTGAAAAATAAACTTCTGAAAGGAGCCAGTCTGTCACGATGAAAGCAATTGTTGAATTAAAAAATGCCACCAAGGTGGTGACAAACGGTTTTGATGAAGAACGTGTGATTTTGGACAATGTCAATCTGACCATTTACCAGGGTGATTTTATTACCATTTTGGGTGGAAATGGGGCTGGGAAGTCAACTCTCTTTAATGTCATTGCTGGAACCCTACCCTTGACTAGTGGTTCTGTCCATATTCTTGGTGAGGATGTAACCAATTGGCCTGCAGAAAAACGTGCTAAGTATCTGGCGCGTGTTTTCCAAGATCCTAAAATGGGAACTGCTCCGCGGATGACAGTGGCAGAAAATATGCTCATCGCCAAGTATCGTGGTGAGGGGCGGGGCTTAGTGCCACGCAGATTGGCCCAACAGACGGAAGAATTTGCCCAGCTTTTGCCGAGAGTGGGAAATGGTCTGGAAAAACATCTGGATACGCCAGCAGGACTTTTATCAGGTGGTCAACGTCAGGCACTGAGTTTGCTAATGGCGAGTTTAAAACAGCCTGAACTTTTACTCTTGGATGAGCATACTGCAGCCCTTGACCCTAAGACCAGCCAATCCTTGATGCAATTAACGGACGAATTGATTGCGACCAAGGGAATGACGGCCCTCATGGTCACTCACCAGATGGAAGATGCTCTGTGTCACGGTAATCGCTTGATTGTCATGAAAAATGGTCAGATTATTCAGGACCAAATGGCTGAAGAAAAATCCAAGATGAAACTGGAAGATTATTATAAGTTGTTTGATTAGATGACGGATTCATTCTGTGTTAACAACAGCTATAGCGATTTTGTCCAAAGTCTCTATTCTAATCCGTTAATGTGAAATACTGCTATATAAAAGAGGTTTTTACCTCTTTTTTTACTGCTCTGAAGGATAAACAGTAGTTTTTTCTTGACTAAACTCATATATATATATATATAATAGATTAAGTTCTATCAAAATGATGAGATATAAAATACACAAAGGATATTGACTAAGATGAATACACCGCTGATTTCCGTTATTGTACCAGTTTATAATGTTGAAGGATATATAGAACAATGTATTCGCTCTATTCAAAGTCAGACTTATAAAAATTTAGAAGTCATAATAGTAGACGATGGTAGTCCTGATAACAGTATTGTAAAAGCTAAGTCGCTTACAGATGGAGATCCACGTTTTATCTATATCCAACAAGAAAATGGTGGCTTATCGGCAGCTCGTAATACAGGTTTAGAACATGCAACAGGAGAGTATGTAACCTTTATTGACTCTGATGATTTTTTATTTGAAGCATCTATTGAGATGATGTATCATGGATTGAAATTGTCTCATGCTGAAATAAGCATAGGAGCTTTCTGTAGATTTGACGATGTGAACTTTATCTTCTACGATTATGGGTCATTTAAGTTTGAGTTGCTATCTCCAGAAGAACTATTAGAACGTCAGGATAATCAAGTTTTAGCGCTTCGATTGATGTTTTGGACAGCTTGGGGAAAATTATATAAAAAAGAACTTTTTGCAGATATTCGTTTCCCTGTTGGTCAATGTTATGAGGATGCGGCAATTTCATGGAAATTGTTTATGAAAACACAGCATGCTTGTTATTTAAATCAGCCTTTGTATGTTTATCGTTCCAACCCATCAAGTATTTCACAGAACTTTAAACTGGAGCATAATGTTCATTTAGAGTTTCTAAAAGAACGGATAGTTAAGATGAATGAGATAGGATACCCTATTCAAAAATCTATTTCACTTTACCGTCATCATTTAAGAAACCATATTCAACTTTGCCTAGATATTGGTGAAATGACGGAAGTTGCTAGTCTAGAAAATGAATTGGAACGCATAGAGAGTGGGCATCTGGATTTTTTAACCAGTGATGAATGAGAATTTTTGTGACAGTAGCATAGAAGGAGTATCGAGACACTTCCGCTATGCTACTATTATTTTTGAACCCTCCTTTAAAAAGTAGTATAATATATCAAAAGAGCATTAGAGGTGCTGTCATGGATAAATTGGTTTTTGAAAGCTTAGCTGACTTGGGAATGGACTACACCATTGTAGAGCATCCACCAGCTCGGACAACTGAGGAAGCAGACCGTTACATTGAAGGGGTAGAAGGAGTACGGACTAAGTCCATGTTTCTGACTAATAAGAAAAAGACTGCATTTTATTTACTGATCATGGATGACCAGAAGCAGCTGGATATGGACCAGTTTCGTGATTTGGTTGGAGCCAACCGCATTCGGATGGCCTCGAGTGATAGCTTGATGGAAAAAATGCACTTGCCTGCGGGAGTGGTATCTGTTTTTGGCTTGTTACATAATGTTGATAAGGATATTCAAGTCTTTTTTGATAAAGAAATCCTTTCTGAATCCATTCTAACCTTCCACCCCAATGTTAATACGAAAACGATTTTTGTAAAGACAGAAGATGTTTTGCGTTTTGTAGAAGAGATTGGCTTTTCAGCAACGATTGTTGACTTGAGGTAACAAAGATGAGAAAATGTTTAGCTATTTGTAGTCTGTTGTGTTGTCTTTTTTTGGTAGGATGTCGGACAGGAGCAGCTTATCAGGCAGAGATTGAACCGATGGAACAGTCAGAATTGTATACGGAAAAAGAGATTGAGGCGGCTATTCTTGTAGTTCAAGATTACTTTGATCACCATTTAAACAGTTGTAAATTGCTGACTATCGGTTACAGTGGTGATAATGAAAAGGAATTTGATGAGTGGGCGGAGCACTATGGTGCAGAGGAAGCTATTATCCTAACTTCGTCTTTTAAGGTAGCAGCTGAGGGGGCAGAGCCCACCTTAGAGCCTAATAGTACCCATACGGATTGGAAATGGATTTTAGTGCGGAATGTTGGTGGTAAGTGGGAACATAAGGGACATGGTTACTAATGTATATGTAGAACTTCGTTGATTTTCAGCGGAGTTTTTTGTAAATTTTCTTGAAAAAATGTATAATAGAAGCGATAGCTAAAATATAGTCTTTTAGTTTACTTTTAGTACTAGGCAACGAGCCGCAGGCTAGGCAAGGCGAGTTCAAATACTCCTGTGGAGTGTTTGAAGTTGGAAATAGGGAAACGAAGTTTCCTCGTACGTCGAAGTAATAAAAGAAAAACTAAATGACGATAAATAGCAGACTGTAATTCGACTTGGGCATCCCAAGGACCGTTGGTAAGAAAAATAAAATGGACACCTGTGGGATGTCCAAAAAGGAGAAAAAATGAGTAGCATAAAAATCATGGCTCTCGGAGGTGTACGTGAAAATGGAAAAAATCTCTACATTGCCGAAGTGAATGAACACATTTTTGTTTTGGATGCGGGGGCAAAGTATCCTGAGAATGAACAGTTAGGTGTGGATGTAGTCGTCCCAAATTTCGATTATTTGGAAGAAAATAAGCATCGTGTAGCAGGGGTCTTTTTATCTCACGGGCATGCAGATGCTATCGGAGCGCTTCCTTATCTCTTGGAGAAAGTGAAAGTGCCAGTATTTGGTTCGCACTTGACGATCGAATTGGCTAAGCTACTTGTCAAGGGGAATAATGCTACTAAGAAATTTAATGATTTCAATGTTATCAATGCTGAAACGGAAATTGATTTCGGGGATTCAGTGGCATCTTTCTTTCAGACGACTCACTCTATTCCAGAGAGTTTAGGAATTGTCGTTAAGACGGATGAAGGAAATATTGTCTACACAGGTGACTTTAAGTTTGACCAGGCGGCAGATAAGTTTTATCGTACGGATTTTGGGCGATTGGCTGAAATCGGTAAAGAAGGTGTGTTGGCCCTCTTGTCAGACTCAGCAAATGCAGATAGCAATGTTCAAGTAGCTAGCATGCATGAGGCTGGGGAGGAAATTCTCAATACGATTGCTGACTGTGACGGGCGTGTTATTGTGGCAGCAGTTGCCAGCAATATTGTACGTATTCAACAGATTTTTGATGCAGCAGAAGCAACTGGTCGTCGTGTCGTGTTGACAGGACATGATGTGGAAAACATTGTCCGAACAGCGATTCAATTGAAAAAACTTCGTTTGGTCAGCGAACGCTTGTTGGTAAAACCAAAGGATATGAACAAGTATGAAGACCATGAATTGATTATTCTAGAAACTGGTCGTATGGGCGAGCCGTTAAATGGATTGCGTAAAATGTCTATCGGTAGACATCGCTACGTTGAAATCAAAGAAGGTGATCTAGTTTATATTGTTACCACTCCAAGTATTTCAAAAGAAGCGGTTGTTGCTCGTGTAGAAAACTTGATTTACAAGGCTGGTGGAACGGTCAAATCCATTACAAAAAAACTGCGTGTATCTGGTCACGGCAATGCGCGTGATTTGCAGCTCATGCTCAACATCATGAAGCCTAAATATCTTTTCCCAGTTCAAGGGGAGTATCGTCAATTGGATGCTCACGCTAAGGCTGCGCTTGAAATCGGTATGTATCCAGAAAACATTATCATCGTTAAGCGTGGGGATGTCATGGCTTTTGAAGAGGGGGATTTTGTCCATAGCGGAGCGGTTCCTGCTGGCGATGTCATGATTGACGGAAATGCCATGGGAGATGTTGGAAATATTGTCCTTCGTGACCGTAAAATTCTCTCAGAAGACGGTATCTTTATCGTGGCAATCACTGTCAACCGCCGTGAGAAGAAAATCATTTCCAAGGCCAAGGTCAATACCCGTGGTTTTGTCTACGTGAAAAAGAGCAAGGACATTTTGCGTGAGGCATCAGATTTGGTTAACGCAACGGTGGAAAATTACTTCACCAAGGATAGTTTTGATTGGACAGAACTCAAGAGTGCTGTTCGCGATGACCTAGCTAAATTCCTCTTTGATCAAACCAAACGTCGCCCAGCTATTTTGCCGGTGATTATGGAAGTGAAATAGAGTTTTATAAATGCAAAGAGCCGAAGGCAACTCAGGCTCTTTACCATAAGGAGAAGATTTATGGCAATAATGAAAATTGAATACCACTCAGAAGCTCTAGATATGTCTAGACAGGTTACGGTTTTATATCCAGATCGCAATCGTGTGGAAAATCCTGATGACAACGATATTCCTGTCCTATATCTTTTGCACGGTATGGGAGGCAATCAGGATTCCTGGCTGAATCGTTCTACAGTGGAACGATTGGTTCGTTATACCAATCTTATCGTGGTTATGGTCAATACAGATAAAGGCTGGTATACCAATACCACTTACGGTATGAATTACTTCGATGCCATTGCAGTAGAGTTGCCTCAAATTCTCAAACGATTTTTCCCAAATATGTCTGACAAGCGGGAGAAGAATTTTATCGCTGGTTTGTCTATGGGTGGTTATGGGACCTTCAAGATTGCCATGATAACCAATCGTTTTTCACACGCAGCTTCGCTTTCAGGCGCATTGTATTTTGATTTTGAAAATCCAGCGACAGCAGAATTGGGAAGCCTTTCGTATTGGCGAGGAGTATTTGGTGATATTTCTGATAAACAGAATCCAAATAATTTGTTAGAAATTGCTAAACAATCCGATAAAAAGACCAAATTTTATGCCTGGTGTGGTGAGGAAGATTTTCTCTTTGAAGGGCATCAAAAGGCAGTTGGGGAGTTGAAAGAGCTGGGATTTGATATAGAGGCGAGTTTCGGACCTGGTAAACATGAGTGGTACTACTGGAATCAGCAGATTGAGAAAGTATTGGCTTGGTTGCCAATTGATTTCAAATTGGAAGAAAGACTGTCCTAGTTTTTAAGAAAAGTTTCAGAAATTATGGCTATACTAAAACCTATTTCTAGAAAGAGGTATAGTCTATGAAACTTATTGGAAATATTCTGCGGTGGATTTGGCGGACATTTTTGGGTCTGATTTGGTTATCAATGGTGTTATTGGCTTGTGGTCTAGGTCTATTATTCTATTTTCAACAGGAAGCAGCGCCTCAGATGTTACAAACTCTAGCTCAAGAAGTGCAATTGATGGTCAAAGGACAGTCTGAGGTGACGATTGAAGAAGGTGTTAATACCATTAAGCACCTGACGACTGATACAGTCAATACAGCTGATCATGGTCGATGGGAAAGCAATACTGCGACTGTTTACATTGAAACCCAGAATCCAACATTTGTAGCTGCCTATGAAACAGCCATTGCAAATTGGAATGCGACAGGGGCCTTCACTTTTGTGATGACAAGTGATCCAAATCAGGCTGATATTATTGCTACTGAGATGAATGATGGAAATACCCAGGTAGCAGGCGAGGCAAATTCAACGACTAACTTATTAACCAATTATTATAGCTCGGTAACGGTGCGTCTGAATAGTTTTTATTTATTAAACGACCAATATGGTTATGATGAGGCTGAGCAGAAAGTCCAGCCTCGCTTCTCAGAGTTCGTGTCAACATCTCAGCGCAGTGGTTGATTGGGTTTAACAGTCCAGTGGACTGTTGGAGCTATGCGGGGGTGGGAGTGAAACAGTCTGGGAATAGACTGTTTCAGCTCAACAACTAGAAATAAAGACTTGTTGACGAACTCTTTCTAGACTGGTCGAGTTCTTTCCCACTCCCATAGCTGAACATGAATTGGGGCATGCCATTGGACTTGACCATGAAGACAGTCAGGCTTCTGTTATGGAATCGGCCGGTTCTAATCATGGTATTCAGCAGGCGGATATTGATGCCCTAGTGGCCTTGTATTCGGAATAGAAGGGAAAATATGTTTCGAACAATTACAAACACAATAAAACGTTACACAGAGCAAGCTCTGCTCTTTCTCTATAATGCAGGAATTTTTGCTTGGTTACAATCGACCAGTCATTCCATTATGGAACAAATCGGTATAAATAGCAGCTGGTTTGATAAAATTCCAGAACCTATCAAGGCCTGGACAGGGGCGAGCTTGGAGAGTATGCAGACCTTGCTCAATTCTTCGGCTTGGGGCTGGCTGATTGTATCTATGATATTGATGTTGGTCATCCGCTTTGTTAAGGGATTGATCAAGTTTGTCATTATGCTGATTATTATCGGCGGTGGTCTTTATCTACTTTGGCAGAATAAGGAATTGCTTAGTGGATTGAAGGTAAGCGCCCAATAACAGGTATATTGGTAACCGCCCAATAACAAGGTATCTATCCACCCACTCCCTCCTCCAGTATACTGTTAGAAAAACAAAACTGGAGGATTTATTATGTCACACCCCATCATTCCATTGACTGTTCCCCAATCTCGCCGCTTTGAGAAGCGAGGCAGAAACGATATTATGATGAAAATTCGTCTCGGAAAAGTGGAGCTCACAGTCTTTCACACTATCAATCAAGAAACACTAGAAACAATCTTAGATAAGGTACTGTTCTATGACCATCCAACTCAGTGATTTAGGTCAAGTTTACTTGGTCTGTGGAAAAACAGATATGCGTCAGGGAATTGATTCCCTGGCCTATCTTATCAAAAGTCAGTTCAACCTGGATCCCTTCTCCGGTCAGGTCTATCTCTTCTGCGGAGGTCGAAAAGACCGGTTCAAAGCTCTTTATTGGGATGGACAGGGATTTTGGTTATTGTATAAACGTTTTGAAAATGGGAAATTGACCTGGCCAAACAATGAAGAAGAGGTCAAGGCTCTAACTTCCGAGCAAGTCGACTGGCTCATGAAAGGATTTTCTATCATTCCAAAAATAAATGTTTCAAAAAGTCGTGATTTCTATTGAAATCATGGCTTTTCTTTGTGTATAATGAGATAAAAAGAAGGAGATTGGTTATGTCATCACTAGAAAAAATTATTGAAACACAGTCAAAAACGATAGAGATGATGGCTAATGAACTCACTCTCCTTCGAGAACAGGTTGACTATCTGAGACAGAAACTCTACGGAAAATCATCAGAGAAGGTCGTATATCAACCAGGTCAGCTGAGCTTGTTTGGGGAGGAAAGTCTCCCTGAAGAAGAAGCTGACTTACCCAGTTGAAACGGAGACCATCACCTATAAACGCAAGAAAGCTAAGGGAGTTCGTCAGGCTATTTTCAGCCAGTTCACTCCAGAGATTGTGCATCACGAATTGCAGGGCGAAGACTGCACTTGTCCAGACTGTCATGGTCAGCTGAAAGAGATTGGCTCAACTGTTCAACGACAAGAGTTGGTCTTCATTCCTGCACAATTAAAGCGGATTGACCATGTTCAACACGCATACAAGTGTCAGGCATGTAGTCAGAAGAATCTAAGCGATAAGATTATCAAGGCTCCTGTTCCTAAGGCACCTTTGGCACACAGCTTGGGTTCAGCCTCTATCATCGCTCACACCATTCACCAGAAATTCAATCTGAAGGTACCCAATTACCGTCAGGAAGAGGACTGGCATAAACTTGGCCTGCCCATCAGTCGGAAGGAAATAGCCAACTGGCACATCAAGTCTAGTCAGTATTATTTCGAGCCGATTTATAACCTGTTGCACGAGAAATTGTTGGAGCAGCCTATTCTTCATGCGGATGAGACTTCCTACAAGGTCTTAGAAAATGATAGCCAGTTGACCTACTACTGGACTTTCTTGTCTGGGAAACATGAGAAAAATGGAATTACCCTCTATCATCATGACAAACGACGGAGCGGCTTAGTTGTGGAGGAGTTTCTTGGGGACTATGCGGGCTACGTTCATTGTGACATGTGGAGTGCTTATCGTCAATTAGACAAGGCTCAGCTCGTTGGCTGTTGGGCTCATGTTAGACGAAAATTTTTTGAGGCGACTCCTAAGAAGACAGATAATACTTCTTTAGGAGCCAAGGGATTAGCCTATTGCGACCGCCTGTTTGCCTTGGAGAGTGACTGGGCTGACCTGTCTACTGAGGAACGGCTACATAAACGGCAGACAGAGTTAACTCCCTTGATGGACGAGTTCTTTGATTGGTGCCGTGAACAGGCTGTCTTGCCAGCTTCCAAATTGGGTACTGCAATAGAGTATAGCCTCAAATACGAAACCACCTTCCGAGCCGTTCTCTCGGACGGTGACCTAGTCCTGTCCAACAATATGGCTGAGAGGGCTATGAAGACCTTGGTGATGGGCAGAAAAAATTGGCTTTTTTCTCAGAGCTTTGAGGGAGCCAAGTCGATAGCTGTCATTTTGAGTCTTTTAGAAACAGCTAAGCGACACGGACTTGATGCAGAAAAATATATGACCTATCTTCTAGAACACTTACCTAATGAGGAGTCGCTCGCAAAAAAGGAGGTTTTAGAAGCCTATTTGCCATGGGATAAAAATATTAAGAGAGCTTGTAAATAGAAAAAGGTTCCAGAGTCGACAGGACTTTGGAGCCTTTTCAATATACCTTGTTATTGGGCGCTTACGATTGAAGGTATAATAATCGCAAAAGAAAAAAGAAGCTGAGCAAGACCTCTTAGATGTCTGCTCAGCTTTTTTGACTTGTAATACTCTTCGAAAATCAAACTCAGCCTGTTACCTTGAAACAAAATAGTAACAGGGTTCTATCTGCATAAGTAGAAGCGAACTTGGTTCGCTTTATTTCCAACCCCCAAAGGTTCCCCAAACCTTTTGTAGCGAACTTGGTTCGCTTTATTTCCAACCCCCAAAGGTTTCCCAAACCTTTTGTAGCGAACTTCGTTCGCTTTATTTCCAACCCCCCAAGGTTCCCCGAACCTTTGGGGCTAGTCTGATTTTGATTTTCATTGAGTATAAAATCCGGATAACAAGGTCAGCTTTTTATAGTGGTTTGGATTAGGGAAAGGATAAGTTTGAGTTATAGTGTCAGAAACACCCTCCTAAAATAACTTTAGAGTTCTCAAATTGATAAGCGTAGCTGATCCTGTTTTTGATTTAGTTTGCTATATATCCGCCACAACCTGTTAGCCTGAATCACTCTCAAGTTTTCAAAGCTTTACTGCTGTTCCTATCAGAAGCTTCTTCCTTGTGGCTGATGGTATCAAGGGCTTCTTGACCATAGCTGTCTTTCTTGTTACTTAATATGCCCAAAAATAGAAGAATATTGAGAATAATACAAATGGTTTGCTCGATCTTATTCAATTCCTGACTGATATTGTAGCCAAAATAACTTGAGGCAATATTGTCAATCAGCATGAGAATAAGGGAAACAAGACCAGTCCAAAACATATGGAGTTTGAGATGTTCTTTTAGCTTCATATGAATCCCTTTCTGTCATTGAAATTTTCTCCTGATAGCCCAAAAGGATAGCTGTTTTCTAATCCGATGGTAGACCGATTAACTATCGGATTAGGATTGAAACCCTAATTTTTGTAGGATATACCGGTAAGTATCATTTTCGGTTACCTTGTGAGTCAAGTGCTGCTGTTGGTGATATAAGAGACGCTGTTTGTAGCAATCCACGGCAAGGCTAGGGTCAAGACCAGCAAGAAGCATGTCAATAATCAAGGTTTCGTAGCCTTTGATATCATTTAATGTATTAACAGGGGAACAAGGGGCGTCTGAAAGACTTCCCTTTCTTTTTCGGTAGCAATAGAGATTTTTAGAATAATAGACTGTTTTATGACTGTTGAGGACAAGTAAATGTGTCGTATACCTGTCTTCCGCTACTCTCACATTCGGAAAGCGAATGTATCTATTGTGTTCTTTTGAAGTAAATAAGTGACTACGGAACAATTTGCCCCAAGCAGTTAAGAAGGTAATAGTGCCCACAGTCAATAAATGTGAAAAATAGTTTTCAATCGTCAATACTTCTGTCCTCACTTCTTGAGAATGGATATAGTAGATGCCATTGTTTTCATCGAAACCATAGTATTCTCCAATGACGATATCAGCCTCATGGAGGGTAAGTTGTGTAAACAGATCCTCGATGAATGTTGTTTCGAGGTAGTCGTCGCTATCCACAAAGGTGACAAAGTCACCAGTCATATTTTCGATACCTAAATTTCGTGAATTTGCTAGACCAGAGTTGCATGTT
This sequence comes from Streptococcus suis, assembly GCF_019856455.1. NCBI lineage: Bacteria > Bacillati > Bacillota > Bacilli > Lactobacillales > Streptococcaceae > Streptococcus > Streptococcus suis. The sequence continues at coordinate 1,610,182 of NZ_CP082205.1, read as the reverse complement.
TTTTTTAGCAAATAAATCCGCTCATCTCGTGCTTGGTATTCTTGACAAATGGTTACGCTACTATCTGTCGAGGCGTCATCAATGAGAAGAATTTCTAGGTTTTGGTAGGTTTGACCAATAATACTATCTAAACATTGCCTGAGATAGTTTTCCACGTTATAGATGGGGACAATAATTGAAATAAGTGGCTTTTCCATTAGGTATCCCTTTCTTTTAAAAAGTCTTGAATAGCCTGCACCATTTCTTTCGGATGGTTACTCGAAATCATGGTATTTGTTAGCTCTGGTTGATGGGCGACAGTATCAAAACTATAGATGGGGATTTGTTTTTGCTGACAGCGGTTGAGGATGTCTTTGACTTCCCACCAGTGATTGATGTCCAGATAGATAGACGTTCGATCCAAAATCTCATCTTCCAGTTCAGAATCGTTGATATTGCTATAGATATTGACATTGCTAAATCGACGAAAACTATTGAGATGAGGAGAGATATGGGTTCCAGCCAAGATATTGAAAGCAATATCAGGCAGGGAAGTAACTAGGTATTCCAAGTGTTCCAGAGTATCGGATGCCGTAAAGGTTGTGACCTGTTTGTCATATTGTGGTCGTGGTCGGTAGGCCATACTTCCAGTTGAGGTCACGATAGTATTAGCAGGGACATCCTTATAGATGGTACATCCAGCTCCGATGATCACATTGTCACCGATGGTCACCCCCTTTAGGATAACAGAATTAGCTCCGACCCAACAATGATTGCCGATATGAATAGGTGCAGTGCTGAAAGAGAGCGCTTCAACATGGTGATGGGAGTAGTGATGGTTGTTATCGTAAATTTTGACTCCGTCACCAAACAGACAATAGTCACCGATGGTAACTTTCTCCATACATCTTAGAACACAGGAGGAGTTAAAAAAGACCTGCTTGCCGATTCGTAATGTGGCATAATTCTTGACCTCGAAGCTACAAAAGTTTTTGGCAATAATTCCATCATCAACCTGAATATCAGCATGTTCTTCAAGTTCTAAATTATAGAATTGGCCTAAATAATTGATTGGTAGTTTACGTTTCATATTGCTTTCCATTTTCTATCAAATAGGCAAATTTTAATAGTCTATTTGATATTTCTGTATTTGTTTTTCCTCGTTCTTCTAGTATCGCAAGATATCTGCTTGTTCGATAACTATAGTAAGGGAAACTATTTTCTAAAGGATATCCGTGTAGGAATAAATCAAAAACTTGTGTCAGGTAGCTCTCAACAATATCTTCTATAGATTCTGGATCAGATAACGTGCTTGTGAGGTTACCATCTGTTCTGGTTCTATAACAGTAGCCTGCTAAGGAGTAGTACATCGTTTTTTTACTTTTTAGATATAGTTGGTAGATTACGAATTGATCCTCACAAACTCTTATGTCTGTTGGAAAACTTACTTTAAAGACAATATGTAAAGACCCCCAGTTGAGAATTCGTGGATTTACCTGTACACTAGAATAAAAAAACAATCAACTTCTAACAGGAATTACCACACTCAATTGGAGGTCTTATATGTTTCATTTTACCACACTTTTCATCGGAATGGATGTTCACAAAGAAAGTTTTTCACTCTGCTATTATGATATGATGGCGAATCAATTCAAACATAGCACTAAAGTTGGTCCAAATGTTAGCTATATTGTGAACTATGTGAATGAGCTTCGTCGTTTATATGGTCAAGATGCAGAAGTGTTATGTGGCTACGAAGCCGGATGTCTTGGATTTACCCTATATCACCAGCTACAAGCTCACGGGATCCCCTGTATCGTGATGGCGCCTACAACGGTGATGAAGGAAGGATCTAAGCGTGTTAAGACTGATAAAAAAGATGCAGCTCAGCTCGCAAAAGCTCTGGCCTTTCGTAGCTATCGGCCTGTTCATATTCCTACTGTTGAGGATGAACAAGTCAAAGAATATATCCGCATGAGAACAGACCACAAAGTGGCTCTGAAGAAAATCAAACAACAAATTCTTGCCTTCTGTCTCCGACATGATTTTCGCTATACCGAGGGAAGCAGTAATTGGACACAGAAACATGTTCGCTGGCTCCGTTCCCTAAAACCTGAGGGACTTTACGCAGAGATTTTGACAGAATATCTATTGACCTATGAGAAATTAGTAGATCAAATAGAACGGTATGATGCACGAATTGAGCAACTGGGTCAAAGCGACAGTTACCAAGAGAAGGTCTCACGGCTTTCTTGCTTTATTGGCATTAAAACACTAACTGCTCTTTCCATTGTGACAGAAATCGGTGATTTTAATCGCTTTGCGACAGCTCAACATTTTGCTTCTTATCTTGGGCTAACTCCTAGCGAAAATTCTAGCGGCGACAAGGAGAGAAGAGGTGCTATCACCAAAGCTGGGAATAGCCATGTGAGACGACTTCTGATAGAAGCTGCACAATCATTGGCTAAGGGGACGATTGGGTATAAATCCAAAGAATTGAAAAGGAGACAAAGTGGAAACCGAGTGGAGGTGATTGCTTATGCGGATAAGGCTAATGAACGCTTAAGAAGACGTTATCGCACACTTGTTCTAGGAAAAAATAAGAAACAAAATGTTGCTAAAACAGCTATTGCACGAGAATTGTCTGGTTTTATTTGGGGGATGATGACAGGAAGAATAGCTTGAAGTTAGCGCTTGTTTTCATGTACACTTTTGACCATTAAGTTTTATCATCGCAGAGCGATGAGGAATCCCTATTTCTATCCAAAATCACTGGGTGAATTTGGACAGAAATAAGGATTGAAATCATGTTTGAATGGAAAGTATCTTGAAGGAGTTTAGGACTTCAAGGTTTGAGTCATCTACGAAACGACTAAGTGGCACAATTGTGATCCACGCTTATAGAGAGTAGGACTCGCGGCAGAACCATTGACCTGTAGGTAACCAATCCACGAATATCAGAGTGGCCAATGCCCGAAGCTAAGAACTAGGCTCTTTCTAGATACTTTTCATTTTTTAATCAGTTCGATTGTTTTTACTTGACAAAGGGCTTTACATATCAGTCATTAAAAAATAGATTTTTCTTAATGAGCTTAGCAACAGGAAAATTAAAAATATCTGTATGAGCAAGAAATATTTTATCTATACAATCATGTTTGGATAATTCTTCTTTAATGATATTGTGTACATGGATGAGAAAGTTTCCTTGATTTTCGATATAGCGATAATATTCCCCAACCACAATATCGGCATATTCAGATATAGATACTTCGTATAATTTTTCTATAAAGTTGTATTCGATGTAATCGTCGCTATCAATAAAGATAATATACTCACCCACACAGTTTTCAATTCCCCAGTTTCGAGAATCAGACACTCCTCTGTTTTCAGGTTTATTGAATAGTTTAATTCGACTGTCTAACTGGGCATAGTGCTGACAGATTTGTTTACTGTTATCGGTAGAAGCATCATTTATTAAGAGTATTTCTATATTTTTATAAGTTTGATTGATGATGCTTTCCAAACATTGTGATAAATATTTTTCCACATTGTAGACGGGAACGATAACTGAAATTAAATCGTCCATACTGTGTCTCCTCCTAAATCATAACCTGATGAACCGCATCAGTCAGTAGCTTTTGAGCAAAGTAGCCCTTCGTAATCAGTTCTCGGAAATTCCAAAGAGAATCAAGGAGGGAACGGTATTCTTCCTCAGTGATAGTGGAAACGATGGCATTGGCTTCTTCCAGACTATCGACAAGGAAGCCCAGCTTGTATTCGGAAATATAGTGGGCATTGGAAAGGCTACGTGGGGCAATGACAGGTAGACCTGCTGCGATGTAGGTGCTTAATTTGTAAGAAACGTTGAGATTGTAGTATTCTGCATCCTCTCCTTGTGACCAGACAAGACCAAAGCCACCATTTTTATTTAATTCTTGGAGTAGGCTGAGACTGTATTTCCAACCTTTGTAGGCCACGTTGTTGGGTTTGGTTGGGTAATATTCTGGCGCAAAGAGATTGAGCGGTGTTGCAAACTGCCAGTCGTCAACAAAGTGGAAACGTTGCGGATTTCCTGTGAAGTTGACAACACGGTGAAAGGCAGGTTTTTCTAACCATATATCTGTTTTATGATCCCACATATTCTGTAAGAGAGTATTGGTAACCCTGAGTCCGTGCTGGTAGAGCAGGTCTAGCATTTTCTGTGAAGGGGCGATAATCAAGTCAGCCATATTATACATCTCAATGGTCTTTTCCATCAGGTAGAAGTTGGAGCTGAACATGAGTGGTGGAATATCATGGATAAAGATGACAATTTTTATGCCAGAATAAATTCTCAGACGTTTGAGGTATTCATGGTCAAAGTGGGTACCGTTCCAGCTAGGTGCTTGGAAGATGATAACATCGCCATTTCCTACAGCAGCGTTCATGCCATCAAATCGAATAGCCAGATTTTCAACGCTTTCGCCATCGGCATTGAAACTATAAATTCCGATTTCCTTGATATCTAATTTTTTTGCAATATCTGCGACCATGTTTTGAGCCATGAGGGCGACACTCAGAGGGGATTGGCCATAGAGGTTGGTGATATGAACTTTCATTGTTTTACTCTCATTGTCTTATTTTTTGTACTTGTTATAATGTTTCAGTTTTTGAATGACCTTATGATATTGAGGAGTATCTGTGTAATTTTCTTCTTCCATTATCTTAGCGTAGTAATGTAATCTAGAAATATATTTATTGTTAATTTCTTGGACATCTAGTCCAGCCAAGCTATAATCCGAAATTTTTTCTTCAAAAGCTCTCATTAAGTTATCGATATCTGAGAGTTTAAATGGAGCTTTCGTTAAACCGTGTTCGTTTCTTCGATACATATACAAATGTTTATTGACTTGTACGATTTGATCCGCATTTAAATACCACTTATAAACAGTAGCTTCATCTTCAAATATTCTCAGATTAAAATAGACATTTTTCAAGCAAGCCTTGCTAATCAATTTTCCCCAAGCAGTTGTATAGATTATTCCATTGTATTTATAATCAAACTGTCGGAACAATGCTTCTTTTACTGGTGGAATTTCGATTGTATTATTTGTGTTTATATCAAAAAAGTACGATGTGAAATGACCATTTTCTGTTTTTGAAAACTCATAATAATTGCTGACTGCTATGGAAGTGTGAGTCTGTTTTAAATGGTGATACATGATTTCAATGGCATCATGATAGATGATATCATCACTATCAACAAAGGTTACAAACTGACCAGTCATGGCATCCAGTCCCTTATTTCGAGCATCAGATAGTCCGCCATTTTCTTGATGAATGACCTTTATCCGCCCATCTTTTGCGGCATAGTCATCACAAATCTTGCCTGAACTATCGGTTGAACCATCATTGACCAGGATAATTTCTAGATTTTGATAGGTTTGGTTGAGGATACTATCCAGACATTCGTGTAGATAATTCTCGACATTGTAGACAGGGACGATAACACTGATTAGCTCTTCTTTGATTTTTCGATAGACATAGAGAGTTTCTTTGACATAAGAAATCTTGTCGGTTTCATAGCTCTTCGGTATCAAATCATTGGCTAAATCGATATGGTTGTCTCTGACATAGCTTGTTTTGAAGAGTTTACAATAGGGATTTGTCAGATAGGTTTTATGTCTAGGGGAAGTCTGGAAGTGCTTATTTACAGTTTCAGCCGTCACTGTCTCTCCCTTGAATAGATTGGTATAGAAATAGTAGTTACCATCGTTTTCATTAAAGTTACAGTTTTCCAGCAATACAATATCAGACTGGTATTGTTTAGCACTGTTCAAGGCTGTTTCGATAAATGAATCATCCAGTTCATCGATGTGATTGAGGCTAATCAGGTATTGCCCCTTGACCAGCTTGAGCAAGTCTCGTCCTAACGGACTTTCTGGGTCGACATTTAGGATGTCTACATTTTCCTCATCCAGTGGGTAGTGGGAGCAGATATCTGGTACCTGAATGTTTATATCAGTATTGTAGTTTAGAAGGATGAGTTGGATATTTTTGTAGCTTTGCTTACAAATGTTTTCAATAGTTGTTAGACTTGTTTCATTGTAGATGGGGAGTAGGAGGCTTACTTTTGTTTGTTGAATCTGTTTTATATTTTTAACAAAGTCGACTTGCCAAAGTTTTAGATATTTATTTAAGGGTAGCTCTTGAAATTGATAATGTTTCCAAGGTTTTGCTCCAGAGGAGTTATAATGAATAATTTTGATTTCATCCAGACTTAACAAGTCTTTTTCCATTGCTTCAATTGTGTAGTTGTAAGCTAGGGGAAGTTCGGCTATTTTCCCTTTCAAAGCAAGATTGATGACATCTTGGTCTTGAAATAGAATGATGTCTTTTAGTCGCTCTGTTTCCGTAAATAAATGATGGGTAATCTTATCTTGGCGCATTTTTTGCAAGTTGCAGACCAAGACCCCCGCATTGATAAATAGTTCATCTAAATCAAATCCCAATTTTAATTTATGGTCAGGAAGACGGTTGATTATGTCAATTTCGTTGACACCTGCCAAATAGTGTTGACTGACATCAATATCCCATAGTTCAGTTACATCACATCGAATCAAGAGATCACTATCCAAATAGATGACTTTATCACAATCTACGAGAATTTCTGGTAATAAATAACGGTAATAGGTTTCAATTGTAATGCCATCTAGTGTTAGCGGTAAATTGGAAAATAAATCTCTATCAATCGTGACAAAATGAATGTTTACAGATTCAGTCTCCAATGTTTTTAGACTATCTTTTGACTTGTCGGATAAATCAGTATGGAGTACAAATATATCCAGATTAGTTGTGTATTTCTTTATCATGGAAATAGTAAAAAATACATAGTGACAATGCTTGTCGTTAATACAAAAGGAAATATTTATTTTACTCATTTTCATCTAATCCTTACGCGTTAAATTTGGAAATTGGCGACCTCGAGAGTATTCGTTGATAATCACCTCAAAAGTTCAAGCTGTATATCAATTTCTTCTGCCAAGTTTGGAGTTAGGGTAGCTGTGTTATTAGACAGGGACAGCAGTTCGTGACGATAGAAGTCTTTGTCCGCTCCTTTTGTTAAGACGTGATATGCCATTAGAGCAGTAAAGTAGTCTGAGGCTTTTTGACTGTTGCTTATTAAGGTTTGGACAGGCTGGCTATTGCTAGAAATATAGGCTACTTCTGGTAGATAGACCAGACTTGCTTGGGAGTCTATTAAGAATCGAGTCAGGAGCTGGCCTGGGAGGTCTGTTCTTCGTTGCCAAGCGCTTGTCACCACTTTGGGAGCCAGGAGCATACCAGACAAGGATTGGTAATAGGAGACCTGCTGGCTGGGTGCCAGCTGGGTCTGTTGTAGGTAAGATTTTCCATCCAGAACTTGTTTTTCTTGCCACAAGGGGTTGAAAAAGTAGAAGTTACTAGTAGTCTGTTCAAATTGGCTACAGCTGACTTTGCTGATGTCAGCCTGATTTTCTTCTAGTGCTAAAAAGAGATTTGCGAGATAGAAGGAGTCTACCCAATCATTTGCATAAATCAGACTTAGATAGTTACCTGCCATCTTTTCCAATCCCGCTTGAAGAAAGGTATCTTTATTATTCGGTGAAAAGCTATAGTAGCGGAAATGAGAGGAAGAACTAATTGCTACTAAACATATTTCTTTGGTTTTCCTGTCTGCTGAATAATCCAAGATGATACAATCAATATTGCGATAAACCTGTTGGTGGATAGATTCCAATGTTTTGTCCAAGGAGTTTGCTGCTTCAAAAATAGGAAGTACTAGGCTGATTTTAGGTTCGATAAACTGGAGATAGGCCTGATGACACTCCAAGTAACGATTGACTGCGAGTCGATTGTACTCTGGAACATCAAGTTGGCGATTCCAAGGTTTTTCTAAGCTAAAATGGTTTAACACAATATCGGCTTCTTTGCGAAGATTTGCCTGTCGCTCCATATAGCCGTAATTATAGATAGGGTCTAGGGCTTTTATCTTCCCTTCCAATGCGACATTGATAATGTCTTGGTCTTGGAGACGAATCTTATCCTTGATGGCATGTCCGCATTCAAATAACAAGCTTTCAATCTTATCTTCTCTGATTTTTTTTAGGTCCATGAGTAGAACCCCTGAGTTAAAGTAGTAGGTTGGGTCCGTCATCCCAATACTCCGACGGTAGTCAAAACCGCCTTCTGATGGTGGTTCACTAACTGCGGCCATATAAGCACCATCCAAGGGAGTTTCCCAGAGGGGCTGGAGATCCTTTTGAGCTAGAATATCGCTATCTAGGTACAAGATACGGTCTAAATCAGGAAGAAGACTGGCAAAGGCCATGCGGAAATAAACCTCAGGCCGTGTGATATGGCTACGGTTAAGAGGTAAGTCTTCGAACTGTTTGGCATCCACCACAAGGATATGGATGTTTAGATTGTGAAATCGGTCTTCTAATTTTTGAAGTTTGAAGCGACTATAGTCTGATATATCAGATGTGAGGACATAGACGGAAACAGGGGATTTTCTTGTATGCACCATGATGGAATAGAGGGTGGTTCCCATGTAGTCCATATAGGAATCGCTGACAGTAAATGCTAGGTTCATAATGTTTCCTTAATAGAATGGCTTGTGATGAGGAAGTTGCTCTAAGAATTGCAATTCATTGAGTTTCGCTTCTAGCTTGCTAGCGAGTTCTTCTTTCTCTAGTTTCTGGGCAGTCACAAGCAGGTTGTAGAGTTCTTGTTTGTAAAATTCTTTGTAATGGATGAGAGACAGATTACATAGCGCCATATAGGAGGCGAAGTGGTTCAATTCTTCCATTCGCTGGGAGATGGCTTCCTCTGTTTCAAGGGGAGCTTGTAGGATAGATACATTTCGTTTGACATAAGTTCTATTATTGACAAAGGCCACGGATTCACCTACCAAGTAGAAGAGGCAGGCTAGTAAATCTTCTGAGTGATGGCTGGCTAGTTGACCTGCTCTCTGGATGATAGTGGAATGGTAGAGTTTGCCATCTAGGTGGGTATGACGGAAAGTTTCATACCATTTTAATCCGAAGAGGTTTTCTAATAAATAGCTGGTTTGTCGGCGGCCGTCAGCAAGGTCAGGCTCAAACATCTTGTAGATCCCCTCCTCCTCTTCTAGTAAGGTAAAGGGCGCACTGGCTATGAAGGTATCTTGCTCCACAAGCTGATGGTAGAGGGATGAGATATGGGTTTTGTCCAGCCAGTCCTCTGCCTCTATCATGTTGAAATAGCTGGTTTTGATGTGTGTTAGTCCTGCATAATAGGCTTCCATTTTTGTGGCAAAGTCTTTTTTGATCACCATTACTGGATGCTCTTTGGTCAGGTAAGGAATCAGGATTTCTTCCAGTTCAGGTTGGTCTTCTGGTAGCAGGAGTAGAATCTGTAGGTTCTTGTAATCCTGCTCAAAGATACTTAGGAGGCATTGGCTGAGGGAGGCTGGTCTGACCTGCCAAGCATTGACTAGGAGAGTAACCGCTGGCTCGACAGAGGAGAGGTAGGCTTGAAAGGTTCTGCGATAGAGTTCGAAACTCTCGCGATTGTATTGGAGATAATTTTGGTCCTTTCTCCAAGGCTTGTGCCAATTGAAGTGGATAATGACCGCTTCTTCCAGCGGAATATGCTTGACCTTGCGCTGATAGGTAGTCATATTGTACTTGGCTTCAAGGTTTAGGATTTGCCCCTTCAAACCGATATTGATAATATCTTGGTCTTGATATTCAATGTAATCTTTTATTTCTTCTGCGCGGGAGAAGAGGTATTCCTCAATATGATCTCTTCTCATTAGGTCTAGGTTTAGGAGGAGAACACCAGAATTAATGTAGATATCTTGAGCATCAAAGCCGATTTTTTCTCGATATTCCGAATTACCGTGGAGCATGTCCAATTCATTGACACCTGCGAGGTAATGGTGACTGAGATCTCTTTCCCAGACTTCTTTCAGTGTTCCATTAACTAAGATATCGCAGTCCAGATATAAGACCCTGTCCAGTTCAGCTAATTGGCTAGGCAACAAGATGCGAAAGTAGGCTTCAAGTGAAATCCCTTCTTTCAGAGGGAGGTGGTCAAAAGACGTGCTGTCAATCTCAATAAAAGAAATGGTCACCAGCTGAGAAGTCAGGCGACTGAGTTTAAAACGACTATGGTCAGACATCCATTTGGTCAATACATAGAAATGCAATTCGTCATTTGGATGGTGTTGAATGATGGAATAGATGGTCGTTCCTAGATAGTCAGCATAGGAATCTGTAGCACTAAATGCGATATGCATCTGGTTCTCCTTTGTTTTTCTAGTTTGAAACTTGCCTGGTCCTGCCTATATTTTTTGGGCAAATTTCTGCTGGCTAGAGTAGATTGAGTCTTGTCAGGGTCTCTTGATAGAGTTGATGATTATTTTGACAATAGCTTTCCTTGGCTAGTAGTTGGACTTGTTCTTTATAGTGATCCATAAAATCAACGGTCAACAGTTGGTTATTGGCTAGCAAGGTAAAGAGATAGGCTAGGTCATCCACTCTATTGTTTAGTATTTCTAAGTTTTCAGCTTTTTCTTTAAAACGACGCACATAGAGTTTGTGACGGCTAACCAGCACGGTGTCAGCAATTAGATAGGCAAGATTGGCTAGCTTACGGTTGCTCAATGTCTGTCGGTGAAAGAGCGGTGTGAAGACTTGGGCTTGGAATAACTTTCCAAACAAATTCTCATGTCCTTCTTTTTCAAACCAAATCAAGCTATGCAAGCGTTGAAGAAGTTCCTTGCTCTCCATGATCGTATCGATTGGAAACTCTTCTGAATAGAAGAGATAGTTTTGCTGTTTCTCATTAAAGACAGCGAAAGAAGTCTGGGCGATCTGGCAATCTTTCTCAGTCAAGGAGGTCAATAAGCACTCGACGTACTCCAAGTCCAACCAGTCAGTCTGACGGACAAAGGTTAGGTAGTCTCCTTTTGCCTTCTTGATGCCAGCCTGCTCGAGAGAAATAACCTCGGTATCTAAGGTGAGCAAGTGGAAACGGCTATCTTTCTGGTAAGCATCCATTAGTACTTGGCTATGTGAGTAGGCCTTGTTCTGCACCAAGAGGATTTCAAGCTCGCGATAGGTCTGCACGCTGATAGATTCTAGGCAGGCTTGGAGATAAGGGCTTTCTTCGCCGATAGGGATAATGATGCTGACAAGAGGTCTATTCTGCAGGGCTATGAATGCTGCCTGATAGTCTTGGTATGTCAGGGCAGAATCCTTGAGATAGTCTGGTATAGTTGTGATGGCATGCCAGGCCTTGATGTCACCGTTGAAGTGTTCGATGACAATCTCATCAGTTGCCAGCTCCTTATTTTGTTTGCGTACATCCGTGTAGTTATAGGCAGGCGAAAGCTGCTTGAAATTCCCCTTATAGTAGAGGTTTAAAATATCTTGGTCAGGGAATTTATAGTCTCGAGCCTTATCAATTGCCATGGTGATTAGCTGATTGGTAGTGCCATTCTGACGCATCTTGTCAAGGTCCATCAAGAGGACCCCAGAGCTAAAGTAGGCATCATTTGGACCAAAGCCTAGGCTGTCTAGATACCATTGGTAGTATTTAAAAATATCTGCTTCGACGATGGCACCGAGCGCATATCCTTCCAAATCTGTTTGGAACAATTCCATCAAGTTCCCATGTACTAAGATGTCCACGTCTAGGTAGAGGATTCGCTCCAGATCAATGAGGAGTTCAGGTAGTAGGAATCGTGAAAACGATTCAATCGGGAATTGTTCAGTTCGGATGGGAATGGCTGAAAACTGCTGGTCTTCCAACAAATGGAAGTGCAACTCTAAATTGGGAGTTTGTTGAGCTAGGTTGTCCAAATCTTGGAGAATGCTCTGAGCAATCTCCTTGTAAAGAATATGGACTCGTACCTCTTCCTTTGGATGATGGGCGAGGATGGATAGGATGGTGGCGCCAAGATACTGGGCATAGCGATTATTAACAGAGAAAGCAATATCTATGGTTTTACTTTCTAGGACAGTAGCCCAGATCTCACCTGTCAAGTCTAAGACAATTTGTTGTAGATACTCTTGATCCTCTGTAAAGATGATATCCTGATCGAAATTATGTTCAGCTGTGTGCTTGTGCTGGAGTTTGATTTTGGTTTGAGCCTGCATGGTAAACCATTCGTACTCTGAATCAATATGACCGATGTCAATTGCTTGCATACCTGTTTTAGACAGACGATAGGCCATGACTTTGGCAGTTGGTCCCAACATCAAAAGGACTAGTTTGTCTTGTCCGTAGGTCTGGATAGCAGCTAGAATATCCTCTATTTGGGAATAGGCATTCTTAGACGGACAGATAATCCGCTGGATAGATTTGGCCTCTTGAAAAAGGTCGTTGCCCACACCTGAGCGAGAGGTTTTGCCCTCGACAATCAGGATGTCCTTGTCTGTCCAAATCTGCTTTAAGCTTTGAAAATAGCCTGCCGAGACGCTCTTATCAGCCACGTCGATATAAGGGCGTGAGATAAAGGTACTTCCATACCAAGGAGCTTTACAAATCTGGCGGTAGTAGTCTTGGTAGTGCTGTAAGTGCCCTTCCCAAAAATGATTACAGGCGTCTGTATAGCGTTCTCTGTTTTCGAAAACATCTGACAGGCAGACCATCAAGTGCTGGTTGCTTTCAAGTCCTAGTATCTCTTTTAATTCGCTGGCTAGCTGAGGGTCATAGTCTTGGTAAGGAATGCTGTGACCTGCAATAATGTCCATCTCTCCATCGCCAAATCGTGCGACAGAGCAGGAGTGTTCCAAAATATAGTCTAGGCTTTGAGAAATAGGTTTTACTCGGATGGGGATAAGTGGTGTATTCATGGAGGTGCTTGTTTCTTTCTGATTAGGAGGTTCTTATTCACTAAATAGTTCCAATTTGTTCAAAACACGTAGGTATTCTAAGCTATCGCTACACTGATGGACTTCCAATTCATGTTTGGTATGTAATAGGACATTATAGAGTTTTTGGCGAACCAGCTCCGTATCCTTCTTGGCTAAAACCAAATCTACGATGCGTTCTTCCAAGGCTTCGATATTGTTCAGGACCTTTGACAAACTAAAATCGGAAGTTATGATACTGTTGCCATGTCGACGATACATGTAAAATTCTTTGTTAATAAGTGCGACAGAATCAGACTTTAAAAGTGCTTTATGTATGGTGTATTCATCTTCAAATACTTTTCCTTTTGGAAATCTAATGGTATTAAATAAAGTAGCTTTGAAGACTTTTCCCCATGCGACTACGAAAGGTGCAGTATTTAAATTTTTCCATACGACCTGACGGTTTAGAGCTTCTTGTGCACTTATCAACTCGATCGTATCTTTTTGGGATTGTTCGACGAAGTAATAAAAAGTTTGTTGATTTTCATCCCAGATAAAGAAGTGTCCGATGACAATGTCAACATCATGCTGAATGGCAGTTGTCAGGCAGGTTTCTAGAAAATCTTCACAAATGCCGTCGTCAGAGTCCAAGAAAGTGAGATACTCCCCTTTTGCAAGGGACAGACCAGTATTGCGGGCTTCGGACACACCTTTGCTTTTTTTTATATGCTTTATATAGATGCGCTCATCTCCTTTAGCATAATCATCGCATATAGTCCCAGAAGAGTCGGTGGAACCATCATTTATGAGCAACAATTCCCAGTTGGAGTAGGTTTGAGCGAGGACGGTTCGAATACATTCATCCAGATAATTTTCGACGTTATAGACTGGAACAATAATACTGATTAATGGGGTATTCAAAATTTTCTCCTTCTTGTATAGATATCTAGACTATTTTATCATATTTGTACTGTTTGTGCACCTTTTTACAAATATTTCTACCGGTAACAATATATAGATATATTGGCAAAAAGTGAGGGTGAGTATTGCTATTTTACTTCATATGAAAATTGTGCTAAAATCGAGTGATATAGAAACTAATTTGAAGGATACACCTTATGAAGAGATTATTTTTGAAACATCCCATAATTAATCAAATAGCAGTGAGTAGTTTGATTATCATGATATTTTTGGCTGGTCGCTATATACCAGTTCCATTGGTTGAACTAGCACCATATTTATCGGACCTAGATCTAAGCTCCCTTCCTTGGTATCAAATTCCGTCCAGTAGCTTGACCGTGTTTTCAATCTTTGCACTGGGGCTAGGTCCGTGGATGTATGCGACGATATTGATTTCTTTATTTTCCATTGGAAGTAAGCAGGTTGCAGTTTCGCCACGAGTCAGCGAATTGAGAAAGAATAGCTTAATGTTTGTGTTGGCTCTTATACAGGGATTAGGCGTAGCGATTACCTTAAATTATGGAGAATCTGTTAAGGCCTCCATTATAGATGACATTTTTTTTGTGAGCCTAGTCATGATTGCTGGGGCCTATGTTGTTAGTTGGTTCGCCAATATGAATACCGCATATGGACTAGGAGGAACCTCCCTGATCATCCTGATTAACATTATTGTTGGTCAATTTACGACATTTCCGTTGTTTTTTGAATTGTTTCAAAGTGGTCTAGCCTTAGTTGGCTTTTTGTTATTAGGGTGGATTGTTTTCTCTCTTTACTTGAGTGTCGTCTTGGATCAAGCAGAATATCGAATTCCGATCCAACGAATAGCTATCAAAAGCGATTTGATGAAAGAAGCCTATATGCCAATCAAGCTAAATATTGCAGGGGGTATGCCATTTATGTATGCCTATACTTTGTTGGCCTTTCCTCAGTATATCTTTCTACTATTGTCCTTCTTGTTTCCTAAATACGGTCCCTTCTTTCAAGTGCTGGGAAGTTATTTTGTGCTGACAAGGTGGGAAGGAATTGTATTCTTCCTTGCCATATTGGCGCTTTTGACAGTTGCATTTTCCTTTACAACAATAAACCCAACTGACAAATCAAAGGAGATGCGGAAGTCAGGTGACTATATTCCTTTTGTAAGACCAGGACAACCGACCAAGGATTACCTAACAGCCATTGTTCTCAGAATTGCTACGATTAATGCGATTTTCCTAATGTGTATGGCTGGCATTCCGATGTTGGCTAGTCTTGGGAATCCAGATATTCAGCCGGTTGCAGGTCTTCCAGGGATTATTATGATGGTGGTTGGTATTGTACTGACAACCATCAAAGAAGTGAGAGTAGCGAGATTGAAGAAGCGATATAGTTCGTTATTCACAATTGAGTAGGAGAAAGTATGAAGCATTATTTTATTCCGTCATGGTACCCAGAACATCGGACTTGGTATGATAATACTAATAGCTGGTATAACATGTGGGCAACGGCACGTTTTGATGATACGATCAATCAACTCAGGATGTTTGAAACTGCAGGTGAGGAGAATCAATTATTGGTTCTTAATTATATGCCGAATTTACGTTACTACAAACACCGTTATGATCTATTTGAAGTTGATACCTGGTCTGTATTTGATCAGTTGCAAGGAATAGGAGATTTCCAAGGTTCGGTGATTGATTATCTGGATTTCGATTGGCCAAAGGGAATCGAATTTGTAAACAGCCCTTTCTTGGTCATGGCGTTCTTAAACGGAGAACGGTATGCCCAAATCGAATTTGGCGAATCTGGTCAGGTTATCTGGTTCGATTTCTTTCAGCAAGGTTCCCTAACCAAGAAACTAGTATTTGATGACCGTGGATTTATTTCTAGTATCGTATATTATGAAAACGGTCAGTCTTTACATCAAGACTATCTGGGATTAGATGGGCAGTGGAGGGTGCGAGAATATTTTGATAACGGTCGTGTAGAAGTAAATCAACATCTGGCTAAATCGATTTCTGAACAGCAAATATATGAAAATATGGAAGAGCTAGTTCAGGAAAGATTGAGTTATTACTTAAAAAGCGACATTGAGCCTGCTACCATCTTTTTAACAGCGTCTCCCGAACATCATGACTTGGTGATGCAGTCTAAGGGGAAACAAAAAGTTGTCTTGTCGTTCTTTAGAGAACGCTACCCTCTGGATAATATTGCCCAAAATATCTCAATGTTAGTGACGGCAAATCTGGTGATTACAGATAGCAAAAAAACAGCTGATTTACTATCATCCTATAATCTCGTTCCAGTTCAACACCAGTCCTTGTTTGATACTCGATTGGCACTAGGTAAGAGCCAGAGATTGCAGGAACTCTATATTTATTTCTTAATAGATGGTCTTTCGGTTGAAAGTCTGACAAGCTATCTAGAATTTATTTTTAATGCGATGGAACAGAACGAAGATATCTATTTGTCGCTCGTTTCTTATCAGACGAATCACCAACAAGTTGATGCATTAAAACAGACGATTGATGAACTATTGGATGCCCGTCCAGAACCATATCTATTCTTGGAAAAAGAAAATACACGGATGTTTGAATTTGGCGATAAGGAGACACACGATAGTCGTGTCAGTTTGTCTTTTTACCACAGTGAAAACGAGATTATTCAATCATTAGAAAGTATTCGCTTAATTATTGATTTAGCAGATGAACCTGATTTGTATACCCAAATAGCAGGTATTAGTTCAGGGATTCCTCAAATCAACCGAATAGAATCTGAATTTGTTGAGCATTTGAAAAATGGCTTTGTTTTATCAAAAGAAAGTGACTTAAAAGAAGCGATAGACTATTATTTATCTGGACTCGCCAATTGGAATAAGTCTCTCATTCACTCTGTTCAGAAAATTTCAGAATACACAAGTGGCGTCCTCGTAGAAAAAGTGAAAGAAAAAATAAATTAATGGCAAAAAAAAAAATACCTATTTTACAGATCGGTGGACAGAATTGGCAGACTGAACAAAGTCTGTCAGACAAGTTGGAATGGCACTATTATTCTTTTGAACGCATAGAGGAATTGCTATCAGAACTTGACCAGATTCAGTCTGAACAAATCCAGTTAACAACATTACAGCAGGAAAGAGAAGAAGTCCTGACGACCTTGTTTGATGAAGAGCTAGATGAACAAGCCAAAGTAGAACTAGAGGAACGCTTGAGAATGAGTAAATCCTTTAAGGAACTGGAAAAAGAAATCAAACGCTTGCAGAAAAAAATCGATACTAGTTTAAAATTTTCTGCCCTAGTTCTATCAGACGATACCTATCCAGAAAGTATCATGCCGATTTTGGACTTGTTTAAGGTGTATGAAATATTCTATCCTCAAGGTTCGCATGCAACAGGTTGGTTACAAGAAGAGCTAAGAAAACGGATGGCTCAATCCTATGATGAGACTAAGAAGTCAGAATTTGCCCATACCTTATCCCAAGGTCTATTTGTGGGTCAGTATGGAGCAAAAGTCCATATAGATGATTTAGAGGTCTCTCCAAATTTTGCAGGGACTATACAAATGGAAGGGCGGAAAAAGTTGGTTTTGGAAGGTGAGTTTGATTCTGACTATCGACAGATAGCCTTCTTTCGCTTTAATGTTCTATATAATGCCGATCAATTCTTAAACTTGTTTTTAGAACATGAAACATCATCCGAATGTTCCCTTCAGATGTCAGTCCGATTGATTCCTGATGGAGCTACAGATTACATTGTGAAGGAATGGAAAATTGAAGGGGAGGAACTAAGAAATCAAGTTGTGATTGATGCTGAAATAAGTGGCTACTTGTTTATCTCCATTTTGGTAAAAGGGAGTGGACGAGTAGAGATAGGAGACCTTCATTACCGCTTTTCTAGAAATGGGCTTGGGGAGTTTATCTTAGGAGGGGAACGTATTGTAGATGAGAATCTACAAGAAGTTTTCACTTATTTTGAACCTGGTGATTTTAAACCGCCTCTTTGCGTCTACTTCTCGGGTTTCCGTACTGCGGAAGGTTTTGAGGGGTTTTGGATGATGAAAAGTATGAAAACTCCTTTTATGCTCATCTGTGATCCGAGATTAGATGGTGGAGCTTTCTATTTAGGAAGTAAGGAGTTAGAAGATAAAATCCAACAGAAAATACAAGATAAATTGGAGTTTTTAGGATTTGATTCCAGTCAACTAATTCTTTCAGGAATGTCTATGGGAACTTTCGGAGCTTCCTACTATGGTGCCAAGCTGAAGCCTCATGGCATTGTTGTTAGCAAACCCCTTCTAAGTCTAGGCGATATGGCTTTTGCAGAACACTTAAATAGACCAGGTGGCTTCCCGACATCCCTTGATTTGTTACATTCGAACTATTATTCAATGGATACTGAAGCTGCTGAGAAATTAAATAATCGCTTTTGGGATTTGATGGAGCCAAACGTATATGAATCGACCAAATTTGCAGTCGCCTATATGAAAGAAGATGATTACGATTCAACAGCCTTTGAAAAATTAGTTCGTACGAGTAGAGAGAGCGGGGCACGGATTCTAGGAAGAGGCTATTCAGGTCGTCACTTGGATGGAAGCGATGTGACATCGAGCTGGTTCATAAAACAGTACCGCGATATGCTCGAAAAAGATTTTAATAGGGAGTAAAAAGTGTGCGAGTAGTAATAAAATGGAAGCATTTTGCTCAAGAAATGTATTCCCATGGTAGCAAAGTGGATTTTCAGAAACAGATTATTTCCTTTGACAACCCCTTGATGCCACCAAGTTTCGAAATCAAGCGATGGTATTCTAGAACGAATTTTCAGGCTAAACGCCAAACCCCAACACTGCCCATTCTGAACAGAGGGGAGAAGTATCGGCTGATTGTAAATGCTGAATCTTATCCGGAAAACAGTTTTTATATTCGTGTCGTATTTTTTAATCGTTTTGGGAAGCAAGTAGGCTTTAAATTCTTGAAAACCAAGGATGCAACGTTTACCTATCCCAAAGATGCTTATTCGTATGATATTGCCTTATTGAATGCGGGATGTGAGAAGTTGGAGTTTCAATCCATGGTGTTAAAATCGATAGATGATACGGCAGACTTGTTCGCTCTATCAGCTGAAAAACAAAATCCTAGTTCTGATGCTAAAGTGAATCTTGTTTTCGTTGAAGAATCAGAAGATTTAATCTATGAGAAGTCCATGTTTTCCGAAGTAATAAACAGATTGAGCGATGTTGTTTTTATCGCGGACACAGATGGAGAATTATCCATGCTGAATCAAGAAACAGAAAAGTTTATTCTTGATTTGATTCATAACCAAGGTGAGGATGGGGTAAACTTCTTTTCTTATGGACCAAAAGGGAATTTTGCGACGCGCTACTATTGTGAAAAACTGAAGCAAGGTCAAGTGTTTTCAGGTCAAGAGTTTTACGACGCCTCTACTTATCAGACTCTCCTGAGCCATCAGGGAATGAGCGTAAACCATGTTGAGGAACTGAGAAAAATGGGTATAGGTGACCATTTGAATCAACTTCCAAACCGTGACTTAGCAATCGTTTCTTCCTTGGTTCATCCCCTACGTCTACTTGTCCAACAATTTTTAGAGAAGGATGGTCATAAAAAATGAAGAGACTGAAACAGTTTTTCTCCATGGATTATTATCGCTTAAAACGATTGGATAAAATTTTCACTGAGATTGATAGCTTGAAAGAGAAGATGGCTCGTTTGACAGATGATGAGATGCGAGGGAAAACGCAGGAATTTAAGGATAGACTGGCAGCTGGTGCTACTCTCGATGATCTTCTGGTAGAAGCTTATGCATTGGTCAGGGAAGCAGATAAGCGCGTGTTGGGAATGTTTCCGTACAAGGTCCAAGTGATGGGAGCAATTGTTCTTCACGAAGGAAATATTGCTGAGATGAAGACCGGCGAAGGAAAAACATTGACAGCTACGATGCCTCTTTACCTCAATGCCCTCGAAGGAAAAGGTGCGATGCTAATAACCACCAGCGGTTATTTAGCACAGCGAGATGCTGAAGAAATGGGTGAAGTCTACAAATTTTTAGGACTAACAGTTTCTTGTGGAGTTAGAGAAGCGGACGGAAAAGATAAAGCGAGTTCTCCGGATAAAAAAGCTATCTATGCCGCAGATATTACCTATACAACCAACAGTGCTCTTGGTTTTGATTATCTTTTTGAAAATTTAGCAACAAGCAAGGGTGGAAAATATTTACGTCCCTTTCATTATGCTATCATTGACGAAGCGGATGCTGTCTTATTAGATACTGCACAAACCCCATTGATTGTCTCAGGCTCTCCCCGCGTGCAGTCAAACCTCTATGCCATTGCAGATCAGTTCATTGTCAGTCTAAAAGAGGGAGAAGGTTATTACTACAACCGAGAAAATGGTGAAGTGTGGCTGACACAGGCAGGAATTGATGAAGCCGAGCGTTATTTTAATGCTCAGGAATTTTTTGACATCGACCATGCAGAATTAGTGCGCCATGTTGTTTTAGCCTTACAAGCCCATAAATGTTTCACATTAGGGAAAAACTATGTCGTTCAAAACAATAAGGTTCAATTGTTGGATAAGACAGATGGTCGTGTTCTGTCAGGAACTCGGCTCCAAGGTGGTGTTCATCAGGCTATAGAACAAAAAGAGGGCGTTAAGATAACACCGGAAATGCGTTCAATTGCTTCAGTCACCTATCAAAATCTATTCTTAATGTTCAATAAACTTTCTGGTATGACAGGGACTGGTAAAACAGCTGAGTCAGAATTTATAGAAACCTATAATATGGAAGTTGTTCAGATTCCAACCAATAAACCAGTCATTCGTAAAGATTATCCTGATAAGATTTATACGACCATGCCGGAGAAAATTCAAGCTTCTTTGGATCTGGTGAAAAAAATCCATGCAACAGGGCAACCTATTCTTTTGGTGACTGGTTCGGTCAATATGTCTGAACTCTATTCAGAACTCCTGTTGTTAGAAGGGATTCCTCACAGCCTTCTCAATGCCTATAATGCAGCCAAAGAAGCGCAGATGGTTGCAGAAGCAGGACAGCTTGGAACGGTTACAGTAGCGACGAATATGGCCGGTAGAGGAACGGACATCAAACTCGGTCCAGGTGTAAAAGAATTGGGTGGTTTGGCCGTTATCGGAACGGAGCGAATGAAGAGCCAGCGGATGGACTTGCAGATGCGAGGACGTTCAGGACGGCAGGGAGATCCAGGATTTAGCCAATTTTTCGCCTGCTTGGAAGACGATCTGTTAATTGAGAATGGCGGCAAGTGGATTCAGACTTATTTTGAAAACAATAAAGATAAGATTGACCCAACGAAGCCTGAGGAATTGACCAGTAGACGATTTAAAAAAGCCTTGCGACATGCACAAGAAGCGAGTGATGGTTCGGGACGCTCTTCACGAAGCATGACCTTGCAGTTTGACGAAAGTGTCAAATTACAACGAGAATACGTCTATAGAGAAAGAAATGCCATTATCGAGGGAACAAACGAAGCGCTCGATATCCTACAATTCGCCAAAGAAGATATCGTTCTGTATCTCAAAAAGCATCCTGTTTTGGATGCCCATGATTTGGAGCGCTATATCTTGGACCACATCACCTATGATTTTCATAGTTTTCCAGAACATTTAGAATTACAAAATCATAGCCAAGTTCAAGCCTTTTTGCTGAATATTATAAAACAAGAAGTTGACCATAAGAAAGAATTTTTATCAAAAGACTACTCACAATTCGAACGAATAGCTGCTTTGAAAGCTATTGATGAATGCTGGGTAGAAGAAGTGGACTATCTACAACAACTCCGCGTCATTGCAGGAGCGAGACAAGCAGCGCAACGCAACCCAGTATTTGAATACCACCAAGAAGCCTATAAAGGCTATCAAAAAATGAAAGAAGAAATAAGGCGAAATATCTTACAGAATATCCTGTTAAGCGATGTCTCTTATACAGAGAAAGGAGATATGCAAGTATATTTTGTGTAGAAAGAAGAGGAAGTTATGACCGTCTACAATATCAATCTTGGGATAGGTTGGGCCAGTAGTGGTGTTGAGTACGCTCAAGCCTATCGTGCTCAATTATTACGCCGAAAAGGAATCAAAACCAAGTTTATCTTTACAGATTTTTTCGGACAAGATAATATATCAGACATGACACGGAATATCGGTTTCAAGGATGAGGAAGTCATCTGGCTCTACACCTTCTTTACAGACCAAAAGGTAGCACCAACTACTTATACCCTTGACCAATTGAGACAAGATGTTACAGGAACGATAACGCGAGAAGAGCGTGATGGGAAGATTGTTCGTTTCTTCTATGAAGAGCAGAATTTCTTTTTGACAGCCTATCTTTGTCAGGAAGACAAAGATATCGTTCATCGTGTTGAATACGTTTCGAGCGGGAACCTGATTCGCAAGGATTTCTTTACCTACATGAGAAGTTTTAGTGAGTACTATACCCCACGCGATAGCAAGGCCCACCTATACCTCAGACGCTTCTTCAATGAAGACGGATCTGTTGCATATGAAGAAGTGATTGATGGAAATAAGAGTGTTTACCGTATGCCAGATGCCCTTATCAGTTCCAAAGAAGAGTGGATTGCCTACTTTATGCAGAACCTTGGCTTGACTAGCCAAGATATCGTCATCTTGGACCGAGCTACAGGAACTGGACAAGCAGTCTTTGCCAATAAAGGTCCTGCTCGATTAGGTGTCGTCATCCATGCGGAACATTACAGTCTCAATCAAGTTACCGACCAAACGATTCTCTGGAATAACTATTATGACTACCAATTTGTACACGCTGACTGTGTGGATTTCTTTATTACCTCGACCAAGCGCCAAAAAGAAGTCTTAGAGGAGCAGTTTGAAAAGTATGTTGGTAAGGTGCCTCTCATCGTGGACATACCAGTTGGAAGTATTGATTATGTCAGACGTGCAGAAATGAGAAGACCGTACTCCATTATTACCGCTTCACGTCTAGCAACAGAAAAACATGTGGACTGGCTGACCAAGGCTGTGGTTGCTGCCAAAAAAGACCTGCCAGAACTCACTTTTGATATCTATGGTAGCGGGGGTGAGCATGCTAAAATTGAGGCTATTATCAAGGAACATCAGGCAGAAGACTATATTCACCTGAAAGGGCATCACGATTTGACCGAGGTTTATCAAGATTACGAACTCTACCTGACTGCTTCAAAAAGTGAGGGCTTTGGCTTGACCTTGTTGGAAGCTATCGGTGCAGGCTTACCTCTTATCGGTTTTGATGCGCCTTATGGAAACCAGACCTTTATTCAAGAAGGACGAAACGGTTATCTCTTGCCATTCCCTACAGTAGAGGATGAGCAGGAGATTGTCTCACATTATCTTCAAGCGATTCGTGTCTTCTTTAGTCGTGAAGATCGTCATGAAATGCAGGAAGCTTCTTACCAAGTAGCATCCGCATTCTTAACCCATGAAATCGAGAAAAAATGGGTAGAATTAGTAGAGGAGATGGTAGGAAGATGATTCATTTATTTGATACGTACCAACAATCGAGCTGGGATTTGCATTTTTCCCTCATTTGTTCAGGATATAATAATCCGACAATTGTGTTAAATGATGATGGCTTCTTGCCTCATGATGTGACATCGCCTTTTCGATACTTTACGGAATATGATACTGTGCAAGGACAAGCCTTGTATTTCAATCAGGTAAAAACACCAGCTTTCTGGGAGATTCGTGGAGACGGTAGTCAGGCGGCAATCTATGATTATGCAACTAAGCGTGCACAGATTCATTACGCCCAACCAAGCCATATGCGACTTGTCAAAGCGGTGGATTGGTATGATGAAACAGGGAAAATCGTCGTGACCGACCGCTACAATGACAAGGGAATGTGTTTTGCACAAACCAGCTATGATAGCCAAGGACAGGCTATGCAGACCAGCTACTATAAGGAAGATGGTCAGGAAGTCTTGATTGAAAACCACGGCACGGGTGACTGGATTTTGAACCATCAGAACCAAATCCATTTCTTCAAAAACAAACATGCTTTTTATACATATTACCTGAAGACAGCTGGTTTCAATCTAGACCGTATCTTTTATAACCATTTAGGTCAACCCTTCTTGACAGCTTTTTATTTGGATGAAGATGGTGAAGACATTCTCTTTTGGCAAGAACCGATTCGCGATAGTATTCCAGGGAATATGCTCCTTTTACTCAATAAGCAGAGTAGAAGACCGACCAAGATTGTGGTACAAGATAAGGAAGCCTATGACAATCTGATGGCACTGGCAAGCCCAGAACAGCAGAAAAATATTGCCTATCTTGGTTTCTTGTATCCGTTTAAAGAACAAGCTGAGTTTAAACCAGAAGCTCTTATCTTAACTAATTCTGATCAAATCGAACAGTTGGAACGTCTGGTCACAAGTTTACCGCAGCTGCATTTTCATATCGGAGCGATTACAGAGATGTCTAGTCACTTGATGACCTTTGGCAACTATGAAAATGTGACCCTGTATCCAAATATTGCCATGGATTTGGTACAACAATTGTATCAGCGGACCAGCCTTTACTTGGATATCAATCATGGTAACGAAATCCTATCCTCTGTCCGTACAGCATTCGAATACCGTCAGCTGATTTTAGGTTTCACAGAAACCCTTCATGCGTCAACCTATGTTGCGCGTGAAAATCGCTACGCTTCCTCGCAAGTTGAGGTCATGATTGCTAAGATAAAATCCTTATTGGCAGGACAGAGTGATGAGCAAAGTCGCCTCCTATCCTGTCAGGACAAAGAAGCCAACTTGACCACAGTTGCCGACTACCAGCGCGTGATAAAATAGGAGGAACCATGGGACACGAACATCCATTGAAAGAAAGTATCGAGCAACGACTCGAAGAAGAACGCTATGTTATTCCGAAAAAAAAGAAGGAAAAGAAAAGGTTTAATTTTCAGCTAATTGTCACAATCTCGATTCTTATTAGTCTCGGCTTGATTATCTTGCAAATTCTTCAGTTCTTTTTGAAGTAAACTTTTTAGCCAGAATGAATGCTCTGGCTCTTTCTGTTTTTTTAATAGCTTCTAAGAAGCAAAAAGCAATTTGTTTGAAATATTTTATCAATTATAGTAGAATGAAGTAATTGTACCTATGATATATATATATATATATGCAATGTTTTTTATGGCTCTCTTTGTAAGTTGCGTAGGATATGTAGTATATATTTTTAGGAATTAAATTTATATACTAGGAGTCATAATGAAACATAAACGATTTAACAAAGATTTTGATGAAGTCGGACGTAAGAGTCGTGTCAAAATGCATAAATCAGGTAAAAACTGGATTCGGACTGTCATGTCTCAGCTCAGTCTTTTGCGTGTTATTCGAGGAAAAGGACAGGAAACAGTTTCAGTACCTCTTGTAGATAGTTCAGAGCGATTAGAAAGTCAACGCTACCAGTACCTGAAGGCTATGTTAGTTTCTGGAGCAGCCGTCACGGGAGCGGCCGTCATGACATCTGTTTTGGGTGAGGAGCAAGTAGCTGCAGTAGAGCAACAACTTGAAGAAACTACGGATACGCTTATTGATAAAGATCATGTCGTTGTTGAAACAGAGTCAACGCTAGTTGTTTCTGCTCAAGATGAGTCAACAGGGGGGGACGGTTCAGCTTCAAATAGCCTGTATGAGAATGATATTCTGTCACAGTCGGAAAGTAGTAGTCTTTCGGCATCGACAAGCGCTAGCACCTCAGCAAGTAGCTCTGCTTCAACAAGTGCTAGCACATCTGCGAGTACGAGTGCGTCGACATCAGCAAGTAGCTCCGCTTCGACATCTGTTAGTCTCTCAGCCTCGGCCACTTTTTCAACGAGTGAAGTAGGTCAGGAAACTTCAGAAACTCTTCCTCAATCAAGTCAGACGCAAGAACCTGGAACGGAAGATACCTCTTTAAGTAGCAACCAACAAGTATTGGTGGATGGCAACAAAGAGAATCCGACAACACTTTCTGGCTTTGGTCAGGGTTTATCACTTCTTAGCAGTGCCACAGCTGCCACAGCAACAGCTAGTTCAGAAACGGTGACAGGCTTGCTGGCAACTAACTTGGACAGCAATTCTTCAAGCCAATCTGAGACGACACAATCGGTCAAGACTGTAGATCGAGTAGCCAATATCAACTATATCGTCAAATATGAGCGAGAAGATGGCTCTCTTGTTTCAGCAGATGTTAAAACTGTCACTGTCATAACGGCAGAAGCCAGTGCAAAAAACACTGTGTCGGTTGAGGTTGTAGCACCAGATGGCTATAGCTTGGCGGACGGTCAAGCCAGCACAATTTCGCAGGAGGTCACGGAGTCAGGTGCTAACCTGTTGACGGTAAAAGTTGTAAAAAAAGAGGATACTCCTCTTTTATCCACTCCTGAAGTAGAGGCGGCAAAGAAAGTTCTTGAGCAAGTAAGTTCAGAAGCCTTGGTTCTTTCCAATGATGTCTTGCGTCGCTTCTACGATGATACAGAAAAGGCTTCCTTGGTCACCCTAGCGACAGATACAAAAAATAGTGCCATTGATGCCAGTATCTTACTAAGCGGTGCAAGTGCTACAGAGGAAGAACTCCTTGCCAAGGCAGAAGTTGTCCGCACCGAGACGACCCGTTTGGCAGAAGAGTTGCGTCTACAGACAGGTACAGAAGAGGTGTCTGTAGCCCTAGCGACGGATAATGTGGCGCCTGTGCTGCTTGAGTATGCTAAGAGTGTTATTTTGTTCAATAAGATCCCAATGAACAAAGAATTAGTAGTTGCTAAATTTAGAGAAAACACACCACCATCTGAATGGAAATTGTATGGTTTTTCCTTACACTGGGACAATATGGGGTATGACGCCATAGTAGCATCTGGGACTACTTTAGATAGGACATTGGGACTAACAGTCGTAGCTAGAGCTACTGGTACTGCTAATGAATATGAATATGTTATCAAGGGAACCCCAATTCATAACGGAGACGTTACAGGAGCCACCTTCTTTTCTAGACGTCCGTTACTTATTGATGGAAACTATAAGCAAGCAACTGTAAACTGGATTCCAGATAATGGTACAGTTTTTGTGATTGTTGAAGTTTCAGATGGAAATCACTTTATCAATATGAATTGGAATGAGCAACTGACAGATACGATTATTCAGAATAAAACTCGATTGATTACGAAATCGGGACAGCCATGGCAGAGACAGGACAATCTAAATTCCTTGACAATTTCGGTTAAAGGTGCGAAACCAGCAGTCAATCAATCAGGCAATGTTAATGTTACCTTAGCAACGCCTCAAGGTTTGACTACAAATGCAAATATCTACATCAACTACCCACCCAAAATTGAAAATGCTGCATCGCAAATTTTTGTCTTTAACAATACAGCAACAACGGTTGCTACTCGTATCGCCACTGTATCTGATACAGCAGGGCAAACAGTTAGGACATCGGTTGCAAATGATGGAGGCTTGGCAGTAGATACCAGTGGAACGATTCCAACGGGAAAAACCTTTACTACAGGCCTAGGCTACTACAGACGTACCTTGACCGCAACAGATAACTATAACAACAGCTCAAGTCATACGTTTGCGATTCGCTCCTATAATGTAAGCGATAGTAGCATGACCGCTGAAGCGGGGACAAAGGTAACGACAGTAGCAATCCTTGACCAAGTGAAAGCATCCGTGACAGGTGGTGGTTCAGATGGATTGGCTGGTTCTGGTTTGGAAAACCTTTCTAGCTATTCTATTGTTTCAGGTTACGACCATGAACCAACTGTCGGTCCAAAAACAGTTCGTGTTCGTGTGACCTTGATAGGCGGTAACTATAAGGAAGTAGATGTTACAGTTAATTACCAAGACACTACCGCACCGACAATCACGGAGCCGCGTACAATCTATGTCTTCAAGGACACACAGATGACTCAAAGTTTGCAGTTGGCTAAGATGTCAGATGCAGGTACGGGTATCAATACGACAACATCTGGAACCAGTAATTTGCAAGGCTTGACCTTGACCAAGAACTCAACAGATGGCAATAAAAATGTTACGTTGTTGGTCAGCGGTACAACAAACGCTGGTGTCGGTCAGTATAACAAAACGTTGACTGCTGTTGACCAAGGACAACCCTTGTCTACGACAAATAGCCAAGCAGTTATTCAAGTCATCTCAGCAGCTGATTCCACTATTCAGCGTACCAATCATACCCCGATTACTTGGAGTGAGATAAAAGATAAGGTTGCAAGCACCTTGGATGGTAACCATGCTGATGCAGGTTTGTCTTATAAGTTGCTTGTAAATGGGACACCTGTCAATGATGCGAATGTCACAGCATCGCACATTCCGACAGTTGATGGTAGTGTAACCGTTCGATTAACAACGGACTATAATGGTGTTGACGATGCAGGTGTTTACAAAGATGTTGTAGTAACTCTGGATTATCCTGAGAGGGAAGCACCTGTTGTTTCAAACCTTAGCAATCAGATTTTTATTTTCAAAGATACCACGGTAAATGTTACAGATAGTAACTTTAACCACACTTCTAATAAATTGGCTATCGGTACAATTGAGGATGCGACAGGGATTCAAACTGTAGAAATTGTAAATAATAACAATTCAAATTTAAATAATTCGGAAGGGTTGACTCTTACAGCTGACGGTACTAGTGCAACCTCTAAGACTTTGAATATTAGTGGTCAAACTAACGTATCTAGTTTGGTAGCTGGAAATTACTACAACAAAATCAAATCAACGGATACTTTAGGAACTGTTGGGATTTCAGCTCAGTATACCATGTCCTTGCTGAACGTTCAGGATACGTATCGCTTACCTAATAAACAAATTTCAGACGCTAAGTATACTGATGAAGAGATTGTTAATGTTGTAAAAAATTATATTTCTAATAATAAATCGACAGTTTTTGGTACGAATACAACGGATGCTACCGCCAATGAAAATGTGGCAGCATTGACATATAAAGTTGTAGCAAATGCCAACCATAATAAAGTGATTTACAAGCCAGACGGTGTGACGAATACCGATCATACAGTAACAGTACGGATTAGAACGTCAAGCGGTACCTACAAAGATGTCCTTGTGAATTTCAAGTATGTTGATACAATTGCACCAACCTTAACAACAAATGATCTATATGTCTTCAATGGAGTAACCTTGACGACACCAGTAGACGTTATCAACCAAAAAACAGATGCTGGTACAGGAATTAACAACGCAAGTCTTCGTATCCAAGAAAGCGATACAGGCTTGACCATCAATGCAAACGAGCAGGTCACTGGAACCTACACAGCAAGTGCCGCAGGTCTAAACACTCGACATGTTCAAGTATCGGACAACAGTACGGATAACAACGGTGGTCCAAATACAGCGACGGCCAACTTGAAAATCCTTATAGTCAATCCACAGAATACTAGCTTGACTAAAGAACTGACAGGTGGTGTTAAATACACCAATGATGAAATCAAGCAGGCTGTTCTCGATGCAATGAAAGCAAATAACTATGCAGCATTTGGGGACCTCACACAAGAACAACGAGAAGCATCGGGACTATTGAGTAATTCTGCCTATACAGTTCGGAATGAACATGACTTTACTTCCGGTGAGAAAACAGTTCGAGTCCAGATGCGAAATGCTCAGGGCAATATCGCTGTAGTAAATGTCACCATTAACTATACGAATGATGCTCCGGTTATTTCGAACCAAACCAACCTTTCAGCCATCAAACGTTCTGATAGTACATCGGTTACTCTTGATTTATCCACAGCTGTGACGGTTACGGATACGGAAGATGATAGAAGTACAACCGATGCAAATAATACTTCTGTCACTTACAAGATTAAAGGTCCAGATGGAACTGTTCTAAAAACAGTTACTGCATTGAAGAGACAATCTGCTCCGATTAACGTTAATGAATTAACAGCAGGAACCTATACTGTTAATGTAGAAGCAACGGATAGTGTTGGAACGACAACGACAAGTAGCTTCCAATTGACAGTGAAGGACAATACACCTCCAGCGATTACAGGATCTAATCGCACTGTCGATCGCAACGATAGTCCTACAATTGATATTTCGGTTGGAGTATCGGTAACAGATACAGAAGACGCAGCAGCAGGTGTCAGACCAAGTGTTACCTATAAAGTTGTGAACAAAAATGGTAAGGTTGTCTACAAAGGAACAAATCCTAACGTTTCAAGTGGTACACTATTAGCAGGAGTTTATACCGTTACCGTCACTGCTGTAGACTCTCATGGAGCTAAAACAGAGAAATCTTATCAGTTAACAGTGACGGATAAGAAATCTGTCTCAGAATCGGCAAGTTTATCAGCCTCCGTTAGCGCCTCAACAAGCGCGAGCACGTCCGCCTCAACGTCAGCCAGCACGTCCGCATCGACTAGCGCAAGCACAAGTGCTTCAACATCGGCAAGTACGTCCGCATCGACTAGCGCAAGTACAAGTGCTTCAACATCGGCAAGTACGTCTGCATCGACAAGTGCAAGTACGTCTGCCTCAACGTCAGCAAGTACATCTGCTTCAACGTCAGCCAGCACGTCCGCTTCAACCAGCGCAAGTACCTCCGCTTCAACAAGTGCAAGTACAAGTGCCTCAACCAGCGCAAGTACATCCGCATCAACATCGGCAAGTACAAGTGCCTCAACGAGTGCAAGTACGTCTGCATCGACAAGTGCAAGTACAAGTGCCTCAACGTCAGCCAGCACGTCCGCATCGACTAGCGCAAGCACAAGTGCTTCAACCAGCGCGAGCACATCTGCTTCAATGAGTGCAAGTACATCCGCATCAACCTCGGCAAGCACGTCCGCATCAACCAGCGCAAGTACATCTGCTTCAACGTCGGCAAGTACGTCCGCCTCAACAAGTGCCAGCACGTCCGCATCAACGTCGGCAAGTACGTCCGCATCAACCAGCGCAAGTACATCTGCTTCAATGAGTGCAAGCACGTCTGATTCAACCAGCGCAAGTACAAGTGCATCGACAAGTGCCAGCACGTCTGCTTCAACGTCAGCAAGTACGTCTGCCTCGACGTCAGTAAGCACGTCAGCTTCAACGTCGGCAAGTACGTCTGCCTCAACGAGTGCCAGCACGTCCGCATCAACCTCGGCAAGTACGTCTGCTTCAATGAGTGCAAGTATGTCTGCCTCAACATCGGCCAGCACGTCTGCTTCAACGTCGGCAAGTACGTCCGCCTCAACAAGTGCAAGTACAAGTGCTTCAACGTCAGCAAGTACGTCCGCATCGACTAGCGCAAGTACAAGTGCTTCAACCAGCGCAAGTACAAGCGCCTCAACATCGGCAAGTACGTCTGCTTCAACCAGCGCAAGCACGTCCGCATCGACTAGCGCAAGCACAAGTGCTTCAACAAGTGCAAGTACAAGTGCTTCAACCAGCGCAAGTACGTCCGCATCAACCTCGGCAAGCACGTCCGCATCAACCAGCGCAAGTACAAGTGCTTCAACGTCAGCAAGTACGTCCGCATCGACTAGCGCAAGTACAAGTGCTTCAACCAGCGCAAGTACAAGCGCCTCAACATCGGCAAGTACGTCTGCTTCAACCAGCGCAAGCACGTCCGCATCGACTAGCGCAAGCACAAGTGCTTCAACCTCGGCAAGTACCTCCGCATCAACGTCGGCAAGTACCTCCGCTTCAACATCGGCAAGCACAAGTGCTTCAACAAGTGCAAGTACGTCCGCATCAACGTCGGCAAGTACCTCCGCATCGACAAGTGCAAGTACAAGTGCTTCAACGTCGGCAAGTACGTCTGCCTCAACCAGCGCAAGTACATCTGCTTCAATGAGTGCAAGTACGTCCGCATCGACTAGCGCAAGCACAAGTGCTTCAACCAGCGCGAGCACATCTGCTTCAATGAGTGCAAGTACATCCGCATCAACCTCGGCAAGCACGTCCGCATCAACCAGCGCAAGTACATCTGCTTCAACGTCGGCAAGTACGTCCGCCTCAACAAGTGCCAGCACGTCCGCATCAACGTCGGCAAGTACGTCCGCATCAACCAGCGCAAGTACATCTGCTTCAATGAGTGCAAGCACGTCTGATTCAACCAGCGCAAGTACAAGTGCATCGACAAGTGCCAGCACGTCTGCTTCAACGTCAGCAAGTACGTCTGCCTCGACGTCAGTAAGCACGTCAGCTTCAACGTCGGCAAGTACGTCTGCCTCAACGAGTGCCAGCACGTCCGCATCAACCTCGGCAAGTACGTCTGCTTCAATGAGTGCAAGTATGTCTGCCTCAACATCGGCCAGCACGTCTGCTTCAACGTCGGCAAGTACGTCCGCCTCAACAAGTGCAAGTACAAGTGCTTCAACGTCAGCAAGTACGTCCGCATCGACTAGCGCAAGTACAAGTGCTTCAACCAGCGCAAGTACAAGCGCCTCAACATCGGCAAGTACGTCTGCTTCAACCAGCGCAAGCACGTCCGCATCGACTAGCGCAAGCACAAGTGCTTCAACAAGTGCAAGTACAAGTGCTTCAACCAGCGCAAGTACGTCCGCATCAACCTCGGCAAGCACGTCCGCATCAACCAGCGCAAGTACAAGTGCTTCAACGTCAGCAAGTACGTCCGCATCGACTAGCGCAAGTACAAGTGCTTCAACCAGCGCAAGTACAAGCGCCTCAACATCGGCAAGTACGTCTGCTTCAACCAGCGCAAGCACGTCCGCATCGACTAGCGCAAGCACAAGTGCTTCAACATCGGCAAGTACCTCCGCATCAACGTCGGCAAGTACCTCCGCTTCAACATCGGCAAGCACAAGTGCTTCAACAAGTGCAAGTACGTCCGCATCAACGTCGGCAAGTACCTCCGCATCGACAAGTGCAAGTACAAGTGCTTCAACGTCGGCAAGTACGTCTGCCTCAACCAGCGCAAGTACATCTGCTTCAATGAGTGCAAGTACGTCCGCATCGACTAGCGCAAGTACAAGTGCTTCAACCAGCGCAAGTACAAGCGCCTCAACATCGGCAAGTACGTCTGCTTCAACCAGCGCAAGCACGTCCGCATCGACTAGCGCAAGCACAAGTGCTTCAACATCGGCAAGTACCTCCGCATCAACGTCGGCAAGTACCTCCGCTTCAACCTCGGCAAGCACAAGTGCTTCAACAAGTGCAAGTACAAGTGCTTCAACCAGCGCAAGTACGTCCGCATCAACCTCGGCAAGCACGTCCGCATCAACCAGCGCAAGTACAAGTGCTTCAACGTCGGCAAGTACGTCCGCCTCAACAAGTGCAAGTACAAGTGCTTCAACGTCAGCAAGTACGTCCGCATCGACTAGCGCAAGTACAAGTGCTTCAACCAGCGCAAGTACATCTGCTTCAATGAGTGCAAGTACGTCCGCATCGACTAGCGCAAGCACAAGTGCCTCAACCAGCGCAAGTACAAGTGCTTCAACGTCAGCAAGTACATCTGCTTCAACATCGGCCAGCACGTCCGCTTCAACCAGCGCAAGTACGTCCGCATCGACTAGCGCAAGCACAAGTGCCTCAACCAGCGCAAGTATCTCCGCTTCAACCAGCGCAAGCACAAGTGCTTCTACGTCAGCAAGCACGTCCGCTTCAACAAGCGCAAGTACATCTGCTTCAACGTCGGCAAGTACGTCCGCATCAACATCAGCAAGTACGTCCGCATCGACTAGCGCAAGTACGTCTGCATCGACAAGTGCAAGTACGTCCGCCTCAACAAGTGCAAGTACCTCCGCCTCAACCAGCGCCAGCACGTCTGCCTCAACGAGTGCAAGCACGTCTGCCTCAACCTCGGCAAGCACAAGTGCTTCAACCTCGGCAAGTACGTCTGCCTCAACCAGCGCCAGCACGTCTGCCTCAACGAGTGCAAGCACGTCTGCCTCAACCAGCGCAAGTACATCTGCTTCAATGAGTGCAAGTACGTCCGCATCGACTAGCGCAAGCACAAGTGCCTCAACCAGCGCAAGTACAAGTGCTTCAACGTCAGCAAGTACATCTGCTTCAACATCGGCCAGCACGTCCGCTTCAACCAGCGCAAGTACATCTGCTTCAATGAGTGCAAGTACGTCCGCATCGACTAGCGCCAGCACAAGTGCTTCAACCAGCGCAAGCACAAGTGCTTCAACATCGGCAAGTACCTCCGCTTCAACATCGGCCAGCATGTCCGCTTCAACCAGCGCAAGTACATCTGCTTCAATGAGTGCAAGTACAAGTGCTTCAACGTCGGCAAGTACGTCTGCCTCAACGTCGGCAAGTACGTCTGCCTCAACCAGCGCAAGTACATCTGCTTCAACGTCGGCAAGTACGTCCGCATCAACATCAGCAAGTACGTCCGCATCGACTAGCGCAAGCACAAGTGCTTCAACGTCGGCAAGCACGTCTGCCTCGACAAGTGCCAGCACGTCCGCTTCAACGTCGGCAAGTACGTCCGCCTCAACGTCAGCCAGCACGTCCGCCTCAACGTCGGCAAGTACGTCTGCTTCAACGTCAGCAAGCATGTCCGCTTCAACGTCGGCAAGTACCTCCGCATCGACTAGCGCAAGTACATCTGCTTCAATGAGTGCAAGTACATCCGCCTCGACAAGTGCGTCAGAGATTTGGATTGTATCAAATGCTGGTGGTACTTCCATGGAATTACCAAAAATTGATATTCAATCGGTATCTGAATCCATAAGTACCTCTCAATCGTTGTCAGCAAGCATAAGTGTCTCAACTAGCGCAAGTACATCGGCGTCCACGTCAGCAAGTATGTCTGCGATGACTTCTGAAGTTGCAAAACCAGTGAATCGGAAGGCAACTAAGCTACCTAATACAGGTGAGACCCAGTCCTCAGTATCAGGATTGTTGAGTGCCACAATGTTAGGAGGAGCCTTTGCACTTATGGCTAAACGTCGTCGTAAGGAGCGAGAAGATGATGATATTTCATAATGGTATTCAGTTTGTAGATAGAACTGAGAGAGTTAACAGAATTCTGTATTGCAGTAGAAAAGCGAACTCTTCGTTAAACTAAACTAATTGGGACGTATCAAAAATAGCTCTATAATTCGCTAGTGGTTTCAACCATTGACGACATTATAGAGCTTTTTTGGGTAGAAGGATTGGCTATCTATATTTTTGGTGAATAGCAGGTGTCATGGTTCGGCTAATTTATGGTACAATATTGCTATGATTATTCTAAGCGGAAACAAGATTGAACGCTCATTTGCGGGCGAAGTTTTATTTAACAATATCAACATTCAAGTGGACGAGCGGGATCGGATTGCCCTTGTCGGAAAAAATGGGGCTGGCAAGTCAACTCTTCTTAAAATCCTTGTCGGAGAAGAAGCAGCGACCAGCGGTGATATTTCAACCAAGCGTGATTTGTCCCTTTCTTATCTGGCACAGGACAGCCGTTTTGAGTCAGAAAATACCATTTACGATGAAATGCTTCATGTCTTTGACGACCTGCGGACGACGGAAAAACGCCTGCGGTCTATGGAAGAGCAGATGGGCAGCCTATCTGGTAGCGACCTAGATCAACTGATGAAAACCTATGATAGTCTGTCGGAAGAATTTCGTCTGGCAGGTGGCTTCAGCTATGAGGCGGATATTCGTGCCATTTTGAACGGCTTTAAGTTTGACCAGACCATGTGGGAAATGAAAATCTCCGAACTCTCTGGCGGTCAAAATACTCGACTTGCTCTGGCAAAAATGCTTCTTGAAAGCCCAGAACTCTTGGTGTTGGACGAACCGACCAACCACCTGGACATCGAAACGATTGCTTGGTTGGAAAATTATCTGGTTCATTACAAGGGAGCCTTGATTATTGTCAGCCATGACCGCTATTTCTTGGACAAGGTAGCGACTCTGACGCTTGATTTGACCAAGCATTCCTTGGACCGTTATGTGGGTAATTATTCTCAGTTTGTTGAGCTCAAAGAGCAGAAGTTGCAAACGGAACTGCAAAACTATGAAAAGCAGCAGAAGGAAATTGCCAAGTTAGAAGACTTTGTCCAGAAAAATATTGTCCGTGCTTCGACCACCAAGCGTGCCCAGGCTAGACGCAAGCAGTTGGAAAAGATGGAGCGACTGGACAAGCCAACAACTGGTCAGAAGTCTGCCAACATGACTTTCCAGTCGGACAAGACTTCTGGCAATATCGTCTTGACAGTGGAAAATGCTGCGGTGGGCTACGATGGAAACATTCTTTCCCAGCCTATTTCCATTGACCAAAGAAAGCTGGATGCCATTGCCATTGTCGGACCAAATGGAATCGGAAAAACTACCCTGCTCAAATCCATCATCGGAGCTCTGCCATTTATCAAAGGAGAAGCCAAGCTAGGAGCCAACGTGGAAGTGGGATACTATGACCAGACCCAGTCGGCCCTAACGCCTTCCAACACGGTCTTGGAGGAGCTCTGGTCAGCCTTTCCGACCACGCCTGAAGTGGAAATCCGTAACCGCCTAGGAGCCTTTCTCTTCTCAGGCGATGACGTCAAAAAGTCTGTTTCCATGCTATCTGGTGGGGAAAAAGCTCGCCTGCTTCTTGCTAAGCTATCTATGGAAAACAACAACTTCCTCATCCTCGACGAGCCGACCAACCACCTGGACATCGACAGCAAGGAAGTCCTAGAAAATGCCCTTATCGAGTTTGACGGCACCCTGCTCTTTGTCAGCCACGACCGCTATTTCATCAACCGCGTCGCCACCAAGGTCCTAGAAATCTCGGAAACTGGCTCCACGCTCTACTTGGGCGACTATGACTATTATTTGGAGAAAAAGGCAGAGCAGGAAGCAGAAGCCCAGCCTGACCAGCTAGAAAGTACTAGCCAATCAGCCGGAGCCATAGATTACCAAGCTCAAAAGGAAAACCAAAAAGAGCAACGCAAACTAGCCCGTCGCATCGAGCAAATCGAGGTAAAAATTGAGGCCATCGAAAACCGCCTGAGCGAGCTCAGCCAAGCCATGCTAGAAACCAACGACATCGGCCAGCTGACCGATTACCAAAAAGAAATCGATCAATTGACTGCCCAACAAGAAAATCTCATGGAAGAATGGGAAGAATTATCTGAGCAGATGGGGTAGGTTGACAGGGAGTTGACAAGAGGCTCAAATCCTTGACAGAACGGTTTGCAAGCCAGTCTTTCGGAGTTAGCAAGACCACCTTTCGCTGAAAAAGTCTAGGGCAAGCTAGTCTTTCTTGGTAAACATTGACCAACAAGCTAAGATGAGTTTAGGACCTGCCAGACAGGATCCTGAAAGGAGAAGAAATGAACTTTGGACAGCAAATCAAGGACTTACGAAAGAAGGAAGGCTTGACCCAGGAGCAGTTTGCCCTCAAACTCAATGTGACCAGGCAGGCCGTTTCCAACTGGGAAAATGACAAGAATCTACCTGATTTGGAACTCTTGATTCTCATGTCCTCTGTCTTTTCGATCTCCTTAGATCACCTTATCTTAGGAGGAACTGACATGAACAACATGACAGAAAA
This sequence comes from Streptococcus suis, assembly GCF_019856455.1. Lineage (NCBI taxonomy): Bacteria > Bacillati > Bacillota > Bacilli > Lactobacillales > Streptococcaceae > Streptococcus > Streptococcus suis. The sequence continues at coordinate 1,572,907 of NZ_CP082205.1, read as the reverse complement.
ACTTGTAAAAGACGGTCGTGAAGGCCGCCGTACCCAGATGCACCTGACTATTACCATTATCGGTAGTTTTCTCATGCTTCTCGGCTTTGTCTGCTTTGTCATCAAGGCAAACTCGGTCGAGTATATTGATGCCAAGGGCATTCTGCATGAAAACTTTTATCTCATTCCAGTCGGCTACTTGCTGGTCTTTACAGGAGCCATTGCCACGCTCCTATCAGGACTAGCCCTGTATCGCTTTAGAAAAGAACACAAATAAGATGACCAAACACCAACGTTTTGCCAATAGCGACCAATTTTTCGCCTGTCCACATTGTGGGCAGGCTCTTGGTCTTGACCTCAACAGCCTCCGCTGTCCCAACCGCCACACTTTTGACATTGCCAAGCAGGGCTACGTCAATCTGGCCCCCCAGGTCAAGCAGTCTGCCAACTACCACAAGTCTAGCTTTGAAAACCGTCAGGCCTTTTTAGAGGCGGGCTATTACGATCATCTCTATGCGGCTTTGGAGGAAAAAATAGCAGAGCTGGGATTGCGGTCTGTCTTGGATATCGGCTGTGGAGAGGGGTTTTATTCCCGCAAATTAGCCGAGAAAATGGACTTGGACATTCTTGCTTTTGATATTTCCAAGGATTCCATTCTCCTAGCAGCCAAATCTGACAGGACTAAGTCGGTCAAATGGTTTGTCGGTGACTTGACCAAGTTGCCTATTCAAGATAAGACGATTGACGGTATCTTGGACATCTTTTCCCCAGCCAATTATCAGGAGTTTGCCAGAGTGTTAAAAACTGGTGGGGCAATTCTAAAATTAGTCCCAGGCCCCAATCACCTCAAGGAGCTCCGCCATTTAGCCAAAGACCAACTCCGAAAGGAGTCCTATGACAACCAAGAAATCGTGGACCATTTCAAGTCTTACGTGGGGCAGGTGGAGCAAGTACTGGTCAGCCGGACCCTGCCGATTACAGCCGCCCATACTCAAGTCTTGGCAGACATGACACCCCTCTTTTTCCAAGTAGACCAGTCCAAGTTGGATTTGAGCCAGTTGACCGAGATTACGGTTGAGGGAGTGCTTTTGGTAGGAACGATATAAAAAATGAAACCGCCTCTGGATATCAGAAGCGGTTTTGCTTTATTTCTCAAATTCTGCCTTGCTTTTTACATCGCCGTATTCTTCAGCGACTTCTTTACTGAGGATGTCAGTGTAGCTGGCAAGTTGGATGTCTTGTCCATATTTTTTACGGAGGGCAGTTGTGACCAGGCGGTAGGCTAGGTTGGCATTGCGGGACAGGATGGGCCCGTGGAAGTAGCTGCCGAAGGTGTTTTTGTAGTGCAGGCCTTCGCCACCGTCTTCCTTATTGTTGCCATTACCATAGACAACCTTGCCCAGCGGTTTTTGGTTGTCAGCTAGGAAGGTACGACCTTGGTGGTTTTCAAAACCGTAGTAGGTTTCGTTGAACTCCTCATTGTGAATTTTAATGTCACCGATGTAACGGTTGTTAGTCTGGTTGAGGGTGTAGTGGCCCATTATACCCAGTCCGTCAATCTTGCGGCCGCCAGCTTCGATGTAGTATTGACCGAGCAACTGGAAGCCACCGCAGATAGCCAGCATGACACCATCGTTTTCGATAAAGTCTGCTAGGCTGTCTTTTTTTATCGGTAAATCCTTGGCTAAAATAGACTGCTCGTAGTCTTGACCACCACCGAAAAAGGCGATGTCATAGTAATCCTTATCAAAATCATCAGTCAGTGAAACGATGTCCACCTGAACACGAGCCCCCAGCTTTTCAGCCACATACTTGAGCATGAGGATGTTGCCGTTGTCCCCGTAGGTGTTCATCAAATCACCGTAGAGGTGGGCGATGTGGAGATCATAAGTGTAGTCTTTTTCAGGACTTTTTAATGACGTATAGACCATTATTTCATCTCCTTTCCAACGGCTTGGCGTTGAGCCAGCAGGTCACGGAATTCGAGCATAGCTGTATAAGTAGCTAAAATATAAGCATGTTGGCTACTCGATTGCTCAATCAAGGTCATGATGTCTTCTAGTTTTGGTGTTTCAGTAATCTGGTTCTCAGGATAGCCAGTCACACGGAGACGACGGGCGATTTCAGACGAACGAACACCGCCTGCAAAGACTTGTGGAATGTCCATTTGAGTGATTTGTTCAAAGTCAGCGTCCCAAATCCAGCTGGTATCAATTCCGTCAGCGTAGTTGGCATTGAGAAGGACGGACAGGCTGAAATCGTATGGAGCCAGTTTCATCATTTCAATAGCCTGGGTTGCACCGACAGGGTTTTTAATCAAGACCAATGTACAATCTTTATCACCCAACTTAAATGTTTCTTGGCGACCGAAGACTGCCTTTGATTTGTCAAATCCTGCCTTGATTTTTTCAGGAGATACGCCGAAAAATTCTGCTACGCTGACAGCTGCTAGGGCATTGTAGATGTTGTAGAGGCCTCCGATGTTAATCTTATAATCCTGACCGTCAATAGCAAAGGTGGAAGAAGTATTGGTAATCTCTTTCAGTTCAGTTAACTTGTAGTCCAGCTCAGGTCGACAAAAGCCACAGTTGTTACAGATATAGCTGCCCAAGTTAGCGTAGGTATTTAGCTTGTACTGGATAATCTGGTGGCAATGAGGACAGAGAACGCCTTCGGTATTGTAATGGGCCAGACGAGGTTCATGTTCTTCCGTCGCAAAACCGTAGTATTTTACTGGATTGATAACGTTTGTCGAGTTAAAAAGCGGGCTGTCACCGTTGGCGAGAATGGTCGCATGAGGAGCCTTGGCAGCCCCGTCCAAAATCATCTGGTAGGTGGTATAAATCTCACCGTAGCGGTCCATCTGGTCACGGAAGATATTGGTAAAGACAATCAGACTAGGCTTGATAAAGTCGGTCACGCGGGCAAGACTTGCTTCGTCAATCTCCAAGACGGCAATCTTCTTACCATTTTTGTTTTTCTTGGCAGATAAAAATGTTGCCGTAATCCCTGTAATCATATTGGCACCGCTGGTGTTGGTCGTAATTTCTCCAAAGGCTTCTTGAAGGATACCTACGGTCAAGGCTGTTGTTAGAGTTTTACCATTGGTTCCAGTAATAACAACGACTTCATAATCCTTAGCCAAACTATCTAAAATATGTTTATCGAATTTGAGGGCAATTTTTCCAGGTAGGGTAGTACCACGTCCTAGTTTTTTCAAAATGAACTGGGAACCTTTTCCTGCTAGAATACCCAAAGCTGTATTTATTTTCATGGGACTATTTTATCATAAAGGTCACTGATTTTCTAGAATGGAGTGTGTTGGAACGTGATATATTCCTGCAGTAAATCTGTACTATTTTTAACAGGAAGGTCACTATTTTCTAAAGAAAAGGGGAAAATATGGTATAATGGGTACATTACTATGTATGAGTTAGAAAGTATGAGAATGATATGTTAAACCTAAACCAGTTACTGGATACAGGGTATTGGTCGAGTTTGATAGCCAATCCTTGGACCGCACTGTTGCACCTAATTGATATTAGTATAGTTGTTTATTTGATTTATAATTTTAGTAAGTCTATTGCAGGTACTAAAATTATGACATTGATTCGAGGGGTTTTTCTCTTCATTATTGTCCAGATTATAGCGAGTTTATTCGGTCTGCAGACGATTGCTTGGCTGATTAATCAAGTAATCACGTATGGGGTTATTGCAGCAGTAGTTATTTTTGCACCAGAGTTGCGCGCTATGCTTGAAAAACTCGGTAGAACAACTCAGATTTTTGGGACAAATACAGTGAGTGCAGAAGAAAAGTTAATTGTTGCTTTTCTCAAATCGGTTGCTTATATGTCTCCGCGTAAAATTGGTGCACTTGTGGCAGTAGAACAAGCCCAAACATTGCAAGAATATAGAGCAACGGGGATTCCACTCAATGCGGATATATCTCAGGAATTGTTAATAAATATTTTCATCCCGAATACACCGCTACATGATGGGGCTGTAATTGTCAAGGAAGACAAGGTAGCTGTTGCTTGTGCTTATTTGCCCCTGTCAGAGAGCGCAGGAATTTCAAAGGAATTTGGAACACGACATCGTGCAGCCATTGGCTTATCGGAGGTATCTGATGCGTTTGTGTTTATTGTTTCTGAAGAAACTGGCAGTATTTCTATTGCACGAAACGGGATATTTAAACATGATTTGACTTTGGATGAGTTTGAAGCAGAGTTGCGAGCGACTTTTATTTCTGAAAATGTAGAGAAAAAGTCCATCTGGAAGCGATTAGGAGGTGGCAAACATGAACGATAAGTTTAAAGCTGTAGGTCACTTAGCCTTATCTATTTTTCTAGCATTGTTGCTCTTTTTCTATGCAACAACCACCAACTATAAAAATTCAGAATCAGCTGCACAGAACACGGAGTCAGAAACCTATGTTCACACACTGAGCAATGTACCGATTGAGATTGAATATGATACAAACAAGTATTTTATTTCCGGATTTTCTTCGACAGTAGCAGTTGAATTAAGGGGCTCTAATCGTGTTCTCCTACAGAGAGAATCCGATGAGTCAACTCGGACGTTTCAAGTGACTGCGGATTTGAGAGAGTTGAGTGATGGGACACAGACTGTCAAGCTACAATTGACTAATTTGCCAGCAGGAGTGAGTGCGACACTAGCACCAGATGCGATTACCGTTAAGATTGGTAAAAAAGTTAGCAAGGCATTCCCGGTAGCTGGTAGAGTATATAGTAATCAATTGGCAGAGGGTTACAGTCTGTCTAAGGTTTCGGTCAACGTAGATACCGTTAAAGTGACAACGGATGAAGAAACAATGGCGAAGATTGATCGGGTCGAAGCTGTTGCGATGGATGTGAGCAATCTGTCTGAGAATTATAGTGGTACAGCTAAATTACAGGCTGTAGATAGCGACGGCAATGTCTTGCCAGTTGTACTGTCTCAGACGGAAGCAAATATGCAAATTATACTTACAAAAACAAAATAAGAGGTTATGAAAATGGGTAAATATTTTGGGACAGATGGTGTCCGTGGAGAAGCAAACGTAGAATTAACGCCAGAATTAGCATTCAAATTGGGTCGTTTTGGTGGTTATGTTCTTAGTCAACATGAAACGGATGTACCTCGTGTCTTTGTGGCGCGTGACACACGTATCTCAGGTCAAATGTTAGAGGCTGCCTTGATTGCAGGACTTCTATCAGTAGGGATTCATGTGTATAAATTGGGAGTTTTGGCGACACCGGGTGTTGCCCACCTAGTCAAAACTGAAAAAGCAAGTGCAGGTGTCATGATTTCTGCAAGTCATAACCCAGCGCAAGATAACGGTATCAAATTCTTTGCTGGTGATGGTTTCAAATTGGATGATGCATTGGAAGCGGAGATTGAAGCTCTCTTGGATGCTGAAGAAGATACACTTCCTCGTCCATCTGCACAAGGCTTGGGTGATGTGGTAGATTATCCAGAAGGCTTGCGTAAATACGAATCCTTCCTTGTTTCAACAGGTATTCAGCTAGAAGGTATGAAAGTTGCCTTGGATACTGCCAATGGCGCTGCCTCAACCTCTGCTCGTCAAATTTTTGCGGATTTGGGAGCAGATTTGACTGTAATGGCTGAAAAGCCAGACGGTTTGAACATCAACGAAGGCGTTGGCTCAACTCATCCTGAAAAATTGCAGGAATTGGTGAAAGAAACTGGCAGTCAAATCGGACTTGCCTTTGACGGAGACAGTGACCGACTGATTGCCGTTGATGAAAATGGTGATTTGGTAGATGGCGACCGCATCATGTATATCGTCGGCAAGTACTTAGCAGAAAAGGGGTTACTAGCTAAAAATACCATTGTGACAACTGTTATGTCCAACCTTGGTTTCCATAAGGCTTTGGATCGTGAAGGTATTGAAAAAGCAGTGACCGCTGTTGGTGACCGTTATGTGGTTGAAGAAATGCGCAAGGAAGGCTACAATGTCGGTGGTGAGCAGTCAGGACATGTGATTCTGATGGATTATAACACCACAGGCGACGGCCAGCTGACCGCTGTGCAATTGACCAAAATCATGAAAGAAACTGGTAAAACACTTTCTGAATTAGCAGCAGAAGTGACCATTTACCCACAAAAATTGGTCAATATCCGTGTGGAAAACAGCATGAAGGACAAGGCTATGGAAGTGCCAGCTATTGCAGCTATCATTGAAAAAATGGAAGCAGAAATGGCTGGCAACGGTCGTATCTTGGTTCGCCCAAGTGGTACTGAGCCCCTCTTGCGTGTCATGGCAGAAGCGCCAACGGATGCTGAAGTCGATTACTATGTGGACACCATTGCTGATGTGGTCCGTGCGGAAATTGGAATTTAAGCAGAAATCAATCATTTGTTAAGATGATTTCATTGTCTTGAACCACCAGATTGATTAGGTGGCTAGTAGTTCCACTCAAGACTGCGAGAATAAAAGTAAAAACTGGAGTTTGGTTACTCCAGTTCTTTGATGTTGTGAGGAAATTATGAGTATTTTAGAAGTAAAGAATTTAAGTCATGGGTTTGGTGACCGCACGATTTTTGAGAATGTCTCCTTCCGTCTCTTGAAAGGGGAGCATATCGGTCTTGTCGGTGCCAATGGAGAAGGGAAATCGACCTTCATGTCCATCGTGACAGGTCAATTGCAGCCAGATGAGGGCAAGGTAGAATGGTCCCGCTATGTAACGGCAGGTTATTTGGACCAGCATGCTAAACTAGAAAAGGGTCAATCAGTCCGTGATGTCTTGCGGACAGCATTCGATGAACTCTTCAAGACAGAAGCTCGTATCAATGACATTTACATGTCTATGGCAGAAGAGGGTGCCGATATGGATGCCCTCATGGAAGAGGTTGGCGAACTGCAAGATCGTCTGGAAAGTCGTGATTTCTATACGCTGGATGCCAAGATTGACGAAGTTGCGCGTGCGCTTGGTGTCATGGACTATGGCATGGACAAGGATGTGACGGAGTTATCAGGGGGACAACGGACTAAGGTTCTTCTTGCAAAATTGCTCTTGGAGAAGCCTGATATCCTGCTTCTGGATGAGCCGACCAACTACTTGGATGCAGAGCATATTGACTGGCTCAAACGCTACTTGCAGAACTATGAAAATGCCTTTGTCTTGATTTCGCATGACATTCCTTTCTTGAATGATGTGATTAACATTGTCTACCATGTGGAAAATCAGCTTTTGACTCGCTACACAGGCAATTACTACCAATTCCAAGAAGTACACGCTATGAAGCGGGCTCAGTTAGAGGCTGCCTACGAACGCCAGCAGAAAGAAATCGCGGATTTGCAGGACTTCGTTAACCGCAACAAGGCCCGCGTTGCGACTCGAAACATGGCCATGTCTCGTCAGAAGAAGCTGGACAAGATGGAGATTATTGAGCTTCAAGCAGAGAAACCAAAGCCATCATTTGATTTCAAAATGGCTCGAACTCCAAGTCGCTTTATCTTCCAAACGACTGATTTGGAAATTGGTTATGACCGTGTCTTGACACGTAGGCCGCTCAATCTGACCTTTGAACGCAACCAGAAGATTGCCATTGTCGGTGCCAACGGTATCGGTAAATCCACTCTTCTTAAAAGTTTGCTGGGTATTATTCCACCGCTCGGTGGTTCTGTGGAGCGTGGGGAGTATTTGGAACTAGGCTATTTCGAGCAAGAAGTAGCTGGTGGTAATCGTCAGACGCCACTGGAAGCCGTTTGGGATGCCTTTCCAGCCCTCAATCAAGCAGAAGTTCGGGCTGCTCTAGCTCGTTGCGGTCTGACTTCCAAGCATATCGAAAGCCAGATCCAAGTCCTTTCAGGTGGTGAGCAGGCCAAAGTTCGCTTCTGTTTGCTTATGAACCGTGAAAACAATGTCCTGGTTCTCGACGAGCCGACTAACCACTTGGATGTGGATGCCAAGGATGAACTCAAACGTGCCCTTCAAGCCTATAAGGGCTCCATTCTCATGGTTTGCCACGAGCCTGATTTCTATGAAGGCTGGGTTGACGATGTATGGGATTTTAATGAATTGACATAAAAAGCAAGCTGCCGAAAGGTGGCTTTTTGGTTCAGTTTGCAAAGACGAAAATGTTATTACATGCTTTTCAGATTTTCACTACCTGATACTCATTTTTTATTCTATTGACCAAGCCTCGTTTTTCTGCTAATATGGAAAAATGTTTGTTTGGAGGTAATTGTTTGAAAAATATAATTTCTATCTGGAAAAAGATTAGTTTAATACGGAAACTCAGTATTGGGGTCGTATTAGGATTAGTCTTGGGATTGAGTGTTCCTCAGTTCACGATGATTTCTCTCTTGGGAAATCTCTTTGTTGGCGCTTTAAAAGCCATTGCCCCTCTTTTGGTTCTGACACTAGTTGCACATGCTCTATCACAAGCTCCTGCTGGTCAAAAATCGAATATGAGGACAGTTATCTGCTTGTATCTATTTGGTACTTTTGCGGCGGCCTTCATTGCTGTAGGAGCAAGCTATTTATTCCCTATTAAACTAGTTCTTTCTACTACAACGACTACGGACATTACTCCTCCACAAGGGATTGCTGAAGTATTCCAAGATTTGTTATTGAAAATAGTCGACAATCCAATCAATGCTCTTGCAACGGCTAATTATATTGGTGTTTTGACATGGGCGGCAGTGTTTGGCTTGGCCTTTCGTCATGCAAGCAAGACAACCAAAGATTTATTGCAATCTGCGGCAGAAGTGACTTCTAAAGTTGTAGGCTGGATTATTGGTCTGGCACCATTTGGTATCATGGGCTTGGTTTTCGATACCATTGCAAATAATGGTCTGACAGCTTTAAAAGACTATGGTTTACTGCTCTTACTCTTGGTTGGAAGCATGATTTTTGTCGCGCTTGTTGTCAATCCCTTGATTGCTTTTCTTGTAATGAAAAAAATCCTTACCCCTTGGTGTTGGAATGTCTCCGTGTTAGCGGTGTAACTGCCTTTTTCACAAGAAGTTCAGCAGCAAATATCCCTGTCAATATGCAGTTAGCAAAACGATTAGGAGTTGACTCAGATACATATTCAGTATCCATTCCGCTCGGTGCCACAATTAATATGGCTGGCGCGGCTATTACGATTAATATTTTAACAATGGCAGCTGTTCATACACTTGGCATCAGTGTTGATTTCAGTTCGGCCCTTCTTTTATCTGTTGTCGCATCTCTATCAGCTGCAGGTGCATCAGGTGTAGCAGGAGGTTCGCTTTTCCTCATTCCAGTAGCATGTAGCCTATTTGGTATTCCTAATGAAATCGCCATGCAGGTTGTTGGAGTAGGATTTGTAGTCGGAGTGATTCAAGATTCTTGTGAAACAGCCCTCAATTCATCAACCGATGTCTTGTTTACAGTTGTAGCAGAACGCTCTGCCTGGAAAAAATAGAAAGAAGTTGGGGGACCAACTTTTTTTCTTCGCTTTACTTCTGAAATCTCTTTCATTTTATGATAAAATAGTCTTACTTTGAAACTGAAAAGGAGAACACATGACAGTTAATTTTAGAGCAGAGTTTGACAAACGCAAAGATGAGTTCCTAGCGGACCTCTTTGACCTCTTACGCATCAATTCTGAGCGTGACGACAGCCAGGCAGATGCCCAGCATCCATTTGGACCTGGACCAGTGCGTGCCTTGGACAAGTTCCTTGAAATCGCTCAGCGTGACGGCTATCCGACTAAAAATGTCGATAACTACGCAGGTCACTTTGAGTTTGGCGAGGGTGACGAAGTCCTCGGTATCTTCGGTCACTTGGACGTGGTGCCAGCAGGAAGCGGTTGGAACACTGACCCATACGAGCCACAAATCATCGATGGCAAGCTCTTTGCCCGCGGTTCATCTGACGACAAAGGACCGACCATGGCCTGCTACTACGGCTTGAAAATCATCAAGGAGTTGGGCCTTCCGACCTCTAAAAAAGTCCGCTTCATCGTCGGTACCGACGAAGAGTCAGGCTGGGCGGATATGGATTACTACTTTGAGCACGTCGGGCTTCCCCTGCCAGATTTCGGATTCTCTCCAGACGCTGAGTTCCCGATTATCAACGGCGAAAAGGGCAATATCACAGCTTACTTGCATTTTGCGGGGGAAAATAGCGGAGCTGCTAAACTGCATTCCTTCACAGGCGGTTTGCGTGAGAACATGGTGCCTGAGTCTGCGACAGCTATTATCTCTGGCGACCTAGCAGACCTGGACAGCAAGTTGGCAGATTTCACAGCCGCTTACGGCCTAAAAGCTGACGCGGAAACCCTTGAAAACGGACAGGTACAAGTGACCGTCATCGGAAAATCAGCCCATGGTTCAACCCCAGAAGAAGGTGTCAACGGAGCAACTTACTTGGCAAAATTCCTCAGCCAATTCGCCTTTGACGGAGCAGCAAAATCCTATCTTGATTTGGCAGAACAAGTCCTTCTGGAAGACCATGATGCTAAAAAACTCGGCGTAGCCATCTACGATGAGCAAATGGGAGATCTTTCTATGAACGCAGGTGTCTTTAAGTTTGATGAAACCTCATCTGACAACACCATTGCTCTCAACTTCCGTTATCCAAAAAATACCAACCCTGAAACCATCAAGGCTGGTTTGGAAAAATTGGGCGTGGAAGCTGTTAGCCTGTCTGAGCATGGCCATACCCCACATTACTGCCCAATCGATGACCCAATGGTTGCGACCCTCTTGTCTGTTTACGAAAAACACACAGGCTTGAAAGGTCACGAACAAGTCATCGGTGGCGGAACATTTGGACGCTTGCTCAAGCGTGGCGTTGCCTACGGAGCCATGTTCCCAGGCGATATCAACACCATGCACCAAGCCAACGAATTTATCGAAGTTGAGCAACTCTACCGTGCAGCTGCCATCTATGCAGAAGCTATCTATGAATTAATCAAATAATACGAACCCATATTTACAGTACAGCACTTTTGTCTAAGGCTAGTTTTTCAGCTCCTCATCGTTAGTTTTTTTCAAAATACAGTCAGTATTCCCTCAAAAAACTGCCTTGATTAGCGAAAAACTATCTCTTATATCAAAGTACTTTACTTGTGAATACAGGTTCTTATCAAGACGGGTACGCCCGTCTTTTTTAGGAGGAAATATGGAACTGAAAGAACTTTGTTTTTCAGACATGGAAATGGTTAAAGAATTATTTTTGTCTGTTTTCAGCCAAGAACCTTGGAATGATGATTGGTCGGATGAGGAACAATTAGATTGCTACTTAGGTGATTTACTGGGACACCCAAGAGCACTCTGTTTTGGCTTGTTTGACCAGGAAAAATTGATTAGTCTGTCACTTGGTTACATTCGCTATTGGTATGAGGGAACAGAGTATCGAATTGAAGAGCTATGTATCTCTCGTCACTGCCAAGGCAGAGGAATCGGACAAGATTTCCTAAAAAGAATTGAGGAGCAGTTGGAGAGAAGACAGATTGTTCATATCTTTCTGCAAACCGAACGCAACCTTTCAGCCTATTCTTTCTACAAAAAATGCGGTTTCCGAGCCTTAGAAGAAGATGTGACCATGGTTAAGAAAGTAGGACATCATGGAACTTGCTGATATTCGTCAAGCCATCATTGAGGATGTTGCTAACCGAGACTTTACAAACAAGGGAATAGCTCCCCTTTTCCAAGCCCCTTCGACCGCAAAAATTCTCATTATTGGACAGGCACCTGGCTTGAAAACCCAGGGAAAAGGGCGTTTATTTGACGACGCCAGTGGTGACAACCTTCGTCGATGGTTGGGCGTGAATCGTCAGACTTTTTATGAATCGGGTCATTTTGCCATTCTTCCAATGGATTTCTATTATCCAGGAAAAGGGAAGTCTGGGGATTTACCGCCTCGCAAGGATTTTGCGCCCAAATGGCACCAGCTGATTCTGGACCAACTGCCAGAGCTTGAGCTGACCTTATTGGTAGGTAACTATGCTCAAGAATATTATCTGGAAAAATCCCAAAGGAACCTGACGGAGAGAGTGAAGCATGCAGATGATTACCTTCCCACTTATTTTCCTTTGCCCCATCCATCACCTAGAAACAATATCTGGCAGGCAAAGAATCCCTGGTTTCAAGCGGAAATCATTCCAAATTTACAAAATATACTTATGCAAATACTTGAAAAATAAGGTAAAAATGATACAATAATATAAAGAAACTGTTTCTACCTTCAGAGGAGGTGCCGTATGAAAAAGTATCTGTTCTATTTATTAGGGTTCTTGCTTTTATTGTTCAGTCTAGGTCAGCCTAGTCTGGTAGGAGCTGAGGGAATCCCGCCCCGTCCAATTGATACGACGGTGGTTGATGAAACCCAGCTTCTTTCTAGTGAAACCATTGCCAACATTGACCAGCTCAATCAGACCTGGGCAGCAAGTGAACAGCAGTTACAGGTTGGGGTCTATGTGACGGAAAGTCTTTCTACTGATATTGAAAGTCTGGCCAATGCAACCTTCCGTGACTGGCAAGTTGGCTTTGCAGGGACAGACAATGGCATTCTCTTGGTGATTGCCATAGCCGACAGGGAATTTCGGATAGAAACCTCTGACAATGCTGCCACGGTGTTGACGGATGTGGAAGCTAAGGACATTCTAGATAATGCTAGAGAATTTTTCCGTCAGGAAGACTATGACGGAGGAGTGACCTACATTGTCCAATCTATCGGGGATCGCTTCTACGGGATTAGTCTGGGTCAAGAGCAACTAGCAGCCATGGAAGAAAGGACCAGTGCGGAAAGTGATAGTTTTGTCTGGTTTATGATTGTCATTCTCGTTGTCATTATCTTTATGATTATTGATAAATCCAGCCGTGGTGGCGGAGGTCCAGGCAATCTGCTCTGGATGCTGGTAGATGACCGCCATCATTACCACAACAATCATTCTTCCCATTCTTCATCTTCTTCATCATTCGGTGGAGGGGGCTGGTCTGGCGGCGGTGGTGGCGGTGGCGGAGCCTCATCTGGTTGGTAAGAAAGGAAAATGTTTATGAAAAAGAAATGGTTAGCCATACTAATCCCAGTTTTCGCTCTGCTATTTTTAGGAATGGGGGCAATCGGTCAATACAATGGACTGGTTGATAGCCATGCAGAAGTGGAAAATGCCCAGGCCAATGTGGATACCCAGCTTCAACGGCGCTATGACCTGATTCCGAATGTCGTGGCAGCAGTCAAGGGAGCTATGGAGCATGAGGAAGAGATTTTCACAGCCATTGCGGATGCGCGTGCGAAAATCGGCTCCAGCCAAGTTGGAACCAGCGATTACAATCAAGCACAAAGTCAGCTGGATTCGGCTGTTTCTCGCTTGCTGATGGTGACGGAAAATTATCCGCAATTAACAGCCAATCAACAGGTATCTGACCTCATTACCGAGCTAGAGGGGACTGAAAATCGGATTTTAGTTGCCCGCAAGGACTATAATGCGGTGGCAACAGCCTATAATAAAAAAATCAAGCGGTTCCCGACCTCCATCTATGCAGGTCTATTCGGATTTGAAAAAGTAGAGCTCTTCCAGGCAACAAATGATGCGGCGACAACCGTAAGCGCCCAATAACAAGGTATATTGAAAAGGCTCCAAAGTCCTGTCGACTCTGGAACCTTTTTCTATTTACAAGCTCTCTTAATATTTTTATCCCATGGCAAATAGGCTTCTAAAACCTCCTTTTTTGCGAGCGACTCCTCATTAGGTAAGTGTTCTAGAAGATAGGTCATATATTTTTCTGCATCAAGTCCGTGTCGCTTAGCTGTTTCTAAAAGACTCAAAATGACAGCTGTCGACTTGGCTCCCTCAAAGCTCTGAGAAAAAAGCCAATTTTTTCTGCCCATCACCAAGGTCTTCATAGCCCTCTCAGCCATATTGTTGGACAGGACTAGGTCACCGTCCGAGAGAACGGCTCGGAAGGTGGTTTCGTATTTGAGGCTATACTCTATTGCAGTACCCAATTTGGAAGCTGGCAAGACAGCCTGTTCACGGCACCAATCAAAGAACTCGTCCATCAAGGGAGTTAACTCTGTCTGCCGTTTATGTAGCCGTTCCTCAGTAGACAGGTCAGCCCAGTCACTCTCCAAGGCAAACAGGCGGTCGCAATAGGCTAATCCCTTGGCTCCTAAAGAAGTATTATCTGTCTTCTTAGGAGTCGCCTCAAAAAATTTTCGTCTAACATGAGCCCAACAGCCAACGAGCTGAGCCTTGTCTAATTGACGATAAGCACTCCACATGTCACAATGAACGTAGCCCGCATAGTCCCCAAGAAACTCCTCCACAACTAAGCCGCTCCGTCGTTTGTCATGATGATAGAGGGTAATTCCATTTTTCTCATGTTTCCCAGACAAGAAAGTCCAGTAGTAGGTCAACTGGCTATCATTTTCTAAGACCTTGTAGGAAGTCTCATCCGCATGAAGAATAGGCTGCTCCAACAATTTCTCGTGCAACAGGTTATAAATCGGCTCGAAATAATACTGACTAGACTTGATGTGCCAGTTGGCTATTTCCTTCCGACTGATGGGCAGGCCAAGTTTATGCCAGTCCTCTTCCTGACGGTAATTGGGTACCTTCAGATTGAATTTCTGGTGAATGGTGTGAGCGATGATAGAGGCTGAACCCAAGCTGTGTGCCAAAGGTGCCTTAGGAACAGGAGCCTTGATAATCTTATCGCTTAGATTCTTCTGACTACATGCCTGACACTTGTATGCGTGTTGAACATGGTCAATCCGCTTTAATTGTGCAGGAATGAAGACCAACTCTTGTCGTTGAACAGTTGAGCCAATCTCTTTCAGCTGACCATGACAGTCTGGACAAGTGCAGTCTTCGCCCTGCAATTCGTGATGCACAATCTCTGGAGTGAACTGGCTGAAAATAGCCTGACGAACTCCCTTAGCTTTCTTGCGTTTATAGGTGATGGTCTCCGTTTCAACTGGGTAAGTCAGCTTCTTCTTCAGGGAGACTTTCCTCCCCAAACAAGCTCAGCTGACCTGGTTGATATACGACCTTCTCTGATGATTTTCCGTAGAGTTTCTGTCTCAGATAGTCAACCTGTTCTCGAAGGAGAGTGAGTTCATTAGCCATCATCTCTATCGTTTTTGACTGTGTTTCAATAATTTTTTCTAGTGATGACATAACCAATCTCCTTCTTTTTATCTCATTATACACAAAGAAAAGCCATGATTTCAATAGAAATCACGACTTTTTGAAACATTTATTTTTGGAATGATAGAAAATCCTTTCATGAGCCAGTCGACTTGCTCGGAAGTTAGAGCCTTGACCTCTTCTTCATTGTTTGGCCAGGTCAATTTCCCATTTTCAAAACGTTTATACAATAACCAAAATCCCTGTCCATCCCAATAAAGAGCTTTGAACCGGTCTTTTCGACCTCCGCAGAAGAGATAGACCTGACCGGAGAAGGGATCCAGGTTGAACTGACTTTTGATAAGATAGGCCAGGGAATCAATTCCCTGACGCATATCTGTTTTTCCACAGACCAAGTAAACTTGACCTAAATCACTGAGTTGGATGGTCATAGAACAGTACCTTATCTAAGATTGTTTCTAGTGTTTCTTGATTGATAGTGTGAAAGACTGTGAGCTCCACTTTTCCGAGACGAATTTTCATCATAATATCGTTTCTGCCTCGCTTCTCAAAGCGGCGAGATTGGGGAACAGTCAATGGAATGATGGGGTGTGACATAATAAATCCTCCAGTTTTGTTTTTCTAACAGTATACTGGAGGAGGGAGTGGGTGGATAGATACCTTGTTATTGGGCGGTTACCGACAACCGTGCCAAGTGTGGATTTACAAGATGAAGAATAAAGAACTCGGCTCCCTGAGCCGAGTTCTTTATTTTATGGATTGATCCAAACACCAGAAACGTAGTCTTCTGACAGAGTGGTTTGGTTGATAATGTTTTTAGCCTCCATATCATAGATAAGGAGTTGATTTGCCAAAATAATCAGTAAGCGCTTGTCATCAATTTGACGGATATGGTCGATGTAGTGGGGACGGGGATTTAAGTCCTTCAAAGTATGGTAGGATTGCTCGCCAGTTTGGGTATTGTAAATAGTAAAGGAAAGTGGGCTAAACATGCCATTTTGATGCTCGATGAGGAGAAGATTCTGGTCTTTGAGAGCATGGAGGGTGCTTGGTGAGGGGTGTTCTAAAGCTACGGACGAAAATGTTTTTGTTTTTGTATCGAAGGTCAGGAGTTCGTTCGATTCTTGAATATCTTCGTATTCTAAGGCTTTCTTGCCAAATGAAGGAATATAAATGGTGCCCTTGGTTAGTATACCTGGACCTGTAAAAATAGTATTGTCATATTCGAAAACTTCTTGTTTTGAAAAATCTTTCTTATCAAATATCACTAGGACATTTTCTTCAGATCCATTTTGGGAAAAATCTTTCACAAAACCAGTTAAATAGACTGACGTTTGGTCTACCATGACTGGATCATTTGGGATGAAGTCATCATTGAGGACAAGCGTCTGAATGGATTCAAACTGCTTATCAAACTGCGCAAGCGTATGATAAGCACCTGCTGTATAGAAATGGTTTCCATCTGTACCACTGATCGAGGTACTATGTTTGCTAGGCTTACGCAAAACAGTCCCATCCTGAAAGTCAATGGAAATAAGATTATCATGGATAAATTTCTGGTGGTCATTGCCAAAGACTAGGTAGCGGTCTTCGAGGATGTAATTTTCACCAGAACCAAAATACCCTTGAGAATTCATTTGCTGTGAATGAAGTAGTTTGGGGTCTTGTCCATTTAGCTGAAAAGTCTCGACCTTGCCAGGATAAACCAAGTAGAAATCAGCTTTCTCTGTTAATTGAATCTTATTGTGCTGGTAGGCGTAGAGTTTCCAGCCAATAAAGGGAAAAACTAGACAGGACAGAAGTGTAATACAGATGATGATTTTTTTCATGGAAAGACCTCCTTTCACTGTTTAGTATATCAAAATTTGTCATCTTAGACAAGAAATTATGTGTTAATATACAAATAAAGTCATGCAAGTTTTCTTACATGACTTTTGTTCTTATTTTCCAAGGCAGAATTGGCTAAAGAGTTGGGTGATGAGTTCGTCTGGAGCTGCATCTCCTGTGATTTCTCCCAAAATCTGCCAACAGCGGGTCAGGTCAACCTGTAACAAGTCAACAGGCATGCCCATTTCAAGACCGTCATTGACAGCTTGCAGGCTTTGAACGGCTTGCTCAATCAGGGAAATGTGGCGGGAGTTGGAGAGGTAGGTGGCATCTTGCTCGACCAAACCTGCATTTTCAAAGAAGAGTTGATTGATTTTTTCTTCAATTTGGTCGATATTCTGGTTTTTCAAGACGGAAATGCGAATGACCTCCTCAGGTAGTTGGTCAGCTTCAATCTTCTCTTCCAGGTCAGTCTTGTTGAGCAGGACGATACGATTTGCCATGTCTGAAATGGCTAGGAGATTGCGGTCTTGCTCGGTCAGGGGCTCAGATGCGTTGAGGACTAGTAGGATGAGGTCGGCCTCCTCAAGGGCTTTTTTGGACCGTTCCACACCGATTTTTTCAACGATGTCGTCTGTTTCACGGATACCTGCTGTATCAATCAGCTTGAGGGGGACGCCTTTGATGTTGACGTATTCTTCGATAACGTCGCGTGTTGTTCCAGCGATGTCTGTAACGATGGCTTTTTCCTCGCGGAGTAGGTTATTGAGTAGGCTGGATTTTCCCACATTGGGACGACCAATAATGGCGGTTGCGATGCCTTCACGCAAGATTTTACCACGGCGGGCGGTACGAAGGAGATTTTCCAACAGGGCTTGGAACTGGAGGGTCTTCTCACGGACCAGCTCTGTCGTCGCCTCCTCGACGTCGTCATACTCAGGGTAGTCGATGTTGACCTCGACCTGTGCCAGCGTGTTGAGAATCTCCTGGCGGGTGTCGTTGATGAGCTGGGAGAGGGAGCCGTCAAGCTGGCGGACGGCATTGTGCATGGCCTTGTCGGTCTTGGCACGGATGACATCCATGACGGCCTCGGCCTGAGTCAAATCCACACGACCGTTGAGAAAGGCACGCTTGGTAAACTCGCCCGGCTCAGCCATTCGAGCCCCTTGGCGAATCAGGAGCTGGAGGATTTCGTTGGTAACGGCGATGCCTCCGTGGGTATTAATCTCAATGACATCTTCGCGCGTGAAGGTCTTTGGGGAACGCATGACACCCAGCATGACCTCGTCAAGCACTTGCCCTGTCGCAGGGTCAATAATATGGCCGTAGTTGATGCTGTGACTGGGTACAGTCGCTAGGTCTTTTCCTTTGAAAACCTTGCTGGCAATGGCAAAAGCATCCGTCCCAGACAGGCGGACAATCCCAATGGCCCCCTCACCGAGAGGGGTGGAAATAGCGGTAATGGTGTCGAATTCTTTGGTAATCATATATCTTTCTTTCTAAAATCGTCTTATCTATTAGTGTATCATGGAATGATGAAAAAAGCACAGATGAGGGATGGGGAAACGTGAATACCCGCTCAATCAATTGTTTTTCTATTCCATTCTAGCTTAAAATATGATAAAATTAACCTACATAATCTTTGTATTTTTTAGGAGAGAAATATGAAACTTCTAAACAGGTTTGCGTATATATCAAAGCAATCTAAAACTCTTACTCAATTTCATAGTAAACAAAACCTGCCAGTCTTGGCAGGCTTTTTGCGTTGTCGAAAGGCAGGTGTCTAGATGACTTGGCAACAACTTATGCTAGACATACCAGTCTATGCACCAGAATTGCTGGAAGAAGTAAAAGCTATTGAAGAATACCAAGCAGGCTTGCTGGAAAAACTAGAAAGACAGGACAATGCCTTGGAGTTGGAGGCTGTTTACCAAGTGGAACAAGCCCGCCTGACCGATATTGTCAAAGGTTATCTGGACATCAAGCGTAAGCCTGACCACTATGCCCAAGCAGAGCAGAAATTAGCAGATGCCCACGGTCAGTTAATCGGTTTCCGTAAGCATCTCCACAAACTCTTGCAAAAGGTCAATGAAGAGGATTTGAAAGATTTTCAAGTTAGCTTACGCTTGTTGCCTGGTCAGCGGGAATTGATTGACCCTCAGGCTCTTTATCAGACTAAAAAGCCAGCCAATGAAGTGCAGATGGAAGATGAACTCATCCGCCATCTGACCAGTGGAGAAAGTCAGTGGGTCTACCGCCCTGAACTCAATAGTGAAGAACTGCTCTGGGCAAACTTTTTCGCTAAGCTAGAGGCCAATAACGTCCGCCATCTAGCTGACCATCCTCTGACAGAGCAAGAAAAACACCAAATCAAGAACCAGCTCAACTTTGTCAATTTCTACGAAGCTGCCAAGTGGCTAGCAGGTGAGAATGGAATTGCCAAGGTTCAAGTCCAGCGGGAAGATGCTAGTCTGGGCACCATCCGACTAGAGGTCATCTGGCGGCACAATGTCGCAGGGGGCAAGTCCAGTTATGAGGTTGTCAACCAAGTTGTGACAGGTGGCGATGCTGCCAGACAAAGACGGGGTGATGTGACCCTCTTAATCAACGGTCTTCCCATGATTCAGATTGAGCTCAAGAGCCGTTCCCATCCTTATATGGATGCCTTCCGTCAAATTCGCAAATACGAGCAAGAAGGTCAGTTTAAGGGTATCTTTTCGAGTCTACAAATGTTTGTAGTGTCTAACATCACGGAAACCCGCTACATCGCTGCTGCTAAGGAAACTAAACTCAACGACCGCTTCTTGACCAAGTGGGTGGATAAGCACAATCAAGCCCAGCCCCATCTCTTTGACTTTGCCAGAGAGGTCCTTTCCATCCCTATGGCTCATCAGTTGGTCATGCAATATAGCGTTATCGACGACGACAAAAAAGCCCTTATCCTGCTTCGTCCCTATCAAATCCATGCCATAGAAGCCATCCGAGAAGCCAGTCGTCTTCGTCAGTCAGGCTATATCTGGCACACGACTGGTTCAGGTAAGACCCTGACTTCCTACAAGGTGGCACGCAATCTCCTGCAAATCCCATCCATTGAGAAGACTATTTTTGTCATAGATAGGACAGACCTTGACCAGCAGACTACCTCCGCCTTTCTGTCCTATGCGGAAAATGACATGATAGATATTGACCAGACGGACGATACCCAGCACTTGTTGAAAAATCTGTCTTCAGAAGACCGCCGTGTCGTGGTCACCACTATTCAAAAACTCAATACCCTCCTGCGTCAATTTGAAGAGGGGCTTCATGAGAAATTCCACCAACGTGTTAAGAACCTAAATCTAGCCTTTGTTGTGGACGAATGCCACCGGGCTGTCACCCCAGAACGCCAGCGGATTTTGGAACAGTTCTTTGTCAACTCACTCTGGTATGGCTTTACAGGTACTCCTATTTTCAAGGAGAACAAGCGGGAGCAAAAAGGTGATTTAGCCCAGACGACAGAAGAACAGTATGGGCCATGTCTCCATGAATACACGGTCAAAGAAGCCATCCATGATCGAGCTGTTCTTGGTTTCCAAGTGGAATATCAGACCACCATGCCTGGCTGGGCGGAAGATGAAATTGAAGACGAGTTTTACGACGATGAACGGCACATGCTGACGGTGTTGGATGCCATTTTAAACAAATCCAAACGCAAACTCGGTTTCCAAAACGGTGTAGGGAAAACCTACGAGGGCCTACTGACTGTCAACTCCATCGCCCGTGCCCAAGCTTATTATGACCTGATACAAGAAGTCAAGGCTGGACAGAAGAGCCTGACAATTTCGGAATCAGTCAAAAAAGTCTTGCCTGATTTTCCAAAAGTTGCTATCACCTACTCTGTTACTGAGAACGATGAATCTTCTTTTGCCAACCAAGACTACATGAGCAAGAGTTTGGAGGATTACAATGCCATGTTTGGTACGCATTTCACTCTGGCGACCCTTGGTTCCTATAATACTGACCTCAACGACCGCTTGGCTCGGAAAAAAGATAAGTATGCCTTTCGAGAGGAGCAGTTGGACTTGGTTATTGTAGTGGATCGCTTGCTGACGGGATTTGATGCTCCGTGCTTGTCTACCATTTTCATGGACAGGCAACCTATGAAACCCCAGCATATCATCCAAGCCTTTTCACGGACCAACCGTCTCTTTGACGAGGGCAAGAAGTTTGGACAAATCGTCACCTTCCAGACCCCAGAACGTTTCAAGGAAAAAGTTGACGAGGCTCTCAGTCTCTACTCAAATGGCGGTGAGTTTGCGGTGCTGGCTCCGACTTGGTTGGAAGAAAAAGCCAAGTTCAAGGAAAAAGTTCAGCAGTTGCTGGCTATTGCCCCAAGTCCTGAAATGACACCAGATCTGGATGCCAGCAGTGATGCCGAGTTGAAACGCTTTGCCAAGGCCTTCCAGGAATTTGACAAGCTCTTTGCCTCCGTACAGGTCTATGCAGACTACGAGCAAGAGGACATTCTCAAGGAAATCGGGCTTAGTCTGGAAGATATTGAGAATTTTTCTGGACAATACCAAAATGTCATTGAAGAACTCCGCAGACGGCGGAAGGATGACGAGGGCATAGAAGATACGCCTTTTGATATTGAATACGAGCTGGAGTCTGTCCGTACGGATGAAATCAATTACCACTATATCATCTCTCTCATCCAGAACCTGATTGACAGTAAAAATCAAGTCATTCCTGATAAAGAGAAAAAATTGGTGGACAACTACATCGCCGACTTGGACAAGACCAATCCCAAACTCTCCCAACTCATCTCCAAAATCTGGCAGGAAGCTCAGACCAATACTCAAGATTACAAGGGGCAATCTATCGCCCACAAGTTAGATGAGATGATTGACCTAACCATCCGTGAGCAAGTCGTATCCACTGCACGAGATTGGTGTGTTGGCGAAGACGAACTCCAGTTTATCGTGGACAACTACCGAGTCGGCAAGGACAAGCAAATCGGTGAAAAAGCCCTGGTCGATACCTACGACTATACAAGCTACAAGGAAAACAAGGGCGACCAAGCCCTCAACAAGCTTAAATACAAAAAAGCCCTCAAAGAGGACTATATGAACATGATTGCGGAAGAAATCCTGCCATTGAGGGGGAGGTAGGAAGGAGAATAAGTGGAAGAAGTACAAAAATACGTCATCGTTGGAAATGGATTTGACTTGAAATTATAAATTAAAAGTTATTATGGCAATTTTGTGGTATATATCATATCAAATTAAGAGAGCGGTTTGTTCCCTTTACTAAAATCATTTCACATTGAAAGGAGAATTCATTAATGGTCAAAGTTGGATTTTTGTTTGGAGCAGGTGCAGAAATTTCTTATGGAATGCCTACAGGTGGAAAATTTGCACTTGAAATTTTTAGACGAGATGCATCAGGTGCAAAGAAAATTTTTAAAGAAAATCGAGATAGAGTTGTTGACACTTCGCAATACGCATCTAACTGGTTACCCGAGGAGTATCAGTCTAAAAAGGTCACAACTTTTAGAGAAAGTGTTTATGAAAATATCATAAAGGATACAGTTACTAATAATCGTTCTGAAATTGTACGTCGAATAAATCAGTTTGATGAAGTTGCAAAATCGGTTCTTAATAATAGAGGGATTTTAATACGAGATTTTAGAGAAAAAGTAAAGTTGGATTTAGAAAAAGAATATAGCGAAATCAATATAAACCAGCAATTAAGGTACAATGATTTCTTTAAGGAAGGTAATGCTCTTTTTCAAAGTAATTATTTGGCTATACTTTTGACATACTATAAAAAATATAAATTTGTAAGAGAAGAAGAAAAAGAGCTCTTAGGAGATATTATCAAGTCTACTTTTCAGTTGCATATTGGAGCAATGAGTGAAACCTTGTCAAAAAATCTTCAGGAGAATATTTTTTCAAAGGATGATATTGAGCTAGATATATTTGATGATCTAGGAGGAAATTTATCTGTTAATTATCAGTCTGCTGGTGTCAAGGGGCTGGAGCTATTATCTCGTTCTAGACCAATTGATCCCCATATTATTGTTGATGTGGCTTTTGACATCATAGAACAAATCTATGCTGATGTTCTTGATTACAAATCTGTAATTGATAGTAATTGGCATTATCTTTATACCCCAAAAACTGAGTGGGGGAAATTTTGCAATATTAGTATATTTTTACATTCTGTTCATGAATATATTGAAGGAACATGTACTATCACTGATGATAACACAGAATATTATGATGATTTAAGTGAACAAGATACTATTGAGATAACTACAGTAGCCACTTCAAATTATGTTAATAATTTAATTGGTCAAAAACTTAAAGACCATGAGGTTATATTTTTAAATGGAAGTCTCAATGAGTACTATGATCCTTATATGAATACTGTTATTTCGAAAGAGGTATTTAATAATTACTCTCATTTTGCTGTGCCATTGATATTTACACAAAGTGGTACGAAGCCTATGACGTCCATAGATATGTCAATAAAGTATGTTGACTTTTACAATCAGTTAAAACAATCTGATTTTATTTGCTCTATTGGTTTTGGTTTCAATATTGATGATGAACATATAAATGGGATTATACGAACGCTTATAGAGAGGGATGGAAAAAAATTTATCATAGTTGATTTAGATAACTCTCAAGATATTACTGATAGATCTGACGCTTTGGCTAAGAAGTTAAAAGTTAGTAACTCCGAGCAAATACACTACTTACTAGTCAATAAAGAACGATTGGTAGATGGTAAAAAATGGAGTGAGTATATTGTTTCGAAAGAATTTTTATCAGGGATTGGAGTTACAAATGACTAAGAAGTTGCCACATTATCGTTTTCAAGGCTACACTGACGCTTGGGAACTGCGGAAGGCAATGGAGATTTTTAAGATTGTGTCTGACAAAGGGTATGCAGATTTACCAATTTTGTCAGCTTCTCAAGAACTTGGGATGATTAGACGAGATGAAATAGGAATTGACATCAAATATGATAAGGAAGCGGTAGCGAATTATAAGCGTGTTTTACCGGGTCAATTTGTAATTCATCTTCGATCATTTCAAGGAGGATTTGCATGGTCTGAGATAGAGGGACTGACATCACCTGCCTACACAATATTGGATTTTAAGGAAGAAAACTCGTCAAAATTTTGGCGACATGTGTTAACTAGTCCGAATTTCATAAAAAAACTTGAAACAGTTACATATGGAATAAGGGATGGACGGAGTATAAGTTATTCTGATTTTTCGACATTAAATTTTGTCATCCCCTCCCTCCCCGAACAAGAAGCCATCGGCACTTTCTTCTCCACCCTGGACCGCCACATCACCCTTCAACAGCGTAAGTTGGACACGCTCAAGGAGCAGAAGAAGACCTATCTCAAACTCCTCTTTCCAGCCAAGGGACAAACCAAACCAGCCCTCCGCTTCCAAGGCTTTGAAGACGACTGGAAGGAAGTCAAGTTGGGGGAAGTCTTGGTTGAATATAACAAGAAATCTGAGATTGAAAATCAATTTGAATTATTGAGTTCTACTAATAGTGGAATAGAACCAAGGTCAGGTCGTGTAAGTGGAGAAAGTAATATTGGATACAAAATAATAAAAAGAGGAATGGTTGTTTTATCACCTCAAAATTTATGGTTAGGAAACATCAATTATAATGCTAAATTTGAAATTGGGATTGTGTCTCCTAGTTACAAAGTATTTAATATAAATGGCCCAAATGAACTTTATTTGGCTACGGTTTTACGTTTACCGAAGATGTTCTTTGAATATGCTCAAGCGTCGGTTCAAGGTGCAAGTATTGTTCGAAGAAATTTAGATCTGGATTTATTTGGTTCTATTTTAGTTCAACTCCCATCCCTCCCCGAACAGGAAGCTATCGGCACTTTCTTCCAAACCCTTGACCAAGAGATTGCTCAAGTGGAGGACAAGTTGGCTAGCTTGAAAGAGATGAAAAAGACTCTACTCCGTAAATTATTTGTATAATTCAGGGAGTGGGAAAGAACTCGACTGGTATAAAAAAGAGTTCGTCTTCCCACCCCCGCACAGTTGATTAGGTCGGATTTGGAGTGTGAAACACGAATAAATCTGCCAATCAACCACTGCGCTGAGATGTTGACACGAACTCTAAGAAGTGGCGCTGGGCTTTTTGCCTAGCCTCTCGCCCTCCTAATTCCCATTATATTTATTGACGAACGGTTGATATTCTGATAGAATGAGCACAGAAAAAGAGTTGGACGGCAATCCAACTCTCAGTAGAACCGTTTAAGACGGTGGCTCATATTTACAGAAATAATCCGTTCAACTTGCCGAAAGTGGGGACGGATTATTTTTTATTTTCATCAGATGTTTCATTCCCCCTAAGTCACCATATAAAAATCTTGATTAACTGACGATATTTTGTTAAAATAAGCATAGAAAAAGAGTTGGACGGCAATCCAACTCCTAGTAGAGCCATTTCGGTGGTTCACAATGTTTGTTTTATATTAAAATAAAATCGTCAGTGTCCCAAAATATTGACGGTTTTATTTTTTGTTTTTTTATTTGATATAAAGAATTATTAGATTAGACTGGTTCAACTAATGCTAATTTGAGCAGGTACCTCCGACGTGAGATTTTTGAAACGATATTTTTCAAAAATCGAGCTAGTGCGAGCCTTAGACAAATCGAATAGGATTTGTCGTTACTTGATGAGTAAGTTTACTTACCATCAAGTATAGGCTAGCCTTTCTGTAAGATTTCGGACTTATTTCCATAAGCACCACCTCCAGTTAGAAAGTTGGAACCACCGTCATATTTCTCTACTTATCTATTATACCATATCTTTAGAAAGAATCACAGACATGAACAATTCAAACAACTCACAATCCCTTTACCAGTCTCTTTGGAATGCAGCGGATATTCTCCGTGGCAAGATGGACGCTAACGAATACAAGTCCTACCTTTTGGGCTTGATTTTCTACAAATACCTATCAGATAAGTTGCTTTTGGCAGTGTGTGACAACCTTGATGAATCCTTTGATAGTTTGTCACAGGCTCAAAGGCTCTATGAAGAAAATTTTGCGGATCCAGATGTTAAGGAAGATTTGCTAGATGTCCTTGATGATGAGCTGGGTTACTTTATCGAGCCTGGTCTGACTTTTACGGCCTTGGTGGCAAAAGTCCACACCAGCAACTTCCAGTTGGAAGATTTGGCACAGGGCTTCCGTGATATTGAGCAGTCCAACGAGATTTTTGAAAACCTTTTTGAAGACATCGACCTCTACTCTAAAAAGCTAGGACCAACACCGCAAAAGCAGAATCAGGTCATTTCAGCCCTGATCAAAGAACTCCATGAACTCAATCTCAGCAACCATGATGGGGATGTCTTGGGAGATGCTTATGAGTACCTGATTGGTCAGTTTGCCAGCGACTCTGGAAAGAAAGCAGGGGAGTTCTATACACCTCAAGCCGTTTCCCACCTCATGACCCAGATTGTCTTCCTCGGACGGGAACATCAAAAGGGTATGACCCTCTATGACCCAACCATGGGGTCAGGTTCCCTCCTTCTTAACGCCAAACGTTACAGTAAAGAGGCTTCGACCGTTTCCTACTTCGGTCAGGAGATTAACACCTCGACCTACAACCTGGCCCGCATGAACATGATGCTCCACGGGGTTGCTATTGAGAACCAAAAACTTCATGTTGGTGATACCCTTGATGCGGACTGGCCAACGACCGAGCCGACAGACTTTGACGGGGTACTCATGAACCCACCTTATTCTCAGAAGTGGAGTGGGGACGCTGGTTTCCTGCAAGATGCACGTTTCTCCAGCTATGGTGTCCTTGCACCCAAGTCCAAGGCTGACTTCGCCTTCCTCCTTCATGGTTTCTACCACCTCAAGCATTCAGGCGTCATGGCAATTGTCCTCCCTCACGGGGTTCTCTTTAGGGGAAATGCAGAGCAGAAAATCCGTCAGCATCTTCTAGAAGAAGGAGCCATTGACACCGTGATTGGCCTGCCAGCCAACATCTTTTATAATACCTCCATTCCAACCACAGTCATCATTCTCAAGAAAAACCGCACCAGCAAAGATGTTCTCTTTATCGATGCATCTAAAGAATTTGACAAGGGCAAAAACCAAAATATCATGACCGATGGCCATATCGCCAAGATTTTGAAAGTCTATCAAGACCGTCAGGATGTGGACAAGTTTGCCCACCTAGCTAACTTTGAGGAGATTGTGGAAAACGACTACAACCTCAACATCCCTCGCTATGTCGATACCTTTGAGGAAGAGCCAGTTGTTCCACTAACAGAGCTTGCGGACAAGCTGGCCCAGACCGATAAGGAAATCGCAGCAACTACAGCCCAGCTTGAAGCCATGCTAGGTCAGCTAGTCGGCACCACACCAGAAGCACAGGCAGAATTAACTAGCTTTCTGGAAAAAATGAAGTAGTTAATTTTATGTATTCGCTATCCTCTTAAACCAGTTCGTGGTATAATTATCTCATGAATGACTTCAAAGGAGACAAAGATGACAAACCTTAAAGAGCAAGTTGGGATTAAGGTGGCGGAATTTGTGACGGACGGGATGATTGTTGGGCTGGGTACTGGCTCGACAGCATACTATTTCGTGCAGGAGATTGGCCGCCGGGTTGCAGAAGAAGGACTACAGATCACAGGCGTAACGACCTCTCATGCCACGGCTGAGCACGCTGCGTCCCTTGGGATTCCCCTAAAAAATATCGACGAAGTCGAATATGTGGACTTGACGGTGGATGGAGCAGATGAGGTTGATGGAGACTTCAATGGGATTAAAGGCGGTGGTGCAGCGCTTCTCATGGAGAAAGTGGTAGCAGTCAATAGTAAGGACTGCATCTGGATTGTCGATGAGTCTAAGGTGGTAGATACCCTAGGTGCCTTCAAGTTGCCGGTGGAAGTCGTGCAGTACGGAGCGGAAAATCTTTATCGATTCTTTGAGAAAAAAGGGTATCGTCCAAGTTTTCGTATGCGTAATGGAGAAAAACATATCACGGATATGCAGAACTTTATCATTGACCTTGATTTGCGCAGAATAGAAGATACATATGCCTTGGCGGATGAACTGGATAAAACAGTTGGCGTCGTTGAACACGGTCTCTTTATTGGCTTGATTTCTAAGGTAATTGTCGGTACACCAGAAGGACCGAACCTCATCGAAAAGAAATAAATTGAAACCGCTTCTCATTTTGGTACAATGAGAGGCTTTTTTATGGTATAATGAAAACACGAACGTTTAGACTCTTCAAAAATCTATCCCCTTACCTCGTAGCAGTCAGATGATAGGTACTGAAAAAGCGATAGCTGAACAGCAGGCAGTGAAGCGAATAACAGTATCTAGTTTTGATAGTTAGGAAGTTTGATGCCGAGAGCTGTGACTGTATAAGTATTGCACCTCATTAAAATGATTAGATGTGGTAACGATAATTTCCAGTCTAGCAACTTGGTTGGACGTTGATTTTGGTTGAATCTAACTATTCAAATAAAGGAGACAATTATGCCTAAATTTAAACGTGTTCACTTGGTAGTTATGGACTCTGTCGGAATCGGCGCAGCACCAGACTCAGATAAATTTTTCAATGCGGGTGTAGCAGATACAGAATCTGACACTCTCGGTCACATCTCTGAAAAAGCAGGTCTTGCAGTGCCAAATATGGCAAAAATTGGTCTTGGGAACATCCCTCGTGACACAGCTCTTGCGACGGTTCCTGCTGAAAGTCATCCAACTGGCTACGTGACCAAGCTGGAAGAAGTGTCGCTCGGAAAAGACACCATGACAGGCCACTGGGAAATCATGGGCCTCAATATTACTGAGCCATTTGATACATTCTGGGATGGTTTCCCTGAAGAGATTTTGACAAAAATCGAAGAATTCTCAGGTCGTAAAATTATCCGCGAAGCAAACAAGCCGTATTCAGGTACAGCTGTCATTGATGACTTTGGCCCTCGCCAAATGGAAACTGGGGAGTTAATCGTCTATACCTCCGCAGACCCTGTGCTACAGATTGCAGCCCACGAAGATATTATTCCACTTGATGAGTTGTATCGTATCTGTGAATACGCTCGTTCCATTACGCTTGAACGCCCAGCTCTTCTAGGCCGTATCATCGCCCGTCCTTACGTTGGTGAGCCAGGCAATTTCTCACGAACTGCAAATCGTCATGACTATGCAGTATCACCGTTTGAAGCAACAGTACTCAACAAACTGGCAGATGCGGGTGTACCAACCTACTCAGTTGGTAAAATCAGTGATATTTTCAATGGTTCAGGTATTACAAATGATATGGGTCACACCAAGTCCAACATGCACGGTGTCGATGTGTTGATTGATACTCTGAAGTTATCAGACTTCGAAGAAGGTTTCTCCTTCACAAACTTAGTTGACTTTGATGCTGTGTATGGTCACCGTCGCAATATCGAAGGCTACCGCGATTGTTTGCAAGAGTTTGATGCACGTATTCCAGAGATTATTGACAATATGCGTGAAGATGACCTGCTCTTGATTACTGCAGACCACGGCAATGATCCATCCTATGCTGGAACAGATCACACACGCGAATATGTGCCACTCTTAGCATACAGCAAGGCTTTCAAAGGTAGCGGTGTCTTGCCAGTAGGCCATTTTGCGGACATTTCAGCAACCGTTGCGGAAAACTTCGGAGTGGACACAGCAATGATTGGCGAAAGCTTCTTGGAGAAACTAGTTTAATGGAGAAGCTAACGGTCTATATCAATCCCGACTGTAGCAAGTGTCAAAAATTAAGAATATTGCTGTCTAGTCAGGATATGGAAGTCAAGTGGGTTAATTATTTGGAAACGCCAGTAAGGGGAGTTGAATTGACAGCTCTCTTGGAAAAAATGGGTAGTCAACCTTCAGCAGTTACCCGATTGAAGGAAGAAGAACGACTAGCCTTGTCAGAAGAAGAAATCTTTGAGCGGTTAGTTAAAGAGCCTGCTCTTCTCAATCGCCCCATTATCGAGCGAGAGCAGACAGCCTTCCTCTGTCGTCCACTTGAAATCATCAAAGAAAAAATGCCAGAATATGACTGGTCGGATTATTTATAAAAGGAGAAAATATGAGTTTACTTGCAAAAATCAATGAAACAAAAACGTTCTTGGAAGAAAAAGGTTTGGTAAAACCTGAATTCGGTTTGATTTTGGGTTCTGGCTTGGGTGAATTGGCTCAAGAGGTTGAAAATGCCATTGTCATCGACTATGCAGACATTCCAAACTGGGGTAAATCAACAGTTGTTGGTCATGCTGGGAAGTTGGTTTACGGTGATTTGGCAGGACGTAAGGTTTTAGCACTTCAAGGTCGTTTCCATTTCTACGAAGGAAATCCGATGGAAGTTGTGACTTTCCCAGTCCGTGTCATGAAAGCTCTTGGTTGTGAAGGCGTGATTGTTACTAATGCCGCAGGTGGTATCGGCTACGGTCCAGGTACCCTTATGGTCATTACAGACCACATCAACATGACTGGTCAAAATCCATTGATTGGCGAAAATTTGGAAGAATTTGGTCCACGTTTCCCAGATATGTCAAATGCCTATACAAAAGAATACCGTGAAAAAGCCCATGCCGTTGCGGAAAAATTGAGTATCAAGTTGGACGATGGTGTCTACCTTGGTGTGACAGGTCCTACCTACGAGACTCCTGCTGAAATCTTGGCCTTCAAGACTATGGGTGCCCACGCAGTCGGTATGTCAACAGTACCAGAAGTTATCGTGGCAGCTCACTCAGGTATGAAAGTCTTGGGTATTTCTGCTATCACAAACTTTGCGGCTGGTTTCCAATCTGAACTCAATCACGAAGAAGTTGTAGAAGTAACCGAGCAAATCAAGGGCAACTTCAAGGGATTGGTGAAAGCTATCTTGGCTGAGTTGTAAGCATTCGAAAATAGAACAAAGAGGTACATTACATGTCTATTCATATTTCTGCAAAACCAGGCGAAATCGCTGATAAGATTTTGCTTCCTGGTGATCCACTTCGTGCTAAATTTATCGCTGAAAACTTCCTTGAAGATGCCGTTTGCTTCAACGAAGTTCGCAATATGTTCGGCTACACAGGTACCTACAAGGGTCATCGTGTCTCTGTCATGGGAACAGGTATGGGGATGCCTTCTATCTCGATTTATGCTCATGAACTCATCAATGACTACGGTGTGAAAAAGCTAATCCGTGTAGGAACTGCAGGTTCGCTCAACAAGGATGTTCATGTTCGTGAATTGGTTTTGGCGCAAGCAGCCGCAACTAATTCTCGTATGATCAATATTGACTGGCCAGAGTACGATTTGCCACAAATCGCTGATTTTGGTCTTTTAGATAAGGCTTATCATATCGCCAAAGAACTCAATATGACAACGCATGTTGGCAATGTTTTATCATCAGATAGTTTCTATTCTCCAAAATTGTTTAGCCGCAACTTAGAATTAGGTCAACTAGGTGTCAAGGCAGTCGAAATGGAAGCAGCTGCACTTTATTACCTAGGTGCTAAGTTTGGCGTTCAAACGCTTGCCATTATGACGATTTCAGATAGCTTGGTCAATCCAGAAGAAGACACCACAGCAGAAGAGCGTCAAAATACTTTCACGGATATGATGAAAGTTGGTTTGGAAACTCTGATTGCAGAATAATTAAGAATAATTCTGATTGTAGTAACCTGCAATCGTTTAAAAGACGAACCAATTTCGATTTGTACGGAAGTTGGCTTGTCTTTTTTTATAAATAGGGTATAATTTAGAAAACGTTTACAAAGAAAGAACGAAATCTTTCTGAATGATTACATCAATATATACAGGAGAAACCTTATGATAAATTTACAAAATTTTGTTCAATCTATGTATGCCAAACGCATTGAAGATTGTACAGACCAAGAGCTCTACTACGCCTTACTTGCTTTTACAAAACAGCAAAGTGAAGCCAAATATACTAATGATCAGAAGAAAAAGGTTTACTATATTTCAGCAGAGTTCTTGATTGGTAAGCTCTTGTCCAACAACCTGATTAACTTAGGTGTCTATGACGAGGTGAAGAGCCAGTTAGCTGCTGCAGGCAAGGATTTGATTGCTATTGAAGATGTTGAGTTGGAGCCATCTCTTGGTAACGGTGGTTTGGGTCGTTTGGCTGCCTGCTTCCTTGATTCAATTGCTAGTCTAGGTCTTAACGGTGATGGGGTCGGCTTGAATTATCACTTTGGACTGTTTAGACAATTATTCGAATACCATCAGCAGTCTGCTGTGCCAAACGAGTGGATTACACCACGTTCATGGCTGACTGAGTCACCGATTTCTTACCAAGTGCCATTTGCTAACTTTATCTTGACATCTAAGTTGTATGACATCGATGTACCTGGTTATAAAATGGAACGCAAGAATCGTCTTCGCTTGTTTGACCTTGGTTCAGTTGATGATAATATCATCTACGATGGTATCGAGTTTGACAAAGAAGACATTTTCCGTAACTTAACCCTCTTCCTTTATCCAGATGATTCGACCGATGAAGGTAAAGTTCTGCGTATCTTCCAGCAATATTTCATGGTGTCTAACGCTGCGCAACTATTGATTGACGAAGCAGTTGCTAAGGGGTCAAACTTACATGACCTGCCTGATTATGCTGTTGTTCAAATCAACGATACTCACCCATCACTTGTTATTCCAGAATTGATTCGTTTGTTGGAACTTTGTGGCATTTCATTTGATGAAGCAATCGAAATTGTCAAGAAAATGACTGCTTATACCAACCATACCATCTTGTCAGAGGCTCTTGAAAAATGGCCGCTTGACTTCTTGAATCGTGTAGTGCCTCACTTGGTACCGTTCATCGTAGAATTGGATCGTCGTGCCAAAGAAGTGAAGGATGATCCTGCTGTCAATATCATCGATGAACATGGCCGTGTTCACATGGCACACATGGATATTCATTATGGTTATTCTATCAATGGGGTGGCGGCACTCCATACCGAGATTTTGAAAACATCTGAGTTGAAAGCCTTCTACGAGCTTTACCCTGAGAAGTTTAACAACAAGACAAACGGCATCACCTTCCGTCGCTGGCTCATGCATGCTAATCCAAGTTTGGCAAGCTACCTGGACGGTCTACTTGGACATGGCTATCATCACGATGCTAGCGAGTTGGAAAAACTTTTAGAATACAAGAATGACAATGAACTGAAATCTTGGTTGGATAAAAACAAGCAGCACAATAAGCGTAAATTACAACGTCATATTGCTAAAACTCAAGGTGTTGAAGTTAATCCAGAGTCCATCTTTGACGTGCAAATTAAGCGTATGCACGAGTACAAGCGTCAACAAATGAATGTTCTTTATGTCATTCACAAGTATTTGGACATCAAGGCTGGGAATATCCCTGTGCGTCCATTGACTGTCTTCTTTGGTGGAAAAGCGGCACCAGCTTATACTACAGCACAAGACATCATTCATCTGATTTTGGTCTTGTCACAGGTTATTAAAAATGATCCAGAAGTGGCACCACATTTGCAGTTAGTTATGATTGAAAACTACAACGTAACGGAAGCCAGCTTCATCATCCCAGCGGCAGACATTTCAGAGCAAATTTCTCTTGCATCTAAAGAAGCTTCTGGTACTGGTAACATGAAATTCATGCTCAACGGCGCCTTGACTATTGGTACAGATGACGGTGCTAACGTGGAAATTCATGAGTTGGTGGGAGATGAGAACATATACATTTTTGGTCAGGATAGCCAAACTGTTATTGACCACTATGCAAATGGAACCTACCATCCATATGCCTTCTACGAACGTGAAGCTATCCGTCCATTGATTGATTTCATCACTTCTGACACCATTCGTCATGCTGGTGGTATTGATGAACGCCTCTGGCGCTTACAGGATAACCTCAAGCACAATGACCACTTCATGACCTTGCTTGACTTGGAAGATTATATCTCGACTAAAGAGCAGATGTTAGCAGACTACGAAGATCGCGACAGCTGGTTGGAAAAGGTTATCGTCAACATTGCCAAGGCTGGTTTCTTCTCGTCAGACCGTACGATTCAACAGTACAATGAAGATATTTGGCATTTGGAAGCGAAATAGAAACTAAAAATGACCTTGCGGGGTCATTTTTTGTGTTCTGACTTTGAAAGTATGAGTTGTTGTGGAATTGAAATTTGACTAACGTTTGAGAGTGTTATAACTCCCAAACTCGTGATTTTATACTGTTCAAAAAACAAAAACTAACGTATAATAGATTTATGAAACTTACTATCGAACAAACAAACGAATTAAAAACTTATTTGAAAGATAAAACCTATTCCCCATTTCATAGACGACTTCAAGTAATCCTATTCAGAGCAGAAGGGCTTAGTTATAAGGAAATCACTAACCTTATCGGCTATTCAAAGTATACAATCTGGTCCTTACAAGGCAAGTATGAGCTTGGTGGGATTTCAGCTCTAGTAAGAGAAACGCGAGGTGGACGGAACCGTCAATATTTAACCCTTCAAGAAGAGGAAGCATTTCTAAAAGAACAGTTAACAGCTTCACTAAATGGCGAATTTGTGACCATAAACTCTCTCTACGAAACTTATCAGAAACGGGTTGGACACCCTACGACCAAGGAAGGATTCTATGCCCTTCTGAAACGCCATGGTTGGCGCAAAGTGACGCCAAGACCAGAACACCCTAAAAAAGCAGACGCCGAAACGATTCTAGCGTCTAAAAATAAAATCTTCATTCACGAAAATAGGAAAGCGCTTCAAGAATAGTCGTCGCTATCATAAAGTCAGACTAATGTATCAAGATGAGGCGGGTTTCGGTCGGATTAGTAAAATTGGAAAGGCCTGGGCACCAAAAGGGGTGAGACCGCATGTACATAGCCACTATATTCGTGAGTATCGCTATTGCTATGGTGCTATTGATGCCCATACAGGAGAGTCCTTCTTCATTATCGCTGGGGGTTGCAATACAGATTGGATGAATGTTTTTCTCAAACAACTATCTGAAGCTTATCCTGACGATTATATTTTATTAGTGATGGACAATGCCGTTTGGCATAAATCAAGTACCTTAGAGAAACCACATAATATTGGTTTTGAGTTTATTCCTCCCTATACTCCTGAAATGAATCCAATTGAACAAGTTTGGGCTGAGATTCGAAAGAGAGGGTTTAAGAATAAAGCTTTTAAAACACTAGATGATGTGATAAACAAGCTTCAAGAAGTGATACGAGAGTTAGATTGGTCTATTTTAAAACCAATTGTTAGTAGACGATGGTTAAAAAACACTTGATTGGTTTGATTTTGATTTTTGTTGAGTATTACTGGTTTTTTAAAAAATCGTATCTCTTTATATTTCCTTATGTTCCCCCTCAGGGTGAACAAAAAGGTGAACAAATTTTACAATGAAAAAAAGGTTATCAAAGGGCGATAACCTCAAAAATTTTATGAGTTTAGCAGGCAAGTAACTAGCGTATCGAATTGATGCGCTTTTTTTGATTGCTGGTAAGTGTATTATATCATGTTTACACTTGTAATCGTGTTTCTAAAGCCGTTGTTAAAATTTCCGAATAGTTCAAACCCTCACGGTCTGCCAATTTTGTTAACCATTCAGGCACTGTCACATTCTTTCTAATTGCTTTATTATTCTTAATATACGGTGTTGGATCAGCTTGTATCATTGAAACAAAGCCATCAGGAGCGCTTAACTCCTTTATATCGCTTACTTTTGGTAACTCCATCCCCTCATCAATATAAAGGGCAATAGAGCTTTCTAAAAAATCACGGGCATTGTACATAGCTTCCTCAAGGTTATCCCCTTGAGTACCACCACTAAACTCTGGGAACTCCACCCAATAACCTTGTTCATCTTTATGAAAAATAGCTGGGTAAGATTTTAACATGTTTCTACCTCCAAAAGCGAAAAAGGAGGGGCATTTCAAAGTAGCCCCAAATCTCTCAGGATTTTCTTTTCTAGCCCTTTGCCCAAGTCCTTGTTTCCATGAACTGGGATTGTGACTATTTTTGAAAATCCTTCTTTTTTGAAATGGTGGTGACTTCCATTGACTCGGATTTCTTTCCACCCGTTAGCCTCTGCAAGTTTTGCCATTTCTTTTCCAGTAAGTGGCATAGCGCTCTACCTCCTTACATTATTTATTATATACACATTATGCGCATTTGTCAAATTCTTTTATCTTAAAAACTTCAAAAAGGGAAAATTGTGCACGGAAAGGGCCGGCGTTGTGGAATCACGAACAAACCCACCCCCGATTAAAAAATTGGGGGTATTTTGCGAATATTAGCCCTGTCCGTCTTTATACTGCAATAGTTCCCCATTCTTAAATATACAAGCAAAGTCTAACAAAGCTGTTTGTAATGCTTCGTAAAACATAGACTTTCCCATGTAAAAACTTTCATAGAGTGCCAAACCTGCTTTCTGTCGCTTGATATACTTCTCTGTCAGTATGTCACTATATAACTTATCCAAGTTTGAGATAGCTCGCTCTATTTCATCCACTTCCTGACTTACTGCGATAGCGTTCAGTAATCTATCTTCTTGCGTGCTTCGGGTCGTCAGGCGGTCAGGTTTATCGAACCTGAACACTTAAAACAGTTTCTCGATTATGCTGAACAATTAGCAAGTAGGAACTTTACCAAGTATTACCAATATGTTATTTTTAAGTTATTACTTGCCACTGGTTGTCGTATTGGTGAATTGTCTGCCCTTGAATTGTCTGATATTGACCTAGAAGCTGGTACAATATCAATCAGTAAAACCTATAGCATGGAACTACACAT
Organism: Streptococcus suis; assembly: GCF_019856455.1. Classification (NCBI taxonomy): domain Bacteria; kingdom Bacillati; phylum Bacillota; class Bacilli; order Lactobacillales; family Streptococcaceae; genus Streptococcus; species Streptococcus suis. The sequence goes on along the minus strand of NZ_CP082205.1, from coordinate 1,536,187 downwards.
TATCGGGACAACAAAGACAAAGGCGGGTACCCGTATTATCAGCATAGACAAAAAAACAGTTCTCTTGCTGAAACAATATCAAAATCGTCAACGCTTGATGTTTCTTGAGGTTGGCGCGTGTGCTCCTGGTGTTGTCTTTGCGACAACTTTAAGGGAATACCTCCCACGGGTTTCACTACAAGAAGTTATAAATTGTCGGTGTAAGGCTTTGGGTATTCCTCGTTTTACTTGTCACGCATTCCGCCATACCCACGCTAGTTTACTGTTGAACGCTGGTATCACTTATAAGGAATTACAATATAGGATCGGTCATTCCAATATCGCTATGACTTTAGATACATATGGTCACCTATCCAAAGACAAGGAAAAAGAAGCGGTTTTATATTACGAAAAAGCCATGAATAGTCTTTAGGGTGAACAAAAAGGTGAACAAATTACAAAATCAACTAAATACAAGGTGCTAGAAACTGCATGAAATCAACGTTTGAAAGGATAAAAGAAAAAATATTATGAAAATCCGTGGATTGGATAGTCGAGTGAATTAAAAACAGGACATATCTAATACTCATTAAAAATCAAAAATAGCATATTGAGGTCAATTTCTATGTGTAAAATTTCAATATCTAAGCTCAGATTGGAAATCATAGATTTTGACTAGCCATTCTCTTTTCGACAACTTCAAAATTGAAATTCTCTATATACAATTTGATTAGTAGATAGCTACTTTTGATTTTAAATGAGTATTAAAATTACTAATCTCTAAAGTGAGTTGCAATTAATTTGTGAATGATAATCGGAACAATTCCTTGAGCTTTTGGAATTTTTGGTCGGTATCATCAGTATAGTGTCTGTCTACATGGCGATGTTTAAAAAGCAGATAAAGGAGTTCATGTAATTTTGCTTTTATCGTGATGTCGAAATAGATACCTTCTTCTTGGATTCTAGAACTCTAGTCATCAATGAACTTGTTGCACTTGACTTTACAACGTGCGGTACAAAGAATGTACTAAAATACTTGAAAATCGGGGGGGGGGGGGGTGAGGTATAATTAACTCAGAGTCTTGGTGACTTGAAACTAGGGAAAACTGATTTTTTGAACGCTTCTTTTTTCTCTGGTAATATTTATTCAAAAGGAGTGACGATATGAATCGTTCGAAAAAGAAATCATTTGATTGGTATGGAGCGCGCCAGCGTTTCTCTATCCGTAAATATCATATTGGTGCTGCAAGTGTTCTGTTAGGTACGACCTTGGTTCTTGGTGCAGGAACGATTGTAGGCGCTGAAACAGGAGTCAATGGGGGTGGAACTTCCGATGGCACAACTTCAACAACGCAACAGCAATCGGATAATCAAGGGAACAATAGCTCAGGAGTTCAGACTGGTAATACAACAAACTCAACTGCGAATGTCCAGCCTGCAGGTGATACAGGTTCAGCAAGTAGCCAACCAGTAGGAACCTCACGTTCAGCAAATACTGGAACACAAGGAGATGGTACGACTAACCCAACTGTAGATGAACCGATTATCAAATTTCCGACATCGGAAAGTGATCCAGTTCCTAATGGGTATGTCCTTGTTTCATTTCAAAAACCTGAATATGGTTCATATGTGTTCAATAACTTGCCAGGAGAATTTCCGAATGCCACTAAACAATCTATTAATAGTAGACCTATTCAGTTAGAAGTGAGATTTTGGGTTAAGGAAGGGACTACTTGGGGGCAATTGATAGAGGACCCCAATTGGCGATGGCCAACGATGAAACCTAACGATGGAGATGTTTTTATTGATTGGAACATTGGTTATGGCTATAGTAATCGTTTTGATTTCAACAAAAAGAAAGACCAGCCAGTTACTACTACTTATTTTTTCCCTGTAGTTGGTTATGAGGTTGAAGAAGTAGAGCCACTAAATGCCAATGTTAATGCTTTTCTAGCTTGGTATAGTCCAGAGGGGAAAAGTAAATGGTTGATTGTAACCTTTGATGCCGGAAAAGGTTCAATGACTTATAAGAATAAACAATACACTTCACGTTCTGTAGCTGCGTATTTCCAAGGTATTGGTTATGATAACCGTCAATTTACTAGTAAGGTTGTAAGTCCTACATTAGCTAATCATACCTTTGTGCGTTGGCAAACACGGGATGGGGTAGTGTTACCTAAGAGTGGGACAATCACAACTGAAACAACCTATGAGGCACTGTATCTTGCGCATCCACAAAACCAGGTAGCTGTATTTGATAGTACAAAGTTAACAGATTCCGAGAAAGAACAGGTCAAGCAAAAGATATATGATGCAAACCCTGATTTAAGTACAGGGGTTCCGCAAGTCATCAAAGCGATTGAGATATCCGATACAGGTGAAGCTACTGTAACATTTAATGATGATACCGCAGTTAAAGTTCCATCCGCAACTCTCACCAACGAAGACAAGGCTACTGCTAAAAGCAATGCCAAAGCAGAAATTGAAAAAGATGCAATGGAAAAGAGTGCTGCCATCAATGCCTCAACTCTTACTAATGAGGAGAAAGCAGCTAAGTTAGCGGACGTTCAAGATGCAAAAGATCGAGCTGATATTGCAATTGATAAAGCTACTACTACTGAAGACTTAACTAAGGCTATTTCGGATGGTACAGCAGCGATTGAAGCAGTTAGCACAACTAGTACTATAAAAACAAAAGCTAAGGAAGCTCTTGAAGAAGCCTACAATACTGAGAAAGCAGAAATTGAAAATTCTGTACTTACAGCTGACGAAAAAGCTATTAAACAAGCTGACTTGAGTAAAGCTAAGGAAAATGCTATAAAAGCAGTTGATGATGCAACAACAGATTCGGCTGTTGAAGGGGCTCTTAACAATGGTAAAGCGACTATTGAGTCTACATACACAGCAGTTATTAAATTTCCAAGTTCTACAAGCGAAACTGCTCCGGAAGGGTATGTAACCGTGACATTTAATAAGTCACCGTGGGATAAGGGCTTAACATTAGGAAATCAAAGTGGTAATTCGGTAAGAATTTTTGTCAAAAATGATGTAACATGGGCAACACTTCTAAGTGACCCTGCTTGGCAATGGCCTACTGTCAATACAAATTCAGGTGACATAGTTGTTGGTTGGGGTTCTCATACCAACTATAGCGCAAGTGTTGCGTTTGTATATGACAAAATGAAGGACCAAGTTGTTAGAAATACACAATTGTGGCCAAATGTAGTCTATGAAGTTGAAGATGTTCATAGTACCATTGATGCTTATTTAAAACAATACGGTGCAGATGAGCAGGATAAATGGTTGTTTGTTACCTTTGATGCTGGTCAGGGGGCTACACTAAAAGGGACAACTAATCAATCAAAATCTGTGGCAGTATACTATCAGAATATTGGTTATGATAATAGCTTGTTCACGAAAAAGGTTGTAAACGGTGTATTGGCAAATCACACCTTTGTTCGTTGGCAAACAGCAGATGGTAAAGTTTTACCAACATCAGGTACTATTACATCAACTGAAGTTTACAATGCACTCTACCTTGCACATCCAACAGATAAGACCACTGTCTTTGATGCCAATAAACTAACAGAAACTGAAAAGGATAGTTTAAAACAAGCGATTAACAACGCGAATACAGATAGCGCTAACCTCATTCAAAGCATTACCGTATCTGATACAGGTGAAGCAAAAGTAACCTATAATGACGGTACTGTCGTAACAGTTCCAGCATCACACCTCATCAATGAAGATAAAGAGCCTGCAAGAAATCTTGCGAAAGAGGAAATTGATAAAGCATCAAAAGAGAAGGTTGCTGAAATCAATGCTTCTGCCCTTACTGATGAGGAGAAAGCAGCCAAACTGACGGAAGTTCAAGAAGCAAAAGACCAAGCTAATAATGCAATTGATAATGCTACTACTACTGAAGACTTAACTAAGGCTATTTCGGATGGTACAGCAGCGATTGAAGCTATCAATACAACTACAAGTGCTGAGAAAGCAGCCGCTAAGCAAACTCTTGAAGATGCCTACAATGCTAAGAAAGATGCGATTACCAATTCAGGTTTGACAGCTGAAGAAAAAGACGCAAAACAAGCAGAATTGGATAAAGCTAAAGAAGATGCTGAAAATGCTATCGACACAGCAACAGATAATGCAGGTGTAGACGCAGCACTTGAAGCTGGCAAAACAGCCATTGCTGGAATCGACACAAGCACAAGTCCTAAGAAAGCAGCCGCTAAGGAAGAACTTAAAGCGGCAGCAGAAGATGCTAAGAAAGCAATTGACGCTAACGACAACTTGACAGACGCTGAGAAACAAGCAGCTAAAGATGCAGTAGATGCAGAAGTAGCGAAAGCAGAAAAAGCCATCGACGCAGCAACCAAAGCTGATGAAGTAGATGCAGCAACTCTTGCAGGCACGAAAGCTATCGCCGCAGATGTTCTTGACGCAGCTAAACAAGATGCTAAGAACAAGATTGCCAAAGATGTAGAAGCAGCAAATGCAGCGATCGAGTCAAATCCAAACTTGTCAGAAAAAGAAATTGCAGATGCTAAGGCAGCAGTAGCAGACGAAGCTAAGAAAGCAAACGACGCAATCGATGCAGCAACGACTCCAGAAGCAGTTCAAGAAAAAGAAGAAGAAGGCACGAAAGCAATCGCTGCAGATGTTCTTGACGCAGCTAAATTGGATGCTAAGAACAAGATTGCTAAAGACTTGGCAACTGTAGAAGCAGCTATCGATGCGAACTCAAACTTGTCAGACGGTGAGAAAGAAGTAGCGAAACTTGCAGCTCAAGCTAAGGCAGCAGAAGCAGTTGCGAACATCGAAAAAGCAACAACACCAGAAGCAGTTCAAACCTTAGAAGATGCAGCTGTAAAAGACCTTGCAAACATCGAGATTAAAGCGGCTTACGATGACGCAGTGAAAGCGATCGAAGCAGCTGACAACTTGTCAACAGCAGCTAAAACACAAGCCTTAGAAGACTTGAAGAAAGCTCGCCAAGCAGCAGAAGAAGCTATTAAGACAGCATCAACGGCTGATGAAGTTGCCAAAGGTGCACTTGATGGCTTGAAATCTATTGCTAAAGTTGAAGCAAAAGCAGCAGCTGACGATGCAAAAGCAGCTATTGCACAAAATTCAAACCTGACAGATGCTGAGAAGAAAGTCTACACAGATGCAATCGATAAAGCGTTGAAAGATACAGAAACTAAGATTGACGCTGCAACGGATGCAGATACTGTTGACGCTGAAACAGTTCTTGCTCAAAAAGACATCGCTAAGCAAGAAGTAGCCGCAGCTACAGCTGATGCTGTGAAAGGTATTGAAGCAAATACCAACTTGACAGATGCTGAAAAAGATGAATACAAAGCAACTGTTACCAAAGCAGCTGAAACAGCTGAAAAAGCTATTACAGATGCAACAACAGCAGCTGACATTCAAAGCAAGACCTTCGATGCTACTCAAGATGTTGCTAAAGAAGAAGTAAAAGCTGACGCAGCTGATGCAATTGCGGGTATCAAGGCCAACGACAACTTGTCAGATACTGCCAAAAAAGAAGCAATTGCAGCCATTGAGGAAGCAAGAAATACCACTCTTGAAAACATCGAAAACGCAAAAACAGCAAAAGAAGTAGATACAGCGACACTTGACGCTGAAAAAGCAAATGCTAAAGCAGAAATCAAGGCAGCAGCCGATGACGCTAAGAAAGCAATCGACGAAAACGCAAACTTGCCTGCATCTGATAAGAACGCTCTTAAATTAGCGATTGATGCAGAAGTTGCAGCAACAAACCTTGAGATTGACAATGCTAAGACAGCAGAAGAAATCGACGCAGCAACTCTTGCAACAGAAAAATCAATTGCTAAGGCAGAAGTCAAAGCCGCTGCAGAAGATGCATTGCAAGCTATCGATGAAAATGCTAACTTGACAGACGATGAGAAAGCAAAAGCGAAAGCAGATGTCTACGTTGAATTGAGCAAGGCTGAAAAAGCAATCGATAAAGCAACCACAGCAGATGCTATCGACAACGCAACGCTTGTAGGTGAAAAAGCATTCGCTACTGCAGAACTTGAAGCAGCAGCCGACGATGCTAAGAAAGCCATCGATGCCAACACTCACTTGACAGACGACCAGAAGCAAGCTGCTAAGGATGCAGTCGATGCTGAATTGGCAAAAGCTAAGGAAGCCGTTGTAGCAGCGAAAACAGCTGATGAAGTTGATGCAGCAACTCTTGTAGGTGAGAAAGCAGTCGCTAAGGAAGAAATCAAGGCAGCCGCAGACGATGCTAAGAAAGCCATCGATGAAAACGCAAACTTGACACCAGACGAGAAAGCAGCCGCTAAGAAAGCAGTAGATGCAGAAGTAGCGAAAGCTAACGAAGCTATCGACAAGGCAGCAACAGCCGATGCAGTAGACACAGCTACACTCGTAGGTGAGAAAGCAGTCGCTAAAGAAGAACTTAAAGCGGCAGCGGACGATGCTAAGAAAGCTATCGACGAAAACGCAAACTTGACACCAGAAGAAAAAGCAGCCGCTAAGAAAGCCGTAGATGATGAAGTTGCTAAGGCAGAAAAAGCTATCGATGCAGCAACTAAAGCAGACGAAGTTGAGACAGCAACTCTTGCAGGTGAGAAAGCAGTCGCTAAAGAAGAAGTCAAAGCGGCAGCAGAAGATGCTAAGAAAGCCATCGACGAAAACGCAAACTTGCCTGAGTCTGAGAAGACTGCTCTTAAATTAGCGATTGATGCAGAAGTTGCAGCAACAAACCTTGAGATTGACAATGCTAAGACAGCAGAAGAAATCGACGCAGCAACTCTTGCAGGTGAGAAAGCAGTCGCTAAAGAAGAAGTCAAAGCCGCTGCAGAAGATGCATTGCGAGCTATTGATGAAAATGCTAACTTGACAGACGATGAGAAAGCAGCAGCGAAAGCAGATGTCTACGTTGAATTGAGCAAGGCTGAAAAAGCAATCGATAAAGCAACTACAGCAGATGCTATCGACAACGCAACGCTTGTAGGTGAAAAAGCATTCGCTAAGGAAGAACTTGAAGCCGCAGCTGACGATGCGAAAGCAGCTATCGACGCCAACGACAACTTGACACCAGAAGAGAAAGCAGCCGCTAAGGCAGCAGTAGATGCAGAAGTAGCGAAAGCAAACGACGCAATCGATGCAGCAACAACAGCAGACGAAGTTGACGCAGCAACTCTTGCAGGTGAGAAAGCAGTCGCTAAAGAAGAAGTCAAAGCCGCAGCCGACGATGCTAAGAAAGCCATCGACGCCAACGACAACTTGACAGATGCTGAGAAACAAGCAGCTAAAGATGCCGTAGATGCAGAAGTAGCAAAAGCTAACGAAGCTATCGATGCAGCAACTAAGGCAGACGAAGTAGATGCCGCAACTCTTGCAGGTGAGAAAGCAGTCGCTAAAGAAGAAGTCAAGGCCGCAGCCGACGATGCTAAGAAAGCCATCGACGCAAATGACAACTTGACAGATGCTGAGAAACAAGCAGCTAAAGATGCCGTAGATGCAGAAGTAGCAAAAGCTAACGAAGCTATCGATGCAGCAACTAAAGCAGACGAAGTTGAGACAGCAACTCTTGTAGGTGAGAAAGCAGTCGCTAAAGAAGAACTTAAAGCGGCAGCAGAAGATGCGAAAGCAGCTATCGATGCTAACGACAACTTGACACCAGAAGAGAAAGCAGCCGCTAAAGAAGCAGTAGATGCCGAAGTAGCTAAGGCAGAAGAAGCCATCGATGCAGCAACATCAGCAGAAGAAGTTGACACAGCAACTCTTGCAGGTGAGAAAGCAGTTGCTAAGGAAGAACTCAAAGCAGCCGCAGAAGATGCTAAGAAAGCAATTGATGCCAACGACAACTTGACACCAGAAGAGAAAGCAGCCGCTAAAGAAGCAGTAGATGCAGAAGTAGCTAAGGCTAACGACGCAATTGATGCAGCAACTAAAGCAGACGAAGTTGAGACAGCAACTCTTGTAGGTGAGAAAGCAGTCGCTAAAGAAGAACTTAAGGCAGCAGCAGAAGATGCGAAAGCAGCTATCGATGCTAACGACAACTTGACACCAGAAGAGAAAGCAGCCGCTAAAGATTCAGTAGATGCAGAAGTAGCGAAAGCTAACGAAGCTATCGACGCAGCAACCAAAGCAGACGAAGTTGAGACAGCAACTCTTGCAGGTGAGAAAGCAGTTGCTAAAGAAGAAGTCAAGGCAGCAGCAGAAGATGCTAAGAAAGCAATTGACGCCAACGACAACTTGACAGACGATGAGAAAGCAAAAGCGAAAGCAGATGTCTACGTTGAATTGAGCAAGGCTGAAAAAGCAATCGATAAAGCAACCACAGCAGATGCTATCGACAACGCAACGCTTGTAGGTGAAAAAGCATTCGCTACTGCAGAACTTGAAGCAGCAGCCGACGATGCTAAGAAAGCCATCGATGCCAACACTCACTTGACAGACGACCAGAAGCAAGCTGCTAAGGATGCAGTCGATGCTGAATTGGCAAAAGCTAAGGAAGCCGTTGTAGCAGCGAAAACAGCTGATGAAGTTGATGCAGCAACTCTTGTAGGTGAGAAAGCAGTCGCTAAGGAAGAAATCAAAGCCGCAGCCGACGATGCTAAGAAAGCCATCGACGCCAACGACAACTTGACAGACGCTGAGAAACAAGCAGCTAAAGATGCAGTAGATTCAGAAGTAGCGAAAGCTAACGACGCCATCGATGCCGCAACTAAAGCTGATGAAGTTGGCGCAGCAACTCTTGCAGGTGAGAAAGCAGTCGCTAAGGAAGAACTTAAAGCGGCAGCAGAAGATGCTAAGAAAGCAATCGACGCCAACGACAACTTGACACCAGAAGAGAAAGCAGCCGCTAAAGATGCAGTAGATGCAGAAGTAGCGAAAGCTAACGACGCAATCGATGCAGCAACTAAGGCAGACGAAGTAGATGCCGCAACTCTTGCAGGTGAGAAAGCAGTCGCTAAGGAAGAACTCAAGGCAGCAGCAGAAGATGCTAAGAAAGCAATTGACGCCAACGACAACTTGACAGACGCTGAGAAACAAGCAGCTAAAGATGCAGTAGATGCAGAAGTAGCTAAGGCAGAAGAAGCCATCGATGCAGCAACATCAGCAGAAGAAGTAGACGCAGCAACTCTTGCAGGTGAGAAAGCAGTCGCTAAAGAAGAACTTAAAGCGGCAGCAGAAGATGCGAAAGCAGCAATCGATGCTAACGACAACTTGACACCAGAAGAGAAAGCAGCCGCTAAGGCAGCAGTAGATGCAGAAGTAGCGAAAGCTAATGACGCAATCGACGCAGCAACTAAAGCAGACGAAGTTGATACAGCAACTCTTGCAGGTGAGAAAGCAGTCGCTAAGGAAGAACTTAAGGCAGCAGCAGAAGATGCTAAGAAAGCAATCGAAGCTAACGACAACTTGACAGACGCTGAGAAACAAGCGGCTAAAGATGCCGTAGATTCAGAAGTAGCGAAAGCTAACGAAGCAATTGATGCAGCAACTAAAGCAGACGAAGTTGACGCAGCAACTCTTGCAGGTGAGAAAGCAGTCGCTAAGGAAGAAGTCAAAGCCGCAGCCGACGATGCTAAGAAAGCAATCGATGCTAACGACAACTTGACAGATGCGGAGAAACAAGCGGCTAAAGATGCAGTAGATGCAGAAGTAGCGAAAGCTAACGACGCAATCGATGCAGCAACTAAAGCTGACGAAGTTGAGACAGCAACTCTTGCAGGTGAGAAAGCAGTTGCTAAAGAAGAAGTCAAAGCCGCAGCCGACGATGCTAAGAAAGCCATCGATGCTAACGACAACTTGACAGACGCTGAGAAACAAGCAGCTAAAGATGCAGTAGATGCAGAAGTAGCTAAAGCTAACGACGCAATCGACGCAGCAACCAAAGCAGACGAAGTTGACGCAGCAACTCTTGCAGGTGAGAAAGCAGTCGCTAAAGAAGAACTTAAAGCGGCAGTAGAAGATGCTAAGAAAGCTATCGATGCAAATCCAAACTTGTCAGATGCAGAGAAACAAGCCGCTAAAGATGCAGTAGATGCATCAGCAGCAGCGGCAAATAAAGCAATTGACGGTTCAACATCTTCAGTTGAAGTTCAAGCTGCTAAAGATAAGGGCAACGCTGCTATTGCAGAAAATGTTCTTGATGCAGCTAAGCAAGGTGCTAAGAACAAGCTTATGGAAGAAGCAGATAAAGCGAAAGCAGCTATCGATGCAAATCCAAACTTGACACCAGAAGAGAAAGCAGCAGCTAAGGCTGAAATCGATAAAGCTGTTGAAGAAGCAATTATTGCTATCAATGGTGCTGGAACTCATCATGCATTGGGTGAAATCAAACTTCCACTTTCAGCTCTTATCAAACCAGTTGTAACAGTAACACCAGTACTTGATCCAAACAACTTGACTGAAGAAGAAATTGCTCGCATCAAGGCTCTCCTTGAAGAGAACAATACATTCCCAGAAGGAACTGAAATCATCGTTTCTAAAGATGCTTCTGTGTCAATCAAGTACCCAGATGGTTCTATTGACTTGATATTGCCAGCAGAGATTGTGAAACAGGCAGATACAACTGCTCCTGCGATTACAGACGATGCTAAAGGTAATATTGTAGTTGCTCCAACTAAAGAGGCTGTTGAATTTGTTGTTACCTACGTAGATAACAATGGTAAGGCACAACTTGTTGTTGTTACTAAGGGTGCAGATGGTAAATGGACAACAACTGCTAAAGCTGTGATTGTAGATCCTGTTACTGGTCAAGTTATCATTCCAGGTTCTGCTATCAAGCCAGGAACAGTTGTGACAGCTTACTCTAAAGATATGGCTGGAAATGTTTCAGACTTGAATTCGGCAGAAGTTGAAGCAGTAGATGCAAATAATCCTGCAGCAGGAGTGAAAGTGAAATCAGTTACTTCTACTTCAAATGCCAACAAGTCAACTAAGAAAGCTAAGCAATTGCCAAATACAGGTGAAAAAGCAACTTCAGCAACTTCACTTGGATTAGCAGTTCTTGGAATGGGATTAGCACTTTTCGCAGCAAAGAGAAAAAAAGACGAAGAAGAAGCTTAAAATAAGCCATTCATCGAAATCTTTTTGATAAGAAACTAGCTTTTCTCGAAAAGTTGAGTACAGATGGATATCTCTTGGTAAGTCATCCATCTGTACAGTTCAAAATAAAAAGGATCTAAGGTCATTAGACTTTAGGTCCTTTTGTTGTTTTGCTAAAAACATAAAAAGTCTAATAGTGTGCTATAATAGTTGGTATGAAAAAACGACCGACATCTGCCTATATCCACATTCCATTTTGCACCCAGATTTGTTACTACTGTGATTTTTCCAAGGTCTTTATTAAGAACCAGCCTGTTGATGACTATCTGGCAGCCCTCATGGAAGAGGTTAAGTTTTACGACCTCCCAGCCCTCAAGACTCTCTACATCGGAGGCGGAACACCGTCGGCTCTCTCAGCAGAACAGTTGGACTACCTCCTGACCAATCTGGAGGACTTGCTGGACTTGTCACAGCTGGAAGAGTTCACTATCGAGGCCAATCCAGGTGACTTGACGGCAGACAAGATTGCAGTTCTAAAAAAATCCAAGTGCAATCGGGTGTCGCTGGGTGTTCAAACCTTTGATGACCGTATGTTGAAAAAAATTGGTCGCAGCCACAATCAAGCCCAGATTTATGAAACCATTGCAGCCCTCAAGGAAGCGGGTTTCCACAACATTTCCATCGACCTGATTTATGCCCTGCCTGGTCAGACCATGGAGCAGGTGGTGGACAATGTTGCCAGAGCCTTGGAGCTGAATATTCCACACATGAGCCTCTACAGCTTGATTTTGGAGAATCACACGGTCTTCATGAACCGCCAACGCCGTGGCAACCTCCATCTGCCCAACGAAGATCTGGAGTCCGATATGTTCGACTACATTCTTCAGGAGTTGGAGAAAAACGGCTTTGAGCACTACGAGATTTCCAACTTCACCAAGCCCGGCTTTGAAAGCCGCCACAATCTCATGTACTGGGACAACTCCGAGTATTACGGCTTGGGAGCTGGAGCATCTGGCTACATCGATGGTATGCGCTACCGCAATCGCGGCCCCATCCAGCACTACCTCAAGTCCATCCGCGAAAAAGGCCATTCTCGCTTACACGAAGAGTTTCTCAGTAAGACTGAGCAGATGGAAGAAGAGATGTTTTTAGGGCTACGGAAAAAAACTGGCGTGTCCATTGAGCGATTCGAAGAAAAGTTTGGTATCTCCTTTGAAGATCGCTACGGTCAGGTGGTCAGAGACTTGAAAATTGAAGGGCTCTTGCAAGAAGAAGACCGTTGGCTTCGGATGACCAAAAAAGGATTGTTTCTTGGCGATACAGTTGCCGAGCGTTTCATATAGTCATTCAGTTTGTTTTATTACTTCGACGAGCGAAGAAACTTCGTTTCCTTATTTCCAACTTCAAACACTCCACTGGAGTATTTGAACTCACTTTGCCGTACTCTACGAATGTTACTTACTATCGTAAGTACGATTTCCAACCTTCAATAGTCCACTGGCCTATTGAAGCTACCTGCAGCTGTTGACGTGAACTGAAAGACTATACTTTAAGACTAGAAAGATCAACATTATGGGACTAACATACCAAGAAGAGTTCACCATTCCCTTTGATATGGTGGATGTTAAACAAGAAATCAAACTGCCTGACTTTATTTCCTACTGTCTCGGTGTGTCAGGTCGGCAGTCGGAAGAACTAGGTCGCAGTGACCTCTATGTTTTTCAGGAGTTTGGCTTGATTTGGGTCGTGACAGATTATGAACTGACCATTCAAGGCCTACCCAAGTATAATGAAACCATCACGATAAAAACAGAAGCAGTTGCCTACAACAAGTTTTTCTGTCATCGGATGTTCTACATCTACGATGAAGCGGGCAATCTCTTGCTAGATATTCTTTGTTATTTTGTTTTGATTGATTTTGAAACTCGCAAGGTGGCGCCTGTGCCAGAAGATTTGATTGCTCCTTACCAGTCTGAGCAGGTCAAGAAATTGCCTCGGGCTCCCAAGTATCAGCTCTTGGAAAATCCATCTGTCCAAGAATTTCCTGTTCGCTATTTTGACTTGGATATGAATGGGCATGTCAATAATGGCAAGTATCTGGAATGGATGTATGAAGCACTAGGCTATGATTTTCTGCTCTGCCATGTCCCTAAAAAAATCCAACTCAAGTATCTCAAGGAGGTAGAGGCGACTAGCTTGGTAAGTTCACGCATGGTGTCTAATGCTTGTGTCAGTCAGCATGAGATTGTGGTAGATGGGCATATCCATGCGCAAGCTGTCATAGAATGGAGGGAGCGTCATGTCGCAGGATAAGTGGTTGGAATGGGCCGTACGATTAAAAGTCTTGGCTCAGACTGGTTTGTAAAGATGTCTATGATATGGAGCGTTTCGAAGAAATCAGACAGATTGCGGCGGAAATGTTGATAGAGCTGTCTGGGCAGCCTTTGGAAGTGGTGACAGACTTGTTTTGCAATGAAACGGGCTATCAGACACCCAAGCTGGATACCCGCGCAGCTATTTTCCAAGAGGATAAAATCCTACTGGTCCAGGAAAACGACGGGCTCTGGTCCTTACCAGGTGGTTGGTGCGATGTGGACCAGTCCGTCAAGGACAATGTGGTCAAGGAAGTAAAGGAAGAAGCGGGGCTGGATGTGGAAGCTCTGCGAGTCGTTGCGATTTTGGACAAGCACAAGAACAATCCTGCCAAGTCAGCCCACCGCGTGACCAAGGTCTTCATTCTATGTCGTCTCCTTGGCGGGAAGTTTCAGCCCAATTCGGAAACAGTTGCCAGTGGCTTTTTCAGTCTGGATGACTTACCACCGCTCTATCTTGGGAAAAATACAGCTGAGCAGTTAGCACTTTGCTTGGAAGCTAGTCGGTCTGAGCATTGGGAAACACGATTTGATTAAGGAGGAAAAATGACATATACAGGTTACTTGATTGATTTGGATGGTACGATTTATGAAGGGAAAAAGCGGATTCCTGCTGGTGAACGGTTTATTCATGGACTGCAGGAACGTCAGATTCCCTATTTATTCGTGACCAACAATACCACCCGCCGTCCTGAAACGGTACAAGCTATGTTGGCTGAAAATTTTAACATTGAGACACCGCTTGAAACAATCTATACAGCCAGTCTGGCGACAGTAGATTATATGAATGATTTGGGCAAGGAAAAGACAGTCTATGTCATTGGAGAAGACGGGCTCAAGTCTGCCATTTTTGAGGCAGGTTATGTGGAAGACACGGAAAATCCAGCCTATGTTGTCGTCGGTTTGGATACTCAGTTGACCTATGAAAAACTGACCATTGCCACCTTGGCTATTCAAAAGGGAGCGACTTTTATCGGTACCAATCCTGACTTGAACATTCCGACGGAGCGTGGTCACTTGCCAGGTGCGGGTTCACTGATTGCGCTTTTGAAAGCTGCTACCCGAGTAGAGCCGACCTTTATCGGTAAGCCTGAAGCCATTATCATGGACAAGGCTCTGGAGATTTTAGGGACGGAGCGTAGCCAAACGGTTATGGTCGGAGATAACTACTTGACGGATATTCGGGCTGGTATTGACAATGGATTTCCAACTCTTTTAGTCCTAACAGGCTTTACCAAGCCAGAAGAAGTAGAAGGGTTGCCCCTTGCTCCGACCCATGTCCTTAACAGCCTAGATGAATGGAGTTTTGATGAGAACTAAGTTACAGATTATCGGAACGATTTTATTTGTCTTATCGGCAGCAGTTCTAGGAACCATCTACCTAGCTTGGCTAGTTTATCCGCTTGAGATTTCTTTTTTGGGGTTGGAAAAAGTTGTTTACATGAAAGCGGCAGATATTTCCTACAATTTCAATATCCTGATGAACTATCTGACCAATCCTTTTGCAAGTGTTTTAGACATGCCAAATTTTTCATCCTCAGCTGATGGTCTCAAACATTTTGCGGATGTCAAGCATCTCTTTCATCTGGTTCAGGTTGCTTTCCTGATTAGTTTGTCTGCGGTTTTCTATTTTTGGAAAGAAGTGGTGCGAAAAGGATATGGAAAATTGTATCAAGCCGTCTTTCTATGGATGGCAGCAGTACCCTTATTCATTGCTGTACTAGGTTTGTTGATTGGTTTCGATTCTTTCTTTACTCTCTTTCATCAAGTTCTTTTTCCTGGTGACTCGACCTGGCTCTTCAACCCAAATACGGATCCGGTTATCTACATCTTACCAGCAGAATTCTTCCTGCATTGTTTTCTCCTATTCTTTGTCTTGTATGAAATCATCTGTGGAGCTTGGCTATTGCTCCTAAGGAAAAAGGGGAAAAAGTCGTGATTATGTAAAAAAGTTCTTGACAATCCTTTTGATTGCAGTTATAATAGTATGTAATTTGAAATTGAGGGGAGTGAAAAAAATGTCAAAAACAGTAGTACGCAAGAACGAATCACTTGATGATGCTCTTCGTCGTTTCAAACGTGCGGTTACTAAAGCTGGTACTCTTCAAGAAACGCGCAAACGCGAATTCTACGAAAAACCATCTGTAAAACGTAAACGTAAATCAGAAGCAGCTCGCAAGCGTAAAAAATTCTAATTGAATTTGAAAACGGCCGAAAGGCTGTTTTTTGTTTACATTTTACAACAAGTAACATATAATAGGGATATAGAATTTTTGTCCAAGTGAAAAGGAGTAAAGAGATGAGTATCTTAGTTACTGGTGGTGCAGGTTATATTGGTAGTCATACGGTTGTCGAATTGTTGAAGTTGGGGAAAGAAGTGGTTATCGTGGATAATCTTTCAAACTCAAGTATTTTGGTTTTAGATCGCATTGAAACCATCACTGGCAAGCGCCCAACTTTCTATGAGTTGGACGTGGCAGATAAGGAAGCCTTGCGCCAAGTTTTTGAAAATGAAAACATTGAGGCAGCCATTCACTTTGCTGGCTACAAGGCAGTCGGTGAGTCCGTAGCTAAGCCAATTATGTACTATGAAAACAATATCATGTCAACCCTAGCTTTGGTGGAAGTCATGGCAGAATTTGGTGTTAAGAAAATTGTCTTCTCCTCAAGTGCGACTGTTTATGGCCTCAATAATCCATCGCCTTTGGTTGAAACTATGCCAACTAGCGCAACGAATCCGTACGGCTATACCAAAGTTATGTTGGAACAAATCTTGCGTGATGTGGAAGTAGCAGATAAGGAGTGGAGTATTGCATTGCTCCGTTATTTCAATCCAATCGGTGCCCATGAATCTGGCTTGATTGGGGAAGATCCGGCTGGTATTCCTAATAATTTGATGCCGTTTATTGCACAGGTAGCCGTTGGTAAACGTGAGGAGCTCAGCGTTTTTGGTAACGATTATGATACAGTTGATGGTACTGGAGTGCGTGATTATATCCATGTGATTGATTTGGCACTCGGTCATATCAAGGCGCTTGAAAAAATTTCAACTACTGCAGGTGTACATACTTACAATCTTGGTTCAGGCCAAGGAACCAGTGTCTTAGAACTGGTTCAGGCTTTTGAAAAAGTGAATGGTGTACCGGTACCTTATAAAATTGTAGACCGTCGTCCAGGTGATGTGGCAACCTGTTACGCCAACGCAGACAAGGCTTGGAAAGAGTTGAACTGGAAAACAGAAAAAACAATTGAAGACATGTGTCGAGATACGTGGAACTGGCAATCGAAAAATCCAAATGGATACGAAGGATAAGAAAAGATGCGGGTAGAGTACCTGCATCTTCTATTTTTATGAACAAAAAACAAGCACTAGACCTGCTAAAATATTATTTTTTCAACAAATCGCGGATTTCTGCAAGCAATTCTTCTTGAGTTGGACCAGCAGGTGTAGCTTCTTCAACAGCAGCTTCTTCTTTCTTAGCCAAGCTTTGAGCTTTTTCCGCAGCCTTAACGATGAAGAAGAGAACAGTACCAACAATCAAGAAGTTGATAACAGCACTCAAGAAGTTACCGTATGCTACACCGTTCCATGACAAGTCAGCGATTTTTTCTGCACCAGCAGCTTTCAAAGCTGGCGTCAAGAACAATGGAGTAATTACATCTTCAACCAATGATTTAACGATTGCACCAAATGCAGATGCAATAATCACACCGACAGCCAAATCAATCACGTTTCCACGGAACAAAAAGGCTTTCAAATCTTTCAACATATCCTAAATATGTCCTTTCATAAATATTTTACTCTATATATAATAACCGTTAAAAATTATTTTACAAGTAATTTGTTTCAGAAATTTTACATTTTCCTTCTTTTAGTATAAAATAGAGTATGCTAAACTAAGGGGAGAGTGTCCGCTTTTCTATTAGGATAAGAATATTGAGGAGGGTGCATGCTGTCAAAAGATAGAATAACAGAAATCAAACAAGCCCTCAATATTGTGGATGTAATTGGTGAAACTATTGCACTGACTAAAGCTGGACGAAACTATATTGGCCTTTGTCCTTTTCATGGCGAAAAGACACCTTCTTTTAACGTTGTCGAGGACAAGCAGTTCTATCATTGTTTTGGATGTGGGAAGTCTGGCGATGTATTTAAGTTTGTCGAAGAAGTTCGTGGTGTTTCTTTTGCAGATGCGGTAGCTATCTTAGCTGAGAAGGCAGGGTTTCAAGTAGATGTAACTCCTTCCTATCATCAAGAGGAGAAAAGGGTTAGTCCGCATCAGGTACTGTATGATATTCATCGGGATGCTGCAAAGTTTTATCATGCCCTTTTGATGACAACCAAAATGGGTGAGGAAGCTAGAGCTTATCTACACCAACGTGGCTTGACAGATGATGTCATAAAAACATTCCAGCTAGGCTTAGCTCCTGCCGAACAGAATATTCTTTACCAAAAACTATCAGGTCAATATGACGAAGAAAGTCTATTGAATTCGGGTCTTTTCAATCCCAGTGAGCAGAATATGATTTTCGATGCTTTTCAAGGGCGGATCATGTTTCCGCTAACTGATGAATATGGTCGAATTGTAGCTTTTTCAGGTCGGATTTGGACCGAAGAGGATCGAAACAATAAACAAATAGCTAAGTATAAAAACTCTCGTAGTACTGCGATTTTCAATAAAAGCTATGAATTGTATCATTTGGACAAGGCTAAAGCGGTTATTAAGAAGCAACGTGAAGCCTATCTCATGGAAGGTTTTCTAGATGTCATTGCTGCTCATCGTGTAGGTATTGATAATGCAGTGGCTTCCATGGGAACAGCTTTGACAAGAGAGCATGTTGCACATCTAGCTAAGTTTTGTAAGAAAATTGTTCTGACTTATGATGGGGATAAGGCTGGACAGGCTGCTACCATGAAGGCGTTGGATGAACTACAAGATTTTCAGGTTGAAATCGTGAGCTTGCCAGATAATATGGACCCAGATGAATTTTTGCAGAAAAATTCGGAAGAAGCCTTGCAACAGGTTTTAACCAAGTCACGAATCAGCGATGTAGAATTTTTGATTCAATACTTGAAACCTGAAAATCCTGACAATCTACAAATGCAGATTGAGTTTGTAGATAAGATTGCACCAATTATTGCCAAAGTATCATCCATTACAGCTCAAAATTCTTATATTTATAAGGTGGCGGATTTACTTTCTGACTTTGATTATAATCAGGTGGAACAGGCAGTAAATGCTGTTCGTCTGAACCAGCGGCAGGAGAGAACACAACAGGTATTTCAATCACAGACTGGTCAGTCTTATTTGCCACCAGTCCAAACGATTGCTCGTATAACGAGTCTTATTCGAACAGAAAACCATTTACTTTATCGGATGGTTGAACATCCTTATATTCTCAATGAGTTCCGTTTACGAGAAGATTTTTATTTTGCGACGCCAGAATTGCAAGCTATTTATGACATGTTAAAAAAATCTGGGGAAATTACCAGTTTTGAACTATCACAGTTGAACGATTCCGCTCAACAGGCTTGGTATCGTATGCAGGAAGAACGTTTACCTAATGAAGTATCTCCACACGAAATCGAAGAATTAGAAATTCGGCGAGACAAGGAATTGTTAAAGAAGGAGAACCAGCACCTAGCACGGAAAATCCGTGAACATTCCCATGTGGGAAATGCAGATATTGCCCTCGATGAGTTGCAAAAACTCATCGATAGAAGAAGACAAATGGAGTAAATATGACCAATAAAAAAGATAAAAAAACAGAAGTAACTACTTTTGATGTACAAGTTGCCGAATTTATCCGTAACCATAAAAAACAAGGTTCAGCTACAGACGATGAAATCAATGACCAACTGGTTATTCCATTTACGCTTATTGCTGATGGGATTGATGATTTGCTCCAACGTATTCAGGATGCAGGGATTTCGATTGTTGATAAAGAAGGGAACCCTTCTGCTCGTGCTATGCAGGTAGAGGAAGAACCAAGATTATCTGATGAGGAATTGCTCGGAAGCACTTCTGCAAAAGTTAACGACCCGGTCCGCATGTATTTGAAAGAAATTGGGGTTGTGCCACTCTTGACCAACGAAGAAGAGCAAGAATTGGCGTTAGCAGTTGAAGCAGGTGACCCAGAAGCGAAACAACGTTTGGCTGAAGCCAACTTGCGTTTGGTTGTTTCCATTGCCAAACGCTATGTCGGCCGTGGTATGCAGTTCCTTGATCTTATCCAAGAAGGAAACATGGGCTTGATGAAGGCAGTTGACAAGTTTGACTACTCTAAAGGTTTTAAGTTTTCAACTTATGCAACCTGGTGGATTCGTCAGGCTATTACGCGTGCTATTGCCGATCAGGCTCGCACGATTCGTATCCCTGTCCATATGGTAGAAACCATTAACAAATTGGTTCGTGAGCAACGCAATCTCCTGCAAGAATTGGGGCAAGATCCAACACCAGAACAAATCGCTGAGCGTATGGATATGACACCCGAGAAAGTTCGTGAAATCCTCAAGATTGCCCAAGAGCCTGTTTCGCTCGAGACCCCAATTGGTGAAGAAGATGATAGTCATCTTGGAGATTTTATCGAAGACGAAGTCATTGAAAATCCAGTTGATTACACAACTCGTGTCGTTCTTCGTGAACAGTTAGATGAGGTATTGGATACTCTTACTGACCGTGAGGAAAACGTATTGCGTCTTCGTTTTGGTTTAGACGATGGTAAAATGCGCACGCTTGAAGATGTTGGTAAAGTCTTTAACGTAACCCGTGAACGCATCCGCCAAATCGAAGCCAAAGCCCTCCGTAAACTCCGCCACCCATCCCGCAGCAAACCACTCAGAGATTTTATAGAGGATTAAAACACCACTGGCGTGGTGTTTTAACCCGAGCCTAGAAATAAGAAAGCGAGGTTAACCTCCGGGGGAGGTTTTCAACCGCTCGCTGAAAACAGGAAACGAGCGAAGGTACTGCGTACCTTTTTAACCGCTCGCCTTGAAATTAGAAAGGGAGCGTAACGTCCAGTGGACTTTTTGACACAAACTTGGTTTGTTTCTTTTCTAGTATTGAACTTGTGAACAAGAAAGAGAGAAAAATGACGTACACAGAAGATCAAATTAAAGACATTCAGGAGCGTGTTTTTCATGCTCTTGAAGATGTGATTGACCCTGAGCTAGGTATTGATATTATCAATTTAGGGCTAATTTATGAAATCCGATTTATTGAGGGCAAGGCTGAAATTGATATGACCTTGACGACCATGGGTTGTCCATTAGCTGATCTAATTACCGATCAAATTCATGATGTACTGAAGGATGTTCCTGAAGTAACAGAAGTAGATGTGAGACTGGTTTGGTCACCAGCTTGGACCGTTCAAAAAATGAGTCGTTATGCTCGAATTGCATTAGGAATTAAATAAAAAAACAAAATGGTTTCGAACGTTTGAAGCCATTTTTTTATTAATGTTTGGATTTTTTTATAAAAAATATTAAAAATTATACTTGTCAAAGAGAAATTTCCGTGTTACAATAAACAGGCCTAGGAAAAGTAGTCATACCTATTCTAGCAAATATCAGACCTATATGGGATGAGTAGCTCTGCTATTGATCATAACCAAAGCCTACGGACAGGCGGGTCGAATGCCGAAGCGTGGCGTAAGCCACATTATTGATAGGGTTAAAAGCCTACATTTTATAAGTTGATTTTAGGGTTCATCCCTAATTCGTATATCAAATTTAGTGTGGTGAAAGCACACGTCATCTTGTGAAACGGTCAATAAAGTACGTATATATTTGCACTGGAGAGTAGGAAACGGTAGGCACATAAACTCAAGAGAAGAATAAAAAACGTCAATTTGGATTGTAGAGCAGGATGAACCCTGCTCTTTTTGCTTTGTTAAAAAGGGTAGGAGTCCATCAAGCAAAGGAGTTTTTCGATATGAAAAATCAACACCAAGCCCCTATTTATCAGGGATTGGTACAGTTACGCCGAAAACGGATTGTTCCCTTTGATGTCCCAGGACACAAACGGGGACGGGGTAATCCAGAGTTGGTCGAACTGTTAGGAGAAAGATGCGTGGGGATTGATGTCAATTCTATGAAACCTTTGGATAATCTAGGGCATCCAGTCTCCATTATTCGAGAGGCGGAGGAATTGGCAGCAGAAGCCTTTGGTGCCAGTCATGCCTTTCTCATGGTTGGAGGGACAACCTCTTCCGTCCAGACCATGATTCTGGCGACTTGTAAGGCAGGCGATAAGATTATCCTTCCCCGAAATGTCCATAAGTCAGCCCTCAATGCCCTTGTCCTCTGTGGCGCCATCCCTGTCTATGTGGATATGAGCGTGGAGCCACGGATTGGTATTGCTCTTTCCTTGGAAAATGATGCCTTTGAACGGGCGATTTCTGAGCATCCTGATGCGGTAGCTGTCTTGATTAACAATCCGACCTATTATGGCATCTGCTCGGACCTGCATAGCTTGACTGAGAAAGCTCACGCAGCGGGCATGAAAGTTTTGGTAGATGAGGCCCACGGAGCTCATTTGCATTTTTCGGAAAAATTGCCAGAGGCGGCTATGGATGTGGGGGCTGATATGGCAGCTGTTTCCATGCACAAATCAGGTGGTAGTCTGACCCAGAGCTCTCTCCTATTGGTCGGTCCAGATATGAATGTGGAGTATGTCCGCCAGATTATCAATCTGACCCAGTCGACATCCGCTTCCTATCTCTTGCTGGCTAGTTTGGATATTTCACGGAGAAATCTGGCCCTTCGAGGCAAGGAATCCTTTGAAAAAGTCATTGAAATGTCTGAGTATGCTCGTCGTGAAATCAACGCTATCGGTGGCTACTATGCCTATTCAAAAGAATTGATTGATGGTAAAACGGTGCATGATTTCGATGTAACCAAGCTCTCCATCTATACGCAGGGCATTGGTCTGACAGGGATTGAAGTCTATGATTTGTTGCGGGATGAGTATGACATCCAGATTGAATTTGGTGATATTGGCAATATCCTGGCCTATATTTCAATCGGTGACCGCTTGCAGGATATCGAGCGGCTGGTGGGGGCTCTGGCTGACATCAAGCGTCTTTACTCACGAGATGGTTCGGATTTGATTTCGGGAGAATACATCCAGCCGCAGCTGGTTTTGTCACCGCAGGAAGCCTTTTATGCAGAGCGGGAAAGCCGTTCCCTGCAAGAAGCAGTTGGTCAGGTCTGTGGGGAATTTGTCATGTGCTACCCGCCAGGTATTCCGCTTTTAGCTCCAGGTGAACGAGTGACCCAGGAAATTGTTGACTACATCATCTTCGCCAAGGAGCGCGGTTGTTCCGTCCAAGGGACAGAAGATCCAGATGTCAATTTCATCAATGTCATTAAGGAGGACTAGTCATGGAAATGTGGTTTTCAGAAGTTCAAACGCCAGATGTCAAGTTATCCATTCGCACCAGTCAACAATTTTATGCTGGAAAAAGCGAATACCAAGATATAGATGTCTTGGACTCGCCAGCCTTTGGAAAGATTTTGACCCTCAATGGTCGGGTTCTCTTTTCAGATGCAGATGATTTTGTTTACAACGAAATGGCTGTCCATGTGCCCATGGCCGTCCATCCCAATCCCAAGAAAATCTTGATTTTGGGTGGGGGAGATGGTGGCGTTGCCCAAGTTCTCAGTATGTATCCTGAAATCGAACGTATTGACGTTGTAGAGCCAGATGAACTCCTTGTGGAAGTTTGTCGTCAGTATTTCCCAGACTATGCAACTGGCTTAGAAGATGAGCGGGTCGAGGTCTATTTACAGGATGGTCTGCGTTTTTTGCGCAACTGTGAAAATGAATACGACATCATCATCAATGATGCGACAGATCCATTTGGACACACGGAAGGGCTCTTTACTAAGGAATTTTATGGAAACGCCTACCGAGCTTTGAAGGAAGATGGCATCATGGTTTATCAGCATGGTTCGCCATTTTATGACGAAGATGAGTCTGCCTTTCGTTCCATGCATCGGAAGGCGACTCAATCCTTCCCTATCAGCCGTGTTTATCAGGCCCATATTCCGACATCTGCGGCAGGTTATTGGTTATTTGGCTTTGCCTCTAAAAAATACCATCCCATCGAAGATTTTGATAAGGAAAAATGGAAGGCGCGCCAGCTTTTCACAGAATACTATACCGCTAACCTCCACATCGGAGCATTTCTCTTGCCTCGATACGTGGAAGACATTTTAGAAGAAGAGGAGAAAAAATAATGAGTCGTTTGTTAGTTATTGGTTGTGGCGGAGTTGCCCAAGTTGCCATCAGCAAGGTTTGTCAGGCAGAAGATACCTTCAAGGAAGTCATGATTGCCAGCCGTACCAAGTCCAAGTGTGATGATTTGAAGGCTGTTTTGGAAGAAAAAACGTCTGTAAAAATTGAAACTGCCCAAGTGGATGCGGACAAGGTAGAAGAAGTGATTGCCTTGATTGAAAGCTACCAGCCAAAAGCAGTCTTGAACGTTGCCCTGCCTTACCAAGACTTGACCATCATGGATGCCTGCTTGGCGACGGGCGTGGACTATATCGACACGGCCAACTACGAGTGTGAGGATACAGAAGACCCAGAATGGCGGGCTATTTACGAAAAACACTGTGCTGAAGAGGGCTTTACGGCTTACTTTGACTACTCATGGCAGTGGGCTTATAAGGAGCGTTTTGAAAAAGCAGGGCTGACAGCACTTTTGGGATCCGGATTTGATCCAGGGGTGACCAGCGTCTTCTCAGCCTACGCATTAAAACATTATTTCGATGAAATTCATTACATCGACATCTTAGATTGTAACGGTGGAGACCACGGTT
The DNA here is from genome assembly GCF_019856455.1 of Streptococcus suis. Classification (NCBI taxonomy): domain Bacteria; kingdom Bacillati; phylum Bacillota; class Bacilli; order Lactobacillales; family Streptococcaceae; genus Streptococcus; species Streptococcus suis. The sequence continues at coordinate 1,511,941 of NZ_CP082205.1, read as the reverse complement.
ATCCATTTGCGACCAACTTTAACCCAGAAATCAACTTGCGTGAAGTTTCAGCACCAGGTTCCTACTGGGAAAACGGCAAATGGGTGGAAGTCGAAGCTATGTCGATCAAACGAGAATATGATTTCCCAGAAGTTGGCCAGAAAGACATGTACCTCCTCCACCACGAAGAAATCGAATCCCTTGCTAAGAATATTCCAGGTGTCAAACGCATCCGCTTCTTTATGACTTTCGGTCAATCCTACTTGACTCACATGAAATGTTTGGAAAATGTTGGTCTCTTGCGTACGGATCCAATCAACTTTAATGGACAAGAAGTGGTGCCAATCCAATTCCTTAAAGCACTATTACCAGACCCTGCTAGCCTTGGTCCTCGTACAGTTGGCAAGACCAACATCGGCTGTATTTTCACTGGTGTCAAAGACGGTGTGGAGAAGACCATCTACATCTACAACGTATGTGACCACCAGGAATGTTACAAGGAAGTTGGTTCACAGGCTATTTCCTACACAACTGGTGTTCCTGCTATGATTGGAACCAAGCTTGTCATGGACGGAACTTGGAAGAAACCAGGGGTTTACAACTTGGAGGAATTGGATCCAGATCCATTTATGGACCTGCTCAACCAGTATGGTCTACCTTGGCAGGTAGTAGAAAATCCAGTTTTGGTGGACTAGATGAGAATTGATCAAGTCCCAACGCCAGCCTATGTCATTGACGAAGCCAAGCTGGTCAACAATTTAGAAATTCTCAAGTCTGTCCAAGAGCGTACAGGTTGCAAGGTGCTCTTGGCTCAAAAGGCCTTCTCCATGTATGCTACCTATCCGCTAATCAGTCAGTACTTAGCTGGAACAACTGCTTCAGGTCTTTATGAAGCTAGGCTGGGTCGTGAGGAATTTGGAGGCGAGGTTCATGTTTTTGCCCCAGCCTTTAAGGATAGCGATATGGATGAACTTCTGGAGATTTCTGACCACATTGTCTTCAATTCAGCGCGCCAGCTCCGCAAGCACGTTGACAAATGCAGAGTAGCAGGAGTCAGTGTTGGTTTACGCATCAATCCCGAATGTTCCACCCAAGGTGAACATGCACTCTATGATCCCTGCGCAACGGGTTCTCGTTTTGGTGTTCGCATTGACCAGTTTTCAGAAGACCTGCTGGACTTGGTGGATGGCCTGCATTTCCATACTCTCTGCGAACAAAATTCAGATGATTTGAAAACGACCTTGGATGCTGTTGAGGCCAAATTCGGTCCCTACCTTCACAAAGTCAAATGGCTCAATATGGGTGGTGGCCACCATGTGACCAGAGAAGACTATGATGTAGAATTGCTGATATCCTCTATCCAGCACATGCAGGAAATTTATGGATTGGAAATTTACATTGAGCCTGGTGAAGCCATTGCCCTCAATGCGGGGTATTTGGTGACAGAAGTTTTAGATATCGTTGAAAATGGTATTGAGACGCTGGTTTTGGATGCTTCGGCTACTTGCCATATGCCTGATGTCTTGGAAATGCCCTATTGTCCACCGCTTCGCCATGGCTTTGAGGCTGGTGAAAAGTCCTATACTTACCGACTGTCTTCTAATACCTGTCTGACGGGCGATATCATCGGCGATTATTCCTTTGAAAAGCCTGTGGAGATTGGTGACAAGCTCTATTTTGAGGACATGGCCATCTATTCTTTTGTCAAAAATAATACCTTCAATGGCATCGGTCTGCCAAGTCTGGTCTTGATGGATCAGACAGGCGACTGTCGAATTATCAAAAGCTTTGGCTATGAAGATTTCAAGGGGAGGTTGTCATGATAGAAAATCCCAAAGCAGCGGGTTACCGCATGCCTGCTGAGTATGAGCCCCATCATGGAACCCTAATGGTGTGGCCGACCCGCCCTGGTTCCTGGCCCTTTGATGGTCAGGGGGCAAAAAAATCCTTCAGCCAGGTCATCAAAACCATTGCTGAAAGCGAGCAGGTCTATCTCTTGGTGAATGAAGCACACCGTGAGGAGGCCCAATCCATGCTGGGTGATGGTGTTACCTACCTGGACATCCCCACAAACGACGCTTGGGCGCGTGACACAGGTCCGACGGTCTTGGTTCATGAAAATGGCAGAGCTTTGTCTGTCGATTGGGCCTTTAACGCTTGGGGCGGAAGCTACGATGGTCTTTATCAGGACTATGAAGCAGATGATCAGGTGGCTAGTCGATTTAGCAAGGCCATCGGTCTGCCAGTCCATGATGTCCATCCCTTTGTCCTGGAAGGAGGAGCCATCCATAGCGATGGTGAAGGAACCATCATGGTGACCGAATCTTGTTTGCTCAGTCCAGGTCGCAATCCTCATCTGACAAAGGTTCAGATTGAGCAAGTGCTTCTAGATACTCTCGGAGCTGAAAAGGTCCTCTGGCTCCCATATGGTATCTTCAATGATGAAACCAATGAACATGTGGACAATGTTGCGGCCTTCGTCGGTCCAGCTGAGATAGTTTTAGCCTGGACGGATGATGAGGCAGACCCCCAATATACCATGTCCAAGGCTGATTTGGACTACTTGGAAAAACAGGTTGATGCCAAGGGGAGAAAGTTGACCGTCCACAAACTGCCTATTCCCAAATATCCTATTCTAATAACAGAAGAGGACTTGCCAGGCTATGTTTATGAAGCGGGGGAGGAAGAAAGGACTGTTGGAGAACGCTTGGCGGCTTCCTATGTGAATTTTTACGTCAGTAACGGCGCGGTTCTGGTACCTCAGTTTGATGACGAGCATGATGCGCAGGTACTTAATCTTTTAGCGCAGCTTTTTCCAACTAGAAAAGTCGTTGGCATACCAGCTCGCGACATCCTGCTAGGGGGTGGGAATATTCACTGTATCACCCAGCAAATCCCCCTTTATGGGGCTAAATGACTCTGATACAGCGTCAAGCCGGATTGGCATACTCCAGTATAGCCGGCTCTGGCCTTCCTTGTCTCAGAGCCCTTGTATCTCCCATAAAGAAATTATGAAAAGGAAGAAAATATGAGAAATGTTACTGTAGCAGCTGTCCAGATGCAGTGTAGTCAGGACCTTTGGGAAAATTTGGCGACCGCAGAGCGTTTGGTCAGACAGGCTGCTCGTCAGGGAGCGCAGATTATTCTCCTGCCTGAACTCTTTGAGCGTCCTTATTTTTGTCAAGAACGCCAGTATGATTATTATAACTATGCCAAGTCTGTAGAGGAAAATGCTGCTGTTCAGCACTTTATTCCTATTGCCAAGGAATTGCAGGTGGTTTTGCCCGTTTCTTTTTATGAAAAGGATGGCAATAGCCTGTATAACTCGATTGCAGTTATTGATGCGGATGGTAGTGTTTTGGGAGTTTACCGCAAGACTCATATCCCTGACGACCATTATTATCAGGAGAAGTTTTACTTCACACCTGGAAATACTGGATTTAAAGTCTGGGAAACTCGTTATGCGAAAATTGGCATTGGCATCTGTTGGGACCAATGGTTCCCAGAAACTGCCCGCTGTTTAGCTTTGAATGGGGCGGAATTACTCTTTTACCCAACAGCCATTGGTTCGGAGCCGATTTTGGATACGGATAGTCAGGGCCATTGGCAGCGGACTATGCAGGGCCATGCTGCGGCCAATATCACCCCAGTTATTGCAGCCAATCGGATTGGTCTGGAGGAAGTTCAACCTTCTACAGAAAATGGTGGGCAGTCTTCTAGCCTGCGTTTCTATGGTTCATCCTTTATGACGGATGAAACAGGTGAAGTGATTGAAAAAGCGGGACGGGAGGAAGAAGCAGTCTTGCTAGCTACTTATGACTTGGATAAGGGTGCGCGTGAACGTTTGGATTGGGGACTCTTTAGAGACCGCAGACCACATATGTATCAGCAGATTGTAGAATAAACAAAACACCCTTGTCCGAAGATAAGGGTGTTCATTTTTATCCTAACAATTGCTGCAACCATTGGCTGCCATAGATCCAAAAGAAGCTATAGGCCACAACTGAGAAAGGGCGACAAAGTAAAGTAATCATAATAAATTTCCGATAGCTCATGCTTGTTAATCCAGTAATCATTACCACTATGTCAGCTGGAGAAATGGGAGAAAGCATACAAAGAACAAAGAAAATTTCATAACTACGTTTATTATCAATTTTGCTTTCATATTTGTAAAACGTATCTTCAGACATGAAGAGAAGACAAAATTTCTTTCCATAGCGACGAGCCAACCAGAAAAGGATGATACTACCGATTGAAATTCCAAGATAATTGAGAAAGAATCCCCACCAAAAATGAAATACGAGGAAACCTACAACAGTCGTAACACCGCCTGGAATAATCGGAAATACAACTTGAATAATCTGAATAGCTAAAAAGGAGAGGCTACCTAAAGCACCTTGGCTTTTGATTAAATCGCTTAAGACATTTTGGTCGTTCAAAATGCCAATCTTATAGAGCCAAAACAGAAAAATAGCAGTCCCGATAAGGGTCAAAATACTTAATACTTGAATGGTTTTTTGCCAAAATTTATACATACTTTCATTTTACCATATTTCAAAAATTTTTTAAATTGTAAGGAAAATGTAAAATAATTTTGCTATTTATAAAAAATTCTGCTATAATAATTCCTGTATCAAATCCTACGGGGTTGTTACGGATTCGACAGGCATTATGAGGCTTGTTCTGCAACTCATCGGCAGATGTAAAAATGCCAGTTAAATATAACTGCAAAAAATACAAACACTTACGCATTAGCAGCTTAATAACCTGCCTGCGTGACCATTCGCGAATTGCTTGTGTTTGCTGATTGGTCTTAAAATAACAAGCTACGTTGGGATTGAGTCAGGCTGTTCCAAAAGAGATTTACTGACTCGCTTGGTCTAGGTTTGAGTTATGTATCGAGCCCAAGTTAAAGCAAGACATAACCTATGGTTGTAGACGAATAAGTTAGCAGGTGTTTGGACGTGGGTTCGACTCCCACCAGCTCCATATATGGTTTTTATAACTTGTTATAACTTGTCAAAAACGTTGTTAAATCAACGTTTTTTGTGTTTTGTGCTATCATAAATTATCACAATTTTTCATATAAGTGATACCCAAAGTGATACCCAAAACGTGAGAATGATAACTTAAAAATCTAAGTATTTTGAAAATTTTTCTCCGATATTGTCCACTGCTGATTGGGTAATATGTGTATAAACATTCATTGTGGTCTTCATATCGGAGTGCCCCAATCTGTGCTGAACTTGTTTAAGTGTCATGCCTGCATCGAATATCAAGCTGGCATGGGTATGGCGAAAACCGTGGATGTTAATTTCTGATAGCGTTGTTCCTTCTATGATTTCAAGTAACCATCTTCTAGGGTCGGTGGGTGACAGAATGCCCCCTGTTTCGCTCTCAAATAAGAGTGTGGTGGTTGGGTATTGTCGTTTTAACTCATGTAGAATTTGGTCTGTCTTATCGTCTAAGCTAATCAGACGTTCGCTAGAACTGTTCTTAGTTGGCCCTATCTCTTCGCCTGCAAAACCTCTTGTGACTGCTTTATTGATCCGCAAGGTTTTAGAGTAGTGGTCGTCTTTATGAAGCGCACGGAGTTCGCCTTTGCGAATACCTGTAAAAGCCAGTACTCGGAAGAGAGCTATTTTGCGAATGTCCCCAGTTGCCTCTACTCTTTGCATGAACTCTTTTAATTCGTGCTTGTCGTAGAAGTCTTTGGTCGTGCTGACGGTTCGTTTTAGTTTCGGGGCTGTGACACTTTCTGCCGGACTGATGGCAATGAAGCCCATACGTACTGCGTAACGATAGATCGTTTTGACCAGACCTAATATTTTCCTGCCGTATTTTAATTTGGAACACCAGTGTTGCGTGTGGTGTTGCAGTTCCAGGGCTGTAATCTCAGAAATCCTCCGGTGTCCGATAGTTGGAGTGATGTGGTGTTTGATGTTCCTACTTGTTTTGATATAGGTGCTTTCTGCTACCTCAGTTTCGTAGATTTTTAGCCATTTCTCTGTCAGCTCTTGGAAGGTCAAATCACCTACAGGTCGGTCAATTTCTTCTTGCAAAGAAAGTATTGTCGCTCTAGCATCGGCCTTTGTTTTAAAATTGGCACGCTTGACGTATTTTCGTTTCCCGTCAACTACACCAACATATAGTACGAATTTGTAATAAGTCTTTCCGTTTTTTATGTACGGTTTAATATTCATTGTTTTTTACCTCATTTTCTGTTAAAATGGGTATAAGAAAACACTTCAAAAGATAATGTCTTTTGAAAAGATTTCTTTACCTTTTTGCCTTGCGCTCGGACCGGTCAAAGTTGAGCGTGGGGCTTTTTTTTATTTTCTTCTAAAGTATGCTATAATGTAATCAAAAATAGCAGGCAGGTGGTAAATATGGTTAAAGTTAGAAAAATTCCAGTAGTGGTTGACGCAGAGCAAATCAGTGAAGTACAGTATATAGAGACCCTGGAAGGCACTATGAAGGCTTCTGCAGGTGATTGGGTTATCACTGGTGTTGATGGGGAGCGTTACCCTGTAAAACCAGATATTTTTGCTAAAACTTATGAAATTCTTTAAGGTTGGACTTCTATGGTCTGACCTTTATTTTTTTCGTTAAATTTTCATTATTTCGCTTTTCAAAAGCTTTGTCAATATATTCATTTGGACTTTTTATAAAATCTTCCCATTTAACTAACGCACAATATCTATCTTCTTCAGTCCATGCACATTTTCCTTGATTGAGTGGCAAGTAGTAGTTGTAGTTAAATTCTGATACTGTTGTGTCGTCGTTGATTTTCACACCGTTATGACTACTTCCGCACTCACTGCAAGTGTAAGTGCCGGTATAAATGTTGTCATACATTTCGGGTAGTACAACGCCTAGTATACCGTTTCTTGTTCCTGCAGATGTATTAGATAGTGAAGCTTGCAATTCACGCTTTATGTAATTCTGATTTTGTAGCCAATTATTTTCGGAGCTATATTGTCCGATAAGATGTATAGTAACCGTGGAATCTTTTAGGTAATCTTCTCGTATTTTTCGCATGATGTAGTTTTCGTCTTGGGATTGTATCGGTTCGTTTAAAGATTTATCGATCATGTCTACATCCAGTTCATTCTGTATATATGTTTTGTAATCCATATTTTGGGATTTAAATGAAATAAAACATTTATGCTTAGCCATCAGGTATCCTTTCTTTGAATGGTATCGGTTTGTAAATTAGCCCAGTTTATATTTTCGCTAGAAATGATAGTCTCGCAACGCTCTACAAGTAATGCAAAGCTATCATTTTCATTTTTATATACTCCAGTCTTCGTTAAAAACATATACTTTTCATGTTTTAATAATTCTGTCGTACGACGATAGTCAATCCAATTATCTCGGTGTTTCGAGATAGAAATAAAACTTTCACAAAGCAACATCCCGCCTGCACAAATAGCTGATATCAATCCATAACAAGGGAGTTTAGAAGTGGTTACAATCGGAACTAAGAATCCAAGGAACACTTCCGTCCATTTCAAACATTTATACCATTTTTGATGGTGTTGACTTTTCTTATCGTACCATGAAATTTGATTATCAAGTCTAGAATTTAGATATTCATCTTGTTCCATGTTTCCTCCTATCCCCTATAAATATCCACAACCTCGCCGATGGTTCGGAGAGTGTGGGATTTTTTTACTCTAATCTTCGTTTAAATTTAGAATATTTTTCGAAATACTTTTCTATTTTCTCAGTTGTTGCTGATAGAATGTTTTCTTTTAAAAATGAATAGTCATCATTTGTTAGAAAGTGATTGGCAGGCAAATTAGATATAATCCAACAAGCACGATCAAATGCGAATTCAAAATCATCTTGATCTAACTGATCTCCAATAACTTGTATCTTATTTAATATATTTGTATTGACAAAAATATTGTCATAATACGGTTTTCTATCATAATTATACCCATTATCTAAGCCCGATACATCCATTAAAAAGACTTCAATAATAAAAGAAAATGAATCTACTATTTTGTTTTCATCAAATAATTGGTGATACTGAGCAAATTTAGTATTTCTAAGTAAGCCATAGTCTCCTGCTAAAGTATTTTTAATAGATTCATCGTTAAGATATGCCCATTTAATATCACCATATCCGCCATTAAAAGCTAGTTCATTTTTATATGCATGGTAACTCTCCATATCGAAATATTTATCATGATAAGATCTGACGTATCCGTCATTTTTGTTTAATATATCTTTTGACTTGTCGGTCAAGATATAAGATACAGGAATTTCAAGAGAATTTAAATCAATATTTTCTGTTATCCGCCTCGAAAGATTTTCTTTTTTTCCTGTGGCGGGAAGTTGATGCGCTATAAGAATAGATTTTAATTCAGGGACTTTTAAAGGTTTCAAAGTTTTAAAAAATTCAAAATATCCGTTGTTTAATAACTTCTCCTGTTCTCTTTTAGCGTCAATCCCAAAAGTGTATTTGAAGTATCCTGGAAAATTTTCACTTCTTCCTGTTTTGTTTGTCCAGTCAATTAGAATAAGTTGCCCTGGAGTAAGTCCGCATTCAAGTTTTGCGTTATAAAATGGTTTTATTTCTAAAGTGCTTTGATTGGAATTGACCGGATATTCGCTCTTATTCTGAGTATAAGTTTTTTTCTTTTTTCCAAATGAAAAATTTAATAATCCCATAATGTACTCCTTTCAATTAACTAACCAATTTATAAAATTCTTCTTGTATCATTCGCTCGCCCCAGCTGGTTGCGATTTTGTTAGTTTTTGCAAAGTACAACCAGTTAAAATCATTCGGGTCGTACTTACTAAGATATTCCTTGAGCAGTTCTCTAACCATAAATCTGTCAGCTTGATTCTCATACTGCAGTAAGCATCGAGAGTAGTTGACAGGATTGTGATTAATGTGTCCAAGCTCATGCAATATTACTCGTTCTCGCTCAGCTTTAGTGAGTGCAGCAGATATGTAGATAGTTCGTAAATCTGGAAAATAAAGTCCAGGTCTATCCCACATATCGTCTGGATAAACAAATAATTTAACTTTGTATTCTTCTAAAAGTTCATCTATCTTCACTAGCACTAACCTCCAAGGATAGCTCAATGATCTTGGTGATTTTCTCTACATCTTCATCCGAGAGTGGTTTGCCGTCGAATAAGACCACACGCTCGCGGAGATTTGAGAGGTCGATTGTGGGAGTGGGGTGAGGGGAGGGAGCTGGATGCGATAAATCAGACGACATCAACTGTGATAGAGAGACATCGAAAATCCTTGCAATGTCATTTAAGACACCAGCTTTTGGGGTGTATTTCCCGCGTTCCCATTCGCTAACGGAAGAAGAACTCTTTCTTCCTAGACGATTTGCTAAATCTATCTGCTCCATTCCATATTTCTGCCTCAGTAATTTTAAGTTAGAAGCAAAATAATTTTTTTCTTCTGCCATGTCGCGAAATTCCTTTCGTGTTTCTTTACTATATAATATCACTTTATCCGAAATGAGTAAAACAAAAAGCGAAAAATATTTCTGAAAAAATGAAATAAAATTCTTGACTTCGGAAAAACTGAAGTGTATAATAGACTTACAAATCAAGAAAGGAGAAATGAATGGCTAACTCACTAAGAGCTTTACGTCGGTTTAGAAACTTAACTCAAGAAGAGTTGTCAGCTGAAACAGGCATAACTGCTAGAACTATTCAGAATTACGAAAACAATATTTCTAGTTTGAGGAAAGCAAGTTACGAAAATTTGGTAGCTTTAGCAAAAGCACTAGATGTCAGCGTTGACGATATTTTTTTGGATGACGTTTCGGATTTTCTGAAACTACCCAACTAACAAACAGAAAGGAAGACAAAGATGCCAGGAATTGAACTCATAAGAAAACGCAATAAAACAACAAATTCTCTGAAAGAGAAAGGTTTTCTAACAGTCTACGACTGTAACGAAAAAAGAACGCTCATCTTAAAAGAAGTGATGCGGTTTCCTAGAGTTAACCCACGATGTGGTTACGCAAATAGCCATACAGTAGTTGGCTACTTGGACAAACAAGGTAATGCGGTGTTTACTGCGTAGAAAGGAGAAGGGGATGGAAGAAGATAAAAAAGCTAACCTTGAAATTGTTACAAGGCTAGCAGGAAAGGTTATTAAGGCAACTGTTTCTGAATTACCTCATGAAGTTTCTGAGCAAGCAACGGTTGAAGTTGAGAAGAAAAATCGTTAGCCATTGCTGCAGACATAACTTGGATAAACTCAGACAAGTTATTTGCTTTAAAATCTTCCGGAACTTCTTTAGGTTGGTATGTATTTGCTAATTTCAATACAACCTGTCTAAAGTCACCATCAAAGTTTATTTGAATTTGCTTTGAATTCATAAAGTCACCTCCTTTCAGTTTTATTGTAGCACAGGAGGACCAACCAAACTAGAAAGGAGAGCCTATGGAAGAGAAAGGATTTCCAACAACATATAAAACGGATTTAATGAGTTCGGTTGTAACTCTTCAGAAATCAATCCTTGCCCAAACTGAGCACCTATCTGATCAGCTGACAAAAAAACTTCATCATCTAGAAGGCTATAATAGCCCAATTGATGATGAAGCGATTAGATTGGCAGAAGTAACTGCAGAATTTTATAAGCTACTAATCCAGTCTCATAGTATTTGTGCAGTTGTCAAGGAGATTGTGAGCGAGGGACATAAGCGTTAGTGCAGTAATAGCATCATCAATGCTATCTGGAATGTAGAATTTGAGTATCTATATTTATCATGGCAACCTCATTTTTATTTTAATTATATCAAATTTACTACACAAAAAACCACTGCGGGAACAGTGGATTACCAAAATTACTTACTTAAATTATAACATAGGAGGCCTATTATGGACAAGATATTTGTTGACTTGTCCGAATGGATAAAATCGATAATAAGAGACGTTGTAAACGAGATTTTACTAGAAAAGGACAACGACGATGGTTTCCCAGAAATGATGAACCGAAAGGATTGCATCAGATTTCTAAAGGTAGACGGGACCGTCTTTGATAAATACAGAAAATTACCGAATTTCCCTAAAGAACAAGAGGGAACAAAATGGAAGAAAAGAGCTATTAAAATTTGGCTTAGCGAAAAAGACTAAAAGACCAATCTGGACAAGGTCTGAAACGAGGAAATAATTTATGACAGAAGCAATTTTAACATTTGGGCTGTTCGCAGTGCCAATATTGACAGTAGGTGTTGTGGAACAGCGGAAGATTGAGAAAAAGCGAATGCGTGAAGAATTTGAAGAAATTCGGCGCAGAGATTACCTGTACGGCTTTAAAGCGGGCATGGGGTATCAGAGTACCTGCGACATTGAAAAAGCTCGTAACGGGCTAAAGAGAGACGCTCAGCAGGTGGATAAGGAGTGGAAAAGATATGCAGAAATGGTTGGTTAATTTTTTAAAACAAGAAAAACCTGCTATCCCACGTCCGCTTTACACGCTAGAGCAGGAAAATCAATTATTGCATGATATGGTCCGTGAAATCGCTGAACAACGGAACGAATACCGTATTGAAAATCAGCGATTAAGGGATGAAAATGAACGGTTGAGGAGGATTTTAGAAAGATGACAAGTCTGGTTAGATTGGAATTAATTGCTCAATCATATGACCGTTTTCTTCGAACTGGCGATATCGAACATCTTGAAGATGTAGAAAGGATTTTAGAATATGACGAACATGACAGCGATTGATAACACGCTTCGGCGAGGAATTGTTGAAGTTTAGGAGGAATGGTTATGGCTTATGCAGCACCTTGTCAGGAATATCCATAAAAACTATACGCAGTTGAATAATCATTCTGCTCAAAACAGCGAACTTAGTTTACAAGCTAAAGGGTTATTATTTGTGTTGATGTCAAACAAAGACACCTGGAAACCTTACATCGATGAACTTTCTAAACGTTCGAAGAATGGGCGTGATGCCCATAGAACAGCATATGATGAATTAAAAGATGCAGGGTATATCCGGATATATCAAAAAAGTCTTGGTCGTAGAAAAGGTGTTCAGAATCTTCCTTTAGTTTCCGACATCCCTATCACAGATAGCTATTGGGAGTATTGGAAAGAAAAGGTCGATGACGAGTTATCCACAAGTGAATCGCCAGAGTGATTTTTACAACTTACTGACTTTACGGAAGTTGAATAGTTCAAAAGTTGAACTTTACGGAAGTTGAATAGTTCAAAAGTTGAAAAACCCGACACTAATAATAACTAAATAAAAATAATAACTAACTTAATAATAATCTAGGGGCTATCGCCCACTAATAAACAATAAGAGGCTAAAGCCTCTAACTAACTTAAAAACAAACTAATCGTTATTATAAATAATATATATAGGGATTTCACAAGAGTTATCCACAGGAGGAAAATCATGAAACAAAATAACACATTTATCGTATTGCGAGATAAAGAAGGGGACTACTTAGCTGGGTTCGAAAACAATCCACGGGTTTTGGCATATTCGGCAGATTGGGTTAGTGCTATTAACGAGGCTTTGACAATCCCGGAAAAGTACTTTTATGGTGAGGATAATGAGCAATACTTAGCAATGACAAAGATGTTCGATGCTGAACTAATAAAGGTGCAGGCAGAATATACCTTGACAACTTTGGACGGGCAAGAGCCAGCTGAACCAGTCAAAGATGCTGATGATACAGTTGGAACGTTTTTTGAAAAAATGCTTTCTGATATTTTGGAAGAAGACTAATAAGTGTCAGGTTGTTTAGGAGGTCGCTATGAAATTGAGAGAGCGTGAAAATCTTGTCTGGCAACGTGCCACGGCAGGAGAGAAGGAAAAGCTGCTGGATACAGGTCTAGCTGATAAAGCAGGGGATATCCGCCTTGTCAGAGAGCTAGGTAGAAAGTATGTGGCCTAGGAGGTGCGACATGGACGGTACTTACCCATGGTTTGACTATGACCGTGACTATCTACAACCTGAGGAACCGAGACAGGTGCATGATCCTGATGAATGGGTGTTCAGAGGCGGTCAATGGATTTATGTAGGGGATGCATAATGACAGAGGAATTACTAGATACAATCCGACGGCTGAGGTGTGATTATTTCCACCTGGGCCGAGAGCTGGGCGAGATTATCAACGAACAACAGGACTTGATACTTGCCCTGAAACGAGAAAATAAACGCTTAGAGCGTGAATATTGGAATTTGAAAAAGACGAAGAGGAGAAAGAAATGAGTAATCTTGCAGTTATTCAAAAAGATATTACAGATGCCGTGAATGCGAAAGTGTCGCAGATGCAGAACGAAGGCTTGGTAGTAGCACCAAACTACGCACCGGCAAATGCTTTGAAGTCAGCATTTTTTGCCATAACCAACAGCCCAAGTGGGAACTTGCTTGAAAAGTGTTCAAAAGAAAGTATTGCCAATGCCTTGCTTGACATGGTTGTTCAAGGGTTAAGTCCAGCAAAGACCCAATGTTACTTCATTCCATATGAGAGTACATTAAAAATGACACGGTCCTACTTTGGGACTATGAAGGTTGTCAAACAACTGTCCAACGTGAAAGATATTTGGGCAGAGGTGGTCTTTGAAGGGGATGTGCTTAAAATTCGCAATGACAATGGGCGCAAGGTTCTTGAAAGCCACGAAACAGATTGGACCAACCAAGATAACGCAATTATCGGTGCTTACTGCATCATTGAAAAAGTGGATGGTGAGCGAATTTTGACAGTCATGACCAAGAAAGAGATTGATCGCAGCTGGCAACAGTCGAAAAATAAATCTGTCCAAAATGCCTTCCCTCAAGAAATGGCAAAACGTACTGTTATCAATCGTGCAGCCAAACAATTCTTCAATACGTCGGACGATAGTGATATCTTGATTGAAGCTGTTAACCGGACAACTGAAAATGAATTCGATGACAATCGTCAAATCAAAGAAGCAGAGCCGGTTCAATCAGCTGGGCAGGATATCCTGGATAAGATGACCGGCAAGATTGTCGCTGAAGAACCTGCAGAAGATGCAACTATTTCCGAAGCGGAAACTGTTGAAGAAGCAGGAGTGGATATTTCCAAAATGGAAACAACCAAGCAGGTCATCGATGCCGAAACGGGCGAAATCTTAGATGAGGAGGAACCGTTCTAATGTCTGAAGAACTATCTCTATTTGACAATCTGGAAAGTATGGCGCCAGTTCCGACTGCGACAGTATTAGATTTTGACTTTGAATTCACACCAGCCCAAATCACTATCGTGGGCAAGGATTTGTTGGAGCAGGCACTTACTGGATACGTTGAAAAATACAAGAACTACACTGTCACGGCAGAAACGTTTGAAGACGATGCCAAGGTCCGAGCTGAGTTAAACAACCTGCAGAAGAAGGTCAAGTCAGCTGTTAAGGAGAAACTGGCAGATTACAACAAGCCCATCGACGAAGTCAAGGCTTGGGTGGACGGCTTGTTGGAACCAATTGTCAAAATCGGCAAGTCGATTGACGAAGGTGTGAAGGCGTTTGAAGAACAGGAACGACTTAAACGCGCCAAAACCATTGAGGGACTATTCCAGAAAGCTATTGCAAGCACGGGAAAAGACGTTGACATCCGTTTGTTCAGCAAGTATTTTGATGAGTTTTCTAAGAAGACATGCTTTATGGCTGACAATGTTCGTCCCAATAAAGCCACAGTCAATATGGTTGCCAGCTTGGTAGAGGAAGAAGTGGCCAAGAAGAAAGAATATGAGTCAGCACTAATCAAAATTACTGAAGCAGCCGCCAAAGCAGACTTTGGTCCAGCCCCTTACGTACGTAATTTTGAACAAGGAGCAAGCTTGGCTGACATCTTGCAGGCAATCGCTGATGATAAAGCCTTGGCTGATAAGACTCGTGAAGAAGTTAGGCGCAAGCAACAACTGGCAAAACGGATCGAAGAGATGACTGCTATTGCAGAAAGCAAGGGACTAGATCCGAAGAAGTATGCCGATATGCTCAATTCAGGGGTATCTGCACTAGCAGTCCATGAAGAACTTGTCAATGACGCAAGAAAATGGCAAGAAGAGCAGGACCGAATGGAGCAGGAATTTCTAGCTCAACGTGGAGCTATTAGCGGAAATGCTCAAAATCGCCCAAATTCTGACGAAATTCAACGAGAAAATATGTCCGAGGGTAAATATACCTCCGAACAGAAAAACGCGTCAGAGGACAAAATAGAGCTGAATAAGAAGGTGGTTAAATGGCAAGGTGATTTCAGAGTTACTTTCCCAGACGGAGAAACCGCTAAGTTATTCGGTGGTAAGGGTGGTTTGTATGAACAGCATGGGATAGTTGTTGAGAAATTAGGAGAATGGATGAAATTGTAATGGCAAAAAAATTTAAAGTGCAACAATATTTTGATACCTATCCAGACGGTGAATGGTTATTTGATACCGAAGAAGAAGCAATTGAATTTTATGAAAATAAGTGTCGTCAAGTAGCAGAAAGGTATAAGGTAGAAGTGTACTATAAAGGAGAAGTGGAAGTATGAGTTTGACTGAAGAAAATTACTACCAAGACCGTCAATGGCTTTCAAATTCTCGCTTTAAGGCTTATATGGACTGCGAAGCGAAAGCTAAGGCTATTGACGATAAGGAGTGGACGGACAAGCGTGATGATACCGCCTTGCTCGTTGGCAATTATGTGCATAGTTATTTTGAGAGTGAAGAAGCTCACGCTAAGTTTGTTGACGCCAACAAATCTCGGCTGATTTCGAGTCGTGGTGCGACCAAGGGCGAGCTGAAGAAAGAGTTCCAAGTCGCCCAGAACATGATAGATGCTCTGAAAGATGATAAGAAATTCTTGGGACTTTACCGTGGTGCTCCAGGCGATGATGTCCGCAAGGAGATGATTTTAGAAGGCGAAATCTTCGGTATCAAGGTCAAGGGTAAGGTGGATAGTATCAACTTGACTGAGGGCTATTTTGCGGATCTGAAAACTATGAAGACTATCCGTGGTCTTGAATGGTCTGACGTGGAACGAAAGAAAATGCCTGGAGCTGCTGCTAACATTTTAGGTTTTCGCTACGATGTCCAGCTGGGGCTGTATCAGGAATTGTTGCGACAAATGGGCTATCCAAATTTCGTTCCGTTCGTTGTAGCTGTCAGTAAAGAAGATGTGCCTGATAAAATGCTTGTCGATTTACCGCAATATCGCTTGGATGAAGGTCTGCAATTCTTCGAAAATAACGTCGAACGTGTTGCGGGTATTATTGCAGGCGAAATCAAACCGAAAGGTTGCGGAAATTGTGACTACTGCCGCAGTAAGCGAACCCTGGACCGTGTCATCAATTTAGATGATTTGATTGCAGGGATATTTTAGAAAGGCGCTTTAAATGACAAATTTTGATGAAAAAATGAAGCGGTTGAAGGAAGAATCTATAGCTGAATTTTCTCTGGTAGCTGGAACAATCGAAGAAGCTAGAGAGCTGTTCGAATTGGCCAAAAACAACGGCATCAAATGGTTCAGCGGAGAGCCAATTGATCATATGTCTGAATATATTTATAAAAAAATGCAAACATACCCAGAAAAAAGATTTGTCCTAAATTTCCGAAATGGTTTCAACTTGAAGAAACAATTGACAATCTTTTGTACCTGGGAACACAGATAACGTGCCGTGAACCACGAAAAAAGCGAACTAGAAAGCGTGTCAATTGGAAACAATCAGTTGACAGTTGGACGATAGCGACTGCCCGTATTTAGCCAAACTCACACAAAGGCAGTCGCTGGATTTTGGAAAAATGAAAAAAACAGCAATTTTAAAAACACCTTTTACATTAGAGACGAACAAGGAAAAGCAAAGTCTCAAAATTGTTGGTTACACTCACTGGAAAATAAGTGCAGAATTTGTGAAGCAAGAACACCAACTTTCATTGGACGAGAACGGAGATATGTTCGAACCGGAATATAGACTAGTCTTAGAAGCTGAATTTCCCGATAAACTTATTCTCGATGGTGCTTATACAGCAAAAGAGATTAGCAAGGACATTAAAGAAATCCAAACCTTGTTTGAGTTCATCGAAGAAAATAAAAAGAATTTGTTTGATGAATTGGGATTCCATGGAGTCATACTATGAAGTCGATTATACCTATCGAACCCAAACCGCAGAGCCGTCCAAGAGCTGGAAGACGAGGTAAACACGCAACTGTCTATGAAGACGGAAAGATGGTTGCGTGGCGGAAAAAATGCACTGAGTTTGTTAGACAGAATTACGATGGTCCATATTTTGATGGGGCAATCAAGGTAGATATGACATTCTACATACCTGCTCCGAAGTCTATGTCGGAACCGCCTAAACCACGGTCTAAGGCCAAGAAAGTACAACAGTATGATGATTTCATCAATGAGCGGATTTACGTAGATAAAAAACCAGATTTAGATAATCTGGAAAAAGCGGTTTATGACAGCATCAGCAAGGCTGGCAATGTTTGGACGGATGATAACATAATTGTCGAGCATACAACGAGAAAGGTGTACAGTCCTAGACCAAGGATTGAAATTGAAGTGGAGGAAGTTGGATGAAAGACTACCAACCATTACTGTTTTTTGGTACTTTATGGCTCATCATATTACTTGCAGCTATGCTGAAAATCAGAGATCTAAGTCATGAAGTGGATGAATTAAAAACTAAAGACCCCATCATCATCTACCAAGTAGACAATACCGGCACAGAGATGTTCGGCAAAGTCACAGCTAAAGATGTGGTTGACGGTCATTACTATGTCGAAGTTAGCCCGTACGGGAAGTTCCTCGTAACCAGTGAACAGTTTCACGAGATTGAAATCGGGCAGGGGATGCCTGAGTGGTTGAAAGGACGGAAAGAATGAGATTTCTTGACCTATTTGCTGGCATTGGTGGTTTCCGTCTTGGTATGGAACGTGCCGGTTACGAATGTATCGGTTTTTGCGAAATAGACCAATTTGCCAGAAAGAGCTATAAGGCGATACATGATACGGAAGGAGAATTTGATTTTCATGACATTACAAGAGTCACAGATGAGTCTGTTAGAGGAATCGGACGTGTGGACGTTATCTGTGGAGGATTTCCGTGCCAGGCTTTCAGCATTGCTGGAAAGCGAGCAGGATTTGAAGATACTAGAGGGACTTTGTTCTTTGAGATTGCTAGGTTCGCATCTATTCTCAGACCTAAATATCTATTCCTTGAAAACGTCACAGGACTCCTCAACCACGACAACGGAAATACATTCGAGACCATCCTCGGAGCGTTGGATGAACTGGGGTATGATGCGGAATGGCAAGTGTTCAACAGCAAGAATTTTGGAGTCCCCCAAAACCGAGAGCGGGTGTTTATTATCGGACATCTTAGAGGAGCAGGTGGACGAACGATATTTCCTTTCGAAAGAGGCGACAAGGAAAATGGTAGCCTACAAGGACAATCAACAAATACCATTACCGCCAGGTACGGAGAAGCACAAGGGAGCGGGTCGTACATTATTGAGGGTCAACAGCCGAAAATCATCCAACGAGGCCACGGATACAATCAAGGTGGAGAACACGATACAGCACCTACATTAACTAGCAATAGCTGGCAGGAAAATAACTTGTTAGCCATCAAAGAGGCAACTACCAAAGGTTATTCTGAGGCAACGGTTGGTGATTCTATCAGTCTGTCACATCCCAATTCTGCCACACGACGGGGACGTGTTGGGAAGCAGATGGCGAATACTCTCTTGACAGGCGAGGAGCAGGGTGTTGTTGTGTATGATTTTTACAACCGAAAAACCAAAGACGAGGTTGGCACACTCACTGCCAGTGGCCATCAGGGGAATACCAAAGCAGGGACATTCGGCATATTAGATGGTATCCGCATCCGCAAACTGACACCTCGCGAGTGTTGGAGGTTGCAAGGTTTTCCAGATTGGGCGTTTGATAGAGCCCAGGCAGTAAACAGTAATAGTCAACTATACAAGCAAGCTGGTAACTCAGTCACGGTTAATGTGATTGAGGCGATAGCGAGGAGGTTGGAGAGGTAAGATGAATCATCTTGAATACATCGAATATCTTTGTAAGCAGTATCGAAACGAAGGTCTGCCGTTGGAATTGTACAATGGCAGAGTGAACAAAGCAAAAATTAAACGGTTGGGTGTTGAGTTGAGGCAAGCGACACTCGAATTTGAACGAAAGAACGCTATTTAGGCGATATGGAGGAAACAGATAAATAAAATGAGCACAAGAGAACAATTACTGGCAGTATTGTTTGTATTCCCGTTAAGCTTTATCTTATCGGGATTGGTAATACGATATGGATGGAATAACATCTTAACAACTTTAGACGGAGTCCCAAGTATAACACTAGCACAAGCGATAGGTCTTGATATACTGGTCAGCTATATTATTGTTAGCGGTGGACGAAAGGAAAATGATTATGATTTTGTCGAATTATTGGCAAAAGTAATCGGAACCCCTATTATTACATTCGTCCTACTTTGGATTGTCACACTATTTTTGTAGAGGGAAAAAAAGATGAACAAACAGGAAGCGATTGAGCAATTAGAGTGGAACGTTGTGAGAACGACAGATTTTGACAGAGCAGAAGATGTTGTGGTATTCGAAAAAGCAAAAGAAATAATCTCCCAAATCCACGAACCACAAAAGGTTGTGGTGCCGCAGTTTGTGGCGGAGTGGATAGAGGAGTGTAAACGCTCTGGCTGGCATTTGCAAAAAGTTCTTTCTAACCTGGATGATGATGAGAAGGTCGGTGATTGGGCATATGATGAGAATGACGACTTGATTCCTGAAAAGGTTGATATGATAGCTCGTGCCTGGCTCGATGGCTATGAGGTCGAGTCGGAGCAGTTGTATACGGTTGAAATACCGAATCCGAATGTAAAATACTCAAGAATAATTTTACAAAGACTTAGAGAGGATGCGCTACATCTGAAAGAGTGCACCAATGAATACTGGAAAACATACAAGATGAATCAACTCACCGAAGCCGAAATCAAAAAGGATTTTGAGTGGGCGTGGCAGTTTAGGGAAGAGGTGGAGTGATGGAAAAAGATATTGAATTACTGACGGAATTAAAAGGACAATTCGTTGAGACGATGGTGGTAGAAAGCCAAAAACTGATATTCAATGCAAATGCAATAAATAAGTGCGGCGAGTATGTCAGAGCTTTGTCCAATGCTATACAGATGATGAAGGAGGTAGAAAATGATACCGAGATGTAGAGCTTGGTTTGGTTCAGAAATGTATGACAAGCCAGTAGTTTATGATGGAGAATTCTATCTTGATTGGCGTGACTTCGAAAACGGCAAAACGTGCAATGGTGCAGTCCTCATGCAATCCACAGGGCTGTTTGATGTCAACGGCAAGGAGATTTTTGAGGGAGATGTGGTGCTAGAAAACGGATGGAGAAAGGTTGCTGTTTCGTTTGGCACGCAGGAGATTGAAGAAAATTTTGGAGATAAGAGAATTTTTCAAGGATTTAATTTGGCTTTAGGTGGTGGATACCCCGAGGCTATCATGGTTGATTTTGAGGTCTTAGGAAATATTTATGAAAATCCTGATTTGGTGGAGTGGTAGGATATGGAAAAATTAAAAAATATGTATAGAGGAGTCTATGGCTGGACAGTCCAAAATGGCAAACCGTTTCCGCCAGCACATGACTTGCCATCAGTTGTTAAGAATAGAGTAGATTACTTTTGGGATATGGCTGAACACGGAATGACATTTATGGGAGCGATGAAATGCATCTTTGCTAACCAAAAACCGGAAGAATATGATCTGGGAGCCGCTAAAGATTGGTTGCCAATGTCTCAAGAATTTAAGGACTGGGTTGGTCACGCTTATGGTATGGCACAGATGGAAATAGCTGTATATATGATTTACGGAGATTGCAAGGAGGGAATCAATGACTGAAAAACTAGGCGTGCTACTGGTCGATGTGCCAGAGCTGATGTATTTTGACTATAATTACATAATGGACGTAGAGGAAGATGGCGAAATTAAATTTACTGTCAATGAAACGGACATTTTAGAGGAAGTGGTAAAAGTGGCTTGGAAATGCACCCAAGAAGAAGCCGAAAAATACCCACAATTTCGGTGGGTAGCGTTGGAGGAGTTGGAATGATTCTTAAAGTAAAAGTCGTATCAGCTATACGGCCATTTGAACGAGCATCCTTTCAAAATATAGTGGCTCAAGAGTACGCTTTCGGGGTGCTCCCATCAAAACTCCATAGCGTTGTTAACTATTCTGAGTTTTGTGTCAAAATAGGTCAATGGGTATATATTGATGACTATCTTAAAAGGGTAGTTGGAGTTGAGGAGGACCTATGACCACAGCAGATAAAATCAAATACATCCTACAAAAGACAGGATGGACGAGGGACCAATTTGCGTCCGAGATGGGTGTGACGACTCCATCTGTCTACAACTGGCTAGGCGGACGACCACCGCGACAACGCATGTTGGATAAAATAGACGAGCTGTACGAGCAAGTCAAGCCTTATGAGCCTAGGGTGCTAGCTCCGAGAGGGAAAATTCGACTGGTGTACCCGTATTATAGCCATCAGCGACAGCCGTGGGAAAAATAAAAAAGCCAAGGCACTCTCTGCCCTGGCTGTGGTAAATAACTCACATACATTATACCACAAAAAGGAGACAGAGAGTGAACAAGGCTAAGGCTATATTAAAGGATTTGAGAAATTTAGATTTGTACATTGCTAGCTTGATTAGACGTCGTGAAAAAATCGAAGCCTCCTTACTATCTAGTCCAAAGTGGACAGCGGATAAAGTTTCGGGTGGAGCAAAAAAGAAGCAGGATGATGTCTATGTTGAATTGATGGCAACCGCTGATGACATAGAAAAGAAAACCGCTGAAGCCATTAAGAAACAACGGGAACTACAAAATATAATAGACAATTTAAATGATGACACCAGCAAAACAATTCTAAGCCTGGTTTACGTTGACAAGATGTCTATGTATGATGTGATGGACGAAATGAGAATTAGTGATAGGACATACTACAGATTGCTAAGGATTGCCAGGAAAGAATTGGAGCAAGTTTGGCAGTAAATGGCAGTTTTTGGCAGTAATTGTCAGTGCATGGCAGTTTTAATCTGCTAGAATGGTAGTATCAAGAAATAAGGGTAAGGTAGTAAGCCTTGCCTGTTATGGAGAGTTGGCAGAGTTGGTCGAATGCGCTCGTTTGCTAGACGGGTGGCCGCCTACGTGCGGTCCGTGGGTTCGAATCCCACACTCTCCTTTGAGTGTTTGTGTCCCAGAATGGGGTAAGTCGTTGGACGAGAACTCATATATCACTCATTAACTTTGAAATGGTTGCGGATGCGACTAGGCCCTGCATGATTGCACAGCTACTTATATCCTAGGTAAGTTATAAGCTGGGTGGTTTGATTCCGCTAGGGGTCTTTCTCCTATATTTTTCCCACACAATCGTGTGGCTTTTTTGATTGGAGGTGATGGTCATTGATAGACATCAACAAATTATTGACGAGCTAACTAGCGATGCAATCAAGCTGATGTCAGATTGGCCATCAGCAAGAGAAAAGCAGAAGCAGTTTATACTAGCGTATGTTTCAAGTGGTTTTAAGAACGCTACGGAAGCGGCACGGCAGGCAGGATATTCGGATAAGTCAGCAAATGTTAAAGCGTCAGAGCTATTAACAAAAGCTAACTTTTTTCACGTCCAAGAAGTTGTTAAAATATTAAAGGAAAACTTTGAAAAACGTAGTACAGAACTATCCATTGCATCCTTGGTCGAAATAAAGCAATTCCACACAAGAGTATTGCGAGGGGAAGAAACTGATTTCGAAGTCGTGACCTCGGTTGATGGCACTGCCAGTATTGAAGAAGTCCCTCCGAGAATCAAAGAAAGACAAAAATCAGCAGATAGCTTGGTTAAAATGCTGTCTGACAGCGAGAACGTCAATCGAACAGAACTAGCCCTAGAAAAGCTATTTGACAAGTTGGAAGAGGGAATAAATGGGAATTGATAGACTATACCACGATAAGCAACTCAGCATTTTAAAACGGGCCTTGCGTGAAGATTGGTACATGATGATTAACCATGGGGCTGTCCGTGCAGGTAAGACCCAGTTGGATAATGATTTGTTCTTAATGGAATTACGCAGGGCAAAGAAAAACGCTAAGTCTTGCGGTGTTGATAATCCTATGTATATACTTGGAGCAACTAGTGCTGGTACTTTGCGGACTAACATCTTGCAAGAGCTATCAGAAAAGTACGGAATAGATTTCAAGTTTGACAAGCATGGGAACTTTACGCTCTTCGGTGTGTATGTGGTTACGACCTTCACAGGTTCAGTAGCTGGTTTGCGTGCCATCCGTGGTATGACGGCGTACGGAGCCTATATCAACGAAGCGACACTGGCCAACAAGGAAGTCTTTGATGAAATCCGCAAGCGTTGCTCAGGGTTTGGCGCTCGTATCATTTGCGACACTAACCCAGACCATCCCAACCACTGGTTGAAGAAAGACTATATCGACAAAGCAGATGACAAGAGCATTATCGCTAATCATTTTACGATATTTGATAATACCTTCTTAAATCAGCGTTACATTGAGAACCTTATCGCAACAACGCCGAGTGGTATGTTTACAGAACGTGGTATCTACGGCCGTTGGGTCAGCGGGGAAGGGGCTGTCTATCGTGATTTCAAGGAAGACATGCTCATATCTAGCAAGGACATTCCAACAGACGACATCACTATCTATTATGCTGGTGTTGACTGGGGATATGAACACCATGGGTCTATCGTTGTTTGTGGACAGACGGCAGATGGTAGAGTCTATCTCTTGGAAGAACACTCGGCGCAGTACCAAGAAATTGATTACTGGGTGGAAATCGCTAAAGATATCAAATCCCAGTACGGAAATATCTATTTCTATGCAGACTCCGCCCGTCCTGAACATGTCGCCCGATTTGAACGAGAACATCTAAAATGTGTGAATGCTGATAAATCTGTTCTGAGCGGAATTGAACAAGTGGCTAAGCTGATGAAGCAAGGTCGCTTTTTTGTTTGTTCAGAAAAGGTTGAAAAATTCAAGGATGAGGTCTATCAGTATGTCTGGAATGAGAAAACGGGCGAGCCAGAAAAGAAGAATGATGATGTACTGGATGCACTTCGTTATGCAATCTATTCGCATATGGCTAAACCCAAAGCTAAAGTCAAACGTAAATCACTATTTGGTTTGTAGAAAGGAGCAAAATGGAAGAAACATTAGTCTATAGTCGCTCGTTGTACAATGAGCAGAATTTGGATAAAGATATCATTTACAAATTGATATTAAAGCACGACCAGACCAGTAGTAAGCTCAAGAAGCTAAAAGATTACTACTTGGGTAAGCACGCAATCGAAAATCACACACGCAGAAGCAACCTGCCAAACTTTAAGACAGTCGCCAATCACGCCAAGGACATTGCGGATACCGCCACAGGTTACTTTATGGGCAATGCTATCCGTTATCCTAAGACCGACGATGTGGATATTGAAGACCTGTTAGAAGCTTTTGATAATGCAGATGTTGATTCGACAGACTCAGACAACGCTTTGAACATGGCGATCTATGGCAGGGCTTATGAGTACATCTATGTCAAAGAAGGTGAAAATGAGCTGGTAACACGTAGTTTAGAACCAGAGAACACGTTTATCGTTTACGATGATTCGATTGAGCAGAAGCCCTTGTTTGCAGTTTATTATTACCAAACAAAGGACGACGTGACAGAAGAAAGTTATTATCGGGCCCAGGTATTGACCGAGAACCTGCAATATAGCATGTCTTTGCGGGAGCAGAAGAAAGAATCAGAAGAAGCTGTTCCACATAATCTTGAAGGATTGCCAATTATCGAGTATCGAAACAATCGCTATATGGTCGGAGATTATGAGCAACAGATTAGCTTGATAGATGCGTATAATTCTCTGATGGGCAACCGTGTGAACGACAAGGAACAAGCTATTGAGTCTATTTTGGTCTTATCTGGTGCAACACTTGCGGACACACCAGAGGAAGCAAGGGAAGCCATGGAGATATTGCGTGAAGAAGGCTTGTTGGAATTGCCAAAAGACGCAAGCGCAGAATTTTTGAAGAATGTTTTGGATGAAGCGTCTGTGGAAGTATTGCGCAAGTCGTTGAAAGAGGATATTTACACGTTTAGCCATGTTCCCAATCTGTCAGATGAGAATTTCGCTGGGAATACATCAGGGGTAGCTATGGAATTTAAGCTTTTGGGGCTTGAAATGATTACCAAGACCAAAGAGCGATACTATACCAAATCCCTGCACAAGCGCATACAGATTTTTGCGCGTTATTACAACTGGTCACAGATTTACGAAAACGCTAAGGCAATCATTCCGCAATTTAGCCGTGGCTTGCCTAAGAATTTGTTGGAGCTTTCCCAAATCATCAGCAATCTCAAAGACAAGGTTAGTCTGCGTCAGCTTATTTCGCTCTTGCCGTTTGTGGAAGACCCAGATGCAGAGATTAAGGCGCTTGAGAAAGAAAAAGAGACAGCGCAGGAAGAGCCTACATTTAGCCAGAATTTGCCTTATAAAGAGAGTGTGACAGATGGACAATCAGAAGTATTGGGAGAAGCGGAAAGCTCAGAGGATGGTTCAGGCGATGAACCAGACAGAGCAAACCGCAAAGCAACTCGACGAAATTCACAAGCTAGCAAGTAGGCATATCACATCCAAGATTGACCAAATCTTTGAAAGTTACCGCAGAGACCACGGACTGACGGAAGATGAAGCTAAGAGGGTACTGGCTAGTGTCAAGGATTTATCCGATATTCGGGAGTTAAAATTAGCTTTACAGAATACCACGGACAGTGAAGAGATACAGCAGTTGCTTATCTTACTCGATTCGGCTCCCTACGCTTCCAGAATTGAGCGATACGAGGCTTTACAACGTGAGGTGGATAATTTACCCACCCGACTGTATAAAGCCGAAAATGAGGCATCTAGAGTCTTCTATGATGAATTCATTCCAGATGCTTACTACCATTCTATTTTTGATTTGCAACAGCAGTCTGGTGTGGCATTTGCTTTTAACAGGATTGACCCAGAGGAAATCAGAACTATCCAGCAAACGCCATGGCTGGGGGCGAATTACTCTGAAAGGATTTGGGGCAATACTCAAGCCTTAGCAAATGAACTACAAAAGCAGTTAGCAGTCAGTCTGTTAACAGGTCGGTCAGCGCACGAGACTGCAGAAGTCATAAATGCCCAATTCGGAAAAGGTAGTTACAACTCACGCAGGCTGGTGCGGACAGAGGCCAGTCATTTCCACGCTGAAATGGAAGCTCTGGCGTATGAAGAAGCAGAAGTTGAGCGTTACAGGCTTGTGGCTGTACTGGACTTGAGGACATCTAGCGTCTGCAGGGAGCATGATGGAGAAGTCTACTTGGTCAGCGAAAGAGTGAAAGGGAGGAACTACCCGCCTTTACATCCTTGGTGTAGGACGGTCACTATAGCGCTAGATGATGATGAATGGTTAGCTAAAGCGACCAGAAGCGCCAGAGACCCAGTGACAGGCAAGACCATCCAGGTGCCTGCCAATATGACGTATAAAGACTGGTATGAGAAGTATGTTAAACCAAAATACAAGGCGGATAACTTGGACATTTGGAAGATTGAACGTGCTAATAACCAGTATGAAAAGTACAAGTCAATTCTTGGAGATAAGGCGCCTAAATCGCTTGAAGACTATATTGATTTGAAGTATAATGACAGAGAAGGATTAGAGCAGTTGAAGGACCGAGCTAGATGGATAAAAGCAAAATTCCCGTCTGAGAAGTCTTTTAATGGTCATTTTGAGAAACACAGTCATGAATTTGGGAACATTTCCAAATCAGATTATCTGAAATTAGGACAAGAGCTTTTATCAAATCCTATACAAGATAATATTCTTGGGTATGACACAGATTCTCGTCGTGTTAGGTATGATGTAAAAAATAATATCTACGTTCTAGGAAATAATGGAAAAGCAACAATCACGACAATGATGAAACCAGATGAAGGGAGAGCTTACTATGACA
Organism: Streptococcus suis; assembly: GCF_019856455.1. Taxonomy (NCBI): domain Bacteria; kingdom Bacillati; phylum Bacillota; class Bacilli; order Lactobacillales; family Streptococcaceae; genus Streptococcus; species Streptococcus suis. The sequence goes on along the minus strand of NZ_CP082205.1, from coordinate 1,484,915 downwards.
GAGAAGTTGCAAAAGACTTGGGTAGTTGATGGTTATGTATGGCTACATTGCCCTGTTTGCGGTCATGATGTTATGGACTATGATATTTGTGACACCTGTAAATGGCAAAATACTGGACCTGTTAACATTGACGGCGGTCCAAATAAGATGACGTTAGCTGAAGCAAAAATAGCATTTGCAGAAGGCAGACCAATTATTTAAATAAGCACTCAAGTAATCGAGTGCTTTTTTCGTGTTCAAAAACAGGAGAATGGTATGGACTTGTATTTTCGTTTTAGGTTGATTATAGAGAGTGTTGTGTTTATCATTGGATTTCCGTTTGTGTTATACAAACTCTATAAATTATATAAAGATACAAAAAAATAGAAAGGAGATCGCTATGAACAAGCGTATTAAGAAAAAACGTGAACTGATTGAACAAGTTCAGGGAACTAAAGAAGCTGTTGATATTGCATTGAACATCATTAAAAGTCTACTTGATGAAAACGCCAAACAGGCAAATGAAATTTCTGAGCTACGTTCAATCGTCGAACGCAATGCACAGGCTACTAATTCGAGATTTGATTATCTTGAAAAGAAAGTAGCTGACAAGCTGTCCAAGAAATCTTGGTTTAGTCGTTAACAAGGAGGTAATCCCACATCTTGACAGCAGGAAAGACTGCTTGAAACTACTCTAAAATACTTAAAACTGGTCGAAATTGACCAGTTTTCTTTTTGGTCCAAGCATTGAAGACGGTAAAAGCTATGGAAAAACAGTCGGGGACGACTTTAAAAATAGGAGGTTCGCAATGAACGAAGAAACACAAACAGTCGAAGTGGTCGAAGATGACAAACAGGTAGCAGCTGAACCTGAACAAGTCACAACAGACCCGAAAGACGAAAAGAAGTACACCGATGCCGATGTCGATGCCATCATTGACAAGAAATTCGCTAAATGGAAGGCAGAACAGGAAAAAGCTGAATCAGAAGCTAAGAAATTAGCCAAGATGAACGCCGAAGACAAGCAGAAGTACCAGCTTGATAAGCGTGAACAGGACCTTGCTGACCGTGAAGCGGAAATCACACGCCGAGAGCTAACCGCTGAAGCTAAGACGATTTTAAGCGAACGTGGCTTACCAATCGAGTTAGTAGACGTGGTTAATCTTGCTGACGCTGATAGTGTACGTGATTCCATTGATGCTATTCAAAAGACTTGGGAAGCAGCAGTCTTAAAAGGTGTTGCTGACAAGACCAAAGGAAGTGCACCGATGAAGAAAGCGCCACAAGAACAACCAACCGTTGAAAAGTGGGAACGTGATTTTTTGAAATAAGAAAGGAAAAATAAAATATGCCATTTGAAAATATTAACACCGCAACATCCCGTGAAAAATTCTTAGGAATTATCGAGAAAGTTGTTGCTAAAAAATCTTACTCTGCGCCACTCTTGTTGTCGAATGACGCAGTGGAAATGAACGGGCGTTCATTTACTGTTACAAAATCTGACACAACAGAACTCAAAGATTACAAACGTAATGCTGACAATGAGTTCGACCATGCGCAAACAGAAGAACGCACATACACTCTGGACCAAGAAAAGTACTGGGGGCGTTTTGTAGATCGTCTAGATGAGCGCGATTCAAACGGCGAAGTCAATGTCAATTATGTTGTCGCTCGTCAGGCTGCTGAAGTCGTTGCACCTTACCTAGATCATCTTCGTTTCGATGCTCTGCTTGGTAATGTCAGCGACAATGTTGTACCAGCTAACACAAAAAACGCTAACAATTCTTACCAGGCTGTCTTGGATGTTTCTGAGAAGTTGGATGAATTGGACGTAGTGGAAAACCGCTTGTTGTTTGTGACACCAGCGTTTTATAAAGCGATTAAGTCAGAAATTGTCAACCTTCCACAAGGGGACACCAATCAAACTGTGCTTTACAAAGGTTATGTCGGTCAGTTGGATACATTCACGGTTTACAAAGTGCCATCTAAGTATCTCAAAGGCGTCCAAGCTGTTGCGACAATCGGCGGGGTAGTCGTTTCGCCTATCCAAGTAGATGAAACGAAATATAACAACAACATCCCAGGTCGTTTTGGTGAATTGGTAGAGCAATTGCTGTATACTGGTGCATTTGTCTTTGATTTTGACCAGAAATACATCATTTCTATTGCGACCTCTAAACCAGGAGCGAAGCCAAGCGCACAAGGCAAATTAAACATCCGTGCAGATCAGTGGGTATCTGGTTCAACTTATGAAGCTGGTGCCCGTGTACAAAACGAAGGCAAGCTGTTTGAAGCCACTAAGAAAGTAACTTCATCCTCAACAGCTCCTGGTAGCGATTCAGCCAACTGGAAAGAGATTGTCTAGGAGGTCCTAAATGCGCGTTAAGGTTTTAAAAGAGTTTACTGATGACGAGCTTGGTTTTGTTCATCGTGTTGATGATGTCATCGAACTAACCAAGGAACGTCATGAGCAGATGAAGAAAAACGCTAAATTGCAAGATGTAAATTTGGCTGATTACATTGAAGAAATCAAGACCAAAGGAGCAGAAGCTCCTGCAAAATAGGGGGCGGATATGCTAGAAGAATTAAAAACTTTGACAGGCGAGAGTGATGATAAAATCCTCTCGTCTTTGCTTTTGAGGGCAAAAAATATCATTTTGACTGAGACAAATCGAAGTCAGCTTACGCCAGCGCTGGAATGTTTGCAACTGGAAGTGGCACTCGAGTTGTTCAATCGTCAAGGAAGCGAGGGCGAAACATCGCGAAGTGAAGGGGGCGTGTCTGTGTCTTATAAAGACGGGCTGTCAGATACTATTTTGAATGGTATCCGAAGCTATAGACTCGCAAGGGTGGCAGGTCGTGCGTTTGAAGCGAAACCGACTGAAGCCGTATCTGATCCGTAAAGCTGTCATAGTGACGAGTGATGAGGGTATCAAGAAAGCTACTTATAGCGATGTTGCTGCTGAGATACGGGCTGAGATATGGCCTGCTAGTGGTCGTTTACAAGCTGAGATATACGGTCAGAGGTTGACCTATATTTTGAATTGCTTGGTAGACCGTGAGACTCTTATAGATGAAGGTGATGGCTTTTGCATCAATAGCGATAAAGTAACCCATAAAGTCATATCCATAAAGCGATATACAAATCATCAAGTCTTGGAGTTAGAGCAATGTCGCGATTGATAGGTGCTGATAGGTTAATCTCGAAGCTCAAACGATTGTCTAGTCAACGACAGACCGAAATCATGGCAAAAGCTGTACACAACTCTGCCAAAAACGTTGTCCAGGCAGATGCAATTTTGCGGGCACCTGCAAACAATGGTGATTTGCGAGCAGGTATCAAAGTTCGGATGTCTAAGTCTGGGAATCCGAGAGCTGAAGTGGTTAGTACATCAGACCATGGCGGATTTGTTGAATTTGGTACTGGTCCAAAAGGTGCTGCAAACCACGCAGGTATTTCTCCAAATGTCAGCGTGTCTTATCGCGGTACACCTTGGTATGTCCATGAGTCCCAGATTGATGTTGGTCCCTATCGGTTTCAAAAGCTCGGTGAGTTTTACAAGATGTTTGGTCAAGTCGCCCAACCTTATCTTTATCCAGCCCTCAAGGATAATGAAGAGCGAGTCACGAAGAACATCAATAGATTTGTCAAACGGAAGTTAGTTGAAGAGGTCAGCAAATGATAAATATTAAGCCCATCATTTACAAGAAATTGAAAGAGGTTACGGATAATGTGACAGATACTTATCCGCAAGATTGGGAGAATTTCCCCGTTATCATCTACTTAGAAGAGGAAAACAAGCCTTACGAGATTACAGATGATACAGAACAGATGTCCTATTTGCGCTACAAGGTCGATATTTTCCACAATGATAGCACGTCAGAATTAGCAGTAGCGATTGATGCGATTTTTGCATCTCTCGGGCTAAAACGTACATCCAGCGTGGATACACCCGACCCAACGCACTTACGACACAAAGTCATGCGATTTGAAGGGATTTTAGACTTAAACTCCCGAATCGTGTACCAATACAGAATGGAAGGATAAAACATGTTAGCAAACGGAATTAAATTAAAAATGAGCGAGACCCAAGGGTCTAGCTATACAGTTATCGAGGGTTTGAAAGAAGTTCCGGAACTTGGTATTGACCCTGAGAAAGTTGAGAATACGACCCTTGCGGATACCATTAAGCAGTATGAATTTGGTATTGGTGATGCTGGTGAATTGGAATATAAATTCAAGTACGAGAATTCCAAAACAACTTCTAGTTATCGTACTTTGCGCAAGTTGTCTGATTCAAAAGCTATCCGTCACTTTGAGCAAGAGTATCCAGACGGTACTACTGTCCGCTTCTCAGCTCAGATTGCTGTCAAGCTGGGCGGTGGCGGTGTCAACTCTGCTATCGAATTTACATTGAAATTGGCTCTGCAGTCAGATTTGGAATTCACGGACCCAACCGTACTTTAAGGAGGAATAGATGACAACACGTAAACCATATATCGTTTGGACAATCAAGGGAACAGACTATAAATTGCGTCTTAGCACTCGCCAAGCCTGTGAGGTTGAAGAAAAATTGGGCGTTAATTTGCTCAAGATTTTCATGCCCAAACCAGACGAACAGTTCAATCTACCACCTTTGAAGGTCATGTTGTTGGTTGTTCAAGGTGCTTTGCAGAAGTTCCATCATGGTATCAAATTGGATGATGTCTATGACTTGTTCGATGATTACATTGACGAAGGTTATGGACAAACTGAATTGATGACTGATATCATCGTACCATTGTTCGAAGTATCGGGTTTTATTCCTCGGAACAAGGAGAAGGAAGAACCGACGTTGACAGTAGTCGAGTAGGTTCTGGTCCTTGTTCGGTCGCAGAATTGATTAACGGTTTTTATCCTACGGCATTAGATGCAGGGATAGACCCGTTTTCTTTTTGGGAATACACTCTTTTGGAATTGAAAGAGTTGGTTGAGAGTTACAACAGGCAACAATTCCAGAAGCAGAAGGAAATAGCTTCTCATCATTTTATTCAATCGCAGATGATAGCTCGCTTTGTTTCTCTGATGTTTCAGGAAAAAGGTGAAGCGCCGGACATTTGGGAGTTCTATCCTACTTTATTTGAAGAGGATAGGGTTCAGATTGAACAAGCTCGTATTGAGCGTGATTTGAAAATCCATCAGGAGCAGATGAGAGCTTACGCAGAGAGAATGAGAGGAAGGTTCACAACTTCCGAATAAGAAGGAAAAGGAGGGAACGATGGCTGTTACGTTAGAAGAGTTGAGAGTTATTGTTGAAGGTGAGATAGCACCGTTTCAGAAGAAGATGAAGCAGTTAGAATCTCAAATGAAACAGACTCAAAACAAGATTGAAAACAGTACAAAAGGCTTGAGAGCAGGCGTTACTAAGCAGGCGAACGGTATCGCTTCGGCATTGGCTGGTTTAGGGAAAATTGCTGCTTTGGCTTATCTAGGGCAAAAAATGGTTCAGTTGGGCATGTATTCTACCCAGATGGCTCTTGAAGTCAGTGCTTCGGTCAATCAAATCAAACGACAGATGGGCGAAAGTTCCCAAGCATTTTTAAAATGGATTGATAACAATGCCAACGCTATGAACATGAGCGTAGGTGAAGCTACTAAGTATGGAGCGGTCTATTCCAACCTGTTTTCCAACTTTATCAAGGATTCTAACAAATTGAGCGCTTATACAGGTAAGATGTTACAGACATCCGCTGTGATTGCGCAAGGTAGCGGACGGACCATGACCGATGTTATGGAGCGTATTCGTTCGGGCTTGTTGGGGAATACCGAAGCTATCGAAGACCTCGGAATAAATGTCAATGTTGCTATGATTGAATCAACCAACGCATTCAAACGTTTTGCGAATGGGCAATCTTGGCAACAATTAGACTACAACACCCAGCAACAAATCCGCTTGATGGCAATTTTGGAGCAAGCAACAGCCAAGTACGGAAATACCTTACAACAGTCTGTAAACGGTCGTATTAGCATGTTCAAGTCGCTGTTAAGCGATGCAGCATTAAACATCGGTAATGCTATGTTGCCGATTATCAACGCTATGATGCCTGTACTTAATTCTTTTGCTATGGTCTTGAAAAATGTCACTGCTAAACTCGCTGAGTTTATCGGCTTGATGTTCAACAAAAAAGCCAATGTGAAGAATAGCGCAGTTGGAAACCTTGCTCAGGGTGCACAAAATGCAAATGATGCAGTAGGTGGTCTAGGCGATGCCATGGACGGTGTCGATGATGCTTCTGGAGGCACCGCAGGCAATCTAGATGATACTGCTAAATCAGCTAAGAAGGCAGCAAAAGAGCTGATGGGATTGGCTGGTTTTGATGAAATCACGACCCTCAATCTAAATAAAGATGACGGAGCAGGTGGAGCGGGTTCAGGCGGTGGTTCTGGAGGCGGAGGCAAGGGTAGTAAAGGCGGAGGCTCAGGAAGCGGAGCCGACATCTTGCCAGAAATAGAATTGACTGATATGGACAACCAGTTTAAGTCCATATTTGACGGATGGGATAAGACTCTACAACCTCTTTTTGATTACCTCTCAAAATTAAAAGACCTGTTTAAAGACGGTTTTAACATGTCGTTTAGAGCTGATAGTCTTGACCGCTTTAAAACTGCTCTAGCAGGTATCTGGCAATCTCTAAAAGACATCTTTGCAGACGGAACTGTCTTGCAAGCAGCAGCAAGGTTTGGCGAGAAATTATCCTACGCTCTAGGTCAAGGGATGGGAGCTGTCGCAAATGTCGTGATGGGCATTGCAGTCTTTATTGCCGAAAGTTTAAATAAATCACTAAACGACACCAAGTTGGATATAAAAGGTTGGCTGATACGTCAGTTCGATATAGCAGGCGATGCAGTCGCAAGCATTGGAAATATCGCTCAAATGCTCGGTCAAACGTTTTATGACGTATTTACAAGTGCAGCTGCAACAAACATCGGTGCAGATATTCTTTCAGCGATAACCTATGGGACAATGGGGATTGTTGAAGTTGGTTTAAAATTAGGTCGCGATATACTAAGCGGTATAGAACAAGCGCTAGTTGATAACCAAGATAAAATAACTACTGCTTTAACTGGATTGCTTTCTGCCCTTGAACCTACTTTCGAATCTATCAAAAACCTATTCAAGAATACATTTGAGGGGTTGAACACAACTTACGATGAGCATGTAAAGCCATTCTTCGATTCGTTCAATGAAGGTTTTAGTTCTATTTTTGGAACTTTGCTAGATAGCTGGAACAATGATGTTCAACCAGTGTTGGATGATATCGGGAAAAAGTTTGCTGATTTATTCGACAATCATATTCAACCGTTTATCGATAATTTTCTATACGCGTTCGGACAAATTATGGACTTCTTAAAGCTACTTTGGGATACCATTTTGGTACCGCTATTTGATTGGATAGCTGCGAATATTTTGCCTATCCTTGTCCCGACATTCCAGACATTAGCTGACTGGTTTGTCCAAGCCTGGACTGTGGTTTTTGATGTTGTGGGGGCTGTTTTAAAAATCCTAGGTGGAATCATCGAATTTCTTGTCGGTGTATTTACTGGCGATTGGGAGAAGGCTTGGAATGGGATTGTTCAGATTGCCGAAGGGTTATGGGACATGTTATGCTCCATCTTCAAGTTCGTTTGGGATGCCATTGTTTCTTTCCTGAAAGGCGTTTGGGATACCATAGTTGCTATATTGCAGGCTGGTTGGGATGCGATTGTTCGAATCTTCCAAGGTATAGGCCCGTGGTTTGGCGACCGTTGGAGAGATATCGAAAACATCTTCTCTAAAGTCGGTAGCTGGTTTGGTCAGAAGTTTTCCGAGGCTTGGAATGGTATTACAAATGCCTTTAGCAATGTAGCTGGTTTCTTTAAAGGAATATTCGATAGCATTGTGGGTTGGTTCACAGATATTGGCAGAGCGGTCGGAGATGCAGTTTCGGGTGCATTTAAGTCCGGTATGAACGGTGCAATTGCAACAGTTGAAAATGTCGTCAACGGATTTATCGGATTGATAAATGGCGCAATCGGCTTAATCAACAAAATCCCTGGTGTCAATATTGGGCGCATCGGTTATGTCAATCTTCCACGCCTTGCCCGTGGTGGTATCGTGGATAGCCCAACTGTCGCCATGATTGGTGAAGCTGGTAAAGAAGTGGTTATGCCATTGGAAAATACAGGTTTCTTACAAACCATGGGCCGTGTGGTCGGTGGTGCGGTAGTCAATGCTTTGGGTGGCGGCTTACCACAATCATCTGGTTTGCCAAGCGGAGATATCGTTATTGTGATTGGAAGTAGAGAGTTTGGCCGCTTTACTATTGACGAGATTAATAGAGCTCAAGCAGAAGCGGGACAGCTCTTGCTTAACATTTAGGAGGAAAACATGAGTCAATTGATTATCAATGGAGTTACAGTTGTACCTCCTAAATCTTTTCAAGTTTCTGTCAACGATGTGGACGGAGAAACCGGGCGAAACGCTAACGGCGACATGGTCAGGGATAGGATTACAACCAAGCGCAAATTAGAATGTGATTGGGGGATGTTGACACAGGCTGAGATGGCACAGATTCAAAACGCTGTTCAGCCTGTATTTTTTGAAGTGTCTTACCCAGACCCTATACTTGGGCAGACGTCCAAAACGTTTTATGTCGGCGATAGGACAGCGCCTGCGTATTCATTTACTGAAAAATTTAAACCCTGGAGCGGTTTAAAATTTAGTTTAATAGAGAGGTAGGGTGGTTGGTACGGTAACATTTAACCAAGCTATGTTAGCTAAAGATAGGGTGTTTGCTATTCGTGCAGGCACCTATACTTCTAGCGACATCAAAGAAGCCAGTTTTAATTATGGATATATCAGCGGTGATACTTTCAAACCTGGCGGAACAGTTGCTGGTTCGGCTAAATTGACCTTTACATCTATCATTACTAGCTTTAACAAATTGGATAAAGTTTATCCAGAGATAGGACTAAAAGTTGGCGATTCCTTCGAGTGGGTTGCAATGGGTGAGTATTTTGTCAACGATATTAACATCGACCGCAACAGGAATACCACAGAATTAGACCTGATAGATGGGATGTTCAAGCTAAACCAGCCCTATGTTTCTGATTTAACTTATCCTGCGCAGATTCGGGATGTTATTCGTGAGATTTGTGTAAAGACAGGAATAGAGCTAGAGACGGACAATCTAGGTCTTAAAGCTATCCAGAGACATATCGAAGCGAAAGCAGATAAAAATGACATTACTTTCCGAGAAGTGTTAAGCCAAGCGATTCAGTTACTTGGCTTTTCTGCTTTTTTTAATCGACAAGGGAAGCTTGAAGTCCGTGGTCTGACAGAATCAAGAATCACTGTCACTGCTGATAATTATTTTTTGCATGGTTTGACCAAGAGTGAAATCCAATATCAGATTGCTGGTATTACTTGTAAGAAAGACAAGGAAACGCTGACAGTAGGCTTACGAACTGGACGTTCATTGGAGCTTGAAAATAGCTTCATGAACCAGAATCTATTGGATGAATTGTATTATGAGCTAAAAGACATCAAGTATTACCCGTTTTCGCTTGATTGGCAAGGGCATTTGAAGCTAGATGTCGGTCAATGGGTAACACTCAAGACAAACAAAAACGAGACCTACAAAGTCCCTGTCCTGAGTCAATCTTTCAGTTTCAAGGGCGGTCTTAAGTCTAAGATTAGCGCAGACAGTAAGGCTGGGAATGATACTCAGTATAGCTACAAAGGTTTTTTGACCAAGCAAATTGAGCAGATGTCTACCCAAATCGATGCAGAAATACAGCAGCAACTGGAATATAAGGATAAGGAATTTGATGAAAAAATTAATAAAGTCAAATCCGAAATCAATGACGGCATCGAGCAGTCAAGGGCGGAGGCTGAAAGGCATGCAGACAATATCAAGAGAAGTATTGATACTGAAATCGCCCAAGTCAACACCTCCATGCAAGCACAGGCACAGGAACACGACAGACAGGTCGCAGATATATTGTCCAAAACCCAGTCTATCGAATCGCTTGCCAACCAAGCCAAGTCGGATGCTGCTAGTGCATTGGCTAGAGCTAACCAGGTCAAAACGGAGGCTATCGCAGATGCAAGGGCGCAGGTTGCAACGGTCAGTCAAGCCTTAAACACTGCTAAGTCTGAGCTACAGACGGCAATCGCTAACGCTGACCAAAAGGCTAGAGATAGCCAAGCAAGTGCTACAGCTTTGCGAAACGACCTCAACTTGCAAGCTAGCAAGATTTTGGCACAAGCCCAAGCGCAGACGGCATTGACTAGCCGTGTATCAACTGTTGAAACTCTGGCAGATGGAACGAGGTCAACAGTCGCAGAACTCTCTAAAACCGTTTCTAAGGCGACTGGAGACATCGCTAGTGTTACCAGTCGGACAAAGGTTGTTGAAGATGGTCTGGTTGGTGTTAAAAATAGCTATGGAACTATTAGTCAAAAAGTAAACGCTCAGACTGGTCAAATTACTAGCATTAATCAAAGAACGGCTCAACTCGAGTCTGGTCTTAATGGCGTTAAAGAGAAGTTCGAAAACATAAAAATCGGCTCAAGGAACTACTTTAGTCAGTACTTGGCAAACTATGACACGTCTGGTATTTATGCTATACGTCTTGTCAGCGAAACACAGCCTATCACGATTACAGTAACTGACAAGGACACGTCTGTCGATGTATCTGGCTGTTACTTTGGCTTGTTTAAAGATAAATTTGCAAAACAAGGTGCGCTATGGCTTTTATCAAATGGCACTTTGTACAATGCTAAAAAAACAATATCAGGCTGGCCGATACTGGTTGTTTATCCCAAAAACCAAGCTACGCTTGATAAGATTTTCAGCCGTTACAAGGTCATGGTCGAGATTGGGAATATCGCGACCGATTGGGTGCCTGCTGAGGAGGATTTTAGACATGAGCTTGCTACTTATGTCCGAAATGCGGAAGAGGATAGTACAGAGCTATCTAGACGGATTGAAACTGCAGATGGTAAGGCAGTTGATGCCAAAGCCTATGCTCAACAGACGGCTGAAGGTTTCAAGAGTCGAATTGAAAGCTTGGAAACCTACAAGGACGGCGAAGGCACACGAGCTAGCCAGTATTTCACTGCTAGCCGTGACGAAACAGCCCGTCAGGTAACCGCTTTACGGACAGCAGTCACAGACGGCTATGTAGCTAAGGCTAAGTATGAGGAAGATGCTAGAGGTGTGACACAGCGGTTTGAAAGTCTGTATGTAGGCGGTACCAATCTATTGACAGGCACTGATGAATACACCGAAATCTTTAACAGCGAACAAAGTCACGCAGAGTTTCTGCGAACACCTTATGACTTGGCCCCAGTTTTTGATAAGTATGGGCTGATTGAGTATACCTTAAGTTTTGACTTGAGAGCATCTCAAGCGGGACAAGTCGTTGTATACCAGCAAAATGGGTCAGGGTCTAAATATTCGGGTCTATGGAAATCGTTGACTGTCACAACGGAGTGGCAAAGGTTCCATGTGACCTTTACTCCAACCGAGGGAACAATGAGTTTAGCAAATAGTTACTTAGCCTTTTATGGCACTTACGGCACGGGAGTAAAACCTATTATTCGTCGAGCAAAAATTGAACGCGGAGCGATTGCGACTGACTGGTCGCCCGCTCCTGAAGACCAACAATCCTACGCAGACACAAAAATCGCTGAATATAAGACCACGGTCGACGGGCGATTTGCGACCTTGCAATCTCAGAAGGCTAACCAAGTAGACTTGCAGACTGTACGTGAGACGGTCAATCTTTACGAGCGTATCATCGGCTCAACGGAAACTAGTATCAAAGACAAAGTCGCTCGTATGGTCATGGCTGATAGTCTATTTCTAACCGAGGTCAAGGATAAGATTAGCGGTACAGCTACACAGGTTAGTCAGCTTAATAATTCGTACGCGATTAAAAATCTGACTAGTGCTGGTACAGTGCTTAACCAAATCAATTTACTGGCTAATGGTACTAATAGAATCGATGGTCGACTGACGCATATCACAGGTCAGACTTTGATTGATAATGGCGTAATCAAGAACGCTATGATTGGTAGCTTAGATGCTGGCAAGCTAACAGCAGGATACATTTCTAGCAATAGATTTCAAGCAGACTCTATCACGGGTGATAAGTTGGTAATGGATTCAGCATTTTTTAACAAATTCGCAGCTGACGAGGCTAAACTAAAACAACTATTTGCTAAGAATGCCTTCATCACACAGGTACAGGCTGTGAACTTGTCAGCTAAGCAGATTGCTGGCGGTATTGCTAAAGCTCTCAACGGTGGTATGGATGTCAATTTCGACGAAAGCAAAATTAACTTTTACACAAACGTAGCTGCAATAAGACGTATCTATACTGGACACCCTACTCAATTTATAAAATTCGAAACTGAAGGGAATTACTCGCGAACAATCATCGGGAGCAATCGGAATGGTGGAGAAGTTTTTAACTCTGCAACATTTGCGGGGATTGTTGTGGAAAACACAAACAACATAAACACAGAAGATAATGTAAGACTCTATGGAGATAACACGCTATTCAGGCACGCCCAAGGTGATGTCGGTTGGAATATCAATTCTGTTACTCAACGTATAGTCCCTGCCAACATCAATGCAGAGTCCGAAATTTGGTCTAAGCACTTTGTGGCTCCAGATAAAAATTCGAAGCCTGTCCGATTGGATACAGCGGTGGCAGCGTTATGGGACATATGGAATCACATTATTTACAACAACTTTGAGTTTAACGAAGCGCTTCGTACCCACATAAAAGCTAGACGGGACAACTGGAAATTTGAATTAAATTTATAGGAGAAATTATGAACCAAGAACAAATCACACAAGCTTTACGCTTGACTAATAACGACCTCGTGACAAAACTGTCAGAGGAGATGACAACTAAGAATCTGTTAGCTGTACAGCTGACAGAGGCACAGCAGATTATCGCACAACTGCAAGCAGAGATTGCAGAATTGAACACGCAACTGGACGAAGCTACTAAACCAGCGGAAGAAATCATCGAAGGAGAATAATCATGACACTTGAAATTATGAAAACTACTCAACTAATCGGAAACTTAAAAATCGGTGATGAGATTGTCAAAACTTATACAGTCAATATCGATAATAAAGGCGTATCGAAGATTTTCGAAACTGTGTACAATCAAGAACTCTATGCGGCTAACCGCAAAGAGATGCGCAAGCAAGAAGCTGAGTTCCGTGAAAAATGCTACGAGGTGGAAGATGCTATCTTGGCTGAACTTGAGCCGAAGGAAGAGTAGCCTATGCCAGATCAAATCTTGCACATCATCGGAGCGGTGGCACCTACTATTGGTGTCATCGCTACTGGTGGTTTTGGCTATCTTGCAGCACGGTCTAATAATCTAAATAAGGCACAATTCGGCGAACTCAAGCAGGGTATGGAAGACATCAAGGATGATGTGTCCAACTTAAAAAAAGTCGCCGATGACAACCAAGTCAGTTTGGTCGCTGTCCAAGAGGAAATGGACACTTTGAAAAACAGCGGTAGAAGTAGCCGTCGTTATACGTTATACAAGGATTTGGACACAGCAATTGCCCGTGGTTGGACAACGCTGGAAGAACGTCGAGAGATTGCCAAGCTTTTTGATAGTTATAAAATTTTAGGCGGAAATGGTGAGATTGAAACTATGTACCAAATCTATATTCAATTGCCTATGAAGGAGGGGTAGAATGAATCATTTAACAGAGCTTATTTTAGGCACAGCAACTGGGATTTTCGGCATTGTTGCTGGTGTAATAATCCACGAAATCAAGAAGTATCTGATTGCTAAGGGCGGTAAGCGAGCCATTGAAATCACAGAGATTTTGGCGCGCAATGCGGTTAATGCTGTTGAACAGATTACCAAATTAGACCAAGATAAGCACGTCGATAAGTTAGACATGGCTAAGCGTCGTATAAATAGCCAGCTTGCCAAATACAACATTTACATGACCGAAACACAGTTGGAAACCTTTATTGAATCAGCTGTAAAACAGATGAATGATAGTTGGAAGGGAGAAGAAAATGACAACAGTAAATGAAGTAGTTAATTTTGCCAAAGACCTTGCCAACCGTGGACAAGGTGTAGACTATGATGGTTGGTACGGTAAGCAGTGTGTAGACCTACCTAACTGGATTTGCGGAAAATTCTTCGGCAAGGCTCTTTGGGGCAATGCCATTGATTTGATAAAGTCAGCCAAACAACACGACTTTGAGGTGCATTACATGCCCACCTCAGAACGTCCACGTCCAGGGGCTATCTTTGTCAAGAATTACTGGGCAGGTGACGGTATCAACTATGGGCATACTGGTCTGATTATCGGTGTTAGTGGCAATACCGTCCAAACCATTGAGCAAAATCTTGTTGGTAATCTGTCTGTCGGTGGTCCTGCTCAATATGCTAGCCAGCAAATCAGCAATCTTGTTGGTTGGTTTTATCCACCTTATAGCGACTCTGCTGCAGTGGCAACACAGGCAAGTAGTGGCAATCTCGGTAAGGTCAAAGACGAGCAGGGGACAATGACCGTTAAAGTATCTCTGCTCAATGTCAGAGACAAGCCTGGTGTAGACGGTAAAGTTGTGGCAACGTACACGAATGGCGAGCAGTTTAATTATGATTCGGTCTATATTGCCGATGGATACATTTGGGTATCGTATGTTAGCCATAGCGGTGTACGTCGCTATGTAGCAGCAGGCGAGGAGTCAAATCGGCGCAATGTCGTACCTTATGGTACGTTTAAATAGTTTTTCAACCCAGCGGTCTGCTGGGCTTTTTTTGTTTGCTGAAATAGAATGGAACCGCACATTAATTCGCACATGGAATTTGCTTGGAAAATAGACAAACGCAGTCGTATCAACGGTTTGCATGATTTCGATTCGCACATGGAAAATAAATATATCATGTGTATTATTGACAAAATAGCCATTTTGTCAATAATGGTTGCGAGATTTTTCTTGACAAGTTATGATAAGTTGTGAAATAATGTACGTGGTTAAGAAAATAGATGAAATTCCGTTCATCACCTCCTTTCTAACCATCTCGGCTTTATCTGTGGTGACACAGACATATAGTGAAGCGCTCTATATGGCTTGGCAGAGCTTTAAAACTGTTCCCTGGTGATAAGCCTAAGAAGCACTAAGGGGAGTTAGTGACTTGCCACCACTAATCGTTAACCTGAGCAAGGGTTGAAACTTGCTCAGCGCTTTTTTATTTTTATAATGGAGTCTTGTGTGGAATTAAGAGAACTTGTTAAAGATTATCGGAAAAATTTTGTCGGAAAATCATGCCAAGTATCCACTAATTATAGTGACTTAACAAACCTCATTGTACATTTTCAAGCGACGGATTTGCACCATCTTTTCGGTTTGCACAAAATAACAAGTGACTATGCTAGTCGGACGTTGTCGCAGATTGAAAGCGGAAAATTTAATTTGTCCGATTTTAAGAGTTTGCCAAGTTATAGAGAAGTAACTCGTAGAGTTGCCTTATACCCATTTATCGCCGAAATTTTTATGAAGCAGGCGACGGAATATTGCGTCATTAGAAAAGATTTGTCAAAGAATAGCATGAATCTTGACTTGGTTTTCTTTGAGGGAGATAATCGTAATGTAAAGGTTTTAGGCTTAAGAAGAGATAAGAGCGGATTTTATAGATTAGTTACACTCCATGAATCTTCGGCTAGAAAATATACTAGAGTTAGAAAAACAAAAATAACAGATATAGTTTGGTTGTAGCCCCTCAGCGTTTGCTGGGGCTTTTTTTTGTTACCCGAATTTCAAAAAAATAGCGTTTTTTCAAAATTTGATAGAAAAATACTTACTTTTATCTCGAACGTTTTTAAAAATTGCCGTTTTTTGCCGACAATGGTTGCTAGAATTGATTTCTATTTGCTCAAAACGTGCAAAACAGCAAAACCCCTCAGCGATTGCTGGGGGTGTTTTTGTTTTATATTGCCTAGTGGCTCAGAATTATCCTGTATAGCGTTTTAATTGCCTGGTAGGGTAAATGCACCAGAGTGCTATAAAGTGCCTAAAAACGCAAAATAAGGACGTTTTCAGAATGGTTATGTATTAAAGTAAAAACCCTAGCGGTTTGCTAGAGTTAAAACGGTAAGTTCATCGGGTAGTATAGTGTGATGTTTCCAAGTAAGTCCTGAATGTCAGTCTTGAGCGTTTCGAGGTTGTTTCGGTCGCCATCACTTTCGTGATAACGTGATACGATTGCTTCAAATTGCTTGGTTAGTTGTTCCATGTTTTTGCCTCTTTCTATGTTTAAAATTAGCGATGGTTATAATGTTTGTCGATTAGTTTATAAATAGCGTCTTGGTCCGCAGGTGTTGGTAGTTCACTGACAAATTCAAAGCCGTTGCTACTTAACCGATCTTTGGGTACGATTTTGTAGTAGTGTGTGGTGTCCCCTCTGAAAGTTTCTGAGTAGTAAGCTACACAGTGTTTTTCTGAGTTAAAACATTTTAATGTTTCTTTGTTTGTAATCCAATCACTGACTAAAATACCTGTATTTTCAAATTGTTTAATTTTTTTATAATTTGCCATTATATTTACCTCTTTCTTTTTTTGATAAATTGAGCCGCCGTATAGACGGCTCTGGATTTGTCTGTTCTCTGTTTAGTTGTATTTTGTTATATCTTCGTAAAATTGATTCTCAAGAGCCATGATTCTTTGAGATAACTCAGCGGAGTCAACCTCAAATAGCTCAACATCGCAGTTGCCGAAGTGAAGAATTTTCGGGATTTCTTCACTTCCTTTGCAACGTTTTTTGATGGCTCTGGCTGTATCTGCATCAGATAGGATGCAGTAGTTTTCTTGTTTATGGTTGATATACAATCCTGATAATTGTCTCATGTTACTAACTCCTTTTTTTGATAAATTGAGCCGCCGTGTAGACGGCTCTGTATTTGTCTATTCTGTCACCGTTTCAAACTACAAAATAATTGTTTGTGCTAAATTTCGGTTTACATGCCCGACTTTTTGCCAAATGTCGCCAGTAACAAATCCGTTACAGTCTCGTTTGATATCGCTGTAAGATACCTTGGCAAATATTTCAGTCTCATTTGTTTCTTGATTCCACGCAACGCGATAGCCTTGCGAGATTAATTCTTTGATTAATTTATTGTTTGCTTTAATGTTTTCTAGATTTGTCATGTTGTATCTTCTTTCTATGTTAGTGTTGGCTTCTGTAAGGGTTGTTCATTTCGTCTTCTGCTTGTTTGTACATTCCTTCCGCGAATCGGTCTGCAATACGACATGATGCGCTGGAATAGCTGTTTAAAGTGATGCAGTATTCTGAACCGTCTCTCATGTAGCATTGAGTTTTTTTATTTTTTAAAATAGTCCCCTTGTCGTATCCGTTTAACTTTTCGATTGTTATAGTTTTGGCTGTTACTTTGATGACTTTATAAAAATCGTAGTTGGTTTGGTCGTATCCCCATGTTGAGCAAAGCACATCACCAACTAGGGCGCCGTGTTGATTGATACTTGTTTCAACTTTGATTTTTGTTTTTGCTGGTTTCAAGCTTTCTTGGCGTTTTGCATTAAAGGCTTTAATGCGTTCATTCATTGCGATTAGTTCGGGTGTTAAGTGTTTCATGGTGTACCTTCTTTCTTTTTTTGAGGTACTAAAAAAGTACCTGATGGGGTTTACTAATCAGGTACTTCATGATATACTATGTATACCTTGCTAGTACCTTGGTATTAGTATGGGGACGGGACTTGGTACGGTTCGAGGGTCGAAGTTTGAGCCGTTCAAGTCTTTTTTTATTTTTCTATTTTCGAAACTATCCAATCCGCTACGGTCATACCGTTATTATGTGCCGATTGTTTTATTTGGTTTCTTTCTTCCTCTGTTACTCGTATATTAAGTAACTTGTTTCTTTCTCTGCCTGTTGGCGGTCGTCCTCTTGGGCGTTTCGGTTCTTGCATTTTTCTGCTCCTTATGTTATACTTATGCCAAGGGTAGAGGCTGAGAGTTTTCTCAACCTCTGAGGAATTAGAAGAAGAGTTTAATTAGTTCTAGAACAATAATGATTAAGTTAATAATTCCCGTTATTAGCTGAATCAGTTATAAGCTGTTGAACTCTTTTTCTTTTTTCTTACGCCTACGCATAAGTTTCCTCACCCCCTTTCTACCCATGGCATCGTTCAGGGGGATTTGTTTTGTAAGCTCCTGAACTAGCTTACGAGATTATTATACGGCATAGCCGTTTAATTGTCAAGCGTTTTTTTGCAATTTTTAAAAAAAAATTTTTTAAAACACTCAGAAACCGCATAAGGTCAGGGATTTTGTTGTATATCATGTGTACCTGTTTAGTTGTCAAAGGGCTTTATCAGGTACGCAAAAAGCGTACTTGACTAGACCAAGCACGCATGATACAATATTAGTATCTTGCTACTTGGTAGTAGGGTGTTCAGCTCTTAACGTGTCAGACGCCAATCTTAGTCACGTTAGGAGCTTTTTTTATTTCTTTATGGTTTAAGTATAACATAGTGTCAAAACTATGTCAAGGGAAAAGATAAATTTTTTTAAAATTTTTTTCTTTCCTCTGAAATTAAGTCATTCAACATGTCTAAATCTTCAAGCGTAGCACGCTTCTTGATGAAACTTCTAGCGGTGCTTCTTGCTTGTAAGTATAGACGTTTCTGTCTGTTCTCTTCGCTTGCGTGATAGTAACGTCTATCTGCTTCACGCTGTTGGGCTTGCGTTGCGTATCCTTTACGCTTTTTTTCTTGCATTTTGATACCTCCTTTGGTATACTATTATCAAGGGTAGGGAAAGCCTCACGGCTTGCCCTGAAAAAACTTAGGCGAAGAGCTTGATAACAAACTCAAGAACGATACAGATAATCGGAGCGACTGCAATCGCTAAGCTTATCCGTTCAGAGCGTTTCAGCTCTTTTTCTTTTTCTAAACGTTTCCGCCTAGACAAATGTTTAGCCATAAGTTCATCCCCCTTTCTACCCTTGATTAAGAATCTCGGGGGATTTCGAAAGTCTGTCACCCTTTCGATGGTTTAAGTTTATCATAGTGTTAAAACTATGTCAAGCATTTTTATAAAAAAATTTAAAATATTTTTTAATCGCTCAGAACAGTATCAAAAACAAGCGTCAAACCTATCTATCTTTTTGGATAGGTTTATTTTTTTGGCTTTAAATGGTAGAAAGTTTGTCAGGTTGACGCAATAAAACGCATAATATCAAGCGTTTGAGCTGTTTTTTATGTTATTCTGTCAATTATAACGTAAACCTAAAACAACGCTAGCAGACGATAAAGGGAGCGGGATGACGATAAAATTCGTAAATACCCCCAACTTTTTTGAACGGGGCATGGTTCGTTCGTGGTTCCACAACGCCGCCCTCTTCCGTGCACAATTTTCCCTTTTTGAAATTTTTGAAGGTGTCAATATGGTGTAAAAATACACAAAAAGCGAATAAAAAGAACACCTAATCCAGTAGGTATTCTCAAAAATGTATTGACTAAATCAGGAGTTTTATGTTACAATAATTATAGAGTGATAACCAAAGTGTGGAAACAATTCTTGAAACAACTGTTTTGAAAACACTTTGAAAACTCCCACCAGCTCCATATATGGAAGATTACTCAAGAGGCTCAAGAGGCCGTGTTGGAAACGCGGTAGGCGTGTAACAGCGTGCGTGGGTTCGAATCCCATGTCTTCCGTATGGCAAGAACGATGAAAATCGTTCTTTTTTTTCTTGCACTTGAAATTATCTAATAAGAATAATGTTCATTTTTTGTGGATATTGTCTTGTATTTTGTCAAAAATATGATATGATAGTTAACAATCTACTTACGAAAGAGGAAGTGTTGATGTTGAATGTACAAGAATTAGCCAAGACAGAATTGCATTGCCATTTGGATGGCTCATTGTCCCTCGGAGTCATTCGACAATTGGCACAGATGGCTAAGATTACTATTCCTGCAGAAGATGAGGCATTAAGAAAATTAGTTAGTGTTCATGGAAAAGTTGATAGTTTAATGGCTTATTTAAAGTTATTTGATTTTGTTCGCCCACTCTTACAAACTGCAACAGCTTTAGAATTGGCAGCCTATGATCTTGTACGACAAGCTGCAAGTGATAAGGTCATTTACATTGAAGTTCGTTTTGCACCTGAACTATCGACGGATCAAGACTTGACTATTTTAGAAGCAGTCTCAGCAGTTTTAGTTGGACTAAACAGGGGACAGGAAGATTTTGGAGTGGTTGCTAAACTTCTGGTTTGTGGTTTAAAGCAAACGAATACGAATCAAACGAAGGAACTCTTTTCGGCTATTGCTGATTTGGCACCAAAAGGACTTGTGGGATTTGATTTCGCAGGAAATGAAGCAGACTATCCTACGGAAGAACTTCGGGATATTATTCAATTTACTCAGTCTTTAGGTTATCCCATGACCTTCCATGCTGGTGAGTGTGGTTGCGTGACCAATGTGATTCAAGCTCTTGAACTTGGGATTAGAAGAATTGGTCATGGCACAGCACTTACTCGCAATCCTGAAGCTATCCAAGCTTTTGTCAATAGCGGAGCAACGCTTGAGATGTGTCTAACATCGAATCTTCAAACTGGTGCAGCTGATTCGATTGAACATTTTCCATATCGTGAGCTAGTTGAGGCAGGAGCAAACATCACAATCAACACAGATAATCGTACCGTTTCTAATACTACACTTAATAGAGAATATCAGCTATTTGTAGAGTATTTTGGAACTACCAAGGAAGAATTTTATCAATTCAACAGAAATGCTATTCAAGCAAGCTTTGCCAGTGAAGAAGAAAAGGCGAACTTACTTGATGTCCTAGCTCAAAAGTATAATTTGTAAAAAGAAAGCTCTAGGCCATGTCAAAACGACCGGCAAAGAGCTTTTTCTTATTGCAAATTCAATTTCTTGGTCATGATAAAGTGTGTACCAAAATAGTAGGCAAAGGCCAGAATGATATTGATCAAGGCCAAGATAGGACTTGGGTATAATGGTAGCGCGGCATAATAAAGGTTCTCTAGATAATTGGTAAAAACGAGAGTTCCAAACACACCAACTACAATTGAAATGCCAATATAGGTCAAAATGGCAAACAGAAGACGGTGGTCTTTAAACAATTGACCGACTGAGATGGAGAAGTAGATCAGCAAGATTCCCATTGTTGACTCAATCAGCATATAGAATAGATGTGCAAATATGACAGGCCAGTCTAATGCTTGTACAACAGTATGCAATTCAGGAATCATGAATTCTTCACTTCCGAGCATGAGGACCGCTAAAATGATTCCAATAGAAAGAATAATGGTAATTCCAGCTAATATGTACCAAACCAATGATGCCAAGAGTTTGCTGAGGATAATTTGATGGCTGGAGACCGGTAAGGTCATGGTTAAATAGCCCTGACGACCATAGACATTCTTTCTAAATCGGTTAATAACCATGAAAAAGGTGGATAAACCAAGTGCTGCAATTAAGATACCGAAGGTCATGGAGGAAGTACCGAAAAGGACCATTTCAGCACCACCAGGTTCAGTGCTTCCAGCTTGTGCCCGTAAGCTCAAAGCTTGTAACCAAAACCCGAGTATGATAGATAGGGCCAATGCCCCGGCATAAATTCCTAGATACCATTTTCCAACGGATTGAAATTCATATTTGAGTAATTTCTTAAACATAGCAATCTCCTTCTAACTAAGCCTTAAAGTCTTGGCGGAAGAGTTCGTCAACAGACTCGCCACTTTCAATACGAAGGTCATCCACGTTTTCATGGCGAATAACGCTACCATATTGAAGGAAAATTACTTCGTCCAAAATTTGTTCAACATCTGAAATCAAATGAGTGGAGATGATAACAGAGGCAGTAGGCGAATAGTTATTGACGATGGTTTTTAAAATATAATCACGAGCAGCAGGGTCAACACCACCAATTGGCTCATCCAAGACATAGAGTTGTGCCTGACGGCTCATTACCAAGATCAGCTGAACCTTTTCCTTGTTCCCTTTTGACAGGTGTTTCATGCGGCTGTTCAAATCAATTCCTAAGTCTTGCAAGAGATGGAGGGCACGCTCTTTATCAAAGTCAGCATAGAAGTCAGTAAAGAAGGTGATAGCATCAGAAACCTTCATGCTTTCATCAAGATAGGTCGTATCTGGCAAATAGGATACGATTGCCTTGGTTTCAGGTGAAGGAGTGCGACCGTTGATAAGGACTTGACCATACTCAGGTTGCAATAGTCCATTGATGAGTTTGATTAACGTCGTCTTACCAGAACCATTTGGTCCCAAAAGTCCTATGATTTTTCCAGCAGTCAACTTCAAATTGACATTGTTTAGGGCGACAGCTCCACCATAAGATTTTGAAACTTGTTGTAGCTCAACCAAAGTATATGCGTTATTCATAAGTGACTCCTTTCAAATAATCATCTAACTGGCCAGTGAGGTCGTCGTGTTTGAACCCCAAATCTAACATATTGTTCACAAAATTCTCGAGTTCTTTTTGTGCTAAATGTAGGCGAGTTTGTGTAATCAATTCTTGATTATCTGTTACAAAACGACCTGTTGTGCGAACCGAATAAACAAAGCCTTCCGTTTCTAAATCAGACAAAGCGCGCTGAACGGTATTTGGATTGACGCCAGCAATTTCGGCTAAGTCACGAACAGTGGGAAGTTTATCTCCAGATTTTAATTGATTAGTCACAATCTGCAATTTAATAGTATTGCTGATTTGAATATAGATGGGAATGTTATTATCAAATTTCCAAGCCATAATCATTTCCTTTCTAGGATGACACCGTGTTTATGTCTTATCTTAATAATACAACAAACTATATAAATTAGCAAGAAAAATGTTTTGAATTTTTAAAAAATATTTTTGGATAAATATTTGATATAATAGAAGAAACATGAAAAGGAGAATACCATGCTGGCACAATTAGATACAAAGACAGTTTATACCTTTATGGATAGCATGGTGACGATAGAAAATTATGTAGGCAAGGCTAAAGAGCTTGGTTACCACGCATTGGGGATAATGGATAAAAACAGTCTTTATGCAGCCTATAGTTTTATGGAATCCTGTAACAAAATGGGGCTTCAACCAATTATTGGTTGTGAACTGGACTGGAAATTACAGGGAGGGGAGCAGAACGTCACTACTCAATTGATTGCTCTGACAACCAGAGGTTATCGCAATCTATTGAAAATTTCGACTGCTAAGATGACAGGACAAGATGATTTTGAAACTATTCGTCAATATTTAGTCGACATAGCAGTGGTTGTTCCTTATTTTTCTGGCATTGAGCACCTTGAGTTAGGTGTTAACTATTATATCGGAGTGACGGTTGATACACCAGTTCAAGACTTTAAGCAAGCAATACTCCCAATTCATACGGTTCGTTTTTTTGAAGAGGAACAATTGGAAAGTCTACAGGTTCTACATGCTATTCGAGATAATATTCCACTTAATCAAGTTGCAGATATAGATAGTCGACAAAAGCTTTTATCGGCTGATAGCTTAACCAATCTATTTTCTAATCGGTTTCCGCAAGCAGTTGATAATTTACGTGACTTGGTTGCAGGGATTTCTTATCAATTAAATACAGATTTAAAATTGCCGCGTTTTAATCGTGACAGACCTGCAGTGGAAGAATTATACGAGCGATCCTATCAAGGATTAGAAGAGAAGGGCTTGACTAATTCACTGTATAAGGAACGCTTGGAAAAGGAATTATCCATTATTCATCAAATGGGCTTTGATGATTATTTCTTGATTGTATGGGACCTACTTCGTTTTGGACGTAGCCAAGGGTACTACATGGGAATGGGGCGCGGTTCAGCTGTTGGAAGCCTAGTTGCCTACGCCTTAAATATCACAGGTATTGATCCAGTTAAGCATAATCTTCTATTTGAACGCTTTCTCAATGCTGAACGTTATTCAATGCCCGATATTGATATTGATATTCCAGATATTCATCGAGCAGATTTTATTCGTTATGTACGAGATCGTTATGGTTCAACCCATGCTGCGCAAATTGTAACCTACTCGACATTTGGAGCTAAGCAGGCTATTCGTGATGTATTTAAGCGTTTCGGAACACCTGAATATGAGTTAAGTAATATTACCAAGAAAATTTCATTTAGGGATAGTCTTACTTCTGCCTATCAGCGAAATGCCGCTTTTCGTCAGATTATCAATAGTAAGATAGAGTACCAAAAAGCTTTTGCGATTGCTCAACAAATTGAAGGGCAACCCCGACAGACTTCTATCCATGCAGCAGGGATAGTGATGAGTGATGAGGACTTGACAGATACCATCCCTCTTAAAATAGGGGATGACATGCTGGTAACCCAATATGATGCACATGCTGTTGAGGCGAATGGTCTGTTGAAAATGGATTTCCTTGGCTTACGAAATCTGACCTTTGTGCAAAAAATGGCAGAAGGAGTACGTGAACGTTATCAGCAGGAAATTGATATTGCCAAGATTGATTTAGAAGACAAGAAAACCTTGGAGCTTTTTGCTGTTGGTCGGACTAAGGGAATTTTTCAATTTGAACAGCCTGGTGCGATTAGCCTGCTTCGAAGGGTCAAACCTGGTCGATTTGAAGATATAGTTGCAACAACGAGTTTGAATAGACCGGGAGCTAGTGATTATTCTGATAACTTTGTAAAACGCAAACATAGACAAGAGACAGTTGATTTGTTGGACCCAACCATTGCTCCTATTTTACAACCGACTTATGGTATCATGCTTTATCAGGAACAGGTCATGCAGATTGCACAGGTTTATGCAGGATTTACGCTTGGCAAGGCGGATTTACTCCGTAGGGCGATGTCTAAAAAGAATGCCCAGGAAATGCAGGCAATGGAAGCGGAATTTTTACAGGGAGCACTGAAAAACGGACATGCTGAAGAGAATGCAAGGGAAATATTTGGCATGATGGCTAAGTTCGCTGGTTATGGTTTTAACCGTAGCCACGCCTATGCTTATTCAGCCTTAGCCTTTCAAATGGCCTATTTCAAGAGTCACTATACGGATGTCTTTTTTGATGTCATGCTCAATCATTCTAGCAGTGCTTATATTGAAGATGCGATGCAGTTTGACTTTGAGGTAGCTCGACTCACGATTAACAATATTCCTTATCACGATAAGTTTGATAAAAGTAAGGTCTACCTAGGATTAAAAACACTAAAAGGTTTGCCTAAAGATTTAGCTTTATGGATATTGGATCATCGTCCCTATGGGTCTGTAGAAGATTTTATTTTGCGCTTGCCAGATAATTTCAAGAAAAAAGATTTACTAATCCCTCTTATTCAGATTGGTTTATTTGATGATTTTGACGCCAATCGTAAAAAGATTATTGAAAATCTAGACAATCTCTTTGTCTTTGCAGAGGCAATTGGTACATTTTTTGCAGAGGAGAGTTATAGTTGGACAGATGTGGAAGATTACAGCGACAGCGAAAAATTTATGCTAGAGCAAGAATTGCTAGGTGTTGGTATTAGTCCGCATCCGTTAGTCAATATTTGTCGAGAGTCTAAGCGTAGTTTTACAGATTTGGCTGATTTGGCGGTTGGCAATCGAGCGACCGTTCTTGTGCAGATTCAAGCTATTCGATTGATTCGTACCAAAAAGACTGGGGAGCAGATGGCATTTCTTCGAGTGACAGATACCAAAAGGACGCTTGACGTAACTCTTTTCCCAGAATCTTATCGCCAATACGCTTCTGTTTTGGAAGAAGGGGGAATGGGGTACATCACAGGTAGAGTGCAAGAGCGTGATGGACAGTTGCAATTAGTTCTAGAAAAATTAGAGCCTGTCAGTTTGGAGAAATTTTGGATTCTTTTGGAAAATCGAGAACACGATTATGCTGTTGCTCGTATTTTGGATAAATATAGAGGAAGCATTCCAGTAGTACTTCATTATCAAGATAGTAATCAGACAATTCAGGCTGAGCACCACATGGTTATGAAAACGCCTCAATTAGAAGAAGAGTTAAGTGAATTTGTTATGAAAACGATTTTTCGATAAAAAAATAGCAAAAAGTCAAGCAAGTTTAGGTTAAGTATGTTATAATAGGGCAGTTAAAATGAAAAGTTAAAGGAGCATTAACGAATGAAACGTATTGCTGTTTTGACCAGTGGTGGTGATGCCCCTGGTATGAACGCTGCTATTCGTGCAGTTGTTCGCCAAGCAATTTCAGAAGGAATGGAAGTTTATGGAATCAACGAAGGTTACGCAGGTATGGTTGCGGGTGATATCCATGAATTGTCTGCACGTTCTGTAGGTGATATTATTTCACGTGGCGGAACATTCCTTGGTTCAGCTCGTTATCCAGAATTTGCCAAATTAGAAGGGCAACTTAAAGGGATTGAGCAATTGAAAAAACATGGTATCGAAGGTGTAGTTGTTATCGGTGGTGATGGTTCTTACCACGGAGCAATGCGCTTGACGGAGCATGGCTTCCCAGCTATTGGTGTACCTGGTACAATTGATAATGACATCGTGGGTACAGATTTTACAATCGGTTTTGATACAGCTGTAACAACTGCTATGGATGCGATTGATAAAATCCGCGATACTTCATCAAGTCACCGTCGTACTTTCGTTGTTGAAGTAATGGGACGTCATGCGGGAGACATCGCTCTTTGGGCTGGTATTGCTTCTGGTGCAGATGTTATCGTTGTTCCAGAAGAAGACTTCAATATCAACGATATTGTTGACCGTATTAAAGCGGGCTACGACAATGGTAAGAAACATAGCATCATTGTTTTGGCTGAAGGTGTTATGCCAGCTGCACAGTTTGCTGAAGAATTGAAAGCAGCAGGCGATACAAGTGATCTTCGTGTGACAGAACTTGGTCATATCCAACGTGGTGGTTCTCCAACAGCGCGTGATCGCGTACTCGCTTCTCGTATGGGTGCTCATGCCGTTAAATTGCTTAAAGAAGGACGTGGAGGTCTTGCAGTAGGTATCCGTAACGAGCAAATGGTTGAAAATCCAATTCTTGGTACTGCGGAAGAAGGAGCATTGTTCAGCTTGACTGCAGAAGGTAAGATTGTCGTGAACAATCCACATAAAGCAGATTTGGATCTGGCTGAATTGAACCGTAACTTGTCAATCTAATTTGACATTTCATTAAAGTGTTATTAAGGGTCATAAGACCATTAAATAAAAAGGAGTTTTGTTAAGATGAATAAACGTGTAAAAATCGTTGCAACCCTTGGTCCTGCGGTAGAAATCCGTGGTGGAAAAAAATTCGGTGATGATGGTTACTGGGGTGAAAGCCTTGATGTAGAAGCGTCAGCACAGAAAATTGCTCAATTGATTACCGAAGGTGCAAACGTATTCCGTTTCAACTTCTCACACGGTGACCACCAAGAACAAGGTGAGCGTATGGCAACTGTACGCCGTGCAGAAGAAATCGCTGGCAAAAAAGTAGGATTCTTGTTGGATACAAAAGGTCCAGAAATCCGTACAGAATTGTTTGAAGGCGATGCAAAAGAGTTTTCATACACAACTGGTGAAAAAATCCGCGTAGCAACTAAACAAGGTATTAAGTCAACTCGCGAAGTGATTGCATTGAACGTTGCAGGTGGTTTGGATGTATTTGATGATGTTGAAGTTGGTAAACAAGTTCTTGTTGACGACGGTAAATTAGGTCTTAAAGTAATCGAAAAAGATGCTGAAAAACGTGAATTTGTTGTTGAAGTTGAAAACGACGGTGTGATCGCTAAACAAAAAGGTGTAAACATTCCTTATACTAAAATTCCTTTCCCAGCTCTTGCTGACCGTGACAACGCTGATATCCGTTTCGGTTTGGAACAAGGTTTGAACTTCATCGCAATTTCATTCGTTCGTTCAGCAAAAGATGTTGAAGAAGTTCGTAACATTCTTAAAGAAACTGGTAATGAGCACGTTCAATTGTTCTCAAAAATCGAAAACCAACAAGGTATCGACAATATTGATGAAATCATTGAAGCTTCAGATGGTATCATGATTGCTCGTGGTGACATGGGTATCGAAGTACCATTTGAAATGGTTCCAGTTTACCAAAAAATGATTATCACTAAAGTGAATGCAGCTGGTAAAGCAGTTATCACAGCAACAAACATGTTGGAAACAATGACTGAAAAACCACGTGCAACTCGTTCTGAAGTATCTGACGTATTCAACGCAGTTATCGACGGTACTGACGCAACAATGCTTTCAGGTGAGTCTGCAAACGGTAAATATCCAGTTGAATCAGTTCGTACAATGGCAACTATTGCTAAAAACGCACAAACTCTTCTTAACGAATACGGTCGTTTGAACTCTGATCACTTTAACCGTGCATCTAAAACAGAAGTTATTGCATCTGCAGTAAAAGATGCTTGTCACTCAATGAACATCAAGTTGGTTGTAACAGTTACTGAAACTGGTTACTCAGCTCGTTCAATCTCTAAATACCGTCCAGATGCTGACATCTTGGCAGTAACATTTACTGAGAAAGTACAAAAATCATTGATGCTTAACTGGGGTGTTATCCCGGTTGTAACAAACCGTCCAGATTCAACTGACGATATGTTTGATTTGGCTGAACGCATTGCCAAAGAACAAGGTCTTGTTGAAGCAGGAGATGATATCGTTATCGTTGCAGGTGTTCCAGTAGGTGTTGCTGGTTCAACAAACACTATGCGTATTCGCACTGTGAAATAATGTATAAAGAAAAACTCTATTCTATCAAGCTCCTTAGCTTGAATGATAGGCTTTTTTGAATATATGGTATGATTTTGCAAAATTCAAATTGTATTGATATAATATAAGGTGACTAAGTTGAAAGAGATGGACATATGGACATTCACATTCGTTTTTCGTTGAGAAAACTAGCAGTTGGTTTAGTTCCAGTGACTTTCCTATTTCTAGCCAATCAGTCTGTTCTATCTGCCCAAGCAGAAACGATTTCTAGTCTAGAAGAAGAAACTTCCCTGTTGGAAGGAGACTTGGTACCACAATCGCTTGAAATCATAAATGTAGAAGAACAAGGGGAAAAGAATAATAGCGAGTTTACAGGTCTAAATATATTAGTAGAAAGTGACAACCTAGCTCAAGGGAGTGAGAATGAAGTAGGCCCTTCTGAGCTGAAAAATGAGTTACTTGAAGTGAAAATTGATAACCTTTTCGAGTCTACAAGTATTGAGATCCATGCAGATATGGAAGAGAAGGTCATTCCTGAGCACGAAGATAGTAGCCTCCCTTCTAATCTACCAGTAGCAGTCCAGAAAGATATGGTTGAACAGCCTATCAGTCTTTATACTAGCGAAGATGGTCAGTACAGAGAAATTATTTGGGCACAAGGTATAACGCCTCCTAGCATGGGGCAAGGTGGTGATTTTAAAAAAGAAGTAACGGGAGAATTCATTGAGTATACCATGCCTTATGAAGCCGGAAAGGGTTATTATGATGCTAATAAGAGCTTGGATGCTTCCTTAGAAGATTTGAACTTGTGTTTTGCGGCAGTTTCTTCCAACATGTTGCACTGGTGGTTGGAACAAAATAAGGAGTATGTAGAACGGTATATTAGTGAGAAATATGGAGCTGATTTAGGGCAGCAGGACTATTCTTTGACTGATATAAGACGTTACACAGATTCTTTTGAAAATCAGCAAAATAGCCGAATTTTTAACCTTTTCAAGGCATATTACGGTCGTCGTCTAAATGGATTTGTATCAGATGCCCTGGTGGATCTATTTATCAATGGCTATCCCCCAAAGAGTCAAGGAGGGGTCAATTTAGAAAATCCTGATTTGGTGCCTGATAAACGCGGTGGCTTTTTTCATGAAGTATTTAAGGAGAAAATGCTGACGGATAGGATGTTCAGCGGAGATTATCTCTATTTTGGAAATTTGGTTCGAAATAACTTAGAAAATCAAGGTTTACTTGGCTTGACCTATCGAACTTTTGGAACGACTACTCATATTGTGACGGTCTGGGGGGCTGAGTATGATGATAAGGGATTGATCCGAGCAGTATATATTACGGATTCGGATGACCAACATGATCCTATTGGCTTGAAGCGGATGGGGATCACACGGGATTCCTCTGGCAATCCTCGTTTAAATAATAATGTCGTGAAAAATTCGGTTGGTTCTTATCTGGACTACGTTCATACCATCAATCTTGGTCGGAAGCATTGGGAAACTTATTTTAATGGATTGGAAGATGAAAAACAGACTGCCAGACAGAAACTTTCAGAAGCTAAATTTGGCTTACTTCACGCGATCCATGCTCAAGAGGAGTTTTCTGATAGGGAAGAAAGATCTTATCTTGCCCTAATTGAAGAAAAATATTTTGAAGGTTTGAAGCAAATCAATCAAGCTATGGCAAAGCAGGAACTATCAGAAATCTTGCAATCCGCTCTGCAAAGTTTACGGATTCCCATGAAATCTGTTGGGCAAGCTCTAGCTTACGATAGACCGTTTGGGAATCTTATTGTTCATGGAAACTCAGTTCGACATGATTTGCCCTTAGGTCATCTATCTATTCATGGTGATTCAGTTCGACATGATTTGCCCTTAGGTCATCTATCTATTCATGGTGACTCAGTTAAATATGACTTGCCTTTAGGACACCTATCTCTTCATGGAAGCTCCGTCACGCATGAGTTGCCCGTCGGTCATGTTTCCCTTCATGGAAGCTCCGTCACGCATGAGCAGCCAGTTGGTCACTTGTCCCTTCACGGTTCTTCGGTCAGCCATGAATTACCAGTAGGTCATTTGTCCCTTCATGGTTCTTCTGTTAGCCATGAATTGCCAGTTGCTCACCTGTCTCTTCATGGAAGCTCCGTCACGCATGAGTTGCCCGTCGGTCAAGTTTTCGTTCATGGAAGCTCCGTCGCGCATGAGTTGCCTGTGGGAGCTTTGTCAAGTTCTGAGGATTTGGTGGCCGACAAGTTAGAACATGTGACTGCTGAAAAAACGGAAATAGAGCAGGCTGGAAGAGGAATCTTTAACCAGATTATTTCCTTGTCTAATGAGTATTCAGGAAAAATTTCAATTAGACCTACACTAAATATGCGTGAGAATGGATATAAAAATACCAACATTTCTAGCGAACTAATCGTGGAGCAAGAGACAGTTGGTCAGGCTAATAGTACAGGTTTACCAAGGGCATTCAATCAGTCATCAGAACCGGATTTTCAGTTTGAAAAGGATTCGGAGAAGGAACAAGTCACCCCTTCCACAAGTATCAGTTCAAACAATCAAAATCTGGGCAAAGGGAGTGAAAAAGCAGTAGCTAAGGGGGATGAGGCGGATAGTCAAGAAAAAGAAACGGCTGACCAAACTCCCTATTTAATAGCCTTTTCTCTGCTAGGTATTGGGGCAGTAGGTTATTGGTTACTTTTTCACAAGATGATTAAAGTTGATAAGTCATAGAAAAAAGGCTACTCAGAGCGAGTGGCCTTTCAGCTATATTATTGTTTTTTAATGTAGTTAGTAGGAGAATAGGCAGAGCGGTCGAAGCTGGTTTCCTTCCCTAAGATTTCTTGGGCGATTTGCCAGCCGATAAATGGACCGTTTGTCAAACCAGAGGAACCTAGACCGCTAGCAACCCAAACATTCTTCATGTCTTCGATATTGCCATAAAATGGTGCATAGTTTGAAGTGTAGGCACGGGTTCCGATCCGTGTTCTGGCAACGGAATAGTTGGCTAGGTCTGGCATAAACTCGGCTGCCTTAACTTGCATAGCTTGAATTTTTTCCGGGTCAAGTGTCAGGTCATACCCCATATCATCCTCGTGTGTAGCTCCGACGATGATTTTACCTTTTTCGAAAGGCAATATGTCAATTTGCCCATAGGGCATGCAGACTGGCCAGTTGTTGGTGTCGTGTTTGGTGTCTAATTCTAACAATTGTCCTTTCTGTGGTCGGACATCCACCCGATAACCAAGTGGTTCTAGGATATGTGGTAGCCAGGCTCCAGTAGCCAGGATGATGTGGTCGGCTGTCAGCTCTTGTCCATCTAGTTCGACAGTGTGAGCGTCTAGCAATTTTGCCTGTCCTTGTAGAAGCGCTCCGCCATTTTTCAAAACTTCTTCCTGCAAAATGTCAATCAAACGCCCACCATCGATACGGCCGCCTCCTTCTAAATGAATGCCGTAAAAGTCAGGTTTGAGCGGTGGGAGATAATCGCTGATTTCTTCGCCTTGCAAGCTTGTAATTTGACCAATGGTGGGAGTATCTACACGGCGGTCTTCCGCAATCTTTTGGATTTTTTCTAGCAATTCTGGCTTGCTCTTCAGGCCGATAGTTCCAGTTTGCTTGAAAGGGATGTCCTTGGCTCCAGCAGACTCTAAATCTGCGACCAATTTGCGATAGAAGACTGCGCCTTCGGAAGTCAGTTTATACCAATCTTTATTTTTCTTTTGGGCCATCCAAGGGCAGATAATCCCAGCAGCTGCACGAGTAGCAGTGCCGACACCATGGTCAATGAGGGTTAAGTTGACAGTTTCATCTTGGGAGAGGTAGAAAGCGGCAGTTGAGCCGACAATCCCTCCGCCTATAATTATCACGTTTTTTTTCATATGTTCATTATATCACAAATTCAGAAGTATATTTATTTTTTTCAAGATGGTACAATAGATAAATAAGAAAAACAGAGGAGTTCACGTGTCAGATATTATGTATCCAGAGGTCCTAACCGTTGGAAGTGGGGCCATAAAAGTTGCAACAGTTGGCGATAGCCTGACTTACGGTTACGGACTGGAGAACCGTGAAAAAGATGCCTATCCCTGTATTTTAGCAGAGAAGCTGGGGCATCTTTATCAGGTGTCCAATTTCGGTTTGAGTGGACGTTCGCTTCAGTCAACGTCGGATTATCCCTATTTCAATGAGAAAAATGCCCAGTTGTCCCTTGAGAGCGAAGCGGACATTGTCATTATCATGATTGGTAGCAATGACAGCCGTGGTCCATACTGGAATAAGGAGCGATTTATTAGCGAATATAGGGAAATGGCAGAGCGGTACTTGAGTTTACCTAGTCAACCAGATCTATACTTGGTTATTCCACCTTTCGTGCCAACCAGCCGTTTTGGACTGAATAATCAGATTATCGAGGATGAATTACAAGACATTATTGCAGCAATTGGTCAGGAATTGGATGTGCCAGTCATCAATCTTTATCTCTTAACCAAGGGGCATTTGGAATATTATAGCGATGGCTTGCACTTGACACCTCTTGGAAATCAAGTGATAGCTGAGGAAATATACCATCATCTTATCAATGGATAGCCTGAGTTTATGGTATAATAGTATTGATTGGAGAGATTATGGTAAAGAGAGATTTAGTAAAGCAGATCAGTTTGGTCATTCTGTTGATTTTAGGATTGATTGGTTTGAGAGTATGGTTCTTTGAACCAGTAACCATCACATCCCAGATGGCAAATGACTATAT
Organism: Streptococcus suis; assembly: GCF_019856455.1. NCBI lineage: Bacteria > Bacillati > Bacillota > Bacilli > Lactobacillales > Streptococcaceae > Streptococcus > Streptococcus suis. The sequence continues at coordinate 1,451,431 of NZ_CP082205.1, read as the reverse complement.
CAAAGAAGGTGACTTTATTGTTACCGTTCGCAATGCCAAACTGACACATGGTGATTTCATACTTTATAAACATGATGGAAAAGAGTATGTCAGTCGAGTCATTGCAGTTACTGATGAAACTGTAACCTATATGGATGATGTCTTGTATAGAGATAATGTGATTGTAACAGAATCCTATCTAAAAGCACCGCATACACAAGAAAGTTATACGGAAGATTTTACAATTGCTACCTTGACGAATGGACAATTCGAGTCCATTCCTAAAGATTATATTTTAGTTTTGAATGATAAGAGGACAAATCATCAGGACAGTCGTAGTTTTGGATTGATTGCAGAAAAAGATATTATTGGGAGACTAACATTCCGCTTAAGTCCCTTAAAAGAATTTGGATTTATAAAAACAGGGCTGGTTCAGTAGAATCAGCTTTTATTAATTGTTGAACTGTTTGGATTTGAAATCCAACAATCTGACTATACCAATTAAAATGTTGACAAGTACAAAAAGTTGTTATATACTGATTTTACTGATTTTTAAACAAAAAAATCAGACTATACCAATTTAAGATAATTTTAAGAAAGTTCAATTCGTTCGAATTGAAGGTGATAGAATATGTGTGGAATTGTTGGTGTTGTAGGTAATACAAACGCAACTGATATTTTGATTCAAGGTCTTGAAAAGTTAGAATACCGTGGTTATGATTCAGCAGGTATTTTCGTAACGGGTGGGGAGCAGGCTCACTTGGTAAAAGCAGTAGGTCGCATTGCAGAGTTGTCTGCTAAGGTAGGCGATAAGACTGAGGGAACAACAGGAATCGGTCATACTCGCTGGGCAACTCACGGTAAACCAACTGAGGACAATGCCCACCCACATACCTCACAAACAGGTCGTTTTGTACTTGTTCACAACGGTGTGATCGAAAACTACCTCGAAATGAAAAACGACTACTTGGCTGGTCATGATTTCAAGGGTCAGACAGATACAGAAATCGCTGTTCATTTGATTGGGAAATTCGTAGAAGAAGATGGCTTGTCTGTATTGGAAGCCTTCAAAAAAGCTCTTCATATCATCCAAGGTTCTTATGCCTTTGCCTTGATCGATTCTGAAAATCCTGATGTCATCTACGTTGCTAAAAACAAATCTCCGCTTTTGATTGGTTTGGGTGATGGATACAACATGGTCTGCTCAGATGCCATGGCGATGATTCGTGAAACCAGTGAATATATGGAAATCCATGACAAAGAATTGGTAATTGTGACCAAAGACAGTGTTCAAGTGACTGACTACGAAGGCAATGCCATTGAGCGTGGCAGCTACACGGCTGAATTGGACTTGTCTGATATCGGTAAGGGGACTTATCCGTTCTACATGCTAAAGGAAATTGACGAGCAGCCGACTGTTATGCGTAAGTTGATTTCAACCTATGCAGATGCGGACGGTAAGATGATAGTTGACCCTGCAATCGTGAAAGCTGTGCAAGAAGCAGACCGTATCTATATCTTGGCGGCGGGAACATCTTACAATGCAGGTTTTGCTTCCAAAAACATGATTGAAGCCTTGACAGATACCCCTGTGGAGTTGGGTGTGGCGTCTGAATGGGCCTACCACTTGCCAATTCTTAGCAAGAAGCCACTCTTTATCCTCTTGACCCAGTCAGGTGAAACAGCAGATAGCCGTCAGGTCTTGGTGCGTGCCAATGAAATGGGCATTCCAAGTTTGACTATTACAAACGTACCTGGCTCAACACTTTCTCGCGAAGCGACTTACACCATGTTACTCCATGCAGGTCCTGAAATTGCGGTAGCCTCAACCAAGGCCTATACTGCTCAGGTGGCTGCCCTTGCCTTCTTGTCAAAAGCTGTCGGTGAAGCCAATGGCAAGCAGGAGGCAATCGACTTTGACATGGTACATGAGTTGTCAATCGTTGCCCAGTCTATCGAAGCAACCCTTTCTGAGAAAGACTTGATTGCAGACAAGGTTGAGAAACTCCTGGCAACCACTCGCAATGCTTTCTATATCGGTCGTGGTACAGATTTTTATGTAACTCTTGAAGCAGCTCTCAAGTTAAAAGAAATTTCTTACATTCAAACAGAAGGCTTTGCGGCTGGAGAATTGAAACACGGAACCATCTCCTTGATTGAAGACGGTACTCCAGTTATTGCTCTGCTTTCTGCCAATGAAAAAGTTGCCGCTCACACGCGTGGTAATATCGCAGAGGTAGTTTCCCGTGGTGCGAACACTTTGGTCGTGGTGGAAGAAGGCTTGGACCGTGAAGGTGATGATATCGTTGTTAACAAGGTGCATCCATTCTTGTCAAGCATCTCTATGGTGATCCCAACTCAGTTGATTGCCTACTATGCATCCTTCCAACGTGGTCTGGATGTCGATAAACCGCGTAACCTTGCAAAAGCAGTTACGGTTGAATAATAGATAGATATAAAGACGAATGTAGCTGGCTTCTTGCCAATGCATTGGTCTTTTTGTTTTTGAAGATTGCTTTGTCACAAAAATTGTGACAAGATTTGAGTTTTATTGTGTCAAGAGGTTTTGTATAATAAACTTACAAAATAGGAGGAAAAATAATATGGAAAATACTTCAATTCGTGTTCGTCTTCAAAAACTGGGGACAACGCTGTCTAACATGGTCATGCCCAATATCGGTGCTTTTATCGCTTGGGGTGTCTTGACCTCGCTCTTCATTCCAACAGGTTGGTTGCCAAATGAAACCTTTGCGACTATTGTTGGCCCGATGATAAAATATCTCTTGCCACTTTTGATTGGTTATACTGGTGGTTATAATGTTTATGGTCAACGTGGTGGTGTCATGGGTGCCATCTTGACCATGGGGGTCATCGAGGGCTCGTCTGTTCCAATGTTTATTGGAGCCATGGTCGTGGGTCCTTTCGGTGCCTGGGTTATCAAGAAATTTGACCAAGCTATTCAGCCAAAAATCCGTCCAGGTTTGGAAATGTTGGTTAACAACTTCTCTGCTGGTTTGATTGGTTTTGTCTTGATGTTGGTGACCTTCAAAGTTGTTGGTCCATTCGTTGAAAGCATGACTGGCGTGGTTGGTGATGGTGTACAAGCGATTGTCGATATGAAACTCTTGCCACTTGCTAACATCATCATCGAGCCAGCTAAGGTACTCTTCCTCAACAACGCCCTCAACCACGGGATCTTTACCCCGCTTGGTACAGAGCAAGTCTTGGAAGCTGGCAAGTCTGTTCTCTTCCTCTTGGAAGCTAACCCTGGTCCAGGTCTTGGTATCTTACTTGCCTATGCCTTCTTTGGAAAAGGCTCTGCTAAATCATCTTCATGGGGGGCAATGGTCATTCACTTCCTCGGTGGTATCCATGAAATCTACTTCCCATACGTATTGATGAAGCCAGCTCTTTTCCTTGCTGCTATTGCTGGTGGTGTATCTGGTACCTTTGTTTTCCAAACCTTGGGTGCAGGTCTTGCTGGTGCTGCCTCTCCAGGTTCAATCATTGCGGTTACCTTGATGTTACCAAAAGGTGATAATACATTTGGAAATGCATTGGCCGTATATGCTGGTGTATTCGCAGGTGCTCTTGCTTCATTCTTGGTAGCTTCTATCATCTTGAAAGCTGACAAGTCAGAAGGAGAATCATTGGAAGCTGCTCAAGCGGCTACAAAAGCTGCAAAGGCTGTTGCTAAAGGTCAAGCGGTTGAAACAGTCGCTGCAGAAATCTCAGCAAATTCTGTTAAACAAATTATCTTCGCCTGTGACGCAGGTATGGGTAGCTCTGCTATGGGTGCTTCGCTACTCCGTGATAAAGTTAAAAAAGCTGGATTGGACATTCCTGTTACCAATAAGGCTATTGCCAACTTGCAAGATACAGAATATACCTTGATTGTTACTCAGCAAGAATTGGCGGACCGTGCTGCTCAACGTACACCACGCGCTATTCATGTCGCAGTTGACAACTTCTTAACCTCACCAAAGTATGATGAAATTGTTGCGAAACTAGTCGGTCAAGCCCAAGAGGTTTCTCCCAGGCAAGTAAGTTTAGATGCAGAAGCAGAAGTAGATTTGAACTATATCGACGAAGTGGTCTTTGCCTACGGTCAAGCCCAAGGTTCTGCTACAATGGGTCAAGCAACTCTAGCAGCTATCTTTAAAAATAAGGGGATTGGTATTCCAGTAGCCACTGTTCCTTATGATAAATTAACAGAGCACAATGCTAAAAATATTCTGGTTGTTACCACTATTGCCCAACAGGCAGAGGTTCAACAAGTTGCACCGAATGCACAACTCTTGGTAGTTGATAGTCTAGTGACTACACCAGAGTATGACAAAATTGTCGCTCGCATGCACAAGTAATTTTTGAAACAATGTAGTATAATAAAGCTATGCTATTAACAAAACGTGAAGAACAATTGATGAAAGCTTTCCTCCAAGTAGGGAAGCTTTCATTGAAAGAAATGGCTGATATTTTACAGGTGTCCTCACGAACGGTTTATCGGACCTTGTCTGATTTGACAGATTTTTTGATCGAGCATGAAATCGATTTGGTTAAGGACGGGAAGAAGTATTATTTGTCTGGTGATTTGTCGGCTCTGGAAGACTACAAGACTTTGGATTCCTATTCTCCTAGTCAACGCTTGGAACTCATGATCTATCAGCTCTTGACCAGTCAGGAAGTGATAACCAATGAACAATTTCAAGAACAGTTCTTAGTTTCCAATGTGACGGTCATTCAAGATATTGCAGTCATTGAAAAACGCTTATCGGATTTTGACCTGTGCCTTGTGCGTCACAAAGGTTATGGAATAGAGGGTACAAATAGTCAGAAAAGGCGACTTTTAGCTATCCTTTTAGCCAATGCGATTGCTATTCAAGACTTCTGGCAGGATAATTATGACAACTATCCAAGTTTGGACAAGGAAGTGGTAGAGGAAAGTCGTCGTGCCTTTGAAAGTCACCAAACTGTTTTGGGTGATATTGATTCTAAACTCAAGCAGTTGCTGATCATTCTCTTGAGCCTAGCTGACAATCAGGAAGAATTGGAGAGTCGAGTCGGTGTTTCCAAGGAGGCTCTGGATTTTTCGCAGAAAGTCTTTATGGATCTAGCAAAGATTGGCAAACGGTTTTACAATATCCAAGAAATTATCTTCTTTGCAAGTATTTTAGATGAGTTAATTATCAAGCGACAGGAAGTGCCACTCTTCCGAGAAAGCTTTGATAGTAGCTTCTACTACAATATCTCCCAGCTGATTGACTCGGTATCACGCTTTACCAAAATTGATTTTATCAAGGATCGGCTTCTTTTTCCTCTGCTATTTAATCACATTCGTTTAAGTTTGGCAGTGCCTATGCTCTTTCCAGATCATGCCACGACCAATGTTGCTTATCTGGCTACCCAGAAAAATCCCTTCCTACATCGACTGGTCAGCTTGGTTATACAGGATATCTTCCCGACCTACTTACACAATGAATATGAGTATGAACTGGTCACCCTGCACTTTGCATCAAGCTTGCGCAGAAGTCCAGACATTTATCCAATTCGTTTGCTCTTGGTGACGGACGAAAGACCACTGACGACAAGTGTTTTGGTGTCAAAAATCAAAAATATCGCACCATTTGTGGAATGGATTGATGTTCAGAGTACGACAAATCTGTCACAGTTGAATTTAGAGCACTATGATTATTGCTTGACAACAAAGCCTGTCGGACAAGACGGACTGGATTTGATTTCTACCTTCCCAAATACCCAGGAAATTCTGGACTTGCAGGAAACTCTACAAGCTATTCAGGAAAATCGTACGGTCTTGATACGGGAAGACATCAAAGAGGAGAATCATTACGATCTGCAGGCCTATTTAAAAGCCAGTAGCCAAGTCTTGCAATCCTTTCGCCTAATTCATCTTGGTCAGCAGACTAGTTTTGATGAGGCAGTAGTCGCTACTGTTGGAGAGTTGGATCATGTGGCTGATAGAGCTTACTTGGCAGACAAACTCTTGACCCGCTTTTCAGTCAGTCCGCTGGCCATTCCTCAGACAAATCTGGCCCTTATACATACTCAGTCTAGTCAAGTAAGACATAGTCAGTTTGTTATTGTTGAACTGGAAAACAGTGTTTCCGCCCTCTCCATGAATAATCAGCAGGAAGCGGTCCAACGCATTTTGGTCATGTTGACGCCTTTAGGCGTGGAGGCAGAAGTCCGCGAATTGATGACAGCTATCAGTCAATCCATTATCGAAAACAAACTTTATACAGAGATTTACCGGACGGGCAATCAGGAAATCATTTACCAGTTGCTCAATTCAATCTTTACCGAAACTATCAAGAAATTGGAGAAATAACATGGAATTACAACAGAACCTTATTAAACTAAACCAGGCCTTTACAACGAAAGAAGAGGCTATTCGCTACTGTGGACATCAGTTGGTTCAAGCTGGTCATGTCAATGAAGCCTACATCGAGGCAATGATTGAGCGGAACCAAGAATTGTCTGTTTACATGGGCAATTTTATTGCCATTCCTCATGGAACAGATGCCGCGAAAAAGGAAGTCCTATCATCAGGGATTACCATAGTTCAGGTGCCAGCAGGTGTCAACTTTGGGACAGAAGAAGCTCCGAAGATTGCGATTGTCCTCTTTGGAATTGCAGGTGTGGGCGATGAGCATTTGGAAATTATTCAGAAAATCTCAATTTTCTGTGCGGATGTTGATAACGTTGTCAAATTAGCAGATGCTCAGTCAGAAGATGAAGTAATCACCCTGTTGAATAGTGTAGGATAAGGGAGAAGAAGAGATGAAACAAGCAGTTCACTTTGGAGCAGGCAATATCGGACGCGGCTTTATCGGGGAAATCCTCTTTGAAAACGGCTTTGAGATTGCCTTTGTCGATGTTAATGAAACCATTATTGATGCATTGAACCAGCGTCATGCTTACGAGATTGAAATAGCAGAAGAAGGCCAACGCCATATTGCAGTTTCAGGGGTGCGTGGGATTAACAACCGTCTTAATCCTGAAGAAGTTGTCACAGCCCTTGCTACAGCTGATTTTGTAACGACAGCTATTGGATCAAACATTCTGCCTTTCATTGCAGGTCTTGTAGCTCAAGGGATTGAAGCCCGTCGAGAAGCAGGCAATACCCAACCGCTTGATGTTTTGGCTTGTGAGAATATGATTGGTGGCTCTGCCTTTCTTTACGAAGAAGTCAAAAAACACTTGTCAGAGGAAGGTTTGGCTTACGCAGCAGAGTTTATCGGCTTCCCAAATGCAGCGGTGGACCGCATTGTCCCAGCCCAAAGTCATGAAGATCCACTCTTTGTCGTAGTTGAGCCTTTCAATGAGTGGGTGGTTGAAACCCAGGGCATGAAAAATCCAAACTTGAAGCTAGAGGGTGTTCACTATGAAGCGGACTTGGAGCCTTTCATTGAACGCAAACTCTTCTCTGTCAACTCAGGTCATGCGACTTCTGCCTACACAGGTGCGCATTTTGGGGCGACTACTATCCTAGAAGCCTTGCAAAATCCAGAGGTGAAAAGCAAGGTTGAAGCTGTGCTGGCAGAAATCCGTAGTCTTCTGATTGCCAAATGGAACTTTGACGAGCAAGCTTTGGTGGACTACCATAAAGTCATCATTAGCCGTTTTGAAAATCCTTATATCGTGGATGACATTGCCCGTGTGGCTCGGACGCCAATCCGTAAGCTTGGTTATGACGAACGCTTTATCCGCCCAATCCGTGAACTCCGTGAACGTGGCTTGTCTTATGATAACCTTCTTGCGACTGTCAGCTATATCTTTGGCTACAAGGATGAAACAGATGAGCAATCCGTTCAACTGCAAGCTCTTTTGCAGGAAAAATCCTTGCCAGAAGTTGTAGCAGAAGTGACAGGCTTGACTGAACCAGCCTTGATTGAAGAAATTGTAGCTATCATCTAAATTGCGCCTCTAGTGTGTGGTAGGTTTACAAATGAACTAAAGCGAACAAGTTATTCTGTTTTGCAGAAAATGAACCTTGTTCGCTTTTCATTTTGATTGCTTTTGCAATTTTATACAATTTATAGGTAAATTATTAGAAAATTGAAAACTTTTCTTTGTAATACAAGATATTTTCTGCTATACTAGAACCTAATCATTCTTTTAGGAGAACTTTATGGATTATGTTTTGGAAGTTCTGCCCAGTCTATTAAATGGTGCGGTAGTTTCCCTGCAAGTATTTTTTCTAGTTTTGATACTATCCTTGCCCCTGGGAGCTGTTTTTGCCTTTTTAATGCAGATTAAGTTTAAACCCTTGCAATGGCTTTTGCATTTCTACGTGTTAATTATGCGTGGAACTCCCTTGCTTTTGCAACTGATTTTTGTTTATTATGTTTTACCTAGTGTTGGTATCACTTTTGACCGTATGCCAGCAGTCATTCTAGCCTTTACTTTTAACTATGCGGCCTATTTCTCTGAAATTTTCCGTGGTGGTATTGAAGCTATTCCAAAAGGTCAGTATGAAGCTGCTAAGGTATTGAAATTTACACCCGTTCAGACCATTCGTTTTATCGTCTTGCCACAGGTGGTGAAAATTGTCTTGCCAAGTGTATTCAATGAAGTAATGACCTTGGTCAAGGATACATCTTTGGTATATGCCTTAGGTGTTAGCGACCTCTTGCTTGCTAGCCGAACTGCGGCCAACCGTGATGCCAGTCTGGCACCTATGTTTATTGCAGGAGCAATCTATCTGTTGATGATTGGAGCTGTTACACTTATTTCTAAACAAGTAGAAAAGAAATTTGACTATTATAGATAGGAGGAAGTCATGTTAGAACTACGCAATCTATCCAAACGATTTGATAATAAACAGATTTTCTCCAACTATGATTTGGTCATTCCAGAGGGGAAAATAATTGCCATCGTCGGTCAATCAGGTGGTGGTAAGACTACTCTTTTACGGATGTTGGCAGGTTTGGAAACCATTGATTCAGGAACCTTGATTTATAATGGTCAAGAACTGCCACTTGAGGAATTGGGGAAACGACATCTGCTGGGCTTTGTCTTCCAGGACTTCCAGCTTTTCCCACACCTATCCGTTTTGGAAAACTTGGTTCTCTCTCCTGTGAAAACGCAGAATATGTCGCGTTCAGAGGCGGAAGACAAGGCCCTTAAACTCTTGGATACTCTTGGCCTGGCTAACCACGCTACTGCCTATCCGTTTTCACTATCGGGTGGACAAAAGCAACGTGTGGCTTTGGCGCGTGCTATGATGATTGATCCTGAGATTATCGGCTATGATGAACCAACTTCGGCCCTAGACCCTGAATTAAGAAAAGAAGTTGAAAAACTGATTCTTGAAAATAGGGCTACTGGAATCACGCAAATTGTGGTCACCCATGATATGCAGTTTGCCGAAAATATAGCAGATGAAATCATCAAGATTGAACCGAAACATTAAGAAAAGGAATAAAATGATGATGAATATGAAAAAAATGATGCTTGGAGCTACGGCTCTTGTAACCAGTTTTGCTCTTGTTGCTTGTGGCTCTAGCCAGTCAACAACTAAGTCTGACAATTGGTCAACTTATGAATCTGAGAAGTCTATTACTATTGGTTTTGATAAGACCTTTGTCCCAATGGGCTTTGAAGAGGCTGATGGTACATATACTGGTTTTGATATTGATTTGGCAACAGCAGTTTTTGACAAATATGGTATTGCGATTGAATGGCAACCTATTGACTGGGATTTGAAAGAAACTGAATTAAACAATGGCAATATTGATTTGATTTGGAATGGCTATTCTGTAACTGATGAGCGCAAGGAAAAAGTACTCTTTACGGATTCGTATATGGATAACCAACAAGTACTTGTGACGAAAAAATCTTCGAATATCAGTCAAGTTTCTGATATGAAGGACAAAATTTTGGGTGCGCAAGCAGGTTCTTCTGGTTACTCAGTCTTTGAATCTCAACCTGCAATCTTGAAAGACATCGTTCAGAATAATGATGCAAGTCAGTATGCGACCTTCAATGAAGCCTTGATTGACTTGAAAAACGATCGTATTGATGGCCTTTTGATTGACCGTGTGTATGCAAATTATTACTTGCAACAAGAGGGAATTATCGCAGATTACAACATCATTGATGCAGGTTTTGAAAATGAAGCCTTCGCAGTCGGTGCTCGTAAATCAGATACGACGCTCGTAGAAAACATTAATAAGGCGTTTGCTGAATTATATAAAGAAGGTAAATTCCAAGAAATCTCCCAAAAATGGTTTGGTGAGGATGTTGCAACCGATGCAGTAAAAAACCAAATTTAAGGTATAGACAATATGTAAAGACCCCCAGTTGAGAATTCGTGGATTTACCTGTACACTAGAATAAAAAAACAATCAACTTCTAACAGGAATTACCACACTCAATTGGAGGTCTTATATGTTTCATTTTACCACACTTTTCATCGGAATGGATGTTCACAAAGAAAGTTTTTCACTCTGCTATTATGATATGATGGCGAATCAATTCAAACATAGCACTAAAGTTGGTCCAAATGTTAGCTATATTGTGAACTATGTGAATGAGCTTCGTCGTTTATATGGTCAAGATGCAGAAGTGTTATGTGGCTACGAAGCTGGATGCCTCGGATTTACCCTATATCACCAGCTACAAGCTCACGGGATTCCCTGTATCGTGATGGCACCTACAACGGTAATGAAGGAAGGATCTAAGCGTGTTAAGACTGATAAGAAAGATGCGGCTCAGCTCGCAAAAGCTCTGGCCTTTCGTAGCTATCAGCCTGTTCATATTCCTACTGCTGAGGATGAACAAGTCAAAGAATATATCCGTATGAGAACAGACCACAAAGTGGCTCTGAAGAAAATCAAACAACAAATTCTTGCCTTCTGTCTCCGACATGATTTTCGCTATACCGAGGGAAGCAGTAATTGGACACAGAAACATGTTCGCTGGCTCCGTTCCCTAAAACCTGAGGGACTTTACGCAGAGATTTTGACAGAATATCTATTGACCTATGAGAAATTAGTAGATCAAATAGAACGGTATGATGCACGAATTGAGCAACTGGGTCAAAGCGACAGTTATCAAGAGAAGGTCTCACGGCTTTCTTGCTTTATTGGCATTAAAACACTAACTGCTCTTTCCATTGTGACAGAAATCGGTGATTTTAATCGCTTTGCGACAGCTCAACATTTTGCTTCTTATCTTGGGCTAACTCCTAGCGAAAATTCTAGCGGCGACAAGGAGAGAAGAGGTGCTATCACCAAAGCTGGGAATAGCCATGTGAGACGACTTCTGATAGAAGCTGCACAATCATTGGCTAAGGGGACGATTGGGTATAAATCCAAAGAATTGAAAAGGAGACAAAGTGGAAACCGAGTGGAGGTGATTGCTTATGCGGATAAGGCTAATGAACGCTTAAGAAGACGTTATCGCACACTTGTTCTAGGAAAAAATAAGAAACAAAATGTTGCTAAAACAGCTATTGCACGAGAATTGTCTGGTTTTATTTGGGGGATGATGACAGGAAGAATAGCTTGAAGTTAGCGCTTGTTTTCATGTACACTTTTGACCATTAAGTTTTATCATCGCAGAGCGATGAGGAATCCCTATTTCTATCCAAAATCACTGGGTGAATTTGGACAGAAATAAGGATTGAAATCATGTTTGAATGGAAAGTATCTTGAAGGAGTTTAGGACTTCAAGGTTTGAGTCATCTACGAAACGACTAAGTGGCACAATTGTGATCCACGCTTATAGAGAGTAGGACTCGCGGCAGAACCATTGACCTGTAGGTAACCAATCCACGAATATCAGAGTGGCCAATGCCCGAAGCTAAGAACTAGGCTCTTTCTAGATACTTTTCATTTTTTAATCAGTTCGATTGTTTTTACTTGACAAAGGGCTTTACATATCAGTCATTTGAATTATCTTTGATACATCGTCACTTTCGTCTTGCCATACTTTAGTATAGCCTGCGCCTCAGTTCCTTGTCTGAAAGCTAATTCATTCGACTATAAAGGAAAAGCCAGTCATTCGACTAGGCTTGTTTCTTTGAAATCTGGTGGAAAATAACCGTCCAATTTTCATGACGGCGCCAAAGTGACGTATGAACATAATTACCAATTTCAAACGTAACTAATTTTGATTTTTGGCTAATGGAGGTCATTTGGTAATTGGATAAATACGTGGTTTGGATGGGGTGGTCGGCAAGCATCTGAGTTTTATTTCGATAGCGGCCTTTGGCATCAATTAAGAGATACTGGTCGTCAATCAATTCTTCATACCCATTAGCATGTGCTTGTATCTCTGTTTCAAAACGGAAGAGTTTGTCGTACACATGCTCATACATCTCATCGTGTGGAATTTCAGATGGTTCTACGTGAATATCCACATCAAAAACTCCATGTTTGAGTGTTAGGAGTTGCTCAACCTGCTCAGTCACTTCATGACTTTCATAAACGGATAAGTCTGGATTCATTTCTAAAACAACATCAAGGTAGATATTGGCTCCATAAGTCCGACCACGTTGTGATTTGACAGAAACGATTTTTGGGAGTTTGAGAATATCTTCCTCGTACTTTTTCAATAAGTTTTCATCAAATCCATCAGATAGGGTAAAGAAGCTTTCCATAAAAATATCGTAGGCTGTTTTTAGGATAAAGAAGGTAATGATGATGGCTGCAATTTTATCGACAATAGGGAAGTTGAAAGTCGCAGCAAAGATTGCGATAGAAGTTCCTATGGAAGTGACTGCATCGGATAGATTATCCTTGGCAGCTGCTTCTAAGGCCTTGGAACGTACTTTGTTTGCCAAGCGGTTATTATATAAATAAACAGCTAACATAACTAGTGCAGAAAAAATTCCGACAATGGCCCCCATAATGTCTACTTCGATAGAAGAATTGCTGATTAGTTTTTGGAGGGTATCATAGAGTACTTGGAAACCAACGACAAACATGATGAAGGATGTAATCAAGCTTGCCAAGTCTTCCATTTTCCAGTGTCCAAATTTATGATCGGTATCAGCTGGTTTCTGTGCCATTTTTAGTCCAACAAGTACAGCGATATTACCGATAATATCAGAAATATTATTGAAGGCATCTGCTCGTAAGGCATCCGAATGAAAGAGCTGTCCTGCAGCGAGTTTGATACCTGATAAGACAATATAGGCACCGATAGATAGCAAGGCACCACGTTCAGCAAGTTTTAGATTGGTTACGTTTTGGTTCATAGCATCTCCTTTGATAAGTTTTCATTTTAACAAAAAGGCCCCTTATTTTCAAGGGGCTAGGCTGCTTTTTTGCCGGTTCGAAGAACCTTATAAAGGCGTAATAATATTGTTCCGCTGGCCATACCGATGGGGATGACTAAGGCTAAAGTTAAGACGGTAGTGATATTGGTTAGGGCTTGAGCGTGGTCCCCAGAAACGAAATAAGTCGTGGTCATGTAGGCTCGATAGCCTGGAACAAGCGGTGCAAGTATAGCCAATGAAAAGATGACGGAGGGTGTTTTTAACCAAATACTCATGATTTGACTGACACAGGATCCGATAATTGCCGCGAAAAAAGTAGCAATCAAGACATTTGTTGGTTCCAATAGTAAAAGATAAATAAGCCAAACAAGCATGCCTAGGAGTCCACCAGGGACCAGCATTTTTCTTTGAACATTGAGAACAATTAAGAAAGCTGCGATAGCGATATAAGAGGCGAGTGCCTGTAATAAGAAGTGAACTGGTGTCATAGATTACCTCACAAGCATAAAGGCCACAGTTGTACCTGCACCGAGCGATAAGATAATAAGCGCAGTTTGGAAAAATTTGGTCATCCCTGTATTGATATGATTGGTCATGAGGTCTCTTACGGCATTTGTAAAAGCAATCCCTGGTACAAAAGGCATGACTGCCCCTGCATTAATCAGGTTAGGATTAATGGGGAGAGTAGTGGATGCGCTTAATAAATAAGAGGTGAGTGAGAAGACAAAGGCGCCAACGAAGGTGGTGACAAAATCAATTCCAATATAGCGATCGACAATTAGTGAGATAGGGAAAGCTAAAGCTGTTGCGAGGACAGCACCTGCTGCATCTAAAAGAGAACCTCCGAACATGATGGTAAAAAATGGTGCGGCTACTACGGCAGCTAAGGTTATTTGGATATTGTTATAAGGTGGCTTTTGTTGTTTGATTGCATTTAATTGGTTCCAAGCTTCTTCTAGGCTGATTTCTTCATTGGCTAGGGAACGGGAGATTTGGTTGACGTCACAAACTTTCTGCATGTCGTAATTTGAATTGACAATGCGTTTCATACGCGAAATATTTGTATGGTCGATGGAGAAAAAGATAGCAGCAGGGATGGCAAGGACATTGGCCTGTTCAATTCCTTGTGAATGTGCAATCCGAATCATGGTATCTTCAACTCGGTGAATTTCTGCACCGCTTTGTGCCAAAATGGCACCAGCGAGCATGAGCACGTCTATGACCAAGTTTAGTCTAGGAGTGTTTTCCATAAGTAAGTCTCATCCCTCTGCTAGTTATTTTCTTAATTATAACAAAATATAGGTGTAGGCAACATATTTTTTTAATAGATAGGCAAAATAGTTGAAAATTGTTCGGATTGCAGTATAATTGACTTATCAATGATTGATTAATCAATCAAAAGAGGTAGATAATGCAAGAAATGGAAGATTTGTTATACAGATTGAAAGTGGCAGATGAGACGATTTCCAATCTTTTTGAAAAGCAGTTGGGAATCAGTTTGACACGCTATTCAATATTGCAAACATTACTAAAAGATGCACCCCTGCATCAGTTGGCTTTGCAGGAGCGGCTTCAGATAGACCGCGCAGCGGTTACGCGTCATCTCAAATTGTTGGAGGAGAGCGGCTATATCATTCGCAAGCGAAATCCTGACAATCAGAGAGAAGTACTTGTCTGGCCAACTGAGCAGGCTAGGGAAGCGCTAATCACGAATCCTTCTGCCCACCACCAAGCTATCAAAACTTCGATGAATCAGATTCTAACTGTTGAGGAGAGCGAGCAATTCCTAGCCACTCTTGATAAACTATTGATTGGCTTGCAAAATCTACCTATATAATTTTTTGAGAGGAGACATTATGTCTATTTTTACCACTATTCTAGCTAGTATCGTAGCTATTGAGCACCTATATATCATGTATTTGGAAACCTTTGCGACCCATTCAGGCTCTACTAGTCGCGTATTCAATATGGAGAAGGAAGAATTACAACGAAAGTCTGTGACTGCCTTGTTTAAAAATCAAGGAATTTACAATGGCTTGTTGGCGGTTTTCTTGTTCTACGGTATTTTTACTGGTAATTTAGAAATTACAAGCATTTTTGTTCTATATGTTATTGCTGCAGCAGCTTATGGCGCTATTACAGCAAGTCCAAAAATCATCTTAACCCAAGGTGGACCAGCAATCTTGGCCTTGATTTCTATTTTGTTGTTTAAATAAGTTAAAAAGCCTTCCGTCAGGAGGGCTTTTAGTAATTACCGGATGCTCAATTCACCATCTAGTGTAGAGATGTAGAGGTAATTAGTGGCTTGGGGATTGGAATAGGTTGGAAGGTCAATTCCCAGATTATTTTGACGGGCATCTATATGGATGTCAGTTTTTGTTTTGGGATGAAGAGAAATGTCAATGGAACCATTGTAATTACTGATGTTATGTCTTCCTTCTAGTTTTAGGTTTTCTGCTTTAAAATCCCCATCCTCAACAGTTAGAATACTCCCGAAAGTATCTGTGATGTCCTCTGGACTTGTTAATGTGGACTGCTTGATTGTAACTTCTCCATTGATGTGTAATAGCCTACTAAGGCTGATGTGACTGTTTTCAATCAACATGTCACCATTTTCAACAAAGAGTTGGAAATCTTGAATAGTCACTTTATCCAGATAGACATCTCCTTGAATGCTCCCTGAGAGTGTTTCGATTGTGCTATTTTTAGGGACCTGTAAGACAGGTTGGTAGTAGGCAACATTCTGGTAATTGACAAGATTTAAGATAGGTTCGAGTAAACCATCATAAGTAACGATGCCTTGATAGGCACTAGAAATGGTTAATTTTCCATCTTGAACTTGGTGGCTGAGGAGGTCAATGCCTTTGTGCTGATTTCGGTAATAGTGGAGGTGAAATTGTTTGTCAGGCGAGGGCATAATGGACAGTTTTTCATCAACTTCTATAGCCCTAATGTTACTAAAACTGGCTGTTTGGGGCTGAAAATAGTTTTCTGCAACAGTTTTCATATTTGTCCAACCGCCAGCAAGGTATCCGATGAGACTGAGAATTGTTCCAAGAGTGAACAGGCTCAGACTAATTTTCGTAAATGGTTTAATCTGTTTCATAGTAGCCTCCTTTGCGGATTTTTCTTTGTATCCAATGTAAAACAAGCACGAAGGTTTTGCTTCCAAGGTCTAGAGTGAATTTACTACCCAATAGAGTGAGGGCCAAGCAGACGAGGGCCAGGCCTGTGAAGAGGAGGGAGGTAGACCATGATAGTGTGAAGAGGTCAAAGGCGAGGAGTAGCTGGGCTATCGCCAGGCTGAGGAGGACGATCCAGAGTGAGATAAGGAGTAGAAAGAGGCTAAAGATGATTAGGAGAAGGGTGATGAAGAGGGCGACCAAGCTGATGGCTAGGGGGACGCCGATTGGGGCGGCAAGGATAGAGAGGATGGTAAGCCAGACCATATTGCGGGTATTTGGCTTATCCTCAGTCTTCTCTTTATCATAGAGATTGGCTAGGATTTCATGGGCGGCTTCTTTTGGACTGCCTAATTCTTTAATGGCTTGCTCATCGTTTTCCTTTTCGTCAAAATATTCATTGAAATAGTCTATGGTATCCTGAAAATCTTCTTTTGGTAAATTTTTGAGATATTTCTCGAGTTTCTGTAAATATTCCTTGCGATTCATGGGAACCTCCTTTATCCAATAGTAAGCTGGCAATCTTGACAATGAATAACCAACTGAGCAGGGCTATTTTCTTGCCTATAGCTGAGATGAGTGATGTCATCCTCTTTCATCATTGTAAACGCCTTATCCTTTGGAAGTTTAAGGCTAGAATCTTCCTCCCAGATGTCCAAACTGATGTCCGTACTCGGTTTATAGGTTAAGACAGAATCTTCAGCCTGACAGTTAAGGCTCTTTTCAAGGACAAAATCCTTCAACTTCCAGACACAGTCTTCTAATGTTATCCTTGCATCTGAAAGGCTCATGCTTGAGAGAGTGATAACAGCATCGCTGGCTTCCAATTTTAACTCGCTCAGCTGTCCATCTGAGATAGTTAGTGTAGCGTCTTCTAACCGTAGAGCAGAGCTTTGGCAGCTCACTTTCGTCATGCTGATACTGCTATCTTCTGCATTGATGACTAGCTGTTCGCATACTTGCGTGTCCACTATTGTCAGACTACTATCTGTCGTTTTCAGATTGAGACTAGTAAGGGGCAGGAGTCTTTTTGGGATTTTGAGAATAGCAGAGCTGGCTTGATTGTTTGAGAAGTAGAGGTGATTAGGGGAAGGCTTGCTTGTTAGGTACAAACTATCCTGAACCAGTTGATAGTCAAAAGCCTGATAGCTGCCATCTTCTGAAACAGGATTGTGCAATAAGACAGCTTCTCCGTCGTAACTTTGAACACTAAGAGCCTGATCTTCGAGAGAAATCTGTAGATTTAAAAACTCAGGTAATGCTTCGATTTTCGACGTCAATTTAATTCTTTCCCTAGCTTGATAGGCTGAATGTTTAAAATTGTTGAAAAATTCTCCCAGTCAAATTGAAAATCAAAATCAAAGTTGAAATCAAATGGTTTAGATGAATGTGGACTTGCTTGGTCTTTCTCGGTGATTAGGGCATCTTCAGGTAGATTGGCAATGATTTCTTTTGCTGCTTCATCAGGTGTTCCTAGCTCTATAATAGCTTCCTCGTCGTTATCCTTTTCGTCAAAGTATTCATTGAAGTACTCTAAAGCCTCCTGTCTGGCACTTGGATGAAGTTGAAATAATGCTTGTTCCAGTTGGTTCAAATAATCAGCGCGTGTCATTTTCGTAAGCTCCCTTCTATAATTCCGTCAATATGGTCTTTGTAGCTATTCCATTCACCCTGCAGGAAGGGGAGGTGTTCTCGACCATTCGAAGTAATGGTATAGTATTTCCGCTTTCTCCCTTGAAATTCTTGGGTGTAGGTGATGACATAGCCAGCCTTTTCCAATTTTTTCAAAATAGGGTAGAGTGTGGATTCCTTTATATCAGCAACTATCTTGATGGTTTGACTGATTTCATAGCCATAGGAATCCTGCTTTTCCACGATGGCTAATACCAGAAATTCTATCAAGATAGAGGATACGGGGTAGTACATAAACTCACCTCTTTATCTTTATGTAATTATTTTATATATAAATTATATACCTATTGTTTAGTAAAATCAAGCGATTATATAAAATTTTTATATATCATCAAAATTCTTTTCTATATGCTATACTAGTTTCATGAATGAACTTGAATTATTAGCCCGTGCTCTCGGTTTTATCTTTGTTATCGGTTTAGGTTATACATTAAAAGTCAAAGGGATTGTTCGAAGGGAAGATGCAAGAATCTTTTCTAGCTTAGTGATGAATATTACGCTACCAGCTTCTCTCCTTGTAGCTTCAGCGACAGCCCAAGTATCTATAGATTTATACGTTCCCTTCATATTAGGGATTCTTTGTAATCTTTTTTTGGATATGGTGGGATACTGGGAAGCGAAGAAGTCTGGTCAACAGACTTCCGTCGGTCTTATGCAGTTATCAGGCTATAATATCGGAACCTTTACACTCCCATTTGTGCAAGCTTTTTTTCCGCTATCTAGTCTACTAAGCGTCATCGTATTTGATGCGGGGAATGCAATCATGGTTCTAGGTGGGAATTACAGTATCGCAGCTGGTGTGGATGAAGAGCAGGAAAGAATGACCGTTGCAACTTTTATAAAGAATCTTTCACGCTCAGTTCCACTAGTAGTCTATCTAGTTAGCCTATCGTTAGCAGTCTGCTCTATCAAACTTCCACGCGAACTTATCTCTGCGCTGACGATAGCTAGTAATGCTAATCCTTTTTTAGCCATGCTCATGTTGGGAATCTTGCTTGATTTAAAATTGAATTGGCAAGAAATTAGTCGATTGGTCTATCTTCTCTCTTTGAGGCTGGGTGCGAATATTCTAATAGCAGGAGTCATTTATTTTCTTCTACCTATTGATAAAACGATGAAAATCATGTTGCTGGTCTGTCTAGTCTCTCCGATTTCAGTCATGTCCCCAATTTATGCATTAAAGTTAGGTAGTAGCTCAGCTGAACCTGCCAATGTTAACTCCTTATCTATTTTGGTCAGCCTAGTCATGATGGTTCTTCTTATTTTTCTATTCGTTTAAAAAAGCCTCCGCGTGTGCGGGGGCTTGATTGTATATTAATCAATAAAGAATTCTTGTGGACCTTGGTAACGACTTCCATCATTAAAGGCGATGTAGAGGTTAAAGATAGGTGTAAGAAGAACATAGAAGATAGCTTGTACAGCTGATAAACCGAAGCTACGACCAAAATTGTAAACGAGATAGATGCCATATAATGGTCCTGCTAGTGGAATCAGTAAGAATAGAATGAACCATCTTTTTTCATAGCCAAAGGCGATGCATTGTTGGATATAGAGATTGTAGATTGGAATCAATGATTTCCAACCAGCATAGCCAGCTTTTTTGAAGAGGATGTAGTTGGAAATAGCAACAAGAATATACCAAATAAATGAAAATAGTAGTGTTGTACCCCAAATGCCAATGAGAATTCCCTGTGCTAATGTTTCTTCTGTCATAATAAAACTCCATTTCTTTTTTATAGTTCTATTATATCAGTATTAGTTCAATAATACAACATAAAATTGCATTTTTTAAAATTTTTTCAGAAAAAAACGACTTTCTATTGAAAGCCGTTTGAAATTTTATTTGTAAGCGACGATTCCAAGGATGACATCAACAGCTTTTTCCATGGTTTCCAAGCTGACGAACTCGAAGCGACCGTGCATGTTTTCGCCACCTGCGAAGATATTTGGCGTTGGAATGCCCATGAAGGAAATCTTGGAGCCGTCTGTTCCTCCGCGAACAGGCTCAATCAGTGGCTTGATACCTAGATTTTCCATGACGTCCTTAGCAATCTTGATTGGAGTCATATCTTTTTCGATGATTTTCTTCATGTTGTAGTACTGGTCATGTAGGTTGACAATGACACGTGGAGTGTCAAAATTGGCATTCATCTTTTCAGCGATGTCCAGCATGAGCTGTTTGCGGGCTTGGAAATCTTCTTCCTCGAAGTCGCGGATGATGTAGGTGGTAGAAGCAGTATCAACGCTTCCCTCCATGTTCATCAAATGGAAGAAACCTTCATAGCCTTCGGTTTTTTCAGGGCGGTCTGCCTCTGGAAGGGCATTGTGGAAATCAATAGCCATCTGGAAGGCGTTGATCATCTGGTCCTTAGCAGATCCTGGGTGGACATTGCGTCCTAGGAAATCAATCTTGGCACCTGCTGCTGAGAAGGTTTCGTACTGGAGTTCGCCCAGCGGTCCACCGTCCATAGTGTAGGCGAAGTCCACATCGAAGTCTTCGACATCAAACTTGTCTGCTCCGACACCGATTTCTTCGTCAGGACCAAAGCCGACACGGATTTCACAGTGTTTGATGTCGGGGTTTTGGACTAGGAATTCAATAGCTGTCATGATTTCTGCAATTCCTGACTTGTCATCAGAGCCCAGCAAGGTAGTACCGTCTGTGGTAATCAGGGTTTGACCATGGTAGTTGGCAAGTTGTGGGAAGTCTTTTGGATGCAATTCGTAGCCAGAAGTTCCCAAAGCGATTGGGTTGCCGTCGTAGTTTTCGATGATTTGCGGATTGACACCTTCAGCGTTGAAATCAGCCGTATCCATGTGGGCGATAAAACCAATCTTGCGTGTCAAACTCGGGTCGTTGGCAGGGAGTGTTCCCACAGCAAAACCGTTTGGTAGGTAGTGGACATTCTGTAAGCCGATGCGTTTCATTTCAGGCAGAAGGATATTCTGTGCAAATTCGACTTGGTTTTGGGTAGAAGGTGTAGTTGTCGAATTTTCATCTGAGCGAGTGTTTTCTTTGACATAGACTAAAAAGCGGTCTAAGAGTGTTGGGTATTTCATAGCATCTCCTTATTTGTTCAAAATATGTTTTTCAATGGCTTTGGCAACGCCGTTGTTTTCATTGGTGTCTGTGATGTCCTGGGCGATAGCCTTGACCTGCTCGTTGGCATTTCCCATGGCAATACCAAGTCCAGCAAATTCAATCATTTCCAGGTCGTTGTTGGCATCTCCCATAGCCATGATTTCTTCTGGGAGGATACCGAGGCGGTCTGCCAGTTTTTTCAAACCAGTTGCCTTGCTTGCACCGTTTGGTAAAATTTCCAACAGATAGTCCTGTGAACGAACGGTGGAATAGCCTTGGCTGAGTATAGGATTGTGTTGATTTTCAAAGGCATCGATATGCTCTTTTTCACCGACGAACATGGCTTCAAAGAAGCGATGCTGACCTGACTGGGCTTCTTTTAAATCAATTGGTTGAGGAGTCATTCCTACTAAACCTGCGTCTAAATTAACGCGTGCATTGGCTTTTTCTGCAAGAACGAAGTAGTCTTCCTCATCAAAGAGAGAAATTTGCACATCATCATTTTCAATAAAAGTGGAAAGATAATCAATATCAGAGATAGATAGTTCTTCCCAGTCAATCAGGCTCCAATCCTTTGTCGAATGGGTTGAACAGCCGTTATTGACAATGATAAATTCTTCCTCGGTGTCAAAGCCGAGTTGCTCTACGAAAGGTTTAACACCAGCCAAGGGCCGACCAGTACAAAGAACAATCTTGACGCCCGCTTCAACAGCCTGATGAATGGCATCAATCTGTGGCTGCATCAGCTCTTTTTTCTCGTTTAAAAGGGTTCCGTCCATATCAAGAGCGATTAGTTTAATCATATAAACCTCCTTGTTTTCAATACATCTAGTATAGCACAAAATGAGAGAGGACGGATTGAAATGCTAGAAGAAATACGGTATAAAAATTGAGAATGGGCTGCTTACTGATGGTCAAAAATTATAAATATATATGGAACATCGGTTATAGACTGGTGTTTTTTGGTATAATAGAAGTATAGAATAGGAGTATGATATGAAGATTAGTGTGAAGAAAGAGGCGGGGCACTACCTGCTAAGCATTTGCTATTCTGTGTCGGCTAGTTTGGTGGAGGCATGGAATTTGTTGGCAAAGAATAGTGGCTTTGTTCGCTGGTTTCCGCAGTTGAGGGTTGAGGGTGACAAGTTGATATTTGAAATGGAAGACTTCCGTGAAACCATGGATTTACTGGAATATCGAAAAAATGAAAAAATTGCCTACACGTGGGATTCAGCAATAGTTTCATTTACACTGTCTCAGCTAGAAAATCAGACCTTGATTACTTTTGAAGAACGAATTCCAGAAGATTTTGGTAATGAATTTGCGAATGCTCAAAAAGACATGACAGGATGGTTGGTGCAAAATGAATGTATCAAAAAATTCTTAGAAAGTCAGGAGCCGCCTGTGCGTCAACCCTTGCAGGAAAAGTGGAAGACTTTTCTGGAGCTTGAATTAGAAGGTCTGTGATCTGAAAGGAGGTTGTTATGAAAAAGTGGTGGGAACAACTGAAAGAAGAATATTATGAAACACGGTTTGATTCTAATGAAGATTGGATGGAATGGTTTATCAAACGGAAGATGACCTGGGGCTGGAGATGGCCGACTGCCATAACGATTTTTGTCCTTTGGGCTCTATCACTTCTAGATGCTAGAAATGCGGTTCGTTTCTTTTATTTTTTATTGGCGCTGGGAGTAGCTACGGTTTTACATAAATTAATATCTTATTTGAAAAGAAGAAAGTGAGAGAATATGCATCAAATTACTTGCCCCCATTGTGGGACGGCCTTTCAGGTCAATGAAACAGAATATAGTCAGCTTTTAGCCCAGGTACGTGGTGCGGAGTTTGACAAGGAAATCCATGAACGATTGGAGCGGGAACGGGAATTATTAAGCCAGAAGGCTGAAAATGATTTGCAGGCTAGATTGAGTGATAAGGATAAGGAGATTCTGGAACTGACCGCAAAACTTGATAAATTTGCTAGTCAGACGGAACTGGAAATCAGCTCTGCTATTTCCCAAAAAGACCAAGAAATCCAAGAGCTTAAGGCTCAGCTGGGGCAAATCGGTCTCGCCAAGGACTTGGAGTTGCAGCAGGCGGTAGCTCAGGTGGAAAAAGAGCGGGATGCGGCACAAAATGCTTTGGTTTTGCAGGAACAAAAGCAAGAGTTAGCCCTGGCGACCACTCGTCAGGAGTACGAAGTACGGCTCAAGGCGGCGGATGAGCAGGTGGAATTTTACAAAAATTTCAAGGCCCAGCAGTCTACTAAGGCAATTGGAGAGAGCTTGGAGCAATTTGCTGAGGCGGAGTTTAACAAGGTTCGTTCCTATGCTTTTCCACGTGCCAAATTTGCGAAGGACAACGAAGTATCAGCGTCCGGTTCAAAAGGAGATTTCATCTTCCGTGATTTTGACGAGTCGGGCTTGGAATTTATTTCCATCATGTTCGAAATGAAAAACGAGGCAGATACGACCAAGACCAAGCATAAAAACGCTGATTTCTTTAAGGAGTTGGATAAGGACCGTCGGGAGAAAAAGTGCGAATATGCTGTATTAGTCAGCATGCTAGAGGCGGACAATGACTATTACAATACAGGGATTGTGGATGTTAGTCATGAATATGAGAAGATGTATGTTATTCGACCACAGTTCTTTATCCAATTAATCGGAATTTTACGAAATGCTGCGCTCAATAGTCTGCAATATCAGCAGGAGTTAGCCTTGGTTAAGGAGCAGAATATTGATATTACTCATTTTGAAGAAGATTTGGAAATTTTCAAGAATGCTTTTGCCAAAAACTATCAATCGGCCAGCAACAATTTCCAAAAAGCTATTGATGAAATCGACAAGGCAATCAAGCGGATGGAGGCTGTCAAGGCAGCCCTGACTACCAGCGAAAACCAGCTTCGCCTAGCCAATAATAAGCTAGACGATGTCTCCGTCAAAAAACTAACCCGCAATAACCCAACCATGAAAGCCAAGTTTGAGGCGTTGAGGGAGGAGGAATATTAAGATTGAAAGTGAGAGTGGAGATATAGTGAAAGATAGAAAAATAATTTTGATTGATGGAGAGGACAAGTCAGAAAATATCGAGTCGCTTCAATCGATTCGTTACAAAGGGAAGCTCTACTTTGAAATTTATTTTAAAAATAATGTCCAACCTTATCGCTACAATGTGCAGAGAGTTGAGGTGCTGAAGTTTTCCAAACAGTTGAATCCTTCAGAGATAGGAGTTTATAGAAGGCAAGATGGGGTTTTATTAAATAATATTGAGTCAATGTTTGAATTCAATGGAACGCACTCACGGGCTTATATCATCCGCTACAAAAATGGCACTGGAAAATTATATATGGGGAGAGACCTAGAAATACGGCAAAATGAGTTGACACATTCGAATAGTCGTCATGTTTTTAGTTATTTGACGGAACTATCTAAGCTGAATCCTCTGAGAAACTCTGGGACTGATCAATTGCTCTTGTTAAAAAGGTATGAGGAATTGGATTACGTAGACAAAACAGTTGCTTTAGCGAGCTATCTAAGTCCCAGTAAGAAGAATAACTTGCCGTTTCATGGGGAATTGATTTTCCCTTTTGGTTGTAATAATAGTCAATATAAAGCAACAAAAAATGCCTTAATAAATCAATTTAGTGTCATTCAAGGACCTCCTGGGACTGGTAAGACACAAACGATTCTGAATATTATAGCTAATATAGTGATACGGAATAAGACGGTTCTAATTGTTTCTAATAATAATGCAGCCATTGATAATATTTACGAAAAACTAAAGAACTATGGTCTTGACTTTCCCGTGGCTTATCTTGGAAGTGAAAAAAATAAAAATAATTTTATTCTCAATCAGCATAGTATGTACCCTGATTTTTCTTCTTGGAGATTAAAAGATAATGGAATGGAAAGCCTTGATAAGGAATTAAATGAAAAGATTCGTAGGCTTCCTCGTATTTTTGAAATTCAGGAAGAACTGGCCAATCTGAGACAAGAACTTTCAGAATTAGAAACGGAATTTCGCCATTTCAAAGATTTTTTTGAGCACATAGATATATCGCCTATAGAATTAAACCTTTATTCTTCTAAGAAGTTATTTAAGCTTTGGAATGAATTTGAGGAATTCTATAAAAAGAATAAAAGGTTTGGTTTAATTTTTAAGATAAAAAACTTTTTATTATATGGTGTTAAAAACTGGGAACTTTATAAACAAGAATTGTCTGATTTGACAATACAATTTCAGAACCTATTTTACCAGCATAAACAAACAGAAATAAGGACTAAATTAGAAACTCTTCAAGAAGAATTGGTTCACTTAAATGGTACGGAAGTTTTAAACAATTTGATCAGTGATTCATTAAAGATTTTCAAAGATTTTCTAGTTAGTAAGTATGGGAATGAAAGAAATAGAGTACAGTTTACAAAGGAAGATTTAAGGGAACAATCGAAACGAGTTCTTCTAGAATATCCTATTGTTCTTAGTACAACATTTTCATCAACAACAAGTTTAGGAAAGAATATTACCTATGATTATTTAATCATAGATGAAGCCTCACAAGTGGATATTACAACTGGGGCACTAGCATTATCCTGTGCTAAAAATGTTGTAGTTGTTGGAGATAGTAAACAGCTACCGCATATTGTCACAAAAGATGTCAAAGAAAGTAGTGCTCAGCTTTTCCATAAATACGGTGTTCATAGTGGTTATGAATACACAAACAGTTTTCTTCAATCGGTACTAAAAGTGATTCCGAATATTCCAGAAACGCTATTACGAGAGCATTATAGATGTCATCCCAAAATTATCAATTTCTGCAATCAAAAGTTTTATAATGGTGACTTAGTGATTATGACAGGTGATAATGGGGAAAAAGATGTTCTTCAGGCTATTAGAACACCTAAGGGAAATCACGCTCGAGATCACTATAGTCAGAGAGAGATTGATATAATTCTGAAAGATGTTATTCCAAATTATGAAATCTATCGGGAGCGGACAGGAGTTGTCACGCCTTATCGAAAGCAGAAAGAGAAGTTGCAAGAGCAAATTGATGATTTGGAAAGCAATACAGTCCATAAGTTTCAGGGAAAAGAAAAAGATACGATAATCATCTCCACGGTTGATAACAGCATAACACGTTTTACGGATGATCCGTACTTACTAAATGTGGCGATATCAAGAGCTAAAAATAAATTATTTCTTGTCATGACTGGGAATGAGCAATCGTTAGATAAAAATATTAGTGATTTATTGGGATATATACAATATAATAATTTTGAAGTAAGAGAGAGCCCTATATATTCCATCTTCGATTACTTATACAAACAGTATGAGCAAGAAAAGGAGGAATATTTTAGAAAACGAAAACGGATATCGCGATATGATTCTGAGAATTTAATGTATCATCGAATTAGGGAAGTGTTTATGAGCGATGAAAAATATAATAGTTTAGATGTTATACATGACTGATATGTAAAGCCCTTTGTCAAGTAAAAACAATCGAACTGATTAAAAAATGAAAAGTATCTAGAAAGAGCCTAGTTCTTAGCTTCGGGCATTGGCCACTCTGATATTCGTGGATTGGTTACCTACAGGTCAATGGTTCTGCCGCGAGTCCTACTCTCTATAAGCGTGGATCACAATTGTGCCACTTAGTCGTTTCGTAGATGACTCAAACCTTGAAGTCCTAAACTCCTTCAAGATACTTTCCATTCAAACATGATTTCAATCCTTATTTCTGTCCAAATTCACCCAGTGATTTTGGATAGAAATAGGGATTCCTCATCGCTCTGCGATGATAAAACTTAATGGTCAAAAGTGTACATGAAAACAAGCGCTAACTTCAAGCTATTCTTCCTGTCATCATCCCCCAAATAAAACCAGACAATTCTCGTGCAATAGCTGTTTTAGCAACATTTTGTTTCTTATTTTTTCCTAGAACAAGTGTGCGATAACGTCTTCTTAAGCGTTCATTAGCCTTATCCGCATAAGCAATCACCTCCACTCGGTTTCCACTTTGTCTCCTTTTCAATTCTTTGGATTTATACCCAATCGTCCCCTTAGCCAATGATTGTGCAGCTTCTATCAGAAGTCGTCTCACATGGCTATTCCCAGCTTTGGTGATAGCACCTCTTCTCTCCTTGTCGCCGCTAGAATTTTCGCTAGGAGTTAGCCCAAGATAAGAAGCAAAATGTTGAGCTGTCGCAAAGCGATTAAAATCACCGATTTCTGTCACAATGGAAAGAGCAGTTAGTGTTTTAATGCCAATAAAGCAAGAAAGCCGTGAGACCTTCTCTTGATAACTGTCGCTTTGACCCAGTTGCTCAATTCGTGCATCATACCGTTCTATTTGATCTACTAATTTCTCATAGGTCAATAGATATTCTGTCAAAATCTCTGCGTAAAGTCCCTCAGGTTTTAGGGAACGGAGCCAGCGAACATGTTTCTGTGTCCAATTACTGCTTCCCTCGGTATAGCGAAAATCATGTCGGAGACAGAAGGCAAGAATTTGTTGTTTGATTTTCTTCAGAGCCACTTTGTGGTCTGTTCTCATACGGATATATTCTTTGACTTGTTCATCCTCAGCAGTAGGAATATGAACAGGCTGATAGCTACGAAAGGCCAGAGCTTTTGCGAGCTGAGCCGCATCTTTCTTATCAGTCTTAACACGCTTAGATCCTTCCTTCATTACCGTTGTAGGTGCCATCACGATACAGGGAATCCCGTGAGCTTGTAGCTGGTGATATAGGGTAAATCCGAGGCATCCAGCTTCGTAGCCACATAACACTTCTGCATCTTGACCATATAAACGACGAAGCTCATTCACATAGTTCACAATATAGCTAACATTTGGACTAACTTTAGTGCTATGTTTGAATTGATTGGTCATCATATCATAATAGCAGAGTGAAAAACTTTCTTTGTGAACATCCATTCCGATGAAAAGTGTGGTAAAATGAAACATATAAGACCTCCAATTGAGTGTGGTAATTCCTGTTAGAAGTTGATTGTTTTTTTATTCTAGTGTACAGGTAAATCCACGAATTCTCAACTGGGGGTCTTTACATATTGTCTATAAACTGCATAATCTTGTGAAGGATTTTACTCGACTAACAGAAGTGGAAGCGAAGTATGCAAGGCATGGAAATACGCACCTTGATTTTTTGATAATTAATAGACTTACCAAAGCCCCTGTACTAGCTGTAGAAGTAGATGGATATGCATTCCACAAAGGTAATTCTAAGCAGTTTGAACGTGATATTATGAAGGATAACATTTTGAAAAAATACGACCTCCCTCTAATCAGGTTTAAAACAAATGAGAGTCAGGAAAAAGAAAAATTGATCGAAATATTGGATGGATTAATAGGAAGATAGCAATGAACATGATGATATTTTCCAATATTATAATGACAGCCACCCTGTCGAAGACATGATTTTCAAACGGACGCCAAGCCAGATTGGACGCCATGTGGAGCTCTGCCATCCTCCCAAAATAGTGGACAAGGTCAAGAAGATTTTTGAACTGCTCCGCACAGGGCAAAAAGACCAGATCACCATGTGGTTCAAGTCCGAGAGCATGGACAAGTTTGTCTATGTGGTCTATAAGGCAGTGTGTGATGACCAAGGAGAATTTCAAGGCGTTTTGGAGTATGTTCAGGATATTCAACCATTTTTTGAGATTGATAGCGATTTTCATCGGGAACTCTAGTTTAGTCATTTTTGAAAGGAAATCAAGTTGTTGGAATGGTCGACTATAAAATTTGCTGACAAAGGATACTATGACGCTCCGTTGTTATTTTCTTGGGGCTATGATGAGGAGGAAGAGACCGGAATTGATGAGGCTGTTACATATGAAGTCGCCCCTTCTGGAACCATGCGACGCATTCATAAGGAACTTGAGAATTTGATAGGTACAACATTCGGTAGCTATCGTTTCTATGATGACTGATTGATACCGGACCGCCCACAAGAGCGGTCCTTTGTGTTATAATGGGAACATGATTTCAGGAATTATTAACGTAAAAAAAGAGGCAGGCATGACCTCGCACGATGTTGTTTTTAAGCTCCGTAAGATTTTGCAGGAGAAGAAGATTGGTCACGGGGGGACCTTGGACCCAGATGTGACAGGTGTTCTGCCCATTGCAGTCGGCAAGGCCACGCGCATGATTGAGTACATGCAGGAAGAGGGCAAGATTTACGAGGGAGAGATTACCCTCGGCTATTCGACCACGACCGAGGATG
This sequence comes from Streptococcus suis, assembly GCF_019856455.1. Taxonomy (NCBI): domain Bacteria; kingdom Bacillati; phylum Bacillota; class Bacilli; order Lactobacillales; family Streptococcaceae; genus Streptococcus; species Streptococcus suis. The sequence continues at coordinate 1,422,010 of NZ_CP082205.1, read as the reverse complement.
CGTCGGGCGACCTCGTCGAGCAGACACCGGTTTTGGACATAGCAGAGCAGGCAGTTGATGAGGCCATGGCTAGTTTTGTCGGTACTATTACCCAGATTCCGCCTATGTACTCTGCTGTCAAAGTAAACGGCCGCAAACTCTACGAATACGCACGGGCGGGCGAAGAAGTTGAGCGCCCTCAACGCCAAATTGAGATTTACAGTTTTGAACGGACTAGCCCGATTGAACTAGCAGATGATTGTGCACGTTTTACCTTCCGAGTTCGTTGTGGAAAGGGCACCTATGTCCGTACTCTTTCTGTTGACATAGGGGCTAAGTTAGGCTATGCCAGTCACATGTCTAAGCTGGAGCGTACAGGTTCAGCTGGTATGAGCCTGGCTGATGCCCTGACAATCGAGGAAATTGCTGAGAAGGTTGCCCAAGATGATTTTTCCTTCCTCCGTCCCATTGAACAGGGAATTGGTGACCTGCCCATTGTTGATTTGACGTTTGAGCAAGTGATTGAGGCTAGATATGGTCGTTTTATTACCTTAGATAGTCAGGCGGAATTGTTGGCAGGTTTTCATAGGGAGAAACTGGTGGCTATCCTGGAAAAACGTGACCAAGTTTACAAGCCTCGCAAGGTTTTTCTAGAAGAAGTTTTAGCCTAGTTGTGATAAAATAAACAATATGAAGATTAGAACGATAAAAAATTATCAAGAACTCCATCAGGAAAAACCAACTGTTTTGGTATTAGGCTATTTTGATGGGATTCATTTGGGGCATAAGGCCCTCTTAGACCGTGCTAGACAAGTTGCAGATGAAAAAGGATTGACAGTAACTGTTCTGACCTTTCCAGAGTCACCTCGATTGGCTTTTTCTCGCTTTAGCCCAGAACTTTTACTGCATTTGACCAGTCAAGATCAGCGTTACCACTTGTTGGAGCAATACGGTGTAGACCAGCTGGTTTTGACAGATTTTACCAGTGAGTTTGCAAGCAATACTCCTCAGCAGTTTTTGGAGCGCTACATCAAGGGGTTGAACGCACAAGTCTTAGTGGCAGGTTTCGATTATCATTTCGGAAATTGCAGAGCAGATGTCAAAGATTTGACAGAGCTATTTGGTGGTCAGGTAGAAATTGTAAGTGAAGTGAGCCTGGGCGGAGAGAAAGTTTCTTCAACTCGCATTCGTCAGGCTATCCAGTCAGGGGATGTCTCTCTAGCTAATCAACTTTTAGGTTATCCATTTATGACGGAGGGAATTGTTGTTCATGGAGATGCCAGAGGACGCACCATTGGCTATCCAACTGCAAATCTGGCACCTTTTGACCGTGTCCATTTACCATCTGAGGGAGTCTATGTCGCTGATGTTGAAGTAGATGGAAAACGCTATCGAGCTATGACAAGCGTTGGGAAAAATGTGACCTTTGATGGAACGGAGATGCGGATAGAAGCCCATATTTTGGGGTTTGACCGCTTTATCTACGGAGAAAAAATAACTATTTTTTGGCTTGAAAAAATTCGAGATATGGTTAAATTTGACGGGATTGAAGGTTTGATGGAGCAGATGAAATCCGATGAGGAATTTGCCTTGCAATGGGAGAAATATGCTTAAACGATTGATTCGTCATCCTTTTTATGAGAAGGCTATGACCTACATAGCTGTAGTCTATGTATTTCTTATCGTACTTGAATTGATGGATGCTAATATTGCTAATTCTAGTGGGTATCGGGTACTAGACTTGCTCTTATGGTTTATTTTTGTCTGCGATTATTTCATTCAGCTGTATTACTCAGACGATAGAATTGAATATGTACAAGGGCATGTGTTAGAATTAATTGCTATTATTCCATTCGATTTGTTCTTCAGTTTTCTTCGCTTGGGAAGACGTGCACGACTCTTCAGATTAGTCAAAGTAACGAGAATATTTGCCCTGTCTAATCGATTCTGGGATACAATCAACAAGCTATTGCATACCAACAGTTTATCCAAAGTGTTGATGTTAAATATCTCAGCGGTTCTAGTTGCAAGTGTCTTACTATCAGTGATTGAAGGGAAATCATTCTTTGATGCACTTTGGTGGTCCATTGTAACGATGACAACTGTAGGGTACGGAGATATTGTCCCCCAAGATACGATTTCTAAAATTATAGCCATCCTCTTGATGTTGGTTGGTATTTGTACTTTTGGTATGGTTACCTCTACAATAACTCGTTTTTTCTCTGAAACAGAGCGTGAAACGAAGTTGGATACCTTGATGGCAAAAATTGATGAACAAAACGAAATATTGCTACGCTTAGAGAAAAAAATAGAATCTTTGGAAAAATTACAGGGAAGAGATTAGATTTACTATTGAAAACTCTTTTAAGTTAGAGTATACTATAAGAAGAAAAATGTTTTTAGAGGGGATGGAAGACATGATTACTTTATTTTTGTCACCGAGTTGTACCAGTTGTCGTAAAGCTCGTGCTTGGCTGACAAGTCACGAAGTCCCTTTTATTGAGCACAATATTATGACTAGACCTCTAACTGCTGAGGAATTGAAGAACATTTTAGCATTGACAGAAAATGGGACAGATGACTTGATTTCTACCCGTTCAAAAGTTTTTCAGAAACTAGATATTGATGTTGATGAGCTTTCTGTGAAGCAGCTTATTGGGTTAATCGAAACCTATCCGAGTCTCTTACGGCGTCCGATTATTTTGGATGAGAAGCGGATGCAGATAGGGTTTAATGAAGATGAAATTCGTGCATTTCTTCCGCGGAAGTATCGCAAACAAGAACTAAAAAATGCTACATTGAGAGCAGAAATAGGATAAGAAAGATAAAAGATATGAACAAAAATTATTCATATCCACTTGATTTTTTGTGGAGCACAGAGGAGATTTCCTCCGTGCTTTCTTTTTTGAATCAGGTGGAGGCAGCTTATGAAAAAGGAGCAGATGCGGTAGCTATATTAGCTAGTTATAAAAGCTTCAAAGATGTTGTTAAAAGTAAGGGACAGGAACGTCAAATTGATCGTGACTTTGAAGCAGTTTCTGGTTATTCAACCTATCGAGTTGTTAAGGCTGCTCGAGATAAAGGGAAAGGAGTTATTCGTTTTGGAAACTAAGTATCACTTTGCCCAAACGATTGTCCTGGAAGCTGGAAATTTTCTCCGACAGCATTTACATGATGATCTTCAGATTGAAGAAAAGGGAGACTTTACAGACTTGGTAACACACCTTGATAAACAAGTGCAAGAAATGCTGACTCAACAGATTCAATCTCGCTATCAGGGTGATGGGATTTTAGGTGAGGAAGGTGGGGACGTTTCTTCTATTCATGAGGGAAATGTTTGGGTTATTGATCCAATTGATGGCACCACAAATTTTATTGCTCAGAAAACTGATTTTGCCATTATGATTGCCTATTTTGAAAATGGAGTAGGAAAGTTCGGTATCATTTATGATGTCATGCGAGACAAACTTTTCCATGGAGGAGATTCATTCCCTGTTTATTGCAATCAAGAACGCTTAAAGAAACCAGAGCTGCGCCCTCTTCGCCAGAGTTTGATAGGAATCAATGCAAAGTTGTATGCAGGCAATGCACATGGAGTGGCAGAATTAGCAAATCAAAGTTTAGGTACAAGATCTGTAGGAAGCGCTGGGATTGGTTTCGCCCACGTTCTGGAAGGAAGATTATTTGCCTATGCTTCTTATCTGTGTCCATGGGACTACGCAGCAGCCAGTATTATTGGTTCCTCTTTAGGCTTAGTTATGTTAAGTTTTGATGGTCCGAATCTGGCCTATGATAAGCGAGAGTTTGTCATGCTAGTATCAGAATCCCATCTTGAGGAAGTGAAGGGGTATATATTCTAATGCAATTACCACAGGATTTTATAGATAAATATAATCATTTGCTTGGTAGTGAAGCCCAAGCATTTTTTGAGAGCTTTGATGAGCCAGCTATTTCAGGTTTTCGGGTCAATCCGCTAAAGGAAAATCAGTTGGACTTTGAGCAACTAATTCCAGATATGCCTTGGTCTTACTATGGTAAAGTTTCAGGTAAATCGCCTGAACACGTGACTGGTTTGGTTTATTCACAAGAGCCAGCTGCACAGGTTGTCGGTCAGATTGCAGCTCCGGAAAAAGGGATGAAAGTGTTGGACTTGGCAGCAGCGCCAGGAGGAAAGTCTACCCACTTGCTTTCATACTTAGAAAATACGGGGCTCTTGGTTAGTAATGAAATTTCCAACAAACGAGCAAAAATCTTGGCTGAAAATATTGAGCGTTTCGGAGCGAGGAATGTTGTTGTAACAAATGAATCAGCAGACCGCTTGGAAAAGGTCTTTCAAGGATATTTCGATATGATTGTCCTAGACGCTCCCTGTTCAGGTGAAGGGATGTTTCGAAAAGACCCCGATGCGATTCAATATTGGTCCAAATATTATCCAGCACAATGTGCCAGCTTACAGCGTGAAATTTTAGAATCGGCCTTGAACATGTTGGCTCCAGGTGGTCAATTGATTTATTCTACTTGCACTTGGTCACCAGAGGAAAATGAAGAAGTAGTGACGTGGCTCTTAGAACAGTATGATTTGGAACTAATAGACATTCCTAAAATCAATGGAATGGTAGAAGGAGTCGGTTATCCAGAAGTTGCTCGTATGTATCCCCACCATTTTGCAGGAGAAGGTCAGTTCGTTGCCAAATTTAGATTTCTAGGAGAATCCAGTCAGAAAAAATTAAAACCAGGAAAATCCAATTTGAATAAAGAACAGCAATCTCTCTGGAAAGAATTTGAACAGAAGCATTTAAGGGTTCAATTGGATGGTTTACTGCAGGTTTTTGGGGACAATCTCTATCTACTGCCACACGGCCTTCCTGATTTGTCAAAAGTAAAGATTGCTCGAAATGGTCTTCACTTGGGGACGTTTAAGAAAAAAAGATTTGAACCAAGTTTTGCTTTAGGTCTAGCACTCCATAGTTCGGAGGTTAAAAATCGAGTGGAAATCAGCTCAGAAGAATTCTCGTCCTATACTGCTGGACATACAATAGCTGTTTCCAAGGATTTAGCTAATGGCTGGTATCAGGTAGCAGTTCAGGGGAACGGTCTTGGTTTCGCAAAAATTGTATCTGGAACGCTTAAAAATGGCTTTCCAAAAGGGCTGAGATTTTAAAATAAATCAGCAAATTTTTTTTGCAACTTGTCTTTTTATATGATATAGTGGATGAGTGGAAATATCTTGTAAATTCTATGTAAAACACAGAGTTAATTTTAGGAGATTCCACTGAAAAATGTAAAGGAAAAAACGAAATGAAAAAAAAGCAGAAGCTTGGAATTGTAGCTTTGTTTCTTTTGAGTAGTATGGCTCTTTCAGGTTGTTCTTCTTGGATCGATCGAGGAGAGTCTATTACAGCCGTAGGTTCGACAGCGCTTCAACCACTTGTTGAGGCAGCAGCAGATGAATTTGGTAGTGTCAATATCGGTAAATCCGTCAACGTTCAGGGTGGTGGATCAGGTACTGGCTTGTCACAAGTTCAGTCTGGAGCTGTTCAGATTGGTAACTCTGACGTATTTGCTGAGGAAAAAGAAGGGATTGATGCCAGCAAATTGGTAGACCATCAAGTTGCCGTTGTAGGTCTTGCTGTGATTGTCAATGAAAAAGTCACAGTTGATAATATTACCACAGAAGATCTGCGTAAAATTTTTACTGGTGAGATTACCAACGGGAAAGAACTGGGTGGTAAGGATTTGGAAATTTCAATCATTAACCGTGCAGCTAGTTCAGGTTCACGTGCGACCTTTGATAGTGTTATCATGGATGGACAAACCGCAGCTCAGAGTCAAGAACAAGATTCTAACGGTATGGTAAAATCTATTGTTGCTCAGACACCAGGTGCAATTTCCTACCTATCATTTGCTTATCTAGATGATTCCGTTAAAACAATTAAGCTAAACGGTTTTGAACCAACTGCTGAAAACGTAGCAACAAATGATTGGCCAATTTGGTCCTATGAGCATATGTATACGATGGGCAAAGCGACTGATTTGACAGAAGAATTTTTAGATTACATGATGTCAGATGAAGTTCAAAATGGTGTCGTTGAAAGTATGGGATACATTTCTATCAACGATATGAAAGTTGTGAAAAGTGCTGATGGCACGGTGTCTGAGAAGGAGTAAGCATGAAAAACGAACAACTAGCAAAAGAGTTATCGTCTCCATCTAAAAACTCTCGATTAGAGAAGTTTGGTAAGGTAATTACATTCCTTTGTCTGTCATTGATTGTCTTTATTGTTGCAATGATTTTGATTTTCGTTGCACAGCGTGGATTATCGACTTTCTTTGTTGACGGTGTGAGCATCACTGATTTCTTATTTGGAAGCAAGTGGGAACCAAGCTCGAAAATATTTGGTGCCCTGCCAATGATTTCAGGTTCTTTCATTGTTACGATTCTGTCAGCTGTTGTTGCGACCCCTATCGCAATCGGTGCAGCGGTCTTCATGACAGAAATATCACCAAAACGTGGTGCAAAAATCTTACAACCTGTTATCGAACTTTTGGTTGGTATTCCATCGGTTGTATATGGTTTCATTGGTTTGCAAGTAGTTGTGCCATTTGTACGTTCAATCTTCGGTGGAACAGGTTTCGGTATCTTGTCGGGTGTATTTGTACTTTTTGTCATGATTTTGCCAACAGTAACCTTTATGACGGTTGACAGTTTACGTGCAGTACCTCGTCACTACCGCGAAGCAAGTTTGGCTATGGGAGCCACTCGTTGGCAGACGATTTGGCGTGTTATCTTGAATGCTGCTAAGCCAGGTATTTTTACGGCCGTTATCTTTGGTATGGCGCGTGCCTTTGGTGAAGCCTTGGCGATTCAGATGGTAGTTGGTAACTCAGCGGTTATCCCAACTTCTCTCACAACGCCCGCAGCGACCTTGACTTCTGTACTGACCATGGGTATCGGTAATACGGTTATGGGAACAGTTCAAAACAACGTTCTCTGGTCACTGGCCCTTGTCTTGCTCTTGATGAGCCTTATCTTTAACATGATTATGAAATTTATTACAAGAGAGGGTAAGAAAAACTATGCACGCTAAAAAATTTGATAAATTGGCGACTGGTATTCTTTACTCAATCGCTGGTGTGATTGTCGTTATCCTGACGTCACTGATTCTTTACATCTTGCTACGTGGTCTGCCACATGTAAGCTGGGATTTTTTGACAAGTAAATCTTCGTCTTACAAAGCTGGTGGTGGTATTGGAATTCAGCTCTACAACTCATTCTTCCTATTGGTTGTAACGCTCTTAATTTCTGTTCCCTTGTCAACCGGTGCAGGTATTTATTTGGCTGAATATGCTAAAAAAGGTCCATTGACTAACTTTATCCGTACCTGTATTGAGATTTTGTCATCCCTACCGTCCGTTGTCGTTGGTTTGTTTGGTTACTTGATTTTCGTTGTTCAGTTTGAGTACGGTTTTTCTATCTTATCAGGTGCCTTGGCTCTTACAGTCTTTAATTTACCACAGATGACGCGTAACGTAGAGGACAGCCTTCGTCACGTTCACCATACACAACGTGAAGCAGGATTGTCTCTTGGTCTATCACGTTGGGAAACTGTTCTCCATGTTGTTATTCCAGAAGCACTTCCAGGGATTGTAACAGGCATCGTCTTGGCATCTGGTCGTATCTTCGGTGAGGCAGCAGCTCTTATCTACACGGCTGGTCAGTCAGCACCAGCTCTTGACTGGTCAAACTGGAATCCATTGAGTGTTACGAGTCCGATTTCTATCTTCCGTCAATCAGAAACCCTTGCGGTTCATATTTGGAAGGTCAACAGCGAAGGGACAATCCCAGATGCAACTCAAGTGTCAGCTGGTTCAGCAGCCATCCTCTTGGTTTTCATCTTGATTTTCAACCTTTCTGCCCGTTATATCGGTAAGAAACTTCATGCGAAAATGACTTCAGCAGCCTAGAAGTCTGACTTATAAGGAGAAAAAATGGCAGATTACAACTGGAATGAACGCCATATCATTACTTTTCCAGAGGAGAATATCGCCCTTTCGACAAAAGATGTTCATGTTTACTATGGTAAGAATGAAGCGATCAAGGGCATTGATATGCAGTTCGAAAAAAATAAAATTACAGCCTTGATTGGACCATCAGGGTGTGGGAAATCAACCTATCTTCGCAGTCTTAATCGTATGAATGATACTATTGATATTGCTAAGGTAACCGGTCAAATTCTTTATGAAGGAATCGACATCAATAGACCAGATATGAACGTTTACGAAATTCGTAAGCATATTGGAATGGTATTCCAACGTCCCAACCCATTTGCAAAATCGATTTACCGCAACATCACATTCGCACATGAACGTGCAGGTGTGAAAGATAAGCAGGTTTTGGATGAGATTGTTGAAACTTCTCTGAAACAAGCAGCCCTTTGGGATCAGGTAAAAGACGACTTGCACAAATCAGCCTTTACCTTATCAGGTGGACAGCAACAGCGTTTGTGTATTGCACGAGCTATCTCTGTAAAACCACAAATCTTGCTTATGGATGAGCCTGCATCAGCCTTGGACCCGATTGCGACTATGCAGTTAGAAGAAACTATGTTTGAATTGAAGAAGGACTACACCATTATCATTGTTACGCACAATATGCAACAAGCAGCTCGTGCAAGTGATTACACAGCTTTCTTCTATCTGGGTGACTTGATTGAATATGATAAGACAGCAAATGTCTTCCAGAATGCAAAACTCAAGTCAACTAGTGACTACGTTTCAGGACATTTTGGATAGAAAGGGAACAAATGACATCACCTATTTTACAAGTAAAAGATTTGTCTGTTTACTATAACAAGAAAAAAGCCTTGAATAATGTGTCAATCGATTTCTATCCAAATGAAATTACTGCTTTGATTGGACCATCTGGTTCTGGTAAGTCAACCCTCTTGCGTTCTATTAACCGTATGGGAGATTTAAACCCAGAGGTAACATTGACAGGTGCGATTGATTACAACGGAAAGAACATATACAGTCCTCGTACGGATACTGTTGATCTTCGTAAGGAAATCGGTATGGTATTCCAACAACCAAACCCATTCCCGATGTCTATCTACGAGAATGTCGTTTATGGTTTACGTATTAACGGTATCAAGGACAAGCAGGTCTTGGACGAAGCAGTTGAGCGTTCTTTGATTGGTGCTTCTATTTGGAATGAAGTGAAAGATCGCTTGCATGACTCAGCAGTTGGACTTTCAGGTGGTCAGCAGCAACGTGTATGTGTGGCCCGTGTATTGGCAACAAGCCCAAAAATTATTTTGTTGGATGAGCCAACTTCAGCTCTTGACCCAATCTCAGCTGGTAAAATTGAGGACACACTTTATGGTCTGAAAGATAAGTATACAATGGTGCTAGTAACACGTTCTATGCAACAGGCATCACGTATTTCAGATCGAACAGGTTTCTTCCTTGATGGCGATTTGATAGAATACAATCTGACAAAAGAAATGTTCTTGAATCCTGCCAATAAAGAAACAGAAGACTACATTACAGGTAAGTTCGGCTAAGGCCTATAAGAAAAAGAAAGAGGTTCACATGTTAAGAGCTCAATTTGAAGAGGAATTAGGAAAACTTCATAACCAATTTTACGCCATGGGGAACGAAGTGTTGGCACAAATCAACAATGCCGTTCGTGCCTTTACAACACATGATCGTGAGTTGGCTAAAGAAGTGATTGAAGCAGACAAGAAAATCAATGCTTTCGAAGTAAAATTGGAGAAAAAATCACTTGAAATCATCGCCCTTCAACAACCAGTTTCTACAGATTTACGGAGTGTTATCACTGTTTTAAAAGCAACCAGCGACTTGGAGCGTATGGGGGATCATGCTGTGTCTATTGCAAAAGCTGCTATTCGGATGAAGGGCGAAGTTCGCATTCCTGTAGTCGAGGAAGAAGTCAAGAAAATGGGGAAAGAAGTTCGCAAACTTGTTGAGGAAACGCTCGAACTATATCTAGCAAACTCTGATGTTGAGGTCGCTTATGAAGTGGCAGCTCGTGACGAAATTGTCAATGACTTTTACTCAGCCATCCAAGAATTAACAACAGAAGAAATCAAGAAGAATCCAGAATCCTTGGTTGCTGGTCGTGACTATTTCCAAGTGTTGACTTACTTGGAACGTGTTGGTGACTATGCTAAAAATATCTGTGAGTGGGTTGTTTACCTACGAACAGGCGACATCACTGAATTGTAAGATGGAAGTCCGAAAGGACTTCTTTTAGTTTGCTTTAAGGAAAATGCAATGAATCTTTAGATTGGTTTAAGTTTCTCATTCTATACTGTTCGTGTCATCAGGTGAGTAAAGACTCGCTATGATAAAATTTTATTGAAAAGAGGAATTTTATGTCAATAATCAATCAATTAAAGTCACAGTCGAAAACAGTTTTGGCAGCGGTTGCTATTTCAGCCGCTACCTTGGGCTTTGCAGGGGGAATTAGCATTTCGAAAAGCTCAACAGGAGTTTCAACACAAAATCAGGCAAGTCTGGCGCAAAATAATTCTGCAGCAACGAATGGACAAGGAGCTCCCCAAGGTATTCCACCAGGTAAAGGAGGTCCTAGCCAAGGCATGCCACCTGGTCAAAATGGAAACACTCAAGGCCTGCCTCCAGGACAGAATGGGAATAGTCAAGGTATGACTCCACCAGATGCAACAGGCGAAACAACCCAAGGAATGCCATCGGGTCGAAACGGTGAGATGCGTGATATGCCTCCGGGTAAAACTGGTGAAATGCGGGGAATGCCTCCAGGACAGAATGGAAATAGTCAAGGTATGCCCCCTGGTCAAGGGACAACTCCTCCAGATGCTACAAGTGGTGCAACACAATCAAATACTTCTTCAGACGAAGTTAATGCCTTAAAAGAGAAAAATCAAGAAATAAAGGACCAAATTTCAGGTAGTTCAAGCACTTCAAACCAATAGGAAAAATAAGAAAAAAGTGGTATAATTGACCCAGCTTTGTTGGTCATACAGAGTGAACTCGATAAAAGTGACAGAAAATCAAAGTTCAAGTTCTTCCTTAGTTCCTTGAACGATTTTACATAGTAGAAAAAGGTGAAAAATATGATTAAGATTTTGTTGGTAGAAGACGATTTAAGCCTATCCAATTCAGTTTTTGACTTCCTAGATGATTTTGCAGATGTCATGCAGGTTTTTGATGGTGAAGAAGGAATCTATGAAGCGGAAACTGGTGTGTACGACTTAATTTTATTAGATTTAATGTTACCTGAAAAAGATGGCTTCCAAGTTTTGAAAGAGTTACGTGAAAAAGGTGTTACGACACCTGTTCTGATTACAACAGCCAAGGAAAGTCTAGAGGATAAAGGCCATGGTTTTGAATTGGGCGCTGATGACTACTTGACAAAACCGTTTTATTTAGAAGAATTGAAGATGCGAATTCAAGCTCTATTAAAACGAGCGGGTAAGTTTAATGAAAACACACTGACTTATGGGGACGTGACCGTTGACTTATCGACAAACTCTACAACTGTAAATGGCGAAGAAGTTGAATTGCTAGGAAAAGAATTCGATCTACTAGTCTACTTCTTGCAAAATCAAAATGTTATCTTGCCAAAAACTCAAATTTTTGACCGTATTTGGGGATTTGACAGTGACACTACTATTTCAGTAGTAGAAGTATATGTTTCTAAAATTAGGAAAAAGTTGAAAGGAACGACCTTCGGGGAAAATCTTCAAACCCTGCGTAGTGTCGGATACATTCTAAAAAATGCCTAAGCGATTAAAAAAATTAATGTACACGGATAAATTTTCCTTCTTTATCCGTTATTTTGCAGTATTTACCCTGATTTTTGGTTTGATGACAGCTATCATTTTTCAATTAATGCGTTCAACTATGTATCAAAATTCAGATAATACCTTGAAACGGATTAAGGAAGAGCCAGCGATGGCTGTTGGTTTTGCAATCGCAAGAACCTATGAGCCTAACTCTGTCTTTATACTTCAAGATAGCCCAACTAGTGAAGAAACGACGAGCTCTAGCTCAGATAGCATGCCTGTTCCTAAAAATCAAAAAAATACTAGAGATGTAGAACAGCTGAAATTAGGTATCAATACTCATGTCTTACTCTATAGTAAAAGTGGAGAAATGGTCAATCCAGATACTTTTACTGGTTTGGCCGACCTACCGTTAGATAAGGAAAAATTGGGCGGAATTAAGGAAGCAACGGTTGAATCAAGCTTCGGTATGTCTGAAGATTATCGCTATGTGACGATTGAGCTGGCTACAGATGAACTAGGTTATTATTCGTCCTATGATATAAAATATGCGACAATTTTAGTGAATGTCAGCCAAATAAAATCCTCCATTGAGACCTATGAATCGACAGTTGCTATTGTTATGGTTTCAGCTTGGCTCATTTCTATCTTAGCCAGTATTTACCTATCGAATCTTAGTATGCGTCCAATTCTAATCAGTTATCAAAAGCAAAAAGACTTTGTTGAAAATGCTAGTCATGAGTTGCGTACGCCGTTGGCTGTTCTCCAAAATCGCTTGGAGAGCCTGTTTCGCCATCCCGAAGCGACGATTTTAGAGAGTAGTGAAAGCATCGGATCTAGTTTGGAAGAAGTTCGAAATATGCGATTATTGACAACGAACCTACTCAATTTGGCTCGTCGTGATGATGGCTTAAAAGTCGATATGATTGATGTTCAACCCAACTATTTTGATGAAATCTTTGCTAATTACCTTATGATTGCTGAAGAAAATGGAAAAACACTAACAGTTAATAATTTGATTCATCAGCCGATTCGAACAGACAAGGTCCTGATTAAACAGTTGCTTACCATTTTATTTGACAATGCCATGAAGTATACCGACGATGACGGCAGAATTCAAATTACAGCTAATATCAAGGATAAATCTGTCTACTTCACAGTTGCCGACAATGGTTTGGGAATCAGCGATGCCGATAAGAAGAAAATCTTTGATCGCTTTTATCGAGTTGATAAGGCCAGAACGCGTCAAAAAGGTGGTTTCGGTCTAGGATTATCGCTGGCTCAACAAATTATCAAGACACTAGGTGGGAAAATCTCTGTTAGAGATAACCAACCGAAAGGAACTATTTTTGAGGTAGGATTACCTAAATAAAACAATATTATTAGGCTAGGAAAATTCTAGTCTAATTTTTTTGTGTAGTTCGTCAGTAGTCTCCTAATTATGTTATACTTAAACAAGAATGGAGGTAAATATGAGGAAAGTTTCTCGTGGCGTTTTAACCATATTATTATCGGCGACAGTCCTTTCTGCTTGTTCAGGAGGAGGACAAGAGCTGAGTGAACGTTTGGAAGCAGCTAAAATTGAGTTTTCTAAAGAAAAAAAGCAACTAGAAGCAGAATTAACAGCATTAAAAGAAGAGGTTCAAGGAAATTTCTACTACCAACAATTGGATACTGATAAGGAACGTCGTGTCTATCTCCAATTTGTTAATGGGCTCAGCAAGCGGATGCAAGTGATCGATATTGATTCTGTTAATGATGAAATATATTCGCGCGTCTATTTTTCTGTCGCTCATGATTATCCAGAATTTTACTGGCTAACAGATGAAGCGGCAATGAGTGGCGGAGTTGATATATTGGATTTAGAAGAGCCAGCGTATCCGACTGATTTATCTCCGACACGAAATAAAATAGAAGAGGAAGTGAATAAGATACTTACTCAGGCACCAACAGGGTCGGACTATGAGAAGGTTAAATATTTTTACGAGGTGATTATAAAGCAAACGGAATATGACCTTGAAGCCCTACAAACCAACTCTGTCACGTGGAGAAGCCAAGGAATTACCAGTGTGCTATTAGATAAGAAATCCGTTTGTGCTGGCTATAGTCGCACTTTCCAATACCTATGTAAAAAAGCAGGCATTGATTGTATCTATGTCACAGGGATTGCAAAAAATGGGCAAAACGGTGAGTTTGGGCATGCTTGGAATCTAGTCAAGATAAATGGACAATACTATGGTGTTGATACGACTTGGGGAGATCCAGTTTTTGATCAAGCTATAAGTGGAGAAGCGCATACAGATATTTCATACGATTATCTATGTGTCCCTGATGAAATATTAGAGAGAAGTAGAATTGCTGATACCGATCTACTCGACTATTGGGGAGAAGAACAATATTACGAACCTAGAGCATTGACCTATCCAAAGTGTACAGATAATTCATTGAATTACTATGTGCAAAAGGGAGTCTATTTCACAAGCTTTGATGAAGCTGCAGTTTTACAGTCCATCACTGACCAGCGACTACAAGGTACGGATAAAGTAGTCTTGCAATTCGGAACAGCAGAAGCAATGCAACAAATGATTACATTGGCCTCTACTGAAAATAATGCTATTTTTCAGGCCTTGGGCGATGTAGGAGAGTATCAGTACTATTATAATGACCAAACCTATACATTTGAACTGGCAGATTGGTTCTAACGAATTAGTTTGAATCTCAAGGAGCGTGTTCTTCCCTAATAATAAAAAATAGGGAGCGGGGAAGACATCCATGATGGCTCCGCCCTCACCCACAGAATAATGAAAACAACCATAAAGCCCTCACTAGGTTTATAATCTTAGTGAGGGCTTTGTGGTTGACGAGTTAATGATGTTATTCATCGAGGGGAAAAATAAAAAAAGGAAACCCAAAGGTTTCTTTTTTAATTAAGCAAGTTTTGATGCAAGACGTGCTTTATCGCGGCTTGCTTTGTTTTTGTGAATCAAACCTTTAGTTTCTGCTTTATCGATTGCTGAACTAGCAGCACGGAAAAGCTCTTCAGATGGGTTAGCTTCAAATGCTTTGATTGCAGTACGCATAGCTGATTTTTGTGCTGAGTTTTTCTCGTTTTGTTTAACGTTCAATTCAGCGCGTTTGATAGCTGACTTAATGTTTGCCAATGGTTTCACCTCCACCCTTTCTTGTACTAACTATACCATTATATCTGAAAAGAGTGTTTTTGACAAGTGAAATTTATTTTTTTAGATAAATTTTATCAATCTCATGGTTTTCGGCCTTATGAAGAATAATATCAGCACGGTTTCTGGTTGGTTCAATGAATTTTTCTAAGTTAGCTAGATTAATATTTTTCCAAGTATTCTGGGCAATAGATAGAATCTCAGGGTACGTCATCTGGGTAAAACGATGGTAATAGTTGTTAGGGTCATTTTTTGCCAATGTCAATAATTTTTGGAATCGCTCCAAGTACCAGGTTTCAATATGCTCCACATCAGCGTCAACGTATATAGATAGGTCAAAATAGTCACTGACATAGAGGCGCTGGTTTTGTGGATTTTGAAATACATTGATTCCTTCAACAATCAAGAAATCTGGAGACTTAATTTCCTGAGTTTTGTTTGGGACAATATCATAGATTTCATGTGAATAGACAGGAATTTGGCAGTCGTAGCCGTTTTTTATCTTATCAAGGAAATCAATCAATTTCTCCATGTCATAGGATTCAGGAAAACCTTTTTTATTTAACAGTTGCCGTTCTTCTAAGACCGCATTTGGATGGAGAAAACCATCTGTTGTCACTAATTCAACCTTGGCGTGTTTAAATGTCCGAGCAATAAGAATTTGCAGCAATCTACTAGTTGTTGATTTGCCGACAGCAACACTTCCGGAAACGCCAATGATAAATGGTTGTGGCTTGATAGTCTTTTGTAGAAATAAACTCTTCGTAAAATTTAGGTCTTTGCGTGCTTTCCGATAGATATGGATAAGATTAACCAAAGGAAGATAGATGTCAGAAACCTCATGTAATTGAATGCGGTCGTTAAAACTTTTAATAGAATTTAGTTCACTTTGACTAAGTGGAATGGTAGTCTTACGGTGTAGTTGTTGCCAAGTGGCTCGGTCAATTTGTTCAAAATTTAAAAATTCGTTTTTCATACATAATTCTTCCTATAGGTAAGCGTTTCAATATCGATTTCATTTTATCATATTTTTCATGTAAGAAAAACTCTTGAAAACGTTTTTAGGAAATGTTATAATAAGTACATGTCCAATATGTATTACGAAAAAAATCCTACAGTAGCACATGATATTCATGAAATCCACGTAAACTTACTAGACACCCCAATGTCTTTCATGACAGATGCAGGTGTTTTTAGCAAGAAGATGGTTGATTATGGTAGTCAAGTGCTTTTAAAAACCCTTCATTTTGAAAAAGGGGCATCGGTGTTGGATGTTGGTTGTGGTTATGGACCAATTGGTTTGACACTTGCTAAGGTGTTCAGCACCAAGACAACACTGATTGATATTAATAGCAGAGCTTTGGATTTAGCTACAAAAAATGCTGAGAGGAATGGTGTTACCGCTAAAATTTATCAATCCAATATCTACGAAAACGTGGACGAAACATTCAATCATATTGTTTCAAATCCACCTATTCGGGCCGGAAAATCGGTTGTACATGAAGTAATTGCTGGCGCTTTTCAACGCTTAGAGGCAAACGGAACCTTGACCATTGTCATTCAAAAGAAACAAGGTGCACCGAGTGCCAAGGCTAAGATGGAAGAAGTGTTCGGCAACTGCCAGATAATAAAGAAAGACAAGGGTTACTACATCCTTGAAAGTGTGAGAGAATGAGAGCAGTGGATTTAATTCAAAAAAAGCGTGATGGCTTAGAACTATCGTCTGAAGAAATCAAATGGTTGATTGATGGATATGTAGCTGGGACAGTACCGGATTATCAAATGTCAGCCTTGGCGATGGCGATTTATTTCAAAGGGATGTCAACACGTGAGATTTCTGATTTGACAATGTCTATGGTTGCAACGGGTGAACAGATTGATTTGTCTGCAATTCCAGGCATCAAGGTAGATAAGCATTCTACAGGTGGTGTCGGAGATAAGGTCACACTCATCTTAGCACCATTGGTAGCAAGTTTTGATATTCCAGTTGCAAAGATGAGCGGTCGTGGACTTGGTCATACTGGCGGAACCTTGGATAAGTTAGAGTCAATCAAAGGATACCAGATTGAAGTTAGTCAAGAAGATTTCATCGAGCAAGTTCAAGATACTGGTGTTGCAGTTATCGGACAGTCAGACAATCTTGTTAAAGCTGATAAATTGCTCTATGCCCTTAGAGATGTGACAGCAACCGTTGATATTATTCCACTGATTGCCAGCTCGGTAATGTCTAAGAAAATTGCCGCAGGTGCGGATGCGATTCTTCTAGATGTAACAGTGGGAGAAGGTGCCTTCATGAAGACCGTTGAAGAAGCACGGGTTCTAGCTCAAACCATGGTGGATCTTGGGAAGGCGGTTGGGCGCAAGACAGTTGCAGTTTTGACTGACATGTCTCAACCAGTTGGAACTTCGATTGGAAATCGTTTGGAAATTTTAGAGGCTATTGAAATTTTACAGGGTAAAGGTCGAGAAGATGTTACCGAATTTATCTGTGAACTAGCCCAAATTATGTTGGGGCTTGCAAATGTTGAGAAAAGCATTGAAGAAGTACGCCAACATATTGACAATGGTGCAGCTTTGAAGAAATTTGAAGAAATGGTCCTTGCTCAAGGTGGTGACTTAGAAGATTTATATCGTTCAGTTCAGGTTATACAGCAAGTTCCAGTTCTTGCGGAGGAGGATGGATACCTTGTAGGGCTTCCTGCGTTGGAATTCGGTCTCTTTGCAATGAAACTTGGTGCAGGTCGCGCAGTCAAGACAGACGATTTAGATTATGAAACAGGTATTGTCTTCCATAAGAAAGTAGGGGAAGCTGTTTCTAAGGGTGAACAAATCGCAACGATTTATGCCAATGAAAATATTTCGGAAAACATGCTTACAAATTTCCAAAAAAATGTTAAAATAGATAAAGAAAGTGTAAAAACGAAAGAAATCATAGAGATTATTTCTTAATATACGGAGAAAACTATGAAATTGAATAAATATATTGACCATACAATCTTGAAACCTGAGACAACACAAGAGCAGGTTGAAAAGATTTTGGCAGAAGCAAAAGAATATGATTTTGCAAGTGTCTGTGTTAACCCAACTTGGGTTGCTTTAGCAGCTGAAAGCTTGAAAGATAGTGATGTAAAAGTTTGTACGGTTATTGGTTTCCCTCTCGGAGCAAACACACCTGCTGTAAAAGCTTTCGAAACAAAAGATGCAATTTCAAAAGGAGCAGATGAGATTGACATGGTTATCAATATCGGTGCTCTGAAAACTGGAAATTACGATTTGGTTTTGGAGGATATTAAAGCTGTTGTAGCAGCAAGTGGTGATAAACTAGTCAAAGTTATCATCGAAGCATGCCTCCTTACTGATGATGAGAAAGTGAAAGCTTGTCAATTATCTCAAGAAGCTGGTGCGGACTATGTTAAAACATCTACAGGATTTTCTACAGGCGGTGCCACAGTAGCGGATGTTGCCTTAATGAGAAGAACAGTAGGACCTGACATGGGAGTGAAGGCTTCAGGTGGTGCACGTTCGTATGAAGATGCCATTGCCTTTATCGAAGCAGGAGCGTCTCGTATTGGTGCGTCATCAGGCGTGGCAATCATGAATGGAGCACAGGCGGATGGAGACTATTGATTTAATTGAATTAGCTGTAAAAAACAGTCAAAAAGCATACGTACCGTACTCAAAGTTTCCAGTTAGTGCAGTTCTTGTAGCTAAGACAGGGGAAATATTTACGGGTGTAAACATTGAAAATGCAAGCTTTGGTTTGACCAATTGCGCTGAAAGGACAGCTATTTTCAAGGCCATTTCTGAAGGTGTGAAAGATTTTTCTGAAATCATTATTTATGGCGAAACAGAAAAGCCAATATCTCCTTGTGGAGCTTGTCGCCAAGTTATGGCAGAATTTTTTGATAAGGATTTAAAAGTGACCTTGGTCGCTAAAGATAAATCGACAGTCGAGATGACAGTCGGGGAATTACTTCCATATTCCTTTACAGACTTAACTTAGTCTGTATGACAGTCATTTGACTGTAGCAATATTACTCTGCAACAATGTAGTTGCAAAAAGATTTTTAGGAGGGTTCAGAAATGAACAAGAAACTTGTTGGACTTGGTCTAGCAGCTGTTGCGGCTGTATCTTTGGCTGCATGTGGTAACCGTGCTTCAAAAAGCAGTAGCTCAGAAGCATCTTCATCAGCGGACACATCTGTGAAAGCTGCTATCGTTACTGACATTGGTGGTGTTGATGACCGTTCATTCAACCAATCTGCATGGGAAGGTCTTCAAGAATGGGGTAATGCAGCTGGTCTTTCTAAAGGTAATGGCTACGATTACTTCCAATCAGCTAGTGAATCAGATTATATCACAAACCTTGATTCAGCTGTTGCTGGTGGTTACAATCTTGTGTTCGGTATTGGTTTTGCCTTGGAGAGTGCGATTGCTGAGGTTGCGCCAAATAATCCTGACACACACTATATAATCGTGGATAGTGTTGTTCCAGATCAAGACAACGTAGTCAGCGTAGGTTTCGCAGACCATGAAGCATCATATCTTGCTGGTGTTGCTGCAGCTAAGTCAACTAAGACAAACCACGTAGGTTTCATCGGTGGTATGGAAGGTGTTATCATCGATCGCTTTGAAGCTGGTTTCGTTGCGGGTGCTAAGTCTGTAAACAAAGACATCAAGATTACAATTGACTATGCAGGTTCATTTGGTGATGCTGCTAAAGGTCAAACTCTTGCAGCTGCTCAATATGCTGCAGGTGCAGACGTGATCTTCCACGCTTCTGGTGGTACTGGTAACGGTGTATTTGCTGCTGCTAAAGCAGAAAATGAAACTCGTAATGAAGCAGATAAAGTTTGGGTAATCGGTGTTGACCGTGACCAATCAGCAGAAGGTGAATACACTTCTAAAGATGGTAAGTCTTCTAACTTTGTATTGGCTTCAACATTGAAACAAGTTGGTACTTCAGTTAAAGATATTGCAACTAAAGCTGTTGCAGGTGAATTCCCTGGTGGTCAAGTACTTCAATTCTCATTGAAAGATAAAGGTGTTGAATTGGCAGAAACTAACCTTTCAGAAGATGCTTCTAAAGCAGTTGCAGATGCTAAGCAAGCTATCTTGGATGGTAAAGTAGAAGTTCCTGAAAAACCTTAATGAATTTCTTTTCGACAATTCCGATTCGGCGACCCGACGGGGTCGCCGTTTTCGGGCTGAGATTTTTCTCAGTAAAGCCTATCAGCTATGGTAGGTTTTACTGACAAAAATGGTATAGTTGATGAAGAATTTTCAGAAGGCTATAGTCAGAAAGGATAATAGATTATGACTAAGGATTATGTCATTGAAATGCGCAATATCACTAAGATATTTGGTGAATTTGTAGCAAATGACCACATCAATTTGAATGTCAGACGTGGTGAAATCCATGCCCTTCTTGGTGAGAATGGTGCGGGTAAATCTACTCTGATGAACATGCTTGCTGGCTTGTTGGAACCTACAAGCGGTGAAATTGTTATCAACGGTCAATCCGTGAAGATTGACTCTCCATCCAAAGCAGCCCAATTGGGTATTGGTATGGTGCACCAACATTTTATGTTGGTTGATGCTTTCACAGTTGCTGAGAACATCATTCTTGGTTCTGAAACCACCAAAGGTGGCGTGATTGACCTTAAAAAAGCTATCGCAGAAATTAAAGAACTTTCTGCTAAATATGGTCTTGAAGTTGATCCAACTGCAAAGGTTGCAGATATTTCTGTGGGTGCACAGCAACGTGTAGAAATCCTTAAAACACTTTACCGTGGAGCAGACCTTTTAATTTTTGATGAGCCGACAGCTGTATTGACCCCTGCGGAAATTGCAGAGCTCTTGAAAATTATGAAAGCCTTGGTTGAAGAAGGTAAATCTATTATTTTGATTACGCACAAATTGGATGAAATTCGTGCAGTTGCCGATAGTGTAACAGTTATTCGTCGAGGTAAATCGATCGAAACAGTTGCCGTTGAGGGAGCAACAAACCAAGATTTGGCTGAGTGGATGGTTGGACGTTCCGTTTCCTTTAAAACAGAGAAAGTTGAAGCGAGTCCTAAAGAAGTCATTTTGTCAATTAAGGATTTGGTTGTCAATGAAAACCGTGGTATTCCAGCAGTTAAGGGCTTGTCGCTTGATGTTCGAGCAGGTGAGGTTGTTGGTATTGCCGGTATCGACGGAAACGGTCAAAGTGAGTTGATTCAGGCAATCACTGGTTTACGTAAGGTAAAATCTGGCTCAATCACTATCAAAGGTGAGGAAGTAGTTGGTAAAACTCCACGTAAAATTACAGAAATGCAAGTGAGCCACGTTCCCGAAGATCGTCATCGCGATGGACTCGTTCTTCCGATGACTGTTGCTGAGAACTTTGCGCTTCAAACTTACTATAAAGAACCGATTTCAAAAAATGGTATCTTGAACTATAATATCATTAATGAAAAAGCACGCGCGTTAATGGAAGAATTTGACGTTCGTGGGGCGAGTGAACTCGTCCCAATCAAGGCTCTTTCAGGCGGTAACCAGCAAAAGGCTATTATCGCGCGTGAAATCGATCGCAACCCAGACCTTTTCATTGTTAGCCAACCAACACGCGGTTTGGACGTTGGTGCTATTGAGTATATTCGTAAACGTCTCATTGCAGAACGTGATAAGGGTAAGGCTGTTCTTGTTGTCAGCTTCGAATTGGATGAAATTTTGGATGTATCAGATAGAATTGCTGTTATCCATGATGGTGTCATCCATGGTATTGTTGAACCTGCTAAGACCAATAAACAAGAGTTAGGTGTCTTGATGGCAGGTGGACATATTGAGAAGGGAGAAGAACATGCTTAATAAATATAAGAATTTGGCCCTTCCATTAATGGCTGTGGTCAGCGGTATCCTACTTGGAGCGATTGTCATGCTTGTTTTTGGCTACGATCCAATTTGGGGGTATGAAGAGTTATTCTATTCAGCTTTTGGTAATATCAAATCAATTGGTGAAATTTTCCGTGCAATGGCACCACTTGTTTTCACTGCTCTCGGTTTCGCAGTAGCTAGTCGTGCAGGTTTCTTCAACGTTGGTTTGTCTGGTCAGGCTTATGTTGGTTGGGTTTTTGCTGGATGGTTTGCCTTGGCAAATCCTGACTTACCACGTCCCGTTTTGATTTTGGGAACAGTCTTGATTGCTATGTTGGCAGGCGGTATTGCTGGAGCTATTCCAGGTATTCTACGTGCCTATTTGGGAACAAGTGAAGTTATCGTTACGATTATGATGAACTACATCTTACTCTATTCATGTAACTATATCATTCGTGATGTATTTGCAGATAGTTTGATGAAGAATACAGACTCGACAGTTAACGTGTCAGCAAATGCCTCTTACCAAACAGAGTGGCTCCGTGCATTGACAGATAACTCACGTATGAATATTGGTATTTTCTTTGCCATTATTGCAGTTTTTGTGATTTGGTTCCTATTGACCAAAACGACTCTTGGTTTTGAGATTCGCTCAGTGGGGCTTAACCCAACAGCATCGGATTATGCGGGTATGTCTGCGAAACGTACGATTATTCTATCTATGGTTATTTCAGGTGCTCTTGCGGGTCTTGGGGGAGCTATCCAAGGTTTGGGTACTTTCCAAAACGTTTATATCCAAAGCGGTAACTTGGATATTGGTTTCAATGGTATGTCAGTAGCGCTTTTAGCTTCTAATTCACCGTTAGGTATTCCATTGGCTGCCTTTCTATTCGGTGTTCTTTCTGTCGGTGCCCCAGGTATGGTACGTGCACAGATTCCACCTGAATTGATCAACGTTGTTACGGCATCAATCATTTTCTTTATCGGTGTGAAATTTATTTTTGAACAATTATTAAAATCTAGAAATAAAGCGAAAGGAGCGAAATAAGATGAATGTTTCAATTCTTGCCTTACTCATTTCGCAAATGTTGATTTATTCAGCACCCTTAATCTTTACCAGTCTTGGAGGAGTTTTCTCTGAACGCGGTGGTATTGTAAACGTTGGTCTAGAAGGAATCATGGTTATCGGTGCCTTTGCTGGTGTTGTTTTCAATATCGAATTTGCAGGGATATTTGGTAATGCTACTCCATTATTAGCTGTTATTGTAGGAGGTCTTGCTGGTGTTGTCTTTGCCGCTATTCATGCGATGGCGACGATTAATTTCCGTGCAGACCATGTTGTATCAGGTACGGTGTTGAACCTTTTGGCTCCAGCATTGGGAGTTCTCTTAGTCAAGGTTATCTATAATAAGGGTCAAACTGATAGTATTACTGAATCATTTGGTAAATTTTCATTCCCTATCTTGGCAGATATTCCAATCATTGGTGAAATTTTCTTCAAAAATACAAGCTTGATGGGTTATGTAGCTATTGCAACAGCATTTCTTGCTTGGTTCATCCTTTATAAAACTAAGTTCGGTTTGCGCCTTCGTTCAGTAGGTGAACATCCGCAAGCAGCGGATACTTTGGGAATCAATGTCTACGCTATGCGTTATGCAGGTGTGTTGATTGCTGGTTTCCTTGGTGGTGTTGGTGGAGCTGTAAGTGCTCAATCAGTGAATATCAACTTCTCTGCAACAACAATCGTAGGTTCAGGTTTCATCGCTCTAGCAGCTGTAATTTTCGGTAAGTGGAATCCAATTGGCGCTATGCTTGCTAGTCTATTCTTCGGTCTTTCGCAAAGTTTGGCAGTAGTGGGTGGACAATTACCAGGATTGAAAGATATTCCAACGGTTTATCTTCAAATTGCACCATATTTGATTACTGTTATTGCTCTGTCTGCTTTCTTTGGTAAAGCAGTCGCTCCTAAAGCAGACGGTATCAACTATATCAAATCTAAATAAAAAGGTCCAGTGGACCTTTTTATCATGAGCTTGAAAATACGAAAGCGAATAAGGGCCAGCGGACCTTTTTATCATGTTCTTTGCTGTACAGGAAATGAATAATTGTCCTATTCAAAGGAAGAGGAGTTATAGAGTCAACTGTCACAGATGGAATTGCTATGTTACGTTATGATATTAGAAGGTAAAAAAGGCGAGCTATTGCTCACCTTTTTTACTATTTTATATAATTAGTTTTTAATACCAGCTGCAATTTCTGGGTTTGCGAAAGCATCATCGATGATGTCTTTCAATTGTTTAGCAGATGCTTGCATTTTTTGCAATTCAGCATCATTCAATGGGATATTGACTGGACGAACGATACCGTGGGCACCGATGATAGCAGGTTGACCGATGAAGACATCTTCAACACCTTCGTATTGACCAGCTTGGTAAACTGACAAAGGAAGTACTGCATTTTCATCATCAAAGATTGCTTTAGTGATACGTGCAAGTGCAACACCGATACCGTAGTAAGTTGCGCCTTTTTTGTTAATGATTGAGTAGGCTGCATCACGAACAGATACAAACAAGTCAACAAGACCTTGCTCATCAATATCGCGGTTATCTTGCAACCAGTCGTACAATTTCACACCGGCAACGTTGGCATGTGACCAAACTGCAAATTCTGAGTCACCGTGCTCACCCATGATGTAAGCGTGAACTGAACGTGCGTCGATACCGATTTTCTCAGCCAATGCTTGACGGAAACGAGCTGAGTCAAGAGAAGTACCAGAACCGATAACACGCTCTTTAGGGAAACCAGAGAATTTCCAAGTTGAGTAAGTCAACACGTCAACAGGGTTAGCAGCAACAAGGAAGATACCGTTGAAACCAGAGTTAACGATTTCTGTAACGATTTGTTGGTTGATACGAAGGTTTTTCTCTACCAATTCAAGGCGAGTTTCACCTGGTTTTTGTGGCAAACCAGCTGTCAATACAACCAAGTCTGCGTCATGAGCATCTGAATACTCAGCAGAGTAGATTTTTTTAGGGAATGTGAAGGCCAATGCGTGGCTCAAGTCTTCTGCATCACCTTGAGTACGGTCTTTGTTGATATCGATGATACCCAATTCTTGACCAATCCCTTGGTTAACAAGAGCATAAGCATAAGCAGAACCTACGGCACCGTCACCGACAAGGATTACTTTTTTGTGTTGTTTAGTTGCAGTCATTGCTAAACATCTCCTTAGTTTTATTTGGGGATGACTTCATCCCAACCATAATACATTCTAGCATGTTTTAAGCTTTTTGTCACTTGTGAAAGCGCCTTTGAAAATGTTTACATGCTAGTTTCCAACAAAGAAATTTATTCGCCAATATGGTATAATAGAAGCACAATGACTGTTGAAAGAGGCATATAATGCAAGATAAAAACTTAGTAACGGTTAATCTGACCAATGAGATGAAATCATCCTTCATCGACTATGCGATGAGTGTTATCGTTTCACGTGCTCTGCCTGATGTACGTGATGGTCTCAAGCCGGTTCATCGCCGTATTTTGTATGGGATGAATGAATTAGGAATTACACCGGATAAACCACATAAAAAATCAGCCCGTATCACAGGGGATGTTATGGGTAAATACCATCCGCACGGGGATAGTGCCATATATGAAGCCATGGTACGTATGGCTCAGTGGTGGTCTTATCGTCACATGTTAGTTGATGGTCACGGAAACTTTGGTTCCATGGATGGCGACGGAGCAGCCGCTCAGCGTTATACAGAAGCACGCATGAGCAAGATTGCGCTTGAAATGCTTCGTGATATTAACAAGAACACGGTAAATTTTGCGGATAACTATGACGCGAGTGAACGTGAGCCAGAGGTTTTACCTGCTCGTTTCCCTAACCTTCTGGTTAACGGAACGACCGGTATCGCCGTTGGTAT
The DNA here is from genome assembly GCF_019856455.1 of Streptococcus suis. Classification (NCBI taxonomy): domain Bacteria; kingdom Bacillati; phylum Bacillota; class Bacilli; order Lactobacillales; family Streptococcaceae; genus Streptococcus; species Streptococcus suis. The sequence continues at coordinate 1,396,276 of NZ_CP082205.1, read as the reverse complement.
GGCTACCAACATTCCTCCACACAACTTGGGTGAGACTATCGAGGCAGTTAAGCTGGTTATGGACAATCCCGAGGTAACAACACGTGAGATTATGGAAGTCTTGCCTGGACCAGATTTTCCGACAGGTGCCTTGGTTATGGGGAAATCTGGAATTCACCGTGCTTATGAAACTGGTAAAGGTTCAATAGTCCTCCGTTCTCGTACAGAGATTGAAGAGTATGGAAATGGTCGTGAACGCATTGTTGTTACAGAGTTTCCATATATGGTCAATAAGTCCAAGGTTCAAGAACATATTGTTAAATTAGTCCAAGAAAAACGTATTGAAGGAATCACTGCTGTTCGAGACGAATCCAACCGTGAGGGTGTACGATTTGTTATCGAAGTTCGTCGTGATGCTTCTGCTAACGTTATTTTGAATAACCTATTCAAGCAAACACAGCTTCAAACCAACTTTAGTTTCAACATGTTGGCCATCCAAAATGGTGTACCGAAAATCCTTTCTGTACGTCAGATTCTAGAGTCTTATATTGAACACCAAAAAGAAGTAGTCACTCGTCGTACACGATTTGATAAAGAAAAGGCTGAGGCGCGTGCTCATATCTTAGAAGGCTTGCTGATTGCTCTTGACCATATTGATGAAGTCATTCGTATTATCCGTAATTCAGAAACGGATGCTATTGCTCAAGCTGAATTGATGGAGAAATTTGACCTTTCTGAACGTCAGAGTCAGGCCATTCTTGATATGCGTCTTCGTCGTTTGACAGGCTTGGAACGCGATAAGATTCAGTCTGAGTATGATGATTTGGTAGCCTTGATTGCAGACTTGGCAGATATTTTGGCCAAGCCAGAACGTGTCGTTCAGATTATCAGAGAAGAATTAGAAGAAGTCAAGCGGAAGTATGACGATCCACGCCGTACAGAGCTTATGGTGGGTGAGGTCTTGTCGCTAGAAGATGAAGACTTGATTGAAGAGGCTGATGTTCTCATAACCTTGTCTAACCAAGGTTATATTAAACGCTTGGCTCAAGACGAGTTTCAGGCTCAGAAGCGTGGTGGACGTGGTGTTCAGGGAACAGGTGTCAAGGACGACGACTTTGTGCGTGAATTGGTTTCGACCAGCACCCATGACCGCCTGCTCTTCTTCACCAATAAAGGTCGTGTCTATCGCTTGAAAGGTTATGAAATTCCTGAATATGGTCGGACAGCCAAGGGACTGCCAGTGGTCAATTTGCTTAAATTGGAAGAAAACGAGGCAATTCAAACCATTATCAATGTAACTAAGGACCAGGAGGCAGATAGCTATCTCTTCTTTGCAACCCGCCAAGGTGTTGTAAAACGGACTAGTGTGTCAGAATTTGCCAATATTCGCCAGAGCGGTCTGAAAGCTTTGAATTTGAAAGAAGACGATGAACTCATCAATGTTTTCTTAACAAATGGCCAAGCAGACATTATTATGGGGACTAAGTTCGGTTATTCTGTACGTTTCACTGAAACAGATGTTCGTAATATGGGCCGTACAGCAACAGGTGTTCGTGGTATCAATTTACGCGAGGGAGACCAGTTAGTTGGCGCTACTATGATTTCTGATGACCAAGAAGTACTCGTATTGACGGAAAAAGGTTTTGGTAAACGTACACCAGCTAATGAGTATCCAACCAAAGGTCGTGGTGGTAAGGGTATCAAGACTCTTAAAGTTGCTGATAAGAATGGTTCTCTGGCAGGTTTGACAACGGTATCTGGTGATGAAGATATTATGGTTATTACCGATACTGGTGTGATTATTCGTACAAGTGTTGCCAATATCTCTCAAACTGGTCGTTCAACCATGGGTGTAAAAGTGATGCGCTTGGATGATGAAGCGAAAATCATGACCTTTGCCTTGGTAGATGCTGCCGAAATTAAAGAAGAAAAGGAATAAATAGTCATGTCAAAACGTGAAAACAAGAAGAAGCGTAAAGGTTCTTTTTGGCGCAATCTTTTAACAGTTGTATTGATACTGATTTCCCTAGCGTTGATATTCAACACCTCTATCCGTAATTTTATTATCGGCTGGAATACGAATAAATACCAGATTAGCAATGTTACGACAGAGGATATCGAAAAGAATAAACAGGCTGAAACAACATTTGATTTCGATCAGGTTCAGTCTATTTCTACAGAGGCTATTTTAGCAGCTCAGTGGGATGCACAACGCTTACCTGTAATTGGTGGAATTGCGGTTCCCGAGCTCGGTATCAACCTTCCTATTTTTAAAGGGGTCTTCAATACTTCGCTCATGTATGGAGCTGGTACCATGAAGGAAAACCAAGAGATGGGGAAAGGAAATTATGCGTTGGCCAGCCACCATATTTTTGGTGTAACTGGTGCGGCAGATGTTCTCTTTTCACCGCTTGATCGTGCTAAAAACGGCATGAAAATCTATATTACTGACAAGACCAATGTTTACACCTACGTTATTGATAGTGTGGAAATTGTTTCGCCTGAAAGTGTCTATGTCATTGATGATGTAGAAGGACGTACAGAAGTTACGTTGGTAACATGTACGGACTATAATGCGACGCAACGTATCATTGTAAAAGGAGTTCTTGAATCAACAACTCCATATAATGAAACTGCAAAAGACATTTTAGATTCCTTCAATAAGAGTTATAATCAGTATGATTATGGACAATAAAACATCTATATATTAAGTATAAAGAAGTGGTATAAGACTGAGGAGATAATCTTTGGTTTTATATGGCTTCTTTTTTTGCAAGATTTTACGAATAGATAGGTGAGGAGGAAATTATGTATCAAATTGAATTTAAAGAAGAGGCCATTTTACCTAGAGAACGTTTAGTAGAAGTTGGAGCTGAGCGTCTCAGTAATCAGGAACTACTAGCAATTTTTATTAGAACTGGGACAAAAAAAGAACCTGTTTCTATTCTCTCCAATAAATTATTGAATCGTTTGGAGAGTTTAGCGGCTCTAAGAGAACTATCAATTGAAGAATTGCAAAGTTTGACTGGAATTGGGCGCGTCAAGGCGATTGAAATTAAGGCTATGATTGAACTTGGAAAACGTATCAATCAATCAGAGCTACTCTTAAATGAGAGAATTTTGGGAAGTGAGAAGTTGGGACGTAAGATGATTCATGAAATCGGGCATAAGAAGCAGGAGCATCTAGTTGCACTTTATCTCAATACACAGAACCAGATTATCAGTCAAAAAACGATTTTTATTGGGAGTGTTAATCGTAGTATTGCAGAACCACGTGAAATTTTGCATTACGCAGTAAAATGTATGGCAACATCGATTATCATCGTTCACAACCACCCGTCGGGTTCAGTACAACCTAGTAGGAATGATTTGCTATTTACGGAGAATTTAAAAGAGTCCTGCGAAAAGCTAGGACTGGTATTATTAGATCATTTAATTGTTGGAAATAAGGATTACTATTCTTTTAGAGAAGAAAGTGAGTTATTTTAAAGTTTATTGACAATATAGTGGAAGAGGTCTTTTTCAATCTCACGTTTACCGTAGAGTAGTTCAGGATGCCATTGAACCCCTAAAAATTTAGTTGGGTAGGCTGAATGAACTGCTTCAATAATCTGTTGATTATCTGATAGTGCAATGATTTCTAAGTCAGGCGCTAAGTCTTTGATAGCCTGACGGTGAAATGAGTTCACACTCGGAGCGGACCCATATATGTCGTAAAGTGGACTATTTTGAGTCAGTTGAATCGTTTGACTGACGTCTATGTCTTGCCAATGTTCAGAAATTGATTGATGAAGGCTACCACCTTGAGCTACATTGTAGAGCTGTAGACCTCGGCAGATACCGAAGATAGGTTTCTGATTTTCTTGGGCAGCCCTTATGAGGGCCAATTCAAACTCGTCACGCTTTGGTAGATAATTATCGCTGTCAATAGTCCTTTCTTCGTGATAGTAACTTGGCTGGACATTTTGTCCTCCTGTTAGGATGAGTTTGTCAATAAGATGAATATAATATTTTGCCAAATCTGGCTCTGTAACAGGAAGGATGAGTGGGAGCCCACCAGCATCTTCAATAGCTTGTACGAGGCAAGTCTGGGTATAAGAAAGCAGGGGTTCTGTATGATCCCCTGTTTTATATTCATTTCCAGAAATACCAATAACTGGTTTTTTCATTGCTTATCCTTTTCGCATAAAGTAGAGTAGTGTCTGTAATTCACTAGTCAAATCAACATACTGGACAACGACATCTTTTGGGACAGACAAGTTAACTGGTGAAAAGCTCAGAATTCCCTTAACACCAGCTTCAACAAGAATATCGGTCACTTCTTGTGCCTTGACGCTGGGTACCGTTAGAATGGCTGTCTGAGAGTTTGCTTCGCTGATACGTTCCTTGATTTCTGAGATTGCATGGATTGGGATATTTTCATCTGTCGTTCCAACAGCTGGATTATCATCTGCTTCAAAAGCCATGACTATTTTCATTTTATTTCGTTCGTGGAAGCGATAGTGTAGTAAGGCCCGCCCCATATTCCCAACTCCAACAAGCATAACATTGGTGATGGAGGTATCATTTAGAATATCCGCAAAGAAATCCATCAACTCTTTGACATTGTAGCCAAAGCCACGACGACCAAGCTCTCCAAAATAGGAAAAATCTCGGCGGACGGTAGCTGAATCGATTCCGATAGCTTCGGCAATTTCTTTTGAACTAGCTTTTTCAATATTTCCTGCATAGAAACGTTTAAAAATGCGATAATAGAGGGATAGACGTTTGGCAGTAGCGCGTGGAATATCAGATTTTTTATCGTTTTTCACTTTAGACTCCTTTATTTCGATAGAATACGCTTTATCGATTATTTATATATTAAACAGTTCTTTATTCTATTCTAGTCCAAGTTTGTGAAAAAATCAACAGATTGATTTTAAAAAAAGATTAAACAGGAAACTGTCTAATCTAGTGTTTGTAAATAGAGATAGAGATCTCCGATTGTCCCTTTGTAATCCAGAGCTTGTCCGTCTTGTGTAATGCTGGTAACTGGATAATAGTCTGGGAGGGTTAAGCAACCGGCAAAAGCCAGAATGGCTACATCTTTATTCTCAAATGTTTGGATACGTTCTTGCTTGTAAGCGTCAAGATAGTGAATTTCAATCATACTAACTCTCTTTTGTAAAGATGTCACGGTCAATCAAGCTATCCATGAGGAAATAGAATTTTTCTTGGATAACCTTGTTACTTTCTGGCTTAAAAATGTTTACCAGATGAAGACCAGACTTGTCGGTAATGTTAATTTTAAAACCAGTTAGGTCTTGATTGATAATAATTTTCAAGAGGAATCCTTGGTTTGAATTTGGAATTTCTTCCAGAAGACGTGTAAGCTGATAGTGACCTGCTTTGGTTTGTTCAAAGGTGTTATCACGGAGTGTATATTTTTTGATAGCAGGGCTAATGTGATAAGTAAAATTACAATCTTTTAAGGTAACTGATTGTTGGAATGCCATTTTAACCTCCAAGTATTTTCTTTAGTTCGATGATAAGAGTATCTATCTCTTCTTTTGTATTGATTTCAGATAGGCTGATACGAATGGATTCTTTCAGACGATGGGAGTCTTTTCCATACATAGCTTCTAAAACATGGCTATTTTGGACAACACCTGCCGTACATGCAGAACCGCTAGAAACAGCAATACCTGCCAAATCTAGTTGCATAAGGAGTTGTTCATTAAGTTTACCAGGAAAACCGATATTAAGGACATGAGGAAGATGAGGTCCGGCCTGATTGAGATAATAGTCTAAGCCAGATAATCCCTCAATAATATGTTGTCGCAGTTCACTGACATGCTTATGATGCGTATCTAAGGACTCATATTGTTCTGTTAGGGCAGTCGCCATAGCAGCAATAGCAGGGAGATTCTCAGTACCTGCTCGATGTTGCTGTTCCTGCTTTCCGCCGTGAATCAAGGAATCAAATTTATGAACTTTACTATATAGGAATCCCATCCCCTTTGGACCATGGAATTTATGGGCAGAGGCCGCGAGCAAGTCAATTCCGTAGTCAGAGGGAGAAATTGTAATTTTTCCAATTGCTTGGACAGCATCTACATGAAAGACGGCCTGATGATCGGCTAGGAGCTCTCCAATTTCCTTGATGGGAAGTAGCTGACCGGTCTCATTGTTAGCAAACATGACGCTGACTAAAATAGTATCTGGCCGAAGGGCATCCTGAATTTGTTGAGCGGTGATTACTTGGTCGACTGGTTGGATGTAGGTTACCTCGAACCCAAACCGATCCTCTAGATACTGCATGGTATGGAGCACAGCATGGTGTTCGATAGCCGTAGTAATCAGGTGTTTTCCTTTGGATTGATGCGCAAGTGCATAGCCTTGAATAGCTAAAGTATCAGCTTCGGAGCCTCCAGATGTGAAAATAATTTGTTCGGGAGAGGCGGAGAGAATCTGAGCAATCTCTTGACGACTTTGTCTAAGACGTTGATTGGCTTTCCGACCGCTTTGATGAATACTGGAGGGGTTTCCATAATTTTCTTGAGCCACTTCCATCATCCGTTGGAGTGCAGTAGGAGATAGGGCAGTGGTTGCTGCATTATCTAAATAAATCAAAGAGTTACTCCTAGTTTTCTTTTTCAGGACTAGTAAATTTGAAAAGTGGGCTGAGTGGCTGATGTTCTTGGATGCGGTGGATGGCATCTGCAATCAAGTCACTAGCTGTTAGGAAGGCGATATTTTTAGGATGCTGTTCTTTGCTTGCAACAGAATCGGTAACTAATATTTCTTTGATTGGTGCTTCATCTAAGAGTTGGGCTGCAGTTCCTGCAAAGAGACCGTGGCTGGCAACTGCATAAATTTCAGTAGCACCACCTTCTTGGACAATTTTTGAAGCTTGTGAGAAAGTGCGACCAGTATTGAGAATATCGTCCACCAAAATAGCTTTTTTACCAGCAACATCACCGATAATATAGCCTTCAGAACGCTCAGAATCATCTTGAGCGTAGTCGATAATTGCAATTGGTGCATTTAGAAATTCAGCGATATTACGCGCGCGTTTGATACCAGAATTTTTAGGACTCACAATGACGACATCTTCTCCGCAGAGTCCTTTTTCCATGTAGTAGGCTGCAAAAAGTGGTTCTGTAAGGAGATTGTCTACTGGAATATCAAAGAAACCTTGAATTTGTGAAGCGTGTAAATCAAGAGTCAATACACGGTCGACACCAGCTTTAACCAGCATATTTGCAACTAATTTAGCTGTAATTGGTTCGCGTGGAGAAGCGGTACGGTCTTGACGAGCATAGCCGAAATAAGGGATGACCGCTGTAATGGTGTTGGCACTAGCACGTTTACAAGCATCGATCATAATCAATAATTCCCACAAGTGATTATTGACCGGATAGCTTGTTGATTGGATAATGTAGACGTCTACGCCACGTACAGATTCTTCAATGTTAATTTGAATCTCACCATCAGAAAACTGACGAGAAGACAGCTTTCCAAGAGGAATTCCAGCAGAATCAGCAATTTTTTCAGCAATATCACGGTTGCTATTGAGTGAGAATAATTTAATGTTATGTTCACCTAGTGGTTGTACCATTTTAAAGTAACTCCTTTTACACACTGAGCTTTTATGATGACATAAAAGTATTTTTTACAATAGATAGCTCTATTCTATCAAAAAAATGAAAAATTTTCAGTAGTGAAACTAAAAAATCAACCTTATTTGGCTGATTTTTTATAGTTATTTCATGTGGGCAGCTGTTCGTGCAATCTTACTACTAGCATATTTGAATTGAATTGATTTCTTCTTAAGGAATTCATCAAAAAGAATTTTCCCTGCATCTGCATCGGTCACTTCGACTTCTAATTCGTAATCTTTTTGTCCCACATAATCATTTTCATCGAGGGCCATAAGGCCTATAGATGTCTGTTTCTCATGGCGTTTTGTCGTGAGGCTTCCCCAGACAGCAAGTTTATCAAGTGGAATTTCGGTTGCAGAAATAATGTCAGAAATTTGTCCTGCTGGTAGTTGAAAATTTTCCAGTAAATCATGAGCAGTTTGGATGTCTAGAACTTGGTTATATTCTTGATTTCCGACTTCTTGTGGAATTTTTAAGGTTAGTTCTGCTGAGTCCTCAAATGTACGAATACGGAGTGAAAAGCGGTGATTCTTCATATCTAGGTCTGAGGTATCAATGTAGTGGTTTGTTTGAAGAATTGGGCTCACATCTGAAAAGTCAGTAAGCAGGCGTTTGTATTCGGATTTAGTCAGTAAGGTTTTATACTCAATTTCAAGGTGGTTTTTCATGCAGTAAACCCTTTCAATGTGTTATAATAGATTAGTCTTTGTGTTATTCTAATACAATTTAAAAGTTTTGACAAGAAAGGGGCCGTATGGACTTTAACTGGGAAGAATTTTTAGACCCCTATATTCAGACAGTTGGTGAATTGAAAATCAAACTGCGGGGGATTCGCAAGCAGTATCGCAAGGCTAACCGGCATTCTCCAATTGAGTTTGTCACAGGACGGGTAAAACCGATTGAATCCATTAAAGAAAAAATGGCCCTGCGACATATCAAATTGGAAAATCTTGCTCAAGATATGCAAGATATTGCCGGTCTTCGGATTATGGTTCAATTTGTGGACGACATTGAAGAAGTATTAGCTATTTTGCGGAAACGCAAGGATATGCAAATTGTGCATGAACGGGATTATATCAATAATATGAAAGCCTCTGGTTACCGTTCATATCATGTGGTGATTGAGTATCCTGTGGATACTATAAATGGCAACGAGACGGTTCTGGCAGAAATCCAGATTCGAACCCTTTCAATGAATTTCTGGGCTACAATTGAACATTCTCTGAATTATAAATATAAGGGGAATTTTCCAGAAGAAATCAAGAAACGCTTGGAAGTTACAGCAAAAATTGCCTATGAATTAGATGAGGAGATGCGAAAAATCCGCAACGACATTCAAGAAGCGCAGGCCTTATTTGATCCTGCCTATCGCAAACTGAATGACGGTGTGGGCAACAGTGATGATACAGATGAAGAATACAGGTAGAAAAAAAATCGCTCTGCTCGCTAGTCGAAATCCTAAGAGTGAAGCGGTGTCCAAAGAATTATGGACAAAGTTAAAAGAAGCAAATTTTATTTTGACTCCTAAAAATCCAGATATTGTCATTTCTATCGGTGGAGATGGGATGCTTTTATCTGCTTTTCACAAATATGAAAAGTTGATTGATCGTGTACGTTTTGTAGGAATTCACACGGGTCATTTGGGGTTTTATACAGATTATCGCGATTTTGAAGTGGACAAGCTGATTGAAAATCTTAAGCTTGATACAGGTGCTAGAGTATCGTATCCGATTTTAAATGTTAAGGTCAAGATGACAGATGGTCGCATTGTCGAGGCGCGTGCCTTAAATGAGGCGACAGTAAAACGTCTTTCTAAGACCATGGTCGCAGATATTATTATTAACAATGTGCCCTTCGAACGCTTTAGAGGGGATGGAATTTCGGTTTCAACGCCGACAGGCTCAACAGCCTATAACAAGTCATTAGGTGGTGCTGTTTTACATCCAACAATCGAGGCATTGCAGATTGCAGAAGTGGCAAGTTTGAACAATCGTGTTTACCGCACCTTGGGTTCATCCGTTGTTGTCCCTAAAAAAGACAAGATTGTGATTGAACCAAAGCATAGTGACCGTTACTCGATTGCGGTAGACAATAAGACTTTTGTCTATGATAGTATTGAAAGTATAGAGTATCAGATAGACAATAGTAAGATTCATTTTGTTGCAACACCGAGTCATACTAGTTTTTGGAATCGGGTTAAGGACGCCTTTATTGGAGAGGTGGAGTAATGCGGTTTGAATTCATTGCTGACCAGCATACGAAAATTAAAACGTTTTTGAAAAAACATGGTGTTTCAAAGGGCTTGTTGGCAAAAATCAAGTACACTGGTGGCAATATTTGGGTCAATGGTATCGAACGCAATGCAACTTACTTGCTTGATATTGGAGATAGGGTTACAATTGACATACCAGCTGAGGAGGATTTAACGGGAAGTTTGAAACCGATTTCCTTTTCGCTGGATATTGTCTATGAAGATGATCATTTTCTGGCGATAAATAAGCCAGTTGGCTACGCCTCCATTCCTTCTGCCTTGCATTCATCCACAATCGCAAATTTTGTAAAAGGTTATCTTATTGAGCAGAATTATGAGAATAAGCAGGTTCATATTGTGACTCGTCTGGATAGGGATACATCAGGCGTTATGCTGTTTGCCAAGCACGGCTATGCCCATGCACGACTCGATAAGCAGTTACAGGCCAAGCTTATTCATAAACGTTATTATGCTTTGGTGAAGGGGAATGGGCAGCTAGAAGAGACAGGGGATATTATTGCCCCTATCGGTCGTCCAGAAGACAGCATCATTACCCGTTGTGTGACAAAGAATGGAAAATATGCTCATACTTCCTATCGTGTTGTGCAATCGTGGGGAGATATTCATTTAGTAGATATTCAACTACATACTGGGCGGACTCATCAGATTCGTGTTCATTTTTCTCACATTGGATTTCCGTTGTTAGGAGATGATATGTATGGTGGAAGTTTGGAATGTGGGATAGAACGTCAAGCCTTGCATTGTCATAATTTGGCCTTCGACAATCCTTTTTCAGCCGAAAGGATTGATTTGGAAGCACCGCTTCCTGAGGATTTTCAGGCTGTTATCAATCAGTTAATAAGTAAATAAATTTAAGGAGTTTGTTCATGAAAATTTTTGAGCAATTAGCTACAAAGCTAGAGGGTAAAAAAGTACGTATCGTATTGCCAGAAGGTGAAGAACCACGTATCTTGCAGGCGACAAAACGTTTGGTAAATGAGTCGGATGTAGTACCCGTCTTGCTTGGAAACCCAGATCGTATTAAGATTTACCTTGACATTGAAGGGATTACAGAAGGTTTTGAAATTATTGACCCAGCTCATTATGATAGATATGATGAGATGGTAGCTGCTTTGGTAGAGCGCCGTAAAGGTAAGGTATCAGAAGAGCAGGCACATGAGTTGTTGAAAGATGTTAACTACTTTGGTGTTATGTTGGTATATATGGGCGTAGTAGAAGGCATGGTATCTGGTGCGATTCATTCAACCGCTTCAACAGTTCGTCCAGCTCTTCAAATCATTAAAACAGAGCCAGGTGTATCGAAAACATCAGGTGCCTTCTTGATGGTAAAAGGTGAAGAGCGTTATATTTTTGGTGACTGTGCTATCAACATTGATCCAGATGCTCAAACCCTGGCAGAAATCGCGATCAACTCAGCACGTACTGCTAAAATGTTTGGTATTGATCCAAAAGTTGCAATGCTCAGCTATTCAACAAAAGGCTCTGGTGCTGGTCCTAAAGTAGATAAGGTTGTTGAAGCTACAAAAATTGCTCAAAAATTGCGTCCAGAGTTGGATTTGGACGGTGAATTGCAATTTGATGCTGCCTTTGTTCCTACCACAGGTAAATTAAAAGCCCCAGGTTCGAGTGTTGCTGGTCAAGCGACTGTATTTATCTTCCCAGGTATCTCAGCTGGTAATATTGGTTATAAAATCGCCGAACGTATGGGTGGATTTGCAGCGGTAGGTCCTGTTTTACAAGGTTTGAATCAGCCTGTAAACGACTTGTCTCGTGGTTGTAACCCTGATGATGTTTACAACTTGACCTTGATTACTGCGGTTCAGGCTTTGGAGCACCGTTAATATGAAATTTTTATCACGATATTTTAAGGACTATATTAAGGAATCCATATTAGGTCCAGTTTTTAAACTATTGGAAGCTTGTTTTGAGCTTTTGGTACCATTAATTATCGCCTATATCGTTGATACAATTATTCCAAATGGCAGCCAGGGAAACCTGGTTGCTATGCTTTTTTTACTGGTTGGTCTAGCATGTATTGGAATTATTGTTTCACTAATAGCGCAATATTATTCAGCTAAAGCAGCGGTTGGTGTGACTAAAGAGCTGACAAATGCCTTGTATCAGAAGGTTCTTTCCCTTCCCAAGTCTAGCCGAGATATTCTTTCCTCACCCAGCTTGCTGACACGATTGACCAGCGACACTTTACAAATTCAAACGGGTATTAATACTTTTCTTCGTTTGTTTTTACGTGCTCCAATTGTCGTATTTGGTTCGCTCATCATGGCATTCTATATTAGCCCAAGTCTATCTGCCTATTTTCTAGGAATGATTATCTTATTGATTTTTATAGTGACAGTCATTTCTGTTATGACCAGCCGTATTTATCAATCGATGCGAAAAGAATTAGATGGTTTGGTGGGGCAGGTACGTGAGACAGTGACTGGTTGGCGAGTGATTCGTGCATTTGGACAAAGAGAGCGAGAAATTAAGGCTTTTCAAGGCATAAATCAGATTTATAAGAAGCAACAGTTGCAGGCTGGTTTTTGGTCTGGTCTTTTATCGCCATTGACATTTTTAGTGGTCAACGGCACCTTGCTCATTCTCATCTGGCAGGGAAATATAGCCATTTCACACAATTTGTTGGAACAGGGGATGTTGGTCGCTCTTATCAACTATCTTCTTCAAATTTTAGTCGAATTGGTCAAGATGATTATGGTCGTGTCTACTCTCAACCAGACCTATATCTCAGCGCAACGTATTCAAGAGGTTTTTGACCAAACATCTGAGGAAGTAGAGTCTAGTTTGCCAATAGTGGTTAGTGAGGATAAGGAGATTATCTTTTCTGTGCGTCATCTTTCCTTTTCTTATCCAAAATCTGCTGAGGAGTCCCTATCTGCCATTGCTTTTGACTTACGTAAGGGACAGTTTATGGGAATTATCGGGGGAACTGGGTCAGGTAAGTCCACCCTAGTAGATTTATTGCAGGCACTCTATTCAGTGCCAACAAATCAGCTCTCTCTCTTCATTGATGGAAAAAGTCCTAAGAATTTAAAAGAATGGCGGCAGCAAATTGCCGTCGTTCCGCAACAGGCTCAGCTTTTTGCTGGAACTATTCGTTCTAATTTATCTTTAGGATTGGAAGAAATATCTGATAGTGACCTATGGTCTGCATTAGAAATTGCACAGGCTAAATCTTTCATAGAGGATAAAGGTGGTTTGGATAGCCCTGTCGAAGCCTTTGGGAAGAATTTTTCTGGTGGACAGCGTCAACGTTTGACCATTGCACGCGCTATTTTACAGAAAGCACCGATTTTAATCTTGGATGATGCGACCTCTGCTCTGGATTATTTGACGGAGAGTCGGTTATTAGTGGCTATTCGCCAGGAATTACCAGGTCAAAACTTAATCATGGTGTCACAAAGAACCAATAGTTTACGGACAGCTGATCAGATTTTAGTCTTGGAACAAGGGCGTCAAGTTGGACTTGGTCGCCATGAGGACTTACTGAGAAGCTCTGCTATTTATCAAGAAATTCACCAATCGCAACAACAAGGAGGGGAGGATAGCTATGAGACAATCTAGTTTTAAGGAACTGGTCAGATTGGTTTTACACCAGCCCCTTCGAATGTCCTTGATGTTGGTGGGAACTTTGGTGCAAGTCCTTCTGACAGTTTATCTGCCTATCTTGATTGGTCAGGCAGTCGATGCAGTATTGATAGCAAATGGTCAGGTCTTGCTCGGTATCTTAGGCAAAATGGTGATGGTTATCTTGCTTAATACGCTGATGCAATGGTACTTACCTTTGGTAACCAATCGCTTGGTTTATGGAATGGTGGCCGACTTGCGTGAACAGGTTTATGTCAAGCTGCACCAGATGCCCCTATCTTATCTGGATCGTCATTCAGTCGGTGATTTGGTGGCTCGTTTTTCAAGTGATAGTGAGCAATTAACAAATGGTCTCTTGATGATTTTTAATCAATTTTTCATTGGTATCTTGACCATTTTCTTAACCATTTTCACTATGGCTAGGCTTGACTTGACCATGATGTTGCTGGTTGTGGCATTGACTCCAGTTTCTCTGCTTGTGGCACGCTATATCGCTAAGAAATCCTATGGTTATTATAGACAACAGACTCAGGCACGTGGGAAGCAATCTCAGCTTTTGGAAGAGTCCATCAGTCAATTGACACTGGTTCAATCTTTCAATGCTCAAGAGCAATTTACGCAAGGTTTTCAAGTTGTGAATGACCAGTATGCGACTTATTCCCAACAGGCCATCTTTGCCTCTTCAACGGTCAATCCAAGTACGCGGTTTATCAATGCTATTATTTATGCCTTACTTGCAGGACTTGGAGCGCTGAGAATTATGGCAGGAAATTTTACAGTGGGCTCTCTGACAACTTTTCTCAATTATGCTAGTCAGTACAGCAAGCCTTTTAATGATATTTCCTCGGTCCTATCGGAATTGCAGAGCGCCTTAGCTTGTGCAGACAGGCTGTTTGCTATCTTGGCTCTAGATAGCATTGACGATCAGGCTGAGCGGAAAATTGATTCAGAGGAGTTGAAGGGAGCTATTTCCTTTGACAATGTGTCTTTCTCCTATAGCCCTGACCGTTCTCTGATAGAACATCTGGACATTGATGTCAAAGCTGGACAAAAGGTAGCCATTGTTGGACCTACTGGTGCTGGTAAATCAACCATGATTAACCTTCTTATGCTTTTCTATGATGTGACGGCTGGTCAGATTGTTCTAGACGGGGTTCCGATTAGCCAGTACAGTCGTGAGGATCTCCGCAGACAGATTGGGATGGTTTTACAGGAGACATGGATCAAATCTGGTACCATTCATGATAATATTGCCTATGGCTATCCAAATGCCACGCGGGAATTGGTCATTGAGGCGGCTAAGGCAGCTAATGCAGACTTCTTTATTCGTCAGCTTCCGCAGGGCTACGATACGGTTTTGGCAGATGGAGGAGAAGGCTTATCCCAGGGACAACGTCAGCTTTTGTCTATTGCGCGTGTCTTTGTCAAGATACCTAAAATCCTGATTTTAGATGAGGCGACTTCCTCTATTGATACACGGACAGAAATTTTAGTACAGGAAGCATTTGCCAAATTGATGGAAGGACGGACCAGTTTTATTATTGCTCATCGCCTATCAACCATTCAATCAGCTGACTTGATTTTGGTCATGGTGGATGGAAAAATTGTTGAACAAGGGAATCATGAAGCGTTGATGGCTGAACAAGGCGTTTATTATCAAATGCAAACAAGTCAGCAGACAGAGGAGGATGAAAGTGTTAGATAAATTAAACTTACAACCGATTACGGTTTTAGATGACTATCAAGCTACAATGCTCAATGAGAAAGAGGTGCTACTGACTACAAAGGTGACCGAAAAGTCTCTCAATCCATACGGTATGGCACATGGAGGCTTTCTTTTCACATTGGCAGATTCAGTTGCAGGTCTGACAACGGTAGCAAGGGGTTCTTATTCTGTCACCCTACAGTCCAATATCCATTATATGAAGGCAGCTAAACTTGGTGATACCTTATCAGTAATAGGCTCTTGTACACATGATGGAAGTAGAACAAAGGTCGTTGAAGTGAAGATAGAAAACCAAGATAAACAGCTACTTGCTTCAGCAAGTTTTACCATGTTTGTAACTGGAAAAGTAGAATAAAACTCTTCGAACATCAAAAGCAGACAGTCTTGGCTAGATTTAGAGAAACAAATTCTTCCAACCTCCAAAGTTTCCCCAAACCTTTGGAGCTAGTTTGATTTTGATTATAAACGATATAAGGGAGTTGGCAAAAGCTGGCTCCCTTACTTTGTGTTATACTAGATGTATGTTAGATTTGAAAGAATATGGAATTGAAATGTGGCCGGAGGAAAAGATTCAAGCTTTTCGCAAGGCACTCTTAGATTGGTATGATGCTAATAAACGTGACTTGCCTTGGAGACGGACTAAGGATCCGTATGCTATATGGGTTTCTGAAATCATGCTTCAACAGACAAGAGTAGACACGGTCATTCCTTATTATGAACGTTTTCTCCATCACTTGCCTACGATTAGTGATTTAGCACAAGCACCAGAGGAGGTCATTCTCAAACTCTGGGAAGGATTGGGCTATTATTCGCGCGTGCGGAATATGCAAAAGGCGGCTCAGCAAATGGTAGAAGATTTTGATGGGCAATTTCCGACCACGCATGCAGCCATTTCAAGCCTAAAGGGCATTGGTCCTTATACTGCTGGAGCAATTTCCAGTATTGCTTTTAATTTGCCAGAACCAGCGGTAGATGGCAATGTGATGCGGGTTCTCAGCCGCTTGTTTGAGGTTGATTATGACATTGGTCTTCCTGCCAATCGCAAGATTTTCCAAGCGATGATGGAGCTATTGATTGATCCAGAGCGACCGGGCGATTTCAACCAAGCCCTGATGGATCTAGGGTCGGATATTGAATCGCCAGTTAATCCACGTCCCCAGGACAGCCCAGTCAAAGCCTTTAGCGCAGCCTACTTAAACGGTACAATGGATAAGTATCCAATCAAAGCACCAAAGAAAAAGCCGATTCCCGTGGCCTACCAGGGATTTCTCATCAGAAATAAAGACAATCAATTTTTATTGGAAAAAAATAATGAAGCAGGTCTTCTATCAGGTTTCTGGTCTTTTCCGCTTTTGGAAAAAGGAGCAATCGTTGACAAACAAGTCTCTCTTTTTGAAGTTGCAGAAGAAATTGTTCAGCCAGATATTCGGCAGAGCTTTACGGAACTTTATGGTCTGACTGTTGATTGGCAAGAGCAAGAATTTGGCATCGTCCAGCACATTTTTAGTCACCGCAAATGGCAGATAGAAATGGTAGAAGGTGTGGCAGAAACACTTAACCTTCCAGAATCAAAAGAATTGAAATGGGTTTCTGTAGAAGATTTTCCTACCTACCCATTTGCTAAGCCGCAACAAAAAATGTGGGAAAACTTTATCAAGGAAAAAGAAAAGCAAAAAAGTTGACTTTGGAGCACATAATTATTTGAAAGCGTTTTATAATAGTGGTATAATCTAATTGAAAAAAGGAAATAGTTAGTTAAGATGTTGAACGCCATCTGAATTGTTGAAAGGAGTTCTTTAGCGTTCGTAGAAGTGTATATACTATTAGCCATCTTTCTCTAATAAAAAGAGAGGGATGCTAGTAGGGGAAAAGTCCGTTATCCCTGTTTTATATCTATTTGTGATATCCATTGTCAAATGCGTAGCATAACTTACAATTAGCCTTGCTACCCAGTTCACTCAAAAGTAGGCTAAGAATATTCGTGTCGTAACTACTATGTGTTCAAGATGTTGTAACTTTTGAACATAACCTTAGAAAATCACAAAAACCTATAGAGAAAATCACAAAAACCTCTAGCGATTTTCATCATAATAAGCAATCTCCACACTTTAGACAAATAGTAAGAGGACAATCAAAGACATAAGGGTAGCAGAATAATTATTTAATCATTAACTTGTTGTCAAATAACTATCTGGTAATGGACTTTTCCAATTTGACATATAAAAGGGAGGCTGTCATAGCCTCCTTTTACTGTGCTTTTCAGTTTGTTTTCAGTAGGAAAAAACGCCAGCTATACGAACAGACTTTCCAAAACTAGATGGATGAATGTAGCCAATATAACTAGTGATTAACTAGGCTTAGAAATCAATCTGGACTATAAATATCTACAACTTGACCAATAGGTCGAATATCGTCTTCTGGGCTAAAATAGATATCATCATAGTCAGAATTGAGTGATTGCAAATAGTCACCTTTGAATTTCTTAACAAAATTTTCTCCGTTTACTGAAAAAATTCCGATCGTATTTAGAGGAATATGAGGAGTTAGGCGAATGAAGAGATAGTCTCCATCCTCGATATGCGGAGCCATAGAATCTCCCACAACCTGAGCGATTGTATCATAAGATTGGTTATCTGGAATCTCATCGTTATAGAATGATACAAGATTGTTCATATCTGTATCCTGCCAGTAACCTGTACCGGCAGAAACCTTACCAGGAACAGGTAATTCGATTCGCTCCCGATAGTCATCCAAGTGAAGAATAGAAGCAGAAGGAGTAACTGAGGTAGTTTGCATAGCTGCTAACTGTTCTTGACCAAAAGCTAACCATTGTGCATGGAAATCACCTTTTAATTCATTGTCCAAGGTTTGAACCTCTGGATGAATAGGCTGTTGAAAGAGATTAAATTGGGAAGGAGTAATCGTTAAAGCTATATCCTGATTGGAATCTAGTTGCTCGATTAGCTCACCAACCGATATAGCCATGCCCTTAGCGACTTTTTCTAGCGTATCCATCGTTGGCAGGAGAGCTTTTTTGGTTTTGGGATGCTGGTTCTTTTCCAACATAGAAATATAACCTTTTGTTAAACCAGATAATTCAGCGAATTTATCCATTGATAATTTATTCTTACTTCGGTATTCTTTTAAAATATCACCTAAAATCATGGTTGTCTCCTTATCTGTTTAACTAATTATACCATTAAAAAATATTTTTTTCAATTTTGTTTAACGTGTTTGACAAAGCAAAAAATTGGTGGTAATATATAAGCAGAAAGATCAAGTCGAATGAAAAAAATAAATTTATTTGGACTATTTTCTAGAGCTTATTTTAAATTTGGTATTCTATCGACTTTTCAAATTTGATTGATTATTAAAGGAGATTATAAAAATGTTTGGATTAGTAGCTAAAAAAACAGGAGTCAAAGAGGTTGAAGAATATTGGGCAAGTACTTTAGTTGACATGGGAATTTGTGACGTCGAAGATAATTTGAGTGGTTGTTGCTGGAGATGTAAATCTTCTTTTGCTGTATCTGCTTGTCAAATTGTCAATAAAATCTGGCCGATGTCCTATTCTTTGTCTAATAAAATGGTTCTTTGTCAATCTTGTCAAATTGAGAAACCTTTAGTAAAAAATCCTGTTCTGGTTTGGAATTGGCTGGAGAATGAGAGTGGTCAACTGTTTTGGGCGAAGCAGGGGATGTCTGAGTATGAAAGAAGATATGAAAAATCAGTCTTGCAAGAACTATGGGATATGGGGATTCGTAACAGTTCAGAAGTCGAAAGTCTAGTTGAGAGAGTCTTGACATCTGTGCGAATCGATTGTCAAATCATCAATCAATCCACTTTGGCTAATGTGTTTCGTTCCGAAATTATACTTATGCAGAAGGAAATGATGGAGAACTTTGAAGAAAATAATGGGTATGCTAGTTAAGTTTGATTTTCGATATCTTTTTATTCAATAAGTCTAGGATATCACTAATCTTTATTTTGTGTGCCACTGCATTAAATTGATAAAGGACTATTTTATTAGAATACTTCGTTAACCTTTTATTTCATTTTACTGAGATTGGTATTCATATCTTTTAAAGATTGAGACGATATTATCATACTGTGGATGTGCAAATATTCTCTCCAAATACAAATTTGTTCAAAAAACAACTTAGAATTACATTTCCAGAAACGTTGATTCTAAGCTGTTTTCTATTTTATGATTTTTGACCAGGGTCTGAATAACAATAACTTTGGTAATGTGTTTTCTAGACATTGATTCGTAGCAGTTGGATGGGGGGAGTTTGTCAGACCTATAGACAATTCCAAATTGAAATCTGCTAGAATATTTTATCAGTTGTTTTTGCTTTTTGAAGGTAAAATGATGTTCAAGGTTTAAATTGATAATTTTAGGATTCTCTAATTAAACGATTTTCTTTTATTGCAAAATTATGTCCACAAAATCGACAATGGTAATGAGTTTTATCAGCTTCATAAAGAAGGGCAAACATTGCGCCGTTTCTTCCACCAATTGCTTGACCAATAATTGCATCTCGAGGAAAATATTCGCGTTTTTTGGGAGGGTATTTTTGAAGTTTTTCTGACTTACATTTTGGACATTTTGGTACGTTAATAGTGGCTTTGCTATCTTTAAACCTCCGGTAGAGACTGTAGCTAATGATTGCAGTAATGAAGAGAATCGGGCCGATATACTCGAGTAAATTCATCATTTTCCCTCCTCGTAAACATTATTTTACTGAATTTTAAACCATTCATCAAGTAAACGAATTGTTGCGGAGTAGCAGTAAGGTAGATGGTGAATCATTGTCTTGGGCAGGATGAAATTTTTTACGTTAAAAATTTCACAAAACCTTTACACAACTTGCTATTTATAGTATAATAATATAAAAATAAAATAAATAAAGGAGCTTGTCTATGGCAACATTTTACGTCCCAGCAGTCAATTTGATTGGTCGCGGTTGTGTCAACGAAATTGGTAGTTATGTCAAGAATTTGGGCTACAAAAAGGCTCTGCTTGTAACAGATGATTTTATCCGAACAAGTAATATTTTACCTAAAGTTACCAAGCCACTTGATGAAGTAGGTATTGACTACGTAGTCTTTAGTAAGGTTGATCCTAATCCGACTTGTAAAAATGTATTTGATGGTCTAGCAGTTTTGCAGGAAAATGACTGTGATTTCATCATCTCAGTTGGTGGTGGTTCTCCTCAGGATGCGGCAAGCTGTATTTCTATCATGGCGACAAACGGTGGTAAACCACAAGACTATGAAGGATTGCATAAGTCAGAAAAACTTGGTCTGCCAGTTGTAGCAATCAATACAACTGCAGGTACTTCAGCCGAAATCACCATTAACTACGTTATCACCGATGAAGAACGCAAGGTTAAAATGGTTATGGTGGATAAAAACAGTCTAGCTGTTATGTCAGTCAACGATCCTGAGCTTATGTTGTCCAAGCCTGCAGCTTTGACTGCAGCAACAGGTATGGATGCCTTGACTCATGCCATCGAAGCCTTGGTAACTCCTGGAGCATACGGTGTAACCAAAAAATTATCTATGGGTGCCATTGAGTTAATTAAAGAATACCTACCACGAGCAGTTGAAAACGGACAAGATATCGAAGCCCGTGAGGCTATGGTCCATGCTATTTTCCTTGGCGGTATGAGTTTTAACAATGCTGGTTTAGGTTATGTGCACTCGATGGCTCACCAGTTGGGAGCTGTTTACGATCTACCACACGGCGTCTGCTGTGCAATGATTTTGCCAATCATAGAACGTGAAAATGCCAAACGTGTACCAGCAGCTTTCCGCGATGTTGCAAAAGCTTTAGGTCTTGATATCGCAGGCAAGTCAGACGAAGAATGTGCTGACTATGCCATTGCACAAATCGAAGAATTGTCAGCTAAAGTCGGTATTCCGAAGAAATTAACAGAGTTGGACATCAAAGAAGAAGACTTTGACTTTGAATACCTTTCTAAGAATGCCTTGATTGATGCTTGTGCACCAGGAAATCCATTCATGCCAACATTAGATGAGACAATCTCATATTACAAAGAATTGTTCTAGGATAATATCTGTTTTCTGTTAAGGAAGCTGGGCAAGTAATCCATTATGGTTTGCCCGGCTTCCTCTTTTTCGTGGAAGTATATCTAACGAACATCAGATAAAATGGAATAAAACTTGTTCTAAAATTTAGTCATTAAGTCTTTTTAGACCTAAATGCATTAATTTAGTAAAATCTTTAACTATTGGCCTACTTTGATGAATCGATTTCGTTGACTACGAAATGATGACCGTAAAACGACAAAGAAATGGGATTTGTCAGCTTCGTAAAGAAGGGAAAAGCTTGCACCATTTTTCCTCCAGTAGCTTGTCCATTAATTGCATGTCGAGAAGAAAAGTCACGATTTTTGAAGTATATTTCTCCGCTTTTACTGACTGACATTTTAGTCATTTAAGTGCTTGTTTAGTATTCATGTAATATAGAAAAATTTTTCTTATAGGATAACTGATTAGTGGCTATAGTTGTTAACTATACATATCTCTAATGTTTAAGTATTAGTCAAGATGGTAAAAATGAGGTAGAATACAGAAAAAGACCAAAGGAGTACCTTTATGACTAGAGAATTTTCATTTGAAACCCTTCAACTCCATGCTGGACAAGAAGTTGATTCTGCTTCAAAATCACGCGCAGTACCGATTTATCAAACCACTTCCTATGTATTTGAAGATGCTCAAGAAGCAGAAGATTTATTCGCTTTACGTAAACCGGGGAATATCTATACTCGTATCACGAATCCGACTGTCTCTACTTTTGAAAATCGTGTAGCAGCCTTAGAAGGTGGGATTGGTGCCTTGGCCACTTCTTCAGGAATGGCAGCCATCACATACACTATTCTAGCATTAGCGCATGCTGGTGATCACATTGTGGCGGCAACGACACTCTATGGTGGGACTTTTAACCTATTCAAAGAAACCCTTCCTCGCTATGGTATTACAACAAGCTTTGTAGATATTGATGATTTTGAAGCGGTAGAAGCTGCGATTAAAGATAATACAAAACTGGTATTTATTGAAACCTTGGGAAATCCTGTTATCAATATTCCTAATCTTGAAAAATTAGCAGAAATTGCACACAACCACCACATCCCGCTTGTTTCAGATAATACCTTCGCAACTCCATATTTGATTAATGTATTTTCTCATGGTGTTGATATTGCCGTCCATTCAGCAACCAAGTTTATCGGTGGGCATGGTACGACCATTGGCGGTGTGATTGTCGATAGCGGCAAGTTTGATTGGGCGGCATCTGGTAAGTTTCCGCAATTTGTTGAAGAAGATCCAAGCTATCATAACATTAGTTATACTCGTGATATTGGTGCAGCTGCATTTATTGTAGCAGTTCGTGTACAATTACTTCGCGATACAGGTGCCGCCCTTTCTCCATTCAACGCCTTCTTGCTTTTGCAAGGGTTAGAAACCTTGTCTCTCCGTGTAGAGCGTCATGTATCTAATGCTGAAAAAATTGTTGACTTTTTACTTAGTCATCCTCAGGTAGAGTCGGTCAATTATCCATCACTTCCAGATAGTCCTTATAAGGCTTTGGCGGATAAGTACCTGCCTAAAGGTGTTGGATCTATTTTCTCTTTCCAAGTAAAAGGCGGAGCGGAAGAGGCGCGTAAGGTTATTGATAGTTTGGAAATCTTTTCTAATCTAGCAAACGTTGCCGATGCTAAATCACTAGTAGTTCATCCAGCTACAACTACGCACGCTCAGTTAGCTCCGGAAGATTTACTTGCTGCTGGTGTCACACCAAATCAAATCCGCCTATCTGTTGGTCTTGAAAATATCAATGATTTGCTAGAAGATTTGCAACTTGCTCTTGATAAATTATAGGTTGTGAACCGAATAGCATGGCTTCATTCTTTATGAAAAAATAAAAGGAAATTTGGCGTGTGTGCCATTTTTCTTTTTTATATCTGTTCTAGTTCTTCCAGTCCATTTTCAGTTAGTCGATAGATTCTTTGACAAACTTCTTTCAAAAAGCGTCTGTCGTGTGATACGCATACCAAACCACCTGGATAATCGGAAAATAATTGACGAATATATGGCTGAGAAGTGGGAGAGAAGTTTCGACTGGGTTCATCTAATAAGAGAAAATTGGCTTGTTCAAGAACCATTTTTAACAAGAGTAACTTGGCTTTTTGTCCCCCCGAAAGTTCACTGATCTTGTGATGAACTTCTTGTCGCGTAAACTGCAGACTGGCTAGATGGGTCAAGATAAGTTGTTCCTGCTCACGATTGCCATTTTCTAATAAAAAATCAAGTGGAGTGTTAGGCTCATCAAGGACTTCTGTATAGTGCTGGGGCATGTAGCCCAAGTTTATATCTGCTCGTTGCCTGAGTTTCTGATAGATGATCTTTAGAAAGCTGGATTTACCAATTCCATTTTGTCCAATGATGCCAATTTTCTCTTGTCCATTTAAGTTGAAGTGGATGTTTTGAACGAGTAGTCGTTCGTCAACCTTTAATTGGAAGTTTTCTAAGTGAAGCACTTGTTTTCTAGCTGGTAGTGGTGAAATGTCTGAGAAGAAGAGGGAAATGGCATCTTCATGAAAAGGAACTTGTGTAAGATTTTCCTTCATTCTTTCATAGCGTTTTTCACGTGATAAGACATTCTTCATTTTCTTGGCTATGAGCCGTCCTAGTGTGGCATCATGGGTGTTGAGCAAGGTATGACGAACCTGTGATTTTTGACGTAGGTGCTTGTTCATGGCTTTGTCAAATTCTTTTTTGTCGTTCCGAGCTTGCTGGACCTGCTTCTGATAAGCTTGATGGCGTCCCAATGCGTAATCCTGGTAATCTAGTTCTTCAACCTTAGTCTGTGCAAGTGTTTTCTTTTTAACAGATTCTAGGTGAATGATTTTTGTAGCTGTTCTGCTAAGAAAGTCTTCATCGTGGGAAACAAATAGAATGGTTTTAGGACTAGTAATGATGTAGTTTTCAAGCCAAAGTAAGGTATCTAAATCCAAGTCATTGGACGGCTCATCCAGAAAAATAATATCAGATGGAGTTGCTAGAGATTTGATTAACTGAATTTTTAATTTTTCGCCACCTGACAGGCTTCCAATCAATTGTTGACTGGCAAATCGTTCGCTGTTAAACTGGAGCTGCTCAGCATAGAGGTAGAGTAGGCGGTAATCAATGTCACTGTCCATATCTCCGAAGAAGTAGTCGTTCAAGGTTAGCTCTGCCATTTCCAATGGAAGACCTTGGGGAATGTAGACTGGCGAGTGAAAATATCGGTGAATGCTGCCTGATATGAGTAGGTAGTCGGCGACAAGAGTTGAATCCATCAAGGTGAGTAATAGACTGGATTTTCCATTTCCTTCTTCGCCGATGATAGCTATTTTATCGCTAGGGTTGACAATGAGGTTTAGGTCATGAACCAGATTTCTCAAATCTTTTTGATGGTCGAGGGTTAGGTGTTGAGTGGCTAGTAGCATAAGGCCTCCTTTACAAGAAAAAACACACTACCTATTTAGTAGTGTGTCGAAATCTGCTCAAAAAGACCCTATTCAAGGAATAGAGGAAACAGAAAAATGGACGCAAGAAAACTACTAAATAAGTATAGAACTTAGATTGAGTTTACTTGTTATTGTCCATTTCTCCTTACCTCGCATGCTTTATTTATTTCAGTATAGCATTTTGATAAAATCTTGTCAATTAACGTGCTATAACATTTATTGATATTGATAGAGATGTATGTTAAAATGAACGTATTGTAAATGAGAGAGGATCCGAAATGGCAATCACTGGAATTAAGCAAGCAGATATTTTAGAAATAGACAAACAAGTCCGTTTACGTCGGTATGATGGTCAGCATGATTTTGCTTTTGAATGGCACCAAGATTTGGAATTGGTCTGGCTTGTTGATGGCGATAAAGAACGTTATAGTCTTGACTTGCTCAATCGTATGTATGATTATTTGTCTAAAAATGGCGAATGTTACTTTATTGAAATTTTTGAAGACGATCAGTTTATCCCAATTGGTGATGTGACGCTGTTTGCAGATGATTTTGCCATTGCCATTGGAGATAAGCGGTATTGGAAAAAGGGAATCGGGACTAAGGTATTACAGCGAATGATCGAGCGTGCAAGGGAAGTGGGTCTTGAGGAAATACTTGTCGAAGAAATTTATGACTGGAATACGGGCTCCCGTAAACTATTTGAGAAATGTGGCTTTGAAGCTGTTGAAAAGACTGAGAAAGGTTGGTCCTATAGGTTAACAGTATGAAGAAAGTAATGATTATTGGTTGCCCTGGTGCTGGAAAATCGACCTTTTCACTGAAATTGAAAGAAATTACAGGATTGCCCCTCTATCATTTGGATCAGTTAAACTGGTTACCGGACAAGACAACAGTTGCTAGAGAAGTTTTTCAAGCTCGTCAAGAGGAAGTATTAAGGCAAGAAGAGTGGATTATTGATGGTAATTATAGGGGGACTTATAAACTTCGAATGGCGGCTTGTGATACGATACTATTTTTAGATTACCCAGAAGCAGTGTGCGTGGAAGGTCTATACAGTCGTGTTGGCAAACCGAGAGTGGATATACCGTGGGTTTCGATGACTGTCGATGAAGAATTATTAGAGTTTGTAAAGAATTTTCGAACGCAGGTCCGCCCCAATATTTTCAATCTGCTATCCATATATAAGGACAAGAATATTTTTATATTTACCTACAGAAAAGAGGCAAATGATTATTTGAAGCAACTCAAAAAGCCTTGACTCTTTGGGTCAAAGGCTTTTTGCATATCTACACGTTCAATACCTTATCTAGGAAGTCTTGTAAACGTGGGTGTTGTGGGTTATCAAAGATTTGCTCAGGAGTGCCATCTTCAAGGAATTGACCACCATCTGTAAAGATAACACGGTTAGCAACCTTGCGGGCGAAGCCCATCTCGTGTGTGACGATCAACATGGTCATACCTTGTTCTGCCAAGTCTTTCATAACGTTGAGTACATCGCCAACCATTTCAGGGTCAAGGGCAGAAGTTGGTTCGTCAAAGAGCATGATGTCTGGATTCATTGCCAGCGCACGAGCGATAGCAACACGTTGCTTTTGACCACCTGAAAGGCTGTCTGGCATAGCGTCGCGTTTGTCTGCCAATCCAACTTTTTCCAATAATTCCATGCCGACTTTTTCAGCTTCAGACTTGTCCATCAATTTGTGTTCGATTGGCGCAAATGTGATATTGTCAAGTACAGACATATGTGGGAAGAGATTGAAGTGTTGGAATACCATGCCGACATTGGCACGGAAGGCATCGACGTCTGTCTTAGGGTCTGTCAAATCATATCCATCGACTGTTACTTGACCACTTGTAATGGTTTCAAGTAAGTTCATTGTACGAAGGAAGGTCGATTTACCTGAACCAGAAGGACCGATGATACAAACAACATCGCCTTCATAGAACTTAGCAGTAATACCTTTGAGGACCTCGTTTTTACCGTAAGACTTGTGTAAGTCATGGACGTTGATTTTTAATTGAGCCATTATTTGCCTCCTTTTTCGAGTTTGCGTGCTAAGCGAGTCAAGAGTGTGATAACTACCAAGTAAATGATAGCAAGAATCGCATACATACGGAAGGATTGGTAGTTACGTGCAATAATGATTTTACCTGCTTGGAAGAGTTCGACCAAACCAATCGCAGAAATGATAGTAGTATCTTTCAGAGTAATAACAAACTGGTTAATAAAGTTAGGCAACATAATTTTACCAGCTTGAGGTAGGATAATCTTACGCATGGTTGTTCCGTAGGAAATACCCAAACTGCGAGACGCCTCCATCTGACCAGCTGGAACTGCCTGAATACCGCCACGAACAATCTCAGCAATATAGGCACCGGAGTTGAGGGATAGGGCGATCGTACCAGCGACAAAGTCATTGATTGGAGATTGTTGACCAGTAATCGACTCGATTAAGTTTGGAATACCCCAGAAGATGAATGCAGCGACAATCATGAGAGGAATACCACGAACAACATCTACAAAAACAGATGAAGTAACACGGAGTGCTTTAACTGGGCTGACAGCAAACATACCGAAGATAATACCGATGACAATTGCAATAGCAAATGATAGAAGAGCAAGTCCGATTGTGATACCAAGACCTGAGAGCAACTGACCGTAGTTGTTTTTCAAAAGACCAACAATCGTTGTCTCATCAACAGTTGAAGTCGATGTGCTTGCTTCTTCAGTTGAGTTGAAATACTTATTAAGGATTTCATCATACTTACCTGATTCAACTAGGGCAGCTAAGCCGTTGTTAAACATTTCAATTAATTCAGGGTTGGCACCTTTTTTGACGGCAAAACCGTACTCACCTGATTTTTCGCCAGGAATTGGTGTTGCAAAGTTGCGACCTTGTTGGATGGCATATAGAAGAACGGCTTCGTCATCCATAAGAGCATCAATAGAACCAGAGTTTAAACTGTCATACATACTTGAAGCTTCGTCGAAGGCTTTTAGGGTGTAACCATATTTTGACTTGTTTTCTTCTAAGAAACTATATGAAGCAGTACCATTTTTAGCCCCAACAGTTTTCCCTTTTAAGTCTTCGTAAGAAGCGATGTCACTACCATTTTTAACAGCTAATAGGATGTTTGAAGTATAGTAGGCGTTTGAGAAGTCAAATATTTCCTTACGAGCATCTGTGATAGACATACCGGCAATAACTGCATCAGCTTGTCCAGCTTGAACAGCATTTAGTGCAGCATCGAAACCAGGGTTTTGAATGGTAATAGTAAATCCTTGTTGTTCAGCGATTGCCTTGATTAATTCCATGTCAATCCCGACATAGTTACCTGATTCATCTTGGTATTCAAATGGAGCAAAAGAAGAATCTGCCACAATTGTGTAGCTTGATTTGACAGGTGTTGCTTTAGTTGATGCGTTTCCTGTTAAGCTTAAGCGAGATGAGTAATCTGTACTTTCGGCAGAAGTGGTAGAAGCTCCTAACCATTTGTTCATGATTGTTTCGTAGGTGCCATCTTTCTTCATCTCAGCTAAAGCCTTGTTAAAGTCTTCAACAAGATATTCATATTGGCTACCTTTTTTTACAGAGAAACCAAATGAACCGATTGCTTCGCCTTCGATGTCAATGCTTAGGTCTTGACCTTGTTGGATGGCGTATTGAATAACCGCTTCGTCGTCCATTACAGCATCAACAGCACCAGCAGAAAGGCTATTATACATCAAATCGCCAGTATCAAAAGTTTTTACGTTGTATCCGTACTTGTCTTTGTTTTCTTCTAGGAAGTTTTGGGCTGCGGTACCGTTTTTGACACCGACAGTCTTACCTTTAAGGTCCTTATATGAAGAGATGGTATTTGCCTTTGTGGTAGCGATAACGATTTTGGTGTCGAAATAAGGGTCTGAGAAAGTAAATACTTTCTTACGCGCTTCGGTGATAGTTGTACCTGCCATTAGGGCGTCCGCAGATCCAGCCTGTACAGCGTTGACAGCTGCATCAAATCCTGGGAAGCTTTGATTCATGGTCCAACCTGAGCGCTTGGCTACTTCGTTGATGATGTCAACATCTAATCCTTTATAAATTTGATCTGAGTCTTTAAACTCGAATGGGGCGTAAGCATTGTCAAATACGATATCAATAGTATCGTCAGCTTTAACGCCAGTAAAAATAAAGAATACTGGCAGAATGCTTGCCAATAATATGAGTAATTTTTTCTTCATTTCCATACTCCTTCTATTATAAAATAACTGTCCTAGTATATCATATTCTGAAAATTAATGCAAAATAGAGGTTTTTATAATGTTAGAATTTCTGACATACAAAGTCATTAAAATGTGAGAAAATTTAATATTTTGGACATAGTTGTGAATGGTTTAGAATGTTTCTCCATTAGTCGAACTTATGATAAAATAGAAGTATGATTAATCGAAATACTGAAAACCAATTTAAACTTGTGTCAAAATATGCACCGTCTGGTGACCAGCCCCAAGCCATTGAAACCTTGGTTGATAATATCGAGGGGGGCGAAAAAGCCCAGATTCTCATGGGGGCGACTGGTACTGGTAAGACCTACACCATGAGTCAGGTCATTGCCCGTGTCAATAAGCCCACTCTGGTTATCGCCCACAACAAGACCTTGGCTGGTCAGCTTTATAGTGAGTTCAAAGAGTTCTTCCCAGAAAATGCGGTAGAATACTTCGTGTCCTACTACGATTACTACCAGCCCGAAGCCTATGTCCCGTCCAGCGATACCTATATTGAGAAGGATAGCTCGGTCAATGATGAGATTGACAAACTCCGTCACTCAGCAACCTCAGCCCTGCTGGAGCGAAACGATGTTATTGTTGTAGCTTCGGTTTCTTGTATCTATGGTTTGGGTTCGCCCAAGGAATATTCTGACAGCGTGGTCAGTCTGCGACCAGGTCAGGAGATTTCCCGTGATCAGTTGCTCAATTCTCTGGTAGATATCCAGTTTGAGCGCAACGACATTGACTTCCAACGGGGACGGTTCCGTGTGCGTGGGGATGTAGTAGAAGTCTTTCCAGCCTCCCGTGACGAACACGCCTTCCGTGTGGAGTTTTTCGGGGATGAAATCGACCGCATTCGTGAGATTGAAAGCCTGACTGGTAAGGTTTTGGGCGATGTGGATCACTTGGCCATTTTCCCTGCCACCCACTTCGTGACCAACGATGACCACATGGAAACGGCTATTGCCAAGATTCAGGCGGAACTGGAAGAGCAGCTCAAGGTCTTTGAGGCAGAAGGAAAACTCTTAGAAGCTCAGCGATTGAAACAACGAACCGACTACGACATCGAGATGCTTCGGGAAATGGGTTACACCAACGGAGTTGAGAACTATTCACGACACATGGACGGGCGAAGCGAGGGCGAGCCTCCGTACACACTGCTGGACTTTTTCCCTGAAGACTACCTGATTATGATTGACGAGAGCCACATGACCATGGGGCAGATTAAGGGTATGTACAATGGTGACCGCTCACGCAAGGAGATGTTGGTCAACTATGGTTTCCGCCTCCCGAGTGCACTGGATAATCGTCCGCTGCGCAGGGAAGAATTTGAGAGCCATGTCCACCAGATTGTCTATGTATCTGCGACGCCGGGTGACTATGAAATGGAGCAGACAGAGACCGTTGTCGAGCAGATTATTCGGCCGACAGGGCTTTTGGATCCAGAGGTGGAAGTCCGTCCAACCATGGGCCAAATGGACGACCTTTTAGGTGAAATCAATGCCCGTGTTGAAAAAGGCGAGCGGACCTTTATTACCACCCTGACCAAGAAAATGGCAGAGGACTTGACCGACTATCTTAAAGAAATGGGTGTCAAGGTCAAGTATATGCATTCGGACATCAAGACCTTGGAGCGGACGGAGATTATCCGTGATTTGCGTTTGGGTGTCTTTGATGTCTTGATAGGGATTAACCTCTTGCGTGAAGGGATTGACGTGCCAGAAGTTAGTCTGGTGGCTATTCTAGATGCTGACAAGGAAGGCTTCCTCCGTAATGAACGGGGGCTCATACAGACTATTGGTCGGGCAGCTCGTAACTCTGAAGGTCATGTGATTATGTATGCGGACAAGGTCACCGAGTCCATGCGCAAGGCTATGGACGAAACAGCCCGCCGCCGTCAAATCCAGATGGCTTATAATGAGGAGCATGGAATTATTCCACAGACCATTAAGAAAGAGATCCGTGACCTGATAAGCGTGACTAAGGCTGTCACTCAGGACAAGAAAGAAGTGGTGGACTTCAATGCTCTTAATAAAGATGAACGTAAGGCTATAATCAAGAAACTGGAAGGTCAAATGCAGGAAGCAGCAGAAGTGCTTGACTTTGAACTGGCAGCCCAGATTCGTGATATGGTCATTGAGTTGAAGAATATGTAGTAAGAGTTACTAGGTTCAGTGATTTAAGTAGAATGAAATTACAAGAGGCGGCAGGTAGAAATTGACCTGCCACCTTTTATAATACTTAAAATTTTTACTTGTGGACTTGGGAGTGGGAAAGAACTCGACTGGTCAAAAACATACTAAGATTAGTAGTGAGGAAATCTCCGACGAGAGAGAGTAGTCACTACTTTTTCTTTCTGATAAAGTAGAGGTGTCTTGTTAAGTCGAGAACTCTTTTGACGCTAGACGTCGCATCAAAAACTGGCAAGGCACCTGTTTTAGAAAGAATGTTATCAAAGTATGTGGGACGCCAGACGTCGAGTATTGAAAATGACATCACTAAAACAAGGAATCATTCAAGACAAAGAGGTAATATCATGCGTGCAGTTTTTGGGATTGATGTGAGTAAGGCAAGTTCAGAAGTGGCCATTCTAGTCAATGGTGAGAAAGTTCATGGCTATACCATGTCCAATGACGCCTTAGGCTTTGCTCGGCTACTTGGCGATTTGAAAACCGTCCATAAGCCAGAAATCATCTTTGAAGCAACAGATGTCTATTCTCGTCGTCTCCAAGCTTTTCTGGATGAACATGGCTACGCTTATACACGGCTTAATCCCTTAGAAGCTAAGAAGCAACTGGATAGCTTGCGTGTGCGGAAAACAGATCAAATTGACGCCGAAAAACTGGCTCAATCTCAATTTGTGCTGAATCGTAAACCCACTTATGTCCAAGAAGAAGTCTATCAAGAACTGCGAGATTTAAGTCGCTTCTATCAGAACTTAACTGAGGACATCGTTCGAGCTAAAAACCGTCTGCACAAGGTCTTGCAAGTCACGTTTCCAGAGATAGAGACTGTCTTATCAAAGCCAACTGGGGAACAATACTGGAACTTAGTTACTGCGTTTCCTTGCAAGGACTTCGTGCTTGATTTAAGCAAGGACGAACTCTCAGAGAGCATCCGTCAGTCCACCTCAAAACGTATTTCGGACAAGCGTGTGGCGTATTTAGCTGAGAAGCTGATAGCACTAGCTAATCAATCTTATTGTGCCGTCAAGAAAACCTCTCCAATGCTGGAAGAGGTTCGTTACTATGGAAAAGAATTGCTTCGGCTTTCTGAACAGAGACAAACTGTCCTAGACCAAATGGTGGAACTAGCTCAGCCATTACCTGAATATGACATTCTGCTCTCTATTCCTGGAATAGCTGAGACTACTGCAACAAGTATTATTGGTGAACTGGGAGATATTCGCCGTTTTCAGTCTGCCAACCAAATCAATGCCTTTATCGGTATTGACCTCAGACACTATGAATCGGGTAACTTTTTAGCTAAGGAACACATTACCAAGCGTGGCAATCCCTACGCTAGAAAGATTCTGTTCAAATGTATTCACAATATCGCTTCAGCCAGTCACACCAATCCTTGCCATATCGCCGACTTTTATGAGAAACGAAAAAGACAATCGCAAACGACTTCTACAAAGCCACACACGATTGCCTCCATACATCGTCTCATTCGGACAATGTATTACCTCATAACGCATAACAAACTTTACGATTATCGTTCTACCCAAAATCAGTAAGATTGTTTATGCTATATTATTGTAACACCTTATGTTGACTATTGAACTCAAAATATTTTTCATCAAATACCTTGATAGGCTTGACAAATGGTAGAAAAAGAGTTCGCCAACAATTTTTCGTTTTAAGTTGTTGAGCTGAAACAGTCTATTCCTAGACTGCTTCACTCCCACCCCCGCATAGTTCCAACTGTCTGGGGGACAGTTGGAAGTTGGAAATAGAGCGAACAAAGTTCGCTACAAAACTGTCTGGGAGACAGTTTGAGGTTGGAGATAAGGCGAACTCTGTTCGCATCAGTCGTAGAGGTCAGATTTGGAGTGTGAAACACGAATTGCTGAGATTTGCTTCGCAAATCTTATCTCCAACCTTTAACAGTCCACTGGACTGTTAAACCCAATCAACCACTGCGCTGAGATGTTGATACGAACTCTGAGAAGTGGCTTTGGACTTTTTGCCCAGCCTCGTCCCTATAAAAGGTTATAATGGTTTCTATACTATTTAGGGAATAGGGAAGTTTTTATGAAAAATATTTTTGGTGAAAAACGACAGCGGTTCGGTTTTCGGAAACTGTCAATTGGACTTGTCTCGGCAGCTGTAGCAAGTTTGTTTTTTGCGTCATCGGTTGCAGCATCACCGTCAGCTAGTGCTCAGTCTATCAATTATTCCTATGTGACAGAGCAAGAATTGACAGATGCAGAAAAGGAGTTGATTATTCGTGACTTGCCTGGTTTAGCTCAGGAAACGGATGCAAATTATTACCTGATCTATCGTCCAGCTACTGGCACAGCATCTACTCCATCGATAAGTACGTCTCAAGTTTTGCCAAATACTGGCTCTGTAGAAACCAGACTATTGGTGGCGGGTGGGGTGTCTCTCTTGTTATTGGCTGTTAGATTTGGTAAAAAAGGTAAGAAGGAGTTGACGGCAATGTCATTAAGTTAACTAACCCACTACAAAACGTGATAGGTTAGTTAACTTAATGACATTGGGTCTTGTGCCAACTTGTTTTTTTAATGTATACTAGAGGAAAAAATTCGGAGGTACATTAGATGATGATTAAACCATTGGAAACGAAAAGTGAAATGCTAGGCAAGGCCTATGTTCATTGGAAATCATGGCAGGAGGCCTATGCTGACTTGTTACCTCAGGAATTTTTAAAGAATACTTACACCTTAGAACGCTGTCAAGACTGGGCAGTTCGGTATCCTCAGAATATCTTGATAGCTGTGATGGATGATAAGGTGGTTGGCTTTGCCTGTTACGGCTCGTCTAGTCAGGAGGATTTGCAAGGGGCAGGGGAGCTCTACGCCCTCTATGTCTTGGCGGACTATTATAATCAGAAGATAGGTTACCAGCTCATGCAGGCAGCTTTGGAAAAATTGCAGAGCTACGAAACCGTTACTCTCTGGGTATTGGAGGGGAATGCGCGTGCCGTTGCCTTCTATGAAAAAGTGGGCTTCCGATTTGATGGCGTCAAAAAAACGGTCAATTTAGGTGCAGAACGTACAGAATATAGAATGATTTTTAAACAGAAAGAGAGAGAAAATGGCTAGAAAAGAAATGGTCACTTTGACCAACATGTGTCTAATCGAAGATAAGGAAGGGAAGGTCGTTGTACAGATTCGAGATCCCAAGCGTTATCGTTGGTCTGGTGTTGCCTTTCCAGGTGGACATATTGAAGAAGGCGAGAATTTCCATGATTCAGTTGTTAGAGAAGTGCAAGAAGAAACAGGTTTAACAGTCACTGATGCTCGCTTGGTTGGTCTTAAACATTGGCCGGATAAGGAAGGGCATCGTTACATTGTATTTCTCTATAAGGCAACAGAGTTTACAGGAACTATCCGATCAACTGAAGAAGGCGAGGTGCGTTGGGTCGAGAAGTCGGACCTGCCTCAGATGGATTTGGCCTATGACTTGCTTGAAATCTTAAAAGTTATGGATGGGCCAGATTTGTCCGAGTTCTTTTATACTAGAAAAAATGACGATGGAGAGTGGGATAAGAATTTTAGGTAGAAGCTAGAAATAGCTTCTTTTTTATGTTGTTTGAATAAAAATACAACAAATAAGCTGACAAATGTATAAAAATGACGTAAAATGTTTTTATATTTCAAAAAAGGAGAAAAAATATGCATTTTACTACAATGGAAGTCCGATGTTTTATATAAAAAAACGGTATAAGTATGCACAGGATTATTTTAAAGGAGAATATGATGATGAAAAAATATATTATGACGGGATTGGTTTTGTTGGCAACGATGACCCTAAGTGCTTGTAGTGGAAATGCTACTCAAGAAGATACTTCTTTGAAGGATGTTCAGGAAAAGGGAAAACTAATTGTTGCATTGAATCCAGAATTTCCACCATTTGAGTTTAGAACACTGGTTGATGGCAAAGATACAATCGTTGGAGCTGACGTTGAGCTTGCAAAAGCCATTGGTCAAGAATTGGGTGTAGAAGTCGAATTTTCAGCGATGAGTTTTGATAATGTTTTGAACAATGTCCAGTCAGGGCAATCGGATATTGCCATTTCAGGAATTTCAGCCACTGAAGAGCGTGCAAAAGTGTATGATTTTTCCATTCCTTACTACACCTCAACCAATAAAGTTATTATAAATAAAGAGGATCTTGCACAATATACATCGCTTGATTCTCTAGCTGAGGCAAATATAGGAGCACAAAAAGGTTCTATTCAAGAACAAATTGCTAAAGAACAGCTTCCGTCTTCCACGGTTATTGCTCTAGCTTCGAACGGAGAGCTGATTAATCAATTAAAATCACAGAAGCTAGAAGCAGTTATTTTTGAAGAGCCGATTGCGAAAGCCTATGTTGCCAAAAATGATGACTTGGTTATTTTAGATACTGAGATAAAAAGTAGCTATTCAGATGCCTATGCTATTGCCTTACCAAAAGGAAGTACAGCTTTAAAGGAAAAAGTTGACTCTGTCATTACAAAACTAGTGGAATCTGGACAGATGGATCAATTTGTTCAAGAAGCCTATGAATTATCCATTTCCAATAATTAAATTTTATACGATTAAATTGAATAAAAATAATATTTTCTTGACAAATGTATAAAAATGAATTAAAATGAGAATACATTCTGAAAAACTGCAAGAAAATACAATGAAAATCAATAAGCTTCTGTTTTTTAGAATAAGTATTTTATTAAAATAAAGAGAAGGTATTTAGGAAATATGAAAAAAATCTTGGCATTAGCAGCAACAGTTTTAGCAGGACTGACATTGGTAGCTTGTTCTTCGACATCATCACAATCTGCATTAGATAAAATTAAAGAAAAAGGAACATTGGTAGTGGCAACTAGTCCAGACTATGCTCCATTCGAGTTTCAGGCACTAGTTGATGGAAAGAATGAAGTTGTTGGTGCAGATATTATGTTGGCTCAAAAAATAGCCGACGAACTTGGGGTCAAGCTTGAAGTTTCAGCAATGAGTTTTGACAATGTATTGTCTAGCGTTCAAAATGGCAAAGCTGATATTGCAATTGCTGGTCTATCTTATTCGGAAGAGCGTGCAAAAGTTTTTGATTTCTCTGAAAGTTACTATCAAATTTCTGATGTATTACTTATCAAAAAAGATAGCGCTAATTCACTCACTTCAATTGATGCTATGAGGGGGAAAACTCTCGCGGTACAAAAGGGTTCAACACAAGAATCCTACGCACAAGAAAACATTAGTCAAGCTAACCTGATTTCTTTAACCTTGATGGGTGAAGCCGTAAATGAGCTCAAATCAGGAAAAGTTGATGCTATTTTAATGGATTCTCCAGTTGCTGCTGGTTATGTTTCACAGAATTCAGATTTAGCCGTTGCATCCGTTGAATTTCCAACGATTGATGAGAATTCGAAAGTCATTGCTTTGCCAAAAGGTAGTACAGAACTAAAAACTGCGATAGACAAGGTTATCGCAGAAGTAAAAGCAAGTGGTGAGTTTGATACTTTCCTTGAGAAAGCTGCAACATATACAAGTGTTGAATAAGAGAAACGAGAGGCTGGGCAAAAAGTCCAAAGCCACTTCTCAGAGTTCGTGTCAACATCTCAGCGCAGTGGTTGATTGGCAGATTTGTTCGTGTTTCACACTCCAAATCTGACCTAATCAACTGTGCGGGGGTGGGAAGACGAACTCTTTTTTGACTAGTTGAGTTCTTTCCCACTCCCTTTTGCATGAAAAAAAGAATGGAGTAAGTGAGCTACACCCAAAAAGTTAGACAGAAAATTTGGGTCGGATCAATACTCCATTTTTTATAGATAATTATTTCACACGCTCTAGATAAAAACTGGTCAAACGTGGTACAGTAATTCTAGCTCCATTTTCATCGGGATAGAGGCTAAATGTGTCCATTGGAATAGCATTAGATGAGAAGACAAGTTTATATTCGCTGTCAGCTGGCAAATCCAAGTGTACATCAAATAGTTCTTGATCATTAAAGTTATGAATAGTCAAGATTTCTTGCTCATCACTAGTGCGAGAAAAAGCATACAGGCTTGCTTCTTCATCTATTTTTACCCAATTAAATCCTTTTTCATAGGCTTGGTAGTCATATTTCCAGAAAGCATCATGTTCTTTATAGAAAGTAGATAATGTTTTCATCATTTGATAGAAAGAATGGTGGATTGGAAATTGTAGCAGTCCCCAGTCCATTTCTGTATATTCGTGCCATTCACGGATATGACCCCATTCATTTCCCATGAAGAGTAATTTCTTTCCAGGATGGGCGAAGTAAAAGCTGTAGTAGACTCGAGCCAGATGGAACTTATCTTCGTAGTCGCCATTCATCTTCTCGATAATGGAGTGCTTCCCATGAACAACTTCGTCGTGCGAAAGTGGTAGTAAGAATTGCTCGTTTTGGTTATAGTACATACCAAAAGTGATTTCATTTGAGTGATATTTTCGATAAATAGCAGGGCGTTCCACGAATTTTAGTGTATCATTCATCCAGCCCAGATCCCATTTCATATCAAATCCAATACCGCCATTTTCTAGAGAATGTGTGACTTTAGGGAAGCTTGAAGAGTCTTCAGCAATCATCAGGACTCCCTTATAGTCGGTATGGACCATGGCATTGACACGTTTGATAAAGTCAATTGCGGCATGATTTATCTTATCCTCATCTGTTTCACCACGCCAATAGAGGAGATAAGATAGTGCATCAACACGGATGCCATCAAAATGGAAATATTCCAACCAGTATTTTAAATTGGAAAGAAGGAAAGAACGAGTCAGCCCTTTTCCAAGGTCAAAATTAGCAGTCCCCCACTGGTGGTTTTCACGGTCTTGTTCGTAGGAGTATTCGTATAGCCAACTGCCATCAAACTGGTAGAGCCCATGAGCATCTTTACAGAAATGAAGTGGTACCCAGTCAAGAATCACTCCGATTCCTGCTTGGTGACATTGGTCAACTAAATACTTAAGTTCATCTGGCTTGCCATAGCGACTAGTTGGACTGTAGTAGCCTGTTACCTGATAGCCCCAAGACGCATCGAGAGGATGCTCGGTAATTGGCAATAATTCAATATGTGTGTAGTTATTTTCCCTGATATGTTCGATGAGAAGTGGAGTAATTTCCTTATAACTATTGAAAGCTTCTACAGGAGCTCCTCCTTCATTTTTATTAGCAAATTTTTGCTTCCACGAACCTAAGTGCACCTCGTAGATGGATACTGGCTGTTCTTTAAAATCATAGTTAACACGATTATACATCCAGATGTCATCTTTGAATTTATAACGCGAATTGTAGGTTGTAGAGGCAGTGTCTGGACGAACTTGGCTGAAAAATGCATAAGGGTCAGCCTTATATATTTCACGCCCATCGTGTGTGATAATCAGGTATTTATAATCTTCAAGGGATTTTAATCCATCTACATAAAGTTGAAACACTCCATCAATTTCACGCTCCATAGAGTGACTGCGTTGCCACTCGTTAAAGTTGCCAACTAAGAATACTTCTCTGGCATTTGGGGCATAGACACGAAATTGGGTTCCGATAATTTTGTTTCGTTCTTTTATAATGTGAGCACCCATTTTTTCGTAAAGAGTGGTATGCTCACCAGCATTCATATAATATAAATCTAGGTCAGTAAATTCTGTCATAGCAATCTCCGTTGCCGAAAAGGAGTGGACTAGGGTCACACTCCGATTCAGTTTATTTTTTCATCTTATTTCCTAACCACTAATTTCCCGGTATAGCCAGATGTATTTCTCTGCTGAAGCTGTCCAACTAAAATCACGCTTCATAGCTTGTTCAACCATGGCATACCAGTCATCGGGACGGTCATAGTAGGTTTGAAGGGCTAAATCATAGACTTGTCGCATATTGTAAGCGTCACGCCCTCCAAAGCTAAAACCAGTTCCTTCTTTGGTAGACATATTGTATGGTGCTACAGTATCAACCAAGCCACCTGTTTCACGCACTAGAGGGAGTGTTCCGTAGTGCATTGAAATCAACTGGCTAATGCCGCATGGTTCAAACATAGAAGGCATGAGGAAGAGATCACTTGCTGCATAAATTTGATGGGCAAGTGGTTCATTGTAACCACGGTAGAATGCAAATTTATCAGGATAAGCATGTTTAAAGTGATTAAAGGCATTTTCAATGTCTTCCTCACCATTGCCTAAGATAACAAATTGGACATGGGCTTGAAGAAGATGGCCAAGTACCTCGGTCAAGAGGTAGAACCCTTTTTGCCATGTCAAACGAGAGACGATACCTATCAATAGGACATTCTCATCTTGTGGAAGGGCAAATTGTGCTTGCAGGGCCAGTTTATTAGCCTTTTTACTTTCAATCGTTTCAAGACTATAATTTCTCACAAGGTACTGATCTGTTTGACTATCCCAACTGTCATAGTCGATACCATTGACAATACCAACCAAGTCATATTTGCGCAACTCTAGTACATGCTGCATGTTTTCGCCGAATTCTTCCGTTAGGATTTCGCGAGCATAAGTTTCAGAAACTGTAGTAACCTTGTCAGCGTATAGGATACCAAGCTTCATGAAGCTGATACATTCATCATGAAAACGTGCAATACCATCCAAATAGTAGCTATAGTCCATGCCAAGCGCTGACCAAAGTGCTTGTTTGTGGAAAATTCCCTGAAAAGCCAAGTTATGAATAGTGAATACATGCTTGATATTGCGGAATTCTTCGCGGTAGCTATAGAAAGTACGGCAAAGGAATGGAAGGGCAGCAGTGTGCCAGTCATGTGTGTGCATGACATCCGGGAAGAAATGAAGTGCTTCTAACAGACGACATGTAGCATGTTGGAAATAGCCAAAACGCATGGCATCATCGTCATATCCATATAGTTCATCGCGTTCAAAGAAATCGCGGTGCTCAATAAAATAGAATGTTACTCCATCAACAACCTGACTGTAAACATTTGCCATAGATTGGATGTCGCCAGCCCGCACATCAAAACTTGATACGTAATCGAAATCAGCATGGTTATTGATAGCAATTTTCTTATAGAGAGGAAGTACCACTCGGACGTCCAACCCCTGTTTTACCAATTCTTTAGGTAAGGAACCGATTACATCGGCCAAACCACCAGTCTTGATGAATGGAAGTCCTTCAGATGCTACAAAGAGAACAGATTTTTTTGTCATGTTAACTCCTAAATGATTTGGTGTGGTTTCAAGTATGAAGGCGAAGTTTCGCTTCCCTTGATGTCAATTGGGTGAATAATTTTAGTTGCTTTATCGATAATTGCATTTTCAATATTCGCCCCACTCTTGATTGTCACGCCATTGAGAATGATTGAGTTTTTGATAACAACACCTTCTTCAATGATAACATCGCGGTCAATGACTGAATTTTCGACTTGACCATTGATGTTCGCTCCATTTGAAATTAGGCTACGTTTGACCTCTGCCAATGGACCATACAAACATGGTGAGCTATCACTTGTTTGGGTATGGATTGGCCAATCATGTTTGAAGAGGAGTTTGCGGGTATCTTGGTCAATCAATTCAATTTGAGTATTGAAGTAAGAAGCTGTCGTATTGATACATGCGACATAATCACGATGTGCATAGCCCATAATCTTGTACTGGTCAACTGTATCACGTAAAATATCTTTTAACCAGTAGAGAGATGACACTTTGTTAGCACGTTTAATCAAGTCGATAAATGTAGTCCGTTTCATAATGTAGGCTTCAAGGGAAACGGGACGGTTTTTATATTTACCGTGGTTTTCCTCAAAAGCTACGACACGACGGTCTTCACCAAATTTGAGAGTTTGGCAGCCGATGAAATTTTCTTTAGCATCTGAAACGTTTTTATAAAGAACGGTAATATCAGCATCCGTTGCAATATGGTCATCCATGACTTTTGAAAAATCCTGGCTATAGATGAAGTAAGATGGAGCAACTAGCACATAATCTTTTGTAGACTTTTCGATGTAGTGGATGTTTTCTGTGAAGGCATTAATATCGTGACGATAGACACTATTTGGGTCTGTTGCGCTATTGAGCAAGCGAAGGGTACCGCGTTTGCTGTTGATGTTATAGTGTTTCCCTGTACCAACGTGCTGAATTGTTGAACGCATTTCGGCAGGCATGTATACTTGGAATTCTGTAATTCCAGAGTTTGACATATTGGATAGAGCAAAGTCAATTAGGCGATAACGACCTAAGAAACCGAAAGCTTGTACGCCACGGTGCTTCATCACGTCACCAAAATGTACGTTGTTTCCTTCAATATTTACAATTCCGAGAGTATTTCTTAGCATAGCAGTCCTTTCTTACTTGGTCACATTCTTGTCAATCAAGAGGATATGGTCGATGTCTCCTGTGAGTTTAACTCCGTCGGCAATTTTAATATTTTCAGCGACGATGACGTAGTCAAGTTCAACACCTTCGCCGATAATAGCACCAGGCAGGACGACAGAATTTTTTACTACGGCATTTTGGTTGACCTGTACATCTGTTGAAATAACAGAATGTTCTACTGTACCATCAATAACTGCCCCTTTATCAATATAGGCAGATTTAACAGTTGCAGTCGCACCAATCACCTGAGCAGGTGAGCCCTTGTCTTCTGAGTAAATTCTCCATGAGCGGTCAGAAAGGTCCAAATCTCCCGCGTGATCAATCAAGTCCATATTGGATTCCCAGAGGCTGTTAACGGTACCTACGTCTTTCCAATAACCACGGAATGGATGGGCAATGAGAGTGCGGCCATCTTCTAAGTATTTCGGAATGATGTCGTGCCCAAAATCGTGAGATGAAGTGTCCAATTTGTCATCTTCTTGAAGGTACTTTTTCAAGGTCTTCCAAGTGAAGATATAGATACCCATTGATGCTAAATTGCTCTTAGGATTTTCTGGTTTTTCTTCAAATTCTTCAATACGGTAATCTTCGTCCGTATTCATGATACCAAAACGTGAAGCTTCTTTGATCGGAACTTCGATAACCGCAATCGTGGCATCTGCTTTTTTCTGAATATGTGTATCAAGGAGTTTGTCGTAGTTCATCTTATAGATGTGGTCACCAGACAAAATCAATACGTACTCAGGATCGTGAAGATCAATGAAATCAATGTTCTGTGTAATAGCGTCGGCTGTACCTTTGTAAAGTCCGAAACCTTCGATTTTTTCACTCGGTGGTAATACAAAGACACCAGATCCTTGTACATCAAGCCCCCAACGTTGAGACTGTGCAACGTATGAGTTCAAGAGAACAGGCTCATACTGAGTCAAAACTCCGACAATATCAATACCTGAGTTGGCACAGTTACTGAGAGGAAAGTCAATAATGCGGTACTTTCCGCCAAATGCGACCGCTGGTTTGGCGACTTTTTTTGTCAACCCTTCTAGACGTGTTCCACGTCCACCAGCAAGAATCATAGCTAACATTTTATTTTGAGCCATCTAACCACTCCTTAATATATATGATATGTCTATTATAGCATAAATTATAAAAAAATGAAAGCGTTTCCTACACAGAAATTGAAATATTTCAAACTTCTTTTCAACGGCTTTCATAAATATATTATAACATATTATTTTGTTTGTCTATATAAATTTGTATTTATTTTTTGTCGAATTTTACCTCTTCAAGTAGGTAATCGATGAATTTTTCTCCCATGTCGGACAGCAATGCCTTTTCGTGTTGGATATAGACCAATTCGATTTCATCATCAAATTCCAGAGGAATTGATACAATATTATCTCCATTAAGATTTGAATTGAGGATACCTGTTGCGATTGTATAGCCATCCAGACCGATTAAGAGATTGAAGAGTGTGGCACGGTCAGATACGACAATCGATTTTTTATGGTGTTCCTGGGCTAGAATTTCTTCAGCAAAGTAGAAGGAGTTGTGAATACCTTGCTCGTAGCTGAGATAGGGGAAATCTACCAAATCATCGAGAGTGATTGACTTTCTTTGTGCCAAAGGATTGGTTTTGCTGACAAATACATGTGGTTTGGCAGTGAAGAGAGTTGTATAGGATAGTCGATTGTCATCCAAAAGTTTCAGCAGAACATCACGGTTGAAATGGTTGAGGAAAAGCACTCCGATTTCTGAGCGGAAATTCTTAACGTCATCAATGATTTCCCAGGTCCGTGTTTCACGTAGGAAGAGTTCATAGTCTTCCATCTCAGTTTCTTTCAAAAGTGAGACAAAGGCGTTGACGACAAAGGCATAGTGTTGGGAAGATACGCTGAAGAGTTGGCGTTTTGCATTAGGATTTTTATAGCGGTCTTCCAATAGTTCGGTCTGTTCAACAATTTGACGAGCGTAGGAAAGAAACTCCATGCCATCCTTTGTCAGGGTAATGCCCTTAGAATTACGGAAAAAGATTTTAATTTTCATTTCTTTTTCCAGGTCTCGTACAGCGTTGGAAAGGCTGGGTTGGGTAATGAAGAGTTGTTTGGCAGCCTCATTCATACTACCTGTTTCTGCAATTTTGATAATATAGTATAATTGTTGGATTCTCATACCTCTATTGTATCATGATTTGACAAATTATTCTAAAAAATGTATAATGCTAAAAATATATCCTTTAACTGAGTCCAGAGAGGCGAAGAAGGGAACGTGATAAATAGGGCAAATACTGCCTTCTTTTCGTGTAACCTTGCTAGCCAGCAAGGTTTTTTTCTCTATATCGACTTTCTTGTTTTCTGTGTCATTGTTATATAGAATAGGAGAAAAGATGACTTTAAAAGAACAGATGTTACTGGTTGACCAAGTCCAACTTGCTCCACGTATATTTGCTATGATCTTGCAGGGTGATATGGTCCAAGATATGAAAATGGGTCAGTTTATCCATATTCGTGTCCCAGATGATTCCATGCTCTTGCGGAGACCAATATCTATTTCCGAGATTGATCGGAATAAGTCTCAATGTCGGATTATTTACCGAGTGGAAGGTCAGGGGACGGAAGTCTTTTCGAAAATGACTGTTGGGCAGTATTTGGATGTTATGGGACCGCTTGGGAAAGGGTTTGAAGTGGCTTTTCTCAAACCAGGTGACCATATTCTCATTATTGGCGGAGGAATCGGTGTTCCTCCCTTGGTAGAAGTGGCGAAACAGGCGGCGAACCGTGGCGCCAAAGTCACGTCAGTCATTGGCTTTGCCACCAAA
This sequence comes from Streptococcus suis, assembly GCF_019856455.1. Lineage (NCBI taxonomy): Bacteria > Bacillati > Bacillota > Bacilli > Lactobacillales > Streptococcaceae > Streptococcus > Streptococcus suis. The sequence continues at coordinate 1,351,915 of NZ_CP082205.1, read as the reverse complement.
GAGGCCGTCATTTTGGAAGAGGAACTAGCCAAGTATGGTCAAGTTTATGTCACAACGGATGATGGTTCCTATGGGCGTAAGGGGAATGTCGCAACGGTCGTTGAAGAGCTGACAGACGAGTTTGTAGCCATTTACTCATGTGGGGCGCCAGCTATGATGAATTACGTTGACCAACGTTTTCAGGACCATCCCCATGCCTACATTTCACTGGAGGCTAGGATGGCTTGCGGGATGGGGGCGTGCTATGCCTGTGTTGTCAAACCCAAAGAGGGACAAGAACACGAGAACAAGCGTGTCTGCAAGGAAGGTCCAGTCTTTGCGACTGGTAGTCTAATTTTGTAGGAGGTTGAAATGACAAAACGATTAGCCATTTCCTTGCCAGGCTTGGACTTGAAAAATCCCATCATTCCAGCCTCTGGCTGCTTCGGTTTTGGTCAGGAGTATGCGGATTATTATGACCTAAACCAGTTGGGCTCCATTATGATTAAGGCGACTACCCGTCATCCTCGTTATGGCAATGCGACTCCCCGTGTAGCAGAGACACCAGCAGGTATGCTCAATGCCATTGGACTTCAAAATCCGGGTGTTGATGTAGTCTTATCCGAAAAACTCCCATGGCTTGAGCAACATTTTCCAGACTTGCCTATCATTGCCAATGTGGCTGGTTTTTCCAATGAAGAATATGCCTATGTGTCAGGGAAAATTTCAAAGGCTCCGAACGTAAAAGCTATCGAGCTGAACATTTCCTGTCCCAATGTGGACCATGGCAACAATGGTTTGCTAATTGGTCAGGTGCCAGAATTAGCCTATCAAGCAGTAAAAGCAGCAGTCGAAGCCTCATCTGTACCTGTTTACGTTAAGTTGACACCAAGTGTGGCAGACATAACCCTGTTGGCCAAGGCTGCTGAGGATGCTGGAGCGACTGGCTTGACGATGATAAATACTTTGGTTGGTATGCGATTCAATCTTAAAAACCGCCAGCCAATCTTGGCAAATGGTACAGGAGGAATGTCAGGCCCAGCAGTTTTTCCGATTGCTCTCAAACTCATTCGTCAGGTTGCTCAGATGACTGATTTACCAATTATTGGTATGGGTGGTGTGGATACGGCGGACAAGGCTATAGAGATGATGGTTGCAGGAGCTTCAGCCATCGGGGTTGGAACGGCCAACTTTACAGACCCATTTGCTTGTCCAAAGATTATTCAAGACTTGCCAAAACGCATGGAAGTTTATGGTATTGATAGTTTGGAAGGTTTACGCCGAGAAATTAGACATAGCTTGGGTAAGCGTTGACAAAGGTAAAATAAAAGAGTAATATAAAGAAAATATCTCCTTTAATTAAGTCCAGAGAGGCTAGGAAGGTGTCATGTAATATGCTTGAAAGGTGATTTTCAAGCTGAATTCGTGCACATCCCTGACCGATTTGGCAGGGATTTTTGTGTAAATGAAAGGATTTTATGAAAGAAACAAGACCAATTATTGCCCTTGACTTTGCAGGTAAAGAAGAAGTCCAGTCTTTTCTGGAACAGTTCCCACCAGATGAGAAACTCTATGTAAAGGTTGGAATGGAGTTGTATTATGCGGAGGGACCAGGTATTATCAATTATTTGAAAGGCTGCGGTCACAGTATTTTTCTAGATTTGAAACTGCATGATATTCCTAATACCGTCGAGTCTGCTATGAAAGTCTTGGCAAAACTCGGTGTGGATATGACCAACGTTCACGCTGCTGGTGGTGTTGAGATGATGCGGGCCGCACGAAGGGGATTGGGTAAGGATGCTGTTTTAATAGCAGTCACTCAGTTGACCTCTACCTCAGAAGAGCAGATGAGAACGGACCAGAATATACAGACTAGTTTGCAGGAAGCGGTTGTTCACTATGCTCAAAGAGCACAAGAAGCTGGTCTTGATGGGGTGGTTTGTTCAGCGCATGAGGTGGCTTTGATTAAAGATGCTACGAGTTCTGATTTTGTGTGCCTGACGCCAGGAATTCGTCCGACTGGCGGTGAAGTAGGCGATCAGAAACGAGTTATGACACCAGCAGATGCTGCTCGAATCGGTAGTGATTATATCGTAGTAGGTCGCCCGATTACAAAATCAGAACATCCTTACCAGACCTATTTGTCTATTAAAGAGGAGTGGAATCGTGGATAAGGTTTATCAGGTTATAATCGATAGACCTATCGGGTATATTGATAAATTTGGCAACCAGTACCCCATCAATTACGGCTATGTTCCAAATCTATTGGCTGGAGATGGTGAAGAGCAAGATGTTTACATCATTTCCAAAGCTGTCCGGCAGCCCTTGACAGCTTTCGAGGGGAAATTGGTCGCGATTATCCATCGCAGAGATGATGTCGAGGATAAGTGGGCCCTGACAGGTCTTGATGAAAAACTTACCGTGACAGAAATAAAAGAGAAAACCAATTTCATTGAACAGTATTTTGATTCATGGATTGAAATGGTGGGACTAAGAGAAGTCTGTAAGAATTCAACAGGGATAAATATAGTTTTTTGTAGGGTTCATAGATTGAACCAGTACTTTAGGAGTGACAGGCTATTCGGAGGGATGGTCATGTTGGAATGGTACGCATTTAGAAGGAGGTCTATTATGACACTAGCAACAGAAATCGCATCACACTTATTGGATATTAAGGCAGTTCATCTGCGTCCAGAAAAGCCATTTACATGGGCATCAGGTATCAAATCCCCTATCTATACAGATAATCGTATTACACTATCTTATCCTGAAACTCGAAATTTGATTGAAGATGGCTTTGTCCAACGCATTGAAGAAGAATTTTTCTGAGGTTGAGGTGATTGCCGGAACTGCCACAGCAGGTATTCCACATGGTGCTATCATTGCAGATCGGATGAATTTGCCATTTGCTTATATCCGTAGCAAACCAAAAGATCATGGTGCAGGGAATCAATTAGAGGGTCGCATCGTCAAGGGACAAAAATGGTTGTCGTTGAAGACCTAATTTCTACTGGAGGGTCTGTTCTAGATGCCGTAGCAGCAGCTGAGCGTGAAGGCGCTGACGTTATTGGTGTTGTGGCAATCTTTACTTATGATTGCCAAAGGCAGATCGTAATTTTGATAATGCTGGCGTGAAATTGGTGACGCTTAGCAATTATTCAGAGTTAATCAAGGTCGCAAAAGTACAGGGATATATCAATGCAGATGGTTTGAATCTGCTTAAAAAGTTCCGTCAAAATCAAGAAACTTGGCAGGAAGACTAGATTTAAAACGAGCCCACGCACGATTTCTGGGAACTTATCCTGTAAAATGGTATAATAGTCTCTAACGTATTTTGAGAATACAATAATTGACCGTATGAGGAGAAGAACATGATTTCAGTTCGTGCCTTGTTTTAATGAAGAAGAGGCAATTCCCTATTTTTACGATGCTATGGAGAAAGTTCGTAAGGAAATGGGGGAACAATTTGAGTATATTTTTGTCAATGATGGTTCAAAGGATAGGACACTAAAGGTTTTACGCCAATTGTCTGGTCAAGACCGAGCTGTTCGCTATCTTTCCTTTTCAAGGAATTTCGGGAAAGAAGCTGCTCTCTATGCAGGTCTACAAGCTGCGCAAGGTGAGCTAGTGACCGTCATGGATGTTGATTTACAAGATCCACCTGAAATGTTGATGGAAATGAAGGCTATGTTGGATGGAAATCCAGATTTAGATTGCGTTGGAACCCGTCGTGTCAGTCGAGATGGTGAGCCACCGATTCGTAGCTTTTTTGCAAAATTATTCTACAAATTGATGAATAAAATCAGCCAGGTCGAGGTAGTAGACGGTGCCCGTGATTTCCGTATCATGCGTCGTCACATGGTAGATGCCATTCTATCTGTGTCTGAATACAATCGCTTTTCAAAAGGAATTTTTGCTTGGGTAGGATTCGAAACAGAATACTTGCCCTATGAAAATGTTGAGAGGGTCGCTGGCGAAACTAGTTGGTCTTTCTGGAAATTGCTTTCTTATTCTATTGAAGGAATCATCAATTTTTCAGATACACCTTTGAATATTGCCTCCTATACAGGTTTCTTCACCTTCCTATTGTCGCTAGTTCTAATGGTCTTTGTGGTTTTTCAAAACCTTGGTGTTCGGAGATCCTACAATTGGCTGGCCGTCGACTATTTGTATCATCCTATTTTTGGGAGGTCTGCAGTTGATGACCATTGGTATTCTCGGTAAATATTTGGCAAAAGTTTTCTTGGAAACGAAGAAACGTCCGATTTATATTGTTAAAGAGAAAAGTTCAAACTAGGAGCAGTTTATGGAACATTCAGCTTGGCACGAATTGATAAAGGCACAGTTGCCAGAGCATTATTTTGGTAAAATTAATCAGTTTTTTAGATCATGTTTATACTGGTGGAACCATTTATCCGCCTCGTGAGAAGGTATTTGCTGCATTCAAACAACGGATTTGGAAGAGGTTAAAGTAGTTATTTTGGGACAGGATCCCTATCACGGACCTGGTCAGGCACAGGGCTTGTCATTTTCTGTTCCGAACTCGGTACCAGCTCCGCCATCTCTTCAAAACATCTTAAAAGAATTGACGGATGATATTGGCGTCAAGCAAGATCATGATTTGACAGCATGGGCAGAACAAGGGGTTCTCTTACTCAACGCCTGTTTGACTGTGCCAGCTGGTCAGGCAAATGGACATGCAGGCAAATCTGGGAGCCTTTTACGGACGCTGTTATTAAGGTGGTCAATAGCTTAGACCAGCCTGTTGTCTATATTTTTGGGGTGCTTATGCTCGCAAGAAAAAGGCGTTGATAACCAATCCAAAACATCTGGTTATCGAATCTGCTCATCCAAGCCCACTGTCAGCCTACCGAGGATTTTTCGGAAGTAAGCCATTTTCAAAAGCAAATGCCTACTTGACTTCACAAGGCAGAACAGGAATTGATTGGCTGCGATAGTAGATGGTAATGGCTTGGTACTACAAAGGAGAATATGAATGTTATTAGTGAAAAATGGTCGAGTATTGGATCCGCAATCTGGTTTAGACAAGGTTTGCGACATCTTGATGGACGGAAGTAAGATTGTTAAGATTGCGGAGTCTATTTCAGAAGATGTTGAGCAAGAAGTGATTGATGCGACAGGATTAGTCGTTGCTCCTGGTTTGGTCGATGTTCATGTGCATTTTCGGGAGCCAGGTCAGACCCATAAAGAAGATATTCATACAGGAGCTCTTTCTGCAGCAGCGGGTGGTTTTACTTCTGTTGTCATGATGGCTAACACTAATCCGACGATTTCAAATGTTGAAACCTTAAAAGGAGTATTGGATTCCGCTAAAAAAGAAGCCATCCATATTTATAGTGTGGCAACCATTACAGATCATTTCGATGGGCAAAACCTGACCGATTTTCCTGCTTTGTTAGAAGCTGGAGCGGTGGCTTTTTCGGACGACGGTATTCCTTTGACAAATGCTGGCGTGGTTAGAAAAGCTATGAAATTAGCCAAAGAGCAAGGCTGTCTCATCAGTCTGCATGAAGAAGACCCTGACCTGAATGGTGTCTTGGGACTCAACGAGCAAGTAGCTGAAAAACATTTTCATGTTTGTGGAGCAACTGGCGTAGCAGAATACAGTATGGTCGCTCGCGATGTCATGATTGCCTATGAAATGGGTGCGCGTGTTCATATCCAGCATCTTTCCAAAGCCGAGTCGGTCAAGGTGGTTGAATTGTTCAAGGTCTCGGAGCAAACGTCACGGCAGAAGTCGCACCCCAACATTTTTCACGAACTGAGGACTTACTTCTAACAAAAGGTGCCAATGCTAAAATGAATCCGCCATTACGCTTGGGAAGTGACAGATTAGCGGTTATTGAGGGATTGAAATCTGGTGTTATCTCTGTCATTGCGACGGACCATGCTCCTCATCACGCAGATGAGAAAAATGTAGAGGATCTTACGCAAGCTCCTTCAGGAATGACAGGCTTGGAAACCTCGCTTTCACTTGGTTTGACGCATCTGGTGGAAGAAGGGCATCTGACACTCGTGCAATTGTTGGAGAAAATGACTATTAATCCAGCCAAGCTCTATGGTCTTGATGCTGGCTATCTTGCTGAAAATGGCCCAGCTGATCTTGTTATTTTTGACCCAAATGCAAATCGGTTGGTCACAGCGGATTTTGCCTCGAAGTCTGCTAATTCTCCGTTTGTTGGTGATAGTCTGAAAGGACAGGTCCTTTACACCATTGCAAATGGACAAATAGTATTTGGTAAATAGGAAATGGAGGCTGGGCAAAAAGCTTAACCTCGCTTCTCAGGGTTCGTGTCAACATCTCAGCGCAGTGGTTGATTGGGTTTAACAGTCCAGTGGACTGTTAAAGGTTGGAGATAGGATTTGCGAAGCAAATCTCAGCAATTCGTGTTTTACACTCCAAATCTGACCTAATCAACTGTGCGGGGGCGGGAAGACGAACTCTTTTTCTACCATTTGTCAAGCCTATCAAGGTATTTGATGAAAAATATATCGAGTTCAATAGTCAAAATAAAGAAATTGTTTTCTTTTGGACTAAAGTTACGTGTAAAAAAGGGTACACGAAATTAACACCTTATGTTGAAAATTTTTTGATAAGGTGTTACAATAATATAGCATAAACAATTTTACTGATTTTGGGTTAAAGTGTAATCGTAAAGTTTGTTATGCGTTATGAGGTAATACATTGTCCGAATGAGACGATGTATGGAGGCAATCGTGTGTGGCTTCGTAGAAGTCGTTTGCGATTGTCTTTTTCGTTTCTCATAAAAGTCGGCGATATGGCAAGGCTTGGTGTGACTGGCTGAAGCGATATTGTGAATACATTTGAACAGAATCTTTCTAGCGTAGGGATTGCCACGCTTGGTAATGTGTTCCTTAGCGAGGAAGTTGCCAGATTCATAGTGTCTCAGATCAATACCGATAAAGGCATTGATTTGGTTGGCAGACTGAAAACGGCGAATATCTCCCAGTTCACCAATAATACTTGTTGCAGTAGTCTCAGCTATTCCAGGAATAGAGAGCAGAATGTCATATTCAGGTAATGGCTGAGCTAGTTCCACCATTTGGTCTAGGACAGTTTGTCTCTGTTCAGAAAGCCGAAGCAATTCTTTTCCATAGTAACGAACCTCTTCCAGCATTGGAGAGGTTTTCTTGACGGCACAATAAGATTGATTAGCTAGTGCTATCAGCTTCTCAGCTAAATACGCCACACGCTTGTCAGAAATCCGTTTTGAGGTGGACTGACGAATGCTCTCTAAGAGTTCGTCCTTGCTTAAATCAAGCACGAAGTCCTTGTAAGGAAACGCAGTAACTAAGTTCCAGTATTGTTCCCCAGTTGGCTTTGATAAGACAGTCTCTATCTCTGGAAACGTGACTTGCAAGACCTTGTGCAGACGGTTTTTAGCTCGAACGATGTCCTCAGTTAAGTTCTGATAGAAGCGACTTAAATCTCGCAGTTCTTGATAGACTTCTTCTTGGACATAAGTGGGTTTACGATTCAGCACAAATTGAGATTGAGCCAGTTTTTCAGCGTCAATTTGATCTGTTTTCCTCACACGCAAGCTATCCAGTTGCTTCTTAGCTTCTAAGGGATTAAGCCTTGTATAAGCATAGCCATTATCTTCTAGAAAAGTTTGGAGACGGCGAGAATAGACACCTGTTGCTTCAAAGATGATTTCTGGTTTATGGACGGTTCTCAAATCGCCAAGTAGCCGAGCAAAGCCGATGGCGTCATTGGACATGGTATAGCCATGAACTTTCTCACCATTGACTAGAATGGCCACTTCTGAACTTGCCTTACTCACATCAATCCCAAAAACTGCACGCATGATATTACCTCTTTGTCTTGAATGATTCCTTGTTTTAGTGATGTCATTTTCAATACTCGACGTCTGGCGTCCCACATACTTTGATAACATTCTTTCTAAAACAGGTGTCTTGCCAGTTTTTGATGCGACGTCTAGCGTCAAAAGAGTTCTCGACTTAACAAGACACCTCTACTTTATCATTTTGAGAATGAAAAAAGTAGTGAGTACTCTCTCCCGTCGGAGATTTCCTCACTACTAATCTTAGTATGTTTTTGACCAGTCGAGTTCTTTCCCGCTCCCTTATTTCGAACCTTTTTGACATGTAAGCGATTTTAATGTTTTTGTTTTTGGTAAAAAGTGTATAATAGAGATATAAAAAATGTCGAAGAAAGGTCTATTTATGAAAAAGAAAAAAATCTTGTTGCCTGTAATGTCCACACTCTTGTTAGCTCCATTTGTTTTAGCTCAACAAGTACAAGCTGCTGAGACAACGACTGCAGCTACCACAACCAATCAGCCAGCAACGTCAGTTGAAAATGTAGCAACGGAGGAAACTGTTGTTCTGCTGCGGAAGAAACAGTAGAGGCAGTCATTATCCACAAACGACGTTCACGGTCGCATTCTTGAAGAAAAGAATGTCATCGGTGACGCTAAGGCTGCAGCAGTCATTGAAGAAGAACGTGCCAAAGTAGAAAATACAATTGTAGTAGATGCTGGATGCCTTCCAAGGACTTCCAATTTCCAACTCTACAAAAGGTGAAGACCGCGCCAATATCATGAACCAAGTCGGCTATGATGCAATGGCTGTTGGTAACCATGAATTTGACTTTGGGATGGATCAAGCAATCAAGTACAAGGAAACTTTGAACTTCCCGCTATTGAGTGCTAACACTTACGTTAATGGTGCTCGTGTTTTTGAAGCTTCGACTATCGTCGATAAAACTCCAACTGTTGTAGGCGATGAATTTGTAGTTATCGGTGTAACAACACCTGAGACTGCTACAAAAACCCATCCTAAAAATGTTGAGGGAGTAATATTTACCGACCCAGTCATAGAAGTCAATAAAGTGATTGACGAAGTGGAAGCACGTGCTCTAGCAGATAATCGTGTTTACAAGAACTATATCATTCTAGCTCACCTAGGTGTCGATTCTACAACACCTGTTGAATGGAGAGGTTCAACTCTTGCTGAAGCACTTTCTAAAAATAGCAAATTAGCTGGTAAACGTGTTATTGTTATCGACGGTCATTCCCACACGGTAGAAGCGACTACCTATGGAGATAACGTTACTTATAATCAAACAGGCTCTTACTTGAACAATATCGGTAAAGTAACCTTGAAATCCGATAAATTATTGGGTGAAGCTGGTTTGATTTCTACCGCGGATACTAAAAACGTGACGCCAAATGCTAAAATCGCAGCCTTGGTTGATGAAATTAAAGCAAAATATGAAGCTGAAAATGCTCAAGTAGTTATCGAAAATAACCCAGTGGAATTAAACGGAGACCGCTCAAACGTGCGTGTTCGTGAAACCAACTTGGGGAATGCAGTGACGGATGCGATCTATGCCTATGGTCAAACAGGATTTTCAAACAAAACTAGCCTTGCTGTGACTAACGGTGGTCTACGTGCAACAATTGCTAAAGATCAGCCTGTTACAAAAGGTGATATTATTGCAGTTTTGCCATTTGGTAACATTGTTTCTCAAATCACTGTGACTGGTCAGCAAATTTATGATATGTTTACCAAGTCTTTATCATCTACATTGCAAGTGAATCCAGAAACTGGCGAGATGCTTTTAGATGAAAATGGTATGCCACTCTTTGAAGCTAGTGGCGGATTCCTACACATTTCAGGAGCAAACGTATTCTACGATCCAACTCTTCCTGTAGAAGAACGTGTTCTTCGTATCGGTATTCTTAATCCAGAGACTGGCGAATATGACGCCTTGGATCTTGAAAAAAACTACTATTTAGCAACAAATGACTTCCTTGCTGCTGGTGGTGATGGCTACACAATGCTTGGTGGAGCACGTGAAGAAGGTCCTTCAATGGACAGCGTCTTTGCTGAATATCTAAAGACAGCTGACTTATCAGCTTATGAGGTTGTCAACCCATATTCACGTATCATTCCTGTAAATTCAAGCATTGATACGGATGAAGATGGCTACCCAGACTTTATCGAAATTTTATTGGATACTGATCCAGAAAATCCAGCCTCAAATCCAGAAACTGTTCCAGCCGAAAATACGGATTCACCATCTAATCAAGTACAAAATACTTCAGCAACGGACAAGAAGGCCCCAGTTGATTCTCCGAAAGTAGGAGATAAAAAACCAGAAGTAGCAAGTCCAGTAAAAACTACAAAAGCAGGAGTCTTGCCAAATACTGGTGATCAGATGAATCTGACGCTCAGCCTGTTTGGTTTAGGTCTTGCAGGACTGGCCATGGCAGTAGGTCGTAGAAAAGAAAATTAATCAATCTTCTGAAAACAGGGTCTTCGGACTCTGTTTTTGACTGGAGGAAACATGCAAACTGTATTTCAATATCAAAAAGAGGGGATCGTGAGCAGATTAGTTCTTACGTTCTGCTTAGTAACTCCCCGCGTCGTAAACAATTATTGGGATTTTTACAACCACAAATTGCATCAGTGAAGTGGATGAGCGTGGTATCGAAAAACATTTTATGAAACAATTCGCTACAGATGATTTTCTCACTCGAGCTGCAAAAACCTGTTGTGAAATTTCCAAAGCCAAATCGGACATGGATTTGGTAACTGGTCATTTCTACATTTCTGCGGATACAATCGTCGTGTCAGATGGGCAAATTTTTAACAAGCCTCAAGATTTGACAGAAGCTGAAACCATGTTACGTTCCTATTTTGGAAAGAGTCATCACGTTGTAACATCTGTCTGCCTACGGACAAGTCACTCACTGGATGTTTTTTATACGGTTGCACAGATTGATTTTGTCGACTATTATCCCTTGAAGAGGTTATTCAATCATATATCCGTGAAAAGCAGCCGCTCGACAAGGCAGGTGTATACGGTATTCAGGAGCTGGATCCACGCTTTGTGGCGGGCATTTCAGGGGATATTTACACCATTATTGGTCTACCTGTAGCCGAAGTTTCCCGCAGGATTTTTTCTGAAGAAGGTTTTGAAAAATAGCAGAGCTCAATAGCTAGTTTGTGGTATAATAGTGGTCGAAAAGGAGAGTTTATGACCGTCGACATTGAAAGATACAAGCAATTGGCCCAGCAGAAGCAAGGAGAACATCGAAAATTTCTAGCAAATTTGAAGAAAAAAGCACCTAAAAATTTGGATAGAATTGTTCAAGATATTCATGCCGAAGTATTTTCTGAAATCGACTGTACAGAGTGTGCCAACTGTTGTAAAACGTTGGGACCACTCTTTACAGAAGCAGATATTACCCGAATTGCCAAGCATTTACGCATGAAACTTCCAGTTTTTGAGGATATGTATTTGCGTGTGGATGAGGACGGAGATAAGGTATTTCAATCCATGCCCTGTCCCTTCCTTGGAGGCGATAATCTATGTAGTATCTATGACGCTCGTCCCAAAGCCTGTCGAGAATTTCCGCATACTGACCGCAAGAAGATTTATCAAATCAATAATTTAACAATAAAAAATACTCTGATTTGTCCCGCAGCCTATCTCTTTGTCGAAAAGTTACGGGAGAGAATTTAAGAGGAACAAGTAAGACAAAATATTGATTTTCTGCTATAATAATAAAAAAACAAGCCGTTTTTACGGCTTCAGAACGTAGACAAACTCCTAAAAATATAAAAACTTGAAGAAGTTTGCGAAAGATAGCAAGTTATTAAACTCTTAGAAACATTGATATTTCGGCGTTTCTGAGAGTTTTTAATTTTCAACATAAAGAAAAAAGATTGAAAAAAATTGTCCAAAATGGGCTTTTTCTTCAATCTGAGCAGAGCCAAAGGCGTCTGCTTCGTTAATTTTATCGTAAGTGGGTACTCACTTACTGTGCTTGCTACAAGAGTTTAAAGTTGTAGAGCGGTAAGCTAATTACATTGTATCACAACTAGTTTATTATTGCACGTTGTTGCTTTTTTTTTTTTGCATGCTATCATAATATCATAAGTGAAATTATGCTGTATGGAGGAATAATGTTTACAGATAAAAGATATTACATTGTTTTTCTGTTTATATATACATTGATATTTTCAATGTTAATGCCGGATAGTAGATATTTTTTCGATAATATTAGTCTCCTTTTAGGTGAGCAAACGTATTTAATTCATGATTTCTTAGAAACTGCTGGACTATCAGTTACTTTTTTTAATGTCGCTATGCATTTCTTGATTGTGTATTTTTTGTTAAAAGTATATGGTAAAACTAATGTTACTGGTCTAGAATTTGCAGCATTAGGTACATTTATTGGCCACGCTTTTTTTGGCACGCATTATCTAAATGTTTTACCAATTATTTTTGGCGGGCTTGTATATGTTTCAATAAGCCGTGATAGAGAGAAGTCTTCTCAACCTGTAATATTGTTCGCGACAGGAACAGCACCGTTGGTTAGTTATTTAGCATTAGGAACAGGTCATACACTAGATAATTTTATCATTTCGAGTTTGTTAGGTTTTGTATTGGGATTTTTATCATTACCGCTCGCAGAACATTTCCATGATTTTCATAAGGGATTTTCACTTTACAATTTTGGTTTTACTACAGGTATAATTTCTATGATTGCATTGTTAATATTAGAGTATTTTGGTGTAGGACCTCCCCCGGTAAAAATTGTTCTTTCTGAATTTTCAGTATACCCTATTGTATATTTCTTAGGTATATTGCTATTTCTTGTTATCTATCTGTTTGTTCACAGAAAGAAAATACGTTATAAAAATTTTAAAAGTTTGACAAATAGTAAGAAGAATGCTCCGAATGATTACTTGGAAAGATTCGGTTTGTTAACAACTTTGTTGAATATGTTTATAAATGGTTCCATTTATTTATTAATATTGATTTTGGTTAGTGGTCATCTTTCGGGTCCAATATTAGGAGGGTTGATAAATTTATTGGGTTTCAGTGCTTTTGGAAAAAATATTAAAAATTGTTACCCAATTTCAATAGGGATATTTATAGGAGCATTTTTATCTCAAATCCAGTTGTCTGATTTACAATTTCAACTTGCATTACTTTTCAGCTGTGGTCTTGCTCCAATTTCAAGTAAATATGGAAAAAAATATGGAATAATAGCCGGCTTGATTCATTTGAATATGGTAATAATAACTTTTTGGCTACATAAAGGTTTATCACTGTATAATAATGGATTTTCTACGGTAATAGTTGCAGCAGTTTTATTCCAATAATCGAAGTTTTTGAAGATATTTTTTAGAATAATGAAGGAGTTTGTATGGTTCAATCGATAAATATATTAGAGGTAATTAAAAATAATTATGAAATCATGAGTAACTCCGAAAAAATTATAGCATTATTTTTTTAATGAATCTCACTATGATGAAGATTTGTCAGCAGAACGAATGACAAAATTGCTGTATGTATCAAAGTCGGCATTAACAAGATTTGCAAAAAAGTGCGGTTTTTCAGGGTATAGAGAGTTTGTATTCGAATTTCAATTTAGTCAGAAATATTTAACTAAGACCTATAGCTCGTTTCAAGATATTACGACAAAAATATTTTTTGAATATAACGAATTGATGGAGAAAACCAAGAGCATCATATCGGAAATACAATTGGAATCAATTGCAAATATGATAGATGAAGCTAAACGGGTATATTTCTATGGTGAGGAGTAGTGGCTTTGTTGCTAGTGAAGCACATTTAAGATTTATGCGACTTGGAGTTGCATGCGAAGCAGTAACTGAACCTGACCTAATGAATTGGACAAATGGAACTTTGGATGACACTTGTTTAGTATTTGGTTTCTCATTATCGGGTCAAACGAAAACAGTAATAAATGCATTAGCAGTTGCTCATTCAAAAGGAGCAAAAACTGTTTTACTTTCATCAGAGAAAAATTATTTGACTAGATTCTCTGAGCATGTACAAATTGCAAATGAGAGACATCTAAATTATGGAACAAGAATATCACCTCAATTTCCTTTATGTTATTAGGATATCATTTATGCATATTTTAAACGCAACGACAGTGGGCAAAAAGAAAAAATCTATAAAGAATCACTAGAATCTATTGGTAATTCTGAAAAACACAATGTTTAACAATTAGAGATTAACAAGAAACTGATGTACTCCAAACATCAGTTTTTTTATACTTTGAAACTAATTTCAATAATTTGACAATATAGATATATTTTTTGAAACTTGTACCGATGTTAATATAGGTTGTTTACAAACAAAGTGTTATTTTGTAGAATGAAAATGTAAGCGGATACATAAAAAGGAGGTCTTTATGTTTGATAAAAAAGATAGAAAGGAAATGTTAAAGAAAAAAATAAAAGGAGGCGTAATAGTTTCTTGTCAAGCACTACCGCATGAACCCCTATATTCAGAAGATGGTGGAATTATGCCACTAATGGCAAAAGCGGCTGAACAAGCTGGAGCTGTGGGAATTCGAGCAAATAGTGTGAGAGATATTAAAGAAATTAAGGTGGTTACCTCACTTCCAATTATTGGAATTATCAAAAGAGATTATCCTCCTACAGAACCATTTATTACAGCAACTATGAAGGAGGTTGATGAATTAGCAGAATTAGACATTGACGTAATTGCATTGGATTGTACAAAACGTGAAAGAGTTGGTGGAGAAATTTTAGAGGATTTCCTTTCAAAAATAACAGAAAAGTATCCTAATCAAATGTTTATGGCAGATATAAGTACCTTTGAAGAAGGTTTGACTGCTGCAGCTTGTGGTATTGATTTTATCGGAACAACCTTATCTGGTTACACAGCATACAGTCCTAAGATTGACGGACCTGATTTGAAATTGGTAAAAGATTTAGTAGATGCAGGTTTAGATGTGATTGCAGAAGGAAAAATTCACACCATCGAAGATGCTTTGAGTGTTGCGAAGCTAAATCCAGCTGGCATTGTCATTGGAGGAGCGATAACTAGACCAAAAGAAATTGCACAGCGTTTTATACAAGCAGTAGAGGGTATTTGTAAAGAGACTAAATATTAGTTAAAGGAGGGAATATGATAATTACGAATATCTCTGATTTAGCCACATACAAGTGTTTGAATCCACATTTTGATAAATTGGTAAAATATGTTGAAGAAACTGATTTACTGAATTTGCCTGAAGGTAATATTGATATCGATGGTGATAACCTATTTGGTAATTGCTTTACATATATAGCAGACGGAAAACCAGGGGAATTTTTTGAAACTCATAAAAAATATTTAGACATTCACTTGGTTGTAAGTAATGTAGAGGCTATGGCGACGTCATCAAGAAGTAGTACTCAAGTGACTCATCCATATGATTCAGAAAATGATATAGAGTTATTTGAAGGTGAAATTGAACAAATTGTGAAGTTGGATGCTGGAACATGCTTGATTACGTTTCCCCAGGATTTACATCAGCCAAAGGTGGGAATCAATGAATTTCCAGTTAAAAAAATAGTATTTAAAGTTCATTTATAAAAAATTAGGAGGAATATAAAATGAGCAAACTATCCAAATTTATAAAGTATACAGGTTTGTTTTTAACTACAATTGGGTTAGCAGCCTGTGCAAGTGGATCGACTGATACAGAAAAAACTGCAACGAGTGATTCTGGAGAATTGTCGGGCGAAATTGTTATGTGGCATTCTTTCACCCAGGGGCCACGATTGGAAAGTATCCAAAAATCAGCTGATGAATTTATGGAACAAAATCCAAAAGTAAAAATTAAAATTGAAACTTTTTCTTGGGGTGACTTCTATACAAAATGGACTACTGGTTTAGCTAACGGTAATGTTCCGGATATTAGTACAGCTCTTCCAGGACACGTAATGGAGATGATAAACTCTGATGCGATTCTTCCACTTAATGATACGATTGATCATATTGGTAAGGAACGTTTCAATGAGACAGCCCTGAATGAAGCGAAAATTGGAGATGAATACTATTCTATTCCACTTTACTCACACGCACAAGTTATGTGGGTTCGGACTGACTTACTTAAAGAAAACAATATCGAAGTGCCAAAAACATGGGACGAATTATATGAAGCGAGTAAAAAATTGACCAAAGATGATGTCTATGGAATTTCAGTCCCATTTGGAACAAATGACTTGATGGGTACACGCTTCTTGAATTTCTATGTTCGCAGTGGTGGGGGAAGCCTGATTACTGATGATTTAAAAGTTGACCTAACAAGCGATTTGGCTCAAGAAGGAATTAAATATTGGGTAAAGATGTTTAATGAAATTTCCCCTAAAGATGCATTAAACTTCAACGTATTGCAACAAGCAACCCTCTTCTATCAAGGTAAGACAGCCTTCGACTTCAACTCTGGATTCCATATTGGAGGTGTTGAAGCTAACAGCCCACATTTATTAGATTCAATTGATGCTTATCCAATGCCAAAAATCAATGAATCAGATGAAACTCACGGTATTGAAACTTCAAATATTCCAATGGTTGTTTGGAAAAATTCAAAACATCCAGAAGTTGCTAAAGCTTTCCTTGAATATTTGTATCAAGATGACAACTATTTGGAGTTCCTTGATTCTACACCTGTAGGAATGTTGCCTTCAATCAGTGGTATTACAGATCTTCCAGGATATAAAGAAAATGAAACTCGTCAAAAATTCCAACATGCAGAAGAAGTTATCTTAGACGCAGTTAAATCAGGTACAGCAATTGGTTATGAAAATAAACCAAGTGTGCAAGCTGGTTTGTTAACTAACCAACACATCATTGAACAAATGTTCCAAGAAATTGTCTCAAATGGGAAAGACCCAATGGAAGCAGCTAAAGATGCGGAAAAACAATTAAACGATATATTTGAATCAGTAGCTGTAGAAATTGAGTAATTTGTTTGGGGATAATTAGAGATAATTATCTCCAAACCATTAATTGAAGGGAGTAAAATATGGTCAAAGATAGAAATTTGACTAGATGGATTTTTGTACTTCCGGCAATGATTATAGTTGGTTTACTATTTGTTTATCCCTTTTTCTCAAGTATTTACTATAGTTTCACTAACAAACATTTAATCATGCCGAATTACAAGTTCGTAGGTTTTGATAACTATGTAAAAGTACTATCAGATCCAAATTTCTTTAATGCCTTCTTTAATTCATTGAAATGGACGATATTCTCCTTAACTGGACAAGTACTAGTTGGATTTGGTTTAGCGTTGGCATTACATAGAGTAAAACGATTTAAAAAGTTATATCGGACATTGCTCATCATTCCATGGGCTTTTCCTACGATTGTCATTGCATTTTCATGGCAATGGATTTTGAATGGTGTATATGGCTATTTACCGAATATGATTGTTAAACTTGGTTTGATGGACATGGCGCCATCGTTCTTGGCAGACAGTACCTGGGCATTTATTTGTTTGGTATTCATCAATATTTGGTTTGGTGCACCAATGATTATGGTCAATGTTTTATCTGCTCTTCAAACTGTTCCACAGGAACAATTTGAAGCAGCAAGAATTGATGGAGCATCAACATTTCAAGTTTTTAGATACATTACATTCCCACATATCAAAGTGGTTGTAGGGTTATTGGTTGTTTTAAGAACAGTTTGGATTTTCAATAACTTTGACCTTATCTATCTAATTACTGGTGGTGGACCTTCCAACTCAACAATGACTCTGCCTATCTTCGCATATAACTTAGGTTGGGGAACAAAATTATTAGGTCGAGCATCAGCTGTCACTGTTTTATTATTTATCTTCTTATTGGCAGTTTGTTTTGTATATTTTGGAATTATCAGTAAATGGGAAAAGGAAGGTGGTAAATAATGAAGAAGAAAAACGGACTTCTATTAGACATTTTTTCTCATCTTTTCTTGGCCAGTGCGACGATTATCGCAATTTTTCCTCTGGTTTGGATTATTATTTCTTCAATCAAAGGTAAGGGAGAATTAACACAATTTCCAACTAGATTTTGGCCACAAACATTTACATTTGATTATTTTACACATGTAATTAATGATTTAAATTTTATTACAAATATTCGTAACTCATTATTACTTGCATTATCAGCAACGGTAGTTGCAACCATTATATCTTCAATGGCTGCATATGGTATTGTACGCTTTTTCCCAAAATTGGGAGCGATCATGTCACGCTTGCTGGTAACGACTTATATCTTCCCGCCAATTCTACTTGCAATTCCATACTCAATTGCAATTGCTAAGGCAGGTTTGACAAATAGTTTATTTGGCTTAATGCTAATTTATCTTTCGTTTAGTGTGCCATATGCTGTTTGGTTATTAGTTGGATTCTTTCAAACTGTTCCAATTGGTATAGAAGAAGCGGCAAGGATTGATGGAGCAAATAAATTTGTAACATTCTATAAAGTTGTATTGCCAATTGTGGCTCCAGGTATTGTTGCAACTGCGATTTATACATTTATCAATGCTTGGAATGAATTTTTATATGCGCTGATTATGATAAATGATACAAGTAAAATGACAGTCGCTGTAGCATTGCGGTCATTAAATGGTTCTGAAATTCTTGATTGGGGAGACATGATGGCAGCATCTGTCATTGTAGTACTTCCATCAATCATTTTCTTCTCAATTATTCAAAATAAGATTGCTAGTGGATTAAGTGAAGGTTCTGTGAAATAAAGAGGTAAAGAATGAAAAATAATAAGTTAATTTCAATGTTTGGTATTATCCTTTTATCAACTACATTATTAACATCTGTTTCGACAATAGTTGTTCAATCAGAAGAAAGTAATATTTCAGTGGTGGAAAATTCAAATGAATTCCATTCTGGTAATTATGTTTTAAACAATAAAGGTATAGACATTACTTCTGAGGCATTTGATAAAATTAGTGGAGAAACTCAGAGTGTAGTCTTAAAATTTAAATCGAACACACCAAATCAATTACAAGCTCTATTCGGAGCATCTAATAGTAAAGCAGGTTTTAGAAATAATTATTTCTCAATATTTATGAGAGATACCGGAGAGATTGGAATAGAGGTTCGAGATCAACAAAGAGGCATTAATTATCTATTTAGCCGCCCAGCGTCAATTTGGGGAATACATAAAGGAGAGCCAGTTGAAAATACAGTTGTATTTATAGCTGATTCAACTGCAAAGACATATACAGTTTATGTGAATGGTACGAAAATTATTTCAGAGACTGTTAATAATTTTCTTCCAATTTCAGGTATTGGGGGACTTGATAATGTAAGTGTTGGTAGCGTGAATAGAGAAGGACGCGATGCATATACTATGAACGGTCAAGTTAGCCAGCTTTCAATCTATAATCGTATATTATCTGATGAAGAAATTCAGGGTAAGGTTGGTCAGTTACCGTATAGTTACATTTTTAGATCTGGTGATGCTACTAATGCCAATTACTTCCGTATTCCAACATTGTATACATTGAGTAATGGGAGAGTATTATCAAGTATTGATGCTCGATATGGTGGCACACATGATTCTAAAAGCAAGATTAATATTGCTACCTCGTATAGTGATGATAACGGGCAGAATTGGTCGACTCCACAATTGACATTGAAATTTGATGATTATGCTGAGGAGCTATTGACTTGGCCAAGAGCGACAGGCTTAAGAGACGCACAAATAAATGGTAGTGCATCATTTATTGACTCTGCTTTAGTAGAAGACCGGACAACTGGCAATGTAATTATGTTAGCAGATGCTATGCCGTTTGGCATTGGAAATGGAAACGCTAATCGGAACGACTCAGGATATAAAGAGATTGAAGGTAAATATTACCTGAAATTGAAAAAAGAGGGAGATGCAGACTATAATTATTCGGTTCGTGAAGACGGTGTTATTTATGAGGATACTGGGAATACACCGACAAATTATAGATTAAACGACAGATATGAAGTTTTTGAAGCAGATAAGCCATTAACGGTAGAACAGTACTCTGTTAGTTACGATAATGGTAGCTTGCAAGAGTTTCATAATGGCAAGCATGTTCCTATGAATGTGTTTTATAAGGATTCTTTATTTAAAGTAGCAAGAACGAATTACTTAGGTTACACCATTAGTAAAGATAAAGGCGAAACCTGGAGCAACTTTAAATTGTTTCCTCCGTTCTTAGGAATTAATCATAACGCGCCATACTTTAGTCCAGGACAAGGATTATCGCTATCAAACAGTAGTCGTACAATATTTGCCACCTATACTCGTGGTGAGTTAACATACTTAATTACTGATGATGGAGGGTTAAACTGGAAAAAATCTTCTGCACCAGTTCCTTTCAAAAACGCAACTGCTGAAGCACAGATGGTCGAACTTAGAGAAGGTGTGATTCGTACATTCTTTAGAACAACAACTGGCAAAATTGCTTATATGACAAGCTATGATTCAGGAGAATCATGGTCGGATGTATTCTACTTAGATCATATTGTTCAAACAAACTATGGAACTCAAGTAACAGCAATTAAATATTCTAAAAAAATTGATGGAAAAGATGCAATTATTCTGTCAACACCAAATAATTCTTCTGGTCGTAGAACTGGTCAAATTTGGATAGGCTTGATTAATAGTGATGATACTGTAGAGTGGAAGTATTCTTACAATGTTGATTTACCAAAATTTGGTTATTCATATTCAGCAATTACAGAATTACCAAACGGCCATCTAGGGTTATTATTTGAAAAATATGATTCATGGTCAAGAAATGAGTTGCATTTGTCGGACGTAGTGCAGTATGTAGATTTAGAAATTTCAGATATCATTAATAATTAAGAAAGAGGGAAATTAAATGATTAGATATGGTGTAGTAGGAACAGGTTATTTTGGTGCAGAATTGGCACGATATTTGAAACTTAATGATGGAGCTATCATCACAAAAGTTTATGATCCAGAAAATGCTGGTCCGATTGCTGAAGAGTTAGGAGCAGTAGAAGTAAGCTCTCTTGACGACCTCGTTTCAAGTGAAGACGTGGACTGTGTTATCGTTGCAACGCCAAACTACCTCCATAAAGAGCCAGTTATTAAAGCTGCAAGGAATGGGAAGCATGTATTCTGTGAAAAACCAATTGCCTTGAATTTTGAAGATTGTAAGGAGATGGTGGAGACTTGTAAAGAATGTGGTGTTACATTCATGGCAGGACATATCATGAACTTCTTTAATGGCGTACAGCATGCCAAAAAATTGATTAGCGAAGGAGCAATTGGTGATATTTTATATGTTCACACTGCTCGTAATGGATGGGAAGAAATGCAGGAGACAGTTTCATGGAAGAAAATTCGTGAGAAATCCGGTGGACATCTATACCATCATATTCATGAATTGGATTGTGTACAATTTATCATGGGTGGACTACCTGAAACCGTTACTATGATTGGAGGTAATGTGGCCCACGTCGGAGAGAACTTTGGTGATGAAGATGATATGATTATTGTAAATATGGAATTCCCAGGAAAACGATTTGCAGTTTTAGAATGGGGATCAGCATATCATTGGGGTGAACATTATGTTCTAATTCAAGGTACAAAAGGGGCAATCAAACTAGATATGTTTAACACGAAAGGTACTTTGAAAGTGAATGGTCAAGAGACTCATTTCTTGGTGCATGAGTCCCAAGAAGAGGATGACGATCGTACTAGAATTTATTATAGTACAGAAATGGATGGTGCTATTGCTTATGGTAAACCTGGCAAACGTACACCAATGTGGCTAGCCTCGATTATCAATAAAGAAATGAAATTCCTTCATGAAATCATGGAAGGCGGATCTGTATCTGACGAATATAAGAAATTACTTACTGGAGAAGCTGCGTTGGAAGCTATTGCCTCAGCAGATGCTTGTACCCTTTCTCTAAATGAAGATAGAAAAGTTAAGCTCTCAGAAATCATTAAGTAATAATATTGATAGGGCTTGCAGTTATGCTAGCCCTATTCACTTTAAAAAATAAAAGAATAGGAAGTAAAAAAATGTCTCATTTAGAAAAATACAAAGGAATTATCCCAGCATTTTATGCCTGTTACGGCGAAAATGGAGAAATTGATTCGGACCGTGTCAAGGCTCTGACCCGTTACTTTATTGACAAGGGTGTGAAAGGTCTTTATGTCAATGGTTCGTCTGGTGAATGCATCTACCAGAGTGTGGCAGACCGCAAGCAGGTCCTTGAGGCAGTCATGGAAGAGGCGCGTGGTAAATTGACCATTATTAACCATGTGGCCTGCAACAATCTCAAGGACAGTCAAGAATTGGCCCGTCACTCTGAAGAATTGGGTGTTGATGCCATTGCAGCTATTCCGCCGATCTATTTCCGCCTACCAGAGTACGGCATCGCTGACTACTGGAACGGCATCAGCAGTGCTGCACCAAATACGGACTTCATGATTTACAACATTCCGCAGTTGGCTGGTGTGGCTTTGACGCCAAGCCTCTACAAGGAAATGCTGAAGAATCCTCGTGTCATCGGGGTGAAAAATTCATCCATGCCAGTGCAAGACATTGACACCTTTATCAACATTGCTGGTCCAGACTACATTGTCTTCAATGGTCCAGATGAGCAATTCTTGGGCGGTCGTCTCATGGGAGCTGGCGGTGGTATCGGTGGGACCTACGGTTCTATGCCGGAACTCTTTCTGGCCCTATATGATTTGATTGCTAAGAAAGAATTGGAAAAAGCCCGTGAACTCCAGGCTGAAATCAATCGAATTATTACAAAACTCTGCTCTGGTCACGGTCACATGTACGCTGTCATCAAGGAAGTTCTCCGTATCAATGAAGGCCTGGACATCGGATCTGTTCGGGAACCCCTGTCTTCACTAAATGAGGCGGATTTGGCCATTGCCAAGGAAGCGGCGGACATGATTGTGCAGGCTAAGGCGACCTTTATCGGCTAATGGAGGTAACCTATGACACGCTATTTAGCAGTAGATATAGGAGGTACCCAGATTAAGTATGGCCTGGTTGACCAGGCAGGGCAGCTCCTAGAGCAGCATAAAATGGATACCCAGGCTCATCTGGGTGGTCCGCATATCCTTGCGACGGTTAAGGATTTGGTTGGAAAATACAAGGAAAGCTCAGGCATTGATGGTGTAGCCATCTCCTCAGCAGGCATGGTCGACCATGAGAAGGGGGAAATCTTCTACTCCGGTCCACAAATTCCTAACTACGCTGGAACAAAATTTAAGGCTGTAATCGAGGCAACATTTGGTCTGCCTTGTGAAATGGAAAATGATGTCAACTGTGCTGGCCTGGCTGAAGGGATTTCTGGAGCAGGTAAAGATGCTAAAATTGTACTATGTTTAACCGTTGGCACAGGCATCGGTGGCTGTCTGTTAATAAACAAGGAAATATATCATGGATTTAGTAATGCGGCCTGTGAAGTAGGCTATATTCCACTGGCTGAAGGGGAGTTCCAAAGTATTGCTTCTACAAAAGCCTTGGTCAGTTATGTAGCTGAATTACATGAAGATTCAGAAGGCGAATGGGATGGTTTCAGGGTCTTTGCAGAAGCAAAGGCTGGAAATAGAATTTGTCAAGCAGCAATACATCGGTTGGTTGATACATTATGTAAAGGCATAGCTTCGATTTGTTATGTTGTCAATCCAGAAGTAATAGTTCTTGGTGGGGGCATTATGGGGCAAAAAGAATATTTAGAACCAAAACTGCAAATGTCATTAAAACAACATCTTCTTCCCCATCTTTCTGAAAAAACAAAATTACTATTTGCGGAACATGAAAATGCGGCCGGTATGTTAGGCGCATTCTATCATTTTATTCAAAAACATCCATTAGATAAGGTGAGTTATGATTGAAACGATGTCACTAGAACAAATGAAACAATATTATGGGAGACAGGAAAAACCCGATGATATTGATAAATTCTGGTCAGATGCTATAGCATCTGTAGAACATCCAATTTCCTATGAATTATTTGAAAGAGACTGTACTACTGATGTAATAAAAACATATGAATTGTATTTTGAAGGAACGGACTTTTCTAAAGTATATGCAAAATGTTTATTTCCGAAAACGGATAAGAAAATTCCTGTCATATTTCATTTCCATGGATACCAGGGTCAAAGTAGGGAGTGGTCTGAACTTTTAAAATTTGTTGCAGTTGGCTATGGTGTAATTGCGATGGATGTTCGAGGTCAGGCTGGCAAATCTCAAGATTTTGGGCGTTTTGAAGGAACAACTGCTAAAGGACAAGTAATTAGGGGAATGATTGAGGGACCATCAAAGTTATTCTTTAAAGATGTATATTTGGATGTTTACCGCTTGGTTGAGATTGTTTCGGCATTTGACTTTGTTGAAAGCACACATCTCTTTGCATATGGTGCATCTCAAGGTGGAGCATTAGCTTTGGTGGCAGCGGCATTAAATCCTAAAATTTCTAAAGTTATGACTGTATATCCATTTTTAAGTGACTTTAAAAGGGTCTTAGAACTTGGTAACAACTCAGAAGCTTACGATGAATTGTTCAGATACTTCAAATTTACGGATCCGTTTCATGAAACTGAAGAAGACATATTACATACTTTATCGTATATAGATGTAAAAAATTTAGCCCATAGAATAAGTTGTCCTGTAGGTTTTGTTACAGGGCTAGAAGATGAAGTATGTCCACCATCAACACAATTTGCTATTTTTAACAGATTAAATTGTGAAAAAAAACATGCAGATTGTTCCAGAATATGGTCATGAGCAATTTTTTGTAAAAGTTAATGATTATATTTTTGAATGGCTATTAGGAATTAGATTATAGTATCTTTAATTTCGGCATTAAATTTTTGAACTTAATTCGCCTCTTAAATAATTATCACAAAGCAATTATATTTATTAGTGATATTTATGTGTGCTTTGCAGCTCAAAGAACTTGCATAATACATGGGGGATTACTTGGTAAGGAAATAATAATTTTTAATGGCTCTTTGTCAACTGTAGTGGGTAGACGAAAAGCTAACACCTAGAGGCTGGGCAAAAAGCCCAGGACCACCACTCAGAGTTCGTGTCAACATCTCAGCGCAGTGGTTGATTGGCGGATTTGTTCGTGTTTTACACTCCAAATCTGGCCTAATCAACTGTGCGGGGGTGGGAAGACGAACTCTTTTTATCTTGGTCGAGTTCTTTCCCACTCCCATTTTTGATGTTTAAAGCAATATATATCTTTGTTTTAAAGTTCGTAAAGTTCCTAAACCCGAAAGCCTGCCTCTTGATGTCTTTGATGAGTTTATTGGTCGCTTCCAGTTTAGCGTTGGAATATGGAAGCTCCATGGCGTTCGTGATGTACGTTTTATACTTTAGAAAAGTTTTAAAGGCAGGATTGACAAGATTCAGATTGTCCTCTAGAATCTCGAAGAAATAGTTCGAGTTCTTCTCTTGGAAATGGAAGAGGAGGGATCTGATAGAGTTCGTAATAGAATTTCAGTTCCTCAGAGAAATTCAATGTCTTTTGGACAACCTCTCTCGGTGTTACTGTTTGGCCAAAAGTGCGGGAATAGAAGCGATTTCGAGACAGTTTTCGACTATCTTTTTGGAGAATACGCCAGTGATTTTTCATGGATCGATAAGGTAGGGAACGCGTATCGAAAGTCTTCATAATATCAATTCTAGTCGTCATCATAGCACGGCTCAGGTGTTGGATAATGTGAAATCTATCAAGGACAATTTTAGCTTTTGGGAGTGAAACAGTCTGGGAATAGACTGTTTCAGCCTGAGCCGAGAAATTGGAGAGCGAAGGGGCTAGCCAATTTGTAGTAGGCGCTAAACATAGCATGGTCACTACCTCGACAGTTTCTCTGACCGCCCTAGTATACTTGTAGAAATAGTTTTTGATTGTGCTTTGGCGGTTATTGTCAAGAATGGTCACAATCGAACTCGTCTCAAAATCCTGAGCAATAAAGGCGAGTTTTCCCTTGTTCCGACTAAATTCATCCCATCTTAAGACTTTTGGTAATTTCGTAAAATCATGCTCAAATTGAAACTGAGCCAGTTTCCTCTGGACGACCGACACGGAGATGTGTAGTCTCCTAGCGATGGCTATATTGGTCATGTTTTCTGTATGGAGTTGTGTGATTTTCTCCCAAATAGGTTGGGAAATCTGACAGTTTTTCTTGACTAGATCTGTCTCAGCTACAGTCACTTTTTGGCAAGATTTGCATTGAAACCGCCGTTTCTTAAGCAAGAGGAGGGTCGGAAAGCCCTGACAATCCAAAATCGGAATCTTTGATGACTTTTGAAAGTCGTACTTGATACACTTTCCTTGGCAATGAGGACAACGAGGACTGCCGTAATCCAGCTTTGCCCTGATTTCTAGATGGGTCTGATGTTTCAAAACGAAGAGAATTTTGATGTTTTTGCCTTTGATTCCAATTAGTTCTGTGGTATGATGAAGTAGTTCCATATGAGTCTTTCTAATGTGAGTGTGGTTGCTTTTCATTATAGGTCATATGGGACTTTTTGTATATACTCAAAAAGGCTCCATAATCTCTACAGTGGATTTACCCACTACAGAAATTATAGAGCCTAAATGAAATAAAAACAGTACATTATATTACAAATGTACTGTTTTTTGTTACATTTTACTATAACATTAAAGAAAAGTATTTCGTTTTGGAGTGTCATAATGTCCTCTTTATAAACACGGGAGTAAGTATTGACCTTCTTGGCAATTTGGTTGACATTAGTGGAGGTCTTGGAAAGGAGATGTTGTAACTCTCTAAATGGTTGCATATCGACTTCATAAATCGATGTTTCAAAGATACACTTGAGGACGAAATGCCGCATTGATTTTGACCGAGATTGTCCATATTTTTGTCGCACTTGAGAGAGTTCTTTATCCGAAAGTCGAATTTTTAATTGGTTTGGTCTAGTACGTTTTTCCATAATCTATGCCTTTCTATTGGGGTCTTAGGGTTCTCCCTAACAAGTATAGACAATATGTAAAGACCCCCAGTTGAGAATTCGTGGATTTACCTGTACACTAGAATAAAAAAACAATCAACTTCTAACAGGAATTACCACACTCAATTGGAGGTCTTATATGTTTCATTTTACCACACTTTTCATCGGAATGGATGTTCACAAAGAAAGTTTTTCACTCTGCTATTATGATATGATGGCGAATCAATTCAAACATAGCACTAAAGTTGGTCCAAATGTTAGCTATATTGTGAACTATGTGAATGAGCTTCGTCGTTTATATGGTCAAGATGCAGAAGTGTTATGTGGCTACGAAGCCGGATGTCTTGGATTTACCCTATATCACCAGCTACAAGCTCACGGGATCCCCTGTATCGTGATGGCGCCTACAACGGTGATGAAGGAAGGATCTAAGCGTGTTAAGACTGATAAAAAAGATGCAGCTCAGCTCGCAAAAGCTCTGGCCTTTCGTAGCTATCGGCCTGTTCATATTCCTACTGTTGAGGATGAACAAGTCAAAGAATATATCCGCATGAGAACAGACCACAAAGTGGCTCTGAAGAAAATCAAACAACAAATTCTTGCCTTCTGTCTCCGACATGATTTTCGCTATACCGAGGGAAGCAGTAATTGGACACAGAAACATGTCCGCTGGCTCCGTTCCCTAAATCCTGATGGACTTTACGCAGAGATTTTGACAGAATATCTATTGACCTATGAGAAATTAGTAGATCAAATAGAACGGTATGATGCACGAATTGAGCAACTGGGTCAAAGCGACAGTTACCAAGAGAAGGTCTCACGGCTTTCTTGCTTTATTGGCATTAAAACACTAACTGCTCTTTCCATTGTGACAGAAATCGGTGATTTTAATCGCTTTGCGACAGCTCAACATTTTGCTTCTTATCTTGGGCTAACTCCTAGCGAAAATTCTAGCGGCGACAAGGAGAGAAGAGGTGCTATCACCAAAGCTGGGAATAGCCATGTGAGACGACTTCTGATAGAAGCTGCACAATCATTGGCTAAGGGGACGATTGGGTATAAATCCAAAGAATTGAAAAGGAGACAAAGTGGAAACCGAGTGGAGGTGATTGCTTATGCGGATAAGGCTAATGAACGCTTAAGAAGACGTTATCGCACACTTGTTCTAGGAAAAAATAAGAAACAAAATGTTGCTAAAACAGCTATTGCACGAGAATTGTCTGGTTTTATTTGGGGGATGATGACAGGAAGAATAGCTTGAAGTTAGCGCTTGTTTTCATGTACACTTTTGACCATTAAGTTTTATCATCGCAGAGCGATGAGGAATCCCTATTTCTATCCAAAATCACTGGGTGAATTTGGACAGAAATAAGGATTGAAATCATGTTTGAATGGAAAGTATCTTGAAGGAGTTTAGGACTTCAAGGTTTGAGTCATCTACGAAACGACTAAGTGGCACAATTGTGATCCACGCTTATAGAGAGTAGGACTCGCGGCAGAACCATTGACCTGTAGGTAACCAATCCACGAATATCAGAGTGGCCAATGCCCGAAGCTAAGAACTAGGCTCTTTCTAGATACTTTTCATTTTTTTATCAGTTCGATTGTTTTTACTTGACAAAGGGCTTTACATATCAGAGCGATGAGGAATCCCTATTTCTATCCAAAATCACTGGGTGAATTTGGACAGAAATAAGGATTGAAATCATGTTTGAATGGAAAGTATCTTGAAGGAGTTTAGGACTTCAAGGTTTGAGTCATCTACGAAACGACTAAGTGGCACAATTGTGATCCACGCTTATAGAGAGTAGGACTCGCGGCAGAACCATTGACCTGTAGGTAACCAATCCACGAATATCAGAGTGGCCAATGCCCGAAGCTAAGAACTAGGCTCTTTCTAGATACTTTTCATTTTTTTATCAGTTCGATTGTTTTTACTTGACAAAGGGCTTTACATATCAGTCATTTGAATTAACTTTGATACATCGTCACTTTCGGCTTGCCATACTCTAGTATAGCCTGCACCTCAGTTCCTTGTCTGAAAGCTAATTCATTCGACTATAAAATGTAACGAAAAAAGCAGAGCCAAAGGCATCTGCTTCGTTAATTTTATCGTAAGAGGGTACCCACTTACTGTGCTTGCTACAAGAGTTTAAAGTTGTAGAGCGGTAAGCTGATATATAGTTTGTATTATTAGTCGGCAATCCATTCAACTTCATATTTTTCGGCAGAAGTTAATAAGGATTCATCAGGTAGCTTGTCTGATATGATGGTTTTATATTGTTTCAGATTGTTAATTTTGAAAAATCCGGACATCCGAAATTTCGAACTATCAATCAGTAATATTGTCTCTTTAGCCTTGTCAATAATAGATTTTTTTGCAATGGCTTGACTGAAAGAAGCTTCATAAACATATTCTTCATCAATTCCCCTTGCAGAACAAAAAGCAAGGTCTATACTAAAATGTTCAAGAAGACTATTTTCCATACTATGGTTTACGACTGAGGCAGAATGGTGTTTGACCTCACCGCCAGTGACAAATATTTTCATTGTTGGATTAGAAAGTTCAGAAAGCAACTGAGCAGTATTGAGTCCATTCGTAAAGATAATTAGATTGTCAATTGTTGAAAGGAACGGACATAATTCATAAACCGTTGTACTTGAATCCAAGTATATACACATCCCTGGTCCAACAAAATCTTTTGCAAGCTCAGCAATGATTTTCTTTTCTGACCTATTTTCAGTCTCTCTGATACTATGAGCAAGTTCGACGGTATTAAATGCGTTTAGCACCACTTCCCCATGTTTTCTTTTGATGAGACCTTGTTCTTCAAGATAGATTAAATCTCTACGAAGAGTTGATGTACTTGAGAAAGTTAATTTTTCAAGTTGTTTTACATCTATTCTCTTTCTACTGTGAAGAATATTTGTTATTTCTTTTAATCGTTTATCTCTACTCATACTAACACCTCTTAAGTACATAATAACATATTCTGAACAAAAATGGCGATTTTATGTCAATATTTTGAATAATTTTCAATCTACTGTTCAAGTATTGTAATAGAAGTTTGTATATATTAAAATAAAATCATGAAAGCGGTAACAGAAAGGAGGTTCAAATGAAAACTGTATTGGCTATTGACCTTGGAGCTACGTCGGGAAGAGGAATCCTATATTCTATTGAAAATGGAAAACTGATTTCGAGAGAAGTTCATCGATTCAACAATTCAATACAAAAAGTGAAGGGAAGACTGTGTTGGGATATAGAAAGCTTGGTAAAAAGTGTTAAAAAATGTATCAGAATTTCTCAAGAACAGTCAGAATTATCTTCTGTTGGAATTGATACATGGGGTGTTGATTTTGCATTATTGGATGTAAATGGAGAAATGATTGCTCAACCAGTATCCTATCGAGATAGGCGAACTGAATCAATATTAGATGAGATTGCAAGATATTCTTCTCTAAATGATTTGTATTTTAAAACGGGTAATCAGTTGATGGAGATTAACACACTATTTCAATTGATTGCTTGTAAATCTCAAACTCCCGAAGAATATTTCAAAGCTGATAAACTGTTAATGATTTCAGATTACTTAAATTTTGTATTGACAGGTGAGGTCGCAATTGAAAGAAGCATTGCTTCCACAATGCAAATGATTAACCCATTGACACAAGACTGGAATCATGAAATTTTAAAAACATTTGAAATTTCAGAATTACTTTTACCGAAACTAGTATCCGAAGGAAATATACTTGGTAGTATATCGGACGAAATATTGAATAATGAAATAACAGTAATCAATGTCTGTCAGCATGATACAGCAAGTGCGGTAGCAGCGATTCCACATGAAGAGGAAAACTTACTCTATGTCTCTTGTGGAACTTGGTCACTTATCGGGACAGAACTGAAAGGCCCAATACTTACCGATAGTGCACTGAAGTATAATTTCACAAATGAAGCTGGCTATGATGGGACTACTAGATTTTTGAAAAATTGTACTGGACTTTGGATTATTGAAGAATTAAAAAAATCGTTCTTAAAATTAGGAAAAGATTTTTCATACGACGAAATTACAGAGATGGTGAACAATGTGGAAAGTTGTGTTCCAACATTTGACACAGATGCTTCGACATTCGCAAGTCCAGGTAACATGATTGAAAAAATTGTCTGTTATTTTTCAGATAAGGGGATAAAAGTATCAACAGACCCAGCGATTCTATTTAAGATAGTTTATCAAAGTTTGGCTGAAAAATATAAAGAAGTCATCATACAATTGGAAGAGATAACAGGGAACATCTATAAGAGAATTGACTTAATAGGCGGTGGTTCCAAGTCAGAATATTTCTCACAATTAGTAGCAGATGTTACAGGTAAGACGGTGGTTACTGGTCTGTATGAAGCAACCTCAATCGGTAATGCCCTCGTTCAATTTAAGGCACTTGGCTATGTTGAAGATATGAAAGAAGCCAAGAAACTTGTAAAAGAGTCTATAACATTTAACCATTTTTATCCAAAGAAGGAGGAAAAAAATGACACTTTATCCTAAAATTGGAATCCGTCCGACTATTGATGGTCGACAGGGCGGTGTAAGGGAATCCTTAGAAGAAAAAACCATGCAAATGGCTCTGGCTGCTAAGGATTTGATTGAGTCCAATTTGCGTTACGCAGACGGAACCCCTGTTCAATGTTTGCTGGCCAGTCGAACCATTGGTGGTCAAGGGGATGCAGGGATTGTCTATGATGAGTTTGCTCGTGACAATGTAGTTGCAACCTTATCTGTCACACCAAGTTGGTGCTATGGAACAGAAACCATGGATATGGATCCACATACGATTAAAGCTATTTGGGGCTTTAATGGGACAGAGCGGCCTGGAGCAGTTTATCTAGCCGCAGCCATGAGTGGCTACGCTCAAAAGGGTTACCCAGCATTCAAGATTTATGGTCATGATGTTCAGGATCTGGATGACAATAGCATTCCTGCAGATGTGGCTGAAAAAATCTTGCTATTTGCCAAGGGAGCCATTGCTGCTGGTCAGATGAAAGGCAAGTCCTATGTCAACATTGGAGCTTCTTCAATGGGAATTGCGGGTTCTCAGGTTACCACTTCCTTCTTTGAAGACTATCTGGGAATGTTGGTCGAATTTGTGGACATGACTGAGATTCTTCGCCGTATGGAGTTGGAAATCTACGATAAAGAAGAATATGAAAAAGCTCTTGCTTGGACTAGGGAATATTGCAAAGAAGGTGTTGACATCAATGTAGGAAAGGAATTCCCAGAAGTGATTACCAAGTCTAAGGTGATTCCAGCAGACAAGGATTGGGAATTTATTGCCAAGCAAACCTTGATTATCCGAGATATTCTCTTTGGAAATCCTCGCTTAGCAGAGATTGGCTGGGAAGAGGAAGCTCGTGGCAGAAATGCAATTTCAGGTGGTTTCCAAGGTCAACGTCAGTGGACAGACTGGTTGCCAAACGGTGATTTTGCTGAAGCGATTCTGGCTTCCACTTTTGACTGGAATGGTCCACGTCCTGTGACTGCCTTTGCAACAGAAAATGATACTTTGAATGCGACCGCCATGTTATTTGGAACCCTCCTAACCAATAAGGCTCCAATTTTCTCTGATGTTCGGACTTATTGGAGCCCAGAGGCGGTCAAACGGGTGACAGGTCAAGAGCTAACAGGTAGGGCTAAGGATGGCATCCTCCACCTTATTAACTCAGGAGCTTCAGCTCTTGATGGAAGTGCAGCAGCACGAGATGAAGCTGGTCAGCCAACCATGAAAGAGTTCTGGAATATGACAGAGGAGGATATAAAAGCCTGTCTGGAAGCGACAGATTGGTGTCGAGCAAACTATGAATATTTCCGAGGAGGTGGCTATTCTTCTCACTTCAAGACTCAGGGGGAACTTCCTGTGACCTTGATTCGTGTCAATCTAGTCAAGGGTGTTGGTCCAAGTTTACAAATTGCAGAAGGCTACACCTGTCCATTGGATGATGAAGTGCACCGTATCTTGGATGAACGGACAGATAAAACTTGGCCAACAACCTGGTTTGCTCCGAATCTTGGAGAACCTGGTTTTGAAACCGTCTATGATGTCATGAACCATTGGGGTTCTAACCACGGTGCCTTTGTTCATGGGCACATTGGTGCAGAAGTTATCACTCTGGCTAGTATGTTGCGAATTCCTGTAGCCCTCCACAATATTCCAAGGGAACGAATTTTCCGTCCAAGCATTTTTGATGGTGTCGGTACTAAGGATTTGGAAGCGGCAGATTTCAAGATGTGTGAGGTTTTAGGACCGCTATATAGTAAATAGAAGGAGAACACTTTATGTTCATGGAAAAAGAAAGAAAGGAACTTATAAAGTACGGCAAAAAGTTAGTTACTGAAGGCTTAACCAAAGGTACTGGTGGGAATCTGAGCGTATTTAACCGTGAAAAAGGTCTAATGGCAATCACTCCATCTGGAATTGATTTCTTTGAAATCAAGGAAGAAGATATCGTCATCATGGACTTGGAAGGACAAGTAGTCGAAGGTGAAAAGCTTCCTTCTAGTGAGTGGTATATGCACCTGATTCAATACCAGCAACGAGAAGACCTTGATGCAGTCATTCATGCCCATACCACTTATGGAACTGTTTTGGCAGTACTAAGAGAGCCGTTACCAGCTAGCCATTATATGATTGCGGTAGCTGGTAAAGATGTCCGAGTAGCAGAATATGCCACATATGGGACTAAGGAATTGGCTGAAAATGCTGCGGAGGCTATGAAAGACAGACGTGCAGTCTTTCTTGCCAACCACGGTATCTTGGCTGGTGCTCAAGACTTACTAAATGCCTTCAATATCATTGAGGAGGTTGAATACTGTTCAAAAATTTATTGTGTTGCTAAAAGCATGGGTGAACCAGTCATCCTCCCAGATGAAGAAATGGAATTGATGGCTGAAAAATTTAAAACTTACGGACAAAGGAAATAAAACGGAGGAACATAAAATGAAAAAAGGTTTGTTGAAATGCGGAGCATTGTGTTTATTTGCTTCAGTGATTCTAGCTGCTTGCGGATCGTCATCAGGAACTAGTTCAAGTTCTGAAAAAGCAGCAAGTGGTGATGATACAGTTTTAGAGTTCTATCATGGCTATCACCATAGCGAAGAAGAATGGCCAGCTGCTAAAGTTATGCGTGATCTTTATGATGAATTTGCGAAAAAACATGCAACCGGTGATGTTGAATTTAAACCAACTCCTGTGAACGGAAGCTTGACAGACATTATGAATAACAAGGTTGCAAGTGGCGAGTTTCCAGATATGATTGACTTGGCTGGTAACGATGTTTCGCTAGCAGCTATTGAACAAAGTTTGGTTCTGGATTTGAAACCATATATCGATGATAATGGATTGGAAAAAAATGTTGGTCTAAACTATACACAAAATGATGTGAACGGAAAAATCTATACAGTCCACGACCAATTATTAACCTTAGGTCTTTGGTACAATGCAGATATTTTCTCAAAAGCTGGGGCTAAAACTCCTGACCAATGGACCAAGTGGAGTGATTTTACTGAAGCTATGGCCTTGGTTCGTAAACAAGGAGTATATGCCTTTGGTGCAGGAGAGCCGGCAATTCGTCTCTTTAACACTGTACTTGGCTCATCTGAAGCTGGCCGTAAACTATTAGAAGGTCCTCTAACTTCTGAAGGAATTGATTCAAAAGAATTTGCAGAAGCACTTAAATTGGTTATGACAGAAGTGCAAGCAAACGGTTCAGCTAATGCAGGCGGCGATGCCAACGTTTATTCAACTGATTTTACTGAAAATAAATCAGCAGTCTTCTTCAACGGTGTATGGGCTGCAGGTGGTTTGAAAGATAATGCAGCTTTGAAACCAGGATTGTACGCTGGTAATGTTGCGATTAGTTCAGCTGGTGGCGGTATTACAATTTCAAGTAAACTATCTGAGGAAGAAGAAAAACTTGCATTGGAATTTGTAAAATACATGACCAGTGACGAGGTTCAAACTACAATTTTCGAAAAAGTGGGAGCGAACCCAGCTAGCCAAGCGATTGATACTGCTCAAATTGCAAGCGGTTCTGACGACGCTACTGTAAAACTCTTAGGTGAAGCGACATCTATGGCAAACAATGCAGATGTAACTGTTCCTACTGTTGTATCTGTTTGGGGTGGTGACGTTCGTACTGCAATTATCAACGCATTGACCGAAAGTGCTGCTGACGGTGTCAATATCGATCAGAAAGTAAAAGAAACACAAGACATCTTGAAAGCCCTTATCGGCTAAAATAACAGGGCTAAGGATGTATTCCTTAGCCCTTTTTTAGAAAGTGAGTATTTTATGGCAAAGAAAACCATGACCTTACAAAATAGGAAGGCACTGAAACAACGATTTATTTTTCTATTTTTACTCCCGACATTAGTTTGTTTCTTTCTCTTCTACTTTTATTCGGTGGTAACTATTTTTGCAACATCCTTTACTAAGTGGGATTATACGAATTTAACCAGCCCAGAATTTCTAGGTTTTGGCAATCTTTTTGCCAACTATAAGTACATTTTTAGTGAATATCCTTTCTTTTTGGAAGCACTGAAAAATTCAATTACATGGGCAATTATAGGTGTAGTAGTTCAAGTCCCATTAGCTTTATCAGTTGCTATTGCCTTATCAAAAAAATTGGCTGGTTGGAAACTATCTCGAAACCTTTATATCATACCTAGTATTATTTCTAGTGCCGCAATGGGTTTGATTTTTCTTCAAATCTACAATCCAAATTATGGAGTAGTTAACCAAGTTACCCGCTTTTTTAACCCTGAATTTTCGGATGCGATTTTATTGACACCTGGCTTGAATATTATTGCGATGACTTGTGCTTATATTTTCTTTGCAGGGACATCGACAATAATGATATTGGGTCAAATCTTCGCCATTCCACAAGAGATCCATGAAGCAGCAATACTAGATAACATTACAGGGTGGAGAAGAGAATGGTATATCACCATTCCAATGATAAAAGAAACATTAAAGACAGTTTCGATTATGGCCGCAACTTCGGGTTTCCTATTGTATAACGAAGTATTCTTCCTAACAAATGGTGCAGCTGGAACAAAAAGTATCAGTTTTATCATAAGGGAGTTAGCGGTATCTAGTTCTCGTACACAATATGCCAGAGCTAACACTATAGGTGTGATTCAGATTTTAGGCGGAATGCTAATCATTTTGTGTATCAATCTGATATTCAAAGAAGGTAAACGTAGAAAGTGAGGTAGAGCATATGGACAATCGTTTGAATGGCCTTTCTAAGTCAGGGAAATTAATTATTTACATCTATATGGCTATTACTTGTTTAATTTCAGTGTTTCCAATTTTATGGATATTTCTATCCTCATTAAAAGCGGATCCTATGAAAAATCCAGGCATTAGTTTGCCAACTGATTTAAGTTTTGATGGTTATATCAAGGTTTTTACTGAGTTACATGTATTGGACTATTTTTGGAACAGTTTTAAAGTTGTTTCCATATCTGTGATTATCAGTATTATCATGATTTCCATGTCATCTTATGTTATTGCTCGGATGGATTTCCGTGGGAAAAAGCTGATAACAGCAATGTTGTACTCCACTCTATTTATCCCTGCAACAGCTATGACTTTCCCTGTCTATCGTTTGGTAAATGTTTTGGGGATATATAATACGCCAGTAGCTCTGATTTTTGTCTACTCTTGTAGCGGTATTGCCATGAGTTTCTTTATCATAAAGAATTACTTTGCAATAATACCTAAGGAGTTGGAAGAAGCTGCTGAAATTGATGGAGCGAGCTATGCCCAGACATTTTGGAAAGTAATGTTACCTATTGCTAGACCTGGTATTTTAACAGCAGCAATTTTAGCTTTTATAAATAACTGGAATGAATACTATTGGGCATCAATGTTGATCATCAATAAAGATGAGCTGACGGTTCCAGCCTTGCTTGGTCAATTCACAACTAGCTTTAATACTAACTATAATGGTCTCTTTTCAGCAATTGTTGTGATTATCTTACCACCAATTTTACTATTTGCATTTGCAAGTAAATACTTTATTGAAGCCCTTGGAGGAGGAGCAGTAAAAGGATGACAAAAAATAGTTTACAAGAAATTAACAAACGTACAGAGTGGTTCCAAAAAGACCGCTTTGGAATGTTCATTCACTGGGGGCTCTATTCAATCCCTGGAAAAGGGGAGTGGATCCGCAGTCATCAACAATTATCCATTGATGACTATCAGCCATATTTTGAAGCATTTAATCCTGTAAAGTACAATCCGAGAGAGTGGGCGAAGGCAGCAAAAGCAGCAGGTATGAAATATATGGTCTTGACCGCCAAGCACCATGATGGATTTTGCTTGTTTGACTCAGCCTATACTGACTACAAATCTACAAATACACAAATCAGGAAAGACTTAGTAGCTGAATTTGTTGAATCAGTACGAGAAGAAGGATTAAAAGTAGGTCTATACTTCAGTCTGATAGACTGGTATCATCCAGATTATCCGAAATATGGCGATATGATTCATCCTATGCGTGAGAATGAAGCCTTTAAAGATGAGAAGATTGACTTTGACAACTACTTGACTTTCTTACACAATCAAGTGGAAGAAATCGTAACCAAGTATGGCAAACTGGATATTCTATGGTTTGACTATTCTTACGGAGAAATGTTCGGCGAGAAATGGCGTGCAACAGATTTGATTAATCTTGTACGCAAGCATCAACCAGATGTGGTTGTAGATAATCGGTTAGAAACATCAGGAGAAGGATTTGGAAGTATTGTAACAGATGAAATCAATATCTATTCTGGAGACTTTGTTAGTCCTGAGCAGCTTGTTCCGCACAAAGGGATTAGAAATATCCACGGCGAGCCAATTCCTTGGGAACTTTGCTTAACAATGAATAATAACTGGGCCTACAATCCTACGGATCATTTCTACAAATCGTCCAAGACACTTATTCGTAAGTTGGTTGAGTGTGTAAGTAAGAATGGGAATATGATTCTGAATGTAGGTCCAGATGCACTAGGTGTTCTCAATCAAGAAAGTCAAGATATTTTAAGTGATTTTGGAAAATGGTTAGATAAGAATGGTGAGTCTATTTATGGTTGTGGCGTTAGTTCATTACCTAAACCAGAATGGGGCTACTATACTCAAAAAGGGAACACGGTGTATGCTCATGTCTTCGAACAGCCAATTGGCCCTCTTGCCCTGATTGGTATCGATGAAAGCAAAGTCAAAAGAATGAGTTTCCTCCATGATGGAAGTGAAGTGAAGATTTCTAAGAGTTGGACCACTAATGCGTATGAAGGGATTTGCTTTGCACAGTATGGTGATATTCCTCACTTTACTTATCCATTGCCAGATAGCATTGATAGTGTGATAAAAATTGAATTAGTAGGTGATGATAGTGAAGATTGAAAATAAAAATGTAGCACGCTATTTTAAATTAGAAGATGGGAAGTTTTATACTTCCCATCTCTTGAATAAAAAGGTCAACGAGTCTATTGGGAACGAAAAATGTACGGAATTTGTTGTTACTTACTGTGATGGCAGCCAACTCAAATCGGAAGAATTTACGGCCCATGTTGTCGAGCAAACCAATGAAAGTATTCTGGTAAGTTTTCATCATTCTGAAATCCAATTGACCATTCTATATTCAGTTCGTGAAGACATTCTTGTCAAAGAGGTGACGATTCTGTCATCCATAAATACAATCAACTATATTGATGTGGAACGGTTTAGTTTTACAAATTTAGAACATGTCTATCTTCCGAAAAAGCAGGAAGATATCAAAGAAATGGCTGGATTTTCTGGTTATTATGTAGAGTTGGGACAGCCAATTTATGCCAAGTCTTTCTTTTTTGGCATGGAATTTCCAATGGGGGAGAATAGGATAGAAGACCAGACCTATTTTTCTCGCTATTATGTTGGACACGAGATTAAAAAACCTAAGAAAATCTGGCCGGTTGTTATTGGGGCATCATCTGGGTTTGAGAAGTCAAGTATACAAAAAGACTTCTTTACTTACATTCGTGGTATAGCCCAACCAAGTTATTTCAGAAAACAATACAATTCTTGGTATGACCATATGACTGCAATTGATGAAGGAATCATTGTAAAAAGTTTTGAAGAAATTTCACATGGCTTTGAAGATAATGGTGTGAAGTTGGATGCCTATGTCGTTGATGATGGCTGGTGCGATTACCAAAGTGTTTGGGAGTTTAATGAAAAGTTCCCTAACGGTCTAACAAAGGTAAAAGCTCTCGTAAATAATTTAGGTGCAAGTCTTGGTCTTTGGATCGGACCACGTGGAGGCTATAACGGAACAGAAGTTATCATGAGTGACTGGTTGGAGGCCCATCCAGAATTCGGTAGCAAGAATACCTTGTCAAATGATGTCAATATTGGTGATTTTAATTATTTGGAAGGCATGAAGCAAAAAATGTTGGATTACCAGAAAAAATATGATATCAGCTATTGGAAAATCGATGGTTGGTTGCTGAAGCCAGATAAGCCAGACCCTAGTGGTGAGTTTGCCATGCACACTATGACTCCTGTCTATGAATTCTTGATTGACCTCTTAAAAGATTTAAGGGCAGAGCGAGGAGATAGAGATTGCTGGTTGAACTTGACTTCCTATGTTAATCCTAGCCCATGGTTCTTACAATGGGTCAACAGCCTTTGGATACAAATTTCACAGGATGTTGGCTTTACGGAAAATGCTGGGAATGATATTCAACGGATGATTACCTACCGTGATTGCCAATACGAAGAATTTTTGACCAAACGAGATATTCAATTGCCTCTTTGGAGCCTATATAACCATGAGCCTGTCTATGCGAGTACGGCTCATACCTGGTACATGGACCATCAAATGTATGCAAGTGTAGAAGAGTTTGAAGATTATCTGATGTTTATTTCTACTCGTGGGAATGCTTTCTGGGAGTTCCATTATTCCTATACAATGTTTGATGAGGAGCGATGGAAAGCCAATGCTCGTGCAGTCAAGTGGATAGAGGACAATTACGCGACCCTAAAACACAGTCAAATGATTGGTGGGAAACCGTCAGCGTTTGAAATTTATGGTTACAGATGTATTGATGAAGAAGCAGGGAAAGAAATTCTTTCGCTTCGGAACCCAGCTAGTCATTCAGCGACTATTCAGTTAGATAATATCCATCTTTCTGACTATCAATTGGTTAGAGGAGATTATACAGCTCTGACAGAAACAGAGTATGAACTAGCTCCATATACAATTCTGATTGCAGAGAAACTAGGAGGGTAATATGGCAGTTAAATATGCTTTAGGTGTAGATATTGGTGGTACAAAAGTTGCTGTGGGACTGGTAAATGATACAGGTCATGTGGCTTATAGTCTAAAGGTGCCAAGCAATAAAGAGTCGTCAGAAACCTTATTTCAATGCGTGTGTACAGCTATTCGAGAACTACTAAACAGTCAGCAACTGAATATTGAGGATGTTTCAGGGATTGGTGTTGGCTTGCCGGGAAAAGTTGATGTTGAAAATGGAATCGCAGTTTTTCAAAATAATATTCCATGGGAGAATTTTCCTGTTGTTAAGCGACTTCAAGAAGAATTTGGAAATATTCCAATAAAAATTGACAATGATGTGAAAGTAGCAGCGTATGCTGAGTATAGATTACTGTCTCTAGAAGCCAATGATATGTTTGGTTATATCACAATTTCTACTGGTATCGCAGCTACAAATATCATAAATAACACAATTCTAAGGGGTTCTGGCTTTGCGGGTGAAATTGGATTTATGCCAGTTCGAAGTTTCGGAAGAACAAGTGGTCTAGAAATCTCCTGCTCAGGACCAGCTATTGAACGCCAAGGGAAGCAAATGTATGGTGAAGATTTGTCAACCAAGGCAGTGTTTGATAATTGGCGTAAAGGTGATATTACAGCATCGGCTATTATTGCTAATGCGAGAGATGGCATGGTCCAAGCGATTCATAATATGATTTGTTTACTGGATCCTAAAATAATCGTTTTGGGTGGTAGTGTTGCACAAAATAACCCAGATTTTATTGAAGATATAAAGACCGTTTTGAGCTTATCTTTGCATCATGAACAAAAACATATTTTGAATAATATTATCATCTCAAAAATAGATAGTGGAAATAATGGAATAATTGGTTCTGCGTTCCTAGTCCAATAGAAGAGAAGAAAATGATGAAAATAGATAGTTCGTAGTATTATAATCGATATAGACAGGTTTGTTTTCCAATATCAGAAAAAATGGACTAGGAAATGTTGGGAAGCAAAAGCTCTCTTAGATTAAGAATAAGAGGTAGAACAAGTGAAAAAGAACAAAAGGAAATTTACACTTTTAACGATTGCCACATTAGCTTCAGTATTTTTATTTCAAAACAATGTGTTTGCAACTGAAGTTTCATTATCTGATTTAAATTGGACTACTGCAACGCACGGAGATGCTACTTCATCGAAAACAGTTCAGAAGAATAAACCATTTTCTGCAGGAAATGATAATCGCGGAAACAAGATTTCATTAAAAATGGAAGATGGCTCAATCAGAGAATTTGAGAAAGGCATTGGAACTGTTGCTGCAAATCCTTCCACCATTAGTTATGATATTTCTAACCTTGGGGCAACAAAATTCAAGTCTTTTGTTGGTATTGATAGGACAGCTGTTCCTACGGATAATAGATATTCCAAAATTAGTAAATTTGAAGTGCTTGTAGATGGGGCTGTTATTTATACTTCAATTGAAAATTATCCTGAAGGGATAAAGTATGATACATCAGCGATATGGCTTGAATTGGATATTCCGTCCGATGCACAGACTATTGAATTTAAGAGTTACTCAGGCGAACATACTTGGGGTGACGAAGTTGTATTAGGAAATCCATTTTTTGAGATACCTGATAGAGTAGCAACTTCGGAAGACGGAGTAGATGTTGTAGAACAGACTTCTCCAACGGAACTACCTGTTAGAGAGAATGCTATTTATTTATCAGATTTAGATTGGAGAAGTGCTAGTCACGGTGATGCTACAGGTTCAAAAACTGTACAGAAAAACAAACCATTTACGTTAGGGAATAATGGCAGTAATCAGAGAATTTCATTAAAAATGTCGGATGGCACTATTAAGGAATTTGATAAAGGGCTAGGTACAATAGCTGCTGGACCATCGACAATACAATATGATATTTCTGGAGCAGGAGTATCACGCTTTACTACATTTGTCGGACTTGATAGAAGCGCTGGTCATTCAGATAATAGATATGCAAATATTGAAAAATTTGAAATTGAAGTTGATGGTACCGTAATCTATTCTACTTTAAATGAATATCC
The DNA here is from genome assembly GCF_019856455.1 of Streptococcus suis. Classification (NCBI taxonomy): domain Bacteria; kingdom Bacillati; phylum Bacillota; class Bacilli; order Lactobacillales; family Streptococcaceae; genus Streptococcus; species Streptococcus suis. The sequence goes on along the minus strand of NZ_CP082205.1, from coordinate 1,309,745 downwards.
AAATGGATTTAATTACGATACGCCAGCAATAAAAGTCGATGTTGAAATTCCTGAAGGTGCACGTTCAATTCGTTTAAATAGCTACTCTGGTCAACAAACCTGGGGTGATGAGTTGGTTTTAGCAGGTGCATATTTTGTTGCAAGTGGTCAATTCAGAAATCCAAATGATTTTGAGCCTGCTCCAAAACGTAGAGAGATTTCGAATACAAGCCCATTATTGATGATGCCGTTGTATGCGAATGGTTCTGAATACAATAAAGGAAACTATTCCTTCTGGGGTGAAGATACTTTAGTTGGTAAATGGGAAAATATTGATCCAGAATTAAAGCCTTATACAGTAATTCAAGTTCACCCAGATGATTTGCCACATAGAGCAGGAGTAGCTCAGGATTTTTATGAGAAAATTCTCGAACAAGCTCAAAACTATGTGAATCCAACCACCGGTCAAAATGAACCTATTCCAGTTGTTTTGACTGTTTATACAGCAGGTAACCAATCGCATTATACTGCGGCACATTGGATTACAATGGAATGGATTGATAGAATGTATAAAAAGTATTCCTGCCTTCAAGGAATCTTTTCAACTGAAAATTATTGGGTCTGGGCTGGGAATGTTGAAAGTAATGCAGCCGAGTACTTAAAATTGTCTGCAAGACATGGAGGATATTTCATTTGGTCTGAGCAAAACAATGGTGCTTCAATTGAAAAAGCACTAGGAACTCAAGGAAGAACAATCTTTAAAGAGACAGTTGAAAAGTATTGGCAAAACTTTATCTTCATGTTCAAAAATACACCTGCACATGAAGGAAATGACGCTCCAACCGTAAGTTATATGACAGGTCTATGGCTTGCTGACTATGCATACCAGTGGGGTGGATTGATGGACACTTGGAAATGGTATGAAACAGGAAAATGGAAGTTGTTTGAAAGCTCTGGAATTGGAAAAACACAAGGGAATAGACAATGGTTAACTCAGCCAGAAGCCATGTTAGGAGCAGAGGCTATTAATATCTATTTAAATGGTGGATCGGTATATAATTTTGAGCATCCTGCCTATACCTATGGTGTAAGAAATGAAGAATCACCATTATATTCAAATGTAATTGAAAACTTTTTCAAATATGTAATAAATAATCCTGCACCTTCTAAAGAAGATGTACTCGCTGCTACAAAAATTTTGATAAATGGAAATTTCTCATCTAAACGAGATGGTCATTTCTATGTTGACGTCAATACAGCAACACACCAAAGTCCACTATATACAACTGGTCGATATGGTGTAATCCCTGCTGTACCATCTAGTATTTCTTCAGAAGTATTGAATTCAAAATTACCTGACCATATTCAGGTTGTCAGTCTAAATGACGGCAGTATGTCTTCGGCGGCTAATAGAAGAAATTTATTAAACGGCCTATACCCAGAAGAGTATACTGGGAACATTTTTGGTGATGAGATTGACAATAGAGCATTTATCTATAATTATGAGTATAATCGTGACAATGACCAGACTGGTACATTCGAACTTAGTGGTAAAGAGTTTGATGTAACTTTGAAATCTCACTCGTTCACGATTGTAGAGAATATTGCAACAGGATTAAATATCAAACAAAATAACTTCCGAATCAATAAAGATTCATTATGGGAAGGTGCTTCAAATTCAACACAAGCTAGAGCATTACCTCAACTATCAAAATCTGATGCAATAAATTGGGTATTTAATACTTATATCCATAATACTCCAAGCTCCGAGCAGCGTGAGACGGTTTATGTATTAAAGAATGTAAGTAAACAACCGACTATTGAGATACTAAATTCTAGTGATTCAAATATTGTGACTCCAAGCGTAGAATACAATTCTGAATTAAAAACCGCAACTATTAGAATACTATCAAATGGTTATGTTGATTTGAATATTAACTATTAAACATAATAGTTAAGTAATAAAAATTGAGCAAAATTTCAAGATGTAAATCATGAAATTTTGCTCTTTTTTTTTTAAAAGTGAAACCAGCAATTGAATAATTCACTTACTAAATGGGGAGGAAATAAATTTACAAAGAGAGTTTCAAGTATGAATAAGACACGAAGCCCTCCAAATTGTCGAAAAAATATATAGCAATTGGAGGAATACTATACTCTTAACCGCTGGTTAAAGGAAATGAGAGAAATGAAAAGGTTTCGTTACTATATATTGCACCCCTCCCATAAAATCGTATTTATTAATTTAGATGGTTTTCAAGAGTTTCTTGAATGGAAACAAAAGCGGTAATTCAGAATAAATCATGGTATAATATGAATTGGTTAAATTCTATAATTGTATCGATTTTCTATTTTGATATAGAGAATAACGATGTTTTATAGAACTAAAACTAATTCAAAAGGAAAAATTCGATATGAGGTAGTTGAAAAATATAAAGATCCACTAATCGGGAAATGGAAGACCGCAATAATTTCATATTACAAGAATTCGAGTCGAGCACGTAAACAGGCAGAGCTGGAATTGATTGAAAAAATTGAAACATTGCAGGAAAAAACTAAATCTTCTTTTTCTGCTTCCGAAATAAAAACATTTGGAGAATTGAAAGAAAGTTGGTTCAATTCTTGGTCTGTGTCTGTAAAAAACAAACAATTGATAGAGAATATAGATTTTTCTACACATCAATTTTTTGCTAGTAAACATTCGAAACTTGCAAGTGAAATAATAGAAACATCAAAAAATAATAAAATTGTTCTTACTGTGGATGAATTTAGAGAAAAACTTCGATTAACAACTACTTATCAGCCACGACTATTTCAGCAAATATTCTACCTAAGATAAAAAAAGAACTTACAAAAATTTATCCTGAGTTTGAAGTTTTGACACTAAAAGAAAAAGGTAAAGTGTTAGCTTATGAAATGTCATGGTAATAGAAACTTTGGTGCCTATTTGGTGCCTAGATGAAAAATTAAGAAAAGAAGTCAAGGGCCTTAAACCCTTGCTACGAAAGGATTTACACTACATGGCAATTATTCAATGGTTTCCGGGCCATATGTCCAAGGCCCGCCGGCAGGTGCAGGAGAACATCAAGCACGTTGATTTCGTGACCATTTTGGTCGATGCCCGCCTGCCCCTATCCAGCCAAAACCCCATGCTGACCAAGATTGTCGGCGATAAGCCCAAGCTCATGATTCTCAACAAGGTCGATTTGGCAGACCCTGTTTGTACCAAAGAATGGCAGAGCTACTTTGAAGGTCAAGGCATCCGTACCCTTGCTATTAACTCAAAAGAACAAGCGACGGTTAAAAAGGTGACCGACGCAGCCAAGAGTCTGATGAAAGAGAAGATTGAACGCCTCCGCCAAAGGGGCATTCAAAAAGAAACCCTGAGGACCATGATTATCGGCATTCCAAACGCAGGAAAATCTACCCTCATGAACCGTCTGGCAGGTAAAAAAATCGCCGTCGTCGGTAACAAACCAGGTGTGACCAAGGGCCAACAGTGGCTCAAGTCCAATAAAGACCTTGAAATCCTTGATACACCAGGTATTCTCTGGCCTAAGTTTGAAGACCAAGAAGTCGGTCTCAAGTTGGCTCTGACTGGTGCCATTAAGGATCAGCTCTTGCCCATGGACGAAGTGACTATTTTCGGTCTGGACTATTTCAAGGCAAATTATCCAGAACGCCTAGAAGAGAGGTTCAAGGGCATGGATTTGGAGCAGGAAACACCTGAACTCATCATGGACTGGACCAAGAAATTGGGCTTCCGTGATGATTATGACCGTTTTTACAATCTCTTTGTCAAGGATGTTCGAGATGGTCGCTTGGGTACTTATACATTAGACAGGGTGAGTGACTTAGATGGCAACAATTAAGGAAGTGACTGCTCTGCTGGCTCAGGTAGATAGTCTGGTCAGTCCTGTATGGGCAGACTTGGCTCAGGATGAGCGAGCAGGGGTTCAGGCTGCTATTAAGAAACGCCAAAAGGAGTTGGAAAAAGAAGCAGCAGAAGATGCCCGCTTAGAAGCTATGCTATTTTACGAAAAAGCCCTTTATGAAAATGGGGTAGAGTTCATCGCTGGTATCGACGAAGTCGGCCGGGGGCCTCTAGCAGGTCCTGTGGTGGCTGCGGCGGTTGTCTTGCCCAAAGGGTGCAAAATCCGCTACCTCAACGACTCCAAGAAAATCCCCAAGTCCAAGCATGAAGCCATCTACCAAGAGGTTATGGAGCGGGCGGTGGCAGTCGGTGTGGGAATAAAAGATGCAGCTGTTATCGACCAGGTCAATATCTACGAGGCGACCAAGTTAGCCATGTTGGAGGCTTTGGGGCAGTTGAGCCAAGAGCTTGAACACCTTTTGATAGACGCTATGAAGTTGGATACGCCCATACCGCAAACTTCCATCATCAAGGGGGATGCCAATAGCCTGTCTATCGCAGCAGCTTCAATCGTTGCCAAGGTGACGCGGGATAAGATGATGGCGGACTATGACAAGGAGTTCGCTGGCTATGGCTTCGCCAAGAATGCTGGCTATGGAACGGCAGAGCATTTAGAAGGCTTGAACAAGCTAGGCATCACGCCCATTCACCGTAAGACCTTTGAGCCCATTAAGTCTATGCTAGCAGGGGGAAAATCGTCGTGACGGTCTTTTTCTGGATTTTTCTAGCTTCCATAGGCTTATTTGGTCTCCTATATTTCTGGGAGCGACGGTCGATTTTTATCTCCCTATTTGCCTTGAACATCCTCATCTGGGCTTTGGCTTGGATTGTTTCAACAGGTATTTTAGAAAATAACGAAATCTTGCGGTTGTTGGCAATCGCTCTGGCAATGTTATTGGCTCTAGCTTTGTTAAGTGGTCCATTTGTCTTGCTAATTACCCTCTATCTGAACGGTTTTCGGATTTTGAAGCGAGAAGGTGTGCGCTTCCATAACTTTTTATCTTTAGGATTGGCTATCGGCTTAACTTTTTATCTCTTTATCGCACCGTCTGTAGCAAGCACCCTTTCTGCTATCAGCTTTTTCAATATGGTGTTTGTTTATGTAGGATTTTTGGTGTCCTATGCCATTATCATTAGCATGCTCTATACGACATCTAGCTTTGTCAACTTGGTTAATCTTTTCCCTGGAAAACTTGATTATGTGGTGGTTCTTGGAGCTGGATTGATTGGTGACAAGGTGACGCCACTTTTGGCTTCGCGGATTGACAAAGGCATAGCGATCTACCAGAAACAGCCTGGCAGTAAGCTCATCATGTCAGGCGGACAAGGTCCTGATGAACTCATAGCTGAAGGTCAAGCTATGGCAAATTATGCCTTGGAGAAAGGAGTGCCTGCTAAAGACATTCTCATCGAAAACCAATCGACCAACACAGAAGAAAATTTGAAATACTCCTATGCCTTGATGAAACCAGGCAGCCGATTTGCACTTGTAACCAATTACTATCATGTTTTCAGAGCTCTGCTATTGGCCCGAAAATTGAAAATCAAATGTATCGGCTATGGCGCAAAAACCAAATTTTACTTTAGCCTTAATGCCTTCATTCGGGAATTTGTAGGCTATGTAGTCATGAGCCGAAAGACGCATTTGGTCTTTTTGAGCATCGTGTCAGCCCTTTACTTGATTGGAGTGATCATCAGTTTAATGTATTAAAAACAGCCTCTAGGTGATTAGAAGCTGTTTTCTTATAACATAAAGTAGACAATGGCGATATACTGAAGTGCCGAAGCTAGTAGGATAAAGAGATGCCAAATCATGTGAAAGTAGGGCTTTTTCTTGGCGTAGAAGAGGGCTCCAATAGTATAAGATAGTCCACCAGCCAGCATCAAAATTCCGAAAATAAGTCCAGTTTTTTGAAGAATGGCTGGCAAGATAAAGACAACCAACCAGCCCATGAAAAGATAGAGGAAGAGGCTGAATTTTTCGTTTATTTTTTTAGCAAAAATTTTATAGAGTATACCGAAAATAGTCAATCCCCACTGCAAACCAACAATCAGATAGCCCAGCCAACCACCGACTAAGGATAGGGCGACGGGTGTGTAACTTCCGGCAATGGCAATGTAAATCATGCTATGGTCGATAATCCTCAGGATGTATTTGTGAGTAGAAGCATAGGGCATGGAGTGGTAGATAGAGGATGACAGAAACATGAGAAAAAGACTGATAACAAAGATGGACATGCCGACTACCGCTGTCACGTTATAATCTTGATAGGAATGAATAGCAGTAATAGGGAGTAAAATCAGCATAAGCAAGGCCCCAACTGCATGTGTGACACTGTTAGCAACCTCCTCTCCAAAGGATAGTTGCAGGCTCAATTTTAAACTAGGATTCATGGTGACTCCTTTCTAACTCCATAGTGAGTTGACGGGTTTTGTAGTAGAGTTTGATGGATTGACAAGCGTAGCGAATGATGTCAGGCGTTTCTTCATTTTCCTCGTTTCGCATGCAGTCAACAAAATGATTGTATAAGGTTTCTGAATTGCTAGACTGGAGAAGAAGATTTAAGGTCTGACTGATTTCTTGAATCGAAAAGACATTTTTTAAGATAGTCAAGGCAATCAAGCGGGCAACTTGCTGTTTTTGATATTTTTTCTTAACAGGTTTTTCAATCTGTTTATGTTTGACATAGTTATTGATCATGGCAGCAGTCAATACTCTTCGAAAATCAATATTATCCGTTGTCACCTTGCCTTGATGAACCCCAGTTCTATCATCGACTTCGTTTCCTAGGCTACTGTTGATTTTCATTGAGTATAAACTCTTCTGTTCAAGGCTTTCCTGAGAATTGACTACTTGATTAACATAGAGCAGAACTTGGTCTAAATAGAGGTCCAAGTCTGGCAGTTCATGCCAGTAGGGGATGGTTTGTTTCATGATTATCTACTCTCTTTTATCTAGTAATGATAACTAGATTATATAATTTTTAAAAAATAAAGTAAAGAAAAAGGATGCTTCCTTTCCGAAATACCCTTATTTCACAATCAATCCGTCCCAAGCATCCATGCCACCTGCAATATCATTTGCCTTAAATCCCTTAGATGACATGATTCCTCTGGCCAGCTTGCTACGTTTTCCGCTCTTACAGATGAGGAGATAGTGTTGGTCGACTGGTCCATCAAATGCGGCAATCCGATCCATGGGACAATTAATAGCACCACCAATATGACCAGCTGAATATTCTTCTGGGTCACGAACATCTAGCAATTGCACCGATTCAGTTTGTATCAACCCAAGCAATTCTGTAGCAGTCAAAGTTATAGTTTGTTCATGTTTTTCTTGCATGATTCCCTCTTTCGTTGGTTTAAATTAATAAGAACAATACCAAATCTTAGCTGGACTTGTCAAGAAAGTTTGACTTTTAGAATAAGAAGTCCTATGATAGATATGAAAAAACAAAATAGGAGCAAATGTATGCCAACAGAAAAAGAAAAAATGATTGCAGGTCAGTTCTATCAGGCCTGGGACCCAGAATTGTCTCAAATGCGAACGCAGGCTCGCCACAATATGCGGGACTTCAATAATGAATTAGATGGCTCTATACGTTCTCAAATCTTGAAGAACTGGTTTGGAGCTACAGGTGAGCGGATTTACATGGAGCCAAATTTCTACTGTGATTACGGTAGCAATATTCATGTTGGTGAGGATTTTTACGCTAATTTCAACTGTATCATGTTGGATGTTTGTCCCATCACCATTGGCAAAAATGCCATGCTTGGTCCAAATGCACAGTTGCTAACTCCACTTCATCCACTAGATCCTGATGAACGAAATTCTGGTTTGGAATATGGCTCTCCAATTACCATTGGTGATAATTTCTGGGCTGGTGGTGGTGTGACAATCTTACCTGGTGTGACCTTGGGCAACAATGTTGTTGTTGGTGCTGGTTCCGTTGTGACCAAGTCTTTTGGTGATAATGTCGTTTTGGCTGGCAATCCTGCGCGTGTTATCAAAGCAATACCTAAAAAATAATTCTTCTTCGGGAGAATTTTTTCTTTGCCTTGCGAATAGACTAGATGAGGTGAAGAAAATGAATAATTTTGAATTGTTTAAATGGAAAAAAGCAGGTTTGACCAATCTTAATGTGAATAAAGTTTTGGCCTATCAAGAAAAACACGGTAAAAAATTGACCTTGCGAAATGTCGCTGTTGTTTCTGAATGTAAAAATCCAGTGCTATTTATGGAAAATTATAAGAATCTAGATATAAAAGCCTGTCGCGAGGAATTTAATAAGTATCCATCATTTTCAATTTTAGATGACATCTATCCTTTGGCGCTCAAACAGATTTACAATCCACCTGTACTTTTGTTTTATCAAGGGGATTTAGAATTGCTGGAAAAATCAAAGCTGGCAGTCGTTGGTACACGAAATGCCAGTAAAAATGGCGTTCAGTCTGTTCAGAAGATTATCAAAGAACTCAACAATCGCTTTGTCATTGTCAGTGGTTTGGCAAGAGGAATTGATACAGCAGCCCACATCGCCAGTTTGAAAAATGGAGGCCAAACCATTGCTGTAATTGGAACAGGTTTAGATAATATTTATCCAAAAGAAAATAAGGATTTGCAGACCTATATTGGAAAACACCATTTGGTGCTGACTGAGTATGAACCGGGTGCCCAGCCCCTCAAATACCATTTCCCAGAACGCAATCGCATTATAGCTGGTTTGGTGGAAGGATTGGTAGTCTGCGAGGCAAAAATGCGGTCTGGCAGCTTGATTACTTGTGAACGTGCCTTGGAAGAAGGCAGAGAAGTCTATGCTATTCCAGGTTCCATTATGGACGGAAAATCAGATGGTTGTCATCATTTGATTCAAGAGGGGGCAAAGTGCATTACATCAGGCTTGGACATCCTTTCAGACTATCAATTTTAAAATAAGTTTTCCTATAGGAAAATAAAAATCTTGACACTGACTGAAAAATAGTATATTCTTTGTGAGGTTAAAAATATTTGTAAGGTATAAGAATGGCTACAAAAACAGTTAGTAAGAAAAAAACAACAACCAAGAAAAATCTCGTTATTGTAGAGTCGCCTGCTAAGGCAAAAACAATCGAAAAATATCTTGGTAAAAATTATAAGGTCGTTGCTTCAGTAGGTCATATCCGTGATTTAAAAAAATCTAGTATGTCTATTGACTTTGATAACAACTATGCACCTGAGTACATCAACATACGTGGAAAAGGTCCTCTTATTAATTCTTTGAAAAAAGAAGCAAAAAATGCTAAGCAAGTCTTTCTCGCGAGTGACCCGGACCGTGAAGGAGAAGCTATTTCATGGCATCTGGCTCATATTTTGGGACTAGACGAAAAGGATAAAAACCGGGTTGTTTTCAACGAGATCACCAAGGATGCTGTCAAAAATGCCTTTAAGGAGCCACGTGCTATCAATCATGATTTGGTTGATGCCCAACAGGCTCGCCGTGTTCTAGACCGTATTGTAGGGTACTCCATATCACCTATTTTATGGAAGAAAGTCAAAAAAGGTCTGTCAGCAGGACGTGTTCAATCGGTTGCTCTCAAATTAATAATCGACCGTGAAAATGAAATCAGCAATTTCAAACCAGAAGAATATTGGACAATTGATGCAACCTTTAAAAAGGGGAGCAAGAAATTCCAGGCTTCATTCTACGGTATAGATGGAAAGAAAACTAAAATTGAAAACAATGAGCAGGTTAAAGAAATTCTCGCCCGACTTGATGGGGATGATTTCTTAGTAGAACAGGTTGAGCGTAAGGAACGCAAACGAAATGCACCTCTGCCTTACACAACTTCTACCATGCAGATGGATGCGGCTAATAAAATCAATTTCCGTACTCGTAAAACCATGATGGTTGCTCAACAACTTTATGAGGGTGTCAGTCTTGGCACAGGTGGTACCCAAGGTTTGATTACCTATATGCGTACGGATTCAACACGTATTAGCCCTGTTGCACAAGCACAAGCTGCTGACTTTATCACGGAGCGTTTTGGTGCTACCTATTCAAAGCATGGTAATAAAGTAAAAAATGCCAGTGGTGCACAAGATGCCCACGAAGCCATTCGTCCATCAAATGTTAACTTAACACCTGAATCAATTGCAAAATATCTGGACAAGGACCAGTTGCGACTATATACACTGATTTGGAATCGTTTTGTCGCAAGTCAGATGGCTGCAGCGGTCTTTGATACCATGAGTGTTCGCCTAGGTCAAAATGGAGTGATTTTTGCTGCTAATGGTAGCCAAGTAAAATTCGATGGTTATATGGCTGTCTATAACGACGCTGATAAAAATAAAATGTTGCCAGATATGGAACAAGGTGACACGGTGGTGCGCGCGTCAACAAATCCAGAACAACACTTTACTCAGCCACCAGCTCGCTACTCTGAAGCAACCTTAATTAAAACATTAGAAGAGAATGGTGTAGGTCGCCCGTCAACCTATGCACCAACGATTGAAACTATTCAAAAACGTTACTATGTTAAGCTTGTGGCTAAGCGATTTGAACCAACTGAACTCGGAGAAATCGTTAATAAGCTGATTGTTGAATTCTTCCCAGATATTGTCAATGTCAAATTTACAGCCGATATGGAACAAAAATTGGATGATGTAGAAATCGGGAAAGAGCAGTGGCAGAAGGTCATTGACGGTTTCTATCAGCCATTCAAGGTAGAATTATCTAAGGCAGAAGAACAGATGGAAAAAATCCAAATTAAGGATGAACCAGCTGGCTTTGACTGTGATGTTTGTGGACATGAAATGGTTATTAAATTAGGACGTTTTGGGAAATTCTATGCATGTAGCAATTTCCCAGACTGTCGCAATACCAAGCAAATCACTAAAGAAATCGGTGTGACTTGTCCGGTTTGCCAAAAAGGGCAAGTGATTGAACGCAAGAGTAAACGCAATCGTCTTTTCTATGGTTGCGATCGCTACCCAGAGTGTGAATTTACCTCTTGGGACAAGCCAGTCGGGCGTTCTTGTCCGAAATGCGACCACTATCTCGTTGAGAAAAAAGTTCGTGGTGGTGGTAAACAAGTTGTCTGTCCAAATGGTGACTACGAAGAAGACAAGATTAAATAAGATTAAACTGCTATTCTCAAGGGAATGGCAGTTGTTTTTTATAGTCATGTTAGTTTATCTTAGCTTACTTCGACAAGCGAGGAAACTTCGTTTCCATATTTTCAACTTTAAACGAGGCTGGTCAAAAAGTGCAAAGTCACTTCTCAGTGCAGTGGTTGATTGGGTTTAACAGGCCAGTGGAGTGAAACTGTTCAGTGAACTGTTTCAGCCTGAGCTTAGAAATGAAAAAATCGAGGTAAAAAGGTTGGAGATAAGATTTGCGAAGCAAATCACAGCAATTCGTATTTCACATTCTAAGTCTGACCTCTACAACTAATACTCAACAAAAATCAAAAATCAAACCAATCAAGTGTTTTTTAACCATCGTCTACTAACAATTGGTTTTAAAATAGACCAATCTAACTCTCGTATCACTTCTTGAAGCTTGTTTATCACATCATCTAGTGTTTTAAAAGCTTTATTCTTAAACCCTCTCTTTCGAATCTCAGCCCAAACTTGTTCAATTGGATTCATTTCAGGAGTATAGGGAGGAATAAACTCAAAACCAATATTATGTGGTTTCTCTAAGGTACTTGATTTATGCCAAACGGCATTGTCCATCACTAATAAAATATAATCGTCAGGATAAGCTTCAGATAGTTGTTTGAGAAAAACATTCATCCAATCTGTATTGCAACCCCCAGCGATAATGAAGAAGGACTCTCCTGTATGGGCATCAATAGCACCATAGCAATAGCGATACTCACGAATATAGTGGCTATGTACATGCGGTCTCACCCCTTTTGGTGCCCAGGCCTTTCCAATTTTACTAATCCGACCGAAACCCGCCTCATCTTGATACATTAGTCTGACTTTATGATAGCGACGACTATTCTTGAAGCGCTTTCCTATTTTCGTGAATGAAGATTTTATTTTTAGACGCTAGAATCGTTTCGGCGTCTGCTTTTTTAGGGTGTTCTGGTCTTGGCGTCACTTTGCGCCAACCATGGCGTTTCAGAAGGGCATAGAATCCTTCCTTGGTCGTAGGGTGTCCAACCCGTTTCTGATAAGTTTCGTAGAGAGAGTTTATGGTCACAAATTCGCCATTTAGTGAAGCTGTTAACTGTTCTTTTAGAAATGCTTCCTCTTCTTGAAGGGTTAAATATTGACGGTTCCGTCCACCTCGCGTTTCTCTTACTAGAGCTGAAATCCCACCAAGCTCATACTTGCCTTGTAAGGACCAGATTGTATACTTTGAATAGCCGATAAGGTTAGTGATTTCCTTATAACTAAGCCCTTCTGCTCTGAATAGGATTACTTGAAGTCGTCTATGAAATGGGGAATAGGTTTTATCTTTCAAATAAGTTTTTAATTCGTTTGTTTGTTCGATAGTAAGTTTCATAAATCTATTATACGTTAGTTTTTGTTTTTTGAACAGTATAAAACGAACTAAACGGCACTGCTGCTTGAAAAAAATTGAAAAAAATATTAAAAAAATAGGAGAAAAGTCTTGCATTATTGAAAATACTGTGTTATGATAATTGTGGTTTGAAAAAACTGACCTAAGACAGTAGGGGAGCTGGACTCATAAACATCCTACCGAGGCACAAAACGATTATTGAGATAAACGTATTTGTACTTTCGTGTCTAGGTTTAGGTGCGATTTTTTTGTGCCTAGCCCAAAATAAAAACGGAGGTAAAAAAATGAGTGAAGCTATTATCGCTAAAAAAGCGGAATTAGTAAATGCCGTTGCTGAGCAAATGAAAGCTGCAACTTCTATCGTTGTTGTAGACGCTCGTGGTTTGACAGTAGAACAAGATACAGTTCTTCGTCGTAACTTGCGTGGTGCAGAAGTTGAGTACAAAGTTATCAAAAACTCAATCTTGCGTCGTGCTGCTGAGCAAGCTGGTCTTGAAGGTCTTGCAGAATTGTTTGTAGGTCCATCTGCAGTTGCATTCTCAAACGATGCAGTTGCTCCAGCTAAAACAATTTACGATTTCGCGAAAACTGCTGATGCTCTTGAAATCAAAGGTGGTGCTGTAGAAGGTAAAGTTTCTTCTAAAGAAGAAATCGAAGCACTTGCTACATTGCCAAACCGCGAAGGCATGCTTTCTATGTTGCTTTCTGTACTTCAAGCGCCAGTTCGCAATGTTGCATACGCTGTCAAAGCTGTTGCAGAAAAAGAAGACGCAGCTTAATGCGTCAGAGCGTAGCTGCTTAGTGCTACAAACTATTTAAAAACCTAAATTGGAGGAAAATCACAATGGCATTGAACATTGAAAACATTATTGCTGAAATTAAAGAAGCTACTATCCTTGAGCTTAACGACCTTGTTAAAGCTATCGAAGAAGAATTTGGTGTAACTGCGGCTGCTCCTGTAGCTGTTGCTGCAGCTGGTGGTGCTGCTGAAGAAGCTAAAGACTCATTCGACGTTGAATTGACATCTGCTGGCGACAAAAAAGTTGGCGTTATCAAAGTTGTACGTGAAATCACTGGTCTTGGTCTTAAAGAAGCTAAAGAGCTTGTTGACGGTGCACCAGCTATGGTTAAAGAAGGCGTTGCAACTGCAGAAGCTGAAGAAATCAAAGCTAAATTGGAAGAAGCAGGCGCTTCAGTTACTCTTAAATAATAGAGTTTCCAATCAAAATAAAAACCTATCACCTAATGTGGTAGGTTTTTTCGTTATGGCTTCGAGCCAGTTTTTCTCGTAGAGAAAAACAAGAAAACCACCAGCTATGCTGGTGGCTGCCAAGGCTTTGAGCTTCCATTTCTTTTTCCTGTTATAATCAAATTGTTCAGGTTAGATAAAGGAGGAAAAAGAAATGGCTAAAACCAGTTACAGTTTATCACATACCAAATGGATGTGCAAATATCACATAGTTTTCACACCTAAGTACCGAAGAAAATCCATTTACTACAAAATTAGACAGGACTTAATTGATATTTTCCGTCATCTATGTCAATACAAAGGCGTGGAAATCATTGAGGGACACATGATGCCAGACCATGTTCATATGCTTGTTTTGATACCTCCGAAACTTTCGATTTCCGATTTTATGGGATATTTGAAAAGCAAAAGTGCTCTAATGATATTTGATAAACACGCTAATTTAAAATATAAGTATGGAAATCGAAAGTTTTGGGCCAGAGGCTACTATGTTAGTACCGTTGGACTGAATGAAAAGACAGTTGCGAAATATATTCGCGAGCAGGAGAAAAATGACATTGCACTTGATAAATTGAGTGTCAAAGAGTATGAAGATCCATTTTCAGATGGTAGTTTTAGAACGAGATAAAAGCCCGTTGTTACGGGCATTAGTCAAGTAATTATAGCACTAACCTGAACGAAGTTCAGCGAACGTCTTTAGACGTCGCTGGAGAGAAACGGCTTATAGCCGGTGTACAAGCCACCCGTTTTCACGGGTGGTTATGACTCTATTGTTGCAAACGTTTTCGTTGTGGAGTATAATATAAAAAATGCTGTCTAAAGATTAGGAGAAAGACATGAAAAGTTACAAAAACTATATCTTCGATTTTTATGGTACATTGGTTGATATTCGTACAGATGAGAATAAACTAGAGGTCTGGAATCAGCTAACACAGATTTACAATGCTTTTGGTTGCTCCTATCGACCGCGCCAGTTGAAAAATGCCTATCATCGTTTTGTAGAAGAGGCAGAGAGATCTCTCGCGGAAACAGTGAGTTATCAGTATGTCGAAATTGATTTAGAAACAATCTTCATTCGCCTATTAACGGATGCACCAAATGAAAACCAAAGTACCAATAAGCCGACTGATTTAGAGACTTTTGGGCAAGTAGTAGCCACGATTTTCCGCGTGCTTTCACGTGAAAAGTTAGAGGCTTATGAAAATACCCTAACTAGTCTACAGACATTAAAGGACAGAGAAGTGCGATTATTTATTCTCTCCAATGCTCAACGAATTTTTACTCGGGCAGAAATTGAACAGACAGGTTGTGCGGATTTGATGGAAAAAATTTATACCTCTTCTGACTTTAAGATGAAGAAGCCTGAACCGGCATTTCTTCAACTGCTTTTAGAGGAAAATAATCTTGATGTTGAAGAAACGGTTATGGTTGGTAATGATTTGACATCCGATATAGCTATTGCTCATGAATTGGGAATGGATTCCATTTTGCTGAATACTTTCCCGTATAGTCAGGAAGAAATCGACTCTTATAGGAGACTCGGTTGGAATTTTGAGGTTGTTGGAGATATAGCGGAGCTATTGTAAATAAGCGATAGAACAGCAAAGAATATACATAAAATATATTATGTAAAAAGGTGAAATTACTTTCATTTCAATGAAGGTAGTTTTGTCTTTTCTAGCCATTTTCTGGTATACTAGATATGTATAAAATTTAGAAAGGTTCTGTTTTGGGTCATTCCCAAACAGTGGTCAGATATTCTGGCTAGAGGTATTAGTTTCATGTCTCAAACCCACATTAATGTTATCGGAGCTGGCTTGGCTGGCTCAGAAGCTGCTTATCAGATTGCCAAACGTGGCATTCCTGTCAAACTCTACGAGATGCGGGGTGTCAAGCCGACTCCTCAGCACAAGACGGACAAGTTTGCTGAGTTGGTCTGTTCCAATTCATTCCGTGGTGATAGTTTGACCAACGCTGTCGGTCTGCTCAAGGAAGAGATGCGTCGTTTGGATTCCATTATCATGCGTGCCGGAGAGGCCCACCGTGTGCCTGCTGGCGGTGCCATGGCTATGGACCGCGAGAATTTCTCTCAAGCGGTCACAGATGAGATTCACAACCACCCACTGATTGAGGTCATTCGTGGCGAGATTACAGAGATTCCTGAAGATGCTATTACAGTTATCGCGACGGGGCCTTTGACGTCTGACGCCTTGGCGGAGAAGATTCACGCCCTCAACGGTGGCGACGGTTTTTACTTCTACGATGCGGCAGCACCGATTGTCGATAGCTCGACCATTAACATGGATTTGGTCTATCTCAAGTCCCGTTATGATAAGGGAGCGGCTGCCTATCTCAATGCTCCGATGAATAAGGAGCAGTTCAACGCTTTCTATGAAGCTTTGATTTCAGCTGAGGAAGCACCGCTTAACTCCTTTGAAAAAGAAAAATACTTTGAGGGCTGTATGCCTATTGAGGTTATGGCCAAACGTGGTATCAAAACCATGCTCTATGGCCCAATGAAGCCAGTTGGATTGGAATATCCAGAAGACTACAAGGGGCCTCGTGACGGCGAATACAAGACTCCGTGCGCAGTTGTCCAGCTCCGTCAGGACAACGCAGCAGGTAGCCTTTACAACATTGTTGGCTTCCAGACTCATCTCAAGTGGGGCGAGCAGAAGCGGGTCTTCCAAATGATTCCAGGGCTTGAAAATGCGGAATTTGTCCGCTATGGCGTTATGCACCGCAATTCCTACATGGATTCGCCAAACTTATTGGAACAGACCTTTGCGACTAAGAAAAATCCCAATCTTTTCTTTGCAGGTCAAATGACAGGAGTAGAAGGCTATGTCGAGTCTGCCGCCTCTGGCTTAGTAGCCGGTATCAATGCTGTTCGCCGTTTCCGAGGCGAAGCCCCAGTCATCTTCCCACAGACCACAGCCATCGGTGCTCTGCCATTCTACATCACCCACACCGAAAGCAAGCACTTCCAGCCTATGAATGTCAACTTTGGTATTATCAAGGAGCTGGACGGGCCGCGTATCCGTGATAAGAAGGAGCGTTATGAGGCAATAGCGGAGCGTTCCCTTAAGGACTTGGAAGAGTTTTTGGCTTACTAAGATAATCAGCTATTTCCAGACACCTTCGGGTGTCTTTTTCTTATGTTAAAATCAAAAAACACTCAAACAAAAAACTAGTTTGTTCGGAAAGTCCGAAAAACGACCTGAAATAACTAAATTTTCTGAATATTTCAGAAAATCTGTGGTATAATAATAAAAACATTGTTTAGAAAGAGATAGATATGAATAAGTCTTACTTTTATTTGGACATGAGAACTCATGAATTAGATGTACCATTTACAGGAAGAAAACGTCGAGTCCGTGTTTTATTGCCGAAAGGATATGCTGAAAATACAGAAGAGACCTATCCCGTTGTTTATTTCCACGATGGGCAAAATGTACTCTACAGTAAGGAAGCTTTTTCAGGTCATTCATGGAAAGTCATCCCAACTATTAAGCGTAATCCAGACATTGCAAAGATGATCGTAGTAGCTATTGATAATGATGGTGCTGATCGCATGCATGAATACGCTGCTTGGAAGTTTAGTGAGATGGGGATTCCTGGGGTGCAGTTCGGTGGTAAGGGAACCTTGTATGCTGAATTTGTGATGGATGTCGTCAAACCCTTTATCGATAAAGAATACCGGACAAAATCTGATAAAGTTCACACTGCAATGATTGGCTCATCCTTGGGAGGCAATATCACACAATTTATGGGATTGGCTTATCAGAACCAGATTGGCTGTCTAGGAGTATTTTCATCTGCCAACTGGCTTCATCAAGATGCTTTCGACCGTTATATTGAACGTCAACAATTAGACTCAGAGCAACGAGTCTACATCTACGTTGGGACAGAAGAAGCAGATGATACAGATAAAACATTGATGGCAGGAAATATCAAGCAGGCCTATATCAATTCTTCATTGACTTACTATCGTCAATTGATCGCTGGCGGAGTGGATTTGGACAATATCGCCTTGGAAGTCGTTTCAGGTGCGGTCCATAATGAAGAGGCTTGGGCGCTCTATTTGCCAGCTTGCCTACGATTCCTAAGCGAACATTGGTCATAAAACAAAAATATACAAATAGGAGGCTTTACTATGCACGTTGAATTTTTAAGTCATTGGTCTGGAAATCTTGGCCGAGAAATGAATCTAAATCGTTATGGTCACGCAGGGATTCCTGTTGTCGTATTTGCTTCATCAGGTGGTTCTTACAATGAATATGCTGATTTTGGTATGATCGAAGCTTGTCGTGGCTCTATTGAAGCTGGTCAGGTCCAATTTTTTACTCTAACTAGCTACGATAGTGAAAGCTGGTTGGCAGACTGGAAATCCATTCATGATAAGGCAGAGGCTCACCGCGCCTATGAACGGTATGTGATTGAAGAAGCGATTCCATTTATCAAACATAAAACTGGCTGGTTCGATGGTATGATGACAACTGGTTGCTCAATGGGGGCCTACCACGCGCTGAATTTCTTCCTCCAGCATCCAGATGTCTTCACGAAAGTTATTGCACTTTCAGGTGTCTATGATGCTCGTTTCTTCAACAATAATCAAGATTATGGCAATGATGATGTCGTTTATCAGAACTCGCCATCAGATTACATCTGGAATCAGAATGATGGTTGGTTTATTGACAAATACCGTCAAGCAGATATTATCGTCTGCACAGGTTTGGGCGATTGGGAGCAAGACGGTCTGGATTCATTCTACAACCTAAAACGTGCCTTTGAAGAGAAGAATATCCCAGCTTGGTTTGATACTTGGGGAACAGATGTGGCCCACGACTGGGTGTGGTGGAGAAAGCAAATGCCATTCTTCCTTCATTCTATCGGACTTTAAGATTAGAAAGGACTACCTATGAATTATCTCGTTATTTCACCTTTTTATCCAGAAAATTTTCAACCGTTCACCATTGAATTGGCTAAAAAAGAAGGCGTTACGGTTCTAGGTATCGGGCAAGAACCTTACGATCAATTGCCTGAAGAACTTCGTAATGCCTTAACAGAATACTTCCGTGTTGAGAATCTTGAAAACTTGGATGAAGTCAAGCGTGCAGCAGCCTTCTTAATCTACAAACATGGTCCAATTGACCGTGTAGAATCCCACAATGAACATTGGCTTGAAAACGATGCAGCCCTCCGTGAGCAATTTAATATCTTTGGTGCCAAACCAAAACACCTGAAAAAGACTAAATTTAAGTCAGAGATGAAAAAATTCTTCTCAAAAGTAGGGGTTCCAGTCGTTCCTGGAATGGTTGTCAAGACTGAAAAAGATATTGAAAAAGCTGTAAAATCAATTGGTTTTCCAATGATTGCCAAGCCTGACAACGGTGTTGGGGCATCCGGTACCTTTAAATTGACCAAAAAAGCTGATATCGAAACATTTAAAAATGCTTGGGACGGTCAAACGGTTTACTTCTTTGAAAAATTTGTTAATTCAAGCATCATCACAACATATGACGGATTGGTCGATCATGAAGGAAATGTTGTTTTTGAAACAGGTTTGACCTATGTTCATACACCGTTTGAATTAATGCAAAGCAAAAAAGATAATGCCTACTATATTGAAAAAGAATTAGATCCGAAATTAGTAAAATATGGTCGTGCGATTATCAAAGCCTTCGGTATGAAAGAACGTTTCTTCCATATTGAATTTTTCAAGAACGGAAAAGATTACATCGCGATTGAATACAACAACCGTATGGCAGGCGGCTTCACTGTAGAAGCTTACAACTATGCTCATTCGATTGACCTTTTCCGTGATTACGCAAACATTGTAACGGGTAGTGATGTTGAAGAGAGACGATTCGATTCACAATACTGCTTGGTAGTAACTCGCCGAGATACAACAGACTATGTTTACTCAGCAGATGACATTCATCAGAAATTCGCTGGTAAGATTAAAACCGTCAAACGCATGCCAGATGCCTTTGCAGAACTGCAAGGCAATGATGCCTATCTTCTCGTGACTGAGAGCAAGGAAGAATTAGACGACATGATTGCCTTTATTGGGAAGACAAAATAGACTAGATTAAGAGGTTGGGCAAAAAGCCCAGCGCCACTTCTTAGAGTTCGTGTCAACATCTCAGCGCAGTGGTTGATTGACGGATTTGTTCGTGTTTTACACTCCAAATCTGACCTCTACGACTGATGCGAACAGAGTTCGCCTTATCTCCAACCTCAAACTGTCTCCCAGACAGTTTTGTAGCGAACTTTGTTCGCTCTATTTCCAACTTCCAACTGTCCCCCAGACAGTTGGAACTATGCGGGGGCGGGAGTTTAAAAGGTCTGGGAGACCTTTTAAAGTGGGAGATATAAGCTGACGGCAGTCAGCTCACATAAATTGATGTCTGGGGATAGACTGTTTCAGCTCAACAACTTAAAACGAAAAATTGTTGGCGAACTCTTTTTCTACCATTTGTCAAGCCTATCAAGGTATTTGATGAAAAATATGTTAAGTTCAATAGTCAAAATAAGGAAATTGTTTTCTTTTGGACTAAAGTTTCGTGTAAAAAAGAGTACACGAAATGAACACCTTATGTTGAAAATTTTTGATAAGGTGTTACAATAATATAGCATAAACAATCTTACTGATTTTGGGTAGAACGATAATCGTAAAGTTTGTTATGCGTTATGAGGTAATACATTGTCCGAATGAGACGATGTATGGAGGCAATCGTATGTGGCTTCGTAGAAGTCGTTTGCGATTGTCTTTTTCGTTTCTCATAAAAGTCTGCGATATGGCAAGGATTGGTATGACTGGCTGAAGCGATATTGTGAATACATTTGAACAGAATCTTTCTAGCGTAGGGATTGCCACGCTTGGTAATGTGTTCCTTAGCGAGGAAGTTGCCAGATTCATAGTGTCTCAGATCAATACCGATAAAGGCATTGATTTGATTGGCAGACTGAAAACGGCGAATATCTCCCAGTTCACCAATAATACTTGTTGCAGTAGTCTCAGCTATTCCAGGAATAGAGAGCAGAATGTCATATTCAGGTAATGGCTGAGCTAGTTCTACCATTTCATCTAAGACTGCCTGTCTCTGTCCAGAAAGCCGAAGCAATTCTTTTCCATAGTAACGAACCTCTTCCAGCATTGGAGAGGTTTTCTTGACGGCACAATACGATTGATTAGCTAGTGCTATCAGCTTCTCGGCTAAGTACGCCACACGCTTGTCCGAAATACGTTTTGAGGTGGACTGACGGATGCTCTCTAAGAGTTCGTCCTTGCTTAAATCAAGCACGAAGTCCTTGTAAGGAAACGCAGTAACTAAGTTCCAGTATTGTTCCCCAGTTGGCTTTGATAAGACAGTCTCTATCTCTGGAAACGTGACTTGCAAGACCTTGTGCAGACGGTTTTTAGCTCGAACGATGTCCTCAGTTAAGTTCTGATAGAAGCGACTTAAATCTCGCAGTTCTTGATAGACTTCTTCTTGGACATAAGTGGGTTTACGATTCAGCACAAATTGAGATTGAGCCAGTTTTTCAGCGTCAATTTGATCTGTTTTCCTCACACGCAAGCTATCCAGTTGCTTCTTAGCTTCTAAGGGATTAAGCCGTGTATAAGCGTAGTCATGTTCATCCAGAAAAGCTTGAAGACGACGAGAATAGACACCTGTTGCTTCAAAGATGATTTCTGGCTTATGGACGGTTCTCAAATCGCCAAGTAGCCGAGCAAAGCCGATGGCGTCATTGGACATGGCATAGCCATGAACTTTCTCACCATTGACTAGAATGGCCACTTCTGAACTTGCCTTACTCACATCAATCCCAAAAACTGCACGCATGATATTACCTCTTTGTCTTGAATGATTCCTTGTTTTAGTGATGTCATTTTCAATACTCGACGTCTGGCGTCCCACATACTTTGATAACATTCTTTCTAAAACAGGTGTCTTGCCAGTTTTTGATGCGACGTCTAGCGTCAAAAGAGTTCTCGACTTAACAAGACACCTCTACTTTATCATTTTGAGAATGAAAAAAGTAGTGAGTACTCTCTCCCGTCGGAGATTTCCTCACTACTAATCTTAGTATGTTTTTGACCAGTCGAGTTCTTTCCCACTCCCTTTTTCTTTCCTTACAAAGCTGTAAGTTTTTTAATCAGAACTGTAAGTGAGTACAGAAAGAATATTTTCTATAATGGACTCATAAGAAAACGAAAGAAGGAAATCATATGTCATTCAAATTTTTACAAGCAAAGAGAATAGAAGAACAGGTATTCTCTGAAAAAGAGAAGATTGAACTCATGGAACAAGCTGCATTCTTGGAAGAGCTCGCCTATGATTTGCAAAGTATGCGATTTATGGCATACTAGAGGGAGGAAACTATGAAAAAGAAAGCATTTGGCTTGCTAGCTTTGGGCAGTATAATGCTAACCGCTTGCTCTTCCTCTTCAGCAGACCTTAGCTTTGATGAGGGCTATCAAACTTTCCATTACAAGGGAAAAGACTATGCCGTTAGCAAGCAGGAAGTTGCCGAAGATAGTATTCGAGGAACAGAAGCCAAGTTTATGGAATGGCCTGTTGTTCAAGAGGAAGGGGCAGTGAAAACGACGGTATCCTTGAATAATCTCTATATAACCACTAGCAAGGAATGGGCCATTGGTGTTCAAGATGGTTATTATAAAGTGGACTTAGAAGATAATATTGCTGAATCAGACCGAATCGACTATCAAGCATTACTTGATGCAGTTGATTTATCCAAAGAAAACAATTAGGAGTAACTATGTTATTAGAAATCAATCATTTAGAAAAAGTTTACCGCACGCGCTTTTCGAAAGAGGAAACTCGTGCCTTGCAAGATGTGGATTTTAAGGTAGAAGAGGGCGAGTTTATCGCCATCATGGGTGAAAGTGGATCAGGTAAGACGACTTTGCTCAACATCCTTGCGACCTTAGACAAGCCTACGAGAGGTTCTGTTATCTTAAACAATCAAGACATCACCAAAATCAAGGAAAGCAAGTTGGCCGATTTCCGTTTGCGTAATCTAGGCTTTGTCTTCCAAGATTTTAACCTCTTAGATACTCTTTCTATCCAAGACAATATCTTTTTACCACTGGTTTTGGCTCGCGCTAGTCATCAAGAAATGGAGAAAGGTTTGAAAGCTCTGGCGCCAAAACTACGCATTCAAGATTTGCTGAAAAAACGTCCTTTTGAACTATCTGGTGGACAAAAGCAGCGCGTGGCCATTGCTCGTAGTTTGATTACCCAGCCACAGATTGTTCTAGCGGACGAACCGACAGCTGCCCTAGATTACCGCAATTCGGAAGACTTGCTGAATTTGTTTGAAGAGATTAACCGTGACGGTCAAACCATTCTCATGGTGACCCACTCGGCCAATGCGGCTAGTCACGCCAAACGGGTACTCTTTATCAAAGATGGTCGCATTTTCCACCAATTGTACAAGGCAGACAAGAGCAATCAAGACTTTGCCAAGGAAATTTCACTCAATATGTCTGCACTTTTAGGGGGTGAGTAGATGTTTTACCTCAAACTTGCTGGGCAAAATATCCGAAAATCCATGGGTGTTTTTGCTCCCTTCGTTTTAGCCAGTCTGGTTCTCTTTACCTTGATTTGTTCCATGTTCTTACTCATGCTGAGTCCAGTAATGAAGACCATGGGCTCAGGTGCCATTTCTATCGGTCTTGGTGTTGTTGTTCTAACCATTTTCTCGGTCATTATGGAGATTTATAGCTTTAATTTCTTGATGAAACAACGGGCGAGGGAATTGGGTCTCTATAACATGCTGGGGATGAACAAGAAAAAAGTAGCCTTGATAGCTAGCCTCGAATTGATGATGATTTTCTTGCTAGTTGTGGTTCTTGGTTCTGTCTTAGCTGGAGTTTTTTCAAATGTTCTCTACTTGATTTTTGTCAATATAACACATTATAGTGATTTGCATTTTGGAATAGATCCTCTGGCCTTTGTCATGACCGCCTTTCTCTTTGCTGGTATTTTCTTTCTCTTAGAATTGCTAGCCATTCGGACCATTGGCAAGACCAGTCCGCTGATTTTGTTCCGTGCCAGCGAGAAGGGGGAGAAGGAGCCACGTGGCAATGTCCTTCTGGCTGCCCTTGGTGTAGTGGGACTGGGTGTTGGATACTACCTATCACTTTCATCTAAAGCAGAAGGTCTAGCTGTTATCTATCGGTTCTTTATCGCTGTGCTCTTTGTCATTGCGGGGACCTATCTGTTCTACATCAGCTTTATGACTTGGTATTTGAAGACTCGTCGGAAAAACAAGCGGTATTTCTATACGCCAGAGCATTTCATTACGACATCGCAGATGATTTTCCGGATGAAGCAGCACGCAACGGGTTTGGCCAATATCACACTGCTTGCGGTTATGGCCTTTGTGACCATTGCGACCACAACCTCCCTTTATACAGGCATGAGCAGTATGACAGGTGCACTATATCCCAAGGAAACATCTATTACCTATCCTGTTTCGGATAGAAGTCAAGGTGAAGCTGCCTATCAGCAATCGGTGTTCAGCCATTTCCCAGAAAAAGCCAATGACAATCTATCCTACCTGACCTATCAAGCTGGCTTGGTCTATGATGGTGGCGAAGAGATTGTCATTAGCCCAGAAACCATTTCCAATCCAGATTTTAGCAAAATGGCCTTTACCTACTTCATCACCCAAGATGATTTCAGGAAGTTGGGCAATGACCTGCCTGAGCTAGCTGCCAATCAAGTTGCTTTTATGCGTCCGAGCGAAAAACCATCGCTGAAGAAGCTCGTTTTGGGCGAGCAAACCTTTGAGAATGTAGCCAATCTTGACCAGGCTATTTTCCCAGACATCATCAATACGCTAAATGCCGCCGTTATGGTAGTCAGTGATGACACAGTATTGGATGCTGTTCGTAAGTATTATGAGTCCAATAATCCGCAAGGCTATCTTGTTAGCCTTGACTACCGTGTCTTTACTGATTTGACCAAGGAAGAAGTAGCAACAGTTGGTGAGCAGGCAGGTAATATTTATACTATTTCCAATGAAAATGAGGAATATGTCGGAAATATCATGCAACGAACAGACTTCAACAATATGCTCATGGGCTTTACAGGCGGTTTCCTCTTCACTGGTTTCTTGCTGGGGATTAGTTTCCTACTTGGTGCAGCCTTGATTATCTACTACAAGCAGTACTCAGAAGGACATGAAGACAAGAAATCCTACAAGATTCTACAAGAAGTGGGCATGAGTGCAGCAGCGGTCAAAAAGACCATTAACTCCCAAACACTTACGGTCTTCTTTATGCCTTTGGTCATGGCGACCCTACACTTTGTCATCGCCCTTGTCATGCTCAAGCAAATGCTACTGAGTTTTGGTGTTACCTCATCACTAATGATTTACACAGTCAGCGGCATCACCCTACTGGCAGTCGCTCTGATTTACTTTGTCATTTACAAGTGGACCAGTCGCACCTATTATCGTATTATTGAACGGTAGAAGAAGTCTCGCCTTGTGCGAGATTTCTTGCTTTTTCAGGGAAATGGTGTTACAATGGTAATACCAAAGGAATACTCGAAGAGGTGAGAAAATGGCAGCTATTACATTGAAAGTTTCTGAGCAGGACAAGCTATTTATGCAGGCTATGGCAAAGTTTGAAGGTGTCAGTTTGTCAGAACTCATTCGGACTAAAACCCTTGAAGCCCTTGAAGATGAATACGATGCCCGTGTGGCTGACATTGCTTGGGCAGAATACCAAGAAGACTTGGCGAATGGAATTGAGCCGATTAGCTGGGAGGAAATGTTGGAAGAGTTGGGGTTGACGGATGAAGACCTGTTATAAACTCGTACCGACTAGTCGTTTTATTAAACAGTTGAAAAAGTTGGACAAATTTACCCAAAAACAGATTACCAACTACCTGTCCAGTCATGTGACTGACAACCCCAGACAATACGGAAAAGCCTTGACTGCCAATCGTTCTGGCCAATGGCGGTACCGTATCGGCAATTACAGGGTCATCGTCTGCATTGAAGATGATAAATTGATCGTAACAGCCCTTGAAGTCGGGCATCGAAAAGAAGTATATAAATAAAAAGCCAAGACCTGTGTCCTGGCTTTTGCAGAATGAAGATGATGAAAAAAGAGAAGATTTATATTGTTGAAGATGATGAGATGATTGTCCAGCTCTTGAAGCAGCATCTGGGAAAATCGTATCAGGTAGAAAGTGTGCAGAATTTCCGAGCAGTTAGTCAGGAAGTTGCGGAACTCAAGCCAGACTTGGTGCTGATGGACATTAGCCTACCTTATTACAACGGTTTTTACTGGACGACAGAAATCCGTAAAACCATGACCATGCCCATTATCTTTATCTCTTCTAGCGATGATGAGATGAATGCAGTTATGGCCATGAACATGGGTGGCGATGATTTTGTTTCCAAGCCTTTTTCACTAGGGGTTTTGGATGCCAAAATCGGAGCCTTCCTGCGTCGGGTCAATCAATTCAGCAAATCAACTGATTTGTCAATTGACCAGTTTCAACTTAGTTTAGACGGACGATTTACAAACGAATCGGAACAGGTTCAATTGTCTCCTACGGAAACCAAGATTTTGTCCGCCTTACTAGAAAGACAAGGGCAGATTGTCAGCAAGGAAGAACTTTTGGAAAAACTCTGGGAAAATGAAGAATTTATCGACCAGAACACGCTCAATGTAAACATGACCAGACTGCGTAAGAAGGTGAGCGAGGTCGGTTTTGAACGTATCCATACGGTTCGTGGTGTGGGGTACTTGGTCAAATGATAACAAAATTTATCCGTGAATATCGGAGTTTTTACTTCTCCTACATTGTTCTGGCTACTAGTTTTATCTTGCTCTTCTATCTTTACCAACTCCCCACAGAATTCCTGCAAAACGCTCTGCTATTGTCCCTAACCCTCTTAACCCTACTGACTGCAGGACTTTTCTGGAAGTTTCGCAACCGCATGAGAGCCTTGGAAGACTATGTCCATGAAGAAGCTCTGCCCCTGCTTAATAAGCCTGTGGACCTTGCCTATCTCAACTTGATTGAAGCGGAGAAGGAGGCGACGCGGGAGCAGCTCCTGGATTATAAGTCATGTGAAGAAGACCTGCAAGCTATGGTCAAAATGTGGTCCCATCAGATGAAGGTACCTTTAGCTGCCCTGTCTTTGATGAGCCAGACTGACAATCTCAACCAGCAGGATGTCGACCATCAGCTTTTGCGGTTGGATAATTACATGGCCAATCTCCTCAACTATCTCAAGCTGACCAGTCATTCCAGCGATTTTCGATTTGAGCAGGTGGAAGGCAGAGAAGTAGTGGTGGAAGTGGTGAAAAAATACCGCAACCAGTTCTTGCAAAAAGACATTTCAGTGATCATCAATGGAAATTGGCTACTGAAAACCGACAGAAAGTGGCTTAGTTTTGCCCTATCACAGATTATCGACAACGCCCTCAAGTACAATAAGACTGGTGGTAAGGTAGTCATTGAATTGAATGAGGGGATTTCCATTTCCGATACGGGAATTGGCATTTTGGCAGAAGATATTCCACGTCTGTTTGATGAGGGATTTACAGGTTTTAATGGCCGTGAACACCAAAAAGCGACAGGATTTGGATTGTATCTGACCAAGCGGGTCTTGAATCAGTTGGAACTAGCTATTTCCGTGGAAAGTCAACTGGAAATTGGGACAACTGTAAGCATCACAAAAGTACAGTAAAAACTGTGCTTTTTTAATTTTGAAACCGCTTTAAATTATGATATACTTGACATAGTTTGAATTAGGAGGTTACTATGTCCCATCATCACGTCTTGCAAAATGGATCAGATATTCGTGGAATTGCTATCGCTACAGACGAATATGCCGTCAATCTCACGCCACAAGCCACCAAGGAAATCGTCCGCGGACTGATTCATTGGCTAACTCAGAAGCCAGAACTTGCTCAAGCCTATCAAGTAGGACAACTCAAGATTGGTATCGGCCGAGATAGCCGCCTCAGCGGTCCAGACTTGGTCGCAGCCTTTACAGAAGAAGCCGTTCGTCTGGGCGTTCAGCTGATTGACTTTGGCATGGCCACCACGCCAGCCCTCTTCATGAGCACCCAGTATCCTCAGTTCAAGTGCCACGCTGGTGTCATGATCACTGCCAGCCACCTGCCCTATTACTTCAACGGCATTAAGATTTTTTCGGAAAATGGCGGAGCAGAACATGAAGATATTGACTTCATCCTCTCACATAGTGAAGATTTGCCAGCTTCTTCCCTTGGAAGTGTAATCACCGCAGATCTGATGACGCCTTACTCCCAAGACCTCGTAGGCAAAATTCGCTCAGCCTGTGCCGGACAAGAAAAACCACTGACAGGTCTTAATATCATCGTCGATGCTGGAAACGGTGCAGGCGGATTTTTTGCTGAGAAAGTGTTGGCAGAATTGGGAGCAGATACCACTGGTTCACAATTCCTAGACCCAGACGGCACCTTCCCAAACCATGTTCCAAACCCAGATAACAAGGAAGCTATGGAAAGCATTCGTCAGGCTGTCTTGAAGCAAGGTGCAGACCTAGGCATTATCTTTGATACCGACGTTGACCGTGCCGCCCTGGTCACCAAGTCAGGAGAAATTCTCAATCGTAACAACCTGATTGCCGTTCTCAGCCAGATTATCCTAGCTGAACATCCAGGAACCAGCATTGTGACCAATTCCCCAACAACTGAACACCTGAAAATCTTTATCGAAAGTCTTGGCGGTAAGCAAATCCGCTATATTTCAGGTTACCGTAATGTCATCAACCGTGCTATTTTAGCCAATCAAGAGGGAGTTGATTGCCAGTTGGCTATCGAAACCTCTGGACATGCTGCCTTTAAGGAAAATTACTTCCTCGATGACGGAACCAATGTGGCGGCTAAGATTCTCATGCTCTTACCACAACTGCAAGCGGAAGGCAAGTCCTTGGACGACTTGATTGCCCAGCTTAAACAACCACTGGAAACTCAAGAAGTGCGTTTCAAATTAGAAGTGGCAGACTATCGAGCACTTGGTGAACAGGTCATTGCTGACCTCCGCCAAAACAGCCTCGAAGGCTTTGCTTTTAACCCAGAAAACGAAGAAGGGGTGCGGTTTGACCTGACCGAGCCTTATGGTGACGGCTGGCTCTTGCTCCGTATGAGCCTCCACGAGCCGCTCTTGGTCTTGCAAGTGGAGAATGATCAGACTGGCTATATTCCTGCTGTTTTACAAACTCTCTCAGCCTTTTTGGACCAGTACCCAGCAGTCAATCAGGAAAAATTGAAAGCATTGATTTAATGGAAAAAGGAGTAAGTTTTCGCTTACTCCTTGAATTTTTACATAATTTATTTTACGCAAAATTATAATTTATCCAGAGCATTTTTTTGCTCATCGTTGACGATATGGGTATAGAGGTCAGTGACTTGGGTATTGGCATGGCCCAGTTGGTGACTGACCAGAACTTGCGACTTGGTGGCGTCGTAGAGCCGAGTTGCTAAGGTGTGACGGAGTTTGTGGGGGGTTACGCGTATCTTGAAGTCCGCAGAATACTTAGCCACCATTTTCTCAATGGAAGAAGCGTCGATGCGGTTAGGCAGACCACGGTACTCAGACAGGAAAAAGGCCGTATCCGTTTTCTCAGCCTTGTAGCGTTGTTGACGGATGCTCATATAGGCTTCCAAATAGGGCTTAGCAAACCCAGCCACATTGACCGAGTCCCGTTTACCACCCTTACGCGTCACCTCAATAATCATCATCTTGAGGTTGACATCACGGAGGTCCAGATTGACCGCCTCAGACAGACGAACACCAGATGCCAAGAGAAGTGCCAAAATCGCCAAGTCTCGTTCCTTATTTTTTTGGAAGGAGGAGAGGGCACGTTTGGAGAGATTGACCTGGTATTCCTTGTCCACATAGTCCAAAAACTCCATCGTTTCATCGCCCAAAAAGAGCTTCTGCTTGATATTCTCCGCCCGAGCCGCCAAGGTTTCCTTCTTCTTCTTGGTGGACACCTTCTTCATGACATTGCGGTAGAAGTAGGGCTCACCCTGATCATTTTCCACTTCTTCGGTTAAATACTTGAAGAGACTAGAAAGGGCCGAGAGGGTACGGTTAATGGTGGTCTGCGACACACCATTCTGCGTGGTATTGGCGTTCAGCAAGGGACGCTCCCGCAGATAAAGAATAAAGGCCTCCATATCTTTCTTGGTCAGATGTTCCAGAACATCCAGAGGAATGTCAGCAATCCGTTCCACAGATACCAAATCCGAATCCTGCAACCACTCAAAAAAACGACGGTATTCTTTCAAGTATTCATATAAGGTTGTGAAACTGTAAGGCACAGCCAGCTTTGATTGGTAATATTCCAAGACATACCAAGGCATGATTTCTTTTAGCTGTTCAATTTTTTCTAGTAATAACTCACGACGCATGTATTTCTCCTGATTTTTGTTATATGAGTAGTATAGCATAACCTTATATAAGTTTCAAGAAAATTATAGTTTTTCGGAAAGATGCAGGTGGGTAGTTAAACGAATTCCCCGTCTAACTAAATAAACTCGCTGAGTTTTTTTATCTCCCTTGCAACATCTTCTGGCTTCAAACTGTCTGTGTTTAACCTTTGTCCTGGAATCTGACTTTCAAAAGATTTTAAACAAACATCAAGATGTCTTTTGGCCCAGATGTTGTCTTCATTGACTCGATTATCTAAACGTTCTAAAATGGTTGTTTTGTCAGCTAACAAAATATAATGTTCCAAAGGAATCTTATCCTGTATCAATTGCTGAATAATCTCCTGATAATATTCTTTCTTATAGATTGTCATGGGAATAATAATAATCTTATCGGTTTTAGTCGCTAAATCAAATACTATTTTATAAGTACTCTGTCGCCAAATGGAATAATCTTGAAAATCTTCAGGACATACAGTCTGAGGTAATTGATGTTGTAAGAAATCACCTAGTAACTCGGGATCATAGAGATATGAGTTTTCTATTCGTTTGTGTAATATATTTGCTAAAGTAGTCTTTCCGACACCGAATGGGCCATTTAATACTCAACAAAAATCAAAATCAAACCAATCAAGTGTTTTTTAACCATCGTCTACTAACAATTGGTTTTAAAATAGACCAATCTAACTCTCGTATCACTTCTTGAAGCTTGTTTATCACATCATCTAGTGTTTTAAAAGCTTTATTCTTAAACCCTCTCTTTCGAATCTCAGCCCAAACTTGTTCAATTGGATTCATTTCAGGAGTATAGGGAGGAATAAACTCAAAACCAATATTATGTGGTTTCTCTAAGGTACTTGATTTATGCCAAACGGCATTGTCCATCACTAATAAAATATAATCGTCAGGATAAGCTTCAGATAGTTGTTTGAGAAAAACATTCATCCAATCTGTATTGCAACCCCCAGCGATAATGAAGAAGGACTCTCCTGTATGGGCATCAATAGCACCATAGCAATAGCGATACTCACGAATATAGTGGCTATGTACATGCGGTCTCACCCCTTTTGGTGCCCAGGCCTTTCCAATTTTACTAATCCGACCGAAACCCGCCTCATCTTGATACATTAGTCTGACTTTATGATAGCGACGACTATTCTTGAAGCGCTTTCCTATTTTCGTGAATGAAGATTTTATTTTTAGACGCTAGAATCGTTTCGGCGTCTGCTTTTTTAGGGTGTTCTGGTCTTGGCGTCACTTTGCGCCAACCATGGCGTTTCAGAAGGGCATAGAATCCTTCCTTGGTCGTAGGGTGTCCAACCCGTTTCTGATAAGTTTCGTAGAGAGAGTTTATGGTCACAAATTCGCCATTTAGTGAAGCTGTTAACTGTTCTTTTAGAAATGCTTCCTCTTCTTGAAGGGTTAAATATTGACGGTTCCGTCCACCTCGCGTTTCTCTTACTAGAGCTGAAATCCCACCAAGCTCATACTTGCCTTGTAAGGACCAGATTGTATACTTTGAATAGCCGATAAGGTTAGTGATTTCTCTATAACTGAGACCTTCGGCTCTGAACAGGATTACTTGAAGTCGTCTATGAAATGGGGAATAGGTTTTATCTTTCAAATAAGTTTTTAATTCGTTTGTTTGTTCGATAGTAAGTTTCATAAATCTATTATACGTTAGTTTTTGTTTTTTGAACAGTATAACCAAATAATCATATAGTATTCCTTTCTATTTTCACAAAAAAAGTTTACACAAAATAAATTATGTAAACTTTTTTCTTTTATAAAATCAGTAAAACGTACAATACTAGGACACTAATGATACTAAATAGCGAACCAATTAAATAGTATTCAGCAAAGGCTTGGCTTTTGGATATTTTATCATAGCGTGCGATGGATTTTGCTGTAAATACCAGCCCGATAGCTGTGTATTGCCCCAGAAGTAGAAAAATCCCCATTATGAGGCGCTCCAATTGTCCAATCAAGGCTCCTGCACCTGTCACAGTCTGCTCTTCTTCTCCTTCCGCTACCTGATATTTGCTAAAGTAGAGTTTGAAAAGAATATTGACGGGCTTGCTGATTAGGAGTATAAAAAGGATTTGCAGGAGGAGATAATTTGGTTCAATCCAGAGTGAGTGTGAAGCGACATTGACACCGATAGTGTGATAAAGAATGATGATTGAGCTGATATGTAGCAATTGGTCAGCTAAGAATGCTCCAGCTTCCCAGGAGTCCTTTATCCAATGGTGTTTGTTGAGAAAATATTTGACATAGTCAATTGCAAGATGGCTCAGCCAAACTTGAAAAAATAAATCTCCGTTTTGAACGGGGGTAAGTAAGGCTAGAATAAGAAGAGGGAGAGAAACAATGAAAAGGTGCATGAAGAGAGCTCTCAAATGAAGCTTTTTAGCATCTGCTAGTGCTTGACTTTGGAAGGTAAAATCACTTAAAAAGTGGGCAATAAGCAAGGCGGTTAAAACTGGATGTTGAATAAGATAGCTAGAAATAACTGAAAATGACATGCTTTATCCTTCTTTCTGACTGAGCTGGAGAATCAAATTCATGGCAGTTTGACGATTACGCAGGTAGAGTTTGATTCCGCTGGATTTCAAACGTTTGGTAAAGGCGCTTTGACTGAGTTTCATTTTCTCAGCAATTGGCTTTTGTGTGAAATCTTCTTGATAGATTTTTTTGGAGATTAAGGTCTCAAACAGATCCGTTTGCGAACGATTCCAGGCAGCTTTGATGAAATCGCTAGAAGTTAGCAAGGAGTTAATCACACGATCGATTTGCTTGTATTCAGATGAAAATGCAATTTTGCTGGTGCCATAGTCATGGTTGTCATGAATGAAGTCAATAGCCTTGCGTGCTTCCCAATAAGCTGGACCATCTGCTCCAATACTTAGCTTGGGATCGATAGCTGTTAGAATCTCACCCAAACCAATTCCAAATCGAATCTCCACCTCATCACGAAAGGCTAGTTGGATTTGGTCAATTATTAAAAAAATATAAGGGTTAGGCTTGCATAAGGCTTGAAATTCATCTCCCTTTGTAATGGTAAATGGCGATGCGAAGTCCTGAGCGAAGGAATGATTGATTCTATTCAGCTGCTGTTTTAGCCGCTCTTGAATACTAGAGCGGTTTGGAGTCTGTTTTGAATTGACAATATCTCCTATTATTGCGATATAATTCATAATTTGTCCTCTGATTTTTATTATAACGGACATTATAAATATTGTCCATCAAAAAGGACATTTTTAATTATTTCCGTTATAATGGAAAGTGTTGGGGTTCAAAAATCATTTTTTCTGCTTTGCTACTTCTATTTTATATTGATGTATCTACTTCTTCGAATAAAAAGCCAAAAAGAAGAGATTATTTTCTCTTCTTTTTGGCTTTCTTGATTTTATTTGCTTGGCGTTTCATGGCTTGTTTCATAGCAAACTCTCCGATTCTACCTTTCAAACCGCCTCCAAACATTTGGGACATGTCTGGCATACCAGCTCCTCCCATCAGTTGGCTCATATCAGGCATGCCTGCACCGCCCATCATATCTTCCAGAGCAGACATATCCATACCGTTCATGTTTGGCATGTTTTTAGGGAGATTATTTGGGTTGATTCCCATTTGTTTCATCATTTTGTTCATGTCGCCTGACATGACACCCTGCATCATGGTTTTCGCTTGGTTGAAATCCTTGATAAATTTATTGACTTCGACAAAGCTATTTCCAGAACCGTTAGCAATACGACGACGACGGCTCGGTGTCAACAAATCAGGATTTTCTCGTTCGGCTGGTGTCATAGAAGATACGATAGCTCGTTTTCGTGCAATTTCACGCTCGTCAACTTTCAAGTTGGCAAGGGCTGGGTTACCAGCCATACCTGGAATCATCTTCAGCAGGTCTTCCATTGGTCCCATATTTTGAACTTGGTCCAGCTGATCAATGAAATCGTTGAAATCAAAGGTATTCTCACGCATTTTTTCAGCGAGTTCTAAAGATTTTTTCTCATCGTATTCTTTGCTGGCTTTTTCAATCAAGGTCAGCATGTCACCCATGCCCAGAATACGCGAGGACATACGGTCTGGGTGGAAGGTTTCGATGTCGGTGATTTTTTCACCAGTACCGGTAAATTTGATTGGCTGACCAGTAATGTGACGGACAGACAAGGCTGCACCACCACGTGTATCGCCGTCAATCTTGGTCAAAATCACACCAGTAATAGCCAGTTGATCATTGAACTCACGCGCAACGTTGGCAGCTTCCTGACCAATCATGGCATCGACGACCAAGAGGATTTCGTTTGGCTGAGCAAACTCTTTGATTTCTCTCAATTCGGCCATAAGGGCTTGGTCAATCTGCAAACGACCGGCCGTATCAATCAGAACGTAGTCATTATGATTAGCTTTGGCTTGTTCTAAACCTTGGCGTACAATCTCCAGGGCAGGGACTTGATTGCCCAACTCGAATACAGGTACATCAATTTGTTGACCAAGGGTCTTCAACTGGTCAATGGCAGCTGGACGATAAATATCGGCAGCAATCAAGAGTGGACGGGCATTTTCTTCCTGCTTGAGTTTATTAGCTAACTTACCTGTGAAGGTCGTTTTACCAGCCCCCTGCAATCCAGCCATCATAATGATAGTTGGAATTTTTGGTGATTTGATAATTTCTGAAGTTTCAGAACCTAATACAGCCGTCAATTCTTCATCAACGATTTTGATGATTTGTTGAGCGGGGTTCAGGGTTTCAATGACTTCGTGACCAATGGCACGTTCACGTACTTTTTTGATGAAATCTTTTACAACTGGAAGAGCAACGTCGGCTTCTAGTAAGGCCAGACGAATTTCCTTGGTTGCTTCCTGAATATCACTCTCAGAAATTTTTCCCTTACGACGCAGATTTTTAAAAACATTCTGTAAACGTTCCGTTAAGCTTTCAAAAGCCATATACTTCTCCTCTTACTCTCTATTATCAATACTGGTTAGAATGGCGATTTTCTCCTTCAAATAAGCATCTTCTGGATACTTATTCAGCATTTCATCGAAAATCTGACTACGCACCACATAGTCAGAATACATATGCAGTTTCATCTCATAATCTTCCAGTAATTTTTCTGTTCGTTTAATGTTATCATAGACCGCCTGACGGCTGACTTGAAATTCTTCAGCAATCTCAGCCAAACTATAATCATCGGCATAATAGAGCTCGATGTAGTTCATTTGCTTGTCTGTTAGCAAGGCTGCATAGAATTCAAATAAGGCATTCATTCGGTTGGTTTTTTCAATTTCCATAAACTTTATTATATCAAAAATTCCATATTTTATAAATAAGAAAATCCGTCATCACCACGCCATACGCATGAAAACTTTCTTCTCTCCTTTTGTCCCCGGAAATAACTGCTTTAAACTTAGTATCTACCTTTATACAAGCACCTTATCCTCGATGTCCAAATAATTGTGGCAGGTAATCCTCCAAATGGACAGAAATATAGCGTTGTTTGCGACGGTAACTCAGCTGCTCCTTAGGGAATGTCATATTTTGTAAAAGATGAAGACAGACCTTACGAATAGCATTTAAATTGAAAGCAGCTCGTTTATCTAAGGTTTGGTTCTTATCTTCTCGGTAAACCACATCTAACAACCAATGTAGGCTCTCAACCGACCAATGACCGCGAACAACCTGTGAAAAAGTCTGCGCATCACTCTTGAAACTGAGGATAAAGTATCGAACTTCTTCCGTGATGATACCGTCTTTATCAATGGTATTCTTAGCCATACCAATTCCACGAAGTTTTTTCCATTTTGGATGGCGTTGACTCAACCATTTCACATCGTGAGAAATCCAGTAATCCCTCACCTCAATCTGACTGCGTGCCTTTTCAACGGTCTGATAATGACTGCCTTTCGCCGTCAACTTAGATAACAATTTGGCATCGCTAAAATAGAGGTCAATATCCTCATGGAGATTGCCTTGATTTCCTTTGACTGCCAAGCAATAATCACCCTTACCGCCGATAATCACATCCACTATATCAGTCTGTGTTCCCATCGCATCAATCGTGACAACACTCTTACGAAGGTCTAGCTGACGCAAGAGGCGAGGAATGGCTGTGATTTCATTACTTTTATCCTCAACAGCTACCTGACCAAGACTAAGCCGATTACCACCATCATAGGCAGTGACAATATGAGTAGGGGATTGGTGTTTTCCTCGGTTCCCCCGAATCGTTTTTCCGTCAACGGCAATCAATTTTGAAAAATCAGTTGCTTCAGAAGAGACTTCAAAGGACAGTTTCAGTTCCTTTAAGAAATCTGGATTGACCATACTCACAACACGTTCCAAAGTGTCATGAGAAGGACAGCCGACACTCAAGTCAACGTATTCTCCCAAAACAGATTCGTTCATTTCTATGAAATCTTCCATCTCTTTCCACGTTTCAATCCCTGCCAACTGACAAGCGAAAACTAGAAAGAGAATAGTAGATAAAGGATAGCGGATTTTCCATGCTTGACGGCTATCATACTCTTCTTTGTGCTCTTCTATGGATAAAAGAAAATCAATCATTGTAGTTCACCTCTATTCTAGTGTACTACTTTGATTGAGGTTTGGTTATGATTTTCGTTTTCTGAAAACGATTTTTTCTTCATGCGTTTGGCGTGCCGTCATCACTAGAAAGATTACGGATTTTAAAAATGTTTTACATAATTATTTTTATGTCAATTGTTTTCTAAATAGAATTCGAAACGTTCTCCAACATACTGACTATTTACAAATTCAAATGCTTGACCATCCTCGAGATAAGATACTTGTTTTAGTGCGAGAATAGCCTGGTTTTTAGAAATTTGTAAATATTGAGCTACTTTTTCATTGGCTAAACGCGCAAAAATGGTTTGTTTGCTTGTTCCAATCCGATAACCATTGTCCATAAGTGTTTTAAAGAAATGGTTGGTAACATCTTCTTTTGGGACATTTTTTATCAAGCGTTCAGGAATGCTGGCAACCTCATACACGACGGGAACATTATCTGCATAGCGAACCCGCTCCATTCGAATAACATACTC
Organism: Streptococcus suis; assembly: GCF_019856455.1. NCBI lineage: Bacteria > Bacillati > Bacillota > Bacilli > Lactobacillales > Streptococcaceae > Streptococcus > Streptococcus suis. The sequence continues at coordinate 1,272,513 of NZ_CP082205.1, read as the reverse complement.
GACACGGGATAAACCTAATTGTTCAACTTCTTTTTCATTAGGTTTGGTTCGTGTATAGGACAATAATTTGCTGCTTGGCGTCTTTCCTTGGAGTTGTACTAATTCAGTAAAGGAAGTCGTGCCTCGCATCTTTTCTTGAACCCGTGTGCTGGCGACATAAGTACCGGAACCAATCTTGCGTTGTAGAATACCTTCTTCCACTAAAAGTGTGATTCCTTGACGGAGTGTCATACGAGAAACACCAAATTCATCTGCTAAATCGCGTTCACTTGGTAAACGTTGACCAATTTTCCAGATTCCGTTATCGATTTGTTCCTTAATTTTATCGTGAATTGTGATATATGCTGCTTTCATTTATCTAGCCTTTCTCTTCTTTCTAGTTTACCAAAAATAAAGGCGTTTGGCTAATTCAGGCCACGCTCTATTGGTAAAATTCTCCTAGGCAAACAATGAAATCAGATTACCTAAAATAAAGTGAGTAAAAACAATAAAAATACGAACACTAACATTTTTATTATCACTCATAGTTTGCAAAACAGATATTTAGCAAATAAAATTTGGAAAATGTTCGCTTTTATGTTAAACTAACTACTAGTATTTGAATTTTTTTCAAAACGAAAGGGAAAAACATGACAAAACAAGATGTCCAAAAAATTATTGTATTGGATTATGGTAGCCAGTACAATCAGCTCATCTCACGCCGCATTCGTGAGTTTGGTGTCTTTTCTGAATTGAAAAATCACAAGATTACTGCTGAAGAAGTTCGTGCCATCAATCCGATTGGTATCGTTCTCTCTGGTGGTCCAAACTCTGTCTACGCTGAAAATGCCTTTGATATTGACCCAGAAATCTTTGAATTAGGTATTCCAATCTTGGGAATTTGCTATGGTATGCAGTTAATTACCCATAAATTGGGAGGTAAGGTTGTTCCTGCTGGTGAGGCTGGAAATCGTGAATATGGTCAATCAAACTTGCAATTGAAAGCTGAATCAGCCTTATTTGCAAACACACCTGAAGAGCAATTAGTTCTGATGAGCCACGGTGATGCCGTAACGGAAATCCCTGAAGGTTTCCACTTGGTTGGTCTATCTGCTGACTGTCCTTTTGCTGCTATTGAAAACACTGAACGCCGAATCTACGGTATCCAATTCCACCCAGAAGTTCGTCATTCGGTATATGGCAATGACATTTTGAAAAACTTTGCTTTTGGTATCTGTGGAGCTAAAGGCGACTGGACCATGGAAAACTTCATTGAAACTGAAATCGAGAAAATCCGCCAAACAGTTGGCGACAAGAAAGTTCTACTTGGTCTTTCAGGTGGGGTTGACTCATCTGTTGTCGGTGTCCTTCTTCAACGCGCTATCGGTGACCAATTGACCTGTATCTTCGTTGACCATGGTCTTCTACGTAAGAATGAAGGCGATCAAGTTATGGAGATGTTGGGTGGCAAGTTCGGTCTCAATATCATTCGCGTTGATGCAGCTAAGCGTTTCCTAGACCTACTTGCTGGCGTATCTGACCCTGAAAAGAAACGTAAAATCATCGGTAATGAATTTGTTTACGTCTTCGACGATGAAGCGAGCAAGTTGACGGATGTTGAGTTTTTGGCGCAGGGTACTCTTTATACTGATATCATCGAGTCTGGTACCGATACGGCTGAGACAATCAAGTCCCACCACAACGTTGGTGGTCTTCCTGAAGATATGCAGTTCAAGTTAATCGAGCCGCTCAATACTCTCTTCAAGGATGAAGTTCGTGCCCTCGGTACTGCTCTTGGGATGCCTGAGGAAGTTGTATGGCGTCAGCCGTTCCCAGGACCAGGTCTTGCTATTCGTGTCATGGGTGAAATCACAGAAGAAAAACTCCAAACTGTTCGTGAATCTGACGCTATCTTGCGTGAGGAAATTGCCAAAGCGGGTCTTGACCGCGATGTGTGGCAATATTTCACTGTCAATACTGGCGTTCGTTCCGTAGGTGTCATGGGTGATGGTCGTACATACGACTACACTATCGCCATCCGTGCTATCACTTCTGTCGATGGAATGACTGCTGATTTCGCAAAACTACCATGGGAAGTCCTGCAAAAAATCTCCGTCCGCATCGTAAACGAAGTTGACCACGTTAACCGCATCGTCTACGATATCACAAGCAAACCACCAGCGACAGTTGAGTGGGAGTGATAGAGCCTGGGGAGAGGCTCTCTATCAGCCAGTCCATCAAGACTGTTTTACCCGACACCTAAAAATAAAAAAGCGTCGCTGATCTGGGAAATCAATTAACCAGACGCTATAAAATAGGAAAGAGTCTTATAAAAAAACAATCAAAGAGTAGTTTAGTGCTACTACTTTGATTGTTTTTTTGTTTTCTAGCTTAAAGCTCTAACTAGTACCGTTTTGGAGGGGATACAAAATGCGATGTAATGATGTCATCCAGTTGTTCAGCAATACTTTCAAACTGCAGGTTTAAGTCCAAATTTTTGACACTAATCTGGTTTCCATGCATTTGGTAGACCTGATTAGGTTGAATATCTATATCGGTTTTAGCGTATAGAAGCATTCCTGCTACTGTATCGTTTGAATCTGACAGGCGATAAGCCTGGTTTTTCACATAGGTAAAAATTTGGTATAGATTATTTGAATGGAGTGTGCGCTTATCAAAGCGAATCTGTGTGTTACTAGAATAATATTTAGCATCAATAATCAATATAGTATCTTTGTATTTGAGGTAAATATCACTCTGCATGATGGGGAGCATTTCTCCAAAACCATCATCTAGTGCCCAAGGTATCTGAGAGGCGGTAACCTGTATTTGGGGATAATGCTTTTTATAATATCCAAGAATGAACTTCTCATATAGCAAGGATTCCCTTCGCTCATCAAGAAAATTCATCAATTTCTTATTCCCCTCCCTCTCTGTATGAATTAATCCATTCACCACCAAATAGCAGATTGACATTAGTAATTGATACGACTGATTGTTTCGATTATATTGTAAATTCCAATTGATTGAGTGTAGATTAATTTTTGAGACTTCTCCAAAGAAAACTAAGAGTTTTCTCAATTTCTTTTTCCTGTCCTTGCTTATATCAGCTTTTAGCAGTATCTCAATGCTTGCTTTGATAATGCGATTCATTCTACTGTCAAGAGAAAAATCATCGTATTGGCAAACAAGTTGCTTTCTACGCCAATTAGGAGGTGTTAAAGATTCAGCGATATTTATTTTACCTTTAAGTGCCGAGAGTGACTCGGTTTGAGAACGATACTCTCGACCAAGTCCTCTTTTCACCTGTATCGAGAGGCTGATTATCATTATTTCCGCCAGTAGATCTGCAGCATTTTTAAATTCTTCAGTAGCAATCCGTTTATATTCCTGCTTATGAAGGATTTTGAATGCGTAGGATAGCATATAGTAGATATTTTGGACAGGTATCACTGGATGGCACTCCTTAACTTACTACTCCAATCATGAATTTTTGTCGGTTCATCAAACCAATATTCTTTCAAGAGAGGAATCAGTTCATATTCAACAATGGCTTCTAGCAAACCTTGGTCCAGTACTTCTGCCGATAAACCGCAGAAGTAACTATGCCCAATACAGAAGCTATCTCCCAGTACTTCCTCTGTTGAAATGGCCTGATTTAGCTTTTCTACACAGGAAATGAGTCTATCGAATTTTTCGTTTTTCAGATTTGTTTGATAATCTTTGAATCCCGCAGTTGAAAAACCTGGCTTGATGTCAAAGAAGGCAAAGCGTCGTCTCAGTGCATAATCAAGTAGGGCTAAACTCCTATCTGCGGTATTCATCATGCCGATGATATATAGATTTTCTGGAATTGAGAATTGCTCATCCGAGTAGAGGAGCTGTAAAGACTTGCCTCGTTTGTCATTTTCTATCAGCATAAACAATTCACCAAAAATTTTGCTCAAATTTCCCCTGTTTATTTCATCAATAATAAAGAAATAATCATGACTCTTGTCAGACTCTGCTTTTTTGCAGAAAGTATAGAATGCCCCTCTTCTCAGCTCAAAGCCACTTGTCGAAGGTCTAAAGCCCATGATGAAGTCCTCGTAGGAATAGCTTTGGTGAAACTGAATTGTCATGACCCTTTCTAAATCTGGTTTACCCATTAATGAAAATGCTAGGCGTTCTGCAACAAACGTCTTTCCAACTCCTGGCGCTCCTTGTAAGATGATATTCTTTTTCATTTGGAGTATGGAGGTTAATTGATCATACTCTTCTTCTGTCATATAGACTTCTGATAGGAAGTGATTTTTCGTATAGCTATCTTCTACTACCTCTTCACTACCTATCTCGTTTCCAGTATCAGCTTCATCAGCCAGTGGAGAAATTGCTCCAGCACTTCTTTCCTTCTCTTCTTGATTGATCTGTTTAGAGTATTTCCAAGCCATGGATGATAAATCTTTAAAATCTTTCAGTTTGCTCTCTGCACTGTTTAAATAATGATGCATAGAGTCCGAGATATAAAAATAATCATCGGCAGAAATTTTTGGCTTCATCTTTGGTAGTTTTTTGATGACATCAGTAGGAATCTCCCCAGATTCGTATACATACCACTTATTTCTGCTATCTAAGTTCAAGAAAAAGTCAGGAGCAATCCAATACAAGGCCATCGTAATCTTGCTGTTGCCATTTCCTTTCTGGTTTATAGCCAAATCAAAATAGTGTGAAAATTTTTCTTTCTTCTCAGCCGTAGGCTCCTTGCTATAGGTCAAAGCAGCAATGAAAAGTTCCCATAAGTCATCAATATCTTTCTCATCACGATCTCCGATAAAGTAATAGAAAGTCGCATTCTGATTCATCAGTACTGGTATGCTTTCAAAAGAGGATGGGATTTCCGTTTGGAGGTTGAATAATTCTGCTATAGCTGTCAGAATTTTAATGCGATTCTCCTCTTTTATTTGCTTATTGAAGAGTCCAAATATCGTAAAAGGATCAATATCTATCAGTTGATTGTCCTTTTCTAACGTGGGCATATGTATCTTGGTTTTGGTATAGATAGCTTTTACTTTCTCAACCAGCTCTGCTCTATTATCTTTATAGTCTAGTAATTTCCAAGCAAATTCCTTATAAAAGTTTACCCAATTGAATTGATATTGTTCATCCATAGTATCCTCCAACGGTGTTGTATCTACACCTATTAAATTATGAGTTCGAATTACCTATATTTTATCATTAAACTTTCCTGTCGTAAACTTAGAATTTATATACTTGTGTAACCGTTTAATGTGGTACCTTAAAATAGTTGCTTTTGATATTTTTATATGATAATATGTGACTGAAAACGTTTTAGAAAGGTGTGATGGCTGTGTTGAAATACTCGAAAGCGCTGTTACTTGTCTTGCTTATTGCCGCTGGTCTATCTTGTATCGGAATCTACTGGCTCGGAAAAGAGCAAAATAGACTATTAAATGAGCAGTGTCATGCCTTGAACATACGCATTATTAATGATCTGGGAACAAAAATTGATGCCATTGGCGGTCCGCAAAATCCGCGTATCATTGGATTCCTTCAGCGAGATGACACTACTGCTATCAGCCAGCGGATTGGTACAGCTTCTGAGGAGGAACTGAAAATAGCTAAACCTGACAATCTATTCCAGAAAGAGTGGATTGTTCTCTATCCTCAAACGCGCAGCAGTCCCTTTGAAAATACTTCTGCCTATGCAGTAATGAAAAACAGTATCAAGGCTGACTGGCTCCATGTGACTACTTCATCAGAGACGGAATTAGATATTTTTTATGAGAAGGCAGATGAAAGCTTGTTGACCTTGGAAGACTTGGTGCAAGACAAGGAGAGTTTTCGTACTACACTAAAAACAATCCTAGTTTCAGCTAAAAATGAGGCTGAAATTCAAGTTCAAAAAGATATTTTAGAAATGTTCGAGAGTGATGATTGGTCTGCTATTCCCTTTGCTTACACTGAAAAATCTCTGATATTGGAGAAAGCTGTCATTTCAATTTCTGCATTTGTAGATAGTCTAAATCCCTACTATTTTTCAGAACAAACCCTTGCAGATTTGCGTTTATCAGAAGAATCGCGCCAGGCTTTAGAAGATTCGGTAGATAAGACAATCATCACCTATCCTTGAATAAACGGTGAGAGTGGGAAAGTCGTCATGGATGTCTTTCCCAGCTTCTTTATATTTTTCGTTTAACAAATTAAACGTTTTTGTGGATTTGAAAAATATTTTTTGTTATACTTGTGTTATGAAAACATCAACACTTGGAAAGTTACTAGAATTACCAAATTTTCACCACTTCTACACCGTTCCAATTAGAGAAAATACGGAGTCTTCTGGAAATTATATAATTGTTTTTGAACAGGACAAGCAACCTGTATTTGTTGATTTGAAAAATGAGACTGGTCACACTCGTGAGGTACGCTTTGCCAGTCATTTTGACAGCGCCGGTCTTCTGGTCGGATTAGGAGCCATTCCTATCAATTATTGGCCTACCTGCCAGATTCTTGGTGTGAAGAAAAATAATAATCGACGAGGACTTAGTCTATCTAGTCTGATGGATGGTTATGGACGTCTACCTATTTTTAAGGAAATGGCAGAGCGTTATAGAGCGCGTGGACAATCAACCATTTATGACCCCTACCGTTATTCGTATACTATTGATGAAAAGAAGGTTATTAAGGATAATCAATTAACCCTTATTCCAAAGAAAGAATACGAAAAGATAAAAGATTTTCATCCTTTTTTGCAAACAAAGCATGGAAATGTTTATGCAGTTCCTTGTTTCTATCAAGACAGAAAACGAAATCAGATTACTAAAATCTATATTATGGGCTGGTACTTTTATGAGAAGCAATTAAAAATATCTTGGAAACCTTCTCATTCTCGTAAAAGCCGCTGGCGTTCTTCTCTTGTTTCAGTTGATAAATTATCGGACCGCTTCTTCTTTCAAGGAGAATTGTATAAAAAAGGAACCTATCCAGTGTTCTTGGAAGATCTCACAATAAAAAATAAGGCCTACCAACATCGCCTGGATAGGGAGTTTGCAGCCTTTTTAAGCATTATTGAAGAACAAAAACAGAGAGCACAGCTCCGTGTTAAGTAGAAAAAGGGTAGGTGGTAAATTACCCAATGTCATTAAGTTAACTAACCTATCACATTTTGTGGTGGGTTAGTTTTTATGTTACACTAAAAATAAAAGGGGAAAAGTCATGCTAGATCAGATTAAAGCTCATTTACTTGATAGTATTAACGACATCGTTTCTAGTGCCAATCAGTTTGTGCTTCATCCTGAAAAAGATTTTAGTCGGCAAAGTCAGCTAACTATGAAAACCATGATTCAAGCCATACTGACCATGGGTGGTAATACCTTAGCCAAAGAGCTACTTGATTTAGATTTGCCTGTCTCTCAATCTGCCTTTGTTCAACGACGGTATCAGATTAAACACCAAGCTTTTAAAACACTTTTTAGGGATATTACTTCTAAAATTCCAATCTCTGATAATCTCCCTATCCTGGCTGTTGATGGCAGTGATGTGATTCTACCAAGAAATCGTTTTGATAAAACGACCTCTTTTCAAACTGGACCACACCACACTCCTTACAATCTCATTCATATTAATGCTCTCTACAATCTCGAACAAGAGATGTATCATGATTTACGGATCCAAGATAATCGAGAGGTTGATGAACGTGCGGCTTTTATTGATATGATGAAGAACTCTTCTTTCAAACAAGCTCTGGTAATAATGGATAGGGGGTATGAATCCTACAATGTCATGGCTCACTGCCAAGAAAGAAATTGGTCCTATATTATTCGTATTCGTGACGGGAATCATTCTATGAAATCAGGATTTAACCTCCCTGACACCCCTTGTTTTGATGAAAAATTTGACCTAAACATCTGTCGGAAACAGACCAATGAGATGAAGCAACAGTATCACAATTTTCCTAATCACTATCGCTGTTTACCTAATCACACATCCTTTGACTTTCTACCAAGCTCTAGCCGAAAAAGCGACCCAGTTCAGTTTTACGAACTTCATTTTCGAATGGTGCGTCTCGAAATCAAGCCAGGTTTCTTTGAAACTTTGGTGACAAACACCGATTATTCTCCAGAAAAATTAAAAGAGCTCTATGCCTACAGATGGGGCATAGAGACCAGTTTTCGTGACCTAAAATACAGTATCGGTCTGACTCATTTTCATGCAAAAAAGAAGGAAGGGATTCTCCAAGAAATCTACGCTCGCTTTATCAATTTTAATGTTTGTAAATGGCTAACCTCACACGTTACCATTAAAACATCAAAGTTAAAACAGGCTTATAAAATTTGTTTTTCAGACGCTGTTTATGCCTGTCGAAAATTTCTTAGAGCTGAACTCACTTCCTTCCAATTGGAAACCTACATTGCCAAGCATTTATCCATCATCCGACCCAATCGAACGTTCCAAAGAAAGATAAAAAGCAAGGCACCTGTAAGCTTCACTTATAGAGTAACATAATAGTTGAAAAATTGGGTTAAAAAACATCCTTTTTGTGCGCCCTAAATACAAAAACTGTTCCCGTTTTGTCATGAACTGCTCAGACGAGAATAGTTCCTTTAATTGTTTAAATGCTTAACTTAATGACATTGGGTAAATTACCGACTATCATTTTTACGATTATCTTTTAGTTTTACAACGACTCGAAACTGGCGATCAGGATGATTTTCTGTATTGGACATCTGAATACGCGCCTCTAGAATATCGCCGTGTCCAAAATAGATTAAGCGACTGATTAGTGAGTTTTTATCCGATGGGATATATCCTAACTTTGTGCCCTGATAAAAGATTGCTACAGCTTCTGAGTCATGTGGGTTTGAAGGTTCTCCGACTAGCTGAACAGGTGTTCCTGGCTTGAGTTGGTCGATTACATCTAGTCCATCATAGTAGGCAAAGGCTGCCAAATGAAAATCTTGCACATTGCGTGTTAGTTCAAATGATGTGAATGTCATATCTAACCTCCTAGAGAATCATTATGGTTGATAAACAATTTGATAATCTGCATTGATAATAACACCGTTTTGGTAAATAGTGTAACGGGCATTATCATCGCCTTCCAAAACATTATAAGGAATAGATTCGGTGCGCGTGTAGTTTCCTTCAATGACGCGCCAATTGTTTTCGCCTAAAATTGAGTTGGCATAATCAATCGTTTTTGGTCCACTATCCAACTGTACGCCTGTTTCAGTATTTTTTAATGGGTCTATACCGCTAGTGGCTGAATTGGTCAAGCGATAATAGACATCTACCACATCTGCTGTTGTTTCTTGGCTTATTACAATCATTCTATCGCGCGTAGAGTCAGTAGTGTCTATCTCAGTTGTATTTGCTTGTGTTCCTTTAGGAATCATTAATAGTGTTACATCGCCAATCGTTGCGTCTACATAGCCTGTTTCAAAAATTCCATCAGTTATTTTTCCGCGGCCAAGTAAGGACTGGCTATCTGCTACTAATCCTTTGCTATTGAAGACTAGTGAATTTCCTTGGCTATTTTGCCAGGTGCCTAGTATACTATCGTAATTGCCTTGCATTAGAGCATCTATATCCATAGAACTAAGAGAAATCTCACGTTGGATTGTTGATGACGTGCTTGTATTGGCATTAGAAACCTGGGTATCAGCAGTTGAGGTACTTGCGGAACTGCCCTTCTTTTCAGTTTGACAGGCAGAAAGCGACATGATAGTGAGTAAGCCAAGAGCGAGTGCTAAATATTTTCTGTTCATTCTAGCTATCTCCCCTCTAATCTCTATGAATAGTAAAGCCAGTTGCCTGTTTGGTTGCCATAATGGTCATATCAGAAATCTGCACGTGTGCAGGTTGATTTGCAACAAATAGAGTACAGCTGGCAATATCATTTGCTTGAAGAGCATCAATTCCTTGATAGACTGACGCCGCTCTCTCTTTATCTCCATGAAAACGGACTTGGCTAAAATCAGTCTCAACGATACCGGGTTGTAACGTAGTTACCTTGATATTTTTATCAATCGTGTCAATACGGATACCGTCTGAAAGCACTTTGACAGCTGATTTGGTTGCAGCATAGACAGCAGCACCTGCATAGGCATAAATACCGGCCGTTGATCCAATATTGATAATATGACCCTCATTATTTTCAACCATTTGTGGCAATAACTGACGTGTCACAGTTAGTAATCCTTTAATATTGGTATCAACCATTGTCATCATGTCAGTCAAATCATAGTCTTGGAATTTGTCCAATCCCAATGCCAGACCAGCATTGTTTACCAAAATATGAATTTGTCCGACTTCTTCTAAGATTTTTTGACAATTTACAATTGTTTGTTCCATATTCGTAATATCAAATGAATGAACTGATACCTGAACATGGTATTGCTCTTCAATATCTTGCTTAATTTCTTCTAGTTTGTCCAATCTTCGTCCTGTAATGATGATATTATCACCATTAGCAGCAAACACATAAGCGATTGCTTTGCCAATACCACTACTTGCACCTGTAATCAATACATTTCGTTTCATCACTCTGTCTCCTATTCTCTTTATTATACTACAATTTTACCTAGTTTGTAAAAATGCTGTAGTTAAAAACTCATCAGATTTCCGATGAGTTTGATAGGTATTAAAATAAATTAATGAGGCGCATCAGGTGCATATTAAAACGAACCTGTCTAGCATAGTAGATATTTCCACCATTTACATATAACTTCCCGCCATTTAGCAAAGCCAAGGGATGAAAATAGGTATATGTTTCTTCTGTAGTATTCCCTAAGATTGGTGCTACTACTGTTCTGGAGTATTCTTTAGCTAACGAGAGTGTATGTTCTCCACCATGCTCAGCAATATAGTCAATATAGGCTGGACCGAAATTATATGCCTGAACTGCTGTCCAAACCTCTACTCCTTTTTCCTCAGCCAACCGTAGGTTTTCTGTCAGGTAGATAATTCCTTGCCTGATACTCTCTCTACTATCCGTGATAGTGTTAGCATAGCCAGTAGCGGACTCACTTGATTGCATGACATCTGCTTCTTGTCCCTTGGTTTCTGTGTAAATCATTGCTAGGACTAGTTCTTCATTAGCTGGTGTGTCGTTTTCAGCCAATACTTCTTGTACCATAGTTTGATAGGTCATCACTTGCTTGACTGCACTGTAGGTTTGATAGAATTTGTAACCGAGAAAAATCAGTAAAAGAAGTATCAGCGTACGTATCAGTTTTTTCATTTACTTGCTCTTTATGTCTTCAATATTTTTGATAAGAATAGAATAGGTCCCGTTGTCATTTTGAATAAACTCAACCGATTCTGCATCCTCATAGATTGCATTTGGCACAATCAACTCAATTCCGTTTGATAAAGATAGCTTCTGATTTTCAAATTTCTTAAGTTGACGGCTACTATCAATTTCATCGAAGGAAATCTTATCAGGTATGACCTCTTTCAGTTGATCGACGAAATTTAAACGAGCGGTCAGGTTGTTATCGAATAACTGATCAGCCAATTTTTCGGGTGAAAGCTCATTATCTTCTTCCAAATTGTTGAAAATAGCTGACTTGACTTTCGATTGAAATTGAAAATCGCCTTGATGGAAATTGTCAGCAATCTTCTGTGCAGTTTGCTCTACTGCTTTGATTGATTTTTTTGCAGAAATAGCTGGTGTAACTTGCAGAAGATTATCTGAGAAATAATTGAGGAAGGTTCCATTGTGTTTGATTCTTTTCTCAATCAAATGATACTTCCGCGTTTGAAGATTGACAATCAAGGCTTCATCAGGTGCTGAACCTGCTCCAGGTAAATTATTCTGGGTGATTTTTAAAGGACTTCCGCTTTCCAGACCAACGTGGGCGAGATTTTCACGCAGTGAGATTCTCAAAAAGGCAAAATGTTCCACACCATTTCGTTCAAACTCTATGAAAATGAGGTCATTGGTTTTTAAATTCTCAGAAATTGAAAATTCTTCTTTCCAGAGATTGGCAATCTTGACAGAGTTGGGCAGTAGGTCACCATCTAAATAGTCAAGAAAAGGATTGTCGGGGTTGAATTGTCCTGTTTTTGCTTCATCAGAAAAGACACGTTCAATCTTTTTACGTAAATATTCTTCTATTTTTGGGCTAACAGTCAAAAGCTGGTCGGCAAGGACCAGCTCTGTATCATCAGGACTAAATTGATGTATGATGGCTTTTTTTACAAATATATCCATTATAAACCTTCGTAAAGTGGGAATTGATCTGTCAAAGCACGCACTTCTTGACGGACTCCCTCAAGAGCGGTTTCATTTTCTGCATTTTCAAGTGCTTTGATAGTTAGTTGTGCAACTTTGCGAGCTTCCTCTACTCCAAAACCGCGAGCAGTAATGGCCGCAGAGCCAATACGGATACCGCTTGTTTTGAATGGTGAGAGTTTTTCGTAAGGAATTGAGTTTTTATTGAGAGTAATATTTACTTCATCCAAGAGATGCTGAGCAACTTTACCATTTTCAACAACTTTGGTCACGTCAACGAGGAAGAGATGGTTGTCTGTTCCTCCTGTGATGACTTTAAAGTTAGGGTTTGCAAGGAAGACTTCGGCCATGGCCTTGCTGTTCTCAATCACTTTCTGAGCATAGTCTTTGAAAGCTGGGTCCAAAACTTCTTTGAAAGATACGGCTTTTGCAGCAATGACATGCTCTAATGGACCACCTTGGATGCCTGGGAAGATGGCTGAGTTGATTTTCTTGATGAGCTCTTCATCATTGGTCAAAATTAAACCACCATGTGGCCCACGAAGAGTTTTATGAGTTGTAGTTGTTGTAATATGGGCATGTGGTACTGGGTTCGGATGAAGACCTGCTGCTACAAGACCAGCAATATGAGCCATATCCACCATCAGTTTGGCACCCACTGCATCTGCAATTTCGCGGAATTTAGCAAAGTCAATTGTACGGGCATAGGCTGAAGCACCTGCTACAATCAATTTTGGCTGTACTTCTTTTGCTTGTTTTAAAATTGCATCGTAATCAAGCAAGCCAGTTTCTTCGTCAACATTGTAAGCTACAAAGTTGTAAGTTTGTCCTGAGAAGCTAACTGATGCACCGTGAGTCAAGTGACCACCTGCAGCTAAGTCCATCCCCATAACAGTGTCTCCTGGCTCAATCAAGGCCATGTAGGCAGCACAATTGGCCTGGCTTCCTGAGTGTGGTTGAACGTTAGCAAATTTTGCACCGAATATTTCTTTAGCACGTTCAATAGCTAAACTTTCAACTACGTCAACGCATTCCGTACCGCCATAGTAACGACGACCTGGGTAACCTTCTGCGTATTTATTGGTCAAAATAGAACCTTGAGCTGCCATAACAGCTTTAGAAACAACGTTTTCAGACGCAATCAATTCGATATTATTTTGTTGGCGTTTTTCTTCAGCTTGGATAGCTTCCCAAACTTCTTTATCAAATTCTTTGTAGTTAACTTTGTCAAAAATCATATACGGTACTCCTTTGTATTGGGCTAAATGTGCTTGATAAAACGCTTCTGCATTTTATCGGAGTGATAGCCATTCTTTTCGTAGAAAAGATGGGCTTGGAGACGACTTTCAGCAGAATTGAGGCGAATAAAATGGTAGCCCTCTTTCTGTGCAATTTGCTCAACGGCTTTCAGCAGGCTTGCTCCAATCCCTTGTCCTTGATGACCAGGCAAAACAGCTAGTCCGAGAATATTGAGGCCTGTATCCGAATAGAGACTTTCATAGACTTGTGCGTGAATGTAACCTTGCACTGCGCCACTTATGTCATCTATATAGACCAACAAGATATGCCCCAATGTGCTCGTGCATCTAAAAAACTGTCGCTCAGTTTGTTCCAATGAACAATCATACCCTAAGGATTGAGCATTGATTTCTCGGATGACTACCAAGTCACCTTTCTCAATGGGACGAATCATAAAACTACCTCAAATTCTATTTCGGGAATGGCTTTCTGAATCTCTTCGCGGCTGATAGCACCTTGGCGCAAAATCCGCGCTTTCTGTCCAGAAAGGTCCAAAATCGTTGAATCAATGCCTGTCAGAGCTTGGTCATCCTTAATGCCAGGCAAATCAACTGGAAATTGTGCCTGGATGTCCGAAAACTTCTTGCCACTTTCGTTTCCTGAAATATTAGCGGACGGTCCAATAAGTGGGCCAGTCTCTGAAATCAAACGTAAGGTTTGTTCGTGATTGGGAAGACGAAATCCAACAGTATCCAGTCCAGAATTAACCCAAAAAGGAACATTTTTGTTTGCTTTCAGGATAATCGTTAGCGGTCCTGGCATAAATCTATTATACAGTTTTTCCAGAAAAAAGGGTGTATTTTGACTGAAAAAATAAATATCGTTCAGATTTGAGACATTTAAGTTCATTGCCTTGTCCCTCGGACGCTGTTTCAACTGATAGACACGATTGACTGCATCTTCATTCAATGCTTGGGCAAAAAGCCCATAGACTGTTTCAGTTGGAAGGATAACAGCACCACCATTTTCAAGAATTGTTCGGAGTTTATCCATTGTCATCCGCTACGACCTTTCTATCCTGTCCAAATTGGTCTTTGAGGACTCTAATTCGCTTTTTGGGGAAATGCAGAGCGAGTAAGTCGGTTAGATCTTGCCCTTGCTTGTAGCCAATTTCAAAGTAGAGTTTTCCATTTTCCTTCAAAAATGCCCCTGCTTGATCCGCAATTTGTCTATAGATAGCCATGCCATCTTCTTCCGCAAATAAGGCAAGATGAGGCTCAGAAGTCAATACATTGAGTCCAACTTCGTCTGTGTCATCTGGTGAGATGTAGGGCGGATTAGAAACAATGATGTCAAATTGCCCTGTCACTGCTTGCAAGACATCCGATTCTAGAAAGTGGACAGATACTTGATTGTTTCTTGCATTTTCCTGAGCCACTGCTAGGGCATCCTTTGAAATGTCAACTGCTACCACTTCCCAATCAGATCTAGCTTTTGCAAGGGAAATAGCTATGGCACCGCTTCCTGTACCGATGTCTAATACACGCAAACCTGCTCTGCTATTTTCCTGCAAAATCAAATCAACTAATTCTTCCGTTTCAGGTCTTGGAATCAAGACTCGCTCATCCACTGCAAACTCCAAGCCATGAAAATCAGCCTTGCCGATAATGTACTGGGCAGGTCGGTGCTGGGAAAGTTGCTGAAAAATCGCATCAATCTCTTCTTTGTCAGTCGGTGTAACTTCCTGACGGAGCAGGAGGAGAAATTCCGTAAAGTTCAATCCCTTTAAGCCACGAAAGGTGAAGGACAGGGATTCTGCCTCTTCACCGATTGCGACTAATTGTTCTTCGTATGCTGCAAATAATTGAGCGTAATTCATTATTTGTTAAGCTCTTCTAGTTTTTGCGTTTGATCGTAGAGGACAAGGGCATCGACGACTTCGTCCATCTTACCTGACAAGATAGTATCCAGCTTTTGCAAGGTTAAGCCGATACGGTGGTCTGTCACACGGTTTTGTGGGAAGTTGTAGGTACGGATACGCTCTGAACGGTCACCTGTACCGATAGTTGATTTACGCTCTGCATCCTGCTCATCTTGGGCAATCTGGGCAAAGTGGTCAGCTACACGGGCACGGATAATCTTCATGGCCTTTTCACGGTTTTTCTGCTGAGTACGCTCTTCCTGCATCTCCACCTTGATGTTGGTTGGCAAGTGAACGATACGCACGGCAGTTGCAACCTTGTTGACGTTCTGACCACCGGCACCAGATGCGTGGTAAATATCGACACGAAGATCTTTTGGATCGATGTCATATTCCACTTCTTCAACTTCTGGCATGATGAGGACAGTTGCTGTTGAGGTGTGGACACGTCCCTGGCTTTCAGTTACAGGGACACGTTGGACACGGTGAGCTCCTGACTCATACTTGAGTTTTGAATAAACGGATTGACCAGAGACCATGGCAACCACTTCCTTGATACCGCCGACACCATTATAAGAAGCCTCCATGACTTCAAAACGCCAGCCTTGACCTTCTGCATACTTTTGGTACATGGTCAAAAGGTCTCCAGCAAAAAGGGCAGCTTCATCGCCACCTGCGGCACCACGGATTTCCAAGATGATGTTTTTGTCATCGTTAGGGTCTTTTGGTAAAAGAAGGATTTTCAGCTTTTCTTCGTAAGCTTCTTTATCAGCCTTAGCTTGTTTGAGTTCTTCCTTAGCCATTTCCTCTAAGTCAGCATCACCAGAAGATTCTTTAATCATCTCTTCTGCATCGACAATGTTTTGAAGTACAGTCTTATATTCGCGATAGGCTGTTACTGTATCACGAGTTGCAGCTTCTTCCTTAGACAACTCCATAAAACGCTTGGTATCGCTGACTACATCAGGGTCAGACAACAATTCACCAAGTTCCTCGTAGCGGTCTTCCACCGCCTGTAATTGATCGTAGATGTTCATAAATTTAAGATATTAAGGGCGTTAAACGAACAAAGCAAAAATAGGAGTTTTGACGAAGGACGAAAGCGTCCTAGGAAAAACTATCTTTTTTGCACAGTTCGTAGCCCGAATTCAGTTCCTTTCTAAAAATTTGGAAAGAACACACTTCTAGTTAGCTTGTAGGGCGTGTTCAATTCCTTTCTGTAATATGTAGGTCATGAAACAGGCACAGTTCGTAGCCCGTATTCAATTCCTTTGCCGTAGTATGTAAGTCATGAAAATTGGCACAGAGTCATAGGCAAATTCAGTTCTATACAGATGCTCAGTTTACAGTCGCTTCTCATTTCATTTTCAAAAATTAGGGTAAATCATTAATTTCTGGTGAAAAATAATGTTTGCGGCAAACTGGAATGTAGGTTTCATTTCCACCGATTTGAATTTGAGCGCCTTCATAAGTAGGTTTTCCATCCTGTGTTCTCAAAACCATTGTCGCTTTTTTAGAACAATATTGGCAGATTGTTTTGATTTCATCCAACTTATCGGCCAACAGCAACAAGTGTTTGGAGCCTTCAAAGAGCTCATTTCGGAAATCATTTTTTAGACCAAAAGCCATAACTGGGACATCCAATTCATCTACCACTCGTGCCAAGTCATAAACGTGATGGCGACGAAGGAATTGTGCTTCATCAATGAGAACACAGTAAGGACGTGGTTCCATTTTTTCAATAAAACCAAAGATATCCATATCATCGTCAATCGCCACTGCATCTCTTCTCATGCCTATACGACTGGATACAACACCAAAGGCATCACGAGTATCAAGTGCAGATGTCATGATAACAACAGGTTTTCCTTGCTCTTCATAGTTGTGAGCAACTTTAAGAATTTCAATGGTTTTGCCTGAATTCATCGTCCCATATTTATAGTATAATTGAGCCACTTTTCTCTTTCCAATCTTAAATTTTCACTCCCTCCATTCTATCATAATTTGACCATTTAGGAAATAGAAAAACAAGCCCGTTTTGAGCTTGTTTGTTATTAGGACCAAGGTAATGATAAGAAATTTCCGACACATTCAAAAATGATTTTAGCTGCCTTTGGTTTCCACTTGTAGAGCATAGCACATCCATAGATTAAGCTGAAGAAGGAAAACGCAAGAAACAAGGGGCCTTCCCATATAGTTTGGTAAAAAACAGTTATCACTAGATACAAAAACAGACCGGCAAGCAGGAATGAAAACACCATACGATAAACATAGTTCATAAGCCAACACCTCCTATGTACATGTAGAATAGCAAAAATTGTAAGCGGTGTCAATCGTTTACTTATAGAAAGCAGGTGAAATTTATGCTATACTGAAACTAGCAAAATAAAGGAGAAACTATATGCCATTTGTACGTATTGATTTGTTTGAAGGACGCACAGAAGAACAAAAGATTGCCTTAGCACGTGAAGTTACCGAAGTTGTATCTCGTAATACTAATGCGCCCAAAGAAGCCATTCATGTCTTCATCAATGATATGCCTGAAGGGACCTACTACCCACAAGGTGAAATGAAACGTAAATAAGAGAAAACACTCTTGCAAGAAAATGCAGGAGTGTTTCTTTGTATCAAGTTTATTTCTTATCGTCTTCATCCATGCTGAGTACGCTGAGGAAGGCTTCCTGAGGGACTTCGACGGATCCGATAGCTTTCATTCGTTTCTTACCGGCTTTTTGTTTTTCTAGGAGTTTGCGTTTACGGGAAACGTCACCACCATAACACTTGGCCAAAACGTTCTTACGAAGGGCCTTGATGTCGCTACGGGCAACGATTTTTTGACCGATTGCTGCCTGGATTGGCACTTCAAACTGTTGACGAGGGATGATTTTCTTGAGCTTATCCACGATAATTTTCCCACGTTCGTAGGCAAATTCCTTGTGGACGATAAAGCTGAGAGCATCGACCTTGTCACCATTGAGGAGAATATCCATTTTCACCAACTTGGATGAACGGTATTCAGAAATCTCATAGTCGAAGCTGGCATAA
Organism: Streptococcus suis; assembly: GCF_019856455.1. Classification (NCBI taxonomy): domain Bacteria; kingdom Bacillati; phylum Bacillota; class Bacilli; order Lactobacillales; family Streptococcaceae; genus Streptococcus; species Streptococcus suis. The sequence continues at coordinate 1,254,094 of NZ_CP082205.1, read as the reverse complement.
CCACGAGTGGATGACTTAAGCTTATCAAAGAAGTCAAAAACAATCTCCGCAAGTGGAATTTGGTAGATGACATTGACACGATTATCATCGATGTAATCCATAGTCACAAAGTCACCGCGTTTGCGTTGGGCCAATTCCATGACTGCACCGACGTATTCCTGTGGTACCATGATTTGTGCCTTCACATAAGGCTCTTCAATGTTGGCGATCTTGGTTGGGTCTGGGAATTCGGATGGGTTGGCTACATCAATCATTTCACCGTCCGTCATATTGACATGGTAAACCACCGACGGAGCTGTCATGATCAGGTCAATGTTAAACTCACGCTCAATTCGTTCTTGGATAACATCCATGTGCAAGAGCCCCAAGAATCCACATCGGAAACCAAAACCGAGGGCCTGCGATGTTTCAGGTTCGAACTGCAAGCTGGCATCGTTGAGTTGGAGTTTTTCCAAGGCTTCACGGAGGTCATTGTACTTGTTGGAATCGATTGGATAGATACCCGCAAAGACCATTGGGTTCATCTGCTTGTAGCCCGCTAGTGGCTCACTAGCAGGATTTTCAGCCAAGGTCACCGTATCACCGACACGGGTATCCGCAACTGTCTTGATGGAGGCTGCAATGTAACCTACATCACCAGTCGCCAAGTAATCACGACCGATTGCTTTTGGTGTGAAGATACCCACTTCCGTCACATCAAAGGTCTTGCCATTGCTCATCATCTGAATAGTATCGCCAGGTTTTACCACACCATTGACGATACGAACTTGCAAGATAACGCCACGATAGGGATCGTAAACCGAGTCAAAAATCAAGGCTTGCAACGGTGCTGCAACATCACCAGTCGGTGCAGGGACTTTCTCTACGATTTGCTCCAAGATTTCCTCGATACCAATACCTGCCTTGGCTGATGTTGGGACTGCTTCAGAAGCATCCAAACCAATCACATCTTCGATTTCCTGACGAACACGTTCTGGGTCTGCTGCTGGTAGGTCAATCTTGTTAATGATTGGCAAGATTTCCAAATCATTGTCCAAGGCTAGATACACGTTAGCCAAGGTCTGTGCTTCAATCCCTTGAGCAGCATCCACCACCAGAATCGCCCCTTCACAGGCCGCAAGAGAACGTGATACTTCATAGGTAAAATCCACGTGTCCTGGTGTGTCAATCAAGTGGAAAATGTATGTCTCTCCATCTTTAGCTGTATAGTTGAGTTCGATTGCGTTGAGTTTAATTGTGATACCACGCTCGCGTTCCAAGTCCATACTATCCAGCAACTGGGCTTGCATTTCACGGCTGGAAACTGTTTCTGTCTTCTCAAGAATACGGTCGGCCAAGGTTGATTTACCATGGTCGATGTGGGCAATAATGGAGAAATTACGAATTTTCTCCTGTCGTTTTTTCAAATCTTCTAAATTCATGTTTCTTCCTCTACAAGGGTATTACTCCTCATTATATCAGATTTAGTGATAATTTTCCATAAGAAAAACACCTAGAAAACTAGGTGTCTGCTCTGCTATTTTCCCAGCCAAAGACCGATCTCTCGTTCGGCTGCTTCTGCACTATCTGAGCCATGAACGACATTTGCCACAATTCCCTCAACGGGCGCTGTCGCAAAATCTCCACGAATAGTCCCAGGTAGGGCGTTTACTGGATTGGTAGCCCCCATCATATCTCGCCAAGATTTGACGACTTCCGGTCCTTCTAAAATCCCAGCAATGACTGGTCCGCTGGTCATATAGTCAACCAAGAGCGGAAAGAAAGGTTTGTCTGTTAAATGCTCATAATGTTGAGCGACCAAGTCTTCCGTCGTTGCCACCATTTTTAAATCTCGGATTTGAAATCCCCTGCGTTCGATACGTGAAAAAATTTGTCCTGCAAGTCCACGCTTAAGAGCATCTGGTTTGATGATGAAGAAAGTACGTTCCATGATTTTTCTCCTGAACTGTTTATTAGATGTTACTTAAGATAGCATCCCATGCCTGATCGTATCCGTGACGAGTTTCAGAAGAAAAGATAACGAATTGATCATTTTTATCAAAATCCAATTTCTTTTTAATCATCGATTCGTGCTTACTCCACTTTCCTCGTGGGATTTTATCAGCCTTCGTTGCCACAATAATAACAGGAATTTCATAATATTTCAAGAAATCATACATTTGAACATCATCTGCTGATGGCTCATGACGCATGTCTACTAAACTCACCACAACACGTAGATTTTCTCGTGTCGTCAAATACTCTTCAATCATTTTGCCCCACTTAGCACGCTCAGTTTTAGATACTTTAGCATAGCCATAACCTGGAACATCTACAAATCGAATTTTATCATCTATATTATAAAAATTGAGTTGTTGAGTCTTTCCTGGTTTTCCTGACGTACGTGCAAGATTTTTTCTTCCTAGAAGAGTATTGATAAATGAGGACTTTCCAACGTTAGATCGCCCGGCAAGGGCAATTTCTGGAATGTCATCGCCCGGATACTGGGCTTTTGAAACAGCACTGAGCAAAATCTCAGCATTATGTGTGTTGATTTCCATTTTATACCTTTCATAAATAAGGGTAGAAAACAATCAGTTTCCACCCTTTATTTTTTTATGCAGTTTCTAGTAAAGGCTTTTCTTTACCGTCTACTGCTGCTTTTGTTACACGAACGCGTTTAACGTTATCTTGGCCTGGCACCTCAAACATGACATCCAACATCGTTTCTTCAATGATAGAGCGAAGTCCACGAGCACCAGTCTTACGTTCAATTGCTTTTTCTGCAATTGCTAACAAGGCGTCCTCATCAAAGTCAAGCTCCACGTCATCATAAGACAAGAGTGTCTGGTATTGTTTTACAAGAGCATTCTTCGGTTCCGTCAAAATACGTACCAAATCCTCTGTTGTCAATTGGTCCAAAGCTGCGAATACAGGCAAGCGACCAATCAACTCTGGAATGATACCGAATTTTTGAATATCGTCTGCAATGATATGTTGCATGTATGATTCTTTTTCATCAATAGCACGATTATTATGACCAAAACCGATGATTTTTTCACCGAGACGCTGTTTGACGATTTCTTCGATACCATCAAATGCACCGCCAACGATAAACAGGATATTTTTGGTGTCCACGTGAATCATTTCTTGGTTTGGATGTTTGCGTCCACCTTGTGGTGGTACGCTGGCCACAGTTCCCTCGATAATTTTTAGGAGAGCTTGCTGGACACCTTCACCAGATACATCGCGGGTAATGGACACATTTTCACCTTTTTTGGCAATCTTATCAATTTCATCCACATAGATAATTCCTCTTTCTGCACGGTCGATGTTAAAGTCTGCAGCCTGCAAAAGTTTGAGGAGGATATTTTCTACGTCTTCACCAACATAACCCGCCTCAGTAAGAGCAGTCGCATCGGCAATAGCAAACGGGACATTCAAACTTTTAGCCAAGGTCTGAGCTAGGAAGGTTTTTCCTGACCCAGTCGGGCCAATCATGAGGATATTTGATTTTTGCAAATCAACATCGTTCTCATCACGGCTATCTTGGAAATTGATACGTTTATAGTGGTTATAAACGGCTACTGCTAAAGCACGTTTTGCACGATCCTGTCCGATGACGTAGTTGTTCAGGATATTGAGTAATTCTTGTGGCTTTGGAGTGTCAGCCAGGTCAGTCAATACTTCTTCAGCCAATTCTTCACGAATGATTTCCTGAGCTAATTCCACACATTCATTACAGATAAACACATTGTTTCCAGCGATAATTTTTTTTACTTCTTCTTGATTTTTTCCACAAAATGAGCAATAAATAAACTCATGTGTATGCTTAACAGCCATGTAATTCCTCTTTCATATCTCTTATCTAAATAAAAAGCCGTAAATGGCATGAATGCTATTGACCAGATTAGTAAAAGCATTCAATAAAAATAATATTGCTAAACCGAAGCGTTTTTTCTAAAAGCTTGAAGCGCACATAGAACGCAAATCCCACAGAGAAATGCTGTAAATAAACCGAATAAACTTCTCTCCATGCCTAACCATCTCTTCTTTCATAGGTTTTTATTGTAAAATCATACGGGTTTTTCTCGTCTTTTGGACGTAAATTGGCGCTTTGTAGCTGAAATTTCTTCATAGGAAATGCTTTCGGAAAATACACATCGCCATTAAATTGACCGTGAATATCTGTCACTATTAATGTTTCAATGTAAGGTGCAAAAGCAGTAAAAATTTGTCCCCCACCAATCACAAATAGTGTCTGCTCCTGTTTGTTATACCAATCTAGGACATCTTCCACACTGTGTAAAATGGTAACATGTTCACTCTCTAGTTGATAGGTTTTATCCGTTGTCAAAACGATGGTGTGACGATTGGGAAGAGCACGTTTACCCATGCCGTCGAAGGTTATACGTCCCATCACCATCGTGTGACCTGTTGTCGTTTCTTTGAAATGAGCTAAGTCAGCTGGCAATGACCAAGGAAGTCTATCACCTTTTCCAATCAATCCATTTTCATCTTGAGCCCAAATGGCAACAATCTTTTTAGTCATTTTCTCTCACTTTCCGTCCTATCATTCTATCAAAAAAACATGAAAAATGCACTTACCAAGTAGGTCTAGTGCAAATTTTTATCGTGCTGAAACTATCACCGACTCCTCAGAGATAGGGAAGATTCCGATATTCGTAGAATGTGAATCTCGCTGGTGCTGGAAAGCCCCCCTCATCTTAAATCGCCAAGTCAAACTTTAGTTGCGGTTTAACTGGATTGTAGTCCACCAACTCAAAATCTTCTGCTTTTATATCAAAGAAGTTTGTTCCGTCTGGGACGTTCAAGACCAAACGAGGCTCTACTTCAGATGGTGTACGACGGAGCAATTCTTCAGCTTGTTCAAACTGATTGTCATAGATGTGAAGATTATTGATGAAATAGAAAAACTTCCCAACCTTCCAGCCAAAATGTTTAGCAATCATCATCTGAAGGGCTACATACTGCATAGCGTTGATATGATGAGCCACCAACATATCATTTGACCGTTGAGTTAGAGTTGCATCCAGATAAATCTCCCCATCCACTCGGCGAACATCAAACATAGTTTGAAAGGCACATGGCAAAAGACCCGCTGACTGGTCAAAAGCCTCATAATCCCACAAGGAAATCACATTGCGGCGATTCCATGGATTTTCTTCCAATTGCTTAAGGATTTTTGAAATGATGTCATGTTTTTTCACAATCGCACCGTAACGTTCTCCGATTGTGCCTGTTCCCTCAACTTCCCAATCATTCCAATACTGGACGCCATACTTTTCTTGTAAAACAGACAAGTCATTAGTCTGATCTTGGTAAATCCAGAGAATTTCTTTTATGGCGGATTTAATCGGAATTGGTCTTAGTGTGGTAATAGGAAACTCGCCCTTAGACAAGTCATACTCAGCAAAGGACCCAGTAATATACTTAGAATTAGCAACATTTCCATCCTTGTAACGTGGGCGAGCATTTTCTGAAAAAACGCCCTCTTCCATAATCTTTCGAATGTTCTCTTTAAAAATAATATCTGCTTTAGTCATGGTCTTAGTATAGCAAATTCTAGCAAAAAACTCCAGTTTTGTACCGGAGTTCTCATTTGAAAAACAAAGAATAAAAATTAAGGTGGAACAAACCAGATAGGGCAGTTATTAGGCTGAACAATATAAAATACAAGGCAACCAAGAGAACACTCAACAATATCTGACGAACATTTTTAGTGTAAATAGCCGTTGGTAAGCTGGCTAGTCCGAAAAATGGAATGATGAAAAATGTTAGTTTAAAATTCACATTTACAATATCAAACCATTGCCCTATTGGCAAAAATAGCATGACGAAGAGAAAAATTACGAACCATACAAAACTAGATTTAATCTTTTTAGTAAAGTCAGGTTCATAACCACTCCTTCTAGGGGCCAAATATAAAGTAGCCAATACCGAATATCAGAGGAAATGAGATCATTAAGAAGATACTAATCAAACCAGTCCACAATTTTTTATAATAGATAGATAGTATAAGAATTAGAGTCCCTAGTATAGGAAGAATCAACATGGTCGCTACGTTTCCCCAGCTAGACGGGAAAAACCAGTCACGAATCCAGTAATCAAGGAAAAAGGCAGACAGTAAAATCAAAAGCCCGACTATAGTTAGATAGTCAATTAGTTTAGGCATACTTACTTGTTTCATACACCAACACTCCTTTCTCTTTTCACTATTATTGTACCCTTTTATCAACCAACTTTCAATATATGTATATAAAGAAAGTGTGACAGCGGATTAGAAAAAAGGGAGCGGGAAAGAACTCGACCATTCATAGAAGAGTTCGTCAACAAGTCCTTATTTCCAGTTGTTGAGCTGAAACAGTCTATCCCCAGACTGTTTCACTCCCACCCCCACACAGCTCAAAAGGTTCAGTGAACCTTTTGAGGTTGGAAATAGAGCGAACTTTGTTCGCAACAGTCGTAATGGTCAGATTTGGAGTGTAAAACACGAACAAATCTGCCAATCAACCACTGCGCTGAGATGTTGACACTAACGTTGAGAAGCGGTGCTGGGCTTGAGCCCAGCCTCTCAGTTATTATTTCAAAACTAGTGATGCGGCACCTAGGACACCAGCATCATTACCACGAGTTGCCAAGACAATTTGCGTGCTTTCCTTGATTTGTGGGAAGCTATTTTCAGCAAAGACCTTGCGAACGCCATCCAATAAGAACTCTCCTGCAGCTGATACACCGCCACCCAGAACGATGTAGGTAGGATTGAGGACTGCAGCAATGTTTGCACAGGCAACACCTAGGTATTCTGAGAAGTGACGGTAGACAATCAAGGCCAAATCATCGCCTTCTTTTGCCAAGTCAAAGACATCTTTAGCCGTTACATCTTGCCCATCATCGATCATTTGTTTCAGTTTTGCATCGCCTGCGTATTGATCAGCATAACGACGGCTGAGGTTGACAATACCTGTCGCTGAAGCAACTGTTTCTAGACAACCTTTCTTACCACAAGTACATGCAAATGGCTCATCAAAGTCAACTGTGATATGACCTAATTCACCACCAGCGCCTTTGACACCACGAATCAAGTTTCCAGCAGCGATGACTCCGCCACCAACACCTGTACCAAGCGTCATAAAGACAACGTTGGGATTGTTGTTACCAGCACCTACCCACTGCTCACCAAGAGCTGCTACGTTGGCATCATTGTCGATAAAGAATGGTAAACCGAGCGCAGATTCAAACTGATCTTTAACCAATTGCAAGGTCTTCCAGTTGAGGTTATAGGCACCGATAACAGTACCAGCTTCGCTATCAACGACACCAGGAGACCCCATACCAACACCCAAAAAGTCATCTTTTGTCAAATCATGGGTTTCAAATCGCTGCTTGATACTGTCAATAATATCAGGAACAATATGACTTCCATCGTCTAATATATTTGTCTTGATGGACCATTTTTCTTGTATCTCACCTTCCGTTGTGAGAATCGCCAACTTAACTGATGTACCACCTAAGTCAATACCAATAATTTTTTTTGCCATAATTTTCTCCTTACGTGTATATTTTCTTTATTATACCATAACGCAAAGGTTTGCGTAAAGCCTTTTCAAAAATTTGAACGGATAAAAAATTTGCCCTATCGAAAGAGATAGAGCAAAATTAAAAATTGAATATGTAAAATAAAGCGACCAATGGAAAAGAGCATAACTGTCGTAAAATTACTACCCTCTTTCGTTCCATTATAAAGAAAAAGAGTAGAAATAAAGGTAAATCCCAGAGCAAACCCCACCATTTGTACATCGTGATAGGCCTGACTGTAAAAATAGAGTGTAACAGCTAGCAAGAGCATGGATAAGACCGTTAATAACAAGCGCAATGTATTCATTTTTTTGGTCTTTAGATAGCTAAACAAAGCCGCTCCCAAGGTCACCAAAAGATAGATGACCATATAAGACATGACAAGAACTTTCATCTAGCCCTCCAACTCGCTCAGATACTCATACCGCTCATATTTTTCCAAGAGCAGGTCGTTTTTCTCATCTAATTCCTTCTGCAAATCGGACAATTTTGTAAAATCACTACCACAGGTCAGCATTTCCGCCTCGATTGCCGCAATCCGCTCCTCCAAGCCAGCAATATCCTCTTCGATGGTTGCCCATTCCTGCTTCTCAAAGTAGGACATCCGCTTCTTGTTCTCTTTGATTTTCTCGGTTTTCTCCTTTGGTTTTTCCAAGGAAATGGCAGAGCTGGAAGCCAGAAAGGCCTTCTCATCCAGATAGTCTGTGTAGTTGCCAAAGAAGGTCTGAATGCCGCTATCTTCGAAAGCGAGGATTTTGGTCGCAACCTTGTCCAAGAAATAACGGTCGTGACTAACGGTAATGACTGGACCAGTAAAGCCCTGCAAGAAATGTTCCAAGACTGTCAGAGTCGCTATGTCCAAGTCGTTGGTCGGCTCATCTAGTAAGAGAACATTGGGCCGTTGCAAGAGAATCTTCAGCAAATAAAGTCGCTTCTTCTCCCCGCCAGACAACTTTTCAATCAAGGTACCGTGGGTATTGCGTGGGAAGAGGAATTGCTCCAAGAGTTCTGCGATAGAAACCATACCAGAAGTCGTTTTTGCTTCTTCTGCTACTTCCTGCAAGAAATTGATGACCCGCTTGCTTTCGTCTAGTCCTTTAATTGTTTGCGAGAAGTAGCCGATACGGATGGTTTCACCAATATCTACCTTACCGCTGTCTGCCTGCAAATCACCTGCAATCAGATTGAGCAAAGTGGATTTTCCTTTTCCATTATCACCGACAATTCCTATGCGGTCCTTGTTTTGAATGAGCAGGTTAAAGTCTGCTAAAATGGGCTTGTCAGGATAGGAAAAGCTGACATTTTCAAAGTTAATGACTTTTTTGCCGATACGAGAGGTTTCAAAATTGATTTCCAGTTCGCTATCGTCTATCTTGTTGGCTAAATCGCCTTTGAGGTCATGGAAACGATTGATACGAGCCTGTTGCTTGGTTGCACGAGCTTGAGGTTGTCTGCGCATCCAAGCCAGCTCTTGTTTGTAGAGTTGCTCTTTCTTATGGTGAAGGGCGGCATCTCGCTCGTCCTGTTCTGCCTTCAAGCGAACATAGTCCTGGTAATTTCCCTGATATTCGGTTAAGCTGGCGCGGTCCAATTCAAAAATCCGTGTCGCCACATTGTCCAAGAAATAGCGATCGTGAGTAATAAATAGAACAGACTTTTTAGTATTTTTCAAGAAAGTCGTCAACCATTCAATGGTATCAATGTCCAAGTGGTTAGTCGGTTCATCCAGCAAGAGCAAGTCAGCATTGCCAAGGAGGACTTGGGCCAATTGCACTCGTCTACGTAGACCACCCGATAACTCAGCAACAGTTTTGTTGAGGTCTGTTAAGCCAAGTTTGGATAGAACGGTCTTGACCTGGCTTTCAATTTCCCAAGCGTTGAGAGCATCCATTTCTGCCATCACCTTTTCTAGTCTGGCTTGACTGCTTTCATCATAGTTTGACAAGAGCCGTTCATATTCACGGATTAACTGGGTTTCCCGTAAATCCGAAGACAGAACAGTATCTAAGACAGTTTGGCTTTCATCAAATTCAGGTTCCTGGGTCAGATAAGAAATTTTATAGGCATTTTTTGTACGAAAAGGTAATACATCTCCGTCAAAACCGATACGACCTGACAGAACATCCAGCAAAGTCGTCTTTCCTGTACCATTGACCCCGATAATACCGATACGGTCGCCTTGATGGATGATGAAAGACAGATCAGCAAAGACCGTTTTATCTCCGACAGATTTAGTTAGGTGTTCAACGATAAAATCACTCATTCTCTAAGATTCCTTTCACAAATGTCATAATCGCTTGCTCTTCGTTCTCTAGCTGTCCTTCCACAATCTGGAATTCCACCTCTTTGAGCAAAGTGCCCAATACTGGACCTGGTTTGAGGTCAAACGCCTTCATCAGATGACCGCCGTTGACAACAATTTCATGCTTGTCATGAATGGTCAATGCTTGATCGATCTGGTCAATTGCTTCAAAATCTGTAGTCAACCCCTGTGCTTGACGGAGTTCCTCTACCAAGTACAAGAATTCTTTGCCATACTTGAAACAGATTTGCTTGGTAACAGGTCCTGCTTGGCGAAGTTGATAAATCTCTACCAACTTGACCACGTTGCGTTGGAAATAATTGCTGGTTTTCCATTTTTTCAGGAAGGATTTGATGTTCTCGATACCGAGACAGACAAAGAGCATGGCCCAAGCTTGTTCAGAAGTTGAAAATTGGAAGTCTTCTGCCAAACTGGACAGCATTCTAGCCAGTTGTTCTCCTTTTCCAACTAAATCAGGCAAGAAATTGTAAGCCTTAGAATCAATCATAGCGCGCAAGCCTTTTCGCCAAAAATCCGCCATCAAGAGTTTATCAAACTCGATAAAGCTACGTTCCACCGAGATTTTTTCCAAAAGCGGTGCGGTTTCAACCATAGCTGTAAATGTCGTCGGTTCAATCTCAAAGTCCAAGGTCGCTGCAAAGCGAAATCCACGCATGATACGGAGGGCATCTTCGTTGAAACGCTCAGCCGGGATGCCTACAGCCCGTAGGGTGCGGTTTTCTAAGTCAGTCATCCCATCAAAGATGTCAACAATCTGTGCTTCTTCATCCAGAGCAAAGGCGTTGACTGTGAAGTCGCGACGTTTGAGATCCTCTTCTAAGGAACGCACAAAAGAAACCTGGCTCGGTCTGCGGAAGTCGACATACTCCTCCTCTGTCCGAAAGGTGGTAATTTCATACTCTTTGCCACCATCCAAGACTAGGACAGTTCCATGCTCAATCCCCACATCAATAGTCCGCGGAAAGATTTGCTTGGTTTCTTGCGGATAGCTGGAAGTGGCAATGTCGACATCATGAATAGGCCTACCGAGAATGGCATCCCGCACGGAGCCACCAACGAAATAAGCCTCGTAACCAGCTGCTTTAATTTTCTCTAAAATCGGCAAAGCCTCCTGAAACTCAGAAGGCAGATTGTTTAATTTCATAATAAGTGTTCCAAACCATAAACGAGTTGTGAGCGTTTGACTACCTCTTTAATGCCGAGATTGACACCGCCCATAAAGGAAATACGATCGTAAGAGTCATGACGAATGGTCAAGCCTTCTCCCTGTGCCCCAAAAATCACTTCCTGATGGGCAACAAGGCCTGGCAAGCGTACTGAGTGGATACGGAAGCCGTCAAATTCTGCCCCACGAGCACCAGCAATCAGCTCTTCCTCATCCGCTGCCCCTTGAACTTGTGATTGACGCACTTGTGAAATGAGTTCGGCCGTTTTGACAGCCGTTCCGCTCGGTGCATCCTTCTTCTTGTCATGGTGTAATTCAATGATTTCAAGATTTGGGAAATATTTGGCTGCCTGGGCTGCGAACTGCATGAGCAAGATAGCGCCAATAGCAAAGTTAGGAGCAATCAAGCCGCCCAAGCCCTTCTCAGCAGATAAGGCAGTCAATTCCTCGATTTCTTCAGGGGTAAATCCTGTCGTTCCAACCACAGGTGCGAAACCATTTTCCAAGGCAAAACGTGTGTTTTCATAGGCAAATTTTGGCGTTGTAAAATCCACCCAGACATCAGCTTCTAGGCTGGCAACTTCTTCTTTGGTCTTGAAAACAGGAACACCGTCTACTTCTGTTTCTGTCGCAAATGGGTCCACCAAGGCAGCCAGACTAAGTTCTGCGTCACCTTTGACCATCTCAACAGCTGTTGAGCCCATTTTCCCTTTAAATCCTGCGATAATTACCTTAATTGTCATGCAAACTCCTATTCAATAATGGGAGAAATACCAAAGGCCACTGCCCCTTCTCCCAAGTGCGTACCGATGACCGAACCAAATGACACGATTGGTAAATCGCTACCGACACCTGCTTCTTCCAACTGCTGTTTAAAGTTTTCAGCCTTCTGAGGTGCATTGGCATGAATGATAGCAATTTGATACTGCCCTTCGGTCGTTTGTTCTTGGAGGATTTCCAAGAGGCGTTTAATGGCCTTTTTCTCCGTCCGAACTTTTTCATACACTTCAATCTTACCTTCATCTGTAAAGTATAGAATCGGCTTGATACTCAAGAGATTGCCTAACAAGGCTGCACCATTGGACAAGCGACCACCTTTTACCAAGTGATTGAGGTCATCGACCATGATAAAGGCTGTTGTCTTCCCAATTTCTTGGTCCAACTTACCTAAAATTTCTTCAAAACTAAGTCCAGAGTCAGCCCATTTGAGAACATTTTCTACCATCATGCCTAAAGGAGCCGATGTGATTTTGGTATCTGGAAAGGCAACGGTTAATCCTTCAAATTCATCAGCTAAATATTGAATGTTTTGATAAAAACCTGAAATACCTGATGACAAGAATAAGCCAAGTGCGTGTGTATAGCCTTTATCTTTCAAGCCTCTAAGAATTTCTTCCAATTCCATCAAACTTGGTTGACTTGTTTTAGGTAATTCTTTCGATGAAGCCATTTTTTGATAAAACTCTTCAACCGTCAAATTTTGCCCTTCGATATAATTTTCCCCATCGATGCTGACTGGAATACTTAGGACAAACAGGTCATCCCGCTCAATACTTCGGACATTCAAAACAGCCGATGAGTCAGTTATAACTGCTAATTTCATATTAAAACTCCAAATTCACTCCTGGTGCATCAAAGGCGATTTCAGTAACCTCATAAGTCATTCGTTTTAAAATGTCCAAAAGAGGCTCTACCAAAACACGTTTTTCCTCATCAGTAAATTCAGTTGGCTCTTCTACCAATCGATTTGGTAAGTGAACGGCCTGACTCATGGCACCTGAAATCACAAAATGATCTAGTACAATCATAAAGCGCAAAATGGTAATCATAGATGTTCGATTTTCCGCACGATTTTGCTCAATCAATTGAAAGTCAACTTTCAATTTTGTTTCCGGAATTCCGTTCTCTTTTTCCCACGCGTGATTGCGGGCATCAAAATGATACTGATTGACAAATTCTTTATCGCGAATGATTTCCATTTCTAACTTCTCCTATAAACAATATTATGCATATTATACCATAATGTATTGAAGATTAAAAAAATAAAAGGAAGAAACCGAAAATATTATCTTTCAATTTCTTCCCATTTTGTATATAGAGCAGACTTCCATCATTCTCCAAATATAGAGGAACTGAAACTATCTGTTAGCTTGACATAGGCTTTCAAAATAGCATCTTTCAAACCTTGACGATTAAATCCTATTTGACCATTCTGAGCTGCCTGGTAATCTTTATTAACTGCATCCTGCATCAGGAGCTTAAGAGTATCGTAATTCTCGATTGTTTCAGTCCGACCATTGTAGATAAAACTGATAGCCTTCATACTATTTTTCTTATCTAGGCGTTCTTTGTACATAGCTTTTTTGAAGCTTGTATAATCCGCATATTGATCAGCAAATATTTTTTCAAAAATAAACTGATCGGATAATGGACGACCTGCCGCCTCTGCTTCCGCTTTTAGCTTGTCTGTTGCATAAGGAATAAAGCCTTCTTCCCAACCTTTTGCAGCAAGAAGTTCCAAGGCTGTCTTACGGAATTGTAAACCACCGACAGTACCTTGATCATTTTGTAATCCTGCATAAATCGGATAATAAAGCGGTACGAAATAATAGTTCTTCAAATTTTCACGTAGATAGTCTTGCTCTGGTAACAGTGATGTTTTGGCAACTAGGGCATGGTCAATCGCATCGTTGATAGTCGCAATATTCAGGTTAGCCAGCTCATCATCACTTAATTTCCTAATGCGATCATGAGTATTTTGATAGCCAGGAATCTGATTGGTGTGTGCTTCAGTGGCTGGAACCAACTCTATCTTGTTAAAAAAGTAAGGATAAGCCTCTTTCCCCTTAGTAGCAATCGCTTGGATTTCGACTGCATCCAAGAGGTAGGTAACATCAAAGATTCCTTTTAGATAGGTTTGCAAATCCTCTTTTGTTTTGAAGCGACTACTTGAAACATTGTGTGGGGTATTTGGACTATGTTCATTCATGAAATTAAATCCATAGTAATAAATACCTCCACCAGCTGATGACTGCAACAAGCCCATAGCATAGGATTCTGCATCTTGACCAGGACGACGCTTATAACCATCCAACATGATCGTTTCATCATAGTTATGGACCAATTCATGGCTCATGGTCGAATCACCTAAATCCGATAGCATGTCCCGATTTGAGAATTTTACAAAGGTTACTGTGTCTGAAAAGGCACTATCATTCGATTTTCTATGCCATTCATTCAAGGCACCTGCCAACTCCTGAACATAGCGGTATTCCTGGTCATACTTACCTGCCCAACGACGTTTATCAGTTTGGTCTTCAAATGCATTTGAATCCTTGATCCAGTAACCATCCCAAATTTCAGTTGAGCGTTGGATAAACTTATCTCTCAGATTAGAATCTGCCATTTGATACCACATATCCAAAAAGTCACCTAATCGTTTTCCGTGTTTCGGTATCAGACTTGTCTGTACTGTCTTAACTTCTTGGTAATATTGTTCAGGATTGGTCTTTTTCAAAGCCGTATCCACATATCTTCCATAACCACCAAAGGCTACTGTTGCCATTGAGCTCATTACGAAAATATCATCCTTCTCCTTGATATTCAGCAATGGCAAGTAGTATTTTTCATAGCGTGGAATACGTCCCAGATGACTATATAGACTGGTGTCAATGCTCGAGTTTGCATTGGATGGAATTTCATAAACAAAGGCATTGGTCGCTTCTTTAAACCACTTCCTTGAATCAGTTTCTCCCAAGAATAATTTCTTATTGTATTCCAAGAAATCACGAACTGTTCCAAGTTGACTAGAGAGTGCCCCAAAACGTTCTTTATGAATTTCTGCATTATTGGCAAGCGTTAACCTGTCAAAATACATATCTTCGTAGCCTTGTTGTGAAACATAATACTGATCTGTATCCTTGATTATCTGATTTGTAAATGACTTCAACCAGTCTAGAGTATCTAATTGACGCTTATAGAAATCCGCATGATGGAGCACAATATTCTTGATATTGGTATCTCCATATTTAATGCCATATAGCCTATTGAGGTAGGCAAGGGCGAACATAATTTTTTCTTTATCTGCCAAGAATTCTTTTTTAATGACATCCCTGACAGCCTTGCTTGTTGTATCAACCACCTGTCTATTGGCCAGCAAACCTTTGATATGGACTTCGAGATTGGCTTTGACTTCTGCAAAGGATTCATCTAAGTACAAGTCTTTTAGTTTGGCGTTCTTGTCTGTAGTTTGGATATGTAAGATGTCAGCCATCTCTTGGCTGTAAAGATCAACCTGAGAAAATGCTGTCACTAGTTCATCGATGAGACTGGTTTCCAGAGATAGTAATTGTTCTGGTGTATAGAGGAGTTGTTCACCTAAGCGGTATTCAACAACTTTGGTATTGCCGTACTCTCCCTTAAATACCAAAGGTAGAGTTTCTGAAGTTCCATCTTCATAATGGATCAGTAATTTGGTCAAGGAAGCGTGTTGGTCATAGATATTTGTTGCTACTCCATCCTCATTCAAGGTCAGAACTGACTGGATAGGCTTGCTATAGAGATTACTTGCTTCATCAATCAAGTTACCATATTTAACAATCGTATTCCGGTCATAGAATGGCAACAACTTAGACGTGTTTTCATAGGCAGTTCTTCGTTTAGCCTGAGCATTTTGAACCTGGTTATAATCGATGGTCTGCACTGAATTCGACTGACTATCGCTATTTTCCTGTCCTGTTGTGGTTGGTGTTGTTGGAATTCCCCATGCCTTGATTTTCTCTAGCACGGCTTCTTGAGAAAGGCTTGTAGACTGAATGGTAGGATTTGGTTGGCCTGCTGCATGACCTTCAACACTATAAATATTAGTTGGCATTGACCCGTATGTAGTATATAGATTTTGTGCCGAAGCGATGATACCCCCATTGGTAACAGATGCACCTGTTGCTATATTATTCAAGACAGACATCCTAGCTGTACCTACAACACCTCCAGTATCAGCAGGTGCTGTAGCCTGGATATTTCCTGTAACATAGGCATTGGTAATCATAGGTTGCTGACTGAACAAAGCCATCTCCGCAGTGACACCACCAATTTTTTGTCCGCGACCACTTGCTGTCTTAGCATCAATTGTCACATTAACCCTTACCTTGTCAATGGTTGAACTATTTAGTATTCCTGTAACACCACCCATATAGTAGGTTTCATAGCTTGCTGTGTTACCTAGACTGACATCAATGATGGAATTACTAATGCTTGTACCGTTTGTTGCTTCGTAAACCAAACCAGCAATATTTTGTTTGGCAGTAATATTCCCTGAAACAGAAACTTTATCGATGGTAGACTTGTCTGATTTCTTAGCTAGAGCTGCTACTTCCGTTTGGTCGTTTGAAATAGCCACGTCTTTTAAGGAGATATTTTCTACCCTTGCATTCTTGAGCGTGCTGAACAGCGGTCTATCCAACTGCAAAATAGAATAAGTCTTTTGCTCACCTAGGCTCTTCAGACTTCCAGTAAATTCTTTGGTAATGTAGGTGTCGGTCGAAACCTCCTTATCAACAACCATATCAGCAGCTAGATAATAAGTTCCACTAGGATTGTTATTGATAGCATCTACTAATTCACTAAATTTACTGTAGGCCCCCTCTTGTAAGACAAGCTTATCAACTGTAAAGGTATGGTGTTCATCGAAATTAGAATTGTTCTGATCAAATTTTACTAATTTTGGATGAATAATGCTCACCTTAATGCCATTGACATCATTCTCGAAGTTATCGACGGGGAGGTAGATTTCTTTATTGTTTACAGTAGCAATTTTAACAAGATAATTTTCTACAGAAGTTGGAAGATTACTCAAGGCTGTGACCCTTGTTTTCTCACCAAATTCATCAACTTGATACAGCTCAATACTCTTGTATTCTCGTAATTCCAGTAATTTATTTTCTAGTTCAAATTTTTCTGTTCCGAGCTCTTCTTCCACATCATCACTACCTAAATTATAGGCAAATCGTGTTTTAACTTTATATTCAGTGTTCAGTAGTAAGTTAGCAAATTGAACCTTGTATAGCTCTTCTTGTGTTAGAATTTCTTTTTCTGTGACTAATTCATCCCCTTTGTATAGAGATGCCATAGCCTTGACAAATGTAGAATCACTATCTGTCAGTGTATAGCTTAGTTCTACACTCTTATCATCTACATTTTCTTTAAGAATTGATAAAACTAACTTCGGTTTAGTTTTAATAGGTTCTTCTGGCTCTTCCGTTACTGGGGCACTTGGGACAACTGGATCTGTTGGTTCCTCAGGTAGAACTTCATCTTCTGTAGCTGGTGGAACGGGGGCTTCTGGCTCTTCCGTAACTGGAGCACTTGGGACAACTGGCGCTGTTGGTTCCTCAGGTTGAACTTCATCTTCTGTTGATGGTGGAACGGGAGTGACTGGAACCTCGGGTTCTTCCATAACTGGAGAACTTGGGACAACTGGCGCTGTTGGTTCCTTGGGTAGAACTTCGACTTCTGTAGCTGGTGGAACGGGAGTTTCTGGTTCTTCTGGCTGTTCAGTAACCGGTTCACTTGGGACAACTGGATCTGTTGGTTCCTCAGGTAGAACTTCGGCCTCTGTTGCTGGTGGAACGGGAGTGACTGGAACCTCTGGTTCTTCCGTTACTGGGGCACTTGGGACAACAGGATCTGTTGGTTCCTCAGGGAGAACTTCGCCCTCTGTTGATGGTGGTGCCGGAGTGACAGGAGTTTCTGGCTCTTCCGTAACTGGGGCACTTGGGACAACAGGATCTGTTGGTTCCTCGGGGAGAACTTCGCCCTCTGTTGATGGCGGTGCCGGAGTGACAGGAGTTTCTGGCTCTTCCGTAACTGGGGCACTTGGGACAACAGGATCTGTTGGTTCCTCAGGGAGAACTTCGCCCTCTGTTGATGGTGGTGCCGGAGTGACAGGAGTTTCTGACTCTTCCGTAACTGGGGCACTTGGGATAACAGGATCTGTTGGTTCCTCAGGGAGAACTTCGCCCTCTGTTGATGGTGGTGCCGGAGTGACAGGAGTTTCTGACTCTTCCGTAACTGGGGCACTTGGGATAACAGGATCTGTTGGTTCCTCGGGGAGAACTTCGCCCTCTGTTGATGGTGGTGCCGGAGTGACAGGAGTTTCTGGCTCTTCCGTAGCTGGAGAACTTGGGGCAACAGGCGCTGTTGGTTCCTCGGGGAGAACTTCATCTTCTGTAGCTGGTGGAACGGGAGTGACGGGGGCTTCTGGCTCTTCCGTTACTGGGGCACTTGGGGCAACAGGATCTGTTGGTTCCTCAGGGAGAACTTCATCTTCTGTAGCTGGTGGAACAGGGGCTTCTGGTTGTTCCGTAACTGGAGAACTTGGGGCAACAGGATCTGTTGGTTCCTCGGGGAGAACTTCATCTTCTGTAGCTGGTGGAACGGGGGCTACTGGTTGTTCCGTAACTGGAGAACTTGGGACAACAGGCGCTGTGGGTTCCTCAGGAATAGTATCATCAACAATGGGAGCTTCTGAATGCTTAGATATTCCCTCAACCAATATATTTGGCAATATCAATTCGCTCGATGACCCTTGTTCACCAATAATTGCTTCGCTAACTGTGATTACTTCAGAATTAACATGCCCTTCTAAAATATAACCTACAAATTCATGTTGATCTATAGAAATCACTGCTTGTGGCAAAGCTTCACCTATGGAAAGGGTAAATTGTTTATCAAAACCTGAGAGGCTACCTGTAGAAATTGCAGCCACTGAAAGACTACCTGTAGCAGTTAAAATAATCAGACTTCTAACAATTCGTTTTTTCCTATCTTTTGTAAGAGATAGACCGATAATCAATAGCCCTAAACCAACCAGACTACTTGTAAAAGTCGGTATATCTCCTGTTTGAGGCAAATTTGTCTTTGGCCGATAGACCATATAGTAAGTATGGGTATCCCCAACCTGCCTTGCTGGAATGGTCGCTTGAATTCGTGCCTTCTCATCTGATGTCAGTTCCGAATAAAGGACATACTTATAGGATATCTGTTCTCTTGCTACATTTGTATGGGCAAGAGCTGTCAATTCTGCTTTAATAGCCAAATTTGGTACAAAAAATAAGGCGGCAGTCATACCAATAATAACTGATGCAACGCCTCTATTAAATTTGCGAATAGAAAACTTATTTTGCTTTTCCTTCCAAAACATATGAAGCTCCTTCGTTTGTTTCTTCTTACTTAAAAGTATAGCATATTTTTCTAATAATATACTGTTTTAAAGCAAACAAAATATGGCTCAATATACTATATTCGGTATTATTTACATAATTATTTATATCTTGATCTAATTATAGCATTTTCCAGATGAAAAAACCTCGTCAAATGACAAGGTTTACAATCTTATTTAGCTTTACGAAGTACGCCGTAAAGAACACCTGATACTACTGCACCAATTGCTACATAAGCAAGGTAAAGAAGTGGGTTAGAAGTCAAAGCGATAACGAAGATACCACCGTGAGGAGCCATCAATTGGATGCCTGACAAACCAACCAAGGCACCTGCAAGGGCAGAACCAGCGATAAAGCTTGGGATTGCACGAGCTGGGTCAGCAGCACCGAATGGAATTGCACCTTCAGTAATGAATGAAAGACCCATAACAATGTTTGTCAAACCTGAGTTACGCTCTTCTTGCGTGAACTTGTCCTTGAACAAGAGTGTCGCTACAAAGATTGCCAACGGAGGAACCATACCACCTGCCATTACCGCTGCCATAGCAACTGAACCGCCATTTGAAACTGTTGCTGCAAGTGTACCAGTACCAAAGACATAAGCTGCCTTGTTAACTGGACCACCCATATCAACTGCCATCATACCACCGAGGACGAGGCCGAGGAGAATAGCAGAGCTACCTTCAAGACCTGCAAGGAAGTTATTCATGCCTGTGTTGATAGCTGCCATTGGGATGTTAACGAAGAACATCAAGAAACCAGTGATTGCTGTTCCCAAAAGTGGCAAAAGCAAGATGGCATTCAAACCTTGGAGTGATTTTGGTAGGTTACGCAAAGCGTTTCGAAGAACAAGGACCACACCACCAGCAAGGAAACCACCGACAAGGGCACCCAAGAAACCAGATGATACACCAGCAAGGGCAAGGGTTTCTTCACCACCAGCTGCGTAAGGGATTTTGCCAAATGCAAGACCGCTGCTAGCAATCGCACCAGCTACGAATCCTGCAACCAAACCTGGTTTTTCAGCGATTGAGTAAGCAATGTATCCTGCAAGAAGTGGCAACATGAAACCGAAGGCTGCCTGACCAACCTTCATGAACATAGAAGCTATTTCATTATAAGATCCTAAGTTACTAAGGCTGTCATTCGGCACACCAATAAAGTTATCCACTAAGAAGGCAAGGGCAATCAAGATACCACCACCGATAACGAATGGCAACATTTGAGAAACACCACTCATCAAGTGTTTGTAGAAGGCTTTACCAAGACTGAGTTTTTCTGAAGATTCCACAGTAGCTGCTCCTTCTGACGCTGTGTAGACTGACGCTTTACCATCCAAGATAAGGTTAATCAATTCTTCAGATTGTTTGATACCAGCAGCAACTGGACGAGATACCAATGGTTTACCATTGAAACGAGGCATGTCAACAGCCTTATCTGCTGCGATGATAACGCCCGCTGCTTTCTTAATGTCTTCAGCAGTTAGTTTGTTACCAACACCTGATGCACCGTTTGTTTCAACCTTGATATCAACACCCATCTCAGCAGCCTGCTTCTTAAGAGCTTCTTCTGCCATGTAAGTGTGAGCAATACCAGTTGTACAAGCTGTAACTGCAACGATAAATGGACGGTCGCCACTTGGTGCTGCAACTACTTCTTCAGTCGCCTTGTCAGCGGCCTCAGCTGTATCGAATACTGCAATCACTTCTTCTGGATTTGTTGCCGCACGAAGTCTATCAGCAAAACCAGCTTTCATCAAGTATTTAGACAATTCAGCAAGGGCAGCCAAGTGAGTATCGTTAGCCCCTTCTGGAGCGGCAATCATAAAGAACAAGTCAGTTGGTTGACCATCAAGACTTGCGTAATCAACACCCTTATTTGATTTTGCAAAGAGAACAGTCGCTTCTTTGACAGCTGCATTCTTAGCGTGTGGCATTGCGATACCGTCACCAAGTCCTGTTGTCGTTTGTGCTTCACGGTTCATGATACCTGTTTTGAATACGTCAAAATCCGTTACATAACCTTTTTCTACCAAACTAGCAATCATTTCATCAATAACTGCTTCCTTGCTTGTCGCTTGCAAATCAAGCAACATGACATCTTTTCTCAAAACGTCTTGAATTTTCATAGTGTTTCTACCTCAACTTTTTCATAAGTTTCCTTAATAAATTCGATACTTGCCAAATCATCTGAAAAGGCTGTTGCCGTACCGCAAGCAACTCCCCATTTGAGAGCTTCGATCGGGTCTTGTGAGCGAACGTATTCGCCAGTAAATCCTGCCACCATGGAATCTCCAGCTCCGACAGAGTTTTTCACTGTACCCTTGATTGGTTTAGCAAAGTAAGTAGCTGCTGGAGTGACCAACAAAGCACCATCACCAGCCATAGAAATGATCACATTCTGTGCTCCCATGTCTAAGATTTTCTTAGCATAGGTCTCGATGTCTGCAATGCCATTCAATTCAACATTGAAAATAGCTTCCAATTCATGATTGTTCGGCTTGACCAAGAGTGGTTGGTGAGCAAGTGAGTCCAGAAGTGTTTGACCTTCAAAGTCACAGACCACTTGCGCTCCTGCTCTTTTAGCCACAGGAATCAGCCTATTGTAGACTTCGTTTCCAAGACTAGCTGGAGCAGATCCAGCAAAGACAACGGTGTCTTCTTTGGTCAATCCTGCTAAGACCATTTCTAATTCGGCCAACTGTGTATCTGTCACAATCGGACCCAAACCGTTGATTTCTGTTTCTTGGTCAGCTTTGATTTTCACGTTAATACGTGTATCTTGATCAACCTGAACAAAATCAGTATCAATTCCTTCGGCAATCAATCCATCTTTGATGAACTGACCTGTGAATCCCCCAAGGAAACCCGTTGCTGTATTCGGATAGCCCAAGCGCTTCAAAACACGGCTAACGTTAATTCCCTTACCGCCGGCATACTTATCGTCGCTCTCCATACGATTGACACTGCCCGTCTCGACATGTTCTAAACGAACGATATAGTCAATCGCTGGATTGAGCGTAACTGTATAAATCATACCTCGATTACCCTCGTTTTCTCTTTTATGATATCCAACAAACTGCTTTCTGAAGATTGGCAGATAATGTTGGATTTTTCGATTGCCGCAACTTTAACAAAGGAGAATTGACCAATTTTAGAAGCATCTGCCAAAACATAACTTTCTTTGGCATTGTCTATGATAGTGCGTTTGATGGTCGCTTCTTCAATATCTGGCGTTGTAAAATAGTTTTTATCAATACCATTCATCCCCAGAAATGCCTTATCAAAATTGAGCTGTCGAATTTGTTCCAAAGCCATAGCACCTACTGAAGCATCGGTTGATTGCTTGACATAACCACCTATAATAATGGTCTTTATCTTGCGTTCAACCAACTTGACAGCATGGTGAATGGAATTGGTCACGACTGTTAGATTATCCTGTTGGAGATAGTCAATCAAGACACCGGTTGTCGTCCCTGCGTCTACAAAAATCACATCGCCGTCCATGATTAACTGTGCTGCTCTTTCAGCAATCATCCGTTTTTCTTGAACGTTTTTGACAGATTTTTCAAGAATGGATTCTTCCAGTTGCAAATTAGCAGGTGCTTCCGCACCGCCGTGCACTCTTCGAAGTTTCCCTTCATTTTCTAACTCGTCCAAATCCCTACGAACAGTGGATTCAGATGTTGCTAGAATGTCAACCAATTCTTCCAATCGGATAAATTGTTGTGCTTGAATGAGTTCTAGTATGACTTGCTTGCGTTCTGATTTGAGAATGTCCAACACCTCCTGCAATCGTTTACAAAAATCATTATACACGTTTTTCTGCCAATGTCAATCATTTTCTATCATTTTCTTTCGAAAAATCAAAAAAACTAGCAGAAATCTACGCTTCCACTAGTTTCTCAATCATTTTTTTTATCATGTCCATTTCTTCTGGACGGCCAATAGATAGGCGAATATACCCTTCTAATTTACCTGTTGGATAATATTTGAAATTCCAATCCTGTGCCAAGGCTTGCTGATAAAATTCTTCTGCCCACGGTGCTTTAAACGTTACAAAACTAGCCTGACTAGGTAGAACTTGACAGTTATCTAACCCTTGCAAGAATAAAATCATTTCTTCTCGCAAATTCTGAATTACTCCCACTGTTTCTAAAACTTTGTCTGTATAATTCAATGCAATGGTTGCCATTTTTGCAGTCAAGTTTGACAAGCTGAACGGGGGAATGACCTTGTCCAATTCATAAATTAACTCTTCGCTTCCTACCGCAAAGCCAACTCGTAAACCTGCAAGTCCAAAAGCCTTTGATAAGGTCCGTAAAACTAAGACATTCTCATAGTCTTCAAGTCGGCTGATGAAACTTTCAACTTCTGCAAATTCAATATAGGCCTCGTCAATAACCAGCAATCCCTTGAAAGAAGTCGCTAACCTTTCCAAATCTTCCATAGAATAGGCAACCGAGGAAGGATTGTTAGGATTGGAAAGCATGATTATCTTTGCCTTCACCTCCTCCGCACGCGCCAACAATTTCTCTACTGGCAGGACGAGTGTATCGTTTTTTGCTTCCAAGTCAATGGCTTCAAAACGGCTACCATGCATGTGATTATAGGTTTCATACATGAAGAAGTCTGGATTGACAGTCAAAAAAGTATCATCCTTTTCCATAAAGGTGGAAACAATCATGTGAATAAGGTGATCAGAGCCCACACCTACTGTTACTTGTTTGGGATTCACACCAAGATAGGCCGCATATTTCTCAATCAGTTCGGAGTAAGTGTTATCACCATAAAAACTTAATTGATTGACATCCAAATTTTCCAAGGTCTCTTGTGGCAAAAAGGACCAATCAATAATGCGATTTTCATTATTGCCCAAGTCGTATTTAGCAATTTTTCCTAACTTATAAGGTTGGTAATGTTCAAATACCTTGCGTTTCATCATTTCTCCTTCTAGCAAGAAAAACACAGTCTAATCAACTGTGTCTTCTGCTTTGATTTTTTCAAAAATAGTTAACTCTTCAGCTGTAAAGTTGTAATTTTCCAACAAGTCTGGACGACGTTGATAGGTTTTGCGTAGACTCTCTTCCAAACGCCATTTACGAATATTTTCATGGTGCCCACTCATGAGAACATCTGGCACTACCATTCCACGATACTCGTATGGTCGGGTGTATTGAGGATATTCCAATAGCCCTGATGAAAAACTATCATCCGTATGACTGACTTCCTTGCCAATAACCTCTGGAATCAGGCGAACGGTAGCATCAATCATGGTCATAGCCGCCAACTCTCCGCCTGTCAGAACATAGTCTCCGAGAGAAATCTCATCTGTTACCAAGGTCTTAATCCGCTCATCATATCCTTCATAGTGACCGCAAATGAAAATCAGCTGCTCTTCCTGTGCCAATTCTTCGGCATAGGCCTGATTGAAAGTACGCCCAGCGGGATCCAATAGGATAACACGTGGCTTGGTTTGTTCAATGCTATCCATGGTATCAAAAATTGGCTGGGCACGGAGCAACATGCCTTGTCCTCCACCATAGGGTTCATCGTCCACATGGCGAGCCTTTTCAGCATTCTCTCGGAAATTGTGGTAGTTGATTTCCAACAAGCCCTTGTCACGCGCCTTACCCACAATAGAGTGTTCTAGAGGTGCAAACATCTCAGGGAAGAGGGTCAAAATATCAATTCTCATCGTCTAGGCCCTCGAGTAATTCCACATCTACACGGTTATTTGGAATATCAATGTTCAAGACAACAGGTGGAATATATGGCAAGAGCAGGTCTTTCTTACCTTTTCGTTTCACCACCCAGACATCATTGGCACCTGGCTGCAAGATTTCCTTGATTTGTCCGATCAGAATATCATTCTCATAGACATCCAAGCCGATAATTTCATGGTAATAAAACTCACCATCTTCAAGGTCGGTCAAGTTTTCCTCGGCAATTTTCAAACTAAAGCCCTTGTACTTTTCAATATCGTTGATATGGTACATGCCCTTAAACTTGATAATATCAAAGTTCTTAGCCTTACGGTGACTAGCAATTTCCACTTCCATGACAAACTGATCCTTGTCATCAAAAAGTGCAAGCTTTGCCCCTTTTTTAAAACGTTCTTCTGCAAAATCGGTCACAGACAAAACACGCATTTCCCCTTGTAGGCCTTGCGTGTTAACAATCTTTCCTACGTTAAAATAATTCATGATTTCTCCATTTGATTTTCTATCCTTTTATTTTAACATGAGCAAGATATTTTCACAAGAGAGAAAAAGCCGGATGCCTCCGACTTTCATAGTTAATTTATTTCACGGACAAATGAGAATGAGCTATTTTGATCAAGCGCAAATTAAGAGCTATTCCGCAGACAAAAATCCCTGAAATGAGACCAATCCAATAGGCTTCTGGACCCATTTGGAAAAATCTTTCAAGCAAGAATGCGACTGGGAAGGTCATAGACCAATAGGCAACCAAACCAAGTATAAATGGAACAGTCGTATCCTTGTAACCACGTAAAATCCCCTGAATAGGTGCTGTAAAGGCATCTGCCAATTGGAACATGAGGGCAAAGCTCAGGAAATGCGAGGTCAGACGGATAAATTCTGCATCATTACCATAAAGGTAGGCAACTTTGGAGCGGAAAAAATAAAGGAAAGTGAGTGTTAGGCCTGCAAAACCAAGTGCAACCAAGCGTCCTAGACGGCTGTAGGCTTTCACATCTTGTGGTCGTTTAGCCCCTACTTCATAAGCAATGACAATAGCTAGGGCTGAAGAAACTGAGGCAGGAAAGGCATATAATAATGTCGCAAAGTTCATAGCTGACTGGTGGGCTGCTATAATCTGTGCTGAAAATTTTGCCATGTAGAGCCCTACTACTGCAAAAATTGCTACTTCTGCAAAGACTTGTAAACCGATGGGAAGACCGATTTTCAAGCCTTCCTTCAATAAAGAAAGGTCAATCGGACTCCACCGCCAAATCTGATAAGAAGAAATAGTCTTATTTTTGCACATGACAATGACGATTACTAGCAATACCGCCCAGTAAGCTAAAGCAGTACCCAATCCAGCTCCAGCTCCGCCCAGGGCCGGTAGGCCCATTTTCCCATAAATTAAGAGATAGTTAAATAGACTGTTAAATGGGACAAGGAGCAACATGAGGTACATGGATAGCTGAGTCAAACCGAGGGCGTCGAAAAAAGAGCGACAGACACTAAAGAGCAAGAGAGGCAGGATACCAATGGAAATAAAATAGAGGTACTGCCGACCAACTTGAAAAACAGTTTCATCAAGTCCAAACTGAGCCAAGGCGGGAACAGCGATAAATAGGATCGAGCACAAGAGCAAAATGGTTAATCCGATGGCTAGATAAACAAACTGATGAAACTCCTCACGAATCTTATCTCTTTCACCTTTTCCTAAATATTGAGCGATGATTGGAACCAATGCAGATACAATCCCTGTTAGAAATGAAAAAAGCGGATTCCAAAGACTTGTTGCCATGGAAACACCTGCCAAATCCATAGTACTATACTGACCAGTCATCATGGTATCGATAAAAGATGCCGAGTAATTAGCAAATTGATAAATTAAAATGGGCAAAAAAATTTTGATAAAGAGCCAGAGCTTCTCTTTGTTATTTCTTGTTTGGTACATACTTATTCTCTTTCAATTTTATATAAATATTGTAACAAGAAAAGGACCTGCATTGCAAGTCCTCTTTGACTAGATAGAGTCACCATTCCAGATAGAGTTTTTCACGATAACATAGTCCACATGCTTCAAGCTGGTAATGTCACGTCCTCCTGCATAAGAAATAGATGACTGCAAATCTTGCTCCATTTCAATCAGCGTATCTTTCAAGTGGCCTTTGGCTGGCAGGAGAATTTTTTTGCCTTCCACGTTCTTATAAGCACCTTTTTGATATTCAGATGCAGAGCCGTAGTACTCTTTGAATTTCTCACCATCAACTTCAATTGTTTTACCTGGGCTTTCAATGTGACCGGCAAAGAGCGAACCAATCATGACCATGCTTGCGCCGAAGCGGATGGATTTGGCAATGTCTCCGTGGGTACGAATACCACCGTCCGCAATAATTGGTTTACGGGCAGCTTTTGCACACCAACGAAGGGCTGCCAGCTGCCAACCACCTGTACCAAAACCAGTCTTAACCTTTGTAATACATACTTTACCTGGACCAATACCAACTTTTGTCGCATCCGCACCAGCATTTTCCAACTCACGTACAGCTTCAGGAGTCCCAACATTACCTGCAATGACAAAGGTATCAGGCAGTTCTTTCTTGATATGTTGAATCATCTTGATAACACTTTCTGCATGACCATGCGCAATATCAATGGTGATAAACTCAGGGGCATCAGCTTTCAAACTAGTCACAAACTCATATTCATATTCTTTTACGCCAACCGAGATAGAAGCAATCAAGCCTTGGTCATGCATGCGCTTCACGAAAGGAATACGTCCCTCTTCATCAAAACGGTGCATGATGTAAAAATAGCCATCTTTTGCCAACATCTCTGCTACATCTTCATCAATAATAGTCTGCATATTAGCTGGAACAACTGGTAATTTAAAGCTATATTTCCCAAGAGTCACTGTTGTATCTGCCTCGGAACGGCTATTGATGATACATTTATTTGGAATGAGCTGAATATCTTCGTAGTCAAAAACTGGTGTTTCGTTGAACATGCTTCTACCTCTTTTTCTTAACATTGAAACAGAAAAACGGTTTGTTTTTCGTATTTTTTCCTTATTACAAGATATAGTATAGCTTATTGTTTGTGTTTTGTCAATAAAAAAGAAACCTATCTAGACAATATTCGGATATATCACCTTTAAGGCTTGTTTATAAAATATAACATTCGTATAATTCTTTTCTGAGTTACTATTCTTATAAAATTTAAAAAAATGTTCAGAATTTACTCAAAAAATTTTACATAAAAACTAAAAAAATCTTCAAAAACAGAAGATTTTTTAGTCAAATTCATATAATTGTGGGAATTTTTCGCATTCAGGGTTCTTAGGATGGCAAACCTCACGACCAAAATAAATCATAGCTTGATGAGCAGGGAGCCAGAGTTCAGGAGGTAAGACTTCCATGACTCGTTTTTCTGTTTCCAGGGGTGTAGCCGATTTTTTGACAATATCGTGGTGTTTACAAATCCGTCCCACGTGGGTATCAACTGCAAAGGCGGGAATTCCGAAACCGACACTTAAAACAACATTGGCCGTTTTTCTTCCCACTCCTGCCAAGGCTTCTAATTCCTCACGAGTTTGAGGAACAATACCATTATGCCGTTCCATCAACTGCTGGGCACAGTCTTTTAAAAATTTTGCCTTGTTTCGGTACAAACCCAAACGAGAAATATAAGGCTCAATATCCTTCACTTCTGCTGCCGCCATGGCTTGGGGTGTAGGGAAAGCTGCGAACAAACCAGGTGTCGCCTTATTCACCGCAGCATCTGTAGTTTGAGCAGATAAGAGCACTGCACATACCAACTCAAAGTGATTTCGAAAGTCCAAGCTAGGCTTAGCATCAGGATATAGAGCGATGATTTCTTCAATAACTTTTCTTGCACGTTTTTTTGATAATACCATGAATTCATTATAGCATGAAAACTTGAATTTATCTAAAATCTGGATTGTCATAAACCTCATTCCTCGTGGTATAATAAAAAGAAAAGGGGGAATATGTATGGACTTACAAGAACTCTGTAGAAAGGTCATTCAAGCAAGAACACGCAACAGCCATAAGGGAAGCTATGGTCGAGTCTTGCTGATTGGTGGACTGTATCCCTATGGTGGTGCGATTATCATGGCCGCACTAGCAAGCGTCAACAGTGGAGCAGGCTTGGTAACTGTTGCTACTGAAAAAGATAACATACCAGCCTTACATAGTCATCTGCCTGAAGCTATGGCATTTTCATTTGACGATCAAGCCTTGCTGATAAGCAGCTTAGAAAATGCTGACTTGGTATTGATTGGTCCAGGTTTGGGGGAAAATAGCAGAGCTGAACAGTTATTGGACTTTGTTTTTGAACATTTATCTGACCAGCAGATTTTAGTTCTTGACGGATCAGCCCTTACCTTAGTCGCAAAGCAAAACAGAAAGAACTTCCCGTGTAAACAAGTCATCCTGACACCCCACCAGAAAGAATGGGAACGGTTATCAGCCATTCCGGTTGCTGACCAAGCAAGCCAAAGAAATCTTGAAGCCTTGCAATCTTTTCAAGAAAATACAATCCTTGTAGCTAAAAGTTCTGCTACTCAAATCCTAAAAACCCAGCCAAACCAAGTCACTCCAATAGGAGCTGGTGGTCCCTACCAAGCAACAGGAGGTATGGGAGATACTCTTGCAGGTATGATTGCAGGATTTGCTGTACAATTTCCCCATGTTCAACTATATGAAAGAATCCTTGTAGCAACCTACCTCCACTCCTATATTGCTGACCAACTGGCTCAAGATTATTATCTTGTAAAGCCAACCGATATCTCAAGAAACATCCAAAAGACAATGGCTTCAATTTCAAATACAAAC
The DNA here is from genome assembly GCF_019856455.1 of Streptococcus suis. NCBI lineage: Bacteria > Bacillati > Bacillota > Bacilli > Lactobacillales > Streptococcaceae > Streptococcus > Streptococcus suis. Next base: position 1,224,255 of record NZ_CP082205.1, on the reverse strand, counting down.
AACCGCCTAATCAATGATTAAGCGGTCTTTTATATAACAAACTCGTGATTAAAGTCTGACAAATGGTAGAAAAGGATACTCAATGCAAATCAAAAGTTGCCTAGGAAACGAAGCCGAAGATAGAACTCTGTTACTATCTTATTTCAAGGTAACAGGCTGAAAACCTCCACTGGAGCTTTTCACTCATCAAGGCAAGTTGACAACGGATAATTTTGATTTTCGAAGAGTATGACTATATTTTCTTAGACTTCTTCTTTATGACGTCGTTTGCTTACCAACAGAGTCCCTAGCCCAATAATGACACCAAGAACAAGATAGTATCTCGTATCATTTTCTCCAGTATTTGGTAGTTGAGTCACTTGTTTTTCTTGATTAGGGCTAGATAGACTAGCTTGCAAAGTGACTGGACGAGGTAAAGTTGGTTGAGGGTTTGGCTTCTGCCCTATCGGTACATATCCTGAATTCCCAGTATCTTTTACAGGAGGTGCTTGTACATCAACTTTTTCTGAGTCTATAGGTGGAGGCGTTACAGTGCCTTCATCTTTTTTGTCAGTGGCAGTATTTGCTGGCTCTTTGGCATCATTTGTTGAAGTAGCAACACCATCCAGTTCTGCCTGAGCGCTTGTCAGAACGGCTAGAGCTTGATCGACACTTGCTTGGCTTGCAGATTCATCAGCTAGAATCGCTTTCGCTGCTTCAACTGCCTGGTCATAAGCTTGTTTCACGTTTTCAGATGCATTGAGATACTTAGCATCTGTCGCTTTTAATACGGAAGAAACGGATACTGCGCTACGAAGGGCTGAAATATCAGTCTTTTGACCATCTAAGCCGGCTTTCGCTGCTAACAAGTCCGCCAACGCTTGGTTGACAACTGCCTGTGTTACATTCTCTTGGTTCAATACAAGTTGTGCTGAACGAACAGCTGTATCATAGGCAATTTGTTTGGTATTTTCAGCATTGTAGTAAATAAAGTTTGCCTGAGTCGGTGTGTAGTTTGATACTTCAGCAATCAGTTTTTCCGTATCGGTAGCCTGACCGTTTAGCTGCTCTCTCGCTGCCACAAGACTGGCAACTGCTGAATCTACTTGTGCCTGATTGTGTTTGTTGGCATATACTGCATTGGCATCTTCTAATGCTTTAACATAGGCAGTTTGAAGTTCTGGACTAGCATTGTAATAACGCGCTGTTTCTTCAAGTCCAGCAAGTTCAGCAATCAGTTCTTTCAAAGCAACTTTATTAATCAAGGTTAATTTCTTAACATTTGACTGGTTTGCAAGTACTACTACGTCTAATTCTTCCAAAAATTCATAGCCTTCTGGGAGGGTTGGAAGGATAGTGTAGGTACCAACTGGTACAAATTTACCATAATCGGTCTTAGAATATTTAGCATTTGGTAGCTGAATAGTCTGGCCATCAGCAGTTACCAGTTGGATGGTTGAACCAGAAGGTAGTAATGCATCAATATCTACCAGCAAGTTGGCCTTATCTTTCAAAGTCACATAGAAATTCACCTCGGCAGTACTATTTTCTTCCGAAATTGTCACGACTGCTTTTGTTTCACCAGCTAGGCTTGACCATTCTGTATCATATAAGAATAAATCAAAGGTGTAAGTACCAAATGGTAGCTTAAGAACGCTAGTATCGCCGGCATATCGTGGTAATTCTGCAACAATCTTGCCTGTTTCATCGGTGACTGAGTAAGAGAAAAGTATTGGTGCAGGACTATTTGTATCTTTATCAAGAATATTGACAGTTACCAACCCTTTTTCATTGCCAATACTGATCAGATTCTCTACTTTTTCATAGCTGATGTTACCAGCATAATCCTCTACTGTGTAGTAGAATTTTGAAATATCTGCAAGGTCAAGAGGCAATGTAAAGGAGCCATCGTCGTTTTGTGCCACAAATACCTTGTTATCAGAAACGGTTACATCACCATTTTCTAATAAGGAAGGAATAGTTGTCACACCGCTTGCATCTGCTACAAGGTAGAATACTTGCTCGCGATATAGACCGGATTCTCCTTTTTCAATGGCTGGACGAGGGTTAAATGTAAAGTTTGTTTCATCATAGGTAGCTGTGGTGATAACTGGTGATTCTCTATCGATGATAACATCGAAAATCATAGTTTGTACTGCTGCACCTGGAACTTCAGATGAGTAGGTCAAAACGTATTGATACTTACCATCTGCTAAAGCATTTCCCTTGCTGTCTGTCCCATTCCATTCAGTAGGGTAAATAATGCTTGATTTTGGATTTTTAGGATCACCACTATAGAAGTTCTTATTGCCTGACTGTGGTTGACTTTCCCAAAGTGGATTTGTTCGCTCAGTATCATCTGCAGCATAGACGCTTGCGACTAAATCCGTATAATTTCTCAAGAAGACACCTTTGAAAGCGAGCGAATCTTGGTTGTCATCCCCATTTGGCGAGATAGCTAAATGAGGCTTACCAGACTCATCAAGCTCTAAAACAAAGTATCCTGCTTCATTTTTAAATGTACCTAGAGTCTTGATAGCAAAGTCAGATCGTTTATCTGTAGAATAGATTAACTCGGTACTTCCTGTAACAAGACCTGTGTAGTGATGGCTGATGTCAACAGTATCTGGTTGTGCTGTAACAGGTTCAAAGTAGAAGCCCCCCTTACCATCGGCAATAAGATTGTAAATCGGCTCTTCTAGAACGGCTAGATTTTGGAATTCCCCACGGAAACCAACGTATGGAATGCTGACAATATCACCACCATCGGCTACATCTGTAAATCGAACAAAACCTTCAAGATAGTAACCGTTTTTCATTAAACCTGTCAATTCTTCTGCAAAGCTTGATGCATCGACATTAATTGTAACAGTTGTACTTGAATTGGCTTTCACAGTCACCTTACCGCCAGAAATCTCTGCTAATAGACGCGGAGCCAAGGTGATTAATCCATTTTGGACAGTATCAGTTGTTAATTGCGTTGAGTAGTTTAAAGTCTTATCTTCGTTTGTAATGTTATGAAGTGTGACCGTAAAGCTGAATGTATCCTCAACATTGCCCAAGGTAATGCTGCCATAACCGTCTTCGCCAGTCAAATATAAACCTGTAGAAATAGCTGCCGCAGTATCGATGATACCTGCACCTTGTTGGCGAGGGGAAGTGTAGGCTGTTGTTTCTTTGTTCACATGTGCTTTAGCAGTAGACATAAGCAAGTGTTTTACTAAGGCTTCGATTTCTTGAGGGGACTTAGTAGGGTAAGTTGCCTGTAAATACTGTTTTACTAGTACGGCTGCTCCTGCCACGTGTGGTGAAGCCATACTTGTTCCCTGCATGTTGGCATAGTCATTATCATTGATAGCTGCATAAATAGCACCACCTGGAGCAGCTAAGTCTGGTTTTAGCTCGCCATCCGCTGATAGACCCCAACTTGAAAAATCTGAAAGAAGACCTGCTTCTGGGTTAGGGCGAATATCTGTTTCGTTATTGAACGCAATCTTATATGAGTTAGCTGCCAAAGCTTCACCAAATTCCAATGGAATGAAGACAGATGGAATTGCAATAGCTGTATCATCAAGTTGCATGCTTACATTGGCTTCACCTGGACGGCTATTGAAAATGACCACCCCTACTGCACCTGCAGCTGTTGCATTGGCTATTTTTTCTGAGAAGGTAATCGTTCCACGTTTGATGAGTGCAAGTTTTCCAGTCAAATCTAGACCATCAAAATCCGAAGCTTGACCGATTCCCGCATAGACATATTCATATTCTTTCCCGATTTCAAATGGTACGGGACTTTTCTCTGGATTATCAAACGAACTCTTACCGTAATTCAAGTCAGCATTGTTTTCTAAGCCAATGATATTGATTACTTTACTACCAACCGTTGTGTTATTGTAAGAAGCGACAGAAATTGCATCGCGAGCTGTTGAAGGGGCACCGACCAAGCCATAATCTGGATAATCGGCTGACGGATTAGAATGACCTGAACCAAATGTTCCATCATTACCAGCTGCAATAACAACAGAAACCCCTGCACGACGAGCAGCCTCGATTGCTGCAGTCACATTTTCATTCATGTTAACAACAGAGCCATTAGCTCCTCCCAGGCTGAGGTTGATGCTATCTGCACCTAATTTTACAGCATCTTCAATCGCCTTTACGTACAATGCTGCGCCTGTTGTAGCTTTGAGGTCTGAGAATACACGCATAAACATGACTTGCGCTTCAGGAGCTACACCATACATTAATTGTCCAGCGACTGGTTGTGTCGGATTTCCTGTGGCAATACTCGTTACGTGCATACCGTGTGAGCGTTTGTCTTCTTCTTTCAAGACAGTATTCACATCAACATAGTTATAACCAAATACAACCTTATCGTTAAACCATTCACCGTAGGTAATTCCTGCTGCTTCTTTAGCTGCTTCTATCTCTTTTTCTGATTTATATTTTGCAGTTGAGAGATCTGAAATATGCAATACATCGTGATCAACGTCAAGACCGGAATCTATGATTGCAACTACTGTCCCTTCGCCCTTGTAACCACTATCCCAAACTTTAGGTACTGTAATGATTGTATTACTATCAATGTTTTGTGGTTTCGCTTCTTCCTGATTAGTAATAGCAGTAGTCTCATCTGCTACGGCAAGCTTCTCCTCTTCTTCTACTTTTTTCTCTGAAATAGCTGGAGTTTCTACAGCTGGTTGAGTCGCTTCTACTTCTGTATTTGTGATGTTTTCAAGAGCTTCTGAGCCATGTGTTTCCTCTTCATTACCTGTAGTGGTTACATCAGTTTGGGTAGCCTCCACAGAAGTGTCAACTAACTCCTCGACAACGGAACTTTCTGAGGCTGATTCGCTGACGATTGCGTCAGGAACAGTTGCTTCCACCTTAGTCTCTGCAAGGCTTGTCAATTCATCTGCAACTACCGATGGTGCACCTGCAAACAAAAAAACTGCACCCAAAAGAACAGACACAGTTCCAATTTTATACTTCCGAAGTGAGAAAGTTTCTTTCTTTTTCATAACTTTTCCTCCTAGTTTTTCTCCTTCATTATTGGCAAAACCAATAAATATATTAAAACACAAAATTATCAGTATTGCAAGTATATTCTGAAAATTCAGTTATTTATTCAAACTATAACTAGCTATCAATAATATCTATAACCATAGATACAGATAATGCACACTATAGTCAAATGAATTAGCTTTCAGACAAGGAACTGAGGGCAGGCAGTACTAGAGTACGGCAATCCGAAAGTGACGATGTTTCAAAGTTAATTCAAATGTCTATTTGGCACAGCCAAGGAATACCATAATCTGCGCTACACGAGAGAAAAAGGCAAGTCCAAAATGGAGGATAAGATTGGACTGACTTTGGCGTGCTTAAATCTCAAAAAACTAGTTAAAAGGATGGCAAGAAGGCCTTTTTATTTTGTCCAGATGGGGTGGTTTCAGCATTAAAACAGCCATTTTTCTCTAAAAACAGTAAAAAAGACAAACACCAAAACGATGTTTGTCTGCAATCTGAAATCCAGCAATAGCTGGATTTACATGTATGTCAAAACAATTGAATTCTACAGTAAGTCTTCAATCAAACTATCCACTTCGTCTTTCACTTCCTCTTTCGGTGTGATTTCAGTTACGATAATCCCAGCCACAGCTCGTTCCACCAAGCTTTCAACATCCATACGTGCTTCGTACTGCTCGACATTTTTGATTTTAGGGTTAGTTTTTGGACGGTCAGGAGCAAAGATGGTACAGCAATCCTCAAATGGCTGGATGGAAATATCAAAGGTATCAATTTCTTGAGCAATATCAATGATTTCCAACTTATCCATGGTAACGACTGGACGGATAACAGGTGTATTTGTCACCGCATTGATAGCCTGCATGGATTCCAAGGTCTGACTTGCCACTTGTCCTAGACTTTCACCATTGATAATAACCATGGCACCACGCTCTTCCCGTACTCGGTCTGTAATCCGCATCATGAATCGGCGTGTCAAGGTCATCAAATAAGCTTCAGGTGCTTTTTCCTTGATTTCTTCCTGAATTTCTGTAAACAGCACTTCGATAAAGGTGATATTACCACCAAAGGCAGTCAATTTACGAGTCAAATCATGGGCTTTTTTAAGTGCACCTGGGCTAGTATAAGGCGGACTTGCAAAGTGAAGGGCTTCAATTTCAACCCCACGTTTCAGTGCTAAATAGCCCGCAACAGGTGAATCAATACCACCTGATAGCATCAGCGTACCCTTGCCAGATGTACCAACTGGAAGACCGCCTGCCCCCTTGATTTCTTCATGGGAAATATAGGCTGCATCCGGACGGATTTCCACTCGCAAGGTAATATCTGGTGACTTCATCTGTACCTGTACATTTGGAATGGCTGTAAAAACCGCATCTCCAAGGACTTGGTTAAGGTCACGGCTGTCCAATTCAAAATTGTGGTCACTACGACGCGCAGCAATCTTGAAGGTCATCCCTTCCTTGTAAATGGACTGCATAATCTCCACAACCGCTTCTTTCAAGGCTGGAACTGACTTTTCAATCTTATAAGACGGTGCAAAATTTTGGATACCAAAAATCTTCTTCAAAGAAGCTGACACTTCCTGATAATCTGCCCCATTCAAATAGACATGACCACGGTCACGGTCAAAATAAACCGTCACTTCTGGATAGACTGAAAGGACGTGCTTGATGTTGTTACGCAGTTTGTTCACAAACCGCATCTTGTTTTTCCCTTTGGTTGACAATTCGCCATAGCGAATCATAATTTCTGAATAGTTCATTCTACCTTACTTTCTGTGTGTTTTGATAAATTTGTTTGAAAATCGTAAGAAATTGTTCGATTTGTCCCATATCATTGTCATCATCCAAGCTGATACGGACGGCAGTTTGAGCCAACTTCTGCGGAACACCCATGGCAATCAGGGTTCCAGCTGGTTTTCCAGCCTTGGACGAGCAGGCTGAGGTGGTCGAAATGTAAATCTGGTGGTCTTCAAAGGCATGGACAATGACCTCGCCACGAATATTCTTAATCCCGAAAGTCACAATGCTTGGCACAAAGTTCTCTAGCCCAGAAAAGACTGTCACATCAGCAAATTTGCCCAATTCATCTACCAAAATCTGCTTCATGGCTGCCAGTCGCTTCTGGCTATCTACCGCCTTGTCCAAGGTCAAGCGGAGCGCCTTAGCCGTTGCTGCAATACCAGCTACATTTTCAGTTGTTGAGCGTTTGTCGCTTTCCTGTCCTCCTCCTGTCAATAGCGGAGCGATTTTCTTGCCAGCTTTGACATAGACGAAACCTACTCCTCTGACAGAGTGGAATTTGTGACCTGAAAAACTGGCAAAATCAACTCGGTCTGTCAAATATCGTTCCGTTGGCACCTTGCCGATAGCCTGCACCGCATCCACATGGAAGGAGATGGTTGGCTTATCAGCTAACAGTTGAGATATTTCCTGAATGGGCTGAATAGCACCAATTTCATTGTTGACGGCCATGATAGAAACCAATGTGGTATCTGGACGAATCAAGCTTTCTAAGGCTGCAACATCCACAAAACCTTGGGCATTGACCGGAGCCAAATCCACCTCAAAACCTTGCGTTTTGAGCCAAAGAGCAGACTCTTTTACGGCCGGGTGTTCAATAGCTGAGACGATGATGTGCTTTCCCAGATGGGCCTTCTCAAATGCGACACCTTTAATGACCCAGTTGTCCCCTTCTGTACCGCCTGATGTGAAAAAGATTTCCTTGCTATCCTTGCCGAGAAGCTCTGCAATTTGCTTACGAGATGCTTCTAAAATACGGGTTGCCTGACTGCCTAGACTATGGAGGCTAGACGGGTTTCCCCAGATTTTTGTCGCCACTTCCGTATAGGTCTTGAGAACTTCTGGATAGACCTGTGTCGTTGCCGCATTATCAAAATAAATCATGTCTTCATTCCTTTTTTTGCAATAGTCCTATTTTATCACGTTTTCATGCCTTTCGCCAATCTTTAAGATAGTTTTAAACTTGTTTTTTTATGATGAACTTGGAGGATAGCACATGAAATCAACAAATAGAAAAGAACATGGTTCTGCCTTAACAAAACTACAAAAATTTTTGACCTTTATAGGTTCGATTTTAGGAATTATTACTGCTTGTATTACAATTTATACTTTTACTGCTAAATCGACAGCATCCAGTACAAATACCACTCCAACTAGTAGTTCTGTAACTTCATCCAGCTCTAGTAGTCAGTCTCAAGCCAACGCTTCTAGCCAAGAGTCCAATTATGACACAACTACAAGTTTAGGTAGCGAAACAATAGAATCAGCTTCAGCAACCACTTCTGAATCTACCAATATTTCATCTGAAAGCAGTACTTCGTTAAGTCAAACATCCGAAGCTACAGAAACTAGCACTAGTTCAGAAGTTACAAGCGGTGCTTCTGAAAGAACCTCTGATCAATAATATTGTATATTTTAATTCTTTTATTTTGATAAACTGAATGATCAAAATGGTACGCTTTTGATGATTATTTAAACTAATCACATATAGATATTTCTGTTTCAAATCGTTTTCTTATGCATTATATACTTGACTAATATTTGAACTAAAATTTCTTCTAATCTATATCTTATTAAGTTTGTAATAAGTATGTTCTAGAAGAAAAGAGATAATAGTCTATCAAAATTTACAGACAAAAAAGAAAGGTTAATCCTTTCTTTTTTAGTTTTCTACAGTATTTTTCTTAACTCATCTATATCTTCTTGACTGGTTGACCAGCTGGTCGCAAAGCGGATAACACTGTGGCTATCATCATATTTTTCCCAGAAACTATAGGCAATTCCAGTTTCTGTCAATCTAGTCAATTCTTCATTCTTAACAATAACAAACTGCTGATTAGTTGGTGATTTGAGATAGAACTGGAAACCTTTCTCTTCCAAAATCTGGGTCAGTTGCTCTGCCATTGCGATAGCATGACGCCCCAATTCAAGATATAAACCATCGGTAAATAGTCTATCAAATTGAACACCTGTCAATCTACCTTTTGCCAACAAGGCACCATGGTGTTTGACAATTGATACGAAATTCTTTGGCTGATTGTTCTTTGTGAAGACCAAAGCTTCACCCATCAAGGCACCTAGTTTTGTCCCACCAATATAAAAAACATCTGTCAGCTCTGCTATTGCCTGCAAATCAAGATCTGTATCGCGTGAGACAAGTCCATATCCCAAACGAGCACCGTCTAAAAAGAGCGGAATATTGTGCTTGCGACAGATTTTTGCTAAGTCCTCCAGCTCTGACTTGCTATAAAGTGTCCCGTATTCAGTCGGGTGGGAAATATAAACCATTCCTGGATGAACCATATGAGCATGATTGGCATCTGCGTAGAAGTCATTGATAAAGCTATCCACGTCACTCGCTGTAATTTTACCTTCCTGATGTGGCAAAGTCATTACTTTATGCCCTGTGAACTCAATTGCTCCTGCTTCGTGGATAGAAATGTGACCTGTATCTGCAGCAATAACTCCCTCATAAGAATCCAACATAGAAGAGATAACAATTTGATTGGTCTGCGTGCCACCTGCTAAAAACGTAACTTGTGCATGAGGACAGTCCGTAGCAAGTCTGATTTTTTTGATAGCAGATTCAGTATATTTATCAGTGCCATATCCAGATAAACCTTCTTGGTTGCTTGCAACTAAGGCTTCTAGCAAGGCGGGATGGGCACCTTTGTTATAGACAATATGTAAAGACCCCCAGTTGAGAATTCGTGGATTTACCTGTACACTAGAATAAAAAAACAATCAACTTCTAACAGGAATTACCACACTCAATTGGAGGTCTTATATGTTTCATTTTACCACACTTTTCATCGGAATGGATGTTCACAAAGAAAGTTTTTCACTCTGCTATTATGATATGATGGCGAATCAATTCAAACATAGCACTAAAGTTGGTCCAAATGTTAGCTATATTGTGAACTATGTGAATGAGCTTCGTCGTTTATATGGTCAAGATGCAGAAGTGTTATGTGGCTACGAAGCCGGATGTCTTGGATTTACCCTATATCACCAGCTACAAGCTCACGGGATCCCCTGTATCGTGATGGCGCCTACAACGGTGATGAAGGAAGGATCTAAGCGTGTTAAGACTGATAAAAAAGATGCAGCTCAGCTCGCAAAAGCTCTGGCCTTTCGTAGCTATCGGCCTGTTCATATTCCTACTGTTGAGGATGAACAAGTCAAAGAATATATCCGCATGAGAACAGACCACAAAGTGGCTCTGAAGAAAATCAAACAACAAATTCTTGCCTTCTGTCTCCGACATGATTTTCGCTATACCGAGGGAAGCAGTAATTGGACACAGAAACATGTCCGCTGGCTCCGTTCCCTAAATCCTGATGGACTTTACGCAGAGATTTTGACAGAATATCTATTGACCTATGAGAAATTAGTAGATCAAATAGAACGGTATGATGCACGAATTGAGCAACTGGGTCAAAGCGACAGTTACCAAGAGAAGGTCTCACGGCTTTCTTGCTTTATTGGCATTAAAACACTAACTGCTCTTTCCATTGTGACAGAAATCGGTGATTTTAATCGCTTTGCGACAGCTCAACATTTTGCTTCTTATCTTGGGCTAACTCCTAGCGAAAATTCTAGCGGCGACAAGGAGAGAAGAGGTGCTATCACCAAAGCTGGGAATAGCCATGTGAGACGACTTCTGATAGAAGCTGCACAATCATTGGCTAAGGGGACGATTGGGTATAAATCCAAAGAATTGAAAAGGAGACAAAGTGGAAACCGAGTGGAGGTGATTGCTTATGCGGATAAGGCTAATGAACGCTTAAGAAGACGTTATCGCACACTTGTTCTAGGAAAAAATAAGAAACAAAATGTTGCTAAAACAGCTATTGCACGAGAATTGTCTGGTTTTATTTGGGGGATGATGACAGGAAGAATAGCTTGAAGTTAGCGCTTGTTTTCATGTACACTTTTGACCATTAAGTTTTATCATCGCAGAGCGATGAGGAATCCCTATTTCTATCCAAAATCACTGGGTGAATTTGGACAGAAATAAGGATTGAAATCATGTTTGAATGGAAAGTATCTTGAAGGAGTTTAGGACTTCAAGGTTTGAGTCATCTACGAAACGACTAAGTGGCACAATTGTGATCCACGCTTATAGAGAGTAGGACTCGCGGCAGAACCATTGACCTGTAGGTAACCAATCCACGAATATCAGAGTGGCCAATGCCCGAAGCTAAGAACTAGGCTCTTTCTAGATACTTTTCATTTTTTTATCAGTTCGATTGTTTTTACTTGACAAAGGGCTTTACATATCAGTCATTTTCAAAATGTAACATATCATAACCTCCTTGATATAATATAAGAAAAAAGCCTGTTAATGCAGGCTTTTCAATTTAGTCCACCCTGAGGGAATCGAACCCCCATCTCAAGAACCGGAATCTTACGTGATATCCATTACACTAAGGGTGGAAAGGAAAAACTTGCACAAGGCAAGTTTTTATATGAATTACAATTCAATGTCACCGAAAAGGTCAGCCATTGAGAATCCAGATTGAGTTTCTGGCAATTCGTAATCACGTTTTTCTTCACGTTTTTGACGACGTGGACGTGGAGCACGTTTTTCAGCTTTTTCTTCACCTTCAGCAACTGCTGGACGCTCTTCCAAAGCTTTGATAGAAAGTGATACACGCTCATCAGCTGCGTTCACTTCAAGAACTTTAACAGTAACTTCTTGACCTACTGACAAAGCGTCTTTTGGATTTTCAACACGTTTGTGTGAAATTTGTGAAATGTGTACCAAACCATCGATACCTGGCAATACTTCAACGAAAGCACCGAAGTCAGTCAAGCGTTTTACTTTACCTTCGATGACGTCGCCAGCTGCCAATTTTTGCTCAACGCCATCCCATGGACCAGGCTGTGTAGCTTTCAATGACAATGATACGCGACCTTCAACTTCGTCGATTGCAAGAACTTTAACTTCAACTTCTTCACCAACTGTTACAGCTGATTTAGGAGATACGTTACGCTCGTGTGACAATTCAGTCAAGTGTACCAAACCATCTACACCACCAAGGTCGATGAAAGCACCGAAGCTTGTGATACGTGCAACTTTACCAGTCACAACTTCACCAACTGCCAATTTACCGAATACTTCAGCACGTGCAGCCGCAGCTTCTGCTTCAACAACGTCACGACGTGACAAGATGAAACGGTTCTCAGCAGGATCAACTTCTTTGATTTTAGCATCAAATTCTTGACCTACAAAACGCTCAGTGTTACGAGTGAAACGGCTGTCGATCATTGAAGCTGGGATGAAACCACGAAGACCTTCAAATTCAACTGCAAGACCGCCTTTAACGGCACGAGTTACTTTAACTGTAACAACTTCTTCTTCACGACCAACAAGCTTGTCCCATGCTTTACGTGCTTCCAAACGTTTTTTAGATACAAGATAAGTAACAGTGTCTGTATCTTTACCAACAACTTGGCGAAGTACTAACAATTCAAGTGTTTCACCAACTTTTACAAGGTCGTTGATATCAGCATCACGGTCGTTAGTCAACTCACGAAGAGTCAATACGCCTTCAACACCAGTTCCTGAGATAGCTACGTTTGCTTGACCAGCATCAACTGTCAATACTTCTGCAGTTACCACATTACCAGGTGTAACTTCGCTTACACTGTTCAACAAATCTTCAAATTCGTTCATTATAAAAAAACCTCCGACAATCAGGTCTTTCGACCCAACATAAAATATATTTTATTTAAGGCACACGCAAGGACAACAACAATTAGACATCTTTGACGAACTAGACTATATCTAGTACCTTTACTGGGGTAGCTGGATTCGAACCAACGCATGAGGGAGTCAAAGTCCCTTGCCTTACCGCTTGGCGATACCCCAAAAAATAGATACAATTCATTTATTTACTAATCACAAGAAATTGAACTCGATATTAATTTCTTAGGAAAATAGATAGCCTTCCTTGAGTGTTAACATTCAGCGTCAGTCTCCTAATTTTCTACAGAAATTTCTGATAAACCAGAACATCTCTCGTATCTTAGTTGAACACGGACTAAAATCCTAGTGAAAAAGATAAACTTCCTTGTGTGTTTAGCACACTACGTCAGTTTCCTATTTTCATACGGATTTCTTAACGTCCTTTGTATCCTGTTCAATGGAGAGAGAGGGATTCGAACCCCCGAACCCGAAGGAGCGGATTTACAGTCCGCTGCGTTTAGCCTCTTCGCTATCTCTCCGTACACTAACAGTCACTATTCTAACATAAAATAGCGACTATTACAAGCCTTTTAGTGACTTAAATTATAATTTTCAATAATATTTTCGACTGCTTTTTCTAATTTTTTGTAAAAGCTTTCGGTGTTTCCATTTTTTATAACTGCAAAGTTATTTTCAGCCAATTCTGCAATTTCTCCAATTACTTTTTTACCTATAACAAGGCGGTAGCCAGGGAACTCTTCTCTATTGACAAGAACTTTGCTATCTTCAATCTGAATTTCAATTTTTTTATCTTTTTTACTCATTTTCAAACCTCACTTTTACTATTCTACAAAAAAAGAGAAGAGCTTGCAAGTGCAAGCCCTCTGAAATTAATCTACTTCGACAATCCAGCCTTCAGGAGCTTCAATATCACCAAACTGGATACCTGTTAATTCTTCATACAATTTACGAGTGACAGGTCCTACTTCTGTTTCACTATGGAAAATATGGAGTTTGTCTGCAATCTGGATACCACCAATTGGTGAGATGACTGCAGCTGTTCCGCAGGCTCCTGCTTCGACAAACTGATCTAATTCTTCGACAAGGACTTCACGTTCCACTGCCTTCATCCCCAGACGATGCTCTGCCAAATACAAGAGAGAATACTTGGTAATGGACGGCAAGATTGATGGTGAAATCGGTGTGACAAACTCGTTATTGGCTGTAATCCCAAAGAAGTTAGCAGACCCTACTTCTTCAATCTTGGTGTGGGTAGCTGGGTCTAGGTAAATCACATCTGAGAAGCCCTGCTTTTTGGCATATTGACCCGGTAAGAGCGATGCTGCGTAGTTACCGCCGACCTTGGCTGCCCCAGTTCCGTTAGGTGCTGCACGGTCGTACTTGTCTTGGATGAGGAAGTTGGTCGGAGCCAGGCCGCCCTTGAAATAGTTGCCAACCGGCATGGCGAAAACGGTGAAAATATACTCTTCCGCAGGTTTGACGCCGATGATGTCGCCGACGCCGATGAGGAGCGGGCGGAGATAGAGGGTGCCACCAGTTCCATAGGGAGGAACGTAGTCTGCATTGGCTTTGACCACTTCTTTACAAGCCTTGATGAAAAGATCAGTCGGTACAGGCTCCATGAGCAAGCGGTCAGCTGTCCGTTGCAGGCGCTCAGCGTTTTGGTCTGGACGAAAGAGCTGGAGTTTTCCCTCCTTGGTACGATAGGCTTTAAGGCCCTCAAAGGCCTGCTGCCCATAGTGAAGGGCTGGTGAGCTTTCTGAAATGTGCAGTTCCGCATCTTCGGTCAATTGCCCCTCAGACCACTGGCCGTTTTTGAAATGAGCGATGAAGCGATAAGGTAGTTTCATATAAGAAAAACCAAGGTTTTCCCAGTCAATGTTCACTGTCATATAGTTTCTCCAAATTCATTTTTTATTATTTTACTACTTTTGAAAGTGATTTTCAATTAAAAATTCAGAAAATTTTGTGAATATAAGAAAAAGCCTGGTAAACCAGACTCTTACTCTTTAAAAACAAATTCTAGTTGAATTTCAGGTGAGATAGCACTGAATAAATTTTGATAGTAGGTTTTGGCTGACTCTTTTATGTCCTCCTGATAATCTGCTAGAAACGTTTCTTGTTCTGCTGACTGAAATTCATCTGTGATAAGTTGGGCAGTATCGATCTCTTCTGTCGCAAAACTCAGTATCTCACCACTCTTATCATATAAGGTATAAGGTTCTTCTGCATCTAATTCCAATCCAATGACTTCAAAGGCTGGAAGGGTAATTTTGTACCGATTTTCAGAAAGATGTTCAATAGATACAGGACTTTTGATACCAAATTTTGCCTTGTACTTGATAATTAAGAGGGCTGATTTCTCTGAGAAGGGCATTTCTTGACCAAATAAGACCGTGTAGTTTTTAGCAGTCACAATTTTCTGGACAGCTGTATTTAGAAATACCAATTCATTGACTTGCTCGACAGACTCAATAGCCGTATGGACACTCACTTCCTGCTGATTACTCTTTTCACCAGAGATGTAACCGTATCCCCATACACCACACAATAACAGAAGGAAGGACAGAACAAGCCATAGATAGACTTTTATACTGAAAAATAATTTGATAATTTTCATAATATTTACCTCCTCTACAGTATAGCAAAAAGCCCTGACCCACTTCTCAGTGTTCGTGTCAACATCTCAGCGCAGTGGTTGATTGGGTTTAACAGTCCAGTGGACTGTTAAAGGTTGGAGATAAGATTTGCGAAGCAAATCTCAGCAATTTTTTTAGTCTATCCAGGCTCTGAAGACTTCCTCATCAGAAATGGTGTCTGAAATAAAGCTACCGTTGCTGGTTCGTTCGGACAGGCTAAGCTGGGTCACATCGACATCATAGAGTTTACCCGTTTTGGACTGCACGTGAAAGATTTGACTTGTCGTTTCATCTTCATTTGTCGTGCTAAAGAGATCAAAATCGCCCTGATCCGTCAAGACTGGACCCGCAGCAAAGACACGGTGCGGTTTAGACTTGAGCTCTCGCAAAACCTGCAAACCACGCTTGGCACGGCTGGTCACAGGGATTTCCTCCGTCGCCATCCGCTTCAAACTACCACGCTGAGTCAGGAGATAGACGGAGCTGGTTTTGCTGATAAAGGCCGCAACCACCACATCCTCGTCCTTGAGGTTGACCGCCTTGACACCGGCCGCCTTGGCACCGATGATTGGCACTTCTTCGATGTTAAATCGCAGAGCGTAGCCCTTTTCTGTGATAAGCATAATGTCGTCCAAGACCACAGGTGATACAGTAATGACCACATCCTCCGCATCTTTGAGTTTGGCATACTTGGTTGACTTGGACTTGTAAGTTCGCCAAGGAGCAAACTCCTTCCGCTCCACACGCTTGATTTGACCATATTTGGTCACCGCAAAATAAGTTCCCTCCTCAAAATTCTCCACCAATTCAGCAAAGATAATTTCTTCATTGGTCTCAAAATTCATGAGTGTCTGGCTAAGGTGTTCACCAATGTCCTTCCAACGAATATCTGTCAACTCATGGACAGGTCGGTAGATGACATTTCCAAGATTGGTAAAGAGCAAGAGGTGCTGGGTTGTCTTGGCATTCTGCAAGAAAATCAGCTGATCGTCATCCCGCTTGCCAACTTCTTCCACCGTTGAAGCACCGAAAGAACGCGGACTAGTCCGTTTGATATAGCCAGCCTTAGTCACGCTGACAAAAGTCTCTTCCTCGACAATCAAGCTAGCGGTATCAATCTCAATCGCTTCTGCTTGATCTTGTAACTCACTCAAACGAGGATTACCAAATTGCTTCCTGACCTCACGCAGTTCTTTCTTCATGAGATTGAACATGGTCCGTTCGTCGCCAATAATGGCTGCCAAGGTCTGAATCTGCTCGCGTAGAGCTGCTTCTTCATTTTCCAAGGTCACAATATCGGTGTTTGTCAAACGGTAAAGTTGCAAGGTCACGATAGCCTCAGCCTGTTCCTCGCTGAAATCATAGCTGATTTTCAAGTTTTCCTTGGCATCCGCCTTGTTTTCAGAAGCACGGATAAGAGCAATAACCTCGTCCAAGATGGAAATGACACGGATCAAACCTTCTACGATATGGAGGCGTTTTTCTGCCTTTTCCTTGTCAAACTTAGACCGGGCAATGATAATCTCACGGCGGTGGGCAATGTAGCTGGACAGAATCTTCTGCAAGCCAACCTGACGTGGTGTGAAGTTATCAATGGCCACCATGTTGAAGTTGTAATTGATTTGCAGGTCGGTGTATTTGTAGAGGTAGTTGAGAATGGTTTGCTCATCGCTGTCTTTTTTCAGCTCAATGGCAATCCGCAGACCTGTCCGGTCTGACTCATCACGCACCTCGGCAATACCAGGCACCTTGTTGTTGACACGGACATCATCAATTTTCTTGACCAGTACAGCCTTGTTGACCTCGTAAGGAATCTCGGTAATGACAATCTGTTTCTTACCAGCCTTGAGTTGCTCAATTTCACAACGGCTACGGACAACGACACGTCCCTTACCAGTTTCATAGGCTTTCTTGATTTCGTCAGCCCCTTGGATAATGGCACCTGTTGGGAAGTCAGGCCCAGGCAAGAACTCCATCAACTTTTCTAACTTAGCAGTCGGATGATCAATCATGTAAACAACGGCATCGATGACCTCCGCCAGATTATGCGGCGGGATGTCAGTCGCGTATCCTGCTGAAATTCCTGTCGCTCCATTGACCAAGAGATTAGGGAAGGCAGCTGGTAGCACAGTGGGCTCTTTTTCCGTATCGTCAAAGTTCCAGGCAAATGGTACCGTCTTTTTCTCGATGTCGGCCAGCAGGTAGCCTGCCATCTCCGAGAGGCGAGCCTCGGTGTAACGCATGGCTGCAGGCGGATCGCCGTCCATGGAACCGTTGTTTCCGTGCATCTCCACCAAAATCTCACGGTTCTTCCAGTCCTGGCTCATGCGGACCATGGCATCATAAATAGAAGAATCACCGTGCGGGTGGAAATTCCCCATGATATTCCCGACTGACTTGGCGGACTTACGATAGCCCTTGTCAAAAGTATTGCCGTCCTTATTCATGGAATAAAGAATCCGACGTTGCACGGGCTTGAGACCGTCACGAATGTCCGGCAAAGCCCGCTCCTGAATAATGTATTTGGAGTAGCGACCAAAACGCTCTCCCATGATGTCCTCAAGGGACATGTTTTGAATGTTTGACATAAATTAAGATACAAAGCCCGTAAAAGACAAAGTCAAAATAGGAAATCGGCAGAAAATCCTGATTTTCAAGACGATTTATCTTTTTGACACAGCCTTTAGGGCGTGTTCAGTTGGTTCTACTAACTGAACATTCCTTTCTTTGTTTCTTGACGGAAAGTTTATCTTTCTTTTTTACTTTTTTGATAATCGCCTTAGGTAGTGGGGACGGAAGCGACCTCCTGCGGAGTTCCATTCCTAAGTTGGAAGCCGAAGTCTTCCAACTTCCCTGAAGCTAATAACCTTGTTATTAGCTTCTTTCACTACGGCGGCGATTATCCATTTTGAGCTCGCTAACGCTCGCTTGCATGCCGTAGCAAAATGTTAATGTTGAGCAACAACCTCTTTTGTTGCTTGGATTTTCTTGTCTGTCCATTCAACCAAGTCTTTAATCACCAATTTTTCGATAACTTTAATGAAATCGGACATGAAAGTGTAGTCAGGTTGATTGTTTTGGGTAGGTAAAGAAACTTCAACGCTTTTCAGTACATGTTCATTAAAAGAACTACTACCCCAACTGAATGTAGAAAAACTTTTTCTCATAGCAGTTATAATGTACTGACCAGTAAATCTATCTAGTTCAATGTCTTTTGCTTGTAAAATTTTAATTTTATCTCCAGTAAAATAAGCTTCCTTTTGATAAAACATCGTTGCTGTATCTTGCCCAAAACTGATTGAACCTGCAGGATTTAAAAACTCTTCTGGTTCAGTAATATACCCTCTGATACCGTTATTGCTTTCTCCTCTCGCAACATATGGAAATTCTCCTCCAAATTCAATTGAATTTGCATTATATTTCCTCTTGCTACTGTTGAGATAAAATAAATCCGATAGGGTATAAGTACCCAAATACTCTACTCTACTCTCAGTATCGGAGAGTTTAGCAAATCTGTCAAGTATTTTCTCATCATTTTTTGTAAGATGATACTCTTTAAGTCCAGTTACTGTTAGGTAAGCCTCGAGCGTCTCGATGCGTTCAGCCTCGAGCGTCTTTATGTAATTCTCCATATATGAAAATGCTATCTTTCCGTTAATAGTCGGAAGCTCAAAAAATTCTCTCCTAACTTTTGTCCAAACAGCCTTATTCTCCCAACCAAAACGCAGTTTAATCGATTTCTCTAAAGCTGAAGATATAAATATCAAGTGCTCTGGAAGAATTTCTTTCTTAAATTTTATTAAATAAGCATCCCATAGAACACCTACTTTCTTTATTTGTGGATATACAGTACCTGTTGCTACAGCACCATTGCTAATGATATCAATGGTCATTTCAGCACTATCAAAATCTTCCTCACGACCATAAAACATAATACCATTATTACCAAGCTTTGCATTAACAAGTGGAAGACTAAATTCCATACTCTGCACCTTAGAAGTGTCTTTTAATTTATCAAAATTCTTTCTATGACATTTTAATTCTAATTTTTCAAATAAATCTCCGATACGATACTCCCGCCACTCTCCCCCTGCCTCTTCAAACTCTTTGTCTAGTTTGGCTAGGCGAGGGCTTAGGGCTTTTTTGTGACGTCTTCTCCTTTTTGCTGGAGGAGTTGGGTAACTTCCCAAGAAAGGTAGTCAGCAACGGTCTTTTTGAAATCCTCTAAGGTTGGTTTGGTATCAATGACTTGGTGCTGTTCAAAATTCCAATCATTACCATTTAGACTGATAAAGTCCTCGATATAGACAGCATCCAAATCCCAATCTGCCTCTACTTTAGCTCGACTGCCTGCCTTGTAAATCTTGATGATGTCTTGATAACGTTGAACAGGGCTATCCACTTCTGAAATCCCACGTTTAGCGCGCTTGTAGCCATCATTTCTGAAGTCAATGAATTTGACAGGGCGTTCTACATCGTGAGGGGTCTTAGCTTCAAAAATATAAATTGACGTCTGCACCCCTGCCATTGGCACGAAAAGATCTACTGGCATCTTGATTGAGGCAAGCATGGTATGCTTTTTAAGAATAGATTGGGCTGTCTTGGTAGCTTTACCAGAACCTGCTGAATCTTGGATGATAATCGCACCTAAGCTTCCTTTTTCCATCTTATCAAGACCATGTTCTAAGAAAGGCAGTCCATTTTCATCATAAGAAAAAGGTGGGTTCAACAACAGACGGTCAGCCTTGAAGTTTTCAAAGAGACTTTCTGGGCGGTTAAAGGCTGAACCTTTCTCAATACGACTTGAACCATCACCACGTAAAATCATGTTGGTCGCCGCCAAAGTAAACATCTCTGCGTTTAGCTCAACGCCGAGAAGATTGTTTTTCTTGAGTGCATCAATAGCTTCATTTGCGGCCGTGGTCGCCTTACCAAAGATAGCGTTGGCATCTTCTATCATCAATTCCATTGCAGAAATCAAGAATCCAGCAGAACCTGTCGCCAAGTCCATTACTTTGTTATCTTTTTTGATTGCTAAAATCTGTGACATCATCTTGGTCACATAAGGCGGCGTTAAGACAATGCCAATTTCCTTACCATCTCCGAGAGCATACTTGAGAAACTCAGAATACATTTCCCCCATAATATCAATATGACCACCCAAACCGTCAATGGCTTTGAAGATGTATTCGTAGATAAAGGTGAAAATTTGTTTGGTCACACTTGCCTGACCATCAATCAACTTGGCAACTTCTTTATCAAGGTCTGTCTTTTCGTCACGCTGAGCATCTTTTGAAATTTCCTTGAAAGAGGAAATCATCAAGTCACGCTTGGTTTTCTCAATCCCTCTGTTTTCTAGAAAATTTGAAATATGCGTTACAATCAATTCGCCATCATGCTTGTCTTTGACTTGTTTCCCTAATAAATTGTCAGGAATTAGACCGTCGTCTAACTTAATTTTGTCACCATTTGGAGTAAGCATTTCAATATCTTGCATGGCCAAAAGCATACCAGATACATAGAGAACTCTCTGTGGAGCAGTGATATTATGATTGTGCATCAGGCGATTGAGTTTCTTGGCATAACTTTGCAAGACCGCTTGACTATCAATTAAAATCTGATGTTTTTCTTCTTCTGTCAGAACAGCGTTCTTGTAAAACGTTTCAAAACTTTTTTCATTTTCAAGAAAATCAAGAGTTTGAACGGTTGTTAATTCTTTATAGGCATTTAGAGCAGAACCGAAGACATAGTAAACTTTGAGAGAAACATTTTCTTCGTTGTCACCAGCCACACCAATCGCAAAGACCTCGCTGTATTTACCAGAAGCAATCATATTTCTAGCATAATACAGAGCACCATTAACTGCATAAGCAGAAACAGAACTATCATCTTGTTTGATACCGTCTTTATTTTCAGCAAGTAATTTTTTTGCTGAAAATTTATTTTCAAAGATAACAGGACGACTGTATTTTTCTACATGAAAATCTGGCTTACCAAAATTAGCTTTAGATTCCGTTTTGGCAGACCCTCTCAGAGCCTCTCTCATATAAGGACTCATACCTGATTCTTCATTGTAATCTTGCAACTTTCGTAATCCAATACGGTCTAACTGACCTTTTACCCAGTCATTAACATCTGACTCTAATTTCCAATCCATTTTTTACCCCACAAACTTCCTTTTATACTTGATATGACTGGCGATATTGCCATCGACATCCTTCTCATCCCAGAGTTGCAATTCCCACGGATAATAAAAATTACTCTTATTTTTGAAATAGATATGAATGCCGACATAGTCGTCCTTATCTCGCAGATACCAGTTTTTCAGTCCATATTTTTCCTGCCAGTCATCCAGACGCTCCATGACCTCTGCGATTTCCTCAGAAGTCAAAATCATACGAGCACCGAAAATATCATTGAGAATGGAGTTGACAGGATATCCCTCATTTCTCTCCTTAAAACGCTCAATCTTATCCAAAATGGATTCCGATGTTTTGACACGGTAAAAATAGGCAATGTCCTTCACATCAGCACGCATCAAGTAGTCATTGATAGATTCGTGTAAGTTGAGTCGATAAGCCAGAATAGGTTGAGTTGGCACCTTAGTAAATGTATGTTTGAGATTGACTTTTTCAACCTTTCCCGTTTCAAAATAGTCCTGGAAAAGCTCCCTGTCAATTCTGTTGATTTCAGCAATAAATCGCTCGACTTTTTCTAACAATTTCTGCTCCTTTTGTCATAGCAGAGCTACTCTTCCAATTTCCGCTGACTTGCCTGCCAGTTTCTGAAATCATCGACATCTGTTTTGATTAATTTCAAACAGGCATTAAGGACAAAGGCATCATCAAGTAGACCTGCTCCAAGGATGAAATCTGGTAAGGCATCAATAGGACTAAAAAAATAAATCAAAGCACCTATAATTGCGAGAATTGTCCCTTTGGGTAACTTGCTGTAATCCCTACGAATATAGCTTCGCACCATGGAAATCAAGCCTGGAATGGCTGAAAACTTGTCCCCGCCAAATGGAAGTCGCGCCAATTTCTTCTCGATATCTTGTAGAAAATGTTCCAATTTCCCTTGATCAGACAACAAGGCTTCTGCCCGTTCTCTAGTCTTGGAGGATTTCCAAGTTTCAAGCGCCTGGTCAAACTTTTCTTCTAATTCCTGTTTGTTTTTAAATGGCTTGCGCTTTCGAGCCCATTCAGACAACCGTTTTTGAAAACGGTCAGTTAATTTTACTCTTAGTGGCATAAAACACCTCACATAGTTTGCTTCTGCTAGAGTTACAAATCCTCTGTGCGATAGAGATTGTATCCTTCATAGTAATAAGAATGGTCGATGCCTTTGAAATAAGTAGCCTGACCAAGATCCTCCGTTAAGGCTTGCAATAACAGATATTTAAGCTCTCCTATTGACACATGGCTTCTAACCATTGCATTGAAATACTCATCTTTATCAATGCTATTCCAGTCAACAACCTTACCCAAACTATCCCGTAGCATACAATCCAACCAGATACGCATACTACGACCATTTCCTTCACGGAAGGGATGTGCGATGTTCATATCTGCGTACTTGTCAACAATCTCATCGAAAGTAGTATGAGGTAGCTTGTCAATGTGAGCCAATGACTGCTCCAGAAAAATACGAGGGGCAAATTGAAAATTATCTTTGGCAATATTAACATCGCGAATCTTAGCTGCAAAGTCGTAAATATCCTCAAATAAAGCCTGATGAATGTGTACCAAACCTGCAAAAGTTCCAACTTCTATCTGGAACAGTTGGCCAGTTTCGAACAGTTGAGCTGCTTTTTTCTTGCTGATTTGTTCCTCAAGACGGGCTAATTCAGCCGAATTTTCAATCCCCAATTTATTTTCTAAAACCATATGGCACCTCAACTTCCCTGAGATTATTTAGTAAAAGCTGTTGCTTCCTCCAAGGTAAACTTAACATTGTCCTCAATCCACTTGCGGCGTGGCTCGACCTTGTCGCCCATGAGGACGGACACACGGCGTTCAGCACGGGCTAGGTCTTCAATGGTAACACAGATAAGAGTACGAGTTTCAGGGTTCATAGTTGTTTCCCAGAGCTGATCGGCATTCATCTCACCGAGCCCCTTGTAGCGTTGGAGGATAAAGCCCTTGCCAAAATCCTTGCGGAGATCTTCAAGTTCTCCATCAGACCAAGCGTAGGCAATCTTTTCAGTCTTGCCCTTGCCTTTGGACATCTTGTAGAGCGGCGGAAGGGCAATGTAAACCCGTCCTGCTTCTACCAATGGTCGCATATAACGATAGAAGAAGGTCAGCAAGAGGGTCTGAATGTGGGCACCGTCCGTATCCGCATCGGTCATGATAATAATCTTGTCATAGTTGACATCTTCGATAGTGAAATCTGACCCAACACCTGCACCAATGGTGTAAATCATAGTGTTGATTTCTTCGTTTTTGAGGATGTCTGCCATCTTCGCCTTGGCGGTATTGATAACCTTACCTCGCAAGGGTAGAATGGCTTGGAACTTGCGGTCACGACCCTGTTTGGCAGAGCCTCCGGCCGAATCTCCCTCGACCAGATAGAGTTCGTTTTTGGCTGGATTTTTAGACTGAGCTGGGGTTAGCTTACCTGACAGAAGACCCTTGTCCTTTTTGTTTTTCTTACCATTTCGAGATTCGTCACGTGCCTTACGAGCGGCCTCGCGGGCGTCACGTGCCTTAATAGCCTTGCGAACTAGATTAGATGCTAGCTCACCATTTTCCAAAAGGAAGAAGGTCAGCTTGTCCGATACAATGCCGTCCACCACAGGACGAGCAAGCGGGCTGCCCAGCTTGTCCTTGGTCTGTCCTTCAAACTGCAAATGCTCTTCTGGGACAAGGATTGAGAGAACCGCAGACAAACCTTCACGGTAGTCAGAACCTTCTAAGTTCTTGTCCTTTTCCTTGAGCAAGTTGGTCTTGCGGGCATAGTCGTTCATGGCCTTGGTAATGGCTAGTTTGAGACCTGTTTCGTGGGTACCGCCGTCCTTGGTCCGAACGTTGTTGACAAAGGATAGGATGTTGTCTGAATAGCCGTCGTTGTACTGCATAGCAACTTGTACTTGGAATCCTGCATCTTCTCCTTCAAAATAGAGGACTGGTGTCAGAGTTTCCTTGTCTTCGTTGAGGTAGGATACAAAGTCCTGAACGCCATTTTCATAGTGATACTCCTCCTGCTCACTAGTCCGCTCATCTGTCAAGGTCATGGTGACTTGTTTGAGCAAGAAGGCTGATTCTTTCAGGCGTTCGGCAATGGTATTGAACTTGAAATCAGTCGTTGAGAAGATGGTATCATCAGGCATAAAGGTGACTTTTGTACCTGTTTTTGATTTTGGTGCGGTACCAATCTTTTCTAGGGTCGTGACTGGCTTTCCGCCCTGCTCAAATCGTTGCTTATAAACAGCTCCGTCACGGGTAATCTCAACTTCCAACCAGCTGGACAGGGCATTGACCACCGAAGAACCAACCCCGTGGAGACCACCTGAAGTCTTGTAGCCACCTTGACCGAACTTACCACCTGCGTGGAGAACGGTGAAGATAACTTCAACGGTTGGCTTGCCTGTTGCGTGCATGCCGACAGGCATTCCACGTCCACGGTCGGAAACGGACAAACTACCATCCTTGTTAATGGTCACATCAATTCGGTCACCAAATCCAGACAAGGCTTCATCGACAGCGTTGTCTACAATCTCCCAGACCATGTGGTGAAGGCCATTCCCATCTGTGGATCCGATGTACATTCCGGGGCGTTTGCGGACGGCGTCCAGCCCTTCCAATACCTGAATGGCATCATCATTATAGTTATTTATATTAATCTCTTTCTTAGCCAAAACTGACCTCCATACTTATCATCCTTTCTATATTACAAGTTTTTGGGCATTTTTGCAAAATTTTTCTGCTGTCTTTCGGATGGAACAGGGCAAACAGAAGTATTTTACGAAAAATCAATTGAATTTGTGGTATAATGAGAGCATGTTATTGAATTGTATTTTATTGATTGTAGCCTATTTGTTGGGCTCTATTCCGTCAGGTCTCTGGATTGGACAGGCATTTTTCAAGATTAATATTCGCGAGCATGGCTCTGGAAATACGGGTACGACCAATACTTTTCGTATTCTTGGGCCAAAAGCTGGAACGATTGTATTTGTTGTTGATTTTCTCAAGGGAACTTTGGCAGCCTTGCTCCCAGTCATTTTTCATGTTCAAGGAATTTCTCCGATTGTCTTTGGGCTACTGGCTGTACTGGGGCACACTTTCCCTATCTTTGCCAAATTCAAAGGTGGAAAGGCTGTGGCAACGTCGGCTGGTATGTTAATGGGATTTGCTCCTGCCTTCTGTTTTTATTTAATTCTAGTATTTGCCCTTTGCCTCTACTTGACGTCCATGGTTTCCTTCTCTAGCGTCTTAGCAGCAACCTTAGCCATCTTAGGAGCTCTGCTATTTCCAGCAATAGGAATCATCCTGCCAAGCTACGACTGGCTCTTTACCATCATCATCGTCTTTTTGGGCCTATTTGTCATCATCCGTCACAAGGAAAATATCCAGCGAATTTTGAAAAAAGAAGAAAATCTTGTCCCATTCGGCCTCAATCTAACCAAACAGAAAAAGGGAGCGGGAAAGAACTCGACTGGCCAAAAAAAGAGTTCGTCTTCCCGCCCCCGCACAGTTGATTAGGTCAGATTTGGAGTGTAAAACACGAACAAATCTGCCAATCAACCACTGCGCTGAGATGTTGACACGAACCCTGAGAAGCGAGGTTGGTCTTTTGCCCAATGTCATTAAGTTAAGCATTTAAACAATTAAAGGAACTATTCCCGTCCGAGCAATTGATGACCAAACGGGAATAGTTTTTGTATTTAGGGCGCACAAAAAGGAGGTTTTTTAACCCAATTTTTCAACTATTATGTTACTCTATAAGTGAAGCTTACAGGTGCCTTGCTTTTTATCTTTCTTTGGAATGTTCGATTGGGTCGGATGATGGATAAATGTTTGGCAATGTAGGTTTCTAATTGGAAGGAAGTAAGTTCTTCTCTAAGAAATTTTCGACAGGCATAAACAGCGTCTGAAAAACAAATTTTATAAGTCTGTTTTAACTTTGATGTTTTAATAGCAACGTGTGAGGTTAGCCATTTACAAACATTAAAATTGATAAAGCGAGCGTAGATTTCTTGGAGAATCCCTTCCTTCTTTTTTGCATGAAAATGAGTCAGACCGATACTGTATTTTAGGTCACGAAAACTGGTCTCTATGCCCCATCTGTAGGCATAGAGATCTTTTAATTTTTCTGGAGAATAATCGGTGTTTGTCACCAAAGTTTCAAAGAAACCTGGCTTGATTTCGAGACGCACCATTCGAAAATGAAGTTCGTAAAACTGAACTGGGTCGCTTTTTCGGCTAGAGCTTGGTAGAAAGTCAAAGGATGTGTGATTAGGTAAACAGCGATAGTGATTAGGAAAATTTTGATACTGTTGCTTCATCTCATTGGTTTGTTTCCGACAGATGTTTAGGTCAAATTTTTCATCAAAACAAGGGGTGTCAGGGAGGTTAAATCCTGATTTCATAGAATGATTCCCGTCACGAATACGAATAATATAGGACCAATTTCTTTCTTGGCAGTGAACCATGACATTGTAGGATTCATACCCCCTATCCATTATTACCAGAGCTTGTTTGAAAGAAGAGTTCTTCATCATATCAATAAAAGCCGCACGTTCATCAACCTCTCGATTATCTTGGATCCGTAAATCATGATACATCTCTTGTTCGAGATTGTAGAGAGCATTAATATGAATGAGATTGTAAGGAGTGTGGTGTGGTCCAGTTTGAAAAGAGGTCGTTTTATCAAAACGATTTCTTGGTAGAATCACATCACTGCCATCAACAGCCAGGATAGGGAGATTATCAGAGATTGGAATTTTAGAAGTAATATCCCTAAAAAGTGTTTTAAAAGCTTGGTGTTTAATCTGATACCGTCGTTGAACAAAGGCAGATTGAGAGACAGGCAAATCTAAATCAAGTAGCTCTTTGGCTAAGGTATTACCCCCCATGGTCAGTATAGCTTGAATCATGGTTTTCATAGTTAGCTGACTTTGCCGACTAAAATCTTTTTCAGGATGAAGCACAAACTGAGTGGCACTAGAAACGATGTCGTTAATACTATCAAGTAAATGAGCTTTAATCTGATCTAGCATGACTTTTCCCCTTTTATTTTTAGTGTAACATAAAAACTAACCCACCACAAAATGTGATAGGTTAGTTAACTTAATGACATTGGGTCTTTTGCCCAGCCTCTTTTAGTTTACATCAACTTCGACCACTTCAATCTTCTCCCCACCAAGCAAAATCAAATGACAGTCTACACGATTTATCTTGTAGGCTTTTTTCAATGCCTCCGCATAGAGTTGCATTTGAGCTTGGTAACGTTGGCTGAGTTGGATTGGTTGGTCATATTTGTCCGTCTTGTAATCAAAGAGGACAATATGATCATCATACAGTAGGTAGCCATCGATAATCCCACGAAGGACAAAGTTTTCCTGAGATACAGGATCTGTCTGCAAACTTGCAAATGGAGCTTCTCGGTGGAGTTTGTCCGTATTGGCTAGAATTTCTCTTCCTAAGTCTGTATCAAAGAAATCCAAAATAATATGAACATTGATTTTATCTTTAACCGCTTGCTCAGCATGAACAGCTTCTAGAGCTTCTCTTACCGTATCTTCAGTCACCAACCAAGACAGATCCAAGCGTTGCATGAGTTCATGCACTGCTGAACCGACTTGGGCTCCAGCGATTTTTGGTTTCTTGGAGAAATCTGGCAAGTTGAAGGTCCGTTTGGGCTGGTATTTTTCCATAACTTCCATGCCTTCTTGTTCCAAAATAGGCTCATAGAGTTTCTTAATTTGACTTGGAGTCCGTAAACTTGGTAATTCTATAGCAGCCTTATAGCGTTCGTTCAACTCTTGGACAGAAGACAACTGGTCCAAGGCCTGGGCGATGTCTTCTGATTGACGAATATCTTTAAGGCTGGCGTCTTCTAGCTTACTCTTCAATATAAGTTTGCCAATCTTCTCCTCCGTCAAATCCTCATCCGTCACAAAGACTTTCTTGAAGTGCAAGTCTTCTCCTGAAAAGGCCTCATCAATGGCTAGAATCCAGTCTTGGAAGGTCGCCATGCTTTCACGAGTTGATTGGGCAAGTACGCCATTTTCCTTTTTGCCATCGTATTTTTCAGCTAACTTGTCAGCATTACCCTTTCCAACCAGATACAGCTTCTTCTCGGCACGCGTTAGTGCAACATAAAGCAACCGCATTTGTTCCGAAAGATTGGCAATTTTTAGCTCTTGGAGATTAGTTTGATAAGGAAGGGTGTTCATTAAGACTCGCACCTGAGGCAATGGGCTATTTACCTTATCTTTCATATCCGCTAAATATTGGATACCTAGACCATTTTTCCGGCTGATAATGACTGACTGGTAATGGTCTTCCAAGTTGAAACGCTTATCGATGTTCATGAGGAAGACATACTTGAACTCCAGACCTTTTGACTTATGAATGGTCATCAGCTGTACAGCATTTTGCGGTAGAAACTCTTGTACATCTGCCAAATCCTTGTCATTTGCTAAGGCACGGTCAATCATGGCGATGAAGCGGGACAAGCCCTTGTAGCCTGTTTTTTCGAACTGGTTGGCACGCAGACCTAGTGCATATAGATTGGCCTGACGCTTGCTGCCATTTGGAAGAGCACCGACATAGTCATAGTAGAATTTTTCATTGAAGATCTTCCAAATCAGGTCATAAATAGAATGCAATTTGGCATAGGCACGCCAGTTTTCCAAAATAGACAAGAAATCCTTGATTTTCTTCTTCAACTCTCCTGACATAAGTTCAGGATGTTGCCCATTTGTTTGCTGGGCTATTTCCATTTTCTGGTAAAAGAAACCTGTCCCAGCCTGCAAGGAAACCCGTGTCAGCTCATCTTCATCGAATCGGAACATAGGTGATTTAAGCAGGGCAACCAAGGCATAGTCATTGAGTGGATTATTGATAACCCGCAAGGTATCCAGCATAATCATGACTTCCAAAGATTGCAGATAGGAGGTTGCTCCGCCATCTGCCACAATAGGAATCCCATGTTTTTCAAAAATAGACATAATGAGGTCATTGTGCGTCCGTTTTTGCACCAAGAGAGTGATGTCCTTGAAGTCTGCTCCTTCTTCATTGTGAAGACGAATAATCTCTTTTGCAACAACCTCAATTTCACCAGCAGTCAGAGATGTTTCCTCCTCAGCATCCGTTGAAGAGTTTGCGCTATCCTGCTGATCGTAAATCAAGTATTCCATCTCATGCTTGGGCTGGGTAATTTTTTGACCAGGACTACCAGCCACTAGACTGTGGGTGTCGTCATACTTGATTTCCCCTACTTGACGGTCCATCAGGCGCGTGAAAATAGCATTTGTCGCCTCCAAGACCTCAATCTGACTACGGAAATTTTCCTTGAGCAAAATCAATTTCCCAGCCTGAGGATTTGCCTGATACAGTTCAAATTTCTCTTGGAAAATCATCGGATCCGCCTGACGGAATCGATAGATGGACTGCTTAATGTCGCCCACCATAAAGCGGTTGTGACCGTTAGACAGCAAATCCAGCATTCGCTCTTGACTATGGTTGTTATCCTGGTACTCGTCCACCATGACTTCGTGGTATTTTTCTTGGAAAAACTGGCGGATGTCTGCATTTTCTTCTAAAATACGAATAGCGAAATGCCCAATATCGCCAAATTCAAAAGCTGCTTCCTTGATTTTGACATCCAGATAAGCCTGCGAAAAATCCAAGACAAAGTCACGTAATAATATCAGCAAGGGCACAGCTTGAATCTGATAATCTTTCAGCAGGGTTAATTCATAAACTTCCTGACCCAAATCTCGTAGTCCTGAGATGATCTGGCTCTTGCCAGCATTGTATTCTTCTTTAAAGGCTATCAAATGCTCATCTTTTGGTCGATTGGCATTGGTCAGACCCTTGCCTCTGGACTGATCATTGATGAGAAGGATTCTTTCAACCCGCTCCATCAAGTCCTTCTGGTCCAGACTATCTAAACCTGTCAGCAAATCCAAGACTTCTTCCACATTTGCAAAATACTTGGCAGAACCAAAGTCATTTCTGCCCCATTCCACATGGTAGCGGAAGAAATCTGCAGCTTGATAGAGCTTGTCTAACACTTTTTCCTTAAAGCCTTGCTCTAGCATCTGCTCTATACGCTCTTGACTGTACAAATCAGCTTGAACAGCCTGCTCTTTCAGCCATTTAGTTGGACTGCTCGTCGATTGGCTAAAATCATGCACCTGATAAACAACCTGACGGAAACCACTGTTATCCTTGCGGTTGCCCGAAAAATTGCGAACCAGTTTGCGGAATGCACCATTTTCATCCTTTTCAAGATAATCTGCAAAGAGCTGGTCAAAGACCTCTTTTTTCAGACTCGCTTTTTCTGTCTCATCCTGTAAAATCCGAAACTGCGGAGAAATACCAAGGCTATAACCATAGGTTGTCACCAATTTCTGCGTAAAGGAGTCCATGGTACCGATGTCTGCCTTGGTCAAATCCGCTAACTGGGCAGACAAATGCCGACGCAAGTCCATATCGGTCGTCTCCGCAATGGTTTCATTGAGATTTTTCTCAATCCGCTCCTTCAACTCACCAGCCGCCTTGACTGTAAAGGTCGAGATAAAGAGCTGGTCGATTCCCACACCACGCTTCAACTTATCCAAAATCCGTTGAACCATGACGAAGGTCTTTCCTGACCCGGCCGATGCAGAGACCAGAACATTCTGACCGTGCGTGTAAATGGCTTCAATCTGCTCAGGTGTGCGTTTTTGTTGCTTATCAGAATTGGCTTCCGCCAGCTGCACAGCCCTGATTTCTTCCGTGCTTAAAAATTGTTCAAAAGCCATTAGTCCTGACCTCCTTTCATTCGTTCCATCCAATCTTGACGCTTGGCCTCCTTGACCAACCGCCGTGCCATGCCCATGTGCCGATCCGCCTCAAAACCAGTGATTGCCTTCAGCTGCTCACCTGCCACCGAACGCCCATCTTTTGTATAAGGGTTAATAGCAAAGCGACCAGCCAGAATGTCCATGGCAGCTTGTTTGTAGAGTTCTTGGTTGTGGTTCAATAAAACCGCAAACTCATCTTCTGTGTAGAGTTGGTTACGAGTCTGATAAAAATGATTGAGCCCCAGACTTTCCTCCTTCAAGAAAAACCCCTTGTAAACCAAGCTAGTATTGGCAGCTCCTTCTAGCTGTTCTAAATTCTTTGTGTCTTTTAATTTGATAATCGGATCCTGCAAATGCAAATACATAGCTCCAAAAACAGGTTTATCCTTGGTTTCATCCAGCTCTTGTAAGGCTGCCAAGTAGGTCACCAACTGAGGTTTTAGACCATTGTAAAAATCCCCAACTGAAAAAGATTGGTCACTGGACTTGTAATCCACAACACCGACAGCCTGATTGATTTGTAAGGTATCCAAGCGGTCAATGGTACCATTGACATGCACACTCTTGCCATTTTGAAGGTCAAAAACCAGCGCCTTATCCTGACGGAAACTCTTTTCCTGACCATCAATTTCAACCAAATCATTATCCCGCAAAATAGTCGCACTGGAACGAGCAATCTTATCCAGCACCTCCTCCGTATAACGAGCATCCGCAGCCTGGTTATAAAACATAGCAAATTCTGCCTCGTCATGCGTACGCAGGATGGCCTTGTCCACTTTTTGATCAAAATCTAGATCAGATTGGTCCATGACCACTCGTTCAAAAATCCGATGCAAGAACAAACCATGCTGAAAGGCAGTCGGATGGATGGATTCCTGTTCCCGCAAGCGAAGAACATTGCGGACAAAGTAAAGATATTGGTTATTGTAGAAATTGGTCAAGCTGGATGCAGAAAGATTGAGTGGCTTATCCTCTGGATATAAAGCAGCCAAGGTTTCATCTGAAAGTTGTTTAGAAGTAATTTCGCCAGTAATGGTCGGAATTTCAATACCTTGCGACTCCAATTTCTTCTTCAAATGGCGAACCAAGACTGTCCAGAAGGCCGTCTGCCCTTCCCATTCTTCATTATCAAGAGATGGTCTTTCCGACTCAATCAAACGGGATAAGAGACTCTTGTAGTGACCGATGTCTTGCGGACTAAGTCTTTTAATCCGTCCACGTTCTTCAGATTTCAGCCCCATTTTTTGGAGAATCTTGATATAAGGGGAGAGACTATCCTCACCTTCGTTATAAATCTGAGGTGTGGAAATAACTAACTGTTCCGTCGCAGCATTAAGCAGAGACATCATGGCAGCATGGTTCTTCTTGATATTCTCTCGGCTGACCAAATCAAAACGTGAAGAACTAGCTGAAACAAGATTGACTTTTTCCATCTCTTCTTCTGTCAATAAACTGGTATTCTTGGCAACTTTTGGAAAATTGGACTGGCCCATTCCGATAGCATAAACATACTTTGCAGTGTGTGGCTCAATCAAATCATAGGATTTGACATTGACCACATCAACCGTTGCAGGAACGGTACGATAGTGGCTGGCCTGCATTCCAGCCTGTAAAATAGCCAGAAAATCATCCATTTTCAACTTTTCTTTTCCGAAAATCTGATGAAAATTCTCAAGAATATAGGTAAAACTTTTCCAGACCTGCTCTTCTTTTTCTTGCTCTACTTCGCTCAAATTTCGAGACATTTTTTCCATATTTTTAGGAAGTTCAATCGCCTCCAAAAATGCCATAAATTTCTCAAGCAAGGCAGTTCCAGATTGTGGTCCAGCCTTAAACAGCTGGTTCAAAGGCTCCATAATCTTAGCACGTAGAGGTTCCAAGACAGCCAAATCATAGACAAGCCTTTTCTCCTTAATGACTTCAGCGTCATAGTCAGCTCTGCCATTGACCGAAAAAGCCCTCGAAAAAGCAGCCTGCCCCTTCATATCCGCAAAGAGGATGTAAGACTCAAATAGGTCCAGCTCCTTTTGGGAAATGCTGGCGTACAAACCAGATTTGAGGAGATTGAGCAGGTCTTCCGCTCGGAAACGATAGCGACGTAAGCGTTCCAAGGACTCCACAAAATGGACCAGGGGATGATGACTCATCTCCTCTGCCTTGCCGAAATAGTAAGGAATGTCATACTTGTCAAAAATCTTGCCAATCTGCAACTTGTAGCTATCCACATCCCCCAAGAGCAACAAGATGTCTTTATAGCGAACCCCTTGATGCACATGCTGACGAATTGCCGTTGCTACCTGCTCCACCTCTTCTTTTTGGTTAACGACTTCCCATAGCTTGATTTTTTCTTGGTCAGCTGGAGTCAACTCAAGTAAAGTTCCGCTATAATCATAAATCGACTCCATATTCTTTGAAAATTTTCCAATACTGTCCAAGACTGGCTCTTGACCAATATAAGTTGCCTTAGTCTGGAACTGCGCTGATAGCTGACGTAAAAAATCAACGTTGGCTTGATAGACATTGCCTTCCGTATAGGTCGCTTGCACAGCTTTCTTGCTGGCATATACACCAATCAGGATTTCCGACACCCGTTCATTTAAAGCACTTACTAAAGCTTCTTCTTCAGCCGAAAAACGAGAAAATCCGTCTACTACCAACACAATGTTCTTCAACTGCTCATCCAACTGACCAGTTTCCACCAAGCTAGTCAGCTGTGCCAACTTAGACTGATGCTCAAAGCCTTCTTTGGACAAAATGCCTGTTACAGCCAGAAAAATCTTTACCAAATCAGCCTGCTTATCTGGCGACTCCATGGCTTCCAAGTCCAAAATAGACATATTTGCCCGTTGCAACTCTTTGTATAAAGTGACCAACTGTTGAACGAAGCCAAAATCCTTCTGCAGCCGACCATAGACTTTCAAGTCGCCATCTTCAAATTGCGATAGAACACAAAAGAAAATCATTGCCAGACCAACATCATCCAGCGGTTGAGCTGATTCTTTCCTATCAATCATCAAATAGCGGGCCAATTGCCCAAAACGGGTCACGATAATATCAAAGGTTGCTTGTTCAGGTAGGTATTCCAAGACCTTGCGTTCCATCTCAAAGGATAGAGAGTTTGGAGCAATATAAAAAACTCGCTTAGCTTCCTTAGCAAATTCTGCTGCGGTATCCGTTAAATACTGCGTCAGAGGATTGCGAATATCTGTATAGACTAATTTCATATCAAATTCTCATTCTTTCGTTGAATATACTATGTCTAGTATATCAAAATTCAAACAAAAAAATGGTCCAATGGACCATTTTTTCAGAAAGGTAATTCTTTCTACATTTATCTAAATTTCTTCACTTATTCTATCGGGGGAAGAATTCGTGTAAAGAAACATAATTAGTCTTCGTTGCGACGACGTTTACCTGCAAGAGCAAGAGCTGCAATAAGCATACCTGCACCAAGTACTGTTGCTGATGATGAAGCTTCACCAGTGTTTGGCAATTGAGCCGCACCAGCTTTAGCAGTTGTTGGAGCTACAGGAGCCTGTGGTTTTGGTGCAACAGGTTTGCTTACCTTACGGTAGATGTGTGTTGTGTTACCGTCTGGATCTGTTACAGTCTTACCTGTAAACTCGTATCCTGGGATTGACTTGTTCGGTGTTGTACCTTCCTCTTGCGGTGCAATTGGGTTACCGTCTTCATCAACGTGGTTTGTTACAACCTTAGTTACCTTACGGTAGATGTGTGTTGTATTACCGTCTGGATCTGTTACAGTCTTACCTGTGAACTCGTATCCTGGGATTGACTTGTTCGGTGTTGTACCCTCTTCTTGTGGTGCAATTGGGTTACCATCTTCGTCAACGTGGTTTGTTACAACTTTCTTAGCAGGTGTTTCTACTTTACGGTAAACGTATGTTACTTCAGTAGTCTTACCACCTACAACAGTACCAGTTTCTGAACCTTCCACACGAACAAGCTCATAAGTTGTACCATCTTCTGTAGTGATAGTGTTTGGCTTGTTGTCAGTTGTGTCATAAGACTTGCCTGCTGGAGCGTCTGTTTCGTCGTTAACAGGTGTCTTAAGCACATTGCCATTTTCATCCACGTAGTTCACCACAACGTTACCATTTTGAACGTAAGGGACTGGTGTGTCAACGCCAGAATCTTCTGGTGTTGGTGGCACATAACCTTTACCTGGATCGTTTGGATCAACTGGTTTCAGTGGTGTGTTGTCCTTAGGATCTACTGGTGTGTAGCCTGGAACGTTTGGAATCACTGTATCTGGAGTTGGTGTTACTGGTACATCTGGATTGGTTGGATCAAATGGATATGGAACTTTTGGTTCTTGTCCTTCTGGTACACCTGGAATTTGTGGGATCCAGTTAGCGACTTTCTTATACACATAAGTGATCTCAATTGTCTTACCACCTTCAACTGTACCGTTTTCTGTACCAATTGTCTTAGACGGAATCAAGACATAACGTGAACCATCTTCTGTAACAATCTCTGTTGGTTTGTTATCAGTTGTGTCGTATGGACTATCTGGTTTTGCGTCTGTTTCGTCGTTAACAGGTGTCTTAAGCACATTGCCATTTTCATCCACGTAGTTCACCACAACGTTACCATTTTGAACGTAAGGGACTGGTGTGTCAACGCCAGAATCTTCTGGTGTTGGTGGCACATAACCTTTACCTGGATCGTTTGGATCAACTGGTTTCAGTGGTGTGTTGTCCTTAGGATCTACTGGTGTGTAGCCTGGAACGTTTGGAATCACTGTATCTGGAGTTGGTGTTACTGGTACATCTGGATTGGTTGGATCAAATGGATATGGAACTTTTGGTTCTTGTCCTTCTGGTACACCTGGAATTTGTGGGATCCAGTTAGCGACTTTCTTATACACATAAGTGATCTCAATTGTCTTACCACCTTCAACTGTACCGTTTTCTGTACCAATTGTCTTAGACGGAATCAAGACATAACGTGAACCATCTTCTGTAACAATCTCTGTTGGTTTGTTATCAGTTGTGTCGTATGGACTATCTGGTTTTGCGTTTGTTTCGTCATTAACAGGTGTCTTGATGACTGTACCATCTTCTGTAATGTAGTTAACAACAACGTTACCAGCTTGTTCATAAACATAAGTAACTTCTGTTGTACCTTTAACGACTTTACCAGTTTCAGTAGCTGAAGTTGCATCTACTTCTTTGTAGTAGTAAACTGTGCCATCTTCAGTTGTAATCTTAGCTGGCTTGTTATCTGTTGTATCGTAAGCTGTACCTGTTGAAGTTGTCTTCGTATCCACTACTTGAGGAGCGATTACTTCACCTGCAGTGTTTACATAGTTAACAACAACATCACCCTTAACTTCTTCGTAAACGTAAGTGACTTCAGTTACACCTGGAACAACTTTACCTGTTTCAGAACCTTGAGTAAGGGTTGGGACAAGTTTGTATGTCTTACCATCTGCAGTTGTGATAGTATTTGGTTTGTTGTCTTTTGTATCGTAAGCTGTACCTGTAGATGTTTCTGGTGTATCTGTCACAGGCGCTTGAAGAACTGTGCCATCAGTTGTTACATAGTTAACAACCACTGAACCTTTCACTTCTTTGTAGACATAAGTTACTTCTGTTGTCTTACCAGCTTCAACGTTACCAGTTTCGTTACCGATTGTCGCTGTTGGGATCAACTCGTAAGTCTTACCGTCTTCAGTTGTGATAGTAGTTGGTTTGTTGTCAGCTGTGTTGTACTCAGTACCTGGCTTAGCATTTGTTTCATCATTCACTGGTGCCTTGATAACTGTACCATCTT
Source organism: Streptococcus suis (assembly GCF_019856455.1). Taxonomy (NCBI): domain Bacteria; kingdom Bacillati; phylum Bacillota; class Bacilli; order Lactobacillales; family Streptococcaceae; genus Streptococcus; species Streptococcus suis. The sequence continues at coordinate 1,187,055 of NZ_CP082205.1, read as the reverse complement.
CAGCGATGTAGTTAACAACAACGTTACCAGCTTGTTCATAAACGTATTGAACAGTTGTAGTCGTTTCTGCTACTTTACCAGTTGTTGGTGCAGAAGTGTCTTTCACTTCTTTGTAGTAGTAAACTGTACCATCTGTCGCAGTAATTGTTTCTGGACGGTTGTCTTCATCTGTATTGTAGACTGTGCCAACAGACTTATCATCTTCATCAACAACAGTTGCTGCAATAACTTCACCATCTGTGTTGTAGTATTCTACAACGACGTCAGACTTAACTTCTTCGTAGATGTAAGTTACTTCGATAGTCTTACCTGCTTCAACATCACCAGTCTCGTTACCTTTAGTAGCATTTGGAACAAGTTTGTAAACTTTGCCATCTGTAGTAGTAATCGTTTCTGGTTTGTTATCTTTTGTATCGTATGGACTACCTGGTTTCGCATTTGTTTCGTCGTTTACTGGATCTTTGATGACAGTACCGTCAGCCAATGTATGGTTAACAACAACATTACCTGCTTTTTGGTAGATGTATGTAACTTCTGTCGTACCTTCTACAACTTTACCAGTCTCTTTATCACCTGCTTTGACTTCATCTTTTGGCAAGATGTAGTAAACATCGCCAGTTTTGTCATTAACGATTTTCTCTGGTTTGTTATCTTTAGTATCGTACTCTGTACCTGTATCTGTGATAGTTTGGTCTGTCACATCGTCTGCAATTGTGTTGCCTTCTGTATCGACGTAATGTACGATAACATCACCTTGAAGTAACTCATAGACATAAGTGACTTCGGTTGTACCTTCTACAACCTTACCATCTTCTTTACCGATTGTTGCTGCTGGAACAAGTTTGTAGATCTTACCGTCTGCTGTTGTGATAGTATTTGGACGGAGGTCTGTTGTGTTGTACGGAGTACCTGTTGAGCTTTCTGGTGTGTCTTCAACTGTGCTTTCCGTTTGTTTGCCGTCATCTGTTGTACCTGAGATTGGATTACCTTCAGTATCAACGTAATGAACAATAACGTCACCCTTGACTTCTTGGTAAACGTAAGTAACTTCTTTAGTCACACCTGCTTCAACTGCACCTGTTGGAGTATCATCTGAAGCCAAGTTGCTGTCTGCTGCTACTGAACCTACTGGGTAGTCACCTGCTGGAACAAGTTTGTAAGTCTTACCATCTTTAGCAACAATTGTATCTGGACGGTTGTCCACAAGTGTATCGTAGTCAGAACCTGGTTTGCCGTTTTCAACATCCAATACATCTGCCTTGATTTCGGTACCATTTACATCTACATAGTTAACGTTGACTGAACCAGCTTTTTCATAAACGTATTGAACAGTTGTTGTACCTTCTACAACAGTACCATCTTCAGCTGCAGAAGTATCTTTCACTTCTTTGTAGTAGTAAACTGTTCCATCTTCAGTTGTGATTTTCTCTGGTTTGTTGTCTTCGTCAGTGTTGTAGACTGTACCGACAGACTTATCGTCTTCGTCTACGACTGTTTTGGCAATTTGGTTACCCTCTGTATCGTAGTACTCAACTACAACGTCACCTTTCACTTCTTCGTAAACGTAAGTGATTTCTTTAGTTACGCCTGCTTCAACTGTACCAGTCGTAGCATCGATACCTGTTGCCTTACCGTTACCAACTGCTGTCAAGTTGTTGTCACCTGAAACTGTACCTACGTTGTAAGTTCCTGCTGGAACAAGGCGGTAAAGTTTGCCATCTACTGAGATGCTAGCCAGTTTGTTATCAAGAACAGTGTCATAGCCAGAACCTGGTTTACCATCTGTCATGTCTGCAACTGGATCTTTAAGAACATTACCTTCTGTATCGACATAGTTAACATTAACGCTACCAGCTTTTTGGTAGATGTATGTAACTTCTGTCGTACCTTCTACTACTCTACCTGTTTCTTTAGCTGCATCTTCAGCTTTGATTTCTTTATAGTAGTAGACATCACCAGTTGTATCTTCAACAATTTTCTCTGGTACACGATCAGCAGTAGAGTAATCTGTTCCTACAAGAGCATCATTAGTATCCACCACTGGAGTTGCAATTACTTTTCCGTCTGTATTGACATAATTTACAACTACATCACCATACTTAGGATTTGGTGTGTAGTAAACGACCTCATTGATGTCCGCATCTGTTGCAACAACTGTTTTATCTGTAACAGATTCAATCATTGGAGCATCTGCACCTTCAAGAGTCGTTCGAGTTGCAGTATAGTCTGTGATTTCTGGAATCAAGTTACCACTTAGAACATCTGTAGAATCTGCTGACCATTCACCATAAGTAATCTCACCTGTAACAAGGTTAACTTGAGCTGGACGAGTAAAGGTTACTGTTTGAGTCTTAACAAGTGGTGTACCCTCAGTAGAGTCTTTTGGCAAGATATTACCTGACGCATCTATACGGACTGGTGTTCCATCTTCATACTTGTACTCAACAGTACGCGTTACTGCTTGGGTAGTTTCCTGATTTTTTACTGTATCTGGCCATACTGGTGAGTTTGGATCTGCTGGATCCACTGGTTTTCTCGGTACAACGCCTTTAGGAACGTCAACGACACGAGGCTTGATAACTACTAAAAACTCTTGTCTAACTGATGTGTCGTAGTCGTAATCCTGACCAGCGTCAGTAGTGAAATTGTCAGATACAAGCTCATAACCCAATTTTTTATACTTATTAATTGTGTCTTCAGTTGAATAGTTAATATCTGTTCCTGAACCACCAGTCAAGGTACCTGAATCTTCCAAATAATCTGTCGCACCTTCAACTTTGTAGCGGATGATAGCCTCTTGTGCAAGTGCACGATAGATGTATGTGATTTGATTGGCAGAAGCAGTTGTACCAACACGGAGAATATTTTGACGCCCACCAGGTGTGTAACCTTTATTAGCGTAAGGATCTCCAACAAGACCAGTACGCCAAGAAAAATCTTTATCATCTACGCCATTTGTTGCTGTTGTCCAAACCTCAGTCGATAAATATAATCTACCACTTGGACCATCAGTAGTATCATCACCTGAAAAATTAGCAACTATACGATACATACTACCTTTATCATTTTGTGCACTTACCGCGTAAATCTTTCTGGAACCAGTTGGATCGTTAGGGTCAGTGATATAGTTTCCGATGAAATTTTGATTCTTATTATACACATAAGTATTACCAACACGGTGTGTCAATTCGGAAGTCTGAAATACTGGTAAAAATCCTGTCGTATCTGTAGTGACTAAATCATACGATTTAGTATATGACGGATCTGTCACATAGAAAGTCAAGGTCATTTTTCCATGGTCAACTACTTCTCGAATAACTTTAACTTTTACTGCATTGCCAAGGTCATATGTAGCTGCAACAGATGTTGAACCTTTTGGATAGATACTATCGGCAACCTCAATCGACTGACTTACATACTCTACACCCGTAAATTCACGTTGACCAGAAGATGTCACGGGTTGTCCAGAAATAGTTTGGACATTATAAGTCGCGATTAAATCTCCGTTCTCAGTCACATAACGAGTAGTATTTACAAGATACGGAGGAACATAAGTAGTACTATAAGTATCTACACCAGAATTTTTTTCCTTGACATTAAATTTGATTGTCCCTGAAACTCCGCCCTCAACTGCTTCTGAAGTATCATAGAATAATGTTACAGCCTGATTTTTAGCATTGAATGTAGTCGGATAAGTAAGTTCCACGCTAGCACCTGGCTCAATTGTAACCTTTTCCAATACTTGTCCGTCCGTGGTACTTACTAATTCAGCGAGAACCGTTGTTGTTGTCGAATCTCCATCCAAAGAATAGCGAATATACGCTGGAACTGCAGCCCCTCCAACTACTGAACCTGCTTGGTTAGTGTTATATGATCTCAAATCATACGCTCCAAACGTGTACCATCCTTTCTCAGTTGTTGCGGCGGTACCAGTAGGAAGTTCATGTCTTCCAACAGTTGCTCCATGCGGGTCTTCCATAGACGGTGTCGCTGTTGAAGTAGTTGCTACGAGTAGACCACTTCCCTCAGTAACATTCAAATTTGAAATTGAAGTATTCAGAGCGATTTCGATAACATCTGTCCCCAAGTACTTACGCAATTCTAAGACTAGAGCTTCTACGTTTATACGAACTGCACTGATTTGAGCGTTTACTTCCTCAAGTGTCGCTACTGAATCCTTCAAGACTGCAGTTGCTTGTGTTGCAGTTAATTTAGTCGCTGCAGCAGCTGCTTTCAAGGCTGTATTTTCCTTGTCAGATGCAGCTACAAGGCGTTCAGATTCATTTGCCAAAACTTCTGCTTCTGAAGTTACTTGCTCAAGAACAGTTTTTGCTTCTTCTACGGTAGCAGGTGTTTTTACAGCTTCAGAAACTGTTGCAGTTGTTGTAGCTGCGCCTTCTGTTGATTTAGCAGTTGCTGTTTCTGTTGAAGCTGTTGTAGTAGTTTCAGAAGTTGCCGCTTTTTCTTCAGCTTTCTTCACAACTTTGAAGACAACTTTTGAATGACCAGCTTCTATAACTCCCGTCGTAGCTGTTGCCGTTTCATTCGCAGCTAGTTCATAACCTTCAGGTACTATTGCTGACTCAGTAACGATTGCAATAGCAATTGTATCTGTTGTTTTCGTTTCAACTGACTTAACAGTTGATGATACAACTTTCCCTGATTCATCTTGGTACTCAACAGTATATTCAATAGTCGCTGTACGTTCTGCAGTTGCTACTTCTGTCGAGGCAGTAGTTGGTGTAGCTTCTGTCGCTGATGCTTCAGTAGTTGTTGACGGATCAACCTCTGTTGATGAAGCTAGTGTTGTTGCTCCTGTTGTTGCAGTGGTTGTTTTTGCTTGAGCAGTTTGCGCACCAGCCCCCATAACCAATGACATCCCAAGTAAGACACTAGCAGCACCAAAGTGGTATTTACGAATTGAGAAGTGCTGTTTCAATCCGTACCAGTCAAAAGATTTACTTCTAGAATGATGCATTATTATCCTCCTGTATTCTATGCATAGCTAAAAATAAGATAGGTAACTAAAAATGCTTTCAGATTACATCTCCCTCATTTTACTATTAGCTAGCTATTTTTAGCTTCTATAAGCATTATACCCTACCCCCCCCCCCCGATTTTCAAGTAAAATCTTCCATTTTCCGCAACATACGCGAAAAGACGCATGTAACTTTTTTCTAGTTGCATGCCCATTCTGATATTGTGGATTGGTTACCTACAGGTCAATGGTCCTGACGCGAGTCCTATCTTACTCTCTATAGGCGTGGATCACAATTGTGCCACTTGGTCATTGATTACATAGACAATATGTAAAGACCCCCAGTTGAGAATTCGTGGATTTACCTGTACACTAGAATAAAAAAACAATCAACTTCTAACAGGAATTACCACACTCAATTGGAGGTCTTATATGTTTCATTTTACCACACTTTTCATCGGAATGGATGTTCACAAAGAAAGTTTTTCACTCTGCTATTATGATATGATGACCAATCAATTCAAACATAGCACTAAAGTTGGTCCAAATGTTAGCTATATTGTGAACTATGTGAATGAGCTTCGTCGTTTATATGGTCAAGATGCAGAAGTGTTATGTGGCTACGAAGCCGGATGTCTTGGATTTACCCTATATCACCAGCTACAAGCTCACGGGATTCCCTGTATCGTGATGGCGCCTACAACGGTGATGAAGGAAGGATCTAAGCGTGTTAAGACTGATAAAAAAGATGCAGCTCAGCTCGCAAAAGCTCTGGCCTTTCGTAGCTATCGGCCTGTTCATATTCCTACTGTTGAGGATGAACAAGTCAAAGAATATATCCGCATGAGAACAGACCACAAAGTGGCTCTGAAGAAAATCAAACAACAAATTCTTGCCTTCTGTCTCCGACATGATTTTCGCTATACCGAGGGAAGCAGTAATTGGACACAGAAACATGTCCGCTGGCTCCGTTCCCTAAATCCTGATGGACTTTATGCAGAGATTTTGACAGAATATCTATTGACCTATGAGAAATTAGTAGATCAAATAGAACGGTATGATGCACGAATTGAGCAACTGGGTCAAAGCGACAGTTACCAAGAGAAGGTCTCACGGCTTTCTTGCTTTATTGGCATTAAAACACTAACTGCTCTTTCCATTGTGACAGAAATCGGTGATTTTAATCGCTTTGCGACAGCTCAACATTTTGCTTCTTATCTTGGGCTAACTCCTAGCGAAAATTCTAGCGGCGACAAGGAGAGAAGAGGTGCTATCACCAAAGCTGGGAATAGCCATGTGAGACGACTTCTGATAGAAGCTGCACAATCATTGGCTAAGGGGACGATTGGGTATAAATCCAAAGAATTGAAAAGGAGACAAAGTGGAAACCGAGTGGAGGTGATTGCTTATGCGGATAAGGCTAATGAACGCTTAAGAAGACGTTATCGCACACTTGTTCTAGGAAAAAATAAGAAACAAAATGTTGCTAAAACAGCTATTGCACGAGAATTGTCTGGTTTTATTTGGGGGATGATGACAGGAAGAATAGCTTGAAGTTAGCGCTTGTTTTCATGTACACTTTTGACCATTAAGTTTTATCATCGCAGAGCGATGAGGAATCCCTATTTCTATCCAAAATCACTGGGTGAATTTGGACAGAAATAAGGATTGAAATCATGTTTGAATGGAAAGTATCTTGAAGGAGTTTAGGACTTCAAGGTTTGAGTCATCTACGAAACGACTAAGTGGCACAATTGTGATCCACGCTTATAGAGAGTAGGACTCGCGGCAGAACCATTGACCTGTAGGTAACCAATCCACGAATATCAGAGTGGCCAATGCCCGAAGCTAAGAACTAGGCTCTTTCTAGATACTTTTCATTTTTTTATCAGTTCGATTGTTTTTACTTGACAAAGGGCTTTACATATCAGTCATTTGAATTAACTTTGATACATCGTCGCTTTCGCCTTGCCATACTTTAGTATAGCCTGCGCCTCAGCTCCTTGTCTGAAAGTTATACTGTTCAAAAAACAAAAACTAACGTATAATAGATTTATGAAACTTACTATCGAACAAACAAACGAATTAAAAACTTATTTGAAAGATAAAACCTATTCCCCATTTCATAGACGACTTCAAGTAATCCTATTCAGAGCAGAAGGGCTTAGTTATAAGGAAATCACTAACCTTATCGGCTATTCAAAGTATACAATCTGGTCCTTACAAGGCAAGTATGAGCTTGGTGGGATTTCAGCTCTAGTAAGAGAAACGCGAGGTGGACGGAACCGTCAATATTTAACCCTTCAAGAAGAGGAAGCATTTCTAAAAGAACAGTTAACAGCTTCACTAAATGGCGAATTTGTGACCATAAACTCTCTCTACGAAACTTATCAGAAACGGGTTGGACACCCTACGACCAAGGAAGGATTCTATGCCCTTCTGAAACGCCATGGTTGGCGCAAAGTGACGCCAAGACCAGAACACCCTAAAAAAGCAGACGCCGAAACGATTCTAGCGTCTAAAAATAAAATCTTCATTCACGAAAATAGGAAAGCGCTTCAAGAATAGTCGTCGCTATCATAAAGTCAGACTAATGTATCAAGATGAGGCGGGTTTCGGTCGGATTAGTAAAATTGGAAAGGCCTGGGCACCAAAAGGGGTGAGACCGCATGTACATAGCCACTATATTCGTGAGTATCGCTATTGCTATGGTGCTATTGATGCCCATACAGGAGAGTCCTTCTTCATTATCGCTGGGGGTTGCAATACAGATTGGATGAATGTTTTTCTCAAACAACTATCTGAAGCTTATCCTGACGATTATATTTTATTAGTGATGGACAATGCCGTTTGGCATAAATCAAGTACCTTAGAGAAACCACATAATATTGGTTTTGAGTTTATTCCTCCCTATACTCCTGAAATGAATCCAATTGAACAAGTTTGGGCTGAGATTCGAAAGAGAGGGTTTAAGAATAAAGCTTTTAAAACACTAGATGATGTGATAAACAAGCTTCAAGAAGTGATACGAGAGTTAGATTGGTCTATTTTAAAACCAATTGTTAGTAGACGATGGTTAAAAAACACTTGATTGGTTTGATTTTGATTTTTGTTGAGTATTAATTCATTCGACGATAAGATTACTACAGAACAAACAATCATATTTTTAAAATTCTTAATAAAAACCTGCTAGTCTTTTGAAACTAACAGATCTCTAATTATTCATTTTCCGATTTTCTTGCCAAACGCTCCCTCTCCAAACGTAATTTCCGATTAGGATTAAGTGTATTAAAAAGTTCTTCTAATTTCTCAGCATTCCATACATCGGCTGCTGAGACAAAATTTCCATCCTTATCCTTGAAGGATATTGGTTTATCGCCCATATTAACCTCCAACTATTTTATAGACTGTATACAAACGATCATTAACTGAATGAAATTAGTAAGGTAGCTAGCCAAGGTCCCCCTAGGACTTGGCGTAGTTTGACTAGCAAGTTAACTTGCAGTCAAACTGCTTACCTCGCTTCGAGGCTCGGGCTGAGACAGTCTATCCCCAGACTACCTCGCTATCGAATTTTTAGGCTCGGGTTAAAACTGTTCAACGGACATGGTCGCTTTCGTATTTCAAGGCGACCAGCTGAAAAAGTCCACTGGACTTTTTCACTAATCCACAAACTCAAATTCGAACTTGCCGATGCGAACGGTGTCACCATCTTTGGCTCCACGGGCACGGAGGGCTTCATCGACACCCATGCCACGCAACTGGCGAGCAAATTTCATGACAGATTCGTCACGATCAAAGTTAGTCATGGTGAAGAGTTTTTCTAATTTGTCACCAGATAGAACCCAGCTTGCATCGTCTGCACGGCTGATGTCAAATTCTGGCTCATCTGGGTTAAAGCCATAGTAAGCCTCCTCTTCTTGGAAATCTGATTCCTCGTAGAGCAAGAATTCAGGAGTTTTCTCTAGCAACTCAGCTGTGGCATCCAAAAGATTTTCCAAACCTTGGTGAGCAATCCCTGAGATTGGGAAAATCTGTGGCAATTCTTCAAACTCATCATAGTTGGCTGCCAATTTTTTCTTGAACTCTTCCAGATTTTCTGCCGCTTCTGGCATATCCATTTTGTTGGCAACGATAATCTGAGGACGCTCCATGAGGCGAAGATTGTAGGTTTCCAATTCATTGTTGATGGCTACGTAATCTTCATAAGGATCACGACCTTCACTTGCTGACATGTCCAAAACATGCAAGATAACACGTGTCCGCTCGATGTGACGAAGGAATTGCGTTCCCAATCCAACACCTTGACTAGCACCCTCAATCAAACCTGGTAAGTCTGCCACAGCAAATGACTCGCCAGATTTGGTCCGAACCATTCCCAAATTTGGCACAATGGTTGTAAAATGGTAGGCACCAATTTTAGGTTTAGCTGCTGTAATAACACTGAGAAGCGTTGATTTTCCAACTGATGGGAAACCTACAAGACCTACATCAGCCAACACTTTCAATTCTAATTCAAGATTGCGCTCCTCACCTGGTTCTCCATTTTCAGAAATCTCAGGCGCTGGATTCTTAGGTGTCGCAAAACGAATATTTCCACGACCACCACGACCACCGTGGACAATGACAAATTCTTGACCATTTTCAACCAAGTCGGTGATGACCTTGCCAGTATCCGCATCACGAACAGTTGTCCCCTGTGGTACTCGAACAATCAGGTCTTCCGCACCACGACCATGCATGCCCTTGGTCATCCCTTTTTCGCCATCGTCAGCTTTAAAACGACGGTTGTAACGAAAGTCCATGAGAGTACGCAAGCCTTCATCTACAACAAAAACAACGTCTCCGCCACGGCCACCATCACCGCCCCAAGGACCGCCATTAGGTACATACTTTTCACGGCGGAAGGCGACCATCCCGTCGCCACCTTTCCCTGCCTTGACCTTAATCTTGGCAGTATCTAAAAACATACTCATAATTTACCCTATTCTTTCCTAGAAAAAACGCTTAAAAGCGTTTTAGACCTGTATTCACAAGCGAAGTGCTCATATATAAGAAATCGTTTTTAGCTAATCAAGGTAGTTGTTTCAAAATACAGACTGTATGCTGAAAAAACTAACGATGAGTGTTTAAAAACTAGCCTTAGTATAGAAGTGCTGAACAGTGAATACAGATTCTTAATTCATCAATGCATTAATGGCTGGTAAAATCAAGCCAGCTAATGTCGCGACAACCATCACGACAACAATTACTAAAGTTACTTTTTCAAATGTTGTTTTCTTGTGTTTTTCTTCGCCGAACGCCATTGCTTTCTCCTTAATCAGTCATTGATAATTCATTTTACCATAAATTAGTAGAGCTTTCAAATCTCATCTCTACCTGCCAGAAGACAAGATTTACCAGATTATCTTAAAAGTACTGCTTTCCAGCTTTTGACTAGAAAGACAGTCCTCGTGCTTTTCAGAAATATTAGACAATCAACCAGATACCAAACGTTTTACTTTTAATCCAACTCCAACAATCATAAGCAAACTACAAATGTAATAAGCAACAGGCAATTCGATTATACGACTCCAGAATTCTTCTCCTAGAGCCAGAATGGATAAGCAATAAAAATACAATGTGACCATAAAAGTCATGATAAAAATAATCAGTTGAATATTTTTATCAGCTTGGTAATTAATGAAAAAGAAAGCTAAAAAGATTAGAATAGAGGACAAAGAAAACAAGTTTTGGCTGAAATACCGCCAACCTGACACAAGGATAACAGAATAACTTTCACTGTCCGTAGTATATCCAAACGGCAGTAGCATACACAATATGAACAATAGTCCAACTGCATGAGTGATATATCTTTGCATAGCCTTTACCTAACTCTCTATTTTACTAGCATCATTGTATTAGTAATAAATTGAAGCTTATCAAGTGCTTTATGTGTATATTATAATATATATCACCAAGATTATGAAGTATTTCGATGTATTTTTATTAGATTTTTGGATATTATTACACCATTTAGTTTTACTTCAACTTCTCCTTGACCAACTCAGCCACCTTATAGGGAACACCTGCTTCTGCGATTTCTTGCAGACTGGCCGACTGGATATTGCCAATGGACTTGAAATGCTTCATCAAAGCCTGCTTGCGTTTTGGTCCCAAGCCTTCTATGCCGTCCAATTTAGATGAGAAGGAATTTTTTGACCGAACCTGACGATGAAACTCAATAGCAAAGCGGTGAACCTCATCTTGAATCCGATGAAGGAGGAAAAATTCCTGTGAATTACGGGGTAATTCCACTACTTCCAATGGATTTCCAAAGAGCAATTCGTGTGTCTGGTGCTTGTCATTCTTCTGCAAACCTGCAATGGGAATGGACATACCCAACTCCTGCTCGATGACCTGCTTGGCGACATTGACCTGCCCCTGACCACCGTCAATGATAATCAAATCAGGCGGTGTCAAACCGTCCCGCAGTACCCGACTGTACCGCCGCTGCAAAACTTCTCGCATGGAAGCATAGTCATCCGGTCCCTCCACCGTCTTAATCTTATACTTGCGGTATTCTTTTTTATTAGGCACCCCATTTTCAAAGACCACCATGGCCGACACAGGACTGGTCCCCATAATGTTGGAGTTATCAAAAGCCTCAATCCGCACAGGCGTCGGAATCCCCAAAAGCTGACCGATATTCTCCACAGCACCGTAGGTCTTCTCCAGATTTTTCTCCAAAAGATTAAACTTCTGCTCCAGACTGACACGCGCATTCTTGGTGGCAAGAGCTATGAGCTGCTTCTTCTCGCCACGCTGGGGCTTGATGACCTTGGTATCGACCAGAGCTTCTACGGCTTCTTGGTCAATATCCTGCGGTATTAAGACCTCTGAGGGAATCAAATGTTGCTGGTCCCTGTAAAACTGACCGATGTAGGTCAAAAAATCTTCGTCCGCATCATTATAGTAGGGAAAGAGATTGACATTCCGCTCAATCAGTTTCCCCTGCCGAACAAAGAAAACCTGCACACACATCCAGCCCTTGTCCACGTAGTAGCCAAAGACATCGCGGTTTTGCAAGTCATGAGCCATCACTCGTTGCTTGGTCCGTAGGGTAGAAATGGATTGCAGGACATCACGGTATTCCGCAGCCTTTTCAAATTCCAAATTGCCAGCAGCCGCCTTCATCTTTTCCTGCACTTCCTTGACAATCTTATCATCATGACCTGTCAAGAACTGGGCAACTTCCTTGGCCATCTTGTCATAGTCAGACAGGCTGGGCAGGTTTTCCCCATGAGCCAAACATTGCCCCAAATGATAATAAAGACAATACTTGTTCTCAGGCAATTTACACTTACGGAAAGGATAGAGGCGTTCCAGCAGTTTGAGGGTCTGGTTGGCCGCACCCACATCTGGATAGGGACCAAAATACTGACCGCCATCCTTCTTAATCTGCCGAGTAATAATCAGCCGTGGGTGACGTTCCTTGGTAATCTTGATAAAAGGATAAGACTTGTCGTCCTTGAGCATGATGTTATAGCGAGGCTTGTTTTCCTGAATCAGATTGATTTCCAACAAGAGTGCCTCGATATTAGAATCCGTTACGATGAATTCAAAATCGGCAATTTCAGACACTAAGGCCTCTGTCTTGGTATCATGGGCACCACGAAAATAAGACCGCACCCGATTGCGCAGGTTTTTGGCCTTGCCCACATAGATAATCTTACCGTACTTGTTTTTATGGAGGTAACAGCCAGGACTGTCCGGCAGCAACTCCAATTTATGCTTGATTAAATCGTTCATAGGTCTATTATAGCAGATTTTTCTTCAATCATTAACTTGTGAAATTCTAAACATTTTTCTAAAAAACTATTGCTTTTGTACTAAGGTAGCAGTATAATAAATGTAATTAATTGTATATATTATTCGAAGGACATTTGGAATACGGCTTGGAATACCTAGAAAGCCCCTACTTTTAGTTCACGAATAACAAGGAGGTTACTATGATACAATTTGACCATATCACAAAAACATACGGCGAAACAATCGCACTTGATGACCTAAATTTGACAATTGAAAGCGGCGAGATTTTCGGTTTAATTGGTCACAATGGGGCAGGAAAAACAACGACAATCAGTCTACTGACTTCGATAATCGAAGCCAGTTATGGAACTATCTCTGTTGATGGTTTAAACCTAGAGGAGAACCGCGATGAAGTCAAAAAACGGATAGCCTATGTTCCAGATTCGCCAGACATCTTCCTACACTTAACAGCATTTGAATACTGGCACTTTATGGGCAAGGTCTATGGTGTAGAAAAGGATACAGTTGATGACCGTATCGCTAAACTATCTAGTCTATTTGATATGACAGCGCGCCAGCATGAGCCTATTGATAGTTTTTCACACGGTATGCGTCAGAAAACCATTATTATTGGTGCATTAATCCCTAACCCTGATATTTGGATTTTGGATGAACCCCTAACTGGACTGGATCCTCAGGCTTCATTCGACCTAAAACAAATGATGAAAGAACATGCTCAATCTGGTCACACCGTTCTATTTTCTACACACGTCCTTTCAGTAGCTGAACAACTCTGTGACCGCATTGCTATTCTCCGAAAAGGGCAACTCATTTTCGTAGGAAGTCTTGATGAACTCAAATCACAGTATCCAGATAAAGATTTGGAGACCATCTATTTGGAATTAGCTGGACGCCAACAAGTGAAGGCAGGTGAGGAAGTATGAGTAAATCCATCATTTGGGAACTAGTAAAGATTAATATTCTTTATTCCAATCCTCAACTTCTAGCTTCCGTCAAGAAGAAACAAAGTAAGCGCAAAGACGCCTCCTTTTCAGCCTATAAAAGTATACTCTTGCAACAAGTATTTATGGTTTTGAGTTTCGGACTTCTCTATTCTGTCTTTTTCATGGGAGTAGATTATAGACAATATGTAAAGACCCCCAGTTGAGAATTCGTGGATTTACCTGTACACTAGAATAAAAAAACAATCAACTTCTAACAGGAATTACCACACTCAATTGGAGGTCTTATATGTTTCATTTTACCACACTTTTCATCGGAATGGATGTTCACAAAGAAAGTTTTTCACTCTGCTATTATGATATGATGGCGAATCAATTCAAACATAGCACTAAAGTTGGTCCAAATGTTAGCTATATTGTGAACTATGTGAATGAGCTTCGTCGTTTATATGGTCAAGATGCAGAAGTGTTATGTGGCTACGAAGCCGGATGTCTTGGATTTACCCTATATCACCAGCTACAAGCTCACGGGATTCCCTGTATCGTGATGGCGCCTACAACGGTGATGAAGGAAGGATCTAAGCGTGTTAAGACTGATAAAAAAGATGCAGCTCAGCTCGCAAAAGCTCTGGCCTTTCGTAGCTATCGGCCTGTTCATATTCCTACTGTTGAGGATGAACAAGTCAAAGAATATATCCGCATGAGAACAGACCACAAAGTGGCTCTGAAGAAAATCAAACAACAAATTCTTGCCTTCTGTCTCCGACATGATTTTCGCTATACCGAGGGAAGCAGTAATTGGACACAGAAACATGTCCGCTGGCTCCGTTCCCTAAATCCTGATGGACTTTACGCAGAGATTTTGACAGAATATCTATTGACCTATGAGAAATTAGTAGATCAAATAGAACGGTATGATGCACGAATTGAGCAACTGGGTCAAAGCGACAGTTACCAAGAGAAGGTCTCACGGCTTTCTTGCTTTATTGGCATTAAAACACTAACTGCTCTTTCCATTGTGACAGAAATCGGTGATTTTAATCGCTTTGCGACAGCTCAACATTTTGCTTCTTATCTTGGGCTAACTCCTAGCGAAAATTCTAGCGGCGACAAGGAGAGAAGAGGTGCTATCACCAAAGCTGGGAATAGCCATGTGAGACGACTTCTGATAGAAGCTGCACAATCATTGGCTAAGGGGACGATTGGGTATAAATCCAAAGAATTGAAACGGAGACAAAGTGGAAACCGAGTGGAGGTGATTGCTTATGCGGATAAGGCTAATGAACGCTTAAGAAGACGTTATCGCACACTTGTTCTAGGAAAAAATAAGAAACAAAATGTTGCTAAAACAGCTATTGCACGAGAATTGTCTGGTTTTATTTGGGGGATGATGACAGGAAGAATAGCTTGAAGTTAGCGCTTGTTTTCATGTACACTTTTGACCATTAAGTTTTATCATCGCAGAGCGATGAGGAATCCCTATTTCTATCCAAAATCACTGGGTGAATTTGGACAGAAATAAGGATTGAAATCATGTTTGAATGGAAAGTATCTTGAAGGAGTTTAGGACTTCAAGGTTTGAGTCATCTACGAAACGACTAAGTGGCACAATTGTGATCCACGCTTATAGAGAGTAGGACTCGCGGCAGAACCATTGACCTGTAGGTAACCAATCCACGAATATCAGAGTGGCCAATGCCCGAAGCTAAGAACTAGGCTCTTTCTAGATACTTTTCATTTTTTAATCAGTTCGATTGTTTTTACTTGACAAAGGGCTTTACATATCAGTCAGTCTATCGGTTTCTTTTCTCTGCAACTAGCGCTCTTTACCATTATTGCCATTGTCTACGGTTTTACAGGTTTCTTCTCCGTTTTCTACGATAGTAAGGATACAAAGTTGTATTTAGCACTTCCCCTGAAGCCACAAGAAGTCTTCCTCGCTAAAATCCTCTCTGCACAAGGGATGGTCCTACCCTTCCTCATGCCGTGTCTGTCTTTACTTCTAATCACTTACTGGCAAATTGGCGGTCCGCTCCTCGCCTTAGCTTCCATTCCTTCCTTTTTGATTCTCTGGATTTTAGTTAATTTAGTCAACCTGATTATCATGCACTTTGTTGGGGAAGTTCTGACAAAAAGCCCTCGTAAAACATTGATTTCTACAATCCTGATGACAGGTTCTTCCTTGATGGCTTTTGCTGCGCTCATGTTCCTGCAATCTCAGCAGACCGTTTCACTCGAATCCGGTGGCTTTGTTGATTTTCCTATCATACCCATATTTGCTGGATTCCATTACCTGGTCAGCCATACTATATCACTAGAAACACTCCTTCATTTTGGACTTCCTCTCATTTTGATGTTTGGACTTATTGTGTTTGCGTTTAAAACTGTCATCCCCAACTACTTTAATCAAGTTTTGGCGATTGAAAATGCTTCGACAAAACGGACCAATAATGCTAAGTCTGCCAAGATTCCTAGCAATCTCAATCAGGCTTTAGTGAAACACCACCTATCTACTCTTAAAGATAGCAACCTCATGGTCCAAACAATGATACAACCTATCATCATGGGGGTGGCACTGTTTCCAAGTTTTAGCCGTTTCACGGAGAATGGTGGTCTAAGTTCAGTTGGATGGGATTTCTTTGGTATTGCTCTATTAGCTGGATTCTTGCTTGGCAGTCTATTTGCTGGTTCTACAACCTTCATCGGAGTAGCCATGTCATTGGAAAAGGAAAATTATCATTTCATTCGAACGCTTCCTATTAGTTTCAAAAAATTTATCATTCAAAAATTCTGGGTATTGGCTGCCGTGCAATTTGCACTACCAACTCTACTTTACTTTGCTTTGGCTCTAGGTTTCATGAAAGTCAAACTCATTCTAGCATTCTTCTTTACAGTCGGCATCATCATTTCAGCCCTGCTAACTGGTCAGATTTATTACTGGCGTGACCAACGACTCCTCATGCTCAACTGGCAAAATAGTAACCAGTTATTTGGTCGCGGAGCGGGTCAATGGTTGATTGCTGGATCGATCATAGGAACAATGTTTCTCGGAGCCATTATTCTAGTTGTCAGCATCATATTAGCTGGCACTATTGGTGCAGCTTATGTAAGCTCAGCCTTGATGACCTTACTATTTGTTCTATCTGCTGCTCTTCAACTTTATATCTACAAAGCTTATTGGCAAAAACTAAAATAGATTGGACAAGGCCTTGTCCAATCTATTTTAGTTTTCTGCGTAATATTCCTGACCGTAGCCTTCTACTTCAGCATTGATTTGCCAAGAGATACCAAACTTGTCTGTTACATTACCATAGGCAGGAGACCAAGGAACTGCTTGAAGTTCCATATTGATAGCCGTTGCATCTACGGATAACTTGCTGTATAGTTCCTGCGCTGTCTCAGCATCGTCTGTGATAAGCGCAACTGTAATATTGTCACCTACTGTATAAGGCATTTCTGGGTTGTTGTCTGACAACATAAAACGTTGACCATTCAAACGAAACTGTGCATTCATCACGTAATTTTCTAGTTCAGCAGGACAGTCTGGTAAGAAATCTTTAAATAGATTTACTTGCTCAACTGTTGCCCCAAGAGCATTTTTATAAAACTCGATGGCTTCCAAACCATTACCATTAGTAACCAAGTATACTTCCATTGCTTTAAGCATGATGGACCTCCAAAATTATGATGGTTTATTATATCACGAGTTAGTTATACAGACAAATTTTTCGACTTATTTCTGACTAAATGTAAAATTAGTAATCTCCACCTGGTACACCAAAATATTCTTCCAAGGTCAAGCCTGAATTGTAAATATCTGTCGCTTCTTGACCAATATATCGTACATGCCAGGATTCTGCCATATAGCCTGTGCTAGACTCTTTTCCTGGAAGATAGCGGACAATAAAGCCATATAGATGTGCATTCGTAGCCAACCACTGAGAAGCATTGGGTTCTTCTAATAAATTACCACTTGTATCCAATAAATCAAAGGCTAATCCTGTCTGATGTTCACTATATCCAGCTCTTGCAGAATACCTATCTGCCGCTGCTTGTCCTTCCTGATTTACATAAGACTGGTAGAGACTTGCCTGAGTTTCATAGGAACGAAATCCACTGTAGTTATTGGAGACACCAAATCCTAGCGCCTGCATATCTGCTATTAATCGTTGAAAAGCTGCTAAGGCTTCAGGATTTTCGCTCGGTGCATAATCAGCTGCAAGCGGATGCTTTTTATTTGCGATAATCACTTCGCCATATTTTCCTTGTACACTATAATAGGAACCGTTAAAATTGACCTGAGTCTCTGTACTTGTTACTTCTTGATTCGTTTCCGCCGATGTAGAGCTGCTTGTTGACTGCTCCGAAGTTGTTGAAGCAGACTGACTTGAAGTAGTCGAAACAACTGTTGACGAATTTTTTGTAGTATTGGCCTGATTTGTATTTTGATGACATGCTGCTAGTAACAGTATTGTCGGCAAGCATAACAGAATAGTACGTTTCATTATCATCACCCCGTTCTCTTATAATTATGTCTATTGTAGCACAATCATAAGACCCCGTCTAATAACGGCTTATGATTTTAACTACTATTGATATTTTTAGTGTTCATTGAATTTCTCTCGATTCTTTCCCTTTAAAATATTGGTATCCACGATAACATACATGTCATAAATAGAAACGGGAGTGGGAAAGAACTCGACCAAAATAAAAAGAGTTGGTCAACAAGTCTTTATTTCTAGTTGTTGAGCTGAAACAGTCTATTCCCAGACATCAATTTATGTGAGCTGACTGCCGTCAGCTTATATCTCCCACTTTAAAAGGTCTCCCAGACCTTTTAAACTCCCACTCCCGTATAGCTCAAACTGTCTGGGGGACAGTTTGAGGTTGGAAATAGAGCGAACGAAGTTCGCAACAGTCGTTAAGTCAGAGTAGTGACTGTTAACCCCAATCAACCACTGCGCTGAGATGTTGACACGAACTCTGAGTAGTGGTCCTGGGCTTTTTGCCCAGCCTCGGACATATATGATGTTAAATAGTCGTATTCACAAGTAAAGTGATTTATATACAAAATAGTTTTTTAGGAAATACTGACTATGTTTTGAAAACTCCGTCTTAGCTAGAGATACTGAACTGTAAGTACAACTAGATACCTCATCAGTAGTTTCTAAACAAACATTATTGTTGATTTTTAGATGACATACCGTTTTTTATGATGTCTTCTACCTTCACATCCGGTTTATTATTTAGCACTCCTAAAAATACAAGAATACTAAGGATGACACAAATCGTCTGCTCGATTTGGTTTTATGATAAAGCAATCGAAATTTGACTGAACAGATTAAATATATCAGCACAATAAAACGGGTGATGATACCGAGTTGATAGAAACTACATATCATCATCCGTTTGTCAGCTGTAGGGAGAAAGAAATTTTATTCGATTAGCTTGATATCCGTTCTTCTCATTATTTACCCTGCAATAAACAATGAGAAGAAACTTGTACCAACCATATCCGCAAGAGCATGCCCTAAGAAATATGGTAATAAATTATCATTTTTCCTTGTGTACATGTAGTAATAGAAAAGGCCGAAGGCTACACCAATAACAAGAGCAGATACCATTCCTTGATAGGTATGGAAAGATATACGGACAATTGTTGAAAAGAGTAAGACCAGCGAACGCTTTTGCTTATCTGTACTCAACAATAAGCCTAAGAAAAAGAACTCTTCATAGAAGCCATTAAACAAGGAATAGATAACTGTGCTGTAGTCAACGGCTAGGAAACGGTTGAGCACCGTCATGATATTCCAGTCATAATAAGGCAAGTATCCGAGGAAATTATACCCACCAGACAGACCTGGAATATATGAAAAAGCTGTAAATGCCAAATCGCTAATCAGGCCCGCACCGATGAAAATCAGTGGTCCCCAGAGCAAAACTCTCCACTCTAATTTTACTTTTAGCTGCTTGAAATCATAATTCCGAATCAATAAATACACCAGGGCAAACAGGAATAATTTTCCTTGATTGGCTAGAGCCCACCAATTATCGGCTGGACTAAACGATAAAACCCCTGTTTCAACGGTTTCTGTTGCGGAAAATGATGCTATCCATTGCATGGTTGAGGTATAAATAGCATTACCACATAAAATCGTTGTGATAATAATCAAATCTATCCAAGTGAGTTCTTTTAGGGGCTTGGTTGGACGAATACGTCTCAGTAAGCTTTTCACTTTTTCCTCCTTATATTTTTGTACATATTCTTTCTGTATAATTATATACTAAAATCCTTATAAGTTTCTTAAAATATCTTATAACAAATCTAATAATTCTTGATAGCTATGAATGGTATAGGTTGGAACTGCCTTACTATTGTTTATCATATGAGTCGGATTGTACCAAACAGTATCCATGCCCGCATTATTGCCACCTTGAATATCTGATGTCAAACTGTCTCCAATCATTAAGGCTTGGTCAAACTGAAAACCTGCAATCTGATCTGCTATTTTTTCATAAAAATCAGCCGCAGGCTTTTGCGTCCCCATCTGCTCAGAAATAAATACTTCTTTAAAATACGATTGAATCGGTGAGTGAAGCAAGCGATTTTCCTGTATATAGGTCACGCCGTTGGTCGCTGCATAAATCTGGTAGCCTCGGTGTGTCAATTCCTGCAAAAGCTTATCTGCACCTGTAAAAATTTGTCCCTGCCGCCCAATAAATTCTTGGTAGCGCAAGGCCATCTCCCTTCCATCAACTTGCCGACCAAAGTGGGCAAAGGTCCGTGAAAAGCGGGTGTTTATTAGCTCTTTCTTTGTAATGTTCCCTTTTTCCAAATCCTTCCACATACCCTGATTGAGCGGTCGATAGACTTCTTTAAAAGCTTGAATATCTTCAACCTCCATAGCTGTCAAAAACTGGGTTAAGGCTACTTCTTCTCCACGATTAAAGTCAAGAAGAGTATGGTCAAGATCAAAGAGTAAGTGTTTGTATTGCAAGATGATAAGTCCTTTCTAAGCAGAAACTACTGAAACGATGTCAGGCAGTATATCTAAAGTATACCACAGTTTCTAAAAAAATATCTCTGTGTCCTAGACTCTATTATACTGTTTTTCAGATTTCATACTCTTTAAAACGTTGTCAACTTGCCTCGATGAGTGAAAAGCTCCTGTGGAGCTTTTTAGCCTGTTTCCTTGAAATAAGAAAGCAACAGAGTTCTATCATCGGCTTCGTTTCCTAGGCTACTTTTGATTTTCGAAGAGTATGAATAAAAAAAATACAACACATTTAATGCATTGTATTTTAATCACTATCTATATTTCCAGAAAATTAGCCACCGCTTCTTTTTTTCTAAAAATGGGTAACATACGATCACTAAGTCCACTCTGTAACAAGGGCCTATACTTCTTAATGTACTCCTTTTCTTTTTTTCTTCTGATTCCCATCGCTTCTTCAAGCTCTAGAATTTCAAACATTAAGATAAGGTTTTGATCACGAAGGGTTTCAGTGGTCATCCCTAAATACTCTGGGTATTTTCTCAACTGATATAAATGTTGTGCACATCTTATCAGCATAGAAAATGATTCACCGATATACAAAACTCGTCGTTCACCATCATCTTTCTGAAGCGATATTTGATATACTCCTCCCTTGATGGCTTTTATAACATCATTTTGAAAAAATTGTACCTGAAGATTCATCCCTACTCTTCCTTACTAATCGGTGCTAAGCTTGCCAAGACTTTTTTGAGTCCCATTTCTGGGAAATTGATTTTGAGTTCTTGGTTGCTGCCTGAGCCTGATACTTCAAGGACTGTTCCGCGGCCCCATTTCTTGTGGACTGCGATGTCACCAACTGACCAGTTGGTGCCTGAGCCAGACGATTTGTTACTTGATGCGAAAGGCATGCTACCTCCGAGCTTAGCCGATGGTTGTACGGATGCTTTTCGACTTTGCATGGCTTGTTGCAAACTCATGCCTTGTCCAAACTGTGTCGCTCTGCCATTGACATAAGAAGCCTTAAAGCTAGTATTGGCTGGGCGGGCAAGACCTTGGTAGTCGAGGAGGTCGCTGGAAATCTCCCGAATGAAACGGCTAGGTTGGTTGTAATTGGTCCGACCAAAGAGCAGGCGGGAGTTGGCATTGGTCAGGTAGAGGATCTGCTCAGCACGGGTGATGCCCACGTAGGCCAGACGGCGTTCCTCCTCCAACTCAGCTTCCTCTTCTGAAGCACGGCTGAGCGGGAAGACATTTTCTTCCATGCCAATCAGGAAGACAACTGGAAATTCCAGACCTTTGGCTGCGTGGAGGGTCATAAGAGTCACTTCTGAAGATTCTGTATCGCCATCATCTGTGTCAGCAATCAGTGCCAAATCAAGCAGGAAGCGTGTCAAGCGATCCAGACCTGTCTCTTCTTCCTCTGTATCCTTTTCGTCAAAGTTTTTGGTAACAGACAGGAATTCTTGAATGTTTTCTATGCGAGCATTGGCTTCCAGCGTATTTTGTGCTGCAAGGGCATCGATGTAGCCTGTTTGGTTCAATACTGCCTCGACTACTTGGGTAACCGTCAAATTGTCTAATTGATTGCGAAGATTATAGAGGAGATTGGCTAGGTCAAAGACTGCCTGTGCTGCCTTACCTTTAATCGGCGATAACATAATATCCTGAGAAGCTTCTAGCAAGGACATGCTGTGGCTGGTCGCAAAATCACGGAGTTTGTCAACCGTGCCAGGTCCAACGCCACGTTTTGGCTCATTGACAATGCGTTCATAGGAAATATTATCCGATGGATTTGCGATGATATTCAAATAAGAAATCACATCCCGGATTTCCTTACGACTGTAGAACTTGGTGCCTCCAACCATGGTATAAGGGATATTAGATTTGAGCAAGGCTTCTTCAATGGTACGGGATTGGGCATTGGTACGGTAGAGAACTGCAAAATCCTTATAAGCCTTGCCTTCTCGGTGCAACTGGTCAATCTGCCCTGCGACAAAAATCGCCTCGTCATTTTCATCCCGAGCACGATAGTAGGTAATCAAATCCCCTTGGGCATTCTGTGTCCAGAGTTTTTTGGGACGTCGATTGCGGTTGTTTTCGATGACCTCATTGGCAGCCTGCAAGACGTTCTTGGTCGAACGATAGTTTTCCTCCAAAAGCACAACCTTGCTCTCTGGATAGTCCTTTTCAAAGTCCAGGATATTTTGCATATCCGCACCACGCCAACCATAGATCGACTGGTCCGCATCACCGACCACGCAGATATTCTTGAAACGTGATGCCAGGAGCTTGACTAATTGGTACTGGGCATGGTTGGTATCCTGATACTCATCGACATGGATATACTGGAATTTCTGCTGGTAATAGGTCAGGACCTCTGGATTTTGGTCAAAAAGGCGGAGCGTCAACATGATCAAATCATCAAAGTCAACGGCCTCTGACTGTCTTAGTTCCTTTTGATAAGCCGTGTAGCATTTAGCAACAATCTGCGTGTATAGGTCACCTGCCTGCGCTTCAAACGCCTTGTCATCAATCAAGTCATTTTTGGCATTGGAAATGGTTCCTAGAATAGAACGTTCACTCCACTTTTTCGGATCTAGATTGAGACTTTTTAAAATCCGTTTCATGAGGCTACGTTGCTCGCCTGGATCGACAATGGTAAAATTGCGATTATAACCAATATGGTCAGCATCCCGACGCAAAATCCGCACACACATGGAGTGGAAGGTAGCAATCAAACAGTCTTGCGTAGCAGGATTGAGGGCGTAGGCCCGCTCCTTCATCTCACGCGCCGCTTTATTGGTAAAGGTAATGGCTAAGATATTCCAAGGATTGACCATTTTTTCATCAATCAAATAAGCGATACGGTGAGTCAGGACTCGCGTCTTACCCGATCCAGCCCCTGCCATAATCAAGAGCGGACCTTCCGTCGTCTGCACCGCTTCTGCCTGTCTGTCATTCATTCCGTTTAATAATGGGTTCATTTTCTCATACTTTCTTAGAACATGTATTACAAGTGGAGTGCTTTTAAATAAGAGATAGTTTTTCGCTAATCAAGGTAGTTTTTTGAAGGAATACCAACTGTATCGTCATTTAGTTTTTCTGTTATTACTTCGACGTACGAGAAAACTTCGTTTCCCTATTTCCAACTTCAAACACTCCACTGGAGTGTTTGAACTCGCCTTGCCTGATTGAAACAGTCTGGGGGACTGTTTCAAGTCAATGTCTAGAAACAAGAAAGCATTGAGTTATGCCTGCGGCTGTTGATGCGAACTTTGTTCGCTTTATTTCCAACCTCCAACTATCTACCAGATAGTTGGAGCGAGTACTAAAAGTAAACTAAAAGACTATATTTTGAAAAAACTAACGATGAGTAGCTGAAAAACTAGGCTTAGATGGAAGTACTACACTGTGAATACAGGTTCGTTATAATCATTCTCTCCATTATACCAAAAAATCACTCGATAAGCAGTTGCAATGTGATAGATGGCAAGTAAAAAAGCCCAGCCGAGGCCGGTGCTATTAAATATCTTTTATCAAATTAGAACTAACTTCATAAATGACTGGGGATGATTTCACTTTTGTCACTAAGCCCATTCCTTCCAGTGTTTTCAGAGTAGAATCAATTCTCGTCCTTTTGTATTTTCCGCCGAATGCTTCCGTTAATTCCTTGTTGCTGACGCCAGTATGCAAAACATCAAAAAGCTTATCTTGGGAAAGTATAAACAACAATTCTTTTTGAGGTCCCGTCAGGTCTAGACCATCTATCAAGATCCACACTCTATCTAATTGTGACTTCAACTTGCCCAACTTAGTCTTCATGTTCTCTTGTGCATTTAAAATGATTTCTAGCATGGTCCCTACAAACGGGGTCAAATCACCTCTATTTTTAGGGTGAGAAGTAATTGAGAAACCCTCCTCATACTTACTCTTATTTTGCAAAACAGACTCCGACAGAGACAACCCTGTTAAAAAATCTAATTTTCTAGACAGATAGGATGACATTAGGAAACGCCCCATTCTACCATTTCCATCATAGAAGGGATGTACATACTCAAAAAAATAGTGCGTAATAATTGATTTGATAATAAGAGGAATCTCCGGATTGTTCATAAAAATGATTAACTTCGTTAAATCTTCATTAATCGAAAACTCCGAGGAATTTCCTTGGTGAACATAGGAATTTCCATCTCCGACATAAATCACTTTTTTTCTAAAAAGCTCTCCATCAGGCTTTTCATCTTCTGACATCTCATCTAAAAATAATTGATCATAAATATTTCTAAATTTAGACAAAGAATCTATTTTCTCAAATTCATTTTTCAAAATAGAATGGTACATCGAAACGATTCCAGAAAACCTTTTATTTTTATCTAGAGAGTTATATGCCTCCTTTATTTCTTTACGAGTAGATTTGACTCCTTCCATATCATTGGTACTTTGGATTTCATCAATGATTTGCAAATAGAATAGCTTTTGCATCTGAACGCTTGATAAATCAAAATTAGAAAGAAGTTGGCTATTTTTATAAATCTTTTCAATATCCATGACATGGTTCGGAAGCAATACATAGAACAATTGGTGTTTATCTGCCAACCTTCTTTGTTCCCTCTTTGAAACAGGATTGATTGTCAATCCTGTTTTTATGGTAGCTAGACTATCAAAGCGTTTTTGATATTCCGCTTCATAATTATCAAAATCAGAATAACTCACAATTTCTAGTCTTTTGTACATAAAAACACCTCTTTTGTTTTTGAATTTCTAAAATTTTACCATTTTTAAAAATTAAATTCAAGTTTTTTTGATATTTTTAAATATAATTTCAATTTTTACTAAAAAAGCCCAGAGTCATCTCTGAGCTTTTGTATTCAATTAATTATTCAGCACCCAAGGCAGCTACTGTGATGTAGTTGTATGGTTTGTTGAAGTGTGGCAAGAAGAACAAGTCTGTCAATGCTAATTTTTCGATTGTTACGCCTTCTTGGATTGCCAATGAGAAGAGGTGGATACCCAATGAGATGTCTTCACGAGCAGCCATTTGCGCACCAAGGATACGACGTGAATCTTTATCGTAAACAATCTTGATAGTAACAGGGAAGTTACCATGCTCCATGAATTCTGGTTTTTGGTTGTCTGTTACTTCAGTAACAGTAGCGTTCAAACCAAGACGAGTAGCTTTTTCAAGTGTCAAACCTGTTGATACAAGGTTAAGTCCGTAGATAGAGATACCGTTAGAACCTTGTACACCGATACCTTCAAGGTCAGTACCACAGATGTTGTGAGCTGCTACGATACCAGTACGTACTGCGTTTGAAGCCAAAGCGATGTAGCTTGTGTCGCCAGTAGCGTTGTCGTAGATAGTTGCACAGTCACCGATAGCGTAAACGCCTGGGATTGAAGTTTCTTGACGTTTGTTTACAAGGAAGGCACCGTTACGGAAACGCTCGATTCCTTCACCTGCAAATGCAGTGTTTGGACGGAAACCAACAGCCAAGATAACCATGTCAACATCGTATTCGTTCTTGTCAGTGATGATTTTCTCAACTTTACCATTACCCGCAACTTCTTTAACAGTTTCGCCAAAGGCAAGTTGAATACCATGCTCTTCCAAGTTTTTAGCCATAAGGTCTGACAAGTCGCGGTCATAGTAACCAGCCAAACATGTATCTACAACGTCGATAAGGATAACTTCTTTACCTTTACGTTGGAATGCTTCCGCAAGCTCAACACCGATGTAACCAGCACCAACTACTGCTACGCGGTTGATGTCTTTGTTTTTCAATTTTTCAATAACATCTGCTGAGTTTTGGTACAATTTTACGAATTGCAAGTTTTCAAGAGTTGCTTCAAATTCAAGAGAACCTTCTTTGATTTCAGCTCCTTTGATTGGTGGCAAGATAGGTTGTGAACCAGTTGCGAAAAGAAGTTTTTCAAATGATTCAACATGTTCTTGACCATTTACAAGTGCAGTAACTGTTTTTGCATCGTAGTCAATATTTGTAACAGGTGACTCCATGTATACTGTCGCGCCCAAGCTCTCCAACTCTTCTTTGTTTGAGTAGAAAAGTCCTTCAGGACCGCCAATTTGCTCACCAATCCACAAAGCCATACCACAACCCAAGAATGAAATATTTGAGTTTTGGTCAAATACAACGATTTCGTTTTCTTGACCATAATTTGTCAACATAGTTTTGATTGCGGCAGTACCAGCATGGTTAGCACCGACAACAACGATTTTAGCCATAATGTGAAATCTCACTTTCGAAAATATATTTTTTTACAAAGTCTATTATACACTAAAAATGATACCGATTACAAAATTTTTGCTCAGAATATCACATTTTTTTCAAAAAGTTTTTAAAATGCTATTTTCTTTAAACAATGTAAAGATATATAAAAGCAAAAAGGGAGTGGGAAAGAACTCGACCAAGATAAAAAGAGTTCGTCAACAAGTCTTTATTTCTAGTTGTTGAGCTGAAACAGTCTATCCCCAGACTGTTTCACTCCCACCCCCGCATAGTTCCAACTGTCTGGGGGACAGTTGGAAGTTGGAAATAGAGCGAACAAAGTTCGCTACAAAACTGTCTGGGAGACAGTTTGAGGTTGGAGATGAAGCGAACTTTGTTCGCAACAGTCGTAATGATCAGATTTGGAGTGCAAAACACGAACAAATCTGCCAATCAACCACTGCGCTGAGATGTTGACACGAACTCTGAGTAGTGGTCCTGGGCCTTTTGCCCAGCCTCTTCTCTTAACGTACTTGTTCAAAACGCAGATGTACAATAATCTTATCGCCATAGCCGTTACGTTCCAAATCACGTTGCAAGCGATAGGAAATGTAATGCTCAGCAATAGAAATATACCCTGCATCTAAAAGACGGTGTTCAACTTGCGACTGAACCATGCTTATCGTTGGTCGCTCTGTATGAGCTTCTTCCAAGTCAAGCACGACTTTCTTTGTGACCTGAGCAAGATTTTTCCGCCAAGTTTCATCAATGACATAGACTGTCTGTGCAGCTTTAATGATGGCTTGGTAGATTTTATCTGGGTCAAATTCAACAATCTCTCCACTACGTTTAATGACTTGCATAAAAGCTCCTTTCTGGTTTTCAGTAAACCCTTTCATACTTATATTATCTAGGTTTTTGTGTATTTTGTCAAGTATTCTGTTTCATAAATTTTGCCTTGGCTTATTTTCGCTGAAAGCCCTTTAGTATGATATAATGGACCTATTAAAATGAAATAAGGAGAAAATCATGACAAACGCAATGCCTAAACGTCAAGAAATTGATGTGCAATTAACCTGGGATACGGACATTTTATTTCCGACCCCTGACAACTACAAAGAAAATTTAGCAGCCTACGCTAAGCAAGTGACAGCTTTCGAATCGAATTACAAAGGGAAGCTAACTGATAAGGATACCATCGTTTCCGCCTTAACAGAATACGAAAAAATCGTTATTCTTGATAGCAGACTTTCCCACTATGCCTTCCTTCCTTTGGAAGTCGATAAGATGAATACTGAATTGGCGAGCCTGGCCAACGAATACGACCTCGTTTCTGCCAAGGCACGTCCTCAACGAGATTTCCTCTATTCAGAACTTGGGCAATTAGATGAAGCCTTTCTTCTTGAATTAAAAGAAGAACAACCACAATGGGCTGCATTCTTTGATGCTATTCTCCGTGACAAGCCGCATCAACTGCACCCACTTCAAGAAGAACTTTTATCAAATTTTGCACCAACATTTGGTCAGCCCTATAGCAACTACGGTGTGACCAAGTTTGAGGATATGACCTTTGACAACTTCGAGGCAAATGGTGAAACACTTGGTAATAGCTATGTTCTCTTTGAAAATGATTATGAGCTCAGCCATGATACCGAAATCCGTCGTAATTCAGCTGCTGGTTTCTATTCAACCTTGAAAAAATACAAGAATACTACTGCAGCGACTTATTTATCTCATATCAAGAATGAGCAAATCGAAGCTCGCTTGCGTGGATTTGAAAATACCATTGACTTCCTCTTGCATAGTCAAAATGTCTCTCGTGATCTCTTCGACCGTCAGATTGATGTCATCATGAAGGAATTGGCACCTCACATGCGCCGCTATGTAAAATTGGTTGCCAAGGCTCATGGCTTGGAAAAAATCACCCATGCCGATTTGAAAATCAGCTTGCCATCAGAATACAACCAACGCATTACACCTGAAGAATCTAAGCAATTCTTGATTGACTGCTTGGGCATTCTTGGTGAAGATTATGTGAAAATGATTGAACAATCATTTGATGAGCGTTGGATCGACTTTGCTCAAAACGAAGGTAAAGCAACAGGAGGCTTCTGCGCTACTCTTTATGATGGACCATCTTACATCTTACTTTCATGGACAGGATTGATGAACGAGGTCTTGGTATTGGCTCACGAATTGGGTCACGCAGGACATTTCCAATTGGCTAAGAAACAAAGCGTCCTCAGCTACGATCCATCCCTCTACTTCATCGAGGCTCCATCTACTGCCAATGAAGTCTTGACATGTAACACCCTTTTGAAAAACAACCAAGATCCTGGCTTCCAGGCTTACTTGATTAGCGAACTGATCAGCCGTACATACTTCCACAACATGGTCACTCACTTGCTTGAAGCAGCCTTCCAACGTGAAGTCTACACTCGTTTGGACAATGAAGAATACCTCAACGGTGATATTCTCTGCCAAATCAAGTTGGATGTCATCAAGGAATTCTGGGGTGAAGACTTTGAAATCGGTGACGATGCAGGTCTTATCT
This sequence comes from Streptococcus suis, assembly GCF_019856455.1. Taxonomy (NCBI): domain Bacteria; kingdom Bacillati; phylum Bacillota; class Bacilli; order Lactobacillales; family Streptococcaceae; genus Streptococcus; species Streptococcus suis. Next base: position 1,157,545 of record NZ_CP082205.1, on the reverse strand, counting down.
GGATGCGTCAACCGCACTACTACATTGGTTTGTATCCATATACCTACTCAGCTGGTTTGACCATCGGTACAGCTATGGCTAAGCAATTGGAAGAACATCCTGAAGAAGTTGTTGAAAAATGGTTGGAAACCTTGTCACTTGGTGCAAGTCTTTCTGCCCAAGACCTTGCTAAGCACGCAGGTGTTGATGTTTCGACTGATCAACCACTTAAAGAAACTATTGCTTATGTCGGTTCATTGGTGGATAAATTGGAATCACTAATCTAAGACACATAAAAGACTTGAACTTATTTGTTCAGGTCTTTTTGTCTATTCTTTCTTGATACCAATTTTTGATATAGGTCAATTCATCCTGACTTATACTCTTCGAAAATCAAAATCAGACGTTGTTGACTTGATTTGATGAGTGAAAGGCTCCAGTGGAGCCTTTCAGCCTGTTACCTTGAAACAAAATAGTAACAGGGTTCTATCTGCTGAGTAGAAACGAACTACGTTCGCTCTATCTCCAACCTCCAAAGGTTCCCCAAACCTTTGGAGCTAGTCTGATTTTGATTTTCATTGAGTATTAAAAAATGGCCCTTGTCAAAACGAACTAGGTTGGCACTGGGAAAAGCTGACGCTTGCCAGTCATCTACAAGATTTTCAAGAGCGACTTGGTCGACGAGTTGGTCATTCTGCCCCAGTGTAAATAAAATCTCTGCTCTGCTATTTTCCATAGGAAAAGCGTAATCTAAGGCCGAAGGGTGGAGCAAGATATAATTGTCCACCAGGTTTGACTGTTTGGTCAACAAGCCCATGATAAAGTTGGCACCGTTTGAAAAGCCAACAAAGGTAATCTGCTGGTAGGGCTGAATATCTAAGTCCTGCCAAAAATCCAGAAAAGCAGTCAAACGCTTTTCAAAATCGACGAGATCCAACTGACCGTCGATCAGCGGTGCAAAGAAACGCCTTTCCCTGCCTTGACCCCAACTTCCATCGAAAGAAAAGACAGAAGCTTCAGGGGCCAGCTGTTGGCGGAGAAAGAGCATGGATTCCTTGTTTCCACCTGTGCCGTGGAAAAAGACCAAAAGACGGGGACTGGTCCCTTTGATGAAGCGATAATCCATACTTCATTTCTCCTAATAACGTTGGGAGAGAGTTTTTTCGATATCCTGCCGCTCCTCCTCAAAGAAACTTGGCAAAAATAGGTCTACCTGATCCAACTCTTCATTCTGAGCTGGCATTTCCGATTCGCGCTCACCAGTCATGGTTGCCACCTCAAACATAAGGTAATTTGGCGCGCGGAAGTACAAGGAATGAATGAAATCTCGATTAATGATACCAGAATGTGGACGATTGATGAGATTTAATCGGCTAATCAGATCTTCCAAATCAGACTTATCTAGGACACCAAATGCAATATGATGAATGGCCCCGACTCCCATCACGCTGATTGGAGACTCTTGGTCTAAAATCAAATAAAGGCGATTCTGGAAGGTGTTATCAAAGAGCAGAGAAATCACTAACTTATCCTCAAAGACAAATCGACCTTCCTCGACGAAACCAAAAGTCTCTGTCAGTAAAGATAACAATGCCTTTTCTTCACGAATCCGCATATGTAGACTGGCGATGCCAAGAATAGCGTATTCTGACGGAATTTCATCTATTTTATACGGAAACATTTCTCCGACTGATTCATGGTAAGTCGTAAGTCAAGCCAAGCAGCTGGCCATCTTCATCTTGGAAATTAAGAATATGCCCATTTCCAAAAGCCTGAATTCCTTCATTCTCCACTTCAAACTCTGTCAGTCTTTTCTGCCAAAATTCTAATGCCTCCAAATCTTTTACCAGAAAAACAGTTCTTTCCAAACGATTGGTTCCGTTTCGATGATTGGGATGGTTAGGCATATCAAAAATGGTATATTCCGTTCCAAAACGACCTTCATCATCACCGAAAAAGAGATGATACATGCTTGAATCTTCTTGATTGACAGTTTTCAAGGTCAATTTCAAACCAAGAATATGATGATAAAAATGATAGGCTTGATGAATATTTCCTACCAAGCTTGAAATGTGATGAATACCTGTATTGTTCATAAGATGACCTCACTGATGTTGATAGACTTATTTTATCGCTAATTATTGATAAACAACAATCTTTTGCTCACGATTGACAGCCAAGTAATAAAAAACTTCCCTAACCATTGCTGATTAGAGAAGGATATTTTTTAAAAAATGAAACCATAAAGGAGAGCCGCAAGCAAGCCTCCGATGATTGGACCAACTACTGGTACCCATGCATAGCCCCAATCCGAATCTCCCTTGTGCTTCAATGGAAGGATGGCATGCATGATACGAGGACCAAGATCACGCGCAGGGTTTAGGGCATATCCTGTTGGACCACCAAGAGAAACTCCGAGGGAAACAATCAAACCACCGACGATTAAAGTGCCTAGCCCTGTTGGAAAATCATACTGACCGAAAGCCAGTAATCCCAAGACCAAAACAAAGGTTCCGATTGCTTCGCTAATTGTATTAGAAACTAAGTTCCGGATGGCAGGTCCAGTAGAGAAGGTTGCCAATACAGCACCAGTGTCTTCTGTTGCATCATAGTGATCCTTGTACATGAGGTAAACTAGGATACTACCGATAAAAGCTCCGATAAATTGAGCAAGGATATAAGGGACTACAGACCCCCATGGGAGATTTCCTGCCAAGGCCATGGCAATTGATACAGCTGGGTTGAGGTGGGCTGGGCCCAATAAACCACTCACAAAGGCCGCCATGGCTACTGCTAGACCCCAACCAATTGTGATTACAATCCAACCAGCATCCTTGGCCTTACTCTTATCTAGCACTACCCCTGCTACAACACCGTTACCAAGTAATATCAGCAAGGCAGTACCCAGTACTTCACCGATTAATTCATTTGTCATCATGCACCTCTTTCTATTTTTCTTTCAAATAGGTCAAATCATTCTTAACAAGTGTATCTGCCAACAATTGTTCCTGTTGAGCAACTTCTTCTTCTGACCAAGCATAGTAAGCCGCCATTTCTTTCAAAACGTCTGGTGCTACCGCATCCAACTGCTCACGCATAAAGAGCATGTAGTTGGTACGACGGAGAAGATAGTCAACTGCGGTCAAGGTCATCTCTTCCTTCATAGCATAATGAAGGGAAAGCAAGTCACGCTTGTTCAAGCCAGAAACGGCTTCTACTTTATGGTTCAAGGCAAATACTTTTGGCGCATTTGAACCGTACAAGTTAGCAAGGTAGAGTGCATCCTCGTAGTCCAAACCTTTTTTCACACCTAATTGAGCCAAGTGTTCTATTTCTTCTGCTACATTAGCTGGGTTCAATTCACCACCAGAGACTGGATAGGTCTTAGAATTGATGAGTTTGAAGCTGCGACCATGTTCTTCTTTGAGAATGTCTGCCACTTTTTCAATTGCACCTTCCGCCATCTTACGGAAGTCAGTAATCTTACCACCAGCAAGAGTCAGCAAACCATTGTCATCACGGTCAAGGGCAGAGCCACGTGATACAGCTGAAGGATCCAAGTGTTTTTCAGAAACGCTACCTTCCAAATGTGTCAAATCATGTTCCACATCGTCACGTGTCTTTTCATTGTTCAAATAACCTTTAACTGTTTCAATCAAGCCATTAAAGCTGTCATCGCTGAGCTTACCATTATTTCCACCGTTGTAGTCAGAAGCACCATTTCCAGACAAGAGGGGACGAAGACCTGCCCAACCGCTCTCAATGTCATCCAAGGTCAAGTTTGATTCTGGGAAGCGATTATTGACAATATCAAGCAGGTAGTCAACATCTTCTTGGGTTACCATTGGATTTGCCAAATCACCAGTATAGTCTGTATCTGTCGTACCAAAATAAGTTTTATTTTCACGTGGAAGGACAAAGACCATTCGACCATCCGCATAGCCAGTATCAAAGTAAGTCGGCTGTGGTACAGACAAGCGAGAGCTATCGACAACTAGGTGCACACCCTTGGTCGGACGCATCTGGAGAACGCCTGAACCTTCTCCATCCAGATTACGCACTTCATCACTCCATGGTCCTGTTGTATTGATGACCAAACGCGCACGGATTTCAAAGGTGCGGTCTGTCAGCAAATCACGAGCAATGATACCGACAACTTTTCCAACCTCATCTTTGATGAATTTCTCAGCTTTGACACGGCTGGCAATCAAGGCGCCATCCTTGGCTGCACGTTTGATATTTTCAATAACCAAGCGGGCATCATTGTTACGGAAGTCAAGATAAACTCCTCCACCAATCAATCCTTCTTGCTTCAAGTTTGGTTCACGTTCCAGCACTTCTTCTCTTGTCAACACCTTATTGGCAAGGTCCGTATTGTTAACACCAGCCAAGAGATCATAGAGGTCCATAGCCACTTTCAAACGGAAAAGACTGAAGGTTGAACCTGGCTCGTCGTAGACTGGCAAGAGCATCGGGTCTGGCTTTGGAATATGTGGGGCAATATTTTGTACTACAGCACGTTCAGATACGGTATCGGATACCACTTCCACGTCAAATTGTTTGAGGTAGCGAAGACCACCGTGAACCAATTTTGTTGAACGGCTGGATGTTCCTTCTGCAAAGTCTTGCATTTCAATCAAGGCTGTTTCCATACCGCTTGCTGCTGCCTGCAAAGCCACACCAGCACCTGTAATACCTCCCCCGATAATCAAGAGGTCAAGTTGACGATCCTGCATTCGCTCAATAGCTAAGCGTCTTGTTTCTTTTGAAAATTCCATACGATTCACTTCCTAACTTTCGAATAGGACTGTCTAGCAAGAGGAAATTCTTCTTTCCCCTAGCTAACAAGTCCTTTATTGCTCCTCATCCACTTCTGCAAATAGTTGAGTTGCTGCGACAGCTTTTTTCCATCCCTTGTAAAGTTGTTCTTTACGAGCTTCGTTCATGGTTGGTTGGAAGGATTGGCCGACAGCGTTGAGTTCTTTCAATTCATCCAAATCTTTCCAGAAACCAACTGCTAAACCTGCTAAGAATGCTGCTCCAAGAGCTGTAGTTTCAAGGTTTTGAGCGCGTGCGATTTCAATACCCAAAATATCTGCTTGGAATTGCATGAGGAGACTGTTCATTGCTGCACCACCGTCAACCTTCAAGACAGAAATATCAATACCTGTATCCAATTGCATGGTATCAATAACATCACGAACTTGGTAGGCAATGGATTGAAGAGTTGCTTTGACGAAGTCTTCTTTTGTTGTACCACGAGTGAGACCAAAGACTGAGCCACGCGCATCTGAGTTCCAATACGGAGCTCCAAGTCCTGTAAAAGCTGGAACAACATAGACTTCATCATTGCTGGTAGACTTACGAGCAAGCTCTTCTGACTCAGGTGATGTAGTCACCATTCGCATGCTATCACGGAGCCATTGAACCGCTGAACCAGCGATAAAGATAGAGCCTTCCAAAGCATAGTATACTTTACCATTGATACCATAGCCAATTGTTGTGAGAAGGTTGTTCTGTGACAACTGCATCTCTTCACCTGTATTCATCACGATGAAGGAACCAGTTCCGTAAGTATTTTTCACCATACCTGGCTCAAATGCCAATTGTCCAAATAAGGCAGCCTGTTGGTCACCTGCCATGCCAGAGATTGGCACTTCTGCGCCATAAAAATGGAATGGAGCTGTTGTGCCATAAACTTCAGAGTTTGAACGAACTTCCGGCAACATGGCTTTTGGAATATTGAGAAGAGATAAAATTTCATCATCCCATTTCAACTCTTCAATGTTGTAGAGCATGGTACGAGCTGCGTTTGAATAATCCGTCACATGGCATTTCCCATCAGTCAATTTCCAAACCAACCAAGTATCAATGGTTCCGAAGAGAATCTCACCTTTTTCAGCACGTTCCTGCGCTCCAGGAACTTGGTTCAAAATCCAACGAACTTTGGTTGCTGAGAAGTAAGCGTCGACTACTAGACCTGTCTTTTTATGAATCATATCTGCATGACCATCCGCCTTCAGCTGGTCAGCAATATGAGCTGTTTGACGAGATTGCCAGACAACTGCATTGTAGATTGGAAGTCCTGTTTCTTTGTCCCAGACAACGGTTGTTTCACGCTGGTTGGTAATACCAATTCCTTCAATCTGATCAGGACAAACACCGCTTTCGATAAAGGACCCTGCAATCACAGACTGAACAGAATTCCAAATTTCATTGGCGTTATGTTCAACCCAACCTGGTTTAGGGAAAATTTGCGTAAACTCTTTTTGGTAACTGCCAACCTTTTCACCTTTTTTATTGAAGATAATGGCACGTGAACTTGTAGTTCCTTGGTCAATGGCCATGATGTATTTTTCAGTAGACATAGGTCTCCCTCCTGTTTGTTTATCTTTTTTTGAAAACGCTTCCGTTTTCTTGGTAATTCTATTCTAACCCATTCTTGTGAATTTTTCCTATCATTTTTTTCAAAAAAATAAAAAAATCTGATAAGCAGTGGCTAGAAAGATGATTCTATCAACTGTTATCAGAGTTTATAAAATAAATTTTTCAAGGTTAAATGCACTTACATTTTTCACAAAGACTATCTGACATCATCTAGCGATGCTCGATAGGAAAAGAAGTTTTGGTCGCCATAATCTCTGATTGACAGGACTTTTGATGATATATATCCTGTATCCATGCCTTTAATTGTACGATGTCTTGGATTTTCAATCGATTTCCTAGGCAATAAACTGGAATGCTTGTATTTTCGAGGTAATCTGTAATGATCAAATCATAGTCATATCCTGCTTGATAAGGCTCAATAAGAACCTGACGATTGCCTTCTAACTTCTCCCTTAGTTGCAACAAGAGAGGATAGGATAGAACCTCATGTAGGGAAGAAGCAAAAGCAACCTTGACCTGTATAGGCTGGACCTGGCTAAAATAAATATACAAATCCGCAATATTTGTCAGATAAGAGTTCCTTATTTCTTTATCGACTTTTCTATGAAAAACTGATTTATAGACGTCTTTTAGCAAGTCTTCTGCTTCTGGATAGAAACTAGAAGCTTCTACTTCTTCCAGTTCAACGGAAGAATAAAAGAAATATAGCTGGCTCATAATTTGGTTCAGATGATAGAGTGCTTCTTCTGAGACTGGTAAATTTTCCTCAAAATATAACCGTAATTTCTGAAGAGCCAAAGAGGTAGCTTCCATAATCGGCCCACCGAAACCAAGAACCTGCTCTAATTGATGCGGCGCTAAAATGAAATGGCTAAACAGGAAAGCAAACAACGCCATAATCTCCCCTTCTTGGAAAGAGGTGGATTGTTGCTGACTTAGTGTAAAATACATCTTTCTCAAACGTCGGTAAAACTTATGTTCTTGATAGGGTTCCATCAATTTGTAAAGGTGCTTAAAATCTAGCTGTCGCAATCGAGAGCGTTGCTGTGAAATCATTAACCACAACAAAAGACGATGGGCTTGCTTGGGATTGAGCGACGATTGATAGAAGCGTTCGAAAACCGGCAATAAGGCCTCTATTTTCCCTAGCATAAACTCTTCTTGTAATTCCGCTCTCGTAGTAGTCAAACTCAACATTTGATGTAAAAAGTACCGTATTTGAAGCTCACTACCTTTTAGACGACCACTTTTGATTCCAATACCAAATTCTGCCAATATCTGGTTCAAAGAGGCAAGATGGCGATTCAGAGTCGCTTCGCTTATCAGCAATTCTTGAGCCAGCTGTTGAATAGAAACCTCTTCCTTATCAGATAAATAAACAATAATTTGATATTTGGTACTGGTTTGACAGAGATAGGCTAGGATACGATGAAGACTCAAACTGGCCTTTTTCTTCAAAAAAACCTTTTCATCTTCGAGTTGAAAAGAGAGTCCCAAGTCGGTTACTTCTGCTTCTTCATTGAAAGATACAATATAGCGAAGAAGAGTTGATTTTGACACTTCTAAATAGTGGCAAATATCCTTTAGCGATGGCGCCTCTTTCCTATCTTCTAAGTAGAGGAGAAGCTGATAAATGGCGCGCTCACGCTTTTCCAATAAGGAATCAATCCGCATAGACACCCTCCCCATCAACCTGATAAAATTGCCGAATATACTCTTGAGCGGCCTCTACGATGAAGGGGACCAGAGGAGTATTTCCAGGAAGACAGAGCCAAGAATGTTCTACCAAGTCAAAGACGGTCAAATCCTTTGAAATCGCTAGAGACAGTACATCCATCTGTTCAATATAATCTGCAGTAGAAACGAGTTGTCCCCCTAGGAGGCGCCCACTCGTTTCTTCGACAATCAGCTTGAAATCTACTAAAGTTGGTTCCCACTGACTATATGACCTTCTAATCCGAATCGATTTACTCTCCAAACACAAGCTCGCCTCACTCTCGGTCAAGCCAAGGCTAGTTATATAATAGCCAAATACATGACTAGAAACAATCCGCTGGGCTCTCTTAATAGGAGCAATTCTCTTTTGCAAATTTCGAGCAGCCATCCTCCCTGTCATAATCGCATGATGAATCATCGGAAGATATGCCTGGCCAAAATAATCTACTGGGAGACTGACCAAATCACCTACAGCAAAAATATTCTCTTGACTTGTTTCAAGAAACTCATCCACCCATACAGTCCCTTCTGCAGTCACTTTTAGCCTGTCTTTCACTAGCTGAATATTGGGCGTCAAATTGGTGGATGGCAAGACTAAATCAGCTGGATAATTACCTGTGACTGTATGACAAACCAGCTGTTCTTCCTGAGTATCAATCGTTATCTGATTGACTGTTTCGGATAAATGAAGTTGGATTCCTCTTTTTTCCATCTCTTGACGAATCGACGCAATCATATCCTCATCAACGTACTTTGCAAGGAGTGAATCTTGCGCCTCAAACACATGCAAATTCAAATCCAACTGGCTAAGGGCATCCAAGCTTTCCAAACCAATCTGTCCTGCCCCAATCACTGCAACTGTTTTTGCATTTGTCAATTTCTCTAGACTAGCTTGTGCTTGAGATAGCGTTTTTGAGCGAATTAGATAGTCTTGAAGTTCTTCCGTTCCCCATTCCCATGTTTGACTAGCTCCCATAGCCAATATTAGCCGGTCATAAATAATATCACCTATATCTTGATGATGCCGTATCTTTACCTTTCGCATTTCGGGATAAACTGCGAGACATTCTGTTTCAAAAAGACAAGAAATAGCTGCATGCTGTACCTCACTGAACAAAGAAATCTTCGCTTCTTCCCAACCAGAAATTTTTCCTGCCACTTTCCAATTCAAGGTATTTGGAAAGTAAGCCACATCTTTTTCTCTATCAATTAGTGTTATTTGAGCATTCTGATACAATTTTCGACATTCTAAAGCTGCACTTAAACCAGCAAAGGAGGCGCCTATAATAACAATATTCATACTTAATCCTTTTATCGTTTTTAGTCATTATATCAAGAATGCCAAAAAATTGAAAAGGCTTGCAACTAAAAAGCACACCAGATAACTGATGTGCTTGTGTAAACTTAAATAAAACGAGGAAGATGGCCAGAAGCTCCTCTAGATTAATGTTTTTCTAAACACCTCACTCTTTATGCTCTAACTCACGTTAAAATAGTCACTCCCCTGACTGTCCTCGCTGTCGCATTTCTTGGCTCGGGTCTTCTATGGTCACTTTCATATTTCTTGGTGACCAGCTGATGTACTTCACTTTTTTGTTTTCAGGCTCAGGTACGAATAGACCACCGGTTTATTCGTATCCCCCAAACAAGCCTCGCTGTCGTATTTTCAGGCTCGGGTTAAAACAGTCACTTCCCTGACTGTTTTAATCCACTCCCCCAGACATTGTTCGCTCTCTTATTTCAAGGCTCACGTTAAAATAGTCACTCCCCTGACTATTTTAATAATCCGGTCTTACGACTCCTGTTACTGTGGCTTTGGTCGCTTCGTAGTCGCCGTCAACGACTACTTTAATAATGCGTTTAGCATCTTCTTCTGGGCATGGAACCAACGGCAAGCGAAGTGGACCAACTTCAAATCCAAGGTAATTAAGAACCGCCTTAACTGGTGCAGGACTTGGATAGGAGAAGAGGGCATTGACTTTCGGAATGAACTTGCGTTGAATGGCAGCTGCTGTTCGGATATCTTGCTGCTCAATAGCAGTAAACATCTCATACATTTCATCACCATTGGTATGTGAAGCAACGGAGATCACACCATCGGCTCCAAGGTTCATAGCATGAAAGGCATCGCCGTCCTCACCTGTATAAATCAAGAAGTCTTCTGGTTTATGCTCAATTAGGTAAGCCATGTTGGCAAGGCTTGTACACTCTTTAACACCGATGATGTTTGGATGCTCTGCCAAACGTAACATGGTTTCTGGCGTCATTTCAACGACAACACGACCTGGAATATTGTAGATAATGATTGGCAAATCAGAGGCATCCGCAATAGCCTTGAAGTGTTGATACATTCCCTCTTGAGAAGGTTTGTTGTAATAAGGCACAATGGCAAGACCTGCCGCAAATCCTCCGAAGGCCGCTACTTCCTTAGCAAACTCAATCGAATCGCGCGTATCATTGGTACCGATACCTGCAATCAATGGAACACGACCGTTGACAATTTTTTGTACCGCCGCAAACAATTCTAATTCTTCCGCGTGTGTAAGTGTTGGACTTTCGGCAGTTGTTCCTGCCAACAAAATTCCTTCCGTATGATGAGCCAATAAATGTTCGACCAATTCTGGCAACACATCATAGTTAATTGCACCATCTTCTTTAAAGGGCGTAATCATGGCTGTTATGATTTTTACATCACGTAAATCTTGAATAGACATAGGCTTCCTCTCTTACTGATTGTTGCTAAAAAAGGCTGAGTGCAGCCTTTTGTGTACTTTTGGTTAATAAAATTATTTCAATTCAAACTTCAATTCTGCCGTTGGACGAACAAGACCACGTTCGTGGAGGGTTTCAGCGATTTGAACAGAGTTCCATGCTGCACCTTTAAGCAAGTTGTCAGAGACAACCCACATATGAATACCGTTTTCCTTGTCCAAGTCCTTACGGATGCGACCGACAAAGGTATCTCGGCTACCAACTGCATTGACAGCTTGTGGATAGACTTGGTTTGCCACATCATCTTCCAAAACTGCGCCTGGGAAAGCTGCAATGGCTGCTTTTACCTCATCAATTGGAGCAATTTCTTTTGTTTCAATGTAAACAGACTCTGAATGAGCTGACAAGACTGGAATACGGACGCAGGTTGCAGAAACAGCAATACTATCGTCTTCCATGATTTTCTTGGTTTCTTTTGTCATCTTCATCTCTTCATAAGTATAGTCATTTTCAGTGAAGAGATCGATTTGAGGAATAGCGTTGAAGCCGATTGGATAGTGCTTCTTATCGCCACCAGAAGGAAGAATATTTGCTTCTACCGCTTTTGGCTCTACTCCATCATTCAAGACTGCACGCAATTGAGCTTGGGTTTCCAAGATAGCTCCCATACCTGCACCAGAAACCGCCTGATAGGTCGATACGATAATCCGCTCCAAGCCCCATTTCTGACGGACAGGTTCAAGCGCGACCATCATTTGAATAGTTGAACAGTTAGGGCAGGCGATGATACCATTGTGATTATCAAGCGCGTGAGCATTCACCTCAGGAACAACCAAAGGTACATCTGGATTTTGACGGAAATAAGATGTGTTATCCACCACAACTGCGCCAGCTTTTACTGCGTAAGGAGCATATTTGGCAGATGTAGAACCACCAGCTGAAAAGAGGGCAATATCCACTCCTTCAAAAGCTGTCTCTGTTGTTTCTTCGATGACAATGTCCTGTCCCTTGAACTGCAAGGTCTTGCCTGCTGAACGAGCAGAAGCCAAGAAACGCACTTTCTCGATTGGAAGAGTTGATTCTTCCAACATTTTAATCATTTGGGCACCAACTGCACCAGTCGCACCAACAACAGCTACTACATAAGCCATAGAAATCTCCTTTAAATCAATTCTTCAAAATTTTCTAAATATTTGTTATTTCATAATTATACCACAATTTCAATAAATGGAAAGTCTGAAATGCAAAAAAGCCCACCTAAGTGGGCAAGGGCATCATTTCTGATGAGAATAGAAGGTTCACACAACTATCCAAGGTCCGCTCCTGCGTTTCAATCTAATGAAGACCTCCCTAGCGTCGAAGGGAGTGGGAAAGAACTCAACTTGTCAACCAAGAGTTCGTCTTCCCACCCCCGCACAGTTGATTAGGTCAGATTTGGAGTATAAAATACGAACAAATCTGCCAATCAACCACTGCGCTGAGATGTTGACACGAACTCTTAGAAGTGTGCTGAACCTTAATCCCCCCCACTACTCGGGCTCATCGCATGTAACCATTCTACCATAATCTCAAGGATTTGCAAGCCTGTTACTCCAGTCGTTCTTGAATAGTCACCTGAACTCTATCACCAGCCTCTTTACCTATGGTAGCTCGAATAGCCTTCTGAATACCGATGATATAGCAAACATTGCCTGCTTCATCCTTGATTCCCATATTGATGATTGAACCATCATAAGGATGTTCATCAAAAGTCGCATGTACCTTTACTCTGCCTTTTCCAAATTCCTCTCGTATATCATAGGGAAAAATAACGTAGGCTCCGCCCTTATCTGGTACTGGATGAATGACTGCTTCAAACTCATAGATTTTTGACATGGATCCTCCTAGATGTACTTACTGGCTTCACGAATGGACAGACCTGCCATTTGGGACCGGTAGGTGTCAAGAAAAGTCCGTACCCATTCAGGATTGGTCTTAGAATAATCTCGCAAACTCCAACCAATCGCCTTATTGATGAAAAATTCAGTCTGATTAAGATTATTGATTAGGATTTGTTCCAACAGTTTCGTATCTGTCTTTTCTTTTTGCAAGAGTTGGTGGTCAATGGCAATTCGTCTCAGCCAGAAATCGTCATCTACACTCCATTCCAAAATGGTCTGCTTGGCCTCTGGATTGTCCAAAACAATCTTACCGACTAGCTTGTCCAGTCCGTCAATACTATCCCACCATGACTTTTCCTGAGCAAGCTTTTTCAAGCGGGGCAGGTCAGCTAAGACCAGATCTTTTTTCTTGGTGACCAGGTAATCAATAGCGATATACTGAAACTCGCGGTAGGGTTTGTCCCAACAAGCCTCTACAAAGTCCCAATCAATTCCCTGAGCCTTAAAGTCTTTGAAAAACTGCTTGGCAACTGTTCGACGGTCAGGTGTCCGAACACCCAAAAAGTCAAAGTTGTTTTTCATGTAGGCTTTCATCGGTTGGGCTTGACTAACATCTGCTACTAGTAATAATCGTTTTTCTAATTCATCAATCTTCATTTTGCTTACCTACAAGAGACTTTTGGAGCCAGACAATATCATGCCAGGTATCGAATTTGTAGCCAACTTTCTTGAAATGAGCTACCTGTTCATAGCCCCTCTTCTCATGGAGGGCTATAGAGGCTGGATTGGGCAGGGCGATACAGGCTAAGAAATTTTTAAAACCACGCGCTGTCAGTTCCCTTTCCAAAGCATTGTAGAGAAGAGTTCCAATGCCTTTTCCGCGTGCTTCTTGCTTGATATATACGGATAATTCCACCGTCCAATCGTAAGCCGCACGGGCATAGTAGGTTGAAGCATAAGCATAGCCTAGAATTTGTCCTTCTTCTACTGCTACCAGATAGGGAAACTTCTCCAAGGTCTTTTCAATCCGACTGGCAAAGTCTGCAACTGTCGGTATCTCTGTTTCAAAAGTAATGGCTGTGTTTTCAACATAAGGAGCGTAGATAGCCACCAAATCTGCGGCATCTTCTATCTGTGCTGACTGAATTTTTATCATCTAGTTCTCCAACAACTCTCTGTCATAAATCGTATAGTCACAACGATAGATAATCAAGCGTTTACCATCTATCAGTAGTTCTGATGTTTTGGGCGCATCAGAAGCATAAAGGGATACCTTATCACCAACATAGGTCGCTAATGGTGTGCCATTTTGCGAACGAATTAAAACAACCTTAGCCTTACCAGTAAAATCATTTTTCAAGCTCGAAACCATCCGATTAACCAAGGGAATAGAACGATCATAGTTGGCAATATCTACAGTCGATTGATACTTAGCAAATAAATCCTCCAAGCCCTCTTCGGCAGCAATCAAGGAAGAACCAACATGGTCAATTTCATAATTGCCAAGTGTGACCTTCAAAACAGATGAATCCGCATTGGAATAGCCTTCGGCATCCACCGAGTCAAATTCCTGATTCCGCGAAATCGATAAGGACTTGCCAGACATTTCATCGATTAACTGAGAATTCTCATCAAATGTCCGAACTGTCATTTCCAAGCCAATCCATTCTTCCTTGGTATTCTTCCACCAATTTGAAATTGATTGACAGGCTGACAAAGTAAACAAACTTGCGACTAAGACGGCACTAAGGGCTAGTTTTTTATTCCATTTCATATAAAACCTCCAATGGTTGATACCTTATTGTAACATGGAAAAAGAAAAACCGCCCTATCGGACGGTCATTACACCATTAAAAATTAAAGACATCATTCAAATTCTCAGCCATGGTCGGATGGGTGAAAATCTGTGTTTTGAAGTAGGTATAAGGGATTTTATTATCAATAGCCATAGCAATCAAGTTAATCAACTCTTCTGAATTTCGACCAAAGAGAGTTGCTCCAAGAACCAGTTTGCTTTCCTTATCCACGATAACCTTGAAGATACCTTTGAGGTCATTATTGACATGGGCACGTGGCATATTGGCAACAGGCAATTCGTTGGCAATATAGTCGTAACCTGCTTCCATGGCTTCCTTCTCGGTCAGACCAACACGAGACAGCACAGGCGTAATAAAGACGCTGGTTGGAATAGACTTGCGTTGGCTCAAGTTGTAAGTACCAGTCCCAGTCAATTTACCAAAAACGATACGGAAGTCGTCTAGGGATGTGTAAGTAAATTGTGGTCCGCCATTGACATCTCCCACCGCATAGACACCTGGAACAGTCGTTTCGCAGTAGTCATCCACCTTAACAGCACCATTTTCCAAAAGCTCAATCGCCGTATGTTCCAAGCCCAAGTCAGCAGTGTTCGGCACCCGACCTGTCGCATAGAGGACGGCATCGAAAATTGCTGTTTGACCATTGACTGTCACAGCAACTTGATCACCTGTTGCTGCGACTTGCTCAATTTTAGCACCCAAGACGAAGGTCACGCCAGCTTCTTCCATATACTCCTTGGCTAACTTGGCAACTACTTCCTCTTCTCTTGGTAAAATAGCAGAGCTGGCTTCATATACTGTCACCTGACTGCCGAGTTTGCTGTAAAGTCCAGCAAATTCAAGTCCAATGTTACCACCACCGATAATTGCCAACTTGTCAGGACGGGTTTCCAAGTTCTGAATGCCTGTACTATCATAAACGTGAGCTGTATCCAACAAACCTGGAATTGGAAGCACGCGCGACTTAGCACCTGTATTGATGACAATAGTTTCCGCAGTCAGTTGGATCGACTCTTCACCGGCCGACACTTCAACAACTTTGTCCGCAACAAAACGTGCGTGACCTTGATAAAGATTGGCACCGCTGCCTTTCAAGACCGCTTCATTTTTGTTTCGTAGACGAGTGGTGACTGTTTCCTTTTGCTCCATTACCTGCTCAAAAGTCCAGTTTTTATCTGCTGCTACCAAGAGAATCTTGGTTGGAATACAGCCAATATTGATACAGGTACCACCAAACATAGCAGGATTTTCCTCGACCAAGGCAACCTTTTTACCTGCCACAGAAAGCTTACCTGCTAAGGTCTTTCCAGCCTTACCAAAACCGATAACTAACAAATCAAATTGTTCCATAAGATACTCCTTTTATTTTTTTAACATTAGTCTATCAAAAAAGAAAATTTTTGGCACAATTCTGCTACGGCCTATTATGGAGTCCTGGTTGCAGAAAAAAACATTACAATAACTGAGAAGGTTTAGATAAAAAATAGGTGAATAATAGACGAAATGTACTTATTTTTGATACAATGTATCCATACACCAGTTTATTAATACAGAAAGGTAAAACTATGAAAGAAAAATTTCAAATGTGTAAAACTTATCTTCCAGTCGTCTTAGCAACGATTGGATTTGTCAACGGTTGCAAAATTATCTTTGGAGAATTAGGTAAGCCAAATGGCATGGAAGCTAAATATCCTCTCTTTCTCCTAACCATTTCCTTGGTCGCTATTTACATCATCCCCCTACTAGTACTGACATATTCCTTAGCTAAACGCTATAACATCTCCAAACAAGTTATAGGGCTTAGCTGGCTTTTAGGCTTAACAAGTAGCATCTCTTTTTCTGAACTGGGACATACAGCTATCGGATATTTCCTGCTCGAAATCGTTAAAGCTAGTAATAATTTCCTAAATGACTGGGGCGCAGCTATTTCAGGTCCATTGGCAGAAGAAATCGGAAAAGGGCTAACTGTTCTACTTGTACTGCTCATTTGTAGAAAAATGACACTAAAAAATGCATTGGTAAGCGGAGTGATTGTTGGATTAGGTTTCCAAATCATGGAAGACATCACCTTTGTTTTTAGAGACATGTTCATGAATAAATTAGACGGCTTTGAAACCATTCTTGAACGCGTTGGTCAAGCTGGTTGGGCCCATTGGGTTTTCACGCTTCTCTTTGCCATTGGCTTAGTAGCCCTTCTCACGAAAAATACAGGTATGTCAAAAGCACAGGGAGTATTTTGGATTGGTGCAAGCTTTGGAATCCATTTTCTCTTTAATTCACCATTCAACACAGGTATCTTCCAGACGGTGTTTCCTATCTTGAGTATTTTCCTTGGCTTACTTGCCTATCAAACGGTTGAGAAACTGTCTGAATAGACAAAAAATCCGCCTTTGAGCGGATTTTTTATATTCATTCTTGTTAGAACAAGCCGATAGCTGTCCCATCTTCTGCCACATCCATGTTGAGAGCTGCGGGTGCTTTTGGCAAACCAGGCATAGTCATGACATCACCTGTTAAGGCAACGATGAAGCCTGCTCCCAATTTTGGAACAAATTCACGGACTGTAATGTCAAAGTCTGTCGGCGCTCCAAGGGCAAACTGATCATCTGAGAAGCTGTATTGGGTCTTGGCCATGCAGACTGGCAACTTGTCCCAACCATTCTTAGCAAATTCAGTCAGCTGGTTACGAGCTTTCTTCTCGAAAACCACACCTGAGCCACCATAAATCTGCGTAACAATCTTGGTCACTTTCTCTTCCAAGCTATCCTCAGCCTTGTAAAGACGTTGGTAGTTTACTGCTTGGTTATCAATAGTAGCAACAACTGTCTCAGCCAATTCAATACCACCATCAGCGCCATTTGCCCAAACACTTGCCAACTCGACAGGTACGCCAATTTCAGCGCAAAGTTCTTTCAACGCGGCGATTTCATCAGCTGTATCTGAGACGAATTCATTGATAGCAACGACTGCTGGAATACCGTATTTCTGAATATTTTCAACGTGACGCTTCAAGTTAGAAAAACCAGCTTTCACTGCCTCTACATTTTCAGCAGAAAGTTCTGTCTTGGCTACACCACCGTGCATTTTAAGCGCACGCAGGGTTGCTACAATCACCACAGCATCTGGAGCCTTAGGCAAGTTCGGCACCTTAATATCAAGGAATTTCTCTGCTCCAAGGTCTGCACCAAAACCTGCTTCTGTTACGGTATAGTCGGCCAAACGCAGAGCTGTTGTGGTAGCGAGCACTGAGTTACAGCCATGGGCGATGTTGGCAAATGGACCACCGTGGACAAAAGCTGGCGTGCCATAGATGGTTTGAACAAGGTTTGGTTTGATAGCATCCTTCAAAATAAGAGTCAAAGCACCTTCCACCGCCAAATCACGCACATAGACAGGACTGCGATCGAAACGATAACCAATCACAATATTTGCCAAACGTTCTTTCAAGTCATTGATGTCTGTCGCCAAGCATAAAATCGCCATGATTTCAGAAGCTACGGTAATATCGAATCCATCTTCACGCGGAATACCATTGAGCGGACCACCCAATCCAACAGTTACTTTACGCAAAGCACGGTCATTAAGGTCCACAACACGTTTCCAGATAATACGTCGCTGGTCAATCCCAATCGTATTTCCTTGATGGATATGGTTGTCAATCAAGGCTGAAAGAGCGTTGTTAGCTGTGGTAATGGCATGCATATCGCCTGTAAAATGCAGGTTGATATCTTCCATGGGCAAGACTTGTGCAAAACCACCACCAGCAGCTCCGCCCTTGATTCCCATAACAGGCCCCAAAGAAGGCTCACGGAGGGCAATCATAGTTTTCTTTCCAATTTTAGACAAAGCATCCGCCAGACCAATGGTTACTGTTGACTTGCCTTCACCAGCAGGCGTTGGGTTGATAGCTGTTACTAAAATCAACTTACCAGGCGCATTTTCCTTAACGGCATTGATTTTATCAAAAGATAATTTTGCCTTGTATTTTCCGTATAATTCAATATCATCAAAGCCGATACCGACTTTTTCAACGATTTCAGTAATAGGTTTCAAGGTTACACTTTGTGCAATTTCAATATCTGTTTTCATGAAAGCTCCTAATTTCCTTATTTTTTATGGACATTATACCATACCACAGCTTATTTTCGCATATTTTTTACTATTTATTCACTAACGTACGGAATTTTCAGAAAAACTACAGGTTTCCTTACTTAAACAGATACAAATTTTTAAAAACTGCATTCTCATCATAGCTATACACTTCCATCTAAGACTAGTTTTAGTTAGTTTTTCCAAAAGAGAGTCAGTATTCCTTTAAAAATTGCCTTGATGAGCAAGCAAACGACCGCTTGCATAAAGCACTTCACTTATATAGACAATATGTAAA
The DNA here is from genome assembly GCF_019856455.1 of Streptococcus suis. Lineage (NCBI taxonomy): Bacteria > Bacillati > Bacillota > Bacilli > Lactobacillales > Streptococcaceae > Streptococcus > Streptococcus suis. Next base: position 1,138,667 of record NZ_CP082205.1, on the reverse strand, counting down.
GACCCCCAGTTGAGAATTCGTGGATTTACCTGTACACTAGAATAAAAAAACAATCAACTTCTAACAGGAATTACCACACTCAATTGGAGGTCTTATATGTTTCATTTTACCACACTTTTCATCGGAATGGATGTTCACAAAGAAAGTTTTTCACTCTGCTATTATGATATGATGACCAATCAATTCAAACATAGCACTAAAGTTAGTCCAAATGTTAGCTATATTGTGAACTATGTGAATGAGCTTCGTCGTTTATATGGTCAAGATGCAGAAGTGTTATGTGGCTACGAAGCTGGATGCCTCGGATTTACCCTATATCACCAGCTACAAGCTCACGGGATTCCCTGTATCGTGATGGCACCTACAACGGTAATGAAGGAAGGATCTAAGCGTGTTAAGACTGATAAGAAAGATGCGGCTCAGCTCGCAAAAGCTCTGGCCTTTCGTAGCTATCAGCCTGTTCATATTCCTACTGCTGAGGATGAACAAGTCAAAGAATATATCCGTATGAGAACAGACCACAAAGTGGCTCTGAAGAAAATCAAACAACAAATTCTTGCCTTCTGTCTCCGACATGATTTTCGCTATACCGAGGGAAGCAGTAATTGGACACAGAAACATGTTCGCTGGCTCCGTTCCCTAAAACCTGAGGGACTTTACGCAGAGATTTTGACAGAATATCTATTGACCTATGAGAAATTAGTAGATCAAATAGAACGGTATGATGCACGAATTGAGCAACTGGGTCAAAGCGACAGTTATCAAGAGAAGGTCTCACGGCTTTCTTGCTTTATTGGCATTAAAACACTAACTGCTCTTTCCATTGTGACAGAAATCGGTGATTTTAATCGCTTTGCGACAGCTCAACATTTTGCTTCTTATCTTGGGCTAACTCCTAGCGAAAATTCTAGCGGCGACAAGGAGAGAAGAGGTGCTATCACCAAAGCTGGGAATAGCCATGTGAGACGACTTCTGATAGAAGCTGCACAATCATTGGCTAAGGGGACGATTGGGTATAAATCCAAAGAATTGAAAAGGAGACAAAGTGGAAACCGAGTGGAGGTGATTGCTTATGCGGATAAGGCTAATGAACGCTTAAGAAGACGTTATCGCACACTTGTTCTAGGAAAAAATAAGAAACAAAATGTTGCTAAAACAGCTATTGCACGAGAATTGTCTGGTTTTATTTGGGGGATGATGACAGGAAGAATAGCTTGAAGTTAGCGCTTGTTTTCATGTACACTTTTGACCATTAAGTTTTATCATCGCAGAGCGATGAGGAATCCCTATTTCTATCCAAAATCACTGGGTGAATTTGGACAGAAATAAGGATTGAAATCATGTTTGAATGGAAAGTATCTTGAAGGAGTTTAGGACTTCAAGGTTTGAGTCATCTACGAAACGACTAAGTGGCACAATTGTGATCCACGCTTATAGAGAGTAGGACTCGCGGCAGAACCATTGACCTGTAGGTAACCAATCCACGAATATCAGAGTGGCCAATGCCCGAAGCTAAGAACTAGGCTCTTTCTAGATACTTTTCATTTTTTAATCAGTTCGATTGTTTTTACTTGACAAAGGGCTTTACATATCAGTCTTTTAGTTTACTTTTAGTACGAGGCAATGAGCCGCAGGCATAACTGAAGTTAGGCAAGGCGAGTTAACGAAGTAATAAAAAAAAACTAAATGACGATAATACAGGCCCTTATATTTTTTTGTATTAGCAGCATCATTTTCCAGTGTCACAGATTGATTAGCAAATCGATTAGTGCAAACTTTACGAAAAATAGAAATTCTAGTAAAATATGAACATGAAACTATTGATTACATCAGGCGGAACAAGCGAAGCTATCGATCAAGTCCGCGCTATTACAAACCATGCTTCTGGAAATCTTGGAAAAATCATTGCCGAACAAGCCTTGAAACGCGGTCATGAAGTTACTCTTGTAACTACAAGACAGGCTGTTAAACCAGATTCTCAGAAGAATTTAACCATTATCGAAATCACAAATGTTGATAGTTTGAAAGAAACATTAGAACCTTTAGTCAAATCACACCAGGCTCTGATTCATAGCATGGCTGTATCCGATTATACACCTGTTTATATGGCTGGTTTAGATGAACTAAGAGCAACTGAAGATATCTCTAGTCTACTAAAAAAACAGAATACAGAAAGTAAGATTTCATCCAAGGATGACTACCAAGTTCTTTTCTTGAAAAAAACTCCCAAGGTCATTTCCTATGTAAAAAAATGGAATCCAGCTATCACACTCTTTGGCTTCAAGCTCTTGGTTGATGTATCCAAGGAAGAACTGCTGAGCGTAGCTCGGGAAAGTCTTGTCCAGAACAAGGCTGACTACATCTTGGCCAATGACCTGGTCCAGATTGGGCCAAACCAGCACCGTGCCTACCTGGTGTCCACAGACGATGCAGTCAGCGCCAATACCAAGGAAGAAATTGCAGAGCTTCTACTCAAAACTGTGCAGAAAGAAGGAAAGTAAAATGGCAAAGATTACACTTGCAGTATCTGGCTCCATATCTGCCTACAAAGCAGCTGACCTAACTAGCCAATTGACCAAGCTCGGTCATCAGGTTACAGTCCTCATGAGTCGCTCTGCTATGGACTTCATCACACCTTTGACTCTCCAATCCTTGGCAAAAAATCTGGTTCACACAGATGTCATGATTGAAGAAAATCCTACTCTTATCAAGCATATCGATATTGCCAAAGAAACAGACGTATTTTTAGTTGCCCCTGCTTCTGCCAATACGATAGCTAAATTAGCTAATGGTATGGCTGACAACATTATTACGGCAACAGCTCTGGCTCTGCCAATTGGTACTAAAAAACTGCTGGCACCTGCTATGAATACTAACATGTACCTTAATCCTGCTACCCAGAAAAATCTCAAAACCCTCATAGAGTATGGTTTTGAGGAAATCAAACCGCGTGAAGCCCTGCTTGCTTGTGGAGATTTTGGAACTGGGGCCTTGGCTGAGGTAACTGATATTTTAGAGAAAGTGAGTAACACCCTTGATGAAAAAAAATAAATCAACTCAAATTGCTACAATTGCAATCTTCTTTGCTGTCATGATTATCATCAATATATTGAGTTCAATTATTTTTAATATATTGCCTGTTCCAATAAAACCCACCATCGTACATATCCCAGTCATTATTGCTTCTATTATATACGGGCCACGTGTTGGGGCTTGTTTGGGGGCTCTCATGGGCTTAATGAGTATGACCCATAATACTATTATCTTACTACCAACCAGCTATCTTTTCTCCCCATTTGTTGAAAATGGTAATGTTTATTCAATCATCATTGCAGTTGTCCCACGTATATTAGTCGGGATTACACCTTATTTCGTCTACAAATGGATAAAAAATCGTAAAGGATTATTTATTGCTGGTGCAATTGGTTCAATGACCAATACTATTTTTGTACTTGGAGGTATTTTCTTCCTCTTCTCCTCTGTCTTTGATGGTAATATTCAAGCAATGTTAGCAACCGTTTTAGGTACCAATTCAATTGCAGAAATGATCATTTCTTCTGTATTAACTGCAGCGCTTGTTCCAACTTTACAGAAAATTCAAAAATAAAGGTAAATTCTCAAAGTAAGTTCTAGTTCCCGTCCTTCCAGAAGTTACTTTGAGAAAACTGCATAACATCAACAGAATTTAGTCTCAGACTAAGTTCTGTTTTTGACTAAAAATGTTGATAATAGTGAGTTTTAGGGTTGAAAATGTTGAAAAAAAGAGTACACTAAAGTTACTGGCTCTGAGACGTCTCAAAGTAAGTTCTAGCTATCTGGAATTTTGGATGGGACAAGTTCCTTTCTATTTTGAAATTATTTTTTGATAAAAACTAACGATTATTTATCCAATAATCGAGGTGATTGGATGACGTTCTCAGGGTCAATTTTAGAGATTCCCAAAAGTGTTGCCAATTCCTCACCGTAGGTAAATGTAAAGAGTTCATAGGCGGATTTTCCGTTGAAAGAAGCTCGTCTGACGCTGTTGACATGCGAACAAACCAGGTTGATGTCCTCCTGTGTCAAGTTATCAAACGAACTTCCTTTAGGAAGAATATCTCTGATAAGTGTGTGATTCTTCTCAATTCTCCCTTTCTGGTCAGAACGATTTGGGTCACAGAAGAATAGCTTAGATTCTCCACGAACATCCATTTCGATATCGTCCACTCTAGCGAATTCACCGCCATTATCGGTCAGAATGACAGGGAATAGTTCGCAGAAGTCCATCTCTTTCTGATGCAGGTCATTCTTGATAGCGTAGAGATGTTTAGCGACCTCATTAGCTGTTTTATTATCAAGTAATCGAGCGAAGATAAAGTTACAGAAGGAGAGGTTAAAGGTGAGAAGTACCTTTCCACCGATCCGTCCAGTAACGGTGTCCATTTCCAGCCAATAGCTGATTCCTTTCTCTATGAGAAAGCGTTGGAAGTCCTCGTAAGACCGTCCATCTTTGGCAGTTTTAGGAATGGGTTGTAGGTTTCTGGTTCTCCGCTTTCTGAATTTCACGACACGGGGGAAATCAATGGGCTTTGTGGACAGATAGCCTTTTTCAAGGTATCTGTAGATAGAAGCTCTGGATGCCGAAAGTTCGTTTGAGGCGATGATGTGGTTGAGGTGTTGGCCCTTTTGGATGGCAGCAGAAACAATCTCATCCATGCGATAGAATTCTTCCTTGTTTAGTGCAACACCCGTTCTCGAGTCTGAGAGCTTAGTTTCATAATCAAGCTGAGCTCTTTTTGCGTAGTAGAACTGTTTCTGGTATCCGCAGTTGCTTCTCTTTTTCGGACAGGCATTACAAACGTAGGGAGCCTTTTTGAGTAAAGGGCAAGAATCACAATTGGATGTCACAGAATTTTCTTTAGCCACTCGATTTCTCCGAACTTCTTTTGAGATTGTAGAAGGATCTTTACCTAACTTAGCTGCTATAGCTAAGAAGGGCTTAAGTTGTTCAATTCCTATTTGAATATCGTTGCGATCAGAGAGGGTTAAGTGTTTGTTTTTCATTTAGCCTTTTTGTCAGTTACCAACTTGTCCCATAGTAAGTTCTACCTTATTTCTTTGTCTCAGTCTAATTTCCAGTTTTTAAGACAGACTAGAACTTACTTTGGGAATTTAGCATTCAAAAATAAATATCAGAAAATCATGTGAAAGCGTGATTTTTCTTTTCAAACATGGTATAATGAAAGCGTTTAATAGAAAAATTTTTAAGGAGATATGCGATGACTTATCAAGAAACCTATCAAACATGGCTCGACTTTGCGGACCTTCCAGATTACTTGCGTGAAGAATTAGTCGCAATGGATGAAAAAACAAAAGAAGATGCCTTCTATACAAATCTTGAATTTGGTACAGCTGGTATGCGTGGCTATATTGGCGCTGGTACCAACCGCATCAACGTATTCGTAGTCCGTCAAGCTACTGAAGGTTTGGCAAAATTGGTAGAATCAAAAGGTGAAGAAGCTAAAAAACGTGGTGTTGCCATCGCTTACGATTCACGTCACTTCTCGCCAGAATTTGCTTTTGAATCAGCTCAAGTTTTGGCAGCGCATGGTATCAAATCTTATGTGTTTGAAAGCCTTCGTCCAACTCCTGAGTTGTCATTCGCTGTGCGCCATTACAATGCCATCGCAGGTATCATGGTGACTGCCAGCCACAACCCGAAAGAATTCAACGGCTACAAGGTTTACGGTGAAGACGGCGGACAAATGCCACCAGCTGATGCAGATGCATTGACCAACTTCATCCGTGCCATCGACAATCCATTTGCTGTTGAATTGGCTGACCTTGAAGCAAGTAAGGAAAATGGTTTGATTACGGTTCTTGGCGAAGAAACTGACGTTAAATATCTTGAAGAACTCAAAGACCTCAACATCAACCCTGAATTGATTGCTGAATACGGTAAGGACATGAAGATTGTCTATACACCGCTTCATGGTACTGGTGAAATGTTGGCTCGCCGTGCTCTTGCACAAGCTGGTTTTGAATCTGTTCAAGTTGTTGAAGCACAGGCGACTGCTGACCCAGACTTCTCTACTGTCGCTTCACCAAACCCAGAAAGCCAAGCTGCATTTGCCCTTGCAGAAGAATTGGGCCGTGAAGTCGGGGCAGATGTCCTTCTTGCAACTGACCCTGACGCTGACCGTGTTGGTGTTGAAGTTCGTCAAGCTGACGGTTCATACTGGAACCTTTCTGGTAACCAAATCGGCGCTATCATTGCTAAGTACATCCTTGAAGCCCACAAACAAGCGGGCACACTTCCAGCAAACGCTGCCCTAGCTAAGTCAATCGTTTCAACTGAGTTGGTAACTAAGATTGCTGAAAGCTATGGCGCTACCATGTTCAACGTCTTGACTGGTTTCAAATTCATCGCTGAGAAAATCCAAGAGTTCGAAGAAAAACACAACCATACTTACATGTTTGGTTTCGAAGAAAGCTTTGGCTATTTGATTAAGCCATTTGTACGTGACAAGGATGCTATCCAGGCTGTGCTTATGGTTGCTGAAATTGCTGCCTACTACCGTTCACGTGGCATGACCTTGGCTGACGGTATCGATGAAATCTTCAAAGAATATGGCTACTTCGCTGAGAAAACAATCTCTGTCACTCTTTCTGGTAAAGACGGTGCGGAACAAATCAAGGCAATCATGGCCAAATTCCGCGATAACTCACCAGCACAATTTAACGCAACTGACATCGCAATCTTTGAAGACTTTGCCCTTCAAACTAAGACAGACAAAGATGGAAATGTTGAAAAACTCACTACTCCTCCATCAGATGTCTTGAAATACACCCTGGCAGATGATTCTTGGTTTGCTGTTCGTCCTTCAGGAACAGAACCAAAAATCAAATTCTACATTGCAACAGTCGGTGAAGCCCTTGCTGAAGCAGAAGAAAAAATCGCCAACATCGAAAAAGAAATCAACGAATTTGTTGGGTAAATATTTGAAACCAAAAAGAGTCGCTTTCGCGGCTCTTTCAGATTGCAGACAAACATCGTTTTGGTGTTTGTCTTTTTTACTGTTTTTAGAGAAAAATGGCTGTTTTAATGCTGAAACCACCCCATCTGGACAAAATAAAAAGGCCTTCTTGCCATCCTTTTAACTAGTTTTTTGAGATTTAAGCACGCCAAAGTCAGTCCAATCTTATCCTCCATTTTGGACTTGCCTTTTTCCCTCGTGTAGCGCAGATTATGGTATTCCTTGGCTGTGCCAAATAGCCGTTCAATCGTCTCTTTCCGATGTTGATAGAGTTCCTTCATCCCTCTTTGGTGACGAATATCCTCGCACTGTTCCAAATACTCCTTCCAAATATGCCGCGTGACAACTTTTTGATGGTTCTTACTGGTCGTACATACAGATAATAGGGGACAGTTGGCACAAATTGCTGGATCACTTTTGTATTCTCGGTAGCCTTCTCGGGTAGTCGTGCGATAGGTCAAGGCCTGATGTTCAGGACACAGGACACAATCGAAGTGTTCGTCATAGACAAAATCTTTAGGACGAAGTTGACCCTTCTTCCCACGGGGACGGGTGTAGGGAAGGACAGGAGTGATTTCCTTATCAATTAGAAACTTGGCAATACTGGGAGTTTTATAGCCCGAATCTGCAATGATATACTCTGGTTTCAAGGGTTCAAGCTTGGCAAAAAGTGCAGGAAAAGCCTGGCTGTCATGGATATTGCCAGCCTCAACACTATAAGCAAGTGCCCAGCCATACTTATCACAGGCAACTTGGGCAGAATAAGCGAAAACTTCCTTATGATCACCTTTGTGGAACCAGCCACTTTCTGGGTCGGTAGTGGATAGTTTCTGGTTTTTAACCTCTCTTTTTTCGACGGGCTTTAGTGGCTTTTTTCCGTGCTTTACCCGATCTTGATTAATTTCGATTTCCAGCTGTTCACTCATGAATTTGGCCTGCTTTTCCACCTCTTGGTTGATAAACTTACGATTATTAGCCGCAGCCTTAATATGAGTTCCGTCTATGAAAATCTCCGTCGGGTCAATTAGGCCTGCATTGATACACAGCCCAAGAATATGCGTGAAAATGGACTCAATCAAACCTTTCTCTTGAAAGCGACGGGAATAATTTTTGCCGTATGTCGTGAAGTGAGGCACCTTGTCATCTAGGGTTAAACCAAGAAACCAGCGATAGGCAGTATTCACTTCAATATCCTTGATGGTCTGACGCATGGAACGAATACCATAAAAGCACTGAATCAGAGGAATTTTAACTAACATGACAGGGTCAAGACTAGGACGACCATTATCAGACGAATAGGTATCTTCTACTAGATCATAAATGAAGTCGAAGTCAATCACAACTTCCACTTGGCGCAGGAAATGATCTGCAGGCACAAGCTGGTCAAGGGTATAGAAACCGTACTGATTGCGGTTATAGTCAGGTTTTTCTTTGTGTAGCATAGGAGAACCTCATAAGTCCTTTTTCTTATATTATACTCCTAAATACGAAGAAAAGCCCTTAGAAAATCAATTCTAAGGACTTTGTCTTCAGTCTGAAAGAGTCGCTTTCGCGGCTCTTTTTTGCTTCTAATCTATCGTTTGTATCTATTAATAGGACGATATTCTATAGATGAATGAATTTCTTTTAGACAAAGAACTGAAGTGAGAGACACTTATGTAGAATACGAAAATCCGAAAGTGACGATAAATCAAAACCAATTCAAATGACAATAATTTTCAGCTCTAAAGTTACATACTAGGCGTTCAATCATTGCTACTTCACTTTCTCAATATATGCACGGTAACTGAGAACTCTTCATTTCCTGGCATTTGTCCACTTTCTGTTTTTACTATTTCAAAACCAAATTTTTGATAAAAATTAAGTGCTGGGGTATTTCCAGTTAATACTTCAATTGAAATAGGTTCATGCATCTTTTTGAGAACAACATTCACTAACCTCGTTCCAATCCCAAGCCGACTATATTCCCTATCTACATATAACCATGCTAGTTCATCATCTGTAAATGCAACAAAACCAACTACAAATCCTTCCATCTCTGCCACAAGAATCTGGTAATCAAACAACCCTTCCCTATCAGCAGCAATACTAAGCGGAATAAATGCTTCTGATAAGTTAGCTAAATCCAATTCTTCTTGACGTGCAGGGTCATGAATTTGGCAAAGCCTTTCAAAGTCTTCTTGAAGATACTGTCTAATATTAATCTCTTTTGACATTATTCATCCTTCCTTACAAATTTGTCCATGACATAAACAATTCTACTTCCTGAGTATCTTCATCTATGTTCTCTGAAATAATCGAAAATCCTTCTCTCAGGTAAAATGAAATTGCTTTTTGGTTTTTTTGATATACATTTAACTGAAGCGTTGGATGAATTGCTTTTACAAAATTAAGCAACTCCCTACCAAAACCATTACTACGCAAATCTTTAGAAACAAAAATTCCTGCTAGATATGTTCCTTGCATTCCAATGAATCCAACAATTCTTTCTTCAATAACATAAACATAAATCTCTGCATCTAATAGCTGAGATGTTACAAAGTCAATTTTTGATTCCCAATACTCAGCTGGAATAAATGCATGGGGCTCAACATTGCCAGTCAACCAAAGTTGAACAATTGTTTCAATATCTTCATTTTGAAATTTTCTAATCATACCTTTACCATCCAATCTGTTCCATTCTATTAATAATAAATAGTTTTTGCAAGCAGTAACATTAATTTTGCACATTAATTAACATATTCTAAAAATTTTAGGTGGATAAATGGAAATAGAAACTGATAATTTCTAGCTATCACCTCTACTCATTCCAAAAATTTTCTCACTCTGATACTTCCCCACCATAAAGCAAAAAGCCAAGCAATCAAGGCTTTTTAAGATGCTTTCGTTCAAAGGTTTCTAGACTTTTACGAGCAGAGCAACACACTCGACGTGTGTAGTCTGTTCCTTGAGAATACAATTTTTTATCCTCGTCACTGTTTTGAGGACACAATTTATCTGTTTCTAGTTTAGCATTTTTACGTTTACTTTTAAATTGTTTACCATCCTTGTTTTGAGTTTCACCTGTTTTGAATATTATGGTTAACATTGCAGGATCAATTTCTCCGTCGCTATTAACTCCACCTACAATAATTTTCTCAACAATACTTTCAAAAACTGCACGATCAAACTCCGTAAGCATTTTCTGTGAAGATAGCAAGTGCTTAAACTCAGTTAGTCTTTTCTTTACATCGATTTCTGATTTTAAGGTTGTTTCAATATTTACCTTCTCTTCTGCTAGAAACTCTTTTTCTGAGGAAATTTCATTGTACTTTTCATTGTATATGGTATCGCTAATTTTCCCTTCGAGCCTTAGATTTACAAGATTTTCCTCTTTTTTTAGTAATGTTCGAAGTTTGTTTGTAATCCTTTTTAGTTCCTTATTAAGGCTATTGTCATTCAATTCAGATTCAATCGTTTCAAGTAAGTCTGTCATTAAGTTTTCATTTGAATGATAAAGTTTTCTGTAAGCTTCCATGAAAGCCCCCTCAATAGCGAGCTCTTCTAATCCTTTACTATGCTTACAAAATTTCTTTCCTTTCTTTATCGATGTAACACAGTGCCACACAACCTTGCGATAATCTGAACGGCAGTGCCAACTTCTTCTAGATAATATTGAACCACAAAAACCACATTCTAACATGCTACTAAAAGCATACATTTTTGAATAGCGTTCACGCTTGCCATTTACATTTGCAGCAGTCTTCTTATTTCCTGCTCGACGAAGTCTTATCTCCTGAGCTTTCTCAAAGTCTTCTTTAGATATTATAGGTTCATGATTATCTTTGATGTAGTACTTATCTTCTTCACCAAAATTACTTAAACGTCTCTTGCTTATTGGATCCACTGTAAAAGTTTTGCCCATTAGAATATCGCCTTTATATTTTTCATTCTTTATGATTCCTAAGACTGTTGTATCATTCCAATGATCTAATCCTCTCGGCGATTTGTAACCTAGTTCATCAAGTTCCCTTGCAATTACTTTTCCTCCAATACCTTCTAAGTACCTTTCAAAGATATAGCGAACTATTTTGGCTTCTTTTTTATTGATTGAAAGTTGCTTGGTTTCTACATCATAGTCATACCCCAAGCATCCTTGAAACCCTATCAATTCACCACGTTGCATCTTCATTTTTAATCCTTTTTTCACATGAGCAGATGTATTTTCTACTTCTTGCTGTGCAACGGAGCTTAGAATAGTCAAAAGCAATTCTCCATCCATTGTTAGGGTATCTATATTTTCTTCCTCAAAATATACTCCAATTTGCATATCTTTTAACATTCTGACATATTTCAAAGTATCTAGGGTATTCCTGGCAAATCTAGCAATTGCCTTTGTGACAATGTAATCTATTTCTCCATTTACACAATCATTTATTAATCGTTGAAAATCTTGTCTCTTTCCTACTTGTGTTCCTGAAATCCCCTCATCTGCATAGATACCTGCCAGTTCCCAATCCGACCGCTGAGAGATATAATCTTTATAATGTCTCACCTGAGATTCATAGCTGTTCTTCTGATCTTCGCTATCAGAACTAACTCGGCAATAAGCAGCAACCCTTTTTGACTCTCTTTCGAAATTGTCGCCTCTACGACGAACTAAAGAATCAGCTTTTATTATTTCAACATTATTTTTTTTCATACTGAAATTCCTCCTTTTGATTCTATATTACCGCGTTCAAATCAAAAGGTCAGCTAATTTGTGTACTTAATGCGCAGTCTATTTTTAATTTTTTCATATTCCTTTTTAGTCAACATATTTCTGGAATATAAAAAATTAAGCATTGAAAGTTGCATACTATATTTTACTACTGATTGTTCCAAAACTTACCCTCCTGATAACATGTTACTCTTAGTTATTCTCTGTGGGTATGACTGGTTATATCAATCATGGGAATTTCACCCGCTGTCCTTTTACGTTGGCAGCCTGAACGGTCAGAAGTATCATTATCATTATTTGTGTCATGGCAGATAGGTCACCATCCTATTTTTGAATAAATGATTTCCGCTCATTTCCTGGCGCATTACATTCTATTGCTCAACAAATAAATAAAGTCCCACCTAGAATTATTCAATTGTCAAAGGGCAAAAAGAGACTAAAAATTCCTCTCACTATAAAGAGTGAATTTTTTAGTCTCCTGTTTCCTTATTTTTCAAAAAATTTTCGTAGGTTGTCCAAAATTGTATTTCTCATCCGAAATAGACTAGTCGCAGACATCTCATGCTCTATTGCTACTTCTCTGATGGTATGCTCTCTAAAATACAGAGCATCAATGATTTTAAACTCTTTATCAGATAAGGTTAATAAAGCCTCATTTAGTTGCTCAATAAGGAGCTTGTTTTCTATAAAACGTTCAACATCAACAGTTGTATCAGGCAGTACATTTGCTAGCAGTAACCCATCTACTTCAAATGATGAAAAAGGTAATACTCCAAATTTCCTATCTTTTCTATTCAGATACTTCTCGTGATTGACCAATTGCCAGTAGCTTTTATAAACCGTTTCTGTTACGGGGATTTTACTACCTCTAACGTGAATATAATATTTCATTTCAGCCTCCGTTTATGATTTTTTCTTAGTCATAAAAGGAGGGCTCCTTATCTCAACCATAGCTATTTCTCACTTTTATCAAATCAAGGAGTTCTCCTCACTATAAGAGTGAAAATATGGTGCTCTTGTTCCAAAAAAAATTATATGTACCAAAAAACAGCAAGCTCTTCTGAACTTGCTGATCTATATTTTAATAAGTTTCTGTTTAGTAGGTAACAATAAGATATTTTGCTATATAAGCAATGTAATACCTAGATAATCTATAATTTATTCTATGCGCGCTATTCTAAATTCATTATTAATCTCAACAGCTATGGTTCCTTCTTCTGCTAACAAATAAACTTCTCCGTAATCCCAAACTTCTCTTTTTTCATTAGAATTAGAACCAGAATAATCTATTTTATTTAGTTCCGATTTAGAAATTTCTTGTCCCGTATTCAAAATAAATGTTTTTGAATCTGCTATTACTCCTAGAAATTCTTTTAGTTTATCATCAGATACAATATCAGATGAAATACGAAATTTTTTATTATTAAATTTAACTATCCTACAATCAGATGGATCAATTGCAAGTTCCCCACCTGCTGAATTATTATTGAACTCTTCCAAGCTCAGCATTTCATTATTGGATTGCACATCCGAACTCAAAGAAACCTTATAATAAGAATCATTTATAGAAATAGCTAAACCATCACTAAAATTATAGAGCCCACTATATGCTAATGATACTGTATCACTATTACTTTTAGTAACAACTTTCTGGCTATTTCTATCAATTACTAATGTTTTAAAAAAAGATTCCTTCACAGTACCTAGATCATTTTCATCAACAATTTGATTCATGATTGTATAATCATTTCCTTTATATGTAAATTGATTAAATGATTGATCATGAAACTCTATTGTTTTATTGTCTACCAATCTACATGCAACTAAAGTACAAATTCCAATAAGAACAACTAAGCTAAATAAAATTTTCCTCATGCTACTTCACCTCCTTTATAACATCATCAAATAATAAGAGTGCCCTTTGCCAATTTGTTGTAACCTTTAAGTTATTTAGTTCGATCATTGTTAACAGAATTCCAATTATTCCATCTAAATAACCAAGATTATCTTTTGTTTTTATATTTTCAAATTCCGCGGTAGTATTAAAACCATATGTCATGTCTTCTCTAAAATCACTAATTAACTTTTCCTTAAGAGATTTTATACAGTCATCAAAATCAGTTGTTTTATAAATTTTTTTAAAAAATAGGCAAATCTCAATTGCTCCAGAAAATCCGTGACATAAAATAGATTGTTCCAAACCATTACTTCTCCTGATGGATGCTTTCAAGATGTTACAAGCTTTAGATTTTAGTTTCTTATCTTCTAGAGCCAAACTTGAATACAGATATAGTAAACTAATTCCTGGGCTACCGTAGCACCACGCATCTCGAATAAATTCATACTGTAAATTGCTTTTTTCTGTTTTCTTTAGTTCAATATCGCTTAATCCCTCTTTCCACATATAATTTTTTAACTCGTGTTTTTCGTATAACATTATAATTTTTTTGATTGCTGCAATAGATTTTTCATTAGAATAGCCTTTTAATTTTGAATAAGACAACATTGCGCCAACACCCGCAAGGCCGTGTGCTAAACCAAAATTTAGACATCCTAACGGATAAAGCTTAGACTCTGTCTTGGACATTTAATTCTTTGATTCCACATAGAAGCCTGTTAAAGTAGAATTTTTTAGTGAAAACTCAGATAAGAAATTGATAATTCTGTTTATTATATAATCATTTTCATCTTGCTCCTGAGATAAAAGATAAACTAATACTCCAGATACTCCTTCTATGATGTCATAATCTGTAGGAGAGATTTTCTTAATATCTATATTTTCAATCTTACTTAACGTATAGTACTTAATGTACTCATTAAAACTAATCAATAAGTTATGATATTCTGGGTGTTCTTCAACTAAATGAAGTATACTTATTCCAATTCCAGAAACTCCTGAAAATAAAGAATCCGATAAAACACCATAATTTCTCATTTGTTTAACCATAAAGTTAACATATTTACCCGTTCTAGCGGAGTATTTTCTTTCACTAGTTAAACTTGTCAATTCTGAAGATAATAATATCAATCCAGGTAAACCAGAAGACAAGGTCAATAAATCATAATTCGGTTGTTCAGCATATCTTTTTAACTGCTCATCAAATTTAGCAAATACTTTCTCAGATAAATCAATAATAACTTTATTTTCATCCATCAGACTCCTCCTCGTACTTTTCTGAATAGTAAAGTTCCCTATAATATTTAGATTTACTTATAAGGTCGTCATGTTTTCCTTCATCAATAATTCGTCCATCTTGCATAACTATAATTCGATCTGCTCTACTCGCAGCCATTAGATTATGTGACACAAACAAAGCAATCTTATCTCTAGAACGAGTTACAAATTCATCAAATATTTCTTTCTCTGAAACAGGATCAAGCGCTGAACTTGGTTCATCCAAAATGTATATGCTTGCATTCTTGAAGAAAGTCCTAGCCAATGCTACTTTTTGCCATTGTCCTCCTGAAATTTGTCTACTATCGTTAAACCAGGTCCCTAAACGTTGATTAAGGTTGAAATTGTTTTCTGCGGTTAAGAAATTTAATTTTAAGTTATCAATATGTTTCTTTATTTTGGAGTCAGATATACTGTTTACATCACTTAGGCCAATATTTTCTCTCACAGATAATTCAAACTTCACAAAGTCCTGAAAAAGAACAGAAACATTATTTTGATAATAACTCAAGTCTAGGACATCACTAGATTCGTTATTATAATATATTTGACCCTCTGAAGGTTGGTATAATCCCGATAGTAATTTTACTAAGGTACTCTTACCAGAACCATTCTTCCCCACAATTGCTACAAGTTCACCCTTATTAAACTCAACATTAATATCCTCTAAAGTTTTTTTGACACTTCCTGGATAGATAAAAGAGAGATTATTGACTTTTATTTTGTCAATGCGCTTTTCAATTCTTGAGATTCTACTATTCTGAATTGAAATATTACTTACTTCCATATCAAAAAATTTAAATAATTGTTCCATGAATAAACTTGTGTTATAGATGATATAAGTATTTTGGATCATAGATTGTGAGTAGGTATTTACACGAGTTATTGCTTGAATAAGGCTTACAAAATTACCTACTAAAAGTTTACCGCTTCGAATTGACTGTATCATCATAAAAATAGCTATACCATTAATAAAATTCAATAAAATATCCAAACTTCCTCTGAAAAGAACTTTCTTTTTCGAAATATTCAAATCCTGATTCATAAAATTTCTTTTCAATGTTCCATATTTATCAATGAAATATTGACTAATACCATTTAGTTTAATCTCTTTAAATGAAAAATCATGAGTAAGAAGATAATTGATGTACCAAACTTCCCTCTCCGAATTTGCTCGCTCCCATTGAATCAAAAATTCTAGCTGGCCAACACGCATAAAAATTACTAAGGAAATAACAGGAATTATCAGTAAAAAAGTCGATACTGCCACATTCCAAGTGGACACATAAATAATACTTGTTAATAAAGATAGAAACCCTGTAATCACACCAATGATAGCATTGAAAAGTTGGAACGGCTTATATGTACTATCTTGTACAATATTTTCAATGAGATTGTATGTATCTGCTTGTTCAAAATCTATTAAATTTAGAGATGATGTTTTTTTCAATAACTTCAAATTGAGATTATAGGACAAGTTCATATTAAATTTCTCACTTATATATGAGTTTAACTGACTTAGTATTGATAGCATCATTTGCATTAATATATAGACAATTAATACTGAAAAAATGTTACTTCCTTTTTTTAAAACAGCATTGATTAATTCTTGATAGATAAATAAGCTTGCTAAAGGAATTATTGATTGTAATATGTTTAAAATTATTAGATAGCTAGCATATTTTCTTTCTATTCGAAAAATTAATCTTATTGTTTTAGGAATTGTCAAAATTGTTTGAAAAAAATTTTTTAGTGTAAATTTATCCATGATTGTGCCCATTTCTAAATTCTTCACTGATTATCAATCCGCGAATTATAGCATAAATCTTAGTCTCATTTTCTCTCTTTATACCAAATAAGCGATTATTGTGTACATGAATGATACTATCATAAATGATATATGTATAGTCATCTGATAATTGAATACAACTGTCTGATAATTTCTTAAGTCTTTGACATAGTTTAGATAGTTCTGGAAGAAGATTTATTAAATATCCCTTTATTAAGTACAAATCAATTAATGCAGTATTCCTATTTTTATCTCTATTTTGGCTGTCTAAATGCTCTGGACAAGCAAATTCTAAAAATTGTATTATTTCTTTATTGTTATCTTTAAAAAATGATTTGAGATAAAAGTAGTTAAATATTATTGCTAAATCATCTAGGGTTAAATCTAATCTTTTCTGCCGAATTAAACTTAATGAATTGATGACTATTTCAGTATCTAGACAAAAAATTTCTTCTACCAAAGGAATTCTTTCTAGTCCCCCATACCTTTCGATTTCTCTGTCATACGTTGAAATATCTATATTTGATATTAACTTGTTTTGTATGCAGAGTTGAAAAATCTCTTGAATTTTTTCAAAACTTTTATATAAATTCTGCGTTCTTATCCTTAGTCGGATATGAAATTTTGGATCAGTATATCTGATATAGAAGCTCATCCCATCATCTAAATTTACTAACTTCAAAATTTGAGGCATTATATCCGAAAGAAATTCCTCTTGCCTATCTGCCGACATATACAATTTAAAGTAGAGCCATTCATCAAATGGTATTTTCTGTCTAACATTTGTCGGAATAACCTCTGGTAATATTTCTTTTATGTACCTAGGTTCCTTAATTTCATCCTTAGCAAATACTGGAACAACTATATCAGAAATATGAGTTGTAGATTCCTTCTCTACAAGGTGTGAATCAAAAATACACTCTGATAGACATAATTCTTCATTTTTATTACTACTTTTTCTTACAATATCTTCAAAAAGTTGATTATCTAGTGGATTATTACGGTTAATTAATATTCGATTATCACTGTTATCAACATACAATTTTGTCGGAAGATTGTTTTCAAGAATAATCTGATGAATATCCTTCGACAACATCCTTCCACTAAGCCTCCAACGTTCAGGAGCAACAATAATGTCCTTAAATACTATTCTAGGAATATGAGAAAATTTTTGATAAACCATCTCCCAAGGGAATATTCCGAAATGATCTTCTTGAGCTATCTCACATAAAAACCGTAATTCATTGCTAAACATCATTTGGTTATACATATTTGTACTATAAAATTTTAAGAGTTCCTTAGTTTTAAAATTTCTAGCATAAAAACTATTCTTAGAATCAATACCAATATATATATCAGATAAAATTTGACTTCTCTTATCCATATTCGTAAAAAGTGATAATACTTTTTCTCTGACATTTGTTGTGCGCATAACATTAGCATGACGAAGATTCTCTGGTAAAAATGTTATTTCACAAGAGTTATACCCTGATACGTGATTATTGTTTTCAACAATTTGAGTGATAGTTTGATGATAATGTTCCAACTTATCTGATAGAATAGAAAACCTGCCTGAGCTAGCTCCTAAATTCTTAGAACATCCTGTATTAGTTAAGCTTAGTACGCTTTTACCATCTACTTTATTAACATAAAAGAACAACTCAAATCCTAGATTGATTTTATCTTTGTCTTGATTAAAAAAATCTTCTTCATTATAAAGTTGAATATTTCCACCTGTTTCTAAGGCTTTTTCAAAATTATTGAGATATTCTAATTCTTCTTTTTCACTAAAATATACAGTAGAAGGCGAAGATTCCCAGAAATCATTTTTGGGGTGCTGATATCCATATGGAGAACCAATTCCTAAATTAGAATCAAACAACTCCATCAACTGAACTTCTCTATTTACTCCGTACTTATCTAAAAATTTTTCTTTATAATCATCTAAATAAGTACGCTTTACATGATCTGAATTACTTACTAGAAACTCAGCAAATTCTACTATCTGAGTTTTATTTTCATTACCTAATTGGATTTGACCATCATTATAAAGATCAATTTGAAGAAAATTAGGGGTTTCAACTAACGATGACATTAACTTGTAGATTTCTTTAAGCTTTTCAATCCCATCCCCAATTTCCAATTCAGAATATTCAACAATTAAGTTGCTAATTGCTATTAGTTTAAAATAATAAAGATTTTGCTTATCGATTTCTTTGACTTTAGAAATGAATTCTTCAAACTTAAAATTCATTATTAATTCTGAATTAATATTTGAAATTAGAAAATGACTATCAATCAAACTCATGATATATGATGTTGCAATATCTCGATACTCTTCACCATAGGATTCAACAAGTTTTTCTATAATACAGTTAAAATATACATATTTATCACAACAAAGCTCATCAATAAGTTGATAAACTTTAGTGAACTTTATGTTGACTTCTTCAATTTTAGTATCATTTATAGAAAACAATTGAACAACTCTATCTCCAAATTGATAGTTGGCTGGATTTATTTTATAGGCTAATTCTCGAGAATATTCCTTCTCAATCTTAAAAACTAGACGTATTAACCACTCTGAATCCAAGAGTACTTTTTTTAATGTTTTTCCATTCAAGTTTAATTTCTCTGTAGAAGAAAATGAACCTATTGAAGTTTCACTAAATAAACCAAATGGTGTTGAGCGCACCTTACTACGCTTATAATATTTATATACAGATTCTGATAATTGGTTGATTTTTTTCCTTTTCATTGAATCACCACTATAATATTTTTGAAGCGATTCATATAAACTCCTGCTGGCTACAAATAGTTGCTCCTGGAATATCTTATTCTCTCTTATAGTTTCTAAAAATGAATTATAATCACATTCCAACAATTCATGTATTCCAATGATTGCATTACGAACCAAAAAATTATTTGTAGTATATTTATGTTCCATTAGCAGCTCCAACTTCTAAATTATTTTTATAAATCTTCAAATATTATTTTGGAAATTTATAAAAATAAAGGTAGTAGACTACTATCCACTACCTTTATTTTAGCAATAGACATATTCGTCTAAAGAGTAATATCCTAAACAAATATTCTAATATTTAGAGGGACCTTACTCGAAAAGATATAGAGTCCCTTTCTTTCTTAGTCAAGATTTGCAAAAAGATAGTTACTAAACAAATAAATTTTATCCAAAATGGCAACCACAAGTTGCAGTTTTGATTGCACAGGTCATCAAAATACCCGTCTTACATCCAGGAGTACATAATGATTTACTAGTTACCCGAGGTGAAGCTCCTGAGTTGTTTTCCTTTGAGATTGTGACAAGATCCAAATTAAAATCTTCATTGTTCATAATAAAATTCCTCCAATTATTTTTTCTTTGTTCGAACAAATATATTGTAAGATACCTAGTTCAGAATTTGTTCATAATTATAGAGAATGAACAAATTTTTTATTTAGAATGCATGAAATATTTATACTGATACTCTGGACAATTAAATAAAAAGATAGTTGACCAATGAAACTGCTGAAAAAGTCTGATATTTTTAAAATATCATGAACAATACTGTCTTGAAAAGATAATAAAATAGACATAAAAAGCGGATGATCTGCAATCTTTAGATTTCAAAATATGCTGTCATTCGCTTTTTATCTATTGAATTTTGTTGTATTCTACTCTTTTAGTGACCTCTAACCAATTTACCTCTTTTTACATATTTTTTGAATTTCAACATTATTCATAACAGCTAAATTACAAAAATACGATAATATGATAAAACCAATTAAGTATACTAGAATCATAAAAATTTCATTTTTCCCAATTTCTAGGATCATATTAACAGGTAAAACGATAGGCAACCAGAAGTTATTTAAAAATACTTTATTGGTTGCAAATATAATAAACAGACATTCGATAAAAGAAATTACTAGATTCCCTCCCTTTCCCATGATAAGACTAAGTAACATATGGAAATGGTTAAGTAAGACTAATAATAACCAAGTAATCACACCAACATACGCAAAGTAAGAGAGTCTATTAAATTCAACTCCTACCACTATCCAAACTGGAACTCCCAATAAAACCATAAGTAAGTCTGTCGAAATAAGCTTTATTCCCCAAATAATTCCACTATTTTTTTCGCTTTTAATATTTTGAAAGAAATTTGCTTTTTCCTCTTGTTCATGAAGAAAAATAGAGAAAATTGATGCTAATATACAATATCCTAACATAGGTAAAAAAATGATATTTTCAATTACAACTGAATTATTTGTAAACTGTAAATAAAGAGGAATTGTGAATAATTGAATAATTGATAAAATTAAAATAAGATTTAAAGTAAGAGAGCCTTTCAACTTTAGCAACTCACTTTTTAGAATTTTGTTCATTAGTTATCCTCCACTTCAACAAACTAAGGAAACTCACAAAAACTAAGATTGAAAGAGATACTGATATTAAAATTGTCGATATTTCAACTCCACTTAATGCTGCCTCTAAATCACCTGAGGGTTTTAAATGTAAAAGAGCATAAGCAATTTTATAGTGATAAGTATAAGGAAATATGAACCAAACCGATGTCTGAGCTATTAGAGGAGCAACTAATAAGCAAATAAGAGAATTTGTAGCCAACAACAAGTAGGGATTTATCCACTTTGCTAGAAAATATAATAGTGGTAATACCCAAGCAGAAGAAACACCAATAAGTAATAAACAAATCAAATCTTTACCAATGTCTACTGATATCACACCTGAAAAAAGAAATGAGATGCCATAAAATATTATCGTAAAAATAAAGGTTGAAATCAAAACATCCTTGAACTTCAACAGTATCTTCGCTAAATAAATAGTAAACGTATATCTACCCAAGCTAATATTTTGAAACGCACCTGCATTCTCCTCCGCGCTATAATCAGCTAAAAACAATAACCCAAGGAGAGTGAAAAGGAATCCTCCCTCCCACCAATAAATTGAAAAACTTTCTAAATTGAGAGGTCCTGCTAGTATGAAAGCTATAAAAATTGCTAGCAAAGGAATAAGGATTAGTAATTTTTTATCAGAACTAGATTTTTGCTTCAGCCACTCAGATTTAAAAATATTAGTCATTTCCATCACCTCCATGGACAATTCTAAAGAATAGTTTTTCTAAATCATTTGAATTCTTATTAATATCATCGTAAAAAATCTTGCCCTGATTCAGTATAACGATTTGATCCGCAATTTTGCTGACTTCACTTAGTTGATGGCTGGACAAGAGGACTGTCATTCCAGATTTTTTTAGATCCCTAATTAAATTTAGCAATTCTTTTATCCCATCTGGATCTAGACCATTAGTTGGCTCATCTAAAATTAATAAATCAGGATTGGTAATAATTGCCATTCCTAAACCAAGTCGTTGCTTCATTCCTAATGAAAAGTGCCCTGCCTTCTTTTTTCCAGTATCAGATAAACCAACCAACTGAAGTACCTCATAAATTCTTTCATCTGGAATATCATGTAGCAATGCTCGTGTTTTTAAATTGTCAAATGCAGAAAGATTCAAATAGATAGCAGGAGATTCTATCAACGCTCCAATATCAAATCTATTTTCTTCTACAATATCCTTATGCTTTCCATTGAAAATGACTTCTCCACTATCAGCTCTTTCTAACCCAAAAAGAATTTTCATAATGGTGGATTTCCCAGCCCCATTTACTCCCAGAAGACCACAAATAGTACCTTCTTCAATTTTAAATGAAACGTCTTTTAAAACCTCTTTGTCTTTATAGCTTTTTCTTAGATTTTGAATGATAACTTCCATTTTTTCTGCCTCCATTTCTTTTATTATAATACAAAAGAAATTTCAGTATTTGTTCAGAAAAAAATTGAGCAAAAAGTCGATATCTCTTTGATTTTTTCAAATTTTCGAAATAAAAAATCGCATAAAATCAACGTTTTTAAATGAAAGATTTCATGCGGTTTTGTTTATATTAGGCTTTTTGACCAGCCCCTAAAATTTTTTAATTAATAAAGTGACCTGTGCACCACCATTTTGTGGATTTGAGAGTATTAATTGACCTTGATGTCTCATAGCTATCTTTTGAGCAAATGAAAGTCCTATTCCGTAATGCTTATCATTTCTTCCTTTATTCTCTGTGTAAAAAAGTTTTCCTCCATCTTTAAGAGACTCTTCTGTAAATGGTAAACCATTATTCCAAATCTCAAAACTGATAAAGTTGGAACTTTCAGATATAGTCAGTACCACCTTGCCCTCTTCTGAACAAAATCTAGTCGCATTAGATAAGATATTTATCAAAGCTCGATCTAAGTTGAGACGATTTCCTTTAATCACTCTGGTATGGGATTCATTAACTATTTGAAAATTAATTTTTTTTGAAGACATAATATCTCGACATTCTAATGATAATTCATCAAGAAATTTTGATAATTCAATATCTTCCTGATAATTCTTATCCTCAATTAGCAATCTTGAGTAATTAACCATTGAATTAAAATACTTTTCAAATATACCAACACTATGATTCATTGAGGACATAAAATCTAATTGTTTTTCATCTAGATTAGTCATCTCAAGCAACTCGATATTCCCCTTTAAAACAGTTAATGGTGTTTTAATATCATGTGCTAATGCAGCAACTTGAAATGACAAATCTTCTTTATCTTTTTTCTCCATTTCTAATAACTTTGTCAACTCTTCGTCTTTTTGATAAAGCGTCAATAAAATGTTATTACATTCTAAGATTGCAGTTTCTTTACGTCCAATATCCATTCCTGGTATTCCCATATTCAGAGATATTTTTTCAATTAGACGAAAATTTTTTGTAAATTCTCTTAAGAGCCTAATAACAGAGATAGAGATGAGTAATAATTCTAGCACTATAAAAAACAAATAAGAGACTAAATTATAGGAAATATGTCGAAAGTTTCGATTTACAAATTCGGGCATTGTTGGTCTTCTAATAACCAAAATAAAATCTGAGTTTTCATATTTTGTAAACAATATAGAACCCTCGCTAACCGAACTTCCAGTATCAAAAACTTCTTTATAATGTTGTAAATCCTGTTTTTGATAATTTCCAGAGACCAATTCGCCATTATCGCTATCAAACAATACATAATCAAAGACAGAATAATCCATTTGATTCTTAATACCGTTAGCAGATTTACTATCACTAATTGAAATATGATAGTCTGTTCCATATGTGTTCAACTGACCTGTAAAAATAAGAACGTAGCTCAATACAAGCAACATAATAACATTTGCAACTGTACCAATCACTATTTCAAGAACTGTCCTTAAAATCCGCTTATTAATTGAATACCTTTTCATCATTCCACTTATATCCCATCCCCCTTATTGTTTTAATGGGATTAATTCCATAGGGACCAAACTTGACTCTAATTTGATAAATGTATTCCGAAATTGAACGAAATAATGCATCTGCTTCATCACCATAGACACATTCATAGATTTCTTCTCTTGTATAAACCTTATTTGTCTTACTAGATAATAGCTCTAAAATATCATATTCCCTTTTAGTAAGAGAAATAGCTTCACCATTAACACACACGAGTTTTTCTTGAAGGTAAAATGTTAGTGGAAATAATTCTCGAATAACAGATTCATTAGATTCAGCATTTCTATAACGTTCTTCTCGTTTTAAATGCGCTGCAACCTTAGCAACTAGTTGATTAACACTAAATGGCTTTGTGATATAATCGTCACCACCGAGATTTAAGCCAGATACAATATCATCTTCAGAATCTTTTGCACTGACAAAAATAATCGGAGAGGATACTGATTTACGAATCTGTTTACAGATTTGCAGACCATCAACATTTGGCATCATAACATCAAGCAATATTAAATCAAATCCATCAAAATCACTTATTTTTATAGGAAGCCTAACTTCTTGATAAGTCGTCACATTATAGTTTTTCATTTCTAAAATTGTTCGCATCAATTTTACAATTTCAAAATCATCATCAACTACCAAAATCTTATACATACTAGGTACCTCTTTTATCTCATACTACTATTTTACACTATTATTGCACAAAATTTGTAATATTTAGTAGCCTAATTTGTCCATTGTTTCCATTATTACTAAGAAAACAATTATCATATAAAATTCGAATAGCTTCATCTGGTTGGTCCTTCAAATTATACTTTTCTATAATCAATCCTAAAGCTGCAGAGACTTTAGGAGTCGAAATTGAAGTCCCATATGCATATGTATACTTTCCTTCAAGCGTTGGAACAAGAATCCATTCTTTTTCATATAATTTATCAGCTACCCATTTATCATATCCTACTTTAGAAAGCGCTTGACTTCCACCTCCTGTTGCATAGATATCAATGTCGCCATTCCCTTGATTTGAGAAACTAGATACAAGATCATTATCATCTACTGAACCAACTGTAACAACATTGTCTAATTCAGCCGGAATATCTTGTACAGTTCCATCAACTTGACTATAATCTTTTCCTCTTAAACTACCAAGATAGTTTTTTAATTCATCTTGATTCTGTAAATCCATCCCTTCATCACCTACTGAAGCAACGACAACGGAACCTTGATTATGAGCATAATTAATTGCCCGTTGATAGATATTGATCAAAGCTGTATCATCATCTTCATCAGTGGAATCTCTTAACAAATATTCTCCTAAACTAAGGTTAATAACATCAACATCATCTTTTGCTGCTTGAATGAGCGCTTTGAGAATCCATTGGTCTTGAGCATTCCCTTCATCAAAAACACGATACATTCGTATTTTCATGTCAGGTGCTATCCCTAAATATTCTCCACTTGATGAAATTTGTCCCACAACAGAGGTCCCATGGCCAATTTTATCTACAACATTTTGGTTATCAACTATTCCTGTTTCCAAATCTGATGTGAAATTTTGTACTGAAATAATGTGTGAATAAATATCTGGATTATCATATGTAATACCAGAATCTATTACACCAATTGTTGCTTTACCAGAAGACTTATGTTGAAATTTACTTCCAGTACTAATACTCTTTTGCATATCCCACTGATTTCCCCAAAAATCTAAATTAGTATTTGTATAAACCTTGTCCCCATACAAATAAGTAATATTAGGCTTTACAGTCATAGTATTATCTATAACTATGTCATCAATATAATTAGAGTTTTCTTTTTTTATTGTATCTTCACTTTTTTCGGTAGAAATAGTTAAAAAATTTATTTCAGGTATTTTATCAATAACTTTAATTCCTTGACTTTGTAAAACATCTTCTACATCCTCAATAGATTTATTTTCACTAACTAAAACATTATAACTAATTTCCTTATTTTCATTAGCACTTACTCCTGATGACACAGAACCGCTAGCTAATATAACAATAAACAATGATATAAAAACATTCGACAATAAGCCTATCTTTTTCATAATATCATCTCCTTAGTTTTTTATTCCTTTTTATCAATTTTATTTCAGAATTTCTTCAGAGTACTCAATATTTGGTATCAATAAATCCGAAAAATGCTATTCTTTCACATTTTTTTCACTGTGTTCAAATTTTAGTTCATCCTTGCTTGAGTCTATTTCATTTAAAATTTTGACAAACTTTTCCAACCTCCTTATTAAATACTCATAATCATCTATTGACTTATCTAACTTAATTTGATAGATTTCGATTTCTTTCTCAACTTGTTCCAGTTTTATAGCCGCAGTTAGATTCATCTTGGCATAGTCATATTTGGCCAAGCGGCGGTTCTCTATATCGTTATTGTCCAGGTTAAGCAAGACTTCCGCAACCTTGTTGAGATGATCTATGTGTTCCTGAATCTCTGTAATGGTCAAATCTAATTGAGCAATATCCTTAATAATCTCGTCTTTAATATCTTGATAAGACTTATTCTCCGTACCCAACTCAATAAGAAGATTAATCTCTTCAATCTTTTTCTTAAGTGTGTCAATGGTCGGTCTTTTTCTTTTAGAGATAGTCTGGCTATCATTGGTTAACTGACGAATGAGTTCACGCCCTCGCATATAGCGATTGAGTTCGGACGCCTCCTTATTGTAAATGAAAAATTGTGCGGTCTCACGGATAAAGGCATGGTAGTGTTTACCACTCTCTGTCTCTTTAATATCTAAATGACGGTTTGGGATAAAGACCAAGCCATCTTTTTTAACGCCGTAGTTCATTCTGATAAAGAGACCATCTTTGACTAACTTATCAATCTGATGGTCAGCTAAGACGACATCAAACTCTTGAACCTGGTCTCTTTTCTCCTTAAATGCCTGATAAGCCTCTTGCAAGTCTTCATAAGCTAGCTTTTCCTTATCTTGTTCCTCACAATATCCCTCAAAGTCGGAAATAAGTTGCGACTGGTCAATATCAGGAACTTCTCCACGTTTCTCAAAGTAAGTTTCGAAAAATTGAACATCGTAGAGATTTTTGGAACTGACTTTTTGATTATTGACTGTAATGCTCTGACTATTTTTTGTTAGAGTAAACGCCACATTCTTTTGTTTTAGAGACATAGCAAGGTTGAGTTCTCTTGCAAACTCCAAAAGTTGTGAAAGGTCACGAACTCTGGGTAAGAGAAAATCTAAACATTGCTCAATCGCTCGCTTGGCAAAGTGCTCTCGAAAGTATTCCTCGGTATAGGGTTGACGTTTATCTAGTTGCTTGCCTCGAATAACTCGCTTCATGGGCATATCCGTCATCAAAAAACGAGCGTATTTTCTTGAAAAATCAATCTGAACATTCAATGCTTCTGCCTTGGATAAAAAGTCGTCAAAATCCTTACTATTCTCCATCAGAAAATAAAGACGTTGCTTCAATTCAAATTTGTGATTACTTTTGCGATAGGTCACAAACTTCTCATGAGAATAACGGTTCGGTGTGATAATTTTGGCACCTGCTTCTTTGGAAAGACGGTCAGAAATCATCCGTAAATTTCTCTCCTGAGCATAATCCCATTTGAGTTTCTTATGAGAATTGAGGTCAACAGAATTGATGAGGATATGGTTATGAACATGCAACCTATCCGTATGGGTTGTCACAATAAAGCGAAAGTTTCCGCCAGTCAACTCCTTTATCGTCTCATAACCAATACGATTGATTTCTTCAGGTGTAAGATTATCCTCAGGTGAGAATGACTGGATAAGATGATGAGCATGAATTTTATTTTGCTTGATTTGTTGCCGGTCATTTCTCGAATCATAAAGCCTATCATTATTGACAAAGTTTGCCTGATACATCTCAACTATTTCTTCATAATTAGGGAAGTCGAGGTAATTGCTCATTCCAAAATCTGAAACCAATTTGAGTTGGTCAGTCTTAGCTGGATTTAGAATATACTTGATAAGACTTTTACGGTATTTGTTGCCATGAACCGCAAAATGTTTAGTGACTACCATAAAATTCCCTCAACTTTTGACACTTGACATAGAAGTCCTTATCAACTTCCGCAATCAGCTGACCTATGCCCGTTTTCAAATTATCTCGCTGCTCTACTGTCAGAAGTTTTGTCTGATTGACTGTTTTAGCTATCTGGTTAATGTTATTGCCAATTCGACGTAATTCAAAAACCAAGTCTTGGTAGTTACTGGTATCAATTGTTAAAAAGGTCATATTTGGATTAAGCAAAACCTTTCTGGCATAAGCAGAAAAATTTTGACAAGAACTTTGGCTAATATGATTGTTCAGGTTCGCAAGTTCCTGGTCTGTTAAAAAGACTTTTTTGAGATTGGTTCGATAACGATTTTCCATATCTAACCTCCCATATACTTATCTCGAAATTCTGAACTGAGTGGTACTGCCTTCTCTACTTCTGTCATCAGTTCTTGAACACAAGTCAATATAATTCTTAAGTGTTCTGACGTGACCTGATGGCCTCGTTCCGCTAGAGTTGCTACCTGTAAAATATCTCTACTGATTTGTTCTATTTTTTGAGATTGCCACAGAATAAACCAATCTCTGATGTCATCCTTGTTATTGACAATGTCCAATAGTTTTTGTCTAACAAAGGGAGAAAACTGCTCCGCATTCTCCTTTCTCATCAGTAGTTGAATCTGCTCAAATTCCTCAAGCGTCAAGTTGATTTCCTTACGAATTGTCCGATAACTTTCTGTCATGATGATACACTCCTTCTCACATTTCCCTCTAGCGGGTTAGCACCGATACCATATCTGATACGGGGGCTCCCTAAAAGCCTCAAATCTTCCCTTTTCGGCTTTTGCGAGCTCAGATATTGTGTCCACAATATCCCAAAAATCTTATCGCCAGCCGACCAAAACCTTTGAGTTTTGATAGCCGATGATAAGATAACTTGGTGGCTTCGCCCCCAAACCCCCAGTGAAAAATCATGGATTGATTTTTTTAGGAATGATATTAGGATAATAGAGGTGATTTGGAAAAGGTATCACAAAACAAAAAGTAGGATATTTCTAACCTACTTTTCATTTCCTTATATTATTCAGAAAGAGCTGTCTCATATATGGACATCTTATGTTTAAATGAGTCTCTTCCACCTTCCAATTGATTGATAATATGGTTTTTTATAAATTTTTCACTAACATATCCCTGTGATTCAATCCAAGCATGAGCCCCATCTGATTCCATAATTACCACTTGATCGGTCATGGAATTTGTTACAATTGTCGCATTATGGGTTGCTAAAATAATTTGTCGTTGAGCTTTCACGTCTCTAAACTGTTGAACTAAATGTCTGTATATATAGCGGTTATCCAAATTATCTTCAGGTTGATCAATAATTAATGGTCTGAAATCCTTTGAATAATCACTATATGCTAGTAAAAAATCTAACATCGCTACAACTTTTTGACCCAAACTTAATACACTAACTTCTTTATAAAGAATGTCAAGATGTTGTGATGTTTCTTTTGAGTTAATGTTAAACTCCAAAAAAAGTCTTTCATTGGCTACGTGTTCTTTTAGCACTCTCTTTAACTCATCTAGTAAACTACTATTTGCGATTAAAGAATAAATACTAGTTTTTAAATAGGGTATGTTAGAATCATTAATCTCGGAATTATTTCTCCACTTATTCTCATGTTTTGCAAAATTCTCCTCAGAAATATTTTTTAATAATATAAAATACCTATTAGGAATATTTTGTTTCAAAATAACGTTAACAAATCCTTTTATTCCTAACTCCTGATAAACAAGGTATAGAATATCTGCAACATCCCGCTTACTAATTCTATAATTTTCAAATGAGAAATTGAGAGTTGAATTACTTTTGAAAAGAGTGCTTTCAAAATCTGGTACTTCCCATCTATCAATTTGCTCATAACAGATTCTTAACTTACCAACTTGAGTTTGATTGAAATCATCAATTATTTTGAGTATTGAATCCTTACGAACTCTCCTATATTTATCAAGTTCCTGTAGTTTAGCTTCGAATGATTCTAGAGTCTGAGTTCTTAAACCATAGTTTGGTCTCGGTAAATTTTTATTTTTTAGCATTAAGTCGGAAATAAATTCTGTAATTTTTTCTCCATCCGCTGTTCTAACCAACTCATTAACAGAATATCTCCTATCAAACATTTTTTCTAATATTCTAGTTTTATCAACTAATTTGAAAAATTTTCCCTCAACTTTGTATACTTTCGTATATTGAGAGCGTGTCCACTCTTTGATAGAGTCAGAATTGTAGTTATAAGGATATCCATACCTATTCTCACGATTTTGCCCATAATATTGTAAGATATTGTCCCTATTTTCCTGCAAGACATCTGGCAAACTAACCTCAATGATATATTCAGCATCCTCTAAAACATAGAGTACAAAAGCATTTGTATGGTTACATAGGAATTCTAATTTACTCTGCTTGTCGCAATCCTGAGAAAGTACAAATTGTAACATATCTATTAGTGTACTTTTCCCTGTACCTCTCCCTCCAATTAAACAGTTCATAGATGGTGAGAATGTTAAAAAGAAGTCTCTATCTTTTTCTAACTTATCACCTGTAAGAAAACTTCTATCGCCTCCACGACTTTGAATGTATAAACCTTTTATGTAAGACTTTTGTTCAAAATTTGGTTCAAATAAACTTACTGATACAGTGTAATCAAGCAAAGCTTCTTGGAACATTTTAAAAGAAATCTTTCCACCTTTTATCCACATATTATTCTTTCCGACTGAATCAATATCATGTGAATCATTATCTAATAAAAAATTTGGTTCACAATTAAAATCTGTCAATAAACGATTTTTCGATCCTTCAACAGAATTTATATTTTTTACACCAATAAATCGTGTATTTTCTTTTGTAAAAACTTGTCTCTTATATGCACCCGACAAGTGAGAACCTTTTTTCAAAATATTATAACTATTGAAATGAGCAATGTAGTTAATTATGTTTTGATTATTAAAATCTTTCATGATAGTCAACGAATGCTGATAACTTCCATCTTTTTCACTTATAATATTTTCACATAACCATTGATTAACCCAAGATTCTTTTTCATGATCGTATATACAAACAATATGTAACTTATCTGCTGCACTAATTTCTACTCCATGTAAAATATGAGGATGTATATTATAAGTCGGATAGGTTCTCGTTATAATTGAAACTGCTGTTTGAAGTTTTTTAATACCTTTGGTAGTATTATGATCAGTTACTACAACTATTTCTATTTCATTTTTTAAGATAGCTTCTGCTAACAAAAGAAAACTAATGTACTCTTTTGGGCTAGAAAAGATAACTTTATCAAAGCTACCAAAAAATTTTGTTTTATCAACTTTGATTTTCTTATTTTTGAAAAATATATCAAATAATTCATCTTCTGTACTTTTTCTATATTTCGTTGAAGTCCAGCTCGAAAATAGCTTATAATCATAAGAAACAGGTGTATGTAAATGAATCAAGGTCTTATGAAAACTACCGAATTTCTCTTTGGTATTTGTTAATTCTCGATAAACAGATTTTATCTTATTATTAAATCCTCGCAATTCTAACCCCCAAAAAAATATTATCTTTAAAATCAATTATTTATTTTTCTCAAGTAATTCCTTAAGTAGGAGTTCACTCTCCTTCACCATCTCCTCCTCTACCTTGCTCCATTTTCCAAATAGGCATTCTTGTAGCACTTCTGCTGCGGAACCTTCAGCAGTTTCAGAATCATAGATACAAGTTCTATCTCTTTGATAAATTTGAATCTGGTCAAAGAGATTTTCACTTTCTAACTCCCTCAAGTTATCAACCAAGTTCTCAACAATCCCATCGTGGTGTTCTTTTGGTGTTGCTCTAGCCTGAGTCGGATCGATGGCATAAAGCTCTTCGTAACGAATCAAGGTGCTGAGATAAGAAAGCTCTGGTTTGGTACCAATCACTGCTAAGGAAACTTGGTATCCTTTAGAAGATAATAATTGAGCAGTCTGACGAGGAACTTGAGTAGTTCGCAAGGTTCCCTCAATCAGCAAATGGTAGCCTTGCGTACTGAGTTCATCAACCAACTGTTCTACCATTTTTCCTGCAAATCCCTTGGTATAGTCCACGCTATCCTTGCCATACTTTTCTTGCAGGGCTAAGTAATTGGGATGCTGAGAACGGTAGCTGTCACCATCGATAATAATGATATTACCTTGAAATTCCTTTTGCTTGATACGATGAATAGTCGTCTTACCTGCTCCGCTTTGTCCACCAAGCAAGTTGATCTGGAATCGTCTTTCCTCGGGTTAAGGCCCGAATGGTTCGCTGCAAGGCCTTCTGAAACTCAGCCTCACTAAATTCTTCCAGTCTCATTAAGCCACCACCCGATGATGCACCATGTCTAACATCCGCTCTATACCATCTAAATAGCCATTGTAACGCTCTATTTCATCGAAAGTAGCGACAAGGTAAATTTTCGTATTGATCAATTCGGCCAAGTCATCACTCATCAAAATCCAAGGATTAGATTCATCATCAAAAACAATATCTTGACTATCCTGGTATCTATAAAGCTTTGATAAAATGGCTGCTCCACGTTCTTTTATCACTTCTACTTTTAAAGTCAGATGGTAATCTTCGACAGGTGTTAACATCTTGTCCTCTCCTACAATATCGACATAAGAAACGTTAAATTTCTGACAAATACGGTCGATGAGTTCAGTTGAAACAGTGCTGGTACCATTTTCGTAGCGACTCAGGCTATTGCGTGAAATCCCAACCATTTTCGCAAATTCTGGCTGTGTTAAATCGTGTGTTCGGCGTAGTGATTTTATATTGTCTCCGATCATAGATAAAGACCTCCTCATATTTGCTTTCATTATACCATAAAAAACGGATAACGCACCATATTTGGTGCATTATCCGTTTTTAGGTTTCTTCGATTGCTTAAACTCCTCTATTCGCTTCTCCAACTGCTCAGTATTCAGTTTATTTTTCGCTTCTTGGATTGACTTATCAAGAATTTGTTCCTCATCGGTTATAATGTCCCTAGATATTTCCACTCTCTCACTAGACTTGAAACTTGAATCAAAGACCACATCTAGGAGTTGCTCTACTTTGGTTAGTTCACTATCTGACATCTCTGATAGTCGATGAATCAGTCGTTTAAATTGATCCTGGTTCTGTTTTTTCTTTTGAAAAAATTTCATTATCTTCTCCTTCAATTATAAGTCAGGTAGCCCGCATAGGACTACCTGACTTATAAATCATCAATGGCTACTGAAATAGCCTGCAACTTTTTATTTTGGATTTTCTTTTCATCAATCAATTGATGAAGTTCTTCAATTTGCTTTTGACAGGCTGAAATATCCTTGTTGTTTTGTGCAATAGTGTCTGCCAAGTGTTGTTTATAGTCGCTTGTGATATTTACTTTCTTCGGCTGGCTTTGTTTAACTTTTGATTCGGGCGTCTGTACATCTTTAGATTCTGACTCCTTTTGTTGCTGTTCAAAAGCAGCCACATAGTCTACTTCTTCAATTGGTTTTTCATCCTGTTTATGGAAGAGTGCTGCGATTTTAGCTCGTTCTTCATGGGACGATGTTGGTTTCACATCGTCTAGTGGCTGATCAAAATTCCATGTTTTACTCATTCTGTATCCTCATTTCTGTAATTTGAGTGTAGTGTGGTTTCTTTACCAAAGGCTTGCTCTAGTGCTTCATGAAATGACAACTGACTAGATTGTTGCCGTTTGATAAAGGTACTGTACATAGCTGTTTGTAGTTGGGCACGATAGTGTTCCAATTTCTCTGTCTCACGTGAGACCTTTTCTTCTTGCCTAGCTACTTTTTCAGCCAGACGTTCAATCACACTCATAGGGTGTCCTCCTTGTCCCTTTCTAGATTATGATAGCGGACTTGATTTTGTTATCACAATTCCATAGCACGCTCTCGTTTTGGTGGAGGATGATTCTTAATGGCTTGTATCTGGGCTGACTGAATAAGATTGCTTAAGGATATTTCCTTCTGTTGCTTCACAATATCATTCCAATCTGACTTTGTTTCCAGTCCCTGCAATGGTGGTAAATCTTTGGTGATTGGAAGTCCTTTATCTGACAGTTTCTGACAAAATTCTCTTCCTGCCTCATCGTTATCAACAGCCAATGTTAGCACGTTTGAATGAGTTTGAAAAAAGGTTGTCGTCTCTTGTATTGCCTGAAGATAATGGCTAAGTCTGCTTGGTTTTACTGTATCTAGAAATGCCAATTTCCCTTGTTCCTCGGCTGCTAGACGTAAAGTCTGATAAGCAATCACTGAAAGTTTTAAGCCTTCCATTGACACCAGGCGAACATCTGATAGCTGCTTTTGGTGAAGTTGATAATAACTCATCATATCTATAACTGATTCACAAAAAATGAGTCTCTTGGGATTCCCAATATCGAAACTAATACCAACATGGCCTTTTGAGCCTTTCATGATTTTTTTGAGATAACCTCGATCGTGTTTTTCTTCATTTTTGACGAGACCTTGAAGGCTTGCGGCCTGTAAGACACCATTATGGTCATAGCTTTTAAACACTAAAACCGACTCCGCTTGATAAGTAGCTTGAGCAAGCAATCCTTGTCTACCAAAGGTATTGATAGTCTGATCACTTAGGCCACGGATGTCTTTTAAGTAAATACGTGCTTGCTGAAACGGCTCTTCATGCAAATAATATTGAAACGGTTGATAAGTTTCTTCTATTACCGTAGCCTGTTCAAAATCTCCAGTTTCAAGATAGGATACAGCCTCTTTGAAAGTAACACCTGCCACTAATTGAACAAAGTCAATCACATCCCCTTGTATATCTCTTGAAAACCATTTGAAAGTATTGGTATCGGCAAAAATCCGAAAGGAATCATGGTCTGGGTGTTCATAAATGTGTCCTGATAAACGTCTGAAGGAATAACCTAAACTTTCAGCCACATCTAAAATGGCCTTTTGTTTTACTATTTTAATTCGTGTCATCTTGTCTCCCTATCAAAAAAAGCAGAAGACTGTCTCCTGCTAGTTGTTCTCACTTGTTGTAGTTCCTTGGATCGTTGGTATGCTGGAATTAGCACCATTTGTGGCTTCTTTCATGTCCTCCAGTTTCCCATTCCAAATGGTCAACTGATTAACCAGGAGCTTGTCGGAAACTTTGGAGTAGGATAACATAACCGTCTTGATTTCTGTCTGAGTGGTTCGCTGTTGTTGCTCACTCAAATCAGAAACATAGGTCACTTGATAGGTAACTTCCGCAAGTGCAACATGGCTTTCTGTATTGACATAGATACTGGCTGATTCAAATCGGTAGTCAAGCATATAATCTTTATAAACTTGATTAATTGCTTTATTCTGATTTGCTTCCTCTTCTGAAAATGCCGAATCCGTCATGTAAGGCTTGATACGAGTGTTATTTTCTCCTAGCTGGACCTTGGTGAAATATTGAGTGAGAAATTCTTTGACAAGCTCATCTGATAGGACTGTCGCTCTTTCCTCCTGCTTTTTCTTTGACACAAGTTTATTGGCTTCTGCTCGTATTTGGTTCTCTGTTTGTTTTGAAACGGATTGTGAGCCAATCGTATAGCCTATCATGACCATAAAACTGACTGCGATTAAACCTCCTACTCCAATCAGAAATCGAGCTTTCACTTTATTTAACATGGCTTACTCCTTTATTAATGATAGCCACATCATAACAAGATTAACTTGGAGATTTTATCACAAGAAAAAGGACTACCTATTGGTAATCCTCCGTGTTAAACTATTCTATTTCTCCACCACTTCATAATAATACTAAAAACTAAAAATAGATTCAAAGCAATAAAAAATCCTGTAAAACTCCAAATACCATTGGTGGCTAAATCTTCTGTATAAAGGTATCTTTCTGTAAAAAAGAGGTAAATTCCATAGATTTCAATAAAGATTATTCCACTGATGAGTCCGATAAGAAATAAAGCACCTGAAACTTTCACAATCTGATAAAGGACAAGCAACATCAGTCCTATTGCTATGATAATCAGAAAGCTTTGTAGAATTTGTTCCAACATCTTACACCTCTTTCTAGGCTAATTGCTTACGGTAATAGTTGGCTTGTTCCTGGTCAAGTTCATCTAGTTGAGCAATCAAATCAAGGTATTCTGCCTTCGTCACCTCATCTAAGCTTGGAAAATCATTCTCACGACTTGTGATGATGAGTTCCAGCTGTCCAGTGATTTCACGCTTTGAGAAGCTATAATCAAGAGTTTCATCTTCATACTGTTCCTTTAAAGCTTGGTAGTTGGCTCTAGCCTCTGGGCTTGTAAAGCCTTGTGCCAACCATTCTTCAATTTGACAACGCATTTCTTCTAGTGTTTGGGCCATAATCTATTCTCCTTTTGTGATTTCTTGACTTCATTTTACCGCGTTCAAAAATATTTGTCAGCCATTTTTCTTATATCTCAAGTGCTATTTGTTGCTCCTTTTGAGGTGTTGTATCTTCACTAAACTTGGCCAAAGCTGCATCTATCTCCTCAATCTCTGCTTCTTTTTCCACCAAGGGAGCCAAAACATCATACTTAGCCTTTACAAGCTGATAATCTTCTTCCTTGGGGAAGACTTTTTCAACTTCTACTTTGGCTACTCGTAGTTTATCTTTTAAATCCTTTACCAGCTCTTGCGTCTTTTCTTGGTCATCTATAATATGGTCAATGGCATTACTAATCCGTTGAATGGTTCCCACGTCTGATTTCAAATCAAGAGCGACTGTATATTGGTTATCGCCTACAATCATCAAAGAAACAGTCTCTGGCAAAGGATCACTAGGACCTCGTGTAGTCATTTTTAAATCAAATCCTCTAAAGCTGGCAAGTGTTTTAACTTCCTTGGTCTCTGAGCGGTTATAGGTAATGAGTTTTCGCAGATAGTCCCCTGCTTCTGCACGATTATCCATCGCCTGATTGTCAAACCGCATGACAAAATCTAGCTGTTTAGTTGCTAGGGATTGGGCAATATCTTTATCGTATTGGCTCAACCGTTTTTCCATAATGGGGAGGTGCTTCTCGCAATAGGAAATTGTGTGGCGGTATTCGTCTTTGGAACGATTATAGGCTCGTTTTTGATTTTCTAAAACTGTTAGTTCATTTTCCAACTCCATTTTTAGTTTGAGGTAGGGGTTTCCAGTTGCCAAGGCCTTAAAGTCTGAGGCGGTCATGGTTTGTTCATCAATATCTTCTGCTGATCTCACAGGATCTTTTGAGGTCATAATCTGCGTGATATATTTGAGCTTATTCTCCTGTGTCTGCCAGAGGTAATTGTCAAAGCTCCCTTTGGTAATATAGTGATAAATTTCTACTTCATTGTGCATGTTCCCTTGTCGGATGAGCCTACCATTTCGCTGTACAATATCAGTCGGTCATTTTTTGCGGACAGTTCATACATGCTATCCTTTTCTGTTCTCTGCTCCTGCGTTTGCTCTCGTTTGATTTCTCCCTCCGTATCTTCTTGGCACAAGCAGGACAATACCTTGATGCACCAGAGCCCGGGACATATTCAACGCCGCACACCGTACAATTTTTAGCGGGCATTGCTGCCCACCGTTTTGTAGGTATGATATGTAATTCATCGACAAAGCCGATGAATTTATAGCAAATCTTGATTTCCTGCTTCACTGTTCCGTCTGCCATCTTCTCACGCTCCGAAACAAGTATCTTGTCTATGAGTGCGTTTATAACTGTTGCATCCAGTTCTTTTAAGCCTTGATAATTTCGGATAAGGGCGAGGAAGTCACGGATTCCCCGTGATTTCTCGTAGCTTTCATTAAGAGTTTCCGTCACCTCTTTCAGCCTTGCTTCAATTTCAAGCTGCTCTTTCTGGTATTTCCCCGACATCATCTCAAAATTCCGCTCGGTAATACGCTCCATGACCTTATCCTCGTAGAGAGAGGAAAACAGCCTGTCCAGTTCCGCAAGGCGTTTGTTCAGCTTCTTACGTTCTTTCTCTAATGCTTTCGCCCTGCTCTGGTCTGTTTCCGTGAGCCGCTTTTCTATGGCCCTGACCGCCTTTTCATCATTCACTG
The DNA here is from genome assembly GCF_019856455.1 of Streptococcus suis. Taxonomy (NCBI): domain Bacteria; kingdom Bacillati; phylum Bacillota; class Bacilli; order Lactobacillales; family Streptococcaceae; genus Streptococcus; species Streptococcus suis. The sequence goes on along the minus strand of NZ_CP082205.1, from coordinate 1,100,532 downwards.
CCATATCCGCAAAACAGTTGATGTCGGCAAGAACGGCATTGAATAAATCCCTTGCTTCTATATTGTGGGCACTACACTCGCTTCTTCCGTTTCTTGCATAATTATTACATGAATACTGTACACAGTCGATAATCTCTGGGCGTTTCCTCCTGTGTACGTTCATTGCCCGCAGAGCACATCCGCAGTCCACACACTTGATAACGCCTGCAAAAATATTTACAAATCCTCCCTTGTTCTGTGGAAGCCTACGACTTGTAATAAGCTGTTGGACAATATCAAATTCCTCCTGCGTGACTATTCCCTCATGGGTATTGGGTATCACTTCCCATTCTTCGGGCAGCTTAGAGGGGCGTTTCTTGCTTTTCATATTGGCGGCAATCCGTTTGTAGCCTACAAGATTTCCCGCATATATCGGGCTTCTTAAAATGCTCCTCACGCTGTTCCCACTCCAAATATAGCGTTTGTCCTCGTTCCCCTCAAAATGACGTTCAAAGCCTGTTTCGCCACGCTCCGCCGCATAAGCGGCAGGGCGTAGGATATGCTGTTTATTAAGATGTCTGCAAATTTTGGCAACTCCATTCCCTTTTAATGCAAGGTCGAATATCTCTTTTACAACATGTGCCACTTTATCATCTATCAGCAGATGGTTGTGGTCGGCAGGGTCTTTGATATAGCCATAAGGGGCGGTAGTTCCCATGAATTTCCCCTGTTGAAACCTCGCCCGATATGCCGATTTTATCTTAACAGATATGTCAGCGGCATACATTTCGTTTAAAATGTTGCGGAAAGGCGTGATGTCCATAGCAGATTTATTCAAGGTATCTACGCCGTCATTGACCGCTATATACCTCACGTTATGCTCTGGGAAGAAAACTTCCAGATATAACCCACAATCAAGATAGTTTCTCCCCAGACGGGATAAATCTTTCGTAATCACGCAGTTTATCAGACCGCTTTCAATGTCTTTTATCATATTCTGGAAACTTGGTCTTTGGAAATTTGTACCAGAATAACCATCGTCCACATATATTAATCACAAATCACTTATCACAAATCACAAGTGATTAATCACAAATCACTTGTGATTTGTGATTCCTAATGATACAATATTACTATACAAAAACATACTAAGATTAGTAGTGAAGAAATCTCCGACGGGAGAGAGTACTCACTACTTTTTTCATTCTCAAGATGATAAAGTAGAGGTGTCTTGTTAAGTCGAGAACTCTTTTGACGCTAGACGTCGCGACAAAAACTGGCAAGACACCTGTTTTAGGAAGAATGTTATCAAAGTATGTGGGACGCCAGACGTCGAGTATTGAAAATGACATCGCTAAAACAAGGAATCATTCAAGACAAAGAGGTAGTATCATGCGAGTAGTATTTGGGATTGACGTGAGTAAGGTAAGTTCAGAAGTAGCCATTCTAGTCAATGGCGAGAAGGTACATAACTACACCATGTCCAATGATGCCATTGGCTTTTCCCGGCTACTTGGCGATTTGAAAACCGTCCACAAGCCAGAAATCATCTTTGAAGCAACAGGCGTCTATTCTCGTCGTCTTCAAGCTTTTCTGGATGAACATAGCTACGCTTATACACGGCTCAATCCCTTAGAAGCCAAGAAGCAACTGGATAGCTTGCGTGTGCGGAAAACAGATCAAATTGACGCTGAAAAACTGGCTCAGTCTCAGTTTGTACTGAATCGTAAACCCACTTATATCCAAGAAGAAGTCTATCAAGATCTGCGAGATCTCAGTCGATTCTATCAGAACTTAACCGAGGACATCGTTCGAGCTAAAAATCGTCTGCACAAGGTCTTACAGGTCACTTTCCCTGAATTGGAAACTATCTTGTCAACGCCAACTGGGGAACAATACTGGAACTTGGTCATAGCCTTTCCTTGCAAGGACTTCGTTCTTGAGTTAAGCAAGGATGAACTCTCAAAGAGCATCCGTCTGTCCACTTCAAAACGGATTTCTGACAAGCGTGTGGCTTACTTAGCAGAGAAGCTGACAGCACTAGCCAATCAATCTTATTGTGCCGTTAAGAAAAAATCTCCAATCATGGAAGAGGTGCGTTACTATGCGAAAGAATTGCTTAGACTTTCTGAACAGAGACAAGCAGTCTTAGACGAAATGGTGGAACTAGCCCAACCTTTACCAGAGTATGACATTCTGCTTTCTATTCCTGGTATCGCTGAGACTACTGCAACAAGTATTATTGGCGAACTGGGAGATATTCGCCGTTTTCAGTCTGCCAATCAAATCAATGCCTTTATCGGTATTGACCTGAGACACTATGAATCTGGAAACTTCATCGCTAAGGAACACATTACCAAGCGTGGCAATCCCTATGCTAGAAAGATTCTGTTCAAATGCATTCACAATATCGCTTCAGCTAGTCACACCAATCCTTGCCATATAGCAGACTTTTATGAGAAACGAAAAAGGCAATCGCAAATGACTTCAACCAAGCCACACACGATTGCCTCCATACATCGTCTCATTCGGACAATGTATTACCTCATAACGCATAACAAACTTTACGATTATATTTCAACCCAAAATCAGTAAAATTGTTTATGCCATATTATTGTAACACCTTATCAAAAAATTTCAACATAAGGTGTTGCTTTTGTATACACTTTTTACACTAAACTTTAGTCCAAAATAAAATAATTTCCATATTTGGATTACGAGACTCAAAATATTTTTTGTCAAATACCTTGATGGACTTGACAAATGGTAGAAAAAAGAATGGGGCGTAGTTATGGAGAAGGAAGAACTCAAAATACTTGAAGAATTAAGACGTATTTTAAACAGTAAAAATGAAGCGATTGTTATCTTAAACAATTATTTTAAAGGTGGTGTTGGAAAGTCAAAATTATCGACTATGTTTGCTTACTTGACAGACAAATTTAATTTAAAAGTTTTAATGATCGATAAGGACTTACAAGCAACATTGACAAAAGACTTAGCAAAAACATTTAAGGTAGAATTGCCACGTGTTAATTTTTATGAAGGACTGAAAAATGGAAACTTGGCTTCTTCTATTGTTCATTTGACTGATAATTTAGACTTGATCCCTGGCACGTTTGATTTGATGTTACTGCCAAAATTAACTCGCTCATGGACTTTTGAAAATGAAAGTAGATTGCTTGCTACTCTTTTAGCACCTTTAAAAAGTGACTATGATCTCATTATTATTGATACTGTACCAACGCCAAGCGTTTATACAAATAATGCAATCGTGGCAAGTGATTACGTCATGATCCCTTTACAAGCAGAAGAAGAAAGTACAAACAACATTCAAAACTATATTTCCTATTTGATTGATTTACAAGAACAGTTTAACCCTGGACTAGATATGATCGGTTTTGTTCCTTATTTAGTTGATACGGACAGCACAACGATAAAATCAAACCTGGAAGAACTGTACAAGCAACATAAAGAAGATAACTTGGTTTTCCAAAATATTATCAAGCGAAGTAATAAAGTAAGTACCTGGTCTAAAAACGGCATTACAGAACACAAAGGCTATGACAAAAAAGTTTTATCTATGTATGAGAACGTATTTTTTGAAATGCTTGAGCGAATCATTCAATTAGAAAACGAAAAAGAATAGAATCACAAATCACAAGTGATTAATCACAAATCACTTGTGATTTGTGATTGTTGATGATAAAATAAGAATAAGAAGAAATAGAAAGAAGTGAGAGATCGTGGGAAATTTAGGCGCACAGAAAGCAAAACGAAATGATACGCCAATCAGCGCAAAAAAAGATATAATGGGGGATAAGACGGTTCGTGTTCGTGCTGACTTGCACCATATCATAAAAATCGAAACAGCAAAGAATGGCGGAAACGTAAAAGAAGTTATGGAAATAAGACTTAGAAGCAAACTTAAGAGTGTGTTGATAGTGCAGTATCTTAAAATTTTGTATAATAGGAATTGAAGTTAAATTAGATGCTAAAAATTTGTAATTAAGAAGGAGGGATTCGTCATGTTGGTATTCCAAATGCGTTATCAAATGCGTTATGTAGATAAAACATCTACTGTTTTGAAACAGACTAAAAACAGTGATTACGCAGATAAATAAATACGTTAGATTAATTCCTACCAGTGACTAATCTTATGACTTTTTAAACAGATAACTAAAATTACAAACAAATCGTTTAACTTCTGTATTTGTTTATAGATGTAATCACTTCAGGAGTGATTAAATGAACAAAAATATAAAATATTCTCAAAACTTTTTAACGAGTGAAAAAGTACTCAACCAAATAATAAAACAATTGAATTTAAAAGAAACCGATACCGTTTACGAAATTGGAACAGGTAAAGGGCATTTAACGACGAAACTGGCTAAAATAAGTAAACAGGTAACGTCTATTGAATTAGACAGTCATCTATTCAACTTATCGTCAGAAAAATTAAAACTGAATACTCGTGTCACTTTAATTCACCAAGATATTCTACAGTTTCAATTCCCTAACAAACAGAGGTATAAAATTGTTGGGAATATTCCTTACCATTTAAGCACACAAATTATTAAAAAAGTGGTTTTTGAAAGCCATGCGTCTGACATCTATCTGATTGTTGAAGAAGGATTCTACAAGCGTACCTTGGATATTCACCGAACACTAGGGTTGCTCTTGCACACTCAAGTCTCGATTCAGCAATTGCTTAAGCTGCCAGCGGAATGCTTTCATCCTAAACCAAAAGTAAACAGTGTCTTAATAAAACTTACCCGCCATACCACAGATGTTCCAGATAAATATTGGAAGCTATATACGTACTTTGTTTCAAAATGGGTCAATCGAGAATATCGTCAACTGTTTACTAAAAATCAGTTTCATCAAGCAATGAAACACGCCAAAGTAAACAATTTAAGTACCGTTACTTATGAGCAAGTATTGTCTATTTTTAATAGTTATCTATTATTTAACGGGAGGAAATAATTCTATGAGTCGCTTTTGTAAATTTGGAAAGTTACACGTTACTAAAGGGAATGTAGATAAATTATTAGGTATACTACTGACAGCTTCCAAGGAGCTAAAGAGGTCCCTAGCGCCTACGGGGAATTTGTATCGATAAGGGGTACAAATTCCCACTAAGCGCTCGGGACCCCTTGTAGGAAAATGTCCTAAGTGTGGCAACAATATTGTATTAAAAAAATCGTTTTATGGTTGTTCAAATTATCCTGAATGTACCTTCACTTTAGCTGAACATTTTAGAAAGAAAAAACTCACCAAAACAAATGTAAAAGAATTACTAGAGGGAAAAGAAACCCTGGTAAAAGGAATCAAAACGAAAGATAGAAAGTCCTACAATGCCGTTGTAAAAATCGGAGAAAAGGGATATATTGATTTTATCTCTTTTTCAAAATAAACATAAAAGCCCTTTAAAGAGGGCTTTTATACGTTTTTGCTATGTGCCATCCCTGCTTTTTCACATAATCCGTGAGGATGGATTTCTGTGTCGCAATGCTCGCACTCTCGTTATCCGTACCATCGTCTTTAGATAAGCGGCAATAAATGCCGACTAAATAGATTTTCTTTTCTTCTTTGATTCCTGCCATACTGTAAAACCTCCGTATCTGTCCTATCTGTTTTCATGTCCCATTGCGTACATTCTAAGCGGACAGCCCCTCATTGTCGAAGGTGTCGCCCTCGGCAATCTTCTTCCGAATATCCTCGGAGATAATCGGGACAAACGCTTCTGTAACGGTCTGTGTGCCGACATATTCACGGCTGATTATCATCTGCACTGGTGCTTTTGGCACGATAGCTTTCTCTTTTTATCTGCTTTCTTATCCTCGCCCATACTTAAATCTTCCTTTCCAGACAGGGCAGGGAAGAGTTTGGAAATGTCCCCGCCCTGCCAATCAGATACCATTAATCCTCGCTGTTTAATTCTTTCTGTAATGCTTTAAGGAGTGCCGCCGCTTCATCAGCGTTCAGCGTGATTCCCTTGCCGCACTTTTCACGGTTCGGGGAAAAGCTGCGGATGTCATACTTCGGCTCTTTCCCATTCCATGAAATGAGATTGATTTCCTTTGTGTAGCCACTGTCGCCCGTAGACAATACTGCGATTTCCTTTACGATTTCATACTGGATTTCTCTCATTCTCCATACCTCAACTCTCTGTATTTACTTCCCGAAAAAAGAAGATTAGCGGCTGTCACGGTTGCGTTTCCTCTGCAACTCACGCTCCAAAAGTTTGATGATGGTTTCCTCCATCTGCTTCGGCGTTGTGTTCTTCGGAAAGTATTTTTTCAGCTTGCTTGTGTTGATTTTCAAGGTTTCTTTCTGGTTGCCCTTTTCCTCCGTCATAATCGCAAATATCGTATCCATGTCAAGCCGCCCGCTCTGGCTTAACTGTTTCATCCGCTGTGCCTGTGAGAGTGAGGGCGTTGCTTCTTCGCTCTCCATCGTGGCAAAGAGGTTTTCCTGCTCGTCTTTCTTCAAGAAGGACAGTTCCACCGCAGGCGTGAGGGCGATTTTCCCCTCGTCCACCATCTGCAAAATCGGCGGTATCAGTTCCGTCAGGCGGATAAAACGCTGCACGGTCATCCTGCCCACGCCGAAGCCCTGTGCCACCTTGTCGTCCGTCCGCAACTTCGTCACAACTTGTGACGAGGTTAAGTCTGTGCGGAAACCCTGCCGCTTCATGGCTTCGGATTTCATCTTGTAAGCAAACGCCCGCTCCGATGGCAGGATATTCTCACGCTGCAAATTGCTGTCTACAAGGGTGATGATGGCTCGGTCACGGTCTAAGGGCAGGACAAACGCAGGCACGGTATTTATCCCTGCAAGTTCAGAAGCACGGACACGCCGCTGTCCTGCAATCACTTCATAACCGTCCCCGTCCTCTTTCGGGCGTGTGATTATCGGCGTGACAATGCCAAATTCCTTGATGCTTTCCGCTAACTCTGACAGTGTTTCATCTTCTGCCACATGAAACGGATTGTCGGGGAACGGGTACAAGTCTTTGGTCTTTAACACCTTAAAATCCTGTTTCTTCATTCACATATCTACCTTTCTTTCGCTCTGCTTCTATGATTTTTCTGCAATTCTTCCAACACTTCGGGCGGTATTTTTGACAGCAGCCGCCCCATCTGCTCGTTGGTTCTCTGCAATTCAAATATCTTCTGATTCGCTTTCTGCACCTTTAGTTCCTGCTCGTACTTTTCATCACGCATACGCCCCGCATAGTCTGATTCCTGCCCAATTCTCTCTTTCAAACTGTCGATATACGCCTGCTGTTTCCCGATTTCCTTAGAGAATTTCTCCACGTCTGGCAGCCATGCAGAGAGTAAATCTAACGCTTTATCCCTTTTCTTCCCTGCGTTAAAGGCGTTGATGTCGGATAGGGCAGACACGATTTCTTCATACTGTTTATCAAGCCTGCCGCCTAATTTATAGAGCCATGTGGGGACGTGTTTCCGCTTGGTTTCCATTGAGGACTGCCCCCGTTCAAGCTGATTCCACCGTGAGGACATCCGCTCATGGTAGGCGGTCTGCCACTCGGATAATGATTTCTGGTTGCCTAAGATAGCTTTCGCTGACAGCTTATTGTCTGGCGTAATCGGCACAAAGCAGAGGTGCATATGGGGCGTTCTCTCGTCCATATGGACGACAGCGGAGAGGATATTCTGCTTTCCAACACGCTCCGAAATGAAGTCAAGAGCCGTCTGGAAATACGCTTTTTGTTCTTCGGGCGGTAACTGGTTCATAAATTCTGGTGAAGCTGTGATGAGCGTTTCCACCATCATCACGCTGTCTTTCCTTGTCCTGCACCCCGCTTCGGCTACCATGCGGTTAATCTCTTTCTTGTAGGTGTACTTTGGTGGTGCTATGAGATGGTAATTGTTTTTAGAGCGTTCCATATCTATATCTGGGTTGCTTTTGTAGGCTTCTTTCTTCCGCTCGTTGTGGCGTTCACAAGCCGCAACGCCGCCCGCTTTTCGTTTCTGGAAACGCAGGATTGCATAAGGCATAGGCGGATTCCTCCTTTCTTTCGGCGGGTGACCGTCCTTTGGGGTGACAGCGGTGACGGTGGTGACAGCAGTTTTGGGATACCCCCTGCCGACTGCCGCAACTGTCACCCTCACCCCCTGCATGACGGTCATGTCGATGATGACGGTGTTTTTGGGATACCCCCCTCGCAAGAGCCGTCACCGTCATGCCGCCATTCTTTTATCCGAAGCCGTAAGGCGTAGGATAGCAGGGCACAGCCCTGCCTTAAGGGAGTCCAGAGGGAACGTCTGGCACACGACTTTGCAGGGCAAAGTGTAGTGTGTTACACCCTGTAAACGCAGTCGGAAAAATCGGAATGATTTTTCTGACCGCAGGGGTGGTTTTACACGACCGAAAAGGGCGAGTAAATCTCACGCCTGCATTTTGCGTTTACGGGGTGTTCTCCCGTAGGGATGACAGCGGCAGGGTATCCTAAAATCACTGTCACCACCGTCACTGCTGTCACCCGCAGGGCAGAGCCGCCAGCTTTACATGGCTTTAAGCGTCAATGACAGTAACAGGGGGGTATCCTAATATCGCTGTCACCACCATCACCGCTGTCACCCGCCCTCCTTGCAAGGGCAATCCGCCTGCCGTCTTTCCTGCGGCTGTACTGGTAGCAGATACGGTTCTCGCTTAAAAATGTGGTGCGGTATTCATTCAGCCATTTCGTAATCACCGTGGGTATGGTTTCCGTTTCCCCCATAGCGGCTAACAGTTCCGTTGCCGTGCCTATCCATTCTTCCTTATCCCTCATAAAATCCACCAACCGAAAAAGGACATCTGGTATCGTTTCTTTCGCAAGCTGCTCCTGCGTTTTCCGCTCCACAAGCTCCCAACGGCAATCACGGAAACGCAGCGTGTATTCCTGATAAGGCGTGTCCCTGCCCGTCACATACAGCTTGGCGGTGTCAGACGCACGTTTCTCCTTTTCCAGAACAAAGGTAGCGTCCGCACTCCCCGTTAATCCTGTCGTCCCAGACACCTTGTTGAACACGTCGCTGTCATTCTGCTTTCGGATGTGGTGTACGACAATGACCGCCAGAGAGTGCCTGTCGGCAAAGTCTTTGATGAGGGAGATGTCCCCATAGTCGCTTGCATAGGCATTGTCTTTTGAAGCTGTACGGACTTTCTGCAAGGTATCAATGACAATGAGCCTGCTGTCTGGGTAATCTTTCAGATAATCTTCAAGCTGCACGATAAGACCGTCTGACAGCTTGCAGCTTGCCACGGCAAAGTGGAGCCGCCCGCTTGCTTCGTCCGTCAAACGAAATAACCTGTCCTGTATGCGGCAGAACGTGTCCTCAAGGCAGAGGTAAAGCACATCGCCCTCCATTGTCGGCATATCCCATAAAGGGATTCCCTGCGACACGCATAAGCATAGCTTCAGCATGAGCCAGCTTTTGCCTATCTTCTGTGAGCCGCAGAACAGCGATAAGCCTGTCGGGATAAGGCTGTCCACCACAAAGGATGGTTTCTCAAGCGGTTCATAAAGGAGCGTTTCGGCGTTGACTGTCTGTAACTTCTGCATGGCTTTCCTCCTTTCGGGCGGTGTCTTTGTTTTCGTTGCACATAGGCGTTGACCTCCTTAAAAATAGATTTACTCCCACGGAAAAAAGTGAGAGTATGTAATGCCGCCAATCCCACACAAATAAAAAACAGATTTCTTTTTCGGGCGGTGTCAGTCACGGTTGGAGATATTTCTTCAATTTCCGCCTTTACTTTCTCCTTTGCAATCGCAACAGATTTCTGTATTGCCGAAGCGGTGCAATGCTCCATAGCGGCGATTTGGTAAAAATTGAACTCATACTCGTAGTAGAGCAGGAAACGCCGCCTTTGTATCTCTGGAAGGCTCCCAACCGCCTTATAGAGCGTTTCATTCCGTTCTTCCTCAACCATGCGTTCATCAAGGCTCTTAGGCACACGCAACGCCCGTCTGTAAAGGGTTTCGTCCCATACCTCGTTAAACTCCCTGTGCCGCTCGTCCCATTAGAAAAGATTCCTGTTCCTGCGCTCCATCTGCCGAAACTCCATAAAGAACTGTTCCGACACTTCCAACTCGTGGGATTTGCCCTGCCCGTCCTTAAAGCTGATAAAATACCTTGTGCCGCTTTCCGTGGATTCCTCCCGAAGCGTGTATGCCTTAACCCTGTATGCCATCCTGTTGTCCTCCTGCAAAAAATGAGTGAGGGGATTTCCATCCCTCACCCAGTAGCCCGCAGGATGGCAGGCTGTTTTAGAAGCTATAAAATTTTCCGCAGCTTCTTCCGCAGATGGTCTAACCTCGCATAGATGGCACCAGTCGTCAAATGCACAAGCGGGGCAATCTCCTTTGTGGAATACCCCTGCATTTTCAGCAGGACGATTTTCAAGGTACGCCCGTCCACCGTGACTAATACTTGATAGAGATTTTCGCTCTCAATCTCTTCCAGTAACTCCGCAACCGTACCCACTTCCGCCTGCCGCTCCCTGCCTGCCATGTCCTCAAGATATTCCGCAACGTCATTCGTCCATCGGTAAAACCGCCTGTTGGAATTGAAGTCTGCCCTGTCCGCCATGCGTATCTGCTCAATGGTCGCTTCATCAACGCCGCACTCACGCAGCAGCTTTTCCTCCGCTTCTTTCCAGATACGCCATTTCCTGTCCTCCCGTCCGTGGTTGTATGCCATTCTTACTTCCTCCAATCAGAATTGATTGAGAGGGCAGAGAAAAGCCCCCTCATCTTCCCAAAGGAAAAAACAAGGGGGCTGAACGCCTTAAATTTTAATTTTCTATTATCTTTCTTAGTTTTATTAGGATTCTGGCTTTGCGTTTGTTTACAACGCTCTGGGTTATGCCCAACCTCGCCCCGACTTCACGCTCAGAAAGTCCGTCAAAAAAGATTGCCTGTATCAGCTCCTGTTCACTATCCGACAGCAAAGGCAGGGCGGCTTTCAGCATGTCCACCATGACCGCATTGACAACGGTTTCTGCAATGTCCACCGCTTCATCAGTGATAAAGTCCAGAGGATTCCCCTCGCTGTCCGTAAATCCGTCGAGAGATAGCAGTCTATTCTTTGTATCTAATTTTTGCAGATAACGCCACCGTTCCTTGTCACGGTAGAAGTCTGTGTATTGCTCCCTCACGACTTCAAGCAGACAGCCTTGAATGGGGATAAACAGCTTGTCCATATAGGTCTGGTCGGATTCCCTGCAACGGCAGAACTCCGTGTAGGATAATTCCACATAGCCGCCACTTTCTCTGATATATACCTTTCTTGGTGCATATTTCACCATAAATACCTCCCATCTGAATTTTTGAAATGTAAAAAATCCAGATGGAGAGGCGGAGAACGACACCGCATATCAGAAACAGCCCTACGGCACTTTCCAACAAAAATCGACAAAAGAAAAACCGCAAAGGCTCTGTGACCTTTACGGTTATAGGAAATAGTAATTCTATTGTATGGAGATTGTACTTCTACTTTCAAGGTGAGAAGTACCGTTGCACTGGCAGAAATTTTTTTAACTGGTTTCCTGCCGTTCTCTGATATGCTATGTATTGATAAATTTTGCTTCGTATGAGCAGATAGATAACTGCCCGAAAAAAGGACATAAAAAAATCCCTCCAAATTTAAAAACAAATTCAGAGGGTAATTTAGGGTATAACAAAATAACCCACCCGAATATCGTTTTTTTTATTTGGTGAGTTTGTTCTTTCAAATACGAAACAAAAAGAGCCGATGATTCGTGAATTGTTCCACAATTTCATCGGCTCTGCGTCTTAAGCGTCTGGCTCTTTGATGACAGTTATCTTCAAGTTGTCAACTTTAATCAATCTTTCTTGTCTGCATTTTGGACAATAAAGGGGATAATTCTCCAAAACAGTGTCCTTCCTAATTTTATTACGGGTTTTGCTCCCACAAACAGGACACAATATCCATTCGCATTTCATCATAATTAGTCTCTAATCCTTTCAAATCTCATTTTATATGACTTTTGCAAGCTGTTAAGCTAACTTGTGGAACATATGCCGAACCTTATCTATACGGCTATTCGGGCGGCGGGGTTGGCAAATAAATTTACCAATAGCTGGCTGGTATCCTTTTAACTCTGTCAAGCAGACTCCCTGCCCATTTGTGAAATAAGTTAAATCGTTCCTGTATTCTTGAATACATCTGGCAGGGATTTCTCCTTTCAGAATGACCTCGTCATTCTTTACCTGAGTACTTACAATATCTGCACAATACCTTGGGGCATCATGATACGCCCGTGAGAGATATTCCTGCGGTGCATAAATTTCAAAGTGGAGATATGGCTCTAATAGTTCTGTCCCTGCTTTTTTTAAAGCCTGCTCCAATACGATAGGGGAAAGCAGCCGAAAGTCTGCGGGGGTACTTACAGGACTATAATACAATCCATATTCAAAACAGATTTTACAGTCTGTCACTTTCCATCCATACAGCCCCTGCTCGCAGCCATAAAGAACCCCCTCCATAACCGCATTTTGGAACGATTGGTTTAAATATCCAAGTGAAACTCTGCTTTCATACTGCACTCCGCTTCCAATAGGGAGCGGCTCTATGGACAACCCGACAGAAGCCCAGAAAGGATTTGGCGGGACTTCTATGTGGATGGTATATTCTGCTTTTCTAAGCGGTCTTTCCATATATATAACAGTAGGCTCTTTTATTTCTGCCTCCACATGGTATTTTTCCTCAAGGATGGCACAAATGACTTCCATCTGCACATTCCCCAAAAAAGAAAGTATAATCTCATGCGTTGTAGTATCCACATAATATTTTAAAAGAGGGTCGCCATCTGAAATTTCTGTAAGTGCCCCAAGCAATATTTCCCGCTGTTCAGATTTCTTTACTGCAATCGTTGTTTGGAGCATAGGGAGAGGATTTTCAATAAATTTTCTCTGCGGCAACAGCATTTCGTTCCCCAAAATACTGTTTAGCTGCAAAACATCATTTGGTAAAATTACAATATCACCAGAGCAGGCTGTATCGGATGAATATAATTCACCGTTTGTCGGAACACACATCTCTGTGATTTTTATTTTCTCTTTTTCAGATATTTTAATAACATCCCTCAAATGCAATGTTCCGCTATATATACGCACATAAACAAAACGCCGCCTTTTCTCTGAATATTCAATCTTAAAAACCTGCCCGCATAGTTCAGATTGACCTTCAGGCGTTGATGAATAAAACTTACTGGCAATCACTTCTATAAGCTGCCGAATCCCCAGATTGTTTTTAGCACTTCCGTGATAAACGGGAAATAACGTTCCGTTTTGGAATCTCCTGTTTTCTTCCTGTTCCAGTTCTGACATTTTAAACGGTTTCCCTGACATATATTTCTCTAATAGTTCATCGTTTCCCATAATTACCGCATCCCACTGTTCCATATCGTCATTGTCCGTTACATTTATATGGGGATGCTGCCCAACCTTTTGCTTCACTATAATTTCCGAAGAAAGCTTTGCTTTCATTTCTTGATATACCATTGGCAAATCAATCCCCTCTTGGTCAATTTTATTGATGAAAAAAATTGTCGGAATCTTCATTGTCTGTAGTGCATGAAACAGTATACGAGTCTGTGCCTGTATGCCATCCTTTGCAGAAACTAATAATACTGCTCCGTCTAATACGGATAAAGAACGGTATACTTCCGCCAAAAAATCCATATGGCCTGGCGTATCTATAATGTTGACTTTTACATCCTCCCACTGAAAAGATGTCACTGCTGTCTGGATAGTGATTCCCCTTTGACGCTCCAAATTCATTGTATCTGTCCTTGTTGTGCCTTTATCTACGCTCCCTGGTTCTGCAATTGCACCACTGGTATACAATAAACTCTCCGTTAATGTTGTCTTTCCTGCGTCAACGTGAGCCAGAATGCCTAAGTTAATTATTTTCATGTGATTTTCCTCCTATCAACACCCAAAAAAGGGCATAAAAATACCCAGTGATAAATACTCCTATCACTGGGTAAATAACTCCAATAGCCCCAAAACACTTATATGTTTTCGGGCATATAAAATTACATGATAAAAGTATTATTAAACTGGGTACAAAAAACTAAGCCCCATATTAAAAGTGAAACGGGACTGCTACTTTTTGTTCCCACTATCAAATTGACAGTTTATTTAAGAATACCTTGCCGCATATTTATTAACTCCTTGTATAATACTGAATCTAATTATATTCCTTAACCCTTTATTTGTCAAGCTGACAAACTAAAGCAGAAAAAGCGGCAGGATTTCCCCCTGCCACTAATCATCTGTTTATGCAAAAATAATTTCCTTTTCCACAATCTCCCTCGCACAAGCCCTTATGTTATTGAGGCATCCTGTCCATTCTAAGGCGTTTTCTGCCTTTAGCTGTTCCGTTATGCCCTGTGCCTGTTTCATACCCTCTATGAGCCTTTCAAAGCGTTCCTGTGCCTGTCTGTCAATGTCGGCAAGGTAAGCGTTAAGTCTGCCGCTTGTAAGAAGATTGGTGTATGTAACTTTGCAGTGATGCTTCAGATAATCCAAATGCCGCTGTCCCCAGATGCCTATCGGCTGTTCTTCTTCGGCGGGTACAGTTAAGCACGGTATTAAATAATCGCCTTGCCTTTCGTATTTGCCGCCCATTTCCTCAAAAATTGTCTTTGCCATTGTCTGTTACCTCCACATTCTTTTTTATTTTGAATGTCCGCAAAATCCGTCCTACATCCTTGGATCGTTGGTATGCTGGAATTTGCACCATCTGTGGCTTCTTTAATGTCCTCCAGTTTCCCATTCCAAATGGTCAACTGATTAACCAGGAGCTTGTCGGAAACTTTGGAGTAGGATAACATAACCGTCTTGGTTTCTGTTTGAGAGGTTCGCTGTTGTTGCTCACTCAAATCAGATACATAGGTCACTTGATAGGTAACTTCCGCAAGTGCAACATTACTTTCTGTATTGACATAGATACTGGCTGATTCAAATCGGTAGTCAAGCATATAGTCTTTATAAACTTGATTGATCGCTTTATTCTGATTTGCTTCCTCTTCTGAAAATGCCGAGTCCGTCATGTAGGGTTTGATACGAGCGTTATTTTCACCCAGCTGGACCTTGGTGAAATATTGAGTGAGAAATTCATTGACAAGCTCATCTGATAGGACTGTCGCTCTTTCCTCCTGCTTTTTCTTTGACACAAGTTTATTGGCTTCTGCTCGTATTTGGTTCTCTGTTTGCTTTGAAATGGTTTGTGAGCCAATCGTGTAGCCAATCATGACCATAAAACTGACTGCGATTAAACCTCCTAATCCAATCAGAAATCGAGCTTTCACTTTATTTAACATGGCTTACTCCTCTATTAGTGATAGCTTCATCATATCAAGATTAGCTTGGAGATTTTATCACAAGAAAAAGGACTACCAGTAGGTAATCCCCATGTTAAACGATTCTATTTCTCCACCACCTCATACTTAAGCTAATAGCAAGAAATAAATTCAATGCAATATAAAATCCAGTGAAACTCCATATGCCATTAGCTGCTAAATCTTCTGAATATAGGTGTCTTTCTGTGAAGAATAGGTAAATTCCATATATTTCAATAAAGACTAATCCACTGATGAGTCCGATAAGAAATAAAGCACCTGAAACTTTCACAATCCGATAAAGGACAAACAACATCAGTCCTATTGCTGCGATAATCAAAAGGCTTTGTAGAATTTGCTCCAACATCTTACACCTCTTTCTAGGCTAATTGCTTGCGATAATAGTCAGCCTGTCTCTTGTCTAAATCATCAAGTTGGGCAACCAAATCAAGGTATTCTGCCTTCGTCACCTCATCTAAGTTTGGAAAATCATTCTCACGACTTGTGATGATGAGTTCCAGCTGTCCAGTGATTTCACGCTTTGAAAAGCTATAATCAAGAGTTTCATCTTCATACTGTTCCTTTAAAGCTTGGTAGTTGGCTCTATCCTCTGGGCTTGTAAAACCTTGTGCCAACCATTGTTCAAGTTGATAACGTATTTCTTCTACTGTTTTGGTCATGGTCTGTGCTCCTTATGTGATTTCTTGACTTCATTTTACCGCGTTCAAAAATATTTGTCAGCCATTTTTCTTATATCTCGAGTACTACTTGTTGCTTCATTTGGGGTGTTGTATCTTCACTAAACTTGGCCAAAGCCGCATCAATCTCCTCTATCTCTGCTTCTTTTTCAACCAAGGGAGCCAAAACATCATACTTAGCCATTACAAGCTGATATTCCTCTTCCTTGGGAAAGATTTTCTCAACTTCTACTTTGGCTACTTGTAGCTTATCTTTTAAATCCTTTACCAGCTCTTGTGTCTTTTCTTGGTCATCTATAATATGGTCAATGGCATTACTGATCCGTTGAATGGTTCCCACGTCTGATTTCAAATCAAGGGCGACTGTATATTGGTTATCGCCTACAATCATCAAAGAAACAGTCTCTGGCAAAGGCTCACTAGGACCTCGTGTAGTCATTTTTAAATCAAATCCTCTAAAGCTGGCAAGTGTTTTGACTTCCTTGGTATCTGAGCGGTTATAGGTAATGAGTTTTCGCAGGTAGTCTCCTGCTTCTGCACGATTATTCATTGCTTGATTGTCAAATCGCATGACAAAATCTTGCGACTTTGTTGCCAAAGATTGGGCAATATCTTTATCATATTGACTCAACCGTTTTTCCATGATAGGGAGGTGCTTCTCGCAATAGGAAACAGTGTGACGGTATTCATCTTTTGAGCGATTAAAAGCTCGTTTTTGATTTTCTAACACTGTCAGTTCATTTTCCAATTCCATTTTGAGTTTGAGATAGGGATTACCAGTGGCTAAAGCCTTAAAGTCTGATGCGGTCATGGTTTGTTCATCAATATCTTCTGCTGATCTCACAGGATCTTTTGAAGTCATAATCTGAGTGATGTATTTGAGCTTATTCTCCTGTGTCTGCCAAAGGTAATTGTCAAAGCTCCCTTTTGTAATATAGTGATAAATATCTACCTCCTGGTGCATGTTTCCCTGACGTATCAGTCGTCCATTTCGCTGTACAATATCTGAGGGACGCCAAGGAACATCTAAGTGGTGGACAGCTTTCATGCGTGATTGTACGTTTAGACCAGTTCCACCTTTTTCCGTAGAAGCCATGAGAATCCGCACTTCACCACTATTGACCTTTCGTGACAGTGAGTTTTTCTTCTCATCAGTATTGGCATCATGGACAAAGGCAATTTGTTCCTTTGGAATACCTCGATCGACTAGCAAGTCCTTAAGTTCATTGTAGACATCAAAACCCTCTTCCTTACTTTTAGGGGTACCAATATCAGAGAAAATCATCTGTGTGGCTTTGTCTCCAGCTCCTTCACGGTAAATCCGCTCGACATTATCGACCACTTGAAGGATTTTCTGATTATCTGATAAATTATAAGCAGGGTCAATCAACCGCATATCAATGGCTAGTTTTCTGGCTTCACCTGTGTAGGGTAGGATACTAGCGAGGTAGTCATTGCGACCCCTTTTCCATTATCCCCCCACCGAACCGGACATGATACTTTCGCATCATCCGGCTCTCCAGTAATTTCATTTCATAAACGTGTATTTATTGAACCATTATGTATCGCATGGTGACAATCCCGACAGGTCACTAGCGTTTTTCGACGTCTTGCTGACATGACTTCTTTCCACTTTGGAACTAATTTCCCATTGTGTTTGTTCAAGTCTGCTAATTTTCTGATATGATGTACCTCTATGTTCTCCTCACTTCCACATAGCTCACACTTATTTGCGAGTAATCGCTTGATAAGCTCTGTTCGACCACCATAAACTTGATACGGAGCATCTTCTATTACAGTTTTCTTTTTATAAGAAAGTGAAATGCCACCCCACGTTGCAACTAGAGGAGGTTTATCTTCTCGAGGCACAACTACCTGTAAACACGGCACAGTTCGGCCATTCGTGCTAGTTGTGGTAGTCTTATATTTAGCTAACATTTTATTAATGGATGACTTATGTTTAAATGCTAATGTTTTAAGGAGTGATGTTTCCATATACCAATAGACTTTTGAGAACCATGACAAATTTTGTGCCAATATATAATATTGAACCAGCCCTCTATATTCTTGTTGGTAAGTTTGAACGATACTAAAGTCATCATCCTGCAATAAGTTATTACGATGAATAGCTTTACCATTTTTCATGTATTGGCGGCATTTGCTTTCAATAACTGATGCAGGTACAAATAATGCGATAACACCATTGGCACTCCGTCTCCCTTTGTTATCAATATAATCATTGACACGTTGTGCTTTTATCTCATATCCCAGAAATTTAGCTGATTCTCCAGTCGCATGGGTAATCAAAGTCTTTTCTTGAGAAAGTTCCAAAGATAACTTAGTATTTAAAAAGTCTCCAATTTGCTTCTTTATAGCCTTTGCCTCAGCTTTTGAACCTGTAAAGCCTAGAATAAAGTCATCCGCATACCGAACATATCTTAATCTCCGATAGCTGGTATCATAAGTATCAACTGAAGGGAGATTTCTTCTCTCAACAATTAACTGATGAGCTTTTTTATAATCTCCTTTATCCTGATAGCATTTAATTCTTCTACTCAAACGATTATAGGCTGAGTTTGCTTTCTGCTTTTTACCTCTTGTATATTGAGGTATCAGTTCTTCACCGACCCACTTATCAAATTGATGTAAATAGATATTAGCTAATAAAGGACTAATAACTCCACCTTGCGGTGTTCCACTAATAGTCTTGTGAAACTTCCAATCATCAAGATATCCTGCCTCAAGCATATTTTTGATAAGCCTAATAAACCGACCATCCTGAATTTGTCTAGACAACATAGTGATTAATACATCGTGGTCAATCGTGTCAAAATAACTAGAGATATCTCCTTCTATGAACCAACGTGTCCCTTTCCAAGTCTGAATTTCTTGTAAAGCTGTATGACACCCTCTTTTTGGTCTAAAACCATGAGAATGTTCACTAAATTGTGGCTCATAATAGGCTTCTAATATCATGCGAATCACTTCCTGAAGAAGTTTATCACTCCATACTGGTATTCCCAAAGGACGGTGTTTTCCATTCTTTTTAGGAATGTACTCTCTCCTAGCTGGTCTCCAGTAATAGGTTTCTCGTCTTAATTGTTCAATAATCCTATCTATTTTTTGAATAGACATACCATCAATCGTTTCCTCTGTAACACCCTTTGTCATTGCTCCGTTATTCGGGTATAACTTTGCATAGGCTATTAGATACAATTCACGATTAAATAGTAATTTATAAACCCTTTCAAGTGGTTTATCTTGTTTTCCACGTTCATGAATGACTGTTAAAATAGTTTTGGCTGTACGCATCTCACGCACCTAATCCTTTCTAACTAATCGAAATTACCTGTCACCCTTCGCCATGTACAAGGTTTTCCCTTGCTCAAACTACTACGGTGACTCCGTTACCATAAGGGTCTCCCCTCTTAGGCAATCCTGCTATTCGTTAAAAATGTACGTTCTAGTAACCCTTAGGTTCCTCACTCATTCCTTTATTCATACTTATCGTATGCTCTTTTACTGTAGAAAGTTATTCGTCCAAAATCACAACAACGAATATACAGTAACATCGGTCTCAGTTACTTTCCGATGGGCGATGCTTTGCACCTAGTCAGAATTGATGTTCAAGCAGTTTAGCCTTAACCATAGGTTACGGAACTTGCGGCACATCAAAGCGTTGTAACTCACTCCTTATCCGCTTTACTAACATGCTATTGTCCCCTTTGGGTTTCCCCGCTAGGTTAGTTAGTTGTTCCTATTATTTACTTTCAATAATATCCCTCTGCGAGGGAGATACATTTTTACGCTTAACAGCGCACGATTTTAAGCATGTTATCTCTACTTGGATCAACACTACCTGACTTGATAACGTCTGAACGCTTTACCAGCTCTTCCAAATAGTATTTCTGAGCTTGCGTTAACTCGCTTTCCACCGCAATAATCTTAGCTTCAGGTACTGGTAAATCAAGCATGTCTGAGGTCTGAATATCGGCAGTTTCCTTGTAGATTCGCATGAGTTCAGGAAGGTTGACAAATTTCTTGAACCGTTTCTTGGGTTGGTACTTATCTCCTGTCGGGGCTAGTTCCATAGAGTTTTCGATATTCCCAAAAGCCCCAACCCATGAGTCAAAATTGGATACCTGATATCGTTCCAAAACATCGGGCTGAATGTAATTCATCATGGTGAAAAGTTCACTGATGGAGTTAGAAACTGGTGTTCCTGTCGCAAAAACGACATTTCTATCGCCATGCTCTGCCTGAACCTGTCTCACCTTCATCTCCATGTCTACGTTCTTTTTTGAAGTGGTATTGGTGATTCCCGCGACATTCCCAAGTCCAGTGATTGGACGGATATTCTTGAAATGATGAGCCTCATCCACAAAAAGAAAATCAATTCCAAGGTTTTCAAATTCAATAAAGGTATCTCGCTCTAGTTTTTGGAGTTCTTCCAACTGGTGCTCTAGTCCCTTGATTGAACGCTCTGCTTCTTTGACCGTATAATCAGAATCACTTCCTAGTTTGATTTCTCTGAGTTGCTCCAGCTTGTCATTGATATAGGTAACCTGCTTCTCTCGACTCATCGGTATTTTTTCAAACTGGGAATCTCCAATGACAATGGCATCATAGTCGCCTGTGATAATACGTGATACGAACTGCTTACGTTTGGCTTTGACAAAGTCCTTCTTGGTGGTCACATAAACTTTCTTAGTTGGGAAAAATTTCATGATTTCTTGACCAAACTGAGCAGTTAAACTAGACGGCACCACATAAAGTGGTTTATGTACCATTCCTAGTTCTTTCAACTTGAAACCAGCTCCAAGCATGGTCAAGGTTTTTCCAGACCCTACCTCATGGGCGAGTAGAGCTCGTTTTTCTTCCACAATCCGTTGAATGGCATTCTTTTGGTGGGGACGTAAGGAGATATTCTGGGCAAGTCCATCAATGGTTAAATGGCTACCATCATAGGACTTTGATACTGTACGATTGTAAAGCCTATTATATGTGTCTTCAATCATTTGTTGGACTTCTGGATATTTTGCTACAAAATCTTGAAAGAGTTCTTGTAGGTGTGTTTCCTTGGCACGCAGGACCGTTGTTTTCTCTACATCTGTCACATTCTTTTTCTTATCCCCTTCGACAATTTGTTTTGTGATGGTTGGTTGATTGGAATTCAGGAGATTTTCAAATATTTTACGACCACTATCATAACGAGAACCTGGTACACCTAAACTCCTATCCGTTGCGTTGGAATAGGTGTAGGCAAACTTAGATTGGTAAGTGATAACCCCGTCAATGGGACTGACTTCAAGGACTGTTGCTACTTCTTGGTCTGACAGTTCATAGCCTTTCCCCATAAAGGTTTCTTGGGCAAATTTTCCGTAAACAGACAAGGGAATCCAGCGTGAACCAATCCGATAATCAATGTCTGCCAAGGTAATACGTGCTGGTTTAACCGCTTCTAGAAGTCCTGCAAAATGCGTCCAGTTAAAGTCACGATTGTCTTGTTTGACGAGTAGGTCCACCACTTCTAACTTAGTGACGACATCACCTGACAGGAAGTCTTGGCGAGAAACATAGGACAGCTCCCCATTCAAATACTTCTCAGGATCAGGCATAATGAGGTCACCTAATTCCTCAATCAAGGTCATCTTTGATTCAACCTGATAGATGGACATCATATAAGCGAAATCAACACCTCGACCATCTGCCAAGCTCGAATTTAAGGCATCAAGGGCAGTATGTACCTTTTTAACCTCTCTTTCGGGACGCACTAGAGCCCTCTCAAAGGCAAGGGATTTGGTATACGTAACAGACTTTCCACTTGGATCCAGACTTTCATCTTCCAAACTGGCAAGAAGTGAATACTTATCATCACTATCAAAAAGATTGCGGTTCACAGCACTATTCAAATACCCATAGCGATTGACAAAGCTATCATAGGCACGATTGAGTTTGCCTAACAAGTGGTTAAATGTCACCTTATCATAGTCATAATAGCGTTGAATGGCAATGACCTCTTGGTAAGCATTGCGAATGTCCACCATTCCTTTGATTCGTGCCACTTCTTTATCAGACAAAGGAGTTTCATAGAAAACTGTCTTTTTATAATACCCCTTAAACTGACCACGTTTGGCTGCATCATCGGTCACATAGACATCCAGAGCAGTGTTATCAGTCACTTCTAAGGCATTAAAGCGATCAATCTGCTTTTGAGAATGTTTGGTGTCCCATGCTTTAAAGTTGCCCTCTTCATCGACATAGTAACTGATTTCTTCCGTCTTGGTTCCGACTCGAATGCCTTTATTATCTCGATAGTAAACTGTAGCACCCTGGTAACCAAAACTGTACTGACCCAGATTCTCCCTCATTTCAACTGGAATGGAGGTATCAATGACTTGTTTGATCAACACATCTGGGTTAATGATGACCTCTTTTCTATCAATCTCTCTTGGGGCTTTTACTTGATGTAGAGCTGCTTCAACACTTGCAATCAAGTCATCACTAGTCCCCTTAACAGAAAGTGTTCCTCCGTTAAAATTTCTGACCTCGTAGGTTCCTAGCACTTGGCTATTGTATTCTCCATCAAAGTAAGGATTGAGCCAAATGCGACTATCCTTATCATAACGAATGGAACCTGAAAAGGCTAAGTCGTCTGCCACATATCCCTTGTCTAAGTTTTTCTGGAAGAATAACATATCCGTTGTGACACTCGTTCCTGCAATGGCCTTAAAGGCAGAATCAGGCAGTCGAACCCCACCAAGAAATTCAGTTGTCTCACGAATATCTTGTAAAATGTTTTCTGTTCGCTTATCCATAGTTCCTGTGGAAGAGATAATCGCTACTTGTCCACCATCATGGACCAAACCAAGTGACTTTTTGACAAAGTAGTCATGAATCATGTAAGGCCTATCGTACCTGTTATCCGCAATTCGTATATTGGCAAAAGGCACATTTGAAATCACCAAATCAAAACTATTATCGTTAAAAGCCACCGTCTCAAAGCCCTTAATTTCAATGTGACTATTGGGATGAAGGTGTTTGGCAATAGCTCCTGTAATGGTATCTAATTCCACACCATATAACTCACTCTTTTCTCTTAAGTGTTTGGGCATTGCTGCAAAAAAATTCCCTGTTCCCATGGAAGGATCTAGGATTTTGCCACCTGTAAAGCCATCACTTTCCAACTTATCCCACATCTGACGGATAAGGGCAGGGTCTGTATAATAGGCTGTCAGAGAGGACTGTTTCATATCCGAATACTCTTTATCTGTGACTAGGCTTTTCAGTTCTTCTCGTTCCTTAGAAAATTTTGGATTATAGTCATCAAAAAATTCATTGGCTAGTCCACCCCAGCCTACATACTTGGCAAGGAGTTCTTGTTCACTTGGTAAAGCATTGCGGTGCTCTACTTCTAGTTTTTTTACCAAACGAATAGCCGCAATGTTTGTCTCAACCTTATCTCTAGCAGTCTTTGGATAAAAGTCCGTCATATCTTCTGGAAAATAAAAGTCCATTACTGGAATCTCTGGAATTGTTTCGACGACTACCTCTTCAGGAATTTGACTATCTGTTTCTTCAAGATCAATATCGTTATGACCTTTTTCAGAACCATCGGGTTCCAATAGTCCAATACTCTGAACTGGCTCCTCTTCCAGAAATGAAAAAAGATTTAGTTCTTGGTCCGCTTCTTCTAACTCTGTTTGTGGTTCTGCCTTTGGCTGATGAAGTGCCTGACTGACTTCTTCCCAGGTCCTCACATAAAGAACTGGATTTTGTTCAATGATATCCGAAAAGTCATTAACTAACTCAATCCGAATCAAACCGTTCAATCGAGCATCGCTGACCGACATGACCTCAAAGTCCTGTCCCTTATAGGAAACCAATGACCCCAGAGGATAAGTGTCCAATACTCTCTGGACTAGTGGACTTTCCGCAAATTCTTCATCAACTACTACTTTCGTCTCAGCTTTCTCTAGCTTGTTCTTCCAATTTCTAAAGGTCAAATCTGGCTGGTTGCCCTTATCTTTTTCAAAATACTCCGCATCTTCTCTACTGAGTTCTTGGTGTAAAAAGGCGTAGGCAACTTGTCGCAACTCTTCAATGGAAAGCTGACTACCAAAGAAAAATTCAACCTTTTCATGACTTAGTCCCATTTGGAGTAGTTCTGTCGCAAGGGCTAGTTGAGTTACCGAGGCTTTGGGATAACCACCTAGTAAAGCAAGGTCCGCATTTTTTAAACGAAAACGACCTGCCGCATCCAATAAAATACCGACTTGGTCTGATTCAAACTGAGATAGCTCAATCCCTAGCTGAGTCAATTTTTCTTGATTTTCTATCCTAATGGCTTGTCCAATTTTTTCTAATTCCTTTTCTTCGACTGTAGTCAGCGTTCGTTTCAACTCATAGGGACTACCATCAGCCTCTAGATAGGTAAGTAACTCCTCGCCCTCAAAGATTGGTGTCATTTCCATCTCAGTATCAAAATCACCTCGTCTAAAACTTGCGACTTTGGAACGTTCATTTCGAATTTGGTCAAAATATGTTAGAATCTCAAATTTACGTCGTAAAGATAACTCTTCATAAGCAGGCAGATGACTGGTTTTTCCTGTTTGAACATCTAGTTGAGACAAATCTACATCTAAACTAGCAATAACCAGAGAGCCCTCTTCTCGAAAAGATATTGCTTGATGAACACTTGTTTTGTGCTCATCAATAGTTTCTTCATTTTCTAGAATAGTTTCATCAGCTCTTGTTTCAAGCTCAGGCTCGTAAGTTAAGAGAAACTGTTCAATATCTCGGCTAATACGATCCGCTAAATTATTAGCCACACGATAAACATTGACCAAATTAGCTCCCCTACTCTTTTGTAATAGAGAATCTGGTGAAATAGTTTGGTAGTGTCCATTTGAGTCTAATAGTTGAAAACGAGTGGCCAGATTGAACAAGGCCACTTCAATCACCAAGTCTTTTTCAGACGGCGATAGTTGGTCAAGTTTTTGGAGACCAGTTTGGCCGAATACTTGTGTATAGGTCAATAGATCATGAGCAGTATCATAAGGACTAGCCTGGACAAAAGCTGAAACATCTGTCTCAAAGTGAAGTACCTGAACAGATCTTTTGAATTCCTGCCTATTGGTCAAAAACTGACGAATAAGACTATTCCACTCCTCATCAAAATGCTCTGCTTGGTAATATAAAAATGCCTCAAGCAGGGCCCTATCACGAGGAATGGTGGCTCTCATCATTTGTAGTAAGACTTCTTGATTCATTTTCCCTCCCATTTTAAAAAGGCTGAGAGTGTTTCTCAGCCCTTTGTGTTAATCAAGGACCAAGGCTCGTTGGTCTCTTTCTTGTGGAATACCTTCCATTACAGTAGCCACGTAGTTTTGTAAGAATTGACTTTTCTGGTCTAGTAAATCTTTTTGCAAGGCAAGGTGAACCAAGTCTCCAAAATAATCCTGACTGGAAATGGCCAAGTCCTGTTGAATCATGGCCTGTAAGGTTTCAAGACCGATTAAGGAATAGTCTTCACTATCCAAAATTTCATATTGATCCATCGTGTCAGAAAGACTATTCGAAGACATGACATCCATAATAAAACTAGAGCCTTCCCCTGTTCGGTACAGCTTTTCCAGAATGTCAGTCATATCTGCCTGTACTTCATCCTGATAACTATCCACTTTAACTCGTAGCTCATCACTAATCAAGGATAAGTCATCCTCATCCATATAATCTTGATAAACCTGATTGAGGATTGTTCTATCAGAAATACTTAATTCCAAAGAGAGAAAGGCTTTGATAAACTCTTGGTAATCGACCTTCTCCATTTCAGACAAAGCCTCTTTCATGGTGTCAAAGTTCCAAGTCATCGCACAACTCCTTTTGTGGGAGTAGTGGTGAATGTCCAGATTGTAGCTCTTCTAAATCAGCTTGACCATCACCATCTGTGTCAACAGACTGCGGATTGGTTCCCAAAGCTAGTTCCTGAGCATCTGTCAGACCATCTTGGTCTGAATCCTTTTCATAAATGCTTTTTGGATTCATCTACTTCTCCTCCTTTCTCTTCAGTCCATAAGCCGTACTAAGTAGAATACCAGCTCCAATTAAGCCCAAAAGGGATTCCTGTTCCCCTGTATTTGGCAAAATGCTTGCTGGAACAGGCGGTTCAATAGTCTCAATTGGTGGTTGAGGTGGTGTGGGTTGATTTGGACTTGGTTCTTCAGGTTGAGGTGTATGTGTTACAACTGTATTTGAGCTAATGACATAGCCATTCACTGTATGAAGGTAGGTATTCTCCACCTGACCAGTCGCAATCCGTTTCATCTGCAGGTAAACATCTGCCTGAAAAGCTGAATCATCAGATATAGTCTCTAAGAAGGATTTATCAAATGAAATTGACACTAGGCCATTTTCTGTATCCACCTGTTGCAAGGTATATTTCGTGACTTCTGTCCCCTCTTTTAAGACAGAACCGTCTTTGAGGATGACATCCGTCATCAGATAGCTGCGATAAACACCATTATACTCATCATGCTTTTCATCATAGTTATCTTCAAAACCATATTCAAATAAATCAGTCGCACGATTACTTGGAATCAATGCTCCAACCAAGCGATAGTTAAAGGTTTGATGCAAGGCCACTTCTTTCCCGTCAAGGCTGTCATCTTTATGAGACAAGTCGATCACCACATCTTTTTGTGGGTCTAATTTTGGAACATTATTAACCACTGTTTCCGTGACATAGGCCAAACCAAAATCAATCTGATAGGCTGTATTTTCATACTGACCACCTGTTTTGGTCAACTCATTTTTTACCGTCATCGGAAGCGTGACAACTAAGGTTTGACCAGTCTTCACATAGGTATCATAAAAGGCTTTTGAATCATCGCTACTAAGAACTTGAATGGCTCCTTTAGGTGTAAACTGACGTTTAACCATGGCATCTTGGACGACTTTCGGAGCTTCTGACAAACTAGCGTAGGTGCTGACAGAGATACCAGATACACGATTGCCATCCTTATCCAAAACTTGAATGCCATCAGGATTTAGGGTAAGGGCTTCTTCTGGGTAATCGTCTACCATGTAAAATCCCTTGGCAAGAACATCATCCGTCACGACCATGTCCTTGTATTGACTGTAATCCAAGACAATTTTGTAATAATTGACTGTATTCGGAAGGACAGTCTTTCCATCAATTAAAATGCCTTCTTGATTGGTATTAGACTTATGTGGAGTTACTTTAGGGACGAAATTAGTCACCGTATTGGTTTCATAAGCTTGGCCAAAATCCACCTGATAGGCCACGTTTTCATAAGACTTCCCTGAATTAAGCATGGTTTCCAAAACCGTCATCGGAGTGACAATGGTAATATTCTCCCCCTTGGTCACATAAGATTCAAAAAAGACTTGTGGGTCCTCAGGCATGAAAACTTGAAAAGCTCCTTTAGGCTGAATTTTTTGTTTAGAAAGGGCTTCTTGTAAAGATTTAGGAGCTTCTGATAATCGAGAATAAGCCTTCACCATGATTCCTGAAACTGTTTTACCATCAGATGTGACAAACTGAATAGCTGCTTCATCCGGCAGTAAAGCTTCTTCTGGATAATCATCCACAAAGTAAAAACCTTGTGCAATCTGAGAGTTGTCTGCTTTAATCCCTCGGTATTGGTCCAAGTCCCATGAGAGAGTATAGTGATTTTGACTTCCCACTAGCATGGGCTTCCCATTGATATCCACTTTGTCTTTATTGAGGTTCTGTTTCTTGGGTTCTGGAGAAACAAGGGTGTTGGTCACTTCCTTGGTTTCATAGCCATTTCCAAAATCAACTTGATAAGACTTGTTTGTATAGGTCTTAGTTTGACCATAGAGACTATCTTTCACCGTCATTTTGGTCAAAAGAGCTAAAGAAGTTCCTGTTTGAACATACTGGTCATAAAAGGCTTGGTTGTCATCCGGCAAAAAGACTTGAAAGGCACCTGTCGGTGTAATCTTAGCACGAGCCAATTTATCTTGAAGGTCTTTAGGGGCTTCATTTAGGGAAGCATAGTTTTTAACCGTAATTCCTGATACCTTCTGACCGTCAAGGGTTGTAACAGCCGTCCCATTTTCCACCACATCAAGCACTTCCTCTGGGTAATCGTCCACAAAGAAGAAGCCTCGTGCAATTGTCTCTTTAGCAGAACGATCTCCCTTATACTGGTCCAAATCCCAAGTCAAACGATAGTGGTTGGTTGTGCCAAGGGCTACGACCGTGTCATTAATGAGGACACTATCCGCATTTTCATTGTTTTTATCTGGTGTAATGAGTGTGGTTGTCTCCCCATCACCTGGTGTACGAACCGTTACAACATTTGAAGTGACTGTGTAAGCATTGGTTGTACCCTTGTTCAAAAGGAGTTTGTAACTATTGGAATAGGTTGCCCCATCATTTTGAACAGAACCATAGAGTTTTGGAGCGGTCAGTTGATAAACCTTGGTTAAATCTTTATTTACCTCCTGCAACAAGTTTTCCTTTGCGGTCAAGGTCACAAAATTCTTAGTCTCATCAAAGCTAAGGATATAGTTTCCATTCTCTTTTTGTGTTGTTTCCTTATCAAATAGGTAACCAGCAGGCAAGTAGTCCTCAAAAATGAGACTAGTCGTTTGGGCACGATTGGGCGATAAGGCATCAACTGTTAAGGGATAAATCACCGTTGAATCTTTTGCGACAGTTTTATCATGAAGATTAGCTTGGTCACTATTGATCACTTCTTTCATAATCTCTGGAGTTGTCGTCAAACGGTACGCATGATAATGGATAGTCGGTACTTGTGGTGGCGTTGGAAGTTCTTTTGGAGTAGGATTAACAGGTAAGGTTACCTTGGTCAAGGTCAGACTAGGCTGCACCACCTCTTCCAAAGGTTTTGGCGTGAAGGTCACAGGCTTTTCTGGTGTAAATGTTTTAGGAGTAAAGACATCTGGTGTTACCGTAATAGGTTCTGGAATGGGTTCAAGTTCCACCGTTACATGAGGTTTGGGACTATATGGTGTTACTGTACGTGCAACTGGTAGAGTATTTAAGGCAAACCAGTAAGACAATCCAACATTCTGTGGCATATCGCCTTGGCCAAAGGTTACTGTGTAGGTATTTCCTGATGTAACTGTTGAGACAATAGCTCCTTTATAAGCATAACGACTTGATGTGGTATCCCATTCCTCAGGTAAATTCAAATCACTTGCACGGTTGGAACCCAAAGAACGTGCTAGACCTTCATTAGTCACTTGAACGGTTGAACCATTAATCGGCACAAATTTCCCAGATGAATCTTTAACATATTCTAAACCAATGTCATTATGATTGAGGGAAGAATGCGTGAAGACTCCTGGTTTCTCCTTAGAAAAGGTGACCTGCGTTCCGTCTTCCAAGAAATACTTAGCAACTACACGAAACTCCATCTTGTCTGTTCGCCAGTCACCATTTCCGTCATTTCGATAGGCAATGAAGCCTTCGGTAGGATCATTTGGCACAACCAATTTCACGGCATCGGTTCCAGCTGGTGATACAAGGTTGGTAATATCGTAAGTCACTCGACTAATCTTTTTACCATCAAATCGTGCATTTTGAAGATTTTGATAGCTAAAACTAAGAGTCTCACCTGTTTTGAAGCTATCATAGACAAAGAATCCTGTTGAATCCAATATTCTTGAGTAGCCACCCAGCATAGCATCACCAGTTGAAATGATTTGATTAGGATTTCGGGTAATGGCTCCATGTTGTGCTTGGGGTTCACCGTTATTGAGATTGAGGGCTTGAGCAAGGGCTTCAGAAATATAACCTTCTTCACCTTTTGAAATCTCGGCCAAGTCACGTTGATAGCGTTCCATTTCTTTGGCATTGTAGACATCAATCGCTTCATTCTCTTTTCTGGCTGAGGCTTCTTTTTCTTTATTTCGTTTAGTAATGGCTTCAATCTCGGCTGCACGATTTGAAACTAATTGTTTTTCTCCTGATTCGCTTGATCTACTGCGGCTTGACCTACACGGTTTTCAGCATCAACAGCTGCTTGACCTGCCTGATTACGCCTTTCAATGGCTTCATTATCTGCCTTTGCCTTAGCAAGTCCAGCTTCATTTTCTTTTTGAATGGCCTGATTTTTCGCAACAATATCATCTGCCTTAGTTTTCTTTATTAGATAATCCGCTACAGCTTGTTCGTTAGTTGATTGACTGGTTTCAACAGTCTTGCCATAGTTTGTATAGTCAAGTACAGATGTCCCATTTCCTGATGAAACTACTTGTACATTTACTGTCACATCAGCATCTGCATACCGAGTTTTTAGGCTATTGACTTTAGTTTCAACCCAGGAATTAGTCGCTTTACCAGTTTGGTTAGCTACCTCATAGGCTTGTGACAGTTCCTTGTTTTCCTGTTCAATGCGGGATTTATTCGACTGGTAAGTCGCTTTATCAGCTTTGTAGGTTTCAGTAACTTCAGTGATAGCCTCAACCTGTTTTTGGGCATCCGCTTCTGCTTTTGAAATTTGTTGGTTGGTTTCTGACGCAGAAGTTGTATTTCCCAAATCCATTGGGCTATCTTCAACTGTAGAAACACCTTCAGCCTTGGCCTCTTCAACTGCTTGTGTTACCGTATCATGTGGTACGGTGACTGCAATTGTACCGTTAGATTGTCCAGTTGACCCTAAACTTTCAGTTTGTTCAGAAACAGGGCTTGGTTGTGCTTCTGGTAAATTCGTAGCTGGATTTTCCGTTCGTTGAATGGCGGTGTCAACTGATGATGTGACTTCATCAGCATGTGCAACCGTTCCTCCCCAAGCAACAACAGCCGTCACCATTGTTCCAAGAGCAACGGAACATAGAGTGCGATATTTTTTACTCTTGCGAAAGACGTGTTTCTCGCCTTTTTCCTGATTGACAAGAAAGTGATGATTACATGTTTTGGTCATAAATAGTCCTTCTTTTCTTTTTTATGTAGCAACAAACTGTCACTCTTTATTAGATACGAGAGCGTTAAGCGAGCACGACAAAAATAGGAGTTTTGACGAAGAACTTTCCGTTCTAGGAGAAACTCTCTTTTTTGTACAGCTCGTAGCCCAAGTTCAATACCATCATAAAAAAGAAGGCTTGATTTTGTTATCACAATAAAATGAGGGAAAAGAAAATGTTGCTTTTATACCACAAATATTGTAAAATTGTAGTGTAAAAGCAACAAGTGGGAGGCCGTATGTCAAAAAAAGAGATTCTACTCGATTTTATAGAAAAGAACAATGGAATTGTCACAAACAAAGATTGTAAAGCACTAGGTATTCCAACAATATATCTGACAAGACTAGAGAAAGAAGGCATTATCTTCCGAGTTGAAAAAGGTATTTTCCTAACCCAAAACGGAGACTATGATGAATACTACTTCTTTCAATATCGTTTTCCTAAGGCTATTTTCTCTTATATTTCGGCACTGTATCTACAACAGTTTACAGATGAAATTCCACAATATTTTGATGTGACAGTTCCTAGAGGCTACCGCTTTAATACTCCTCCAGCTAATCTAAATATTCACTTTGTCTCTAAAGAATACAGCGAGCTGGGAATGACTACTGTACCTACTCCTTTGGGAAACAACGTAAGGGTATATGATTTTGAACGTATTATTTGTGATTTTGTAATACATCGAGAAAAGATTGATTCCGAACTCTTTGTCAAGACACTTCAATCTTATGGGAACTATCCTAAAAAAAATCTAGCAAAACTCTATGAATATGCGACAAAAATGAATACTTTAGAAAAAGTTAAACAAACTCTGGAGGTTCTAATATGAACAAAGCTAAATTAACAGCACTCTGTCATAAAATATCAAAGAATACTGGTTTAACCTTTAATTCCGTCATGACCTATTACTTCCTAGAAGTCATTTTGAAAAAATTAAGTCAAAGTTCTTATTCAAATCACTATATCTTCAAAGGAGGATTCCTACTTTCGAATGTCATCGGAGTTGAATCTCGTAGCACTGTTGATATTGACTTTTTATTCCATCAAATAACACTCTCAGAAGAAACTGTTAAACAGCAACTCAAGGAAATTTTAGCAGATTCCGAAGAAGGTATATCTTTTGTGATTCAATCAATCACAGCTATTAAAGAAAGTGATGACTATGGTGGCTATCGAGCAACAATTTCGTGCCAACTTGAGAATATTAAACAAGTTATCCATTTGGATATTGCGACAGGTGATGTTGTAACTCCTCAGCCGATTACATACGACTGATATGTAAAGCCCTTTGTCAAGTAAAAACAATCGAACTGATTAAAAAATGAAAAGTATCTAGAAAGAGCCTAGTTCTTAGCTTCGGGCATTGGCCACTCTGATATTCGTGGATTGGTTACCTACAGGTCAATGGTTCTGCCGCGAGTCCTACTCTCTATAAGCGTGGATCACAATTGTGCCACTTAGTCGTTTCGTAGATGACTCAAACCTTGAAGTCCTAAACTCCTTCAAGATACTTTCCATTCAAACATGATTTCAATCCTTATTTCTGTCCAAATTCACCCAGTGATTTTGGATAGAAATAGGGATTCCTCATCGCTCTGCGATGATAAAACTTAATGGTCAAAAGTGTACATGAAAACAAGCGCTAACTTCAAGCTATTCTTCCTGTCATCATCCCCCAAATAAAACCAGACAATTCTCGTGCAATAGCTGTTTTAGCAACATTTTGTTTCTTATTTTTTCCTAGAACAAGTGTGCGATAACGTCTTCTTAAGCGTTCATTAGCCTTATCCGCATAAGCAATCACCTCCACTCGGTTTCCACTTTGTCTCCTTTTCAATTCTTTGGATTTATACCCAATCGTCCCCTTAGCCAATGATTGTGCAGCTTCTATCAGAAGTCGTCTCACATGGCTATTCCCAGCTTTGGTGATAGCACCTCTTCTCTCCTTGTCGCCGCTAGAATTTTCGCTAGGAGTTAGCCCAAGATAAGAAGCAAAATGTTGAGCTGTCGCAAAGCGATTAAAATCACCGATTTCTGTCACAATGGAAAGAGCAGTTAGTGTTTTAATGCCAATAAAGCAAGAAAGCCGTGAGACCTTCTCTTGATAACTGTCGCTTTGACCCAGTTGCTCAATTCGTGCATCATACCGTTCTATTTGATCTACTAATTTCTCATAGGTCAATAGATATTCTGTCAAAATCTCTGCGTAAAGTCCCTCAGGTTTTAGGGAACGGAGCCAGCGAACATGTTTCTGTGTCCAATTACTGCTTCCCTCGGTATAGCGAAAATCATGTCGGAGACAGAAGGCAAGAATTTGTTGTTTGATTTTCTTCAGAGCCACTTTGTGGTCTGTTCTCATACGGATATATTCTTTGACTTGTTCATCCTCAGCAGTAGGAATATGAACAGGCTGATAGCTACGAAAGGCCAGAGCTTTTGCGAGCTGAGCCGCATCTTTCTTATCAGTCTTAACACGCTTAGATCCTTCCTTCATTACCGTTGTAGGTGCCATCACGATACAGGGAATCCCGTGAGCTTGTAGCTGGTGATATAGGGTAAATCCGAGGCATCCAGCTTCGTAGCCACATAACACTTCTGCATCTTGACCATATAAACGACGAAGCTCATTCACATAGTTCACAATATAGCTAACATTTGGACTAACTTTAGTGCTATGTTTGAATTGATTGGTCATCATATCATAATAGCAGAGTGAAAAACTTTCTTTGTGAACATCCATTCCGATGAAAAGTGTGGTAAAATGAAACATATAAGACCTCCAATTGAGTGTGGTAATTCCTGTTAGAAGTTGATTGTTTTTTTATTCTAGTGTACAGGTAAATCCACGAATTCTCAACTGGGGGTCTTTACATATTGTCTATAAAGCTATTTTTGATGAAGACAATTTTCCAATCATTGCTTATACAATTGAAACAATTCTAGCTGAAAAACTTCAAACCATCTATTCACGTAACTTCTTGAACAGTAGAAGCAAAGATTTTTACGATGTTTATATTCTTTCCAAACTGAAGAAAGAAGACATTGACTTCATTCAGTTGAGAAATGCCTGTCAGAGAACATTTTCATATCGCGAAACAGAACTCGATTTTGTAAAGATTATTGAACTACTCGAGAGGTTCAAATCTGACCCTATTCAGAATAAACAATGGCAAAATTATTCAAAAAAATATAGCTATACAAAAGGGATTTCACTTGCAGATGTTCTTGATGAGATGATTCGTCTCATAACAGTTCTCATTTCTATAAATTCTGATTAATCGTGACAAAAAAACACAAAAGATATGCTAACATTTATTCATTTTGTTAGCATATCCTTTTTTTATTTCGTCGTATAAGCAAAACTCAAGCTACTATCCACTCCAGATAATTTACGGAAGGTGTAGTTGGGATTGCCATTGTAGTTGGTTTCGGAGATAAGGAAGGAGCCATCTGGGTAGACTTTTTCGACGAAAGCCACATGTCCGTATTCTGTTGGTGTGCCATGTCCTCCTCCCGCAAAGGAAAGGATAGCTCCTTCTTGTGGACTTGTCCCTATCTCCCCACCGAGACTTGCGGCTGTTCGTACCCAATCTTGGCCATTGCCCATGGTACTGATAATTGGAATCTTCTCACCGTTTTTACCTTTGAGTTTTAGCCCCAGTTGGTTGATACGGGCTGCGACTCCCCAAGTACATTGGCCGAAAGCGTAACCCATCCCGTCACCACCTCCTGGAATAGAGTTTTCAAAAAGGTCTCCTCGTACAGCTTCAAGTGCTTTTGGATCACTTTGTGCTGTCCCACCGTTGGGTTGACTAAAGCCTTTTTCAATTTGGTAATACCACTCACTTGCCCGTGTCTGACGCTCAAGTAGCTTATCCCCTGAATTTCCTTCCCAGTAAATGAGGAAGAGTTGGGCAAGACTAGCTGGACTACCTGTATTTTTGAAGAAATCTTTTAACCAGTTGGTGTAATAAGGACTGTCCCCATGCAACATGAAATCCAGTTGTAACTCTAAGTCATACCACTTTTGATGTTTTCCTTTGGCATATTCCAACAATAAAGTATGTCTGCGTGACCCATCCGCGGTATCTGTCCATTGGCCTAAGCCTAAACCACGTTTGAGAATATTTGGGTAACGTCCATTGTATATAGTTGGACCATTAAGTGAGAGCCAGCCCTCATCATCCCACGAACTATCAGTCGCACCAACTGGCGGAGATAAATAGTCGCCTTCAGCTCGTTTTGGATTAATGGAAGATTCTACCGACCAATTTCCTAAAATAGCTGCTATAGCTTGATTTGTCGCACCTTTGCTTTTAAGATAGTCATAAATTGCCTTGGCTCTCTCGAACTCATCGCCGCCAAACTGACCGATAGTTGGAAGAATGGTGGTCTGAACCTGGATTACTTTTGGAAAGTAGAAAGCTGGATTGACATAGACCAACTTATCCGTATCATCATCAACCTTTTGATAGGTGACTTTTAGACCCGTTCCGTCTTTGGTCTGACCAATAATATCTCCTGCCAAGACATGTTGATGTTCACTCACTCGGCCTGAATGAATGCCAAACAAGGTTAGTTTAGTCTTATTCACTCCCTTACCAGATGTCAAAACAACGTTCTCTCCATCAAGAGATACCTTGCCATCCATCGGAGCTACAATGACTTGACCTTCTTTCGCTTCTAAGATGATATGGTGATGCAGCGTTGGTTTCTCATCAATGACCTCATACCCATATCGGTAGGTCATGCTTAAGCTATCCTCGTCAGTCTGTCCCTGAAAGGGATTGTCCAATTCTTGAAGGGCTAGATAGTTGCCTCCTTCTGTCAACTCCTTTAACTCTTCCTGGTCCTCATCAGACAGCTTGTAAGTAGGTTCTTTATATAAGTCAGACATGGATTTAATAGAATCTCCACCATTTAAGTCTGTCCACACTTGACTGAGAAACGCTTTGTAGGTCACACCACCTGTTTCCATGAAATCGTCAAGCTTGTAGTCTTGGTATTGATGATTGATGTAAACCATAATCTCATCAATCTTGGTGTAGTAGGCAATCCCTTTTTCATTGGTTCTCGTATGTTCCGCATCTTCCCACGTCATGTGGGTATAGGCCTTGGTCAACTCCATCTCATCTTGTTGAATGACACTACTACCTGAAACACTCATGAAAAAGCTCATCATCAAAAGGAGTATCAAGAGAATGCCTGAGACAATCCAAGTCAAAGGATTTCCCGCAAGGACAGAAAAGAAAGTCACACTTCCCTTAATGGCTTGGACGATTCCTTTGATACCTGCGACACTTTGTTTTCTCACATGCTTTAAAAAGGTCTGGTAACGTCTTCTTGGTTTAAGAGGTTTCTGGCGTGTGAATCCTTTTCCCTTTTTGAAGTTCTGGAATCGTTCCTTTCCATGAGAAAATTTTGTTTTGGTAAACCTCACACCTGTCTGTCCACTTTTTACTACCACCTTACCTGCTTGAAAGGTAAACCTTCCATAGCGTCTGGCTTTCAAACTAATATCCTTCATGGATCTTAGACCATCTAAATCATCCTCCTGTGCTATCAGGTCAAGGGATTCAGATGCAACTAAGCCTAATCCAACTTTGACTTTGGTAGAGTTTTTCTTAGTCTTTTGGACTTTCTTGAGTTGTTTAACCTCACGCTTGGCAGAACTTACGTCTTTTTCTGCACTTAGTCGATCAAATGATTTTTCTTGGTGAAACTGAAAGCGAGACTTCGGGGAAGGATTTTCTTTTTGGAAAGTAAACTTGGGATTAACTGCCTTTTGCTTCTCACTTAGTTTCACTTCTGACAAATGTTTTCTTGCAGTCCGCAAACGCTCTTGAGCTTGAGGAAGTCGATAGTTCTTGATTTCCTTTACCTTCAACAGTCTAGGAGAAACATAGGTAATTTCCTTTAGGAACTTCTCTTCTGCTTCCTTTTGGCTACTGAGTAGATTTCCTTTTATCTCTGTTTTCTTTTCCTGAAAAAGAGAATTTTGGGCTGGTTTTCGAAATCGTCCTTTTTTAGGAACAGTCTGTTTTAAGGCTCTAACTTCTTTCCGATAATGCATACGGGCTGATTTTAAGTTGCTTCGAAAGTTTTGCCTAGCATGTTTGACTAGCTTTTTATCCTCTTTCATCTCATGTCCTCATTTTTTCAGGGTCCGTACTCATGATGTCAAAGAGCTTGGTGTGTTGTGGAATCTTATTTTTAAATGGAACAACGGTTGAACCGGCCTTGATTAGCCCAGCACCTTTTTCAGGATTGACCAAGTATTTCTCCAGTTCCTTGGAAAGTCCAAGCATATGCACCAATTCTTCTCGATCGCTCTTAGCCTGTTTTAAAAGAATCATGAACTCGCTATTGGCAATAATGCGTCTGCCGTTGGCATCCAAAAGAAGCGTTTCTACATTCTGAGTAATGCCTGTCGGTATCGCCCCATACTTACGGACACGACTCCAAAGTTTAAAGAAGAAATCAGAGGCATACTTGTCCAATAAGAGAAGCTGCATTTCATCAAAGTAAATCCAGGTCTTCTTACCTAGCTTTTGGTTTTTGACCACCCGATTCCAAATTTGGTCAAAGATAACCATGAGGGCAATTTGTTTTAATTCATCGCCTAACTTTTTGACATTGTAAATCAGGAAATGACTGTCTGTTTTAATATTGGTCCGATGTGAAAATATGTCCAGCGACCCTTCCACATAGAGTTCCATATCCAGTGCCAAGTCCTTAGCTTCCTGTTCAGGTTGTTGAGCTAAGACAAAGACCCATTCGACCAAGGACGGTGTGTCAAAATGCTTATAAGTGAGTCTTGTCACACGGTCAATCAAGGACTTTTCACGACCATCCATTTTACGGTCCAAGAGCTTTCCAATCCAAGACAAGAGAAATTCGGACTTGACCTTAACCGGATCCTCATCCATATTCTCATCAGATAGATCTAAGACATTTAAGAAGGTGGTAGAATCTGGGGCAATATCAATACTCTCCCCACCAAAGGCTTGACCGATAATACTGTACTCATTTTCTGGGTCAACAATAATAATTTCAGTATCACTATCTGCTTCCTTGAGCTTAGTTGAGATGATTTCATGTTTTGTCGCCATCCCTTTGCCAGCTCCAGAAGTCCCTAAAATCAAACCTGACGGAGTATTTAACTTGCCACGGTCAATACTGATGATATTACTTGAGATTTGATTGATGCCATAAAATTTCCCACCCTTGTCCTGAATATCTACGGAAGTCCAAGGGGCATTCACGGCAATGTTTGAAGTCAATAGAGACCGAGAAATACCTTCGAGATAGTTCTTCCCAAATGGCAAGAGACTATTAAAGGCAGCTTCTTGCATATAGGTCAAGTTATCGATAATCATATCATTTGACCCAGCCACTTGCTTGATAATATCAAGAGATTGTTTGAGTTGGTCTTCAGTATCCGCCAGCACGCCAATTAGAAATACGGTGTCAAACAGTTTATCTCCTGTTTGAGTCATGGTTTGAAGAAGAGCCTCAGCTTCATCAATATTGTTTTCAAGAACATGCCCGACCTTCTCCAAATAGATTCCAGTCCGAGCCATCTTTTGTTGTTCCCCAATCTTTTGCGATTCCATCAAGGTCTTCTTGGTTCGCAGCTTGGTCATGGTTTCAGACTTGGTAGAGCCTTTAGCATGTAGGCTAATCATCACTTCTAAATCTGACTGCATGAGGTCACGAATAAATTTATCCCCTAACTCCATGCCATAGTCACGAACATAAACAATCTGTAATAATCGATCGTCCAATTCAATATGATTCTTGTGTTTAAAGGAAAGGTAGGTTGGGGCAATAAAGTGTTTGGTGGATTGACCTGAGAGGGTCAAATCCTTGTAAGAAAACGGTAAATGATTTTCACCTCGTAACATATCCGCAAGGACATTCACTCGCTCCTCTCCACCAAGTAAACCAAGAGATACATCAATCTCTGAAAAGCCACTTTTGAAATATTCCCCAATCTGTGATAGAGAACGAAAAGCTAGTTTTGGTGTTTGGTCGCTCTTGCCAAATGAAAGAAACTTGACAGCTGAAAAGTTGTTCTCACCCGCCTCTAAGTTGGCATTCATCATGCGATTCAATTCATCACGATAAGCATCAAACCCATCTTCCTGTAAGGGATAGAGAATACTCTTACGGAATTTTTCCAGATTGACCTTTTGATTGAGGATGGTCAGTTGGAAATTAGTCTTATCATCCAGTGAATTGATTAAATCGGAATATTTCTCAACAATAGCTCCCTTATCATCTAAGCCAACTGTTTGATAATTGACATCTCCTAAGAGATAGGTTTGTGAGAAATAGCTTGGACTGACCTGCATAAGGCCATTCTGAAAAAGCCCTTGATAGGCTAACGTATTTACGGTAGAAGGTCTGATCTCCTGCTTCTGCGTTTTCGTCTTTTGCTTTTTGTCATTAGAAGAGGTCTTTGGTTTCATTAAGTGTTTTAATTTTTTCACGTTGGTCTCCTTTTCTTCCAGTAAAT
Organism: Streptococcus suis; assembly: GCF_019856455.1. Taxonomy (NCBI): domain Bacteria; kingdom Bacillati; phylum Bacillota; class Bacilli; order Lactobacillales; family Streptococcaceae; genus Streptococcus; species Streptococcus suis. Next base: position 1,060,971 of record NZ_CP082205.1, on the reverse strand, counting down.
GTACGATCTGGTACTGTTAGTTCATAATGAAAACGGTACTTGAGGTAGGTTTCAAATGGTAAATCATTAGGGCGATAGACCCCAAATAACATGAGTGGAATGGTAAAGCTAAAAACAAAACCATAGACAAACCAATCCCCAAATTGCCAATAAAATAGGTTCAAGCCCAGTACCAAAATGGTTAGGGCGACAGCTGGAAATACAAAAATAACCTGTCTAGTTGTAAATCCTAGCCATGCCCTGTGTTGAACCTTTGAGATATCCTTAAAGACACGAGTGTTCATAAATGTTCTCCAATCTAAGTAAGCTATAAAAAGAGGAAGCGAGATAATGACTCCCTTCCTCCTACATCCCCAAAATACTTCGGGCGGTTCGTTGACTGCCAACTAAGGCAATGATTAACAATATAGCCTGTACCAAGCCACCAAACATAATGGCGAGTGATTCCATCACTCCAGCTCCATTTGATACGGCAATCTTTCCAGCCGATTCAAACAAGGGAACAAGAGATACAATTAGAAAAATCAAAATACCTTGAACGGCATAGACCATGATGTTTTTAAGGTAACCAATCCCAACACTTCTCCAGTCATCACTAAGAAAGGTCGGAATGGTAACAGGGGCAAAGGGTATCATCAGATAGAGTTGTATAAAGCGAATGGTAATCAAGATATTGACAACCATGATACTGGCCATTCGTACCAACCAAATGAGAATCGCAAAAAAGCCAATAATCATTTTACCTACAATTCCAGATCCCTTAATGCCTGAGATGGTATCATAATTAGCACCACCATTCGTGACAAGCTCTGCCACTTGTTCAATAACATAAGAGGCAATGGCAATAATGGCTTCCACAATAACCGTCGTATTGGTAATCACGACCGCGACCATGATGTAGCTGACAATCATAGGTGCCATAGCTTCAAAGGTCATTGCACCACCTGAGTTTGCGATTTTCTTGGCCATTTTTGAAAATTCGAGTACGAGAACAACCGCAAGAATAGCTACTCCCAAGGGTTGCATAATCCCCTTGGTAATGGCTGTCATGTAAGACCAAACCGTCGGATTAAAGTCCGCTAGTGACTTAACCAAGTTGGCGGTTGATTCTAAATCCACTTGAAACCCTTCAAAAAGGCTATCGCTAGACACTTTTTCAGAGGCTAGATATACAAAAGATGACGTAAAATTCATTATCATGTCATGTGCTGTCCTCCCCTAAATGGTAATCTGAGTCACAAAAGTACCCGCGGCTCCCACCATGACCCCACCAACAATTTCTAGAATGGCATTTCGGACACCTGGCCCACCATCTTTAATGTTGGTTGAAAGGTTGATAATGCCCATGACAACAAGAAAGGCTCCTACTGCAATCAAACCTTTTTGTAATAGAGACATGGCTTGGGAGAACATGGAGCTAGCGTCCACTCCGTAAACAAAGCCTGATAGTTTTTGATTCATATAATTCCTCATTTCTATTAATGTAGTGTCGTTTCTGTGCTTAAATCCCTTATTTTATGGCCTGACAATTCTAGCTCTTCCTCAGCGGTTAGGGGATTGATGCGATAGTGCCACCAGCGTTCATCGGTTTCCTTATCCGCAAGCCATTTCCAATTCTTATGTTTGGGTGGAAAATATTTCTTGGTTCGAAAAACAGGAACCCCTGCAATGCGTACAAGGCACTCATCTCGTTTCATATTCCCGACTTCATCAGCCGTCATCAAGTCACGGGCAATTTTCTGGTGAGAGGTAGAACTTGAGCCAGTCTGCCCAAAAGAACGACTGGTACTTCTGACATCAATGGTTTGTTTGCCTAATAGACCACTCATAAATTTGAAAGTTTCCTCGTCATTTCCACCCAAATAGAGGAGGCTATCACAGTTTCCCAGAATAGTTTTCCAAGCCTCTTTTTCCTTATAAAGTCCTTGGAGTTGGGCGATATTTTGTAAGATTGGAACTAGACTCATGTTCCTAGAGCGAACTGTTGAGGTTTGTTCAGCAAAGTCTGGGATTTCTCCGACATTCGCAAACTCATCCAGATAGCTTCTAACATGAATAGGCAGTTGCCCTTTAAAGTCAACATCAGCCTGTCTGGTCAAAGTGGAGAAAACCGTAGAGAAAAATAAAGCAGATAGGAAACGAAAGGTAGTGTCATTATCTGGAATAACAAGATAGACCATGGTCTTTTGAGTGCCCCACGTTTTCAAATCCATAGTGTCTCTTTGCGTCAAATCAATCACCGATTGGATATTAAAGAGGGCAAATTTAGCTGTTGTGACCGCAATCACCGAATCCAAGGTCTTGTCCTTGTAGTTCTGAAAATCCGCCCAGTTTCTCATGGTAAAGTTCTCATGACCGTATTTTTTAGCGTAATCTTCAAACAGGACTTCAAGAACACTTTTGTCCTGATTATCTCCCTTTGATAAGAGTTTGATGAGTTTCCCAATCTCAGAAAAGGCTGGATAACGGCCACGCTTACGTCTTGCTTCCTGCTCTTGCTTGGAACTTCCTGGAGGATTGTAAAAATCTACCAAATAAGAGGCAATAGCTCTCACCAATGTCATGGAAGCCTCGTCCCAAAATGGATCACTGCGAGAACCATTTCCTTTGGTATTATTAAAATAGACCGTTAACATGCGGTTCAAATCATTCTCTGTTTCTACATAACGAAAGGGATTAAAACCGTCCGAATTGGTCATATTAACCAAGTCTAAAACCTTGACCTGATAACCGTTCTCTAAAAAGAGTTTACCTGTCTTCTCAGCCAAATGGTCTTTCGGATCTACGACAATATTGGAACAATTAAGTTGGATAAGGTTGGGTTTCACAAAGCGAAAGGTCTTACCTGCCCCAGAACCCCCAATGACAATCAAATTTTTATTTCGGTCAAACTGGGGTTTCTTCTTTTCCAACAAGGTTAGACGAACATCACGAGCCAAAATCGTGTCATTTAAAGGATTCTTACTGTAAAAGTTCCACTTTTCCTTACTGGTTCCAAATCGTGCAGAACCGTATTCTTCCCCTTCTCGATACACCTTTTGTCCTGTCGATACATAAAGATAGACTAATGTCATCGTTAGAACCCCAAGGATAAAGGCAAGAAGAGATTTTTGAGTAAAGGAAAATAGCCATAAAGGATTGAAGACTTGATTTAGCCCCTCTCCTAAGAGGTAGGCAAAACGTTCCATAGGTGGGGCATTGGTTAAACTATCATAGAGCAGGGTTAGACGATGGCAGAAATAACCAAAGGCGAGACCCAAGAGTCCAAAGACTAAAGCTTTTCGTCTTGAATACATTACAAGGTCACCTCCTTGGTTTTGACTGCCGAAGGTTCTGTCACTCTAATTTTCTCTTTGGCCAGTTCTATCTCTTGGTCCAAGGTTTTATCAAAGGTTAAACCTTCTAGCTTCTCTGGATTAGACATCAGTTTCTTCAACAATTCATCCAAGTGATGATCAAGCAAGGTCTTATCCTTGGCATAAAAGTAGAGATAGTCTTTTTGCCAACTAATTGCAATTGGCAGTTTTTCTGACTCCATCAACTCCTTAAATTTCTCTACATCGATTGGCTTATCCAGTATGTCTTTACTAACATCTATCGCTTCAATTGCGTAAGGGCTTTGAAGGAGTTCTTCCAGTTTTTGAACCCCAATCTTATAAGCTGAATCTTGAGCTAAGGCTTGCCTAGCCGACCATTCTAAGAGCTTTAAGAGGGTTCTAACTGTCAATAAACTACTTCTTTCCACGTATTGCATCGCTTGACGTTCTTGTTGTTCAGATGACATGGTGACCTCCTCTTTTTTTCGATTCCCTATCAAACATAAGGTGTTTTCATAATACGGAAACACTCTTGATTTTGGTATCACAAGAAAGTTACGACATAAGCCAAACTATTCCAAAGTAAATGTAAGGCGATTACCATCATACAATCAGTTTTCAATCGAACAGCAGCCAAGGTCAAGCCAAGATAGCTATACATGAGCCAACTCCCTATCTGATTGGGTCCATGGGATAGAACGAAGAGAAAACTGGTCACGCCTATTTGTACAAAAGGGAATGTCAATTTTTCCCACAGCAACTGCCTATAAACAATCTCTTCAAGGAGACTTGCATTGACCAGAAACAATAAAAAGATAATAGGAGGAACCTGTTTTCCTACTTGTACCAATACCGCTTGATTCCTAGTCTGAACTGGAAATAGGAAACTGATGAAGACTGCAAAAACAAACATAGCCACAAAGCCAAGAAGCAACCAACTTAGGCAATTTCTTAAGGTTATATTTTTTGCTTGAAGAGTTTTATGACGGGCAATCTCTAAGCAAGTCACACTTAATAGGATCAATTGTAGCAAGACTATACCCTCTATTGTCAGATACTCTTTCAGGTATAAACTCACCAGAAGACCGTTAAGCTGTATGGCTAGATAAAACACCACTATCCTTATCATTGTCACCTCTTGAATAAATCTTCATAATCAATATCTAAGACTAGAACAATACGCTCAACCCATCTTGTTTGTGGCATCAGGCGATTGGATTTGTAATGTCGCAGTTTTTGATAGAGGCGATTAAACTCACTTGGATAAACATATTGACCGTTGAATACTTTGCGAGCTAGTTCTGCCCAAGTGAGGTCATTTTCTGCCAGAATGATTTCTAAATTGTCCCAAAATCGTTCATTCATCTTCACACCTACCCTGTCACTTGTTTCATCAGACTGGCCTGAAACAGTTCTTCTTTTACCTGTCTGGGAAGAAAGGTTCTCACTTCGTCTAGCCCAATAGCTGGATAGACATGATTCTGACAGACAATGAGTGGCAGCCGAAGGTTCTGGTCTGGTTTTTGGAGAATAAGCTGAATCATTTCATTCAAACTTATCGAATATTGACGTTTAAAGCGAAGAAATCGTGGCGACAGCAACTCAAAACAATCCGTGGTTTTGGCAAAGAGTGACAGTATGATTTCACGGTTTACATCACATGCTTTTGTACAACGGTAAGTCACACCATAGGTCGTCAAAATGGTTAGTAAGTCTTGATTTGTATTGGCATTATTTCCTAGATATACCTCAAGCATAGGCTCCTCCTTAAAGGGTTAGGCTATTTTCAACTGTTGGTTCAGGAGTTGGGAAATAGCGACTCATATCAATGGGCATCCGTCCTTCACCAAAACACTTGACCGTCACCAGAGTCGTTAAAATGCCATCCTTTCCCCTAGCAGAATAATTTTCACCAAAGGCACGAAAGGCCAGGTGATTGTCTTTCGTCAATAGGGTATCCACTCCATTTTTAATGTCCCTAGTTTCCAAATAATCCGAAATCCGATGAAGATTGGATTCGTAGAATAGGGGATCATTCATCTCTTTGTGGTAATCATCTTCAAAAGTCACCTCAAAGTCACAATCAAAATTGGGGAGCGACAATATCTTTTGTAGTTGCTGATTGGTTTCAACTTGGTGAATACGTTCCTCTAATTCAGTACAATCTAGGATACTTTTCTTATGTAGTAGATTCATGTTTTTCTTCCTCTTCTATTCTTCTAAATTCTCTGGCAATGGCTTCAATAACTGTGACAGTCACGCTATTGCCTGCCTGTTTGTATAGTTGGCTCTTACTGGAAACACTTTCTGCTCTTTCATAAGCCCAGTCAGGAAAGCCTTGAAGTCTGAAACACTCTCTTGGTGTCAGTCGTCTTATTCTCAGGCGAAAAAGTTTCCCCTCTAAGACAATGCCTGTAACTTCATACCACTTATCCTGTCGATATTCCAGAGCAGCAACTACCACTCCCATATTGTCTGAAGTTGTCAGGGTATTGGATATTCCCTTTCCCACTCGTCCTCTACGATTGGTTGAGTCTGGATAAGCCAGATTGACAGAGTCTCCAAGAGTTGCCTTTGCGTACCCTCTTTTTGTGGCTTCCTTGATTTTCAGAAATGGCAGCTCCTCCCTCAGCAAAATCTTTGGCACCTTGTCTCCACCTTGCATGGTGGTCAAAGTCGGTGACAAACCAGATATGTCAAATACTCTTCCAGTCTGGTCAAAGCTAGTGGGCAGATTTCCTGCGACAACAACTCCGTGTCTGTCTTGACTTGTCAAAGTAAACATAGGGTCTTGATTGTCCTTAAATTGACGACCATGTTGCCGTTTTTCTAGTCTATCTGGTGTTAAGACTGGAATGGCGATTTTAGCTCCCTCTCCTTTACCTCTTGTTAGTGTAGGAGCAAGTCCACTCGTCAGATAGACTTCACCATTCAAACCACGTTTAGAGGGATTGATATTTCCTAGCCTTTCAAGATGAGCTGGGCTGTTTTCTCTTCTGAGAGGAAATATGAATCTGGGACGGTATCTTCTAGAATGTCCGATAATAAAGACCCGCTCTCTGTTTTGCGGGACTTGGAAGTCCTTACTGTTAAGCACCTGCCATTCGACATCATACCCCAATTCATCCATCGTGGAGAGGATAGTGGCGAACGTCCGTCCCTCGTCGTGATTGAGTAGGCCTTTGACGTTTTCCAAAAATAGAAAACGTGGTTGGATTTGTTTGGCCGCTCGAGCAATCTCAAAAAAGAGAGTCCCTCGAGTATCTTCAAATCCCAATCGTCTGCCTGCGAGTGAAAATGCTTGGCAAGGAAATCCCCCGCAGATGATGTCCACTTGCCCTCTAAATTGTCTAAAGTCATGGTCTGTGACCTCTTTAATGTCATGGTATTCTATTTCCCCTTCTGTGTTAAACATGGCTTTATAAGATGTTCTGGCGAATTTATCAATTTCACAAAAGCCCAAACACTCATGACCCTGTGATTCCATTCCTAGCCTAAAACCGCCTATTCCAGCAAATAAATCTAAAAATTTCATTTTCCTCTCTTTCCAACTAAAAAAGAGCCTTACACTTGTAAAACTCTTGCTTATATATGATCATCCATTTCTGGTGCACGGATGATTTCAACAATCAAAATGATGATAGAAATCAGATAGATTCCGCCTAGTATCCAGCAAATCAACTTAATCACCTCCCTTTACTTCTTGTCGTCTCAGTTGCTTGGTCCACTCTGACAGCACACCATTAAATACGTATTCAGCTATTACTTCCGCTGACCGAGCAAATCGCATATGTTCCAAAGCATACTGATAACGGTCACTAAAATAAATCATGGCATAGTCACTAGCTGACTGAGATAGCCCCGACTGTCTTAACTGGTCATGAACCAAACCCCAAATATAATCTCGATCGTACTTGGTCACGCCATCGACTTTTGAAGTAAAGTTCTCTTCTTGTTTCTCATCTACTTGCTGCCTCTCCTCCTCGTCCTCAATAAGGAAATCACTCCCTTTAGTTTCACTATATTTAGTCTCACTTCCTTCAGTCTCACTAGGGGCTGAATTTAAGACCGGCCCCGTCTTTCTTTGAGACCCCCCTAGTGTTTTTTTAACACTAGCCCCGTCTGTATGTAAGACTGGGGTAGTTTCATGTTCTAATTCCCCCAAGTAAATTTTATTTGCCATACGACCTTTTTCACTAGAGGACTGTTGGACTTCATCAATTAAGCCATATTCGCGTAAGGTTTTCTTGATAGAGAGTAGTTTTGACTTTGAACAGCCTAAAAGTGCCATCAGATTTGAATTGGAATAAATCAAATAAATAGCCCCATCCTCATCAATCCAGCCCTTACTCAAAGATAACTCCAACCGATCCTTTAAAACCGCGTAGGCTACCTTAACCTCCAGCTTCATATCCTTATAACGTTCACTCTCAAACAAAATTTTAGGGAGTTTATAATAACGCTCTGATGTTTGATACTGATTAGCGGTAATACGTTTCATGATTATCCCTCCAAGACTAAAAGTCCAACATTTCCGAATTCATCAAATCGGATTAAACCTACTTGTTCCAATTCATCAACCAGATGAGTTGCTTTCTCAATATCAACTCCTAAAATAGCCACGAGATGGCACATCACGATTTGGCGTGATGATTGTTCCTTCTTTTTCATGAATTCCTCCTTAAAAAAAAAAAAAACGAGAACACTTATTAAAATGTTCTCGTTGAACTATTATATTTTATGACGTATCTATTTTTTGTCTACGCAGTCGACATCCAAACAGACATTCACATCAATGTACTTTTTTTGAACCTTTTTTATGTCAAAATCACTCTTTTCAATAAAGACAAAATGCTTGAAAAAGTGCTTAAAATAAAGGATTTTTACCCGTTGCTTCGTTGTAGCAACACTACGCACTCCACGTGTGGTGATAGCAACCCTCTATACTATAGAACGAAAAGTCTAGTTTGGCTTTATTATTATACTATTGAACGAATTTTTTACTCTAAGAAATGTAAAAGTCTACCGACAAGTCTTCGTCAGATTCATGTCGTTTCCAAGCTAAATTAAAACCGTATCTATCACTCCAATCTGGATGCCAATCGACATAATATGGAACACGACTGTATTTGCCAAGTGTCACCTCATCCTCCTCTAATGATTCCTGACAGGTTATCCCAAACTGAATACCATCAAGTTCCCAGGAATTTCCCCAAATATATTCATCAGAAATGACATCAACCCAGCGTGAAGCGTCAATCTCAAAGTCGGTACATAACTTCAACGATTGGAAAGTACTATAGTGGATATTGTGGGGTTTGATATGTACAGCACAGTCAACATGATACTTCTCATAGTTGGTATTCAATAGGATAACTTTCATTGGAATAGGAACGCCATTGAGTTCCAACCACCAATGTCCAAGTTTATTGTGCAAAACATCAAAATACTCGTCTGCTGCTAATGATTTAGAAAAATCATCAATTTTCAAACATCGACCTGACGTTACTAACTCAGCTGCAATTTTCCCTGCACCCTCTTTATCAAAATCTGAATAGCGCTTTATTACATGTTTCAACTTGTTAATTGGATATGAGATATCTTCTTGCGTAGCCTGATGTACTTTTACAACATGTGCAACTTTTTCAACATTATTAGTTCCAACAGGTACAACCACATAATTGTCCTCTTTAATGGATTCATCCTCACAAAGATAGGTGTACTCATCACCAAATTCCGAAAAAGTAACTGTAGCTACTCTATAAATCCTGTTAGATGAACTATAATCAATAACTTGCTCCTCCTCTTCGATATCTAAATCGATCTTCTTATAAAAGGTATAACGATTATGATTACCATCTTCACCGAATACCATCAAGCCGTGACAGTTAGGGCATTCCCAAACATAGTAGGAGGCATCAGAAATATCAACATAATCAATCTTGTTATCTTCATCTGCAGTACTAGTGATTTCTTCCCATAACTCATCCGAAAACACTGAAAAAGCATTCGGATCTGGAGCGGCATGGTCATTCATTGGATAACCACATTGACAAGTCCATTTCCCCATTTTCCACCTCCTAATTTTTTAGAGATAATAACAATATGCTCACTGAACTTAATTTTCAAAGTACTCTCTAAATTTATCCTTCAGTAATAAACCATCGTTTTTAAAAAAAATTTCAAATATATAGTTATTTATACACTTTTCACGTACCAGTATATCAGCTTTAGATAAATTAGTCTTTTCAATTTGAAAAACTTCATTAACCTTCAACTCTTTTTCCTTATCAGAAAGACTCCTACATTTCTTGTGGAAAGATTGATTACTTATTTTTACATTGGTATCCTTTGACAATAATCCAAGATTTCCAATGCGATTTTTTAGTCTAGAGTTTTTAGAATTAAATTTATTATAATTTTGATTTTGAGGTACGATATGTTCAATTTCCCATTTTAACGATTGATTAAATTCATACTTTTCTATCATTTCATTAATGCTATTAGGTGAATAAACAAGCGAAATAGTTACTAAAATAAAACGAGTGAATTTTTTATGTTTACGATAAAAATTAGAAATCTTGGGAGTAACATAGGAATCATATATATTGAAATGCTTAAGAACATACTCGATTAGGCATTTTATAGTTTTGTCTGAGCTAGTCGTATCTATCTCACCAACTTTCTTCTGTATATCACTGATAATAAACCTATCAAAAACTTTGTTCAAATCAAGATTTGTAACGTATGTATTCATAGAAATATCCTTTTATCATTCATTAAATTAGTTTTATTATACCACGAAACAAAAAAAAAACTGCAACCTTTCGGCCACAGTCACTTACAAATCTACCTCAGTCCCCTCTAAGAATTTTACACTTATCTGCCCATCTTCTGAAATTGTAATACTGTCCAATACCTGACACATCTCATACGAATCGAATTCCCAGGATGGCTTGTTTATCACTTCAGCCAACTTTGTACTATAATGCTTTTCTAGCGGACGATTTTCTTCTAGAATCTTATTCCACTTCCCATGCAACAGATCCACGTTCTTTCTCAATAGTTCTACAGCCATTACTACGGCTTTCTCTAACGTTTCTTCATCAATATGGTTATTCTGACAGCCAATCTGTCCTTTGACCCTATATCGATTGTTACATTGCCAAACCTTGCGTTTACCTCGACTGGTGGTCCAGTTCTTTCGACCAAAGGCTGAACCACATTCTTTACAGAACACCTTAGTTGTAAAAGGGTTATCGTCATTTTGCATGATATAGGACTTGAGCTGATGCTCCTCTCGGTAGGCTTTCCTCCTTGCCAATTCCAACTGTACTAATTCCCAAGTGTCTTTGTCAATAATAGCTTCATGGCTATTTTCTACATAGTATTGGTTAACTTGACCATCATTGGCAATCCGTTTCTTAGTCAAAAAATCAACTGTAAAAGTCTTTTGTAATAAGGCATCACCCTTATACTTTTCATTTTGAAGCATTTTCTGTATTGCGCTTGGATACCAATTTGCCTTTCCTGTCCAACCAGGTATTTCATTGTCATTCAAATACTTAGCAATGGATTCAGGACTGTACCCCTCTAAGAATTTCTCGTATATAAATTTAACAGTTTCAGCTTGCTGAGGGTTAATGATAAGCCTACCATTATCATCCTTGTCATAACCCATGAATTTAGTGGTATTCACGCGCACCTCGCCACGTTCAAACTTCTTACGAATTCCCCACGTCGCATTCTCTGAGATAGAGCGTGACTCATCCTGTGCTAAGGAAGAAAGGATTGTAAGGAGAACTTCACCTTTGGAATCCAGGCTGTCTATATTCTCTTTCTCAAAAGTCACACCAACACCAAGTTCTTTCAGCTCTCGGACGTATTTGATACAATCAAGGGTGTTTCTGGCAAATCGACTGATCGACTTGACCAAAATCCTATCCACCTTACCAGCCCTACAATCTTGTATCAACCGGTTAAAAGCATCACGTTTTTTGGTATTGGTTGCTGAGATGCCCTCATCCGCATAGATGTCAACTAACTCATAGTCCTCGTGTTTAGAGATAAACTCTCGGTAATAATTAACTTGGTTTTCATAACTTGATAGCTGTTCTTCTTGGTCGGTGGACACTCGACAATATGCGGCTACTTTGATTTTCTTCCTGACCTGATGTTGAACACTGGTCTGCACTTTCTTGGCCGGAATAACTGTAATACTTTTCCCCATTTCTATCCCTTTCTATTACTGTAACAGTTGAGGTTATCTCCCAATTTGAAATATCTACTTCTGGCACTCGCATACCCTGACAAGTTGCTTTTCCCTCTTTTATGTATTTGGAACAGCACCAAACAATTTTTTTCTTGTAAGAAACTTGTCTCTTTAAAGTCGAACCACAATGCTGACACTTTAATAACCCCGTAAATTTATAGGTTTTGTTTCTACCTTGTTGCCATCTTCTACTGATTAGTTTGTCCTGGACTGCTTGCCAATCTTCCATAGAAATAATGGCTTCATGATTATCCTCTATAAAGTATTGTTCGAGTTCACCCTGATTCAATTTTTTAGGACCATTCACACCATCGTGAAAATACTTCTGCAATAAGACTGAACCATTGTACTTTTCATTGCTTAACATTTGACGGATTGTGGTGTCATGCCATTTAGCACCTGTAACAGTCTCAACTCCCTTTTCATTTAACAGCTTGGCAATACGATGAGTACCATACCCTTCAAGGTAAAGTGCAAATATTTGCCTGACTATCAAAGCTTCTTCTGGATTGATAATCAACTCACCATTCTCGTCTAAATCGTATCCTAAGAATCGCTTGGTGTTAATGACTAGCTCACCTCGTTGGAACTTCTTTTGAAATGCCCAACGTTGATTGCCACTCATACTCCTCAACTCGTCCTCAGCAATACTCGCTAATACTGAAAGCATCACTTCCCCTTCACTTGAAAGGGTATGAATGTTTTGTTCCTCAAAGAATATGTCTACTCCTATTGCCTTCAGTTCACGACTAATTTCAAGAACTGTAACCGTGTTTCTGGCAAAGCGGGCAATCGACTTGGTATGAATAACATCAATCATACCTTTACGACAATTTTCAATCATGGCTTGAAAATTTGGACGATTATCCTTAGAACCAGATATACCTCTGTCATGATAAACACCTACAAAATCAATATCGTCTCTATTGGAATACAGATTTTCAAAATACTGTTTCTGATTTTCTAACGATTCTAACTGACTTCCATTAGTCGTCGAAACTCGAATGTAGGCACAGATCCTCTGCTTGTGTTTTTGATTATTGACTCTAATCTTTTTTACGGACATTTACTCTCCTTCCTATGTAATGGCACACTATATATCACTCTAAAGGGAAAATTAGTCAAGTTATCAGACAAACTAATTCGACCTGATAAATTTATGCCATAGTTCATGGAATACAAATATTCCTCCTACCTTACTAGGTAGGTTTGGGAGTAATTTTTCCGCATTTTTTGAAAAAAAGCAAAAAAATAAAGCCTGATGTTCCCACCAGGCTTATTACTAAATTATGAAATTCTAAACCAACCAACAACTTTACCGAGTTTAACTGTTCCAGTTGAATCGTAGAGTGAGCCATCCGCCATCCATTGACGTTTCACACGACGAGTGATCCCACCGCCACCAATTTCTAATTGGTCATTGATACCGTTCTTATTATGGTCAGCATATCCATCAATATTCTGTTCCACACCATCAATACTTTTTCCGTCAGAATCCGTCACACAGACACCAATATGCCCATATACCATACCATCTGTTTGAATGACATAGAAATCACCTGCTTTAGGATTCACACCCCAAGAATCGTAGATTACTTGGAAACCATTTGATTTTGCTTTCTTCAAACAGTCAATGGCATTAGTATAGGACATATTCTTGTCCGTCAACTCTTGCACAATCTTATCCACCAAGGCGACACACTGTCCACCGTAAGGGTTAGATGGAACGGTCACCTTTTGACCGACCTTGGATAATGCTGATGCAACCACACGGCTTGCAACGCTAGTTGGAATAGCAGTTGTTGTCCTTGAAGCAGCGTTAACCTTGAGTGTTTGTCCAACTTTCAGGATATCCGACTTCTTCAAACCATTCACTACAAGAAGGGTATCTACTGATAGACCAAACTTCCGAGCGATTCCATAATACGTATCGCCTTTCTGTGCTTGATAGGTCTGCTCACTATGGCCGTTGGTTGTTCCTTCTACATCCTGCTCTAGCACCCATGACTTGATTCCATCAAGTAGATAAGCTCTCTTACTGTTGGACTGGTGAACATTCTTCACTTGGAGGATTTTGTAGGTGCGCCCTTTGACCCAGTTGGCAATTTTCTGACCAGTCTGATAATGAGTCGCATGAGGCAACACCCTAAGACTATCACCAACAAGATAGATTGATTTTGAAGGAGTACCTGAACTCCCAACAGTTGAACTGGGGGGCGAGGGAACTATTGTCTTGACTTCAACTCCTGTTATTGCTGACACAAGACCTTTCGCAATGTCCTCTTTCTTGTTTTCAAAAATCGCCATATCTTGTTCATTATCGATAAAGGCAATCTCCACCAAACGATAGGTATATCCACGACTCGCTGCTTGGTTGGCATTATAGAGCCAATCTACCTTCTTTATGCCACGATTTTGAAAGTATCGTGAAAGGAGAGATAGGATAGCCATATCCTCCTTGTCTGCTTCTAAAGAAGATTGAATCAAGACTTCTGTACCTTTGGCACTACCATTAAAGGCATTGAAGTGCAATTCAGTAATTGAGTCGTATCCCTTACCAATACTAGTAATACTCCGATAATCATAAACATTTTGTTCGGTAATAAAATCAATCTGTTGCCCACTGTACTTAGACATTAAATTGGCTAATTCTCGAACCTTTCCTGCTTCTGTGATGCCTAGTTTGGCATTCACTGCTCCAGGATCATAGCCTGTTCGCCCCTGTCCATGACCACAAATGACTAGATGTTTTCCCATATCTTATCACCTCTCGTTGATTTGTTTTAAAATTGCTTGTAGTTTCTCAGGTATTGGTAGACCAATTCGAACGGTATTTTCTAGAATGCTTAACCCCTCATTACTGAGATAAAAGAATATAACCATGGTTCGAATTGTTCCACCCTGCTTGATAATAGCTGTATCAATCAGATGACCAATAGAAACTAAAAATAAAATGGCTATCTTTTTAAAGATGCCACGAAAACCAATACTACTAGACAATTGTTTCTCTACAACCGCCGCAAAAATTCCTGTTAGATAGTCAATAATAATGAAGACAAGTAGGGCATATAGAATACCATCCAACTCTCCAAATAGACTACCAATCAAGCCTCCAATCATGGAAAATAAAATCTTATTAAGAGTTAACAGTTCCTTCATCGGTCACCTCGCTTTCTACTGAACCTTCCTGTACAATGGTAGGGTCTGACCAATCCGGTTGACCGTTCTCATCAAACCGCATCAGATAAAAACATTCATGGAATAAATCAGAAAGGTTCAGAGTTAATGTCGTACTACCCCACTGATTAAATGCCCAAACTGTTTCTGTTGTAACCAACTGCCGCTTTCCATTTTTAATGGCAGGTCGCCTTACTTCTTCAAGATACATGTAAAAATCCTGCTCGGCTGTCTTACATCGGATGAACTCTCCATTCTTACGCATGTAAGCGAGAGCTGTTTCCAAATCAAATGGTTCTGTTACTTTGTCAATATTGAGTAGTGCCATAGCAACTATTCTCCTTTCTATTCTTCAGGTTTTGTCTGAACTTCTAACAACTCAGTCAATTCCTGTTTTTCTTTACGCAATAGGCTAAGTTCCTCATCCCTTTCCACCAATTGGATGGCAATGAGGTTCTTAGCGGTAATTTCATCAGAGAGCTTTGTGACAAGCTCCTGAATAGTTAGTTTTAATGATTGGTTGATTTGTTCTAGATTCATCTGTGAACTCCTTTATTTAATCGTATCCCATGTCAAGATGACATCACCTCGACCTGTGATGTTTACTAAGTGTTTAAAATTGTGGTTGAATTGATGGAGAACATCTTTCAAACTGACGTAGGTTGTACCGTTTCGATAGATGCGGATATCTCCGATATTCAAAATTGAACTTGGTCGATCAGATGCTTTAAAGGCATCAATACTCAGTCGGTTAGGCAACGTTACTATTTCCCAGCCATCTGGATTGGTATATGGAGCACTGGCCAAACGAACCTTATCACCTACCACATCAATTTGGTCGGTATCTGTACCGTTCCATGCTCGAATTCCTACAAAACCACCGTCATTGGCATTCCAGTTGTTCCATCGATTGGAACCGATAATGGTTACACCACATGGCTTACCGTTTGAGGTACCTGTTTCAAATGAAACCCATTGGTGGGGATAGCCACTAACCTCACGAGAAATGGATGGAGAGTTTGTAAAGAATTTGATGTTTCCAAGTGATAAATTGATTTTCATAGCTCCGTTGATTGCTGACAAGATTCCACCAGAAATTTTGTTGGCAGATAGGGTTATTGACTGCACTTGGGTTATAAAGGCTGATTTGGCAAACAACTGCTTGAGATAGGCTTCTGTTGCCATAAACTTGGTAAAGAAAGCTTGGTCAACCTTTAACTTATCCGCAGTGATTGCTTCTGCTCCAATTCGAGCTGCAGAGATAATACCTGTCGTAATCTTGCCTGCATCAAGACTTGCAATCTTACCACTTGAGATGACACCCTCTTGGATATAGGTAGTTCCTGTAATTTGGACGAGTTTTCCATCGATTTTGACTGTGCCATCCTTATTGAGATTGAGCTGACTCAGGACTGTTCCTGCACTGGTCAAATTTCGAACCGACCACGACCCTGCAAGAGTTGAAACTTGAGTTTGAATGGCATTGACGGCAGCCGTTGTCGCTCGACTTGTTTCTAGATTGCCAACTCGTGTCACAATCCCAGTAGCCGTTTGAACAACCTGACTGATTTGATTGGTGTGATCTCCAATTGTTCGAGTGTGACTGCTTACAGTATCCCGCACTTCATGAAAGGCGGTTACAGTCGTAAAGTCATCTAATGACGGTGTCCAATAGTCTGGAAAAATATCACCAGTTGATACCATTAAGGCTCTCACATGGAACTTACCAGTCTTAACCCCATCAACTCTGACTTGAAGTTCAAATCCTTTAGAGTGTTGGTACATCTCTTGAGTGACAGTGGCGGTCAGTTTTATCAAGCGATAGTTGTTACCCGTCGTCAGATTGCTGCTCCATTTATTGTAGAAAGGGTGATACAAATTCCAGTTGGTCCATGTCCAAACATTTTGACTATCCAAGATTGGACCTTGAAGTTTCATAGTACGTGTCGTTACAGCAGGGTCAAAGGTAATCTCATCCGCTGAGATATGAACATATAAATGCACTTTCGACCCAACATATATACCGCTTCCATCTCCAAATTGCACCCTTCCTAAAGAGGCTATCCAGTTGCTATTGGCATTTATCGTCTGATAAGTACCCCATCTATCCGAAGTACCAGCTATCAAGTTGCGATGCGAAACTGATGAAGGGATTCTGCTTTCCGTTTGACTGATTCGTTGAGTAAAACTATCAGAGGTGGTTCTAACCAAATTCTGCACACTAGTTGTTGTCGCATAGGGTTGTAGTGAACTGCTGGTTAGATAACCACGACCCGTTATATTGGAATCAACCTGAGACTTGGTTTGGTAGCCTTTTGAGTTAATGGCAGATTCAACTTGCGTACTTGTTAGTCGTTGTTCAATTTGCCCAGCCTGTGTTCGGATAGTGGTTTCTGCACTTGCTACTCGACCAGTCAAGTTATTAAAATCCGTCTTTGCGACTTTCTGTGAGATGGCATCAGTGGCAACAGTTAGCTCAGACTTAGTCTGACTAATCATTGTCGCATTGCTAGTTGCTTTTGAAAGGGCGGTTTCTGCCGTAGATTTCACACCGTCCACAAAGGTCTTGTCAGCTTTAAGTAAAATGGACTGGGACGTTTGATTAATACTTGTCGTATGATTCTCAACTGTACTCTTGAGATTGTCATAGTCCGTTTTTGATACTTTACTAGCCACATCACCCAACAATTGCCTGATTTGGGTTTCAGCATTCATCATTTTATTCTCAGTACGAGTAACCTTTGTAGACAGTTGAGTTTGTCCCTCAGCTGTCTGAGTAATTAGGGTTCTGGTTTGGGTAAGATCTGTGATTAAGTCCTCAGGTGCAGGTGACCAGTCTGTAGGCATAGAAGAAAGTTCAAACTTTGGTCTTCCAGCTAAGGCATTTCCTCTGACTTGCACAAAAAGATTGAGCTTTGCTACACTAACAACCGATACACCATCAGGAATACGAACCGTTCGGTATATCCGCTCGCGAGGTTGGGTTGCTGAAACAACTTTATAGCAGTTTAGATAGAGAGGTTTGCCATTGGATAAAGTCAAGCGTAGCTCGCATCCTATTCTAGACTGTCCACTTTCATCAGGCGACAGATTTTCCCCCTTAATATCAACGCTGATCGTCACAAACTTCCCTGCCTGTGCATAGTCGATAAAGTCCGAAGCACTATCCAGAAACTTACTCCCGGATGTAATATAAGTATCACTTTTTAGTATGTAATTTCGACCACCAAAATCAACTGGAATCTTAGCTATGGTCTCTCGAATCTCAGTCGTTATCCGATTCCCCAATTGCGTAATAGACGACTCGGCAGTTTCGATTCTCTGTTTCGCTTGGTTAAAATCACTGGTTTTAACACGCTGAGAAATTTGGTCTGCTTGCACTTGAATCATGGATTCTGCACCGGTTACTCGACCAGTCAGACTATCTACAACTTGCTTACTCGCAAGAAGTTTTATACCCTCCTTGGTTTGTGACAGATTGGTACTGACAGTAGCCAACTGTCCACCCAACAGTGATTTTGCTACATCAACCAATCGACTAGCCTCAGAGATAGCTTGTGATTTTGCTGTCGCAATCTTTATCTCAGTTTGACTACGCTCCGTTACAGTCAAGCGGTTAGCCTCTTGAATGGCATCAAGCTTGGCTTGTTCTGCCCTCCTGAGGGCTTCAGTCGCCCCAGTTTGAGCCTGTTCTGCTTTTTGTTTGGCTTCTGTAGCTAGGTTGGTGTTAACCCCAGCCTTTGCCAATAAATCACGAGTTGTGAGTTGCTGCTCCTCTTCCTGTTGTCGCATCTGTTGGTGAATAGTTGAAAGTTCACTATCAATGCTAGCCTTTAATCGATCCGAATAGACCTCCCCACGACTTTGAGCCTGTTCGATAGCGTTATCGATAGCTACTTGACGTTTCTCAAATTCTGCATCAAATGCTCTGTTGGCATTCTCAAGGGCAATTTCAATGGCAACATCCTCACTCCGCTTATTCCCATCAAGGAGATTATTTGCTAGGGTAGTCAAGCTACCGCCAGTTTTACCTGTTCCGATACTTGCCTTATCATCAAATGTGATAGAGCGGTAATTTTTAGCTAAAGGATCATAATCATAGGCGATGGCCTTCTTCCTCACATCAATGCCGTGTAGCTTGCTTTTTAAAGTTACGGTATCGCCTAGATGAACCGTTTGACCATCTAACTCAAATGCTTCAATGATGATGGCATCTTTTGGTTTATCAATTCCCTCTAATCGAAACTTGCTACTAGCCCACTCTATTAACTCTTGACGAGATCTGAGGTTATTATTGGTATAGGTCACCTCATTGATGAAAGGATAGGAGTTTATAAGTGGACTATCTACTGTGACTTGAAGTACAGTTTCCCTATCCTGCCCCTCTTGTTTAAAGTTTGAAGTGGCATGAATGCGAGTGATAATCTGTGAACTTTCTTTGGTTCGCTGATATTTTTTCAAATTGTAGTGAGTAGAGATGACTACCCCACGGTCTTGTCCTCGCTCACCCTTTATTGAAAGTGCAAGGTTATCTCGAACCAATTCTCCCTCCCAAGTACCAAGGATAGAGTGTTTACCATCCAGTAGTGTGGAGTAAAGCGTCTGTTCCTTGTCTGTTGTATAGGTTCTGTTCTTGACAATGTCGCTGGTAAAAGAAAAATCCCCCAATGGAGACTTGCTTGCCATGACCATGCTTGATAGTGCTGTTGCACAGGGTACCTGTTCACACCTAAATGGCGATACTAACCTCGTCATGATGTCATCTGAAATGTGATAGGCCACAACTTCAAGACTGGTGTCTCCTTCGATGACTTTCTTAATCCGAAACAACTGGTGTCCCGATACTGGAACTGGGCTACGAACGAGGTAGTCCTCTTTTAACTCTCGAAATAATCCGCTATCTGTGATCGGATAGGTAAAGTTCAGGACAAAATCCCCATTCAAGGTTTCTTTGACACTTGCCTTAATGGTTTCTGGGAGTGGTTTCCCATGCCATTTTGCCGTTCGAACTGTTTTGTCTAATAATGATAGCACTATGCCCACCCCCAATTCGTTTCTATTGTTAATGATGTGATGCCAGAACCTAAGACAACTCCAACTGAATCATTTCTACCTGCATCAATGGAGATAAAATCACCAGACCATTTTACAGGCTGACCTCTTTGTGTCTTAAAACTTGGCTGACTAGGATTATTATCCATAATGATTGTTTCTTGTAATCGCTCCAAGCGGATGACATCATCCCCAATCGTAAAGCTAGTTTCACTACTTGAGTTGCCACTAATGGTAATCTTTGGAAAAGCAATGGCTGAACCTTGACTTCTCAAAGTACCACTAGTCCTAAACACCTGCGAGGTCGTCGTTTTGAACCACTTGGTTGGGTGACAAGAAAAGGTAACCTTAAGCCCATACACCCCCAGCTTATCCTTTTGAACTGGAGTATGGTAAACCTTGTAACACCAAAAGCGTATGGTCTTGAAACTAGTGTTCTCAAGCCAAAATCCTTCTTTCAAAAATAGCTTCAAAAAGGAAAATAACTGTTCTTCACTAGGTTTTACAAGATAGAGGGTGTAGCTCAGTTCCATGACACTTCTACGAGGATTGGTTTGAAGAACCGCTCCTGACAGGCCTTGGTGTTCTATCAATTGCGTCTTACTTTCACTTACTGTGATTGAAGGACTATCTTCCACGATTACCTTAAAAGGAAAACTAGACGTGGATACTCCACCAATGGTTAATGCATTATGTCTAATCATGGTTTCACTCCTCTCAATCCTTGTTGACGTTCTAATTCATACACTAGTTTTTCTCCAACCATCTCCGCTAGTCGGTAAAGATCAGTCTCTTCTCTTACTGTGTTACCTGTAATAGTGATGTGAATGGGTGGTAGATTGCTTGTCATGGTCTTTGCGATTCCTCGACCAATGGCACCCAAGGTTTGTTCATTCAAAGGTAACACCGCTTCTTTTCCTGCTTCACCACCAACCATCAGGCTATTGCCATTCATTCCAAATGCGGTTGGTTTGGTTAGAATACCACCTTTGGCATACCAATCGATGGAAATTCTAGGAATTCCACCCTTCAACCAATCAAGAGGATTGGCAGACCCAGACACCCTAAAGTGAGGGAGGGGGATATGCGGCCAGCGAATTTGGAAGTTAAAGAGATTTTTGATGGCATTGATAGCGTTACTCACGGCATCTTTTGCCCCATGGATGGCATTTGAAATGGTATTCTTGACACCATTCCAAACGGATGACACCGTGCTTGAAATGCCATTCAAGACACTAGAGACCGTGTTTCGGATACTGTTCCAAATATTGGAGACTGTTGAGCCGATGTTAGATAAAATACTGGATATGGTCGATTGGATTGCTGACCAAATGGATGAAACGACTGAACTGATAGCTGTCAGTAAATTTGAGATGGTATTCTTGATACCTGTCCAAGCAATTGAGATGTACTGGACGATGAAATTGAGGGCTAAGGAAATAAGGGACTTGATGCCCTCCCATGCCATCGACAAGACCTGTTTGATGGTTTCCCAAGCGCCAGTCCAATCACCAGTGATAACCTGCATGACTGCCTTGATGATACCAAGTACCACATTGATAGCAGTCTCGACAACAATCTTTATCATCTCCCAAGCGGCTGTGATGATGAGTTTGATATTCTCCCAACTTGCTTGGATGAGCGGTCCAAGAATAGTCATCACCGTTTGAATAACCGTAGTGATGGCATTCCATACCGTGGTTGCAGCATTTAAAATCAATTGCTGGTTTTCAGTCCACCATGTGGTTAGCGTTCCCCAGATGGACATAACAAAACTAGAAATCTGCTGGATGATCATGGACAGAAAGGCATAGATACTATTCCAGATTTCCGTCACAACCGTTCGAAAGCCTTCGTGATTCGTCCAGAGTTCTTTTAACCCAACAATCAGTAAGGTAATGGCAGCTACAATACCAACAATAATCCCCACAATCGGCAAGAATGCCGTTATCATTCCAACAACGGTTGTCCCCATAGCGGCTGCCGCAACCTGTAAGCCCAAGAAAACTGGAAGTAACATCCCTACCACGGCTAAAATACCTGTGAAGATAATGACGACTTCCTTGATGGGACTGGATAAGTTGGTAAACCAAGTCGCTAGTTGACTAACAATGTCTGCCAAACTTTGAAAGACTGGAATAAGCATCTCCAGAATCGGTTGACCGATTGCTGCTAGAGCATTAGTTCCAGACTGTCTTAAGTTACCCAGAACGTTTTCCAGTCCGTCTGATTCCCTTGCAGCTTGTCCCAGGGCTCCAGAGAGTTCATTGCCGTCCTCTACCATTTGAAGGAGGGTTAACTGCTTCTGAGCTTCTGAAAGTTCATTGAAGGACTTTCCATAGAGCTTGTTTGCCGCTGCATTACGAGTGGTTTCTGTCGCAGAAATACCTAGAGCTGCGTCATTTTCATAGTTTCCTTTGAGGAAGGACTGCAGGTTTTCGGTGACTTCTTCGATGGATTTGTCGTAAAATGCTGCCCCATCAGCCGCTGCTCTGGTGGCACGAGTGGTCAGATCCAAAGCCTGAGCCGTATCCATCCCAGAGGTTTTGGCAAAGGAAGCCATCTGAGTGAAGGAGCCTTGAAGACGCTCTGGAACAATGTCCATCTCTTCCCCAATCTTATTGAGGGCATCCTTAGCAGAATTCTCCATATCCCCAAATACGGTAGAGAATTGGGCATTGCTGGCTTGAAGTTGAGCTGCCGCAGACATGGACTCTGTTCCGACTTCGAAGATTTTCTGAGAGATGTCTGCTAGCTTCTCACTGGTCGCTTGAAGTGCCTCAGCCCGAATGGTGTCAGACATGGCTTTCATGCCATCCTGAGCACCATCGGCAGAGGATTTAGTCTCATCCATCTCGTTGTTCAGGTTATTGAGTGCGGTCTTTGCTTGATTCAACTCAGCTTCCATCTTATTGGCTTCAATGGAATTCTCACCATATTCACTCTTTGTCAGGGCTAGTTGCTTTTCGAGATTGGAAATCTGTTTAGAAACAATTTCTGACTGTGCTCCAATCTTTTGTTGGGCTATGGCATTGCGTTCTGCTTCGGAACTATTGGATGACAAAGCACTTTCTTGTAACTCAAATTGAGATATGACCTTGTTCATCTCACTTGCTAACTGCCCCTGCTCCACTTGGAGTTTATCTAATTGTTGAGCCGCTGAACTACTAGCTCGACCGTGATTCTCAAGTGTTGATGACACATCAGCTAACTTAGTTTCATAGGACGTTAGCAACCTTTGAGTAGTTTCCACCTCACGTTGAAAGGCACGGTACTGGTCTGCCCCAATATCCCCAGCCTTAAATTGAGCTTCCACCTGTGATTGGGCTTGACGGAGCGTTGCCAATTTTTCTTTGGTTGTCTCGACTTGTTTTGCCAAGACTTCCTGCTTTTGAGTAAGGAGGGTGACATTGCCTGTATCAAACTTGAGAGCCTTATCAATTTGTCTTAGTTCTTTGGTAGCTTCAGATGCTTGTTTGTTTACACCCTTTAAGGCATCTTGTAAGGGTTGAGTATCGCCACCAATTTCAATCGTAATTCCCTTTATGTTTCCTGCCATAGTCCCTCCTTTCTACCATCAGAAATTATCAAAATCAGCTTGAGTTGCTGGGCGTGTTTGAGAAGTTTCTCGAGTACGCATCTCCACATAGTCCGTTTGGTAGTCAAGTGCCATCCCAATAGAGATATGTTTTAAATCGTCAATAGTCAGACCAGTCTCCTTACAACAGGAGAAATAACTCTCTACTGTGAAGATTTCTTCACTCGCTGTTTCTGTTTCATCTGCTTTTTTCTGGTTGACATCCCTTGGTTCAACATATTCATCAAGACAGGGGCTACTTCCTGCACTGGAAATTCTTCCATCTCCATATAAAAATCCACAAATGGTTTCACTCGTGGATTGGCTGACTTCGCAAAAACCCAAAAGATTCGATGGAAAAATGTCATATCGAAATCAGACAGAATAGAAACATCAATATGATGGGCCTGTAATTCCTCTCCATCTTCTAACTGGTCAAGTTTTGCCAAGATTGCTTGACTATTGACCATCGAGAATAAGTCTTGGAAATAGTCCTTACCAAACTGCTCTTTATAAGCAATTGGTGTGTAGGCATTGGTTGCTAACTCGTAGGTCGTGCCTGCTATGGTAATACTTTCTCTCATTGCCTTCTCCCTTACTTACGAGGCTCAAAAACTGCCTTGAACCAGTTTTCACGAATCTCATCACTCGTTTCCTCCGTTGTACGTCTACGTACAACTTTATCAAGTGGACGAGGACTGGCAGTAAAGGTCAACTCTACCTCATTGATATCTGAACCAGACTTGGTTTTTGAACCAACAGTCGGACGAGATGCGTAACAATAATACAAAACGTGTAATGTTTCTTTTTTATCCCCTTCAAAACGAAACATCAAAGCAAAATTTTTCTTCTCGCTGTTTGCGATCTCTGAAATGGTGTTTGTCGTCGCATCCAACTGTTCTCCAAGGACTCGTGTCAAAAATTCCTGCGTTAGAAGAGCAACTTTTAGTGTCCCTTCGTAACCATCGTTTGACTCTGTTGTATAAAAATTGATATTGTCTGCCTTATAAGAACCCTTATCTCCTGTTGGTTCAAGGGTTAATTCTGCAGCACCACGAAGGCGTTCTACATTGCCGTATGTCAACGTACCATCCGAACCTTCGCTTGTAACTTCTGCCCAATGGACATCTTGTAGTCCAAAGGTGACCTTATTCTTTTCAGCCATATTATCCTCCATGTAATGTGATGTAATAGGTTATTTGGTAGAGTTTCTCTGATGAGATATAGGTCTCTACTTTTTCAAAATAAATAAGGTGGCTGTCAAATAATGACTCCACCTTGTGTTCAGTTGCTAAATCTTTCTTAGTGGTATAGAGTTCCACTTGCAGGTTATTCTGCTTATGATAGGTCCAATTGTCTGCACCATGATTATCTGAATCAGGCACCAAATATACTAGATACGGTGGTCTTGGATGACTCCCTTCTTCAAAATGATGGTAGGCAACTGGGAGCTGTAATTCTTTGAGAATGGAGTACATTTCACTCAGTAACATGTCTTATCACACTCGCTTTCTCAGCTTTTCTTCTAAGGATTGTATCGCTTGTTTCTCAACGGGAGCGATATGCTTGATTCCCTCAACTCGCCCACCAGAGCTTTTGGCATGACCATTTTCTAACAGATGCGTCAGGCCTGGCGTTCGATTATGAATGGTCTTGGTTAGACCTGTACTAGTATCAATCGTTGCTTTACTCTTCCACCCTTTGGCATAGGAACCACTCTTTCTAGGTGACGTTGCTTTCAAGGTTACGATGGATTCCTCGGTGACTTCCTCTACAACTTCACGCATCACCTCTGTTGTATCCTCTACAAATTCCGCCAGCTCATTTGCGATGGCAGTTTCAAGTGCATCTAGTTCAATTCTAGTCATAACTCTCCTCCCTAATGGCGACGATGTAAATCAGTTGACGTGGCACTGTATCTCCATCAATAGACTCAATCTCATAGGTTTGACCACGAAATTGAATGTGAGTCGTTAAGGAATGAAGTCCAAGAATTGCCTTTTCATACCTGAGGGTGAACTGGACTTTCTCTTGTTCCAGTTTCGTCACACTCCCATCCCTTTCGGTCAAGGTGAGAGGACGACAAGAGCACCACCGGTCAAATAAAGGTATCCATGTCGAAGTTTCATTGCCAATCTCATCTTGAACAATCTGTCGAATCTGAAATGACAAGCGTTCCCTCAATGGTGCAATCTTCATCAGAAAACATCCTTTCGTTCGGCCAACAACAAATGATAGAGAGTCTCTTTCAACTCCTTATGATTGGCATCTTCTCTGTGTTCATAAAGATAGGCAACCCCATAAAGGATTGCCGTCTTTAGAACGTCTGAATAAATTGATTGTCGCAAAATATCTTCGCAGAGTTGTTGACTGGTTTCAAGCAACTGCTCAATCAGTCCATCCTCATCATCGTGTTCCACTTTGAGATACTGTTTTGCTTCCGCTAAACTAACCATGACTACTTAGCCTTTACTGTTAGTGTCTTCACGGCTTCAGGTAGGACTAACTTACCATCAACACGTTGTGACGCAAGAAAACCAATCTGTCCATTATTGGCATAGAGTTCGTTCAATCGTTTGAAGGTCCGACCTTGACGGTCCGCAATCCAATAATATGAGAAATCACCAAATGCAATGGCCTTGTTTCCTGCTTCAGGAAGTGGAGCAAAGGTTGAGGTATAGTATGGACGATTTAGAATCAAATCTGGTTGTCCAGCTTGTGTAGACGGTTGCCAGATGTAATTGCCATTATTGTCCTTGAGTTTACGGATAGCTTTGACAGTCGTATCATGTAAAATCCAAACTGCATTCTTACGATATGGTGCTGGTAGAGAATGATACAGTTCAATCATGTCATCAAAGGTAATATCTTTTGTAGCAGTCGTTGGACCTGTAACTTCTGCCTGAGTAAAGATACCTGTCGGTTTCTTAGAACCGTCACCAATCAAGAATGCCTTTTCTTCTTCCGTTCCAATTCGACGAGCAAATTCAGCTGTCATATAGGATTCAAGGTCAAAGACTGAATCGTTTAGCAACTCTTCTGAAATACGAATGGCAGTCCCAATCTTATGAGAGTCTAGTGTCACCTGACCAAAGGTTTCTTCCGTTTCAGGATAAAGACCATTTTCATCCATCCACGAGGCTGAACCATGTCCTGTCACAACAGGAATCTTACGTTCACCACTAGATGTTTTGATAACAGTCGCAAGGCTACGGAAGAAATTCTCTTCTTGTAATCCTTGAACTAGTTTCTTCTCATACTCATCAGGAACCAGATGACCACCTTCGGTATCTTCCCCAACTCGAAGGATATCCTTGACATCAAAGAAGTGACGCTTACGTACACTTGTCCAAAATGTCTTGGCATAGCTATCTGAAGCCACACCTCTCTTTTCCTCTTCTGTAGTCTTGTCATTCAAAACTGTAGTGGGTTGTCCAATTAGAGCCTGTGAGGCTGGTTGAGAAAGTTCAAGGTCAATCTTTTCTTGACGCTCCAATCGTGCAATTTCTTGATTGTAGAGGTTGATTTTTGCTTCCATATCATCATAGCGTTTAGAATCCTCCTCTGATACCAGTCCGTCCTCAGAGCGGACAGAATCAAGGAAGGTTTTTGCTTGTTGCCAAGCTTGGTTACGTTTTTCTTTCAATTCAAGTAATTTAGACATCAATTCATTTTCCTTTCGTTATTTGAGCAAATTCAATCGTTTTTCCAACTGATTGATAGGGATTGTTTTCTTTGGTTGTTGGACTTCAAGTTTCGCCTGCATTTTTACAAGTAAATCTTGTTGGGCAGCAGTTCGACTAAAAGAATAACTCTCAATTTCCATTCCATGTTCCCCTTGTTTGTCAAAGAGAATCTTGTCCGCAAAGCCTAGTTCAACAGCCTTTTTGGCATTGAACCAAGACTCTGAGTCCATGAGGTGTGATAGCTTGGTTCTTGAAAGTCCTGTTCTTAATTCATAGGCATTGATGATGGATTCCTTAATCTCTCCCAGCATTTCAATGACCTTCTGCATATCCTTGGCTTCACCTTGTGCCACAGTCCAAGGGTTGTGAATCATCATCATGGCAACCGGACTCATAGAAACCGTTGTACCTGCCATGGCAATGACACTAGCAGCACTTGCGGCTAAGCCATCAATCACGACATGGACATCACCTTTGTAATCCATCAGCATGTTATAGATTTGTGCAGCCGCAAAAACATCACCCCCTGGACTATTAATCCAGAGGGTGATGTCTCCGTTTCCTGCATGTAAATCATTTTTAAATACTTGTGGCGTGACTTCATCGCCAAACCACGTCTCTTCAGCAATCTGTCCTTCAATACGAAGTGTTCGACCACTATCATCTTCTGTAAAATTCCAAAACTTATGCATCCATATCCTCCTCAGATTGTGTTTCTTGTACTAACGGTGCTTGTTTCATAAAGCCACCCGCATCCTTCAGTTTCGTCATGTTTCCATTTATCAAGTAGAGATTGCCTCCTTCCTTATCTGAAAGGAGATTCAAGTCCTCAAGTTCACGAATATCATTCGTCGACAGCCAGCCATTTTGTCTCCCAATCGCATAGCCATTCATTCGACTCTGATAGTCTCCACGAAGAAGACCATCTACATTGAACTTCACAAAGTAGGTTTTCTTTTCTTCAGGTAAAAAAAGAGACCTCTTGAAAGCCTGTTCGAGACGAACTACCCAAGGGTCTAAGGTATATTTAACAAATTCTAGTGATTGTTGCTCGATGTTTGAAAATGAGGATTTCTCCAAGTCACCAACCATATGAGGTGGAATGCGGTAGAGCCTTGCAATTTCATTGATTTGGAATTTTCTAGTTTGGAGAAACTGGGCTTCTTCTGGTGGAATGCCTACTTGAGTGTATTTCATCCCTTCCTCAAGAACTGCCACTTTATGGGCATTGGTTACCCCATTGTAGACTGCATTCCATGAATCTCTCACTCGTTTGGGATCTTTGAGAATACCTGGGTGTTCCAAAACACCACCTGGATTTGCACCATTTTTAAAGAATGATGCCCCATAGTTTTCCGTAGCCAAGGTCATACCGATAGCATTTTTAGCAAGGGCAATTGGAGAATAACCTATCAAGCCATCAAAACCAAGACCTGGAACATGGAGAACATCTTCTGCTCTCAAGATAGCATCACCCTTTTCCTTAAAGTTAGGATTTTCTTCTGACTGACGCTTATATTTGTAATAGAGCTTGCCACTCTCGTCTCGATGAACAGACATCTTATCTGGTAAAAGTGGGTAAAGACTGATAATTTGTCCACTCCTATCTCGGATAATCTGGACATAGGCATTGCCCCATATCAATAGATGGGTCATCAAGGTTTCTCTAAAGATAAAGGATGACATCTCAGAGTTAGGTTCATCATGTAAGAGAAAATAAAGGGGATGTTCCACCTTCTTTTCCTTTCCAGTTGCCGTTCTCTCATAAACATGAATGGGTAGTGAAGCTACCGCTTCAGCTAAGATACGGACACAAGCATAAACAGCTGTCGTCTGCATAGCTTTAAACTCATCTACGTTCTCCCCACTGGTCGTTCGTCCAAACAGATATGAGAAGTCCTGACCTTCATAACTATTTCGTGGTTTATCTCTAGAACGCTTACGTCCCAGTAAATCTAGTAGTCCCATACTTCCTCCTTTTGAGTACGAAAAAAGCACCTCGATTGAAGTGCTTATCGTTTGTTCTTAGATGGTTTTCATCTCTCCTTCTTCAAATAGATACCATATTCTATCACTTTCTTGAAGTTATATCCTCAATAAGAAAAGTTTTAATGATTCCGTATGTATTCTAAAATTGCATCATAATCTAATTCTGATGAAGCTACTCCAAGTCCTAGCTTCACTACTTCATCATCAGTCTGATTTAACACAATGCCATTTAATTCTAGAAAAATAATCATGACAAACACTCCAATTCGCTTGTTCCCATCAAGGAAGGCATGATTATTAACTAGCGAATAACAAAGTCTAGCAGCCTTTTCTTCAATACTTGGATACTTCTCAACACCAAAATAAGTACTAAAAGCTGAAGATAGTGAAGATTCTATTAAACCAACATCCCTAACACCATCTAAACCCCCAGTAGCTTGAATTAACCTAGTATGTAATTCAATAACCTGTTCAACAGTTAATACTTTCATTTTGCCAATTCCTTAAATGCATCAAGATGGCGTGATAAAACCGAAGTCGCAACTTCATCCAAAGTTGATTGTTCAACAACCGTAGGGGTTGCCTGTTCCTCTTTAATTAGACTCTGATAGTCCACTAATACATACTTTGGTGTGTTATTTTTCAATATTACTGCAGTACCATTCGTATCGACCATACGAGCTACCTTAGAAAAGTTTTGATTTGCTTCAGAAATAGAGACTAAGTTTTCAATATTGATTTGCATGGTAATATCCTCCTTTTCACTATTCTACCACTTTTTAGGATATATTCAACCTATTTAGGTTATTTTCATCCTAAAAACTCAATATTCCACGTTCATCATACACACTTCCTTCATCGATTTGATGACGAATACAACGGTCCAGCCCCATTATGAGTGCTACAATACCGTCAATCTTCTCGACTGACTTTTCCTTATCAGGCTTGATATTACCAGCAGGATCTTGTCTCATGACTACGTTTTGTCCCATCCATTTCAGAACTGGATGCCCACCATGTTGAATCTTACCTTCCATCATAAGTTTATAAAGTTCCTTTGATGGTGGACTCATATCCTTGTATCCCTGACCGAAAGGCACCAAGGTCAAGCCCATACCTTCTAGATTCTGAACCATTTGTGTCGCATTCCAACGGTCATAGGCTATTTCCTTGATATGATAAATTTCCGATAATTCTTCAATAAACTTTTCGATGAAACCATAGTGAACAACATTACCCTCTGTAGTTTTAATGTAGCCCTGACGCTCCCAAATATCATATAGAACATGGTCACGTCGACACCGCAGTTCCAATGTATCCTCAGGTAGCCAAAAGTATGGCAGAACGATATAATTTTCCTCTTCAAATCTAGGAGGAAATACCAAGACTAAAGCTGTTATATCTGACGTACTAGAAAGGTCTAGCCCTGCATAGCAACTACGACCCTTGAGGTTTTCATATTGAATAGGATCATTTCCCTTAGCATAAACATGTTCAGGAATCCAAGCAATGCTTGAGCTTGTCCACATATTTAGACGGAGCTGCTTAAAGACATTTTCTTCAGCAGGATTGTCAAGTGCCTGTTGGTAGGCTTCTCTAACACGGTCAATCCCAATAGTATGCCCAAGTGAAGGGTTGGCTCTTCTCCAGTTTGCTTCATCATTCCAATCATCTTCATCGGATAATCCATAAACCACAGGATAGAATGACGTGTCCTTCTTTCTACCATTCAAAATATCCAATGCTTTAGTATGCAATTCATAACAGATGGAGTTCCTATCCGTTCCAGCTGTCGTGATAATAAAAAAGAGGGGTTGTTCCCTTGCATCTCCTGACCCTTTGGTCAATACATCATACAAATGGCGATTAGGCTGAGCGTGGATTTCATCAAAGACCAAGCCAGATACGTTTAGTCCATGCTTTGTCCCAGTCTCTGCAGAAAGAACTTGGTAAAACCCAGCATTAGAATAATTGACAATACGCTTGGTAGCACCCATTATCTTAGAACGCTTTTCCAAGGGGTGACTCATCTGCACCATCTGTTTGGCCACATCAAATACGATTGATGCTTGGTTTCGGTCACAAGCCGCACCATAAACTTCAGCACTGGCTTCATTATCCGCATATAGTAGATAAAGAGCGATAGCCGCTGCTAGCTCAGACTTACCATTCTTCTTTGGAATTTCTATATAGGCTGTTAAGAACTGACGGTTACCATCCTCCTTGACAATTCCAAATAGGTCACGGACAATCTGTTCCTGCCACGGCAACAAATCAAATCGCTTTCCTGCCCACTTGCCTTTGGTATGGGAGAGGTTATTGATAAATGTTACTGCCCTATCAGCCTTTACCTTATCATAGTGTGAGGTTGGAAGCATGAATGGACTTGGTTCATAATGATAGCTCATAAAATTCCTCCTAACAAATCTTCCATTTCATCACCAGTACCAACTTCCGAATCCATCGTCGCTAAACGGTTACGTGCTGATGGTGTTAAACCAAACTGTTCACAGAATTTAAGCATGATTTTGAGGTTAGTCTGGCTGATAGAGACTTGAGGGACTTGTTGCAGATAACCATTCGGGGTTTTGATAATGGAGCCATGCTTGGTAAGAAACTCTTCCGCCTCTTTCCAGCGTGCGTAAGCTTGACAATATCCTGCAAAAGCAGTCATGTCCATTTCGGTCAAAATTCCCATCTGTTCGAGAATTTTTCCCATCCGTTTCCACTCCTTCTTTGCATCATCTTCAAGCCACTGTGGGCAACGTGGGGCTTTTTGTTTGGGTTTGACTTCATTCGTAGGGAGTGGTCGCTTACCAGGGTTTCCCTCAAGTATTTTCATATTCGTAGGCTTTGGTTTTCGCCCCCTGATTGCCACAATCTCACCTCCTTTAGAGTAAGAAAAAAGAACTCAATTCGAGTTCTTTCTTACAGTTCATTAAAGTTATCAAGTACAGACTGACAGACAGTTCTGTCAATATCGTCCATGTTATCTATTTCATTCCCATATCGATATTGGTAAATATAGTTACCATCTCGCTTGATAGTTAGTATTCTAATCCAAGCACCGTCTATATTCCTTGGGTCTGTTGTGTCTTCACGGAGAAACTCACAAACGTAATGTCTGTCTCCAACCGTTCGAGTCATAATTTCCCACATCTCACATTACCTTTTCTACGATATCAATTCCATACAAAACATTTAGGCAACTGCCATTTTCCCACTTAACTAGGAGTGATCCAATATCATCCACTCCAATCACAGTTCCAAGTGTTCCTTTAGGAACTGGATGTGGGTCATCCATTTTTACTAATCTAACCTTTGTACCAACCGGATAGATTGCCTTTAGGTTATTGAAAATTTTTGCGTCCATGTTATTCTCCAATCTTTTCAAATGCCCACTTAACTGCATGTCCAAAGTCTTCGAATGTTCCTGCTTCTTGGTAAATGCGGTCAAATCTGCGGTCAAAGTTTTCAAACTCCTCAAGACTATCAGCCGTTTCGTAAATCTCAACTTCTGTTCCTTTATATCCATTCGATGCAACGATGACCCAATCTTTGTAAGGAATGATGCTTGCGGTTGCTGGGTAGATTTCGTAAAGTTTTTCAAGTGTTGTTGCCATGGTTTTGTTCTCCTCTTCCTTTGTTGTGTACATATTAACTCTAAAGGAGACTTATATCCAGTCATTTCTAGATTATTTTGAAGATATTTTTGATAATTCTTCGCTTGCTAGAATGGCACAACCAATGGCATATACAACTGTAACCGTCACACCATTTCCAGCTTGTTTATATAGTTGGGCATCGGAGTTTACTGCTTGGGCTTTCTCGAACAAATCATCCGAAAAACCTTGTAGGCGAAAACATTCTCGAGGGGTTAAGCGTCTGATTTTTACAACTCGATCATTCCAAACCACAGCACCCATTTGCCCACCACAGGAGAGGTTATGGGCAATTCCCTTCCCAACTCTTGCTCGTCTCGTTGGAGAGTTGGGATAAGATAAATCCACCGAATCTCCAACCTCAGCAACTTGATAACCTTGCTTTGTACCATTTCTGACCTTGATACCTTCAAGAACACCATGGCGGTCTTGAGAGGTCAATGTGAACATTGGCTCATCCTGTTCCTTGAGCCTACGTCCATTTTGACGCTTATTGATTCGATTGGGTGTCAGAATGGGTTGAATTTCGAGTACTCCAGAATTCATCGCAGTCCGCTTTGTAGCTCCAGCAGTATATCGTGCGGTGATACATCGTGCCTCATCTGTCAACTTTGGTTCTGTCAAAGATTGGTCAATAAGATAAAGACCTGTCTTAGCACCCAGTCCACCACCCTCACCAACAAGGGTTGTGGCAATTCCACTAGGGTCGTAGACACGATAGCTTTGCATACCACCTACAAGTTGCTTAAGATGGCTACCGCTTTCTCCGCTGATAGGTAGTACTTTTCGTCGACCTCTACTTCTAAGATGTCCGAGAGTGTAGATGCGTTCTCGATTTTGGGGAACTCCGTAGTCTTTTGAATTGAACACTTGCCACTCGAGGTCGTACCCTGCTTCATCCAAGATAGAGAGATAGTCGAGATAATCTCGTCCCCCGCCACTTGATAAAAGTCCCTTAACATTTTCAAGGAGTATCCACTCGGGTTTATCTTCTTCCTCTTGGCTTTGGATGATGTCAACAAATGTAAAAAAGAGTCCACTTCGCTCACCGTATAGGCCTGCTCGCTTTCCTGCGATAGACACATTTTGACAAGGGCTTCCCGCACACCAGAGATCTGCTTTTGGAAGTTGTGTTTGGTCAATGCTTGTGATGTCGTCATGAAACCATTCTCCTTTCGTGTCGTACATTGCTTCGTAAGATTTTCTTGCAAATTTATCCTTTTCACAGTAACCGATACATTTGAAACCAGCTAATTCCAAACCACGACGAAAACCACCCACTCCTGCAAAGAAATCAAGAAAAGTTAAGGTCATACCGTCTCCTCCCTATAATTTGTTAAAGCGAATGACTTATAATTCCTACATATTTTCTCAACTTTATTACGAATCCAGTTTGGTACTTCAGGAACTTTGTTATAACGACCGTACTCACCAAACAACAATTCAATGCCAACATTCCTAGCTTGGGTTGCCTCTAGGAATGTATCATAATAACCCAGGTGAATATCACGTTGAGAGATTTTGATTCTGGCACGATATTTTTGTCTTGGTTTATAATAACTAACCCCTGTTACTCCAGAAGTATTATTTGATTGTAGACCTTGATTTATTTGGTTTTGTTGATGCGTACAAAAACGAATATTCTCAGAACGATTATCAAAGGTATCTAGATTAATGTGGTCGATTTCATATCCATGGCGATGACCAAATAAATAACGATGAAGATATTTGCCTTTCGCACAAATAATGTACGACTTTGCATCTTCATCGTTATTTTTATTTCGGTAGAAGTTAATATCTTCTATAAGTGAGAATCTGTCTCTATCAAACCTAAATTGAGTGCCATCTTTCAAAGTTCCTATACCAATTGAACCAATAAATGAATAGTGAACATTAGACATTACATCCCCCCTAACTGTTTCACTGCTTCTTCATAACTGATTGATTGACCTTCACGGACTACCGTCACATCTGTATTGTCCGTTGCTTCCATGTAGCGTTTCACAATGACATCCACAAACTTCTCATCAAGTTCAATCCCATAACAGATACGTCCTGTCTGGTCTGCCGCAATGAGGGTTGACCCAGACCCAAGGAAAGGATCCAATACCAAAGTCCCTCTCATGGATGAATTTTGAATAGGGTAAGCCATGAGCTGAATCGGCTTCATGGTTGGATGGTCTTTGCTGGACTTAGGACGGTCGTATTCCCAAATGGTCGTCTGTTTACGGTCACTGAACCATTGGTGTTTGCCTTTTTGACGCCACCCGTATAAGACTGGCTCATGTCGCCATTGATAAGGACTACGTCCAAGCACTAATGAGTTCTTCTTCCAAATGCAACATCCACTGAGATAAAAACCAGCATCCTTAAATGCCTTACGGAAGTTCAATCCTTCCGTATCCGCATGAAATACGTAGATTGAGGCGTCGGCTTCCATGTGGTTCTCAACTTGAGTAAACATAGCTAAAAGAAACTGATAAAATTCAGAATCACCCATATTGTCATTTTGAATTTTACCTGCCGTCTTTTCAACATCGCAATTATACGGCGGGTCTGTCACAACCAAGTTTGCCTTTTTATCACCTAACAGTTGGTCATACGTTTCAGCTTTAGTTGAATCGCCACAAATCACTCGATGCTTACCAAGTTGCCAAATGTCACCTCGTTTTGAAAAGGTCGGTTTCTTTAATTCTTCTTCAACATCAAAATCATCATCTGATAGGTCTTTATCATGGATATTTGATAGGATATCGTCAATTTCTGGTGGTTCAAAACCAGTCAGGTCGAGATTGAAATCTGACTCCTGTAAATCCAAAAGCAAGTCCGCCAAAAGCTGGTCATCCCATTGACCGGTGATTTTATTAAGGGCAATGTTTAAGGCCTTTTCATCTTCCTTGGATAAATCGACAATGACACATTTGGCAGTTTCATAGTCTAAGTCCTTCAATACAGTTAATCGTTGATGGCCACCAATAACCGTCAAATCTTTATTGACGATGATGGGGTCAACGTAGCCAAACTTGAGTAGGCTTTGCTTAATCTTTTCATACTCCTTGTCACCCTTTTTGAGTTTTTTTCGAGGATTGTAAGAGGCTGGGTGTAGTTCAGATAATCGAATCTCTCTAATTTCCATTGTTGGTTGACTTGTCATTGGTTTCTCCTTTATAAAATCGTGATTGAATGTAACACGAATGGCTACAATATTTTCTATTTGGATTGGCATAAGATAAAAATGACCTGCCACATTGTTGGCAAGTCAAATCTTCATATGCGGTTTTTGATTTATCGTGTTCGTCAGAATGTGTTGTCCACCAAACCTTACGACACTTATCCGAACAGAACTTCTTTGGTCTTCCTATTTTATGAATTTTAAGTGTTTGATAACACTGAGGGCAACGGAGTCCGTCATTCTGGTCGGCTTTTGCCATTTGCTTTGTCGCCGCTCCATAACCAAGCAATGCTGGATTTCGTTTACAGTATTTTTTAACAGAATCTCTAGACAGTCCTGTAGCCTTGCCGATGAATCCATAGCCAAGACCTTCTGCTCGCATTTTCCAGATTTGTTTGCGTTGACTTTCGTCCATTTGTTTTCCTTTCCAGCAAAAAAGGACTAAAAACAACTATTTTCTACATTGTTTCTAGCCTTTTTCACTATTTTATTACCAAAATGCCATACTAGGGAACGCTACATCCCCACATTAGAAACGTGATAACGGTGGGAAGGAACGTCAAAATGAAGCGATTTTAATGTACCCGCTTGCGAATTTTGCGAAATTGCACGTTTGAGGGGGCGTCGGTCTTAGTCTCCCAAGGGTTTAGAGATTTCATCCCCCCTCCCCCATAGGGTTAAAAATTAGATACTTTTGTAACGAAACTCAAAGACTAAAATCGATACGTATACTCCACATATCGGTCAGTCGTCTTGGTCTTGCGGTCGTGACATGACTTACAAAGTGCTTGCCAGTTGGTTTGATTCCAAAAGAGTTCTTGGTCACCTCTGTGGGGTGTGATATGGTCAACCACTATTGCCTTGGTCAATCGACCTTTGACTTTGCATTGAACACAGAGTGGATGAACTTTTAAGTAACGAAGTCGTGCTTTATTCCACTGGGCATTGTATCCTTTGGCTCTGGTTGACTTGGTATCCAGTTGGTAGTTTGCTTTATGGTTCTCACAATACTTCTGTCCATAAGGTACTAGGTTAGGACAACCATTTTGTTTACAAGGTGTGCTTGGTCTTCTTGGCATTTTCCCTCCAAAGAAAAAGCACAATTATTCTAGGTAATTGTGCTTTACTAATCTATTTATTGCCCTACAAAATAACGTCCATTCTCTTGGAAAATTATTATCCCCCGAGCATTTGTAAGTTCTTCCATTCATGACAAATGATACATTCCACTGAGTACCATCTAAAATCTCCATCTCATTTGAATAA
Organism: Streptococcus suis; assembly: GCF_019856455.1. Taxonomy (NCBI): domain Bacteria; kingdom Bacillati; phylum Bacillota; class Bacilli; order Lactobacillales; family Streptococcaceae; genus Streptococcus; species Streptococcus suis. The sequence goes on along the minus strand of NZ_CP082205.1, from coordinate 1,023,801 downwards.
TATTCCTTCCATTCAGACAGTTTCACACGTTTTAATTGATTTAAGAAGAAAAATAATCGGATATTGGAGATTGTTATTATCTCGGCTTCTGTCTCAGGAAATTTTTGGATACTTACCAATTTTTCTTCTACGTTAATGTCAATTGAAATCATCGGCAACATGAAACTAAATAGTGATACGGTTATAGAAGATACTTGAGGATTGGGCATATGAACACTCCTTTACTCTCTCAATTATATCACTATTTCTCCCAAGGAAGATAACCTTTTGTGAAATGCCCAAAGCAAGTTGTCTTGGTGTAGTCTACATTCAAGAGATGAAGTTCCTTAATGATACCTCGTGGTGTTAAATCATACCGCTCACGGATCATTCCTTCCAGTTGTTTTGCGGTGTAGCGACTGGTTCCAAAGGTATCTACATACACCGAAACAGGTTTGGCTACTCCAACGGCATAGGCTAATTGTACTTCACATCGTTTCGCATAGCCTTCTCTAACAATATCCTTTGCAATCTTTCGTGCCATGTAGGCACCGGATCTGTCCACCTTGCTTGGGTCTTTTCCAGAGAAGGCACCTCCACCATGATGTGCGAAACCGCCGTAGGTATCCGCCACAATCTTTCTACCAGTAACTCCTGCATCCGCAAAAGAACCACCAAGTACGAAACGACCTGTTGGATTGACTAGAACTTTGAAATCTAGATTCTGACGGTAACGAAGTGCTACTGACATCATAGCTTCGGTCACAATTCGTTTCACTTTGGCAAGGTCGGCCATTTCAGTATGCTGGATGGAAACTAAAAAGGTATCAATCCGTTTCTTCTCATAGTCGTAGGATACCTGAGCTTTGGCATCCTTTCCAAGTAAGGGGTGACCAAGCGACATCAGTTTCTCAAGAACTCGAGTTGCTAGAACATAAGGCAGTGGGAGGTACTCAGGTGTTTCATCAGTCGCATAACCAAACATCATTCCTTGGTCACCAGCACCACCATTATCAACACCTTGGGCAATATCAGAACTTTGGAGTCCAAGTAGGTTAGTTACCCGAACATTCTTCATACCAAGTGGCTCGACAACCCGACGAACAATGTTCTCGAGATTAAAGTAATGTCTTGTCGAAATTTCACCAGCTACTATAACCTGGGTATCTTTGATTAAGGTCTCAACTGCCACTCGACTTGATTTGTCAAACTTGAGACACTCCGTCAAAATGGCATCTGAAATCTGATCACAGATTTTATCTGGGTGTCCAACTGAAACTTGTTCACTAGAAATAATCATAATTCCTCCACGCAAAAAGCCCAACCTTTATGAGGCTAGGCTTTACTTTATTTTACTGATTTTTGGCCTGCTTCGTAGGCTCTCTCCAATGCTCTTTTGATACCCCATACCGAAACATCGTAGAAGTCTAGATTGTCGCTCCAACGTTTTTCCAAGGTTTCTACAAAAAGTTCTTCCTTTGCAATTTCTGTTAAAAGGGCATTGAGTTTTTCTTGTTGGCGTTTTGTCATTGTATTATTCTCCTCTTCTTTTGTTGTGTACATATTAACTCTAAAAAGGAGATATAGCCAGTCTTTTATGCATTAATTTATAGATATTTTAAACAGTTAAAATTAACAAAACCGCCTCAAGAATGGCTTCACGTTCTTCTGTTTCAGGATAGAGTTCCCATCCTCTGTCGTAAGAAACGATTGTTTCTTCAGCTACTTCAATATCTAATTTGAAAACACATCCAAGGTCAATTCCAACTTCTGAAGGTTGGGGACTAACCTTGGCAATGTAATCCACTTTTTGTCCTTGATAATCAATCCGTCCGTCAGTCCACATGGTTATTCTCCTTTGGTTTTTCTAGGTGTATATTACCCTATCAGCCAAAGAATATCCAGTCATTTGAGGGAGATTTTTATCTTTTTTGACATCTTAAGTATATCACAGGTCTAGGTTGAAAATCAGTACTAAACCAGTACAAATTTAGTGCTAATTTAGTACCAATTTAGTGCATTCAACCATCACTAGATAGGGATGTGATAATCTTCCACCTTAAGTTCAAGACTTTTTGAAGTCCAACGATAACACTTGCGTAATTGTTTTAGAATCTTACGCCTACGATAAGCAAGTGTTGAATGACTGATTTCATAAATCTCTTCTAGTTCAGTCCAACTCTTGCCTAAGTAAATTAAATCCTTGGCTAATGGCTTCAAATCCTCAGGTATTAGCTCCATAACGAACTCAAAGTAGTAAAGATCCATTTTTAAGCAGTAGTAGGTATTAAGCAAACTACTGAGGTACTCTTGATTTTCTTGTTCTTGTTTTTCTCTAAAACTAAGAGAAATCAGCTCACTACGACCATGGTTTTTACTTTTCTTGACCTTTTCATGCTCTGACTTCTCAAATACCAGTGACTGAATCACACTATTCTCTGAGATAGGTCGATAGTTGAGCAATTTCTCCTGAACTAAATGTAACTTCATTTTCATGTCACGATAGTTTTTAGCTATATATTCCACCTTATCCATCTGTTCCTCCTACTTGTGCTTTAACAGCTTCAATCAGCCGTTCTTGTTTTGCATCTTTGTTTTCTAGTGCCTTGAGAATTTCCTCATCAATCGTTCCTTCAGTCACAATGTGTTGAATAACAACTGTCTCAGCCTCCTGGCCTTGACGCCAAAGTCGTGAATTTGTTTGTTGGTATAGTTCCAACGACCACGTTAAACCAAACCAGACCAAGTGGTGACCGCCTTTTTGAAGATTCAACCCATGACCTGCTCCAGCTGGATGAAGTAAGCCAACTGGTACATTACCCTTATTCCATTCACGAATATCTTCTTCTGTTTTCAATACCCGACTCTTTACCTTGAGTTTTTCTAAACGACCCATAATCCGAGCCAAGTCATGTTTGAACCAATAGGCAACTAAAACAGGCTCCCCATTTGCGGATTCAAGGATATCTTCAAGGGCATCTAGTTTCTGTTCATGAAGTGACACGACTGTATGATCATCAGAATATACAGCACCATTAGATAACTGAACTAACTTGTTCGTAAGGCTTGCAGCATTGGTAGCAGTTACTTCTAATCCATCCAACTCTGACAATACATACTCTTTCTTAAACTGACTGTACCTTTCTTTCTCCTTTTCTGACATACGCACTAGTTTCTTGGTTGAAATCAAATCAGGCATATCCAGATAGTCTAAGGCTTTCATAGAAATGGTAATATCACTAATCTTGTCTTGAATTTGACACTCCGCATAGTCCATGGGGATGTATTCATAGACAATATTGCCATTGCGACGACCTTCTTCAAAGTAGCGACTACGAAACTCACCGATGAAGCGACCAAGACGTTCTCCTCCGTCAATGACTTTAAACTCTGCGAACAAGTCCATTAGACCATTTGAGCTTGGTGTTCCAGTCAACCCAACAATACGTTTCATGTAAGGACGCATTACCATAAAGGCTTTGAAACGTTTGGACTGCCATGACTTGAAAGAACTCAATTCATCAATCACTACCATATCCCACTTGAAGTAGGGACTACATTGTTCTACCAACCAAGGAAGGTTTTCACGATTGACGATATAGATATCCGCATCTTTCTGAAGAGCTACTTTTCGTTGCTTGGGGGTTCCCACAATTTTCGAATACCGTAAGTGACGCAACTCAGCCCATTGCTCAATCTCATCACTCCAGACAGTATTTGCGACGCGCAGTGGGGCAATAACCAAAACCTTTGTGACTTCAAATCGGTCAAACATCAATTCATTCACTGCAGACAAGGTTGTTGCCGTCTTTCCCATCCCCATGTCTAATATGACTGCTGCATAAGGGTGACCTATGATGAAGTCCTTGGCGACTACCTGATAGTTATGTAATGTCAATTTCATCTAGCACTTCTCCAATCATCTCAATGCGGTCAATCACATAAACCTTGAAACCTAACCGTGCGAACAGTTTATGCCTTGACACTTGTAACTCCCTTGGCTTTTGGTCAGGAGACTTCACTTCCACCAAGCCAAACTTGCCCTTGGGTAAAAACACTAGCCTGTCTGGTACACCAGAAAAAGATGGCGATACCCATTTAGGACAAATCCCTCCACGCTTTTTCACTTCACTCACTAACTTCTGTTCTACAATTTTTTCTCGCATAATAAATCCTCTCGTCAAAACATCGCCAAGGAAAAAGTGTATCTCACGATAGTCAGTTACATTACTTTCCTATATCTCTTTTATCTTTTTTATTTTTTCTTATATCTAAGTTATAGAAAAGACCTACTAAACCTGCACTTTAAATCTTCCTATGGCAACTTTTGTATGTGACATTCTCGACATGCACTTTTTAACTCCAGTGAAAGTCGTGACAGTTTTGTATAAACTTTTCTCTTCACTAAAAACATCAACTTTCAGCTACTCTGATAATCACTCTGTGACTTAACTATCACGACATGCACTAACACCTCCTATTGCTAGAGGCAACTTGCACTGATTTACACTGTTAATCAAGGAAATCATCATCTAATTTCAACTGTAAACCTTTCACTATAACACCTTTGTTTGTTCTTTTTTTGGTGAAACCAGCATTCGCAAGAGCTGTGTAAAAATCCGTTGTGCTGCGCGTGTACTCATTGATACCAGCACAATAAGCTCGATAAGCTGAGTAAAGTTCTCCTGATTTCTCAGTTAATTGGTCGCCGATTTCACAACAATCACCAAGAAACTGACCCATCCAATCATTAGCTTCTCGATAGGCAGACACAGATTGAGCAACAACCTTTGGCAGAGTTAACTTGAAATTGGCATTGATTGCTTTCTCTGCACCTTCAATAATCCATGACATAATTGCCTCGGATGCTTCCTCGTACAGGTAGTCCGCAAAGTTTTTGATATCTGACCGACCTGTGATTTTGGCATTAAAAGGAATGACAATCAGACGTCTCCAAATCCCATCATCGTTCGCACCTACTTTTGGTAGATGGTTGGTGTAAAGAACTAGCGTGTGTGATGGCACAAAATGAAATGGTGCCTTGTACTTCTTCTCAGCTAAGATTTCATCTGTCGAACAAAGTTGTTTAACCATTGAAGTGTTCAACCGCATTCCCTCACTCATCTCAGATGCAATAATAAGACGTTTTCCTTTTAACTCTGCCATTTCAGGGCTAACATTTCGTCGGACACTCATGGTTAGAGCATCTGCCGATAATTTGCCTGAGTAGTTGCCCAGCACTCGTGCAATGGTATTCCAAAAGGTAGACTTGCCGTTTGCCCCACTGCCGTAAGCGATAATAAGGTGCTCTTGGTAAACCTTACCGATAGCAGCCATACCCACCACCATCTGAACGTAGTCGATTAGTTCTTGATTACCACAAAAGAAAGTTGCTAGAGTCTCTAGCCACAAGCCTTTTCCCTTATCGCTTGGCGAAGCTGTTGCCATCTTCGTGATATAGTCAGTTGAATCATGATCTTTTACACCAGCTAAGCCCTGGGATAAGTTAATGGTGGCTTTAGGAGTATTGAGCAACATTTCATTGTTATCAAACTCAGACACACTCATCCGAACCATGTGTTTAGCGGTTTTAACGATAGCTGAGAGATGGCGATAATCACGATATTTCATGACAAATTTATGGAAGTCAAATGCTTTCTTGTACTCCTTAAAGGCTGATAATTGACTTGGTCCATCAAGGGCTTTTTCAATGGCTTTAACCCCCTTAAAAATCAGTTCCTCTGAAATACCTGTTTGGATGAGCCGTTTTGTCTTATCCTCTAGGTTGGCATCTGCCACTGCTAGTTGCTCATCCAAGAAAACATGAACCTGTCGCATGGCCAATTGCTCATCCTCCACCCAGTGTTTCCCATTGAAAGCAAGATAGTCAGTCTCACGAGTAAAAGCAATTCGGTCTCCATATTCACGAGCTAACAGTCCTGCTTCACCAATATCGGTATAGTCATCAGGTCGCATGGCTTCTCGGTTATAGGCCTCAGGTGATACATAATCTTGTGACTGCTTAATGGTTCGATTGTAAAATCGGACTGCACTTCCCCAGATGGAATCTAACTCTGCTATATCAAGTGGTGGTACACATTTCTGTGCCTGCTCATCAAAACCATCCCTAGCTTCTTGGGTCACGCCTAACCGTTTGACAATCTTAGCTGCAAATACTGACATCGTTGAATTACGACTTCCTTGCTGGATTGGTCCACTGGAAGGAGTATAGAAGTCTGCATCGAAATCTTCCTCGTCATCAATAGACACAGCTTGAAACAAATCTTCATCAATAGTTAGCCATGAATCATGCCATATAACCTGTGCATTGGGATTTCCAAAGAAGAACCTTGCCGCATCCTTGGCATTATCATCAAAAAACTTGTATTGATTACAAAGTTCTTCCTTCATTGCTACATAGATGTCTTTATCTGTTACCTCATTAATTTGGAAGTAGATATGAAACTTGGGTCTAGGTGCTTTTCCTGCCTTAGTCTGCATGTGACTACGGCTTGTCACCAAAGCGAAGTTATAATCCGCAAAGATTTCTTTTAATCGCTCTACAGTTATCCACTCATCTGAATTTTCAGAATGGTCATTATCAATATCCATGACCAAAACGTCCGACTGGATGAAATTGGTATTTGAGCGTGTATTGTTTAAAAACAGCCCTGCCACATGGTCGAATTGCGCAACAGTTTGTAGCGATATTTCATCTGTAACAGTTACTTGATTGGGATAAACCGTGGTTGTCTGAACCCCAGTCTGTCCAGAATGAGATAAGGTAAATTGCATTATGCACCCTCCAAATGTAATTAATGATGTGTGGAGATTTTTCCCTCCTACCTTATTAGGTAGAACTACGGCTCATTTTTCCGCACCTTAATAAAATTTTTTTCAAAAAAAATAATCTTCCTTTATATAGCTAGAGGAAGATTATTTTCATGTTTACCAAATAAAAAAAATTTTATAAAAAAGCGGAAAATTACATCCTAGTATTACCTATATAGGTGTAAGGGATGAAAAACATCGATTCAAAAAATTTTTAATAAAAACCGGAATTTTTGTTCACATCTCTACCTAATAAGATAGGAGGTCACAAAATGACTCAAGAAATAACTGTGAATCACAATGATGAACTGGTCGATACACTTACCGCCATCAGCGTCATCTCAAAGCAACTCGCTCGTAAAATAAAGGAGGAAGAAATCAATGAGCAAAATGAAAGAACTGAATAGACTAATTCATGATATGGAAGAAACCGCAAAGTACTACCTTCGCTTGGTGGATGAGTTCAAGAAACTCCTCACTACTGAGGAGGAAACAGTACCTAAATCAAATCCACCAAAAAATGAACCACAAAAGGAAATTCAATTGGAGGATGTCCGTGCAGTCCTTGCTACAAAGGCAAAAGATGGCTTTAAGAATGAGGTTCGTTCTCTGCTAAATGCCTACGGTGCTTCTTCTCTATCAGCTCTTGACCCTAAACACTTTGCGGCAGTCCTTGAAGAAGCTGGAGGGATTGGTAATGACTAACCACGCCATTCTATCCGCATCTGCATCACATCGTTGGTTGAACTGTCCACCTTCCGTTCGATTAACAGAAGATATGCCAGATGTAAACTCTGAGTTTGCCCTTGAAGGTACGGATGCTCACGAGCTATGTGCTTATCTTGTCGAGAAAGCTCTGGGAAGGAATGCGCGTGACCCGACTGAGGATTTAGCATATTACAACGAGGAAATGCAGTATTGCGCAGAAGAATATCGCAACTATGTCATGGAACAAGTCGAGAAAGCTAGAGGTTACTCTCGTGACCCTACAGTTCTTGTCGAACAACGACTGGACTTTTCCAAGTGGGTACCTGAGGGTTTTGGAACTGGGGATTGCATCATCGTGGCTGACGGATTACTTCAGGTTATCGACTATAAGCACGGTCTTGGTGTTCTGGTTGATGCAGACTATAACCCACAAATGATGTGTTATGCCCTAGGTGCTCTTGAGATGTTTGATGGGCTTTATGATTTTGATAAAGTCACCATGACCATCTTTCAACCACGAAAACATAACATATCTACCTTTGAGATAGAAAAGACTGAGTTGATTGAATGGGCAGAAAACGAACTCGCTCCAAAAGCTGAACTTGCATTCAAAGGTGAGGGGGATATGCAGTCTGGTAAACACTGCCAATTCTGTAAACTAAAGAATATCTGTCGCAAACGTTCGGAGGATAATTTGGCTCTTGCCAAGATGGAGTTTGCGAATCCAGCTACTCTTGATAACGAGGACATTGCAGAGATTTTGCCTAAACTGGACTTGCTAGTTTCGTGGGCAAATGATGTCAAAGCCTATGCTTTGAAAGAAGCTACCGAAGGACATCACATCCCAGGATACAAACTGGTTGAAGGTCGCTCTATTCGTAAATTCTCAGATGAGTCAGCCGTGAGTCAAGCTGTGATGGATGCTGGCTATGACCCTTACGAAAAGAAACTCTTGACTATCACTGCCATGACCAAACTCCTCGGCAAGAAAACCTTTAACGACCTACTTGGTGGTCTCGTAATAAAACCAAGTGGTAAACCAACACTCGTTCCAATTGACGATAGCCGTCAAGAGATGAACCTAGCAAAACATGAATTTAAAGAGGATTAACTATATGACAACTAAAGTAATTACAGGACCAAACACGCGCTTCAGCTACTTAAATGCCAATGAGCCAAAGTCAATTAACGGTAGCACTCCCAAGTACAGTGCCTCACTCATCATCCCAAAAGAGGATACAATCACTATTAACAAAATCAAGTCTGCTATTGAACAAGCTTACAAAGAAGGTGAGTCAAAACTCAAAGGCAACGGTAAATCTGTACCTGCATTATCTACTCTGAAAACTCCACTTCGTGACGGTGATCTTGAACGCCCGGATGATGAAGCATACAAAAATGCTTACTTTGTAAATGCCAACTCTCCACACAAACCTGGGGTGGTTGACGGCAATCGTCAAGAAATCATTGATACTTCAGAATTGTACTCTGGTATCTACGGTCGTGCTTCTATTACCTTCTATGCTTTCAATTCTAATGGCAACAAAGGGATTGCTTGCGGTTTGAATAACTTGCAAAAATTGCGTGATGGTGAACCCCTCGGAGGACGCACTCGTGCTGAGGATGATTTTGCGACAGAAGAAGATGATGACTTTTTGAACTAGAAATGGAGAATTAGATTGATGATGTATACTATTTTAACTTGTACAATTATGGGACTCTGGGTGCTTATCGGACTATACTTCGGCTATATGACCATTAGAGATGACATTCGAAATGAAATGGAACGAAAGGCAAAGCTAAACAAAGAAAAACTTAGCCAAACACCGCTCAGTCGAAAAAACAAATAGAACTTTAGGTGGCAGTACTTCTGTCACCTTTTTCAGAAAGGACGTACTATGCCAATTAGAGAACTCAGCATTGACATCGAAACTTATTGTGAAATTGACTTACGAAAATCTGGTGTCTATCGCTATGCGGAGGATAACAGTTTTGAAATCCTTTTGTTTGCGGTATCTGTCGATAATGGACCAGTAACTGTTTACGACTTAACTAAGGAGAAGTTACCACAAGATATTCTTGAAGCTTTAGTAGACGATAGAGTCATCAAATGGGCATTCAACGCTTCATTTGAGCGAATTTGTCTATCAAACTGGCTCAAGAAATATCACCCCGAATTGTTATCAGATGAATTTTTATCTCCAGTTTCATGGAGATGTAGCATGATTTGGTCAGCCTATTTAGGATTTCCACTCTCCCTTGAGGGAGTTGGAACAGTCCTCAAACTCAAAGACCAAAAGATGAGAGAGGGTGCTGACCTCATTCGCTACTTCTGCGTACCTTGTAAGCCTACTAAGGTCAATGGAGGGCGAGTTCGAAACTTTGCTCATCACGCGCCTGACAAGTGGTCTACCTTCATCGATTACAACAGACGTGATGTTGAGGTCGAATTGGCTATCAAGGAACGACTGAAAAACTTCCCAGTACCTGATTTTGTTTGGGATGAGTACCTCCAGGATCAGATTATCAATGACCATGGTATTGGCATTGATGTTGACTTTGTAAAAGCCGCTATAAAAATAGACAGTGAGAGCAAAGCCAAGATTCAAGAAGAGTTAAAAGTATTAACTGGCCTTGAAAATCCCAACTCTGTTCTGCAGATGATTGACTGGCTACGTGAACATGGTGTAACTACAGATTCTCTAGACAAAAAAGCTGTGAAAGAATTACTCCAAACAGTTGATGAAAAAACAGCTCAAGTTCTTAAACTTCGTCAGCAAGCTGCCAAATCAAGTGTGTCTAAATACCAGGCCATGATGAACTGTGTGTGTAAGGATGATCGAGCAAGGGGAATGTTTCAATTTTACGGAGCTAACCGTACAGGTCGATGGGCTGGTCGCTTAGTGCAACTTCAGAACTTACCACAGAATCACCTTCGTGACCTAGAGGAAGCTAGAGAACTTTTCAGAACAGCTGACCTAGAAGCTACTGAGCCACTCTACGATACTCAGGATACCTTATCGCAACTTATCCGTACTGCTTTCATTCCAAGTGAAGGAATGAAATTCATTGTTTGCGACTTTTCAGCAATCGAAGCTCGTGTCCTGTCCCACTTGGCAGGGGAGAGATGGCGTAGTAAGGTATTTGAACAAGGGAAAGACATCTACTGTATGTCCGCTTCTCAGATGTTTGGAGTACCAGTTGAAAAACATGGACAAAATTCTGAATTGAGACAAAAAGGGAAAATTGCGGAGCTTGCTTGTGGCTATGGTGGTTCAGTCGGTGCACTCAAAGCCATGGGTGCGCTTGATATGGGACTAACTGAGGAAGAACTCCAACCACTAGTAAACTCATGGCGACTAGCTAATCCGAATATCGTTCTCTTATGGTGGGATGTGGACAGGGCGGTTAAGACTGCTGTAAAGGACCTAATTCCAACATCTATTCACGGTATACAATTTGAAGTTAAAAGTGGCATTTTGTTCATCACTCTTCCTTCTGGTCGTAAATTATCATATATCAAACCAAGAATTAGCGAGAACCAGTTCGGTGGAGAGTCCGTCACTTACGAAGGGACTGGAACTGCCAAACGTTGGGAGAGGCTAGAAAGTTATGGTCCCAAATTTGTGGAGAACATTGTCCAAGCTATCAGTAGAGACATTCTTGCTTACTCTTTGAAGCAACTAAAAGAGTTTAAAATTGTAGGACATGTACATGATGAAGTTATTATAGAATCCCCAATGGAACAAAAACTTGATGAGATTGCATCGTTGATGGGAATTGCACCAGACTGGATATCTGATATTAACCTTCGTGCCGACGGATACGAATGCTTATTCTATCAGAAAGATTAGCAAAAAATCGCCACCTCAAAAATATTGAGATGGCGATTTTAAATTATTGATTAAGTTCTTTATATACCTCCTTTGCGAGTGCATGTGCTTTCTTGATTGCATCATAACCTTGGGTCTTTTTCAGACCAAGTTTTTCAATGATCTCTTGTTTGCTAATTGTGACATCTTGGTAAATTAGCTTTAGGATTTTACCGTACTTTTCATTACGTTGATAAACAACATCAATCAATTCTTCTAGTGTTACAATAAGCATCAGTTTCTCCTCGTGAGAAGGAATTCCGGTTGGGTCATATCCCATTTTATTCTCATTATTCATATTTTCCATCATCTCTTCCAAAGATAAAACATCTGAATCTCTTTTAAATTGATTTAGATAGATATTGACATCCTTGTAATATATCTTCAAAGCGTTGTCAAAATGTTCAAGTTTGACTGGAGCATAAGCAACTGGTACTCTTGAACCGTTTTTCATACGAGCAGTTTTCATATTTGAACGATTAATACCCATCGCTTTAATCATATCGTTATTCATTACCACGATTGGAACAAGAACTTCCCCTTCTTCACAAGGAATATCATTGTAGGGTTTCTCATCACGATAGCTTTCTGGAGTGTATTTTGAATTAGTATTTTTATCATTTGTTGTCATATCTTGACTCCTTTTCTCTGACAAGCAAAGAAAAAGAGTACGACAAACCAATATTTAGTTTTATTTTTGACCTCATATGCTTTTCCTTTGCGGTTTATACATAATTAGTCAACTTGCCATTTGAGATGACTGTATCCAAACTAACATTAATGGCTTAGTTACAGTTGTAACAATGTAGCCTAGATACCTCAAGTGCTATTGTTAATAGCTAAACATTCATGCTAAACAACATCGTCATGTCATTTCATAAATATTTCTTGATATATATATTCTCTATCAATTCATGCTATTTTAGTAGATATCAAAAATACCAATGATAAAAAATTTTTATCATTGGTATTTTGCTTGTTATAAGTGATATAATAGATATTGTCATAGAGTTTTATTAAATTACCAATTACGGAGGACAAAATGAGTAGTGAAAAAAGTTACTTAGGAGAATTTACATTTACAAATGAAGCTGTATCTTCTGAATTTGAATCACTAATAGATGAAGTGTCTGGATTAAAGACAGAACGCTTAGTGATAAAATCAATTAATCTTCCTTACATTGAAATGGGCTATAGTCCTGGTGAAGGGTTAAAAATAATCACTTGGAACAGACGAAAGAATAACCCACTTGGTGAGTTTCTAGGACTCGACTTAAATAACTTATCCGAATTAAAAAACTTTATTGACAAATACGGTTTCATCTATCCTATATCACAAGAAAAATATTGTCCGGTGGATATTGAAGAGCTACACTCGATTCAAGAGCGCTTAAAAGCATTTATTAATTTGATAAACAATCAAAACAAATCACAAATAAAATACCGAGAATTATTTGACTCAACACTTTATCTCCTTTTAAGAAAATATTCTACAACAGCTTATAAGAAGTCTAAGTTTTTACCTACAAACTCCGATCTTCAAAATCAACTCGATGCAGCAATTACTCCACTAACAAAAGATCATAATGCTGTAAAAACTGTATCAGTAGAAGGGCAAATTCAATCAAAACTTTCAAGATATTCAGAATCATTGAATAAAACGGTTGAATTTGATTTGCTAGAAGCTCAGCAAATTATGCAGGACGAAAATACACCTCACTGGTGTAAAAGAATTTTCAATTTATTTTATAGTCTTGATAACCTTGTTTTAACTGATGAATTAAATAAAAAAATTGATTTCTTATTCGGTTGCATATATATACTGAATCCGTTCTATTCAGAACAAGTTAAAATAAAAAATACTTTCTCAACGGCAATTTACGTAGAAATAGAAGCACAACATCACTTTACTGAATATCTTCTAGAAGTATCAAAAATAACTATTCGTGAGGAATTTGAGAGAATGCTTGAGGACATACACTTTACATATAACACAGATACTATGGCACCCGATTGGAAGTTACCCTCATTGATTAGTGCACTATACTTCTCAATCTATTATAAAAATTCTAAAAATATCATTTATAGAGTATGTCAAAATGATTATTGTAAGCAGTATTTCGAGGTATCCAGTACCAATAGTACCAAACGACATTGTTCTGATAACTGTAGAGATAGTAAGAATGCTAGAATTATGCGACAACGAAAAAAACGAAGGAGTTAATTATTTCCCTCGTTTTTTTTCAATACTTTTTAATATTGTATTAGATAGATTCTCGATTTCGATATTGTTTGGTCTTACTGCATTACTAATTAGATGCTTAACATCAACCAAAATTCCTTGTACTCTTTCATACGTTTCAGTAGAATTTTTCCAATCTGCAACGGATTCACCAATGGAATAGTAAGTACTCTTACTCACATCATTGAATGGTTTACTTCTAGAATTATAGGGCATCAAAAATGCATTATATACTGCCATTCCCTGTTTTCTTTCAGATTCAAACTTAGCATTTGTTTGTATATACTCTCCGTATGAAATCTGCTTATTGATTGAAGTTGATGTAGGTAAATGATTTGGATTTAAAGTATCACCAAATTTATAGTATTTCGCATCAAGCACATAAATATCATGATTTTTTTTCATCACAGTATCTGGTTCAATAGCTTTGTTGGTCTTTTCTACTCCAATGTCAAGTAACCATTTTGTTCGTGGGAAATAATACTCTTTATTCTCGTTTCCAAAAGTAGCTTCAATTAGGCGTTCCCAAATATACTCAAATCTGTTGGTTCCAAAATAAAATTCTTCTGGCTCATCATCCTGATTTGTAAAATTTAGGATATCATGCATAGCTGAAAATAATTGCTTATCCCTATCCTTAGTAGCAACTAACATCATATTATGTATATATGATTTATAAACTTCTAAGTCTCTAGTTCTATGTGGCTTTAGTACATCTGGCATTCTATATAACCAACCAATTTTTACGTAACTCTCATAAACGCAATACTGACTAATTTCTGTAATCAATTGCTTGTCTGTCTCACTATGTTGGCGTACCACATATTGTGGATAAACAATCCCATTTTTGGTTACTATCGGCTCAACCTTTTTTCTGGTCTTATTCCAAGAAACTGCTCCAGACTGCCCCAGTTTAAACTCATCTTCAATCATTTTATAGTATCCACTATTTAAATAATCAGAAATTACTCTTATATAAGCTTGAGCTGGAAACCTGACAGTTTTTAACAACTGTTCTGGTGTAATTGATGCAACCTGAGACTGTTCATCATTATAATCCTGAAGCACCGATAATAATTGTATTATTTCATTTCTAACTAAAGTTTCATCTTTAGATATTTCAAATCCTAAAGGAAAATAGATAGTCAAATTATGTTTTTCATCTACAATTTCTGACCTAATACCGACAAATGTATCACCTTCCTTATTGGTCGCATTTTTACAATATTCATAAAGAGGCTTATCTATTTGTAAGTCTTCAAAATTACCCATTCTATGCTCCCTATTATGGATTCTGATCTTCTATTTCATAATCGGTCGTTTCCATTACATCTGCAGATTCAGAGGACAGTAAATCTCTGATTTCATCTTTAAAAATAATAAATCGCTCATCAGCTTTCTTAGATAAAAATCCAACAATAATATCTTCCAGACTTTTATATGACATTGTATTAAATAACTTGTCTCTTGAAAACTTAAAAGCATCATCCCACAGATATTTTATCACCTTCTCAGAAAATCTCTTTTCTATATCGTCCCTACTTAAATCACTTGGAGAAATGAAATATGCACCTAATCTCTTGTCCTCTGATGAAAGCATACTTGCATTACTACTAATGATTAATTCATTAATAACTTTATTAAATAATCCCCAAGTAACAGATGTATCTGATATTTTTACATTTTTATGTTCCGCTTTATTGATATCATTTAATATCAATTTCATAGTCCACCGACGTTGAAAAGCAGTATCTAAAGTAAAAACATTTTGATCTGATGTGTTCATGGTAGCAAGAATTGTCAAATTGGACGGAATCCTTATTGGGATGCTATCATTATCAAATATAGCTTTAGATATATCGTAATTTACAACTGAATATTTACTTTCGCCACTATCAGTTCTATCAAGTAATTGAAAAATTTCACCAAAAATAGCTGGAGCATTCCCTCGGTTAATTTCTTCAATGATAAGATAATACATATTTGCTGGATCTTCGTATGCTTTTCTCATTACCTTTGTGAATGGCCCAGGTTTAAATTCATATGAAATTGTCTCATCTTCTTTTATTGTTGGCAAGATTTGACCAATAAAGTCAGTATTCATATAATCAGGATGGAAAACAACTCGATACATCCGCTCCTGTCCATACTTACTATCTATAGCGTGACTTTTCCCAGAGCCTGGAACTCCATAGAATAAGATATTTTCCCCACCTGTTATCCTTTCTTCTTTTTCTAATGATTCCTCTGCATCTGACACTTGTGTATTGTTCTCACTATCAAGAGAAAGTTTTTTATTCTCCAATTCTAAATATTTCTCTACCCTGTTAATATAACCAACTAATTCATCTTTCTCAACCTTAGATTCTACAACACTGCGATGATATTTTAAGTATGAATTTAATCCTCCCTTCAAAATTGAAGTTAAAACTCTAAATGAGCCTTTCGGCTCTTCATCACTAGCTAAATGGATAGATGAATGTTCTTGCAAAGGTTTATAGATAGATAAATTGTTAAAAATTACATCTGTATCTCCATCCTTAATTTTATATATAGCTTTTTCAGAAATTAACGTCAATAACTTGACAAGTTTATTTTCAGTGTCTAAATCGACCAATGTCCGGAAACCAAGCCAATTTAAAAGAACTAAATAAAATTTCCTCTCATTTCCACTAGCTATCAATTCAACATAGTCTATGTTAGATGTAAACTCAATTGACTTAGCATACCTTTTACCTCCAGTTCTTTCTGAACTGAAAGCAAGTTGTTTATTATTAAATGAGAATCTAGCTAACTCATAACATAGTTCAAATGTTACAATAAGAGCTTCAATTTGTGAGTTAAAAAGTTGATTATCATTTAGATTATTTCTGAAATCGTCTAGAGTAATTCCCTCATCTTTTAGTATTTCTCTAAGTACCGATAGTAGAGAGTCAAAAACAGACTCTTGTATAACTATCGTATCCCCATTTTCAATAGAGTATGAAACCGAATACGAATTTTCGGCGGTCAAACCTAAGAGTAAGACTAAAGCAATCGCTGACTTAACATTAGGCATTGAAGATTTAATACCAAGTTTTAAGTCAACAGGCTGATATTCAGCTAATTTAGACACTTTAACCATTGCTTACCTCCATATCTTTCACTATCATTTCTGCTATTACTTTGGCTAATTTTGGGGGAACTGCATTCCCAACTTGCTTCATTTGAGAAGTTTTTGGTCCGAAAAAAATAAAACTATCAGGAAAAGATTGTAATCTAGCTGCCTCTCTAACCGTTATCGCCCTATTCAAAAACGGATGAGTAAATTTCCCAGATGATGGTGTATCAAACCTTGTCGTTATAGTAACTGATTGCTCATTTTTTCTCATCCTCTCCCATGTACCACTATATATAGATTTTGTTAAATGCTCTTCTGGTAGAGAGTCCTTACCAGAATTTTCTGGTATCATTTTCAATCTTTCTAATGCTATTTGGGAGTGATTTGTAGCTTTATGATTATACAGAATTTTTGAATCACTACGTAATTCTTGTTGGTAATTTGATTGCGCAGGGAACAAATAATTTTGTTCTTCCGCACCATCACCCGATTCTAAAAAAGCAAGATCACTTATCGCATCCCAAATTGTGACCGATTCTTTTTCCTCTAATCGAAAAGTTACAGATTTTTTCCCTTTCTTACCCAAAATAATTGCACGCCTACGTCTTTGAGGAACTCCAAACTTAGAAGCATCAATAATTTCCATAGAAAGACTATAGCCTAATTCTTCAAATAAAGTTATCAACTCTTGTTTAAAGAATCCTTTTTCAGCAGTAAGCAAATTAGGAACATTTTCCATTACAAAATAATTTGGTGACACAAGTTCAACGACTTTTACAAAATATTTAAACAAGAAATTTCTTTCATCATGAATTGTTTTTCTACTCCCTTTTTGAGAATATCCTTGACAAGGGGGGCCACCCACAACTACATCAACTTTATTCTTGTACTGTAAAAACTCCTCTTCTAGCTCTAAAGAGGTAATGTCGCCAACAATCATTTTTGTAAAGGGATGATTCTTTGAATAAGAATAGGCTATACTTTTATCAAATTCGTTTGCTACAATTGTACTAAATCCTGCTTGTTCAAAACCTAAGGATAGTCCTCCAACTCCAGAAAAAAGATCAATTATTGTCTTAGTCATTATCTAGCTCCTCTATCCTTTTAGACGAAATGTCAAAATATTCTTCACTCAGTTCTATTCCAATGAAGTTTCTACCTAGACTTTTTGCTACAACCCCTGTTGTACCACTTCCCATAAATGGATCAACTATTAAATCTCCACTATTCGAAAGTAACTCAACAAAATGACTAATCAATTGAATAGGCTTCTGAGTAGGATGCTTACCAAAAATTTTTTCGTTTTTTGTAACTAATGAAGTTTCAATAAAATCATGAAAAAGTTTCCCCTCATTATTAAAAGTACCAGTCCTTGTTCTATAAGTGAAGTAAAGCCACGCTTCCGTTGAGTTTACAAAGTGTAAATTCATATTCCTAGGCATCGGATTTGTCTTATGCCATATCCCTGTAGTTTTATAGTAGAAACCATGCTTAGTAGCTAACTGAATAATGGTTTCGATTTTTATTAGTGACATGAACATTATCATACTGCCACCTTTTTTCATGATTCTCGAAGATTCATGAAAAAAAGAGTCCATTGATTCTATCCAATCATCATACTCCATATCATCCCAACCTGCTGCACCAAAAAAATTATCACGCATTTTATGTAAATTTGTGTCTCTATTCTTCATGAAAACACCAAGATTGTATGGAGGATCTGTCAAAATTAAGTCGACTGAACCTGAATTTATGTTTTTCATTGCGTTACTACAGTCATCATTAATTAACTCTATTTTAACCATCTTACTTACCACTCTCTATCAATTCAGAAACATCACAACAAAGGAAATTAGAAATTTTCAAAAGCGTATCAGTTGTTACGGTTTGGTTCTTCACTAAATTTGAATATGTACTAGAGCCTAGTTTCACTGATTCTCGCAACTCAGTTCTTGTAATATTCTTCTCTTTTAGTTTCTCCCATAATGGATTGTAGCTAATATTCATGCAAACTCCTAAATTTATATATCAAACACCATTTTATCATAAATGTACCGAAAACAGTACAATTTAACTCACTTATTGCTTTTTTATCCAAATTTGTTATAATTTTGTTAAGTTATAATTTAACACGAGGTGATTTATGTTTTCAAAAGAACGTTTAAAGCATCGAAGAAACGAAAAAATGTTATCACAATCCGAAATTGCTTCAATGATAGGAATCAATAGAACTGCGTTTCATAATTGGGAAAATGGAAAGAGTATCCCTAACCAAAAAAACCTAACTACTCTCGCCAAAATCCTAGATGTCCCAGTCACTTATTTTGAATCTGAATACAATATCGTAAATAACTATCTTCAGTTATCTCCCGATAACCAGCTAAAGGCAGAGGAGTATGTTGAGGAACTTCTTCTTTCCCAACAAACTTCAAACGTCATTCCTCTCTTCTCAGTCCAAGTGCTATCAGATATCCAACTCTCAGCTGGTCTTGGAGAAGGATTCTTTGACGAGTTTGAAACTGAAACAATCTACTCTGATGAGGAACAATACGGTTACGACATTGCTGCTTGGATTGAGGGAGACTCTATGGAGCCTGTCTATAAGAGTGGTGAAGTTGCACTTATTCGATCCAACGGTTTCGACTACGATGGGGCTGTCTATGCACTATCTTGGAATGACTCAGTTTATATCAAAAAGCTCTACCGTGATGAGGATGGATTTAGAATGGTTTCCCTGAATAAGGACTATCCTGAGAAGTTCATCCCTTATGAAGATGAGCCAAGAATTGTCGGTCTAGTTGTGGGTCACTTTATGCCTGTAGAGGGGGTATAATCATGAAGCTAAAGGATATTTTAGAACTTGGAACGTATGGCTTCAACCCTGATTGTAAAGTTGAAATATTCAATATGGACAACTTTGAAGAGCGACTAGAGAATGAAGGATTCGATGAAATTCTTATTCCTCAAAATGAGGATTCTAAAATCTATCCTTACGCTTTTTTGATAGAAGATTCTATTTTGATTGCAATGACCGAGGAGGATGACAATACCAATGAACATTAAAGAAATGATTTACATAAAGGACGAACGCATTATCTTTACTCCTGACAAATTTGAATACGACATCACAGACTACATCGGCGAACTTATCGAAGAGCTAGAAAAACTCAAACGGAGATAATCCTATGGGCGGTTCTGTTGCAAAGTTTTCTGATAAGTCTATTTTAGTGTAAAATGAATAAAAATGACAGCGAGGATATATCAATGAACTATTTTAAAGGTAAACAATTTCAAAAAGATGTGATTATTGTCGCTGTTGGTTATTATCTACGTTACAATCTAAGCTATCGTGAAATTCAAGAACTCCTTTATGATCGTGGGATTAACGTTTGTCACACAACTATTTATCGTTGGGTACAAGAATACAGTAAAGTCCTCTATCATCTCTGGAAAAAGAAAAATAGACAGTCCTTCTATTCGTGGAAAATGGATGAAACTTATATCAAAATCAAAGGTCGTTGGCATTATCTCTATCGTGCAATTGATGCGGATGGATTGACTTTAGACATCTGGCTACGCAAGAAACGGAATACTCAAGCTGCTTATGCGTTCTTGAAACGACTCCATAAACAGTTTGGTCAACCAAGAGTAATTGTCACGGATAAAGCGCCCTCTATTGGTTCTGCATTTAGAAAGTTACAGAGTAACGGTTTATATACTAAGACAGAGCATCGAACCGTGAAGTATCTCAATAACCTCATTGAGCAAGACCATCGACCAATCAAACGACGCAATAAATTTTATCGAAGTCTACGAACTGCCTCAACCACGATTAAGGGCATGGAAACAATTCGAGGAATATACAAAAAGAACCGAAGAAATGGAACGCTCTTCGGATTTTCGGTATCTACTGAGATTAAGGTCTTAATGGGAATATTAGCTTAAGAACAAGAAGGATTATAAACCTTGTATTTGATTTTTAAACTTTGCAACAGAACCATAAAAGCCATACTCACAAACCTCTTCACCAAAACTCTTTACATCTCTAATATAGAACTCTATCTAGCGAACTTTTAGAAAAGATATAAAACATCAGAGTATGGACAGTTGCGGATGTACTTCAGAAAAGATTAGATGTCTAAAAAGCTTGTAGTTAAAGCTTTTTAGACATCTAAATCTAGGTACTAAAACAATTCATCCAGTAAAATATAATATTTTATTTTCTCCCAATCAGGCTTGATCCCCAGTAAGTCAAAAAATAGCTCGACATACTGTTCTTCCCCGATATCCTCCCTGATCGACCGGACGCAGAAGGCAATGTCATACCACTTGTCCGCCCTGCCGCTTCTCCCAAGATCAATAAAGCCACTTACTTTGCCATCTTTCACAAAGATGTTGCTGTCTCCCAGGTCGCCGTGGGAAAAGACAAGTTCCTCTTCGGGCTTTTCCGTCTTTAAAAAATCATACAGCTCGCGCGGATCTTTAAATGGAGTGTCTTCTTCCCAGTTTTCGCAATCCACATCGGCCAGATCGTTATTCAGTAAGTAATCCAATTCGGCTAAGCGGCTGTCTAAGCTATTCGTATAGGGACAATCCGATATGTCGATGGAGTGAAAGAGCCTGATGCACTCCGCATACAGCTCGATAATCTTTTCAGGGCTTTGTTCATCTTCATACTCTTCCGAGCAAAGGACGCCATCGGCCTCACTCATGAGCAGATTGCTCCAGCCATCATGCCGTTCAAAGTGCAGGACCTTTGGAACAGGCAGCTTTCCTTCCAGCCATAGCATCATGTCCTTTTCCCGTTCCACATCATAGGTGGTCCCTTTATACCGGCTGTCCGTCATTTTTAAATATAGGTTTTCATTTTCTCCCACCAGCTTATATACCTTAGCAGGAGACATTCCTTCCGTATCTTTTACGCAGCGGTATTTTTCGATCAGTTTTTTCAATTCCGGTGATATTCTCATTTTAGCCATTTATTATTTCCTTCCTCTTTTCTACAGTATTTAAAGATACCCCAAGAAGCTAATTATAACATTCTAAAACCTTAAATACCAGAAAACAGCTTTTTCAAAGTTGTTTTCAAAGTTGGCGTATAACATAGTATCGACGGAGCCGATTTTGAAACCACAATTATGATAGAATTTACAAGCTATAAGGTTATTGTCCTGGGTTTCAAGCATTAGTCCATGCAAGTTTTTATGCTTTGCCCATTCTATAGATATATTGATAAGCGCGCTGCCTATGCCTTGCCCCCTGAAATCCTTACATACGGCGATATCTTCTATATAAGCGTACCGGTTCCAATTTTTTCGCAGTTTAACTTTTCCGACGCATTTATCGTCTTGGTAGTAAAGATATATTATCTTATCAGTATTGTCAATATATTCAAGGCAATCTGCCTCCTCATCCTCTTCATCCTCTTCGTCTTGGTAGCTTTTTAAATATGGCGCTTCATAGAGTAATTCTGTAAAGGTCCAATTCTCGTTTTCATACCTCGGTATAATCTTACCTATCACCTCAAATGGTTCGCTGGGTTTATCGATATCTTTCAGGTGCCCTGCTTTCATTTCTGTAATCACTGTTCCCGCCTCTCTTCTATATCAGCGGCATATGTGCTATCCAGGCAGCCGGTTTTACCAGTGTATTTTTTATACATGTCCCTGGTATATTTTGTTATATTCCTATCATACTCCGGATAGGCATAATGAAGCCTTTCCGCCACCTCACCGGATACCGCCCTGAACAATTGATGGCATAGAAATAATGCTTCCCATATGTTTTCATAGGAATCCATCCGGTAGGTGGACAAAAGTTTCTCCCACAAATCCTCGGATATATACCTTTCAATAAACTTATAGTTCTTGCCTACACTTAATTTAAAGCCTGTTTCGATGCCGACCTTCCATGATATCATTCTCAGCAGCTCATGGCGAACAATCTGATTAAAATGATCAATAGCAAATAAAATTTCCTTACGGCACAATCCTTTAATAACATAAGGTGTTACATTCCAAAATTCATTGCAGCAATCATCATACTCCCTTGCGCTTGGCTTTCTTACATGATAATCTATATCAGTCGGAACTATGTCCCTTTTAATTCTACAATCTTTATCAATTAGAACCTTTATTAATTTATCGCCCTTTAGGTAATTATCTAACTCTTCCAAGGGCAATAAGGTAAGATCAATTTTATTGTAATCATCAAATAGCATAAGATAGGAAAATCCCTTTTCTTCAGGTGGGAATAATTCCATATCCTCCGGCTTTTGCATCATTATTATATTCCCAAATTGATTAAGCCAGTCATCATTAGATATAAACGGTTCTATATCACTTACAAAATATGTAATATCATAATCCTGAAATTCATCTTTAGGTATATTAATATTTGCGCGTGACCCCTCAAGGGTCACAATTCGAATACGTTCATCCTGTTCTGCTAAAGAAAGTACTAAATCCATCATTTCTTTTTCTGATCTCATTTACATACTCCTCGTTTATTTTTTCTATTTTATCTCTGGATATGTTGCGTCTTTTTTTATATTAATGGAACTAAAATCTTCCTCATCAATTTCAATGTTAATATGATGCTCAGCATCAAGTTTGGACAATAGTGCAACAGTCTCGACGTGTTTTGAGATGAGGGGATAGCTGTCAAAAATTAGTCACTTGAACATTATTGTCTTTGAGGGAAGATATCCACTGAGGGCTTGCGTATGTGGGAACATATCCATAGACTTCGCTGTTTTTTGAAAACCGAGGTATACTGTTAATTCTTAGTAACCAATGCTCTAAATAACGTTACTCTTCTATTCACTAATGTAATTCAACAATCTTTCTAAAATATCATGTGTAACTTTTAAGTTGTATTGTTCAAGAAGGTGACTTCGCAAATCTATAACTAACAGTAAGGAATTTTTATAGGCTTCAAATAATTCTACCTTATCTAATCGAGCAGTGGTCTTTGCAAACTTTTTATAATTTTCAAGGCTAATTTCTTTTTCAAGGTTCTTACTCATATTTAGCCAATTATCCGCATTTTTTTCTACCATACGTATAAGTTGTAGTATATTTTTTTGAAGCTGTGATAAGAGTTCTAAAGAACGAGCATATTCTCCTCTTTTTAGAACATTGATTCCCATCAACCATAGATTAGAGAAATCACACAACAAGAAATTAGCATTTTCTTCAGTAAGTCTATTTGGTCTTGCACCACTTATCTCTAATAAATAATTTTCTAATTGCCCTGTTTCATCGTAAATAAGCATATCCTTCATATCAGGAATATAACCTGAATCTTTAAACGAGGGGATTATGTTCATATCTTTTTCAGAAAGGAAATGAAATTCCCCACGTATAAGATTATCAAAAATAACTACCTCTGTTCCATACTCATTTTTATAAAGCATCAAGTACGGAGCTACGTCAAACAACCAGTTGGATGAATCAAAGTTCGAGGTTATGCTATCTTTCAAAAATATATAGAACTCTATATCCGAGTATTGGTCACCTTCTCCTTTGGTAAACGATCCATACATCATACAAGCTGTAATTCGTTCATCTGACTCAGTAAGATTCTTAACATTTGCAATTAATTCTTTTTGTTTTAACATTTCTTCACCCTTTCATCTAAATATCTTTTAGTTATTGTGGCAACTCAAAATCTCTATAGACATAAATTGATATTTTTCGTACAAATATTATTGCAAAAAGCATCATCATGCTCCACAAACAATAGTGTAGGACAATATTCTAAAATCATTTTTTCAATTTGGATACGTGAAAAAATATCAATATAGTTCAATGGCTCATCCCATATATACAAATGTGCACTTTCACACAGGCTTTTAGCAATTAGTACTTTCTTTTTCTGACCAGCACTAAAATCCTCCACGTTCTTATCAAACTGTTCTCTATTAAAATCCAGTTTACGAAGAATCGTTTTAAATAAAGTTTCGTCAATCTTATTATTATAGGCAAACTCAGATAGATTACCTTTTAAATATGAAGTATCTTGCGAAATATAAGAAATTTTTAGTCCACTTGCTAAAATAAAATTTCCGGTAAATTTAATATCATCTCCATTAATCAATTTTAGGATACTAGACTTACCACTCCCATTTTTTCCGATAATGGCAACTCTATCACCAATATTGATTCTGAAATTAAGATTACTGCATACTTCTTTATCTCCATAAGACAATGATAAATCATTCGCTTCTATTAGGCACTCTTTGTGAAATTCAAGTGGCGAAATTTTTAAGTCGTCATATTGTTCGATATTGTGGAGCAGCTCTGATTTTTGTGAAACAGCTTCCTGATGTCTTGACTCAATATTTTTGGCACGTTTCATCGCTTTTGCAGCTTTATGTCCAACATAGCCCTTATCCAGTTTTGAGCCAGAATTTGTTGTTCCATATTTACTTTTTTCTACTTTATTTGACCAATTTGAACTACGTTTTGCTGCATAAGACAACCTTCCTATTTCTTTAAGGAGTTTCTTGTTTTCCGCCAGTTCAAAATTATCTTGTAACGCTTTGTTTTCCCACCAAGAAGTAAAGTTTCCTTTTTGGATTTCGATATTCGTTTTATTGATAGATAGTATATGGTCAACACATTGATCAAGTAAGCTTCTATCATGAGATACCAAAATAAACCCCTTCTTGCGTTTCAAGTAGTTTTGCACCACATTACGTGCATCGATGTCAAGATGGTTTGTAGGTTCATCAATAAGCAGGAAACAACTCTCTGTAAGGAATAAAGCTGCAAGAAGGACCTTCGTTTGCTCACCATTTGACAATGTATTAAACGGACGATATAAAGCATCTTCTTGAACATCAAGCAATGATATTTCACGAAAAATCTCCCAATCCATACATTCCGTACAAATACTCTTCATTACTTCAATTGTATATAGACTCTTATCTTCCACATCATAAGGAAAATACTCAAACTTAACTGTAGAACTTATATTGCCGGAATACGCATATTTGCCAAGCAATAAATTTAAGAAAGTAGTTTTTCCGCGTCCGTTTCTTCCAATAAAACCGAGTTTCCAATCTGTATCTATCTGAAAACTTACATTTTCAAAAATATTGTCGTAACTTCCCTCGTGTGAAAAAGTTAGATTTGAAACATTTATTATAGACATATATTCTTCCTCCTTTATATTATAATAATTTTATAAGCAAAGTTGGTTTTCGGCATTAATTACTCTACAATGTTATCCAACTCTGCATGGATTTTGTCATGGATGGCATAGTGTTATTGTCTATCACATTTATCTTCCTTTCTTTTACAAATATTAAAAGCCGCAAGAAAGTAAATTCTTACGGCTCAAAAACAAATACTATTATTACCTTTTGTAATATATAAGGTTACTGTAATGTATTATTGAGTGTCGAATACTTAACTTTCTTGCAATTTGCACAACAAAACAAACGGTTCTATATCCGTTTCTTTAAATATCTTATTATGCATCATATAATTAGCAAGAAAAGTTATACATTCTTCCACCTCCAAGTCTTTTTATTATATCATATTATCTTCAAAAATCCAATATAATTTTTCTGCTTTTGTGATTTTTCTGTTTTTTTCTAAAGATTACAACTCTATATCAATTCTGACTTTTGACTTGAATTTATCGTGAGTTTATCTTCATATTATCACAACTTTTTCATATTTCCATTTCGATGCCAGATTTAAAGGCTATGACGAAGTGTTCTTCATAGACTGTAACGCTCTGGATTATCTTCCTTAGTAGCAAGCGATTAGCTTTCACAAAATCTTCTGTTTGTAGTTTTAAAAATTCATCAGGATTTTCTAACTCAACCTCAAAATATTTCATTTTACATTCCCTCATTTCATTTATTGATAAATTGAGTTTACAAAAAAGAGTGGACAATTTTTGTCTACTCTTAACCTTTAAAATAGTTTTTTTTAATCGATTTGAAGTTGCCTAAATTATTACTTATTCGGTAAAATGAAGTATTGCTTTCAACAGATTTCCTTCAACTACACTTCACTTGATTCAAACAAGGTGGGTACATTTCTATTCCCACAAACTCCTTGTCAATGGAAACAAACACGTACCCACAGGGTAAATGGAAATAGAAACTGATAATTTCTAGCTATCACTTCTACTCATTCCAAAAATTTTCTCACTCTGATACTTACCCACCATAAAGCAAAAAGCCTTGCAATCAAGGCTTTCATTATCCCTTTCGTTCAAAGGTTTCTAAGCTTTTACGAGCAGAGTAACACACTCGACGTGATGCGTATTCGGAAATAAATCAGTCGGCTGTACCTTCGTCAATTTGTACCCCAATTCCTCATAAAGTTTAATATCACGCGCCATGGTTGCCACATTACAAGAGATATAGACGATTTTCTCTGGTTTTACAGAAGTACTTGCTTTGATAAAACTTTCTGTCAAACCTTTTCGTGGTGGGTCGACAAAAATCACAGTTGGTTTGACTCCATCTGCCACCCATTTTTGCATAGCGGATTCTGCACTATCACAGACATAGGTAACATTATCAATCCCATTTCGAGCAGCATTCTTCTGACTATCAAGGACAGCCTTTTCAACGACTTCTACGCCGTAAACATGCTTGACTTGTTTTGCAAAGGAGAGACCAATTGTCCCAATACCTGAATAGGCATCAATCACGACATCATCTGCCGACAATTCTGCAAAGTCAATGGCGGTCTGATAGAGTTTTTCAGCCATTTCTGTGTTGACTTGATAGAAAGACGGTGCAGAAATTTCAAATTCATTGCCCAACATGGTATCTGCAATAGTTTCACTGCCATGCAAAAGACGGAATTCTTGACCGAATATAGCATTGGTATTCTGGTCATTAATATTCTGAACGATAGAAACAAGATTTGGAAATTGGCTTGTCAAACGCTCAATAAGGGTTTCAACACGGAAAATCTTCGGACGAGTCGTAACTAAAACTAGCATCAACTGACCTGAATAATGACCACGACGAACAACAATATTTCTCACAAGTCCTGTCTGTTCTTTCTCATCGTAAGGCTTCAAGTCTAATTTTCTCAAGAGGTCACGTGTCGCTAGAACCAAGGCATCAATTTCCTTATGTTGAATGTAAAAATCCTCAATCGGAACTAAATCATGTGAATTTTTTCGGAAAAATCCTGTTTCTAACTGCCCATTCACACGACGAACTGGAACAGCTGCCTTATTACGATAAGCAAGAGGATTGTCCATTCCCAACGTATCTGCTACTTCTATTTCTGAAATACCCGCAATCTTACGTAGACTATTCTCAACTTGTTTTTTCTTAAAAGCTAGTTGGGCTGGATAAGTGAGATGCCCCAAGTCAGCAATACCTGTTCTTAGATAGGTCAAATCCAAGTCCTGATTACGGTCTGGTGAGAAGCTCTGCCATTGCTCCACCTTACCAAAACCAATATTTTTCTTAAGTTTTAAGATGCGCATAGAAATTTTCTCGCCTGGAAGAGCATTGTCTACAAAGAAGACAAAACCATCAATTTTTGCCACACCCTGCCCCTCATGTGTCAAATCTACAACTTCTACTTCGACAATATCGTTTTTCTTTAACATAATTCTACTTTCTATTTTTGGACCACTAAAAAAGTGACCGAAGTCACTTCTAGTATACCATATTTCTTAACGCAGGCCTAACTCAGCCAAGCGCTGCTGGTATTTTTCAAAATCAACACGAAGAGCCATACCACCATACATATCATAGTCGTCAATCCAGTCTCCATATTCTGGGATTGTAACACGTTCGATACCATTTGCCGCATCCAATAGAAGGCCTGGTCCCTGTAGCCACATAAAGCTTTGTGGCACTGTTGTCGGAGTCATGGCCACAACCTTACCGATAGCTTCGGAGCCAGAGAATAGTTTCATTGGATTTTTAGCTTGTGTCATAACAGCAGATAACACTTCCTGTTGACGTCTCGTACGACCAAAATCACCTTCATCATCCGAACGATAGCGCGCGTAGTTAAGCAAGGTCTTACCATCCATCTGCTGTACACCGACCTGAATCGTTTGATAAGCAGGAGCATTTTCTTCCAGCTGTAAATCATTCGGCACTTCTACTGAGCTAACGACTTCACCATTAATAGTTGAAAACTGTGCATCAATCGTTACGCCCTCAGGGAAAAGTGTATCAATCGTTGTCGCAAAGGTTGCAAAATCCACCATCGCATAGTACTTGATATCAATGTCAAAATTATTCTTCAACACCTTCCGAACTTCTTCAGCCCCTTGCTGATTATCCTGTTCTCCCAAAGTATAGGCAGTATTGAGTTTATATTCATATCCCTCAATATCCACCAAGGTATCCCGCATAAAGCTAACAAGTTTGACTTTGTTATCCGTGTTATTCACATTTAGAACCATGATGGTATCCGTTCGAGTTTCACCTGAGCTTTCGCCAACACGACCGTCTGTTCCCAAAATTAAAATATTTGTCCCATTCGATGTATCTACGCCGTTGAAGACCTCAGCTACCGGCTTCTCGCTCACGCTATTCATACCTTTGAAGAAATTATAGCCCATCGCTACAATCACTAGCGCTATAGCAAGCAATACGAAACCAATAAAGCGCTTGAAACCACCCTTTTTACGAGCTTTTTTAGGTTTAGGTACTTTCGCTTTGGGCTCGATACGAGAGGACTGAAACCGTTGAGGTTTGGCTTGTCTGTTTTTTCTGGATTTACGTTCAGGATAGCGAGGCAACAGTTCCTCTTGCTCATCACCCTCTTCAAAATAATCTTCCTCGAAGTCATCTTCATAAGCCGTTGGTGTGAAGCTACGTAGAGATTGCCTTGGACTTCTATGCCGTTCTCTCAGCTCTTTTTTATATAATAGATAATCCAACTCACGACATTCTTTGTCATTTAAGTAGTGGATATTTTTTTGCAAATAATCTAACCTCAATTGTTCATGATGGGTTAGGATATTATTGTTTTTATTCATCTGTCTTCATCCTAGCTGGTCATATAGACCAGGTAATTCCCTAGTACTTTATAGGTTATATCTAAACTAGTCAATTCTTTTTGAGAATAGGCTAATAATTCCTCAGACTGATTATCCAGATCCAGTATGAAAAAATACTCACCCAAAGCCGTTTTCAGGGGTCGGCTTTCTATTTTTGTTAAGCTGATTCCTCTCCATGAGAAAACAGACATGGCCTTATACAAGGCTCCTGGCAGGTTATCTGGCAATGTCAATGCAAGACTGACTTTTTTAGCTACTTGTTTCAGGGCAATAGACGGAGCTTTATCCCCCAAAATCCAAAAACGTGTAAAATTCTCGCTGATTTCCTGAATGTCTTGCGCAATTACTTCCAGTCCATATTCAACTGCTGCCGCTTGCGGAGCAATTGCCGCGAATGGTTGTTCAGGGTGTTCTGCCACAAAGCGAGCAGCATAGGCTGTACTAGCTGTTATTTCAATACGAGCCTGAGGAAAATGTTCCTGAATATATTTCTTCCCCTGAGCAATTGCCTGCGGATGAGAATAGATAACCTCTACAGCCTTATCGGCACTCGTGGCTAACAGTTGTTGAGCAATCGGTTGAACAATCTCTGCAACCGCATGAATCTCCGCCTGATGAAAGAGATAGTCAATCGTTTCATGAACACTACCTTCAATCGAGTTCTCTACTGGAATAACGGAATAGGTAACTTCTCCCGTTTCGTAGGCCTTGATAACCTCTGTAATCGTCTCAAAAGCCTGCAAATCCGCAGTCGGAAAGGCCTGCTGGGCCACTTGATGTGTAAAAGAACCACGAGGTCCTAGATAGGCTACTTGCATAAAATTTTCCTTGCTACTTGTTCTGGATTCAGTTTATCTGTATCGATTACAGTATCAGCTAAACCTTGATAAAGTGCCATTCGTTCACGATAGAGGGCTTCAAACTCTTCCTTACTGTACTGTAAAAAGAGAGGTCTTTGCGATTGTCTATCCTTACTAATTCTCTGATAGGAAACTTCAAAGGAGGCAGTAAGAAGTACATTGTTCTCCCTATTTGCCAACAGCAATTCCCTGTTTACTTCAGATTTAATCACACCACCACCAGTTGACACGATACAATTACTAGGTAAGTCCAGCAATTCTTTCAGTACCTCTGTCTCCAGTTGTCTAAACGAAGCCTCTCCTTCAAGACTGAAGTAGTCAGCAATAGGCATACCAATCCGTTCTTCAATGATATGGTCCATATCGTAAACGGGGAGATTTAACAAATGTGCTGTTGTTGTTTTTCCAACTCCCATAAATCCAAGTAAAACGATTGGCATACGTTCTCCTAATCCATCAAACTATTTAAGTGTTCAAAGAAGGCAGGATAGCTAGTATTGATAGCTTCTGCTCTTTCCAATACAACTTCTCCATCTTTGGCCAACAAGGCAGCAATGGCAGTCATCATACCGATACGGTGGTCACCAAATGTATTGATTTCAGCACCATGTAAAGCAGTTGGTCCGTGAATAATCATACCATCTTCTGTTGGTTCAATAGTTGCTCCCATACTATTTAGAGCATCTGCAACAACCTGAATACGATCCGTTTCTTTGACTTTCAACTCCTCAGCATCACGAATAATCGTTGTTCCATGTGCTTGAGTCGCTAGTAAGGTAATAATTGGCAACTCATCAATCAAACGAGGAATCAATTCGCCTGCAATCTCCGTAGCCTTCAATTCCGACGTTTCAACTGTAATGGTTGCTGATTTTGCAAGTTTATCTATGTTAGAAAGGGTCATTTTTCCTCCCATAGCTTTAATGACATCTAGAATACCAGTGCGAGTTTCATTGATTCCCACATTTTCAAGGACAATTTTTGAACCTGGTACGATTAAGCCAGCAACCAACCAAAAGGCAGCACTTGAAATATCTCCTGGAACTGTAATCTCTTGGGCAATAAACTCCTGACCACCTTGGATGCGGATTTCCTTGCCATTGACTTCCAACTGTCCACCAAACTGGACAATCATATCTTCTGTATGGTTTCGAGTCAACTCTTTTTCTACGATGACCGACTCTCCCTCAGCCTGCAAGGCAGCAAAAATCAGAGCTGATTTTACTTGGGCAGAGGCTACAGGGAGTTGGTAGCGAATTGGTTTTAAATTCTTATTCCCTTTGATGGTCAACGGAGGTAGGTCACGTTCAGTTTGTCCAGAAATCTCTACTCCCATTTGACTGAGTGGAATAGTCACTCGGTCCATGGGACGTTTGGATAAGGAATCATCACCAAACATAGTCGCCTCAAAGTCTTGACCTGCCAAAACGCCTGAAATCAAACGAATCGAGGTTCCAGAATTTCCCATATCCAAATCATTTTTGGGTACTTGAAGACCATCAAAACCAACACCGTGGACTTCAACAATGTCACCGTTGTCTTCAATTTTTACACCCAAATCACGAAAGACCTGCATGGTTGACAAGACATCTTCCCCACGTAAAATATCGTGGACACGAGTAACACCTTTTGCAAGGGAACCAAAAATAATAGAACGATGACTGATTGATTTATCACCTGGGACACGAATTTTTCCTTGTAATTTTTCTACATTTGTTCTTAATTTCATAACTCATACCTCGAAATAGTGTTAGACCTATTCTATCATATTTATTGAATATTTTCAGATTTTTTTTGGCAAATTATGTATAAATTAAAGAAATGCTCAAAATCTACAGAAATTAAAGAAAGAATTTTCAGAATTTACTGTAATTTTTACACAAAATCATGAATATTGGTTTTAAATTCTTAAAAATAATGGTATAATTGAGAAATCTATAAATGAAAGAGGAAGACCTATTGTTTACACCAATCAGCGAAAAAATTGATATTAATCAAGTACGAGAACATTCAAAACTTTCTCCAGAAACACTTACTAAAAAACAAGCTCGTGACCGTGAACTTGAAGCCATCTTAAAAGGTGAAGATGATCGTCTTCTCCTAGTAATTGGACCATGTTCTTCTGACAATGAAGAGGCTGTTTTAGATTATGCTCACCGCTTGGCCAAGCTCCAAGAAGAGGTCAAAGATAAAATTTTCATGGTCATGCGCGTCTATACTGCCAAGCCACGTACCAATGGTGATGGTTATAAAGGACTCATGCACCAACCAGATACCGATGCTGCACCAAGCCTCATCAACGGAATCAAAGCAGTTCGTAACCTCCACTATCGTGTCATTACGGAAACAGGTTTAACTACTGCTGACGAGATGCTCTACCCTGAAAACCTGCCTTTGGTTGATGACTTGGTTTCCTACATCGCTATCGGAGCTCGTTCGGTTGAAAATCAGCAGCACCGCTTTGTAGCATCAGGCATTGATGTTCCAACAGGCTTGAAAAATCCAACTTCTGGCAACCTCAAAGTCATGTTCAACGGTCTTTTTGCTGCTCAGAAGAAGCAATCCTTCCTCTTCAACAATACTGAAGTTGAAACATCTGGCAACCCACTTGCTCATGTTATTCTTCGTGGCGCAGTCAATGAAAATGGTAAATACCTACCAAACTATTACTACGACAATCTCTTGGAAACCATTGACCTCTATGACCAATTTGGTTTGAAAAATCCATTCATCATCATCGATACCAACCATGACAATTCTGGGAAAAATTATTTGGAACAAATCCGTATCGTCCGTCAAACCTTAATCAACCGTGACTGGAACGAATCCATTCGTAACTACGTTCGCGGATTCATGATTGAATCCTACATTGAAGACGGTCGCCAAGACAATCCAGATGTCTATGGAAAATCCATCACAGACCCTTGCTTAGGCTGGGAAAAAACACAAGAACTCATCCGAGAAATTTACAACAGATAGGAAGATATTATGGGAATTCACAAACGTAGCACCAGTTTAGACATCGATAAAGTAAAGGAACTTTCCAAGTTAGAAGGAGAATTTCTAGCTGCAAAAAATCAGCGCGATGAAGAACTGAAAAGAATTATCCGAGGCGAAGATGACCGTCTGCTCTTGGTTATCGGCCCTTGCTCATCAGATAATGAAGAGGCCGTTCTAGAATATGCACGTCGTCTCTCTAAGCTTCAAGAGGAAGTCAAAGATAAAATCTTCATGGTCATGCGGGTTTACACAGCTAAGCCACGTACCAATGGGGAAGGCTATAAAGGACTGGTTCATCAGCCAGATACTTCTAAATTACCAGACCTCATTAACGGAATCGCTGCCGTTCGTAATCTGCACTACCGTGTCATTACTGAGACCGGACTCACAACTGCTGATGAAATGCTCTATTCTGCCAACTACCCTCTTGTGGAAGACTTGGTGTCCTACCATGCTATCGGAGCGCGTTCGGTTGAAGACCAAGAACATAGATTTGTTGCATCAGGTATCGATATGCCAACTGGTATGAAAAACCCAACTTCTGGTAATTTGACCGTTATGTTCAATGGTATCTACGCCGCACAAAACAAACAGAACTTTATTTACCGTGATGCAGAAGTTGATACAGATGGCAACCCTCTAGCTCATGCTATCCTTCGTGGTGCCAATACTGAAAAGGGCGGTTATGAGCCAAACTACTACTATGATATTCTCTTGAAAACCATCAAACAGTATGAACAATTTGGTCTTAAAAATCCATTTATCGTAATTGATACCAACCATGATAATTCTGGTAAAAACTACCTGGAACAAATCCGTATCGTCCGTCAGACCCTCATCAACCGTGCTTGGAACGAATCCATTCGCAAATATGTCCGTGGTTTCATGATTGAATCCTACTTAGAAGACGGCCGTCAAGATAGCCCTGAGGTATTCGGCAAATCCATTACCGACCCTTGCTTAGGTTGGGAAAAAACGGAAGCTCTGATTCGTGAAATTCATCAAACTGTCTAATTCTTTCCTTAATTTTTTATACGATAAATAATTTGGAGGTAAGCTATGAACATTGATGGTTACACTCGTCTTGCTGCCGTAGTTGCAAAGCCAATCAAACACTCCATTTCTCCCTTCATACATAATCTGGCCTTTAAAGAAACAGGTGTAAATGGTGTCTATGTCGCTTGGGAAATTCCCGAGGAATATTTGGCTGTAACGCTTGAAAATATCAAACGATATGATATGTTTGGTATCAACCTGTCCATGCCCTATAAGCAGGCTGTCATCCCTTATCTCGATAACCTGACTGACTCTGCTCGCTTGATTGGCGCTGTCAATACCGTCATTCATCAGGATGGCTTACTAATCGGTCATAATACCGATGGCATTGGATTCTTCAAAAGTTTAGAAAAACTAAGAGGATTCCAAGTACGCAACAAGCGACTGACCATTCTAGGTGGTGGTGGTGCTTCTACTGCTATCATAGCTCAGGCTACATTGGATGGTGCAAAGAACATTACCATTTTCTGCCGTCAACAAAGCTTGGAAAGAACACAGACGAGTCTTACACCTATTGCTCAAGCAACTGGAGTTCCCATACAGGTCCTAGCGCTTGAAGATAGCCAATTACTACAGGAACATATCACCAACTCCGACTTACTAGTCAACGGAACCAGTGTAGGCATGGATGGGTATTCTCAACCTGTTCCGTCTACCATTCGCTTTCCCGAAAATCTTTTGGTTGCAGATGTGATTTATCAACCATTCGAAACACCTTTATTAAAACTAGCCCAATCACAAGGCACCCCTACTATTAACGGTTTGGGCATGCTCCTTTTCCAAGCGGCTGAAGCATTCCAAGCCTGGACTGGTAAGGAAATGCCGACTGACTTGATTTGGGACCAATTAGTCCAGAAATACGACATCAAATAGAGAGGAAATCTGATGAAACTGACCGTCAATCTTCCCAACACTCCCTACGACATCCTTATCCAAAGAGGAAGTTTAGCACAGATAGGTACATGGATCAAAGAACTTTGGAAACCTCAGAAAATCGCCATTATTACAGATGACCACGTTGGCACACTCTACCGCGAAACAGTTCAGTCAAGCTTAGAACAAGCTGGTTTTGAAACCATTGTCTTTGAATTTCCAGAAGGTGAAGCCTCAAAAAATCTTGATACCGTCAACCAGGCCTACGAATTTCTCGTAAAAAATGGTATGACACGAAGTGATGGAATCATTGCTCTCGGTGGGGGAGTCGTTGGCGATTTGGCAGGTTTTGTCGCTTCTACCTATATGCGTGGTATCCATTTCCTACAAATTCCAACCAGCCTAACTGCCCAAGTCGATTCTTCTATCGGGGGAAAAACTGGCGTGAACATCCCATTTGCCAAAAATATGGTGGGCACCTTCTGCCAGCCAGACGGCGTTCTCATTGACCCTGATACCCTAAAAACACTCGGCAAACGAGAATTGATTGAAGGAATGGGCGAGGTTGTCAAATATGGCTTAATAGATGATGTGGAGCTCTGGGAAACCCTAGACCAATTAGACGGCTCTATCGAGAGCATTCTGGAGCATGCTGACTATATTATCTACCACTCCTGTGAAGTCAAACGCAAGGTTGTTGTCGAAGATGAATTAGACAACGGTGTCAGACTCTACCTCAACTTCGGTCACACGATTGGACATGCTATTGAAGCGACCGCTGGCTACGGCCAGGTCATGCACGGTGAAGCTGTTGCCATCGGTATGGTACAAATCTCACGCACAGCTGAGAAAAAAGGACTGATGCCAGCTGGTATGACAGAAAAGATTATCGCCATGTGTGAAAAATTCGGCTTGCCGACTACACACCAGCCTTGGAATGTAGATGAATTATACGCCGCCCTAACTCACGATAAAAAAGCACGTGGCAAGACCATCAAACTTGTCATCGTTCCTCAATTGGGACAGGCTGCCATCCATCAAATTCCAATGGAAGAAATGCTAGAATTTCTACAAGTATAAAAAAAAGACTACTGACTTGCATGAAATCAGTAGTCTTATTTTTTGTATAGTCTTTCAGTTTGCTTTTAGTACTAGGCAACGAGTTGAAGACAGTACTGGAGTACGGCAAAACGAGTTAACGACGTAATAAAAGATAAACTGAACGACTGATATGTAAAGCCCTTTGTCAAGTAAAAACAATCGAACTGATAAAAAAATGAAAAGTATCTAGAAAGAGCCTAGTTCTTAGCTTCGGGCATTGGCCACTCTGATATTCGTGGATTGGTTACCTACAGGTCAATGGTTCTGCCGCGAGTCCTACTCTCTATAAGCGTGGATCACAATTGTGCCACTTAGTCGTTTCGTAGATGACTCAAACCTTGAAGTCCTAAACTCCTTCAAGATACTTTCCATTCAAACATGATTTCAATCCTTATTTCTGTCCAAATTCACCCAGTGATTTTGGATAGAAATAGGGATTCCTCATCGCTCTGCGATGATAAAACTTAATGGTCAAAAGTGTACATGAAAACAAGCGCTAACTTCAAGCTATTCTTCCTGTCATCATCCCCCAAATAAAACCAGATAATTCTCGTGCAATAGCTGTTTTAGCAACATTTTGTTTCTTATTTTTTCCTAGAACAAGTGTACGATAACGTCTTCTTAAGCGTTCATTAGCCTTATCCGCATAAGCAATCACCTCCACTCGGTTTCCACTTTGTCTCCTTTTCAATTCTTTGGATTTATACCCAATCGTCCCCTTAGCCAATGATTGTGCAGCTTCTATCAGAAGTCGTCTCACATGGCTATTCCCCGCTTTGGTGATAGCAC
The DNA here is from genome assembly GCF_019856455.1 of Streptococcus suis. Lineage (NCBI taxonomy): Bacteria > Bacillati > Bacillota > Bacilli > Lactobacillales > Streptococcaceae > Streptococcus > Streptococcus suis. Next base: position 986,379 of record NZ_CP082205.1, on the reverse strand, counting down.
CTCTTCTCTCCTTGTCGCCGCTAGAATTTTCGCTAGGAGTTAGCCCAAGATAAGAAGCAAAATGTTGAGCTGTCGCAAAGCGATTAAAATCACCGATTTCTGTCACAATGGAAAGAGCAGTTAGTGTTTTAATGCCAATAAAGCAAGAAAGCCGTGAGACCTTCTCTTGGTAACTGTCGCTTTGACCCAGTTGCTCAATTCGTGCATCATACCGTTCTATTTGATCTACTAATTTCTCATAGGTCAATAGATATTCTGTCAAAATCTCTGCGTAAAGTCCCTCAGGTTTTAGGGAACGGAGCCAGCGAACATGTTTCTGTGTCCAATTACTGCTTCCCTCGGTATAGCGAAAATCATGTCGGAGACAGAAGGCAAGAATTTGTTGTTTGATTTTCTTCAGAGCCACTTTGTGGTCTGTTCTCATGCGGATATATTCTTTGACTTGTTCATCCTCAACAGTAGGAATATGAACAGGCCGATAGCTACGAAAGGCCAGAGCTTTTGCGAGCTGAGCTGCATCTTTTTTATCAGTCTTAACACGCTTAGATCCTTCCTTCATCACCGTTGTAGGCGCCATCACGATACAGGGAATCCCGTGAGCTTGTAGCTGGTGATATAGGGTAAATCCAAGACATCCGGCTTCGTAGCCACATAACACTTCTGCATCTTGACCATATAAACGACGAAGCTCATTCACATAGTTCACAATATAGCTAACATTTGGACCAACTTTAGTGCTATGTTTGAATTGATTCGCCATCATATCATAATAGCAGAGTGAAAAACTTTCTTTGTGAACATCCATTCCGATGAAAAGTGTGGTAAAATGAAACATATAAGACCTCCAATTGAGTGTGGTAATTCCTGTTAGAAGTTGATTGTTTTTTTATTCTAGTGTACAGGTAAATCCACGAATTCTCAACTGGGGGTCTTTACATATTGTCTATAAAATCATCTCATCGTCAGTTAGTTTCTCACCGCTGTTTTTGTAGAAAAGGTCCATCAAATTTTGAACAGTCAAGTTCTTCTTCTCTTCTCCTTCTACATCGACAACAATCTGACCACGGTGCAACATGACCAAACGATTACCATATTCAATGGCATTTTCCATATTATGCGTAATCATCAGAGCTGTCAACTGGTGACTTTCCACGATTTTCTTGGTCAATTCCATAACCATATCGCTGGTTTTTGGATCAAGGGCCGCAGTATGTTCGTCCAGGAGCAGAACTTTTGGTTTAACCAGCGAAGCCATCATCAAGGTCAGAGCCTGACGTTGACCACCTGAAAGAAATTGCGTGTCAACCTTCATACGGTTTTCTAGTCCCAGACCAAGCTCTTTCAAGGATTCCTTAAAAATAGCACGTTCACTATCCTTCACACCCCAACCAAGACCACGTGACAATCCACGACGATAGGCAATAGCCATGTTTTCTTCAATGGTCAATCGAGAAGCTGTTCCCATCTTAGGATCTTGGAAAACACGGCTGATGTCCTTAGAACGTTTGGCAGCTGAGACATGCTTAATGGATTTACCTTCAAGCAAAATATCGCCCGAATCAACCGTCAAGGCACCTGCAAGTGAGTTCATGAAAGTTGATTTACCAGCACCATTACCACCAATGATGGAGATAAAATCCCCTTCTTTTACATCTAAGTTCAACCCACGAAGGACATGGTTCTCATTAACTGTTCCAGCTTCGAAGGTTTTATGAATATTTTGAATTGATAAAATTGTAGACATGACTTCCTCCTAAGCATTTCCATTCAATTTTGGACGACGAATATTCAATTTCTTCTGCAATTCTGGCACATAGAGAACGGTTGCCAGAAGGATAGCTGAGAAGAGTTTAACAAGGTCTGCATCCATACCTGGAATTTCCAAAATCGCTAAGATAATCAAACGGTAAACAACTGCACCGAGAACAACCGATAGGAGTCTCCAACCCAAGCGTAAGTTACGCAAGATAACTTCTGCAATAATGACAGATGCTAGGCCGATAACAATGGTACCAGTACCTGAGTTGAGATCTGCATAGCCATTATTCTGAGTAAGAAGAGCACCACAAAGGGCAATTAGACCATTCGACAACATATAGCCGTAGATTTTCATATTGTCTACATTGATACCATTGGACTCACTCATTGGAATATTATCCCCTGTTGAACGAATAGCTAGACCAATTTGTGTATTGAGCAAGAGCGTCAATAAACCTACAACTGCTAGTACAAAGACCAGACCAATCACCAAAACGGCATTTGTTTTTGTCAAACCGAAATCCTGCAATTGGGTCACTAGAGTTTCTTGCTTAAGCAGAGCCACATTGGCTTTGCCTAATATTTTCAAGTTGATAGAGTAGAGACCTGTCAAGGTTACAATACCGGTCAAAAGGGCTGGAATTTTTAGTTTTGTATGAAGTAAACCAGAAATCAATCCTGCACCCATACCAGCTACCATAGCCATAAAGGTTGCCAGCAAGGGATTCACTCCGTTCACAATCCCTGTCGCACAAACAGCAGCTCCAAGCGGATAAGACCCCTCAGCTGTCATATCAGCAATATCTAAAATACGAAACGTCAAGTAAACACCAATCGCCATAACTGACCAAAGCAAGCCTTGCGAGATACTTGATAAAATAATATCCACGATTTTCTCCTTTTTCTAAATTCGTAGTCGATACTAGGTTCTATCTTACCGATCTTATTCAGATACAGCAAGCTTAGAAGTATCGATACCTAATTTCTGAGCCATTTCTTCATTGACGTGAAGACTGACGGTCTCTGGGTATTCTACTGCCGTTTCTGACACATTAGCTCCTTCGATAATCTTAATAGCCATTTTTGCAGTTTGACGACCTAAAGCTTCATAGTTGGTACCGTAAGTCAAAAGACCTCCTTCATCCACCATATCCGTTGAACCACCGATTACTGGAACCTTATGCTCCACAGATAATTCACCGATCATGGTCATGGTTGAAGCGACAGTATTGTCTGTTGGAATAAAGAGAGCATCTACATCCTTCATCAAGCTTGTTGTCGCATCTTGGACTTCATTTGAAGATGTGATTCCTTTGACAATTACCTTATAACCTGCTTTTTCTAGCAATTCCTTAGCTTGCTCTACCTGGACTTCTGAATTACGTTCGCTAGTAGTGTACAAAATACCAACGGTCTTAGCATCTGGAACAGCTTGACCTAGCAATTCAACCTGTTTGTCAATTGGAGCTTGATCAGAAGTACCTGTCAAAAGTCCACCTGGTTTTTCAATGGATTCTACCAAGTCAGCTGACAAGGGATCTGTAACCGCAGTAAAGACAATCGGCGTTTCAGTAGACACAGTCGCTAAACTCTGGGCAGACGGCGTAGCGATTGCCAAGACAATATCATTTCCATCGATTAATTGTTCTGAAATGGTTTGAAGGTTAGATTGATCGCCTTGGGCATTTTGATAATCCAAAACCAATTTTTCACCCTCTTTATAACCATTTGCTTCTAATTCCGCCACAAAACCCTCACGGGCAGCTGTCAATGATTCATGCTCCATATATTGAAGAACTCCAACTTTGACCACATCTGAGGAAGCTTGTTCTGATGATGAGGAACAAGCTGCAAGTGTTAACAAACCCATACTTGCTACTGAAATAGTTGCCAATTTTTTTACTAGCTTATAATACATAAACGTTTCTTCTCCTAAATATTTTACTCTTCTAATGCTTTTATAGTCGTTGCATCAATACCAACAGCTTTAGCCATTTCTTCATTGACGGTAATAGCCGCTGTATTTGGTTTTTCAACTGCTAAGTCAGCAGGCTTTTCACCCTTCAAAATCTTAACAGCCAATTCACCAGCTTGAACACCGATAGCATGGTAGTCGACACCGTAGGTAAATAGAGCTGCGTCAATAACTGCCGCGTCACTTCCCATAGCTGGAACTTTTGCTTCTTTTAAAATATCACCGATTGTTGAAGCTGTAGAGGCAACTGTATTATCAGTTGGAAGATAGATAGCATCGACTTTTCCTGCAAGTGAAGTAATAGCTTGCTGAACATCGTTTGTCGTCGTAACTGTTGTCACTTCTACTTTTACACCTTTTGCTTCGAGTGCTTTTTTAGCCTGCTCAGCTTGAACTTCTGAGTTTACCTCGCTAGAATTGTAGAAAATACCGACAGTCTTCGCAGTTGGTACAACTTTGAGCAACATCTCGATTTGACCTTCCACATCAGTTGCATCAGTCGATCCGGTCATGGTCCCACCTGGTTTTTCCAATGATTCAACCAAACCTGCTTCAACTGGATCTGTGACAGCTGTGAATACACTTGATGTTTCACTATCTGCATTAAGCATGGCTTGGGCTGCCGGTGTTGCGATGGCAAAGTTAAGATCATTTTTTCCTGCCAATTTCTCAACCATTGTCTGTAAGTTTGCTTGATCACCTTGGGCATTTTGCAAATCAAGCGTCAGATTTTCACCTTCCTTGTAGCCTGCTTCTTCGAGCGCCTCTACAAAGCCTTCACGAGCTGAGCTCAACGCTTCATGTTCAGCATATTGAATAATACCAACATTGACTGAACTTGAATCTGACGAATTGGAACTGCATGCAGCAAGTGTTACTGCTGACAAAAGTGCTACTGAACTAAGTATAATTTTTTTAAATCCCATGATTATTCTCCTTTTATAAATATAATAGCAAACAAGAAAGGACCGCTTAGACTACACTCTAAACGGTCCTTATATTTCATCTGTGTAGGAAAACAGAATGAATTATCCGTGCCATTTAGATGTATCATCTATGGGCACATGTCAAAATAGCTACAGCCACATAGATACAAACTTTACGTTCCCGTGTTTGCATCCATGTTTACCATGTCTACAAACACTATCTAAAATAGCCGTAGAAATAAGTATGATTAGCTGAATGATTTTGACACATTTGTAACATCTCTGTTTCCCTTTCTCATTTATTTGTAACTATCATAACTGTTTTCAAATTATTTGTCAATAGGAAATTGCGTAAATTTTCAGATTTTTCAAGTTTGCTAAATTCCCAAAGTAAGTTCTAGTCTATCTTAAAAACTGGAAATTAGACTGAGACAAAGAAATAAGGTAGAACTTACTATGGGACAAGTTGGTAACTGACAATGAAAAACAAACACTTAACCCTCTCTGATCGCAACGATATTCAAATAGGAATTGAACAACTTAAGCCCTTCTCAGCTATCGCTGTTAAGCTAGGAAAAGACCCGTCCACAATCTCAAAAGAAGTTCGGAGAAATAGGGTGATAAAAGAGAACTCTAGTACCTCCAATTGTGAGGCCTGCCCTCTACTCAAAAAGGCTCCATACGTTTGTAATGCCTGTCCGAAAAAGAGAAGCAACTGCGGATACCAGAAACAGTTCTACTACGCAAAAAGAGCTCAGCTTGATTATGAAGCTAAGCTCTCAGACTCGAGAACAGGGGTTGCACTAAACAAGGAAGAATTCTATCGCATGGATGAGATTGTCTCTTCAGCCATCCAAAAGGGGTAACACCTCAACCACATCATCGCCTCAAACGAACTTTCGGCATCCAGAGCTTCTATCTACCGATACCTTGAAAAAGGCTATCTTTCCACAAAGCCCATTGATTTCCCCCGTGTCGTGAAATTCAGAAAGCGAAGAACCAGAAACCTACAACCCATTCCTAAAACTGCCAAAGAAGGACGGTCTTACGAGGACTTCCAACGCTTCCTCATAGAGAAAGGAAGCAGCTATTGGCTGGAAATGGACACCGTTACTGGACGGATCGGCGGAAAGGTACTTCTCACCTTTAACCTCTCCTTCTGTAACTTTATCTTCGCTCGATTACTTGATAATAAAACAGCTAATGAGGTCGCTAAACATCTCTACGCTATCAAGAATGACCTACATCAGAAAGAGATGGACTTCTGCGAACTATTCCCTGTCATTCTGACCGATAATGGCGGTGAATTCGCTAGAGTGGACGATATCGAAATGGATGTTCGTGGAGAATCTAAGCTATTCTTCTGTGACCCAAATCGTTCTGACCAGAAAGGGAGAATTGAGAAGAATCACACACTTATCAGAGATATTCTTCCTAAAGGAAGTTCGTTTGATAACTTGACACAGGAGGACATCAACCTGGTTTGTTCGCATGTCAACAGCGTCAGACGAGCTTCTTTCAACGGAAAATCCGCCTATGAACTCTTTACATTTACCTACGGTGATGAATTGGCAACACTTTTGGGAATCTCTAAAATTAACCCTGAGAACGTCATCCAATCACCTCGATTATTGGATAAATAATCGTTAGTTTTTATCAAAAAATAATTTCAAAATAGAAAGGAACTTGTCCCATCCAAAATTCCAGATAGCTAGAACTTACTTTGAGACGTCTCAGAGCCAGTAACTTTAGTGTACTCTTTTTTTCAACATTTTCAACCCTAAAACTCACTACTATCAACATTTTTAGTCAAAAACAGAACTTAGTCTGAGACTAAATTCTGTTGATGTTATGCAGTTTTCTCAAAGTAACTTCTGGAAGGACGGGAACTAGAACTTACTTTGAGAATTTACCATTTTTCAAGTTTTTTCGAATTTTTCTAAAAATAGCCCCCTATATTATTAGCTATAAAATGACCTGTCATCATGTTTATATAGCCTTTTAGTACTTGCTCCAACTATTTCACAAATAGTCAGAGGTTGGAAATAAGGGGAACAAGGTTTGCGTCAACAACCGCAGCTATAACTGTTTCTGGGATTGCTTACACAGTAAATGGACTGTTCAAGGTGAGAGATATAAGAGCGGATTGCAAAACCAGGTCAACATCGACTGATTTTGATTTTCGAAGAGTATAAATGACTGATATGTAAAGCCCTTTGTCAAGTAAAAACAATCGAACTGATTAAAAAATGAAAAGTATCTAGAAAGAGCCTAGTTCTTAGCTTCGGGCATTGGCCACTCTGATATTCGTGGATTGGTTACCTACAGGTCAATGGTTCTGCCGCGAGTCCTACTCTCTATAAGCGTGGATCACAATTGTGCCACTTAGTCGTTTCGTAGATGACTCAATCCTTGAAGTCCTAAACTCCTTCAAGATACTTTCCATTCAAACATGATTTCAATCCTTATTTCTGTCCAAATTCACCCAGTGATTTTGGATAGAAATAGGGATTCCTCATCGCTCTGCGATGATAAAACTTAATGGTCAAAAGTGTACATGAAAACAAGCGCTAACTTCAAGCTATTCTTCCTGTCATCATCCCCCAAATAAAACCAGACAATTCTCGTGCAATAGCTGTTTTAGCAACATTTTGTTTCTTATTTTTTCCTAGAACAAGTGTGCGATAACGTCTTCTTAAGCGTTCATTAGCCTTATCCGCATAAGCAATCACCTCCACTCGGTTTCCACTTTGTCTCCGTTTCAATTCTTTGGATTTATACCCAATCGTCCCCTTAGCCAATGATTGTGCAGCTTCTATCAGAAGTCGTCTCACATGGCTATTCCCAGCTTTGGTGATAGCACCTCTTCTCTCCTTGTCGCCGCTAGAATTTTCGCTAGGAGTTAGCCCAAGATAAGAAGCAAAATGTTGAGCTGTCGCAAAGCGATTAAAATCACCGATTTCTGTCACAATGGAAAGAGCAGTTAGTGTTTTAATGCCAATAAAGCAAGAAAGCCGTGAGACCTTCTCTTGGTAACTGTCGCTTTGACCCAGTTGCTCAATTCGTGCATCATACCGTTCTATTTGATCTACTAATTTCTCATAGGTCAATAGATATTCTGTCAAAATCTCTGCATAAAGTCCATCAGGATTTAGGGAACGGAGCCAGCGGACATGTTTCTGTGTCCAATTACTGCTTCCCTCGGTATAGCGAAAATCATGTCGGAGACAGAAGGCAAGAATTTGTTGTTTGATTTTCTTCAGAGCCACTTTGTGGTCTGTTCTCATGCGGATATATTCTTTGACTTGTTCATCCTCAACAGTAGGAATATGAACAGGCCGATAGCTACGAAAGGCCAGAGCTTTTGCGAGCTGAGCTGCATCTTTTTTATCAGTCTTAACACGCTTAGATCCTTCCTTCATCACCGTTGTAGGCGCCATCACGATACAGGGAATCCCGTGAGCTTGTAGCTGGTGATATAGGGTAAATCCAAGACATCCGGCTTCGTAGCCACATAACACTTCTGCATCTTGACCATATAAACGACGAAGCTCATTCACATAGTTCACAATATAGCTAACATTTGGACCAACTTTAGTGCTATGTTTGAATTGATTCGCCATCATATCATAATAGCAGAGTGAAAAACTTTCTTTGTGAACATCCATTCCGATGAAAAGTGTGGTAAAATGAAACATATAAGACCTCCAATTGAGTGTGGTAATTCCTGTTAGAAGTTGATTGTTTTTTTATTCTAGTGTACAGGTAAATCCACGAATTCTCAACTGGGGGTCTTTACATATTGTCTATATTTGATGTAACAAAAAAGTCTGAACCTAAGCCCAGACCTTACTAAAACAATTATTTTACTTCAACTTTTTCAGTCCAAGGACGCGCTGTAGTTGCTAGAACCTCGTTTAGTTCTTCTACGTTGCGGCGGCCTTGATCTGCCAACCAAGCTTTGACTGCTTCTTCACCCTCGCTTGCAAAGATGGCTACTGCATCCTTCCAAGTCGCCCGACCACAAAGAACACCATTAAAGCTTGAACCAGCTTCTTTGGCAAAGACTAGTGTTTCTTGGAAGAGTTTAGCAGATACACCCGCGCTCAAATAAATGAATGGCAAGTGAGTGCTGTCTGTTTGTTCCTTGAAGAAGGCCTTAGCTTCCTCAACTGTATAGACTGGCTCTTCATCTGCGTAGCCTTCTACAAAGTTCATATTGACAGGTACTTCAACCTTGAGCACGTCGGCATTATAACGTGACTTACTAAATTCACGCATGGCACCATTGACCTTGTGTGGTTTGAGGGCTGCGTATTCACGAGAAGTCACATCCATATCGCTGGCATCGTAAGTCAAGATTTCCACGAAGTAAGGAATATCTTCTGCGATACACTCACTACCAATGCGTTCTACCCAAGCATGCTTAATGTCGTTGATTTCTGGCTTGTCATCTACATCATAGTAAAGCAAGATTTTTACGGCATCCGCCCCCAATTCTTTGATACGTTTGGCTGACCAATTTGGCAAAAGGTCTGGCAAACGACCTGGTGTGGACGCATCGTAACCTGTTTTTTCATAAGCTGCAATAAAACCGCAATCTGCATGGCGCAATTCTGAAGCCGGAACACCGTATTCCGCATCCAAGAGAATGGAGCTTGCATAAGGAGTCAAATCGCTTGAGATGACTTTCTTGAAGTCAATCAAAATGTCATCTCCAAATTCGCCACCACCTGCTGCAGCAGCAAGCAGGCGTTTCAATGCACCACGTTGGTCAATCGCCAAGGCCGCAATCACCTGATCGCTGTTTGACAAGCGGGTCATGTGATTGAATTTAGCTTGAGAAAGTTGTAATTTTGTCATTAGTTTCCTCCTAAGGAATTTTATTAACCAAATCGTTTCACGCCATCTAGATAGGTCGCTTGTAAGCGTCCTGCATCATCTACGACGATAAAGTCTGCAGCTCGGCCTTCTGCAATCCGACCACAAATATGGTCAATATTGACAGAGCGAGCTGGTGCCAGAGAAGCCATACGAAGGGCATCAGGTAGGGACACCAAGCCCCATTTCACAACATTCTGCACTGCTTCAATCAATTCTAAGACAGAACCTGCCAAACTACCACTTTCTTTTAAACGAGCAGTTCCATCTTTTACAACAACTTCAAATTCACCGAGGCGGGATTCCCCTTCACCCATACCGCCAGCTCGCATACAGTCCGTAATCAAAACAGTTTCCTCTGCTCCACGTGCTTTGACCACGATTTCTGCCGCAGCTGGATGAACATGGTGTCCATCACAAATCATTTCCGCATAGACATTTTTTAAATTCAAAGCAGCACCGACCATACCTGGTTCACGGTGATGAAGCCCACTCATCCCATTGTAAACATGGACGAAGATATTGGCACCAGCTTCTACTGCCGCTTCCGCTTGCGCATAGGTCGCATCGCTGTGAGCCAAGGCAGTATGAATTGCCTTGCTGTTAGCAAACTCGATGAATTCTTTGACGCCTTCACGTTCTGGAGCAATAGCAATTTTATTGACTAAACCTTTAGATAAGCTGTGCCAGTTGTCCAACTTTTCAATGGATGGATCGCTCATGTACTTAGGATTTTGTGCTCCCTTGTATTTTTCTGTAAAGAAAGGACCTTCTAAGAAAATACCTTGAATCTTGGCGCCTGTTTCCTGCCCTGCATAAGTCCCAATCGTTTCACAAACTGCATCCAAATTTTCAGTTGAATCTGTTAATGTTGTTGGCAACCAAGAAGTTACCCCACAGGATAAGAGACCTTCTGAAATGACTTTGATGCCTTCAAAATCATTGTCCATAACATCGTGAGAAGCGTAGCCGTGGATATGTGTATCAACTAGCCCTGGTGCTAAATGAAAGTCAGAATAATCAACAATCTCCCCTTCAGGCTTTTCAGTCATAATCCGTCCAAACTGACCCTTGTCAGTAATTTCCAAATAGGCTGATTCGACCTCACTCTCTGGTAAAATAATAGATTTTGCTTTTATAAATACTGCCATATTATCTCCTTTATTGATATATACACTTACTAAACTGGTTATAACCATATACCAAATATATTGTAGAACTTCTATTAGAAAATGTCAAGTAATTACCATAACTTTATAAGAAATGGATGCTGGAGGCTGGAGAAGGTAGAAAAAAGAGTTCTTACTCCCCAAAGTACCGTTTCTGAATCTGTACTTGGAGATAAGAACTCTACGTAAGCAGTGGATACTAAACGTCAATACATGACCTAACACCCTGCTCCTATCAAATATAAATATATTACAACAATTCGTTGAGAGGCTTGAAGATGATACGTTCCAAATCAGCTACATAAGTTCCCAACTGTTGTTGCTTGCTGAAATATTCCGTCAAAAGTGGATTTCCTTGAACTTTCTTGTTGAAATCCAACATTTTCTTTTGGTCAGCTTCAGTAGGAATTTCTCCAGCCTGCAATTTAGATTGGATTTCTTTTTGGAAAGAAATATAACTTTCCAATATTTCTTTGGCTTCTGAATTCCCCTCAACTGAGACCTTAACGGATTCCACAGCCTTATATTCAGGCAGGTTACGGATTGCACGTTCCAATTCATTTGCTATATCATAGATATTTGTTGACATAATTTTCTCCTAATCTAAATGGATTTTGTAAGTCGTCTGCTCTCTTAAACGTTTCGCAGCGTCTTCCAAATTTCCTTTGTTTTTAAACGTAATTTGTAAAATACCGTGTATATCTTCACGGTTCTCTTCATTGATACGAATATTGACAATGGAAATCCCCCGTAAGACTTCCAAAACCTTCAAAATCGTATCTTCCTCATCAGGAACACTAAGGAATAAATCGTAGAAAGAATCAACACCTGCACGCTTGTGAATTTCCATGGCTCTACGAGTTTGACGTCCCTTATCAAAAAAGTCCCAAATTGCTTTTTGATTGCCAGATCTGAGAACATCTGCAATTTCTGAGAGACGTGCTTGAAATTCCTCGATTCGATTTAGAATAGAATCTGCATTGGTTAGCAAAATGCTAGTCCACATGCACGGCTCACTTTCCGCAATCCGTGTCATATCTCTAAATCCTCCAGCTGCAAAATTATTCGTAAAGGGATGATTTTGGGCATACTCACCAGCTTGATGCATCAAACTAGAAGCCAATACGTGTGGAAAATGTGAAATTTGACTGGTCACACGGTCATGTTCTGCCGCATCAATCTGAACAAAACGTGCCCCCGTTCCAGATAACAAGTCTGTCAATCGGGGAACCGCATCCTGCTTGGTAGCCTGACACGGTGTCATAATGTAGTAAGCATTCTCAAATAGATGGAGATCTGCTGCACTGGCACCAGATTTATGACTACCTGCCATAGGGTGTCCACCGATAAAATTAATTTGTCTTGGCGCCAAATGTTCCTCAGCAGCAGCCACAATTGCAGACTTCGTTGAACCTGCATCTGTAATCAAGACCGTATCCTTCAATTCAAGGGCACTAAATTCTTCAATCAAACGCAAAGAAACTTGAATTGGAACACAAAGAAGAATCACATCAGCCTGCTTTGCTACACCCTCCAATTCCGTTGATACCTCATCAACCATCCCCTTGCCCAAGGAAATTTGGCATGATTGTTCGTTAGGATCAAAGCCAATGAGGTGATAGTCAGGATGGTCTTTGCGAATACAGAGCGCAAGTGAACTTCCAATCAACCCTAGACCTACAATTAAAATCGTTTTTTTCATTAATTACCTAGAAATTTTTGACATAGTCGCGATGACTGGCTACCGCAGCTTTCAATTCCTCCATATTATCGGAAGAGAACTTCTCTAGGATTTCTGTCGCTAGAGTTGTAGCTACGACTGATTCCATGACTACACCAGCTGCTGGGAGAGCCGTTGGATCTGAACGCTCCACAGTAGCTTTATAAGGCTCATGGGTGTCAATGTCAACAGACATCAATGGCTTATAGAGGGTCGGAATTGGTTTCATAACACCACGAATGATTAGGGCCTCGCCATTGGTCATACCACCTTCGAAACCACCTAGATTATTGGTTCGGCGTGTATATCCTTTTTCTTGGGACCAGAGAATTTCGTCCATGACTTGGCTCCCTTTGAGATAACCAGCTTGAAAGCCTACCCCAAATTCTACTCCCTTAAAAGCATTGATTGAAACAACAGCCTGCGCTAATTTTGCATCTAACTTTTTATCCCATTGCACATATGACCCCAAGCCAGCTGGAACTCCTCCAACAACAGTCTCAATCACTCCGCCAATAGTATCTCCATCTCGTTTGATTTGATCGATATAGGCTTTGATTTCTTCTTCACGCTCTTGGTTGACAATGGATACTTCTGACTGGGCTGCACGCTCTTTGATTTCTGCTACGCTTAAACCATCTGGGACATCAATTTCCTTCCCTCCGAAAACGACTACATGGTTAGCAATTTCAATATCCAACTCAGCCAAAATCCGTTTGGCAACCGCACCAACAGCCACACGCATAGTTGTCTCACGCGCACTAGAACGCTCCAAGGAATTACGCAAATCATCAAAGCGATACTTCATACCACCAACTAGGTCAGCATGTCCTGGTCGTGGATGTTTGATACGACGCTTACTTTTGAGCTTCTCTTCGATGTCCTCAACCGCCATAATATCCAACCATTTTTGATGGTCTTTATTGGTCACATTCAATGTAATCGGGGCACCTGTTGTCTTACCGTGACGAACACCAGCCGTAATCTCTACGCGATCTGTTTCAATCTGCATCCGACTACCACGACCGTATCCCCCCTGGCGACGTTTTAAATCTTCATTAATATCCTCAGCTGTTAAAGGAAGACCAGCTGGAACTCCCTCAATAATGGCTGTTAGACGTGGTCCATGAGACTCACCAGCTGTTAAATAACGCATACTTAATTCTCCAAAATTTCCAAAAACTTACGAGTATTGCCTAAAGACATCTGTCCAGGTGCAGATGTTTCATCTAAGCTGGCAAAAGTCCAGCAGGATCCTGTAATCACACCAGCAATACGCGTTAACTTCCCTAGTTCACCCATAGCGATTGTCGCAAATGTCTGCTCGGTGTTCAGCGATTTAAAACCACGAGTATAATTCATAACATCTAGGACATCCTGCTCTGTCTTAGCCATTACAGCCATTTTAACAACAGCTGGTGACAGGCTAGTTAGTTCAGACATGATTTCCATATAATTAGACGGTGTTTCCTCAAAATTATGATAACTCAACACAAGATTTGGAAACTCCAACATCTGCTCAAAAACCGACTTATAAGAATAATATTCAAAATCAATATAATCTGGCTGATAAAGCGCTGCAACTTCTTTGATTAAATTGACATATTCTTGATCGTCCAAATCCAAGTGGCCACCTTCACGTGTTGTCCGAATAGTGAAAACCACTTCCTTACCATTACATTTTTCAAATATAGCAGGTGCTACTCTTAAAATATCATCTTTCGGAAGGTAGTCTGCTCGCCATTCAACAATATCTGCCTCTGCTAGACGTTCTACATCAATGGCCTCTACCTCTTCCAGATTTCTAGGCATAATAGGAACTACTATTTTCATTTATCTACCTGTATCGTAAAGACCTTTAGGTAATTACTACTTTCATCATTTTTATTGATTACAAAATCGGCCGGCAAGCGGTAACTTGCCTCATAACGGTGTTTTCTAACACCAAAACCTTTTTCAATCTGCCTCTTAAATTTTTCAACAGAAACATTTGCGGCGTTGGTCGAAGCGATAATAGTTCCACCTGTATTTAGTATTTCCAAAGATTGAGAAATCAACTTGTGATAATCTTTGGCTACTGAAAAGGTTTGTTTCTTATTTCGTGCAAAGCTTGGCGGATCCAAGACAATCACATCATAAGTCAAGCCTTTACGTTTGGCATATTTGAAATATTCAAATACATCCATTACCACAAAGTGATGATTATCTAAGTCTAAACTATTAACCTTAAAGTGAGCTTTAGAAAGTTCTCGCGAGCGTTTGGCTAAGTCAACAGAAGTCGTTTCCCCTGCTCCGCCCATGGCAGCAGCAATAGAAAATGCTGCCGTGTACGAAAACATGTTCAAAAGTGACTTGCCTGCCGCCAGGCCATCCACCAAGGAACCACGTACCTCATGCTGATCCAAAAAGATTCCCGTCATCAGTCCATCATTCATAAAGACCTGATAGTGAACTCCATTTTCCAACACAGTGAAATACTCAGGGGCTTCTTCTCCATAAAGATGAGCAGACTCAAAGGCTAAACCTTTAAGACGAATCTTCTCATAAGCTCCTCTTACTTCTGGAAATACCTGTTGAAAGGCAGCAACAATCATCTCTTTGACAGAATAAATAAAGGTATTATACCATGAAAAAACTGCGTATTCATCATACAAGTCAACCGTCATTCCACCAAAACTATCTCCATCTTGATTAAATAAACGAAAAGCGTTCGTCATCTCAGATTGATAAAAATGTTGACGTTTCTGTTTAGCATCCACGAATAATTTAACAAAGAAATTCATGGTCAAATCTTGATTGCTTCTACTAAACAGCCAGCCTATTCCCTTATTCTGTTTGGATAAATAAGCCTGGCCCAAATAGCTTCCAGACTCTGAATACAAAACAGCCAGCCTGTCTTCATCAAACGAAAAACCTGAAAAATCAGCGCTATCCAAGAGTTGAATCCCTCTGTTTATTTTCTGTTCTGCAATACGGTTTACCTTTATTTTCATAGAATTATTATAACATGTTTCTTCATACTATGCCAAAAAAACTCTAAACTTTGAGGCTTATTTTAAAATTATGGTATAATGAACTAAGCTTTTAGAAAGGACCATGAGGTTTTATTGTGAAAAAACTAATTGACTACGTCAAGAAGATCGGACAAACTCGACTTGGCTTCGTCTTGATTTTGCTAATCATTTACTGGCTCAAAACACTCTGGGCCTACTATATTGATTTTAATTTAGATACCCAAGGATTTTTCCAAAATTTTATCGCTATTATGAATCCTCTACCAGTAGGAATTTTATTGCTTGGCCTCTCGCTTTATATAAAGAATACGAAGGCATTCTATAGTGTAGCGATGACCATTTATATTGTTCTTTTCGCCTGGCTCTTTTCAAATGCAGTCTATTATAGAGAATTTTCCGATTATATCTCCATTTCTACCATGATGGCTACCCCTAGCGTATCTGCTGGATTAGGAGAAGCAGCTCTTAAGTTATTTAGGCTATGGGATATTGTCTATTTTCTTGATTTTATAGCTTTTGGTTTCTTAGTCTACCGTAAGGCATTTCACTGGGACAAAACTCCATTTCATAAAAAATCTAGCTTTGCCATCACAGCCTTTTCAGTATTATTATTCTCTATCAATCTCTTTTTAGCAGAAATTGATAGACCTGAGCTACTTACGAGAGGATTTTCTAATACTTATATCGTCAGAGCCCTTGGGTTACCAGCTTTCCTTGGCTACAATGCTAATCAAACCTACAATGCCCATAAGGATCGCTCTGGAGCAACAGCTACAGATTTGGAGCCTGTAAAACAATATATTACAGAACATTATGCTCAGCCGAATGACAACTACTTCGGTATTGCCAAAGGACGAAATGTTATCTATCTCCACCTAGAAAGCTTACAACAATTTGTTATTGACTATAAGTTGAACGTCAACGGTGTCGAATACGAAGTCACACCTTTCCTCAATTCTCTGTATCATTCTAACTCTACTCTCGCCTTTTCTAATTTCTTCAACCAAGTGAAGGCAGGTAAAACCTCTGATGCCGAAACTATGATTGAAACCTCCCTTTTTGGACTCAATCAAGGCTCTTTCATGGTCCAATATGGCGGAAGCAATACCCAGCAAGCCGCACCATATATTCTCTCTCAAAATGGTGGCTATACATCTGCTGTATTCCACGGAAATGCAGCCAGTTTCTGGAATAGGAACAACACCTATAAACAATGGGGTTACAATTACTTCTTTGATCAATCCTATTTCTCTAAAGCCACTGCTGAAAATTCATTCCAATACGGTCTGAATGATAAAATCATGTTCGCCGACTCTATCCAATATCTGGAACATTTACAGCAACCTTTCTATACCAAATTTATCACCGTTTCCAACCACTACCCCTATACAACCAGCTTGATTGGGGATGAGATTGGCTTTCCATTAGCCAATACAGATGATGAAACCATTAATGGCTATTTTGCTACTGCAAACTATCTCGATGCGTCCATAAAGGCATTTTTCGATTACTTAAAAGCGACTGGCTTGTACGAAAACTCCGTCATCGTCCTCTATGGTGATCACTATGGAATTTCTAATTCACGCAATCCTGACTTGGCACCGTTGATTGGAAAAAATTCTCAGACTTGGTCAGATTTTGACAATGCCATGATGCAACGTGTTCCATATATGATTGTTGTACCTGGAATGACCAACGGTGGGATTTTTGATACCTACGGTGGTGAGATTGATGCACTTCCTACTCTCGAACATCTTTTAGGAATCAAATCCGATAACTATCTTCAAGTTGGTCAAGACCTACTTTCCAGCCAACACAGCCAAATCGTGGCTCTTCGAACCGCTGGCAGTTTTATCACACCAAAATACACTAGCTACGAAGGTAAAATCTACTATACAGAAACTGGTCTTGAAATTACAAATCCAGATGAGACAACTCAGAAAGAAATTGATGCAAT
Organism: Streptococcus suis; assembly: GCF_019856455.1. NCBI lineage: Bacteria > Bacillati > Bacillota > Bacilli > Lactobacillales > Streptococcaceae > Streptococcus > Streptococcus suis. The sequence continues at coordinate 968,979 of NZ_CP082205.1, read as the reverse complement.
TAAAGAAGCTACCGCAGCACAACTGGCGACTAGCGATGCCATTCAAACTGGTGATCTTATGCGTTTCTTCGACAATGGATTGCCAGCCTTGGATTCAAGTCAATATAACTACATTGACTCATTGGCTGCCGAGATTGCTCTGGAGAATAAACTTGGTACACAATCGACAAGTTTGTATAGTAAAAACGGCAATAAGTCAACAATTGGACTATTTAAAGCACCAAGCTACCTAGAACTTCACGGTAGTACAACTGCTACTAGCACACCAAATACTGGTACTAGCTCAACAAGTACCAGTTCAAATTCGCAGTAATACACTAAAAGGCTTAGAATCATATCAGTTACTACATTGATTCTAAGCCTTTTTATACTCAATGAAAATCAAAAACAGGCTAGCTCCAAAGGTTTGGGGAACCTTTGGAGGTTGGAGATAGAGCGAACGTAGTTCGTTTCTACTTAGCAGATAGAACCCTGTTACTATTTTGTTTCAAGGTAACAGGCTGAAAGGCTCAACTGGAGCCTTTCACTCATCAAATCAAGTCAACAACGTCTGATTTTGATTTTCGAAGAGCATTAGACCACTATTTCAAATCACTCATATCTATTGCATCAAGGAAATATAGAATCCTCGCTAGACTCTTCCCCTGCTGATGGATTCTTAGGGACATCTATGGGTGCAACAGTACTACTTTCAGTTGCTTTTGTATCTTCTGTTGTAGTTTCAATGCCTGTTACAGTTTCTACTTCTGAACTAGGTGTCAACAAATCATCTAACCAGCCATCTGCATCCTCTTCTCCATTAGGGACATCTGGAGTATTCGGCAATGGATTTCCAGGCAACCAAGTATCACCTGGCTCAACTGTCCCATCTTTGCTATCACTTTCAACTTTATCGAAATGAATATCGTAGACAGTATCTTCCAAAATAGGTGTGTCCCATGCTACATTTGGAATAACAGGTTTTGTATAATCTCGTTTATAACCTGTATCACTCTTCAAAGACGGCGGAAAAATTCCAGCTTGGTTCAATGTTAACCCTTTTCTAACAAGGTAAACAACTGTTTTACTAGTTCCCAAATGGGTCTGAAGTTGACCGCCGTCACCTGCTCGAAATGCAAGAGCTACATAATTCTTTGGATCATGCCAATAGTAATTTGGATGTCTACTTGGATCATTGATGTCCGTTGGATTATCCGTATTTTCGGCAATATATGGCCCTATACGAGGAGCTGTTGTCCCAAATGCTGCCAAGCTCGTTGTGGCACTAACATAATCTGTATCTTTTTCTCCACCGGTAATAACTGTCCTAAACTCGATGAATTCATAATCTTTACTTGGAACCGGTTCTGGTACAATAAGCCCCTGCTCCTTAGCTTGTTTCCAAGTTAAGTCAGATTTCACAAAGTATATGAACCCTGCTCGAATCTCACCATTTAATTTTAAACGACCATTGGCTATCGCACTATATTTAACAGGTACATAGTCTGATAGATCAATATTTGAAACATCATCACTTGGAGTGTAAATATTTTTTGTCGGCTTACGATAAACATTATCAAAATCAGCATAAAAACTCTGATGTTCTCTTGCCATCTTGCCAGACTTTGGCAAAGTAGCATTCCAACCATTAAAGACGCGTCCCTTTTGTTGAAGGGTCTGCGGATAGGCGATGTTCAAATCCTCCCAATTTAAATCTTTACGAACCAAATAATAAACTCTCTTCGTTTTTTTACCATTAACGACAAAATCACCAAAATCACTATTTGTACTGAATGTTACTAGAATGAAATTTTTAATATCCTGAAGCCCTTCTGGATGATACTTTTGATGGACACCATTACGTGTTAAATTTTCTGTTGAACCTTCTGTATAAAAAGGCCCATATACCGATTGTTTCTCAATAGCAAGATTTACCGTTTCGGTCTTAACATCACGCTCAGGATCATCTGGCAAACTAGGATCAATTTTATAAACGTGCGCATGGTCCCCATGGCGTACACTCATATAGTTCCCGTCAATTGTAATGTCCTCACGCTTGACTTTAAAACGCTCCATGTACTGCTTAATGAGACGTTCTTTTCTCTGTTCAAGAGTTTCTCCATCCTTTTGCTTAAGAATACGATCCTCTGGACTTTCAAACGGCTTCCTTGTATCAATTTCCTTTAATAAAACAATGTGTGTGTGATCTCCATGCGGATACTCTAATCCAATTTGACCGTCAACGATGACTTTCTTAAGACGTGACGGCTCTAAATTTAGTTCTTTTGCTAAGTAGTCCAATTTAGTTTGATACTCAGCATTTTCTACCTCAGGTTGTGACTTCTTATCCGATTCAACATTTGGTTTATACTGATTTACAAGATAAGACCATTTACTCTTTTTCAATGTTTCAAAATGAATAAGATGCAAATGTTTCCCATGCCTTACTAGAATCCCAGTTTCTGTTACACCGCTGATATTTTGCCCATCAAACAAGAAACCATCACTCGTTTGAAAATCAATCCCCGGAATCCCTTCCTGTTGATGAACGACAGGAAGGGTTGACGATTGACGACTATCAGAGGTCAATTGCCTGTGTGTCATACCACCTAAGCTTGATTTTAAAATATAGTGATAATGATCCCCATGCCGCACAGTATAGCCATTTGCATCCTCTGCAACAATATCTTTAGGATCAAAAACGTATTCATCTTCGGTCTGTTTCGAGCCTGACGATAATTGATTTCTCTTAGGTTGAGAAGAATGGTTTTTTTCTTGATAGTTTTCAGGAATTAAATAAGCCCATTTTGTATTCTTTAAATCTGAGTAAAAGAAAAAATGCTTATGATCACCATGATTGACAATAATTCCTAAATCAGTTTTTTCCTCAATTTGTGACTCATCAGTGAGTAAAAAACCATCATCTGTCGCCTTATCAATCCCTGGAACTTCCTTTTTCGGATCTGAAGGAATCTCTCTTGATTGCTTTGATTGCGATGTTTCTATACTTGTTATTTTTTGATGGCTCGATTGCTCTTTATAATTTGACACTTGATATGTTACCAATGCTACAGCACAAATAAGCGATACTCCTGCTACATAAAGAAAAGTCTTACCTTGTTTCATATCTATGTTTCTCTCCTTACTTACTATTATATTTATATTATTGACATGATAAATGGATTCTACCATTGTAGAATGCCATCGCCATATCCATTTACTTTATAAAATAAAATTTGTCGACTTTTTAATTTACTGGTTAATTATATCATTCATATTGAAATTTAGCAAGCTCTGAGCGAATTAAAATAAAAAAAGAGCTTGGTACACAGACCAATGTCATTAAGTTAAGCATTTAAACAATTAAAGGAACTATTCTCGTCTGAGCAGTTCATGACAAAACGGGAATAGTTTTTGTATTTAGGGCGCACAAAAAGGATGTTTTTTAACCCTATTTTTCAACTATTATGTTACTCTATAAGTGAAGCTTACAGGTGCCTTGCTTTTTATCTTTCTTTGGAACGTTCGATTGGGTCGGATGATGGATAAATGTTTGGCAATGTAGGTTTCCAATTGGAAGGAAGTAAGTTCTTCTCTAAGAAATTTTCGACAGGCATAAACAGCGTCTGAAAAACAAATTTTATAAGTCTGTTTTAACTTTGATGTTTTAATAGCAACGTGTGAGGTTAGCCATTTACAAACATTAAAATTGATAAAGCGAGCGTAGATTTCTTGGAGAATCCCTTCCTTCTTTTTTGCATGAAAATGAGTTAGACCGATACTGTATTTTAGGTCACGAAAACTGGTCTCTATGCCCCATCTGTAGGCATAGAGATCTTTTAATACTCAACAAAAATCAAAAACAAACCAATCAAGTGTTTTTTAACCATCGTCTACTAACAATTGGTTTTAAAATAGACCAATCTAACTCTCGTATCACTTCTTGAAGCTTGTTTATCACATCATCTAGTGTTTTAAAAGCTTTATTCTTAAACCCTCTCTTTCGAATCTCAGCCCAAACTTGTTCAATTGGATTCATTTCAGGAGTATAGGGAGGAATAAACTCAAAACCAATATTATGTGGTTTCTCTAAGGTACTTGATTTATGCCAAACGGCATTGTCCATCACTAATAAAATATAATCGTCAGGATAAGCTTCAGATAGTTGTTTGAGAAAAACATTCATCCAATCTGTATTGCAACCCCCAGCGATAATGAAGAAGGACTCTCCTGTATGGGCATCAATAGCACCATAGCAATAGCGATACTCACGAATATAGTGGCTATGTACATGCGGTCTCACCCCTTTTGGTGCCCAGGCCTTTCCAATTTTACTAATCCGACCGAAACCCGCCTCATCTTGATACATTAGTCTGACTTTATGATAGCGACGACTATTCTTGAAGCGCTTTCCTATTTTCGTGAATGAAGATTTTATTTTTAGACGCTAGAATCGTTTCGGCGTCTGCTTTTTTAGGGTGTTCTGGTCTTGGCGTCACTTTGCGCCAACCATGGCGTTTCAGAAGGGCATAGAATCCTTCCTTGGTCGTAGGGTGTCCAACCCGTTTCTGATAAGTTTCGTAGAGAGAGTTTATGGTCACAAATTCGCCATTTAGTGAAGCTGTTAACTGTTCTTTTAGAAATGCTTCCTCTTCTTGAAGGGTTAAATATTGACGGTTCCGTCCACCTCGCGTTTCTCTTACTAGAGCTGAAATCCCACCAAGCTCATACTTGCCTTGTAAGGACCAGATTGTATACTTTGAATAGCCGATAAGGTTAGTGATTTCCTTATAACTAAGCCCTTCTGCTCTGAATAGGATTACTTGAAGTCGTCTATGAAATGGGGAATAGGTTTTATCTTTCAAATAAGTTTTTAATTCGTTTGTTTGTTCGATAGTAAGTTTCATAAATCTATTATACGTTAGTTTTTGTTTTTTGAACAGTATAATTTTTCTGGAGAATAATCGGTGTTTGTCACCAAAGTTTCAAAGAAACCTGGCTTGATTTCGAAGCGCACCATCCGAAAATGAAGTTCGTAAAACTGAAGTGGGTCGCTTTTTCGACTAGAATTTGGCAAAAAGTCAAAGGAAGCATTATGAGGTAAAAAATGATACTGATTAGGGAAGTCTCGATACAGTTCTTTCATGTCATTGGTTTGTTTGCGACAGATGTTTAGGTCAAATGCCTCATCAAAACAAGGGGTATCAGGGAGATGAAAACTCTTTTTCATAGAATTATTTCCATCGCGAATACGAATAATATAGGACCAATTTCTTTCTTGGCAGTGAGCCATGACATTGTAGGATTCATACCCCCTATCCATTATTACCAGAGCTTGTTTGAAAGAAGAGTTCTTCATCATGTCAATAAAAGCTGCACGTTCATCAACCTCTCGATTATCTTGGATCCGTAAATCATGATATATCTCTTGTTCAAGATTGTAGAGAGCATTGATATGAATAAGATTATAAGGAGTGTGATGTGGTCCAGTTTGAAAAGAGGTCGTTTTATCAAAACGATTTCTTGGTAGAATCACATCACTGCCATCAACAGCCAGGATAGGGAGATTATCAGAGATTGGAATTTTAGAAGTAATATCCCTAAAAAGTGTTTTAAAAGCTTGGTGTTTAATCTGATACCGTCGTTGAACAAAGGCAGATTGGGTAACTGGTAAATGTAAGTCAAGTAACTCTTTAGATAAGGTATTGCCTCCCATGGTCAGTATGGCTTGAATCATGGTTTTCATAGTTAGCTGACTTTGCCGACTAAAATCTTTTTCAGGATGAAGCACAAACTGAGTGGCACTAGAAACGATGTCGTTAATACTATCAAGTAAATGAGCTTTAATCTGATCTAGCATGACTTTTCCCCTTTTATTTTTAGTGTAACATAAAAACTAACCCACCACAAAATGTGATAGGTTAGTTAACTTAATGACATTGGGTACACAGACCAAACTCTTTATTTTATATACTTATTTAGCAAGTTTTGCTTTAGCAGCATCTGCAAGAGCTGTGAAAGCTGCTGCATCATTCACTGCCAAGTCAGCAAGCATTTTGCGGTTTACTTCGATTTCTGCCAATTTCAAACCGTGCATCAATTGTGAGTATGACAAACCGTTCATGCGAGCAGCCGCGTTGATACGAGTGATCCACAATTTACGGAAATCACGTTTTTTCTGACGGCGGTCACGGTATGCATAGTAGTAAGAGTTCATTACTTGTTCTTTCGCAGTGCGGAACAAGAGATGTTTAGCTCCATAGTAACCTTTAGCTAATTTTAAAATACGTTTACGGCGTTTACGAGAAACAACGCCACCTTTAACACGTGCCATTTAATTTTCCTCCAAATAATTCAAATAATAAGTAGTGCTATATCAGTGCTTAGCGCATTTGAGTAAGCATTGACTTGATACGCTTGAAGTCACCTGAATGTACCATACCTGCTTTACGAAGGTGACGACGTTGTTTTTTAGTTTTACCGTGGAAACGGTGTGAAGTATAAGCGCGGAAGCGTTTCAATCCACCAGAACCTGTACGTTTGAAACGTTTAGCTGATGCGCGGTGAGTTTTTTGTTTTGGCATGTTAATTCTCCTTTTGCTTAAAAAGCTTATTTTTTATCTGAAGTTGGGGCCAATTGCATAAACATTTGACGTCCGTCCATCTTAGCGCGTTGTTCGATAATGGCAATATCTTGGGTTGCTTCAGCGAACTCAGCTAATACTTTCGCTCCAACTTCTTTGTGGGTAATCATACGACCCTTGAAACGGATCGAAACCTTAACCTTATTTCCTTTTTCAAGGAATTTACGGGCATGACGAAGTTTTGTCTCGAAGTCCCCTTTATCAATAACTGGACTTAAACGCACTTCTTTTACAGTGACAACACTTTGTTTTTTGCGTTGTTCTTTCTGTTTCTTCTGATATTCAAATTTGAACTTACCGTAGTCCATAATTTTCGCTACTGGTGGTTTAGCTTGTGGTTGAATCAATACTAAATCCACATTGGCGCTATCAGCAATGGCCTGAGCCTCATTGAGCGGTTTGATTCCCAACTGTTCACCCTCAAGACCGATAAGACGAACTTCACGCACTCGAATTTCATCATTGATGAACAAATCTTGCTTTGCTATGGCTTTTCACCTCATTTTATATTTTTCGAGAAAAACGAAACGGACTTGCTACACAAGTCCGCACTACACCATTATTCTTTCCGAAGAAATCTTAATCCGTAGAGCCAGACAACGTTAGTCGCAAGGCGAGAAGCTCTCACTTCTGCTTTTCTCAATATGACTATTCTAACATATCTAAAACTACTTGTCAAGAATTTCTTTCGCTTTTTCGGAAATAAATTTCACTACACCTTCGATGGATACTCCTGTTGTATCAAAGGTAATGGCATCGTCCGATGCCTTTAAAGGAGAAACTTCTCGATGGGAATCTTTATAGTCACGAGCCGCAATTTCCTGCTTTAGAGATTCCAAATCGGTCTCAATGCCACGTTCCGTATTTTCCTTAAATCGACGGAGGGCACGCTCTTCAACAGAGGCAATAAGGAATATTTTGAGTTCTGCCTGTGGTAAAACAACTGTTCCAATATCGCGACCATCCATAACAATGCCACCAGCCTGGGCAATTTCCTGTTGCAAGCGTACCAATTCTTCCCGTACTAGAGGAAGTGCTGCTACTGCCGATACATTATTTGTTACTTGGTTATCACGAATTGGTAAAGTGACATCTTCATCACCTACAAAAACTAATTGTTGGCCATTTTCATCACGCCCAAATCGAATAGGATACTGAGCAAGCAAGGCCACGATTCTATTTTGATCTGTGACCTCTATACCGTTTGTCAAGGCTAGATAGGTAGCCGAGCGATACATAGCTCCTGTATCTAAGTAAGTATATCCAAAATTTTTAGCAATAATTTTAGCAACCGTTGACTTCCCACTTGAAGCTGGACCGTCAATTGCAATTTGAATTGATTTCATAACTCCTCTTTATCTAATACGGACTACATCACCTGGATGCGCAAGCCAAGACCCTGTGGTCATTTTCTCTGGATTTAATCGCTCTAGCTCAGCAATTGAAATCCCGCCACGTGCGGCTAATTGCCCAACACCTTCACCTGCTTGAACAGTAAGGGTAGAGCCATCCGTAGCTTCTGCTAGACTGGAACTTGTTTCCGTTGTTTCTGTCGCATCAGTAGAAGTAGACTCCTGTGTTTCTGCAACTGAAGTTGAACTTTCTGCTACAACTGCCGCGGAGCTTGGATTATAAAATTCTTTAGTTGAATCTGTTTTACTTCCTCCAACCGACAAATAGATAGCAGTGATACCAATAATCAGTACGATAACAAAGAAAATAATTGCCAAGACTGTAAATACTGTTGTACTTGCTACTCCCTTGTTTAAACGTTCTTTTCGACTAACTGTTTCTGTTTGATAAACTTCTTCATTCCATGGCTCTTGTGACATTATCGAGAAAACTCCTTGTATTTTTATTAAAATATGATTACAATACTAATATGAAAATAAAACTTATTCCTGAACGGTGCATTGCCTGCGGGCTCTGCCAAACCTATTCATCTATATTCGATTATGATGACGACGGTATCGTTGTTTTTTCAGACGACTCACAATTTGAGAAAACGATTGAACCCAATCCAGATATTCTCAAAGCCATCAAATCCTGTCCTACAAAAGCCATTTCAGCGGATTGATTTGGCTTTTTTTGTATAATACTCTTCAAAATAATCCTGTTTTATTAAATGGTCTATTAATTCAATCTCACCCTTGAAGCAATTATGAATAGCTAAATGGTTAATAAAGTATTTTTTCGGCCATTTGCGCATGTGATACACCTGCCCATTGGGAAATGCTTGTGAAAATATGCGAATGGCTAGATAAGAAACTTCAATTTTTTCTATGGTAGCAATTTCAATTTTCTGTACTGCAAAAGGATTAGCCGAAGCAATCCGTAAATGCTTTTCTTTTATCTCGAAATAGCGATGTAATCCAAGCACTACTAATACAGCAAAGAGAGAGAGAAGTAAGATAAATAATCTTGAAACTCTCAACTTTTCCAATAAAAGTGTCATACCAATGAAAATAGGCGTGAAGGTAAGTGACCAGTAAATAATGGCCCATGATAAATCCGGTTGCCAATGGTAACGAATTTTACCAAAAATTTTGATCATATCGGACCTCCATCTATTATTCTAGCACAAAAAAAGAGATTTTCCTATGAAAACCTCTATCTTTTGAAATTTTTATTACATTTACACGACAATATTAGTTTGTTTGTAAAACTTCTGAAATGCTTTTGAAATATTTTTTGATGATATGATTAAAATAGTGTCATTAGTAATAATAACGATTACCTCAAACTCGATAATCTCTCCATATCACTTGGCAATAATAGACCGGTATAAAAACCATCAATTCCAAGCGCAGAGTATTTCGTCAATTCATCATATGTGTGAATGGTGTGGGTATAGATTTTTTTATCTAAAGCATGAAGGTTATTAAAAAATTCTGAATTAAAATATCCACCATGATTCAAAGGAATAGTAACCACTTTAATAGATGGATTATTAGCCACAAATTCAATAACCTGTTCCGGACTATCGGGCGAGGCATATAGCGTGTAGATAACATTCGAGAAATCATAAACTTTTTTTAGGGTAGTATACATCGTTTGATTGTAAATTTGTGGGATAATACGACTTAGTAATTCAGGGCTTCGTTTCATTGCTTCATTATAAATTTCAGTAAGCTGATGGATTACCTCTTCTTCTGAAACTTCAAAAGATTTAGTATCCGTCACTAAGAACATATCCTTATTAATCAGCATTTGATCTAACACATCACCAATAAGCATCGTTGTAAAACGTGAATCAGTGACTGGTGATCCAAAAGTTTGAAAATTTTTCCATTCATCTGAGCTCAAAGCTACACCATTCATATAGCCGAATTGGTCCCAATCGTGGACAGCTGCCATCTTCCCATCACTAGTTAAATAGAAATCCATTTCAAATACTCGGTGACCCATAGAATAGTTTTGTTGTAACGCTTCTAAAGAGTTCGTATAAAAAGTATTGTAGGACTTTTCACGATAAGTACCACCAGCATGAGCAATAAGATTTGGAAATTTTTCTATCCACTGATGTTGTGAAAATTCAATATTTTGAACATCCACAAAAATTCCATTAAGAGAGACTTGCAAATTGAATATTTCCTCAATCTTATCTGCTGACAGATAGTCCATCCATAAAAAATGTTGAATATTATTGCTAATATCAAATTGATAACCTGCTTTTGTCACTCTGTTTTTATCTGTATCAATCAGCAAGGAGTATGATAAATCACCGATTTTTTTCTCATACTGCCCAGCAGAAGTTTTTTTAAATGATTGTTTTTCTAAAACCGTATTCAATGGAATATAACCGTCTCGCAACAAAGAAAAATGCTTGTAGCCAACCAGTAAACACATGAATAAAGATACATTTATTAATATATATATATATATATATATATATTAATAAAGCGACAACGTGTTCGTTTGCGAGTTCGTGTATTTCCTTCTATTTTATTTCTCCCCATTGTTTCCTCCATTCGTTTCTTGACTCTTAACATAGTATCTCAAGAGAAATTTGGCAATAAACTCTGGCCAGAACAACAAATACATTTCATAGTCTTCTTTTGTACGAATATTGTTTTCAATGCTATTTGTCGTCTCAGACTCCTCATGGATACGATGATACATCAAACCCTCGTCTACAAAGGTAAAGCTACCATTTTTTTGTGCAATCTGATACCAAGCAAACCAATCAAGAGAAACTTTCATTTCTTCATTAAACTTGAAATCATTCAGTTTCTTCAAATTATAGGTCACAGCTGGACAAGAAATTGGATTACCAAAGGCTAAAACCCTATTCCGCCAAAACTTCCATTTGGGAAACATGGCCATTGTCCGTAACATGAGTTGCTTGATTTTCAAATTTGAAGTTAAGGGAATAGCCACACCTTCCTTAACTTCCTGGTAATCTGAATAAGCAATCAACGTTTCCTCTGTCATCTGAGACATTATTTTTTCACAATAGTCTGGTAAATAAATATCATCTTGATGAGCAATTGTAGCATAAGGGGTTGTTACAAAAGAGAGTGCCAAATTCCAATCTTTTCCAATACCTCCTCCTTGTGCGGTACGCATTACGATTGCATTCTTTTGGCAAATTTGTTCTATATATTCACTCGGAGTACTAGTGTATAGGATGAGTTGTGATTGAAGTGTTTGCTGCTTTAACGAATGGATGCATTCTTCTAGATACTTACTATCTCCATAAGCACAGATAACAAATGTATGGTTATTCTGCATGATGCTCCTCCAACTCAGACATTCTTTTTTTAGTCATTGATACTTCTTGAATTAAATTTTTAATCTGCTGCTTTTGTTGAGATAAAGCCATACTGTGCAAAAATCCAATCACCAAGAGAACAAAAATTGCCACAGATAACAAGAAATTGGAAGTCAGACCAAACCCGAATAAGTAAGCCAATTTAATAGGAATAACATCAAAGAGCGCAAAAACAATCAGTCCGAAGCCAATAATAATCCACATAAAGGCATGTTCGAATAAGATCTTATTTTTATTAATATTCCTAAAAATAAAATACAAAAAACCTAGTGAAGCAAGAAACATAGCTAATGCTTGTATGGTCATTATTCTCCCTCCTTCATTAATGATGCAATCAAGATTGATGAGCAAACTTCTACCATGTAGCGGATGGACTTAAATGGAGTAATCGAAGAAACCCCTCCCGCTCTTTCAAACATATTTGCCGGTGCTTCTACTACTTGGAAATTTTGCTTTAGTAAATGAACAGTTGATTCCGGTTCCGGATATTTAATCGGGTATCGTTTTGCAAATTGTGCAATCACTTTTCTATTTCCCAAACGATAACCTGATGTAGTATCCCAAATTCGGTTTCCAGTTGTTAATTTAATCATATTTGAAATAACACCTATTCCAAAACGTCTCATAAAGCTAGTTTGAAATTCCGACAAAGTATCACCAACAAAGCGTGAGCCAATCACCATATCAGCCTGACCAACTAAGATTGGCTGAATTAAGCTATTTAATGAACGAATGTCATGCTGACCATCACCATCAAATTGAACTGCTACATCATAGTCATTGTCCAAGGCATATTTATATCCCGTCTGAACAGCTCCACCAATGCCTAAATTTTGTACTAGGTGAACAGCATTTAATTTATTTTGAATTAAAATTTCTTTCGTGCTATCTGTTGAACCATCATTGATGACAACATAATCCAATTGGAAATTCACACTATTTCTATAATCTATAATTCCCTGAACAGTTTGAAGGATACTTTCTTCTTCATTGTAGGCAGGGATAATCATTAATACTTTCATTTTTTCTCTCTAAAACTAGAATTCTATATAACTTTTTAGATTCTACTTACTCATTTGAAGAAACTATAATAATACATATTTTAACATAGATATCCTATTATCCATCAAAGTCGAAGTTTATGTCTGATTTTTGTCGCGATCTTGCTGATCAATCTTGCATAACGCTCTAATCTTGTTGGATGCATATTTAAAGTCAATAACTCTTTTATGTGACTTAAATTTGTATTTTGGTGTCCAGTATATTCTAAGTGATTGATGCCGTTCAGTATTTCTTTATAGGCAACTTCTGGTGTATATAGAGTACGTAAACGTTCCACATCAAGCCGAGCCCTATCTGAAAAATTTCTAAAAGATTCAATCACTTGCTCTAACTTAGTCACCAACTCTTCTATATCGCCCAATTTATAAATTTGACCTGCTGAGAATATTTCAAATGCCGTCAAATGTCCTAAATTATCTGATAGAATTACTGGAAGCCCTCTTAAGATTGCTTCAACATAGACTAAGCCAAAAGTTTCCATAGATGAGGGGAAAACACAGATATCTCTATCAGTGACTTCTTCCCAAGGATTATCCAAGTTACCTAAAAATTTAACATTTTTCTGTAATTTATTTTCATGGATATATTCATCACAAATAGCTTTGTATTTACTATCCCATCCTCCAATAAAAACCAATTCGATATCTAATCTATTTAGTGTCTTATATGCTTTTATAAGTTCTAATTGATTTTTTCCTTCTGTTAATCGACCAACAGAAACAATTCTAACTTGATTGCCTTTTTTTAAATCTTTTGTTTCTTGTTCAGTATAAGAAATAAACGGATGGACTCTCTTATTAAATAGTGGTGTTAAAAAATTATTTAACTCTCCAGTCACACTAAATAATTCTGAAGAATACTCTTCTATGAAGTCAATTTTATCAGCATAATAAGCAAACTCATTTTTAGGAAATTCATGAATTAGCCAGAAATGGGGAACCTTTTGACATGAGGCAGCAATTGCTCCCTGAAAAACATTAACAGTATTTGAAATAACCAAGTCTATCTCATTTTGCTCAATAATTTCAGATATGTCTTGAACATTCTGGCGATAGTAGCTTGTAGCCTCTTCTCTATTAAGAATTCCTCCACCTGGTGCATCCGGCCACCACCACTTGACGGTTGGCAAATAGTAATTCTTAACCCCTATCATTTTATAAAGTCGCTCATGCTTATCTTGTGGTTCCCCTCCTATTGCATGAGTAACATTTATAACTGTGTGTCCCAATTGAGTAAGGTGCTTCATTAGATAATAAATAGACTTCTCCGCACCATTATCCATACTAGTCGTAGGAGAAATAAACAAAATACGTTTCATTAGACTAACTCTTCTTTCAAAAAATCATTAATTCTATTTGCTGTAGTGCAATGATTCATTACAAACTCAAAAGCATTTTCTGCTATTTGTTCTCTCAAGTCTTGTTCAAGAATCAATCTCTCCAATTTACTTTCCCATTCGTTATCATCTGCTAGAACTCCAGTCACTCCATCTTGAATCATCTCTTCAAATGCTCCAAGATTACTTGCGACTGTCACAACTTTAACTGCTGCTGCTTCTATCCATTTAATTTCCGACTTTGCTTCATTAAAGGTTGTGGTTACAAGCGGCGCCAAGTTAATATCAACTTGTGAAATTAAAATCGGAAGCTTTCTCCAATCAACATAATCATGACTCACAATCTGTTTTTTGAATTTTTGGAATGGTTTCGGAATGTCTAAATATCCTACTATATGTAATTCCACTTGCGGGTACTTTTGAAGTAGATGTAGCAATGCTTGACTAATTAAATCAAAATTTTCGTTGTGTGTAATTGACCCTGAGAAATATCCTATTTTAACTTTATTGTCGTTCGAATTTTTCTTAACTTGTAAACTACGCTCAACTAATTCTTTAGACATGACGTTGCGATTCAAGATAACCTTGTTTTTATATTGTTCAAGCTCGTCTTTCAATTTCGAAGTTGATGTGATAGCATAGTCGCAGAGAGAAAGCATTTTTTTGTAAGCTAAAACACTTGTATCGTAGCCTTTTTTCTCTCTCTTGCTCAAACCTTGGGTAAATTCAAGTTCATCTGTAAATTTTGTATCAAAAACCAAATCATCAATATCAAAATAAACAGGTCTGTTCTTTATGTGTGCCGCCCTACATATTTCTTTCAGCATATCATTGAATGGAGCACGATAAATAATAATATGACTAGCAAACTGTGCATCCTGAAGTTGTACAAGAGAATTATTTATCACTCGAACTGTATAACCAAGTTCTCGCAATTGCTCAGCCTTATTTAACACACGATAACGTGTACATTGTGGAATAATATTTTCAACACCATCAATAATCAAAATATAAGATTGATTTTCTCTAGTTTTAAAATCTTCTAATATAGAAGACACCACTTCAATCGGATAATCTGTTTCCTTAGCAATATACTCCATCAAATCTGGAATCTCAGATTCTCTCTCTAAACCATGCCAAAAATATTGTTCTCTGTCATAATTTCTAAAGGCCGAATACTTAACTAATGGACAACCTTGCTTTAATAATTTAAGCGGATGAATATACAATGCACTATCTTTCGTGTCTTTAATCAATGCTTCATACTTAAAGCCTCGATCATGAAAATATTTTGCAAACACAGTTTCATGTTTTCCAATTGCCTTATTACGAGAATCCGTATCAGAGAGCTTTTCCCAATAATCATAAAATCCTTCATACCTAAGCAAGCTATTTTCAATAACAACAAAATATGATTGTAAGTGCTTAGGAATTTTACCATAAGGGTTATAACCAGTAAAGTCTAGTTGCTCCTCACCCATGGAAATTCCCCAAAAGTCTAGCTGATCGGAATTAAACTCAGAGAAAACCTCTTCTAAATCTCTAAAAGGACCAATATTCGTATCATTAACCAAGATGAGCTGATTATACTGTTGTAACGCCTCTTTTCCAGTATGTATTATCCCGTGTCGGAAAGCCGCAACGTCATAGCCCTCATTATCTCTTTCCAAAACCTTACCAAATTGTGCTAAACGATTTATATCAGCCTGTGGAAGTTTACCATTTACAACAATTAAAACATCTCGAGAAATTTTAGCCAATGCCTCTAAAAAAATTACTTTATAGTCCTGTAAAGACGATTGATGTTCATAAATTGTGTAAATCAAGTAACGATTTTTGATATCTGAATAATTATTTCTACGTTGCTTATCACGTTGCAAAGCTAGTAGAGTTCGCTTTATATATTTTGGAATTCTCCAGAAAAACTTTGCAATATTTTTGGTAAGCTCTAATATATAAAACAATAGCTTGTATTTACCTGATAAGATAAATAATCGCGTTGTGAAATTTCTAATCCACCTTTTCACAGTGTTACCAATCACTTTCTATTATTATCTACTTTTATAAATTTTCAAAAGTTTGTTTTGAATAAATGTTGATACATATATCCCCAGAACTCTGGTCATTAAACCTGAGATTCTAAACGAAACAAGTTCTACCCTCTGTGAATATTTTAGCAAATATCTAAATTTTTTCACAAACATTTTTATATCAGAATTATTCAGATATGGAAATACAAATGGCAAGATGGAAATATAAGAATTTGATAAATAAATCAAAAGTGCTTCTTGTTTCTCATTCGATAGTTGTTTAAAATTCTTTAGATTTTCTTCAATTCCTCTAAAGGCATGATAGACTTTTTTTTGTGTAATTTTGTTAGTAAAACTTCCATCTCTATTTTGTCTATACATATAATTAGAATTTTCAATGACACAACAACAAGTTATTATTTTTAATAGGTCTGCACACCAAATACCATCTTCGTACATTAACCCATCCGGAAACATCAAAGAATCTGCAAATAGTTCTCTGTGGACACACTTGTTCCAAACAGGAGCAATCAATGCGCCTGTTTCTACAAGTAGAACAGAATCAGTAATAACTTCATGTCTAGGTAATTTTTGAGGGAAATCACGAACTCTTATATCAGCATTACCATACCAGTATGAAAATGGATAAATTACTGCATCTACCACTTCCTCATGAGAATGTAGTTCATTATTGATTTCATCTAAAAAATGCACATCAGTCCAAAAATCATCACCATCTAGGAATAAAATATAATCACCACTAGCATTTTTTATTCCCGTATTTCTCGCAATTGATTGCCCACCATTAGTTTGATGAAATACCTTCACCCTATCATCTTTAGCTGCTAATTTATCGCATATATTGGAGGTTTTACCATCTGTAGAACCGTCATCTACCAACAATATTTCAAATTCTTCATAAGTCTGATTCAGTACACTATACACACATTCTTCCAGATAATCAGCAACATTGTACGCTGGGATAATAACGGAAAACTTCACACCTAGACTCCTTTTTGTAATCTAATTTTCCTATATTTCATGAATACAGGAATTAAGACTGTAATAATTTTATAACGCAACATAGGAAAAGGCTTCATAACCATGTTAAAAAGATTAAAGCAGAAAAAGTAAAACTGCCAACCACTCTCAAATTGAGTACCTCTCCATGGCGTCTGATTTAATGCAGAAACATAGTCCTCTCTAAATCGATGTTTATTTCCGATTCTCCATGGACGTTCTTCACCTAAAAAATGAACAATACGTGGTTGCTTACGAATTTTTACAAATTCTTCTTTTGAAATAAACGTTGAAGGCCTACTTAATTTTTCCAACGTACGATATGGATAAACATCAAAAATATTAAAATAATTATAAGTGATTGAGAGTGTTTTTATCTCTTCTTTCAATGCTCCATTCAGTGCATCTTGATCTGGCGCAAAAAGTCGTCCATCATTTACACGATAATAATGAAATATTTTTTTACCAATTTCTCTCATTCGCCACTGTTGCAAGTCAATTAGCAATACACCTGAATTATGATACATATTCATCCCCAAATCCAAACTCTCTCTTCTCTCAGATGAAGCTGTTGGTTCTGGGCACATTCCAAGGACTCTCCCCTCCAAATCTACTTCCCATAGCTCCCGAATATTTTCTAAAACTAAAGTATCTCCATCTAAATAGATGATTCTATCAACTTCTTCGGGCAGTAATTTATCTACAAGTAATCTTGCAAGTACAACCGAAACCCAACCATTTGTGTCAACTTCAAAATCAAAATATGATTCCAAGTTTTCCAATTCAACGATTGTCAATTTATTTCCTCCGTCGGTAACAAATTGATGAAGTTTTTCTTTATTCTGTTGACTTATACCATCTGAGAAAAGATAAAAATGGCATGTATCGTCTTCGTTTAATGTTCGCATGATTGAGCCCATACAAGCTGCAACTTGCGGGACAAAAGCATCATTCAATGTAAATAATATATTCACGTTTCCCTCTTCCACTATCTTCTTACAACCAATAATAATCCACTATCAAAAATAGATACATGATAAAGTTAATGACTACTGTGCCAGTGAGCAACCGTATCAAATACTTCTGTTTTACCGATACACTTACCTGCTCTTTTAACATTAAACATGCCGGAAATAGATAGACTAAAAACGGAGTAAAGTATCTTCCTTGTGCCCCTTGAGAAATCATTGCATTTGGTCCAATAGCTGTCGGTGTCCATGCAAAATACATGCCCGCTACAATGATAGCTACCTGAACAGGGAGTACAAATAACGAAGCAAGACCTTCTGTTTTACTTATCTTTAAATTTCCATCATTAAATAATAATAGCGTAAAAATGAAAATATCTATGAAAATTAACCAGAGAGGTAGTTGAGTGACAAACCAGCCAAAATAACCAAAAATACCAACCGTTAAAATATCATTAAGATGATCATTTCTATTATTGATAAATAAACTGTTTATCATCACTTTCACAAAGTGCACGACACCACCTCTATTATGTAGGAATAGATAGCTAACAAGTAAAACTAGTCCAAACCCCAAAATAAGAATTGGTAATCTTCTCTTTTGAATCCATTTTAAAATCGAATTAAACTTAGATAAGACGCCTTCAAATTCAAAATCAACAAAAAACAATAGTGCCAAAAGTAAAATATTATTTGCTTTTGTTAAATATAGTATCAAGGATAGTAATATTAAGTTGATAAATTTCCTGGTGGTCAGTACCTTGTCTACCAATAAGTTAACATAAAAAACAAAAAATGCAACAACAGCCAGATAGTTCACCACATCATAAGACAGTGAGCCAGCCTGCTGAATCATCATAGGTAAAAGTGAGACAAAAAACAGGGTCATCTTCCCATACTTTATTTTTTTTATCAAATAGTAGATACCTATAATATAGACTATTGTATTAAAAAGGCGCCCTATAGTGACCATCATACCATATGACGGATAAAGCAATTTACCTACAACTAGACCAATTAGCTGAGGTGTACTCATTAACGATTTCAGAGAAAAATCGATAGATAATTTGTCCTTTGAAAAATCACGAATTTTGGTAAAAAGGCTTGAATATTCTGTAGAATCAACTGCATGAATCTCCGGTTTTGAATATGCAAAATCTGTTGTCCGTAATTCATTCATTGCCTCAGTATCTCTACTTGTCGGAGAATCAAATAATATATTCCACGACATAAAAGCATGTGTTGCTTCATCAGGAACCTTTGTCACAGGCATAACAAATATTGAAATTAACAAAAAGGGGATTGCTAACCTTAAAAATAATTTTTCTATCTTCATTCTTGTACTTCCCAATTCAAATGTTTTTGCAATTTTAGATATATTACGAAAGAAATTAAAAACCAAGTCCACATCGAACTAACAAAAGCAATAGCTGCCCCCAATATTCCATAATATTCTACCAGTGGATTAGAAATCAATATGGATAATAAACAAGAAATTGCAAATGAAATTACGAGATACTTTTGCTTCCTCAAAACAGTAAGCATGTTATCACAAATGGTTGCAAAGGTACTCGCAATTCCCCCAAGCATTGTTATAATAAAACTTAGCCAGTATTTATTAAGATTCGTTCCATAGAGAATATTTAATGCCGGAATCCCCAACACTATTCCCCCAACCAAAACTAACACAGCCAACCCGACAACCATTTTAACGATACGCTTCTGATATTGTTTAAACTGATTATAGTCCCCAACTCTTCTATATATAGCCAACTGAGTTATCATGGGTCTAAACAAAATCAATAAAATATTCATTGAAAAAACAGGCATAAATAAAATATTAAAATCTCTTTGAACACCTGTTCCTATAACACCTCTCTCAAAAAAAGTATTCAAAGCATATTTAGGTTGATTATAGATAGTAACAAGTAAAAATGCATTAATAAATAACGGCAAGCATTCTAATAATATATTTTTAATGGCTTTCAAATTAATTTCTTCTTTGATAACCCTCGTAAATTGAAACAAATTCGGAACATCAAAAAAGAAAATAAATAAATATGAGCTAATTACTAGATAGATTAATGAGAGTAGCAGGTTATTGGTTATAAACAAACCAAGTCCAAATGTCAAAATCACAATAGAGTTTCTCAAAAAAAGTGATTTACCTGCAATATCTAGCCGAGCATTTTGTTGGAACAATCCTTGAAAAACATCCGATAGAGCATCACTTCCACGATACAAACATATTAGGAAAATACAAGCAGATTTTTGAAATTCATATTTAGACAGAAAAATATAGCTTAAGGCAAGTAATAGCATAATAGTGATTGTTATAAGCCTTGTTACAAGATACTGGCTAAACGAAAACTTTTTCGAAACATCAGTAGCTTGATAATCTCTTACCTGAAAACTAGCAATGATTACAAAAAGATTTGCTACTGCATAAGCAAAACTAAAAATATCAGCCTCTAATTCCGTCAACAAACGTGTTACTAGTAACAATAAAAATATTGATATTGCTGCTGAGGAAACACTTCCTAATAAATTCCAAATAAATATTATTTTTGGTGATGCTATTTTGTTCTTCACACTATCTTCCCCTTGTTTGTCATCCGTTATCCCTAATTTTTTAATAGAGATTTCTTTATCATCTTAAACACGCTTACAATTCCAACTGATATTATCTTTAGTGTCCTTCTCAGTCCAATTTGTAAAAATTCCTTTTCTTCAATAATTAAACGCAATTCTCTTCCGCTAGAAAAACTAATCTTTTCCAAGATTGGACTCACATTTTCAGTATTCTCGACCACTGCATAATCGTTTGATAAATCCCACGCGCTATAAATAAATAATATTGGAACTAACAATAATCTATCTTCTTTTGAAAAATCAATGTTTCTAAATTTCTCCTCAATCTTTTTATAGTGTTCTGTTTTTATCCAATACCAACTTACTTCTTCTCCAATTATATAAGGCACTTTATAAAAATCAACTTTCTTAGTTCTCGCAAGTGATTCATAGAGTATATGCAATTGACGAATAAGTTCTGGATTGCCCTCTCGAAGACTTTTTCTATCATATCTTTGATTGGTTGTTAAGTCTGGAATAACTACAGCCAAATTAGATTGTGATTCAAAATTAGAAATCACTGCATCAAATGATGTAAAAAACATTTTCCTCAACTGATACCTGTCAATAATATCCTCTACAGAATATTTTATTTCCTTTGTTTGTTTGACAGTTATATGAGCAAGATATTTGGCATCTCCCATATAGTTGTTTACTATTTCAAAAAAATGCAATTCATCTGTGAGTTTTACAATTTGGGCTCGCAATTTGTAAGTAGACAAATATCTCTCAACTATACTAAAATTATTTGAAAAATCAGTTTCTGGCAATGTTATTAGTAACTGACACCTATCAGATATTTTGCATAACTCTTCAATATACTCTTCAAAAATAGACACTGATTCTATGTGAACATGAAGAAGTACCGACGTCGAAGAACGAACGGTCTCCGTCGTTTGCGAAACCCGTATTGGAGGAATAAAACTCGTACCTGGAATAATTATCTGCCTCAAATGCCTCTCGATTAATTCAACTGGATATTTCGTTTTCATCCTAATAAGATGTAATAAAGAGTATATTCTGTCTGGATATTCGGTAAAACTCTTTATTTTTATGAATGGAACATTATTTTTTAGTATAACTTCTGGATATTCTAGTGTAATGTTGCTATTTTCAAGGGTTTTACAACAAATGGACGTATCTAATGCACACTTATAGCTATAGCCCTCTGATAAAAGTATTTTTGTCAATTGGCTCTCATATAATTTTATAACATCTTGAATATCTGTTAGCTCACTTACCGATGACCAAAAATCAACAAATGCTTGACTCTGCAAGATTCGTTTTTTAAATACCATAAAATATGACTGTAAATGTTCCGGGACAACTACACTATCTATTTTTGTCTCTAAGTGATTGGTCATCCCCCAAAAATCTACATCAACATCACTGTCAAATTGACTATAATAATCCTCTAGGTCCCAGAGGGGGCCGAAACATGTATCATTCATCAGAGTTACCGAATCATATTGATAAAATGTTACTTGATTCAGCCCTTCTTTCCATGCCGCAAAATCATAACCAATATTATCTCTTTGGATAAAAAAATCAATCAGTCGTTCCGACTGTAAATATTGTACTATGTCCTTTGAAACATGGCTGTTAGAAACAAAAACTATGTCTGAATAAATACTTCGTATCGACTTTAATTGATAATAAATATATTCACTGACAACATTATATTTATTATAGTGAACATATACCAACAAACGCGACATTCTGCCTCCGTTATATTTTATTAATCTAGCAGCTCCCATTGGCTATTTCTCTGAATAAACCCGGTTGCTGCGTCTTCCTCTGCAATATTATCAGTACTAAACTTCCTACTAATAAAAATAGCTGGTGTGTCAGAAGTCTTGGCAAATAATAACGGCTGCTTATTACTATTTCGTACTGACACCGCCATTTTTAATTTTGCCTGATTAATTGAAGGTAGCTTACATTTCACTCGGAAAAACTTCTCGCCTTTGCCAAACATTTTTAAATCCATAGAATTGTCGTTATATACATCAAAATGACGTTCTAAATCTAAAAATGTAAATGCAACATGTGTTTCAATATCTTCTAAAACCGTATATCTAAACTCGATTTCAATTGATTCATCTGGTTCAATTTGATTTTTTGAGACCAGGTTAATCTGCAAATCTTTTACAATATCACTCTGATGCAGAGGTTCTTCGTTTTCTGTAACTTCGCTTATTAAGGCAAGCACATTATCAAAACTGTATTGATTAGCTACATCATCAGGTTCTCCTAATGCCTTGACGTATCCTTTCTCTATAAGAAGAGCTTTATTACAATACTTTTTCACAGCTCCCATATCATGGGTGACAAGAATGGTTGTTTTTCCACTTTTTTTACGCTCTAGGAAGTAATCATTACATTTACGCTGAAAGGCCTCATCACCGACTGCTAGAACCTCATCAAGTATCAGAATATCTCCTTGAGCTTTAATGGCAACTGAAAAGGCTAAACGTACCTGCATACCACTAGAATAATTTTTCAGCTTTTGATTCATGAATTCACTTAATTCCGCAAATTCAACAATATCATCATACATTGCATCAATTTCTTCTGCAGTAAATCCTAACATCGCACCATTTAGGTATACATTTTCCTTACCAGTTAGTTCCGGATTAAACCCAACACCAAGTTCAATAAAAGAAACTAATTTACCATCCACAGCTACAGTCCCTCTTTCAGGAACATATATTTGAGATAAAATTTTTAACAGTGTCGACTTACCAGAACCATTGCGACCAACGATTCCAAAAAAGTCCCCTTTTTCAACTTCAAAACTGATATCCTGCAAAACATTATACTCTACGTAGCCTTTAATCCCTTTAAATAGATTAACTAGTGTAGTTCTTAAACTCTGACTACTCTCCGTTGGAAGCTTAAAACTCTTGCTAACATGTTCTACTTTTACAGCAATATTATTATTTTTTACCATTACAAAATCTCCGCAAACTTTTTGGCATTTTTTCTAAACACAGTTATACCCAATAGGTAAACAACGACTGGAAGAATATACGGAATTGCCACAATAACAGGATTTTCTATCAATTCACTAACTGTAGTATTCCCAGAATAAACAATAAAATGTCTCAAGTCTTGAATAATTTGTGCAACAGGGTTCAACATCATCAACTTAGCAAATGTTACTTGCCCACGCTGTAAAATAAATGTCAATGAATAAATAATTGGTGTCGCATACAATCCAGCCTGTAAGAACACTTCCCAAATTGGACCAATATCTCTAAATCTTACAAATAAAGAAGATAGAATGAAAGCTATACCTGTTGCTAGTAATGCCAATTCAAAAAACAATGGGATTATAACTAAAACGGACCAAGTAAAGGGAACTCCGTTAATAGCAGCAAATACAAACACAACCATTAAGTTAATGGCGTAATTAATTGCAGCTCCTGCAACTGAAGAAAAGACAATAATTTCTTTCGAAAAATTCAATTTACGCAACAAATCTCCACGAGAAACAATGGACATCATTCCCATGTTGGTTGCTTCAGTAAAAAAGTTCCAAGTAACCATACCAAGCAGTAAGCTTACTGCATAATGTGGAGTTCCATCATCAAAACGCAAAAAACGTACAAAGACTAAATACATAATTGTAAAAAGTAACAATGGTTTTAGGATTGACCACAGGTGACCAATCAAAGAACCTTGATAACGCAGTTTAAAATCAGTTTTAACCATCTCTCTTAATAGAATTTGGTTTTCTTTATTTAATAAATTCATAACTACTCCTTATAAGCAAATTTTGTCACAATCAGTGTTGTAAACACGAAGGTGTGAAAAGCCTTATTTTTCCTCAATCCATATTTTCTCAAAATCCTGAATCGTTCTAGCATTGGTTTATCCATAATGGTTACAAATGCTTCAATTAATTCTCTATTTGACTGAGATAGAGGCATTTGTAGTAAGTGTCGGGCTTGTTTTTGACTATTTTTTATCAAATCCCAATAGACAGCAAATAAAATATGAGGGCGAATCCATTTTTTAAAGCGTTTTGAGAGTGTTCGAGCCCCTAAAACATTATCAGAATGCTGACGGTACAGTTCCCCTGGTTGATCAATAAATACCAAATTTCCAAAGGCTGACGCAAGCAGAGCCAGATACCAATCATGCATCAAAATATCCTCAGTTACTTGCCACATTTCAGCAAGATGATGATTAATCATGGCGACACCACCAGTCACAGTATTCTCAGTCAACTCTTGCACCAATTCCGTATTGGCATGATGAGATTGAGATTTTACCATGCTTTCTGCCATAACCTCTAGATTTTGATTGACAACTTTGAGGTCCATATAAACCATCAATGGCAAATTTGTTGGATAGGCTTGTGCTTTTTTCAGGCTAACTTCCAGTTTATTTGGCAGCCAAACATCATCTTGGTCACTGAAAAAATAGAAATCAGCAGTATCATAATGAACTAGCCTATGAAAACTTTTGATGACACCGAGATTTTCGTCTGTCTCAACATCCATGAAATGAATTCGCTGATCTTGTTCAACAAAATCTTTAATAATCTCTCTAGTTCGATCACTGGAACCATCATCACGAATGAACAGTATCCAGTCTGTGTAAGTCTGTTCTTGAATAGAACGAATTTGCTCAGCTAAGAACTGTTGACCATTGTAGGTCGACATGAGTATGTTTACTTTCATTGTAAAAATAATTCCTCGTACTCTTGGACGATTTTTTCCCAGGTGTATTCATCCTTCATGTGTTTTTTCGCAATTTCTCCTAATTCCACCGCTTCAGCATTCTCATCAATTTGGTTAATTAATTGACTCAGGCTACCTGACTCCTTACTCCAATACCGAGCACCTTCTAGGGCAACTTTGCGGTTAAAATCAACACCTAAAACCAAATTTTCATTGGTTTGCGCCAGCGCTTCTAGGAGACTAGGATTGGTTCCTCCAACTTCATGTCCATGAATATAAGCTCGACATTCTTGGCGCAGATACTTAAGTAGTTCTTGGTCATATACTGTTCCTACGAACTTAATCCGCTTATCGGATATAAAGCCTGTCTCATCTTTCAATTTTTGAAAATAGGCAGAGCCTTCATGGTTTGCAACGATGACTAAATCACGTCTCGTGTTACTTGCCATAAACTCCCTAATTGCTATCACATAGTTATTCTCAGGTACAAAACGACCGATAATCAGATAAAATTCTTTCTCTTTAATGTTCCAATTTGTAAAATATTGGCGAACTTGCTCAGATTCTTTTGTTAACTTGGTCGGACTTAAATCTGTACCATAGGCAATGAAGCGTGTATTGGTAGCCGAGTATTCAGATTGAATATAATCCTCAATTCCCTCATTATCAGCAATAATCAAATCAGCATATTTGACCATCATTTTTTCAGAAAATTTTAGATACCTTTGGACTGGCTTAGCCCACTTGGCCCGTTTCCATTCCAAACCATCTGGATTGACAAACAAGGTACCTCCAACAGAGTGAATCTTTTTCGCAAAAGGTACTATGAAGCCACCTATGGTATTTCCCAAGATATAGAAAATTGGTCGCTCTATCTGCTGGTCCTTAATGATTTTAAGGGCATAAGTAATCGCCATCATATCATAAGCAATCACACGAGCTGGTCCAAATTTTGGTGGATTAATGGTGAAGCAATCTGCACCTAGGTAGGTCGAATGTTGGTGATGACTTGTATCAGACAAGCACGCCACATGGTAATGAATCCTTTCAGATTGTTGGTGACTGGCCAATTGTTGGACAAAGGTCTCAAAGCCACCATATTTTGCTGGCAGTCCACGACTACCGATAATAAAAACATGTTTCATGAATCCTCTCCATCAAATTGCAGTTCTTTTCATTATACCATTTTTTAGTTTTTTTTCCTAATTCTATCCTAGTTTGGCTATAAAACCTTTTCTTTTTCTACACCCTAACTTCACAGTATAGATAAAAACAAATTTTGAGTTAATAAGAAAAATTTGATATAATACGTACTGGATTTTAAAAATATAAAACTTAGAATTGTTAATAAATATGAAATTAATCAAACAGCTTATTCACATACTGATCTCCATCGGATTGATTGGAAGTTTCTTTCTCTATGCACATCTCATTCAAAACGAATTAGGTTCTACAAAAAATGATGGAACTATAGAAATAATTGCAGAACAACCAAACCAAGTAATCGACAGCATCCAAATAAATGGACGTTATATTCATTCATCAGAAATTATAGAAAACCAATGGGGAATCAATGATGCTGATTTAATTCCCAATTTTTCTTCTCTAGGTGAGGAAAATTCACTCGTAATTAAATCTTCCTCTTCCGTAAGAACCTTATCATTTGAATACTTTGTTAGTGAAAATCCGACTATTGTAAAAATTAAAGTTGGTGGACAATTGGTTGAATCTGTTGACACATCAACTGGAGATAAATATAAAAATTTAGCCTTTATTGAACTTCCCTATACTTTACGGATAACTAAAGATAATCAATTTTGGTATCTCCACTTAATAGTCCTTGCTTTAGGCCTATCATGCTTTATCTTAAATGGATCAACACGGAGAATCAAGAGAAGACATATCAGCATCTTAACAATATTATTAATCACTCAATATATATTCACTACTTTTACATTCCCACGTTTATATCGCAACGAACTAGTACTGTTTAATTCCAGTTTTAATAAAATGGAAACTCAACAGCTATTAGTTCCACTGACCTACCTTATATTTTTTAGTCTTTTGGGATACAAACAACTCCGAGGTCATATCTCTAAAGCCTTCAAAACGATTAGTCTATCAGTGATTTACCTTCTAGTTCCCATTTTTTCATTATTTATTATTGAAAATAGCTATTCACAATTCTCTACTCTTTCCCCAAACAGTCTTTGGAACAATCTAATCATTATCGGAGTCCTCTACCTAATACTAGTCTTTACAACTAATCTACGATTTGCCAGCCTATCAATGCTATCTGCTTCAGTATTTATTGGTATAAGTAACCAACTTTTGATTGACAGCCGTGATGCTCCTCTATTATTTTATAATCTTTTTCAAATCACAGATGGATTAAATGTAGCTTCTAGCGTAGCAATTAATATCAACAATCGAATGCTACAAAGCATGGTATTTTCTTATATTTTATTGACCTTCTTTTTCTTTATCCCTAAATTATATTTACCAAAACTTCTACCTTCTAGAACGTTTTATTCTAGTTATGATTTCAAGTGGCCGAAACGTTTCAGCAGAATTTTACTGGGTTATATAATTTTAATAACAATCGTTCCAATGATTAATAAAACTGTCGTCTCTAATGCAAATATATCATTAAATTACTGGAGAATGTACGTTACCTACGGTCAATTTGGGCTACCACTCTCGCTCGCCTCTTTCTATGAAGATAGTAAAATAACTAAGCCTGATGGATATTCAGCTTCCAAGCTTAGTGAAGTTCTTGAAAAATACTCTCCTGAACCAGAAAGACAAACAATCAGACCTAATATTATCTTTATACAGAATGAATCACAGAGTGATTTTTCAAACTTACAGGGCTTAAATATGGAACCTAATCCGCTATCAAACCAACATGCTTTAACAGATAATACTGTTCACGGTACATTAAATGTTTCTGTATTTGGAGGCGGAACAGCCAATACAGAGTATGAAGTTCTGACAAGTAACCCAATCAGTTTACTATCTTCTAATTTATTTCCATATCAGCAGATTATCACACAAGAACGTCCAAGTTTCGCAACTTATCTAAAAAATAAAAATTACGACACCGTAGCTCTACATCCTCAATCCGGAAATAATTACAACCGCAATGCAGTGTATCCTCTACTGGGGTTTAATAAATCTTATTTTTTAGATTCGGAACCTGCTATTAGTAGCTTAGCACCACTAACAATCGATCGTGGCTGGCCATCTGACCAATTCTTGTTCAACGGAATAAAAGAACTTTATACCCAAAAAGGAGACCAGCCTCTATTTAGCTTTGTTGTTACCATGCAAGGACATGGAGGCTATCCAAGTACGGAAGAAATTTATCCTCGCGAAGTCAGCATTAATGGTTCAACATCTGAATACTTAGCTGAAACAGAATTTTTGACCAGCATGAAAAGAACAGATGAAGCATTTGCAGATTTAATTACTTTCTTTAGCACTTACAAAGAGCCAACAGTCATCGTCATGTACGGCGATCACCAACCTAGTTTGACTCAGGAATTTTACGCACAATTTATGGATGAAAATAATCCTGCCGCTAAATATTCTACCCCTTTTGTGATTTGGTCTAATTTTGATATTAAGGAACGTGAATCTACAACTATTAGCCCAAACTATCTCGTTCCATATTTGATGGATATTTTATCCGAATCCGACTATGCCCTTCCTCGATCACCTTACCAACAATTTTTGAGTGTTATGCAAATCGAAGCACCTATCATTACTAGCTGGGGAAATACCGATAATAATGGCCAACAAATTGAAGACATATCCAGCCTATCACTTTACCAAACCTACTTACAACTAGAATACAATAGTGCCGTTGATAAACGACCTCTAACAGATCTATATGAGTGATAAAAATAGCCTTGCTCGTTTTTGAGCAAGGCTATTTATTTGTCCCCTAAAAGAGGCTGGGCAAAAAACTTAATTATCTAAAAGATAAAGCTTGTAATTCTCGATAATTGATCGTAATTTTTCACCATATTTCGGATCAGTAGCATATCCTGATTGTCTTAGCGCAAGAATCGCTTGTTGATAATCAGTTGCCTCTCTGAAACTCTGGTAATTTTTTATTCTCCACGGAGTAGAGGTAAAGAACTTAGCATAGTCTGCTACACTTTCATTCCATGAATTATATTTTCTAAACAAGTGCTTTTCTTGCTTCTTCTCACCATCACGGTATTCATTGGTAATGATTTCAATTGTATCACCCGTCCATGCAGCACCCGCTTTGATGCCAAAAAGATTATTCCCATGAGTCGCCAAGTATGACGTTCCCCATGCACTTTCTAGGATGGCTTGAGATAACATGACGCTCGAAAGGATAGAATTAGCTTTTGAACTTTGCACAATTGCAGGTACTAGATTAGCTATGAAACTTTTTTGATCATTAGAAAGTTTTCCTGTTTCAATACCTGTACCTGCAATTTCTACTTTCCCTCAACAGCACCATACCAATTCATTACGCCTTGTGCCAATGCTTTCGCAAGGCGAGTGTGATAAGAATCTTGTTTGATAACTTGTAATTCCGAAGGATTATCCATAAATCCTAGCTCCACTAGAATGGCAGGAATTGCTGTCTCGCGAAGGACTGCAAAAGTTTCTCTTCTTACGCCACGGTTAACTGCACCTGTTTCTTTAATTAAACTCTCCTGAACCTTGTTGGCTAAAATCTCACTTTCAGCTAAACGAGTAGGGTTATTATGCATTTCTTTATTAATTTTAGGTTGGTATTCCGGATCGTATTGATACCAGTATGTTTCGATACCAGTCGCATTCGAAACTCCTGCTCCCGTCGCATTAAAATGGATACTAATAAATAAGTCTGCGTTGCTTGCATTCGTCATTCGTGACCTCTCTGTTTTGAAGTCTACATCATAATCACCTGTACGGGTCATCAAAACATTGATTCCATATTGCAAGAGATTTTCACGCAACTTATTTGAAACAGACAATGCAAGATTTTTTTCATGTACGCCACCGTAAGAAGCGCCCGAGTCTCGCCCTCCATGCCCTGGGTCAATATAGACTGTGTAGGATCGCTGTGCCGACGGATTTGATAAGTGAGTCGTTGTACCACCTGCACCTGTCAAACCACCATTTGAATCCTTATAATATAAGTGAACCGTATAGGTACCTGTACGGTACTTATGGTCCTTCTTATTAACAGTTAACTTATAACTGCCATCTGACTGACGAGTGGCTTCATACCAACGTATATCGTCTGACTGGGACCAGATAGGTAAGAGAACACTTGCTATATCTTTCGGTGATGAAACATTAGTAACACGAACATCGAAGGTGCCTTGAGCATCGTTACGATTTTCAATTGTGATGGTGCCTGTTGGCTTCACTTCTGATAAATGAGTCGTTGTACCACCTGCACCTGTCAAACCACCATTTGAATCCTTATAATATAAATGAACCGTGTAGGTACCTGTACGGTACTTATGGTCCTTCTTATTAACAGTTAACTTATAACTGCCATCTGACTGACGAGTGGCTTCATACCAACGTATATCGTCTGACTGGGACCAGGTAGGTAAGAGAACACTTGCTATATCTTTCGGTGATGAAACATTAGTAACACGAACATCGAAGGTGCCTTGAGCATCGTTACGATTTTCAATTGTGATGGTGCCTGTTGGCTTCACTTCTGATAAATGAGTCGTTGTACCACCTGCACCTGTCAAACCACCATTTGAATCCTTATAATATAAATGAACCGTGTAGGTACCTGTACGATACTTATGATCCTTCTTATTGACAGTTAATTTATAACTTCCGTCTGCTTGACGCTTTGCTTCATACCAACGTAAATCATCCGTCTGTGACCAAGTAGGTAAAATAACACTTGCTATATCTTTCGGCGATGAAACATTAGTAACACGAACATCGAAGGTACCTTGGGCATCGTTACGATTTTCAATTGTGATGGTGCCTGTTGGCTTCGCTTCTGATAAATAAGTCGTTGTACCACCTGCACCTGTCAAACCACCATTTGAATCCTTATAATATAGATGAACCGTGTAGGTACCTGTACGATACTTATGGTCCTTCTTATTAACAGTTAACTTATAACTGCCATCTGACTGACGAGTGGCTTCATACCAACGTAAATCATCCGTCTGTGACCAAGTGGGTAAAATAACACTTGCTATATCTTTCGGCGATGAAACATTAGTAACACGAACATCGAAGGTACCTTGGGCATCGTTACGATTTTCAATTGTGATGGTACCTGTCGGATTCACTTCTGATAAATGAGTCGTTGTACCACCTGCACCTGTCAGACCACCACTTGAGTCCTTATAATATAAGTGAACCGTGTAGGTACCTGTACGATACTTATGGTCCTTCTTATTAACAGTTAACTTATAGCTGCCATCTGACTGACGAGTGGCTTCATACCAACGTAAATCATCCGTCTGTGACCAAGTCGGTAAAATAACACTTACTATATCTTTCGGCGATGAAACATTAGTAACACGAACATCGAAGGTACCTTGGGCATCGTTACGATTTTCAATTGTGATGGTACCTGTCGGATTCACTTCTGATAAATGAGTCGTTGTACCACCTGCACCTGTCAGACCACCACTTGAGTCCTTATAATATAAGTGAACCGTGTAGGTACCTGTACGATACTTATGGTCCTTCTTATTAACAGTTAACTTATAGCTGCGATCTGACTGACGAGTGGCTTCATACCAACGTAAATCATCCGTCTGTGACCAAGTGGGTAAAATAACACTTGCTATATCTTTCGGCGATGAAATATTAGTAACACGAACATCGAAGGTACCTTGGGCATCGTTACGATTTTCAATTGTGATGGTACCTGTTGGCTTCGCTTCTGATAAATAAGTCGTTGTACCACCTGCACCTGTCAAACCACCATTTGAATCCTTATAATATAGATGAACCGTGTAGGTACCTGTACGATACTTATGGTCTTTCTTATTGACAGTTAATTTATAACTTCCGTCTGCTTGACGCTTTGCTTCATACCAACGTAAATCATCCGTCTGTGACCAAGTGGGTAAAACAACACTTGCTATATCTTTCGGTGATGAAACATTAGTAACACGAACATCGAAGGTACCTTGGGAATCGTTACGATTTTCAATTGTGATGGTGCCTGTAGGTTGTGTAACATTGACCGAACTGGAAGCTGTACTGACTCGAGCACTTGGAACACTTGTAGAGCCATTCGAACTTCCTGAAATACTTCTTGTCAGCAAATTCGAAGTACTGCTTGTTGCACCTGCTGTCAAATTAGAATTAACCGTTGTTCTTGTAGTAGTCGAAGTTGCTTTCTCCTCAATTTTAGACGGAGTTGCATCACTATTATCCAAAGCAGTAGGCTTCTCAGCCGCGCTTACGACATCCTTCTTCCACTCGAAACTATAATCTGATAAGGTCTGAAAACTTCCATCTGTTAATTGTGCTGTTAACTTCAGCGAAAAGACTTGGTCTTCCTCCGCAAATGCAGACCGATCTAAAACCGCTACATATCTACCCTGCTCATCCATTGAGAATGTGACAGTAATGCCGCTATTTGTTTCAGAGCTAAACTGGGCTGTAACACCAATAATTTCCCCTTGAATGTTCGATAGAATAGCTTTAATCTGACCAGCCTCATCAACGACAGATAGCTGCCCGCCAGTTTCAGCAACCTGAGATGAAGAAACTTGACTAGATGGGGCATTTACCATATCCGCTTGAACAAGCTGAGCATTCAAAGCGGATGCACACAAAGAAAGAAATAACAATGTTCTTTTGTTCACAAATATCTCCTTTATATATTTCACATGTAAAAACAACTATATTTCTCAAAATAGATGCAATTACACTTATCTTCTATTTTTCTTCTTGCTTCTTTGTCACTAACCAACCAGCAAAAATTGTTATGAGTCCTACCACAGCTAGTGGAAGACCAGATTTCCCTGAGGTTTTTGGTAATACTTTAGCTTTATCATTTGGTATGACCTTTTTCTGACCTGCTTCGGAAATACTGCCTTTTCCTGTAGCTGCATCAGAAATCTGACCGTCCCCTTGACCTGAAACATCTTGCAAATCATTTGAGTCATTTGTAACGCTTTGACTTGTTTGTGCCCCAGTATTTTCAATATTAGCTGCACTTTTATCCTCGACTTTTGATTGTAGACTAGCAGTTAGTTCTGCAATCTGTCGGTCCATTTCTGAAAAGTCATACGGAAATTTTGGTTGCGAAGCAATTGCAAGAGCTTGACCATATCCTATAGTTGCAGATGTAATAAATTCTAAATTAG
This sequence comes from Streptococcus suis, assembly GCF_019856455.1. Lineage (NCBI taxonomy): Bacteria > Bacillati > Bacillota > Bacilli > Lactobacillales > Streptococcaceae > Streptococcus > Streptococcus suis. The sequence continues at coordinate 935,502 of NZ_CP082205.1, read as the reverse complement.
AGTTTCCACTTTCCAATAATCCAGCTAATTCTTGTCCATTTGCTTCTGCATAAGCAATATAAGTATCAATCGCTGCCGACTCATTATTCAGTAGTTCAACAATAACTTCTCTAGCGTATTTTAATGCAGCCAATTCTGCTTCAGGAGTACTTGCATCATCTTCAGACTCGTACTTAGAAACTATAGCCGTCGCTTCTTCTCTTCCACTTTTTCCAGCGACTGTAAGTGTCTCAAATAAGTAATGGTAATGTTGGGCTATGTTACCAATTAAATTTGCTTTGAGTTCATCTAAAACAACAACTTGCTCTGCTGTTAAGTTTGCCTTCAAGTCTGCAATTTCTTCATCCCATGCAACTTCAGCACTACCCGAAGCCATTTCTTCCATCATTCCCTCAAGAAACGCCAATCTATATTCTTGCATATCGATAGTCATTTTAGCTTGAATATATTCACGTACGGCAACTTTTTCATCATCAGTTAAATGATAGGTCGTACTTTGACTTGTCTCTGCTACTACAACTGGAACAGATCCGTACGGTAATATAGCACCTCCTAGTAAAGCAAGAAGGATTGCTGACGTCAACAACGGCTTAACAATCGCTTTCTTTTTCATACACATCTCCTGTAGATTATTTCTTTTCTTGCTTATAGAATGCTTCCAAAGCTTCTTGCCAGGTCGGGATGACAAAACCTGTCGCCTTTGCCTTATCCAAGCTCATGGTTGAGTTGAATGGACGTTTTGCCTTGGCTGGGAACTGGCTAGAATCCACTGGCAATACCTTGGTGTTGGTATCCTTGAGGATTTCCGTCGCGAAGTCAAACCAAGTCGTATCTTCTGCTGCATCGTTTGACAAATGGTAGTAACCAAATGCTTGCTTGGTGTCCACCAAGTGCACCATGAATTCCGCAAGTGTGCGTGTCCAAGTTGGGCGACCGTGTTGGTCATTGACAACCGTCAAAGTATCGCGAGTTTCCGCAAGATTTTGCATGGTGAAAACAAAGTTTTTACCGTAGTTACCAAAGACCCAAGCTGTACGAACAGTGTAGAATTTGTCAGCAAATTTCTCAACTGCTTCCTCACCCAAGCGCTTGGTACAACCATATTCAGATTGTGGATCTGGCTGGTCATCAACTTGCCACTCTTGACCGACTGGCAAATCACCATTGAAGACATAGTCTGTTGAGATATAGACAAGGGTCGCATCGTATTTGGCTGCTGCCTTGGCAACATTCTCAGAACCTGTTACGTTAATCTTGTAGTTGAGTTCCTTACCCTCGTCTTCAGCCATATCAACTGCTGTGTAGGCTGCACAGTGGTAAACAACACTTGGATTTACATCTTCAAAGAAAGCATCTACTTTCTCTGCATCCGTGATATCCATTTCTGCTACGTCAGCGGCCACATACTCAACACCACGCTCATCCAAGAGATAACGCAATTCTGTACCCAACTGACCATTTGCACCTGTAATTAAAATCATATTTGCTCCTTATTTCAAGAAAGGCTTGAGCAAGAGCCCTAGCCTTTAATAGTCTTATTTAATAACTTCCTGTGTCTTAGCATAGTTGGCTTCAACAGCTTCTTTTTCAGCCTTCCACCAGTCTTGGTTATCTGTATACCACTGGATAGTTTCTTCCAAACCTTGAGAGAAGTCTGTGAATTGTGGTGTCCATCCTAGCTCATCACGAAGTTTGCTTGCGTCAATAGCATAGCGCAAATCGTGTCCTGCACGGTCAGTCACGTGGTCGTAAGCATCTTTTGGTTGACCCATTTTTTCAAGAATCAATTCAAGCACTTCTTTGTTGTTCTTCTCACCGTCAGCACCGATTAGGTAAGTTTCACCCATACGGCCTTTTGTCAAGATTGCCCAAACACCAGTCGAGTGGTCGTTGGTATGAATCCAGTCACGGACGTTTTTACCTTCACCGTAAAGTTTTGGCTTAATACCTGCCAAGATATTGGTGATTTGGCGTGGGATAAATTTCTCGATGTGTTGGTAAGGACCGTAGTTATTTGAACAGTTTGAAATGGTTGCTTTGACACCAAATGAACGCACCCATGCTTTGACAATCAAGTCTGAAGCAGCCTTGGTTGAAGAGTATGGTGATGACGGGTTATAGTTGGTTTCCGCAGTGAATTTCTCACCTGGACCTTCGCCATGACCTGGCAAGTCTTCACGTAAAGGAAGGTCGCCATATACTTCGTCAGTCGATACATGATGGAAACGGATGTCGTATTTACGAGCCGCTTCAAGGAGAGTATAGGTTCCGATAAAGTTGGTCTGGATAAATGGGCTTGGATCGTTGAGAGAGTTGTCGTTGTGGCTTTCTGCCGCATAGTGAACGATGGCATCTGCCTTAGCAGCTAATTTGTCAACCAATTCAGCATCTGCAATATCGCCAACAACAAGCTCAACACGGTCGCCAAGAATAGCTTCCAAGTTAGCCTTATTTCCTGCATAAGTGAGTTTATCCAAAACAGTTACATGAACATCTGGATGGTTGTTATACACATAGTGTACGAAGTTTGAACCGATGAAACCAGCTCCACCAGTTACGATAATATTTTTAAATTGAGACATTTTTTTCTCCGAAAAGTTTTTTCTTTAGTTGATAGTTTCCTTAGGCAGTGGAGACGCCAGCAAACCTCCGGTTTCATGGCTAAATTTTGAACCTAAGGTTTCAAAAATTCCCTGCAAGATTATGTATTTTCACTACGGCGGAAACTATCGCTATTGGCTCGCAATGCTCGCCCTCTTACATTACCAGACTACTTCAATACTTCTTTCAAGTAAGCAATCTTCGCAAAGTCTTTTTGATTGTTATTTTCTGCTCGGTAGGAATCTTTTGAAGAGGCTTGGTAGATTTTCAGGTATTGCTCAAGTGTCGGTAGGTAATAACGAACACCTGCTGTTTCCAGCTCTTCCAGTTCGTCTAATTCCACACCTGCAAATTCAGGCAGTGAATGTAGGCCTCCGAATTCAACAGATAGGCCGTCTTTATGAAATTCATGTTCATGACGGTCAACAAGGACATAGCCTAGTTGGTTCATCATAGAAATCAAGGCGTCCACCTGATAAATCCGTTCATCGTCTGGGGCTTCCCAGCCACGTGGATTACTTGGAACATGAATATCTAAATCTCCTGCCTGCCAGTCCCTCCCTGTGCGCCTTTCCAAACCAACTGAGCCCATTAACAAGGGAGTGATTCCTAACTTGTTTAACTGCTCTGCTATTTCCAAAAAGGCTTGAAACATTAGAGGTCCTCTTTTCTCAAAGGCTTGACGTCTTTGAGGAGTGGGTGATTTTTATCTGCTTCTGAAACTTCTGCTTCTTCTAGGTTTTCCCACTGGATGTCAAGGCTCGGGTCAGCGTAGTTGACGAAGGCATACTTAGGCTTAAGCTCCAAAGCCCAGTAGTCGTTGACCAAGTAACTGTAAGCCACGAAATCTGACAAGACTTGGAAACCATTGGCTACTCCGCGCGGAACGAAGATACCTTTTGAAGCATCGATAACGGTTTGGTAGGTATTACCGAAGGTTTCGCCTTCACGTAGATCCACCCAAGTTCCCAAAACCTTACCGCCGTCTGCTACTGAAATGTATTTATCCCAAGGCTCTGCGTGAAGACCACGAAGAACGTTTTTGCGGGAGAAAGAAACATTATTCTGCAATTTCCCTTCTGCAAAGAAGCTTTCAGGAAAGCCGAGAGGCAACATTTTTTCCTTTTGGAAATTTTCCTTGAACCAGCCACGGTTGTCGCCATGAACAGGAATGTCAAATTCTAACATTCCTGGAATAGCTTCAACTGGGCGAGCTGCTGGTGTTTTACCGAAAAATTTTTCTGTCATTAGGCCTCTCCAATCAAACGGAGCAAGTATTGCCCGTATTCATTTTTCTTAAGTGCCTGCGCCAATTCATGCACTTGTTCTTTTGTAATGTAGCCCATGCGGTAAGCAATTTCTTCCAAGTTAGCCACTTGAACGTTTTGCAAACGTTGAACCGTTTCGATGTACTGTGCAGCTTCCAAGAGGCTTTCATGCGTACCAGTGTCCAACCAGGCAAATCCACGGCCCATAAGCTCAACAGACAAGTCGCCGCGTTCTAAGTAAGCCTTGTTGACATCTGTGATTTCCAACTCGCCACGAGGTGAAGGCTTGATATTTTTCGCAATCTCCACAACATCATTGTCATAGAAATAAAGACCAGTAACTGCAAAGTTTGATTTTGGTACCTCTGGTTTTTCTTCGATAGAAATGGCATTCATGTCTGCGTCGAATTCTACGACACCAAAACGTTCCGGATCTTTCACTTGGTAACCGAATACTGTCGCACCTTTTTCTTTGCTAGCCGCCCGTTGCAACATCTTGGTCAAACCATTTCCATGATAGATGTTATCCCCCAAAATCAAAGCCACATTGTCATCACCGATAAATTCTTCACCGATAATGAAGGCTTGCGCCAAACCATCTGGACTTGGTTGTTCAGCATAAGAGAGAGAAATTCCCAATTCAGAACCATCACCAAGCATGTCCTTAAAACGTGGTAGATCTTGCGGAGTTGAAATAATCAAAATATCTTTGATTCCAGCCAACATCAATGTTGACAATGGATAATAAATCATTGGTTTATCGTAAATTGGCATCAACTGTTTTGAAGCTGCGCGCGTCAAAGGATACAAGCGTGTACCTGAACCACCTGCTAGAATAATACCTTTCATATAAGAGTACCTTCCCTAAATTAATATCAGTTCATTATACCATATTTTTAAAGATATTGTCATAAGAAAAAAGCCTGTGACGACAGACTTTAACAAATTATCCTAGAGCAACATCCAAAATCATCATGATGATAAAACCAGCCATTAAGCCCAGAGTTGCAATATCCGTATTACCGTTTGTCTGCGATTCTGGAATGAGCTCTTCTACGACGACAAAAATCATGGCTCCTGCCGCAAAGGAGAGGGCATAAGGTAAAACAGGTGTCATAAAGGTGACCGCAAAAGCCCCGATGACTGCTGCAATCGGCTCAACAATTGCTGACATTGATCCCCAGTAAAAAGCTTTCCACCTAGATGCGCCGTCTGTACGAATTGGAATAGCCAAGGCTGCCCCTTCAGGAATATTTTGTATACCAATCCCAATAGCAAGACCGATTGCGCCGATAAAAGCTGCTGGACTATAGTTAGAAGCAAGTGCACCAAATGTCACACCGACCGCCAAGCCTTCAGGAATATTGTGAATTGTAATAGCTAAGAAGAGCAGGGCTGTTTTTGATAGATTTTTTCTATCCTTCTCACCACCACCTTCTGCCTTATCTTTATCATTTCCCAAATGCAAATGCGGAACCCAGGCATCTACCAAGCGTAAAAAAATACCACCTGCTGCAAAACCTACTGCTGCTGGTATCCAAGCCAGATTGCCGTATGAACTTTCAGCATACTCAATCGATGGGGCTAATAAAGACCAAAAAGAAGCCGCAATCATAACGCCAGCTGCAAAGCCTAGCATGGTATCTAGCAAACGACGACTAACTGTCTTAAAGAAAAATACAACGGCAGACCCCACAATCGTACAAAACCATGTGAATAAACCACCTAGCAAAGCCTGTAGAACTACAGACTGATTAGTAAACCAAGTCATAACTAACATCCTATCCTGTTTAATCTTGCATATCCTATGAATTAAGATACCCTAATTTATTATAAAATTCAAGCTTTTTCACTTAAATAAATAAGAAAATATCTAAAAAATAAAAGACCTAAAACTACATTAAATGTCGTCTTGGTCTTTCCACAATCAAGTGCTGATTAATTTATCACAAATGCCTAAATGGATTGGTTGAAACGGTTGAAGGCATAATGTCCACATCCCAGCCCTCTTCTGCTTTCCAAGTTTCCAGCAAATCTGCAATTTTCTTGATAAACAAGGCTTCGATATGGTGGCCTGGGTCAATCGCCAGCAAGCCCTGGGTCAGCATATCCTGCCCAGTATGGTAGTAAATATCGCCTGTGATGTAAACATCTGCTTCCTTGGCCAGAGCCTCATGGTAGTAAGATCCACCACTGCCACCACAGATGGCTACACGGCTGACATACTGCTTGGCTTGGTGCCCATAGGTCACTAGACGGACAGCATCTAGACCAAAGACAGACTTGACTTTCAAAGCCAACTCCTCCAAGGTCTGCTCTGCTATTGTCCCCACACGGCCAAGCCCCTGCCCCTCGGCAGTTTCAATCAAGTAGGTAGTATCTTGAATTTCTAATAGTTCACAGAACCAGTCGTTGAGACCACCCTCAACCACATCAATATCTGTATGACTAACATAGACTGCAATATCATGCTTAATCAAATCAAGATACATTTTAGTTTGCGGATTGTCCGCCACCAAATCCTTTATTGGACGAAAAATCGGAGCGTGCTTGACGATAATCAAATCCACCTTTTTATCAATCGCCTCTGCCACTGTTGTCTCACGAATATCCAGAGCCACCATGACACGTTGAATCTCTTTATTAAGGGTACCGATTTGCAGCCCTTTGACATCACCTTCCATAGCCAAAGAAGGGGGGCAAAAGGCTTGATAGCGCTCAATAACCTGACTAGCTAACATGGACTGCCTCCTGAATTTGTTGGATCTTTTGGGAAATGGCAAAGCGTTCACCTTGGCGTTCAGATGGAACTTGTTCCAAAGCAAAACTTAATTTTTCAAGTTCTCTTCTCCACTTTTTGACGAAAACTGGTGAGGCCTCCTCTAGTAGATAGGGACCAAAACGATGTTCAACTTCTGACAATCTCATCTGTCCTGATTCTGCAACGAGGACTTCATATAACTTGCCATTTTCTTCCAGAATCTTTTCAGCAACCAATCTAAAACCATTTTTTTCCAACCATCGCCGCACATCATCTTCACGATTATTTGGCTGGAGTATCAAACGTTCAATGGTCGCAAGCTTTTCTTTTCCTGCTTCTAAGATTTCCGCAATCAAGCGCCCTCCCATACCTGCTATGGTCACGGCAGTCATCTGATCAGACGTCTCAAACGCACCTAAGCCATTTGCCAAACGGACTAGAATTTTTTCTGTTTGTCCCGCCTGCTCTACATTCTGGAGCGCTGACTGATAGGGACCTTGAACGACTTCCCCCGCAATGGCAAAATCAATATGCCCCTGCTCTACCAAAAAAAGAGGGAGATAAGCATGGTCACTCCCTACATCAACTAGACGTGCCCCTTGTGGGACAAAACTTGCGACTGTTTCCAGCCTTTTAGATAATTTTGTTTCCATATCAATCTTTCCAGAGATCCATTGCATCAAGAAAGTCACTTGAAACAGTCACATTCTTAGGAGTCTGAATTTCTCTTTCTGCATTTTTCGCTTCTACTTGCGCAACTGTAGTAATTCCCTCACGGCGCCAGTTTCGTAGAATAGCTTGGATGTATTTCCAATTTGTTTTGTTGTTAAAAACAGCTTCTTTCAAGGCTGCACGAACCAAATCAATCGAAGTTTTGTCATCCTCAATAGTCTTCTGCAAATCTTCGATTTCAAACGGCGATAAAAAGCGGCCCAATTCACGTTCAAAATCACCCACCAAGGTCTTCAAATCATTCTCTGGTTGCACAATCTCAACTGCCTGTTTTGGAGTTAACAGAACATCCAATTTTTCAAAAGCAGGAAGCGCATCGAATATCATTTCAATTTCACCAGCAATACTGATTGTCTTAAATTCTAAGAGTCCAGCATCTTGGAGATTTTCAATAGCTTGATTGACCTGAGCAACTGTTTTACCAGTAGCTTGAGCAATCTCACTAGGTGCTAATGATTCGACAGATGAGGAATTTTGATATAAGAAAAACTGCCAAATCAAAAAATCATCTGCCGACGGAAAAAGCTCTTGATAGTGGAATAATATTGCTGCTGGCAGGACCAAATGTCCCTGACGAAATTGCTGTGAATAGTTCATACTTCCTCTTTAAAGACTAGCTGACTGGGCTGATTGTTCAAAGATATACCAGTCATATGGAGTTTCTTGATAGACAGCATAATTCACCCAGTTGGTAAAGAATTGTGCTGCTGGTAAATTCCAAGAGAGAGATGGTTTGCTTGTAGGGTCATCTTCTTTGAAATAATTTTCCGGTAAATGGGGATTTTTTCCAGCTATACAATCACGTTGATATTCCTTAGCTAGTGTATCCCTATCATACTCTAAATGTCCAAAACTATAAATTTCTCTTAAATCCTTGCTGGCTAAAATGGATAGGCCAACTTCTGGACCTTGTGATAAAATCGTCAACCCACTCAGATGGGCAATATCTGCTTCTCTTACTTCCGTATAACGGGAGTGTGGTGAACGAAATTCATCGTCAAATCCACGCATAAGAGGGCTAGTTGGATTAGTCACTTCTTGACAATATACGCCTGATAGTTTTCGAGACATACTGTGTTTGGGTACACCATAGCGTGCATACAAACCTGCCTGTGCACCCCAACAAATGTGCAATGTTGAATAAACATGTGTTTTTGACCAATCAAAAACTTGAGTAAGTTCTTGCCAGTAATCAACTTCCTCAAAAGGTAAGTTTTCAACTGGTGCTCCTGTCACGATGAGCCCATCAAAATAGCTATCCCTGACCTGCTCAAAAGTCTTATAAAACTGCTTCAAATGGTCCGAGTGTGTATTTTTGGACTCGTGACTAGCCATGTAGAGAAATTCAACCTCTAGCTGTAAAGGAGTGTTAGCCAAAAGACGGAGCAACTGAGTCTCCGTCACTATCTTCTGTGGCATGAGATTGAGAATAAGGATTTTGATAGGACGAATGTCCTGATGACTAGCTCGGTCACTATCCATCACAAAAATATTCTCTTTTCTCAAAATTTCAACTGCTGGTAATGATTTTTCAATTTTAATTGGCATAAGCAACCTCCCAATTTTCTTATATTTATTATAAGACAGGTTGCTATGCAATTCAATTAGAATAAAAATAGGACCAGTTATAAGTTTTGGCTATAACCTTAGATTAATAGTGCATCAAAACCTTGTAGTCGTAATCACCGATTGCTTCGCGGCCTTTCAAATCATCCAGCTCAATCAAGAAGGCACAGCCAGCAACGATACCGCCAAGCTTTTCAATCATTTCGATCGTTGCTTTTACAGTACCACCAGTCGCCAACAAGTCATCGACAATCAAGACACGTTGTCCTGGTTTGATTGCGTCTGCATGCATCGTCAATGTATCTACACCATATTCTTTTTCATAGTCAGCTGAGATAACCTCACGTGGTAACTTACCTGGCTTACGAACTGGTGCAAAACCGATTCCCAATTCAAAGGCAACTGGACATCCAACGATGAAACCACGCGCCTCTGGCCCAACAATCATATCAATTTGCTTATCTGTCGCATACTGAACGATTTCACGTACTGCATAGCTATAAGCATTTCCATCTGCCATCAAAGGGCTAATGTCACGGAATTCGATACCTTCTTTTGGATAGTTAGGAATTGTTGCGATGTAATCTTTTAAGTTCATTTGTCTCTCTCTTTTTAAAAATAATTTTTACTCTTCATTATACCATGAAATTGTTTTTTGATACATTTCAGACCTATATCTTTAGTAAATCGTCTCCTCAAATTCGCCACACAAGTTGCCCTACTATGTCCACCATAGGAAAAGCTTCCTTGCTGATTAAAGTAAGACTGCTCCCAGCCCAATGTCATTAAGTTAAGCATTTAAACAATTAAAGGAACTATTCCCGTCCGAGCAATTGATGACCAAACGGGAATAGTTTTTGTATTTAGGGCGCACAAAAAGGAGGTTTTTTAACCCTATTTTTCAACTATTATGTTACTCTATAAGTGAAGCTTACAGGTGCCTTGCTTTTTATCTTTCTTTGGAACGTTCGATTGGGTCGGATGATGGATAAATGTTTGGCAATGTAGGTTTCCAATTGGAAGGAAGTAAGTTCTTCTCTAAGAAATTTTCGACAGGCATAAACAGCGTCTGAAAAACAAATTTTATAAGTCTGTTTTAACTTTGATGTTTTAATAGCAACGTGTGAGGTTAGCCATTTACAAACATTAAAATTGATAAAGCGAGCGTAGATTTCTTGGAGAATCCCTTCCTTCTTTTTTGCATGAAAATGAGTTAGACCGATACTATATTTTAGGTCACGAAAACTAGTCTCTATGCCCCATCTGTAGGCATAGAGATCTTTTAATTTTTCTGGAGAATAATCGGTGTTTGTCACCAAAGTTTCAAAGAAACCTGGCTTGATTTCGAGACGCACCATTCGAAAATGAAGTTCGTAAAACTGAACTGGGTCGCTTTTTCGGCTAGAGCTTGGTAGAAAGTCAAAGGATGTGTGATTAGGTAAACAGCGATAGTGATTAGGAAAATTTTGATACTGTTGCTTCATCTCATTGGTCTGTTTCCGACAGATGTTTAGGTCAAATTTTTCATCAAAACAAGGGGTGTCAGGGAGGTTAAATCCTGATTTCATAGAATGATTCCCGTCACGAATACGAATAATATAGGACCAATTTCTTTCTTGGCAGTGAGCCATGACATTGTAGGATTCATACCCCCTATCCATTATTACCAGAGCTTGTTTGAAAGAAGAGTTCTTCATCATGTCAATAAAAGCTGCACGTTCATCAACCTCTCGATTATCTTGGATCCGTAAATCATGATATATCTCTTGTTCAAGATTGTAGAGAGCATTGATATGAATAAGATTGTAAGGAGTGTGATGTGGTCCAGTTTGAAAAGAGGTCGTTTTATCAAAACGATTTCTTGGTAGAATCACATCACTGCCATCAACAGCCAGGATAGGGAGATTATCAGAGATTGGAATTTTAGAAGTAATATCCCTAAAAAGTGTTTTAAAAGCTTGGTGTTTAATCTGATACCGCCGTTGGACAAAGGCAGATTGAGAGACAGGCAAATCTAAATCAAGTAGCTCTTTGGCTAAGGTATTACCACCCATGGTCAGTATGGCTTGAATCATGGTTTTCATAGTTAGCTGACTTTGCCGACTAAAATCTTTTTCAGGATGAAGCACAAACTGATTGGCACTAGAAACGATGTCGTTAATACTATCAAGTAAATGAGCTTTAATCTGATCTAGCATGACTTTTCCCCTTTTATTTTTAGTGTAACATAAAAACTAACCCACCACAAAATGTGATAGGTTAGTTAACTTAATGACATTGGCTCCCAGCCAACCTCATTTCTTCCTTTTTGGTAGCGACGAAAGCGAGTAGGCGATAAATAGACTCCATCTTTGAGCGTAGCAATTCTTTCCGAAAAACAGGATCCTACCTGCCAACTGGAGAGGCTGGGCAAAAAGCCCAGCGCCACTTCTTAGAGTTCGTGTCAACATCTCAGCGCAGTGGTTGATTGACGGATTTGTTCGTGTTTTACACTCCAAATCTGACCTCTACGACTGATGCGAACAGAGTTCGCCTTATCTCCAACCTCAAACTGTCTCCCAGACAGTTTTGTAGCGAACTTTGTTCGCTCTATTTCCAACTTCCAACTGTCCCCCAGACAGTTGGAACTATGCGGGGGTGGGAGTGAAGCAGTCTAGGAATAGACTGTTTCAGCTCAACAACTAGAAATAAAGACTTGTTGACGAACTCTTTTTCTACCATTTGTCAAGCCTATCAAGGTATTTGATGAAAAATATGTTAAGTTCAATAGTCAAAATAAGGAAATTGTTTTCTTTTGGACTAAAGTTTCGTGTAAAAAAGAGTACACGAAATGAACACCTTATGTTGAAAATTTTTGATAAGGTGTTACAATAATATAGCATAAACAATCTTACCGATTTTGGGTTGAAGCGTAATCGTAAAGTTTGTTATGCATAATGAGGTAATACATTGTCCGAATGAGACGATGTATGGAGGCAATCGTGTGTGGCTTCGTAGAAGTCGTTTGCGATTGTCTTTTTCGTTTCTCATAAAAGTCTGCGATATGGCAAGGATTGGTATGACTGGCTGAAGCGATATTGTGGATACATTTGAACAGAATCTTTCTAGCGTAGGGATTGCCACGCTTGGTAATGTGTTCCTTAGCGAGGAAGTTGCCAGATTCATAGTGTCTCAGATCAATACCGATAAAGGCATTGATTTGATTGGCAGACTGAAAACGGCGAATATCTCCCAGTTCACCAATAATACTTGTTGCAGTAGTCTCAGCTATTCCAGGAATAGAGAGCAGAATGTCATATTCAGGTAATGGCTGAGCTAGTTCCACCATTTGGTCTAGAACAGTTTGTCTCTGTTCAGAAAGTCTAAGCAATTCTTTTGCATAGTAACGAACCTCTTCCAGCATTGGAGAGGTTTTCTTGACGGCACAATAAGATTGATTAGCTAGTGCTATCAGCTTCTCAGCTAAATACGCCACACGCTTGTCCGAAATACGTTTTGAGGTGGACTGACGAATGCTCTCTAAGAGTTTGTCCTTGCTTAAATCAAGCACGAAGTCCTTGCAAGGAAACGCAGTAACTAAGTTCCAGTATTGTTCCCCAGTTGGCTTTGATAAGACAGTCTCTATCTCTGGAAACGTGACTTGCAAGACCTTGTGCAGACGGTTTTTAGCTCGAACGATGTCCTCAGTTAAGTTCTGATAGAAGCGACTTAAATCTCGCAGTTCTTGATAGACTTCTTCTTGGACATAAGTGGGTTTACGATTCAGCACAAATTGAGATTGAGCCAGTTTTTCGGCGTCAATTTGATCTGTTTTCCGCACACGCAAGCTATCCAGTTGCTTCTTAGCTTCTAAGGGATTAAGCCGTGTATAAGCGTAGCCATGTTCATCCAGAAAAGCTTGGAGACGACGAGAATAGACACCTGTTGCTTCAAAGATGATTTCTGGCTTATGGACGGTTTTCAAATCGCCAAGTAGCCGAGCAAAGCCGATGGCGTCATTGGACATGGTATAGCCATGAACTTTCTCACCATTGACTAGAATGGCCACTTCTGAACTTGCCTTACTCACATCAATCCCAAAAACTGCACGCATGATATTACCTCTTTGTCTTGAATGATTCCTTGTTTTAGTGATGTCATTTTCAATACTCGACGTCTGGCGTCCCACATACTTTGATAACATTCTTTCTAAAACAGGTGTCTTGCCAGTTTTTGATGCGACGTCTAGCGTCAAAAGAGTTCTCGACTTAACAAGACACCTCTACTTTATCATAAAGAAAAAGTAGTGACTACTCTCTCCCGTCGGAGATTTCCTCACTACTAATCTTAGTATGTTTTAGACCAGTCGAGTTCTTTCCCGCTCCCGCTTATTATTAGCTCTGGCATAATTAAAGGAAGCCCCGTTTACCACGCCATTGATATGAGGTCGTTCTTCTAAAATCAAGGCAAATTGTCCATCTTGATTTAGGATAAATTCGCTGTGAAAGTGAATCAAAATCTTCATATTGACTGGCAAAGTCTTCTGATTTTTCTTGCCAAACAGTTGTTTATTGTGTAGGCGGGCAGATTCTCGTAAGCGGTAAGACCATCGAGGTAGGCTACGTAAATAGGCTATCAGAGCCTGCCAATCTGTATTTCCTTTTCCAAACTGCTGACGCACCCAAAAAGCCTGCTGATAGGAAATAAGGTAGCGCAGCTGATGGACCTGTCTGTTTAACGGCCGTTTGACTTCTAATTCCCAAACTGGAAAAGCCTTATCAACTAGCTTAGCAAAGTACCGCCAAAACGGATGGTGTGGAGGACAATTCACATCCATCTTCTGCAAAAGTTCAGGTAATATCCCATGACTTAATTCCACAGGAAAATCTAACATATTCATACTTTGCTCCAATAAAGCCGTCGCTTTCTCTTGGCTTAAAGAGCGACTGTCAACTCTTATCAACTGATAAAAGCTAGTTGAGGCAAAAATAGTAGCTTCTTTTATGAAATTTTGAACAAATGCTGGGATGTCTTCTTGTTTTAGAGGCAACAGTTGTTTCAGGAAAACCTTTTTGATGGCTCGTTCTGACCATCCTACTCGCCGTAATTCAATCAGTGCGTGCTTTATTTCGGTTATCTGTTCAAGATTTTTCAACAAACCTTTTTGCCTGATAAACCAATGAGTGTAGAGAAGCGTTCCAATCACTCCAACAACCAGAGCTTCTACTGTTATCAAACGCGACCACATAGCCATTCATAAATTTCCTGAACGGTGCCAAGCGCCATCAACTCTTGTTGGATAACTGTTTCTTTCAATTCTTGATATATTTGACTTTCTGAAATCTCTCGCTTCTGTGCCTCTTTGTTGACCCGCATGACCCCATCCGTAATCGTGACAAATTCTAATTCTTGGAAAATCTGAATCATTTTAACCAATAGACTGTCCTTAATTTTTAAGTAAACAGCCAAATCTTTCAGTTTGTAGCGAACATCAAACTCATCAAATTGGTAAATAGTCTTATACAATTTAGCGAATTGTTCTCGGCTACCATAACCATCTAGATAGTACGGTTTGGCAATTTCATTTTTAAAATAAATGGCTTCAAATTCTCTTTCCTGAAAATAGCTACGTAGACTACTGAGGTCCTCAGGCAAGTTAGCCAAGACAATTGCTTTGTTATCTGCTACTGGATTTTCAATGTCCAAAATTGGGACTCCCGCAGGAATAGGATGTTGCTTTCCACGAATATTATAAAGTTGAACACCATTGACCCGAGCATCAACCAACATGAGCTGAAGACTGGTATTGCCATTCCATTGATTGACAGACAAGGTGACAGCTAGTTCTAAGCCCTTGGCCTGTGAAAATTCCAAGGCTAGATTGCCCTTACCAAAAGCAACGACATCAAATCCAGCAGCATCTTTAGTAATGCGTAGTTTCAAATGGGCATTATTCTGCCCCATGGTTCTTGCTGATTCCACCTGAAAGTCTCTGATGTAGAATACAGGCTTTTTATTATCCATGCCGTAAGGCGCAAGCTTCTCGAAAGATTTTAGAGTATCTAGGGTTAATTCCTCTAAATCCAATTCTTCATCTAAGACCAGCGAAGACTTGCTGGATAAATCCAATTTATTTTCGATAATGTAGTCTGTCAAGGTTAGAGCAAGCTCTTCAAGTTTGTCAACTTCCAAGGTCATACCTGCTGCACCAGCATGACCACCAAAGGCGATAAATAGGTCCTGATGATCTTTAAGGGCCTTGAAAATGTCAACTGCTTCAACAGAACGAGCCGACCCCTTTGCCTTACCATCTTCAATAGACAAGACGATAACAGGTTGCTGCAATTCTTCTAGTAGGCGTCCTGCTACAATCCCTAAAACACCTGGGTTCCAACCTTCTTTAGCCAGAACTTGAACAGGTCTATCCTGACGGAGCATGGTTTTTGCTTCATCGTAAATTGCTTGGACGACGTCTTTGCGTTCTACATTTTTACTGTCAATCATGAGGGCAATTTGATGGGCCTCTTCGTCATCAAAACCAGTCAGTAATTCGATGGCTGGATTAGGATCGTCGAGTCGACCAAGGGCATTCAACCTCGGAGCAAGTTGGAAACCAACTGTTTCTTCATCAATACTGTCTATGTCAATACCAGCTATCTTTATCAACTCTTGCAAACCTGCTCGCTCAGTCTGTTTGAGAAGCGAGAGACCATATTTGACCATGACACGATTCTCATCGGTCAAGCTAACCATATCAGCGATGGTACCAATTGCGACCAAATCCAGCAAGTCTGCATGAACCGTTTCAAGAAGAGCACAGGCCAATTTAAAAGCCACGCCGCAGCCCGCCAAATGTTTGAAGGGATAATTTCCCTCGGGATGCTCTGGATGTACAATCGCATAGGCATTGGGAAGGGTTTCCTGCATGGAATGGTGGTCTGTCACGACAACATCAACACCCATTTCCTGGGCATAGGCAATCGCTTCATGACCCGCTACGCCATTGTCCACCGTCACAATAAGAGAAATCCCCTGTTGCTCGATAAAATACTTATAAACCGACTGATTGGGACCATAACCATCTGTGAAACGGTTGGGAAGATAAACTTGGACTTCTGCCCCCATCTCCTCCAAAGTTTCTTTCAGAATAGATGCCGAGGTCATACCGTCTGCGTCATAATCTCCATAAATCAAGATTTGTTCATAATCTTCGATTGCTCGGCGAATCCGTTCCACCGCCTTGTCCATATCATGTAACAAATAGGGATCGTGGAGGTCTTCTAGGCTTGGTTGTAAAAAAGCTTGCAAAGCTTCCGCCGACTGAATACCACGTTCGTAGAGTAACTTTGCAGCTACAGGGTCCAATCCTTCTTTTTTAGCGACTTTGATAAATTGTTCATCAGAAAAACCGGTCAATAATTGCCAGTCATAATTAGGTTTTATCACGTTTTTTTTACTCCTTAATACTCAAAATCACAAGTAACCTGTAACTTTTCCGAGTATAAACTATCTTTCTATTATATCATTTTCCAAGAAAAATGGAGCAAGGTAAGACCGAAACAGAATGTCGATCCCTTGCTCCATGAAGAACGAATATTGCAATTTATAATAACGGCGAAATAATTCGCAGTAGGGCTCCTCCCAAACGCTTATACCAAGAGTACGTTTTATGGAAGGTTAGAAGGTTAATTTGCTGTGATTTTTTGAAGGACTGAGTAAAGTCATCCTTAATAGCTGCCAAAACTGCCGAGTGATTGTAAATATAGAGACCACACTCAAAATTAAGATAAAAAGAGCGAAAATCCATATTCACCGTACCAACAGTAGCTTTCTTATCATCGACCAAAACAACTTTGGAATGGACAAATCCAGGCTGGAATTCAAAGATTTCAATTCCTGCTTCCAAGTAAGTCGGAAAATCAGTACGAGCAGCCAAATAGGCTGATTTTTTATCGTAGATATGCGGTAGTAAAATGCGAACCTCGACTCCACGCTTCGCTGCATAAGTCAAATTATCAATCATTTCATCATCCAACACTAGGTAGGGTGTCATGATATAAATATAATCCGTTGCCGACTGAATCATGTCTAGGCAGACTCGTTTGGCTACCTCATCTCCATCAAATGGATTCTCGCCATACGGAAGGAAGAAACCTTCGGCATCAACGGTTTCCGTCTCTAAATCTTTATGCGTTTTGAGGTATTTTAGGTCATCTGTCTCTGTCTTTTCATTGTAATTCCACATTTGAAGGAACATCAACGTAAAGTTTGCAACAGCTTCTCCCCTAATCATAATCGCTGCGTCTTTCCAGTAACCAAAACGCACTTTCTTGTTGATGTATTCATCTGCGATATTAATGCCACCGGTAAAGGCAACCTTTCCATCAATAATTGCAATTTTTCTATGGTCACGGTTATTTTGCACCGTAGATAAGGCTGGGATAATTTGAGAAAATACTTTGGCTTTTATCCCATATTTTCTCAAGGTTTTATAGTAATTATAGGGAAGATTGGTCAGTGAATTCATCCCATCATACATAAAACGAACTTCCACCCCTTGCGCTGCCTTTTCCTTCAAAATGTCAAGGATAGAATCCCACATATATCCCATATCGACAATAAAGTACTCCATAAAAATATACTGCTCTGCCTTTTTTAATTCTTCTAGTAGAGCTTCAAATTTTTCCTGACCTGTTGAAAAATAGACGGCATCCGTATTGGTATGAATTGGGTAGCCAACGTACTCACTCATGAAGTGAGCTAATTTCAGTTGCTCCTTATCTTCCTGCTCCAATGCCTTCATGACCTTTTCAGACGTCTTACTATACTCCCGAAGTCTTTGTGCTTGCTTATGAAAATTTTTACGATAACGTTTGGTTTCAATGTTGGACTGCAAAATAAAATAGAATAGAGCACCAAAAATCGGAATACCAATGACAAAAATAATCCAGGTTAACTTAAAACTGGTATTCATCGGTCTATTGATGATTGAAATAGCCACAAAAATCGAAAAAATTTGCAAAACAATCAATAAAGCAGGCATATAGGTAGCTGCCGAACCTACCAACCATAGAATAAGGAAAATGGTTAGAATAATCAAACTAATGACAATAAATGTCCGACTGTATATAATTTTCCAAAGTTTTTCCATACATCTCTCCCTTATTTTTTTACCATTATAACAGATTTTAGTTCATTATCCTACTCAAAATAAATAGTCTCTATGATTCGATATTTCTGAATATTTTAAATATATAAACATATTCAATTTATATTGTAAAGACATATATTTTTTGATAAGATAGGCATGAAATAACCCGTTTTAATTTATTACCCCGTACACATTATCAAAAGGAGGAAGTTCGTATGAAACTTTCATATAAGAAAAGGCTGTTGAATCAAGTCCTACTTGCCTCAACAGTTCTTTTAGCTGCATCTCTCGCTCAAGGAACGGTCTTCGCAAATACAGAGGAGATACCACCTACTACTAGTGAAACAGTGACTCCACTACCTGAAGAGACTCCTATCATGGAAACTAGCACAAGCGAAGCTACAGATAATCTTGTAGAAGGGAAGGGGACAGAAAAACAAACTGAAGAAATAGCAGATACTTCTCCTACACCTGTTTCCACAGAAGAAGAGACAACATCTTCCGAGCCCAATGCCGAGGAAACTACGCTCAGAGCAGCTAATAATGATAATCAGAATACTACAGAAGAAAAATCTGCCGTACCGACTATTGATACAGTTACACTCGAAACAAAAACTGTCTATCTATCGGAAGCAGTCACTATCACAGAATCCGTCACACTTCCAGATACGACTGAAAAAATAGAATGGACATTGGATGGAAAGCCTATTTCCGAATGGAAAACCTGGAATTTGAAAGAGGGAGATTTCACAGGCGATACATTTATCACAGTAGAAGAAAGCAGACAGGATAACCAACTTCATTTGAATATCCAGCTCGCAGCTCTCTTTGGAGAAGATTTGAGTAAACGGACACCGAGTAATATTCGCCGTACCTATCGACATTTTATAAAAGATATGCTGTTGGAAGGTACTAGTGCCGATGGAAACCTGATAATTTCAAAAACTCTTCATTTCCGTCCTTATGAAGCCTACCGTACACATGAGGAAATGTTGACAGAGATTGAGGAAACGAAAAATAATGCTGCGACCGACCGCCTAGTAAGGATTGAGTCAATTGGTCAATCAGCTGAAGGTAGAGACATTAAAATGGCTGTTGTGGCTAAAAATCAAGCAAGTATTGATAAATATCTTACTGAAACAACACCACTCATGCTGACCCAACCCGACCAGATGCTGAAACAGTTGCAAGCTGGAACCTTCGACTATAAATTACCTATTCTCATCAACAACACTCACGCTGATGAACAACCCGGCATAGATGTGGTAACTAGCCTATTCAAAGAATTTGCACAAAAAGATACCATCACCTTCCCATCTACAGATGCCGATGGAAATCCTGTTACTCTTCATTTAAAAGTGACAGATTTGTTAGATAAATTTATCTTCTTGTTCAATTTCACAGAAAATCCTGATGGCGATGTTAAAAACTTGCGTTCACTAGTAAATGGTTTGGACCCTAACCGTGATACTGGTTTCCAAGTGAATCCAGAAACACAAGCCATCGTCCGTCAAATCCACAAATGGAATCCAATATCTGTTTTAGATATTCATGGCTTTGTATCTGGATTTCTCATCGAGCCTGCCACTCCGCCACATGACCCGAACTTTGAATATGATTTACTAGCCGATATTATGCTGGAAAAAGCTCATGAAATGGGCCGAGCAGGTATTGCAAATTCTAAATATGAACGCTACACCATCCCTAAAGTCCACTGGGGAGATGGTTGGGACGATTCCTTCTCAGGCTATACAGCGGTGTATGCAATGTACCACGGTATTCTTGGACACACGATTGAAATTCCAGAAGGAAATCAAGAATCATTCAAGGCGGGATTCTTTGCTGTTTTGGGCGGTGTTCACAATATGGCAACCAAGCCTGACAGTCTTATGGAAATGCGCCTCAAATACTATTCACGCGGTGTCAATAAGGTAGAAGATCCAAAAGCAGAGTCTGAACTAGTCGGACCAGACGGAGCTGTTGTCGGACGTTTCAAAAAAGACCAGCCAAAATTCTTCCCAGACTACTATGTGATTCCTATGACGCTCGGTAAACACAACGATATGCAAGAAGCGTTTAAGATGATTGAATATTTCAATCGTAATGGGGTTGTTGTCAAGGAATTAACTGAAGATGTTGGAAACTTCCGCAAGGGCGACCTAGTTGTCGATATGGCTCAAGCTAAACGAGGATTCGCTAACCATGTCCTCTACGCTGGTTCTGATGAATCTGCCTGGGGAGCCATGTATGCTGAATTGGTGGTCAACTTCCCAGATATGAAAGGCTTTAGCGCCAAGGCTGTGTTTGAAGAAAACGCCTTTAGCGGCAAATTAGGTAGCATCACATGGACAAAAGCTCCACGTACTACGGAAATTGATTTCAAAGCGCCTTATTATGTCGTCGCAAACACCTCTGAAAGCGCCGTTCAGGCCATTAATCAAGCCATCAAATCAGGCGCTAAGGTCTACCTTACAGACGATGGCTACATCATAGAAACTAACCAATTTAGTCACTTACTGGACACCTATGCTCTATACGGCGAGCCCCTCTATAAGAAACCTATTGGACAAGAATTGAAACCGATGAAAGTTTATGCTCCTTCTCACTTTTATAGTTGGGCAGGCGACTTTGCCATTCTTGCAAATGCTGCACTTGCTGTAGAACGAATGGGCTTTGAAATTGTCAATAGCGCAGATGAGGCTGATGCTATCATTCTCGAATCTGATCAATTTGATGCCAGTGTATTTGGTAAGAAACCAATTATCATCGTAGGTGGTGTCGCCATGCAAAAACTGGAGGAATTAGGAATCTTAGCAGGTTTCAATGCGGAACAGTTTACAGATGGCGGTGACTATGAAGGTCTCATGCGAGCTATTATTGATGATAAAGATCCATTAACAAGTGGCTACGCCATGAATGGACTTTTCTATTCTAACTCCGGTAACTGGATTGAAGGCATTCCTGAAGGATTTAAGACACTTATTAAAATCGCTGATAAAGATTATTATATTGCAGGTTGGTGGCCTGGTCATGACAAATTAGCCAATAAAATTGTCGCCATCGCTGGAAATTATCAAGACCAACCTGTCTTTATCTATGCAGGTAATCCAACTAACAAGGTCCACCCTGTTCACTTCTTCCGTTGGGTGTCCAACGCCCTATTTGGTAGTCAATTAGCAACCTTAGAAGACTTACCAGCTGTAGAAATTCTTGTTCCACAACCTGAAATGCCAAAAAATATTTTGGATGAAGCACCAAAAAATACTACAGTAGTACATACCACCAAGTCTACCGATGAAAAACAACTACCTCAAACAGGTGAAAAAACAAACTATATCGCTATCGCATTAGGTAGCCTACTTCTAGGCAGTATCGCCTTACGTAGAAAAGAGCGTAGCTAGTCTACACGAAAACGCCGAGTTTTATTTCGGCGTTTTTCTATGCTTATTTTAAATTAAATACTGTACTGGCCAAGTAGTCTGCTATTCTCGGAAAGAGAGTATAGAGTTTATGAGCAGCTGCTAGTGACCAAGGCAAGTTGATTTCCCGCTTCTTCGTCCCCATAGCTGAAACAATCTTCTTGGCAACATAGTCTGGCTGGAGCAAGAAAGCCTTGACGCTCTCTTGATAGCTTCCGTCTGGATCTGCTTGGTCGAAAAAGCTGGTTGCGATTGGACCTGGGTTAACAGTTGTAACTGTCACACCATACTGGGCTAATTCCAAGCGAATGGTATTGGAAAACCCCATAGCTGCAAACTTGGTCGCCGAATAAACCGATGACTTGCTTGAAGCAATCAAGCCTGACATGGAAATAATATTGATAATCTGCCCGCTCCGTCTGGCCTTCATTTGTTTACCTACTAAACGGCACATGGTCATCAGGGCAAAGGTATTGATGTCAAACATAGCCTGCACCTGCTGGCTGGAAAAATTCTCAAAATCATCATAAATGGCATAGCCAGCATTATTGACTAAAATATCAATCTGACCAAACTGACTATCCAGCTCATCAAAAAATGCCGTCAGAGCTATTTCATCTCGGATGTCTACATCAAAGACAGCCTTTTTTTCATGGTAAGCATAGAGCTGCTCGATTTTCTCCACATCTCGCCCCAACAAAATCAAAAAATCATCTTTCAGCAAGGGCACCATTTCCTGTACCAAGCCACCAGAAGCACCTGTGATTAGAATGGTTCTCATAGCTCAATTTCCTCTAAATCTTTGACAATATGAACCTGCTCGAAAATAGTACTTGCATCTTTCCGTAATTGACTAATATCTTTGGACAAAAAGCGTGGACTGATATGATTGAGTAAGAGCTGCTTGACACCAGCATCCTTGGCAACCTGAGCGGCTTCCATATTGGTCGAATGCCCATGCTTGCGAGCAATCTTCTCATCGCCTTTTCCGTAAGTCGCCTCATGCACCAGCACATCAGCATTGACAGCCAGACGGACACTAGCATAACACTTGCGCGTATCACCAAGAATGGTCACTACCTTACCAGGCCGAGGAGGAGAAATATAGTCACTCGCGATAATTTCAGTCCCATCTTCAAGCGTCACGTTTTGACCGTTTTTGATTTTACCAAAGAGGGGACCAAATGGTACACCTGCCGCGCGCAGAGCCTCTGCGTCCAATGTCCCTTCCAAATCTTTTTGCATGACACGGTAGCCGACACAAGGAATGGTATGGTCCAGTTTTTCAGCGAATACCGTGAATTTGTCCGTTTCTAGGACCTGACCGACTGTATCAACATCAAACTCATGAAAATGAATGCGATAAGGTAGGCGTGTCCCTGATACTTTAAGACTTGCCAAGACAAAGGAACGAATACCCACAGGTCCGTAAATATCAATATCCGTCTGCTCCTCGCTAGACTGGAAAGAACGGCTAGACAAAAAACCAGGTAAACCAAAAATATGGTCTCCGTGCAGGTGAGTGATGAAGATTTTTGCGACCTTGCGCGGACGAATAGTCGTTTCTAAAATTTGATTTTGTGTGCCTTCGCCACAGTCAAAAAGCCAAACCTGATTGATTTCATCCAAGAGTTTCAAGGCCAAACTGGATACATTTCGAGCCTTGGAGGGCTGACCAGCCCCCGTACCTAAAAATTGAATTTGCATTGTTTACTTTCTAATGTTTTATATATAAAATTGCAGAGCGACCCGACCAGACATAGTAATACTGACCAGCATAGCCGTCCGCCACTTCCAGCACTTCTTCCTGATTAAAGCCTGAAATCTTGACCAAACCTTTCGCTGTCGCCACTTGGGTCAAAAGGTAGTCTGTTTCAACTTCCTCTAACTCGGCTTCCTCGAAGGGATTGACTTTCATGAAAATCTTGCCCTCCTCCACAAAGACGACATAGTGGGGAAAGACTTGGGCGATTTCAAAGAGCAAACTTTCCGTCACTTCCTCTACACCTTCCGAAAAAACCTGGGCCAGACCGTCAGCCGACACATAGGCAAATCCGAAAGACTTACCTGATAAATTCAGGCGGACAAAGGGCTTGTCCTCAGCAAAGCTGGGGTCTTTTGGAAAAAGGCAGAGCTGCTGAGATAGAGTGAGATAGTAGTCTGTCGCCTCTTCTGCCCCTTGTTTCTGGTAGATTTCCGCAAAATAGGCATTGATAACCGAAGGCGGTGGCGTGATAAAATCTAGTTTTTGCCGGTCCGTCAAACCAGCTAATTTATTCGCCAGATAGACCTTGTCCAGACTGGTAAAGCCACCGTATTTCATTGCCAAATCAAGATAATCCGTCATAAAATTCTTCCAACTTCCATTTATTGCTGGAAGCGATATAGCCTGATACCACTTCCACATCCTCTTCGTAGGTCCGATTTTCAATCAGGGCAAGAGTTGCTAAATCATGCAATTTATAAGATTCAGCAAGTGGAACCCTGACCTCAAATCGTTCAAACATGGTCTTCATCTTGGCCAAGACCATCATCTGAATATGGCCTTTGGCATTTTCATCCTTAGCGGACAGCATGACATGCGGAAACTGACTAGGGGTAAAGCTGTCATCGGTCTTGTCCAGCTTGTTGTAAAGGGCCAGGCGAGGAATGTCCAGCATATCCAGGTCCTTTAGAATGTCCAAGACTACCTGCTCCTGCTCACTATGATTGGGGTCAGAGGCGTCGATGACATGGAGCAAGAGGTCCACGTTCATGGACTCCTCCAAGGTGGATTTGAAGGCGGAAATCAACTCGGTCGGCAGGTCCTGAATGAAACCAACCGTATCGGTCAAGGTCACGTTGAACTTGTCCGCCAAGTTAATCTGCTTGGTCGTGGCATCCAGTGTGGCAAAGAGTTCGTCCGCCTCATACTGCCGCTTGTCGGTCATGGCATTCATAATCGTGGACTTGCCAGCGTTGGTATAACCAATCAAGCCGATTTTGAAGACGCCTGATTGCAGGCGGCGTTCACGGACAGTCGCTCGGTTTTTCTCTACCGTTTTGAGTTGGCGTTCGATGTCGTGAATCTGGTTGCGAATACTGCGACGGTTGAGCTCCAACTGGCTTTCACCCGGTCCACGAGAGCCGATACCACCTGCCTGACGACTAAGCATAATTCCTTGTCCAACCAGACGTGGCAACATATACTTGAGCTGGGCCAAGTGGACCTGCAGTTTTCCCTCGTGACTCCGTGCCCGCATGGCAAAAATATCCAAAATCAACTGCATGCGGTCAATGACCTTGACACCTAAAATCTCTTCCAGATTGACATTCTGGCGGGGTGTCAGTCGGTTATTGACAATGACAGTATCAATCTCTTCAGCTTCGACCATCTGGGCAATTTCTTCTAGTTTCCCTGAGCCGACAAAGGTCTTGCTGTCGTATTTTTCTCGTTTTTGAGTGTAGACTCCCTTGACCAGAGCGCCAGCTGTCTTAGCAAGGCTTGCCAACTCCTCCATGGACATGTCAAAATTATCTGTCTGCTGTAATTCCACTCCGACCAGGAGGGCGCGTTCTTGTTCTTTCTGCGTTTCAATCATCTAAAAATTCCTCCACGGCGTTGAAAATCTGCGACTTGTAATCTGGCTCGCCTACTGAATAAAAGGGAACTTCCATCCGATTTCTGAACCAGGTCAATTGGCGTTTGGCAAAGCGGCGGCTATTTTGCTTGACCTTATCAACTGCTTCTTCTAGGCTGATTTGACCTGATAAGTATGGGAAAAACTCCTTGTAGCCAATCCCCATGGCTGCTTGAGCTTGAGGATGTTCTTGATAGAGCCAGTTGACTTCATCTAATAGGCCCGCCGCCATCATCTTATCCACTCGCTGATTGATGCGGTCGTAAAGAACCTGTCTGTCATCCGTCAAGCAGATATAAAGAGGCAGATATTCTGACTCGGTATTTTCTAAGTTTTTGCCAAATTTTTTCAACTCCAACCCACGAATGATTCTCCGTCGACTGTTTCCCTCGACCATCAAACCTGCCTGCTCTGCCATTGTTTCCAAATCCTCGTCAGACAAGCAATCGAGTTCCGCCCGATAAGCAAGAACTTGCTCCTGGTCAACCAGCCCGCCCAGATGGTAGCCTTCAAGCAGACTTTGGATGTAAAGTCCTGTCCCACCCACGATAATAGGCAACTTGCCACGACTTTTTATGTCCGCAATCAGGGCCTTGGCTTCTGCTACAAATTCATAAGCCGAATAGCCATCGGTCACATCTCGGACATCAATCAAGTGATGAACCGCAGCAGCCTGCTCTTCAGGACTAGCTTTTGCCGTACCAATATCAAGTTTGCGATAGACTTGCTGGCTATCACCGCTAATAATTTCTCCATTGTAGCGCTGGGCCAAGTCTATGCCAAGGGCAGTTTTTCCTACCGCTGTCGGTCCAATGATCACAATAACTTTAGTTTTCATCTTTTTCCTTGAAAATATTTTGTTTTTTCGCTAAAATCTATTATAACACAAGTAAAGGAGAAATAACTATGGCTAAAGGTTTTGGTAAAGGTTTCTTAACAGGTGTTCTTTCTACAGTTGCTCTTGCAGCAGGCGCAGTCTTCACTGTTCACAAAACAATCATTGAACCAGAAGAAAAGAAAGAAGCCTTCATTGAGGAAAATCGTAAAAAAGCTGCTCGTAAACGTGTGGCACATTAAAAAGCTGGCAAATGTCTAGCTTTTTTTGTTTGACAAAAAATCCCTTAGAAGCTCTGCCATTTTCACAGAAAAATGCCAGCCTTCTTAAGGGATTATACTTTATAAGATAATATCTTCTCTTTCAATGAGAACAATAGTCCACATCATGGCAAGTGTGACGATAGCCAGAGCAAGAATCAATGGCATCCAGTTTCCGAAGATTGGATAGCTATAACCGAGAAGGCCTGGTCCAAATGCTGCAATGAGATAGCCACCTGTCTGCACCATTCCTGATAACTGGGCAGTAGCCTGGCTGTTGCTTGTTTTCAAAGTAAAGCTCAACATCATATAAGGGAAGAGGGCTGCATTTGAAAAACTTAAAATAATGTGAAGCGCTGACCAAAGAATGAGATTGGTCGGAATCAATGCCATCATGACCAAACCAAGCAAGGTAACAGATGAAATAGCCAGCATGATATTTCGACGCATTTCTTTTGTCTGACGGGAAAGAACAGCTGGGATAATCATAGACATGGGAATAGCTGTCATATTGAAGAAGCCAGCCATTAGCCCTGCTTCTGCCTTACTAAAGCCAACTGATTGAGAAATAGTTGGCAACCAGGTAATCTCTGTATAGTAGAGGACTGATTGTAGCCCACCAAATATCAAAAAGGCAATCGCTGCTTTATTTTTCCAGATAGATGATTTCTGGTTTCCTTGGTTCTCACTTGCAAATCGATGGTTATTTCTTACATTAGGCAACCAGATTAGGAAAGCCATAAACACCAATCCTGTAATTAATAGAATAAAAAATTCCCAAGAACTAGAGGATACAATTGGAACAGCAATCATGGATGCAACTGTTGCCGCCACCCCCATGAGAGTGATATAAATCGTCGTATACAGACCAATTTTCTTTGGAAAATTAGCCGCAACCAAACTTGGTAGCAAAACATTAATAAATGCTATTGTAGCACCAACAAGCATTGTACCAATGTAAAGGGCTGGTAAGTTGAGAACTCGCATTCCTGAACCCAGCACCATAACCAGTAAGACTAGGGCCATTAGTTTTTCCATGCCAAACTTAGCCGCAAGACGCGGTGCTAAGGATGAACAGAGGGCAAACATGATGAGCGGAATAGAGGTTAAAATTCCTAATGAACTCACTTCTACTCCCAGTCCTGCTGCCACATCTGTCAAAATAGCAGGCAAAGCTGTAAAGGGGGCACGCATCACGACCCCTAGCATGACGATTCCTGCAATTATAAAGGGTGATTGTTTTTTCATTTTTCTCCTAAGTCTCCTAATGTTCGGATTTCAGCACTTTCGATTATACCATAGTTGACAAATGATAGAAAGTTATTTCCGTTTATTTTTTCTAGTTATAGTTTTTAACTATGGATTTGCCATGAAAATAACTATTTTTCAAATGATAGCTTATGAGTTAGAATAGGTTCATCACTAAAACGAAAGAAAGAGAGATACATATATGACAACTTCAAGATTCCAATTAGTCGGTTCACTTCTTCGACCAGCAAACTTAGGAGAATTTAAACGACAAATCGAAGCTCGTGAGGACATCAAATACCCATTCTATGATGACTTCGATGGTTACAAAGAAACTGAAGCTTCACTCATCCAAAAAATTGTTGCAGAACAAAAAGAAAACGGTTTGGATATTGTGACAGATGGAGAATTTGGTCGTTCAATGTGGCACCTAGATTTTCTCTGGGGCTTCGATGGTATCGAGCGTTACATTGCTGAGCATGGTTATCCATTTAAAGACCATGATGGACAGATTTTTGAAACACGTAAGGATATTGGATTGCGTATTACTGCTCCACTTTCTGCAAAAAATCACCATTTCATTGATATTTTTAAACAAGTGAAAGAATTAGCAGGAGAAACTGTAACCAAACAGACTATTTTCGGTCCAGCCCATGCCTTTAATGAATTGACAATTTTCAATGGACAAGTTGGACCAAATCAGGTCTACAAAACTCGTGATGAATTAAAAGCCGGGCTCATCGCTGCCTATAAGGAATTTTTAGACCAGTACAAGGAAGCTGGTGGACAAATCGTTCAATTTGATGACTGCCTTTGGGAATTATTTGACCCTGCTAACCCTGTACCTTTCTTGCCACAAGACGATTCTGAAGCATTGGCTGCTTTGGCTGACGAGTTTGTTGCTATCAATAATGCTGTTATTGATTACGGACATGAAATTGGCTTGACCGTCTGGACGCACAACTGCCGTGGGAACTATGAAAGCCGCTCTGCAGCTGGCGGAACTTACGAAGCTATTGCTGAAAAATTCCTGCGTGACCAAAAATACGATCGATTCTTCCTTGAGTGGGATGATGAACGTGCAGGTGATTTAAAAGCTTTGGAAAGCTTGCGTGATAAGAATGTCGAAGTCGTTCTTGGTCTACTTTCAAGTAAAACTTCTGATTTGGATGATGAAGAACGTGTTTACAAATTACTCGAGGAAGCAAGCAAGATTATTCCAAAAGAGCGTCTCTACTTGTCACATCAATGTGGATTCGCTTCATGTGATTCAGGTAATGAATTGGCCATCCCGCAACAGTGGGCAAAAATTAAACAAGGTCAAGAAATTGCAGAGAAGTTTTGGTCTTAAGCCACTTCTTGTTATTCGTGCATAAAAGCCCCGCCATTCGGCAGGGCTTTTATTTGTTTGTTAATCAATCCTAATATAGCAAAGGCGCCATCAGTAAAATCACAAGTAAGGCTAACAAATGCCCAACTGTCACTAGGATAAATGAATACTTGAGTCCACGTTTCATACTTAATTTCGATAGATTGTGGAAGGTAATCATCACGCCAGACTGAGGCACAACTGTCAAGATAGCTGATGCAACAACTACTACACGATGCAGCAACTCTGGATTAATCCCCATTTCTAAATAGGCAGGAAGGAAATTACTTGAAGCAATACCTACTGCACCAGAAGAGGAACCGATAATACCACTAACCAATGCTGTCGAAACAGATAAACTAATCAGCGGCGATCCTGGAATTTGTTGAATCCATTCTTGAATGACTGCAAAACCTGCTGACAAGGTTAACACCGTCCCAAATGCTACTGTACTAGAAGTTGCAAAAGCAGGCACTATAGATGCTGTTGTCGCAGCATTCAAAATTTCTTTTTGATTTGGCAGATATGGATAAAAAATCAAGGCTGATAGAAGGATAGAGACCAATAATCCGATTGCTAGGACATTCGGAGTTTTACTCATTAGGAAAATCGTCCCAATAAGACTGAATAGAGGCAGGACTGATAAAAATAGATTTGGTGTCTTATCAGCTACCACTACTGCAGTTTCATCCTCTTCTTCCGTATACGTCTCTCCATTTGCTAGACTTTTCTTGAGGCAGTAGGCCATGTAGAGCAAGCCAAATACTAATAGTGTCAAGCTGGCTGCCAAACTGATAACGGGTGCTGCAGTCAAACTAGTTCCCAAAACTTTTGTCGGAATAACATTCTGGATAGAAGGTGCACCAGGAAGAGTTGTCATCGTGTAGGTTCCTGCTCCCAGAAAGACAGGAATCGGAAAAAGTGCCCAGTTGATATTCAACTCTTTAAAGAGGGGGCGTGAAAGGGGAAGCAAGGTAAAAATAACTACAAAAATACTCACACCACCATAGGTCAGAATGGAAGCAATCAAAGTGATGGCTAACAAGCCCTTATAGGGACTATCTTTTCCCATTACTTTCAAAATGCTATTGGCAATCGTCTGCGTAGCTCCACTCGCTTCCATATAACGAGCCAAAATCGATCCTAACATAAAGATAGCAAAGTTATTAATCAAAAAACCTGCTAGGCCTGTCATATAGGATTTTTCTTGGCCTAACATGACCTCTAAAACATTCATCTGATTGGTCAAGATGATAATCAAGCTAGCCAGTGGGGCGGCAACAATCACATGTAGATTCTTTGATGTCCAATAAATAATGGCTACAATGGCCAATAAAACTCCTAAAATTGCTAAAATTTCCATAGTTCTCCTTATTTTCCCTTCCTAGTCAAGGGAGATTTTTTTAATGTCTGACGTATCTCCTAAATTACTTACTAGCACTTCTACCCTTTGTCCAAGACCAGGATGTCGATAATCTGCTGCAATATCAGCCAGTGGTAAAAGAACAAATGCCCTCTCATGTGCATAAGGATGTGGTACGATGAGATTTTCTTCGTCTATCACTTGCTCATCCCAAAAAATAATATCCAAATCAATGGTCCGTTGTCCCCATTTTTCAATCCGTACTCGGTCCAACTCTTGTTCGATGTTCTGGCAAACGCTTAGAAAATCCTGAGCAGACAAATCAGTATACACTTGACAGGCTAGATTGAGGAAATCAGCCTGGTCGGTCTTGCCCCAAGCTGGAGTTTCATAAATGTTGGAAACTAAGCCAAGCTGGCAACCTGGATGACTGGCTAATTTGTCTAGGGCTGCCTGTAAATAGGCTTGCCGATTGCCCATGTTCCCTCCGATACTGAGATAGGCTAGATGCTTCATGGTCGTTCACGCTCCAATTCAATTCCGACAGAATCATAGTGTCCAGCAATGGGCGGATTTTCCTTGTAAATAGCCAAGCGAATCTTCTCCACCTTTGGAAATTGATCAAAAATCTCCTGACAAATAACACCTGCTACCTTTTCTATAAGGATGTAGGGCTTGCCTTCCACAACTGCTTTAATGGTTTCAAAGACCATACCATAGTGAACTGTGTCTTCTAAATTGTCAGTTTGTGAAGCTGCTGTCAGGTCAACAAACAAATCACAGTCAACTGTGAAAATTTGACCAAGAACTTGTTCTTCTTTGAAGGCACCATGGTAGCCGTAAAAACGGCATTTATTGAGAGAAATCTTATCCATGTTGACCTCCAGAAGTCAATTGGTCCCAAACTTTAACGATGTCACGGTTGACAGCGACATTGTGAACACGGACCATTTTACAGCCTTTTTGGACTGCCCAGGCAGACAAGGCTGCCGTTGCTTGATCGCGGTCTGTCGGTAGGCTATTGCCCCCAAGCAGATAATCCACCACGCGCTTACGAGATATTCCAAATAGAACGGGATAACCAAGACCAGTAATCTGTTCCAAACCTTGTAAGAGGTCCAGATTATGTTGGACATTCTTCGAAAAGCCAAATCCTGGATCCAACCAAATCTTGTCTGCAGCTATACCAGCATCCAAAGCAGCTTGAGCCCGCTCTGTTAGAAAGTTTCTGACCTCTCCAACAACATCCACATAGCTTTCGTCTTTCTGGTTGTGCATGAGAATGATTGGTACTTTGTACTCAGCAGCCAGTGCTAGCATTTCCCCATCATAAAGACCCGACCAGACATCATTTAAAATATCTGCGCCTGCTTCCAAGGCTGCACGTGCAGTTCCTGTCTTATAGGTATCGACGCTGACAAGACAGTCATAGTTTTCTTTGATAGCGCGGATAATGGGCACTACGCGAGCAATTTCATCTTCTTCCGACACAAAGCTTGCACCTGGACGAGTGGACTCACCACCAACATCAATGACGGTCGCACCGTCTGCTAATAATTTTTCAACCTGAACCAGGGCTGCTTCTACTTCATTATAGTTACCACCATCAGAAAAGGAATCTGGGGTCACATTGAGAATCCCCATAATGGTTACTTGATTCGCTAACTGTTCGATTGACATAGGACCTCCTATTTATTGTGGATCATGGATAAGAGTTCACGGCGCAAGATGGCATCTTCCTTGTATGTGCCAAGAGCAACTGTCGTTACTGTCTTGCTACCCGGCTTACGAATCCCACGCATACTCATACACATATGCTCTGCTTCTACCATAACAAAAACACCTTCTGGCTCTAAAGCATCTTGAAGTGCATGAGCAACTTGATGAGTTAAACGCTCCTGCAATTGAGGGCGACGGCTTGCCACCTCCACTGCACGCGCTAGCTTACTCAGACCAGTTACACGCCCCTTGCTCGGAATATAGGCGACATGTGCAATGCCATAAAATGGGACAAGATGGTGTTCACACATAGAATGAAAGGGAATATCTTTCACCAAAACAACCTCTTCATGACCTTCTGAAAAGACAGCTGTAAATTGGTCTTTGGGATCCTCTTCTAAGCCGTTAAACATTTCTAAATACATCTTAGCGACCCGTTTAGGCGTATCTAATAAACCTTCACGATTCGGGTCTTCACCCAATAATTCCAATAATTGATAAATGGTTTGTTCGATTTGTTCTTGTTTTGACATAATGCATCCTAAATAGTTTGATGTTCTTATTATACCCTAAAAACTGTTTTCAGAAAAGGGCTTTCAACATTCTAAACAACAAACTGTCCCCGTTCAGAATGCCAGACACTCTCACCTTTGTGGTATAATAGGATAAATCAACTACAAGGAGCTACTATGACCAAAAAACCTGTCCAACTGGCTACGATTTGCTACATTGATAATGGTAAGGAATATCTTCTCCTTCATCGAAACAAGAAAGAAAATGACGTCCATCAAGGAAAATGGATTGGAGTTGGTGGCAAACTGGAGCCTGGTGAAACACCGCAAGCTTGTGCCATTCGCGAGGTCTTTGAGGAAACTGGACTTACTGTAACAAAGCATGCTCTAAAAGGAGTGATAACCTTCCCAGACTTTACTCCAAACACAGACTGGTACACCTATGTCTTTAAGATAACTGGTTTTGAAGGAAGTCTTATTGACTGCAATGAAGGTGACTTAGAGTGGGTTCCCTATGACCAAGTCTTGTCCAAACCAACCTGGGAAGGGGACAGACATTTTCAAGAATGGCTATTAGAGGACAAACCATTTTTTTCCGCTTGCTTCCGCTATGATGGGGACAACTTGCTGGATTACAGCGTTGATTTTTATGAAGAATAAGCTAATAAAATACGAAAAAAGCTGAGCTCAAGCCCAGCACCGCTTCTCAACGTTAGTGTCAATATCTTAACGCAGTGGTTAATTGGCAGATTTGTTCGTGTTTTACACTCTAAATCTGACCATTACGACTGTTGCGAACAAAGTTCGCTCTATTTCCAACCTCAAAAGGTTCACTGAACCTTTTGAGCTATGCGGGGGTGGGAGTGAAACAGTCTGGGGATAGACTGTTTCAGCTCAACAATTGGAAATAAGGACTTGTTGACGAACTCTTCTAAGAATGGTCGAGTTCTTTCCCACTCCCTCTTTGATATTACAAATACTTCTTCTTCGGCATTTGCTTGTTCAATACGACATCCAAGGGACCGGCTGACAATACTGTATCTACCAAACGTTTGTCTGTAATCTTCTTATCGAGGAGAATTTGATATTCTAAGATCAGCGCTTCTTTTTTCTTTTTGTACTTAAGGGAAATGAGATCTGCTTGCTTGCAGGATGCACCAAATTGTTTCTCAAAAAATTGGTCGTAGTCAAAATTCATTGGCACTGTTACCAAGAGATGTCGACGATTTTGATTAACTTGGGCAAAGCTAATATTTTCAAAAATCAAGATACAAGCAGATAGGATGACCGTCATAAAGACAGCCAAACCTAGGAAGCCCATTCCTGTCGCTAGACCGATAGCCATCGCTAAGAGGACTGCAAGCATTTCTTTTGATGAACCTGCCGCTGAACGGAATTTAATAAGACTAAAGGTCCCTGCTACCGCAACTCCCGCGCCTAAGTTACCATTTACCAATGCTATGATTACTGCAATCAATGCCGGCATTAAACTTAGTGTGATGACAAATTCCTTTGTATAATTAGATTTATATTTATAAACAGCCGCTAAGAGTACCCCCATGGATAGACTAACTCCAAAAACCATGGACATTTGCGCTAAGGTAATATTGCTATTGGCCGTTGAAAAGATACTATTAAACAGCTGCATGTTTGCTTACTTCCTCTCCAGTAATGTTGTGGGCAAGCTTATAGGCATTGCCATATTTTGAAAATGATTGCTTTTCGATCTGGTATTTTTCAAGCAGGGCTACCAACCAGTCTGGTCGTTCTTCTGGAACTTTTACTTCCATGATTACTTTGGTTGGGTCTAATAGGTTCTTACCAAATTTACCTTCCATTGCATCCACATCGTAGTCTCGATAAAGTAAGTTCTTATCGATTGTGAGACGAACTTTTTTGTCTTCGATTCCTTTATAGGATACGCGATCGTAGTAGATATACATCTTCGGCTTAATAGTCCCGTAGCGTTCTCTCAATTGCTCTAGTTCTGATGTAACTTTATCGTCCTTAATTGTGGAATCAATCACTCCATTTTCGATATAGTTTGTTACAGAAACAGGGTTTGAAGTTAAACGGTATTTATAGCCAATTTTATTTTCTTTTTTCTTAATTTCAAGAAAGGCTTGACTCGATTCAGAAGGTTTAGAATCGTAGACACGCATACGAATTTTTTCTCGACCATTCTTTTTAGCAATGGAATCTTGAATCATATCAAAATCTTCATTGTCGAAATATATATTCGTAATGGTTGAAGTTGCAAACTCATCTGAAACCATATATTTCTGCAAATCTTTTTCTAGCAAGGCAAAAGTTTCTTTATCAACGATATATTTTGTTTCTTTACGCTTAAACTGTTTTTGTACGATTCTTGTTTTCATTATTGTGCCTCTTCTATCCTAAATTTTGACAGGTCCCTGTCTTGTTTACAAGATATAGTTTACCGACCAAGCTTTAAATGAAACTGAAAATAAAATTAAACAAAACTTAAACTACAATAAAGTTGAAATTCTTTTGTCACATTTCAATCTGTGTTACAATTAGCATAATGATAACAAAGGAGAAAACTATGTACGAATTTGTCTTAGAATATGGCTCATTCCCTGTAAAACTCATTGACGGTTTTGTCAACAATCGCTCCGAAATCCCTGATTTTCTCAAAGAGGATGAAGAAATGATTACCCGCTTAAATGAGATTAACGAACTCTTCCACCAACTTTTCCACACTGTCGAATGCAAGTTTGACTACATCGGCAAGCAATTCCCTGACAAGATTGAACAACTAAGAACACTCTATCATCCCCTGGCAGACGATTTACTAGCCAAGTATGGTAACCAGATAGAGTTGAAGATTGAACCCTTTATTTTGTAAGACAAAAGAGATGACCGCAATCATCTCTTTTCTTCTATTCTGTATTCCAAACCATACTGGTCACGCGATAGGTAACCATAATCCACCATGTAACGTCTCAATATAGCATAGTCATCATAAATCCCAGCTAGAAAGGCATTGACTGTAAGTAAGCGCCCAATAACAAGGTATATTGAAAAGGCTCCAAAGTCCTGTCGACTCTGGAACCTTTTTCTATTTACAAGCTCTCTTAATATTTTTATCCCATGGCAAATAGGCTTCTAAAACCTCCTTTTTTGCGAGCGACTCCTCATTAGGTAAGTGTTCTAGAAGATAGGTCATATATTTTTCTGCATCAAGTCCGTGTCGCTTAGCTGTTTCTAAAAGACTCAAAATGACAGCTGTCGACTTGGCTCCCTCAAAGCTCTGAGAAAAAAGCCAATTTTTTCTGCCCATCACCAAGGTCTTCATAGCCCTCTCAGCCATATTGTTGGACAGGACTAGGTCACCGTCCGAGAGAACGGCTCGGAAGGTGGTTTCGTATTTGAGGCTATACTCTATTGCAGTACCCAATTTGGAAGCTGGCAAGACAGCCTGTTCACGGCACCAATCAAAGAACTCGTCCATCAAGGGAGTTAACTCTGTCTGCCGTTTATGTAGCCGTTCCTCAGTAGACAGGTCAGCCCAGTCACTCTCCAAGGCAAACAGGCGGTCGCAATAGGCTAATCCCTTGGCTCCTAAAGAAGTATTATCTGTCTTCTTAGGAGTCGCCTCAAAAAATTTTCGTCTAACATGAGCCCAACAGCCAACGAGCTGAGCCTTGTCTAATTGACGATAAGCACTCCACATGTCACAATGAACGTAGCCCGCATAGTCCCCAAGAAACTCCTCCACAACTAAGCCGCTCCGTCGTTTGTCATGATGATAGAGGGTAATTCCATTTTTCTCATGTTTCCCAGACAAGAAAGTCCAGTAGTAGGTCAACTGGCTATCATTTTCTAAGACCTTGTAGGAAGTCTCATCCGCATGAAGAATAGGCTGCTCCAACAATTTCTCGTGCAACAGGTTATAAATCGGCTCGAAATAATACTGACTAGACTTGATGTGCCAGTTGGCTATTTCCTTCCGACTGATGGGCAGGCCAAGTTTATGCCAGTCCTCTTCCTGACGGTAATTGGGTACCTTCAGATTGAATTTCTGGTGAATGGTGTGAGCGATGATAGAGGCTGAACCCAAGCTGTGTGCCAAAGGTGCCTTAGGAACAGGAGCCTTGATAATCTTATCGCTTAGATTCTTCTGACTACATGCCTGACACTTGTATGCGTGTTGAACATGGTCAATCCGCTTTAATTGTGCAGGAATGAAGACCAACTCTTGTCGTTGAACAGTTGAGCCAATCTCTTTCAGCTGACCATGACAGTCTGGACAAGTGCAGTCTTCGCCCTGCAATTCGTGATGCACAATCTCTGGAGTGAACTGGCTGAAAATAGCCTGACGAACTCCCTTAGCTTTCTTGCGTTTATAGGTGATGGTCTCCGTTTCAACTGGGTAAGTCAGCTTCTTCTTCAGGGAGACTTTCCTCCCCAAACAAGCTCAGCTGACCTGGTTGATATACGACCTTCTCTGATGATTTTCCGTAGAGTTTCTGTCTCAGATAGTCAACCTGTTCTCGAAGGAGAGTGAGTTCATTAGCCATCATCTCTATCGTTTTTGACTGTGTTTCAATAATTTTTTCTAGTGATGACATAACCAATCTCCTTCTTTTTATCTCATTATACACAAAGAAAAGCCATGATTTCAATAGAAATCACGACTTTTTGAAACATTTATTTTTGGAATGATAGAAAATCCTTTCATGAGCCAGTCGACTTGCTCGGAAGTTAGAGCCTTGACCTCTTCTTCATTGTTTGGCCAGGTCAATTTCCCATTTTCAAAACGTTTATACAATAACCAAAATCCCTGTCCATCCCAATAAAGAGCTTTGAACCGGTCTTTTCGACCTCCGCAGAAGAGATAGACCTGACCGGAGAAGGGATCCAGGTTGAACTGACTTTTGATAAGATAGGCCAGGGAATCAATTCCCTGACGCATATCTGTTTTTCCACAGACCAAGTAAACTTGACCTAAATCACTGAGTTGGATGGTCATAGAACAGTACCTTATCTAAGATTGTTTCTAGTGTTTCTTGATTGATAGTGTGAAAGACTGTGAGCTCCACTTTTCCGAGACGAATTTTCATCATAATATCGTTTCTGCCTCGCTTCTCAAAGCGGCGAGATTGGGGAACAGTCAATGGAATGATGGGGTGTGACATAATAAATCCTCCAGTTTTGTTTTTCTAACAGTATACTGGAGGAGGGAGTGGGTGGATAGATACCTTGTTATTGGGCGGTTACCATTGACTTCTTTTTCTGTGAAGGTAGAGCCTTTCTTAGCCAACTCTTCTTGTAAATAGGCAAACAAGACCTGCTTACTTTTTAATTTTTTAGGAATGACAAGCAACTTCCCATCTCGGAAAAATTTTTCTTGAATGTCTTGAGTGTTCATACTTCCCTCCAAAAAATCCTAGCCCGCTGACTAGGATTTCACAAGATTTACATGTTAACGGATTTCAGCTCCAAGCTCAACCAAAGCTTTACTAATTTTCTCCATATACTTAGCCACTTCCTCATCCGTCAGGCTATCCGCAGGATTCTGGAAGGTCAGGTTATAAGCCATAGACTTCTTACCAGCCTCAATATTGCTGCCCGCATAGACATCAAAGAGTGTCACTTTAGTCAAGCGTTTCACGCCAGCACCAGCAATCGCATCCAGGACATCCTGATGCTTGACATCACTGCTCAAGAGCAGGGCAATATCACGGCTAACCGCTGGGAATTTGGATATTTCGGCAAATGGCTGAGCAGGCTGGAGTGCTTCTTCAATCGCATCCAGATTGATTTCAGCCACATAGGTTTCAGGAATACCGTAGTCCTTAGCCGTTTGAGGATGTACCTGACCGACAAAGCCGATAACCGCCCCATTCAAATGGATTTCAGCTGTACGACCTGGGTGCAGAGCAGCAATCTCACTTGTGGCTACAAAGTCAACTGCCAACTTGTAATGATCAAAGATTGCTTCCAAAATCCCTTTGGCATGGAAGAAATCAACTGGCACAGCTGGTGTCTGGAAGTCTTTCTCAGCTACCAAACCAGTCAAGACAAGGGCAAACTTATTGATTTCTTGTGGCAGGTCTTCTTTTGGATTGCCAGACTGTTCAAAGATTTTTCCTATTTCGTAAAGAGCCAAATTCTTATTCTTACGAGCTACGTTGTAGGCCACTGTTTCCAACATACCAGACACCATGTTCTGACGGAGGGCAGAGCGGTCAACAGTCATAGGCCACATGAGTTCGGTGACTGTGGTTGGACGAGCCGCAAACTCCACAGCCTTGTCAGGCGTTGTCAAGGCATAGGAAATGATTTCTGTCAGACCTGCACCTTCAGCCAGGCTACGTACTTGGCGACGGATGTTCTGGGTCAGGGTCAACTCACCAGCTGTTCCGTCCTCTTTCGGAAGAGTGGTTGGCAGATTATTGTACCCATAAATACGAGCGATTTCCTCTACCAAGTCTGCTGGAATGCGAATGTCCCAACGACGACGCGGTACTGCGACTGTGAACTGACTTGCATCGCCAGTTGTTTCCATACCTAAACGACGGAAAATGTCTGCGATTTGTGCATAGTCGAGGTTGGTCCCGAGCGAGCGGTTAACGTAGTCAATGGTTGCTGTGACTGGGACATCCGAAGTATCCACGCTACCCGCAGAAACGATACCAAACAAGACCTGACCGCCAGCCAGCTCTGCAATCATAGCAGCCGCTGTGTCCATAGCCTCCGTCAAGGTCGCTACGTTGATGCCCTTTTCAAATCGAGAAGAGGACTCTGAGCGAAGGTTGAGGCGACCTGAGGTCTTGCGGATTGACTTGCCGTCAAAGAGGGCCGCTTCCAGCACAACGGTCTTAGAGCTATTGTCGATTTCTGTATTGGCACCACCCATGACACCACCGAGGGCAACCGCCTTGTCCCCAACGGAAATGACGATGTCATCGGCAATCAAATCACGCTCTTCACCGTCAAGGGTTACCAAGTTCTCACCCTCTTTTGCCTGACGAGCCACGATTTTCTTATCGTCAAACTTGTCAAAGTCAAAGGCGTGCATTGGTTGACCGAAGTAGAGCAAGATGTAGTTGGT
The DNA here is from genome assembly GCF_019856455.1 of Streptococcus suis. Lineage (NCBI taxonomy): Bacteria > Bacillati > Bacillota > Bacilli > Lactobacillales > Streptococcaceae > Streptococcus > Streptococcus suis. The sequence goes on along the minus strand of NZ_CP082205.1, from coordinate 896,018 downwards.
GATGTCAACTACGTTGTTAAGCGGTCGAATACCTGCGTTCATGAGCAGGTTTTGCAACCACTGTGGACTTGGTGCGATGCTCACATTTTCAATGACACGGGCCGTGTAGGCAGTCACCTTGTCCGACTCAATGGCCACTTCAATCACATCGCTGGCCTTCTTGTCACTTTCCTCCAAGGCCACAGGCTTGAAGTTGACCTTGCTATCATAGATAGCAGCCACTTCGTGAGCCACGCCACGCATGGAAAGGGCGTCAGCACGGTTTGGTGTGATGGACAGCTCGATAATCTCGTCGTCGAGGTCAAGGTATGAAAAGACTGGCTCACCCACGACTGCAGCTTCCGGCAGGTGGTAGATGCCGTCCGCATAGACTTTTGGCACAACTGAATCGGACACGCCGATTTCACTCAATGAGCAGAGCATCCCCAAAGACTCAACGCCGCGGATTTTGCCTTTCTTGATTTTGTAGTTGCCAGCGATACGAGCTCCTGGCAGAGCAACGATCACCTTGATGCCAGGCTTGACATTTGGTGCACCGCAAACGATTTGCGTGATTTCCTCACCCACATTGACCTGGCAGATGTTGAGGTGAGTATCTGGAATGGGCTCAGCAGACACAACCTGACCGACAACCAACTTAGAAAGGCCAGCACTCTTTTGCTCAACCCCTTCTACTTCAATTCCTGTTGTTGACATTTTTTCAGACAAGTCATGGCTTGTCGCATCAAAGTCAACCAGTTCTTTTAACCATTTGTAACTTACTAACATATTATCCTTTCTGGTGCAAAGGCCGTTTTAGTAGCCAATCCACATCTATCTTATCACCGACCGCAAATTCATGCTGGCCAAATTTTTCAAATCCATATTTTGCATAGAATTGCTGAGCCTTGAGATTGTGTTCCCAAACTCCCAGCCAGACCCAGTCACAACTAGACTGCTCTGCTTTTTCCAAAGCAAATTCAAACAAGACCTTCCCAAGACCGCGACCTTGAAAAGCCTGCAAGAGATAGATACGCTGGATTTCAAAGGCATTTTCCAACTCCTGTTCTGTCTGGGCAGGACCTTGGTTGAGTTTGAGGTAACCAGCTATCTGTTTATCAACTCTTAAAAAATAGTGCTGGCAATTGGGGTCCGACAACTCACTAGTCAAGACCTCCAAGGAATAAGACTCCTCAAAGAATGCCTCCAGTTCCTTAGGGGCATTATCGTGAGCGAAGGTCTCTGCAAAAGTCTGCTTAGCCAGCTCCTGCAAAACAGAAACCTCTTCCAAACGTATAGGATCAATCTGCATTTCATTGCCTCTCATTTCTAACTGGGTTAAGTAAGCTGCTAGAGCAGCTACCGCTTCTCTCAATCAACAATCTACTAACTTTATCGAATTACGACGGATTTCAAGCAAAACGATATTTTTCGCTTGAAATCCTAGTAAGGTAGCTAGGAAAGTCGCTTAATGGCGATTTCCCTTCACTTACTCGTGCGGAGTTACGACGTTCTAAGGTTGAAAACGATACTTTTTCAACTCTAAACCTAGTGAGGGGAGTAGGTAGACCGCCATAGCGGCTATCCTTTCTCTCAATCAACAATCTACTAATTTTATAGGATTACGACGAATTTCAAGCGAAACGATATTTTTTGCTTGAAAGCCTAGTAAGGTAGCTAGGAAAGTCGCAGAATAGCGATTTCCTCCTTACTTTACTCGTCCGTGGTTACGACGCTCTAAGGTTGAAAACGACATTTTTTCAACCTTGAACCTAGCGAGGGGAGTAGGTAGGCCACTAGAGCAGCTACCGTTTTTCACCTTAAACAACCTGACAAACTTACTAAATCACGACGGATTTCAAGCAAAACGATATTTTTATCTAGAAATCCTAGTAAGGTAGCTAGGAAAGTCGCAGAGCAGCGATTACCACACCTTAAATAGTGCGAGATTACGACGTTCTAAGGTTGAAAACGACATTTTTTCAACCTTAGAACTAGTGAGGGGAGTAGGTAGACCGCTAGAGCGGCTACCGTCCTGTTTCTAGATACTTTCAGTATCAGAAACAGGTCTCACATCAAAACTGCTCCGAGAATCGTACATCGCCTTGATAGAATCCACGAATATCGTTGATACCGTAGCGGAGCATGGCAATACGTTCCTGACCAAGACCGAAGGCAAAGCCAGAGTACTTGGTTGAGTCAATGCCACTCATTTCCAATACTTGCGGGTGGACCATGCCGGCACCGAGGATTTCAATCCAGCCTGTTTTCTTACATACATTACAGCCGTCACCACCGCACTTGAAGCAGGAAACATCCACCTCAACAGAAGGCTCAGTGAATGGGAAGTATGATGGACGCAGGCGAATCTGACGCTCTTCACCAAACATTTTCTTGATAATCATTTCAAGCGTACCTTTGAGATCGCCCATGGATACATTTTCACCAACAACCAAACCTTCAATCTGGTGGAACTGGTGGCTGTGGGTCGCATCATCCGTATCACGACGGAAAACACGTCCAGGCGAAATCATCTTCAAGGCACCTTTTGAGAAATCATGTTGGTCCATGGTACGCGCCTGAACAGGCGACGTATGGGTCCGCATAAGGATTTCTTCTGTGATGTAGAAGGTGTCCTGCATATCACGCGCTGGGTGGTCTTTTGGCAAATTCATGCGCTCAAAGTTATAGTAGTCTTTCTCCACTTCAAATCCGTCGACGATTTGGAAGCCCATACCCAAGAAAATATCTTCAATTTCTTCAGAAGTTTGGGTCAAGACATGGCGTTTTCCGACCTTAACCTGACGACCTGGCAGGGTCACATCAATGGTTTCGGATGCTAATTGTTGTTGAATTTTCGCTGCCGCAACCTTTTGAGCTGTTTCTTCAAAGGCTGCTGTCAAGACATCACGCACTTCATTGACTTGTTTACCAACGATTGGTTTCATTTCGTTAGATAGGTCTTTTAAGCCTTTCAACAAGTCAGTCAAGGACCCTTTTTTACCCAAAACCGCAACACGCAGGTCTTGTAGTTCTTTTTCTCCTTGGTGCTGGATTTCTTTTAACTTTTCAAGTGTGGATTGGCTTAGTTCAGCCAACTGTTGTTCAATGTTTGACATAATTCCTCCAATAAAAAAACGCATGACACCACTCGTATCGGAGCGTTGTCACGCGGTACCATCCGTTTTCATCTGCAAGGCAGACCTTGTTTCTAAGTCCTTGTGTGAGTGAATTCGACCAACTTTCACTGATTGAGCTTGCAGTCACGGCTCAACTCCCTGAGCAGTTTCCATAGGTGTACTAGTCTCACAGACTTCTATTCAATTAAGAATATTCTATCAAAAATAAGAATGTTTGGCAATTGATTTCTTTACTCATTTACTGCAATTTCCCCACTATGATAGTTGATACTGAGACCGCTCTGCACATTTGGAACGAACACATTGAACTCTAGGCTACCATCTGCTGCTTTTGCCTCTAGATGGCTTCCGACTGGAACCAAATCATCCTCATCAGCATACACCAAGGTCACGCGGTAACGAACACGTTTGTTCTTATCCAAAGCTTTACGAACTTGACTCTCAAAATAGTTTTGCCCCGTCGAATCCTCAGCCCTTGCCTGATTGGACCAAGCTGTTTGAACTGCAATATTCTTAGGATTGCTGGTTGAAGCATCAAAGCCTTTTAAACCGCCAATCAAGGCATAGCCCAGCAGATGCCCCCTATCAATCGCATGATCATAGGAACCATCCAAATCCTGTACCTGATGCCAACCAGCTGGGGTCCATGAAGTCGAACCATTTCCTGTTTCTTCACGACTCTTATACTGTCGCGTTGATTTGGCTAAAAGGGCATTTGCCACTGTTGGAACCGTTTCTCCCTGCACAGTCTTTGTCTTATTATCCGCATAGGGCTTACTAGAGACTGAAGCATCTAAATCAGTCTTATTTCCGTTAATAATAAATGCTCCAGCACCATTCCATTCAATCGAATTCCCCAGTTGCTTTTTTACATCTTCTGTCAATACCGAACTAGCCAGTTCCTGACTAGGTGTGCCTTCACTTGCCTTAGACTGATTGACATAATAGGAATAGTCAGCAAGGTTACTGCTCTTGTTATCACTTAAAAGATAGCCACCCGCTACTACAACAATCGTAGCCAATAAGCTGAGCAGACTCATCGCTTGTTTTTTTACATTTTTCTTCGCCATTTTCTCTCCATCAAAAAAGCAGGTCCAGCCTACTTTCCTGTAAATTTACCGATTAGTTCTTGCCACTTAGCTGGTGACAACACCGCAAATACATTGTCTCCATCTCCTATGACACCGTAACCAACCATTAATCCTAAAATAAACACCAAAATAGCAATCAACAAAACAACTGCTACTAAGATTAAATTTTTACCAACATAGCTAAGATTATCCTTATCCATTTTCATCTTCTCCACTCACACGTTCAATCGTTGCACCTAAAGCAGCTAATTTCTCATGAAAACGATAGTAACCTCGATCTAAGTGCGTTAATTTACCTACAATCGTTTCACCTTCAGCAACCAAACCTGCCAAAATCAATGCAGCACTAGCTCGCAAATCAGTAGACATAACCTGAGCACCTTGCAGAGCTTGTCCTCCCGTGATGATAGCTGTATCTCGTAAAATTTCCGAATGCAAATCCATCCGACGCATTTCTTCCAAATGCTGGAAACGATTCTCAAATACCGTTTCAATCATGGTAGATTCACCCTTTGCAACTGCCATTAGAGCTGTAAATTGAGCCTGCATATCCGTTGGGAAGCCTGGGTGGGGCAAAGTTTTTACTGTTACAGGTTTAAGCTTATCCACTTGCGAACGAACTCGAATCCCTTCAGCTTCTTCCGTCACCTCAACTCCCATTTCCAACATCTTAGAAATGAGTGGACGGTTGTGCTCCCAGACAGCGTCCTTGACCAAGACATCGCCACCAGTCATTGCCGCTGCCACCATAAAGGTACCCGCTTCGATACGATCTTGGACAACTTGGTGTTCTGCGCCAGTCAATTCTTCTACACCAGTAATCGTAATCGTCTCTGTACCTGCTCCCTTAACTTTGGCCCCCATTTTGTTTAGGAAAATAGCCAAGTCAACAATTTCAGGTTCTCGCGCAGCATTTTCTAATACCGTTGTACCCTGCGCCAGAGTTGCAGCCATCATTAAGTTTTGCGTTGCCCCAACACTTGGGAAATCAAGATAGATATGAGCTCCCTGCAAGTTCTCTGCACTCGCTTCAATATAACCAGCGCGTTGTTTAATTTTAGCCCCCATAGCTTGCAAACCTTTTAAATGCAAATCTATTGGACGACTACCAATTGTACAGCCTCCTGGCATAGAAACCTTAGCATAACCATTGCGTGCCAAAATCGGACCAAGAATAACAATAGAGGCGCGCATTTGACTCACATACTTATAAGGAGTTTCGCTACCAAGTTTACCTGTTGCGTCAATATCGATAGTCTTTGTTTCCTCGTCAAAATTCACACGAACTCCCAGACCACGTACAACATTATTCATTGTATAGACATCAGACAAAATAGGAACCTGAGTCAATTTGGTTTGCCCTTGACTTGCTAGAACTGTTGCTGCCAATAAAGGCAGAACGGCATTCTTCGCCCCCTCAATCTCAACCTGTCCTTTCAAACCGTTTTTACTACCTGTAACAATAATTGTATCCATTTCTTATCCTTTTCTTATCTTAAATCACATATTTGCAAAAGAGCGTCCCATCATCAACAATTCTAAAAAGAAAGTCGAGACTAAGTACCCCAGTGCTATTGCCAGAAAGAGAATCAGCAAATTGATTTTACGCTGATTGTCCCCAGTCACCTTCAACCACCGTGACCAATCAACTGTTGTAACCAAGAGATGATGAGCCAGATAGATAAACAATATATGACTAAAAAACTGTAAAATTGAAATTACCATGTTTCCATTATACCATGAAATTAAAAAATGGAACTGAACCAAGTTCAATCCCATATATATTAATGTTTCCCGACACGAATACGATTTATCGCGCGTTGGAGGGCGACTGTTGCACGCATCTCCATATCAATATTACGAGCAGTCTGTGCTTCTTCCAATTCACGTTCCGCGCGCAATTTGGCACGTTCTGCACGACTAATATCAATATCCCGTTCCCGCTCAGCGGAATCAGAAATGACCGTAATAATATCCTTGTTGACTTCAATGATTCCACCATTGACCGCAATCCAGTCTACATGGTTTTCATCATCAACACGACGCACTTTCATTTCACCGATTTCCAAAACTGCAATCAGTTCTTCATGTCCAGAATAGACACCCATCTCACCATCAACCGTTTTGACCAAAACAAATGCTGCATGATGGTCATATTTGATACCGTCTGGTGTTACGATTTGTACAGTCATTTGTCCCATAAGCCACCTCTAGAATTTCATTTTAGTAGCTTTAGCGACCACATCCTCAATTGAACCAACATTTCGGAAGGCATCTTCTGGTAGATGGTCGTGTTTGCCGTCCAAGATTTCCTTAAAGCCTTTCACCGTTTCAGCTACTGGCACATAAGAACCTGGCATACCTGTAAATTGCTCTGCAACGTTGAAGTTTTGAGAGAGGAAGAATTGGATACGACGAGCGCGACCAACCAAGGTCTTCTCTTCATCTGACAATTCATCCATACCGAGAATGGCAATAATATCTTGCAATTCTTGGTAACGTTGAAGGACACGTTTTACTTCCATAGCTACTGCATAGTGCTCTTCACCAACGATTTGTGGAGCAAGTGCACGTGATGACGAAGCCAATGGATCCACCGCAGGGTAGATACCCAGCTGAGTCAACTTACGCTCCAAGTTGGTAGTCGAGTCCAAATGAGCGAAAGCTGTCGCTGGAGCTGGGTCTGTATAGTCATCGGCAGGTACGTAAATAGCCTGAATAGATGTAACAGAACCCTTCTTGGTTGAGGTAATACGCTCCTGCAATTGCCCCATCTCAGTTGCAAGTGTTGGCTGATAACCAACGGCTGACGGCATACGACCCAAGAGGGCTGATACTTCTGAACCAGCCTGAGTGAAACGGAAGATATTATCGATGAAAAGAAGAACATCCTGTCCTTCCACATCACGGAAGTATTCTGCAATGGTCAAACCAGTAAGAGCAACACGCATACGGGCTCCCGGTGGCTCATTCATCTGACCAAATACCATGGCCGTTTTTTCAATAACACCTGATTCTTTCATTTCCCAATACAAGTCGTTCCCTTCACGGGTACGCTCGCCAACTCCGGTAAATACAGAGATACCACCGTGTTCTTGGGCAATATTGTGAATCAATTCTTGGATAAGGACGGTTTTACCAACACCGGCACCACCGAAGAGACCAACCTTACCACCTTTTAGATAAGGTGCTAGGAGGTCGATAACCTTAATCCCTGTTTCCAAAATTTCGCTTGAAGTAGATAATTCGTCAAAAGCCGGCGCTTTCTTATGGATAGGCTCACGTTCAAAATCTGCCGGAAAAGACTCTTCAAGGTCAATGGTATCTCCCAACACATTGAAGACACGACCCAGTGTTTCTTTACCGACTGGAACAGAGATGGGACGACCTGTATCGAGAACTTCCATCCCACGTGTCAATCCATCCGTTGATTCCATGGCAATGGTCCGTACAACGCCATCACCAAGTTCCAAAGCCACTTCAAGCACGACTTTTTGTTTGGAATCATCATTTTTATATACAACGAGTGCGTTGTTAATCTCAGGAAGTTTATCTTCTGCTGCAAACGCAACGTCTACAACTGGTCCGACAACCTGAGTAATTTTGCCTGAACTCATTCTATTTCCTCTATTTCTATTACTCAAGGGCTGAGGCACCAGCTACAATCTCAGTAATTTCCTGAGTAATCGCTGCCTGACGAGCCCTATTGTATTGGATTGTCAAATCGTTAATGACATTCTTAGCATTATCCGTCGCTGTCTGCATGGCTGTCATACCTGCTGCATTTTCAGCAGTTTTGGCATCCAAAATTGCTCCATAAATGGTTGATTCTGCATATTGAGTCAAGAGTTGTTCCAAAATAACCTCACGGTTTGGTTCCAACTCAAAGGTAGCTGTATAACCATCTGCTTCATTGTGGTCCAAATCTTCTACAGGAAGCATCTGTTGTACACGCACCTGACTGGTCAAACTATTGACATGGTGGTTATAACAAACATACAACTCATCAAAGAGTTCATTCTTGTACATCTCAACAGACTTAGAAATGATTTTTTGAACCTCTTCAAAACTTGGGTTGTCTGCTAAACCACGCAATTCAAAGACAGGATTGATACCACGAGCACGGAAGAAATCAGCTCCCATACTACCAATAGCAATAATCTCATACTCATCTTTCGAGTCATGGTCCTGTTCAATCATCCCCATCACAGCCTTCAAAATACTGGAATTATAAGAACCTTTTAGTCCACTGTCAGAGGTAATGACAATATAACCAGATTTTTGAACTGGACGGCGAATCAGCATTGGATTGCTTGTATCTGAAGCCATCAATTCTCCACGCAAGAGATCCGTTGTAATCTGACGAACCTTGCTAGCGTAGATTTGAAAGGATTGCGCTAATTGCTCTGATTTGGCTAGTTTAGAAGCCGAAACCATCTGCATGGCACCGGTGATTTGACTGGTTTTCTTAGTAGATGCAATTTTTGACTTGATTTCATTGAGAGAACCTGCCATTATTCACTCCTTTACTTAAAGACAGACTGGTCTTTGAAAGCTTGGATAGCAGCATTCAATTCATCTGTGTCAGGAAGGTCTTTTGTTGTACGAATAACATCCAAAAGACCATCGTAGTGCAAATCAAAATATGCGTACAGTTCTTCTTCAAATGCCAAAATATCATCAATTGGCACTGAATCCAAGAAGCCATTTGTCAAAGCATACAAAATCAAAACCTGTTTTTCAACTGGAAGCGGCTTATGCAATGGTTGTTTCAACACTTCCACAGTCCGACGACCACGATTGAGTTTGGCCTGAGTAGCCGCATCCAAATCCGAACCAAATTGAGTAAAGGCTTCTAATTCACGATAAGAAGCTAAGTCGATACGAAGGGTACCTGCAACCTTTTTCATGGCCTTAATCTGTGCAGAGCCACCTACACGTGATACAGAAGAACCCGCATCAATGGCTGGACGGATACCAGAGTTGAATAAATCGTCCTTCAAGAAGATTTGTCCATCCGTGATTGAAATCACGTTGGTCGCGATGTAAGCTGAAATATCTCCCGCTTGTGTTTCGATAAATGGTAGAGCTGTAATGGAGCCACCGCCCAATTCATCTGAAACCTTTGCTGAACGCTCTAGCAAACGACTGTGCAAGTAGAATACATCCCCTGGATAGGCTTCACGACCCGGAGGACGACGAAGCAAGAGAGATAATTCACGGTAAGCTACCGCTTGTTTTGACAAATCATCGTAAACAATCAAGACGTGTTTGCCTTCATACATGAACTCTTCTGCCATCGCAACACCAGCATAAGGAGCCAAGAAAAGCAATGGAGACGGTTGTGAAGCAGATGCAGTTACTACAATTGTGTAATCCAAAGCACCATATTGACGAAGGGTTTCAACCTGAGTACGAACAGTTGACTCTTTCTGACCGATAGCCACATAGATACAAATCATGTCTTGGCCTTTTTGGTTGAGAATAGCATCAATAGCTACAGATGTCTTCCCTGTCTGACGGTCACCGATAATCAATTCACGCTGACCACGACCAATCGGAACCAAAGCGTCAATAGCCTTAAGACCAGTTTGAAGCGGTTCATTAACCGACTTACGTTGCATAACACCTGGTGCTGGATATTCAATCGGACGAGTCTTACTAGTACGAATTTCACCAAGACCATCCACAGGTTGACCAAGTGGGTTGATGACACGACCAATCAAAGCCGAACCAACTGGTACTTCCATAATTTTACCAGTACGACGAACAACTGATCCTTCACGAATATCGGTAAATTGTCCAAGAATGATGATACCAACATCGTTGGTTTCTAAGTTTTGTGCCATACCAATGGTGCCATTTTCAAATACCAAAAGCTCTCCACTCATGGCATTGTCAAGACCTTGCGCACGGGCGATACCGTCACCGATATAGGTTACGACACCTGTCTCTGTGTAGTCAAAGTCAGGCTGAAAGCCTTCAATTTGTTGTTTTAGTAAAGCGCTAATTTCTTGTGCATTAATCAAAAGAACACCACTTTCTATTTTCTAAAGTTTTTTTCTAACGTCCTTCAACTGTGTCCGAACGCTTGCATCGATTACCTTATGGTTAACCGTTACAATAAAACCACCGAGGAGACTTTGATCAAGTTCTTCCGTGATATTGCGTACACGCAAGGAGAATCGTTGTTCTACCAAGTGACGGAGACGCTCTTTTTGAGCTTCTGTCAACGGATAGACCGAAACCACACGGGCTTCAAATTCATTTTTAAATTTACTGATTTGTAATTGGACACGCTCAAGGGTTTCAAGAAGCAAGTCTGCATGACCATCACGAATAACATCTTCAATCAAGTCATTGATTTGCCAGAAACTAGATTGACGTACCGTCCTTACAAAGTCAGCCTTTTCTTCTCTCGATACTGTCGCTGACAGCAAGATTCGATTCAGCTTACTATCATGAATGATGGAAATCAAGTCAGAAATCTGGTCATACATATCCCAAATATCTGCATGATCACTGACTTTTTCAACAAATGATAGAGCATATTTTTGCACGATGGCATTTTCTCTAGCGTTCATCTACTTGTCTCCTAGTTTGTCCAAATAACGGTCAATCAAGTTACTATGAGCTTGTTGGTCCAAATCTTCCAAAATAATTTTGCTTGCAAGATCAACTGCCAATTCAGCAACTTGAACGCGCAAGTTTTCTTGTGCCTCACGTTTTTCAGCTTCAATTTCCATTGTCGCTTTTGTTTTTAGAGCTTGAGCCTCAACTTCAGCTTGTTCTAAAATTCGTTTTTTCTCTAGTTTTGCACGTTCAACCGCATCTTGAATAATCTTTTGACTTTCGATACGTCCCTGTACCAACTCATCTTCACGTTGTTGAACAAGGTTTGCTGCTACTGTTAATTTTTCTTCTGCAGCATCAATATCGTTCGCAATCTTATTGGCACGTTCTTCAAAAATACCTGTAATTTTATCCCATGCAAAAACACGAATAAGAATAATAAGTACTGCAAATGAGACTGTTACCAAGATAAAGTTTCCAAGAATGGTACTAGATTGCATTGTAATAGTTGTTGCCATAGTTGTCTTTCCCTTTCCTATTCACTCTCACTACTGATTTTTTTATTTAAGTACATAGATACCAACATGATAAATACATATCCCTGCAAGCATGAAATGAATACAGAAAATGCTGTCCAAACAACGTTCAGAGCAAAGGCAATTGGATATGCAAGTGCACTTTGTTGAGATAATTGTAGAAGAAGAGAGACAAGCACTTCACCAGCATAAATGTTACCGTACAGACGAAGAGCAAGCGACACAAGGTTGGTCACTTCTTCCAAAATGTTCATTGGAGCCATAGCCCAGGGTGTCACAAAAGATTTGAGGTATGCCTTGAAACCGCGACGACGAATACCCTCAACATGACAAAATACTGTTGCAATTGTTGCCAAACCGAAATCGTAAGCCATATTGGCCGTTGGAGAAGTCCACAAATTATGTCCTTCTGCTGTTTCCAATTTGGTCATCAAACCTAGATTATTGGCAACCAAAAGAAAAGTAAAGACTGTAAAGAAGAACAAGGAATACCGCTTTGCTTCCGCATCGCCAAGATTCCCTTTTGTAAAATTGATGGTCAATTCGTAAACGTACTCCAAAACATTCTGTTTTCCTTTAGGCTTGAGCTCCATCTGACGACTAGCCCAAAAAACAAGTAAGAAAATAATGGAAATGGTAATGACAGAAACCAATACCATGGTCAGGTCAAAGGTTACGGGACCAAGGGTAAGGGTTGGACTTAAATGTTCTTCCAATGGAGGTTCCCCCCTTTTCTATTTCTCTATTTTCTACTATTTCAAGACAAATGTCATAGCCAAGGTTACGAAGAAAGTTCCCTCGATAAAGGCAACACCCAAAAATACACCAGCCATCAATTTACTTTGCATTTCTGGTTGACGTGCAGTCGAACTAAGGTATGAAGCCACCAACAGTCCCTCACCGATACTTACACCAAGACAGGCCAATCCAAGGGCCAATGCGCCTAAACTCATAACGAATTCTCCTTTTAAAATTTAATACCATGTAAGGATACTCCTAAAACATCTATTTGTCAAGAAAATACCGCCATTGTAAGCGTTTAATTCGTTTTTGTAAAATAAAAAGAAAAGAGTATTTCATCTTTTCTTCCTATTTAATAGCTTCATCAATATGGTCTGTTTCTTCAATGAATCGTTTGGCCATATCTTCTCGATTCATCTGATCAGTATCAAGAGTGATTGCATGGTCAGAAACCAGATCTGTATCTGCGAAAAACTCTATATGGTTTGATAGGTTGTACAGACGTACAGGGGCTTCCCCACCAAACTCTCCATCTAGATTGAGCAGTAGACGGTTATCTGGATTCAGATTTTCAATGGATAGGCTCTTTGTTTTTATGTATTCAACTAAATCACTCTCAATGTGTTTGCCACCATCTAAGACTTGACGAATCAGATGTAGAATTTCAAATAAATTCCCTGTTTTAACCATCAATAAGGTAAAATTACCATCATCTAACTTAGCATCGGGAACAATCTGTTCAAAACCACCAATTGAATTGGTTAAGGCAACAAAAATCATTGAAACCGAGCCTTCAAACACGCCCTCGTCATGCTCTACACGAACAGGTGTAAATTGTACTTGTGGCAGGAGTTCTGCTCCTTTTACCACATAGGCCAAATAGCCAAACATGGTCTTAAGTTGACTGGGAACACTGTAGGTCAACTCCGTAAGTGTACCTGCCGCAGCAATGTTGATAAAATAATGTTCTTGATGAAAACCATTTTTTTGATTTTTGGCTAAACCAATATCCATTAAAATGGTCTGCTGCTTACCGATAACCTTAGCTGCTTCTACAGGATTTCCCCTGGGCACTTTTAAAGCACGCGCATAGTCATTGGTGGTGCCAGTCGGTATGATGGCCATCTGCGGACGTTTTTCAAGCGGAGCAATTCCATTGACGACTTCATTGATCGTTCCATCTCCACCAGCCGCGATAATCAAGTCAAAGCCTGCAAGCGCCGCACGTGTAGCTTCATTCTTTGCAGAGTCTTTCTCAGCAGTTGTTTGGAAAGCTGAAGTTTCATAACCGTAGCCTTCCAAAATTTCCAATACTTCGGCCACATTTTTCTTCATGATTTCTTGACCTGAGGTCGGATTATATATTAGTCTAGCACGTTTTCTTTCTTCCATCGTTTTACCTTTACAAGCTCTCTAACCAAGCCTCATCTTTAATTTCGATACCTAGCTCCTGTGCTTTAGTCAATTTACTGCCTGCATCTGTTCCGGCAACCACAAGATTAGTTTTTTTAGAAACAGATCCCGCTACATTTGCCCCTAAAGCTTCTAATTTGGCTTTGGCTTCGTTTCGTTTCATTCGCTCCAATTTACCAGTCAGTACAACTGTCATACCCGATAGCGCAGCATTTTCATCTACTACTTGTCCGAGATAGGTTAAGTTTACCTTAGCTTCCTTAAGTTCGGCTAAAAGTTGTTGCGCACCCTCACTAGCAAAAAAAGTTGTCAAAGACTTAGCAATAACCTGACCAAGCCCTTCTAGCGAAGCAATTGCTTCTTGATCAGTAAATGCTAGAGTTTCTAAATCACCAAATTTTTCTACTAAAATCTTACTTGCCTTACTACCTACATGGCGAATACCTAGTCCAAATAGGAGGCGTTCTGCTGAGTTGCTCTTAGAAGTTTGAATGGCTTGATAGAGCTTGTCAGCTGATTTTTCTTTGAAACCTTCCAAGGTCAATAGGTCATCAACAGTCAATTTATAAATATCAGCAACATCGTGTACCAAGCCTGCTCCAAAGAGTTTTTCAACGATTGAAGCCCCTAGCCCTGCGATGTTCATGGCATCCCGACTTGCAAAATGTTCCAACTTACTCATCAGCTGGCTAGGACAAATAGGGTTGATACAGCGGAGGGCAACTTCGTCCTCATAGTGTTTTAGGTCGCTCTGACAAGACGGACAATGACTAGGAATGAGCATGATTTCTTGCTCTTTTCGATACTTGTCCACCACTTTCAGAACTGCTGGAATAATATCTCCCGCCTTATAAACAATGACCGTATCGCCAATACGAATATCTTTTTCGGCGATATAATCTACGTTATGCAAGGTCGCTCGACTGACAGTCGTTCCTGCCAGTTGAACAGGACTAAGATTGGCAGTTGGTGTCACAACACCTGTTCGGCCAACAGTCCAATCAACCGACAAGATTTCTGCTTCTTTTTCCTCAGCTGGAAACTTGTAAGCTACTGCCCATCGTGGCGCTTTTACTGTAAATCCTAGTTCTTCTTGTATAGCTAAATCATTTACCTTGATGACAACACCATCTATCTCATAGGGCAAATCATCTCTACGCTCTGCTATTTTTTCAATAAAATCCCACGTGTCATCAATCGACTCCGCCAAGCAATATTCGTGGTTGGTCACAAATCCCAGAGCATCTAACTTGCGAAGCACTTCGGACTGGCTAGTCACTTCAGAGGGGCTGGCCTCTTGGTAGAGGAAGGTAGCGAGACCACGCTGGGCCACCACTCCCGTATCAAGCTGGCGGAGAGTCCCTGCTGCTGCATTACGCGGATTAGCAAATTCAGCTTCACCAGCCTCCTGACGCTGTTTGTTAACACGGTCAAAAGAAGCCTTTGGCATATAACACTCACCTCGGACAGTGATGTCCACAGCTTCGGGTAAGGTCAAAGGAATATCAGCCACTCGTTTGAGATTTTCTGTGATATTTTCACCGACACTACCGTCACCACGTGTAGCACCCACGACTAAATTACCCGCTTCATAGGTCAGGGAAATAGATAGACCATCAATCTTCAATTCACAGATATATGTTGCTTGAGGAAATTCCTTGCGAACTCGCTGGTCAAAAGCTTCTAACTCTTCACGAGAAAAGGCATCCTGCAAACTAAAAAGAGGATAAACATGATTATATTTTTCAAATCCGTCTAGCACCTTTCCCCCGACCCGATGGGTAGGACTATCTGGTAAAATCAGTTCTGGATAAGCCGTTTCTAGCTCTACTAATTCACGATAAAGCGTATCATATTCTGCATCTGATACGCTAGGTTGGTCCAATTGATAATACTCTTTAGCGTATTGATTGAGCACGCTAACTAATTCTGATATTCTTGTTTTCATAAGAATATTATATCATGATTTGAGGGTGCTAACTATATTTGCGCTTCAATAAAAACAGATTCCTTTAGAAAATTTTTAGCAAAAAATGTATAATGTTTATATAAAATTTTTGGAGGTGCCCTATGGCTGTAACCTATAAACGACAAGATGATTTAGAAAAGATGCTGGAAGAATTTGCTTCATTTGAAAAATTGGAAGAAATTGAGTATCCAGATTCAAAATCAAAAGAAAATTCCGAGAAAAACAACTTGAATCAGGATAAAAAATAATATGTTTGGTCTTGATCAATTACCTACCTCCGTCCTACAGGCGGGGGCTATTTCCCTGTCTATCATGATTGAAGCCTTGCCCTTTGTCTTGATTGGAGCTATTATTTCAGGTTTTATCGATGTGTTTATAACACCAGATAAGGTTCGTAAACTCTTACCCCAAAACAAGTTTCTTGCCATTCTATTTGGAACCTTTATCGGCTTCATTTTTCCGTCTTGCGAATGTGGTATTGTCCCTATTGTCAATCGGCTATTAGAGAAAAAAGTGCCAAGTTACACTGCTGTTCCCTTTTTAGTAACGGCGCCTGTCATTAATCCTATCGTCCTTTTTGCAACCTTTACCGCTTTTGGCAATTCCCTACTTTTCGCCTTCTATAGAGCCCTAGGAGCCATCATTGTATCCCTAGTATTGGGAATCATTCTTGGTTTTTTCGTAAAAGGACAAATTCTTAAAGGAAGCAAGTTTGACCATCACCAGCATGATTATTCAGATAAAACCAGTTGGCAAAAAGTTGGCTTCGCACTTATTCATGCCATTGATGAATTTTTTGATACGGGACGTTACCTAGTCTTGGGTTGTCTATTTGCCAGTCTCGTACAAGTCTATATTCCAACCGCTGTCCTGACTACCATCGGTCACAGTCCATTAACAGCTATTATACTGATGATGTTGCTGGCCTTTCTACTTTCCCTATGTTCTGAAGCCGATGCCTTTATTGGTGCATCACTACTATCCAGCTTCGGATTCGCCCCAGTAATGGCTTTCTTAGTTATCGGACCCATGGTGGATGTTAAAAACTTGCTCATGATGAAACATTATTTCAAGGGAAAATTTATAGCCGGTTTTATCATTACTATCACTCTCGTTATTTTGGGATATAGTCTGATACTTGGAGGTGTAGTATGATTCGTTTTTTAATTCTTGCTGGCTATTTTGAGATGACCATGTATCTCTATATTTCTGGAAAATTAGACCAATACATTAATCTGCACTATAGCTATCTAGCCTATCTATCCATGGTTTTATCTTTCATACTTGCCATCGTACAATTGTATGTCTGGGTAAAAGAAATTCGAGTACATAGCCATTTAAAAAGCAAAATTGCCAAACTATCAAGCATTGGACTATTGCTCATTCCTCTTGCTATAGCCTGGCTCTTTCCTACGGTAAGCCTGGATTCAACAACTGTCGCTGCCAAGGGCTATCATTTCCCACTAGCAGCAGAAAACGATGCTAATACACAAAACCAAGAAGGGACGACTGTTCAGTATCTCAAGCCTGATACTTCTATTTATTTTACAAAATCTGCCTATCAAAACCAGATGCGTGAAATTGCTGATAGATACTTGGCTGAAGAAATCATTGTCGTTACTAATGAAAACTATATGGAAGTGATGGAAGCAATCTACGACTATCCTACGGAATTTTCAGGAAAAACGATTGAAATGATTGGATTTGTCTACAATGACCCTGACAATAGCCAGCAATTTTTCCTTTTCCGCTTTGGTATTATTCACTGCATTGCTGATTCTGGGGTATATGGCTTACTCTCTACGGGGGCTACCACAGAATTTCCTAACAATACTTGGGTAAAAGCCAGAGGAACAATCAAGGTTTCCTACCACACATCGTTGAAACAAAATCTCCCAACACTTGAATTACAATCGATGGTTCAGATTGAACAGCCAGATTCCCCGTATGTCTACCGTGTTTTCTAATAATCCCAACTCAAAAAGTGAATTTTCTGACAATTTGTGGTATACTATTAATGATATTCAACAGATAGGAATGAAATTATGTCATCACATGTATTGTTTACAATTTTTGGTGCTAGTGGCGACCTTGCCAAACGCAAACTTTACCCATCTTTATTTCGCCTCTATAAGGCCGGACACATCCGAGAAAATTTTGCAGTTATCGGTACAGCTCGTAGACCCTGGACCAAGGAATTTTTTGAGCAAACCGTCATTGAATCACTGGGTGATCTACCTGACACACCACGTCAAGCTCATGAATTTGCTAGTCATTTCTACTACCAAAGCCATGATGTCAATGACACGGAACATTATATAGCTCTTCGTAAATTGCAGGATGACTTATGTGAAAAATACGATACCCAGCACAACAAGGTCTTCTTCCTCTCTATGGCGCCTGAATTTTTCGGAACCATTGCCAAACACCTCAAATCTGAGCAGATTGTTGACGGACAAGGTTTTGAACGCTTGATTATTGAAAAACCTTTCGGAACTAGCCTTGCTACAGCTACCAAACTCAATGATGAATTGGCAGCAGCCTTCAATGAAGACCAAATCTACCGTATCGACCATTACTTAGGTAAAGAAATGGTGCAAAATATCTTCGCTGTTCGCTTTGCCAATATCATTTTTGAGCATATTTGGAACCGCGATTACATCGATAACGTCCAAATTACATTTGCTGAAGCGATTGGTGTTGAGGATCGTGGGAGCTACTACGATCATTCTGGCGCCTTGAAGGACATGGTGCAAAACCATGCCCTTCAAGTCCTTTCCCTTCTAGCAATGGATAAGCCAGCCAGCTTCAAGGAGGAAGATGTCCGCGCTGAGAAAATCAAGGTCTTCCAACACTTGCGTCAGCCTTCTGACGAAGACCTCAAGCGCAACTTCATCCGTGGTCAATATGCAGCAGGTTCCATCGACGGAAAAGACTACGTTAGCTACTTGGATGAACCAAATATTGCCGAAGCTTCTCAGACAGAAACCTTTGCAGGAGGTGTCTTCTTCGTTGATACTGACCGATTCCGTGATGTACCTTTCTTCTTCCGTACAGGTAAACGTCTGACAGAAAAGGGCACGCGCGTGACCATCACCTTCAAGCATGCGGAAGATATTTTTGGTCAGCCTTCTGAGGCCAATGTATTGACCATCTTCATCCAACCAACTGAAGGCTTTATGCTCTCTATCAACGGTAAGGAAGTTGGTTCCCACTTCGCTCTTACACCTGCCAAACTCAACTTCCGCCACAATGCAACTGCTCTTGGAAATTCACCCGAAGCCTACGAAAAACTATTTTTCGATGTCCTAAATGGTGATTCTACTAACTTTAGCCATTGGGAAGAAGTGAAAGCAAGCTGGAGCTTGATTGACCGCATTGTTGATTTGTGGGCAAGCAACCAAGTCCCACTCCACACCTATCCAGCTGGAACCATGGGACCTGAGGCAGCATTTGATTTGCTAGAAAGCTACGGTTGCAAGTGGGTATGGACGCCAGATGTCTGGTACCGTGAACGTGGTTTATTGAAATAGTCATTTAGTTTATCTTTGATTACTTCGTTAACTCGCTTTGCCGTACTCCACGAAAGTGACTTGCTTCGCATGTCTTATTTCCAACCTAGAACAGCCTAGAGGCTGTTCTAGCAACCTGCACCTCGTTACCTTGTACTAAAAGCAAACTAAACGACTACATATAAAAACTGGAGCAATCCAGTTTTTTTTCGGAGATATTTATGACTGAAATGAACACCATTCTCACCCAACTTGAAGCAGCCAGCCATGCTGGCACCCTCAAGCGTTATGAAAAAATTGGCGAAACCAAGCCCTACTACGGCGTTCCAATGGGAGCTATTTCTGGTATCGCCAAGGCCTATAAAAATCGACTGGACTTGTTTGCTCCACTCTGGCAAACAGGTGTCCTAGAGGCACAATATTTAGCCATTCAAATTGCCAAAAATAAGCCCGACCAACTGACCCTAGAGGATTTAGAAAACTGCCTCGATGAACAGGTTTCTGTCAATGTCTTAGACAAACTAGCTTCTATCATTCTCAGCAAACGAAAAGACAGTAGGGATTGGGAAGAAACCTTGCTTGCCCAAAAACCAGCCATTTTTCAACGCATTGGCTGGTTCCTCCGCGCCAAGTACTTTGCTGGAAGAACTGCCTCAAATCAAGAAATTGAAGAAACTCTAGACCATATTCGCCAGCATTTGCAAACCGCAGACCCGCTTATCCAATGGACCATGAACCAATGCTTGGTGGAGATTGCGGTTGCCTATCCCAACTATCTGGAACAAGGCCTTGCAATCGGTCAGGAATTGGCTGTCTATGCGGACATGAAAGTTCCAAAAGGCTGTACTTCTGCCTACGCACCCGACTGGATTGAGGCATTATTGAGGAGGAAATGAGATGCAACATAAAGGAACTCAGATTTTAGAAACAGAACGACTGATTTTACGCCCTTTTCAAGCAAGCGATGTTGAGCCCGTTTTCCAAAACTGGACTTCAGATGAAAAGGTTACCACCTATCTGACCTGGCCAACTCATCAGACACTCCAAGATACTGAAGACTATGTCCAGTTCTGTCTTCAATCCTATTCACAGGAAAAAACATACAGGTGGGTAATTGAGCTCAAAGAAAGTAAGCAACCTATTGGAGATATTTCCGTTGTCAGCTTAGATGAGAGAGTACAAGCTGCTGAATTAGGTTGGGTGTTTAGCAGACAATGGTGGGGCCAAGGCTATCTAGTCATTTAGTTTTTCTTTTATTACTTCGTTAACTCGCTTTGCCGTACTCTAGTACTGTCTGCAGCTCGTTGCCTAGTACTAAAAGTAAACTAAAAGACTATACTGCCCGAAGTCACTCGCTTTCTACTAGAAGAGGGCGGCTGTTTACGGATTACGGCTGTTCACGATAGTGAAAATCGTCCTTCTGGTCGTGTCATGGAAAAAGTCGGTATGACCTATGAAGGAACTCTCCGCCAAGCCGATCGAAATAATCGTGGTATTGTGGATATTGCCATTTACTCACTGTTGCATACAGATAGAAAAAGTCGCTAGTTCTTGTTGAACTAACGACTTTTTTCTACACCAATCCTTCCAAAAGCCCACGCATGAACTCTTCAGACTTGAATTCTCCGATATCATCGATTTTCTCACCGAAACCAATCAGCTTAACTGGAATATCCAGTTCCTGACGGATGGCAAGGACAACACCACCTTTTGCAGTACCGTCTAGCTTGGTCAAAACAAGACCTGTCAATGGAGTAATTTTTGCAAATTCTTTGGCTTGACTAAGGGCGTTTTGTCCTGTCGAGGCATCTAGTGCTAAGAGGGTTTCATGCGGTGCATCAGGAAGTGTTCGTTTAATGATACGACCGATTTTTTCCAGCTCTGCCATAAGGTTATCTTTATTTTGCAAGCGGCCTGCTGTGTCAATCATGAGAATATCCACGCCTTCTGCCACGGCACGTTTTACCCCATCAAAAACCACACTAGCTGGGTCTGACTTTTCAGGTCCTGTGACTACTGGCACATCGACACGGCGACCCCACTCGACCAGCTGGGCTACCGCACCCGCACGGAAGGTGTCCGCTGCGACCAACATGACCTTCTTGCCAGCCTGCTTGTACTTGTAGGCTAACTTACCGATAGACGTCGTCTTCCCAACTCCGTTAACACCGACAAAGAGCATGACAGTCAAATCATCTTGGAAATTGATTTGCTCGCTGAATTGACCATCTTTTTCGTAAATATCCACCAATTTTTCGATGATAACCCGACGGAGTTCATCTGTCTTCTTGGCATTTTGTAGTTTGGCTTCATAGCGGAGCTCCTCTGTCAGCGTAGAAGCAACCTGTACACCTACGTCTGACAAAATCAGCATTTCTTCCAACTCTTCGAAAAATTCTTCGTCTACAGAACGGAAATTGGCAAAGAATTCATTGAGCCTTGCCCCAAATCCTGTACGCGTCTTTTTCAAGGTACGCTGGTACTTGTCCTGCTCACTTTCTTGCTCTACTGGAGCAACTTCCTCAACAGGCTCTTCCTTGACCTTGGTTTGAATAGCAGGGTCAAAGCCTTGTTCCTGCGCTTCCTTCACTCGAGCCGCAGCAGCTTCTTTGGCTGCATAATATTGAGCCATCATGTCTAAGGTCCGTTGTTTCTGAGCTTCTTGCTCGGCTGTCAATTCAGGCTCTGCTACTTCAGACTGGAACTCTTCCATTTCTTGAGTCGTTGACTCAACTTCAGTAGTTACTGTATCTTCGCTAGAAGCCGACTGCTCCCTTTCCACTTCTTCAACAAGAGCGACTTGCTCCTCTTGTTTTTCTTGTCCAAATAATCGATCAAATAATCCCATAATAGTCCTCATTCAATACATAGTGCTCGATGGCCCAGGCAATGCCATCTTCATCATTGGTTTTTGGTAAGACTACTTTGGCCGCAGACTTGATTTCATCAGTCGCATTAGCCATGGCAACACCCAGACCAGCCCATTCAATCATCGAAAGATCGTTTCCTTCATCGCCACAGGCCATAACTTCTGACCGATCAATCCCCAGATGTCCAATCAACTTAGCCAGACCATTTGCCTTATGAACACCTTTTGGACTCCACTCGAGCAGAATATCACGCGATTTGAAAATCTCGAAGCGCTCGTGAAGTTCCGCAGGAATTTTTGGAATTTGTCCATCCAAAAAGTCTGCTGCCACAGCTGAAACTGCCTTATTGTAGACAAAATCTTCTGGCATTTCCTCATCGCTTGCCACAATTTTATTAAGCAATGGATTACAAGTTAGATAAAGTGATTCATGGGCTGATGGTAGAGAATAGACATCGCCACCATACAGGACATCCAGAGGCAGGTCCAAGTCATTTGTCACACGACGGATGGTGCGCACATCTTCAATGGTAAAGCCAACCTTATCCAAAACACGACCTGTATTTTCCTGTACTAGACCACCGTTAAATGTAATCGAATATTGATTCTCCCCTAGCAGATCTAGTTCTTCTAGAAAAGTACCGATAGCTTGTAAAGGACGCCCTGTTGTCAGAACTACATAAACTCCACGCTCACGCGCTGCCTGCAAGGCCTTTTTATTAGCTTCTGAAATCCGTTTGTCCGATGTCAGAAGTGTTCCATCTAAATCCAATGCAATCAACTTAATTGCCATTTACTTCCTCCTCTAAATAGGCTAATACTGCTCCATCATTGCAATGACCAATAATAGAATCTGCCTTGGCCTTCACGTCCTCTCTTGCATTTTCTGTCGCAAGAGCCAGACCTGCAAAGTCAAACATATCTAAATCGTTTTGATTATCACCAAATGCCACTACAGCCTGACCGGTAATTCCAAAATGAGCACAGAGATGACTCAATCCAACTGATTTGTTTGAACCATTTGGAATTATATCAATATTGTCAAAACCAGTTGTCATGGCCGTTACACCTTCAAATGTATCATTTAACCATCGTCTGGCATCGTCCATTTCCTCAGGAGAAAATTTGGCATTGATTTTTATAATCTCTTCTCGAACTTCTTCAAATGTGTCTACCAATCGAAAATGTGCATAATAATTCGTCATCGTCTCTAAAAACTGAGGCTCAGCATTTTTTAATAAATAAAAGTTTTCGAGTCCAGACAGCACCATGGAACGACTGCTACCAAAGGGACCTGCATCAATACCCGCGATAATCGGCAGATAGATTTCAGGACTAATTGGATCATCCATAAAGATAGTCTGCCCCTGATATTCAACGATTGAACCATTTTCTGCCACAAAACCGATTTCATCTACAAAATCTTCAAAAACAAGTTTCAGGCTTTGCATAGATCGCCCACTTGCTGCCACAAATAAATAACCTTTTTCCTTAAACTGATTCAGTATACGACGAAACCGTTCCTTATCAAAACTATGGTCTTCTCGTAAAAAGGTACCATCCATATCACTGGCGTAAATTTTGTTAATCATAATTTCTCCACATCTTTCAGCTTAACGGAAACAATCTTGGACACGCCAGATTCCTGCATGGTCACCCCATACATGGCATCCGCTGCCGCCATGGTCCCTTTACGGTGGGTCACGACGATAAACTGACTCTCCTTATCAAAACGGTTGAGGTAGTCGCCAAAACGTTTGACATTGGCCTCATCCAAGGCTGCCTCCACCTCATCGAGAATAACAAAAGGAATGGTCTTAACACGGATAATGGAAAATAGCAGAGCGAGGGCCGAAAGGGCTTTTTCGCCACCTGACATAAGATTGAGAGATTGAATTTTCTTACCCGGAGGTTGAACTGAAATCTCCACACCCGCAGTCAACAGGTCACCTTCTGTCAAAATCAAATCCGCTGAACCACCGCCAAACATTTGTTTGAATGTCTGCTTAAAGCTTTCACGAATAGCTTCAAAAGTAACCTTGAAGCGCTCTTTGACCTCATCATCCATCTCGTGGATAGTATCTAGTAGTAAATCACGCGCCGACAAAATATCTGTCCGTTGCTCATTGAGGAAGGTAAGGCGATTATTAACCTCGTCATACTGCTCAATAGCATCCAAATTGACTGGCCCCAAAGCACGAATAGCTCTTTCTAGGTCTTTGAGGTTTTGTTCAGCAACTGCAAGATACTCAACTTCCTTGGCCTGAGACTGGGCAGCTTCAAAACTCAATTTAAAATGCTCTGTCAAATTACCAAGTAGAGCCCGTAATTTATCGCCCGCTTGCTCACAATCCGCCTCTAGCTTAGCCTGCTTACGAATCAAATCATCATTCTTAGTCCGAGCTTGTTGCAATCTTTCTTCCAAGTCTTCAAACTGCCCATCAATATCTTCCAATTCAAACTTTAAGCGAATTAGAATCTGATTTGTCTGGTTTTGCTTATCAGATGCGGCCTGCAATTGTTCTTCAAGAATCTCAATACTAGTATCTTCAAGAGCTTCAAGCTTCTGGTCAATCATATCCTCTAAAAGAGAAATTTCCTTATCTGCAACCACTTTTTCTTCTTGCAAACGTCTCAAATCTGTCTGTTCAAAACGAAGTTGGCTAGTCAGTTCAGCCTGTTCCAAAGTTAGTTGACCCTTCTGAGTCTGTAGTTTCTGCAAGCTTTCTTGAATACTGTCGCGATTATCACGAACTTGATTGATTTGTTGATCCAAGGCTAGTTTTTTCTCATTCAAGGCTTGGACATTTACTTCTTCCTTAGCAGCAGCCTCTTCTAGCTCAGTCAAAATGGTCGGACTAACCTGACTCATTTGCAGGTCATACTGGGCTGATAGCTGAGCCAGTCTATTTTCTGCCTGTTCCTGATGAATCCTTGCGCTCTGCTGGTTCAATCTAGCTTCTCCCCCCTCCGCCTTAATCGTTTCCAAGGCTTCTCTGGTCTGGTCTAAGCTAGTTTTCTTAGCCGCAACCAAGCTTTCTTGCTCCTGTAACTGGCTGGACAGCTCTGCTATTTCTCCTAAAAGAGCATCCAGTTCTGGTTTGATAAAGGTCGTGCTGTTATTTCGATTGCTACCACCAGCAAAGGCTCCACCAGGACGGATTTCCGCTCCATCCATGGTCACCATACGCACTTGAAACTTGGTTGCCCGCGCTGCCTGATTGGCATGGTCAATGGTATCAAAAATCGCGATAGTACCTAGCAAATTTTGGAAAATCGCATCTAAATTTGGCTGATAAGTCACCAAATCACTTGCAAGCCCCAAGAATCCTTCTGAAGATTCTAGTAAAGAGACTTGCTGTCCAGAAAGCTGACGTGGCTTGATAGTTGTTAGAGGTAAGAAGGTTGCCCGTCCTTGCCGTTTTTCTTTCAAAAACGCGATAGCTCGTTTAGCAGTCGCTTCGTCTTCAACGATGACGTTTTGACTAGCACCTCCAAGAGCAATTTCCAAAGCCGTTTGGTAACGAGTATCAAAGGTCAATTGTTCACTGACTGCTCCAATAATTCCTCCTAAGCTTGGTGCCGCCTGTAAGACAGCCTTAACCCCCGCGTAGAAATTGGAATGATTTTTTAAAATAGCTTCTAAACTAGACTGGCGAGCCTGCTTGCCTTTCAACTGATCCAGCAAATCAAACAAGCGACCTTGCTCAGCCTGATAAGCAGTCTGGACTTGATCCAATTCTGTTTTTTTGGTCTGATAGCTCTCAAGCAACTGGCGTAAAACGTGATCAGCTTCTTCTAAACTTTTCCGACTCTTATCAAGTACTTCTTGAGCTGTTTGTTTTTCCGTCTGCAAGCGTGCCAAGTCTTCAGATTTACTCTCAGAAAGACTGATTTGATTGGCAATATCCTGCTGAATCTTGGTCAGACTGTTTGAAGCTTCTGCCTCTTCCTGCATCAGAGCAACATACTGTTCACGCAGATGATCTAAAACCTGATCAGGATCTTCTGAAAAGTAGGAAATTTCTTTGTCTACCTCAGCAATATCGTCTTTCAAGCTAGACAAGGAACTATCTAATTGCGCAAGCGTTTCTTTCTTTTGCTCAATCTGTTCTGCCAACTGCTCTCGTCTAGTCAACAAGTTTTCCAAACGCGCCTGCGCTTCTTGACGACTTGATTCGTTTTGACTAGATTCCAGTTTATGGACCTCAATTTTTCGCTCCAAATCACTGATTAACTTGGTCAAATCCAACAGAACTGCCTGTTCACGCTCCAATTGTTCTGAAAGGCGGTGGCGCTTCTCTTTCAAGTTCTGATTTTCTTGCTCCAGCTCAGAACGCTGTTTGTAGTAGCTAGTCAATTCCGTTTTGACAGACTCTAGTTCGGCTTCTTTTTCCGATAACTTTTCCTTACCAAGCGACAACTGAGCCACCAAAACATCTAAGTATAATTCCTTACGTTGACCATCCAATTCTAGAAATTTCTTAGCAGTTTGTGCCTGTTTCTCCAATGGTTTGACCTGATTATCCAATTCATAGATAATATCATCCAAGCGGTCCAAGTTGCCCTGGGCCTGTGCCAACTTACTTTCTGTTTCTTTTTTACGCGTCTTGTATTTTAAAACTCCTGCCGCCTCTTCAAAAATAGCACGGCGTTCCTCAGGCTTGGAATTGAAAATTGCTTCAACCCGCCCTTGTGAAATGATAGAGAAAGAATCACGTCCCAAGCCTGTATCCATGAAAAGATCATGGATATCCCGCAATCGAACCTTCTGACCATCTATCAAATACTCGCTATCTCCAGATCGATAAATATGGCGTTCTACCTTGATTTCTTTATTCTTATTAGCAATAAAACCTGTGCTATTATCCAAGGTTACGACAACGGAAGCATAATTAAGAGGCTTACGGCTTTCAGTTCCCGAAAAGATGACGTCTGGCATCTTGCCTCCACGTAGACTTTTAGCAGACGACTCTCCCAAGGCCCAACGTAGACTTTCTGTAATATTGGACTTACCAGAACCATTCGGCCCTACAACAGCAGTCACTCCACGATCAAAGACTACCTTAGTCTTATCCGCAAAGGACTTAAAGCCCTGCATTTCAATTGATTTTAGATACATACCTATCCTCTAGCCTCCACAGCATTTTTGGCGGCGGCTTGTTCAGCTAATTTCTTAGAGCGACCACGACCACGACCAATCACACGCTGATCAGCAGATACCTCCACTTCAAAGGTCTTATCATGGGCAGGTCCAGACTCAGCTATTACTTGATACGAAATAGCAATCTCACCATTGACCTGCAAAATTTCCTGCAAAGCAGTCTTATAGTCGGTCACGCGCTCAAAATTCCCTTTTTCTAAACGAGGAATCATGACCTTATGGATAAATTCCTCTACGGTCTTTTCCCCTTTGTCCAATAGCAGAGCTCCTAAGAACGCCTCGAAAGCATCTCCTAAAATAGTATCGCGATTTCGCCCTCCAGACTTCTCTTCCCCCTTACCAAGACGAAGAAACCGATCAAAACCACAAGCACGTGAAAAACCAGCCAAAGACTCCTCACGTACAAAGGTCGAACGCAACTTGGACATCTCACCTTCCGGTCTATCAGGATATTTTTTATAGAGGTACTTGGAAATCATCAATTGGAGAACAGCGTCTCCTAAAAATTCCAAGCGTTCATTATGTGAAATTTTTAGAAGGCGATGCTCATTGGCATAAGAAGTATGGGTAAAAGCCGTTTCTAATAAATTCAAATCCGGAAAATCAATCCCAAAATCAGCCAATAATTTTGCACGTAAATCTTTCATCTATATGCTCCTTTCTAACTTAAACGAAATAGATGGTTTACATTTACTCCGTCCTAACATTATACCATATTTTCCACTGGACTTCTCTTGTCAACTAAGTTTCAGCCAGCACCTCTCCACATCTTTTTGCAAACATTTACATATTCATCAGATTTCGATAAAATAGAAGAAAAAAAGAAAAACGTTAGCATGCAAAATAAGACAAAACCACTCAATACATCACTACTCTCCCTCATCCAGTTCATCGGAGCCATTCTCGTTATCGCCCTCCATTGCCGCAGGTTATTTGAAGCAGACCAGCTCCACTTCATCCAAAAATCAATCTTTAGCCGCATGGTCGTCCCCTACTTCATGGTCACCGCCAGCTTCTTCCTCCGACATAACTACTCTAGTCTCTCCAAACAATACCTCATCCGCTACAGCAAACAATACTTGACCTGGTCCGCCCTCTACCTGCCCTTCTACCTCATCTACCTAACACTCCAAGAAATCCCCTTCCCCTACTATCCCCTCGCACTCCTAGTCGGACTGACCTACACCGGCACCAGCTACCAACTCTGGTACATGCCCGCCTTCTTGCTAGGACTTGTCCTCGTCCATTTTTCCTTGGAGAAATGGGGCTGGCGCATCACAGCTTGTCTAGCCTGCCTTCTCTATCTCCTAGGCTCAGTCGAAACCTACTCCTCCTACCTAGCAGAATCGATTTTCCTGACCGCATTTGACAGCTACAAAACCTTCTTTTTCACCAGCCGCAACGGCCTCTTCTACGCACCGATTTTTGTCCTGACAGGCTTTTATCTAGCCGACAAACTCAATCAACCCATTTTCCAACACCGACAAAAAACCAAAC
The DNA here is from genome assembly GCF_019856455.1 of Streptococcus suis. Classification (NCBI taxonomy): domain Bacteria; kingdom Bacillati; phylum Bacillota; class Bacilli; order Lactobacillales; family Streptococcaceae; genus Streptococcus; species Streptococcus suis. The sequence continues at coordinate 867,534 of NZ_CP082205.1, read as the reverse complement.
TACTTGTCTGCATAGCCCTTTTAGCTTTTGAAGCCACTATCATCTATCTCAATCAGGGCTACGACAAGAACTTTCTGTTTAGCCTGATTCCATTCACAGCCTATCTAGTCGCCTGGACCCTAACCACAGACCTCTTCCGCAAGAAAAAATTCCAATTTCTAAAAGAATACGCCAGCTATTATTATTTTATCCATGTTATCCCAGTCGAAATCAGCTTTTTCTTCCTAGAAACTAGTTCCCTGACCAAAATACAGCAAGGTTGGTTAGTCTTCCTTATCACCATCATCACTTGCCAACTGCTCAGCTGGTTAATCATTAATACTCAAAGAAAATCAAAAACAGACTAGCTCCAACAGTCTGGGAATAGACTGTTGGAGGTCGGAAATTAGACGAACTTGGTTCGTGACCGTAAGATGCAGATAGAACACTGTTCCTTATTATATTTCAAGGGAACAGGCTGAAAAGATCCACTGGACCTTTTCACTCATCAAATCAAGTCAACAACGTCTGATTTTGATTTTCGAAGAGTATAAGCACAAAAGAACCTTGTAAGACTTAACTTACAAGGCTTTTTTACAAATCAAAATCCTCTTTCAACTTATCAATCACCTGTTGGAGCAGGTCGCGATTGACACTGTATTTAGCGTCCTTGACTTTTGTGTTAAAGAGGAGCAGGTCGCCATTAATCAGCTTTTGGGTGTGGAAGGATACGGCAGCCCCTGTAATATTCAGTCGCTCTGCGATATCCTTGCTCTTGGCATGGGGCTTGGTCAGCTCCACCAAGACCTGATAACGCGTACTATCGCTGATAACCTTGAGAACTGTTGTCAAATCATCCAGATCCAGCTCGTCATTTGACAGCATAATCTGGTCAATTCTACAGGAAGCAAGCAAGGCAACCTTCATAGTGTCAAACTGCTCATTGCCATAATAAGCAAACCAATAATTCCACGGACTGAGAACGAAGAATTGAGCATTTTCAACACTCAAAGCATCCAAGCTAGTCATTGATAACCGCTTGGACTCTTGATAGAGTTTTTCAATGTCAAATTCATGAGCAAATTTTTCACGCTCCGCCCTTGCCAGCTCAAAATAGGGCTGATAGATTGGGAGCAGCTTATCCAAGAGATGGACAGACCGCTGAACTGTTTCCAAAGGATTGCGAATAGCCAGTGACCAGTACCACTTATCTGCCGGCTTTTTATCTGTCTTTTCCAAGAGTTCCATGAGGCTGAGGTCCTTTTCACGATGTCCGTCATTTTCAGACGCCAACATGGTTCGCATGGCATCTTCTACTTCTTCTTGAGACAGCTTTAAAATCAATTGACAAGCTTCCTCGACTGTCTTAGGATCCTGTCCTTGATCCAAGAGGTAGAAATACAAGGTGTGCAGGATTGTAAAGATATGTCCCCAGACAAAGACCTCATTAACCTCCTGACGATAATCCGCCAACTTTTCTTCCATCTCATCACGAATGTCCAAGGCATCTTTGAGAATGTCTTTTTCTTTCTGTGAAAAATCCGCCTCAATCGGTTCCTCACGTTCCGTAACAATTAAAGGAATAAAGAATTTTTCGACAATTTCGCTTCTATAATCTCGGTAATCTAATTTCATAGTTTTCTTTCTAAGTATTCACGAATGACTTTGCAGGCTTGATCCCTGTAAGAATAGTATAGCCCAAGAGTCCCACAGAAAGCAAGAGGAAGATGAGAGAAATACTTGTCGCAGAAAGCACCGTCACCATAAGGGCGACCAAGGCTTGACCTGCAAGCATCCCAATATTAAATATAGTCCCCATTCCTGCATTTATAGTCGCCAATTTATCTTCGGGTAGTTCATTCATAACCAGAGCACTCATTTTTGGATTGAAAATGCCAGTCGTCATGGTAGTGACTAAGATAGTCGCCATCACAATATCAATATTATGAAGGTAGAAGCCAACAAACAGGATGACCGAAAAAACTGTACAACACTTGAGCAGATTGGACAAGCTGATATGTTTGAAGAAAGCCATACCTAGACTAGAGCCAAGGATGTAACCAACAGAAAATAGATTGAATACCAAGGCAAGAGTTATGCCAGAATTGACAATCACGAAGTCTGAAAATTCCTTCATAGACAAGATAACCATGGGAGATACGGCACTAACAACCGTATTGATACCCGAAATAGTCAGAATAGAAGCCTTTAGTACAGGGATGTTTTGAATGACTTGATAAGATTCTTTAAGGCTCTGACCAATTCCCTTGATAAGTCCTGCTTCTGTTTCGGTTTGTTCAGCCTCTTGGATAGGATTTTCTTTCAACAACTTGGCAAAAGCTGGACGGAGGGTTACCATGATGGCAAGACTGACCAAGAAGGTCCCAGCATTGAAAAAGGCAAGATTCTGGTAAGACATGAAGCCGATGAGAATGGCACCGCTGGATCGAAAGACAATCATCAAGATGCCACCCACGGTGTTCTTAAAGGCCATGGCTGTTTCACGGTCTTCTGCCTCCAAGACCCGCAGGCTAAGTGGCATATAAAGACCATTTTCGTATTGCCCAGCCAAGTCAGACAAGAAATTGACCACACAGACGACTGCTACAATCCAGAGAGCTGGTGTAAATCCCATCAGTAAGCCAACGAGGACATAAAGAACAAAACGAAGCACCAGAGTAGCCAAAATCGTGTCCAATTTCTTTTTGGTCCGATCAGCCCAAATTCCCATAAAAAGTCCCGACAAGATCGGCAGAGTTTCAGAAACCGTAATCATGGCCAAGGCAAACTTGGTATCTGGTAAAAACAAGACATAGTTCATCAAAGTCAGATAGTAAAGCGTATCGCCAAAGTTGGAAATCACATCTGCTAGGTAACTGAACAAGAATATTTTATTACAGATAATTTTTTTCACAAGTAATTTTCCTTCTAGTAGTCAAATTTTTCTATCTATGCACTAGCTACAATCTTTTCAGTATTTTTTCCTGTAAAAATGCTATAACCCAAGAGTCCCACAGAAAGCAAGAGGAAGATGAGAGAAATACTTGTCGCAGAAAGCACCGTCACCATAAGGGCGACCAAGGCTTGACCTGCTACCATACCAATCTGGCAGAAAGCATCAATCCCTCCACCGACTGTCGCTAATTTATCCTCCGGTAATTCATTCATAACAAGAGCACTCATTTTCGGATTGAAGACACCCAAAGTCATAGCTGTCACAAAAATAACCATCAATACCACATAAATATTGTGAAGAAAGAAACCTGAGAAAAGTAAAACAGGCATAAGAGTAGAAAACTTGAGGAGGTTGACCAAGCTAACATTTTTGAAAAGAGCCATACCGATACTTGACCCCAAGATACTACCAACTGAGAAGAGAATGGAAATCAGAGCCACCGTTGTCCCCGCATTGACAATCACAAAGTCTGAAAACTCCTTCATATTAAGAATTGCTAATGGTGAGAGGGCAGTAAAAATCGCATTCAAGCTTGCAATGGTAATGATTGACGCTTTAAGAACAGGAATATTCTGCACAGCTTGGTAGGAATCTTTGATACTCTGACCAATTCCCTTGATAAGTCCTGCTTCTGTTTCGGTTTGTTCAACTTCTTGGATAGGACTCTCTTTCAACAACTTGGCAAAAGCTGGACGCAAACCTGCCATAATCGCAAGGCTGACCAAGAAGGTCCCAGCGTTGAAGAAGGCTAGGTTTTGATAGGACATAAATCCGATCAGGATGGCACCACTGGCTTGGAAGGCAATTTGCAAGAGATTTTTAACAGTCATTTTAAAAGCCATAGCTGTTTCACGGTCTTCAGCTGCCACAACCCGCAAGCTGACTGGCATATAGAGACCGTTTTCGTATTGACCAGCAAGGTCAGACAGGAAGTTGATGACGCAGACCACTGCCACAACCCACAGGGCTGGGGTAAATCCCATCAAGAAACCAACAAGGGCATATAAACCAACACGGATCACAAGGGTAGCTAGAATGGTATCCAGTTTATTTTTAGTCTTGTCCGCCCAGATTCCTATGAAGAGGCCTGCCAAAATCGGCAAGGTTTCAGAAGCGGTAATCATGGCTAAGGCAAACTTGGTATCTGGCAAGAGTAAAACATAGTTCATCAAAGCCAGATAGTAAAGCGTATCTCCAAAGTTAGAAATCAAGTCTGCTACAAAGCTGGACAGGAATAATTTATTGTTGACTAATTTTTTCATAATAAACTCCTTTTAATTTAATTAAACATTTATTTAATATTATTTTACACTTTATTTTAATAAAGTCAATACTTAATTTTATAAAAATTAAATATTTTTTAAACATTCGTTTAATTTTTCTTCTATCTGACTTTTTCTTGACAAGATTAGCACAGTTTGTTATAGTATTGTTCGGGCACCTCTTTTGAGAGGTCGGAGAAAAGGCTCCCTAGTTTTAGGGAGCTATTTTTTGTTTTCCCAGAGAATAATACATATTTGGAGGACATATTTATAATGAAAAAAATCGCATTTGATTCAACTAAATACTTGAATTTGCAACGTGATCACATTTTAGAGCGTATTGCTCAGTTTGAAGGCAAACTCTACATGGAGTTTGGCGGAAAAATGCTGGAAGATTTCCACGCAGCCCGTGTTTTACCTGGCTATGAACCAGATAACAAAATCAAACTCCTCCAAGAGTTAAAAGACCAAGTAGAAATCGTCATCGCCATCAATGCAAGCAACATCGAACATTCTAAGGCACGTGGTGACTTGGGTATTTCTTATGACCAAGAAGTCTTCCGCTTGATTGATACATTTAATGATATTGATATTTACGTTGGTTCTGTCGTCATTACCCAATACCGCAACCAACCAGCTGCAGACGCCTTCCGCAAACAGTTGGAAAAACATGGTATTAAGTCCTATCTCCACTACCCAATCAAGGGCTATCCTTCTGATATTGACCACATCATCTCACCAGAAGGTATGGGCAAAAATGACTACATTGAAACTAGTCGCAATCTCGTCGTTGTCACCGCACCTGGACCTGGTTCAGGTAAATTGGCGACTTGTATCTCCCAACTTTACCACGACCAACTACATGGCGTAACATCAGGCTATGCTAAGTTTGAAACCTTCCCAGTGTGGAACTTACCACTCCACCATCCCGTTAACTTGGCCTATGAAGCAGCAACTGCTGACCTGGACGACCTCAACATGATCGACCCCTTCCACCTGCAAACTTACGGCAAAACAGCGGTCAACTACAACCGTGACATCGAGGTCTTCCCTGTCCTCAACCGTACCTTTGAACGTATTTTGAACAAATCACCATACGCCTCACCGACAGACATGGGGGTTAACATGGTGGGCTATTCTATCGTGAACGAAGAGGCTGCGATCGAAGCATCCAAGCAAGAAATCATCCGCCGCTACTACCAGACCTTGGTTGATTTCAAGGCAGAGCGGGTGAGCGAGCAAGCAGTTAAAAAGATTGAACTCCTCATGAATGAAGTCGGCGTGACACCAGCAGATCGTAAGGTTGTTATCGCTGCGCGCGAAAAAGCAGAGCTGACAACTAGCCCTGCCCTTGCTATTCAGTTACCAACTGGAGAGATTGTAACAGGTAAGACATCCGACCTCCTTAAACCAACTGCAACTGTCCTTCTCAACGCCATCAAGCAAATTACTAAAATCGATGATGAAACTCTTCTTATTGAACCAAACTACATCCGTCCAATCCAAGAATTGAAAGCAGATTATCTGGATAAAAGTAATACACGTTTGGATGCAAGCGAAATCCTTAATGCCCTTGCCATCACTGCACAAGATAGCCCTCTTGCTGCACGTGCCATGAAAGAATTAGGCCAATTAAATGGTAGCGAAGCTCACTCAACCGTTATCCTTTCTGATGAAGACAAGAGCGTCCTTCGTAAATTAGGTATCAATCTTACCTTTGACCCTATCTACCAACACAATAAGTTTTATCAAGCTAAATAACCAAATCCTGTTCTAATCTCATTTTGAGGTTAGAACTTTTTTTCGTGAATGAATGATTGCCAGTACGTAAGTAAAAGAGGCTGGGACAAAAGTCCTGGCCTCCTTAGTTTTTTTCAATAGTTAAACTTGACGCAGTGGTTGAGTGAGCTCTAATTAGGGAGTAGGAAAGAACTCGATCAGTTTAAAAAGAGTTCGTCAACAATTTTTCGTTTTAAGTTGTTGAGCTGAAACAGTCTATCCACAGACTGTTTCACTCCCACCCACACACAGCTCAAACTGTCTGGGAGACAGTTTGAGGTTGGAGATGAAGCGAACTCTGTTCGCATCAGTCGTATAGGTCAGATTTGGAGTGTGAAACACGAACAAATCTGCCAATCAACCACTGCGCTGAGATGTTGACACGAACTCTAAGAAGCGAGGCTGGACTTTCTGCCCGGCCTCTTTACAGCCCTACTCAACTGTGCGGGGGTGGGCTAACGACTCATCGAACTCTGCGGGTTACCGATTTTTGTCCCACTCCCTTATTATTTTATTGAACGTCAAATACCACTGACTTCACTTTCGTCATCGCTTCGATACTATAACGGATACCTTGAACACCTGCTCCTGAACCCTTGACACCCAAGAACGGGAAGTTATCTGGACCACGTTGGGTCTTGGCATTGATATGAACCGTACCAACTTCTAATTTAGAAGCAAAATCAAAAGCAAATGGATAGTTGCTTGTAAAGATAGAAGATTGAAGACCATACTCAGATTGGTTACACAATTCCAACATTTCATCCAATGATGAAACACGAATAATTGGAAGAACTGGTCCAAATGGTTCTTCCCAAGCAATTTCCATATCTGGTGTAACATGGTCAAGAAGGGTTGGCCAAATCAAGTTTTTCTCACGTTTATATGGTGTCAATTCCGTTGCACCTTTAGCCTGTGCATCTCTAACTAGGCCTTCAATAAATTCTGCTGATTGTTCGTCAATAACTGGCGTAATATCCTTGTTCTCAAATGGATTACCGACAGTCAATTTCTCAACTTCTGCTTTCAACTTCGCAGCCAATTCATCAGCTACAGAATCCATAACAAGAACACGCTTAATAGCCGTACAACGTTGACCTGAATAGCTGTAGGCACCACTTACAATTTCTTTTGCAGTGTGGTCCAAATCCGCATCTTCCATAACAACCGCAGCATCCTTACCACCCAATTCAAGCATGATTGGACGAATGCCTGCTAATTTACCGACTTTTTGACCAATTGGCGTTGAACCCGTAAAGTTAATGAAGTTTACTTCTGGATGTTCAATGATGTAGTCACCAATTTCTGAACCGCGACCAGTAATGGTATTAAAGACACCCGCTGGGATACCAGCATCTGCAAAAGCTTCCGCCAACAATAGACCAGAAATTGAACCCTGCGTTGGTGGTTTAAACATTACCACGTTACCACCAATTAAAGCAGGAGCAATTTTTGATGCCGATAAGTTAACAGGGTAGTTATACGGTGCAATCGCCAATACGATACCTACCGGTTCACGACGAACCAAAGAAACCTTTGACTTAGCAGTTGGCTCGTAGGTTCCACCCTCTAATGATGAACCATAAACACGCAAGCCTTCTTCAGCAGCAAAACGAATGAGGTGGGCAGAACGATCCACTTCACCGATGGAAGCCTTGATCCCTTTCGAAACTTCTTTAGCTAAAATTTCACCGATTGCATCTTTACGTTCTTCCAAAATATTTGCTGCCTTATGCAAATATTGAGCACGTTCAAATGCTGAAAGGGCACGCCAAGCGGGCAATGCCTTTCTAGCAGCATCCATCGCCTTATCAACTTCTTCTTTTGACATAGCAGGTACTGTACCTAGTTTTTCTTGATTAATCGGTGAGTGAATCGCGATTGATTTTTCTGATCCAACCCAAGAACCGTTAATATAATTATTATACGCCTTCATTTCTTCCTCCTTTGAGTATAATGTGATTATTGTAACATAACAAATCTTATTTTGCAATAATTTTTAGAAAATTTCAAATTTTCTAAAAATTAATTTCAATCTTCAAAGTATTTTAAGCCGTATATCTCAAAAAATATATAGTACTCAATGCTGGAGCATACAAAAAAAAGTTTGAAGTAGTTTATCTACTCCAAACTTTAAATTTCTTATTAATCGAAATCAACATACTCTTTTTGAAGTTCAAGAACTTCTTCTGCCGTTGCACATTCTGTCAAGGCACGGTGAGCATATTCTTCCATCTTAGCTGTATCAAGTTTCTTCATAAGGCTACGTGTACGAAGTACAGATGTTGCACTCATAGAGAACTCATCCAAGCCCATACCTACAAGAAGTGGAACAGCTTGTTGATCACCAGCCATCTCACCACACATACCAGCCCATTTACCTTCTGCGTGCGCAGCCTTGATAACATTGTTGATCAAGCGAAGGATTGATGGGTTATATGGTTGGTAGAGGTATGACACTTGTTCGTTCATACGGTCAGCAGCCATTGTGTACTGGATAAGGTCGTTTGTACCGATTGAGAAGAAGTCAACTTCTTTGGCAAATTGGTCTGCAAGCATTGCTGCTGCAGGGATTTCAATCATGATACCAACTTGGATATCATCCGCAACTGCTACACCTTCTGCCAACAAGTTGGCTTTTTCTTCTTCAAGGATTGCTTTTGCTGCACGGAATTCTGTCAACAAGGCAACCATTGGGAACATGATACGAAGTTTACCATGTACTGATGAGCGAAGAAGGGCACGCAACTGAGTACGGAACATTTGGTTACCAGTCTCAGAGATAGAGATACGAAGGGCACGGAAACCAAGGAATGGGTTCATTTCGTGTGGAAGATCGAAGTAAGGAAGTTCCTTATCACCACCGATATCCATTGTACGAACCACAACTGGCTTGCCATTCATACCTTCAAGAACAGCCTTGTAAGCTTCGTATTGCTCATCTTCAGTTGGGAAGTCTTGTGAGTCCATGTACAAGAACTCAGTACGGTAAAGACCAACAGCTTCTGCACCGTTATCATTTACACCTTCAACGTCTTTTGGTGTACCGATGTTTGCTGCCAATTCAAAGTGTTTGCCATCAGCTGTAACTGTTTGAGCATCTTTCAAAAGTGCCCACTCAGCTTTTTGTTTTGCATAAGCTTCACCAGCCGCTTTAAATTCTGCAATCACTTCTTCAGAAGGGTTGATAACCACTTCACCTGTGATACCGTTAACAGCGAGTACATCGCCATCTTTAACGATTTCAGTAATGTTATTTGTCCCCAAAACAGCAGCAATTTCAAGTGTACGAGCCATGATAGCTGAGTGGCTTGTACGACCACCGATGTTTGTTACAAAGGCTTTTACAAACTGTTTGTTCAATTGTGCTGTATCTGAAGGTGTCAAGTCATGTGCGATAACGATTGACTCTTCATCAATTGTCGCAGGGTTTGGCAAACGAACGCCAAGCAAGTGAGCTAGGACACGTTTTGCAACGTCGCGGATATCTGCTGCACGCTCTTGCATGTATGGGTTATCTTCCATACCTTCAAAAATAGCGATGAACATATCCGTTACTTCTTTCAAACCAGTCTCAGCGTTTGTTTTCTTAGCACGAATAGTTTCCTTAATTTGACCAATCATTTCTGGGTCAGCAAGAACCATCAAGTGTGCATCAAATACGGCTGCGGCCTCTTCACCTAGGCTAGCTACTGCGTTCTCACGAATAAGAGAAAGCTCGTTTTGAGATGCTGCAAGAGCTGCATCCAAACGAGCTTCTTCTGCATTTGTATCTTCAACTGTAACAGTTTCGAAGGACAAATCTGGCTGAACGAGTAGATATGCCTTAGCAACGGCAACACCATCAGATGCTGCGATTCCTTTAAGCATTTCTGTCATATTCTTATGCCAATCCTTCTTTTTCCATTGTTTCAGTGATAGCTGCGATTGCGTCGTCAGCATCAGCACCTTCAGCAGAGATTGTTACGTCAGCACCTTGACCAACACCAAGACTCATAACACCCATGATAGATTTAAGGTTAACTGATTTATCTTTGTAGTTCAAAGTGATGTCTGAAGCGAATTTGCTAGCAGTTTGAACAAGCAAAGTTGCTGGACGAGCGTGGATACCTGTTTCTGCCACAATGTGGAAGTCTTTTGAAGCCATATTTGGATTCTCCTTTATTTTTACAAAATTGTGAGTTATTTGTGATAACCCTTACAAAAGACATTATACCACTTTTTGAAATCATTTTCAAGATTTTTTTACCTTTCTTTCATGTTTCCGTCATAAAAAGAGAGGTTCATTTTACTTTTTCTTCATTATAGAATCTATTAGAATTTCTGAAAATTGACTAGTAGATTGATGAGCAACGTCCAAAATTTTAGCAAAATCAAGCGTAACATTTTTATTTATAAAAGCATCTTCCAAGGCCTGTATAATTAAAGCAGCTGCTTCTTTCCAGCCTATATATTCCAACATCATACAAGCCGAAAGCAAGAGGGAACATGGATTAGCCAAATCCTTTCCTGCAATATCGGGAGCAGTTCCATGTGTCGCTTCAAAGATAGCATGACCTGTCTGATAATTAATGTTAGCACCCGGTGAGATGCCTATTCCTCCGACCTGAGCCGCAAGAGCATCTGATACATAATCTCCATTGAGATTTGTAAGAGCAACCACCTGGAAGTTTTCCGGCGCCAATAAAATCTGCTGCAGAAAGTTATCCGCAATAATGTCATTTACTACCAAAGTCCCCTCTGCAAGTTCTGTAGCAAATTCTTCTTTCGCCAATTCATAACCCCACTTGCGGAAACCGCCTTCTGTAAACTTTTGAATATTTCCCTTATGAACTAAGGTCACTATCTTCAATTGATGTTCTAGGGCATATTCTATTGCAGAGCGAATGAGACGTTTACTCCCTTCTTCCGAAATCGGTTTGATACCAATACTTGAAGATTCTGGAAAACGGATATTTACCACTCCCATTTCTTCTTGTAAAAAGGAAATGACTTTGGCAACTTCATCTGAACCAGCCTCCCATTCAATACCTGCATAAATATCTTCTGTATTTTCACGAAAAATAGTAATATCCGTCTTTTCAGGCTCTTTCAGCGGACTTGGCACTCCCTTAAAATAGCGAATTGGACGCACACAGGCATACAAATCTAATTCTTGACGAAGTGCAACATTAAGAGAACGATGACCTTTCCCAATCGGCGTCCCCAAGGGACCTTTGATTGCAACTAAATGCTTACGGATTATTGCTAATGTCTCATTCGGCAAAGAAGTTCCTATTAATTCATAAGCCTTTTCTCCTGCCAAAACCTCCCTCCACTGAATAGAACGTTGACCTGCATAGGCTTTTTTCACTGCAGCATCAATAACTTTTTGACTGACTGACCAAATATCCCTGCCAATACCATCTCCTTCAATATAGGGAATAACGGGACAATCTGGGACAATTAACCGCCCCTCTCTCATCAGGATTTTTTCTGCCATATTTACCTCTTTCCAATCGGGATGTAAACCAAATTCCTACCGCCTAAGTAGGAAGAGCGCGGACGAATCAATTTATTATTTTTCCGTTGTTCCTGGACATGTGCAATCCACCCCGCCATACGGCTCATTGCAAAAATCAATGTAAAAATATCACTATCAATACCTAGCACATGGTAAACTGTCGCCGAATAAAAATCTACGTTTGGAATTAAACCTTTTTTGTTTTTAATAAAGCTCTCTACTTCCTCTGACAATCTATAAAACGCTTCATCGTCTGTTCCGAATGTCAAATCACGCGCCATCTCCTTCAAATACTCTTGACGAGGATCAACCGTTTTATAGACTCGATGGCCAAATCCCATAATTTTTTCCTTCGAATCCAGCTTCTTCTGCAAATATCTCTCGGTATCACCACTCTCGCGAATAGCCAGCAACATGTCAAACACTCGTTCATTTGCACCACCATGCAATGAGCCTTTCAGAGTCCCAATTGCCGTGGTAACACAAGAATATAAATCCGTTAACGTTGATGCCGTGACACGCGCAGCAAAAGTAGACGCATTCAATTCATGATCAGCATGAAGCACCAAAGCTTTGTTAAATGCTTTGATTTGCAAATCACTCGGCTCCTCACCATTCAGCATATAAAGAAAATTCGCCGCAAAACCCAGATCAGACCGCAGTTCAATTGGAACCAATCCACGTCTCAAACGAGCAAATGTTGCAATAATCGTCGGAACCTTGGCCATAATCTGAATAGATTGTTCATACAAAGCTTCTAACGAATTCTCTTCAGCGTGTACATTATATACTCCAAGGAGAGATACTGTCGAACGCAACACGCTCATAGGATGCAAATGTCGCCGTGATTGAATCAGAATACATTGCTCTACCGCATCTGAAATCGCATATTCTTTTCGCAGGCTTTTCTCAAAATAATTTAATTCAATCTGAGTTGGCAAATGCAGGTTCCACAGAAGATAGATGACTTCCTCAAAAGAAGCGTTATTCTCCATCAATTCAGCAATGTCATACCCTGCATAGGACAAGCGGTCATTTTCAATTGCACTGATTCGCGTATCACAGGCAATCGCATCTTTTAACCCATTCGTTTCTGTCATACCTTTCCTCCTAGTTTCTTTCTTACTACCATAGGTAAAATACCTCCGTGGCGATAATAACGAATATCCGCTTCTGCATCAAACCGCACCAGAGCTTGAAACTCCTTTGTAACATCGTCTGTTTGCGCATGGACTGTTACAATTTGACCAACACCGACATCTTCTGGCAAGTCGATTGTATAGCTTTCATGTCCAGTCAAGCCAAGACTTTCTGCCGACTGACCTTCTAAAAATTGTAACGGAAGAACACCCATCATCACTAAGTTTGAACGGTGAATCCGCTCAAATGACTCAGCAAGAACGGCCTTCACACCAAGTAAACTTGAACCTTTGGCTGCCCAATCACGGCTTGACCCCATCCCATAGTCTTTACCAGCAATAACAATACTACCGACACCAGCTTCCTTATATCTCATGGCTGCATCATAGATTGGAAGAATCTCATCGCCAACTCTTGTCCAACCACCAATTTTTCCAGCTGCCAGCTCATTCTTTATACGAATATTTGCAAAAGTCCCACGCATCATGACTTCGTGATTTCCACGACGACTTCCATAAGAATTAAAATCCTTATAAACAATGCCATTCTCTTCGAGATAACGAGCGGCTGGACTCAATCGTGCAATATTCCCTGCCGGAGAAATATGATCTGTCGTTACGGTATCGCCAAATTTAGCCAAAACAGATAAATTTTCCAGTGGTTTTATGGATAAATCTGCCTGGATATTGTCAAAATAGGGAGGATTTTGAATATAGGTTGAAGATGAATTCCAATTGTAATTCTTCTCTGTCTTTGTTTCAATCGCATTCCAAGCCTGACTATCTGTAAATACCTGTTGGTATTCTTCCTTATAAAGGTCACGAGTCACATAACGCTCAATGTAGTCATCTACCTCCTCGCGACTTGGCATAATGTCCGCAAGGTAGACAGCTTGTTGCTTCTCATCATACCCCAGCGGATCCCTTGTTAAATCTACATTCATATTTCCCGCAATAGCATAGGCAACAACAAGCGGTGGGCTCGCTAAGAAATTAGCTTTTACCAATGGATTAATCCGTCCTTCAAAGTTACGATTTCCAGACAATACCGCAGAAACCAATAAATCTTCTTCCTTAATCGCATCCGCTACTTCAGGACGCAGATCACCTGAGTTACCGATACAAGTTGTACAACCATAACCAACCAAATTGAACCCTAAGGCATCTAGATAGGTCTGCAAACCTGATTTTTTTAAATAGCCAGTCACTACTTTTGAGCCTGGTGCCAATGACGTCTTGACCGTCTTAGAAACTGCCAAACCTTTTTCTACCGCATTTTTTGCCAGTAATCCTGCCGCCAAAAGGACATACGGATTGGAGGTATTTGTACACGAGGTAATCGCCGCAATAGCAACATGACCTGTTTGAATTTGCTCATCTCCTTCAACATACTTAACCGTGGCTGTTTTATCTAACTCTGCTTCCTCCAAACCAAATCCACGCACACCTACTTCACGTATTAAACTAGCCTGAAACTCTGCTTTTGCATCTGTTAATTCTATCAAATCCTGTGGTCTTTTAGGACCAGAAATAGATGGGACTACTGTTGATAAATCCAATTCTAAAACCTTGCTATAAGACGGAAAACGTTCAGCATCATAGAATAAATAATTAGCCTTAGCATAGGCTTCTGTCAACTCTACGTGCTCCTCCGAACGGTTGGTCAATCTCATATAATGTAAAGTTTCTCCATCAATCGGGAAATAGCCACAGGTCGCACCGTATTCTGGAGCCATATTGGAAACAGTTGCTCGATCCGCTAATGTAAGAGAAGCTAAACCTGGTCCAAAAAATTCGACAAACTTCCCAACTACATTTTCCTGACGTAGAAGTTGAGTGACCTTAAGCGCCAAATCCGTTGCAGTGGCAACCTTAGGCAATTGCCCAGCTAGGCGAACACCAATCACCTCAGGAACGGGAAAATAGGATGCTTCACCCAACATTGCAGCTTCCGCCTCAATGCCACCTACACCCCAACCAAGTACACCAATACCGTTAATCATGGTCGTATGACTGTCTGTACCAAACATAGAATCTGGATAAAGCAAGCCATCGTTGTTGATAATAACATCGCTTAGAAATTCAATGTTTACCTGATGGATAATTCCTGTTGCTGGAGGCACAGCGCGATAATTTTCAAAGGAATTCTCTGCCCATTTCAGAAATTCATAGCGCTCATTATTTCTTTCGAACTCTAAGGCAATATTTTTCTCCAGAGCATCTTCAGTCCCAAAAAAATCAACTTGAACAGAGTGGTCGATGACTAAATCCACTGGAATTTCCGGGTTAATCAATTCAGGTTTTCCACCTGCTTTCACCACCGCATCACGCATGGAGGCTAAATCTACCACAACAGGAACACCTGTAAAATCTTGCAAAATAACACGACTAGGTTTAAAAGGAATTTCTCCTTTAGGAGATGCAGCCTGATAATGAAGCAACTCCATTATGTGATTTTTTGTAACATCTATACCATCTTCTTTTCTTAAAAGACTCTCTAATAAAATACGAATAGTATAGGGAAGTGATTGAATATCCATTTTTTCTTCCATTGAAATCGAATCCAATGCATAATATGAATATTCTTTCCCTTTATGAAACAAGCGTTTTCTATGTGATTTTTCCATATTTTATAACCTCTTTCGGCATTATTGAATAGTATAGCACAAAAGGTAATATATATTCAATACATGTATAACTATAAATGTTATATTTTGTAACATCATATATTTCCTTAAAAATATTACGACATTTGTAAAAAAGCTGATTTATACTTTACCGAGAGATTGTTAGGGTTATCAAACTAAATAGAAACAGCTATGTAAACGCTATTTTCGACTTAGCAGCATTGGACGGATGTACAATATATGGTGTCTTATAAAAATATTGTGCACTATATTTTGTGATTTTAAATAAACTTCCTTCTTGACTTTGACCCCAAAATCTAGTATCCTAGATTGGTGAATTTAATCAATAAAGGAGAAATAGAATGGTTACTATTTATTCGAAAAACGATTGTGTACAATGCAAGATGAGCAAGAAATTTCTTGACCAACACAATGTAGCCTATACTGAAATCAACTTAGACGAACAACCAGAATACATCGAACATGTGAAAAGCCTTGGTTTCTCAGCCGCACCTGTTATCGAAACTGCAAATGATGTTTTCTCAGGTTTTCAACCAGGAAAACTAAAAGCCTTGGTTTAACTCCCTACTGTTTATAGAAAGAGATTGCGACTATGAGTTTGAAAGAATTAGGCGATGTGTCCTACTTCCGTTTGAATAACGAAATCAACCGTCCTGTCAACGGACAAATCCCTCTCCACAAGGACAAAGAGGCTGTCAAGGCTTTCTTCAAGGAAAATGTCCTTCCAAATACCAAGCAATTTGATAGTATTTTAGACAAGATTGCTTATCTATTAGAAGAAAATTACCTCGAAAAAGAGTTTTTGGACCAATACAATCCAGAATTTATCATCAAAATTGATCAATTCTTGAAAGACCAAAATTTCCGCTTCAAGTCTTTCATGGCAGCCTACAAGTTTTACAACCAGTATGCCCTCAAAACCAACGACGGTGCCTACTACTTGGAAAGCATGGAAGACCGTGTTCTCTTCAACGCCTTGTATTTTGCTGAGGGCGACGAAGAATTAGCCTTGAATTTGGCCAACGAAATGATTCATTTGCGTTACCAGCCTGCTACTCCTTCCTTCCTCAACGCAGGCCGTGCCCGTCGTGGTGAGTTGGTGTCTTGTTTCCTCATCCAGGTCACAGACGATATGAACTCTATTGGACGTTCTATCAACTCTGCTCTGCAATTGTCCCGTATCGGTGGTGGTGTCGGTATCTCCCTCAGCAACTTGCGTGAGGCAGGTGCACCAATCAAGGGCTACGAGGGAGCAGCATCTGGTGTCGTTCCTGTTATGAAACTCTTCGAAGACAGCTTCTCCTATTCTAACCAGCTTGGGCAACGCCAAGGGGCTGGTGTCGTTTATCTTGATGTTTTCCACCCAGATATTATTTCCTTCCTTTCGACTAAGAAAGAAAATGCCGATGAGAAAGTTCGTGTGAAGACCTTATCACTCGGTATCACCGTTCCTGATAAATTCTACGAATTGGCCCGTAAAAATGAAGACATGTACCTCTTCAGCCCTTACTCTGTGGAATTAGAGTACGGTGTCCCTTACAGCTACCTTGACATCACAGAAAAATACGACGAGTTGGTAGCAAACCCACGCATTCGTAAGACAAAAATCAAGGCACGTGACTTGGAAACAGAAATATCCAAACTCCAACAAGAGTCTGGATATCCATACGTTATCAACATCGATACAGCCAACCGTAGCAACCCTGTTGACGGCAAGATTATCATGTCAAACCTCTGTTCAGAAATTCTTCAAGTACAAACTCCAAGCGTCATCAATGATTCTCAGGAATACTTGACTATGGGAACAGACGTGTCATGTAACCTTGGTTCGACCAACATCGTCAACTTGATGAAATCGCCTGATTTTGGACGTTCTGTTCGTACAATGACACGCGCTTTGACCTATGTGACGGACCACTCGCACATTTCTGCAGTACCGTCTATCGAAGCTGGTAACGAGCAAGCTCATTCTATCGGTCTTGGTGCCATGGGACTTCACTCTTATCTAGCCCAAAACTTAATCGATTACGGATCAAAAACAGCCGTAGAATTTACCAACATCTACTTCATGCTCCTCAACTACTGGACTTTGGTAGAATCAAACAACATTGCCCGCGAACGCAAGGCTACTTTCCATAACTTTGAAAAATCAAAATACGCAGACGGCACTTATTTCGATAAATACGTGACTGGTAATTACCAACCACAATCTGACCGTGTCAAAGAACTCTTTGAAGGTATTTTCATTCCAAGTGGACAAGATTGGGCGGAGCTTCGTGAAAAAGTAATGGCAGATGGTCTCTATCATCAAAACCGTCTAGCTGTTGCACCAAACGGTTCTATCAGCTACATCAACGACGTTTCTGCTTCAATTCACCCAATCACACAACGGATTGAAGAACGCCAAGAGAAGAAAATCGGTAAAATCTACTATCCAGCAGCTGGTTTGGCAACTGAAACTATTCCATTCTACAAGTCTGCCTACGATATGGATATGCGCAAGGTTATCGATGTCTATGCTGCCGCAACAGAGCACGTTGACCAAGGTTTGTCCCTCACCCTTTTCCTCCGCAGTGAGCTTCCAAAAGAACTCTACGAATGGAAAACAGAGAACAAACAAACTACCCGTGACCTCTCTATCCTCCGTAACTACGCCTTCAACAAAGGTATCAAGTCTATCTACTACGTCCGCACCTTTACCGATGACGGCGAAGAAGTCGGCGCAAACCAATGTGAAAGTTGTGTAATTTAAGACACTAACATTCATTGATGCTAAAGCATCTAATGAATGAACGAGTCTGGGCAAAAAGTCCAGCACCACCTTTCAATATTAGTGTCAATATCTCAACGCAGTGGTTGATTGGCAGATTTGTTCGTGTTTAACACTCCAAATCTGGCCTAATCAACTGTGCGGGGGCGGGAAGACGAACTCTTTTTTGAATGGTCGAGTTCTTTCCGCTCCCTAAGTGGCTTACTACCTCGAAAAGTCGTTAAGTTCGAACGACTTTTCTCAGGTCGTAACTTTCACAAGATTAGCTGTTGGCAAGCCAACTAGCTAATCTACGCCAACCGCTATAAGCGGATTGGCTAGCTACCTTACTAACTTCGAAACTGAAGAAATATCGTCTTCAGTTTCTACGTGTCGTAAGATGTGAGGGCGTTTCAACAGTCTGGAGGACTGTTGAAAGTTGGAAATGAGAAAATAGGAAATACCGCAGAGATGTCTTGCATCTCAAAGGGATTTATCTTTTTTGCCAAGTCCTTAGCCCGAACTCGATTTCGACGTAACAAGTTTAGCTGTTGATAAATCAACTAGCTAATCTACGCTAACCGCTATAAGCGGATTAGCTAGCTACCTTACGACACTGTCGTTCACGATGTGAAGCAACTAATAAGCAATCGATTAAAATCCCTTTTAGGGGATTTTTTTACAGGCTACTATCTATTTGTGATATAATATTTGAAGTATAAGAAAAAGAAAGAGAATATGATGGAAACCTACTACAAAGCCATAAACTGGAACGCCATTGAGGATGTTATCGACAAGTCAACTTGGGAAAAGTTGACCGAGCAATTCTGGCTCGATACACGTATCCCATTATCAAACGACTTGGATGACTGGCGTAAACTTACTGCTGAAGAAAAAGACCTGGTTGGTAAGGTCTTTGGTGGATTGACCCTCTTGGATACCCTTCAATCTGAAACAGGTGTCCAAGCTCTTCGCAACGATATTCGTACACCGCACGAAGAAGCTGTTTACAACAACATCCAATTCATGGAGTCTGTTCACGCCAAATCCTACTCTTCTATCTTCTCAACCTTGAATACCAAGTCTGAGATTGAAGAAATTTTTGAGTGGACTAACAGCAACGAATACTTGCAACGCAAGGCAAAGATTATCAACGAAATCTACGAAACAGGTACTCCTCTTGAGAAGAAAGTTGCCAGTGTTTTCCTAGAAACCTTCCTCTTCTACTCTGGTTTCTTCACGCCACTCTACTACCTTGGTAACAACAAGCTGGCCAACGTTGCAGAAATCATCAAGCTGATCATCCGTGACGAGTCTGTGCACGGTACCTACATCGGTTACAAGTTCCAGCTTGGTTTCAATGAATTGTCCGAGGAAGAACAAGATAAACTCCGCGACTGGATGTACGACCTTCTCTACCAACTTTACGAAAATGAAGAAGGCTACACACGCTCCCTCTATGACGCAGTCGGCTGGACTGAGGAAGTCTTGACTTTCCTTCGTTACAATGCCAACAAGGCTCTCATGAACTTGGGACAGGATCCACTCTTCCCAGATTCAGCAGATGATGTAAACCCAATCATCATGAACGGTATTTCAACCGGTACATCTAACCACGACTTCTTCTCCCAAGTCGGTAACGGCTATCTTCTTGGTGAAGTGGAAGCTATGCAGGACGATGATTATCTTTACGGTTTATAATCAAAAAAGCAGTTCAATCCGAGCTGCTTTTTTTTATACTAAAAATACAATCATCAAATAAGAAATACCGTTGTTGAGCATATGTAGCGCAATCGGATAACGAATATCACATCTAATCAGATAGAGCCATCCTAGATTGAGTCCCATTGTGAAATAAATCAAAAATTGGGGAAGAGTTGCTGGCATATGGACCAGACTAAATAAAGACCCCGTTACAACAAGATAGATTCCAACAGCCTTCATGCCTGCCATTTTAGGGAAGAAATAGGTCGCTAAAAATCCACGGAAAATCAATTCTTCTAAAATTGGAGCAAAAACCACTACTGAGCTAAATGCAATCAAGGGATAAGCTGATACGAATTCAATCACCAGCTTCTGATTTTCACTTTCTGGGACTGGTACAATAAATTGGAAGATAAAAAATGCAATATAGAGTAATATCGGCCATTGAATCTTATGGAACCATAAAGCTGTCACACGATAGTCAACAGAATGACGTGGATAGATATACTTCCATAACAAAATAATGAGCGCAATGGAGAGAACAAGACCAATTATCGCACAAATCCAAATTGTACTGTCAATCAACTGGGCAGGTATGTCTTGTATGCTTTGTAAAGTTGGTCCTACCATTAGAAAACCAGATGTAATCTGATAGGCAACAAAGTATAGAAATAGTAATGCGACGTGTTTGATAAATTTCAACATATTCCCTCCCTAAAAGCTCAAGTCAACAATATTATCGACTCGTACCAACTTGGTTTCAAGCTCCCCATTCGCTAATTCACGAGAAATTTTAACCCATTCCTCATCAACTGCCAAAATGGTGTATTCATAAGCAATAGAAAATTCCTCATCAAAGCGGATTTTGGCTTTACTTCCGACCAATTCTTTCAATAAAACTGACATCTGATTTTCTCCTTTTGTAGTTTTCTGCAACTTTTTTACCCTAGCTTGCAACTGCTTCACTTTTTTCCTATCTGATAGAGAATTGAAAAATAGAAATCCTACTAGAATCCATAAGAAAAAGTCCATATTTTCCTCCTATATCAAGCCCAGACTTTGCATCAGTAGCATCAACAAAAATCCGATAAGATTATTGAGACTGTGTAGAATAAGTGCATTGGTATATTTGCCAGAAATACGATAGGCGAGTCCCAGGACCAGACCTCCATAGACAACCCAAGATCCGATATTGGTCGGATTGTGAATAAGTCCAAACAGAAAACTCGATAGCAATAATCCTACAATCGAATCCTTACCAAAGACTTTACCCATGAGAATGCCACGGAAAATTAATTCTTCAAGAACTGGAGCAAAAAGTACAGCAAAGAGAAACAAAACTAAGGTTGGTAAGCCTGAATTGTTGATGATTTCCTGATTGGCAGTCGTTTGACCGTATCCCTCTTCCAGCATAATCAATTGCCCACCAATTATTTTCAAACCAAACATGACGATAAAAGCGAGGACTACAAAACCAATATTCGCACCCATCCCCCATTTCTGCTCACCTTTCCACAGACCTAATTTACCAGTCAAGATAAGACCAAGCAATACAGCAAGCAATATGAGCGCTGCAGCAATCAGTAGGTTAGTCCCATCAAAATTTGGTAGGGTAAACACAGCCATCTGGGTCAATACATTTAGTGCAACGACAGCCAGTCCCACAAAGAGAAATTTCCAATTTTTAACTACATTCCAATCTTTGACACTTCCAAGTCTATTCATAGCAATCTCCTTCACATACACTAAGTCAGTTTTCATTACTTTCTTTTTCGATCAATAGCAGAGCAGGCAAGCCCAAAACCATCGGCAGAAGAATATTCAGAGTTGAGATATCAATTTGACCAGTAGCCAGCCATTCTCCGAAAACATAGCCAAATGCATAGAGAACGAGACCGATAAATGAAGCAAGATAAATTTTCTTAAAGACTTTCATTGTTGATACCTCCATTTACATTAAATGAATGTGATTCTCTTACGATTGGCAAAGTAGAAGCTAACAAATCCTACTAAGGTCAGAAGGACAACGGTCATGGGCGTGACAAACTGGAAATACTCCGCTGCAGATGTTCCACTTTCCTGTAGAATTTGTGACTGCCAGAGGCAGATACTGACTAGCAAACTCAAAACGGCAATCTGTAAGGTTTGATACAGAGTTCGTTTCATCATTTTCTTCCGAGCCATTTTTACATCAGCCTTGGCAACCACCAATTTATCCAGACCCAACTGTTTGATAATGGCGTCCTGTTTGAATTGAGAATAAACCAGTGTCAAGAAAAGGCTGATCCCCATGACATCTTCTCCCAGCGCAAAGCTAACTAGGAAGCTTAGCAGTGTCACTGTCATAAAGAGCATATACATATTGTTGCCGAAATTGGTCAAGGCCGCATAAGACACCTCGTCTAACTCACCAACGATATCATAGAAATAACGAATTGCTCGAATGTGTAGATTATCCTTTTTCATAACTATCATCTCTTTTTCTCTATTTAAAATATTTCCGTATCATTTGTACATTAAGAATATTGATGTAAATGTGAAGAAAAGCAACAACTAGAAAGGCTGTAATTTGTCGCTCTTGCAATAGCATGCTAAGTACAAATAGGAATAGATACAAACCTGGTAACACGATTTGATTTAAAGTGAAGACGATTTGGAAACTCATTTCGTAGTTAGCTTGTTTTTCTCCCTCATCCATGGCCTCCATAAAATCCTTCACCTCTTTTACCGTAGCAAATACAGACAACTTATATTCACGAATTTTCTGAGTTAATTTCATGATAAAAATCTGAGAAATGAGAAGAATGACATAGAAAACTGCATCAAATATTGACCCGTACATGAGTGCCCCCTTTTCTAAGAAGGTAACTCCAAAACCTAATCCTAAATTTAAAAGAGTCAATGACGCAGCAACATTGAAAGATATGTTCGCGTATTCTAGGTTACGAAACATTTTCATATATGTCTCATCAACACGTTCTTCATCCTCATCTGAAATAGAATGGTAAAGTTTATGAGTTTGATTAGCCTTAAGAATAAAATATACGGTTCCAGCGAAAATGACAAAAGTAATGATACGCAAACAAAATAGAAAGTTATCTAGATTGACAAAAGGCGGTAATCCAAACTTAGAAATCAATACTCCAAAAAAGCCATAAAATGCACCGAAAATTGCTCCTAAAAACAAATAGGTAAGATTCCTCATCCATCTTTGTTTTGTCGTTAATTGTTTTCCCTGTTTCATTCTTCTACCTCCACTAATTGAAAGACATTCTCTACATTTTCGTTAAAAATCTGTGCAATCCGCATGGCAATGACCACAGAGGGTGTGTATTCTCCCCGCTCAATCAAGCTAATGGTCTGCCGTGATACTTCTGCTAACTTGGCCAGCTCTGTCTGGTTGAGGCTATCCCGTGCCCGCAACTCCTTGAGCCGATTTTTTAAGACATATTCCATAAATTTTCCTTTCTAAGCTTGGTAGATTATCAAGCTCTTTTCTGTTACAGCTACTTCTACCGCCACCTCTTTGAATTTTGCCATCAGTAAATATGTATAATAGAAATCACCAATACAAGCCACTGAATGCATGGTTGCTAGAATCTGATAAGCCCCTTTATCAAGCCAACCAAACATTGCAGATGCTGTCAAGCCCAAACTAATCAGAACGAAGGGGGCAAGGGCAATTACAACTGTTTGGAAACGATTATAAAGGGAGTTGGGACTGATTGCATAAGCCGTTCCTGTTTTCCATTTAATTCCATATTTGACAGGATTTTTGGGACAAAAAATTTTAAAAAACAGTCCATGAATCCATTCATGCATGATAATAAGCAATAGAAAAACAAATAGTGCTTCTATAAATTGCATCTCATTCATAACATTTTGAAACTCAACTTTTGAAGCTATGAATCCAAATAGCCAATAGAACGGAAACACTAATAAAACTGTAGTTACGTATAACCTTGCTGCCAACTGTTTATCACTTCTAACATCTACTTCATATAATTTCTTTTTATTTTCCATTTTTCTTCTCCTTCTATTTCACCTAGCTCAAACTCAATAAACCTAGAGCAACTCCAATCAGTAAGCCGATAATAATTGACCCTGTAATCATAATCGCTGCCATATCTGCTGAAATGTACCGTTTCATGGT
Organism: Streptococcus suis; assembly: GCF_019856455.1. Classification (NCBI taxonomy): domain Bacteria; kingdom Bacillati; phylum Bacillota; class Bacilli; order Lactobacillales; family Streptococcaceae; genus Streptococcus; species Streptococcus suis. The sequence continues at coordinate 843,662 of NZ_CP082205.1, read as the reverse complement.
CTCTCTCCTTCTACTTATTTCCTTTTTTCTCCATTTGTAAACTTGCTTCGATACAAGCAATTGAAGCAATTAGAGTAGTCATTAGAGCTGTATCCATATCGCTCCATCCCAGCAAATCAGAAAGGAGAATGTAAGCCAATAATAGAATGGACCCTATTTCGACTGCACGCGCAACGGTTGTTCCTGTAATCAAAATTCCTTTTTTATTGCTATTTATCTTTTTCATTGTTATACCCCAACTTTCTTTTTTTCTTGTCTGATGAATTCGTTTTTATCTCCTTATCTTGATATCATTGTAACACTTCTTTTTCTTTTTGACAAGTATCTTTGTCAAAAAAATAATAATTTTTGTCAAAAAGTTTATGAATGTTGTCAAATTGACTAGAATGCCATACAAAAAACTCTTCTACCCAAAGGATAAAAGAGTTCATTTGTTATTCCAAGTGATCCACACCAGCTTGCATTCTTTCTTCACCCCACCAGTAAGGCATGAGTTCGCCTAATGTGATGGTTTCTCGTTTGTCAAAATCAACCATGATTTCTGTCTGTGCATTCTCAGCCGACAGTTGCATCAAAAATTCACGACAAGCTCCGCAAGGCATTCCCGAACCCTCTCCAGAGGGAGCTTGATTTCGAAAGGCAATAATGCGTTTTATCGTCATCTGCCCACTATCCTGAAACATATTAAAGGCAGCTGCTCTCTCTGCACAAAGATGAAATACACCTGCTGTTGCCTCAAAGCAATAACCGGTGTAAATTTGTCCATCTTCTGCCTCAATTGCAGCAACGACATGGTTTGAATAAATGAAAGGCGAAACATAATGCGGAGCATAATGGACTTTTGCCTGATTATACAACTCTTGCCAAATATCACTTACACGTTCCATTATTGTTCCTCATTCCAATTTTGAAAGATATCCCCTTGCTAGTTGCTTTAACAAAGGGATATACACTGACTATATTATAAGTTTTCAGCAACACTGTTCAAGAGGTTTTGGATAGCAGAGGCATCGCTACCACCTGCCATGGCCATGTCTGGCTTACCACCACCACGACCTGCTACGATTGGCGCAAGGACTTTGATGAGTTTTCCTGCATGAACATCGCTTGACTTACTTGCCACAAGGACATTGACCTTGTCACCGATAACCGCAACCAACACCAAGACATCAGAGTAGTCTTTTTGCTTCCAATTGTCAGCGAAGGTACGGAGGGCACCTGCATCTGAAACTTGGACTTGGCTGGCAATGTAGCGAATGCCGTTAGCATCTTTGACATCTTTGAAGACATCACCAGCAGCGGCTGCCGCTGCTTTTTCTTTCAGAGCTGCATTTTCTTTTTGCAGGTCACGAACTTGCTGAGCAAGACTTTCAACCTTGTTTGGCACTTCCTTGATCTGCGGTGACTTGATGGTTACCGCTACTTCTTTGAGGGCATCTTCTTGGTCACGATAGGCAAGGAAGGCTTCACGGCCTGTTACCGCAATGATACGGCGAGTACCTGAACCGATACCTTCTTCTTTCAAAATCTTGAAGATACCGATTTCAGCGGTGTTGCCAACGTGGGTACCACCACAGAGTTCGACAGAATAGTCACCGATAGTAACAACGCGGACTTCTTTACCGTATTTTTCACCGAAGAGGGCCATAGCACCCATTTCCTTAGCTGTGTCAATATCAGTTTCAACCGTTACAACTGGAATGGCATTCCAAATTTGCTCATTGACTTCTTCTTCAATACGACGAAGTTCTTCCGCAGTAACTGCCTCAAAATGCGTAAAGTCAAAGCGGAGGAAGTCTTGCTCGTTCAAGGAACCAGCCTGTGTTGCATGCTCGCCGATAATATTGTGAAGAGCTGCATGGAGCAAGTGAGTTGCTGTGTGGTTCTTCTCAACACCCTTACGGCGTTTTGTTTCGATTTCAAGTGTGTAGGTTTGACCAACTGAAATACTTGCGGACAGTTCTACGGTATGCAATGGCTGACCATTCGGTGCTTTCTGCACATCGATGACAGTCGCAACAATGTCTCCAGCAGCATTTTTCACAAAACCATGGTCTGCAACCTGACCACCCATTTCTGCATAGAATGGTGTTTGGTCAAAGACAAGGAGGGCTTGACCTTCTGAGACTGCTTCTGTACGCGCATTATCAGCCACAATGACAGATAAGCTTGCTTCAAGAGCTGTTTGGCCGTAAACAAAGGTCGACTCTTCTGTGATAGCAGCCAGGGTTTCATTTTGCATACCCATTGAACCACCTTTGACAACTGAGGCACGGGCACGGTCTTGTTGCTCTTTCATAGCCGCTTCAAAACCAGCAATATCAAGGGTCATTCCACGGTGCTCAGCCAATTCTTCTGTCAATTCTACTTGGAAACCATAGGTATCATAGAGTTTGAAAATGTCACGACCATCAATCTCAGACTTACCTTCTGCTGCCAATTTATCCATCAATTGCTCAGCAAATTGTGAACCTGTATGGATAGTACGAGCAAATGACTCTCCTTCACTCTTAACAATCTTTTCAATGAAGGCACGTTTTTCAAGTATTTCTGGATAGTAGCTTTCCATGATATTGCCAACTGTCTCCACCAATTTGTACAAGAATGGCTCTGTAATGCCCAAACGTTGACCATGCATAGAAGCACGACGGAGAAGACGACGAAGGACATAACCACGACCTTCATTTCCAGGAAGGGCACCGTCACCAATGGCAAAAGAAAGGGCACGGATATGGTCTGCAATAACCTTGAAGCTCATGTTGTCGCCATCTGGATCGTAGGTCTTACCAGAAATCTTCTCTACTTCACGAATGATTGGCAAGAAGAGGTCCGTTTCAAAGTTGGTCTTAGCCCCTTGGAAAATAGCCGCCAAACGCTCTAAACCTGCACCCGTATCAATGTTTTTGTTAGGCAATTCCTTGTATTCAGAACGCGGAACAGCTGGGTCTGCGTTGAACTGGGACAATACGATATTCCAAATCTCGATGTAACGGTCATTTTCAATATCTTCTTCCAAGAGACGGATACCAATGTTTTCAGGGTCAAAGTCAGTACCACGGTCAAAGAAAATCTCCGTATCTGGACCAGAAGGACCTGCACCGATTTCCCAGAAGTTATCTTCAAGCGGAATCAAGTGGCTTGGCTCAACACCAAGAGCAATCCAACGATTGTATGAATCCACATCATCAGGATAGTAGGTCATATAGAGCTTGTCTTTTGGAAAGGCAAACCACTCTGGGCTTGTCAAGAGCTCAAAACCCCACTCGATCGCTTCGTCACGGAAGTAATCACCAATCGAGAAGTTACCAAGCATTTCAAACATGGTGTGGTGGCGGGCTGTCTTACCAACGTTTTCAATATCGTTGGTACGGATGGATTTTTGGGCATTTGTAATCCGTGGGTTATCTGGAATGACAGAGCCATCGAAGTATTTTTTTAGAGTTGCCACACCAGAATTAATCCACAAAAGAGTTGGATCGTTAACAGGGACTAGATTTGCTGAAGGCTCAACAAAGTGACCCTTTGATTTCCAGAAATCCAACCACATTTGACGAATTTGAGCAGAAGATAAATTTTTCATAAACTAAGATACCAAGCCCGATTAGAAGGCGACTGAAAAATAGGAAACTGACAGGAAATCTTGATTTCCTAGGCAGTTTATCTTTTTTCCGAGCCTTCCGGGCGGGTTCAATTTAACGAAACAGTTAAATTAAACATTTCCTTTCATAAGTGATGGTTAGGCGGGTTCAATTTAACGGAACAGTTAAACTGAATGATTATTTCACGATTAATTCGATGCATCTTCCATCATTTCGATGTAGTCAATTGCGACCACTAAGGAAATGACCAAATCTGCATAGGAGTCCTCCAATACAGTAACGGAGTAATGAGACGTTAAATGAAAGAGTTCTTTGGAGATTTCAGCTACGAGCATACCATCTAGCCTTTTCAAGCGAAAATCCAAATCCCAGATATTTCCGTCTAGGATTAAACCTAGATTTTCCACAGTATAGCGATCCTTGAAAAAAGTAAATTCCTTTTGCACGTAGAAAGAATGCCCATCTGCCATCTCAATCATGAATTGAGGAAGAAAGGTCAAAATTTTCTTGGTAATCTGACAAACTGCTTCTCCTCTGGAATTGGTCACAGTAAATCGTTTTGGAATTTCAAGGAACGAGCCTTGCACTTGATAAGCAAGATCTCCAAAACTATCACGGATATCAAATTTTTCACCACCAAAGGTAAAGCGCTGTTTCACTTGAAATTGCTTCATGATAACCTCCAAAAAAATAACAAGAAATCAAACGAAGGGCGAAAAACCGCGGTACCACCTTCATTCAATGACTTGTCATTCTCATTTCATAACCTATGTTCACAAGTGAAGCACTCGTATATAAGAGATAGCATGTCGCTAATCAAAGCAGTTTTTAAGGTAATACGACTGTATTTTGAAAAAACTAACGATGAGTAGCTGAAAAACTAGACTTAGATAGAAGTACTAAACTATGAATACAGGTTCTCATATTCAATTGTTCTATTAAGTAGCAAGATACTTGGCCTAGATGGCTCGCAACAACCGCCAATTTTCTGAACTAAGTAATCAAGTATCTATTCTTAATAGGTAAAACGTCAATTATTGACCTGAAGAACTAGAAGATTCTGTTGTAGAAGAAGAGCTTTCGGTCGACGAAGAGCTACTTTCCGTTGATGAAGAACTGCTTTCTTCTGTTGTCACATATTGTGAAAGAAGATTTTGGAAAGCACTGTCTTTAACCTTAACGTTTGCTTTTTGGAGTGCTTCTTTCAGCACAGTAGCAACAAATGTTGAATCACTTTGTTTTTGCGCCAAAATAATCTCTTTCAACTTATCTTTGTAGTCTTCCCAGTTGGCAGATTTTTCTGACTTCGCTTCCAATTTTACAACATAGTAGCTAGTTGTATAAGTTGTCATATCTACTACTGAAATAACGGATGCCCCTACTTGGCCTGCATCCAAAGCAAAGACCGCGTTTTGAACTTCTGTAGGAACAGTTGTTGAAGTTGAATCGAATTGTACTTCGCCTCCATTGTCTTTTGTAGCAGTATCCGTAGAATTGTCTTTCGCCAATTGAGCAAAATCTGCACCTTCAGCTTGTGCTGCAGCTAAAACTTCATTTGCCTTAGCTTCGTCTGTCAATTTGATGACACGTGCTGTTACTTCTGGGGTATAGGCATCATAAGCTGCCTTGTAGTTCTCATCAGTCAATTCCTTCTCAGCGGCCTGTTTTACAGCATACTCAACTAATTTATTAGTACGGATTTGTTCTTTGTAAGTTTCTTGAGTCAAGCCAGCTGAAGAAAGAGCTGTTGCAAATGAATCACCATATTGCTCTGCCATTTTGTCATAAGCCTCATCGACTTCTTTTGCAGTCACTTTGTCACCATACTGGTCTTCAAATACATTACTAATAATCATTGACAATAGAACTTGTTGAGCTTGAGAGTTTGTTTTTACCTTCTCATAAAACTCAGACACAGTAATCGTATTGCCTTTCATCGTAATGATATCTTTATCAGCTGCATTGGAACAAGCAGCGAGCGTTACCGCAGCAAAGAGTGTTACTGCACCCGCGAGAATTTTTTTAGTTTGCTTCATTTAAAGTCTCTCTCCTTTTTTTTCGTTAACCCTTTCATTATAACACAAAAGCTTAAAAACTTCTTAAATTTCTGTATGTTTTAAGTCAACATTTTCCCTATTTTTCCTCAACATAAGGAGACCGTCACTCATGGAAACAAGACTAGCAGTCACATCTGGATTATCCAAAGTCGCATCGAATAAACGTTGCAATCCCTTATAAATAGTGCGCTGCCCTCTTCTGACATCCTTGATGTCTTTGGCAACATCTCCTCCTTGGAAGATGTCATCCAAAATGATTAGACCGCCTACTTTGACCTTTTTCAAGACTTCTGGTAAAAATACAATATATTTTGATTTAGCAGAATCCATGAAAACAAAATCATATACGTCATTTGGTAAAGTCGGAAGAATGTCCATGGCTTCCCCTTCCAGCAATTCAATCTGCTGGCGCTGATCATATTTGGCAAAGTTTTCCTTTGCAAAGCCAATCATTTCTTCATTTCGATCAATCGTTGTAATCTTCGAATACGGGCTATTGTCAGCCATCAGTAACGCAGAAAAGCCAATAGCAGTTCCAATTTCTAAAATACGTTTAGGTTGGAGTGTCTGCATCAGCAAGCGGAAATAAGCAACCGTTTCATGAGGGATAACTGGAATATTTTCTTGACGAGCAAACTCTTCCAGTTCTTTCAAAAAACCTGTATTTTGCGCCTGACGTGTTCGCATAAAATCCACAATTTCTTCCTTGACAACCGGACGGCGCATATTGTGATTTGCGTTTTTACTATATGATTCGACCATAGAGTCCATTATATCATAAGCCGACAAGATTTTCTTCCTCAACGCGCTAAAAGGTAGGTTTCCCCACCTTTTCTTTACATATTTTTGGCGTAATCAATTTGATACCCTAAATTTCCAGCTAGTTCTTGAAGTCGAACAAAAGTCTCTTGCTTACTGAAAAAGAGATAGTAACTATCCGTGTCCATATCTACTGCCCCTAGACAAAAGTTTTCATCAAGATATTTGCTATCAACAACTCTTGCCCATTCTGAAATAGAGGCAGCTGGATTTAATCCATCTGAATCCAATTTGAGAGAAATCCCTGCATTGCGGACTTGATGAAGACGGTCAAAAAAGTAGATAAAATCTTCAAGATTATCCTTATAATCACGCACACAAATATAATTAAAATGCTCTAGTAATTTTATCAAGATTAACCAAAGATTTTCCTTTTCAGACTCCCCAACACGGTCCAAGAAATCATCGAATGAATCTGGTTCTAAGATGCGTTCAATAGAGTCTAGAATCTGATTCGGATCACTAGCAAAAACCACATCCCTAAGTTGAAGAAATAGCTCCCTGTCACCATTTGACATGAGGTCTGCCAGTTCAAAAATGTCCTGTAGTTGTTCTTCCGTTAACATAATACCTCCATTATGAATTTGAAAAATCCCATCTTATATGCGGTGCTACTTGCTCTACAAAATGGTAAATATCATTAAAATCTGCACCATCAAGCTTATTCAAATTGACGACTGCAAGTAGCGCTCCCTTATTTCCTACGATTCGCAAACGTTTCGACTGATAGCCACGGTAGACAGGAGAAACCATGTATCGAATCTCCGCAATCTCTTCTAACGAATGGCGCTGGCGTTCACTCCAAAAGTGTTCTTGAAATTCTAGGTGCTGTTTCGTCAAGATAAAAACAGCCTTTTGTTTTCTCAATATATATAAATAAATCAGCCAAGGTTGTAAAAATATCAAATAGACGACACTTCCCATAGATGGCTCAGGTCTGGTCAAACCACCAAGACCGAGCAAGATTAAAACAAGGCTAATTACACCAGGAATGACAATCGAACGTTTATAGGAAATCATATTAGAGGTGCACACCTTTCTCAACTAGAGCTTCTAATTCTTCCAAACGAGCCTCAAATACCTTGAAGGCATCATTGAGGTAATCTTCCTTGGTCATGTCTACGCCAGCCTTAGCGATGACATTGAGGGAGTAATCTGAGCTACCAGCCTTTAAGTAGTTGAGATAGTTTTCTTTGTCTTCTGGGCTACCATTGACAATCTTGTTTGCTAGAGCTGATGCTGCCGCAAAACCTGTCGCATACTGATAGACATAGAAATTGTAATAGAAATGTGGAATACGAGCCCACTCAAACTGGATTTCTGGATTTTCTTCGGCAGAAAGTCCGTAGTATTTCTCGTTTGTCTGACCGTACAATTCATTGAGGAAATCAGCCGTCAAGACCTGACCTTCCTGGTCTGCCTTATAGATAGCTTGTTCAAACTCGGCAAATTGGGTCTGGCGGAAGACTGTACCGCGGAAACCATCTAGGTAATGGTTAAGAATCGCAAAGCGTTCCTTGTCATCTTCTACTTCTGCCAAGAGTTTTTCTGTTAGGAGATTTTCATTGGTTGTTGACGCAATTTCAGCCAAGAAAAGTGAATAATGGCCATAGACATAGGGTTGCGTCTTACGAGTCAACATGGAATGAAGAGAGTGGCCTGTTTCATGGATAAGAGTGTACATGTTGTCCAAATTGTCCTGCCAGTTGAGGAGCATGAAGGCGTTGGTATCATAGGCACCTCCTGAATATGCTCCTGAGCGTTTTCCTTCATTAACATGGACATCAATCCAGCGATTTTCAAAGGCTTCTTTTACGATAGCAGAGTAATCTTCACCAAAGATTTCCAAGGTTTCTTGACATTTTTTTAGTGCATCTTCGTATGAAATCTTGGTACTGAAATCTGACAATGGTGTGTACATATCGTACATCTTCAAATCATCAATACCCAAGAGTTTCTTACGCAAATTGATATAACGGTGCAAGAGCGGAAGGTGCTTGTTGACTGCCGTCACTAATGTATCGTAAACAGATTCTGGAATGAAATTAGCTGCAAGTGATGCGTGGCGGGCTGAATCGTACTTCCGCAAACGAGCTTTCAGGTTATTGACCTTGACGTTAGACTGAAGGGTCTTAGCGTAGGTATGCTGGAACTGCTCGTAGGTACCGTACATTGCTTCGTATGCTTCTTGACGGACATCACGGTTTTTAGACTCCATAAAGTGGATGTAGTTTCCGTGTGAAAGTGGTACCAAGTGACCGTCTTCATCTGCGATTTCTGGGAAACGCAGACTGGCATTGTCCAAGACTGAGAAGGTTTCAGCAGGTGATTCAAAAATCTCGCTAGTCGCTGCAAGGACTTCTTCTACCTCTTGTGACAGGACATGGTCCTTGGCCGCCAGAAGCTTTTCAAATTGGTGACTATACTGAACAAGAGCAGGCTCTTCTACCTTAAAGGCTTCCAACTGCTCTTCAGTGATAGCCATAAATTCAGGCTCATAGAAGGCAAAAGCCTGTGAAAAGGCAGCATACAAGCCCATGGCCTTAGCTTGAAATTCCTGATATTTGCCTTCGCGAGTATCTTGGTCGTTCTTCATAGACGCATAGACATAGAGGTTTTCAATGCGGCGCATGAGACCGAGTTGCGTTTCGCTAATTTCTAAGAGACTTTTAGCTGAGTCCAGCAAATGACCTGCAAATTCTTTTGTTTTTTCAGTTTCAGCTTGTAAATCAGCCAATTCTGCTTCCCAAGCCTCATCTGTTGGGAAAATTGTGGTCAAGTCCCACTGGTATTTTTCTTCAATTTCATAACGTTGTTTAGACATAATAAATCCTCCGTTCCTATTATTTTACCACAAAAAAGCCTCGCTTTCCATTGAAAAGTGAGGGCTTATTGGTTACTATTCAACTGGAAAATAGTTTTTGCCATTCACCATCGCAAGTCGCAACTAGGCTAATAAAATCTACAACCTTCACCAACAGTAGTATAGCCAAAATAAAATTTTGAGCATGTTTTCAAAAGTAATATATACACCTCCATCAGTTATAACTATTTACATAAGTTATCTATACATTATAGGTGGATACAAGATTTGTTTTCTCTTTTCTTTTGCTTTGTCGTAAAATAGATCAAATGCTTGGTAAATCGGTGTCAGGTCTTGTTTGATTTGGGCAAAGCCAATGGCAGAGCGGGGCAGACGATAGTGGGGATACCAGTCTAGTGCTGTCTTGGTTAGTAGATTTTCTCCACGTCCATAAGCCACTGCTTGTAGGGCGAGCCATTTGGGGGATTTGTAATAAAGCTGTTGAGCAATGTAGCGAGGCAAATCCTCATCCATTGGACAAGTCATACTAGATAGGGTTTGCTTGGAAAAAGGTAAACGTAATATATCCAGTAAGTTTCCCTGACCAAAGGGAAAGGTCTTGGTCAGACAATGCACCTTGCCTCGCAAGTCTTCATGAATGAGATAACGAAGTCTTAACTCATTCTTCTCATCATCCAACTCCCACAGATGAAAACCCATGTTCATACTAAAGGAGAGAAATTGCTTGTGCAAATTGGTCAGTCGTCCCTTGAGCCACAAATCCTTGCCAAGCAACCAAACAACCTGATAACCTGCAACATGATAGGCTATTGTTCTCGCCTGCAAACGAGTAATGGGGAGGCTAGAACATTGAACTTCCAAGGCCAGACTATTATTGACCAATAAATCAGCGACCTGGCCAATCTTTGGCAGGCATTTTTCAAGTTCAACCAGTTCGTTTTTAGCCAACCAGTTATAGAGACTGGACTTAAGTGACAGGTGCTGGGCGGACTCATTCTCGGAGAAGTAACTACAATCCCGCAGGGAAACATGGGCAAAGTGCGAACGCAGAACCTTTCCGGACTTGTATCGGACCAGGCCTCCACAAACTGGACAAGTAAAACTGCCTTGCGGCGCAGGATTTTCCAAGACATTAAAAACTTGTCCATCTTCATCAAGTGCAACTAACATAAAACCTCCTCTCTTTACTTAGTTCGCAAGTTGTGGTAAAATGATGAAAAGGAGATGGAAAATGACCAAAAAAATTGCCAAATGGGAAAAGGACGGCTTTGTCCTACAGTCCTTTCAAGCGGGCTTTGCGGAGAAATACTATGAGGACTGTTTTACCAAGCCTTCCGTTGAAATTAATCGCCTGACGGGGAGTTCGGGGACTTATATGAAAGAGGATGTTGTCAGCTACTACAACCGGATTGTCACTGACCCTGACCGGTTTGATTTTATAATGATTGCACCTGACGGGACATTTATCGGTGAGTCGGTTATCAATGAACTGGATTGGGAGAACAGCTATGCTAACTTCCGTATCGTTATCTTTGACGAGGACTATCTGGGACAAGGTCTGGACACTTGGGCAGTCGAGAAAACCAGAGACTTTGCTTTTGAGCAGGTTGGCTTACATCGCTTGGAACTGGAAGTTTTTTCCTTCAATCCGCGTGCGAAACGTGCCTATGAAAAAGCTGGCTTTCGTTTGGAAGGCATCAAGCGTGACAGCCAGAAGACAGCAGACAGTTATGCCGATACACTCATCATGGCAATCCTAGAAGAGGAATGGAAAGCACTCAAAAAACCAGCTGACTAGGCTGGTTTTTGTGTCTTTTTAAGTAATTTTACCCAATCTGACTGCCGTTTGGCACGGATGGATCGACTGTTAAGAGTGTTAAATTGTCACCATGTTCGGCTGATAGGATCATGCCCTGGCTGAGCAAGCCCATCATCTTACGCGGCTTGAGGTTGGCAACGATTTGAACTTTCTTGCCGACCAACTCTTGCTCATTCGGATAGTACTTGGCGATACCAGACAGGATTTGGCGGTCTTGTCCATCACCAGCGTCCAGACGGAACTTGAGCAGCTTGTCAGATCCCTCCACCTTGGCCACTTCCTTGACTTCGGCCACGCGGATTTCAACCGCATCAAAGTCCTCGAACTTGATCGCAGCTTTCTCGTTTTTGAGTTCCACGTCAGCTGGGTCCCATTCTTTTTCTTCCTCTTGGGAAATGGCAGAGCTACCACCCATTTGGGTTTGGATATAGGCGATTTCCTCTTCCATATCCAGACGTGGGAAGATAGGCGTGCCTTTTGCGACCACTGTCAAACCAGCTGGAAGACCTGCAAAGTCAAGGTTTTCAAGGTCAAATGCAGTACCCAAACCAAGCTGTTCCATAATAGCATTAGACGTCGTCATCATAAATGGTTGAATCAAATGAGCCACCACACGAAGACCTGCTGTCAGGTGAGCCATCACCGCTGCCAACTTGTCACGGTCAGCTTCTTCTTTAGCCAAGACCCAAGGTGCAGTTTCGTCGATGTACTTGTTGGTACGGGAAATGATATTCCAAACAGCTTCCAAAGCGCGTGGATAATCCACAGCTTCCATGTAGGTGTGGTAGCTTGCCAAGTTGTCAGCTACTACTGCCGCCAAGTCCGCATCAAAATCAGTCACATTGGCAACAAAGGTTGGGACCTGACCGCCGAAATACTTGTTAATCATAGCAACCGTTCGGTTGAGCAAGTTTCCAAGGTCGTTGGCTAGCTCGTAGTTGATACGACCAACATAATCTTCTGGTGTGAAGGTCCCGTCAGAGCCGACTGGCAGACTACGCATGAGGTAGTAACGCAGCGGATCCAAGCCGAAACGCTCGACCAACATTTCTGGATAGACCACATTGCCCTTAGACTTAGACATCTTGCCATCTTTCATGACAAACCAACCATGAGCAACCAAGCGGTCTGGCAACTTCATGTCCAACATCATGAGCATGATTGGCCAATAAATAGAGTGAAAACGAAGAATGTCCTTACCAACCATGTGGTAAACTGTTCCATTCCAGAACTTGTCGTAGTTGGCTGTTTCTTCCTGACCATAACCCAAGGCCGTCGCATAGTTGAGTAGGGCATCAATCCAAACATAGACAACGTGTTTAGGATTGGACGGTACAGGCACGCCCCAAGTAAATGAGGTACGGGATACTGCCAAATCTTCCAAGCCTGGCTCGATGAAGTTTTTCATAATTTCATTGAGGCGGCCGTCTGGCTGGATAAAGTCCGGGTGAGCATTGAAGAACTCGACCAACTTATCCTGATACTTGCTGAGGCGAAGGAAGTAGGATTCTTCTGAAACCCAGGCAACCTCGTGACCGCTGGGAGCGATACCGCCTGTTACCTTGCCGTTTTTATCTCGGAAGACCTCTTCTAATTGGCTCTCGGTGAAAAATTCCTCGTCTGATACGGAGTACCATCCAGAATACTCTCCCAAGTAAATGTCGTCCTGCGCCAGCAATTTTTCAAAAACAGCCGCCACTACTTCCTCGTGGTAATCGTCGGTCGTGCGGATGAACTTGTCGTAAGAGATGTCTAGCAAGTTCCAGAGCTCTTTAACGCCAACCGCCATGCCGTCAACATAGGCTTGAGGTGTCAAACCAGCCTCTTTTGCCTTCTCCTCAATCTTCTGCCCGTGCTCATCAAGCCCTGTCAGGTAGAAAACCTCGTGCCCCATGAGACGCTTGTAGCGAGCCAAGACATCGCAGGCAATAGTTGTGTAGGCCGAGCCAATATGGAGCTTGCCAGACGGATAATAAATCGGTGTGGTGATATAAAACGGTGTTTTTGTCATATTTTTTCCTTTCAAATTCAGGGCAAATGAAACCCTGTTATTGACAACATCCTATTTTATCATATTTTCAGCTAAATCACAAAGCGGTTCTAAATACAAGCCGAGTAGAAAGCTAATGTCTATCTTCTCTATAAAATTATAGTTCTGCTCTTGTCAATTGACGAAGAGCGAAAAACCGGAACCAGTTTGGAACTGTTTCCGGTGTTCTTATACAATATGGAGCTGTTCAAATACATTTTCCAAATCAGCTATCATTTCTCGATGAAAATCTAAATAATAGGTTTTCTGGTCAGAATCTGGTAATTTTTCAATATCAGCTAAGATTGCTTGATAACGATGGAGAATTTTCTTACCAGCTTCTTTATCTATCTCGTCAATTTTACCAATACCTGCTGCTATTTCATCCAAACTGTCATATTTTGCAAGTACATCCTCTGTCCACTGGCACTTGTCTTTGTTAAGTGTGACAATCTTTTCTGTCAGCCAGTCTTCATAACTTTCCTCTTCTGTCACTATTGACTGGCTCGCAGTAGACTTAGGCAATTGGGCAATTCTACTTGAACGAAGGTAATTCCGATAAAACCAAACGGCAAAAAGAATGGCTAAAATGATATTGACTGGAAAAACAAAGCTAAGGGTGAACAGTACGGTCAGCCACAAGATCAACTTGATATTTCTTGCCGCTTTCTCTGCATGTCTGTTCTTCTCCTCCCACTCGTCCAATATAGCCTGGGCTTGTGCAGCATAGGTTTCAACCAATTTTGCCAGTCGTACCTTTTTCTCTGGGTCATCTTCCAACTCCATAGCCAAATAGGCTTGATTCATGCGGGCCTTGGCTGCCTCATAGGTCTGGACAGTCGCCAAATATGCCGCATTGCTATTCATCTGATTCAGCAAGCGGTCCGTCTGACCTTTGATAAAAGACCGATCTCTTGATGTTAATTTACGGTAAGGCATTGATTTGCTCCCTAAAAATTAGTTGTGTGCCATAATATCCTAAGTACTATAGAAGACGGTCATCAGATATACATTTTCTTCCTACCCCCTCATCCTCCTCTCCATCTCCTCCATATCATAGTCAAAAAGGAGGTCATGGCAGTCTGTAAAGAGCTGACGACGTTTATCATCATCTAAAACAGCAATATCAACTCCCCGATCATCGTAGCAATGATAGATGATATTGTCCTGACTAGATAGGAAGAGAACGGAACTTGATAGATAGTTAAAACCTCCATGGTCGGCTTTGATAATCTCCTTCAACAGAGCTTTCAAGTCTTGGTCGGTAACTGGAAGGAGATAGCGCTCAAAGACTAGCACATCTCCCGTCAAATCCTCCACTTCTATCAACTCAGGCTCAGGGACCTTGTCGAAGTTAAATTTCGATGAAAAATGCCAGAGGTAGGTGTCTATATCCCTATCTTCCTGCCGAAGCAGTGAAAGAACCACATAGTCGTATGCTGAACTAGCCCGCTCCAAAAGCTCTACCGCACGCGCATAAGCTCGGTCCAGATAAACTTTCTTAGGAAGGGTTTCAGCCTCCTCTGCAGGACCAACTTCAAATTTCAAGGCGAGCGGGGTTGCATAGAAAAATGGACCTACCAATTGGTGTTCTCCAAATTGAAAATCTCTTAGCCAATCCATTAGTTTCATAGATATTCTCCTTTTATACTTTTGTATCATTATATCACGCTTATCAAAATTCTGTCTAGTTTTCCATAGGAAAATATGATAGACTGGTACTAAACACAAACTAGGAGAAAAATATGAAAACAGCATTCATTTCAGAGAAAGCCAAATCACGCTTTAATCTCAATTTTATCCTATCGCCTATCACAGCACTGGTCTTGATGGCAGTAGCTGAAACAGTTGGTTACTTTGCCTTTATGCCCTTATTTTTCATTTTCATAGATAATGCCTTTGTGACACTCAGTCTTGAATTATTGGCCTTTGCCTTCATCAGTCTTGCCATCATACTCTGGGCAAGATTTGTAGAAAAAAGTCCTTGGCTTGGGCTTGGAATACGAAAAAAAGGAGCTTTGAAAGACTTCTTACTTGGTTGGGGGATAGGTGCTGCTATGTTAACCACCTGTGTCTTGCTTATGTGGGGATTTGGGGCTATTCAAGTGACTAGTTTTCAATTCTCAGCGAATTTAGTAGGAGAATTTCTTATCCTTGTACTTGCTTGGTCCATTCAAGGCACAACAGAGGAATTATTGACTAGAGGCTGGATGTTTTCATCCCTAGCTGCCAAGCACAATATCCCTGTCGGTATCCTTGTTTCCTCCCTCTTTTTTACCTTTCTCCATCTTGGTAACGACGGGATTTCCCTCATTCCCCTTCTCGACCTAACACTCTTTGCCATTTTAGCCTGCTTAGTCATGTTAAAAACCGGTAATCTTTGGGTAATAGGTGGTCTACATGCTGCCTGGAATTGTTTCCAAGGAAATGTCTTTGCCTTTCCAGTGAGCGGAACACAGGCTGGCCAGGCCTTTATCGCAGTAGAAACCTCTGGTCCAGACTGGTTGTCAGGTGGTGCATTTGGTGTGGAAGGCTCAGTTATCAGCCTCCTTATCCAAGCTGGTATGATCACTTGGTTGGCATATGAACTCTATTTCACATCACCATCAACCGAACTTGAACTTTAGTAATAATGTATCGCAGTGATGATAAAAAATACAGACAGAATCTTGCTGATTGCTAAATCCAGCAGAAACTGTCTGTATTTTTATTTCAATGTAGCTGTATAAAATCTATGCTTATCCTAGTTCCGAAGACCAAACGGAATCTACCCTCGAAAGTAACAAAGGATTTTTGGCAATCAAATCCTCATAAAACAGGGCTTGGCAGGTCCAATAATAAGGATAAACATACAAGCCCAACAAACCAAAAGTCAGTAAAATACCGATGAACCAACCAATAAATGACAAGTCAAGCATGAATCGACGCCACTTATTACCTTTCATCAATTGCCAACTCTGTTTGAATAATTTAAACGGAGAAGAATAAATATTATTTTCCAAATGATCATAAAGAAGAAATTGAACCTGACTGAGACCATAATCTACTAATAGACCACAAACCAAGCCAATCACGACTAAGATTACTCCTATTTGAAAATAGGAGGAGCTAAAAAATCCTGAGAAATCAGGCTGATAGCCAACCGGAGCCCCAACAATGAAAACTGTACTGAAAAATGAAATACTAAGTAAAGCCATCCCAATGACAGCTGGGAAACCAGCTATATAAATAACGAGCATTTTCAAAAAGGTCGTGACCAGAATAGGTAAAAAATTCTTCCCATCCAGTAGACTAAAACACTCTGAAAAGCTGACCTTGTCTCGCTGCTTTCTTACGACTCTTATGAGTTGAAAACACGCCGTCACAATCAAACATTGTGCAATAAAATCAAATATGATTGACGGGCCAACAGAAATAAAATTAATGAGTCCAAGTAACACCATCTTTCACAATAGTTGTGCCCCAGGAGAAAGTACCAGTTTGCCCCCAGATTTGTTTCAAGCCAAATTCTGCCACTCCTGACAGAAAAGAAATCAAAACAGGTGCCAAAAACAAGGTTATCATCCCATCTGTTTGTTCACGAATAACCGTTGCTTTAGCTCGAATATCGCTATTAGACATTGCGTTTCCCCTTTCATATATCTATATCATTATATATATTATACTATTTTATTTTTAAGTTTTCCATTATTTCTATAAAAAAATTGTACAAAAAAGGGAGTGGGAAAGAACTCGACTAGTTAAAACATACTAAGATTAGTAGTGAGGAAATCTCCGACGGGAGAGAGTAGTCACTACTTTTTCTTTATGTTAAAGTAGAGGTGTCTTGTTAAGTCGAGAACTCTTTTGACGCTAGACGTCGCATCAAAAACTGGCAAGACACCTGTTTTAGAAAGAATGTTATCAAAGTATGTGGGACGCCAGACGTCGAGTATTGAAAATGACATCACTAAAACAAGGAATCATTCAAGACAAAGAGGTAATATCATGCGTGCAGTTTTTGGGATTGATGTGAGTAAGGCAGGTTCAGAAGTGGCCATTCTAGTCAATGGTGAGAAAGTTCATGGCTATACCATGTCCAATGACGCCTTAGGCTTTGCTCGGCTACTTGGCGATTTGAGAACCGTCCATAAACCAGAAATCATCTTTGAAGCAACAGGTGTCTATTCTCGCCGTCTCCAAACTTTTCTAGAAGATAATGGCTATGCTTATACAAGGCTTAATCCCTTAGAAGCTAAGAAGCAACTGGATAGCTTGCGTGTGAGGAAAACAGATCAAATTGACGCTGAAAAACTGGCTCAATCTCAATTTGTGCTGAATCGTAAACCCACTTATGTCCAAGAAGAAGTCTATCAAGAACTGCGAGATTTAAGTCGCTTCTATCAGAACTTAACTGAGGACATCGTTCGAGCTAAAAACCGTCTGCACAAGGTCTTGCAAGTCACGTTTCCAGAGATAGAGACTGTCTTATCAAAGCCAACTGGGGAACAATACTGGAACTTAGTTACTGCGTTTCCTTACAAGGACTTCGTGCTTGATTTAAGCAAGGACGAACTCTTAGAGAGCATTCGTCAGTCCACCTCAAAACGGATTTCTGACAAGCGTGTGGCGTATTTAGCTGAGAAGCTGATAGCACTAGCTAATCAATCTTATTGTGCCGTCAAGAAAACCTCTCCAATGCTGGAAGAGGTTCGTTACTATGGAAAAGAATTGCTTCGGCTTTCTGAACAGAGACAAACTGTCCTAGACCAAATGGTGGAACTAGCTCAGCCATTACCTGAATATGACATTCTGCTCTCTATTCCTGGAATAGCTGAGACTACTGCAACAAGTATTATTGGTGAACTGGGAGATATTCGCCGTTTTCAGTCTGCCAACCAAATCAATGCCTTTATCGGTATTGATCTGAGACACTATGAATCTGGCAACTTCCTCGCTAAGGAACACATTACCAAGCGTGGCAATCCCTACGCTAGAAAGATTCTGTTCAAATGTATTCACAATATCGCTTCAGCCAGTCACACCAAGCCTTGCCATATCGCCGACTTTTATGAGAAACGAAAAAGACAATCGCAAACGACTTCTACGAAGCCACACACGATTGCCTCCATACATCGTCTCATTCGGACAATGTATTACCTCATAACGCATAACAAACTTTACGATTACACTTTAACCCAAAATCAGTAAAATTGTTTATGCTATATTATTGTAACACCTTATCAAAAATTTTCAACATAAGGTGTTAATTTCGTGTACCCTTTTTTACACGTAACTTTAGTCCAAAAGAAAACAATTTCTTTATTTTGACTATTGAACTCGATATATTTTTCATCAAATACCTTGATAGGCTTGACAAATGGTAGAAAAAGAGTTCGTCAACAAGTCTTTATTTCTAGTTGTTGAGCTGAAACAGTCTATCCCCAGACTGTTTCACTCCCACCCCCGCACAGCTCAAACTGTCTG
Source organism: Streptococcus suis (assembly GCF_019856455.1). Lineage (NCBI taxonomy): Bacteria > Bacillati > Bacillota > Bacilli > Lactobacillales > Streptococcaceae > Streptococcus > Streptococcus suis. Next base: position 825,049 of record NZ_CP082205.1, on the reverse strand, counting down.
GGAGACAGTTTGAGGTTGGAGATAAGGCGAACTCTGTTCGCATCAGTCGTAGAGGTTAGATTTGGAGTGTAAAACACGAACAAATCTGCCAATCAACCACTGCGCTGAGATGTTGACACGAACTCTGAAAAGTGGTGCTAGGCTTTTTGCCCAGCCTTAATCTATTTATTATTTCACTTCCGAATGACGATAGCCATAACAGAAGTAAATCAAAATTCCAATAACCAAGGATACTCCGAATGCTAACCAAGTATCTAAACTATACTGGAACATAAATGAAAGACAAATGATAATCGAGAGGATAGGTAACAAGGGAACAAGAGGCGTTTTGAATTGTCCTGCTTTTGGCAAGCCCTCAACCTGACGCAGACGAATAATACCCAACGCCAGCATGATCAAATAAGCTAAGGTACAGATATTGAGGAAAGAAGCAATACTTGCTAGTGGGAAAATACCTGCACAAATGGCTGCAAAAATCCCCACAAGAATGGTCGCATTTTTAGGAACCTTGCTTGTTTGTGTCAATCGGCTCAATGATTTCGGTAGCAAACCATCACGACTGATGGAATAGACCATTCTCGACAAGGCGTAGGTCATGGAAATACATACTGTAATCAATGTTAGGATTGCAACAATAGAAATATAACTCGCTGCCCAATCCAATCCAACTTCTCGAAGTGCAAAGGCAACCGCATCTGCCACATTCAACTTAGTATAGTGAACCATACCAGTCAATACTAATGTCACTACAATATAAAGAATTGTTACAATGGATAGAGACAACACGATTCCCTTTGGTACATTCTTCTCAGGTTTTTTCACCTCATCAATCGCTAATGAAATAGACTCAAATCCCAGGAAGGCAAAGAACATGAGAGACGCTCCCGCCATAATTCCCGCCTGTCCACCATAAATGGCACCAAAACCAAAAGGAGAGAAGTTCGACCAGTTTTCTGGTTTGATAAAGAATAACCCTACTAAAATAAATAAAGCCAACGCTGAAAATTTCAAAACTACCAAGGCTGAATTGAAACGAAGAGCTGCCTTAGAATTAAGCAAGACCACTCCTACCACAAAAATCAAGACGAGAACTGGTAAGAGGTCTACATAGGTGCCTGCAGCGGGGTTAAAAGTTCCATTCAGAGCTGTCGGCGTAGCGATACCAAAATTAGCCAGCAGTCCTTTTAGATAGGCTCCCCAGCCAGAAGCCACACTGGACACCGCTGTTAAAAATTCCATAATCGTCAGCCAGCCAGCAATCCAGGCAGGAAATTCACCAAAAACCGAGTAGAGATAACCATAGGCACCACCGTTAGTCGGTATACGAGAGGCAAATTCTGCGTAAAACAAGGCTGTTAGTCCGACTGAAATTGCTGCAATAACAATTGAGATGATCAGAGCTGGCCCTGCATACTGGGCTGCTGCCAAACCAGTTACCGTAAAGATACCTGTTCCAACCATCGAACCGATACCTAAAAATATCAAATCAACTAAGCCTAAATGCCGACGCATTTGACTATGGCGACCGACTGCTTGTTTTTTTCTAAATAAACTCACAAAATTCTCCTTCAGAATAAGAATATGGATACTCGACAGAACAATCTACGGATTCCTGTCAAAGAACCACAACGCCCCATTATACCATAAGTTGAAATATCTCGCATGGGTGATGACAAGCAAAAGAGCAAGGCTTTTCTACCTCACTCTTTCTTCTTATTATTCTGGATTAACCTTAAAGTTTTTAAGATAATTTTTCTTATCTAACTGACCGCTAAAGTGATCTCCTACTTTGATAAACGGTAAACGATCTGTACTATCTTCCGTTGCTTTGACTTTATAAATCTTGCCCTCAGACTCAATATAGTAGATTGTCGCACCGCCAATTATTTGACTCGCTAAAGCTTCTACTTTTCCACTGATAACCTCAGTCTGTTCACCAACTTCTTCATTTTCAGTCACCGTCAATCCTGAAAGGCTAGAAGCATCCGTTCCTGTGACTTGAGAAATAAGGGACGCCACGTCATTGTTGACTGTCACTTGCTGGTAATCTTCCGCATCGACCAATGCATAGGATTTGACCAGGCCAGCGTCGTCTTTGAGAGAAACCAGATAGTAGGCTGTATCTGCCAACTTAACTAGGCTTGGAGCAGTGGCTTTATAGCCTTTTTCCTGCACTTCACCTTCTGCGGACTCTTGCGCTGCTGTTTCAGTCGCTGAAGCCAATTTGTAGTTGGTAATTTCACGAGTTCTCATATTGACAAGAATAAATCCAAGGTTGGATGAATCAGCAGTTGCTGAGGTGATACCTGTGTAGAGATAAATATCTGAGCCGATAGAAATATAATTATAGCTGTCTGTTGTATTTTTCACACCAGTTTGACTGAAAATGGTATTCCAGAAACCATTTTGATAAGTATAGTGGTCATCTACACGGCTGATAACATTGTTTGCCGAATAAACACGGTCTACCCACTCTGGAATATCTTCCAGACTATACTTCTTACTTTCGCCTGTTACTGCATCCAATACAATAGCACCAATCGGATCATTTGATGAAAGTCCAAATTTTGGCTCGTAAATCGTTGCAATATAATATGGATTTCCTTGGTCATCCACTTCGAAGGATGGTTTCCCAAAAATAGTTGTCGGGTATTGCAGGCGAAGATGACGTAAGGTATCATTCAGCAAAAATTCAGAATCTGAATAGTGCATGGCTTTGCTCAACTTGGCAAGTTCTGCCTTCCCTGTTGTCTGATTAACCTTCACGTAGTAACCAATCCCATCTTGATGGTTGCTCAGCCATTTCCAAAAATTCTTATATTCCAAAGGCGATACACGGAACGGTTGCTGACCGATAGTAATCTGGCGATAATCGTCCGAAATGCCAAACTGGGAAACCTTGTCAATGGTGCCAAGATAGGTGTCACCGATTTTTTCGGCTGAGGCGCGATCTAGGAGGGCCAATTTGGATATGTCTGTTTCGGGAAAATCTGCTTTAAAATCCGCATCCTTAACGCTTATGACAGCAGCGTAATCCTTAGCACGAAATACACGTGAGTTAATAAGCCCCAGCCCCAACAAACCCAGGACAACCAATACCCAAATTCGTCCCAACCATTTTAAGTAAGCTGGTAGTTGCGAGGTTTTAATCTGATAGGTATCTACTTGTCTCTGGCGACCGGAAATCTTAGTCACCTTTTGAAAAGCACCTTTGGAGCTGAACATGGAAAGTATGAGCCAAACCAATCCGACAGATTGAAGGAAAAATATCCAGAAGTCCACACTCAAAATATTTAAAGCAGGCAACTGGTACCAGTAGTAGATTAGCATTTCCAAAACTAGGGCTAACCAGGCAAAAACAAATAATTTTCTTTTCATAATAACCTCCTTGACACAGATTTATTAGTTCTATTGTATCACAATTTTAATGTTATAATACAAAAATTATAAAATTTTTTTCAAGTTTCCATATTCGCCTGCAAGTTTGATTTTTGGTATAATGTAAAACAGTAACAGACTAGAAAAGGAAAATTATGAAACTCATTTCTTGGAACATTGATTCCCTCAATGCTGCTCTGACAGCTGAATCCCCACGCGCCCTCCTATCCCGTGCCGTCATTGACACGCTAGTTGCTGAAGATGCCGATATTATCGCCATTCAAGAAACCAAACTCTCTGACAAGGGACCGACAAAAAAACACTTGGAAATCCTTGAAAGCTACTTCCCAGGTTACGCAAATACCTGGCGTTCATCTGTAGAACCAGCTCGCAAAGGCTATGCTGGTACACTCTTCCTCTACAAAAACCATCTAACTCCAACCATTACCTTCCCTGAGATTGGTGCTCCAACAACCATGGATTCTGAAGGGCGTATCATCACGCTAGAATTTGATGACTTCTATGTCACACAAGTTTATACGCCAAATGCTGGTGATGGCTTGAAACGGCTTGCTGACCGTCAAATCTGGGACGTTCAGTATGCTGACTACTTAGCAAAACTTGATAGCCAAAAGCCTGTCTTAGCCACAGGTGACTACAACGTTGCTCACAAGGAAATTGACCTTGCTAATCCCGCAAGTAACCGTCAATCTCCAGGATTTACAGATGAAGAACGTCAAGGTTTTACAAATCTTCTAGCAAAAGGTTTTACAGATACCTTCCGCCACTTACACGGGGATGTCCTCAACGCTTATACTTGGTGGGCACAACGCAGCCGTACCAGCAAAATCAACAACACAGGCTGGAGAATTGATTACTGGCTTGTCAGCGACCGTATCGCTGATAAGGTAACCAAGTCAGATATGATTGATTCTGGTGCCCGCCAAGACCATACACCGATTGTCATGGAAATTGAGCTATAAATAATACAGTTCACCAAACAAAAAGACTTAGAACAGCCATCAGAAACGGTGGTTCTCTAAGTCTTTTTTCTCTTATTCCTGTTATAGCAAACTTATAGTACTTTAGTAATTTGACACTCTCTCACAAGCTTGAGCAACTTGTAGGCAAGATAGACAAACAAAATCCAGCCTAAAAGGGTCAGATAGGCGATGAAGCTTACACCTTTCTTGCGATAAGATTCCAGCACTGCTTGACTAGACTGTCTTTTTTCTTCTGAAGCTGATACTGCCTGCTCGCTACTATCATGATAGCGATAGGCATTGACCAAAAGACGATAATCAAAGGGCGGAACCAATGGATCACAGGTCAACAGGGTCAAGACATCCTGTTTTTCTATCGGAAGCAATTTCTGCCAATCGGTTGCCTTGATGATTTCTGTATTTTTGACCCGATAGGTGACTACTTTTTCACCAATTTCAACAAAAATCTCATCGCCTTCACGCATTTCATTCAATCGGAAAAAACGCAAATCACTATACCAACTTCTGTGGCCAGCCAGCACACTACGACGATCCAGACCTCCGAAAGGCAAGTCCGTTCCTGACACCACCGCTACACCCTGATCAAGATGGGAATCACTGGCTCCCACCCGAATAGGTTGGCGGATTTCAAGACTAGGAATGCTTACATAGCCGATGATGGTATCTCCAAAATCAGATACGGACTGCTCATCTTTCCTAGTCTCAGCAAAGGGATCAACTGTTGCCAGTTGACCACTCCGCACCGCTTCTTGATAGTGTTCAATGACCTCTTCCTCTTTCTTTGAAAAGCCTGACTCCATTTTTTTGTAGCTCTGGTAAGCAAAAAATTCCCTCACCTCATGAACTGTCATATTGCTGAACAATAATAAGGGCAACAATAATCCCACTATCATCAATAGATAGCCAACAATTTTCAACTTCATGACCGTCTCCTCCTAGTCGCTTTTCTTCTTCGGAATAGGAGGTAGCCTGCCAATAAGAGAATAAGGAGAAGAGCAGCTACCAGATAGGATAAAAGCATCCTATCGACAAAGAAACCTGGTTCTTCTTCCTCATGCACCTCTGGAACATAGGAAATCCGATGCCCCCTGACCAACAAGCGATGGCTATTGACCATATAAGGAGTACAGGTCAAAAGAGTGGCATAATCCTTTTCTTCTACCACCAACACAGGTTCAAAATCACTAGGTTCAACAACTAAAATCTGATCTACTTCATAGGCCAAAATCTCAGCAATATTATGAATATAAAAGCGATCTCCTAGCTTGAGTTGATCCAAATTGGTAAAAAGAGAGGCCGTGGGAAGACCTCGATGAGCTGTCAAGACCGTATGGCTATTGGCACCACCGACAGGCAAGGAAGAACCTTCCAAGTGACCAACTCCCTTTTGTAAGACTTCCTCGGATGTTCCTGCATAGACAGGGATTTTTTCATTTAGTTTCGGAATCTCGACATAGCCAATTTTCTCCTTGACCTCCAACATACGAGCGTACTCTGCTAGACCAGCCTTTTCCTCCTCTGAATAGGGATCCTGTAATTTTCTTGGATTCAAGGTCTTATTATAGGCCCTAGCCAATTCGAGACGATTTAACACCTCTTGAGTCGGTAGGTCTTTGGCTAGTTGATAAAACTCCTGCACTTCCTGTTCTGCCTCGTAGCGATAGTATAGATGAGAACATAAAGGATAGAGCGTTATGAGCAGTCCCAACACAAAAATCAAACGCAGGACCAACTTCTTTTGAAGAAAGCGATTAGATTCCAGCAGGTTCTTCATCATTTCGTCCTCCTCTTCCTTTTAGTCAAGACAAAAATCAAGCCAATGGCAACAAGCATGCCTAAAGCATATAAAAGATAGCGTATCAAAATCCGTTTCTCAGCCTGATCCGTTGCCTTGCGATGTTCTTCTTCCACATAAGGAATGCGATGTCCTCGCACCAAAAGTCGATGTGTATTCACCATATAAGGCGTACAAGTCAATAAGGTTACATAATCTTGGTTTGGAACAACCAATAATTGAGAAAAATTACTCGGCTCAACCACCAAGATTTGATCCACTTCATAAGCCAATACGTCTCCGATATTGTGAATATAAAATTCATCTCCTAGCTTTAAACGATGCAAATCCGTAAACAAGCGTGCCTTGGGTAGACCAGAATGAGCCGTTAATACACTATGGTATCCTGACCGCCAACAGGTAGGGAAGTCCCCTCTAAATGCCCAATCCCTTTCTGCAAGACCTCCTCTGAAGTCCCAGCATACATGGGAATATCTACCTCAATCTTAGGAATCTCGACATGTCCTATCCGTTCATGGATTTCCAACATCCGTGCATATTCCGCCCGACCGGCCTCGTGACGAGAACGACTATAGGGATCTTCCGCAAGAACATTGTGTAAACTTTCGTTAAAAGCATGAGCCAAATCCAAACGTTGCTTGATTTCAGCTGAAGCTAAGCCTGACTTGGCTTGGTCAAAATCCGTTACAATGTGCGTCGCCTCATAACGATAGTAGAAATTTGAAATGTGGGGATAGAGTAAAATTCCAAATCCGATTATAAAAATCAAGTAGAAAAAGAGATTATTCTTCTTTTTCCCCTTTGCTCATTCACCATCACCTCCAGGTGCTAAAATGTGATGCATTGATGAAGAATTGTCACGCACTAAATCATTCCAAGCTAACAAAAACTGCAACTAAAATAACGCAATTCCTGACTCCCATCGTTTGAAACAACACAGATGACCATAGAAAATTCTTTAATTCGTCCGTCTCACTCAGCTGCTCTTTGGATGCTCAACATTCAATTCTAAAAATCAGCTTTTGTCACATCCAATCTTCCGGTCTTCAAACCATCCAAATCTTCCTGGCTTAGTCCTGTCAGTCTCGCTATCATTTCATCAGCGAAACTTTCTACTAACATCTGCCGAGCAATCTTGAGCTGACCTTCTAATCGACCTTCTGCCCGTCCTTCTAACCGGCCCTCTTCCTGACCACGCTTTCTGCCTAGTATGAAAGAAGTCTCTAATTCACCAAAATGATTGGCGGCACTATAGGCTAGTTGATCAATCATTTTCGCTCACCTTTCAAACCATCCAAATCTTCCTGGCTTAGTCCTGTCAGTCTCGCTATCATTTCATCAGCGAAACCTTCTACTAACATCTGCCGAGCAACCTTGAGCTGACCATCCAGCATACCTTCTGCTCGACCTTTTTGAATACCCTTTTGAAGTCCTTGAGCCATACCTTCTTCCTGACCACGCTTTCTACCTAGTATGAAAGAAGTCTCCAATTCACCAAAATGATTGGCGGCACTGTAGGCTAGTTGATCAATCATTTTCGCTCACCTTTCAAACCATCCAAGTCTTCCTGGCTTAGTCCTGTCAGTCTCGCTATCATTTCATCAGCGAAACCTTCTACTAACATCTGCCGAGCAATCTTGAGCTGACCTTCTAATCGGCCTTCTAACCGACCTTCTGCCCGTCCTTCTAACCGTCCCTCTTCCTGACCACGCTTTCTACCTAGTATGAAAGAAGTCTCCAATTCACCAAAATAATTGGCGGCACTGTAGGCTAGTTGATCAATCATTTTCGCTCACCTTTCAAACCATCCAAGTCTTCCTGGCTTAGTCCTGTCAGTCTCGCTATCATTTCATCAGCGAAACCTTCTACTAACATCTGCCGAGCAATCTTGAGCTGACCTTCTAATCGACCTTCTGCCCGTCCTTCTAACCGTCCCTCTTCCTGACCACGCTTTCTACCTAGTATGAAAGAAGTCTCCAATTCACCAAAATGATTGGCGGCACTGTAGGCTAATTGATCAATCATCTTCCTTTCCTCCTCTGTCCATGTATTTCTATCCAGCAGGTGTTCGGCCCTGCTGATAGCGTCTGTTTGTTGCTGGCTAAATTCACGATTGGCAAAAAATTCCATCCACAAGCGTTGGTTCTTAGCCAATTTTCCCTCACTCAGCTTGTTCAATTCAATAATAACCATTTCAAATGGTTTCTTCATCTCCCCTTGCTCTCCAAACGGAATTTCCAACACCTGTCCATTTTCCTCAGCTGTCAAGACAAAGGAATGGATGGGCTGCTTATCGTCGAAATACTGGGTGGCGACCAAGGCTATGGAATAAACAGGTGAAATCTTATCATACATGTCATGGGTTCGTTTGACCTTGTCACGAACATTAGGCAAATCCTTGACCAAGTGCTGACAAGAGTAAGTCCAGAGACGTTTGATAAAGCTGTGTTGATGGACCACCTGAATTTCAATGATAACCTGAGTCCCGTCGTCCAATCTCGCTAAAACATCCACCGTTGTGCTAAAATAGCCCTCACGTTCTTTCTTCAAATCAGCAATCGTTCCATTTAAAATCTGGACAGACTTGGGACGAAAGCCCAGAAAGGTCTCAATGAAATCAATGGTAATTTCATGGTCACTGAAAATTTTCTTAGCTGCGATGTCAGCCATAGGGCTGATGCTATGTCGAAATTTTGTCAATTGTGTTCCTCCGATAAATAGAATTGAGCATGACTCTCTATCTATTAATTCGAAGTTCCTAGTAATATTATAGCACTTGAGAGAATTTTTTTCCAGAAACACTTAATGTTTTCAAGAAAAAATACACCTGCTGATACTTGATTCCAGCAGGTGTATTCTGTCAACAATATGACCAAAGGTAGACTAAGTCTTTTCCCCTTTCTTGTATGTGACCAAGCGGTAGCCTAGCAAGAAGAGAATAATGCCTAGCGATAAAACCGCTATGACCACCGCATTTCCGGTATATGGGATTTCAATACCGGGAGGTGTGACGGGTTTGTTCTTTATGCGGATGACATCCGAAACATGCGAATCCAGACTAATCTCAAAGGGAATGGTATCCTGACTGAGAAGATAGCCCTTGGGAGCCTTGATTTCCTTAAGATAGTAACTACCATAGGGGAGTGGACCTACTTTGAGGTGACCACCATTTTCCGAGGTCAGATGATAGGGTTTGCCGTCAATCATCACTTGCCTCAGTTGACCGTCCACCTCTTCCAAGACTTGGAAAGTCGCTCCTGCCAAGGGGGCTGTACTGGTAGAAACCTTGAGAAAATTCCTATAACCCACTTTTTCCCCCGGTAGTCCAACCTTAGCCTGTACAGTCTGCAATTGTCCGTCTACCTGTAGGACAAAGGGAATAACCTCAACGGTAGTAGCTGACCCCTGCTGTCGAATGTAGTACCAGCCCTTTTTCAGACCAGAAAAACCTACAAATCCTTGAGGAGTCAAGGGGTCAGAAAGCTGGGCTTGTCCATACAGCTGACTTAGCTCCGCTCGACTCAGGGCATAGAGTTTCTCTGCCAGTTGCTCGGGAGTCTCTCGATCCCCCTCCGGCAGATACCAGGCTTCAAGACTCAAATCTAGCTTGCCCGCATCCACATGCTCTGGCAAGGAAATGCCGACCTGAATAGAATAGGTATCCTCTGCTTGAACCAAAAGAGAGGGCAGAGACAACGAACAGACCAGTGCAATTATGCAACAGACTAGCTGTTTAATAATCCTCATCAGACCCTCCTTTTCTACTCTATCCTAGGCGTCTTCCGCCTGACGCTTTTTCATAGCGATGAATGCAAATACCATTGTACTCAAACCAACCACTGTGAAGACAAGGGTACCAATACCACCAGTTTGTGGAATGATAATCTTTTTGTTTTTCACTTGTTGGAAGTTTTGAGCAGTAAGTTCTTCAGTTGCTCCCCATGTTCCTTGTCCAACTTGGAACTCAATCTTATCACTTGGTAATGCATATCCTTCTGGAGCTTTGGTTTCTTTCAAGTAGTAGGTTCCTGTTTTCAAACCTTTGACTTCGAATTTACCTTCTGTAGATGAAATGAACTTGAAGGCTTGGTTTTCATCTTGCACCCACTGCCACTGCATATTCAGTGTTTCATAGGCTGCATTACGAAGAGCTTTTTTAGCTTCGGCTTGGCCATCATTTGCTTTCACAGATGCAAGATACTCTTGTTCTGCTTGTTTGTATTTATTTACAGCGTCTGTTTGGTCTTGCTCTGATTTCAAAGCCAAATATTGATTTTGTGCATTCGTCACCACAAACTCTGCACCGAGAAGTTTAACAGTAGCGTCATTCAATCCATCCACATTATCTGTCTCAATAAAGCGTTTTCCGTGAGTGATAACTTTTGGTTTTTCTGGTGTGAGCGGTGGTGGGTTATCTGATGGGTTGTTGGTTACAGTAACAATGTGAGCTTTTTCTCCACCTTCACTAGTATAGGATGGAATAGTTCCAGAAGTCGTATCTTCCACTACAATATACTCAACACCTGCTTTAAGATTGTCTCTAAATTCTTTAGTAGTTTCGTTAGGTTGTAACGTAAATTCGCCAGCAAATACACCTGTAGCCTTTTCATATACTTTGAATTTTACTGCTTTTTTATCGTTTTCATTTTTCCAAACCTTGTTAACCTGGATTTTTACTATACCACCTTCTTCTTTCGGTGTCACTGGTTTTGGTTCACTGTAAAGATCTGTACGTGGGCGGTTACCATAGTGGAAGGTCACTTGGTTAGGGATTTCTGTATCAACCTTAGCTGAGTCGTTTAGGACAGCATTATAGGTCAAAGTGATGTTAACATCCTGAGTCTTAGCAGCCTCTTCTATAGCCCTCAGACCTGTTTCATTTACTTTCACCATAAATCCACGTTTATCCTCAGTCACTGTATAGTGAGTATTTTTCTCTAGACTCTCAACTTCTTTATAAGCAATGACTAATGAATTTAGTTTATAATCCAAACCTTCAACCATCAAGTCTTCCCAGACAATTGTCTTGTAAGAAGAACCTTTTGGAATGTTTGTAGTAATTTTGTAGGTTACTTCTTCACCAATTGTGACATCTTTAGGTCCCATGGTATTGTCTGAAAACTGCTTGGTCACAGTCGGCTTATCTTCTGTGTTTTTTGGATAAACGTGAAGAGGATTAGTTGTGCTATCAAAATATCCTGTTCCATCTGGACGAGTAACTGGTAAAACGAGACGGAAAGGAACAGCCTTAGCTTCTGTTAATTCGCTACCTGCACCGTCACCTTGTTTGTTGTAGTACGGTGAGTTTTCTTTGTCTTCTACAAAGATGTAGGTACCGTTTGGAAGTGTGAACTCAGCACCAGCACTACCTTCTCTAGTATTGACACCGTTAGTGCCATTATTCGTAGTATCTAATACATAATGTTCGTCTTGCCCCTCACCAGTAATACCTAATTGAGCACCAGTTTTTGAGCCATTTTGTTGTGAATCAACCTTTTTCCAAACCTTAAAGTTGACACCTGCAATTTCTTGAGCTGATTGCCCAAAATAATTTTTAAAATTATTTTCTTGGATAGTTGTACCATCATACTTTTGGGTAGTTTGTACTGTCTCGTGATTAAAATTATTAAAATCTTCTTTACTCATCAAGACCTTATGCACCACAACCTTAGTTTGATGCGTATCATCCGCATGTACTAAATGTCGAAGATTTCCCAATGGACCGAACATCGTCAGAAGAACGGTCAAGAGGGAGAATACTTTTGTTAACTTTTTCACTATTTTCTCCTTTTCTTTTTTAATCTTTCAGTTTGCTTTTATTACTAGCACCAACTATCTAGGAGATAGTTGGTGGGTGGAAATTGAACGAACACAGTTCGTGTCAAAATCTGCAGACTGTACTAAAGTACGTCAAAACCAGTTAACCAAGTAATAAAAGATAAAATGATATGTAGCTTATTTACGTATATGTTTCCAACGTTTTTCTTTTCCTAGCTCGACGGCAAGAGCCAGTAACATCATCACCCCCCCTAATGCAATATAAGGAATAATTCCTATACCACCCGTTTTCGGATATTCTCCTTTGCGGAGGTTTTTCACAATAATCAGGTGACTATCCGTATTGTCTAGACTGACGAGGTCACCTCCATCTTGGATAGTGATGGCTCCATCTGCGCCTATATCAATATGGATTTCTTTTTCAATCTTTTGATAGCCGTCTGGTGCTACCGTCTCTTTCAAAATGTACGATTTCCCTACTGGCAAATTGTCAAAGAGAACTTCATCTCCTGTTGTCGTTGTTCTCTTAACAACTGCTGGCGCTTGTGCATTCCCACTTTCTTTCAATTCAAATGTCGCTTCTAGACGTTGAGCTGAATCACGATACGAGCGTTTTGCCAACTTGAACTGAGAGGTTGTTCGGGTATTTTTCATAGTAAAGACGACAAGACGATTCGTGTCTGCAGAAGCCAACGAGACGGTGGCATCTGGATTATGAAGATAGATAGAACCATCGTGGTTAATCTGGAAGCGGTATTCATTCCGATTGAGGAGATAACCGGATGGAGCCTCAATGTCATTAAGTTAAGCATTTAAACAATTAAAGGAACTATTCCCGTCCGAGCAATTGATGACCAAACGGGAATAGTTTTTGTATTTAGGGCGCACAAAAAGGATGTTTTTTAACCCAATTTTTCAACTATTATGTTACTCTATAAGTGAAGCTTACAGGTGCCTTGCTTTTTATCTTTCTTTGGAACGTTCGATTGGGTCGGATGATGGATAAATGTTTGGCAATGTAGGTTTCTAATTGGAAGGAAGTGAGTTTGTTTCTAAGAAATTTTCGACAGGCATAAACAGCGTCTGAAAAACAAATTTTATAAGCCTGTTTTAACTTTGATGTTTTAATAGCAACGTGTGAGGTTAGCCATTTACAAACATTAAAATTGATAAAGCGAGCGTAGATTTCTTGGAGAATCCCTTCCTTCTTTTTTGCATGAAAATGAGTCAGACCGATACTGTATTTTAGGTCACGAAAACTGGTCTCTATGCCCCATCTGTAGGCATAGAGATCTTTTAATTTTTCTGGAGAATAATCGGTGTTTGTCACCAAAGTTTCAAAGAAACCTGGCTTGATTTCGAGACGCACCATTCGAAAATGAAGTTCGTAAAACTGAACTGGGTCGCTTTTTCGGCTAGAGCTTGGTAGAAAGTCAAAGGATGTGTGATTAGGTAAACAGCGATAGTGATTAGGAAAATTTTGATACTGTTGCTTCATCTCATTGGTCTGTTTCCGACAGATGTTTAGGTCAAATTTTTCATCAAAACAAGGGGTGTCAGGGAGGTTAAATCCTGATTTCATAGAATGATTCCCGTCACGAATACGAATAATATAGGACCAATTTCTTTCTTGGCAGTGAGCCATGACATTGTAGGATTCATACCCCCTATCCATTATTACCAGAGCTTGTTTGAAAGAAGAGTTCTTCATCATGTCAATAAAAGCTGCACGTTCATCAACCTCTCGATTATCTTGGATCCGTAAATCATGATATATCTCTTGTTCAAGATTGTAGAGAGCATTGATATGAATAAGATTGTAAGGAGTGTGATGTGGTCCAGTTTGAAAAGAGGTCGTTTTATCAAAACGATTTCTTGGTAGAATCACATCACTGCCATCAACAGCCAGGATAGGGAGATTATCAGAGATTGGAATTTTAGAAGTAATATCCCTAAAAAGTGTTTTAAAAGCTTGGTGTTTAATCTGATACCGCCGTTGGACAAAGGCAGATTGAGAGACAGGCAAATCTAAATCAAGTAGCTCTTTGGCTAAGGTATTACCACCCATGGTCAGTATAGCTTGAATCATGGTTTTCATCGTTAGCTGACTTTGCCGACTAAAATCTTTTTCAGGATGAAGCACAAACTGATTGGCACTAGAAACGATGTCGTTAATACTATCAAGTAAATGAGCTTTAATCTGATCTAGCATGACTTTTCCCCTTTTATTTTTAGTGTAACATAAAAACTAACCCACCACAAAATGTGATAGGTTAGTTAACTTAATGACATTGGATGGAGCCTGGTCTTCTTTTAGGATATAATAGCCAGGCTCAAGATTCGTCTGGTAGATACCCGCTCTTGTCAGACCCTGAGCTAAGGCTGTGTCTCCTTTTGTCCAGTTAACATCTGTCTTATAGATTGAGAATTGAGCATTATCGAGGAGAGTCGCCTCATTTGTACTATCCACTTTTTTGATTTGGAAGTTAAAAGTACGAATGTTTTTAGCAACCATGACAAGCGTATCCCCTTGCCCTGTCTCAACGGATACAAGAGCCTGATCTGCATCAAGGAGCGTCAAGCGTCCGTCCTCCCCAATCTGAAGGCGCGTATCTCTGATTTTTGTGTAGCCTGATGGAGCTTGTATCTCTCTAAGGACGTATTCTCCAGGTGGAATATTTGGAAAATCAATCGTATTATCAAAATGAGAATAGCTGTTACCCACAAGGGGTGTCATACTACCGTTGATGAGCACTTGCACCATATTGCTACCATCTGCGTTTGGACCTTCAGATGGATAGAGAGCAAATCGAGCACCAGATACTCCGTTAGTTGGATTATCATAGTCGCGCTTCTTAATCTTCAAGAGATAGGTCTTCACCTTGTTTTTCACCGTGATTTGAATGACTTTGTCATCCGAAAGTGGCGCGACAGCAATAAGGTCGTTGCCATTCTCTACAGTTGTTGTGCCATCCGCAGCAATGATCAATTTGTACTTGGTTCCATTTGTCTGGAAGCCTGCTGGGGACTGGGTTTCTTGTAGATAGTAGGTACCCGGTGTCAAGGCTGGAGTTTCTATCTCTCCAGTAGCGCCTGTCACCAAGTCACTTCCAACCTGCGTGCGTCCATCCCCACCAAAGAGTTTGAAGGTTGCATTTGCAAGTCTGCGAGTCTCATTCCTGCTATCAACCTTGATAATCTTCAGTTTCGGTTTGAAGATGTTGGTCAATTTGAGATTGAGCCTGTTATCTTTGGTATTAATCTCCGCATTGGTCGGTGCGCCGTTTGCCAACCGAACTTGACCATCTTCTCCAACGATAATATCAAACGGTTGAAGCAATTCGTAACCAGCTGGTGCAGCTAACTCACTAATCGTATACGTTCCCTGAGGAAGTTTAAAGACAGCATTGCCAACGTCATTGGATTGGGTCCACCAGGTCAAGGCTTTATTTGCGGTATCAATCGTTGCACGATACCGTTGTCTATGCAAATCATCATCGCTAAATAGCGGAGCTGGTCCATTATTTTTTGCCTTGATTTGCAGCTGAACTCCTGCCAAATTGCTCGTCGAATCGAGATTGCTAACCTTTTCGATACTGAAATCTGTAAATGGTCTGTTCTTGACGACAAGTTCTATCTCGTTATTGGCATTCACAGCTTGACTTTCCAACAAGTCTTGTGGTCCTTCCACAATCCTAATTTGTCCATCTAGACTGATGGTCAATTTGATTTTCTGGATCGGATTGTAGCCTGTTGGGGCTGTGACCTCTTTGAGGACGTAAGTGCCCAGTTGCAGATTACGGAAGGTGAGGCTGTTTCCTGTCTCCGTGGTATGGCCTTGGCCCAGTGGCGGCCTCGTCTCGTTCTCATTGTAGAGTTCAAAACGGGCATCAAGTCCTGTATTTGGATTCGCAAGGTCTCGTTTCTTGATAAGCAAATTGTAGGTGAGTAACTCGTTTTTCACGAAGATTTTCAATACATTTTCAGTAGTGGTGTCAATCCTAACCTTATCATTTGTTCCAACGAGGGTAAAGCGGCTCACTGTCTTCATCTGACTTCCGCTGTGTGGTCGCTGTAGTGTCTGCAAGTCTAGTAAGACTGGACCAGCTAAAGCACGATAACCAGTTGGCGGTGCGACTTCGACAAGGGCATAGCGTCCCAGTACCTTGGCTTGTAAAGCCTGACTTGCTTGACCATTTGTCAATGTAAAGGTTTGGACGAGATTTTGATCTGTCAGAGCGCCTGTCACCGTTTGTGACGTTGCATCATCTGGAACTTTATAGAGCTTAAATGTCACTGCTTGTTGGATAGTACGGTTATTCATATCCTGCTTCTCGATTTGAATCTCAGGATGCTGGATATTGCCAATTGGGTATTGACCAGCTGATAATGCGTTAACGGTTTCTGTAGCTTGAGCTGAGACGGTCAATTCACGAACCCCATACCATTTCTGCTCTACTCGGTCTTCATTTCTCACACGAATGTAGCGAGCCACTATGTCCGTGTTCAAATCGACCAATCCATAGGTTGTATAAGTAGACAGTGGGAAATAGGTGCGTCCATCTATTGAGTACTCAAGTGTGAAGCGGTTGAATCTATCTAGCGGATTGTGCTGAGTGCCTTGCAAGTAGTGAATGTGGCGAACACGTTTGACGCCTTGTAGGTCAACCCCTAGATAGGCTCCAGCAGGAATATTATCTCCTTGACCATTGAAATTCTGGTAGGTCACAGAAGTTGTATCACTTCCATCAATTGCGTCTCCATCTTGTCCTGACTGGATATTGGATAAGTCAAGGGACTTGATGAGGGTTGCACCTGCGACACGTTCGCTCGGAGCTGCGTTCGCTACTTTATAGAGAGAAACTCCTGAGCGACTCACGGATACCTTATAGGTAATCGGCTCGACCATATAGCCTGCTGGTGGTGCTGTCTCGACTAGGGTATAAGAACCGTAGGTCAGGTTAGTAAACACGAAGTCTTCTGTCGCAGCATGTGTCTGAACGGCTGATACTGCGGTTGCATCATTGTCCTTGGTCAATGTAAAGGTCATCTGTCCTGTGATAAGACTCGGCAAATCTTCCAATCCCTTGATGCGTTTGGAAATGCGCAGGGTTTTCTTACTGTCGTTTTTCACCGTCAGTTGAAGCGTATTGCCACTTGATGCACCAATTTCTAGAAGGCTACTATCTCCTGACAGGATTCGTAATTGACCCGCCTGCGTGATTTCAAGTCGAACTGGATCTACTTGAATATAACCTGACGGCGGCCTCTCTTCTTTGAGGACATAAGTGCCAGGGAGCAACTGACTAAAGGTATAGGAATGATCGCTTGGGTTGGTCTGACCTTCCGTAATCTTACTTATCCCATCTGCATTATACAGCCCAAATGTCGCTATCAATCCTTGTTGAGCATTCTGGGCATCCCGTTGCAAAATCTTGAGGTTATAGGTTTCTCTCTCATTTTTAACGGTGATTGGGATAATCTTATCCGCACCCTGATCTTGACTAGCTCCGTTCTCAATCTTAGCATCAGCATTAGTAATCTGAGCCGAACCATTGGCATCAATTATGATTTGGTATTTGCGAGCATTAGCCTGATAATCTGTCGGAGGCTGACTTTCTTGCAAATAGTAGGTACCTGGCTCCAAGCCTGGAAGGGTGATTTCACCGTTGCTGCTGGTTGTCACTTCCTGACCTATCTGCGTATTTTCATCCGGTCCAAATAACTTGAAGCGTGCACCTGCTAGCTTACGGTTGGCATCACGGCTGTCGACTTTGATAATCTTTATCTTAGGCTTAAAGACGTTGGTGAGTTTGATATTGATCCGTCCATCTTTTGTACCTTGACTAACCTGTTCAGGATTTGTTCCCTGAGCAAGCTGGACACTACCATCTTCTGCCACAGTGATATCGAAAGGCTGTAGCTGCTCGTAACCTGCTGGTGCAGAGAGTTCGCTGATGGTATAAGTTCCTTGTGGTAGCTGGAAGACGGCATTTCCAGCAGTCGAGCTCATCCACTCAAGGGCCTTTTCAGTGTCAATCACACGACCCTGATAGTTTGTTTCATGCCAGCTTCGATTGCTAAATTGCGGCATCTGATTGCCATTCTTAGCCTGAATCCGCAACCGCACACCTATCAAGGTGGTCTCGTTGCTACGTTTGTCCACCTTCTGAATACTGATTGGCGTATAGGTGCGGTTTTTGATAGTGAGGCTAATGGTAGTATCAACTGTGTTACCCACTTCTACCATTCTGGTTGGGGTATCCAGTACACTGACCTGACCACTGTTCGCAATGACAATCTTGAAGTCTCTCAATGGATTATAATTGATTGGCGTTTGCAACTCTTTGAGAGTATAGGTACCCGGTCTTAGCTGACTAAAGGTATAGGAATGATCGTTTTCGTTGGTCTGCCCTTCTGCAATCTTGTTTGTCCCATCTGCATTAAAGAGACCAAATGTCGCAGTCAAACCTTGTTGAGCATTCTGGGCATCCCGTTTCAAAATCTTAAGGTTATAGACTTTCTGTCTGTTTTTCACCTGCAATTTCAAAACATTGTCATTTGCTGTACTGCTGGTATCGACAGTCACCTTATCGCTAGAGGATAGGACCGCAAACCGTGTCACATGTTTGTTTTTTGTATCTGAATGTGCCTGACGTGCCTCGGTTGCCTCAAGTAGGACTGGCTGGCTCAATCCAATATAGCCATCTGGGGCTTGGGTTTCGACCAAGGCATACTTGCCAAGTTCCTTGATAAGCAAGGTTTCATTACCAGTCTGTCCATTGGCTAGTTGGAAGGTTTGAATGAGATTGTTATCATTAATGGCAGTGGACAGGGTAGTTTCTGTAGTATCTTCCGGAACCTTATAGAGCTTGAAGGTCGCTGTTCCTTGGATAATAGCACCTGTCTCACTATCTCGTTTTTCCATTCGGATAAATGGATGTTGGATATTTCCGATTGGGAATGCCTGCCCACCTTGAAGACTTACGGACTCCGCTTCTTGGGCTGAGATACGTAGCTCACGAACCGCATACCATTTGTTGACGACTTGCTCTTCATTTCTCACACGGATATACCGAGCGAGAAGGTCGGTAGACTGCTCAAAGCGCTCAGTCGTTGCTGATGAAGCGATTGGGTAGTAGGTCTCACCATCTATTGAGTATTCTACTGTGTAGCGATTCATCCTATCCGTTACATTATTCTGATTTCCTTGTAAGTAGAAAATATTTCGAACTCGTTTGACGCTTTGGAGGTCAACACCTAGATAGGCACCGACTGGGATAGTATTTCCCTGACCATTGAAATTATGATAGGTCACAGAAGTTGTTTCACTTCCATCAATGGCATTGCTCTCAGGACCACTCTGAATATTACTCAAATCAGGAGATGTGATTAGGCTCACCCCTTCGACTCGACTTGGTGTCACTTGGTCACTCGTTCGATAAAGGGATACTCCTGCTCGACTGACCGCAACTTTATAAACAATCGGTTCCACCATATAGCCCGCTGGTGGCGCTGTTTCAACAAGGGTATAAGAACCGTAGGTCAGGTTATTAAACACGAAGTCTGTATTCGCAGCTTGTGTGACAGTCACTGGTTGGAAACTTACATCGTTGTCTTTTGACAGCGTAAAGGTCATCTGTCCTGTGATAAGACTCGGCAAATCTTCCAATCCCTTAATGCGTTTGGAAATACGCAAGGTTTTTAATCGGTCGTTTTTGACTTTGATTTGTACTGTATCTGGAGATGTTGCACTGGTGGCTACTCCATCCGCAAACTCTTCACTCACTGTTACACGTCCATCTGAGTGGATTGTAAATGGTATTAAGTTTGTCAGTCGTGTATACCCTTGCGGTGCTCGGATTTCTTTAAGATAGTAGGTTCCTGCTTCAAATCCAGAATTAGCACCGCTTCCATTTGTAAATGTATACATACCATTTTGCAGATTGGCAATTTGACCATTAAGCGTGTCTCCTGTAGCATTTGTCACCGTGAAACGTGGGGCGGTATCGTTGACGCCTTCCGTAATCGGTTGTCCTGTCTCCGCATCGATTTTTACAATCTTAACCTTAAATTTCGGTGGAGAGTTAACGATAGTCGAACTGCCACGAGTAAAGTGGGCTGCTCCATCTTCGTTTACAGTAAACTGAACCACTGCTTGAGTTGGTTTTGCATAGCCATCTGGTGCACGAGTTTCCCACAGTTCATAGGTGGTATTTGGCAAGAGACCTTTCAGGACAAATTGTCCATTGGCTTTAGAGAAGAGGTTTGTTCGTACAACTGTAAAGCCAGTTGAGTGTATTTGACGCAATTCAAAGATTGCATTTTCCAATGGTTGTCCCTGAGTATTTTGCTTCGTAAACGTTAGTTCAAGCGGTTGATTATAGATGTCCAGAGTCACCACACCATTGTTCAGTTGAGGAGTACTGGTCTGGCTGTTAGCCGCATCTGCCTGTTTACGCAGTTTAAGCGTTCCATTTTCTTCATAAACCGTTAAGTTGATCTGCCCCATTCCACGATAGCCTGTGGGTGCTCTCACTTCCTCCAGCGTGTAGTTCCCTGCTGTCAACTCATTAAAGAGGAACTCGTCTGATTCAAATGTATCTCCGAGCGTCTCATCATATGGCTGACCACCATCTGTTTTTCTCAGGCGGAAAACAGCACCTTTCAATGGAGTATTTGCCAAATCTTTTTTCTTGAGTTTGAGGCTGAGTTTCGCATCCTTCTTGTTTATAATTTCAAACGGTGCTTGTGCAGTATATAGTTTTCCATTAATCGTTATGTTTTCTGAATTTCTGATGTTCAATCTATGGACTGTCGTATCTAACGTATAACCCGCTGGTGCTTCAACTTCTTTGAAAGTGTACTCTCCTCCTAAGATATTTGTAAATTCAAGAATACCTTGTTCATTTGAACGAATGGTTTGATAAGGGCGCTGTTGTGAGTCGTAGAGAGTAAAGACTGCACCTTCTAACGGACGTTTTTGCTGATCTACTTTCTTAAGCTGGAAGCCATACCAACCTGTCGGATAGGCACCACCACTGGCAACCGTGTCTCCAGCAACAAAGAAATTATTCGGACTCTTATCTCCACCGAGAACTACACTGTTCCAATTAAGACTGACTGCATTTCTCAGTGTTGTATTTCCATTTTTTCGTTGCTTGATTCGGGCAACAATCGTCTTTCGTCCCCAACCTGCCCCTTCATGGTAAAACTCAAGAGTATAGTTTGACCGATAATTAAATTGTGCATCATACCAACTCTCACGTTTCAGTAGAATTGCCAGCCCCATATTCGTCACACCATTAATTCCATAATGATATGTTGTCTGCTCTCCACTTCTTGAGGTAGCCACCAAGGATAGACGTACCATCTCCGACTCCGTATAAGAAGCCGCAGGGTTCCCATCTGCCACGAATACTTTTATGTTTCTTGGTATACTTGTATGAACATCACCATCATACAAAGAGCTATTTTCATGAATTCGATCCCAAATCTTACGGGAATCATGCCCAACGCCTCCAGTAATATCGTTTCTTTCTCCGTTATAAACCAACTCCCAGGTCACAGAATCAGCCGTCTGATTGATGGCTTGTTTGTGGACGGAAGAAAATTGACGTAAACTCCCTTGTAGACCACCGCTACCGTTTTCAGTCGCATTTAGCGTCCCGTCACCAATTACCGTATAACTACAGTCAAAATTTCCGCCTTTATAGCTAGTCTTATACTTCAACTTTTTATTTACAATGTTAGACTGTGTATTGATTGGATTTTCAAGATCAAAAGAATACCAGACAGGTACTTCTGGACGCACACCAGTCAAATATTTTCTCCCAGCTACGTTCCTATCATTGTTAATCTGGACTAGACCTGAACTTTGGTCACTCCCAATTTCAAACCACCCACTGTATTCGGTCACAGAGTAAGCAGCAGATGTCAGAACAAATTTTAATTTTCTATCTTCTACATGGTAGGTCCGAGCAAGGATTTCATTTGTACCTGATTTATAAACAGGTGTCCATTCGACAGATGGATTTGCTAAGTGTTCGAGTTTTAATTCTCTTGGCAATTCAATTGTAAAGCTATCACCTTCTTTAGCAAAAGCTGGTAATTTGAAGTAGAATTTTAACGACCCGTGGAATCCTCCCCATTTGTTTCCATTACGTTCCCAAATCAACCAGTTGATATTAACTGGCTCAACATGTGTGACACCGTATGATTCGCAAGAACCTGGTGGCTTAGGTGTGATAGGTTGGCTAGTATCCTTTTTATTCGTAAAGACATACTGCAAGTTTTTCCAATCCATCTGTGCAGTAGAAAGCGCATAGCCATCTGGAACATCTTCAGTCACTTCATAGTATATTCGTGTTTTTGTGGCAGTACTGCCTGTTCCAGAAAACTTTTCGACATTTGGAACTGTTACCTGTGACTGATTTGCTTGCAAGGTTACTTTATGGTCTCGATAACTTCCACCATTGACAGAAAAAGTGACAGCGGTCTTCTCCGTACCAGTTGCCCATTTTTTATGTATTGTAATATCACCTTTTAGAGCTTCTAGCGATGCACCCGTAATCGTATGATTGGCTTTTTCATTTGTCACGTTGGTGATGGTTTCGACAACTGCAATGCCTCCTACTGGAACATCATTTACGGTAATTTGATTTTGCGTTTTATCAACTGTTTGCGTACTCTTTAGCCTATAATTCCCTCCCTCAGTAGGTTCATAGACATAGACAATCTTTGAATGAACTGCTTGTGTATTCTTATCTTCAGCAACGTCAAATGTATACGTTTGTACACTATCTGTCGTATTGAGACGAGAGGTATACCACTCAATCACCTTATTATTAGACTCGCGATAGCGACCATTCACTCGAATAGTATCTGATAATTTGGGTGTATCATAAGGTGAGGTGGTTTGATCACTTGGCAAGGTCAAACTACCTGCACTTTTAATATTCCGCTCCTCCTCCCTAGTTAATTCAATCGTTTGCCCATTTTGTGTCAAACGGGAACGTACCGGCGCTTGCACCTTAACATCCGAATAATAATCCAGTGTGTAGTTCTCACTTGGAAGAAGAATCGGTGTTTCAATGGTGTACACATATGTGCCATCTTGAATCGGCAACTGATTTGTAACAGAATCAAATCTACCAGAATCACTATACCGACTCGTCTCAGGATTTCCAATCGTTTGTCCTTGGTTGTGGATAATAGATGTAATCTTAGGTGCTCCAAGTCCTGAGTCAACTGGTACCATAAAAGTATTTGCAATTTGTTTGATATATCTATCATTTGCTCCAGTAACAGTTGTAATATATTCCCAAATAATCTTCTTTTCACCAGTAGAGGTAACCTGAATTTCTTTCTTGCGTAAATCTCCTCCCTGTCTAAAATGACGTGTTACCCCCGGAATCTCAATCCGAATCGGGTCAAAAATATCCTTGGTGATTTCCTCT
Organism: Streptococcus suis; assembly: GCF_019856455.1. NCBI lineage: Bacteria > Bacillati > Bacillota > Bacilli > Lactobacillales > Streptococcaceae > Streptococcus > Streptococcus suis. Next base: position 801,635 of record NZ_CP082205.1, on the reverse strand, counting down.
TCTCGTGTAACAGTAGTGGTTGTTCCATTCGGATTATTGATAATGGTCGTTGTTCTATCCGTATTCGTTTCTGTAATAGCCCTCCTAGTCCGAGCAGAGCGCAACATACTACCAATCCGTCCTTCCAACCCATTCTTTTTAGCATTGGTGACATGGATTATTTTTTCGGCTCCACTTTCTTGCAACTGAATGACTGGCAGCTGTTTCTCTACTTCGTAACCTTGAGCTGTTGACAATTGACTGATTTGGTACTCACCCAAAGGTAAGTCTTTCCAGTCTAAAATCCCCTGCTCATCAGTGCGGCCGTTATAACTTATTTCTGGATTTTCTACAGAGCTAATAGAAAACTCCGCACCTGCGATGGGCTTGCTAGGTTGCAAGACACCTTCTTCATGTTCTCGTAATACCAAGCGTAGATTAGCTGTTTGAATGGCTAAAGCTTGTTCTTCTTGTATCACCTCTTCGCCTTCAGGTACTGGATTAGACTGCGTGTTGTCAGAAGTAGATTCAGAAGTTTCTGGAATTGGCTGCTCGATATCGGAGGCTACGGAATCAGTCACCATCTCTATACTATTCCTTTTGACCAATTCTTCAAATGTTTTCCAGTCTTCTGTTAAGATAGTCTTATAATCTGATGACAGAACGGCCATAAATTGACCAGTTTGTAGCGGCTTCTTTATCTTCAAGCGTAGCAGAATTTCCTCGTATCTCCGCTCAGGCTTCTCTTCATCTACCTTCCACTCTATATGGCGTTCAGGCCCTGGCTTGATTTTGATGGAGTAATAGCCTAGACCATATACAGGCAAGGGAGCTTCTAGAGGATCCTGTGTTGCAACAGTTGGGGCAACTTCCTGCTCAGGAAATTCCTTGGGCACATCTTCTTCACGATAGTCTTCATCCTTGACAAAACCTGGTGGAAGTTTTTCCTTTGGAAACCCTTGCTCATCCAGCTGACTTTCCAGTTCCAGCTCATTCTGGAATACCAAGCTAAGCCCCTTGCTGATGTCTACTCCCTCTTCAATCTGGACAATCACATCTAGCCTATCGAGCTGCTTTTGACTGGTATCTAGCTTAATGGCCAGCTTTTGACCATCTTCCTTCAGATGTTCTATATACTTAGTCCGAATGGTTAGTGGCGTTGTAGCACTAACTGATTCCGAAAAAATTGTTATCGGTAACCGAATAATATCCAGACATAGAACAAGTAATAAGAAAGAACTAAGAAAGTATCTTACCTTTTTCATAACTTTTCTCCATTTCATATACTTATATGCATATTTATTCTTTATCACGTTGTCATTTCACCTAATTTGGCGTTTCAGTTGATTATACCAAATTTTTCAAAAAATAAAAGTAGTTTACAGCAAAAAAATAAACAAATTCCACTGATATATATATATATGCAAATGCGATTTTTTCAGCAGTTTTGCAGAGAGCACTGAAAAAGTTTTTGAAATTTTCTTGGTTTCAATCATACAAATATATATAGCTTTCATATATGTTTATTATGTCTATTTATACTCATTTCATGATTGGTAACTATTGCCTTTTATTTAGACTTTTATACTCAATAAAAAATCCCGACCTTATAGGCCGAGATTTTCATATTTTGTTCGATAACCAATCTGTAAGATTTTCCCATCTTGAATCAAGAGAGGACGTTTAATCAGCATACCATCATTAGCTAATAAGTCTAATGCTTGATCCACCGTTAAACTTTCAAATTTATCCTTCAGACCAAGTTCGCGGTAACTATTTCCTGAAGTATTAAAATACTTTTTCAATTCAAGACCTGTTGCTTCCATCCAAGCTTTTAGCTCTTCAGCGCTAGGCGGTGTTGACTTAATGTCAATAGCTTCAAATTCCAAGCCCAAACTCTTCAGCTCTGCTTTTGCTGCCCGACAAGTCGAACATTTAGGATATTCATAAAATAAGATCATTTCTTCACCTCAAATCTCGGATTTTCATGTTGCAAGAGCCAGATTTTCTTATCCAGTCCACCTGCATAACCTGTCAACTGTCCTTTTTGATTGAGAACACGGTGACAAGGAACAATAATAGAATAGGGATTGCGCCCAACTGCTCCTCCTACTGCCTGACCAGAACGAATGTCCAGTTGCTGGGCAAGTTGCCCATAGCTAGTCGTCTGACCATGAGGGATTTCTTTCAATAAAGCCCAGACTTTTTCCTGAAATTCAGTCCCAATAGCTTCAAGAGGCAGGCTAGTAAAATCCACCTCCTCACCTGAAAAATAAGCATCCAGCAAGAGACTGGTCTGGTCTAAAATGGGATGGGGGGCTAAAATAGCTTTCTCATTCAAGCCTCGTTCAAAAAACTTCTGGTCCTCAAACCAGGCTCCGCGCAAGCCTTTATCACCGGCCACTAGGGACATTGCCCCTAGCGGACTCTGGTAGATTGTTTTTACATACATACCTAATTTTTATTTTTGATAACACGAACCTTGACAATAGCATCCGTTGCTTCAAAATTAGCAACCAAAGCGTCAATTTTACTCTTATCTGCCTCATCCAAATCCAGCAAGGTATAAGCATAGCCACCTTTAGACTTATTGATAATGTTGTCAATGTTGATGCCCAATTCAGACACGGCAGTGGTGATTTTTGCCACCATGTTTGGAATGTTTTTGTTGATGAGAGTAATCCGATAGGGAGCATCCAAGAACTGTTTCACATTTGGGAAGTTAACTGAGTTGATGATTTCACCAGTCTCCATAAAACGACGAATGGTCTGACCAGCTGCAATGGCACAGTTGAGCTCTGCTTCCTCTGTTGACCCACCAACGTGTGGGAAGACAATGATATTATCTTTATTCAACACTTCTTCTGTACCAAAGTCAGTGATGTAGTTCTTAATAACTCCTGCTTCGATAGCTTCAAACAGGTCAGCGTTATTGACCAACTCACCGCGGGCGAAGTTAATCAAAGTCGTTCCTTTCTTCATTTGGCCAAAACTGTCCGCATTGAACAAATCACGGGTCTTGTCTGTCAAAGGAACATGGACTGTGATATAGTCAGCATTGCTAAAGATTTCTTTCAAATCATCCACACGTTTGACATGGCTGGAAATGGTCCATGCAGTTTCTACTGATACATAAGGGTCGTAACCAAGCACATTCATACCCAGACGGCGAGCATCGTTGGCAATACGCGCACCGATAGCACCCAACCCGATAACGCCCAAAGTTTTGCCTGAAATCTCTGTCCCAGCAAACTGCTTCTTACCTGCTTCAACCTGCTTAGGTACATCATCTCCTGACAATGTATTTGCCCACGCCGTCGCTCCGATATAGTCACGTGCTGACAAGAGGATGGAAGCAATGACTGCCTCTTTTACGGCATTGGCATTGGCACCTGGAGTGTTGAAGACCACGATCCCTTTCTCAGTTGCCTCTTCGATTGGAATATTATTAGTCCCTGCACCAGCACGGGCAATGGCTTTCAGATTTTCGGGAAAATCAAAGCCATGCAAGTTTTCAGAACGGATGATAAAGGCATCTGGATTTGCTGCATGATCTCCGTCAATCTGGAATTTATTGCCCAATTCCTTGAGACCAACTTGGTTAATATTGTTAAATGTTCGTACACTAAATACCATTATTTTTACCTAAAAAGGGGAGTGGGAAAGAACTCACCTAACTACAGAAGAGTTCGTCTTACTTCCAAATCGTAGGTTCGGGCTAAAATAGTCCACTGGACTATTTTAGTCCCACCCCCACACAGCTCCAGCAGTCAGAGTAGTGACTGTTGGAGGTTGGAAATAAGGCGAACTCAGTTCGTATCCGTCGTAAAGGTCAGATTTGGAGTATAAAATACGAACTGCTGAGATTTGCTTCGCAAATCTTATCTCCAACCTTTAACAGTCCACTGGACTGTTAAACCCAATCAACCACTGTGCTGAGATGTTGACTCGAACCTTGAGAAGTAGTAATGAGCTGTTGCCTCGTCCCTTTGCTTTCGTTTTTTTTTAGTTATTCCCAAGCAACCAACGGTCGTCTTCACTGATTTCCTGGTAAAGACTTCGCTCGCTCTTATGCTTGATTTTTTGATAGGCTAGACGTTCTCCGTCTATTGGGACTTTACCACAATAGACATAACCTAATTTTTTTAGAATGTGCTGCATTGTCTTATTCTGCTCGTGGGTATCACAGCGGAAATCCGGTCCTTTTTGACCTTCAATTAAACCTTGCAAAAAAAGTTTGTATGATTCCTTGACCACGAAATTCGTCAGCTGCTGCAATTCTATGAAATGTTGTATATACAGGATGATTGTGCTGCCATTTTCCTTCATATATGGCCTCATATTCTGCTTCTTGACCACGATGAACGGCGGCATAAACTGCCACCTTACCGTCAACTAGACCAACGTAACCTCTGCCAGAAAGAATGTCATCAAAGATATCCTCTTTATTTGGATACTCTCCCTGCCATTGATTGATACCGGAGGTTGCTAGAAATGCACGAGCATCTTCAAGAATATCGACAATAGCCTCCATCTCATTTGGATGTGCTAATCTAATTTCCATTAAGCATTCTCCGCTGCAAATTTTTTCATAAAATCAATCAAGTCGACCACACCTTGACGTGGGAAGGCATTGTAGAGTGACGCTCGCATACCGCCAACAGAGCGGTGTCCCTTGATGTTCTTGAAGCCTGCTGCTGTCGCTTCCTTGACAAATTTGGCATCCAATTCCTCACTTGGAGATACAAAAGGAATGTTCGCTACTGAACGCTCTTCTTTTTTACGAACAGGGTTGCTGTAAAAAGCTGACGCGTCAATGTAATCGTAGAGCAGACCTGCTTTTTCACGGTTGATTTTTTCCATTTCGTCCACACCACCGATTTCTTTTACCCATTCAAAGACGAGTTTAGAAATATAGATAGAATAAGCTGGTGGCGTATTATAAAGAGAGTCATTTTCTGCTTGAATACGGTAGTCCAACATGCTTGAAAGCATTGGTTGATCATTGAGGAAGTCCTCACGAACAATCACCACCGTCACACCAGCAGGACCAATATTTTTCTGAGCGCCAGCATAAATCATGGCAAAATCTTCAACATTATAGCGAGCCGCTAAGATGTTCGAAGACATGTCGGCAATGACTGGCACACCATTGGTGTCAGGAATTTCATAAACTGCTGTTCCTTCAATAGTGTTATTTGTTGTCAAATGCACGTAAGCAGCAGTTGGATCAATATCATTTTTATCGAAGGTTGGCAATTCTGCATAGGTGATATCTTCTGTAGAGCCAAGCAAGATTGGTTCAAAGTCAATAGTCTTAGATAGCTTCACAGCCTCAGTATAGGCTTTTTTACCCCATGAGCCACCGACAAGATAGTAGGCTTTTTTACCTTGGGCAAAGTTGAGAGGAATCATAGTAAATTCCAAAGATGCTCCACCTTGTAAGAACAACACCTTGTAGTTATCTGGAATGGCCATCAATTCACGAAGCGTCGCTTCAGCACCTTTAATAATATCATCGAAGTCCTTGGAGCGATGGGACATCTCCAAAACACTCATTCCCGAACCATTGTAGTCCAAGAATTCAGCTTGAGCACGTTCAAGCACTGGTTTTGGCAATACTGCAGGACCTGCAGAGAAGTTGTAGATTGTCATAAAATCCCTCCATTAAGTTAGTCTGTTCATTATATCACAAATATTCAGACAATTCCATAAAATATGCTGAGTTCTCAGAAAAGGTACGGAAAATACCTAAAAACCAAAAAGACCAAGCATTAGCCTAGTCCATGATAAATATCGTATACTTCTTGTTTTTTGAGTTGGTAGCGTTTGGCCACTTCTTTGATAGCCTGATTAGGTTTTATGCCACTTGCAATTTCCCTTTCTACCTCAGCCTTCAAGTCTACTTCGTCAGCAGAAGGATAGACTACCTCACCAGCACCCTCGACAATAATCAAGCATTCTCCCTTAAGTGGATTTTCTTCCAAATACTCTAGTAATTCGGAAATGCTTCCTCTCTGGTATTCTTCGTATAACTTGGTCAACTCTCGAACAACTGTTACCTGACGATCACCATAAACTGTCAACATATTTTCTAAGGTATCTGCCACACGATATGGAGATTCATAGAAAATTTGCGTCTCAGGATAGGTCTTTTTTTCTTGGAAAAATTCTTTTTGCTGCCCCGATTTTCTCGGTAAAAATCCATAAAAAATATGTGGTTGGGGTGCCAAACCAGATGCAATCAAGGCTGTAATTCCCGCCGATGCTCCTGGAAGTGCTACAACAGGAATATCTTCCGCAATCGCTGCCCCTACCAGGTCATGACCAGGATCCGAAATGGAAGGCAAACCTGCATCAGAAACTTGCGCAATGGACTGACCAGATTTGAGCCAATCAATCAAAACTGGAATTTTTTCATGGGCATTGTGTTCATGAAAGGATATTTGCTTGGTTTCTACTTCAAAATGTTTGAGTAGGAGGCCTGTATTTCTCGTATCTTCCGCTGCAATTATATCCACTTCTTTCAAAATCTGAACAGCTCGGAATGTCATATCCTGTAAGTTTCCAATTGGCGTTGGCACCAGGTATAAAGTCCCAAAACTCGTCTGTCCCTTAAATGATTTTTGTACTTTCATCCTAATCTCGATTCAATAATTCTACACAGAACATACAAGGTTCATCATTATCCCTACGTTGACCATAAGAGAAGGTACAAATATGGAAACCATCTTCGTAAATATTCTCCAAATTCTCCTTACCAAAGTTGGAAGATTTATGGCCTGTCTTATCATCTTTTTCCAAACGTTCGCGCAACTTGGAATTTTCCAAACGGAGGGTCGTATTTTCATCAATAACTCCCTGTAAATGCTTTTTGATAGCATCCACTTCTGCCAACGTGGTTAGAAGATTCTGCGAAAAATCATCTAGGGCATCAAAAATTTCTTTTTTATCCATTATCTCCCTTTCTTTTATTTTACAGAGTTATATACTCTAGACTATTTTGTAGACTTACGTTTGCCTGCCACATCTTCTTAGCCTTAAGAACAGCATCCATTTTTTCACGTACATTTGCCGATTCCATCATTTTCTCAGATAATATCAGACTCAGAAGGTCAAACAAACGCCCCTGCTCAGCTTTTTCCACAGCTAAAGACACTAGGATTCCAACTTGCAAATATGCACGTGTAGGCTCCACCAAGAGCAAGTCTGTAAATTTCTTTGCCTGTCCCATCAAATCTAAAAAGTTTTTATTTTCTGCTAACTTTTTCGCTTCTTCTTGACTTGAAACCAGTTGAGCTAAGAGATTCGCTTGTGTTTTTAACAAGCCCTCCTCTTCTAACATTCGCTCCATGGCCGGAATATTTTTAGGAAAACCTATAATCTGTGTCCGACTCTTGATAGTAGGAAGGACAGCTTCTTCCTGATTGGTCAATAAGAAGATGTGAATAGCTGACTGAGGTTCTTCAATCACTTTTAGCAAAGAGTTGGCTGCGTTAGCATGCATTTTCTCAGCATCACGAATAATGAAAACCTGCTTATTGGATTCAAATCCAGATTGTGAAAAATTCTTAACTAATTCACGTATCGTGTCTGTTTTGATAACATTTCCCTGCGGTGCAATAACAGTAAGATCTGAAAACTCATTTGCTTCAATTAGGCGACAAGACCGACACTTCTGACAAGGAAGGACGCCTTCTTTCTCCTGACAAAATAACGATTGACTGAGAAAAATTGCCATATCAAAACTAGCAAAGTCACCTGAAAATAGATAGGCATGTGCCAAACGTCTCTGCTCTAAAATTGTCACAAAACGTTGAAATACACTGGGTTGTAAGTTTCTAAGTTCTTCAATCTTCATGTTCTTTCTGCAAACCGTTTCTTAATGACCACCAGAGCATCTGCAACAACAGCCTCTAGTGGCTGACTGGCATCAATCTTTACAAACCGCTCTGGTTCCTGCTCTAAAATACTAAGATAGCCTTGACGCACCCGTCTATGCATATCTGCTTTTTCCATATCCAAGCGATCCACATCACGGTCAGCATTGCGGGCAATTCGAGCCAGCCCCTCCTCTGTATCAATATCAAAATAGAGGGTTAAATCTGGCTTTAAACCATCTGTTGCAAACTGGTTGAGCCAATGGATGTCATCTATATCCAAGCCCCGTCCAAATCCTTGATAGGCAATAGAGGAATCGATAAAACGATCAATCAAGAGCAATTTCCCCTGTGCCAAGGGTGGAAGAATCTTTTCTTTCAAATGCTGACGTCGTGCTGCAATGAACAATAACAGCTCCGTCTTATCATCCATCGCTGTATTGGCAGGATTGAGAATTATATTGCGAATTTCTTCTGCAATCGCCACCCCACCTGGCTCTCTAGTTGTGACTACTTCTGGCCCCAATTCCTGCAAGGCTGGCAATAACTGTTGCAATACCGTCGTTTTCCCTGCCCCATCTGGACCTTCAAATGTAATAAAAAAACCGTTTCTCATCTTTCCCTCGCTCTTAGTACCAGTATGCACAGTCCAGCACTTCACTTGTGAAGACTGGTTCTTAGATATTCATTCCATTTTACCAAAAATTAGTCAAAAAATCACTTGAAAATTGACTTGTTTTTATGGAGAAAATCTTTTAAAATTGATATACACACATATTCGGAGGTGCTTATGGTTCGTTTGAAAAATATTTTACTTATTTTGCTTGGTGCAGGGCTATTTGCCTTTGGGCTAAATTATTTAATCATGCCCAATCGTCTATTCGAGGGTGGCGCAACGGGATTGACGCTGATTATTTACTACCTTCTTCATATTCAACCTTGGATAATGAACATTGTGATTAATATTCCATTGTTCATCCTCGGGTGGAAAATACTCGGAAAGAAGACTCTCTATCTCAGTATCTTAGGAACCTTTAGCGTTACCTTTTGGTTGGCCATTTTTGAAAAAATCCATTTTTCAATCAATCTACAACAAGATTTGATACTCGTTAGTATCCTTGGTGGGATTCTTATGGGACTAGGTTTAGGAACCATCTTCCGTGCTGGCGGAACGACTGGGGGAAGCGATATTATTGCTCGTATAGGTCATAAATTCCTACCTTACTCCATTGGACAAATCATTCTTGCAGTTGACATCCTCATCCTAACTCTGATTGTTATTGTTTTTAAAGACCTCCGAACAGTTCTATATACTTTAATGATGGTTGCTATTGCTTCCAAGGTTATTGACTTTGTCACGGAGGGCGGATATGGTAGCAAGGGTGTTATGATTGTTTCTCAAAAATCTGACCAATTGGCTCAGGCTATTGATTGTGAAATCGAGCGTGGTGTCACCTTTATCAAAGCACAAGGTTTCTACAGCAAAGCCGATGTCAACATGATTTACTCGGTCATATACAAGAGCCAACTCCAAGAGATGAAGGAGCTTATTCATCGCATTGACCCCCACGCATTTATCACCATTACAGACGCACATGAAGTACTCGGTGAGGGATTTACTTTAGATCGAGATAAAAAACCAATAGAACGCCATTAAACAAACCTGCAGTTTCGCTGAACTGCAGGTTTTATATTATTGATTGGTTTCAAGTGGTTGCTCTGCCTCAGACTGTGCTTCTTTGCCTTGCTCCAGCAAAGCAGCAATGATTTTTTGATCGCGTAGCTTAACAGAATCATTGATGGTTTCAGCCGAACGGATAATAGCCGCTTCCAGCTCACGACGTTTCTGACGCCCTTCATCTATAGCTGCAATAATGCCATTATTTTGGGCAACCAAACTTTCTGCCAATTTGGTAACAGATGCTACTGAAAGGGTCGGATTCTGAGCTGTGCGTTCCATCATCGGGATGGCTTCTTTTGATGTATCCGCAAGCATTTGAAGGGCAGCATTATTAGCATTGACAATCGCATCTGCCGTCTGGCTAGACTTGATAGATTGTTGTAAGATGCCCAACTGTGCAATAGACAATTTCATTGTTGGAATAGTATTGCGACGTAACATCCCAAGGCGCTGTTTCATATCCGAAGAAACCTTGACCAGATTACGCATCTGCGGTGTCGTTGTCCACGCGACATACAAGCGACTCATATACTCAGAATGTTGTTGTTCGAGGATATTAGCAACCTCTGTTACACGTGCTAACTTCTCAGAAGCTACTTGATAATCGACTGTAGTTGGTACTAAAGTTGCGAGGTTTTCTTGTGCCAATTTTGCACGCTCTGCAGCTTCCTGACCAGTCGCTTCAATAAAGGCGATGACCCCCACCAAATTCTCGATAGACTTGGTATTATTTTCAATCAAAAGCTCCGCAGAAACAATATTGCGCGCCAACACCTCTTCCTGCTTGACCACACTGGCTGCCATGCTATCCATTTTCTTTTCAATGGTCTGTGAATCGAAATAAAATTCCTGCAAATCATTTTTGGTCTGCTTGAACAGGCGTTGGAAGAAACCTGGTTTCTTTTCTAATTCAGCAGTTGTGGAAATGTCCTTATACTTAGCCACAAAACCATTCAATTCACGGTTGGTATTGGCCAAAAGCTCATCCACCTGTGGAATTTCAATCTTCTTCTGTTCTGACAAAATATGATTGACCGTGGCATTGACTTCTTCTACCGCTTCCTTACCAAAATCCAAGAGGGCATTTTGATTAGCTAAGAAATTATCCACCAATTGGGGAGCCTTGGCACGAATACCTGTTTGTTGTTCCGGTGTCAACTGTGCCAAGAAAGACACTTTTGAATTATCTTCAGTCGGAGTCGCTTGAATAAGCTCTGTTGTCTTATCTTTGGTTGATAAACTATTATTAGCAATCTGATCAATATCGAAATTAAATCCTGACATCTTCTCTATTCCTCTTCTCTTTTCATCATACGCAGACTGACTTCAAAATCTTTCATATCCGCTTCGTTAAATTGTTTGATGGTATCATCCAAATCCTTATCAAACATTTCCATGGCTGATTTTGCCTGCACCAACCGTTCTTCTGCGTTGAAATAATCTTTCGGTGATTTTTTGATTTTCAAATACCCCTGTAAAATATCGTTAAACCGATTCATATTGGCCTCATGGATAGCTGTCAATTCTTCCCGCTTATCTGTCGCCTTTTCCAGCTTTTCAAGAATAACAAGATTGTCTCTTTGAATATTACAATAGGTTTCTAGAATTTCAGGAGCTAAATCCGCTATCATGCCTTGTTCATCCATCACAGCATTACCACCAGTAGAAACCTGTGTGTCAGTATTTTTTTCTGTTTTAGCTTCTGGCAGTTTTAAATGATATTTTAGTTGCAAGGTATCTACAACTTCTTTACTTTCATATCCATCCAGATATTTTCCAACTTTTTGATAGAGCTGATCTAATTCAAATAATTGTCCTAACAGTCTGTTTCGCAACTGTAACACAACCTTATCCTTACCCTTTTCCACCAAGAGCTCTTGATGCTTTTCATAGCCCGAACGAATAGATAGCGTTAATGCCTGCAAGCGTTTTATAGAATCTCCATTCAAAAAACGCTGGATAGCCTCTCTCTTGTAAAAATAGCCAATTAAGAGCCCAATGGGCAATAAGATATACCAGAAACTCATGACAAAACCGATTGCCAATAAAACAAGGAGGGCCACAAGTCCTGAATTATTTTTACCATATTTCTTATACTTTTTATATTTGTACCCCATAGAGCCTCCTCATACGTGATATACTTTATTATATCACATTCCCCTAAAATACTAGAATGATAGCTAAAGAAAAAAACCGAGAAATCTCGGTTTTTAAATGTTTTTAGCAACAGTCGGAACCAAGCTATCCACTTGGATACCTGCACCCTCGAAAAGAGTTCGAACTTCTTCAACATCAACTTTTCCGTCAATCTGCACTTCGATGACAACTTTTCCAGACTTGGTAGCAAGTTGCACAGTAGATACAATATTATAATCCTTATCTGCCACCAATCGAATAATTTTTTCTAACTCCCCTGCCTTATTTTCAACAAGGAACCGAGCGCGTACTCCTTCTTCTCCATAACCCGAGACATGAAGAAAAGCTGCAAAAATATCACGATCAGTAATAACTCCATAGAGTTGACCATTATCCACGACTGGTAAGATACCGACCTTGTTTTTGTACATGAGATAAGCAGCATCTTCAAGACTAGCATAACCTGAGACTGTGATAACATTATTAATCATCACATCCTTGACCTTAGTCTTATTCAAAAGGTAGTTCATCTCGTAAATAGATAGGCTAGTTGCCTTCGATGGACTAGCTTCTGCGATCGTTCCCTCAGTGACCAAACCAACCAACTTATCATTTTCAATAACAGGTAGACGGTGCAAATCCTGTTCACGCATAATATCTGCAGCGTGTGCAATGGTTGTATCTGGTGAAATGTAAACAACTTTACGGGTCATAAAATCTTTAACTGACATAGGACTTCCTCCTTTGGTAAATCATACTTTATTATACCACAAATCCGAAAACGATTTTAATATTTTGTGAAAAGAAATGAAAATCAATTCTTATCCAATACCTTGAAAGGAATGTGGGAATAATCTCTGTGCGTTTTTAAAAATTCCAAGGCTTCTTTTTTTACCTGTACGAGATTGACACCTTGGGCATTGGCTCCATAGACACAGCCACAATAGCACTGGCGATAAATGTCATACTCTTCACACATTTGAACTGAACGCTGATAGCCTCCATTTTTCTTAAAGTCACTCGGAAGATACTGGGTATCGTATAATTTCTGCACCTCAATCCCAACAGCATTGATGGTCTGCGAATTCTTATGTGGACTGATTGTCAAAGCCGAACCAAAATAGTCAAAACCAAGCTCAACTGCCTTCTCCGCAGTCTTATCCAACCGATAATCATAGCAAACCTTACACCGATCTCCACCCTCTGGCTCATTGGCAAGATGCTGAGTTTTTTTGAAAAATTCCTGAGGGCTATAGTCAGCTTCTAGGTAGCCTACCGACTGTCCAGTTTTCTGATTAAATTCTTTGACAAACTGGGCCGTCACGGCTGCCCGCCGCTGGTATTCCGCCTTTGGATGAATATTGGAATTCGCAAAATAGATGGTTACATCTGCATATTGAGTCAAGTACTCCAATGTATAGGTCGAGCATGGGGCACAACAGACATGCATGAGAATGTTCGGTCGAAGCCCAGCTTCCTGCCACGTGCTTGCCATTTTTTGAAACACTTTATCATAGTTAACCTTTTGATTCGGTGATAGAGTCGATAAAATCTCTTCAACTTTAATCATACAAACCTCCAAATATACATTCATTATACTATATTTGAAGACCACTGCATAGATAGCAATAACATGAGAGAACACTCCCCATTTCCACCTAAAAAGGTACCCCGGACCTTGATATAAAGAAAAACGCCTGCCGGCGTTTCCTATTTCCAACCTAAAACAACCCGTCAAGGTGGGGACAAACCAGCAACATGCATTGCTGGTTTTCCTATCTCCCGATTAAAACAGCCTATCCGAATATAAAAAAACTGCCTGCCGGCAGTTCTCATTTTCAACTTAAAACGTGGGGTAACCCACTTATAAAGAGGCTGGGCAAAAAGACCAACCTCGCTTCTCAGGGTTCGTGTCAACATCTCAGCGCAGTGGTTGATTGGCAGATTTGTTCGTGTTTTACACTCCAAATCTGACCATTACGACTGATGCGAACAGAGTTCGCTTCATTTCCAACCTCCAACAGTCACTACTCTGACTGTTGGAGCTATGCGGGGGTGGGAGTGAAACAGTCAGAGTAGTGACTGTTTCAGCTCAACAACTAGAAATAAAGACTTGTTGACGAACTCTTTTTTTGACCAGTCGAGTTCTTTCCCGCTCCCATTTCCAACTTAAAAAGGTCCCCCAGACCTTGATATAAAGAAAAACGCCTCCCGGCGTTTCTCATCTCCAACTTAAAACGTGGGGTAACCCACTTATAAAGAAAACCGCTTACCAGCGGTTCTCATTTCCAACTTAAAACGTGGGGTAACCCACGTTTTAACCACCCAGATATGCTTTTTTGACTTCTTCTGAGGCGAGGAGTTCTTTTCCTGTTCCTGAGAGGACAACTTTTCCTGTTTCTAGAACATAGCCACGATCTGCGATAGCAAGGGCTTTGTTGGCATTTTGCTCAATCAAGAGTACGGTTGTTCCTTGTTTTTGGATATCTTGGATAATATCAAAAATTTCTTGAATGAAGATTGGCGCCAAGCCCATTGATGGTTCATCAAGGAGCAGGAGCTTTGGTTGGCTCATTAGGGCACGTCCCATTGCCAACATCTGTTGCTCCCCACCTGAAAGGGTAGCTGCATCCTGGTTTTTACGTTCTTCCAAACGTGGAAAACGAGCAAATATTTTTTTCAAGTTTGCTTGGTTTTCTTCACGATTGTTACGAAGGAAGGCACCCATTTCCAAGTTCTCCATAACCGTCAAGCCTGCAAAGACATGACGACCTTCTGGAACTTGTGACAAACCGTCCGCAACGATTTTACGAGCAGGAACTTTTTGAATCTCATTTCCAAGGAAAGAGATCGTTCCAGCTGATGGACGAACAAGTCCTGAAATAGTACGAAGGATAGAGGTTTTACCAGCACCATTAGCGCCGATAAGTGTTACAACTTCACCTTCATTAACCTCAAAGCTAACATCTTTAACAGCTTCGATAACACCGTAGTTAACGGAAAGATTTTTTACTTCTAACATTGCCATTAAGCTTCACCTCCAAGGTAGGCTTCAATTACACGCTTGTTATTACGAATTTCTTCTGGTGTACCATGGGCAATCAAACGACCGTACTCCAATACGTATATCCGCTCCGTTACTTCCATAACCAAGCTCATATCGTGTTCGATCAAGATGATAGTAATGCCAAATTCTTCTTTGATTTTACGGATGAGTTGGGTCAATTCTGCCGTTTCTTGTGGGTTCATACCAGCCGCTGGCTCATCCAAGAAAAGAATTTTGGGTTCAGTCGCAAGGGCACGAACGATTTCCAAACGTCGTTGTTGACCGTAAGGAAGGTTTTTAGCTAATGTATCTGCATCTCCATCCAAATAGAAGATTTTCAAAAGTTCAATCGCTTTTGTTTTCAACGCTTCTTCATTCTTATAGAATGCTGGAAGACGGAAGAAACTTGCAAATACTTCTGATTTACCATGGTTGCCAAGACCAATCAAAACATTTTCCAAAACGGTCATATTTTTGAACAAACGAATGTTCTGGAAAGTACGACCTAGACCAAGCGAAGCAATTTTTGATGGTGCTTTACCGTTCAAAATAGTCCCTGCAAGAGAAATTGTCCCCTCGCTTGGCTCATAAACACCTGTTAAGAGGTTGAAAAGAGTCGTTTTACCAGCACCATTTGGACCGATAAGACCAACCAATTCTCCTTCATGAAGTTCCATGGTCACGTCACCAACGGCAGTCAGGCCACCGAAGTTCTTGGTTAAATCTTTTACTTCAAGTAATGCCATTACTTAACCTCCTTCTTCTTGAGTAGAGCTGCTACGCTGAATTCCTTCGTTCCCAAAAGACCTCCAGGACGGAAAATCATCAAGAGAATAAGAGCTAATGAATAGATAATCATTGAAATATCAGAGTAACTCTTGAGGAATACGTTCAAAATACCAAGTACAATGGCTGCTACAAAGGTACCTGTGATAGAGCCCAAACCACCCAATACGATGATAATCAAAACGTTAACGGAGGTCATAAAGGCAAAGTCTTTCGGAACAATTGTCCCAACGTATCCTGCATGGAGACCACCTGCAATGGCTGCCGTCATAGCACCAAATACAAAGGCTGAAACTTTAACAAATGTTGGATTGACACCTACAGATTCTGCCGCAATTTCATCCTCACGAACAGAAATTGTAGCACGTCCCATTGGACTACATAGGAAGTTAACTGTCACCAAGGTTGTGATGATTACAAAAATATAAACTAAAGGCCAGCTTGTAAAGAGTGGAATAGACATAATACCTGCTGCACCATTCGTTACACTACCACCATTGATAATTAAAATACGAATAATCTCTGCAACACCAAGGGTCGCAATGGCAAGGTAGTCTCCTTTCAAACGCAATGTTGGAAGACCTACTAAGAGGGCTACACCACCAGCAACCAACATACCAACAAGCAAGGCAATAGCAAAACCACCATAAGATGGCATCATTTTCCCAAGAATACCTACTGCATAAGCACCAATAGCCATAAAACCAGCATGACCAAGTGAAAATTGACCTGAGAAACCAACAATCAAGTTTAAACCAACTGCCAAGATAATTTGAATACCGATTTGTTGTACAATTTGAACATAGTAAAAATTTAAAATACCAGCTGAAACAAGTCCCTGAATGATTCCAAAGCCAGCTAATAAGATTGCCAACCAAATTGCATTGACTTTTAAATTTTGCTTCATGGTTACACCTTCTCTTTCACATTTTTACCAAGAATACCACTTGGACGAACAAGGAGGATGATGATCAATACAGCATAAACAATCGCATCACGGAAAGTATCCAAACCGACTACATATGTAAATGTCTCAATAATACCGATAACAAATCCACCAAGCGCAGCACCTGGAATAATACCGATACCGCCCAATACTGCCGCAACAAAGGCTTTCAGACCTGGCGTCATCCCCATCAAAGGCTCTATCTGGTTATAGTAGAGACCTAGGAGAACACCCGCTGCCCCCGCAAGAGCTGAACCAAGAGCAAAAGTAAAGCTGATTGTACGGTTTACATTGATCCCCATTAGCTGAGCTGCATCGCTATCTACAGAGACCGCACGCATGGCTTTTCCCATTTTTGTACGTTTGACAATTAATTGAAGAGCGACCATCAACACAAGCGATACACCAAGAATAATCAACTGGATATTGGTAACAGAAACTGGACCAAGGTTAAAAGTCACAGCTTCGATTGCTTGTGGAAAGGCTTTTACGTCTGCTGTAAAGAATTTGACCATAGTGTATTCCAAGAAGAAGGATACACCGATAGCCGTAATCAAAGCTGCTATACGCGTTGAATTACGCAAAGGACGATAGGCTAAAAACTCTATAACGACACCGAGAATAGCCGTCCCTACCATCGCTAGAATGAGAGCAACAAAGAAACGCGTTCCACCATCTGCAATAAAAGTTAAATTATTTAATAGGAAGTACCCCATAAAAGCACCCATCATATACAAATCACCATGGGCGAAGTTAATGAGTTTGATAATTCCGTACACCATGGTATAACCAAGGGCCAAAAGGGCATAAACAGAACCAAGAATCAAACCATTGACAAGTTGTTGAAGCATAGGTTCACCAATCTTTCTAAATATTTTTCGAGCTCAATAGCATTGTTACATTATACAAAATTTTCTGAAAATAAGCAAGTTACTTGATATTTTTTAATAATTCCTAAACATTTTCAAACTTGGGAAAAACGCAGAGAAGGCTGGATAAACCAGCCCCCTCGATTATTCTGAAATTGATACAGTATCAACTGAAGATTGCTTACCGTCTGTCAAACCTACTACATAAACTGATTTAACAACATTGTGCTCTTTGTCAACAGACATTGTACCAGTCACACCTTCAAAGTCTTTCAGAGCTGCAAGATTAGCCTTCACTGCTGCTGAATCAGCTGTACCTTTTGCTGCTTCTGCTGCCATGTAAACTGAGTCGTAAGCTAGAGCTGAGAACATTGATGGCTCTTCATTGTATTCTTTCTTATATGCATCATAGAATGCTTTGGCTTTTTCACTTGCTGATGTTACAAATGCAGAAAGGTAGTAAACATTTGATGCTGCTGATGCAGTTGCCAATTCAGTAAATTGTGGTGAGTCAAAACCATCTGAACCAAGAATTGGTTGATTCAAGCCAAGTCCACGAGCTTGCTTCACAATTGTACCTGTTTCATTGTAGTAACCAGGCATGATGATAGCATCAAATTCCTTATCTTTCAATTTTGTCAAAGCAGCTTGGAAATCTTTATCGCCAGAAGCAAATGTGATTTCTGAAACGATTTCTCCTGTGTATGCTTTCTTGAACGCCTCTGCTACACCCTTACCATAATCAGAAGAGTTGTCAAAGTAAAGAACAACTTTCTTAGCTGACAAGTTCTCAGTAGCGTATTTAGCCATAATTTGACCTTGATACCCATCTGTAAAGGTTGTACGGAAGAAATATTCTTGGACCTCACCTTTATCGTTCACAACCAAGTTTGTTTGAGTTCCTGAAGGAGTAATCATAGGAACACCAGCAGATGTCAATGCTGGAATAGAGGCTGCTGAAGCTCCTGATGTAGCTGGGCCAATCACAACGTTTGCCCCTTCACTTGCCAAGCTTGTTGCAACAGTAGCTGCCTCTGCTGTTTCAGACTTGTTGTCTTTTGTGATCACTTCGATTTTTTTACCGTCAATACCACCCGCAGCATTGATTTCTTTCACGGCAAGGTTGGCGCCTTTTTCCTCTGTTTGACCATAAGATGAGACAGCACCTGACAACTCCAAGTTGTAGCCGATTTTAAATGTATCACCTACAGAAGAACCTGCGGCTGAAGTATTGGTTGTCGAAACATTACCACATGCAGCGAGTAGAGCTGCAGAGGCAAATGTAGCAAGCGCTACTGCAAATTTTCTTGTTTTCATGAAAACTCCTTAAATCTTTCTTAAATTTTACGATGTATCCAATATACTGAATTATCTGAAAATTGTCAACAAAAAAAGAAAAAATTTTAAAAATAAAAAATTAGCAGGAGATACATACCTGCTAATTCCGACTATCCTACGACTGATGGTTCTTCATCTCTCCATAGATTACCTACAAAGTTTTGGTCTAATTCCTTAATGTATGAAGGAACCACTTTTTTTACAAAACGTTCCTTTTTCAATTTTAATATGGTAGCTTCTACTAGTTCTTGATCCATATACACCAAAACATATCGCAAGCGTTTGGAATGGTAAACAATATCTCCATATTGGCTGAGTTTACGTGCATCACGATTGTAGTGTAAATAGACAGTTAAGCAAGTACGATTTTTCTTCTCAAACATGTCTTCTCCTCTAAAAATTCTCTTTCTATATTATACCGTTTTCAATGATAAATGAAAAGCTCCAACTACCTGTAAAAGAGTTGGAGCTAATAGGAATAGTCAGTGTTATTACATATTTGTCACTGCTTATTTGACTTTCGTATTGTCCATAATTTGGTCAATAAATCCGTAAGCTAGCGTTTCTTCTGCTGTCATCCAGTAATCGCGTTCTGCATCCTTATGGATTTGTTTCACTGTTTTTCCTGAATTGTCAGCCAAGATTTTTTCCAATTTGTTACGAGTTTTGAGCAAGTGTTCTGCTGCAATGGCCATATCCGTTTGCTGTGTACCGCCACCTGTTCCACCCATTGGTTGGTGAATCATGTATTCTGCATTTGGCAACATGAAACGTTTGCCTTTGGCACCACTTGAAGCGATAATTGTACCCATGCTGGCAGCTGTCCCCATGACGATTGTTTGTACATCAGCCTTGATAAAATTCATAGTATCTACAATAGCTAGACCAGCTGATACAGATCCACCAGGTGTATTTACATAAAGGTAAATATCTTTGGTTGGGTCTTGGGCATCAAGGAAAAGCAACTGGGCAATGATTGAATTTGCCATATTATCCTCAACTGGTCCTGTCAACATGATAATACGATCTTTCAATAGGCGTGAATAAATATCATAAGAACGTTCACCACGGCTAGTTTGTTCAATAACTACTGGAATCATACGAATCCTCCTTTATTTCAATAACAAGTATGAACCCATTATATAGAATTAGTCAAAATTGGTCAAATAAAAAACACGATTTCTGGAAATCAAAAAGAAACCAGCAAAGCTGATTTCTCAAAGACATTATTTTGTACCGAACAAACGATCCCCAGCATCACCGAGACCTGGAACAATGTAGCCTTTTTCATTGAGTTTTTCATCCAAAGCTGCCGTGTAGATATCAATATCTGGATGAGCTTCTTGAAGAGCTTTGACTCCTTCTGGAGCTGAAACTAGGGCAACAAATTTGATATTTGAAGCGCCACGTTTTTTCAAGGAATCAACAGCCAAGATTGCTGAACCACCTGTGGCAAGCATTGGGTCTACTACAAAAATATG
Source organism: Streptococcus suis (assembly GCF_019856455.1). Taxonomy (NCBI): domain Bacteria; kingdom Bacillati; phylum Bacillota; class Bacilli; order Lactobacillales; family Streptococcaceae; genus Streptococcus; species Streptococcus suis. The sequence continues at coordinate 781,493 of NZ_CP082205.1, read as the reverse complement.
GCGTTGGTCGATATCTTCTGGTAATTTCACAAGATACTCAACGGGTTGAAGGGTTTCTTCATCGCGGTACATACCGATGTGACCAACTTTAGCTGCTGGTACCAAGCTTAGCAAACCATCAACCATACCAACACCTGCACGAAGAATTGGTACGATAGCTAATTTTTTACCTGCAATTTGTTTCTGAACTGTTTTAGTGATTGGCGTTTCAATCTCCACATCTTCAAGTGGCAAGTCACGCAAAACTTCGTAACCCATCAGCATCGCGATTTCATTAACCAACTCACGAAAATCCTTTGTTGAAGTAGATGTACGACGAAGGATAGACAACTTATGCTGAATGAGTGGGTGTGAAATGACTTGGAATTTACCCATGATGATAAAACCTCTCTTTTTTGTTTTTTCTATTTTACCAAAAATTCATGAAAAAGCATGGGAAAAGAAAAACTGAGTAACTTATTTTTTAAAAACTATCGCCTCGAAAGGTCTCAGAACATTCTCATCCAAATTGACACCATTTTCGTAATTATGCATAAACATGGAATACCCTTCACTTGATACATCGAAGGCTTGCTCATCACTTGTGAAATTTACCAGAATGATGAAATCATCCTGTTCATCATATTTACGGTAGGCCATTACTAAGTTGTTCCCTGTCTCAATCACTTCATATTTTCCTTCAGACATACACGGATACTCTTTCCGAAGAGCAATTAATTTTTGATAGGTATAAAAAAGTGATTGTTTGTCTGCAAGTGCTTTTTCAACGTTGATGTCTTTGACAGTATCTCCCAAAGCCAGCCAGGCTTGACCTGTACTGAAGCCGGCTCCTTTTGCTCCTGTCCATTGTATTGGACGACGAGCATTATCACGACCTTTGGCATTTATAGAAGTAATCAATTCCTCCTTGGTGAAGCCATTTTCAATCCGTTCCGCATACATGCGACGTGTTTCAATATCGTCCGCTTGGCTAATATCAGTAATTGGTGTGTTAATCATACCAATTTCCTCACCTTGGTAGATATAAGGTGTCCCTGACATAAAATGAAGATAGATAGCCAACATTTTACCACTTAGCTCACGAAATGCAGGTCGATCATCACCGAAGCGAGAAATGGCACGAGGTAAATCGTGGTTATTCCAGAAAAGTGAATTCCAGCCTTTACCAACCAGTTCAGTCTGCCATTTGGATAGAACATGATGTAAACGAGCTGGGTCAAGCGGTGCCAAATCCCACTTTTCTTTCCCTTCCTGCTGATCAAGTCCGACATGTTCAAATTGGAAAATCATCGAAAATTCTTTTCGGTCAGGATGCGAATATAACTGAGCATTTTCTGGATTGGCACTCCAGGTTTCCCCAACAGTCACTAAGTCGTATGCACCAAAGGTTTTCTCATTTAATTCCTGAATAAGTGGATGGAGAGTCGGTCCATCGGCTGTAATTAATTTTTCTGGTTCTTTTCCAATCAAATCAATTACATCTAGCCTGAAACCGCCGACACCTTTTTCAATCCAAAAATTGATCATATCCCAGATTTCTTGTTTCAGAGCAGGATTTTTCCAGTTCAGATCTGGTTGCTTAACAGAGAATTGGTGGAGATAGTATTTGTTCAGATGTGGAACGTATTCCCAAGCAGAGCCTGAAAAGGTCGAGCGTAATTCATTCGGCTCATCAGCCCAAACATAATAATCATAATAGGGATTATCTGGTCCTTTGAGGGCTTCTTGAAACCAGAAATGTTCATCCGAGGTATGATTGAGCACCAAATCCATGATAATTTTAATATTGCGTTTATGGCCTTCTGCAATCAGCTCTTCCATATCTTCCATGGTCCCAAATTCTGGAGCAATTCCTTGGTAGTCACTGATATCGTAACCATTGTCATCCATGGGGGACTGATAAACAGGACTGAGCCAAATAGCATCAATTCCAAGCTCATGGAGATAATCTAATCGGCTGATAATCCCTCGAATATCCCCTACTCCATCTCCATTTGAATCTTGAAAACTACGAGGATAAATTTGGTAAATGACGGACTTCTTCCACCAATCTGTTTTTTGTATTTCTGGCATTTGATTAATCCTTTCTGTGCAATCTTATTTACGCAAGAAAAAGAGGAATCCCCCTCTTTCTATATAATTATATTATAACTCAATTGTGGTAATTTTGCCCTCTTCTATTTCAACAATCTCAAAGGATTTTTCTTTTAGATTCGCTGTTAGGCGGGCAGTTACCCCTGCATCTTGATTATTCCAGAAAATTTCCATACTTGTTTCATCCAACATCTTAACAGAGAACTCTCCGTCGAAAGCTGGACTTGTATTGCGGAATTTAAGGAGTTTGAACAAGGATTGTACCACAGGACGTTGTACTTCCTGCTCAATTTCTTCTAAATCATAGTAATGGCGATTGATATTGCGGCCTTCCTTGCTTGATTCCAAAAGTTCAATATCATTTTCACCTGCAAGTAAACCAACATAGTAAATCTGTGGGATACCTGGTGCAAAACATTGAAGAACACGCGCTAATAGGTAAGCTTGATCGTTATTGCCAAGGGCAGAATAATAAGTACAGTTAATCTGATAAATATCCAAATTATTGTAGGCTTCTGTACTATAAATTTTCTTGACATTGGCACCTTGTGCATACAAGGCTTCACGTGTCTCCTCTGTCTCTTCATCCGTCAGCAAATCCTTAACATCCACAACACCGATTCCATCATGTGTATCAAGAGTTGTAAATTGCTTGCGAGGGCAAATCTCCATCCAGTGCACCAGGCGATTGACATGACCAGAATACAAAGCGTGGAGAACCAGCATTGGCAAGGCAAAATCATAAACATAATAATCTTGCTCGGCAATTTTCTGCTGAATGGTATAGTGTTCATGAATTTCTGGTAAGATTTCTACATCTTTTGGCGCCAATAACTGACGTGGAAAATGTAGCATTTCCCAAATATCAGGCTCCACAAAGAAACAATTGGTTCCTATTTTTTTATTGGCATAAGCAAAGGCGTCCAAACGAATGATCGAAGCACCATGCTCTGCCAACTGTTCCAAATTTTCTTGGATGAAACGACGGGTTGTCTCCGTTGTCACATCTAAATCAATCTGCTGCTCATCAAAGGTACACCATACCTTCTCCTCGCTACCATCAGCAAATGTTGCAATACGATATGGCGCACGAGGTTTACGCTTATAGATCAAATCAACATCTTCTTGCGTTGGCTCACCATTTGGCCAAAAGTTTTTATAGCGAATGAACAAATCCGCATAAGCTGATTCATCTTTCTTTTCAAGAAAATCAAGGAAATACGGTGACTTGGCTGAAATATGATTGATCATAAAATCGAACATCAGATAGTAGTCCTTACTCAATGCTTCAATATCTGACCAATCTCCAAATGCAGGGTCTACCTTTGTATAATCCATTGGTGCAAACCCACGGTCACCTGATGATGGGAAGAATGGTAGAATGTGAATACCTCCCACAACATCCTTTAATGGTCCCTCAAGAACTTTTTTCAAATCCTTGAGATTCTTGCCTAAACTATCAGAATAGGTAATCAACATAGCTTGGTTTTTAATTTTCATCGACATTCTCCTTTGTAAGCCTTTTCTTTTTTATTTTTTAGAAAAGGTTGAACAAGTCAACCTTTGTAATTATTTGACAGAACCACTTGTCATACCTGAAATAATATGTTTTTGGAAGATGAGGTAGACAAGTAGGATTGGGATAATTCCCACAACATATGAAGCAAATGATGGTCCATAATCACTGAAATACATGCCTTGGTAATTGTATTGGAAAAGAGGTAACGTCCACATGCTTTGATCACGATTCAAAACCAAGAGCGGTAAGAGAAAATCATTCCAGACCCAGAGGGCATTGATAATCAAAACGGTTGCGTGCATGGGTTTCATGAGCGGGAAAATGATTTTCCAGTACATAGTAAATTTATCACAGCCATCAATAGCTGCAGCCTCATCCATTTCTTCAGGAACAATGGTCTTAATATAACCGACGTAGAGGAAGAGGGCCTGAGGAACTGCATAGGTCAAATATAGAATAATCAAACCGACAATATTGTTCAAACCAAGGCTTGACATTAATTTGGTCATTGGGAGCATAATCACTTGGAAAGGTACAAAAATCCCAATAATCAAGAAAAAGTAGATAAAGTTAAACACTGTCTGGCGTTTCATTTGACGGGCTACTGCGAAAGCTGCCATTGGAATAACAAGTAGAATCAAGCCAACAGCTACAATTGTAATCAAGGCAGAATTGCCAAAATATTGTACAATCCCATCATTAAACAGGCGTTCGTAGTTATTTAAGGTGAAATTTTCAGGAAGACCAAAGAAGTTGCTCGTGATTTCCTTGGTTGGTTTGAATGAACTTATAATCGTCACAAGTAGCGGAATAAACATGAAGAGAATACCGCTGAAGAGCACGAGATAGACCCACCAATTTTTCTGTTTTTGAGTATTCATGTCTGTCCTCCTAAATTTCAAATTTCTTCGAAATTCTCATCTGAATCAATGAGATGACAATAATGAAGATGAAGAGTACTACAGCCAAAGCATTGGCATAAGAGAATTTGTTGTCTACAAAGGCATAGTTGTAAACGAGTAAACCCAAGGATTCTGTTTTGCCGTCTGGGCCACCACTTGTCAGTGCAAAGATAAGGTCAAATGCTGTCAAACCTGACTTCATTGCCAAGATAAAAACCATACTGATAGATGGTAATAAGAATGGAAGTTCAATATTGAAGAATTGTTGAGAGCGTGTTGCACCATCGATTGCAGCTGCTTCTTTCACATCTTCTGGAATACTTTGTAAACCAGACAAGAAGATGATGACTGGCATAGCCAACCCTTGCCAGAGAGCAACAAAGAGTACGGCTGGAATTACAGTATTTTCTTGTACCAATAAGTTTTCCATCAACCAATCGATATGAAGGATTTCTCCAATCTGTGTAAAACCATAGTTGAACAATTGAACAAAAATCAAGCCTAAAGTGACTGTGGATAGCACTGCTGGGAAGAAATACCATGTTCTAAAGAAACCAACCGCCTTAATCTTACGATTGAGGAGACTAGCCAACCAAATCCCTATAACAATTTCTCCGATGACCAAACCAATGGTGAAGATAATGGTAAAAGTCATAGACGTATAAAAATCAGGATTCTTCAAGATATCTAGATAGTTTTGAACGCCAATCAAGCTGAAATCTGATGTCAATCCATTCCAATCCGTCAGACTATAATAGATTCCCGTTAATAAGGGATAGAAGAAAAAGATTAACTGTAGACCAATTGGTATGGCAACAAATAGATAGGGCCAATATTTGGCAATAAAACCTTTTTGATTCATCATGATACTCCTTTTTTCTATAATGTATAGTTGCTTAGGGACAGTTTGAATGGAGTGGTTAGGGGGGATTCAAACTGACCCTAAGCAACTATAAAGAAGAGCTAGGCTGTTCTAGCCCTCCTTATAGTTTTCTTGAATTATTTTTTCATCGGATCAAAGAATGCATTCAGTTTTTTCACTAATTCTGCTGAGTTTGGATTTTTAACCATTTCAACAGTGATATTCCAGAACTCATCTTCTGATTCCCATTCAGATTGCAACCAAACTACGTGTTTGTCAGTGAAGGCATATTGTGTCACTCCAGCAGTTTCTTCAAACTTACCTTCTGTATCTACACCTTCAACTGAAGTTGGTGAGCCATCTACATCATAGTATTTCTGGATAACTTCTGGACGAGAAAGGTATTCTAGGAATTTTTTAGACTCTTCTGGGTGCTCTGTATCTGCTGAAATAGATAGAGCAAGGTCAGCTGCACCGATGGTATAGTCGCCACCTTCTTTATCGCCAGGGAAGGTAAACATACCATATTCAAATTCTGGTTCTTGTTGGTTTACAGCTGTAGCTGCCCATGTACCTTGTGGAAGCATGAGAGCATCACCTGCTGCAAAGGCTGCCACCGCATCTGCATAGAGCGCGCCTGTTGCCCCTTTTTGTCCATTGTCTTTCAACAATTGTAAGCGTTCTAAAACTGCTTTTGTTGTCGCATCATCTTGAATCGCTCCCTTTGCACTACGAATCAGAATATCTTCTGCACCATCAAATCCACCCGCAACAGTTACCCAAGCTAACTGATGGTAGCCGTTCAATGACCAAGCATCGTTCAATGAAAGAGCAAACGGTGCTGCACTGCCATCAGCCTTGATTTTGTCTACCAAAGCCACAAATTCTGCATAGGTAGTTGGAACTTCGAGCCCCAATTCTTTGAACTTATCCTTATTATAGTAAATACCATAGGCATTTGCTGTCAAAGGAAGGGTGTAATTTTTTTCATTAACAAGATATGGCGTTACAGCACCATCTTTTAGATGACTGAGACCTGCATCATCTCCAATTTCTAGGAAACGACCATCCGCTGCGTATGCTTTGAAGTCCGCATTTTGTGGATAAATGTTGATGACATCTGGCGCTTCGTTATTTGCCATACGGGTTTTCAGAACAGTTCCTGCATCTGGTACATTTGAAAATTTAACATCAATCGTAGGATTTTCTTTTTCGAAATCATCAATAATTTCCTGAAGAGTAGCCTGCATTTCAGGTTTTTGTGAGAAATATTCTATTTCTACCTTATCGCTACTACTTGCATTCCCACAAGCAACCAAGAAGCTGGCAAAGGCACAAACTGACGCACATTTTAAAAATGTTTTCATTTTCATATATAAAATCCTCCTAGATTTTGTTAAAAATATATTGTACACTAAAATAATCATTTTGAACATGGGGCATGGTGAGTCCAATGTTCATCAATTCATCCCCGTAGAAAGTTTCCCCTAATTGAGGGCATTCATATAGGGCAGCTGGGTCTAGCCCCTTCAACCGAACATAAAGCAAAGGCGCTTCTGGCTTGGCAAGAATTTTTACAAATGTAAAGACCACTTGATTCTTATCTTGACCAACATAATTGGCAGCCCAGGTATTGCTCGTCTTTTTCAGACGGTAGAGCTGACCGAATTGGATAGTTTCACGAATGGAGTGATAGGTTTCGATTTGCTGACTGATTTCATCCAATTCCTTTTCCGAAAGTTTCGTTAAATCCAGCTCGTAACCAAATGCTCCTCCCATCATTGCCACATTGCCTCGTGTAGCAAGAGGTGTGATCCGACCAACCTGATGGTTCGGAACGGCAGAAACATGTGCACCAATTGAGGAAGGGGGATAAATCAAACTAGTACCTTCTTGAATAGATAAGCGCTCAATCGCATCTGTATCATCACTTGCCCAAGCTTGTGGCATGTAATACATGATTCCCAAATCATTACGACCTCCACCGCCTGCACAGGATTCGAAAAGAATATCCGGGAACCGCTTTGTGAGGTGGTCTAATACACGGTAGAGACCTAGCATGTAACGATGGTGGAACTCAAAGCGCTGGTCATTTGCTAAACCTTCAGGGATATTGGTGATATTACGGTTCATATCCCATTTTACATAAGAAATATTGGCTGATTCTAATATGGAAGAGACGCTATCAATGATGTAGTCACAGACTTCCTGCTTGGTCAAATCCAAAACTAATTGTTCTCGGCTGTAGATTGGTAAGCGTCCTTCTGTGCGAATTGCCCAATCAGGATGCTCACGATAAAGATCGCTATCAATAGAAATCATCTCTGGTTCAAACCACAGTCCAAATTTCATGCCAAGCTCATTTATTCGGTCTGCTAAACCATTCAAACCATTTGGCAACTTATCCAAATTGACTTTCCAATCGCCCAATGAACTTTCATCATTGTTTCGTTTACCAAACCAACCATCATCCAGAACAAACAATTCAATACCAGCTCGACTTGCAACCTGAGCTAACTGTAAAATCTTTTCTTCTGTAAATTCAAAATAGGTTGCTTCCCAGTTGTTGATTAAAATGGGCCTTGGTTTGTTTACAAACGATGATCGAATGAGGTGTTTTGTGATAAAGTGATGACTATTTTGTGTCATACCAGTAAATCCTTTATCAGTGTATGATAAGAGAACTTCTGGAGTTTGAAACCGGTCATCCTTATCCAATTGCCATGAGAAATAGTGACTTTCCAATCCTAGTCCCAATCGACTGGTTTCCATGGCTGTCGTTTCGACAAATGCTGTAAAGTTGCCGCTATAGACAAGGTGGGCTGCATAAACATCGCCCTTGTCCTCACTTGCATCGGGTGAGGCTAGTGCTAAGAAGGGTGTTCTTGAGTGACTTGAAGCACCTCGAATGCTACCAATCGAATACTGACCTTTTGTCAATGGGGTCTGTGTCCACTCTTTTTCATAAGCATAACGTCCTGCCAAGCTGTGAACAATGAAATCTTGATGTGGAAAATCAAGCGTTGCAGACAAGACCTTCTCTAGTTTGCATGGATATTTGCCAGTTTGAATTGTAGCTGACCGTGCGAGATAGGAAGCTTCTTCAAAAACAGAATACTGAAGTGTTACGGTAACATCTGTCAACTGATCGTAAAGATCAATTTCAAGACTCTCTACCTCTTCTTGATTTCCAAAACTTGCTGGTAATCCCCTCAGTTCTTTTTTCCCCTTGTATAATCGATACTCTTTGTATTTTAGGTCAAGAGTGACTCCAAATTCGTTCCGAACATCTAATGCTGAGGTTCTAAAATCTCCCAGACCATTGCTGGAATATTCGAGTGGGAGGACATCCAATGAGTATGTCCTATCCCCAGTAATTGGACTCGGAGAAAACGATCGATCTAAATATGTTATTTTGTTTCCATCGCTAAATTTTTCGATTTTTTTCCCAAAATAACGATGAACCAGATCGCCTGTTTCCAACACTTGGATGATATAAGAGAATTCTCTTGTTTTCAGGTGAAAAATCTGTTTTTCATTATAAATCTCAATCACATTCATCTCTCCCATCTCTTCTTTATGCTATTATTTTACAAAATGAAAACGCTTTATTTAATGGTCTTTTGTATTTAAAACATGTTATAATGTTTCCTAAGGAGGATTGAAATGAATATTCTGAATATCTATAACGAGCTTGATAGTCACAACTTTGACCTAAATGTAGACCATTACGGTGCCGAACAATGTGACAAGGGCTATTCCTTCGGTCCTACTATCCGTGATAATTTTGTCCTGCATTTTATTACAAAAGGAAAAGGGAAAATTCTTGTTGACGGAAAAACAAGCTACCTTGCTGCAGGCGATTTGTTTATTCTTCCAAAGGATGTTTCCATTTTCTATCAAGCTGATGATATAGACCCGTGGACCTATATATGGGTTGGTTTTAGTGGTTCACGAGCAAAAGACCTACTTAATCAAAGTCAACTGCTAGAAAACTACTACCTCCACTCCAATCTAGAGTCACCAATTCTAGGCTACATGCATCAGATTAACCATGTTCAGATGCATCCCATCCCCTCTATCACAGAATTGGTCTTAATTGGCTACCTCAACCAACTCTTAGCAGCACTCATCGAGGAATTTCCCAGTGAAACATTAATTAAGCCTGAAACACAAACCAAGCACTATGTTCAGCAAGCCATCAAGATGATCCATAACCACTATGCCCATCCAATTAAAGTTTCTGAAATAGCAGATTTTCTAGCTTTAAGCCGAAGCTATCTCTATAAAATTTTTAAGCAGGAAACTGGCTATTCTATCAAAGATTATATTTTACAAGTAAAAATGAATCGTTCTTGTCAACTATTAGAAGATGCTTCTCGGAGTATCACTGAAATCGCCTATTCTGTCGGATACCAAGACCCTCTCACCTTCAGTGCGGCCTTCAAAAATTATTTCCATATGAGCCCGACAAAATTTAGAAAAATACAAAAAAATAAGGATTAGGTGATTTTACTCACACCTAGTCCTTATTTCTTTATCCAAAAACCTTACCAAGTCGCTGACAGGCTTCTTCAATGACATCAAATGGAGCTGCTACATTCAGACGCGCATGATGCTTACCTTCCTTACCAAAGGTCAAACCATCATTCAAAATCAACTTCGCTTTACAATGAAGAATATCAAAGAGCTCCGCATGCTCTAATTCATAGGCAGAAAAATCAAGCCAGATGAGGTAGGTTCCCTGGGGCTTCATGACCTTGATCCTTGTATGGGTTGCCAAATACTCCTCAACAAAGTCTATATTTCTCTCCAAAATAACCTTCAACTCCTTCAACCACTCATCTCCATAAGTGAAGGCAGCTTCTGTGGTTAACAAACCAATTGTTGGAACTTCATGCTGATTGTTTGCCAATTGACGCTTGGCAAAAGTCTTACGAATGCTTGGATTTTCAATAATAGCAAAGCTATTTTTCGTTCCAGCAATGTTAAATGTTTTAGTTGCAGATGATAAGACAATTGAAAAATCTTTGAAATTTTCATCCACCGTGTTAAAGGAATAATGCTTGTGACCATACAAGGTCAAATCTTGATGTATTTCATCTGAGACAAGGATAACACCATGTTTCTGACAAAGACGTCCAATAGCCAACACTTCCTCTCTTGTCCAAACTCTACCACCTGGGTTGTGGGGATTACAGAAAATATAGAGTTTCACTTGATTCTCTACAATGTCCTTTTCAAGCTGGTCAAAATCAATCCTAAAAATACCATCCACATCAACTAGTGAATTGGTGACTAGCTGACGATTGTTTAATTTGACAGTCCGCGCAAAGGGTGGATAGACAGGTGTATTAATTAGGACTGCATCCCCTTCTTCTGTCAAAGCTTGAATAGCCACAGATAAAGCAGGAACAACTCCTTCGATGAGCAGGATGGACTCTCTTTCAATCTTGTAGCCATGCTGTCTATCTTCCCAGTCAATAATAGACTGATAGAGGCTGTCACTAGCATAAGGATAACCAAAAATATGATGATCTGCGTAGTCACGGATAACTTGGCGAATTTCTGGTAGAGGCTCAAAGTCCATATCTGCAATCCATAAAGGTAAGAGTTCAGGATCAGCCTCCACTTTTTTCCATTTTTCCGCATGCTGGGATAGACGATTCGGACTATCTATAAAATTATACTGGGTCATATTATCCCTCCAAGGCTGTTTTCAAATCTGCAATCAAGTCTTCCGCATTCTCTATACCAATAGACAGACGAAGCAAATCATCTGTCAAACCGTAAGAATGACGGATTTCAACTGGAATGTCTGCGTGGGTCTGAGTGGCTGGATAGGTAATCAGACTCTCTACTCCACCCAGACTTTCAGCAAAGGTAAAGACTTTCAGGGTGTTGAGAATATGGGGAATCCGACTTTCATCTACCACCTTAACCGAAATCATCCCACCGTTTCCTGTGTAGTAAACTTGCTTGACTGCTGGACTCTTCTCCAAATACGCTACAATTTTCTGTGCATTTTGTGTTGCCCGCTCCATTCGAAGCGAGAGGGTTTTAAGTCCACGCATGAGTAAGTAAGAATCCAGTGGAGATAGGGTTGGACCCGATGTATTTTGGTCATAAAAGAGCTTATCATATAGGGCTTGATCATTGGTCATCAAAGCGCCAGCTAGTACATCATTATGCCCAGATAGGTACTTGGTTGCTGAATGTAGGACAACATCCGCTCCTAGAACAAGTGGATTTTGGTAGATAGGGCTGTAAAAAGTGTTATCGACAATCACCTTAGCACCTTTGGCATGGGCGATAGCCGAAACCTTAGCGATGTCAAACTCCACCATGAGTGGGTTAGTCGGTGTCTCCAGATAAACATAGTCTGTCTCTTCGGTGATGGCTGCAATCAGCTCCTCCTCGGTGTTTGCATAGGTAAATTGAAATCTACCGATACTCTCTTGCTCATTGAACCAGCGGAAGGAACCACCGTACAAATCACGCGCCGCTACCACTTGACTCCCTACAGGAAAACCATTAAAAAGTAAGACCAGAGCAGCCATTCCCGAGCTCGTTGCTAGGGCATAGTCGGCCTTTTCAATAGCTGCCAAAGTCGTCTCTAGACTGGCACGTGTCGGATTTTTTGTTCTCGTGTAGTCATAACCTGTCGATTGACCAAACTCAGGGTGTTGATAGGTCGTCGAAAGGTGGATAGGGGAAATCAAGGCACCTGTTCTCTCATCGCTATTGATGCCCGTATGCGCTAAAATCGTATCAATCTTATAATCTGTCATAACATCTACTCCAATCTAACTTACAATATAGTCTAGCATGAAATAGGAGATTTGGTGTGAAAAATATCCAAAAATACTTATAGAAAAATAGCAAGCTTTGCTATAGTTTTTCTTTATAACAATAATCATACTGGATTTACCAATAAATACTTTTAAACCTATACATTATTTGATATAATAAAAGAAAGAGAGGTGATTTGTCATGAAATTCCAGTTTAACAAGCATTTCTATCGTTATAGCGCCTTCTATTCTATGATTTTTTGGACTTGTTTTTTTCTGTCAGACATATTGCTAGATCCTTCCCAAACGCCTGCATGGTATAGCCTATTGGCCTCTATGATTATTTTAATTCATGCCATTCGAACCTTTTTCTTCAAGGAAGAAAAAGAACTCACTCGCATGGGCTACATCTTCTATATCGGATTGATCGTGGTGATTATCTATCTGAAATTTATTTTGGGTAAATAGAAAGGAGCTTACTATGTCTAAAAAATTCAATAAAGCATTCTATCGGACCTGGGAATTTTACTTGTCTCTTGCCTGTATCCTACAAGTGATTTCTGCTGCTGTAAATGGACCGTTTTGGTTTATCCATTTTCTCAAGCTTGGACTCGGACTTTATGCTGGTTATCTAGCTTTCTTTAAGTCACGTAGCTGGATTAAAAAAACATGGCAAATTTATCTGACGATTGGATTGATTACTAGTTGGACAATCATTTCCTTCTTTGTACTGTGAGGATTTTATATGTTTAAAGAATTTAATAAAGAATTTTATCGGAGTTTTAACTTTTATTTGATGATATTGTTGTTGCTTGGTAGCATTGGAGAATGGTTGGACAAGGGGCCTACCCTCTGGCTTGGGCTCTTGCTTTTTGCTTCTGTCGGTACAGCCCGCAGTGCCTTTTGGTCTAAAGAATGGATGTTGAGGGCAAATTGGCAAATCTATCTCTGCATCGCATTCTTGCTAGTTGGGGCTTGGGTAGAATTTTTTATTTAAGGATTGAGGGCGAAGTATTCGCTCTCTTTTTGTTTCAAAATATACAGTGATTTTCATTCAAAGATGGTATAATATACCTATGCAAAAAATTGAGTTATTAGACGGAGAGCGGATTGACCAGCTCTTCTCGACAGATGTTCAGATTATTCAAAATCGAGAGGTTTTTAGCTACTCGATTGACAGCGTTCTTCTTTCGCGGTTTCCAAAAATTCCTGCTCAGAAGGGGCTGATTGTCGATCTTTGTAGCGGAAATGGGGCGGTGGGCCTCTTTGCCTCTACACGCACCAAGGCTCAGATTATTCAGGTCGAGTTGCAGGAGCGACTAGCTGATATGAACCGCCGTTCCATTGCCCTCAATGGTCTGGAGGAGCAGGTTTCGATTATCAATGACGACTTGGCAAACCTGCCCCAGTATAATTTACGGTCCAAGGTTGATTTGATGCTCTGCAATCCTCCCTATTTCAAGGTAGATAAAGAGTCAAACCTCAATGAAAGCGAGCATTATCTCCTAGCCAGACATGAGATTGCAACCAACCTAGATAGTATTTGTCAGGTGGCCCAACAGGTGCTCAAGTCCAATGGTCGCTTGGCCATGGTTCACAGGCCCGATCGATTTTTAGATATTTTGGACACGCTGAGAACCTACAAACTAGCTCCCAAACGCATCCAGTTTGTCTATCCCAAGGCCAGCAAGGAGGCCAATATGTTGCTGATTGAAGCGATCAAGGACGGATCGGTAGATGGGCTGCACATCCTGCCACCTCTGGTTGTCCATGAGGAAAACGGCGACTACACTCCGGCTATTCGTGAGATTTATTATGGAAAATAAGGCCTACTTTTATGTTTTGGAATGTGCCGATGGGAGTCTTTATACTGGCTATACGACTGATGTGGAGAAGCGGCTTGCTACCCATAATCGTGGGAAAGGGGCCAAGTACACCCGCGCACGCCTGCCTGTCAGCCTGCTCTATCAGGAAGCCTTTGACAGCAAGCAAGAAGCCATGTCTGCCGAGGCTTTGTTTAAGAAACGCAGTCGGCAGAGTAAGTTAGATTATATCGCAGAAATGACAAAAAAACCTCGTACAAAATAGTACGAGGCTTTTTATTTAAAATGCTTCCAAAATTGTATCAATTTTCCCCATAGCTTCTTCAAAAATAGCCTGAGCCTGACTTGGATCAGCCGATTGCCCCTCGATAAAGACCTGATGAATGTCTTCAAAGCCTAAAAATTCAAAGATAGACTTGATGTACTGGGCAGCTGGATCTTGACCTGCATAAACACCACCATTGGACTGGATGTGTAGGAGTTTTTTATCCTTGACCAAGCCGATAGACCCCTCAGGTCCATACTTGAAGGTCAGGCCTGCTACATTGATGGTGTTAATCCATGAAACGAGCTGGCTAGGCACATTGAGGTTCCAAAGAGGATTGACGACGACAATCTTATCTGCTGCAAGAAATTGTTGGGTCAAGGCATTGTAGCGGTCCAACTGCTCTGCTTGTTCAGGGCTGATAGCTTCGCCTTTTTTAGCTGCTCCCATAGCCTCTAACAAAGGCTTATCCAAAGCTGGAATCTGGTCTTCAAAAACATCTACTATTTCAATCCGATCTTCTGGGTACAAACTGGCGTACCGAGTTTGAAACTCTTCCAAAGCCCGCAAGGCGTAGGACTTTTGTGCGTCGAGGGGGTGAGCCTTTACAATTAATACAGTTGCCATTGTTCATCTCCTTTATCATCCGTTATTACTAATTATCGATAAATATATTCTACTCTTTTTGATTTGAAATTCAAATCATTTGCTCAAAGCAAAAGGCTGGCCAACCAGCCTTTTGCTTTTTTAGATTGTTTTATTATTTTAAATAGGTGTAAGCGACACAGTCCAGGCTATCAACGGCTGTAAAGCCAATTGCCTCATAGAAAGAACGTGTTTTCTCAGTATTGTCCGTCAAGAGATGAAGCTGATAAATACCTGAGAAGTAGGCAATGGCCTGCTCTAAAAGATTGCGACCAATTCCCTGACGCTGATAGGCGGGGAGGACCAAAATATCCTGAATGAAGATGATAGAATAACCATCACCAACTGCCCGCAAAAGACCCACTAGACGGTCACCGTCAAAGGCAGCAAGAACGAGCAGACTATGTTCCAAGGCCTTCTGTAACATGGTAGGCCGGTCAGTATAATTTGTCCAACCAACTGATTCATAGATTTCAAGGACTGCTTGAAAATCAAGTTGAGGATTTTGTCTGTAAGTAATCATGATGTTCTCCTTTGTATTATTATTTTAGAATACAAAGGCTTTGTCCATTGTTAAAATACCCATGGTCGTACCTCCTGTTTTGCTACCTCTAGTATAACAAAAACCGCTCCAATTATGAAGCGGTTTTAAAATGCAGATAAGCATAGTAGATGCTAAGACTTACAACAGAAATTCCAACCAATATCATTACAAGGATAGATAGGGTTGGTGAACCTAACAAACTTACTAACTGTAACAACCCACCAATCATCAAGAGATAGCCTGACTGCTTTCTTCCCTTTCGTTCTATTTCGTTGGTCTTGCTGTCCAATTCCTCCTTGGGTAAATAATTTCCTATCACCATATAATAGACAGCCAGCAGTCCAATGACAAGTCTCCGATAATCCAATTCTACTCCTAAATTATACCAGAGTAAAGAAACTTGAACGATAAGAAACAGTAGCGGAAAAAACCATTTGACCACTCGAATGACTGGTGTTTTCCCTATCCCTTTCACATCATAAAGTACACAAATGAATAGGTGAACACAAAAGAATGATAGCGGTGTCAAAATCATCATATACTTGGCCATAGAGCCATTTGGCTCACCATTTACCGAAAAATGTGTCACCATGGTGTCTGGCAAGGCTCCATAGTAACAAATCGTCAATACAGCAATCAGTAGAAATATACTAGAAGTTGCTAATAATGTTTTTATGTCAATTTTCTTCATCTTGTTTCCCTCCAAAACTTGCAATCCAAACCAAGACTTCTTCAAAGACCGTATAGTTTAGACGATAATAAATAAAATTTTTCTGCTTTTCCTCCAAAATTAATCCAGCTTTTTTCAAAGTGGATAAATGATGAGAAACTGTTGCTCCTGTTAATTGAAATTGTTCTACAATTTCCCCAGCAGACTTCGGCCCCGACTTAAGACTATCTAGAATTTGCCTACGAATAGGAGCAGAAATTGCCTTCAAGGTTTCAGACAATCCCATAATAAGCCTCCTTGTCCATCTATTTAGAAATATTTCTAAATAGAATTATACTCTGTTTTTATTGTTTGTCAAGAACTATTTCGATTATTTTCTAAATAGATTTCAAAAAAACAGACCACTCTTTATGGTCTGTCAAATACGGCTTATCTCTCCCCTTTATTGCGAATCACAAAGCCTGTTTTCTTTTCACTTGATGTGCGTTGGTGTGGTTTTTTGTTATCTTGACGGCGGTTGTCACGTTTGAACTTGTCATCGCGACGATTGCGGTCACCACGGCGTCCTCCACGGTCTCGGTTGCGGTCACCATCACGACGACCACCACGATCACGGTCGCGACCACCACGGCCACCCTTGCCCTTGGCTTGACCAGGTGCAAACTTGAATGGCAGTGGTTTTTCACGCGCGATTTCCACTTCTGGCAAGCTATCTGGATCTTGTACGGTCAGACTAAGTACGTAGAGAGCAAGCTCTTCAGGCGTAAATTCAGTCGCCAGCTTGATTGCATCTTTCTTAAACTTATCAAAGTTTCCACGAATGGTCTCGTCTGCGAAGTCACGTTCAATCTTCTTCAAAGCAACTTTTTTCTTGGCTTCAAAGGCCTCTTCGGCAGTTGCCGGCTTAAGTCCTTTCATACGTTTCTTGGTCAAATCTTCGATGATGGCCAAGTAGCCCATCTCGTTTGGCGAAACAAAGGTAATAGACTGACCTGATTGACCCGCACGACCGGTACGACCGATACGGTGAACATAGCTTTCTGGATCCTGTGGAATATCGTAGTTATAGACATGCGTTACACCTGAAATATCCAAACCACGCGCCGCAACGTCCGTCGCAACAAGGACATCAATTTGGTCATTTTTAAAATCACGAATAACACGAAGGCGCTTGTTCTGGTCCAAATCTCCGTGGATACCCTCTGCACGGAAGCCACGCAGTTTCAAACCACGAGTCAATTCATCGACACGACGTTTGGTACGACCGAAGACGATAGATAATTCAGGCTGGTCAACGTCCATGAGGCGTGTCATGGTATCAAATTTTTCATGTTCTTTGACACGGATATAGTATTGGTCCACGTTCACATTGGTCAATTCCTTGGCCGCAATCTTAACGTGCTCAGGCTCTTTCATGAATTTGACACCGATACGCTTGATTGGCTCTGGCATAGTCGCAGAAAATAGGAGAGTCTGGCGACTTTCAGGAACACGCTCGATAATGGCTTCAATGTCATCCAAGAAGCCCATGTTGAGCATTTCATCTGCCTCGTCAAGAATAAGGGTTTCAACGCCGTCAAGCTTGAGAGCTTTACGTTTGATCAAGTCCAAGAGACGACCAGGTGTACCAACAACAATGTGAGCACCAGAACGAAGGGCCTTGATTTGTTTTTCAATGCTAGAACCACCGTAAACAGAGCGGACTTTCACACCCTTTTCACGACCAAATTTGAAGAGTTCTTCTTGACTTTGCACCGCCAACTCACGCGTTGGAGCAATAATTAGGGCTTGAACAGCTTGATTATTGATGTCAATTTTATTGAGGGTGGGCAGACCAAAGGCAGCTGTTTTACCAGTACCCGTCTGGGCTTGACCAATCACATCTTTACCCTCAAGAGCGAGAGGAATAGTCTGCTCCTGGATAGGTGACGGCGTTTCAAAACCAGCCTTCTCAACAGCAAGCAAAATGTCTTCGGATAAGTTTAATTCAGTAAATTTCAATTATGATACCAAGTGCGTTAAGAAAACAAGGTGAAAATAGGAGACTAACGCAGTGTGGGTACACACTAGGAAGTCTATCTTTTTCACGAAGTTTTTAGCACGGGTTCGAATACTCTTCCCGAGCTAGTTTCCTAACGCATTTCCTTTCTTTTACAAGGCAGTGCGAAGCTACCTTATCTAACTTTTTTTGTAACAATTATTTCCACTGGCAGCGAACTAACCAGTATCAGACTTGCAACTTACCTAGTATAACACATTCTAAGCATAAAGGTCGGCTTTTGCCTTGAAAATTTAAAAAATGCGTTTTCATGAAAAAAGGAGCTTTCGCTCCCCTTCTTCAGAAAATTATTTCAACAATACCGCTGCTGCAAGTGCTTGTTGGATCTGAATAACACTCTTATCACTCTTAAATTGGAGGGTTTCAGCAGGTTCAACAGCCGAGGAAATCCATATTTTCAGCTCGGCATCTAAGTCAAAATGACCAGAGGTTTCTACCGTAAAGCGTGAAATCGAGCGGTAAGGAATCGATTTATAAGATACCTTTTTCCCAGTCATTCCTTGCTTATCGACCAAAATCAATCGATATTCTGTAAAAACAATCAAATCACGAACCAAGCTGAAAGCCATTGCTACCTGTTCCGCATCCAAAAGGATATCTGCCAACTCTTGCTCTACCTTGTCATTATTCATCTGCGAGGCATTGCCCATCAAACCTGAAAACAAACCCATGTGTTTACTCCTTTTTTACTTTTCCATATTTTACCGAAAAACTTACAGGAAACAAAGTAAAAACCAGCCTATAATACAAGCCTCTCGTCAAACAAGCCTAGAAATTCTTCATTCTGCGAATGGGTGACGACGATGACCAACTTATCCTCAATCTTGGACAAGGTTTCCGCAATTAAACTTTCATTTCTAGTATCTAAGCCCGTCGTTGGCTCATCAAATAACAAGACTTCCGCATCACGATAGAGAGCTCTAGCTATATCAAACCGCCGCTCCTCCCCTCCCGATAATTGCTGGGCAGAGGATAGCAGGGTAGCGAAACCATTTTCCTGTCGTTCAAACCAGTCTAGCAGACCAACCCTGCTCAAGCAAGTCAGAGCCTTTCTCTGATCCAAGGGACCAAACAGGCTCAGATTTTCCCCAATACTAGCTGAGAAAATAGCCGTTTTTTGAGGAAGATAATAGATTTTTCCAAAAAACGAGGTCTGTTCTAGGTCCGCAAGATTGGTCTGGTTGACCAAGACCCGTCCCTCATCTGCTTTCTGAACCCCCAGCAGCAGACGGAGCAAGGTCGTCTTGCCACTGCCACTTTTACCTAGAATCGCATATTTTCTATTAGCAAGAAAACGATAGGAAAACCTATCAAAGAGGCGGTGATTATTCTGCTCATAGGTAATCGTTTCCAAGCTGATGCTGTCAATGGTTTCAGTCAGTTCTTCCTTGGCTTCATTTTCCTGGAATTGGCCTTGTAAAATCGTCGTCAAATCTGCTACAACAGTCCGACTGGCCAGGTAATCTGTCACCAGTCCAGACATGGTCTGGATAGGCCCCGCCACCGTTCCCATGAGGGTGGTCATAGCAATCAGGTCTGAAATCTTCAGCAGGCCTTGAAAGACAAAGATACCACCAATAATCCAGGCACCCGAATAGACCACACTACTCAAACCGTAGGACACGGCGTAGGTCTGAGATTGTTTTTTGGAAAAATGGTTGGCTCGCCTAGCATATTCCTGACTGGATGCTTGGAGTTTCTCCTCAAAAATCGGAGTAATGGTGCTGATTCGGATAAAGGTCAGAGAATGAACAAACTCACTAAAGAGCTTGAGGTAGGCATTCTTCTCCGACTGACTATCCTGAGTGGCATGAGCAAGGATACGATTATTGATCAAGGGAGCGAGAAAAGGAATAAAGCACAAAGCCAGCATAATCAGCGTCATGGTCCCTTGCAAATAAAGGGCACCAATCAGTGAAAAGGTAAAAACAAGGAGGCTTGTCAACATGGACAAGAGCGGTGTTAGATAACCATTTTCCAAGACATCCATGTGGTTGACCAAAATGTGAATCTTGTCAGCACTCTTTTTGTCATCATTTCCTGAATCATCACCAGCTGCATAGACAGCCACCAGTTGATTTCGAGCCCTTTCCATGATACGATTGACCAACTTAGATTTGAGATAACGAGGCAGGTAGTCAAAGTAGGTATCGCAGATGAAAAAGCCCACCGCTATGAGTGAACCGGTCACAAATGCCTTCTGGTCACCGGACAGAGCCGCCTCTGAAACCCTAGCATAGACAAAACCTGTTGCTGCCAAAATCAGAGCATAGACAAGAGCTACCGAGACATAAGCCAGCACCTCCAACTTGCATTTTCTAAGGTAGTAAAACAAAGTTCAGACCTCCAATCCATTTCCATTTATATAACTATAGTATATTATAATAATACTTTTTTTGCAATGATAATAAAATTAAAAAAAGCCAGGACTTGCCTGACTTCTTATTGGTATTGGATTGAATTGGTCGAAGATTGAACTTGAGGTTCATCAAAGCGACTTAAGAAAGTTTTAGCTTGATTTTCGAAGCTGAATACTGACTTTAATACACAAAGAAAATCAAGAATAAAACTAGGCAAGGAGCTGAAGATTGAACTTAAGGTTCATCGAAGCGACTTAACGAAGTTTTAACTTGATTTTCAAAGCTGAACAGCTGTAATCTGACTACCGTCAGTTCCCATCTCCCGATAGCAAACATCTCCCAGATGTTTGCTACATCTTCTCTTCCAACTCCACATTCGGATATTTATCCGCAAACCAGCGGAGGGCGAAGTCGTTTTCAAAGAGGAAGACGGGTTGGTCAAAGCGGTCTTTAGCAAGAATATTACGGCTTGAAGACATCCGTTCATCCAGGTCTTCTGGCTTAATCCAACGGACTGTCTTTTTACCCATTGGGGTCATGACTACCTCAGCATTGTACTCGCCTTCCATGCGGTGTTTGAAAACTTCAAACTGGAGCTGACCAACGGCACCCAGCATATACTCGCCTGTCTGGTAGTTCTTGTAGAGCTGAATCGCTCCTTCTTGGACCAGTTGCTCAATTCCCTTGTGGAAGGATTTTTGTTTCATGACGTTTTTAGCAGAAACTTTCATGAAAATTTCAGGGGTGAAGGTCGGTAGCGGTTCGAATTCAAACTTGTTCTTACCTACGGTCAAGGTATCTCCTACCTGATAGGTTCCTGTATCGTAAACCCCGATAATGTCCCCCGCCACTGCATTTTCCACATTCTCTCGGGACTCTGCCATGAACTGGGTCACATTGGACAACTTGGCTCCCTTGCCTGTACGAGGCAGGTTGACCGCCATACCGCGTTCAAATTCACCTGAAACCACACGGACAAAGGCAATACGGTCGCGGTGACGCGGGTCCATGTTGGCTTGAATTTTGAAAACAAAACCTGAAAAGTCTTTGTTGAGCGGGTCAATGACATCACCAGTTGTCGTCTTGTGTCCATGTGGCTCTGGAGCAAATTCCAAGAAGGTATCCAGGAAGGTCTGCACACCAAAGTTGGTCAGGGCTGAGCCGAAGAAAACAGGGGTCAAATCGCCGTCCAAAATCGCCTGCTCTGAAAATTCATTCCCAGCTTCCGCCAGAAGTTCAATATCATCCAGAACTTGTGCATAAAAGGGGTTAGAACCAAAGAGCTTGTCACCCTCGTCCAAGCTTGCAAACCGCTCGTCACCACGGTAGAGTTCCAAGCGTTTGTTATGGAGGTCATAGAGACCCTCGAAGGATTTCCCCATACCGATTGGCCAGTTCATTGGATAGCTGGCAATGCCCAAGACTTCTTCCAACTCCTGCAACAAATCAAGTGGCTCACGACCGTCACGGTCCAACTTGTTGATGAAGGTAAAGACTGGGATGTTGCGGTGCTTAACGACCTCAAAGAGCTTTTTGGTCTGAGACTCGATACCCTTGGCAGAGTCCACTACCATGACAGCCGCGTCCACCGCCATCAAGGTCCGATAAGTGTCTTCTGAGAAGTCCTCGTGCCCTGGTGTATCTAGGATATTGACCCGCTTGCCTGCATAGTCAAACTGCATGACAGATGAGGTAACAGAGATACCACGTTGCTTCTCAATATCCATCCAGTCAGATTTGGCAAAGTTACCAGTCTTTTTCCCCTTGACCGTACCTGCTTCACGAATCTCACCCCCAAAGTAGAGTAGCTGCTCGGTAATGGTGGTTTTACCCGCGTCCGGGTGAGAGATAATCGCAAAGGTGCGGCGTTTCTTGATTTCTTCTTGTAGTGACATAATGTTTCCTTTTCATTTTTTTGTATTTTGATTCATAGCAGAGCTGAGCTCTTATCCTATTCGATTTACATTGGATTCATCCTTATTCTTTACTAGACAACTCTCTTATTATATCGGAAATAAGGGAATTTTTCAAACTATTGAAGAATAGGTCTACAGACCTATACTATTGTATTATAAATGTGTTACAATAAGTATGAGATGTATTCTATATACTAGAAAAGAAAGATAAAATAATGAACAAACAAATAAAAGGTTTATCAACCAAGGAAGTACAAAAACGTATTCAAAACCAGCAAACCAATCATTTTAAGACAAAGACCAGTGCCAGTAATTGGGAAATCTTCAGACGAAATGTGTTTACATCTTTTAACGCACTAAATTTTGCCATTTTCTTAGCCTTACTAGCTGTACAGGCATGGTCCAACCTTTTCTTCTTCGGAGTTATTGTCCTCAACGCTGTTTCAGGAATGCTGACAGAATGGCGAGCACGACGAATGATTGACAAACTCAACCTGATGAACAAGGATTTTATCCGAGTTGTTCGCGACAGCGAGACAATCTCTATTGCACCAGAAGATATTGTCTTAGATGATGTTCTCTTGCTGTCTGCTGGCGAACAAGTTCCTAGTGATGCTATTGTTTTAGAAGGTATAGCCGAGGCAAACGAGGCCATGTTAACCGGTGAAAGCGACTTGATTGTGAAAAATACTGGGGCTGAATTATTGTCTGGTAGCTATCTAGTTAGCGGACAGATTTATGCAAAAGTCATCCATGTTGGCGCAGAAAACTATGCCAGTAAGCTCATGCTTGAGGCGAAAACTCACAAACCTATCGTCTCTCGTATTCTTTACAATATGGATAAAATTGCTAAATTTACAGGAAAAATTATCATTCCATTCGGACTTGCTCTTTTTCTAGAAGCCCTTTTCATCAAACTTCTTCCCTTAAAAGACTCAGTTATTACCAGCTCTACTGCCCTACTAGGTATGTTACCAAAGGGAATTGCTCTGCTGACCATCACTTCTCTCTTAACTGCCGTTATCAAACTGGGAATGAAAAATGTCCTCGTACAAGAAATGTATTCCGTCGAAACACTTGCCCGAGTTGATGTTCTTTGTTTGGATAAGACCGGAACGATTACTCAGGGGAAAATGACCGTCAAAAACCTGCTCCCCTTAACCAACCATTATTCACTTGACACTATCCAACAGATACTCGCTACCTATATCCAGACAAGTGAGGATACTAATTCAACAGCTCAGGCCATTCGAAAAGAATATGGTGATTTAGAGCACCACTATAAAGCTAGTCACATCATCCCATTTTCTAGTGATAGAAAATGGGGGGCAATGACAATAGAAAACATTGGTCACATTTTTCTAGGGGCACCAGAAATGTTACTAACACAAAATCCTCCTTCTGTTTCTGAGGCACAGGCTCGTGGTTCCCGTGTCCTGATTCTTGCGCTTAGCCAACAGTCCCTTCCTTCTTCTCAAAATCAGCTACCTGAGAATATTGAACCTCTAGCTCTATTAGAAATTGCCGACCCAATCCGAGAAGACGCCGCAGAAACACTAGCCTATCTTCGCTCGCAAGAAGTGACTCTAAAAATAATCTCTGGTGACAATCCTGTGACGGTCTCACACATTGCCAGGGAAGCTGGATTTGCTGACTACGATAGCTATATCGATTGTTCCAAAGTTGACGACGAAGAACTAATTGCCAGAGCTGAAACAACCGCCATTTTCGGTCGCGTATCCCCACATCAGAAAAAATTGCTCATCCAAACCCTCAAAGCACAGGGACATACTACTGCAATGACCGGTGATGGGGTCAATGATATTCTTGCACTACGTGAAGCTGATTGTTCCATTGTTATGGCTGAAGGCGATCCGGCTACCAGACAAATCGCTAATCTAGTCCTCCTAGATTCTGAATTTCGCGATATTCCTGAGATTCTCTTTGAGGGGCGACGCGTTGTTAATAACATCTCCCACATTGCTCCCATCTTTCTTATCAAAACAATCTACTCTTTCTTACTTGGCCTTATCTGTATCGCTAGTATTGCCCTAGGTAAAGCAGAATATTTGTTAGTTTTCCCATTTATTCAAGTACAAATGACCCTCATTGGTCAATTTGTCGAAGGTTTTCCTCCTTTTATCCTAACTTTTGAACGAAATATCCGCCCCGTAGAAAAACATTTTCTCAGAAAATCTCTTCTCTTAGCCCTACCAAATGCTCTCATGGTTGTTCTCAGTGTCCTTATTTTCCATTTAATGCAAGTATTTGGATACTTAAACTTGCATGACATGCAAACCCTCTCTTATTATGTTCTTGGTTCAACAGGTCTACTGGCTGTCATTCGTGCCTGTTTGCCACTGACAAAAGCTCGACTGGCTCTTATTATTTATTCCGTTTTCGGTTTCTTCATCAGCTCCCATTTCCTACATGGTCTGATTGAAATCCACCCCTTAAACAGTCACACATTGCCAATCTATTCTGGATTAATGCTCATTTTTATCCCTGTCTTTTTCTGGATTAGCCACAAACAAGGCGCATTTAAAAACTAAAAATAAGAGGCTGGGCAAAAAGACCAACCTCGCTTCTCAGGGTTCGTGTCAACATCTCAGCGCAGTGGTTGATTGGCAGATTTGTTCGTGTTTTACACTCCAAATCTGACCTATACGACTGATGCGAACTCTGTTCGCTCTATCTCCGACCTCCAAAGGTTCCCCAAACCTTTGGAGCTATGCGGGGGTGGGAGTGAAACAGTCTGGGGATAGACTGTTTCAGCTCAACAACTTAAAACGAAAAATTGTTGACGAACTCTTTTTGACCAGTCGAGTTCTTTCCCGCTCCCTTATTTTTTCAATATCTGCGAATCCATTTGTTTGCTTTCTTTTTTCAAATAGGCAATTAACATAGCTTGTATACTCAAAATAGAGAAACAGAGTAGGCAGGTTACCAAGAAGAAATTCAAAGGAAGATTGGTACTGTTCACTAAAGGTGTCTGTCTCAAAAATCCATAATTTCCACCAGTTAAAAGAGCTACTCCTAGAATCAGCATATTCATAATAAGCGTATATTTCACTACCTCTTTTCCCTTCAACATCTCTCCTTCTAAATCAGATAACAGGTACAACATACAATTAACCGTCAAGGCGTAGTGACCAATAACAAAAGTAAAGAAGGTCAGATGTGGAAATGCAAATGGGTCAAATACTGGATGAATAAAGGCTGAAAGCGATCCAAAAAGACCCAGATAGGCAAAATAACGTTTCAAAGGTCCAGGCTTCGCCCAAAGAATAAAAAGCATAGCCAAGCGACAATGATAAAAAGGAAGACTCTCAGAAAGAGGAAAATCAGCTACGATATACCAAGTATAAAGGGAGACAATCTGTATAAATTGAAGCCACCAAAAAACAATATGAAACCATCTTTTTTGATAACAACGAAAACAAAGATAGAGCATGAAAAACCAAATAATCATGAGAAACAGGTGTTCCAATACGTTCAGGTTCGGTGCTTCAGAAATCTGATTGCTAAAAAAATCACTCATCTTATTAAATTCCTCTCTTTCCCCAAAAGTTATACTCAACAAAAATCAAAATCAAACCAATCAAGTGTTTTTTAACCATCGTCTACTAACAATTGGTTTTAAAATAGACCAATCTAACTCTCGTATCACTTCTTGAAGCTTGTTTATCACATCATCTAGTGTTTTAAAAGCTTTATTCTTAAACCCTCTCTTTCGAATCTCAGCCCAAACTTGTTCAATTGGATTCATTTCAGGAGTATAGGGAGGAATAAACTCAAAACCAATATTATGTGGTTTCTCTAAGGTACTTGATTTATGCCAAACGGCATTGTCCATCACTAATAAAATATAATCGTCAGGATAAGCTTCAGATAGTTGTTTGAGAAAAACATTCATCCAATCTGTATTGCAACCCCCAGCGATAATGAAGAAGGACTCTCCTGTATGGGCATCAATAGCACCATAGCAATAGCGATACTCACGAATATAGTGGCTATGTACATGCGGTCTCACCCCTTTTGGTGCCCAGGCCTTTCCAATTTTACTAATCCGACCGAAACCCGCCTCATCTTGATACATTAGTCTGACTTTATGATAGCGACGACTATTCTTGAAGCGCTTTCCTATTTTCGTGAATGAAGATTTTATTTTTAGACGCTAGAATCGTTTCGGCGTCTGCTTTTTTAGGGTGTTCTGGTCTTGGCGTCACTTTGCGCCAACCATGGCGTTTCAGAAGGGCATAGAATCCTTCCTTGGTCGTAGGGTGTCCAACCCGTTTCTGATAAGTTTCGTAGAGAGAGTTTATGGTCACAAATTCGCCATTTAGTGAAGCTGTTAACTGTTCTTTTAGAAATGCTTCCTCTTCTTGAAGGGTTAAATATTGACGGTTCCGTCCACCTCGCGTTTCTCTTACTAGAGCTGAAATCCCACCAAGCTCATACTTGCCTTGTAAGGACCAGATTGTATACTTTGAATAGCCGATAAGGTTAGTGATTTCTCTATAACTGAGACCTTCGGCTCTGAACAGGATTACTTGAAGTCGTCTATGAAATGGGGAATAGGTTTTATCTTTCAAATAAGTTTTTAATTCGTTTGTTTGTTCGATAGTAAGTTTCATAAATCTATTATACGTTAGTTTTTGTTTTTTGAACAGTATTAGTATATCAACTTTTCGATGTTTTGACAAGACTTGCTAAAAAAGAGAGGTCTTGCCTCTCTACTTTTCTATTTCTTCAACCACTTTTCCAAGATTCATGGAATTAGAGCCTTTAAAGAGGATTTGGTCCTCTTTTCCTAGACTTTCCCTAACCTGTTTAACCAGATCTTCAAATTGGTCCTGCTCTGCATTTTTCCTAAAGAAATAGACTTTTCCTATTGGGAACATCTGACTAGCCAACTGGGCCAGACCTTCAATGTCCTGACCGTAGAAAATGACGGTGTCTAGCAGATCAGGCGACAGGCTCAGAATCATCTGATTGTGGAGATCGACGGACTGGCTCCCCAATTCTTTCATATCTGCCAAAACGGCGATTTTCTTGCCGCCTTCATTGGCTGGAATACTAGAGAAAGTTTCCAAAATCAAGCGCATAGCCGTTGGGTTGGCGTTGTAGACATCACTGAGAATATCTGCTCCGTTTGCTGCCTTCTTCCACTCGGTACGATTGCGGGTCAAGTTCAGACCAGCTAGGGCTGACTTAATTGCCTCATCAGGCACACCCAAGGTCTTGCCCACATAGCTTGCCACTATAGCATTGGTCGCGTTATACTTACCTGTCACTGGGAGGAAAATGTCGCCGTCCATAAAATTGACGGTGAAGGTCAGGCTATCTTTTGACTCGACCAGACTGGTCACCTGCAAATCAGCCTGCTCACCGAAACGAATGAGTTCTACATGGCTCGGCAAGAGCTTATCCGCAATCGGATCTGCTGGGATCAAGAGTTTACTACCTGGCTCCATTCCATCTGCAATTTGTAATTTTCCTTTGGCAATCTCTGCTCGTGAGCCGAAAAATTCCAGATGCGCTTCGCCAAATAGAGTAATTACTGACAGACTTGGTTTGGCAATTTCGGATAGAAGATGAATGTCTCCCAAGTGGTCTTGGCCCATTTCCAAGACCAGTTTTTCTGTATCATCAGGCATGTGGAGGACGGTGTAAGGTAGACCAATTTCGTTGTTGTAGTTGCCTTGTGTCTTGTAAGTCTTGTAAGTCGTCGCCAGAACATCGTGAATCATGTCCTTGGTGGTCGTTTTACCGTTTGATCCTGTTACGGCAATGACTTCTACCCCTGTTTTCTCTAGGTAGTAGGCCGCTAATTGTTGAAGCGCAGCCAAGCAGTTCTCTACTAGAATGTGAGGAACATCAAGGCTGACTTCAGACAGGGTTACCGCACAGCCATTTTCAAAAGCCACAGGAATAAAGTCATGACCGTCACGCGCTCCCTTGAGGGGAACAAAAAGATCCCCTTCTGTAATCAGGCGACTGTCAAACTCGACCTTGTTAAGGGCTGTATCAGGATAAAGACTAATATCATTTTTTGCGCCCAAGACCTGAGCGACTTCGTGTAGGGTTAATTTCATTGTTTTCTCCAATAAACTAAAGGCTAGTTTCACCCCCACACCGCTTCTCAAAATTTGCATCAACATCTCAGCGCAGTGGTTGATTGGCTTTAATAGTCCAGTGGACTATTAAAGGTGGGAGATAGGATTTGCGAAGTAAATTTCAGCTGTTCGTAATTACACTCCAAATCTGTCCTAACTACTGATGCGAACAGTGTTCGCTTTATTTCCAACCTCAAACTGTCTCCCAGACAGGTTGAGCTGTGCAGGGGTGGGAGTGAAACAGTCTGGGAATAGACTGTTTCAGCTCAACAACTAGAAATAAAGACTTGTTGACGAACTCTATTTTTGACCTTTCGAGTTCTTTCCCGCTCCCATTATACCACTTTTTATCGAACTTGAGTGAGGACACCATCTTTCATCTCATATACCTTGTCGCATTTTTCAATCATGCGTTGGTCATGTGTTACCATGATGATGGATTTGTTCCGTTCTTTGGCTTCCTTAGCTAATAACTCAACCACTTCAAAAGCGCGATTACTGTCTAGACTGGCTGTTGGTTCATCAGCTAGAATCAAAGCTGGATCATTGTAGAGTGCACGTGCAATTGCTACACGCTGCCGTTCTCCGCCTGACAAATCCTTAGGGAACTTGTTTTTGAGATGGTCCACACCCAATTCAGATAGGAGTTCGTTTCGCTTGCTCGGTTCAGCTTTCTTATTGACCTTATCAACCAAGGTTAATTGTTTTTCGACTGTTAAAAATGGAATCAAATTGGAAGCCTGCAAGACAAAACCAATGTCCTTATAGCGCAATTTGGCACGTTTTTTCTCAGGTAAATCAGAATAGTCCGATTGATTGATTAAAACACGACCAGTTGTCGGTGTTTGTAAACCACCTGCCAAGGTCAAAAATGTTGACTTCCCAGACCCAGATGGTCCAATTATGGCAACAAATTCGCCTTCTTCAATGCTAAAATTTGTTGGTTTAAGAGCCGTAATGGTTTGACTGCCATCTTGGAAGGTCTTACTAATATTTTCAAAAATAAGTGTTTTCATAACAACCTCCTAAGATAGATTTCGTAATGGATCTACCTTAAAGATAGAACCTACAGAGAAACTAGCACCCAATAGGGCAAATACAACTAGTGCTAGGCCGATTGCAATATAGAAGGTCCAGTTATTCTCAAATGGAACAGCGCTTGGCAAGACAAGGGATGACAAATAAGTTCCAGCCAATCCAAGGACGGCTCCCAAACCAGCCAGTAGGAAGGTTTGAGCCAATACAGAGCCTGAAATATAGCCATTTGAAAGACCTTGAATTTTCATCAGGCCAAAAATCGGTGATTTCTGTGTTGTCAACACAAAGATAAAAATACCAATAACAATGGCTGAGATGACAATCAAGAATCCTATCATAAAGCCAAAGGTCATATTTTGTGCCTTATATCCTGGCAGATTTTCAATAAAGTCTGCAATAGCAACTTTTTCCAGCTCATCTGGTACAGAAGCGACATCTCCACGAACGACAATGGCACTGGCAAGATTACTCGTTGCAGCTTGTTGTTTATCAGCCTGCATCAATTCTGCAAATGCCGTAAAGTCCATATATACAACAGGTGCCACACCAAAATAAGCATTGTCTGTATAACCTACAATGGTCACTTTTTCGTCAGTACCCGACAGATAGACTTCATCACCTAGCCCAAAACCTTCTACCTCTGACAAGGTTTTGTCTACAAGGACTTCTCCAGTTTTTTCATACAAACGACCTTCTACAATATTCGGCACGATAAAACTATCTGATTCAACAGCAAAGATGTTTACCTTTTCTTTTTCGCCTGAGGTGGCATTTTCATCCACATAGGCAACTCCAGCTTGTTGGCGAATCAAGGCCTTGTCACTAGCATCTACTTGGTCAAGCAAGGCTGTATCAATTTTGGATGCTGTAATCAAACGATTGCTTTCTGAATTAAGCAAGACATAATCTGCCTGCCATTTATCAACTGCTGTTCTATTTTCCTGCATGAGTCCGTAAGCCAAACCAGTCAGGAAAAAGACCAAGTAAGAAATCAGGATTAATAATCCTAAAATCAAGCCATAACGCAGCTTATTTTGTCGCATTTCTTCAATTGCTAAAAACATCTTACTCCACACTTTCTAAGACATAAAAACTTGTCTCAAACTGCAAGTCTTCCCTCAAAAGAGCTTTGACTTTACATTTCTTTTCCACATAAGCAAGAATCTCTTTCTGCTTCTGCTCCGAAACCGACTCACCAATTCCAATCAACACCTCAAAACGCTGATTGTCCAAGCGACTCTCCACCTGAACAGGCATGGTTTTATTGCCTTCTTGGCTGGCATAGTAGCCCTGCACACACATGGTGATACAGGCAGCTAAGCCAATATTAACTAGACTAACCGGAGTCTCACCCTTCTCCGTTACCCCAAAGGTACGAACCGGTTCGCCATAACCTTGAGAAAGAGCCTGAAACAGACCTTCCCCTTTTACTGTCGTTTGATACATAAACACCTCCAGAACTTGTTCCATTTTATTCCTTTTTGCAAACCTTTGCAAGAAAAAAGATTGGAATGATTCCAATCTTGATAATAATTAAATGAGGTGACTTTCGCGTTTTTCAAACATTTCCTTAGCCAAACGAACAAGCTCTTCAATCAAGTCTGGATAAGCTAGGCCCATATTATCCCAAAGGAGTGGATACATAGACCACTGGGTAAATCCTGGCATGGTATTGAGCTCATTCAGGAAGATGTCGCCGTCTTCTGTCAGGAAGAAATCACAGCGAGAAAGTCCACAGCCACCGATAGCACGGAAGGCCTTGGCAGCATTATCACGCATGGTGTCCATGATAGCCTCATCAATCTTAGCTGGGATTTCCATGGTGATTTTGTTGTCGATGTATTTGGCATCGTAGTCATAAAAAGCAACGTCTTTGACTACTTCGCCAGGAAGGGTAGTTTTCACGTCAGCATTTCCCAAAAGACCGACCTCAATCTCACGCGCATTAACACCCTGCTCAACGAGGACACGGCTATCATACTTGAAGGCCAGATCAAGTGCCTTACGCAAACCAGCTAAATCCTCAGCTTTTGAGATACCGACACTTGACCCCATATTAGCTGGTTTTACAAAGACCGGATAAGTCAATTTTCCTTCAATCTCTGCAATCTTATCGTCGATATTTTCACCCTCGATAACTGCCACATAAGGTACTTGGGAGATTCCTGCTGATTCCAAAATACGCTTAGTTGTAATCTTGTCCATGGCAACGCTGGAAGACAAGATATTAGTACCAACATACGGCATACGAAGCACTTCCAAGAAGCCTTGAATAGATCCGTCTTCTCCCATTGGGCCATGAAGAACAGGGAAAACAACCGCCTTTTCTTCATAAATATCGCTCGGACGGATTTTTTGCTCTTCAACAATCGTCGCGTTTGTCATGAGTTTTTCATCGGCAGACGGTGTTTGAGAAAACTCTTGCGTCTTTACAAAGTCACCAGTTTGAGTGATGAAATAGGTTTTGACAAAAAATTTATCATAGTTGATGGCACGCATGACGCTTTCGGCAGATAGAACAGATACCTCACGCTCTGCAGAACGCCCACCATATAGTAAAATCAAGGTTTCTTTTGACATATATTTTCCTTCCTGTACCAACGCTATTACTCTTAGTATAGCATAATTTAACAAATCATATCTATCCTATCTTAAAATTAGGAACGTCTCTAACTACAGAACTGCTATAGCTCTGTACGATTTTCAATAGCCCTCAACAGGGTCACTTCATCTGCATATTCAATATCACTGCCTACCGCTAAGCCACGAGCTAGTCGGGTTACTTTGATTCCCGCTGGTTTGAGGACTCGTGAGATATACATGGATGTAGCCTCTCCATCTGCTGTTGCATTGGTCGCCACAATAACTTCTGTAACCTCATTGTCCATCAGGCGAGTGAGGAGGGTTTTCAAATTAATATCATCTGGTCCGATACCATTCATGGGAGAAATCAAGCCATGCAAGACATGATAAAGACCGTGGTATTCTTGAATATTTTCCAAGGCAGTAACATCTCGACTATCCTCTACAATCAATATAGTAGATTGGTCTCGCGTTGAGTCCTGGCAAATGGCACAGGGGTCTTGATCTGTCAAATTACCACAAATAGAGCAATAAGATAGGTCTCGCTTGGCTGCCAATAAATTTTTTGCAAACTCATTAACGACATCATCCTCCATGCCAATAGTATAAAAAGCTAAACGGGTAGCCGTTTTTATACCGATACCTGGCAATTTAGAATAGCTATCAATTAACTTGGCAATAGGTGTAGGGTAAAGCATAAGCCTCCTTAATTCATTGGGTGAAGTGATTGATATAGATTGATAATTTCTTGAGTAATTGTATTAGTACTTGTTGAACTTTGATTGGTCAAGTTTGGTAGGACAACTGCTACCGCAATTTGAGGATTAT
Organism: Streptococcus suis; assembly: GCF_019856455.1. Lineage (NCBI taxonomy): Bacteria > Bacillati > Bacillota > Bacilli > Lactobacillales > Streptococcaceae > Streptococcus > Streptococcus suis. The sequence continues at coordinate 748,474 of NZ_CP082205.1, read as the reverse complement.
CACTAGGCGCATAAGCAACAACGTTGGTATTGACCGCAGTAACCACATCACCAGAAGCTGTCGTTGTATAGGTTTCGGCTCTACCAGTCTTGGCACTGATGGTCACGGCCGCACCACGACCGATAGCACTACCTGTATTAAAGCGCCCACTACCATTGACAACTTGGTAGAAACCTTGACGAAGAAGAGACATTTCCTCAGCGGAAATATTAACCTGATTCATCTCCTTACCAGATACGGTTTCAATTAATTCTCCCAAACCACCTTGGGCATTATTCCCATAAATTCCCTCAACGAGGTGTGGAGAAATCCGTGTCCCGTTATTCGCAATGGTCGCTGCATACTGTGCCATCTGCATCGGTGTATAGTTATCAAACTGTCCAAAAGCATTGGTAATAAAATTGGCTGTCGAATACTCTTCCGGTAAAAATCCTATAGATTCGAGTGGAAGGTCAATACCTGTTGACGCACCTAAACCATACTCTGCAAAAGTCGAACGAAGCTTAGTCATGGCATTTGTCAATGTATCGCCATCATTCAAATACATGTTAGCTGAGTAGGTCTGACCAAGTAGTCCCAAAGCAATCTTAACCATGTAGGCGTTAGAAGAATATTCTAGAGCCTCTGTCGCATCAATATTAAAACTACCATAGGCCCACCAAGATGTAATTGGTGCTGAACCTGCAAAATAGATTGGTTCGTCTAACTGCACTTGATTGCCACTGATAACTCCATTTTCCCAACCAGAGCTGATTGTCGCTCCTTTGACGATGGAACCTGGTGTGAAAACACTTGTAATAGTACCGAGGGCATCTTCTGTTATACTACCTGCTCCTTTTTCATGACTGTATCCAGACATGGCAAGCACCGCACCTGTTGAAGGTTCCAATGCGACTGCATAAACTCCTTCCGAGTAAAGTGCACTACCAGTAGCCAGCTCACTTTCAAAGTATTTTTTCAAAATAGCATTGACCCCATCTTGAAAGGCTAAATCAATAGTCAGTTTAATATTATTTCCTTGCTGCCCTTCTTGGATTGTCTCAATACTTTCGACATTGCCATTTCTATCAAGGTTGATTTGTTTTTTCTCACGTTGACCTTGCAATACTTCTTCATATTGTTTCTCGAGGTAGGCAGTTCCCACACGGTCATTTGATGAGTAGCCCTTGGAGAGATAGTATTCCGCATCTTCAGCAGGCAAACCAGCCTGTTCACTCGTTACTGTACCAATAATAGAGCTGAGAGAAGTTGGTAAAATCGTCCGTTGCCAGTTGTTAGTTGTTGAAATGCCTGGAAGTTGACTTTCATTGGCTACGATATGAGCAACTTGTTCAGCAGTTAGAGTATCTGTTACCAAATTAACAGTAGAGAAGTAAGTAGCTCCATTCATCTGCTTAAACAATTCAATCGCCTTGCTGTCTTGCTCAGAATATTGCAATGCTTCAGCAGGGATACTATCAACCGCATTAGAATAAATTGTCGATTCACTCAGGTAGTTGCCATCAGAATCGTATTTTTTATCTTCTGGCAAGGCCTCGACTACCTGACGATAAACTTCTTCATCCGCTAAATAATAGTCAGCCTTGTCACGTTGAGTAATTGTTACGTCCGACACATTGACCCACTGCAAGAGTTTGTTAGCTACTTCTTTCATTTCTTGAGCAGACATCTTGTTGGAACGTGTGAAGGAGACAACCTGCTGAATCTCGTTTTCAACCAAAGGTTTTCCTTGCGCATCGTAAATCTGCCCACGGATAGAGCCATTGCTAATGATTTTCTGACTGGCAGTAGACAGCTTATTACTATAAAAATCATGATTGATGATCTGCATATCTGCCAGACGCAATATCAAAACTAGGAAAAGGAAAATCACGATAGAAAATAAAATATTTAAACGAAGGGAAATAAAATTTCCATCGTGTTCCAAAGGCTTGTTCTTTCTTTTTTTCACTTCAAAGACCTCATTCTAGAAATATCTTTCTTATTATACCACAGGCAAAAAATATTTTTTAGACAGAGCCTCCTTTTCAGAAAATATTTCCTTATGATTTCTTTACGAGACAAGCTTGCACTATCTCCCATTGACTGTGAACAGATGTTTCCACAAACTGTTGATCATGGGAAACCAAGAGGACACTTCCTTCATATTCTTTCAGGAATGTTTCCAAAGCCTCGATAGCTGCCATATCTAGAAAATTTGTCGGTTCATCTAATATCAAAAGATTTGCATCCGCCAACAATACCTTAGCTAAGGAGAGACGAACACGCTCACCACCAGACAGATTTGCTACCTTCTGCTGAGCCTTATCGTAAGAAAGTCCTAACATACCTAATAAATTGAGAATCGTCATCTTATCTTGAAGAGAGGTACAACTAACATTTTCCAAAGCAGTCTTTTCTTCATCAAGGTTTATCAAATCCTGTGCAAAATAAGCAATTTTTAATTTTGGATTGTAATAGCCTGCTAATTCTTTCCTTAATAATTTTCGGACAAAACTAGTCTTTCCAGAACCATTCGCCCCCACTAAGGCTAACTTCTCTCCAAACGTCATCCCTATCTGAGGGAAATCAAATAGATAATTTTCCTCAATCCAGAGCTGACCAGCCTGCAACCGAAAGAGACAGTGGAGACCCGTATCCAAGGCACCTTTCGCTTCCATCTTTACCCACGTTTCCTTTCTAGGTTGTTCAACCTTTTCCAACCTCTCAATCCTTTTCTCTAACTGTTTAGCAGACTTAGCCATTGACTTGGCTTGACTATCATAGGAACCCATCATAGCACTAACCTTCCACTCTGAGGAAGAAATACCTTTCTTTTTCTTCCCCATCTTCTGAGCCTTGGCTTGACGTTCATGTTGGGCTTTTTTCAGTTGAGCAACTTTTTTCTGATAGGCTTCATAGGCCTCCTGCTGCCCTTCTCGCCTAGCCCGGCGACTTTCTACAAACGCCTCATAATTCCCTGTATAGACCTGAATACTTCCTTCTTCTAAATGCCAAATGTGACTGGCTATTTGATTGAGAAAATGCCGATCATGACTAACAACTAGTAGACTACCTCGATAGCGTTTGATTTGTTTGATTAGCTTTTCCTGGTGTTCTTGATCCAGATTGGCAGTCGGTTCATCCATGATTAACAACTGTCGTCTTTGGGCAAAAGCCTCTTGAATAGACTTCCAAACCCGTTCCCCACCTGAAAGCGAGCTCCTTTCCTGTAACTGGGGTACATAGGCCCAGTCTGCTTTTACCTCAATCTGACCAGCAAAATCCCTATCCAGTCCCAGTAAGATTTTCAAAAAAGTAGACTTACCAACACCGTTATTTCCAACCAAACCAACCTTTTGACCAGCTTGAAGGCTCAACTGCTGGATTGTAAACAAACTACGTCCCGCAAATTCCTTCTCTAATTGAATACATTTCATTACTTCCATATAGACCTCTTTTCTTCACAAAAAGGGCCCCTACTCTGCTCAATGAACAAGAAAAAAGCCATGCAAAACATGACCATTCCCTATGGTAAAAAGTCACACGAATAGTAAGCCCTTATGAGCAGTCTTATCCCTTGTATAATCGGTTCATATAACCTCACTACAAGTTTTAAGAACAACTAATAAGTAGCGTTATACTCAATGAAAATCAAAAACAGACTAGGCGACGCAGATGCAGATAGAACTGACGTTCATCAAATCAAGTCAACAACGTCTGCTTTTGATTTTCGAAGAGTATTAATTATTCATGTAACTTCACCTCACGTATTTTATATATTTATTCTAAACAAGTTCAATGAATTTGTCAAATCTTGGTCAAGGGAGTCGCTGTATCTGGCGATGTGTCATAGACTTGGAAATCCACTCCAACTCCTAAATCAGCCTGAGCCAATTGATTAACCATGGTCATGTGAGCCAATTCCTTGATATTGTTTTCCTTTGACAAATGCCCTAGGTAAATCTTTTTGGTCCGATTTCCCAACGAGCGAATCATGGCATCAGCTCCATCTTCGTTACAAAGATGTCCCTTATCGGATAGAATCCGTTGCTTCAAATTCCATGAATAAGAGCCTGAGCGCAAAATTTCAATATCATGGTTCGATTCAATCAAATAAGCATCGGCATTTTCTACAATTCCAACCATGCGGTCACTGACATAGCCTGTATCCGTCAACATAACAAAGGATTTGTCATCCTTCATAAAACGGTAAAATTGCGGGCATGCAGCATCATGGCTAACTCCAAACGACTCAATATCTAGGTCGCCAAAGGTCTTCATAGCCCCCAATTCGAAGATATGTTTTTGAGCCACATCAATCTTGCCCAATTTGCTCTCCATAGCCTGCCAGGTCAATTCATTGGCATAAATGTCCATGCCATACTTACGTGCTAGAACACCGATACCATGGATGTGATCGCTATGTTCATGCGTTACCAGGATAGCATCAATATCCTCAGGCTTTCGGTCAATTTCCGCCAAAAGACTGGTAATCTTTTTCCCTGATAAGCCAGCATCCACTAAGATTTTCTTTTTATCTGTTTCTAGGTAAAAACAATTCCCGCTGGACCCCGAAGCTAAAATACTATAATTAAAACCTTTTCCGATCATATTCTCCTATTCTTCCTCATCTGAATCATCCCACTCATCTAGTGCGATGTCCTTGCTGTACGGCAAGACAATTGTAAACGTTGAGCCATGACCATATTCGCTTTTAGCCCAGATAAAGCCCTTATGTTGTTTCACGATTTCTTTTGCAATAGCTAAACCAAGACCTGTACCGCCTTGGGCACGAGATCGTGCCTTGTCCACGCGATAAAATCGGTCAAAAATTCTAGGTAAATCTGCTTTCGGAATCCCCAGACCTTCGTCTGATACGGATACAATCAACTGGCTATCTGTGGTCTTCATGCTGAAGGTAATTGTCCCGCCGTCTGGCGAATATTTAATGGCATTATTTAAGATATTATCTAAAACCTGAGTCATCTTATCTGTATCAATCTCAACCCAAATAGGACTGATTTGATAGTCACGAACAATCGTATAGACCTTATCAGAATCAGCATTTTTCATTTGGTCAAAACGGTTAAGAATAAAGGTCACAAAAGCAGTAAAGTTTATCAGTTCGACATCTATCTGACCAACTTGATTATCAATACGCGATAAGCTTAGGAGGTCTGTAATCATCCGCATCATGCGGTTGGTCTCATCTAAGGATACCTTAACAAAACTCGGTGCAACAGACTCCGTCAGCGCTCCCTCATCCAGAGCCTCTAGATAGGATTTAACGGAAGTCAATGGCGTACGCAATTCATGACTTACATTTGACACAAACAGCCTACGTTCCCGTTCTTCCTTGGCCTGCTCGGTCATATCATGCAAGACGACAACCAAACCAGAAATCAGACCACTCTCACTACGAATCGTGGCAAAATTAGCACGTAAAGTCAAAAATTCTTCGTTTTCATTGGTGTGATCAATCACAATCTCAGGTGTCTGAGCCAACAAATCTCTCAATGTATAACGGTCTGATAAATCTAAAACCTCTAGCAGGTGATACTGCTCCTGCTTTGGGTTAGATAATCCCAACTGTTTCTGGGCCATATCGTTAATCATGATGATCCGTCCGATACGGTCTGTAGCAATAACACCGTCACTCATATAGGACAGGATGGACGTCAGACGCGTCTTTTCTTGTTCTAAATTATCATGAGTTAAGCGGATGACCTCGGACAGATCATTGAGGGAATTCGCCATGTCTGTGATTTCAGGACTTCCCCTCATGTCTAACACATCTGCATAATTCCCCTCAATTAAGGCATTGACTTTTTGATTGAGTTGTTTAATTTGCTTATTATCCCGATAGTTTTCAATCAAAAGGACCGTCAGAGCAATTAGAAAACCAATCAAAATGACAACAAACCAAAATTCTGCTGTGGTCATTAAATAACGTAATTGATTAATCATTTCCTTTTATAAAATATCCCACTCCGCGACGAGTAAGAATGTATTCTGGTCGGCTTGGTGTATCTTCAATTTTCTCACGCAGACGACGAATCGTTACATCCACCGTGCGGACATCACCAAAGTAATCATAACCCCAAACTGTTTCCAATAGATGTTCTCGAGTCATAACCTGACCTAAGTGTTTGGCCAGATGGTGGAGCAATTCAAACTCACGATGGGTCAGCTCCAGCTCTTTGCCATGCTTCTTAGCGACAAACGCATCAGGCAGAATGACCAAATCGCCAATCACCAACTCTGGAGTTCCTGTTGACTCAATATTTGTCTGCGTCTCTGCCAATTCACTACGACGAAGAAGAGCCTTAACACGCGCCTGCAATTCGCGATTAGAGAAGGGCTTGGTCACATAATCATCCGCCCCGATTTCAAGCCCGATAACCTTATCAAATTCGCTATCTTTAGCAGATAACATCAAGATTGGAACATTGCTGGTCTTACGAATCGTTCGAGCAACCTCTAGTCCGTCCAATTCTGGCAGCATCAAGTCCAAAATGACAATGTCAGGAAACTCAGCCTCAAATACTTCCAAGGCTTCACGTCCATCGAAAGCTGTCACAACTTCATATCCCTCACGCGTCATATTAAACTTAATAATATCTGAGATTGGTTTTTCATCATCTACAATTAATATTTTTTTCATTAGTATCTTACCTTTGCTTTATTTCTTCTATTATATCAGACTTACCTAAAAAATTCATATTTCAAAACCACCTGACACAGCGATGTCACATTTTATTACATACAATACATTAAATTGTCAGAATTTACTTGACATTGTATATAGGCAATGCTAAGATGGGAATACCTAAAAAACACTATGCAAGGAGAATTTTATGGCTTTAGTAGAATTTAAAGATGTCAACAAATACTATGGCGACTACCACGCCCTACACAATATCAACTTGGAATTCGAACCTGGACAGGTTGTCGTTCTCCTTGGACCTTCCGGATCCGGAAAATCTACTCTCATTCGCACGATTAACGGTTTAGAGGCAATTGATGAAGGAACACTCATCGTCAATGGACATGATATTTCCTCTACTTCTATCAAAGAGCTCGTATCACTTCGCAAAGAAGTTGGCATGGTTTTCCAGCATTTCAACCTTTACCCACACAAAACCGTGTTAGAAAATGTCACTTTGGCACCGATTAAGGTTTTGGGAATCGATAAGGCTACGGCTGAAAAAACCGCTCAAAAATATCTTGAGTTTGTTAACCTCTGGGATCGGAAGGATTCCTACCCTGCTATGCTATCCGGAGGCCAAAAACAACGTGTCGCCATCGCTCGCGGCTTAGCTATGAAACCTGAGCTTCTACTCTTCGATGAACCAACATCTGCCTTGGACCCAGAAACTATCGGCGATGTACTTGTAGTTATGCAAAAATTGGCACGTGACGGGATGAACATGATTGTCGTAACACACGAAATGGGCTTTGCTCGTGAAGTAGCTGATCGCATCATCTTCATGGCTGAGGGAGAAGTTTTAGTTGATACAACAGATGTGAATGGCTTCTTTGACAATCCGACAGAGCCTCGTGCCCAACAATTCCTCAGTAAGATTATCAACCACGAATCTGACAAAGTAAAACTCTAGGAGGAAGTCTATGGATAAGAAAAAAATCAACATTTTCTTTGCAATTAGATTATTGGTCTTCGGACTTATTCTTCTCGTTTTCGCAAAACAACCAGTAGTTCAAACAGAAACACCCGCATCCATTACCAATAGTAATCAAGTTCAAGCTATCATCGATAGAGGCGTGCTCCGCGTCGGAGTGAAACAAGACGTCCCAAACTTTGGCTACAAGAACCCTGATACTGGTGAATTCGAGGGAATGGAAATTGACATTGCTCGAAAAATTGCAGATGAATTAGGTGTAGATATCGAATTTACTCCCGTTACTGCACAAACTCGCGGACCACTTCTTGATAACGGTCAAGTAGATATGGTCATCGCAACCTTCACCATCACTGAGGAACGTAAACTCCTCTACAATTTCACAACTCCTTACTACACAGATGCCGTTGGCTTCTTGGTCAATAAGGATAGTGGAATTAAGACATTTACCGACCTGGATGGAAAGACAATCGGTGTAGCTCAGGGTTCCATTACACGTACCCTCATCTCTGAACTAGCAGACAAATATGGTATCTCTGTCAATTTTGCAGAACTTGGTTCTTATCCAGAACTCTCTGTCTCGCTACGTGCTCACCGTACAGACGCATTTTCTGTAGACCAATCTATCCTTTCTGGGTATATCAGCTCTAAATCTGAACTCATGGACTTTAGCTTCTCAGCTTCTGACTATGGAATTGTTACTAAATTATCTAACAAAGACCTTAACGACTACTTAAATAGTCTCGTAAAAAAATGGACTGCCGATGGTAGCCTACAAAGCATCTATGATGCCAATGGCCTCAAACCAGTCACAGAAACTGACGAATAGAAAGGTGAAACAATATGACAGTTTTAACAACTAGTCCTTACGCTTGGGAGAATTGGGTCAGTTATTTCAAGGATTTTCCAACCTTTTTCCAAGGTTTTCTCTTTACCTTAGCCATTTCTGTCGGTGCCTTTATCATGGCCATGTTTTTAGGAATTGTCTTTGGTAGTCTCTCTTCAAGTAAAAATAAAGTTTTAAAAATCATCGCACGTGTCTATGTTGAATACTATCAGAATACACCGCTTTTGGTTCAATTCATGATTGTTTATTATGGACTTCCACTGATTTCAAACTATGTTCTCATGCCGTCCATCTACTGGACAGCTGTTATCTGCGTCGGACTCTATCACGGTGCCTATATCGCAGAGGTCATTCGTGCAGGGATTGAGGCTGTGCCTACTGGGCAAACTGAAGCCGCACTCTCACAAGGATTTACTCAAGCTGAAACCATGCGGATTATCATTTTGCCACAGGCCATTCCAACAATCCTACCTCCATTAACTAACCAAGTAGTAAACTTGATTAAGAATACGGCTACTGTTGCCATCATTTCTGGAGCTGATATTATGTTTATGACAAAATCTTGGTCTGCCATGAATGCCAACTACATCCCAGCCTTTGCTGGTGCTGCTTTCCTTTACTTCATCATGTGCTTCCCTGTTGCAAGCTGGGGACGTCGCATTGAAGAAAAGAATAAGTCTGCTTTTTCACACTAAAAGGAGGTTGAACGATGAATTATGTTTTAGAATTACTCAAACCTTCAACCTTCCAACTCTTGTGGAGCGGATTGAAATTAACCCTTTATATCTCAAGCATTTCGGTGGTTCTTTCAGTTCTCTTCGGAATGATTTTAGCCATCATGCGAAATGGAAAAAATCCACTCTTCAAGTGGATTGCAACCATCTATATCGAATTTGTGCGAAATGTACCAAACCTACTTTGGATTTTCACCGTTTTCTTGGTCTTCCAAATGAAGTCAACGCCTGCTGGTATTGCTGCTTTTACTATTTTTACCACAGCAGCCATGGCCGAGATTATCCGTGGTGGTCTAAACGCCATCGGACCGGGCCAGACCGAAGCTGGTTTATCACAGGGTTTTACCCCAGTGCAAATCATGGTTTATATCATCATGCCGCAGGCCATTCGCAAGATGCTGCCAGCCATCATCTCACAGATTGTGACGGTCATCAAGGACACTAGTTTCCTCTACTCCGTTATCGCCTTGCAAGAACTCTTTGGTTCTAGTCAAATCCTCATGGGACGCTACTTTGAGGCGGAGCAAGTTTTTGCTCTCTATCTCATGGTTGCTCTCATCTACTTTGTCATCAATTTCACCATTTCAAGCCTGTCACGTTATGTGGCTAAGTCTTGGGCGAGCAGTATTGAATAAACAATCTGAACCAGTTTTCTCGAGAAAGCTGGTTTTATGATATAATCAAAGAAAATGTACTCAAACCATTTTGGAAATGCCTCTGTTCCCAAATAGTTTAGAGTTAAATAAAGGAGAAACTTATGAAACGACTCATCTATATTGACCAGCTGAAAGGTTTTGGAATTTTAGCTGTCTTATTTCTGCATACAGTCGGTTATATCCGAAACGCTCTTCCATATACCGATATCCCTCTTTGGCGACTAGAAGCCTGGCTACACTCTTTCCTTATGCCATTTTTTGTATTTGTCAGTGGCTTTAGTTTCTATCATTTTTACCTAAAACCAAAACCTAGAAATAATACTTATATATATATATATATATATATTTCGACTGTTGCAAATATACGCAGTCTTTGGCAGTAGTATTGTAATTAGCAAAATCCTCTTTTCAAGTTACACTGTTGATAAAATACAACCTAGTCACCTCGTTTCTAATTTTCTCCTGCCAGATACGTCTATGTGGTATATTTGGTTTTTAATCCTTATGGCCTCCGCAACTCTTATTCTCCATCAATTGCAACTAACAAAACCAGTTTCACTGATTTGCATTGGTCTTTTTACACTATTCGCTACACTATTTGGTGGTCCATTAAATATCAGTCAGTTACCAATTGGGTTACAACACCTGACTTCTTTACCACTATTTTATTTTTTAGGTATTTATTTTGCCAAGAAAGAAATTCACAAGAAAATGGTTAGACAGGCCGTTTTTCACAGTTTAGCCGGTCTGGTCACCGTCTTCTATCTCATCTATTTACAGTCCTACCAAACCTACCCAAGTCAGCACCTGCCATTTCATACCTTCCTACGATATGCAAACGGACTAGCTATGACCTACCTGATTGTTTCTATCATAATCACTCTGGAAAGAAGATTACCCTCTATTATAGCTTGGTTTGGCCAGTATTCACTTTACTTCTATCTGGTACATACCTACATCCTGACAATTATTACTCTTTTCATAAAGAAATATTTTATAGATTTTTCTACACCTCTGCTGCTGCTCATAAGTTTTGGATTACTTCTTATCATCAATTCCCTAGTCTTGATGATTGTCAAAAGAATTCCTATACTGGATAAAGTATTTCAAGGGAAGGTGATTTCCTACCCTAAAAAGAAAAGTAACTAATAAGTGATACTAGCACTCCCAGCCAATTGGTTGGGAGTTTTTGCTGTCAAAAAAGAAGCCCTTTCGGACTTCTCCTTTTAATTATTATTCAGCTTCAGCTGGACGCGACTTGCGGGCAATATCTGCTAGGATATGGTCCACAAATTCTGATACAGACTGAGTTTGTGTTGCCTTGCTTCCGTAACGACGAACGTTGACAGCATTGTCTTCCATTTCCTTGTCACCGACGATGAGCTGGTATGGAATCTTGCTGGTCTGACTCTGACGGATCTTGTATTGCATCTTCTCGTTCCGCTCATCCACGTGTACGCGAACGCCACGGTCTTGCAATTCCTTAGCAACCTTCCAAGCGTAGTCCAAGTGAGCTTCCACAGAGATTGGAATCATAGTCACTTGGGTTGGAGCCAACCAAGTTGGGAAGGCACCCTTGTAGGTTTCAATCAAGATAGCCGTGAAGCGTTCCATAGTCGAGATGACACCACGGTGAATCATGACTGGGCGGTGTTCTTCACCGTCAGCACCAATATAGGTCAGACCAAAGCGTTCTGGCAAGAGGAAATCCAACTGAATGGTTGATAGAGTTTCCTCGTTACCGAGGGCAGTTTTCACCTGAATATCCAACTTCGGACCGTAGAAGGCTGCTTCACCCTCAGCCTCAAAGTAGTCCACACCCATTTCATCCATGGCACCTTTCAGCATCCGCTGGGCATTTTCCCACATCTCATCGTTGTCATAGTACTTCTCTTTGTCCTCTGGGTCACGATAAGACAGACGGAAACGATAGTCGTTTAGGTTGAAATCTGCGTACACATCGATGATCAACTGGAGAGCTTTTTTGAACTCTTCTTGGATTTGCTCAGGTGTGACAAAGATATGACCGTCGTTAAGAGTCATCTCACGTACACGCTGCAAACCAGTCAATGCACCAGATTTTTCATAGCGGTGCATCATACCAAGCTCAGCGATACGTACTGGCAATTCACGGTAAGAACGCACATGGTTTTTATAAACTTGAATGTGGTGCGGACAGTTCATCGGACGAAGCACAAACTCCTCACCGTCACCCATGTCCATAGTTGGGAACATATCTTCTGAATAATGCTCCCAGTGACCTGAGGTCTTGTAGAGTTCGACAGAAGCCAAAGGTGGTGTATAAACGTGCTGGTAACCTGAAGCCAATTCCTTGTCTGTGATGTAACGCTCCAAGGTACGACGGATAGTCGCTCCATTTGGCAACCAGAATGGCAAACCTTGACCAACTTCTTGGCTGATCATGAATAGATCCAATTCCTTACCAAGTTTACGGTGGTCACGCTCTTTGGCTTCCTCACGCATTTGAAGGTAAGCCTTGAGGTCTTTCTTGTCAAACCAAGCTGTACCATAAACCCGTTGCATCATTGGATTTTCGCTCTTACCACGCCAGTAAGCACCAGCCACATTGAGCAATTCAAAAATCTGGATACGGCCTGTTGACGGAACGTGTGGACCACGGCAGAGGTCAACGTACTCACCTTGCGTATAAATAGTCAGACCACCTTCATCATCAGAATGTTCCTCAATCAACTCAAGCTTATAGGGATCATTTTTGAAAATTTCAAGAGCTTCTTCCTTGGTCACCTCACGACGTTCAGAAGGGAAGTTTTCCTTGACAATCTTCATCATTTCTTCCTGAATACGTGGCAGGTCTTCATTTGAAATCTGACCTGCTGCATTGTCCGTATCATAGTAGAAACCATCCTGAATAGCTGGACCAACCCCCAACTTGATGTCTGGGAAAAGACGACGAGCCGCTTGGGCAAATAAGTGGGCAGCTGAGTGACGCAAGATGTCCAAGGCATCCTCGTGGTCAGGTGTTACGATTTCAAGCGTGCCGTCCTCTTCAATAGCACGAGTAGTGTCAATCAATTTACCATTGAACTTACCAGCAAGCGCCTTTTTCGCCAAAGACTTGCTGATGCTCTCTGCAATTTCAAAAGTTGTCACACCAGCCTGGTACTCACGAACAGCACCATCTGGGAAAGTAATTTTAAGCATAATATAAGATATAAAGGGCGTTAAGCGGACACAGACAAAATAGGAAACAGAACGACGACGCAAGCGTCCAGTTCTCGTTTATCTTTTTGGCCCAGTCCGTAGCCCGTATTCAGTTCAACCAAATACGGAGACCCTAGTCCTTTCTATTTTTATTTTTTAATCCCCAATAACTCTTCTTTCTGAGTTAAAAAGGTTTCCATTTCTTTTTGAATGTCAATATCCAGGCGGTCAGCCAGTTCAATCAACCACCAGATATTTTCAGCCATTTTATGCTCCAAAGTATAGGGTGTTTCGTCATAGTAACGACCCTGCTTGGTCATAATCAGTCGGTTCATGTTGCCAATATCATTGGTCAAAGCCAAGAGGTCTTCCTCAATGGACCACTCTTTGTCGTGGTACTTGAGTTCCAACTCTCTGTAAGCCTTGCGAACGGCTAGGCAACGGTCAATCGTTTCTTGTGGAATGCTGGTCAACTTCATCTCCTTATTTTGTCAAAAAAGAAAACACGACGCCCTCACAAAAGGACGTCGTAACGTGGTTCCACCTTCATTCGCAGTCACGCAAAAAAGCCTGACTACCTCAGATTGGCGATAAGGGAACCACCCTTTTATGTTTGCATAAAATCATACCGAGTAGTGTCAATCCTATCCTCTATGTGCTTGCACCAACCGCACACTCTCTCAAAGATTTCCTAGAATTGATAAGTCTCTACGCACTATTATAGCAGGATTTCCTGATTTTTCAAGGATTTTTCTTACTTTTCTTTCTTAGGTAAAATAGCAGAGCTCCTACCCCATTTCCAATCAGAGCACATAAGGTGTAGACAATCTGATAGAGAATAATCCATTCCTTAAAGAAAAAGATGGTTACAGGATAAAGCAGTAAAACCAAGGCAAGAAGGCTAGGAGAAAAGCCGTGAAAAAATCCATAAAGAAGACCTGTTAGGAATAGTACAATGGGAGTATAGAGCAATATATTCCCGACCACCAGTTCCTTAGAAAGCATAGTATCACTAATCAGATGAAAGGCAATCAGATAAATACCTGCATACATGGACAGAATAATAAGAGTTGCCAAAACCAGATTCTTCCAACTCTCTTTCCGAAGCTTTTCCATTTGAAACCTCCAAATTATTCAAAGAAATTCCGGATTGATTTTACTTGTTCGACTGATTTTTTCAATATTTTTGCTGTCGTGTCTGTTGATTTAACTACTACTTTTTGCGGTAGGTAAATAGCTTCTTTTATCAAAGCTTCTGCTACGCTATCTTGATTAGTATGTTCTTTTCTAAAATCATACGAAATCTTCAAATCTAGATAATATTCAAAAACCTTGCGTCCAAAATTCGTAGAAGAAATCTCATAGAGCTTCTTATCAAGTACATACGGATTCATTGGTGGCGTAGCAACAATCGCCTCAACGACGGCATCTGCCAACTCCTGTTCTCGAACGAAGAGTGTCCCAAACATCTTATCTGTTACAACATTTTTTAAATAGGGATTGCTATGTGCCAAAATAGGAGTTCCCGAAGCTAAGCTTTCTAAGAAAGTTAGTCCCTGTGTTTCACTGGTCGAAGCAGAAATAAAGAAATCCGCAGCTTTATAATAAAGTGCTGTATCACTTGGTGCAATCATTCCCGTCAGCTGGACGTGTTCATCTAGATTAAGCTCCGCTATCATTTCCTGAAGATCATCTGTATAAGGTCCACCTCCGACAATGACCAACTTCACCTTTGGATTTTCCAGCAAAATTTTTGGCATTGCCTGAACGATTGCTTGGATATTCTTCTCGTGAGAAATCCTAGATAGACTTAGCAACATCGTTTCATCACTAGCAATTCCTAGCTGTTCCCGCAACTCATCTGTTTCATCCTTGCCAATTTCTGGTCTATCAAACTTTGCCAAGTCAATTCCTGTCGGAATTACTCGTTTAGAAATCGGAACGTTGTAACTCATTAACAGATCTTCAACGATTTCACTAGGACAAATTACCCCATCCAAATCTTTTAAAAATGCCCGTACTAAATATTTAACCATCCCGGGACGAATAATCCTACCCTTGGCAATATAGTGTACGTAGTCTTCATACTGGGTGTGATAAGTATGTACCACCGGAATATCTAGTTCCTTGGCAATCATTTTCCCCAAAATCCCCAAAGAAAATTCTGTATGAGTATGAATAATATCTAGTTTATAGCGACTTGCAATTTTTAAGGCATCTGTAAAACCTGCGTAGGCCACTCGACGATCTTTAAAGGCAAAAAAAGGTACGCTAGGAATTCGGATAATGTCCCAATCTTCGTAGCGATTCACATCCTCATCTGTCGTCGTAAAAATAAATACCGTATGTCCCAATTTCTCCAACTCTGTCTTAAGAGTCCGAATCGAAGTCGCGACTCCTGAAACCTGTGGAAAATAGGTATCCGTAAACAATCCAATCCGCATTTACATCTCCAATACTTGTCGATAGGCATCCACCAATTGGTGGGAAACATTGTCAATCGAGCGACTAACCGCAACCTGGTAGCCCGCCTCACGTTTATCAACCTGCTTGTCTAAGATTTTCTGAATAGAATCGACAAAATCATCCACTGTATGTCCCAATTCGGCAACGTTTTCGTCAATCCAACCATCGTAAACTGGAATATCTCGTAGAACAACATGCTGATGACTAGCAAGAGCTTCCAGAACAACAATCCCTTCTGTTTCCTCATACGATGGGAAGAAAAAGGCATCCGCTCCGCTCATTGCACCTTGAAAAACAGCACCTTTAAAATAACCTGGAAACTCGACATTCGCTGGATGATCTCCCTCAACAATTTTTCTAATATATGACGGAATCAGCCACTTATTGATTGAACCGAGCCAAATGAAGCGGACATGCGGCATCTTTTCGGCTACCTTGACAAAGTCTTCAATTCCTTTACGTCGGAAGTAGAGTCCTGCACTGACAACAACTGGCTGACCTTCTTCAATTTTAAAATGCTCTCGAAAGATTGCTTCCTTACGTTCATCCTTCTTATATTTATCTAAATCAATACCATTCGAAACGGCTATAATTGGCGTTGTCACACCGTAAGACTGGATGAGTTTTTTTGAATACTCTGAAGGAGTGATGACAAAGTCTGCCTTTTGGTACATGCTTGCTAGATATTTCCCCACAAAAGGAGCTAGGGTATTCGAACCGATAAAGGAATTTTGAAAATCTTCCTTCGTGGAATGTCCATGCATGATTACCTTTTTTCCACTCCGTTTGGCTGCATGTAGCAGTAACCAGGAGCGTGGACCATAGGTATTGATATGAATGACATCGTAATCTCCCAACAGGTCTGTCGTATACGGAATGCCTGCCATATCTAGCGCTTCCATCTGGTGTTGAAGCGCCCGGCCAATTCCTGATTTCTCTAAAACAGTTTTACCTTCTAAATACAATAGTACTTTCATAATACCATTATAGCCCTTTTTTACATTTTTTCATATTTTAAACTGTATTCTACACGAATTTTGTATCAATTAAAACCAATACTAAAGAATATAATCCCAAATCTATGATTACATAAAAAACATATAAAACAGATTTTAAAAGCAGAAGGACAGCTTGAATGTTTTTTAGAAGATGTTATAATTTACGAATGGTGCACATTCTGGCACTAAGCGTTCAAAATTTATTGAGGACTTTAGATGTAAAATTTGCATGTTATAACGACACAGATTAGCTACATAAATCATGCTTTGAGAAAGGAAAAAGGATAATGAATACTAAGAAATGGAGAACATCGCTCCTAATACCAGGAATAGTATTATTTGGAACTGTTGCTCTAGTGAATAATGTATCGGCACAAGAAGTAAAAAATACCATCATCAGCGCAAAACAACCTGATGGGGGACAGGCTACTTCAAAGACGGTTAATGTCAAAATACCAGCAGTAGTACGACTATTTGGTCGTGAGCTTCTAGAAAATGAATTTAAATTTGAGCTTAGAGAAGTGGATAGTGAGAAACTTATTGATACAACTCAAAATACAAAAGAGGGTCAAGTTAGATTTAAAAATCTATCATTCGATAAGCCCGGCGAATATTGGTATACAATTTCAGAAGTAAAAAATGAGCTTAGTGGTGTTGAGTATGATTCAAAATATATTGTAGCAAAAATAACTGTAGAAGATCGAAACAACGGACAATTACAGGCAATGATTGAATTTATTGCTGATGACAATGTCTTTAACAATTTCTATACACCTGCTCCAGCTGCTGCTAGTCTTTCGATAAAAAAAGTCCTCGAGGGACGTACCTTAAACACCGGTGAATTCGAATTTGTTTTAAAAAATGAAAAAGGCGATGAAATCGAAAAGGTAAGCAATCAAGCAGATGGTTCTGTAAACTTTAGTGCCCTAACATTTACAAAAGAGGGAACCTATACCTACACTGTTTCAGAAGTTGATGGTGGACTTGGCGATATTATCTATGACAAATCAGATATTAAGGCCACTGTCACTGTGAAAGATAACAATCACGGACAACTAGTCTCAACAGTGACTTATGAAAATAGCGTTCAAATCTTCGAGAATATTTTGAATCCTGGGAAGTTAATAGCGCCAACCACGGATAGCGTTATTACTGATAATGAAGTCTCTAAGGAAGCAATGACCGATAAAGAGAAGGGAAATATCGAACCCCCTAAAGAGCAAATAGCTAATGAAGAGAAGGATAATATTGAAGCCTCTGAAAAACAGATGCCAAGCATTGTGAACGACATGGTCGTAACACCTGAAAAGCAAATGACTAATAAAGAGAACGATAATATTGAAATCTCTGAAAAACAAATGCCGAGTGTTATGAACGAAAATGCCGTAACACCTGAAAAGCAAATGACTAATAAAGAGAACGATAAGGTTGTAATCTCTGAAAAACAGATGCCGAGTGTTGTGAACGAAAATGCCGTAACACCTGAAAAGCAAATGACTAATAAAGAGAACGATAATATTGTAATCTCTGAAAAACAAATGCCGAGTGTTGTGAACGAAAATGCCGTAACACCTGAAAAACAAATGACTAATAAAGAGAACGATAATATTGTAATCTCTGAAAAACAAATGCCGAGTGTTGTGAACGAAAATGCCGTAACACCTGAAAAGCAAATGGCTAATAAAGAGAAGGATAATGTTGAAACCTCTGAAAAACAGATGCCTGTTAATGAGAAGAACAATGCCGTAACACCTGAAAAGCAAATGACTAATAAAGAGAACGATAATATTGTAATCTCTGAAAAACAAATGCCAAGTGTTATGAACGAAAATGCCGTAACACCTGAAAAGCAAATGACTAATAAAGAGAACGATAATATTGTAATCTCTGAAAAACAAATGCCAAGTGTTATGAACGAAAATGCCGTAACACCTGAAAAGCAAATGACTAATAAAGAGAACGATAATATTGAAACCTCTGAAAAACAAATGCCAAGCATTGTGAACGACATGGTCGCAACACCTCAAGAACAAATGGCTAATAAAGAGAACGATAATGTTGAAACCTCTGAAAAACAGATGCCTGTTAATGAGAAGGACAATGCCGTAACACCTGAAAAGCAAATGGCTAATACAGAGAAGGAAAATATCGAAACCTCTAAAAAACAGATACCTGTTAATGAGAACAACCAAAATGGTACAGTCGAAGAAAATTCAAACACTAAACCAACAACTGAAAAAACAGACAAGCAGGAGACTTCAACATTTAAAACCGAAACTGCTAAGCAAATCTTACCAGTAACTGGTGAGAAAGGAAGTTTATGGTTATTGACAAGTGGTATTATCGGGCTTGCAATTACGTTATTTACACGTAAACGTAAATTATAATAATCACCTAACTGATACAATTCTAAAGGATGAGAACAAGCCCAGTACTGCTTCTCTAGATTCGCATCAACATCTCCACAACTTCCAGAGTGTGACAGACTTAAAATCAACCACAAAGCCCTCGCTAAGCTTATACATCTAGCGAGGGCTTTATATTTATTTTTTATAATCTTTTAGTTTTCGGTTAGTATAGCCATTTCGTTTGCTTTTAGTACTCGCTTCAAAGGTTCGGGGAACCTTTGAAGGCTGGAGATAAGTCGAAGCAAGTTTGCCTCAATAGCTACAGGCTGTTCTAGGTTGGAAATATTTCCTCGCTCGTCGAAGCAATAAAAGATAAACTAAATGATTATAATGTTTGATAGAGTGAGGGGCGGAGTAATAAGATATCTTATCCGGCTACTCCCATATTTATCACTTAGTTGATTTCCGTACTTTGATTCCGTGGTTAAGAACTACCTCACGGTTTTCCAACTCTTCCTTGTGCATGATTTTGGTAAGCATGCGCATAGCAATTGCACCAATATCATATAGTGGCTGATTGATAGAGGTCAGGTTTGGACGGGTAAACTTGGTCACTAGGGAATCATCACTTGTAATGATTTCAAAGTCTTCTGGAACCTTGACGCCCATATCACTGACACCATTCAATAGACCTGCAGCAATCTCATCTTCTGCAACATAAGCTGCAGTTGCTCCGGCATTCAAAATACGTTCTGCTAGAGCATAGCCTTCCTCGTATTTATACTTGGATTCAAAAACCAATCCTTCGTTAAACTCGATTCCGTTGTCCTTCAAGCCTTGTTTGTAGCCTGCAAAACGAACTTTACCGTTGATGTCATCTACAAGCGGCCCTGATACAAAGGCAATTTTCTTGTTGTTCTTAGCTAATAGATTGACTGCATCAACACTAGCGGCAGCATAGTCAATATTGACGCTAGGTAATTGGTGCTCCAAGTCCACGGTACCAGCTAAAACAATCGGTGTACGTGAGCGTGAAAACTCCGCACGAATCTTGTCTGTCAAATGATAGCCCATGAAAATGATTCCGTCCACCTGTTTTGAGAATAGGGTATTTACCACATTGATTTCTTTCTCATCATTTTCATCACTGTTTGCTAGGACGATATTGTATTTGTACATATCGGCAATATCATCGATACCTTTGGCCAAGGTTGCAAAATAAGCATTAGCAATATTTGGAATCACAACCCCCACAGTGGTAGTCTTCTTGCTGGCCAATCCACGTGCAACAGCATTTGGACGATAATCCAAACGGTCGATGACTTCTAATACTTTTTTACGAGTATTTTCCTTTACGTTTTTATTCCCATTTACCACGCGCGATACTGTCGCCATGGATACACCTGCTTCACGGGCGACATCGTAAATCGTAACCGTATCATCAGTGTTTAACATAACTTTTGTACTCCCTTTCAATATTCTATTTCTATGAAAATTACGCTTTCACTCAACAATAGTGTATCACTTTTTGAAACCACTTTCAAGAGAAAAACGCCATTTTTTTGATAATACTTGCAATTTTTTTCATTTTTTGGAACAATAGTCTATATAATAAACGAAATTTTCACTTTTTTTACCACTACA
Organism: Streptococcus suis; assembly: GCF_019856455.1. NCBI lineage: Bacteria > Bacillati > Bacillota > Bacilli > Lactobacillales > Streptococcaceae > Streptococcus > Streptococcus suis. The sequence goes on along the minus strand of NZ_CP082205.1, from coordinate 727,976 downwards.
TGCTAGAAAGGGCTCCACTATGTCAAAATTACATCATGTTAAATCCTACTTAGAAGCCAACAAAATGGACTTGGCAATCTTCTCTGATCCAGTTAGCATCTATTATCTGACTGGCTATCATAGTGATCCTCATGAGCGCCACATGATGCTCTTTGTTATGCCTGACCACGACTCACTACTCTTTCTCCCTGCCTTGGATGTAGAGCGTGCGGTTGCCACTGTTGATTTTCCTGTAGCCGGCTATATGGACTCAGAAAATCCATGGCAGATTATCAAGAGCAAATTACCACAAAAATCTTTCTCAGCAATCGGTGCAGAATTTGATAATTTGAATTTAACCCGCTACCATGGTCTTCAGTCTATCTTTAGCCAACCATTTTCAGACATTACGCCTCTGATTAATACTATGAAATTGATCAAGTCTCGTGATGAAATTGAAAAAATGCTGGTTGCTGGAGAGTTTGCAGATAAGGCTATGCAGGTTGGTTTCAATAACATCTCACTCGATGTGACCGAAACTGATATTATTGCTCAGATTGAATTTGAAATGAAGAAACAAGGCATCTCAAAAATGAGCTTTGAGACCATGGTCTTAACAGGCGACAATGCCGCAAATCCACACGGTATTCCCTCAACAAACAAAATCGAGAATAACGCTCTGCTATTGTTCGACCTAGGCGTGGAAACTTTGGGTTATACGTCTGATATGACACGGACTGTCGCTGTCGGTAAACCTGATCAGTTTAAAAAAGATATTTACAACTTGACTCTGGAGGCTCACATGGCCGCGGTCAATATGATTAAGCCTGGTGTGACTGCTGGCGAGATTGACTATGTCGCTCGCTCTGTGATTGAAAAAGCAGGTTATAGCGAGTACTTCAACCACCGACTCGGTCACGGTTTGGGAATGAGCGTCCATGAATTCCCATCGATTATGGAAGGCAATGATTTAGTCATCGAAGAAGGTATGTGTTTCTCTGTCGAGCCAGGTATTTACATCCCTGGAAAAGTTGGTGTTCGTATCGAGGATAGTGGTTACGTTACCAAAAATGGCTTTGAAGTCTTTACCCAGACGCCGAAAGAACTCTTGTATTTTTAAAGTGAGTCATATATTCTTTTTTTTCATAACTTCGTTATCTTACTTTACTAAGTTCCTGAAATGACCGAAATTTTTGATTCAATACAGTATTCTCCTTCCAAAACCTTTAAAGAACTTTTTAAAATTGCGCTAGTTGTAGAGACTAAAAAAGTCGATACCAAAAAACCTCCTAACAATTTTAGGAGGTTTTTAACATTTGTAGGTCTAAGCAACAAAGAACTGAAATAGATGAGAAGTAAAATTGATATCATTAATGTTACTCATCTGTTTCTATCTCAAAATTTCGTAGGACATCATTAACAACAAGTAACTGCTCTTGAGCTTCACTGACTAATGTTCGTATTTTAGGTAAGTCTAGTTCAGTATGCATCGCCTCCAAAATAATGCTCATTACCAAGGGTAAATTTATTCCTGAAACTATTAGTGTATTTGGCCTTGAAATATAGCGACAAAAGCTTTGATTAACTGATCCAGCAGCAATATCTGTAAGTACGATAAGTTTATCCTCATCCTTCAAATTTTGATAGATATCATCTACTTGTTCTTGTATAGAATTAGTCTCAATATAAGCGGAGAGAATTATTATTTCAGGCATCTCTGGGATAAGATAATTCAATGTTCTATAATAACCTTCTGCCAATCTTTCGTGAGTCGCAATAACAATTTTTTGCATATGTCTCCTTCGCTATGGTTGAATACCTAAAATTCCCAAATATGCGCCAATTAAAGAAAAAACAAGAAGAATAATTATTAGATGTAAGAACCCTAATTTCTTTTTCTCCATCAACCAGTAAACCAAAAGAGTTAGTAAAATTGGTAATAACCCAGGAACAATACGATCAAAAATTTCTGATTGTAAACCTATTGAAACATCTTTAAAATGAAATTCTATTGGCGTGTAAAGTTTGACAGCAGTAGCAACCATACTTCCCACTACCGTTAGACCTATAATTGAGGCAGATTCCGTGAATAGATTCAACTGGCTTGCTAAATCTGTAACCAGACGTACACCTGATTTATAACCTAAGTCATATAATTTAATTCGGAATAAGACTAAAAGAAGGTTTAATGAAATCCAAATAATTGCTCCAAGAGGGTTCCCTTCTAATGCCATGTAGCCACCGATTGACCCCATAATCGTTGGAAATAGGACCCACAATATAGAGTCTCCAATCCCCGCCAACGGTCCCATTAAAGAAGTTTTTACCGATCTAACTGCATCTAGGGACTCAATACCTCCATGTTCTTGAATTGCAACATCAGCACCTAAAACTGCAGGAGCCATATATGGAGTAGTATTGAAATATTCAAATTCGACCTCCATTGCTTTTTTGTAATCATCATCATTGGGATACAGTTTCCTCAAAATATTAGCGATTGCCCAAGCATAACCAGCACCCTGCAATGTACCAAAGTTTACTGTATTACTTCCAATAAATGTCCATCTTAGTGCAGTTCGTAAATGATCTTTTCTAGTTAATTTGGTATCTATTTTCTTATTCATCGAAAAGTCCCCCTTCGTCAAATTTAGCCTCCGATGTTAAATGTGATGATAGCTTCTTCTCATTCATGTAATAAATAGATGCCATCGCAAGACCAATCATAGATATCGCTAAAATCGGAAGTCCGACATATCCGCTAAAAACAAAACCAATTAGTACCGCCCAAAAGAATTTTTTTAGTGGCATATATCTCATCAACATTACTACCCCAATAACTGGAAGCATTCCTCCTGCAACATTTAAACCAGTAGTAATCCAAGCTGGTACTGAGTCAACAATTCCACTAATCAATTTCGGACCAAAAGCTACCAAAATGACCATAGGAATAATAGCTTGCAGAGCAACCATCAAAATACTAATCCAGTTTACCAATTTCATTGATGTAAACTTTCCTTCAAGCATGAAACTCTTAGATTTATTTGCTACAAAAGAATTCAATGTGTGGGTAAGAACATCAAGGTTGAGCGCTAAAATACCTACTGGTAGTCCAATTACTACTGCTGTCCCTAGTTCAACATTGGTTCTAGCATGAAGAAAAATAGATACTACTGTTGCTAGTGCATAGTCCGGAACAGATGATCCTCCCAAAGCTGCAACCCCTAAACTCATTAATTGAAAAGTTCCAGCAATAGTCATAGCAGCAGGAACATCTCCCATTATGATGCCTGCAAACAAACCAACCGTTATCGGCCAGTGATTGATAATAGTTGCTCCTCTATTGTCAATTAAGGCGTATGCCGGTAGAAGAATTATTAAAACATTTTGTATTATTTCTGCCATAGTTATTCTCCATAATTATTTTTTTACATATTTATCAAAAGCTTCTTCTTTGTCAGTAGGAGTGAACTGGAATATTATAGGTACCCCTTCTAAAGAAAGTGCCTGTAACTCTAACTGTTCTTGCGGGTTCAAGGAAACACTCTTTGTAAACCTTTCTCTATCTTCTCTCTCAAAGATAATTCCTAACTGAATTTTTGGAAGGAAAACACCTCTCTCAACTAGCTTAACGATTACTGATATGTCTCGTACAACAACTAAAACGTTATGATCTTCGTATTTCCCTGCTAAAATGTTTTGAACTGCTGTTTCTACACTAATAATAGACATCCCTGTTCCAGCTGGTTTACTCATACGCATTATAGCTTTTTGATTCTCGTCCTGACTAATCTGATCGTCTATGACCATTATACGCTTAGCATTAACACTTTTAGTAACCTGAGTGACTACAATACCATGAACTAATCGCTGATCAACTCTAACTAAAACAATTCCCATTCTATCCTCCTATTTTTGAAATTTTATCTTCAATGCCCATTAGAAAAGAACTAGTACTTTTTCTAAAAACTGGTATATTTTCAAGCGATACACCTATGTCATACCACATTCCTCCTATAAATATTTCTTTAGTGAATAAGTGAACCCATTCGTATCCTCGAGGTAAATAGACTCTCAGAAATTTGCAGTTTTCGTCAGTAACTGGGCAAACTAGTAAATCCGAACCAAACATATAAAAATCAGATATCTCCCAACTTCCTGGCTCACTAGGAAACTCTAAAAATAGTGGTCGCATCAAAGGGAGACCTGTCAAATGACATTCTGTATAGATAACAGTTAAATATGGTAGTAATATTTCCCTAATATGAAGGAATTTTGTTAAAATTTGTTCAACTTTTTCTCCAAAGGACCAGATTTCATTTGATGCCCCACTCGTTCTAATCCCTCCACCAGATTTCCCGATTGATGGGGTGTGGGGTTGCCTATCTCCATGCATTCGTAAAATTGGAGTAAATGTCGCAAATTGAAACCATCTGATTAATAGTTCTCTAAAATAGTTCGCATCATTTTTATACTCATGGAATCCTCCGATATCTGTTGTCCACCAACTTTGTCCACAGATTCCCATAGATAAACCAATTCTTATTTGTTCTCTTAATGATTCAAATGATCCTTCTATATCACCGGACCATGCCAAGGCTCCTTGTTCTTGACTTCCAAACCAAACATTCCTAATCAATGTTGGAAATATTATCTTTTTATCATTAATTATATATTTAGGAATGGCCTCCAAATACCATAAAGAATAACGATTAGCACAACTTGCAAAGTTAATGCCTGATATACTATATCGATTATGGTGATAGCTATCTAACTCGGGTTCCGCTTGATCTGCCCAAAATAATTGTATACCTTTCCTCCTATAATTTTTTAATAATAGGTATTTCAGGATTATTCTCATCCACGATCTGGATAAATCTAAAAGATATGACCCGTTAAATAAGGCGACTGATTTCTTTGTCCGAGTATTATTTTGTATTAACAGGTTCTCACTATTAAACCACTTGAAGTGCCGTGACTCTTTACTTACTGTTGGCCAAACAGATATCATTAATTCGACTCCAGCCTCTCTACAATTTGTAGCAAGCCTCTCAATGCCTCTCCAGTAAGTCTGATCAAAATAGTAGTCACCTTCTTCTGTCCAGTGAAAATAGTCGATAACAATGACTGATAGTGGTAAGTTTCTAAACTTATATCCAGTAAATACCTCATTGACTTCTTGAGTAGTTTGATAACGTAATTTACTCTGCCACAATCCTAGATCATGGGAGCTCTTCCAGTGAAACTGGTCAGGGTCTGTAGTACACCCTTGGGGCTGTCTGAACAAAATATTGTATAGTGAATTTCTTTCGTTTCTTGAGATTCCCAAGTATACCTGTTATTTCCTAAGGTCACTCTACCAATTGCTGAAGAATGCCAAATAAATCCATAGCCTTTATCTGAAATATAGAATGGTAGTGCATTTTGAGAATTTCTTTGAGCTAATTCATAGTCTCCTCCATTTTTATTCCATAGAGAATCTTGATAAGCACCTAAGCCTATTATTTTTTCACTAGGATCTGCTTCAAATCTTGCATAAGCATGGTAGTTCTCTTCTGATAAGGAAATAAACTCCCTAGGTAATATATTCAGAGCAGAGCTACGTTGCTCCTGAATATTAACGTTACCATATTCTTCCCCAATCATTCGCCTTACTGGAGAGAGTTTACGTAAATACTCCTCTAATAATCTTTTTTCGCCATCATAAAAGGTTAAATGCCAGCCATCAAATTCAACCTGTATTTGCCTATTTTTTGAATGTAGTATTCCATTCTGAAAAAAATGCTCTATGTAGGGGGGGACACTTAATCGTTCTAAAGATTTTTCCCGTGTAAGCGCAACATTGATTGGGGAGCATGAGACATAAATAAGATTAGTTTCATAGAAAAGAACCCTGAGTTGAAGATTTTCATCTGAATACTCCCAACCTCCGTCAATAAAATGTATATCTTCCATACCGACCATTTATACATCCCCACTAGTTATAAAAGTCTTATATTGAGCCTAAATATGTAGAAATTTCTCTCCACTTATTTTTTACAATAAATACTGGAATCTCATCAAGAGGAGCTTGAATTAGGTAAGAACTACCGCCTTGATACTCCTTTTCACTAAACAGATGCACCCACTCTCTATCATCAGGTAAATAAACTATCCTTTCTCTGAGTTGATAGTCTACAATAGGGGCTACTAAAATAGAGTCTCCCAACATATAAGTGTTATCCACATCCCATGCCATTGAATCATTTGGATATTCAAAAAATAAGGATCTCATCACCGGGTAACCAAAATCATGAGCTTCTTTCATTAGATGATAAAGATATTCCTTCAACCCATCGCGTATACGGATGAATCGCATCATTATGTTTTCCACCTCCCTACCAAACGACCAAATTTCATTAGGTGCTCCTGTAGGCATTTTCCCTCCACCTTCGTTAGAAAGAGATTTTGAATGTGGTAAGCGATCTCCATGCATTCTCAAAATCGGTGAAAAGGTAGAATATTGAAACCATCTAATCATCAACTCTCTGAATTCTGGATCGTCAGCATTTCCTCCATGAAACCCTCCGATATCTGTTGTCCACCATGGCAAACCAGCCATTCCAACATTTAATCCTGTATTGACCTGATTTCTTAAAGACTCAAAACTAGAGTCAATATCACCTGACCAAGGTAAAGCACCATATTTTTGTGCTCCAGCCCAAGCCCCCCTAACTAGAATAACTTCTGAATCTTGTTGACTATTGCCATCAAAAATCATTTTCAAGTAACCAATAGGATAGAGATTCCCACATTGAAGAACTGGACCTTTTTGGTATCGATAATTATCAAAATCATAGACTGCATAACCTGGTTCAGCTACATCAATCCAGTAATAGTTAATGCCATTTTTCTTATAATTTGCTTCTATCTGTTGCCAAACATATTGACAAGCCTCTCGGTTAGTTGTATCAATAAAAGTAGTCTGCCCTTGAATATTCATCGAAAAGCGAATTCCCTTATTAATACCAATAAGATATCCATTCTGCTGATAGGTCTGAAAATTATTGGCATCCGATTGCACAGTTGGCCAGATTGAAATAATAGGTTCCACATTATAATGATTTTTTATTTCGCTAATAAGTTCTTTGACATTCGGCCAAAATTTTTCATCAAATCGATACTCTCCTTGCTTTGGCCAATGAAAGTAATCAATTGCAATTGTGGATAATTGAATGTTTCTCCGACGATAACCTTCTAAAACATCCAACACTTCTTGGGGAGTTCTGTATCTCAACTTACTTTGCCAAAGACCAAGTAAGCGTTTCGGCATCAAAGGGGCAAAACCTGTAACCAAACAATACTGATTTAATATTTCTTTAGGAGTATCGCCTACCGTAATCCAATAATCAATATAAGTAGTAGCCCGCATAGACCATTCTGTCAAATTTTTGGCAAATGTAACACTACCTATACCCGGATTATTCCATAAGAAACCATAGCCTAGACTAGATAGATAAAATGGAGTTGAAAATTGAGAATTACGCTGTGCTAATTCAAGAACCGTGTTTTTTAAATCGAGAAATTCGTGCTGATACTGTCCCATACCAAAAATTTTTTCATTGGGGTTCGACTCAAATCTTGCTTTTACCGCAAAATCCGAGCCATGATTATTGGCCTGATATTCTCTCGATTTTAACTTTAAAGTAGAATTGAAATCCTTTGTGACACTAATAGTACTGATATCTTCACTACCATCATCATGTTTAACTGCACGTAAGCGAATAAATTCTTGTAATATTAATGCTCCTTTTTCATTAAAAAAACTGATTTTATTACGATGGTCAATAATAGCACTAATTTTCCCGTTTCTTATTTCTTGATTGCCATTTTCATGGATAATTACTTTACAGTGCGGATTCGGAACTGGTTCTGTCAAGGCATTAACATGTTCTTCAACTATACCTGTAGGAAATGCCCGTATGCGTAATGAATTATTTCCCCAAGCTTCAATTCGTAACAGTTCATCTTCCAATCTTTTTTCGATATATGTCATCTCACAGTTATTCATATACGATTTTTCCATAAAAACCCTCACTTAATATTTTTGACATTTGGGTAAATGGCTTTATAGTGCTGATAGATGGTTTCGTAGACAGCGACATTTTCTGGAATTGGCTGAATGGCGTCAGTGTATGCTACAAAGTGGTCTGCGCAGGATTCCATATTCTCAAACCATCCTAAACCAAGAGCTGCTAGCATCGCCGCACCTAAGCCTGGTCCTTGTTCAGCTTTTAAGGTTACAATTTCTGCATTAAAGACGTCTGCCTGTATCTGGAGCCAATCTTTATTTTTAACACCACCACCGACAGAAACAATGCGGGTAAAAGTTTTTCCTGCCACTTCTGTCATAAGACTTTGAGCATCTTTCAAAGAAAATGTAATGCCTTCAAGTACACTCCTTGTAAAATGTGCTAATCTATGGCTGGTATCAATACCGATAAATGAGCCACGAATATGACTATCAACATGGGGCGTCCTCTCTCCAACAATATATGGTGTAAAGAGAAGGCCGTTAGACCCTGGAGAGATGGAACTGATAGTTGCTAACAAATCCGAAAAGCTCTGCTCTTTGGCAAAGGTATCACGGAACCAGTTGAGACTATGACCAGCAGCCAACGTCACACCCATGGAATAGTAACTACCACTCAAAGCATGGTTAAAAAAGTGGAGTTTTCCTTGATAATCAAGTGTCTTATTTCCTTCATAAGAGAGGAAAACACCTGATGTCCCAATACTTGCCATACCGACTTGACTAGATAAAATTCCTGCTCCCACCGCTGCACAAGCATTGTCAGCACCACCCGCAAAGACCTGGACGGCATTTTCTAAACCATAACGTTCTTGAAGTTCCTTTCTAACGGTGCCAATTTGAACGGAAGAAGCGACAACTTTTGGTAAATAACTGATAGGAATACCAAACGTATCGGCAATTTCAGCAGACCATTCTCCATTTTCGATATCAAGCAAGAGAGTACCTGCGGCATCAGTAAAATCAGTATGATGGTTACCTGTCAAATAGTAGCCCAAATAATCTTTTGGTAGCATCAACTGACGCACCTGAGCCCAAATTTCGGGTTCCTTTTCCTGTACCCAAAGAATTTTTGGTAGGGTGAAACCTTCAAGCGCCCTATTTCGAGTAATCGCCAATAAGCGATTACCAAGTTTTTCTTCAATTTGACGACACTGGGCACTTGTTCGTGTATCATTCCACAAGATAGCCGGTCGTAAAACATGGCCACGTCCATCTAAAAGGACTAGACTATGCATTTGGCCAGAAAAGCTAATACCTTCTAATTGAGAGGTAAAATCTGCTACCTTATCTGTCAACGCATCAAAGACCTTATCACAAGCTAGAAGCCAATCTTTAGGATTCTGCTCACTAAATCCTGGTTGCAAATGCATCAAATCATACTCAGCAGAGACAGACGCCACAAGCTCTCCTTCTTTGGTAACCAAAAGCCCCTTTAAAGAACTGGTTCCAAGATCAATACCTAAAACATAAGACATACGAACCTACTTTCTACAAGTGGGAAGGCATCTATCCCCCACACCCCCCCTTATACTAAATAATCATTTAATTGCGATTTGACTAACTCTAAATGGCTGGATTCTAATTTTGGATTGTCGTGTTCCAAGGCATATGCAGTGAGACTTTCTAAGTCTTCCTTATCTGCAAGAATGCTGGCACCAATGCCTTCTTTATAGCTCGCATAGCGTTTTTCTTTCAAGTTCTCTAAGAAACGATCAGAGCGAATTTTGGCTGCCGCTTTCAAACCTCGCGCATAGGTATCCATACCAGCAATATGAGCTAAAAGAAGGTCTTCCATTTCAAAGGATGAACGACGGACCTTAGCATCAAAGTTGATGCCACCTGGTGCTAGACCTCCATTTGCCAAAATTTCAAGCATGGTAAAGGTGGTGTCGTAGATGTTTGTCGGGAACTCATCCGTATCCCAGCCCAGAAGCATATCGCCTTGGTTGGCGTCAATCGACCCAAGAGCATTAAAGTCACGCGCCACATTTAGCTCATGTTCAAAGGTGTGCCCTGCAAGGGTCGCGTGGTTAGCTTCTAGGTTCAACTTGAAATCTCCTTCAAGACCGTGTTTGAGAATGAAGGCCATGGTAGTCGCCGCATCAAAATCATACTGATGTTTTGACGGTTCTTTTGGTTTTGGCTCAATCAAGAACTGTGGCTTATGACCAATCTTTTCACCATAGGCAATCGCCATTTTGAAGAGTCGGGCAATGTTTTCTTGCTCAAACTTCATGTCAGTATTGATCAAAGATTCGTACCCTTCACGTCCGCCCCAGAAGACATAGTTTTCGCCACCAAGTTTTTTAGAAATGTCCAACCCCTTCTTAACTTGAGCAGCTGCATAGGCAAAGACTTCTGCATTATTTGAGGAGGCTGCACCATTGTTGAAACGAGGGTGAGAAAACATATTTGCTGTATTCCAAAGAAGTTTTTTCCCCGTCTCTTCCATTTTTGCTTTAATATGGTCTGTAATTTCATCAAGGTTAGAAAAGAATTCTTCTAAAGAATCCCCCGCCGGAGCAATATCAATATCATGGAAACAGAAATAATCCACTCCAAGTTTTTCAAGAATTTCAAAAAACGCATCCACTCGATTGTGAGCTGTCTCCATAACAGTTTCCCCAAACCATGTGCGCTCGTTTGTTGGATAACCAAATGGATCTGAACCATCTTGTGTCATGGTATGCCAATAAGCAAGAGCAAACCGCAAATGCTCTTTCATTGTTTTACCTTCAATCACCTCGTCAGGATTGTAATGGCGAAAAGCAAAAGGATTTGTTGTTGCTGTACCTTCATATTTAATTGGTGATAAATGTGGGAAATATGACATAATATTCTCCTTATATGTATTGACTTTTGTTAGTTTTTTTGTTAAACTAACTTACACAGAGAGAGTAACATATCAACACTTCTTTGTCAAGCGCTTTTAAATTTTTTTTTATTTTTGGCTTATTCCCCTTTTTGTGGCATAATAACAGTAAAAACATCTAGAAATAATCTCGTCAAAAGGAAATGAGAATGACTACAGATAAATACTTAATTCGTGAACAAAATGAAGCCTTAGTGCTTCAAACTATTATTGAAAACAAAGGCCTGTCTAGAGCTCAAATTGCTAAGGAAACCGGACTCAATAAGGCTAGCGTCTCGTCTATTACTACTTCTCTCATCGATAGTGGCCTTGTGGAAGAAACAGGAATTGGACAATCTGGTAAGACCGGGGGACGAAAACCTATTTTTGTCAATTTTTGTGGCAAGGCTGGTCTGGTGATTGCCTTTGACTTGGGCTATAACTACATCAGTGGAGCAATCAGCTACCTTGACGGCACTATTATTCGTCAATTTAGAGAACGTCATCTCTTAAACAGAGAAAATATTATCGATTACATCGAACAATACAGCAAAGAATTACTGTCAGCAGCGCCACTGACCCTACACGATGTGGTCGGCATGACTCTGGCCATTCATGGGATTGTGGTGGATAATCACATCCGTTTCACCCCTTCTTATGATTTGAAAGATTTTCCTTTAAAAAAAGAACTGGAAAAACGGTTCTATTTCCCTATCTACTTGGAAAATGAGGCTAATCTTTCGGCATTAGGAGAATTTACCTTCTCACAATCCAGAGACAATCTTATCAGCATCAGTATCCATAGCGGTATCGGAGCAGGTATTATTCAGGATAAACGCTTGCAGACTGGAGCTCATGGACAAGCTGGTGAAATTGGACATACCATTTTACACCCCAAAGGCAAGGCTTGTAATTGTGGTAATTTGGGATGCTTAGAGAAATATGCATCAAATCTAGTCGTATATCAAGAATTCTCCAAACACTATAACCTTAAGCATGCTAATTCGGACCTAATTTCTCAATATTATCTTTGCTCAGATTCCTTCACTCAGGAACTCATAAACCAACAGATCTATCATCAAGCTATTGGTATTAATAATCTCATCATGCTTTGTGATCCTCAACTAGTAATTATCAATAGCTCGCTGTATGCTAAGATACCCAAACTTCTAGATAAATTGGAATCAGAAATTAATAGTCAATTTGCACAAAAGGTCTCCTTAACAATTTCGAACCTAGGTGATACAGCAACACTATATGGAGGTATTGCTACAGCTGTTCAACAGTTTTTACATATACCGGATTTAACGTTTCCTAGATAAGAAACAAAAAAACTAAGTAGGTTACACCAGCTAACAAATTACAGTAAAAGGATTTCAATATATAATAGGGTGGAAAATTATAACTACGTGGTATTTAATAGAGCTTTATCCATTCTATCCAAAAATATGAGTCATGGAAAAACTCAGATATGCTTAAAAGCCTGAAATTCAAATTACAAGTAGTCTTTTATTCTATTGCACAAAAACATACTAAGATTAGTAGTGAGGAAATCTCCGACGGGAGAGAGTAGTCACTACTTTTTCTTTATGATAAAGTAGAGGTGTCTTGTTAAGTCGAGAACTCTTTTGACGCTAGACGTCGCATCAAAAACTGGCAAGACACCTGTTTTAGAAAGAATGTTATCAAAGTATGTGGGACGCCTGACGTCGAGTATTGAAAATGACATCATTAAAACAAGGAATCATTCAAGACAAAGAGGTAATATCATGCGTGCAGTTTTTGGGATTGATGTGAGTAAGGCAAGTTCAGAAGTGGCCATTCTAGTCAATAGTGAGAAAGTTCATGGCTATACCATGTCCAATGACGCCTTAGGCTTTGCTCGGCTACTTGGCGATTTGAAAACCGTCCATAAGCCAGAAATCATCTTTGAAGCAACAGGTGTCTATTCTCGTCGTCTTCAAGCTTTTCTGGATGAACATGGCTACGCTTATACACGGCTTAATCCCTTAGAAGCTAAGAAGCAACTGGATAGCTTGCGTGTGCGGAAAACAGATCAAATTGACGCCGAAAAACTGGCTCAATCTCAATTTGTGCTGAATCGTAAACCCACTTATGTCCAAGAAGAAGTCTATCAAGAACTGCGAGCTTTAAGTCGCTTCTATCAGAACTTAACTGAGGACATCGTTCGAGCTAAAAACCGTCTGCACAAGGTCTTGCAAGTCACGTTTCCAGAGATAGAGACTGTCTTATCAAAGCCAACTGGGGAACAATACTGGAACTTAGTTACTGCGTTTCCTTGCAAGGACTTCGTGCTTGATTTAAGCAAGGACGAACTCTTAGAGAGCATTCGTCAGTCCACCTCAAAACGTATTTCGGACAAGCGTGTGGCGTATTTAGCTGAGAAGCTGATAGCACTAGCTAATCAATCGTATTGTGCCGTCAAGAAAACCTCTCCAATGCTGGAAGAGGTTCGTTACTATGCAAAAGAATTGCTTAGACTTTCTGAACAGAGACAAACTGTTCTAGACCAAATGGTGGAACTAGCTCAGCCATTACCTGAATATGACATTCTGCTCTCTATTCCTGGAATAGCTGAGACTACTGCAACAAGTATTATTGGTGAACTGGGAGATATTCGCCGTTTTCAGTCTGCCAATCAAATCAATGCCTTTATCGGTATTGACCTGAGACACTATGAATCTGGTAACTTCCTCGCTAAGGAACACATTACCAAGCGTGGCAATCCCTACGCTAGAAAGATTCTGTTCAAATGTATTCACAATATCGCTTCAGCCAGTCACACCAATCCTTGCCATATCGCCGACTTTTATGAGAAACGAAAAAGACAATCGCAAACGACTTCTACAAAGCCACACACGATTGCCTCCATACATCGTCTCATTCGGACAATGTATTACCTCATAACGCATAACAAACTTTACGATTATCGTTCTACCCAAAATCAGTAAGATTGTTTATGCTATATTATTGTAACACCTTATCAAAAATTTTCAACATAAGGTGTTAATTTCGTGTACTCTTTTTTACACGAAACTTTAGTCCAAAAGAAAACAATTTCCTTATTTTGACTATTGAACTCAAAATATTTTTCATCAAATACCTTGACAGGCTTGACAAATGGTAGAAAAAATAGTAGGCTTTCCAAATGGAAATCATGATTGAAATCTGCTGTAACATTGATGTCTACCAGTAATCCATATTGGTTGAATTCTATACAGGACACTATATACCAATAAACCTAAGAAAATTCAGAATAAATTCGGAATAACAACTTAGCCCCATCAAAAGGCTCAAACTTTGTAATACGTCGTATAAGACAGTCTTGTACAAAAGCTGGTGAGAGATTCTACGTAGATTACTTGATCAATCGAGAATTCACAGCCCAAAACCAAATATTGAATAATGATATCACATAATTACAATACAGTTTAGGTGTCAGAACTTATCTCAATGCTATTAAATAGAAATATGATTGTGTTCTATCATCTCTTATGAGAATTGTCATCATAATGTTAGCCCACTAGATATGAAGACCATTAAGAAGGCATTGGAGCTAAATCCAGGTGCAACACCTCTGATTCACAGCGATCGTGTAGCCAGCATACTTACAATTAATCTCAAGAAGGTTACAGAAAACTTTTGTACAAAATTTGAAGAATTAACTTTCAGTTAACACCAATTACAAAACGTAGTGTTTAGACAATAAAAAAAAGCGATTTCCAAAAATGAACTGCACCCCAAAAGTTAGACACAAAATCTAACGATTGGGGTGTTTTTCTTATGAAATTAAGTTAGAAATTATAGAGCCAAATTATTTTAATCATGCTTATTATCGAAAGTTCATTTTCAAATATTTTAGGGTTATTTTCAACGTTAAAAGTTTCTACCATTCTTGCCATAACCATATTTTTCCATAAAGTCTTGACGGAACTCCAATAAATTATCATCCATAATGGCCTGACGGACATTTTTCATCAGGTTGATTAGGAAGTAGAGGTTGTGATAACTTGTCAAACGAATACCAAACGTCTCGTCGGCCTTAAGTAAATGGCGGAGATATGCACGTGTATAGTTTTTACATGTGTAGCAATCGCACTCTGGATCTAACGGTGTAAAATCCTCAGCGAACTGGGCATTTTTCACCACAAGACGTCCACGACTGGTCATACAGGTTCCATTACGCGCAATACGTGTTGGTAATACACAGTCAAACATATCAACCCCACGAATCACGCCATCAATCAAGCTATCTGGTGCTCCAACACCCATGAGATAGCGTGGCTTATTCTCCGGTAAAAGAGGGGTCGTGAAGTCCAGTACAGCATTCATTTCATCGTGTGTTTCACCAACAGCCAATCCTCCAATAGAGTATCCTGGAAAATCCATACTAACCAAATCATGGGCTGATTGGCGACGAAGATCTTCAAAACCAGCACCTTGGACAATACCAAATAAACCTTGGTCATGCGGACGGCGGTGAGCCTTGAGACCACGTTCTGCCCAACGACTTGTTCTTTCGATGGATTTTTTTACATAGTCATAAGGCTGGTAGAACTGCGGACACTCATCAAAGCTCATCATAATGTCAGAGCCAAGATTGTTCTGAATGGAAATAGCTTTTTCAGGTGACAGGAACATCTTACTACCATTGAGATGGTTTTTGAAGGTCACTCCTTCTTCTGAGATATTGCGACTATCCGCCAAAGAATAAACCTGGAAACCACCTGAGTCAGTCAAAATCGGTTGATCCCAATTCATAAATTTGTGCAAACCACCTGCACGCGCCACCAATTCGTCACCTGGACGAAGCCACAAATGATAGGTATTAGATAGGATAATTCCTGAACCCATCGCCTTCAATTCTTCAGGTGACATGGTTTTTACCGTTGCCTGAGTTCCAACTGGCATAAACATGGGGGTTGGAAAGGTCCCGTGTGGGGTAATTATTTCGCCCAAACGTGCACCTGTGTGCTTTTCTTTCTTAATCAAGCGATACTTGATTGGAACATCTGTCATGTTTTATTTACCTCCCGCTAGGAAAAACAGTCCTAGGATATTAGTTCTGGATTCACAGTTCAGCTCTTTCATATCATCCATAAAAGTACCTTACCTGGAAATACAGTTTCTCAATCTTGCATGGTCTAATCCATCAGAATGTCTTAAATGTTCTCGCTTATTTCAGCGATATTTACCTTGTCTTCTACTTATTTAATAGTAAATAGATAGGCGCATCACAACAAACTGACAAATTACCACAGCACCTTCCAGTCTATCAAAAAAAGCCTAGCTTGTCATCTAGAATTATGTTACAATATTCAGCAAGGAGGTTATGTAGATGTTTACAATTTCTAATATACGTGAGCGGGCTCGCCAAACACTAAACGAGACACCTGGTATCTATCAAGTGGCTGTCATCCCCGTCACTATTTCTGTTATCGTTCAGTTAATTTCTTTCTCTCGCAATAGCCTTGCTGGAGTGTCAGCTGAGGAACTTGCCAGTCCTAGCTACTTTATTTCTACCTCCTTGTTTCCAATATTTTACGGATTGCTATTAGGACTACTGCACTTATCCATTATATGCACTATATTTCATCTTATCAAAGGGGTAAAAACTTCCACATCATTTAACGATGTGCTGATGATTTTCAATCATAAAGATTTCTGGAAAATCTTTCGAACCTACATTTTAACAAGTTTCTTGCTCTTCCTTTGGGGACTACTGTTTTACCTTGGTATTGGTTTACTTATCGGTGCTGGAACGATGATTACAATCATAGCTGCATCCAGTCAATCCTTAGACCCTGATGCACTTCCTATGGAAATCCTTGCCATACTAGGGCTAATGGCCATGGGAGGTATCCTACTTATGGTTTTAGGAATTGCTCTTTATATTCCACAATTCTATGCTTATTCACAGGTAGAATATATCTTGTTTGATCAATTAGAACGCGAAGAATATACAGGCGCTTTTTCAATCATTCGGTCTAGTCGAAAGTTGATGAAAGGCTACAAGTTTAAACGCTTTACACTTGATTTATCCTTCATTGGCTGGTTCCTTCTTGTCATTATTACATTTGGCCTGGCTGGTTTATATGTATGGCCGTATCACTATGCTGCACAAATACACTTCCATGAAGAAATTTTAGATGAGCAGGCTAAGAAAATGAGTTACGTATAAAAATAAGAGCGATATATGCTCTTATTTTTATATACACTTTTATGTCTATATTTAAGAAAAAAATATAGTAATAATTGGTAAAAACATTTGGATTGTGTTATACTATGACTGAGGAGCAACAAAGGACTATTTTAGCCTGCTTGGTATTGGAGCAGATTTCTTCCTTTCTATTTTTTACGCCATGTGTAGTAATTTGTTCCAATTCTAAGCGCTCCTCCTTAGAGTCATCCGGCAGTTCAATGGTTCATTGAACTGCTTTTTCGATGAAAAAGGGAGTGGGAAAGAACTCGACCAGTCTAAAACATACTAAGATTAGTAGTGAGGAAATCTCCGACGGGAGAGAGTAGTCACTACTTTTTCTTTATGTTAAAGTAGAGGTGTCTTGTTAAGTCGAGAACTCTTTTGACGCTAGACGTCGCATCGAAAACTGGCAAGACACCTGTTTTAGAAAGAATGTTATCAAAGTATGTGGGACGCCAGACGTCGAGTATTGAAAATGACATCACTAAAACAAGGAATCATTCAAGACAAAGAGGTAATATCATGCGTGCAGTTTTTGGGATTGATGTGAGTAAGGCAAGTTCAGAAGTGGCCATTCTAGTCAATGGTGAGAAAGTTCATGGCTATACCATGTCCAATGACGCCTTAGGCTTTGCTCGGCTACTTGGCGATTTGAGAACCGTCCATAAACCAGAAATCATCTTTGAAGCAACAGGTGTCTATTCTCGCCGTCTCCAAACTTTTCTAGAAGATAATGGCTATGCTTATACAAGGCTTAATCCCTTAGAAGCTAAGAAGCAACTGGATAGCTTGCGTGTGAGGAAAACAGATCAAATTGACGCTGAAAAACTGGCTCAATCTCAATTTGTGCTGAATCGTAAACCCACTTATGTCCAAGAAGAAGTCTATCAAGAACTGCGAGATTTAAGTCGCTTCTATCAGAACTTAACTGAGGACATCGTTCGAGCTAAAAACCGTCTGCACAAGGTCTTACAAGTCACTTTTCCTGAATTGGAAACTATCTTATCAACACCATCTGGCCAACAATACTGGAACCTAGTCATAGATTTTCCTTGCAAGGACTTCGTGCTTGAGTTAATACTCAACAAAAATCAAAATCAAACCAATCAAGTGTTTTTTAACCATCGTCTACTAACAATTGGTTTTAAAATAGACCAATCTAACTCTCGTATCACTTCTTGAAGCTTGTTTATCACATCATCTAGTGTTTTAAAAGCTTTATTCTTAAACCCTCTCTTTCGAATCTCAGCCCAAACTTGTTCAATTGGATTCATTTCAGGAGTATAGGGAGGAATAAACTCAAAACCAATATTATGTGGTTTCTCTAAGGTACTTGATTTATGCCAAACGGCATTGTCCATCACTAATAAAATATAATCGTCAGGATAAGCTTCAGATAGTTGTTTGAGAAAAACATTCATCCAATCTGTATTGCAACCCCCAGCGATAATGAAGAAGGACTCTCCTGTATGGGCATCAATAGCACCATAGCAATAGCGATACTCACGAATATAGTGGCTATGTACATGCGGTCTCACCCCTTTTGGTGCCCAGGCCTTTCCAATTTTACTAATCCGACCGAAACCCGCCTCATCTTGATACATTAGTCTGACTTTATGATAGCGACGACTATTCTTGAAGCGCTTTCCTATTTTCGTGAATGAAGATTTTATTTTTAGACGCTAGAATCGTTTCGGCGTCTGCTTTTTTAGGGTGTTCTGGTCTTGGCGTCACTTTGCGCCAACCATGGCGTTTCAGAAGGGCATAGAATCCTTCCTTGGTCGTAGGGTGTCCAACCCGTTTCTGATAAGTTTCGTAGAGAGAGTTTATGGTCACAAATTCGCCATTTAGTGAAGCTGTTAACTGTTCTTTTAGAAATGCTTCCTCTTCTTGAAGGGTTAAATATTGACGGTTCCGTCCACCTCGCGTTTCTCTTACTAGAGCTGAAATCCCACCAAGCTCATACTTGCCTTGTA
This sequence comes from Streptococcus suis, assembly GCF_019856455.1. Lineage (NCBI taxonomy): Bacteria > Bacillati > Bacillota > Bacilli > Lactobacillales > Streptococcaceae > Streptococcus > Streptococcus suis. Next base: position 708,876 of record NZ_CP082205.1, on the reverse strand, counting down.
AGGACCAGATTGTATACTTTGAATAGCCGATAAGGTTAGTGATTTCTCTATAACTGAGACCTTCGGCTCTGAACAGGATTACTTGAAGTCGTCTATGAAATGGGGAATAGGTTTTATCTTTCAAATAAGTTTTTAATTCGTTTGTTTGTTCGATAGTAAGTTTCATAAATCTATTATACGTTAGTTTTTGTTTTTTGAACAGTATAAGCAAGGATGAACTCTCAGAGAGCATCCGTCAGTCCACTTCAAAACGGATTTCGGATAAGCGTGTGGCGTACTTAGTTGAGAAGCTGACAGCACTAGCTAATCAATCTTATTGTGCCGTTAAGAAAACCTCTCCGATCATGGAAGAGGTTCGTTACTATGCAAAAGAATTGCTTAGACTTTCTGAACAGAGACAAACTGTTCTAGACCAAATGGTGGAACTAGCTCAGCCATTACCTGAATATGACATTCTGCTCTCTATTCCTGGAATAGCTGAGACTACTGCAACAAGTATTATTGGTGAACTGGGAGATATTCGCCGTTTTCAGTCTGCCAATCAAATCAATGCCTTTATCGGTATTGATCTGAGACACTATGAATCTGGCGTAAGCGCCCAATAACAAGGTATATTGAAAAGGCTCCAAAGTCCTGTCGACTCTGGAACCTTTTTCTATTTACAAGCTCTCTTAATATTTTTATCCCATGGCAAATAGGCTTCTAAAACCTCCTTTTTTGCGAGCGACTCCTCATTAGGTAAGTGTTCTAGAAGATAGGTCATATATTTTTCTGCATCAAGTCCGTGTCGCTTAGCTGTTTCTAAAAGACTCAAAATGACAGCTGTCGACTTGGCTCCCTCAAAGCTCTGAGAAAAAAGCCAATTTTTTCTGCCCATCACCAAGGTCTTCATAGCCCTCTCAGCCATATTGTTGGACAGGACTAGGTCACCGTCCGAGAGAACGGCTCGGAAGGTGGTTTCGTATTTGAGGCTATACTCTATTGCAGTACCCAATTTGGAAGCTGGCAAGACAGCCTATTCACGGCACCAATCAAAGAACTCGTCCATCAAGGGAGTTAACTCTGTCTGCCGTTTATGTAGCCGTTCCTCAGTAGACAGGTCAGCCCAGTCACTCTCCAAGGCAAACAGGCGGTCGCAATAGGCTAATCCCTTGGCTCCTAAAGAAGTATTATCTGTCTTCTTAGGAGTCGCCTCAAAAAATTTTCGTCTAACATGAGCCCAACAGCCAACGAGCTGAGCCTTGTCTAATTGACGATAAGCACTCCACATGTCACAATGAACGTAGCCCGCATAGTCCCCAAGAAACTCCTCCACAACTAAGCCGCTCCGTCGTTTGTCATGATGATAGAGGGTAATTCCATTTTTCTCATGTTTCCCAGACAAGAAAGTCCAGTAGTAGGTCAACTGGCTATCATTTTCTAAGACCTTGTAGGAAGTCTCATCCGCATGAAGAATAGGCTGCTCCAACAATTTCTCGTGCAACAGGTTATAAATCGGCTCGAAATAATACTGACTAGACTTGATGTGCCAGTTGGCTATTTCCTTCCGACTGATGGGCAGGCCAAGTTTATGCCAGTCCTCTTCCTGACGGTAATTGGGTACCTTCAGATTGAATTTCTGGTGAATGGTGTGAGCGATGATAGAGGCTGAACCCAAGCTGTGTGCCAAAGGTGCCTTAGGAACAGGAGCCTTGATAATCTTATCGCTTAGATTCTTCTGACTACATGCCTGACACTTGTATGCGTGTTGAACATGGTCAATCCGCTTTAATTGTGCAGGAATGAAGACCAACTCTTGTCGTTGAACAGTTGAGCCAATCTCTTTCAGCTGACCATGACAGTCTGGACAAGTGCAGTCTTCGCCCTGCAATTCGTGATGCACAATCTCTGGAGTGAACTGGCTGAAAATAGCCTGACGAACTCCCTTAGCTTTCTTGCGTTTATAGGTGATGGTCTCCGTTTCAACTGGGTAAGTCAGCTTCTTCTTCAGGGAGACTTTCCTCCCCAAACAAGCTCAGCTGACCTGGTTGATATACGACCTTCTCTGATGATTTTCCGTAGAGTTTCTGTCTCAGATAGTCAACCTGTTCTCGAAGGAGAGTGAGTTCATTAGCCATCATCTCTATCGTTTTTGACTGTGTTTCAATAATTTTTTCTAGTGATGACATAACCAATCTCCTTCTTTTTATCTCATTATACACAAAGAAAAGCCATGATTTCAATAGAAATCACGACTTTTTGAAACATTTATTTTTGGAATGATAGAAAATCCTTTCATGAGCCAGTCGACTTGCTCGGAAGTTAGAGCCTTGACCTCTTCTTCATTGTTTGGCCAGGTCAATTTCCCATTTTCAAAACGTTTATACAATAACCAAAATCCCTGTCCATCCCAATAAAGAGCTTTGAACCGGTCTTTTCGACCTCCGCAGAAGAGATAGACCTGACCGGAGAAGGGATCCAGGTTGAACTGACTTTTGATAAGATAGGCCAGGGAATCAATTCCCTGACGCATATCTGTTTTTCCACAGACCAAGTAAACTTGACCTAAATCACTGAGTTGGATGGTCATAGAACAGTACCTTATCTAAGATTGTTTCTAGTGTTTCTTGATTGATAGTGTGAAAGACTGTGAGCTCCACTTTTCCGAGACGAATTTTCATCATAATATCGTTTCTGCCTCGCTTCTCAAAGCGGCGAGATTGGGGAACAGTCAATGGAATGATGGGGTGTGACATAATAAATCCTCCAGTTTTGTTTTTCTAACAGTATACTGGAGGAGGGAGTGGGTGGATAGATACCTTGTTATTGGGCGGTTACAATCTGGCAACTTCCTCGCTAAGGAACACATTACCAAGCGTGGCAATCCCTACGCTAGAAAGATTCTGTTCAAATGTATTCACAATATCGCTTCAGCCAGTCACACCAAGCCTTGCCATATCGCCGACTTTTATGAGAAACGAAAAAGACAATCGCAAACGACTTCTACGAAGCCACACACGATTGCCTCCATACATCGTCTCATTCGGACAATGTATTACCTCATAACGCATAACAAACTTTACGATTACATTTTAACCCAAAATCAGTAAAATTGTTTATGCTATATTATTGTAACACCTTATCAAAAATTTTCAACATAAGGTGTTAATTTCGTGTACCCTTTTTTACACGTAACTTTAGTCCAAAAGAAAACAATTTCTTTATTTTGACTATTGAACTCGATATATTTTTCATCAAATACCTTGATAGGCTTGACAAATGGTAGAAAAAGAGTTCGTCAACAAGTCTTTATTTCTAGTTGTTGAGCTGAAACAGTCTATTCCCAGACTGTTTCACTCCCACCTCCGCACAGCTCCAACAGTCAGAGTAGTGACTGTTGGAGGTTGGAAATGAAGCGAACTCTGTTCGCATCAGTCGTAATGGTCAGATTTGGAGTGTGAAACACGAACAAATCTGCCAATCAACCACTGCGCTGAGATGTTGACACGAACTCTGAGAAGCGAGGATGGACTTTCTGCCCAGCCTCTATTAGTATTGTTCTTTCATTTCAAGATATTCAATCTTGATACATTTATTCATGACAATATCGTTACGACCTGCCTGACGCAATAGTTTTTCTGCTTCTTGACTTTCTAAACCAAGTTGAGCCCAGAAAACTTTGGCGTTCGACTGGATAAATTCCTGTGCTACCTCTGGTAAAAATTCACTTCTGCGGAAAACATCTACAATATCAATAGGTTGGTCAATCTCTGCTAGACTACCATAGACCAACTCGCCTAAAATAGTCCCACCAGCAGCCTTGGGATTAACTGGAATAATTTTATAGCCCGCTTCCTGCATGAGCTTGGAAACGCGGTAGGCTGCTGTCTCTTCTCGACTAGACAAACCGACCACTGCAATGGTCTTAGCATTTTTCAGATAGTCAAAGATAATGTCCTGACTAGGATTTTGGAAGGAATAAGACATAGAGACCTCCTTTAATGTATATTAAATGTTAGACTCAATAAAAGCTTAATGAATAAGGTGTGCTATAACACAATCTTGTCAGTTTTAACTCGTTACTGATTATAGCTTGTCTACCTTGATTATTTTTTAGCAATTTGGTACACGACATCCTTAACTTGCCCGATAACCTTTTTAAGGTTGGTCCGATCTTTATCGGTTCCTGGATCTAAGGAATAATAGATTGAACCCACAACCACGGAGTCATCATAAGCAGCTGTTGATTCCATCCGATAAAAAGTCAGACGAGCTAATTTTTGATCTGTTAATAACTGTCGCCCAACCTGCCATTCCTGACCATTGATTGTGACAACCGTCTTTTCACTGAAAGAATGATTTGTTTCAAGCATCCGTGCTTCTAATTCCTCCGGCGTCATATTGCGACCGTCTTCCAATGGAGACTGATTAAAAGCATTGATATTATAGAGTTGGACCATGTAATTGCTGGAACCTTCTTTAACATCATAGACTGCAGCGACTGTCTCATCCTGAGTATTTTCTGCATTAATTGTCCAAGTAGATGGCACATCATAATAACGGAAATATTCCTTGATATTCCCATTTTCATCTTTTTCAGCAACACCATTATTGGCCGCATAAATCTTGTGGCCTTTTTGCGTTTCGTCAGCAGGTGGTGTACTATTAACAGCTACAAGCTCTGCATTTGCTAGAACATTGAACTGTTCGTTCGTAGTATCCTGCTTTTCTTGCAAAATCGGTAAAGTGGTTGAAAACTCTTCCCCTGAGGAAGCTGGTGTTTTCTCTGCCTTCTGCGCTGTTTTTCCGCAACCTGCGAGCAGAAGACTACATAGACCAATACAAAGAACTATCTTTTTCATACTCTTCCTTTCTTACTTAGCTTCATACCATGTCGGTCCCTCATTTTCATCCGCAATCAATGGTACAGACAGGCTAATCGCCGATTCCATGGTCTCTTTTACCATGGCTTTTACCGTTTCTAGCTCTGCCACTGGGGCTTCCAAAACAATCTCATCGTGTACTTGCAATAACATACGTGTCGCAAGACCTGCTTCAGTCAAAGCCTTGTCAAGATTAATCATGGCTACTTTGAGAATATCTGCAGCCGAACCTTGAATTGGTGAGTTGATGGCTGTTCGTTCCGCAAAATTACGGACATTGAAATTGCGAGAGTTTATATCTGGTAATTCACGACGGCGTTTGTAAATAGTCTCTACATAACCCTTATCACGTGCCTCACGAACAATGGTTTCCATGTAATTCTTAATTCCTGGGAAGCGTTCAAAATAGGTATCGATATAGGCTTTAGCTTCCTTACGTGTAATCCCCAAGTTATTGGATAGACCAAAATCTGAAATGCCATAGACGACACCGAAGTTTACAGCCTTGGCATTCCGACGGTCATTTGGTGTCACATCCTCAGCTTTTTCGATACCGAAGACCCGCATAGCTGTCGAAGTGTGAATATCTGCACCTTGCTGGAAGGCCTCGATTAAGTGCTGGTCCTGGGAAATGTGGGCCAAGACCCGCAATTCAATCTGGGAATAATCCGATGCCAAGAGGACACTATCCTCAAGCGATGGGATAAAGGCCTTGCGAATCAAGCGACCTTGTTCCAGACGAACAGGGATATTTTGCAAGTTAGGGTCCGTCGAAGATAGACGACCTGTTTGTGTCAAATCCTGTACATAGCGGGTATGGATCTTACCATCTTCTAAAATGGCATCCTGCAAGCCGACTACATAGGTTGATTGAAGCTTGGTAATCTGACGGTATTCCAAGATTTTTGAAACAACTGGTGCAATTGGCGCTAATCGTTCTAAGACATCTACTGCTGTTGAATAGCCTGTCTTGGTTTTCTTGGTATATTCCAATGGTAGTCCCATCTCTTCAAAGAGAATGGTCCCAAGCTGCTTAGGCGAATTGATATTAAATTCCTGACCAGCTAGTTCATAGATTTCCTTGGTCAACTGGTCAATCAAAACTTCGTTTTCAGATTGCATAGCTTTGAGAGTCTCAGCTTCCACTTTAATACCAGCAATTTCCATCTTAGCTAAAACATTTGCCAGTGGCAACTCCATGTCAAACAAAAGATCTAATTGCTGATTTTCTTCTAATTTGGTCAACATCGGCTCTTCTGTCTCAATCAAAACCTGAACCTTACGTGCCAAGTGTGGGAAAAAGATCTCGCGTTCTGGCAAGTCTAACTTAGCACCCTTGCCATAAACTGCCTCATCTGGAACAAGACTAGTCTGACCATAGAGATTGGCAATGGTTGTTAGGGAATTGTCCTCAACGGTGGAAAGCAAGTATTTGGCTAGACGGCTATCGAAAGTAGCTGGAGGTAGCGTAATCTCTTTTCGGTCGAGAAGAACTTTTCCACGCTTAAAGTCATAGGTTTTTATGGTTTGGTTTTCTAAAAAGTCACGCAAGACTGGACTATCAAGTAGCTCAGGCCCTCCGACATAGATTTTATCCTTATCTCCCCAAGCTAAACCAACCAAATCCTCTCGGTGATAATTTTCACCCAAGATTTCAAAATAGAAAAACTGGTCTTGTTTGAGCATAGCGGGGCTGATTTCCGTTACGATTTGGAAATCGAGTACCGCTTCCTCTTGCGAGCTGGTCGTACCTAACTGAGCCCTTAATTGCTTGAAGCCCATATCATCGTAGAATTGTCCTAGTTCTTCTAGCTTTGGACCTTGATAAACAATGTCATCCAGACCAATTTCGATTGGAGCATTGGTGTCAATGGTAGCAAGTGTACGAGATAGGAAGGCCTTCTCCTTATCAGCAATCAAGTTTTCCTTCATCTTTGAAGCCTTCATGCTGTCGATGTTTTCGTAGATTCCATCCAAAGAACCAAATTCTGTCAGGAGTTTTAGACCTGTTTTTTCACCGATTTTGGTCACGCCAGGAATGTTATCGGACTTATCTCCCATCAAAGCCTTGAGGTCAATAAACTGAGTGGGGGTAATCCCCATTTTTTCCATGAGGTAGGCTGGGGTAAATTCTTCGAATTCGGCTACGCCTTTCTTGGAAATTTCGACTACGGTGTTCTCATCAGTCAGCTGGATCAAATCCTTATCACCGCTAACAATGGTCACATCGAAAGGGATGTCTGTCCGCTCTGCCATTTTGTCCAAGGTACCGATAATGTCATCTGCCTCATACTGATCCAGTTCGTAATGCTTGACTCCCATGGCATCCAACATCTGACGGATAAAAGGAAACTGCTCACGGAATTCGTCTGGAGTCTTGGCACGACCTGCCTTATAGTCTGCATACATCTCCGTACGGAAAGTGGTCTTTCCAGCATCAAAAGCCACAAGAATGTGGGTCGGCTCAATCCGCTTCATCATGTGGTCCAACATGAGATTGAAGCCGTATATGGCATTGGTATGCAGACCGTTGGCATTCTTGAAGCGGTCAATTTGGTTATAAAGTGCAAAGAAGGCACGGAAGGCTACGGAAGAACCATCGATGAGTAGTAATTTATTTTTTTTCATGTCTCTATTATAGCATGGATGGGGGAGTTTTGTGGGACTTAGAGAGCTGAAATAACAGAAAATCCCAGTCAGTGACTAGGATTTCTCTTTTCGATAATAAATGTTCTTTGCGACTACTAAACTATGAGGTTTTTCGTATTCTTGATCTAGGTAAGATTGATAGGTTCCAGGTGCGATAAATCCACGCATACCAAGTATGTCAGTTCCAGCCTGTCCAATCACAGAATCAGCCAAAAGGACGCAGTTGGTTGAGAGGACAAAGTAGGTTTTAAATTTAGACTTTCTAAATTTGAATAATTCCGCATGTATTGCCTCTTTCATTCGATAGGCATACATTTCGATAGGCTGGCCGTCTGCCGTTTTCGATACTTTTTCAGGACTTGGATTCCAAGGTAAGAGCAGATTATCAATTTCAGCCAATCGAGCCTCAACTGCTTCTTCCTGTTCAGGTGTCAGGCTTAGCTGATAACCCAACATGGTCATACCTTCCTGGTTACAGAAATCAATATAAGCTTGGCGCTCTGCTTTGAACAAGACTCCATCACCAATCGCACCACCCAAACGCTCTGACAGGACATCGTATGAACCAAAACCGTAGACCTGCCCTTTGTAACTCAAATCAACATGGCCAACTGCTCCGAACCCTTCTTCTCCAACGTGTACAAAGACTTCTAATGCTGGAAGCTCCGCAATTTCTTTGTGGCGGTTGTAGATAGACTGAACCGTTTGTCCCTTATTATCCGCCAAGTAATCATTGACTTTTTGCAGGGTCATACGAGGAATCAAAGCTGCTAAAAATAAAGGTAGGGGCAAACGGACATGACGCTTTAGACTCTGTTGCTCAATAGCCTCCTCAAACAAGAAACCATCACGCAGATTAGTTAGTCCGTACAAGACCAGATAACCTCCGATGACAATGGTTTGAACAACCAGCTGTGTGCCTGACACAAATAGGGAAGCTGAACCTAGTAAGGATAACCAAATTCCATCTATTAAATAGCGAATCCGTGGCTGTACCCCATCTTTTCGATATAGATAAAAAGCAATGAAATTAATGACTGCCGTAAAAAGCTGGTAAATCCCAACAAAAATAGCCGCGAAATAGAGGGGAATTTGAACAGCTAAATCGAGACTGGCTAGAATCCCGAAAAGAACAGCCTTCCCAACTAGCGCAATGACACTTTCACTCGATTTCTTCTTTCTGAAAAATATCATGCTCAATTCATATAAAGCTAAAAAGAATAGACCTGCATGAATGAACCGAAGAATCAAACCCGGAAATTGCCAGCCAGCAATTAAAAATCCAATACCGATGAAGACTAAGATTAGACCTTCTCCAACTAATTTTCGACCTGTTAATCCTAAATCACTTATTTTTTTCATGAGATGATTATAGCATATTTCTAGACTTATATTTGCAGAAAAATCCTAGATACACTAGGATTTTTGAATCGCAAGACTGTCATTCTCTTTTTAAAATTCCTTCCAAACCAAGACTGTCCTCGCTTTCGTGTTTTTAGGCTCGGGTTAGAGGCTGGGCAAAAAGCCCAGCACCACTTCTTAGAGTTCGTGTCAACATCTCAGCGCAGTGGTTGATTGGCGGATTTGTTCGTGTTTTACACTCCAAATCCAACCTAATCAACTGTGCGGGGGTGGGAAGACGAACTCTTTTTAGACCACTCGAGTTCTTTCCCACTCCCTAATCAACTGACTTCAAGGCCTCCAGCATATCCACCTTTCTCAGATGGTGATTGACGTACCAACCAAGAGCGGCCAAAATTCCACTAATGGCTAAGATAGGAATGAGATAGACCTCTAGTCCGACAGATGGATTAAAGCGGATACTGTCCGAACCAATCATGGCAAGAAGGAGCTTATGGGGATAAATACCGCCAACCAGTCCAACCAACATACCGATCAGCGAAAGGGCAATGGTTTCACGATAGATGTACATGGTCACCTCTTTATTGTGGAAGCCCAGTACCTTGATGGTGGATAATTCACGAATCCGTTCGGACATATTGATAATTGTAAGGTTGTAAAGAATAACCAAGCCAAGCAAGATGGATAGAATGACTAGAATGGTCATGATGGTCTGAAGCGAGCCCGCAATCGTGGTAAGCATGTCTATAAGAGAAGTATTTTGAACCAAACTTCTGACTGCTGGCATCGCTAGGAGTTGACTTGCAAGAGTCTGAATATGCCCCAACTGACTGTCTTTCAACTGAACCAAATAGGCATTGGCAGTCTTCTGCTTGCTGGTCACTTGTTCGTAGTAGCTATCTGTCATATAGATAAAATGCCCTGCATACATATCAGCCACAGCCTCTACCCTGACTGAAACTTCCTTATCTTCCAAGGTCAGTGATAGCTTATCACCAACAGAGACCCCGTAGATTTGCGCCAATTTTTCTGTGAGAACAATCCCCCTGCCACTCAGCTGGATAGCTTTACCAGAAGAATTTTCAAGACTGACTAGATTTCCCAAGTCCTGACGGTCTGAAATATACAGTCCAATGGAAATATTTTTTCTCTGGCCACTAGTTTCCACTGTTTGACTGAGCTGTTCAAAAGCCACTGGCAAGGATTGGCGAACCTGATTTGACTGAAGAAAATGTGTTAACTTATCCAACTCTTCCTCAGTAGCTCTGCTATTTTCCACCACCAACATATCATAATGGATCAGCTCCCCAAACTGTCGTTGGACAACTCCTGAAATAGAGGAACGGATACCCAGTCCTCCAAAAAGAAGGGCGACGGTCCCTGCTACTCCAAAGATGGTCATAAGCATACGAAGCTTGTAGCGGAAGATATTGCGGGCTGTCACCTTGTGGGTGAAGCTCAGGCGAGACCAGATAGCTGGCCATTTTTCTAGCCAAATGCTGGAGCCTGTAACCGGTGGCTTAGGTAAAAGTAGCTGAGCAGGTTTTTCTGTCAGCTCCCGACGAGCCACCAAGTAAGCTGGCAGGACCGAGGAAGCCAAAGACAGGAGCAAGGCTAAACCTGTCCAAAGGGGATAAAAATGAAGTTTAGCTGGTCCAATCACGGTTGTCTGCGTAATAATGTTAGAAATAAGTGGAGACAGGAGGAGATTGCCTGCTATTATACCGACTATTGTTCCTACCAGACCTGCCGCCAAACCATAGAGAATGAACTTAGCCATAATCTGTCTATTCGTATAGCCAAGGGCCTTGAGGAGACCTGACTGTGTTCGCTCTTCATCGACAAAACGGGCCATGGTGGTAAAAGTCACTAGAGCTGCGACAAGGTAGAGAACAACTGGGAAGACATTGCCCACTGCAGCAATAGACCTAGTCGCATTGCTGTAGGTAGTATAGCCATCCCCACCTGGTAGGCTTGATCGAGTATAGACCTGATAGGGCGCTTTTTCCAGCTTACTTAAGTCGGATTTAGCCTGAGCAATCTCAGTTTGAGCTTGGCTAATTTCTTGATCGGCCGTGGCTTTCTTCTCAGAAAATTGGGATTGAGCTTGACTTAACTCTTTATCAGCCTCCTCCAAACGGAGTTCTTCCTGACGGAGCAGTTGATTTGAAGACTCTAACTGACTCAGTCCCCATTCATAGTCTTCTACTCCTTTATTGTAGGCTGCAATGCCTTGTTCATACTGACTTAAACCTGCTTGATAACGGGCCAAACCTGCCTGATATTCTTGATTCCAAGTTTGGTACTGGGCTAGATTGCTATTGTATTCATTTTGTTGGGTTTGATAGTAATCATAACCTTGTAAATAGGCTTGGTTGGCCTGCTCATAGTCAGCTTCAAGTTGATCTAAGCGAGCTTTTTCTGCGTCCAAGGCTTCCTGTCTAGCCAACAAGTCAGGATAGTCTGAGAGGGTTTGACCTTCTTGCAAGTGATTGGCAATCAGCTGGTTCAAATTTTGTTGGTTTTGGTACCAGTTAGCACGACCAGTTGAAATTTCCGATGCAGTTTGACTCAGTTGGGCATTTTGGGAATCCAGTTGCTGTTTGGCACTTTCCAAGCGTTGAGCAGTTTCAAGTAGTCCCTCGTGACTTACATCCAAAAAAGATTTGTTTTGGTCTAGTTTATCCTTCTGGTTGTCCAACTCTTTTTTACTTTCATCCAATTGAAACTTGGTTTGCAACAATTGAGCAAGGACGGTTCGCAATTCCATTTCCGATTGAACTAGTTTGGCTCTACCACGCGCAAACTCACTGCGACCACTTGCGACTTGTTCCTGACCTTTCGCCAAATCTGCCTCTGCTTGGTCAAGTTGGGATTGAGCCTGAGCAATTTCCTCTTCCCCTTTTGAAATATCTGTCTGTCCATCTGACTGAATAGTTGCTAATCGTTGTTCATCATTGTTAGCCAATAACTTTTCTAAGTCTTCTTGGTGCTGGTCCAACCTGTCTTGATAGGCCTGACTGTAATATAGTAAATCAACCAAATCATCATAGCGAATACGGGCAATAGTGTAAACTTCTGATTTGAAGGTATCCTGACTAACAAGGCCATAGCCACCTAACTGCCCATCACCACTTGCAGCCATGCCCATGGTTTCATTGTCCCAAATTTCTGCTGATGCGACAAAGCCCACAACTTTAAAGGTGGTTTGGGTCAGGATGGTGCCATCCTTGTCAGGCTCGGTTACTTGAAATGTATCGTCCAATTTGTAACGATTTTTTAAAGAAGCTGATAGGGCTATTTGCCCCTTTTGGCTGGGCATTTCCCCTGCTACTAGCTTATAGGTCGATAGGGTCTTGGGTGCTGAAAACAACCGAATTGCAGTCTGTCCTTCATTAGTAACCACATCTTTAAAGTAGCCCGCTTCAAGAGTAGCACCTTCTATCGTTTCTAATTCGTCAAGGTCAGCTTGACTAAGTCCCAGACCTGAAATTACTGCCAAATCCATCGTTCGATGACTGGCTATATAGGCTTGGGCCGTCTTTTCCATATTTGGAGCTGTTACTTTCAGACCTGTCAAAGCTAGAGCTCCTAGCATCATCAGGCTAAATATGGACAAAAAACGCCCCTTGGAAGAAAGCAGAGATTGCCTCATATCCTTCCAGTAGATTTTCTTTTTCATAGTTTCACCCACTAATATTCTAGACTAGCAATATCCTGCGGTTCTGCGTTCAGCTCGACCGAATGCACACGGGCATCCCGCATTCGAATGACCCTGTCTGCAATAGGGGCTAGGGAACTATTGTGGGTAACGATGATCACCGTCGCCCCTTGTGTGCGGGACATATCTTGTAGGATTTGTAAGACCTGCTTACCTGTTTGGTAGTCCAGAGCGCCTGTCGGTTCATCGCAAAGCAAAATTTTAGGCTTTTTGGCAACAGCACGGGCAATGGCCACACGTTGCTGCTCACCACCTGAAAGCTGAGCAGGGAAATTATTGATTCGGTGACCGAGTCCGACCTGTTCCAAGACTTCCTCGGCATCCAAGGAATCCTTGACGATTTCTGCAGCTAATTCCACATTTTCCTTGGCGGTCAGATTGGCAACCAAGTTATAAAATTGAAAGACAAAACCTACATCATCTCTACGATAATTGGTCAGTTCATGACTGGAAAGCTTGGCAATATCCACACCGTCAATCCAAACCTCCCCCTCATCGTTGCTATCCATGCCACCTAAGATATTGAGCAGAGTGGATTTGCCCGCACCAGATGAGCCAAGAATGATGACCAACTCACCCTGCTCAATCTCAAAGGACACGCTGTCATTTGCCACAATGGTCGCATCCCCCATCTGATAATATTTCGAAGAATTCTTTACTTGGATATAGGACATGGTACACCTCGCTTTTCTTAGTAATATTATAACATAAAGAGGCTGGGACAAAAGTCCTGGCCTCCTTAGTTTTTTTCAATAGTTAAACTTGACGCAGTGGTTGAGTGGGCTCTAATTAGCTGATTTTATCAGCTTTTACAGCCCTACTCAACTGTGCGGGGGTGGGCTAACGACTCATCGAACCCTGCGGGTTACCGATTTTTGTCCCACTCCCTTAACATCTATTATACTTGGGCAATGGCAGAGCCGCCATAGAGTTTGAGTTCTTCTCTGATCGTTTGGTAGTAATAGCGATCGAAGGCCTGCCAAGCCTGCCTGCTAGTTTCACTCAATCGCAGGTCGCCCAGTCCAACTAGAAAACTGGTCGAACGATAAAATTTCTCAATCGCAATCAGTTCAGAATTGGTAACAGACTCGGCCTCCGATAATATGCGTGTCGTCTCTGTCAGATTATGTTGCAATCGCTGTTCATCAGCTGTTCCTACTTTATCTGCTTGGAAGGCCCGATTCAAGTCTTGAATGAGAGCCAAAACGTCTTGAATAATCTGTGTCTTTTCCATAAAAGACCCTCCTTGTTTTTGATAAATTTAGTATATCAAATTCAACAAAAATATTCAAGTCCCTTACTTTTTCATAACATTAATTCCCCCAGGATCAAATCCATCAGAAGTTCTCGTAACGGTTCGTTTAAGGGGAATGATTACTATTGCGATTGCGAGAAACAGACAAATCATTGTAACTATCCGTTTCATACATACCTCCTTTTTGATATAACTAATTTTTCAATATATTTCCTTACCCATTGTTACTAAAAAATTCTTCAATGACAAATATAACTTTGTATTTCCTTGTAACTTGTATAAAACTAGTGCCTGCTCATACAGATCTAAAACTTCATCTTCTCTCAATAAGCCTTTGCTGATATTCCCCAACAAACATAGTAAATCTGGCAATAAAAAACTACTGTTGTAGGCATTCAATTGGTTGATCAGCTCTGTCACTTCATCTAAAGCTACGTTCGTCTGTTTTCGTTTTAGAAGAAATCTAGCATAATTGTAACCAATCTTTATATAGGCTTGAAAGTCAGCATTGATTGATAAATCAAGCTTACTCACCTCTGATTTTACATTGCTGACCAACTCCATATATTTGTCATCTTCACCAACTTCACCTAGAAAAATAGTGTAACTGTTCAAAAAATCTAAATAAAAATAGTAATGAGGAGCGATAATAGCATTTAGTCTATCAAACTCTTTTATCGCAAAATCCCTTTCATTGTATAAGTAAAATCGAACCAAGATAAAAATATAATCTAAATAAGCCTTATCTTCCTCATTCAATAAGTGCCTGCTTTCCACCTCTTTCACATACAATTGCTCTACAATTTCATAATTTCTGAGAAGCAATTGTTGGGAGAAAATAGTTCGTATTTTTCCTATACTATGTCTACTTTCTTGAACAAATTCCTCAAAAAAATAATTCATGGTCACACCCAGCCTATTAGACAATAGGAAAAGAATTTCCGATGAGGGAGAAAGGTTGGTATTTTCAATTCTACTAATCAAACTCTGCTCACAAATATCCTTAGCTAAGGCACTCTGAGTCAGTCCAAGTTCTTTTCTTCGTTGCTTAAAACGACTACCACTTATACTATTCATAACATACTCCAAATTTATTTAATAATATTATATACTATTCCGAAATGAATTTATTCATTTTTATATTAAAATTTTCATTTTTATATTGACTACATTTAAAAATATTGATATAATAGTATACAGAGAAGATATTTTCTATAAATAAATGCAGAATATAACATAAAAAAGATTATTTTGCGTTCAGCCTTGCTACTATCTATCATTAGCCCGATACTAACAACAACTACAACTCTATCTGTAAATGCTGAAATCTCTCTAAGAGTGGCAGCAATCCCTCGTTCCTATTATATTGACAGAAAATTATTCGTAGTTAAAAATCTAACTCAAACTAGATACTACGATGAATATCCACACGGTGTAAAGTACGATGGCTATTTACGCTTAACTGATTATCAAAAAACTAGTGACGGTTATTACTTAGCCTACTATTCAGGAACTATCTCTAGATAAAAATTAAAATCTTCCCCTACAATCTCTTCTCTTTTGGAGGTATCTATGTTTCAAATTGAAGGAAAGCTATTTTTCCGTAGCAAGAAAACCTTGTTCGCTATCTTGGTCATGCTGATTGCCATCCTAGCTAGTTCCTTTCTAGCAGGCTACCACAATCGCCAGGCCAAGCTAAAGGTCATCCAACACTATGAACAGTCTGTCCAAAATTTTGAAAATATCATACAAGATTTAGAAACACAGTATCAGACTCAAACTCTCAGTGAAGAGGATTACCAGGCTGAAAAAACATTCTTTACAAACTATATCGCCAACTTCCAAAAGGAGATTGAGGCGGTCAAGAAGGAGGACTGGACCTATTTTTATGAGAAAAATATCCAGCACTATCAGCAGGATGGTCAATACATCAGCCTTTCCTACCAAAGCTATGATTTTACCCCACAAACCATCGAAAATACCTTCTTGATGTCCAAGTATCTGTTAGAAAAGGAGATACCCTCTGCCTTTCCAACTGAGCTTTACCTGACAGCCTTTGAGAATCCCAAAACACCAACAGATAGAGAAATCGTCAAGAGCCTGGGGCAGCAGGCCTTAAAAGGAACCAGTCATGAAATCTGGCAGGGTCAAAAACAGCTAGGCCTGGTCATCACTCTTCCTCTCTTTCTCTTAACTTTCACCAATTTTTTCATCAAAGACCAGCAGGGAACTAGCCGGCAGATTCGCCTTTTACAGACCCTAGGGCTGACTAGAATCCGAATTACAACCAATAAATACCTAGCCTTCCTAACACTCTATACTGCCCTCTTTCTAACCCTCTATCTGAGCCATTTGCTCATCGCTTTTTTACTAAATGGCAATAGTAGCTGGATTTATCCCGTCACCACCTATATTAGTAAGAGAATTGATTCCAGCCTGATCCAAACAGCTATCAAACCTATTTACCAGGTCATCTTGCTAGCCTGTGGCATGCACTATCTCTACCTTCTATTTTTGCTGGGAGTGGCACAGACCTTGGCTAGAGTCTTAAAAAATGGACTGGCTGGACTGGTTGTCACACTAGGCATAGCTATCAGTGCCAACTTCTATCCCCATATCTTAAATCCATT
The DNA here is from genome assembly GCF_019856455.1 of Streptococcus suis. Taxonomy (NCBI): domain Bacteria; kingdom Bacillati; phylum Bacillota; class Bacilli; order Lactobacillales; family Streptococcaceae; genus Streptococcus; species Streptococcus suis. Next base: position 692,397 of record NZ_CP082205.1, on the reverse strand, counting down.
CAGCCTTTGGAATGCAGGCAATCTGGCAGACGGAAGTGCTATCATCTACCATCAATTGACAGGATACAGCATTCCAAAAGTCTTCACAGTCCTGCTCATCAGTAACCTACTCATCTATTGCCTGCAATTCTATCTCCTGACAAGAAAAAGTGAGGTCTAACCATGCGATTATCCATACACAATTTGTGCAAATCCTACGGGAAAAAGAACATACTAGACCAGCTAAACCTAGAACTGGTGGAACCTGGAATTTGGGCCTTGATTGGACCAAATGGAGCTGGAAAGACAACCCTCCTAGACTGCATTGCCAACCTGCAATCCTTTGATTCAGGAGAGATTTCTATAAATGGCAAAAAGCACGTTGATCCAACTATCTATCGAAGCTTGGCCTACCTTCAGGACAACCGGGTCCTCTACCCTGAATTGACTGGGCTAGAGCATTTGCGATTGGTCCAAACTATCCAAGATTTACCAAAAGAGCGGATTGAGGAAGTCATCCAAGAAATCGGTATCCGTGATTATGTGAATATCCCTGTCAAAAATTATTCCCTGGGAATGAAGCAACATCTCCTGCTGGCTATCGGTATAATGAACAAGCCCCAGGTCATGCTCTTGGATGAACCCTTGAACGGCTTGGACCCGACCAGCTACATTCAAACCCGAAAATTGCTCCAGAAACTAGCCAAAAATGGTTCAACCATTATCGTGTCTTCCCACCAATTAAACGAAGTAGACCAACTAACCGACCAACTGCTCTTTCTTAAACAGGGAAAAATCATTGAGTGGAAACTGGAACAGGTTGGGCGACAATATGCCATTCAGACTAGTGACAATCAGACAGTGTATCAGAAACTTGGGCAAGTGAAGGGACTGACTTTGGCCAATGATAGCATTCAGGTAGACACGAGTGTTCACAGTCTGCATTTCTATCTAGACCAGCTCATGGCTTGTCAGGTAGAAATTTTGGATATTAGCGTTCAGGAGCACCAGTCCGAAGAAATCTATAAAGAACTATTTGAATAGGGAGGTCTGACTATGAATCTACTGCTCCTTTTCATTCTACGACTGAAACGCAATGCTATTTTTCTATCCCTGATAACCGCTATCGCCCTTATCCCATTTGCCATGTCCTATCGGAATGTTCTAGAGGCCGAAAACCTGCGATTTGAGGATCGAACCCGTATCATACAAGTCAAAAAAGAAGCTGAAATTGTCTTGTATGCTGACGATAAGGAAGCTCAAGCCTTAGACCAGGAAAGCATGGATTATTATAAAAAACTCTTGGAACTGACGACCACCTACTTAGAAAAGGAACATATCCAAGGAAAAAGTCAGGAGGTCTTGGAAACGGAGTTAGAACTCTACCAGACCATGCAAAACTGGGAGGCAAACGGGCACAATATCAATCATTTTACAAACAGCGAACTGGCAGAACGTATCACAGTCTATAAAAAAGTTTTAGAGCAAAATCTGACCTTTCACTATCCTACTGCTCCCAAGGATGTTTATCTGACCTTGTTACAAGTTCTCCCAGCTAGTAACTATATGATTCCTCTCGTCATCTGCTGTCTCTTAGTCTGGCTCCTGCTGACCGACCTTTCCAAACATCGTGGTCTCCTCTTTATCAACGGACTATCCCCTGGTCAATATGCCTCTAGCCTGACCTTACTTGCTCTTCTCCTCCAAGTTGCTATCTATGCCCTCATGCTTTTAATGCTCCTTCTATTGGCCCAGCAGTTCCAATTTACCTTCCAAGAAAAGTATCCCATTGTGATTGGCACAAATACTCTCTCAACCATATCTGTCAGGGAACAATTACAGAAACTCCTGCTGGAAATGGCTGGTGTGACAGGTTTCTATCTGACCTTTATCCGATTAGCAACTGCTAAAGCCCTACAAAGATATAAGCGAAAATAGGCCACCTCGAAAATGGTGGCTTTTTGAATGCAAAAAACGATGCCTATTCAGACACCGTTATATCTTGATACAAGCCAAGCCACAATCCAACATGGATACCTGTTTATGATGAGTAATCATCCTAATCACCCTTTCTGATGCTAACATCGGCATAGGCATCTATTTTGAGGATACTTGCCTTATTAGCTCCTTCTTCTGGAACTTCTAGTAACTTCGCCCCGCTATTCAACTTGACATCATAACTTCCATCGTAACTTCGAGGCAGAGTAATATCTACAGTACCATTCCATGTATCAACATAAATTTCTTTAAAAGTAGCACCCTTTGCCAATGCAATTTTTGCTTTTAAACTACTCTTCCCACTTGCTACGGTTACTAACTTAAAACCCTTTTTACCCAATGGTATATAAGCATCGTTTTCACTAATATCTGCCTTCTCAAGTGTTGACATTGCTGCTTCAGAAATTTTCCCTGTCAAACTAATCGTCGTCACTTCTTGGTCTGTTTCTACAATTTCAAGTTCAAAAGGTTGCTCACTACCATAGATTTCAATTGTATTAATCTCTTTGCCTGTTACTGTCCAAGACTTAGCAACCTCTATATCTGTTTTGTCACTCTCTAAACTTAGGTAAATCGCAACTCCTAAAAAAGTAATGATTAAAATGAAAAATGGAATTATTTTTTTCATTACAAGTGCCCTCCTTAAACTATTTAAACTCCCTACTAGAAAAAAGTAAGTACGAACTCAGTAAATAGACAACACTAAATATCAATGCAATCAGACTAGACGGAGTAAAAAATTCTGTTTGATTAGTGATTAACTTGACCTGATTAAAAAGAAAGAAATGAGAAAAGACATCATTTGCCAAGAGACTTGTTGTTACATACGAAACTAAATTATCAAACATCAAGACAATCATGGTATAAATAAGGTAGGCTTGATAAATCTTATCTACATACTGAAAAATAAACAGACATAGTAGAGAAAAACAAAGATGAAATGGCAACTGTTTAATGAGCAGGTCAAATGATTCACTCACATCTACTTGTCCATTCAAAAAAATTCTACATACAATTACTGTAAAAAATAGTAAAAGCGTATATGCAAAACACAAGGACAAGGTTTCAAACAATTTATAAAAGTAAACTGAAAAACGAGAGGAGCTTTTTATGATTGCATGGTTAATGGTGCGATTGGTAAATTCTTCTCCCCAGACTAGATTACAAGCACTTGAGAAGAATAGAGGAATAAACCCTGCCACTGAAGATAAAATAATCGTAATACCTCCTTGTCCATCAGTTTCTCTCATCAGATAAGCGAAGAGTACTCCTAAAAGAATCACCAGAGAGACTGGAAAAATTAAACTTCTTTCTTTCCATACCCTATAAAAGTCTGATTTCACTTTATGGAACATGAGGAACCTCCTCTCTTGTAATCAAAGATAGATAATAGGATTCAAAACTCGGTTGAAATTTAATGATTTCCTCAATTTGAATACCTTTTTTCCGTAAGCAATCAATAATCCAGCTGGTTGATTTCCCAATTTCTGAAAGCTCTATTCCTTCATCGGTCACTACCGCCTCAATTCCCTCGAAAAGCAACACATCAAGTGCTTCACACTCCTTATCCACTCTAAGGACCCGTTTGGTTTGGAGTAGGTTTTGCAAGGCATCTTTTTGGATTATTTGCAACACTTTTCCTTTGCTCATGATAATATACTTATCAACTACCAAGTCTAATTCAGACAAGATATGACTTGAAACCAGAATAGTCATACGATACTCATTTTTCAAAAGCAGAAGAATCTCACGAATTTCCTTAATTCCTACAGGGTCCAGACCATTTATTGGCTCATCTAATATAAGTAGTTTGGGCCAATCACAGATAGCCAAGGCTATTGCCAAACGTTGCTTCATTCCAAGAGAAAAATCTTTCACTTTTTTCTTAGAATCTACACCCTCAAGTCCAACCATACGTAATAGATTTTTGACTTTGTCTTTATCCGCTCCGATTCCTAAACCTATCATTTGAACACGAAGATTGTCACCTGCAGATAAATGAGGATACAAAGCAGGTGACTCTACAATACAAGAAACAGCTTGACTCTCTAAACCGCTTATTTCTCCAGAATTACTCGAAATCAATCCTGCAAGAATTCGAATTAAAGTAGTCTTGCCAGCACCATTTTCTCCCACTAGACCACAAATCTCTCCACAGTTAATATCAAAACTAATATTATCTAAAACTTTTTGCTTTCCGTAAGTTTTGGATACTGCTGTAACATTTAATAATGTATTTGCCATAGCAACCTCCTAAAAAGAAAAGTCGATAGAAAAGTGACAAACTATCGACCAGTCAAGTTATTAAATTATTTGGTGAACGGAACCATGTAAACTAATCCCAGCAAAGGAAACCGATTCCATACCAATAGTATAGACAAATTTGACCAGCTATTATTTTTGTTTTTGTTTTTGTTTTTGTTTTTTCTCTCATTTTCAATTTTCTCATGTCAGATTTTTGTAATCCCTTTCATTTATAGTTTATCATAACCCTTTTATCTTGTCAAAAATAATATAAAATATTTATATATTTTACAATTATATACAGATATGCATTCTCCGAGTAATCTAATTAAAAGAATTTTGCAAATTAAAAACGCAGAAATCATGTTAGCAAATTGGCTAATTCCCTGCGTTTAAATATATACACCCCAATATTTTTATCTACGATCAACTCTTGCCAATCTTCAGGTCATTGGGGTTCTTAGATTTTGTCTTCTTCTATATATCGCTCCAAATTCAATTCCATTTGTCGGTTAGCATCCAATTTATATAAAAAATATGCCTGACGAAAATGTTGTTTCGCACTCTCTGTATTTCCAAGTTCTTCATGGACATTACCTAGTAAACAAAATAAATCGGGTAATGAATAATAGCTTCTGTGTGACCTACAAAATTCGATAGCCTTTGTGATGCTAGCTATAGCTTGGATGTAATCCTTCTTTAGCCATAGATAACGTGAAATGTTATATTGAAGCTTAATTTTTAATTCCAATTCTTCAATCGTGATAGGTTGGAAATTATCCGTTTTTTCTATCAGTCTTTCAAATTGTACATCAAATAATTCTTCATCATTAATATCAAAATAAAAATTTAGGAGTGTATTTGATACTTGTAAAAAAAATAAATTAGAACTCTCCAATTTTTCAAGTAAATATTCCATTTTGGATATAGCTTCCTTCTTTTTATCATAAAAATAAAAATCAACTAATCCACCTATCCACTCTATGTATAATTGATTTGCTACCGATAAACGATGTTTATTATTAGACTCCAATTCATAAACATATCGTAGTCCTTGGTAGTCTCTATGGACTAAGAAATTTCGGACAACAGTTTTAAATTCTACTAACTCCTCCTCCTGCTCAGAAACAGTGTCTTCAAAAAAGTAATTCATCGAAACATTTAGTTTTTTTGATAATTCAAAAAGCAATTCAGAGCCTGGAGTATAAGCGCCACTCTCAATTCTACTAATTTGACCTTGTTTACATACACCTTCTGCCAATTCTTTCTGAGATAATTTCATCTCTTTTCTTTTTTGTTTTAACCTAGAACCTAGTTGTATACTCATTGTTGTTACCTCACTCGTATTATACAACTATTCTAGCACTTATGAATTTTAAAGACAACAAAAATATCCATTTGCATATTATTTATGAAATCTGTATCAGAATATGTATGTTGCCTCTTCGTTTCATACTAAATCATGAACATCCCCTCTTATCACAACGTATCATCACAATAAATTTCTAGCAGGATAAAGCGTTGAAAAACGATGCCCATTCAGACATCGTTATATTCTTTTATTTGACAGCCTCCAAAGCCGCCTCATAGTCTGGATGTTCGTTGACATTATCCAAATATTCTACGTAGGTGATTTGGTTGTCTGCATTGAGGACAAAGACCGCACGTGCCAGCAAATTCCACTCCCGCATGAGCACACCGTAGGATTTACCAAAGGCATGATCGTAGTAATCAGACAGGGTGATGGCATCTTCCAAACCTGCAGCGCCGCACCATCGTTTTTGGGCAAAGGGGAGGTCAGCTGAAATGGTGATGACAACCGTATTGTCACGGTCAGCCAGTTCCTGATTAAAGCGACGGGTCTGGGTATCGCAAATCCCTGTGTCAATAGAAGGCACAACACTGATGACCTTGGTCTGCTTGCCAAAGTCTTTCAGACTTTTCAAACTCAAGTCATTGGCCATAAGGACAAAGTCAGGAGCCGTATCTCCCACTCGTAACTGCGGACCTACCAAGGTCACTGGTTTTCCAATAAAGGTTGTCATAAACATCTCCCTTGCACTTAATAAAACTATTGTAAGCGTTTATAAATTGAATTTCCAGTATTTTGTTTCTTTTTTGTTCCTATTCATTCAATCTCTCCTCCAATAACCAATCAAACAAGTGATCATTCGTCACGTAGGATGCACCGTTTTGACAATGCCATGAGGAAACGCTATCGAGATGAAACACAACCAGTTGCTTGTTTTTACTCGGTAATTGATTAAAAAAATCTAGCCCCATATGATAATCATAGTAATTGTCACCTTCCGACAAAAAGATGAGGCCATCTGTTGTAAAAGTCACTTCTGTAAATTCACTCGCCTTTCTAAGCAAGTCATTCAAGTTATCCGCGCCGAAGACCCATTTAGCATGTTCAATTTGCCAGTTTAGGAAAAATTGCCTTGAAATGTATTTCTCTATTCCCTTTTCCAACAAGACTGGAACCCCCTTCTCTACATAAGGATGTAAAAACTTCGGAATTGAAATCTTAAACGATTCAACCAGACTTGGAAAATAGTTAAACAGAACGACCTTATCAAATAGTTTCGGCCTAGCAGACACAGCACGTGCCATCAATAATCCACCTAAGGAAAGTCCAAGACCAACAGTCGGCGAGATGACTTGCCCTCTTTGACCATAAGCATCCACCACCGCTTGACAAACACTCCCCCAGTCTGCTGTGAAGGGACAATTTTCATAGCGAATAAGATGGGACTGACCAGGCCCTTCAAAAAGAATAACTTGATAGCCTTGTTCTAGGGCAGGAACAACGGAGGTAAAATATAATTCCTCCAGTAGGGCATCGAAACCTCCGCAGACAAAGAAGGTTCCTTTAGGGCTACCATTTTGAGGTTTAAACAGTAGCGTCCGCAGGTTTTTGCCTTGATATTGGACAGGGTATTGTTCGTAGGGAATAGACAACAAATCCAAGCCTTGATAAAAATAGGCAACGGATTTTTCATAAGCTTCCAGTTTCCGCTTGTCAGTCGGATGTAAGAAAAATTCTGCTGCTTGAAAATAGCGACTAGCTCTTAGATAGGCCTTCCCTTTGGAAATAACAGATTGATTCTTATTTATTTCCTCTATTAAATTATTTCCAAATTCGGACCATTCTCTGTACCAAGATTCTGCATCTCTAGCCTTGATTTTCTCACAGATTCGCGCAATCTCTGCATAATCTGCCCCTCCATAAGGTGCGTACCAAAGGACCCTTGTCGCTTCAAACTCAAACGGAAAATAGGAAAAGAAATGGTGTTTCATTGACTAACTCCTTTATTTATAAATTGAAAATTACAAAATAATTTCTGTAAAATACAAAATTAGTATATAATAGTCCTAAACAGAAAAAAAGAAGTTACTTTGAGGTACCTATGACAGAAAAGCATCCCTTACGAGAACTGGCTCAACCACTTCTTGGCAAATGGGCAGTCGCCATTATCCTTTCTTTAGCAGAAGGAGAAAAACATTTTGCCCTTTTGGAGAGAGAAATTGGACAGGTATCCCGAAAAGTTCTCGATCAAAATCTCAAGGCGCTCATCGAGATAAACTTGGTTGAAAAAATCGGACAATCCTCCCAGGGATACAAGGTCTTCTACCGCTTAACCCCTCTAGGTAAAGAATTTCTCCCCCTGCTCCTTCAGATTAAGCAGTGGATAAGAGACCATGAAGAGGAACTGAAGCCTAAAAAATAAAAAGATTTAAGATGGAAGTATCATTTGGACAGATACTTCTCTCTTAAATCTTTTTTCTACAGTTTCACCCTTTTCAATCGCAGTGCGTTCAAAACGACTGACACTGAGCTGAGGGCCATGGCTGCACCTGCAAACATAGGATTGAGCAGAGGTCCACCAAATACATGTAACAGACCCATGGCGATTGGAATGCCGATCACATTGTAAGCAAAGGCCCAGAAGAGATTTTGTTTGATGGTCCGCATGGTTACCTGGCTGAGTTTGACAGCCTTGACCACATCCAAAATATCACTATGCATGAGAACAATATCGGCAGACTCAATGGCAATATCAGTCCCTGAACCAATGGCTAGGCCCACATGGGCTTGAGCTAGAGCTGGGGCATCGTTGATGCCATCCCCCACCATAGCGACTGTCTTGCCTTGTTCTTGTAAGAACTTGACTTGGTTGGCCTTGTCGTCTGGCATGACCTGACTGACCACCTGCTCAATGCCGACTTCCTTGGCAATGGCTTTGGCAGTTTTTTCATTATCTCCTGTCAGCATGACAACTTCTAGTCCCATGGTTTGCAGAGCCTGAACAGCCTGACGGCTGGTCTCTTTTACTTTATCAGCAATGGCAATGACTGCTAGTACTTCTTGCTGGCTGGCTAGGAAAACAGGCGTCTTGGCTTGATGGGCAAATGTTTCCGCAACTGCACGTCCTTTGGAAACATCAATTCCCTGTTCCCGCATCAACCGTTCATTTCCCAGATAGATGGTCTGCTCTGCTATTGTCACCGAAAGACCACGACCAGAAAGTGCCTGAAAATCGGTGGCGGGCAAGAGAACAATCTTTTCTGTCCGAGCTGCTTGCAGGAGAGCCTGAGCCAAGGGATGCTCGGAAAATTGCTCGCTACTTGCTGCCAGCTGGAGGACCTGCTCACGATTTTTAGTAGACAAAAGGTGGATGTCTGTCACTTGTGGCTTGCCCTCAGTAATGGTCCCAGTCTTGTCGAAGACAATGGTGTTCACACCTTGTAGGGTTTCAATAGCTTGACCTGACTTGAACAAAAGACCGTTTTCTGCACCTTTTCCAGTTCCAACCATGATAGCCGTAGGGGTTGCTAATCCCAGAGCACAAGGGCAGGCGATGACCAAGACGGCGATGATAATACTTAGTGAAAAAATCCATGATTCTTGACCCAAGAAGTACCAGGCCAGACCCGACAAGAGAGCCAAGCCCATGACAACTGGAACAAAGACGGCAGAAACTTGATCAGCCAATTTGGCAATGGGAGCCTTAGACCCTTGAGCCTCTTCTACCAAGCGAATAATCTGAGCTAGAGTCGTATCACGACCAACCTTGATAGCCTGCATGGTAATGGCGCCTTGCTGGTTTAGGGTACCACCAAAAACATTATCGCCTAGAGCTTTCTTCACTGGTAGGCTCTCACCCGTCAGCATAGACTCATCCACACGTGTTTGACCTTCGAGAACCTGACCATCAACAGGAATCTGTTGCCCAGGACGAACAATGACCTGGTCACCGACCACCACTTCTTCAATCGGCACTTGTATTTCCTGACCATTTCGCAAGACCTGAGCCGTCTTAGGAGCCAGATCCATCAATTTCTTAATGGCCTCAGAAGTCTGACCTTTGGCTCTAGCTTCAAAATATTTTCCTAGGGTAATCAAGGTCAAGATAACGGCGGCTGATTCAAAATACAGTTCTGGATGGTGACCGTGCATGGCCACTTCTTTCCCCATCAGAAGAAACGCAATCATCAAAAGACCTTGAACCAAGGCTGCCCCTGTCCCAACAGCAATCAAGGAATCCATATTTGGATGGCCTTGCAAGAGAGTTTTAAAGCCTTTTTGGAAAAAACTGCGTCCGATATAGAGGATAGGGATGAGCAAGATGACTTGACTGACCGCATAGACTAGCGGTTGGTGGAGCAAAGCTGGTAATGGAAAACCACCCCAAGGCAACATAGGCCCCATAGCAATATAGAGCAATGGAAGAGTAAATGCTGCTGACCAGACAAATCGATGCCACAGCTTTTCTTCCTTGCTCGGTCCCTCGTCCGCAGCCTCTTCTACTTCTTCTGGTCGAATCAGCTGATAACCTGCTTGCTCAACTGCTCTTTCAAGACTAGCTGGATTTTGCCTATCACGGCTATAACGGATAGTCGCCTTTTCTGTTGCTAGATTGACAGAGACTTCTTCTACACCCTCTAGTTTGCCCAGAGCTTTTTCAACTGTCATAGCACAGGAAGCGCAGGTCATGCCTGCAATATCATAAGACTCGGTTACCAAATTATCGACTAGCTGGTACCCCGCCTTTTCAACTGCCTGACGAATATCCTCTAGTCCCAAAAGCTTTTCATCATAGCTAACACTCAATTTTTCAGTCGCTAGGTTGACACTAGCTTCTTCCATTCCTGCTAATTTGCCAACCGCTTTCTCAACCGTCATAGCACAGGAAGCGCAGGTCATACCTTGAATGGGATAGCTTGCTTGTTTCATAGGTTACTCCTTTTCTGACTACATCTGTAAACAAATTATACAATATACGACTACATTTGTAAACAAAATTGTTTCAAAAAAGTAGATTGAATTCAATCCAACCTACTTTTACATATTCATTTATTCTTTACTGGATTTTTTCCGATGAAGAAAAATTGCTGTTAAAATTCCTGCAACACCTAGCGCCACCAACAAGAGGCTGACTTGCTCACCTGTACTAGGAAGACTTGATTTACCTTTTTTATTGGTAGGTGTTACTTTATTATCAGAAGACACTACTGTTCCGCTTGAGGAGGAAGTATCCGTAGCTCCTCCTGTATCAGAAGCACTTGTAGACTGACTTGTACTGCTTGAAGTACTGGTTGAGGTTTCGGTACCACTTGATGATGGCTCAGTGCTGGTCGATGGTTCGGTACTACTTGATGAGTCGGTGCTGCTGGATGACGGAGTTGTTGCTGCTTCAATTTTTGCCATCATTTCAGCTTCAACAGCTTTTAGTTGGGCAAAAATCTCTGCTGAACGAGCCAAGGTTTCCTCGGTTACAGTTGGAGCCAGAGCTACGGCTGCATCTTCTGAAAGTCCAGCATATTGAGCATCAAGAGCTGCCTGTGCAGCAATCCATTCACTTTCAAGAGCAATCCATTTTTCTTGAATCGATGTGCCAAATAACTCTGGGTGTGAGATGGCCATCTTATCAATATTTTGTACCGTCCAGTACCATGAATTCGTGTCATAAGAAGCTGAGCGATTTTTAAAGGCTTCATAAGTATCAGTCACAATACCATAAAATGGAACATACGGTGTATTCCTTGTCTGAGCCAAGCCCAACCACACTGTGCCACCGAAGGCTGATGGTAAGCTACTATTGATCTGATAAACATGGGCATCGATGACGTTTTCATTACCAAGAGCGTATTTATAAGTCGCATCTGCCGCTTGGTCATTCGCACCATTATCCCCTTGTTTTACCTTGCCTGCTTCATCGTCTGGACGAAATTCTGGAAGATGTTCAAAACGGTTACGTTGTAAGGCAAAAGTATCTTGTAAACTAAAGCGACGACTTGGATCTGTTGGCTGACGTAGCAAATCATACACAGCATCTTCATAGGTTACAGGCGATGCTGGATCCATCAATTTAATACCTGCATACACACGGGAACGGTCTGCTTCAGCATAAGTTGCAGGACCGTATGATTTAGCGATATGGAACTGTCCATCGACTGTCACATAATTATCCGCTTGCTTGGCTACTTCTTCAACCTTTGCAGAAGCAATCACATTTTCTGTATCGGTAAAATCAACATGACCTAGATAATAAGTATTTGCAAAAATTGCATACTTGTCTTCAGGGAACTTGATGGCTACATATTGATGACCTGACAAAATTTCCATGTACCAAACTTCATTTTTGTCGGCAATAATAACAATATTCCCTTCTGCTGAGCCTTTTTCATCGATTGTCTTTGCAATCAGCTCAACACCTTCACGCGCACTAGTGACCCTAGGAAGAACATAATCAATCAAAATTGGTTCTCCCAGCCCTCCAGCTTCAACTAGAGGATCAACTGCCAAGACTTTAGCATTTGGAATAGCTGTTACAGTAGCAGTCATAGATACGCCTTTTTCATTAAAACCATGCGCCCCATAATTACCATTTGAACCATCGCCACATGCCGCGTCAGGCGTAGAGGTGTACTTGAACTCATTTGCCAAGTGTGGTGCTGTAAAACCAAAAGTCTCATCCACCAACATATCTCCCTCAGCATAGCTTGCTGCTGGAACCACAATATAATTTTTATTGTGCGCTCCATTATCTGGTGGATAGGGATAATCTTCCGTCCTACCATAAAGGATAGAACCATCCGTTGTCAACCCTTTCCCAATGATAAAGCCTGAGCAGGCCTGAACAAGTTGAGCAGGGAATAGGCAAACCAACATTAGAAATGTGGCTATACGAACAAAAGTCTTTTTCATAGACTTCTCCTTTCATATAATAAAATACCCATTTGCACATATATTGTATCGCAAAAGCACCTGCCTTGCAAGTGCTTCTAGATATATTTTACACATTTTTTCTAGCCAACATGGTCGCAAACCGCATCTTAAGGAAATTGCCATTTTCATCCCGCTTATGGAGTTGACCAAAATCTTCATTGTATTTGACCAGTTCCCAGTCACGATAGTATTCCTTCAACTCACCTGCTCCAAAGGTAAAGGAGAAATTCATAGGACAAGGGGCATCTTCCGTATCCATGGCTGCTACAATCAAGTTGTAACCACCCGGCCGTGTCTGCTCCTGCATATTTTGGATAATGGCAGGTACACGGTCACGCTCCAAAAACATGAAGACCACAGTTGAGATTATCCAGTCGTAGTCCTGCTCCAGACTGGCCGAGTTGATGTCATAGGTCCCAGCCTGCAAGTCCAAGTCCTCTGCTTCCTTGACCTGCAAGAGTGTCCGAATACTTGGCACATCCTTATCAACTGCCGTCACCTCAAATCCCTGCTGAGCCAAGTAGAGACTGTTCCTGCCATGACCACAGCCCAAGTCCAAGACCTTACAAGGCTCGATGATTTTCAAGGCCTCCAAGACTTCCGAATGTGTCCGAGTATAGTCGTACTTTTTAGCAAAATAATCCTCTGGCTGACAGAAAAATTCCAAGAAAAACTCCGTATCCTCTGTCAACAAGGTTACTCGATGCCAAGCCTGCGGCTCTACAAAGGGAACATCATCTGTCGGCCCATAGACAAATTCTCCCAAAATCTCATTGTCATCTGAAATCGGCTCAAATTTGAGCTGGCCCTTCAAGACTTTGATTTTGGCCCAAGTTCCCACCTTGGTATTGTGCTTGGTCAAAAAATGCTGCGGAACCGTCTCCTGATTCCAAATAGGCATGCGTTTGTAAGGAACTAAAACCGTCATTATCTCTCCTTTTCTTTCCGATACACTTAGTCTATCACAAAGGAAATATGAATTCAAACCCATTTTTTTCTTGACTTGGAGTGAACTCCAAGGTATATAATATTCATATCAATTAGAAAGGATATTTACTGACAAGTAAATGTGTGATGAATATGAAAGCAGCTATTTATGAAAAAGCCGGTAAGATGACCGTTGCAGAAATCGAAAAACCTAGCCTTCAAGCCAAAGATGATGTCATTATCAAGGTCGTTCGTGCCTGTGTCTGTGGGTCGGACCTTTGGGGCTACGGAGAAGACATTCACCATGACCACGGTGACACAAACTCTGGTCATGAAGCCATCGGTATCGTTGAAGAGGTAGGCGAAGACATTACAACACTTGTTCCTGGTGACTTCGTTATCGTTCCATTTACACATGGTTGCGGACACTGTGATGCCTGTCGTGCTGGCTTTGACGGTACTTGTGACAACCATCCAGGCTACACCAACTGGGGCAACAACTACCAGTCTCAATACATTCGTTTCCACTACGGCAACTGGGCCTTGGTCAAAATTCCTGGTCAGCCAAGCGACTACTCAGAAGGCATGATCAAATCTCTCTTAACTCTGGCAGATGTTATGCCAACAGGCTACCATGCTGCGCGTGTTGCAGATGTCAAACCTGGTGATAAGGTGGTTGTCATCGGTGATGGTGCAGTGGGGCAATGTGCCGTCATTGCTGCAAAAATGCGCGGAGCTTCTCAGATTATCATGATGAGCCGCCATGCAGACCGCCAGCAAATGGCTTTGGAATCAGGGGCTACTGCCATCGTAGCAGAACGAGGTGAGGAAGGTATTGCCAAAGTCCGTGAAATTCTAGGTGGTGGAGCTGATGCCGCCCTTGAATGTGTCGGAACAGAAGCCTCAATTGACCAAGCCCTCGGCGTGCTTCACAATGGTGGTCGAATCGGCTTTGTCGGTGTGCCACACTACAACAACCATGCCCTTGGCTCAACCTTTGCTCAAAATATCATTATCGGTGGTGGCTCTGCTTCTGTCACAACCTATGATAAGGAAATTTTGCTCGATGCAGTTCTCAAAGGCGACATCAACCCAGGTCGAGTTTTCACCCAAACTTACAGCCTAGACAATATCGACCAAGCCTACAAAGACATGGCCAACCGTAAAACGATTAAAGCAATGATTATGGTGGATTAAGGTCAGATAATGTATAAGAACAAACACAAATATTTTTGATACATATCATAAAAAGCATAAAATCAATATTTTTAGCAATATGATTTTATGCCCTTTTTATTTCCAAATCTCTTTATTACCTTTTGAATTATAAATTCAAAATAAAGTACAAAAAAATCCTTATAAAAACCTTATCACCTAAAAATTTATGCTATAATAGAAATAAAAAAATAAGATACGAAAGTACGATATGCAATTAATAAAAAAAGTTAGTCATTTCTTAAAGTCAATTATTCCACTAATTGTCTGTGGAATTTTTGGAATCTTTATATTAAGTTGGATTACAGGAAAAACTCCTCCAAATATTATAAATAATCCAGAGGTTTTAGCAGTTTGTATTGTAGCAATACCAACTATGTACCTTTGGAATGTAGATATAAAAAATAAAAACATCAGTGAAGATGCTACAAAAGTAGAAACATTTATCAACATTAAAAATTATATTGAACCAAAATACGAAAAATTAGTGAAAGAACTAAAAACACAATTAAATAGTGAATCTGTAGCCAATACTAAAAACAAAAATCAGAATAATTTAAACGACCAAACTTATTACATAGATGAAATATTAAACGGGATCTATAATTTTACACTTTATTTACTACAAGTTGCTAAGACTTTTTCTGACGAAAAGAAATATTACGACTTTGATTTAGGTTTTATTTTTAAAACGCTTGATAAATTCTACAGCAATAACAAGAACACGACAGATATTACTAGAAATCATTTGATTTCTAAAATAAAAGAGAACAGACTGAAGACAAAGTCCTTAGAATTGATTTTCTAAGGGCTTTTCTTCGTATTTAGGAGTATAATATAAGAAAAAGGACTTGTGAGGTTCTCCTATGTTACACAAAGAAAAACCTGACTATAACCGCAATCAGTACGGTTTCTATACCCTTGACCAGCTTGTGCCTGAGGATAATTTCCTGCGCCAAGTGGAAGCTGTGATTGACTTCGACTTCATTTATGACCTAGTAGAAGATACCTATTCGCCTGATAATGGTCGTCCTAGTCTTGACCCTGTCATGTTAGTTAAAATTCCTCTGATTCAGTGCTTTTATGGTATTCGTTCCATGCGTCAGACCATCAAGGATATTGAAGTGAATACTGCCTATCGCTGGTTTCTTGGTTTAACCCTAGATGACAAGGTGCCTCACTTCATGACATACGGCAAAAATTATTCGCGTCGCTTTCAAGAGAAAGGGTTGATTGAGTCCATTTTCACGCATATTCTTGGGCTATGTATCAATGCAGGCCTGATTGACCCGACGGAGATTTTCATAGACGGAACTCATATTAAAGCTGCGGCCAATAATCGTAAGTTTATCAACCAAGAGGTGGAAAAGCAGGCTAAATTCATGAGTGAACAGCTGGAAATCGAAATTAATCAAGATCGGGTAAAGCACGGAAAAAAGCCACTAAAGCCCGTCGAAAAAAGAGAGGTTAAAAACCAGAAACTATCCACTACCGACCCTGAGAGTGGCTGGTTCCACAAAGGAGACCATAAGGAGGTATTTGCTTATTCAGCCCAAGTTGCCTGTGATAAGTATGGATGGGCACTTGCTTATAGTGTTGAGGCTGGCAATATCCATGACAGCCAGGCTTTTCCTGCACTTTTTGCCAAGCTTGAACCCTTGAAACCCAAGTCTATCATTGCGGATTCGGGCTATAAAACTCCCAGTATTGCCAAGTTTCTAATTGATAAGGAAATCACTCCTGTCCTTCCCTACACCCGTCCCCGTGGGAAGAAGGGACAACTTCGTCCTAAAGATTTGGTCTATGACGAACACTTCGATTGTGTCCTGTGTCCTGAACATCAGGCCTTGACCTATCGCACGACTACCCGAGAAGGCTACCGAGAATACAAAAGTGACCCAGCAATTTGTGCCAACTGTCCCCTATTATCAGTATGTACGACCAGTAAGAACCATCAAAAAGTTGTCACGCGGCATATTTGGAAGGAGTATTTGGAACAGTGCGAGGATATTCGTCATCAAAGAGGGATGAAGGAGCTCTACCAACATCGGAAAGAGACGATTGAACGGCTATTTGGCACAGCCAAGGAATACCATAATCTGCGCTACACGAGGGAAAAAGGCAAGTCCAAAATGGAGGATAAGATTGGACTGACTTTGGCGTGCTTAAATCTCAAAAAACTAGTTAAAAGGATGGCAAGAAGGCCTTTTTATTTTGTCCAGATGGGGTGGTTTCAGCATTAAAACAGCCATTTTTCTCTAAAAACAGTAAAAAAGACAAACACCAAAACGATGTTTGTCTGCAATCTGTATTCTACTTTACTTTTTTCAAACCTACCCTATAGAAGAAATGGAAGAACTTAGCCTACGTTTAAATTTCTTAACTGAAGTAGAAACATTTAGAAATATATCTTTCCATAAAATACCAAACTTAAATAATGTAAGACTGAATGGTAACCCAACTTTTACATTCATAGAATGTTCTATTGATGTTGATAATTTTGGAGTATTTAATCAAAATGAGATTACAGTAACATGTGAAAATTGTGAATTCTATAGTGGTTCTTTACTTACAAAAGAAATTAGACTAACTGAAAAAGAGTTTAAAGAAAGATATAATATAGATATTAAAAACTAAGAGGTATGCAAATGACGAAAATCTTTTATGACAGAAGACCTAAAGAAAGTATAGAGCTAGTCGAATCCAAAGATGTTACATATATTCAAATTGAAGTTACAAATTCCAATTTTAAAAATTCAAAAGGCTAAATTCCCAAAGTAAGTTCTAGTCTGTCTTAAAAACTGGAAATTAGACTGAGACAAAGAAATAAGGTAGAACTTACTATGGGACAAGTTGGTAACTGACAATGAAAAACAAACACTTAACCCTCTCTGATCGCAATGATATTCAAATAGGAATTGAACAACTTAAGCCCTTCTCAGCTATCGCTGTTAAGCTAGGAAAAGATCCGTCCACAATCTCAAAAGAAGTTCGGAGAAATCGAGTGGTTAAAGAAAATTCTGTGACATCCAATTGTGATTCTTGCCCTTTACTCAAAAAGGCTCCCTACGTTTGTAATGCCTGTCCGAAAAAGAGAAGCAACTGCGGATACCAGAAACAGTTCTACTACGCAAAAAGAGCTCAGCTTGATTATGAAGCTAAGCTCTCAGACTCGAGAACAGGGGTTGCACTAAACAAGGAAGAATTCTATCGCATGGATGAGATTGTCTCTTCAGCCATCCAAAAGGGCCAACACCTCAACCACATCATCGCCTCAAACGAACTTTCGGCATCCAGAGCTTCTATCTACCGATACCTTGAAAAAGGCTATCTTTCCACAAAGCCCATTGATTTCCCCCGTGTCGTGAAATTCAGAAAGCGAAGAACCAGAAACCTACAACCCATTCCTAAAACTGCCAAAGAAGGACGGTCTTACGAGGACTTCCAACGCTTTCTCACAGAGAAAGGAAACAGCTATTGGCTGGAAATGGACACCGTTACTGGACGGATCGGCGGAAAGGTACTTCTCACCTTTAACCTCTCCTTCTGTAACTTTATCTTCGCTCGATTGCTTGATAATAAAACAGCTAATGAGGTCGCTAAACATCTCTACGCTATCAAGAATGACCTGCATCAGAAAGAGATGGACTTCTGCGAACTATTCCCTGTCATTCTGACCGATAATGGCGGTGAATTCGCTAGAGTGGACGACATCGAAATGGATGTTCGTGGAGAATCTAAGCTATTCTTCTGTGACCCCAATCGTTCTGACCAGAAAGGGAGAATTGAGAAGAATCACACACTTATCAGAGATATTCTTCCTAAAGGAAGTTCGTTTGATAACTTGACACAGGAGGACATCAACCTGGTTTGTTCGCATGTTAACAGCGTCAAACGAGCTTCTTTCAACGGAAAATCCGCCTATGAACTCTTTACATTTACCTACGGTGATGAATTGGCAACACTTTTGGGAATCTCTAAAATTGACCCTGAGAACGTCATCCAATCACCTCGATTACTAGATAAGTAATTGCTAGTTTTTATTAAAAAATAATTTCAAAATAGAAAGGAACTTGTCCCATCCAAAATTCCAGATAGCTAGAACTTACTTTGAGACGTCTCAGAGCCAGTAACTTTAGTGTACTCTTTTTTTCAACATTTTCAACCCTAAAACTCACTACTATCAACATTTTTAGTCAAAAACAGAACTTAGTCTGAGACTAAATTCTGTTGATGTTATGCAGTTTTCTCAGAGTAACTTCTGGAAGGACGGGAACTAGAACTTACTTTGAGAATTTACCAAAAATTCAAAAGTAAATAAAGATATAATAGAAAAAGAAATAAAAGAACGATTAAGTGAGTATAAAAATAAGCAAAATCTTACTGTTAGATACAGCGGAAATTATGACAAATCGAGTAAAAGTTGGAGAAGTTGGCATTCCGTAGATTTCAAATTAAATGAAGATTGCAAAAATCTAAATTCTATAGATTTAAATGATATAAAATTGACAAATCTAAGCTATGCATTTATAACTAAAGTATCTCAAAATTTTCAAACTCTCGTTTTTTCTACTGAAGAATTTGCAAAATTATTGCAGAAAAAGATTGAAAAAGAATCATATACAATCTATCAAAATTCTCAACAAAAATACTTTGTAAAGTTCAATTTTTATTTTAGTGGCATTTTACAACCTAAAAAAAATGAAGCTTCTTCAGATAAAATAAGTATTACAAGTAATGTAACAATCAAACCCAATAAAAATATCCATCCTGCATAACGATTAATTAATAAAATCAGAAGTAAAGTACAGGACTTATTCAAAAAATAACAAAAAAGACCAGGATTTCTCCCAGTCCTAGCGACTATTGATCGCCTTCATGGCCCGTTTGATGTCACGGTCTTGCTCACGGCGTTTAATTGACTCTCGCTTGTCGTAGTCGTGCTTCCCTTTGGCAAGCCCAATCAAGACCTTGGCAAAGCCGTCCTTGATATAGACCTTGAGGGGCACCAAAGTCATCCCTGTTCCCTTGACCTCATTGCCCAGAGATTCAATCTGCTTCTTCCGCAAGAGCAGCTTGCGGGTCCGCGTTGGCTCCTGGTTCCAGATATTGCCCTCATCGTAGGGAGCGATATGGACATTGACCAGCCAAGCCTCGCCCTGCTTGATCTGGGCAAAGCCGTCCTTGAGGTTAATCCGCCCCGCACGAATAGACTTAATCTCCGTCCCCGTCAGGACCATCCCCGCCTCCACTGTATCGACAATGGTATAGTCGTGGCGGGCTTTTTTATTCTGTGCAATCACATTGCCTTCACCCTTGGCCATGCCTATCTCCTTTTCTTCTTGTTCTTTTTAGCCACTTCTTTGTAAAATGGTTTCTTTTTCTTGTCTTTTTTCCCACTTTTTGACTTGTGGTCTTTTCCAGACTTGTGACGTTTGCTGTCGCGACCAGCAGCTTCTTGTTTGTGGTGCTTGCCCCGTCCTCGCCCTGACCGATCATCACGGTCACGGTTGGAGTGACTAGCCGTTCTCCGCTTGGCTTTCAAAGCTTTTTCGACAATATCCAGCTCGGACGGAACGTGGGCAAAATCAATCTCCCCTGTCATCTTGTCCGCCCGCGTTAGCTTGATACGAATTGGCTGACCGACACGGAAGACCCGACCGGATTTCTCACCCTGCAAGGTCAGAGTCCGCTCGTGGAACTGGTAGTATTCGTTGAGGTTGGTGATATGGATCAGACCTTCAACAGTGTTTGGCAACTCGACAAAAAGACCAAACTTGACTACGCTAGACACCACGCCGTCAAGCTCTTGCCCGACAAATTCTTGCATAAACTCTGCCTTCTTCATGGCTTCGACTTCCCGCTCTGCCTCAATGGCACGGCGTTCTAAACTGGACGAAGACTTGGCAAGCTCAGGAATAACCTGCTCAAAATGCTCTGCTTTTTCCGCAGGATTATGACCATAGTCCCGCACCATGCGGTGAACCAGCAAGTCGGGATAACGGCGGATAGGGCTGGTGAAGTGGGTGTAGAACTCGGCACCCAGACCGTAGTGGCCGTGGTTGTGCTCCGAGTAGCGTGCCTGCTGCATGGAACGGAGTAACATCATGTTGAGGACATCCGCATAGGGTTCATCCTTGACCCGCTCCATGAGGTCCTGCAGGGCGTCCTGGCTGATAGAGCTGGCCGTTCCATAGACGGTCAGGCCAAAGCTGGTCGCATAGTCGATGAACTTCTGCAGCTTGTCTGACTTGGGCTCCTCGTGGATCCGATAGATGAAAGGTAGGTCCATCTTGGCAAAATGCTCGGCAACGCACTCATTGGCAGCCAGCATGAAGGACTCAATCAACCGCTCGGCAATGCCCCGCTGACGCAGCTGAATATCGACTGGCAGACCATCCTTGTTGACGATGATTTTGGCTTCTGTCGTGTCAAAGTTGAGAGCCCCACGCTTGTACCGCATAGCTTCAAGGGTTTCATGGAGTTTGACCATGAGCTCAACACTTGGCACGATAGCCTTGTATTTGTCCAGCTTTTCTTTGTTGCCCGCAATCATATCATTGACATCGGAATAGGTCATACGGAAGGTCGTTTTAATAACTGTCTGGCCAATCCAGTGCTTGACTACCTTGCCCTTGCGATCAATTTCCATAATGGCTGACTGGGTTAGACGGTCCACATTTGGATTGAGGGAACAAATGCCGTTTGACAGGCGTTCTGGCAACATTGGCACCACTCGGTCGGTCACATAGACAGAGGTCCCACGCTTGACAGCTTCCTGGTCCAAGGCAGATCCTTCCGTCACATAGTAGCTGACATCGGCGATATGGACACCCAGCTCCAGATTGCCGTTCTTGAGTTGCTTGATATGGACCGCATCGTCCAAGTCCTTGGCATCCGCACCATCTATGGTGAAGATGATTTCATCCCGCAGGTCCAAACGTCCTGCAAAGTCCTGTTCAGACGGACTTTCTGGTACCCGATTGGCCTCCGCCAAGACTTCATCAGGGAACTCCGACACGATATCCATGGATTCCAAGACTTCCAAGACATCGATGCCCACATCGTCCTTATGGCCCACCACATCCCGAATGGTCGCAACAAAGTGGTCCCGTTTCTTGTTTGGATAAGCCTCGATATCAACTTTTAGGATTTCCGTTCCGGTCAATACCAAAGGTGACTTCTTGATGTAAATCTTCTGAGCGATTTTCTGGTTTTTAGACTTGATATAGCCTGCATACTCAGGCTTATCTTCGTCAAAAACAATCAAGCCCACCGCTGTTTTCAGGCTATGTTCCAAAATATCAATGACTTCCGCTTCCGCAGCCGTCCCCTTGAGCCTGTCCGCCACTTTCTTGATAGCCACTTCCACTCGGTCGCCCTCAATAGCAAAGTTGACATCGTCACGGCTGACAAAGAGGTCATCTTCCTCCTCGTCAATGGTCACAAAGCCAAAACCTGACTTGTGGGCACGAAAAATACCCTGTAAGGTCACTTTGTTCTTGGAGATTTTTGGAGCAGGAAGAGTAATCCGCCCAGCATTGTCAAAGACAAGTTGACGGCTACCTTCCATGCTAGAAACCAGCTTGACCAAGTCTGTAAAACTCTTAGCAGAGCTAACTCCAAGTTGGTCTGCCAGCTGGTCCATGGTCACAGGACCAACTTCTTTAATATAATTTATAATATCGTTTTTCATGTTGTATTTACCAGAGTGCTAGTTAAGAATCTAGCACTATTTCTCTTTCAGTCCTTTAGTTTATCTTTTATTACTGCGACGTACGAGAAAACTCCGTTTCCCTATTTCCAACTTCAAATAATTTCATCATTATTTGAACTCGCTTTGTCGCACTTCAGTACAGTCTGCAGCTCGTTGCCTAGTACTAAAAGCAAACTAAAAGACTGTATTTTGCGTTAATATCCAGACGCAGTGGTTGATTGCTCCAACAATCTGGGGGAGTGAAACAGTTCGGGGAACTGTTTCAGCCCGAGCCTAGATATAAAGAAGCGAGGAAAAAGAGGTGGGAGATAGGATTTGCAAAGCAAATCTCAATAGTTCGCGAATAACGCTCCGAACCATACCTATTCAACTTGTGCAGGGATAGGCAGACGAACTCCTTTACATTTGTCGAGTTCTGGCCCACTCCCAAAAAAATAGACCAAGAACAAGTCCCAGTCTGATTTATCTATTTACTTGAAATGATAACAAGTGCTAGCGCATCCAACATCCATAGGAAAATCAGAATAGCCGTAATACGTTGCATCACCGCTTCAAAACCACGGGCCTTTGTACGTTCAAATAAGGCTCCACTAGAAGAGTCAAAGACGTTGCCAGACTGGTTTTTAGCCGGTTGAATAAAAATCACTACAATCAAAATAACAGATAAAATCAACAGAATTGCTAATAATGCTTGATACATATTTTTTTCACTTTCTACAATAACTTATGACATTATACCATAAAACCTACTTAGTTTCAAGGTGGAGGGTTACTTTTCTCTCTTTTGGGCAATATTTAAGGACTTCAATCTTATCTGGATGAGTCTTGGCGTTTTTGCTAGTCAAGTAGTTCTTACTACCACATTCTGAACATTGTAAATTGATTTTAACTCTCACTAAACATCCCTTACTTTCAAATAGTTTCTAAAATTGGTCAAAGACCAGATAAGGTTAAAGAGGACAAGTCCGCTCGACAGATAGAAAACCCAGTCATAACCCATGTGAG
Organism: Streptococcus suis; assembly: GCF_019856455.1. Classification (NCBI taxonomy): domain Bacteria; kingdom Bacillati; phylum Bacillota; class Bacilli; order Lactobacillales; family Streptococcaceae; genus Streptococcus; species Streptococcus suis. Next base: position 669,076 of record NZ_CP082205.1, on the reverse strand, counting down.
CAGCTACCGCAGACCCCATCATGGGACCAACAACAGAACCTAGATTATTAAAGAGTTGGTTGTAGGAAAATATCCTTGAAATCCCTTCTTTGGGGGTCAACTTGGTCAAAAGAGAATTGACCGAAGGCAACAGTGCTCCTGTCCCAAAACCATACATGAATCGCAACAAACCAAGCTGGAAAGGATTTTCTGCAAAAACACAGAAAACATTAATCAACAGACTGTAAGTCAAAGCAATTAATAGGAGGCGATGATTGCCAATACGGTCACCAATTTTCCCTAAATAACCTGATGTCACTAGCGATGCCATACCAGGCAAGGAAATGATAAAACCAGCAACAAATAACAGATTATCTGTCTGTCCCAAATGCCGCACATAGAGGGTCAATATAGGAACGACAGCCTGAGCAGCTGCAATAATAATCATAGAAGTCACAAAAAGCCCAACCAGCATCTGCCGATCTTTGACCTGAGCAAAGACCTCCTTGACCGACATGGCTTCGCCTCTCTTGACAGGAATAAAATCTTCACGAATATAGAATACGGTCAGTAACACAACGATAGCATAAAGAAGTCCCACCAGCAAAAATACCATATGTACGCCAAACATCTCTGCTAAGATACCACCCAGGGTCGGACCAATCAAATTACCCGCTACCGCACCTGTTGATAAGGTACCCAGAGCATACCCCGTCTTATCCTTTGGAACCTGACTGGCAATCAAGGCAGTCGCATTGGGAATGTACCCTGTAAATACCCCGTTTAGGACACGTAAGGCAAGCAACCAAAAAACATTTGGTACAAAGGCCATACCACCCATAGTAAAAATCATCGCAAAAGCTGCCCGCACCATCATAGGCTTGCGACCGTAACGGTCCGCCAAACTCCCCCAGATAGGAGCCATAACTGCCGCTGCAAAGGCATTGGCCGACACTGCCAGCCCTGCATAGTATTCCACCTGTCCAGGTCCCACTCCCAACTCTTCTACAAAGACCGAGATAAAGGGCATAACCAAGGTAAAACTCGTCCCTGTTAGGAAATTTCCCAACCAAGCCACCTTCAAATTCTGCTTCCAATAACTACTACCGTCGTCCATCCTTTAATTCCTCCAAAAGTTGCGCAACCTGTGCTAAGGTCGCCTCAACCGCTCCGCTATTGTCAATCACCACCTGGGCTTGCGACCGTTTTTCCTCTAAAGAAAGCTGAGCAGCCAGACGATTTTCCGCATCTTGAACAGCTAAGCCATTACGTTTCATAAGCCGTTCCAACTGCTGCGCTCTATCGACATAAACCAGCCAGACTTCATCTACTTCCCCGCTATAATCTGCCTCGTAAAGCAAAGGAATATCCATAAAAATTACATCCTCAGTCTGCTTGAGAGCATCCCTTCTTGCCAGCAATTCATGTCTGATAATTTGGTCCTGCAGGTCAGACAGGCGAGCCCGCAGATTGCTATCCGCAAAAACAGCCTGACCCAGTTTGAACCTATCTAAATTTCCATCATCTGATAGGATGTCTTGACCAAATTCTTTCAGCAAAATCTGATAGAGCTTGCCACCTTTGGCCTGCAATTCATGCACGACCGCATCCGCATCGATGACTGAATAGCCCTGTTCTCGTAAAAAAGCTGTGACCGTTGATTTTCCAGAGGCGATTCCGCCTGTTAAACCGATAATTTTAACCATGTTTCACCTGACACGTGGGACAGAAATGCGTCCCTCGACCGCCCAGCTGGATTTTGACAATCTCCGTCTGGCAACGGAGACAGGCCTGCCCTGTCTTTCCGTAAACTTGTAAATAATCCTGCATGGTCCCATCCATGCCCAAGGCATTTTTATAGGTCCGAATGGTTGAACCACCTTTTTCGATACCCAGTTGCAGAACTTCTATGGTAGCTTGGCGAAGGCTAGTTACCTGCTCTGCCGACAGCTGATTACTTGCTTGAGCAGGATGAACTTGTGCTCTAAACAGAACCTCATCTACATAGATATTGCCCAAACCAGCCACCAAAGACTGGTCCAAAAGATGCGACTTAATGGGCTTTCTCGACTTAGCTAACTTGAGTGCAAATTCTTCTAAGTCAAAATCTTCCTCCGTCGGCTCAGGACCAACTTTTCGACTGATAAAATAGGCATCCACATCTGCCTTGCCCAGCAGTTCCATTGTGCCAAACTTGCGGACATCCTGATAAACCAAGGTCGAGCCATCTGAAAAAGTAAAAAAGGCATGGAAATGCTTGTTGGCAGGCACCTGGTCAGGAAAGAAATTATACTTACCTTCCATCCGCAAGTGGGAAATGAGGACATGGTCCGTCAGGTAAATCAAGAGATACTTGCCACGACGGTCCACATCTAAAATCTCCTGACCAAGCAAGTCCTGACAGAAGGCATCCACACCAGTCTTAATCATGGGAGCATAGGTCACCTTGACCTTTTCGATGACCTTTCCCTTGACCAACCGATTTAAACCACGACGAACCGTCTCAACTTCAGGCAATTCGGGCATACTAAGATACTAAGCCGTTAAGCGACTCAAAGAAAAATAGAAACCTGACCGACGGTGCTTCGACACCTAGGTCACGGTTGTCTTTTTTCAAAGAGTCGTAGGCGTGTTCAATTACAACACCTAATCGGCTTTCCTTTCTAAATATAGTAAAATTAGGAGAGCGACGCTATGTGACTTGCACATAAGGAGCTCTATCTATTTTCCGAGCTTTTAGCTCGGGTTCAAGTACGCAAACACTCGTCCTTTCTAATGAAATTACAATGTCAAAGAAAAATAGGAACCTGACCGACGGTGCATCGGCACCTAGTCACGGTTATCTTTTTTCACGGAGTCGTAGGCGAGTTCAAGACAACGCCTAATCGGCTTTCCTTTCTTAACTAAATGTGTGTTAGACATAATTTTATTCACTATTCAAATTTCGAACATAGTGAACTGTTCGGCTAACTTCTCGGAAGCCATGCTTGATATGAAACTTCTGACTAAGTAGGTTATCTAATTCCGCATCAGACCCCAGTTGGCCTATACCACGGCTTTTAGCCCAACCTTCTGCAAAATGCAACAGTTCTTCCGCAATCCCTTGACTACGGTAATTCGGACTAATAAAAATTCCTTCTAAATAGGCCACTGGACTCGTCTGACAGCCTTCTACATAGTCATGACGGAGCGACAAACTAATCCACGCTATCGGCTCCTCACTTTGAGAATAGTACAAAAACTCAAAAGGAAACTCATTATTTGAAAATTTCTCTATCAAAACTTGCTCACTTGTCTGCCAAACCTGACTTGCAAAGAGAGTCCAAGTAGGAAGAGTCTGTTCATTAACTGCTCTAATCGTCATAATATCTCACCGTAACGACGGAAAACACCACAAAAGTGGTGCTTCACGCTTGAAATTAATTCATTTCTATTCTGGCGAGACAAGTCACACCAGGCTACCTCGCCCTCTGGTTTTCAAGCTCGGTTTTTCAAATGGTCACTTTAACATTTCTAAGTGACCAGCTGAAACAGTCTATTCCTAGACTGTTTCACTCCCCCAGAATTGCTTAGGCGACTTACTAGTTTCTCACATCATTATGGTCGAATGATGTGAGAAACGTCGAACACGTCCTCTGGACCGCTTCGCTCTATTGTTTTTAATACTCTTTCTCATTATAACCAAAATCGGCGAGGTCTAGTTTTTTGTCACGCCAGTTTTTCTTGACTTTGACCCAGGTTTCGAGGAAGACTTTGTCGCCTAGCATCAGTTCAATATCACGACGGGCCATGGAGCCGATTTTTTTTAGCATGGCTCCTTGCTTGCCTATGATGATGCCTTTCTGGCTATCACGCTCCACCATAATCGTCGCTCGGATATGGACCTTGTCGGTAAATTCATCGCGTTTCATAGATTCAATGACAACGGCAACAGAGTGCGGAATTTCCTCACGAGTCAGGTGTAGAACCTTCTCCCGAATCATCTCAGATACCAAGAAACGTTCTGGGTGGTCAGTGATTTGGTCCGCTGGAAAATATTGGAAACCTTCGTCTAGGTTTTCCTTGAGAATTTCCATGAGTCGGTTGACATTGTTCCCTTGGGTAGCAGAAATTGGCACAATTTCCTTGAAGTCCATCTGTTGCCGGAAATCATCAATCTGTTCCAAAAGCTGGTCTGGATGAACCTTGTCAATCTTGTTAACCACTAAAATGACTGGAACCTTGGCCTGTTTAAGGCGTTCCATAATCATGTCGTCTCCCTTGCCTCGTTTTTCATCGGCTGGCACCATAAAAAGGACCGTATCCACTTCACGAAGGGTGCTATAGGCAGATTCCACCATAAAGTCACCCAAGGCTGTCTTAGGCTTGTGGATTCCTGGTGTGTCAATGAAGACAATCTGCTCTTCTTCTGTCGTATAAATGCCCATAATCTTGTTACGGGTTGTTTGAGCCTTGTCACTCATGATGGCAATTTTTTGCCCCATTACATAGTTGAGAAAGGTTGATTTCCCAACGTTTGGACGACCTAAAATCGCCACAAAACCTGACTTAAATGTCATGTATTCTCCTTATATTCTAAAAAATAAAGTCCCAAATTTTCGGCACAAAGATAATCAATCCTGTCAACAAGGCAAATCCTGACACAAACAAGACTGCCCCTGCTGCCATATCTTTTGCATTCTTTGCCAACATAGAAAAATGATAGTCTGACGCCAAATCCACCACATTCTCAATAGCCGAATTCACAATTTCAAAAGCGATAACTAGACTAATACTGAGCAAGAGGAAGAGCCATTCTGTCACAGATACTTGGAAAATAAGTCCCGCAAGCATAACAAGGACAGCTGAAGCCAGGTGCTTCTTCATATTGCGTTCTTCCTTGAAAGCCGTAAACAAACCTGTTACTGCAAATTCTAGACTAGCAATCAATTCTCGGTTTTTCCAGCGATTTTTTGAATTATTCTCTTGTAAGTCCATAGGCCGTCAAAATTTCTTCTTGTAAACCAAACATTTCTGTTTCTTCTTCTGGCGTATAATGATCATAGCCATTGATATGCAGAAAACCGTGTACAGCTAAAAAGCCCATTTCACGCTCGTAGCTATGACCATAATCTTCAGCTTGCTCACGCGCCTTATCGATAGAAATATACAATTCACCAATATAGGCATCGAAATCTTCCATCATCTCAGCCAATTCAGGATTGTCCAGTAAGTCCTTCTCATCAAAGACAATCTCCGACTCTGGCTTATATTCTAAACTGACAACATCTGTCGGACGGTCAATTCCTCGGTACTCCAAGTTAACCTCATGGACACGCTTATTGTCCACAAAGGTCACAGCCATTTCCTTATTCTGCTTGCCAATTTTTTCGGCAGCAAACTGGAGCAATTCCGTAATCTGCTCCTGCATTTGAGCAGAAACCTGCCCTGTCTCATCTATCATTTCAATATACATAATATTACGTTCCTTTTACAGTTCCATTATAACACAAAACCTATCAATGAGGAGTTTTAAGTGGTATAATATCCTCAGAAGCTATCAGAGGAGTGGAAAATGTTACAAACACCGAAACACATCACTGCCATCATTGAGTCTCATCTGGATCAGATGACTAGACTTGAAAAGCAGATTGCCAGTTATTTTACTCAGTTAGACCCATCTAGCACCGATCTTAGCCAAGAAAACACTATACAGCAACTCCACATTTCTCCATCTGCTCTTACCCGTTTTGCCAAAAAATGTGGATTTTCTGGTTACAGGGAATTTGTTTTCGCTTTTCAAAATAACCAAGAATACTTGGATAAACATTTTGAAAAATTACAGCGGAGCCTAACAAAAAAAGTCTTGGTAGACTATGAAGAAATCCTAACTGCTACCAATAAACTCGTTGATGAAGAAAAATTGGAAGAAATTGCCAAACTCATCGACAGTAGCAAGCGTGTCTATTTTTATGGAATCGGCAGTTCTGGTTTGGTTGCAATGGAAATCAAATCCCGCTTTATGCGACTGGGTGTTGTCTGTGATGCAATTACTGATAAAAACAATCTTATTTGGACAACCAATATCCTAGATCAGACCTGCTTGGTTATCGGCCTTTCTTTGTCTGGTCAGACAGAAGAGGTCATGGAGCATCTCCAGCTGGCTGCTCAAAAGGGGATTCCTACCGCCCTGTTAACAACTAAGAGTTTTCCCCATCCGACTTTTGACCAAATCATTCCAGTCGCCTCTGTCCGCCACCTCAATTACGGCAATCGTATCTCACCCCAAATTCCCCTGCTCATCATGCTAGATATTATCTACGCCTATTTTTTGGCTATTGACAAGGAGAAAAAAGAGAATATTTTCAAGCAAACTATTAGAGAATAATTCATCCGTCTTTCTATTTCACAACAATCTTAATAAAACAAAAAGCATTCAAAAATACCCGACAGGTACAGTTTGAATGCTTTTAATTCGCTTAAATATAACTTTATTCTTCCAGACCAAGAATTTGATTGATTTCTTGGCTATACAGAATAGCCTTACCTCCGAAAATAGCCTGTATTCCTCCTTTTACATCCAAAACAGCCGTCGCACCTATAGACTGAATAACTCCCTTATCCACAAGACCACTATTTCTGAGCGATACTCTTAATCGAGTCGCACAGGCAGTTACATTCTCAATATTATCTGCACCACCAAGAGCATCGATGATAGCAATTGCATTATCACGAAGACTAGAACCGTTTGATAAAACTTTTTCAGAATGTGATGCTTGATCACTACTTTCCATACCAGGAACTAGCACGTGAAATTTGGTTACTAAAAATTTGAAAACTAGATAATAAACTGCTGCCCAAAGCAAGCCAATAGGAATCACGTAAATCCAATTGGTTTTGTCATTTCCTTGGAAAACACCAAAAATCAAGTAATCAATAAGCCCACCAGAAAATGAGTTCCCAATACGAATTTGCAGGAGATCTGCGACTAAGAATGATAGTCCATCTAAAAATGCGTGAACAACATATAGCCATGGAGCAACAAACAAGAAAGAAAATTCAATTGGTTCAGTAATTCCTGTCAAGAGGGAAGTTAATGCACTACTTGAATAAAAACTGCCAACCTTCTTACGATTTTCCTTAGGAATTGCGTGATACATAGCCAAACAAGATGCTGGTAGACCAAAAATCATCGTTGCAAATCGACCAGCAAAAAATCGAGTTCCATGAGTAAATAAGCCTGTGTGATTCGCATCTGCTAATTGAGCAAAGAAAATATTTTGCGCACCTTGGATTGTCTCACCTGCTACCACTTCACTTCCACCTAATGAGGTATACCAAAACATTGGATAGATGGTATGGTGCAAGCCAAATGCACCTGTCAAACGTAATCCAAAACCATATAAGAAGGTTCCAAAACTTCCCATCTCTGCGATTGCCTTACCAAAATCAACTAATAAATTCTGAATCGGTGGCCAAATTATATAAAAAATGGAGCCAATCGCAATTGCTGCAAATGATGAAATAATTGGAATAAAGCGAGAGCCTCCAAAGAAACCAAGAAAGGTTGGTAATTCAATTTTTCGATATTTATTGTGTAAAGTTGCAACAGCGATACCAATCGCTAAAGCGCCCAAAACTCCAGTATCAATGCTTGCTTCCTTATCTGCAAAAAGAGTTAAAAATCCACTAATAGTAGCCGTATAAACCAAGTATGCAACTCCAGCAGATAGGCCAGCAGTCCCCTTATCAGCATCTGCCAAACCTACAGCAACACCAATTGCAAAAATCAATGCTAAATTCGCAAATACAGCACTACCTGCCGTACTCATGATAGTGAATACAGCTTGCAACCACGCTTGATCCAATACAGGAAATTGTGCTACAGCATTACTATTTGATAAGGCGCCTCCAATTCCCAGTAAGAGACCAGCAACAGGCAAAATTGAGATTGGCAGCATAAAGGCCTGCCCTAGCTGAGAAAACTTCTTAAAATTCATACTCCATTCCTTTCTATAACCTATTTATTATTTATGTAAAGCACTAATAAACCGCTCTGCGATTTCCTTTGGACGTGTGATTGCACCGCCTACAACAATTCCTGCCACACCTAAATCATGAATAATTTTTACTTGGTCAGGATAGTGTATTTTTCCTTCTGCGATGACATCAATCCCAGCACGGCAAAGTCGGTCAACCAGCTCAATATCTGGTCCATCTTCTTGTCGGCTATAGGATGTGTATCCTGATAAGGTCGTTCCAACAAAATCAATACCTGCCTCGTAGGCTGTCACACCTTCTTCATAGGTAGAAATATCTGCCATGAAGAGTTGGTGTGGATATTTTTCCTTGATTTGCTTGATGAAATCAACGATGTCCAGACCATCAAACCGCTCACGTTTAGTACAATCCAGGGCAATAACTGCAATGTCTAGCTCAGCTAGCTCGTCAACCTCTTTCATCGTTGCCGTAATGAAGGGTTCTTGAGGAGGGTAATCTCTCTTGATAATTCCGATAATCGGTAAATCGGTTACTTCCTTGATTTCTTTAATATCTCGGACACTATTGGCTCGAATACCTACGGCACCTGCTTCTTCTGCCGCCTTTACGAGTAAAGGCATAATCCCCCCTTCTTCCCTATACAAGGGTTCACCAGGTAAGGCCTGACAGGAAACAATAATGCCATCTTTAATCTGCTCTTTTAAGATTTCTTTGCTTATGATCGCCATTTAGTTCTCCTTGCACCGTTCTACTATTGGATCCAAGATAGCGCTTACAATACAATTATATAATATACTGATGTTTTTTCAATAGACTTTTACATTTAAATTTTAATTTCTGTCTGAAGAAAGAAAAGGGGATTTTTTGAAACTACTTTCTATTTTCTAACTTTTTTATAAAAATAGTTTCACTTGTTAGAACTGAAAAACCAGCCGATTTTTCCGACTGGTTTTTACTCTATTCTATTTACTCAATTCTCCAAAGCATAGGCCTGTAATTCTGGATTGATAGGAGTGTTGATGAGATTGTTGGCATAATTACAAAGAGTTGCAAGACTGACTCCTAACACCACATCCAAGGCATTTTCATCCGTGTAGCCCTCTTGGAAAAATTCCTCTAGCAAGGGCTGTTCAACCTTGCCTTTTTCATGGATAACTGCCAAAGTAAATCGAGCGAGAGCACCTAATTTGGCATCCGTTTCGATGGGAGTTCCCTGGCGTAGAGCCTGTAGAATTACATCTGGCATCTTAACCTGCTTGATAGAAATAGCCGTATGACCTGCCACGCAAAATCCACAGCCATTGGCAACAGCAGCTGTAATTTGTACCACTTCACGCTCAGTCGGATTCAGACTACTACGGCGATTGATACCACTAACAGTTTGGTAGGTTTCTAGGGCTGTCGGGGAATTGGCTAAAAGACCGATGAGATTAGGAATATAACCGCCATTATTTTTCTTGACAGTCGCAAGGTTTTCTCGTAATTCTGGACTAACAGTCTCTAGAGTATGGATAGGAAAGAAAGCTTGTGTCATAGGTAACTCCATTTCAAAAAATTTCATAGAGTAGGAATAAAAATCTGCTTGGATTCACACCTATACTTCTATGCTTACATTTTATACTATCATAAAGACAGGTATCCTACTAATATATTTTATCTATCACACCTATAAAAAATTGATAATCCCTTGTAGAAACCACTAGAAAGACTGGATAACTTCGACCAGTTCATCCCAATCTGTCACCACTTTATCTGCCTGATACGGAGCTATTGGCTCTATTCTCTTTCTATGATTAAACCAAATTGCCTTCCAATTCGCAGCTTTCGCTCCTACCACATCATTTTCAAACGAATCCCCTAGATAACAGATATCTTCGCCTGACATCTCCAAACGTTCTTCCATTAGTTGAAAAATAGCAGGATTTGGCTTTGTGATACCAACTTGTCCAGAAATTAGGACATGTTCTAGCTCAAACCAATTAACTAACCCCATCGTGCGTATCTTTCTCAACTGATGTCTATAAGGTCCATTCGTAATAATCCCCATTGCAATTCCTTGCGCCTGACACCATGAAAATATTTCTGGAAACACTGGACTGAGCTCTATCTGCCCTTGAAAATAATCATAATCTATTTGAATAGCTAAGGCTGTTGCATCAGACACCTGATACCCAAAATCTGCCAAAGCATGTTTCATCCGATAAATATGACTATCTTTCAGACTCATCTTTCCAATTGCTGTCGCTTCAAATACTTCATCCGCATATCTGCGAAAGGAAAGGTAGAGTGGTTCAATTTGCTCCCTTGCTACTTCAATGTGTCTTTCCAAAGCACGTTCAAACGGTTGAATCTGATCATAAAGCGTATCATCTACATCAAAAATTAAGGCTTTCATGAGTCAATTATAGCAAAAAATTCCAGCCAAAGCTTGGAATTTTTAACTGCTTATTACACCTTTGCTTGAATCTCATGCATTTGAGCATATACTCCACCACGTGCAACCAATTCTTCATGCTTCCCATGTTCAATAATTCGACCTTGATCTAAGACAAGAATCTGGTCTGCATTTTGAATGGTAGAAAGTCGGTGGGCAATAATAAAGGTTGTCCGACCTTCTTTCACAACTTCCATGGCATGTTGGATAATTTCTTCCGTCTCCGTATCAATATGAGAAGTTGCTTCATCCAATATCAGAATTTTAGGATCAGAGTAGAGTGTCCGCGCAAAGGCAATCAACTGACGTTCCCCACTTGAAAAGGCCGCTCCCTTCTCAACAACCGGTTCATCAATCCCTTTCTCTAAGCGAGATAGCATAGGCCCTGCACCAACTTTTTCTAGCGCCTGCATGATTCTTGTTCTATCTGCTTCCTCTTCATTCATGGAAACATTGCTGGCAATCGTCCCTGTAAAGAGATAGGGATCTTGCAAAACAATCCCCATGTGACTGCGCAGGCTTTCACGAGAATAATCACGGATATTTTTCCCATCCAGTAAAACCCTTCCCTCCTGGGGATCATAGAAACGATAGAGGAGGTTCATAATAGAAGACTTACCAGACCCAGTATGCCCAACCAGAGCAACTGTTTCTCCTTTTTCTGCCAGAATGGTAATATCTTTCAAAACTGGTCTGTTTTCTTCATAGCTAAAGTTCACGTGTTCAAACACGACTTGCCCTTGTTCAACTTCCAAAATACGATCACAGTCGTCTTCCACCTCTTCTTCTAGAAGGGTCATTAGACGCTTACCTGTTTCAAACGAGCGAAGCATATTTGGGAACTGTTGAACCAGCGCTCCCAAAGCAATGAAGACTCCTTCGATATAGTTGACATAAACAAAGAGTTTCCCAGCTGTAACTCCATCCTGTCCCGCAAGAAACTGATAGCCGACTACCGTTAAAATCGCAGCAATGACCAAATTTTGCAGTAAACCACTCAGATTCCACGTGGCAAGAGACTGGGCCCAGATAATCTTATTATCTGCCCGACGCATCTTGTCAGCAGTCACTTCAAATTCTTTCATGATGCGCTCTTCTTGTCCAAAAAGTTGAATCAAACTTGCACCATTCATGGTCTCATTCACCTGCGTATTGACGTCACTCCTTGCATCATAAAAATCCTTCATCGGCTTGTCTGTCATTTTCTTGTAAGCAAATTGAATACCGATATAGAGTGGTATCAAGAGTAACATCAGCCAACCAAGGCTCCCATTCATGTAAAATAGGACACCGTATGTAAAGAGCAAACGAACAATATTGTTAAAGGCATTAACTAAGGTCCCATAAAATTGTGTCCGCAGGGTTTCTGTATCATTGACAATTCTAGTTGCAATTTTTCCAGCGGGCTTATCATCAAAATAAGAAATAGGCAACCGTTGCATAACATCATAAGCTTGATTACGTAGATTTTCAGCAATACGATTGGCGCAATGCATGAGTAAACGCATAGATAAGTAGAAGCCAATAGCTCCCAGAATAATCATTCCCATGTATTGAGCTGACTGGTTTAAGAAAACAGCTTCATCAAAGGGCAAACCCTTGCTCAAATCCGTAATCGGCCCATCAATCGCCTGCTGAATCAGCAGAGGAGCCAATCGAACCATGGTCGAAGCCAATAGATAGAAGCCGACAGCTACTATAAATAGCCACTTGACACGACGAATTTGTTTCAATAAAAATCCTAAAACCTTCATTATTCTCCTCCTTCCCGGCTTTGTTGTCGTTGGTATTGTTCATAGTACCAACCTCTTTGGGCAAGCAAATCAGCTGGACGCCCTTCCTCAACGATACGCCCCTCATCCAAGACTAGTACCCAGTCTGCATGGTTGACAGCAGATAGACGATGGGTCACGATGACATTGGTTTTGCCTGCACGTTCTTTTTGAATATTTTGGATAATCTGGCGTTCTGTCCTAGCATCCACTGCCGACAAAGAATCATCTAGAATTAGCAAATCTGGCTCTCGCAGGAAAGCACGGGCAATGGAAATCCGTTGTTTCTGACCACCAGAAATAGACACACCACGCTCACCAATCATGGTATCAAGACCATCAGTCATCCGTTTTAAATCTTGACTAAAAGCTGCTGTGGCAATGGCTTGTTCAATCTCCTCAGAGCTACTAGCTACTTTCCCTAGGGCAATATTTTCTCCAACAGACCTTGAAAACAAAATGTGTTCTTGTGGAACATAGCCAATTTTTTCCTCTATACTAGAACGTTTAAAGTCTAAAACAGATTGATGATTGATGAAAAAATTTCCCTGACCAATCGGATACTGGCGTAAGAATTGACGAACCAAGGTCGTTTTTCCCGAACCAGTTTTCCCAACGATACCTACAGTTTGCCCTGCTTTCAGTGTCCAATTGATGTCCTGTAGGCTGGCTCTTTCCGCCTGTGGATAACTAAAGCTATAATTTTTGAAGGAAATACTAGACAGCTCTGCAATTTCCTTAGAACCATCAGCCTCCAAATCATCTCCCGTCTCAATCAGCTCTTGCAGTTTTTCGAAAGATGTCTTACCAGTCTGATAAACAAGGATGAAATCTGCTAGTGTCCAAAACGGCTCTAAAAGCGAACCGACATACAATTGAAGGGCAATTACTTGTCCCAAGGTCAGTTGCCCTGCTTTCACGGCTTGTGCCCCCATGAGAAGTACGAAAATAGTAGACAATCCCAAACAGACTGTGGCTAATGGATTATACAATGATTGCAAGGAAGTGATGCGATCCCCACCTTGAGCCAATTGTTTGGTACGAGCTTGAAATTGAGCCTTTTGATTTGCTTTTTTACTATAAGCCCGAGTCACTCGAATGCCTTCGATGACCTCCAAAACTTCATTATTGAGCTGGGCTACAGCTTCTCTATTGGCATCAATCGCCTTATCTTGTTTTCTCCCGATAAAAAATATACCTAGTGTCATGAACAGCATCGGTAGTAAAGCTACTAGCGAAATTTTCCAATCAATAAAGAACATCGTGGGAATGATAAAAGCCAACATACCGCCTGCATAGGCGACAATCATAAGACCATAACCCACCATCTCCATCAGGCCATCCACATCCGTTGAAAAACGAGTCATGACATCTCCTGAGCGGAATTTTTCATAAAATGGAGTCCGCATGGTCACTAATTTTTTAAAGGCACGTTGCTGCATATCAAACTTGAAATTGACAGAGGCCTGAAATAATTTCAGATGCCAAATGAAGGCTGTTGCATAGTTCAGCACTGTTACCAATAACAATAAGGTTATCTCCTGAACCAATATGGCCTGTGTTAATTCATTCTCGGTCAGTATATCGACCATCCGCTGAATGATTTGCGTTGGTAGCAAAAGTGTGGCGTCATAAATAATCAAGGTCACAGCAACCAATAGATAGAGCCACTTATGACGCTTGATATAATCAAAAATTAATCGAAACATATATCTCCTTTACCCGTTGTGCTAGTTAATTCTAGCCAAATCAATCACAAAAAACGATACCACACGTTATTTGAGTGAATGATTTTGTTTCAATAAGACAGAATACTAAACTAATATGATTGCAAAAAGTTGGCAATCTTGTCATGTAACTGAATTCTATCGTTTAAAAATTCTTGGTGATCATTATCTAATAAACTAATATTTATCCCCCTATAACCATCTAGAAGTTCCATGACTAAATATAGCGTATCATAGCTCACATTGAATAATTTTTCATTCTCAGATAAATTGGATTGTCCACTATTCATTATTACAGCTTGTTCCTGTATTATTTTTAGCTCTGTCAAAAAATTGTTTTGTGCTTCTGTCATACAAACCTACTTCCTATATTTACCATTACTTATCTATTCTCTTTTGCTTAAAAGCAGTCATACTGAATTTAGTATCAGTTTAAAATATTCCCTTGCTTACGCTTGATTAACTAGCACAACGGGTATCTCCTTTACAAATCTATAACCTACCATTTGCCACTTTATTCAATAAGCAACAATTGATAGACCTTATACTCAATGAAAATCAAAAGTAGCCTAGAAAACGATGTCGAAGATAGAACTGGAGTTCATCAAGGCAAGTTGACAACGGATAATTTTGATTTTCGAAGAGTATTACCTTTCTAAGCGCACAAAAAAGCCCAGGGAAGCATTTCACTCCACCTAGGCTTGCGTAAGTCCACAAAAATAGACCAACTCTAGAATAGCAAGGTTAAATCCTATCAAGGCATGACCACACATGCTTGATTGGCCCAACTTTCAGAGTACAGCCCACAAAGAACTAGAATAGTTCATCAATGAGCCCTGTTTTCCTGCTTAGAAAGGAGTGTATGATAAAAAATAGCTTGCTGAAGGACAAGTTGTGTGTTCATTTGTTTTACTCCTTTCTTTTTTCTAAGCCCTATTCTACCATAATAAACATTCATGTCAAGGGATTTTTTGACAATAAGGGCGAATTTAGGACAAAAATAAGAAAAAACCTTGTCAAACAAGGCCTTTCGATAGTATTCGATGCTAGTTGCCGGGATTGAACCGGCGACCTCATCCTTACCATGGATGCGCTCTACCGACTGAGCTAAACCAGCAGTGCTTGACTAGTATATCATATCTCTAAAAAAAGTCAATGGATTTTTTGGAAATATTGAGAAAAATAAAGAGAAAATAAGCTATTCCTAAAAATTATCTGACACTTTTAAGGAATTGTGCTATACTATTGTTATAAAAATCACAAAGGAAACGATATGAAACTGCAAAACCTTCAAGTTGGACAATCTTATTTAGTCAAAGATTGTCTAACGCAAGATGATATTCGTAAACACTTAGCGCACTTGGGTTTAAAAGTCGGAGAAGAGATTCGCATCATTTCAAAAACCAAGACCAATGCAATTTTCCAAGTCAAGGCAAGCCGTCTAGCCCTAGACAGAGAAATTATTGAATCTCTGGTTTTAATAGAAAAGTCAGCTACGGAAATAATCAATCTATCTGAGGCACCTATTGGTAGCTCAGCTAAGGTCATGGACATCTATACAACAGGTGCACTCCGTCGTCGCCTCATGGATATGGGACTTACAAAGAACACACAGCTATTTCTCAAAAAAGTCGCTCCCCTGGGCGATCCAATCGAAATTACCTTGAGAGGCTACGAGCTGACACTACGCAAATCCGAAGCGCAAATGATTGGTGTTCAAATCACAAGCGAGGTGAGGAAATGACAAAACAAATCGCCCTTGCAGGTAATCCAAATAGCGGAAAAACAACTCTTTTCAACCTCCTAACAGGGACCAACCAACGTGTCGGTAACTGGCCTGGAGTCACCGTTGAAAGAAAATCTGGAACCATCAAAAAGCGAAAACATTTACTAATTCAAGATTTACCAGGTATCTACTCGCTGTCTCCCTACACACCAGAAGAACGGGTTGCCAGAGATTATTTGATAGCGGACCAACCAGCTGCTATCCTCAACGTCCTTGATGCAACAAACTTGGAGCGGAATCTCTATCTGACCTTGCAGTTATTAGAAATGGGCCTTCCTATTGTTATCGCCCTCAATATGACAGACGCCCTGAAAAGTCAAGGTCGCTCAATAAACAGCGACCAGCTCTCCTATCAACTGGGAGTTCCTGTACAGCCTATCAGTGCACTAAAAAAGCTAGGTATATCCCAGCTCCTCCATGAAGTAGAAAAAATTACCAATCAACAAGCTGAGCCAATCTATCCTCAGTATGACAAACAATTTGAAGCTGGCCTCGCCCAAGTTATTGACCTATTATCGGATTCCATCCCAAATCATCAAAAACGCTTCTACGCCATTAAGCTACTCGAACAAGACCAAGTCATTCTAGACCAATTGCAACTCAATGCGCAAGACATGCTTGATTTGACCGAAATCATTGCCATTTTGGAAAAAATTTACGCAGACGATATGGAAGCCATTATCGTCAATCAACGCTACCAATTTATCGAGAAAATCACAGAACTGGTCACAAAAGACAGCGATAAGACTTTTAACCTGTCTGATAACATCGACCGACTTGTTACCAATCGTTTTCTTGCCCTCCCTATCTTTGCGGCAGTCATGTGGCTGACCTACTTCCTGTCTATTCAAACGGTTGGTACAATGGGTACTGACTGGGTAAATGATGTCCTCTTCGGAGAGCTTGTTCCAAGCCTTATTCAGGAAAATCTAGATCGATTTGAAATCGCTGGCTGGCTACAATCTCTGGTCCTTGATGGCATTATTGCAGGATGCGGAGCCATTCTAGGTTTTGTACCACAAATTTTCGTCCTCTTCGTCTGCTTGGGAATCTTGGAAGACATCGGCTATATGAGCCGAGTCGCCTTTGTCATGGATAGGATTTTTAGACGTTTTGGTCTATCAGGCAAATCCTTTATTCCCATGTTGATTTCCACAGGCTGTGGCGTTCCTGGAGTCATGGCAAGCCGGACTATTGAAAATGAACAGGACCGAAAAATCACCATTATGACAGCAACCTTCATGCCCTGTTCTGCCAAACTTCCTATCATTTCACTGGTAGCCGGTGCTTTCTTTCCTGACAATCCTTGGATTGCTCCAAGCGCCTATTTTGTCGGTATGGCTGCCATCGTCCTATCCGGAATGGCACTAAAAAAGACCAAGCAACTTGGTGGAGTCGCAAGCCCCTTTATCATGGAATTACCATCTTATCACTTACCAAAACTCAGTACGGTTCTCCGATATGCATTCGATAAGGCACTTAGTTTTATCAAGCGAGCTGGTACCATTATATTTGTGACCAACATCATTATTTGGTTCAGCAGTTCCTATAATTGGTCTTTACAAATGGTAGAAACAGATGAGAGTATCTTAGCCTCCATTGGACGCAGTGTTTCTCTCCTCTTTGCCCCACTTGGTTTCGGAAATTGGCGAGCAACTGTTGCAGCCATTACAGGTCTCTTAGCCAAGGAAACCGTCATTGCCACCTTTGGTATCCTCTATAAATTAGGAGAAACAACCGAAGAAAATCCCGAACTATGGGGAATTTTACAACAAGACTATACAGCGTTATCAGCCTACTCCTTCCTAGTCTTCAATCTCCTCTGTGCCCCTTGTTTTGCGGCTATTGGTGCCATTCACCGTGAAATGGGAGAAGCCAAGTGGACATGGATTGCTATCGGTTTCCAAACAGGTTTAGCCTATGCAAGTAGTTTGGTTATCTATCAGATTTGTCTTGTACTTATCTACGGACAATTACCGACCGTCTGGACATTTATCGCTATCTTTCTAATTATCACAGCCATCTACAGCCTAGTGAAAAAACCAACCAACTCTCTTCCAATCGTCACACTAAAAACATTAGAAAAAGGAGAATATTAATGCCCACACTTATCCTCTTTCTCATCATCGTCATCTTATTTTCTCTTGCTATTCGCAGTCTCATCAAAGAAAAAGGATCCTGCGGAGATTGTTCCTGCGTAAGCGCCCAATAACAAGGTATATTGAAAAGGCTCCAAAGTCCTGTCGACTCTGGAACCTTTTTCTATTTACAAGCTCTCTTAATATTTTTATCCCATGGCAAATAGGCTTCTAAAACCTCCTTTTTTGCGAGCGACTCCTCATTAGGTAAGTGTTCTAGAAGATAGGTCATATATTTTTCTGCATCAAGTCCGTGTCGCTTAGCTGTTTCTAAAAGACTCAAAATGACAGCTGTCGACTTGGCTCCCTCAAAGCTCTGAGAAAAAAGCCAATTTTTTCTGCCCATCACCAAGGTCTTCATAGCCCTCTCAGCCATATTGTTGGACAGGACTAGGTCACCGTCCGAGAGAACGGCTCGGAAGGTGGTTTCGTATTTGAGGCTATACTCTATTGCAGTACCCAATTTGGAAGCTGGCAAGACAGCCTATTCACGGCACCAATCAAAGAACTCGTCCATCAAGGGAGTTAACTCTGTCTGCCGTTTATGTAGCCGTTCCTCAGTAGACAGGTCAGCCCAGTCACTCTCCAAGGCAAACAGGCGGTCGCAATAGGCTAATCCCTTGGCTCCTAAAGAAGTATTATCTGTCTTCTTAGGAGTCGCCTCAAAAAATTTTCGTCTAACATGAGCCCAACAGCCAACGAGCTGAGCCTTGTCTAATTGACGATAAGCACTCCACATGTCACAATGAACGTAGCCCGCATAGTCCCCAAGAAACTCCTCCACAACTAAGCCGCTCCGTCGTTTGTCATGATGATAGAGGGTAATTCCATTTTTCTCATGTTTCCCAGACAAGAAAGTCCAGTAGTAGGTCAACTGGCTATCATTTTCTAAGACCTTGTAGGAAGTCTCATCCGCATGAAGAATAGGCTGCTCCAACAATTTCTCGTGCAACAGGTTATAAATCGGCTCGAAATAATACTGACTAGACTTGATGTGCCAGTTGGCTATTTCCTTCCGACTGATGGGCAGGCCAAGTTTATGCCAGTCCTCTTCCTGACGGTAATTGGGTACCTTCAGATTGAATTTCTGGTGAATGGTGTGAGCGATGATAGAGGCTGAACCCAAGCTGTGTGCCAAAGGTGCCTTAGGAACAGGAGCCTTGATAATCTTATCGCTTAGATTCTTCTGACTACATGCCTGACACTTGTATGCGTGTTGAACATGGTCAATCCGCTTTAATTGTGCAGGAATGAAGACCAACTCTTGTCGTTGAACAGTTGAGCCAATCTCTTTCAGCTGACCATGACAGTCTGGACAAGTGCAGTCTTCGCCCTGCAATTCGTGATGCACAATCTCTGGAGTGAACTGGCTGAAAATAGCCTGACGAACTCCCTTAGCTTTCTTGCGTTTATAGGTGATGGTCTCCGTTTCAACTGGGTAAGTCAGCTTCTTCTTCAGGGAGACTTTCCTCCCCAAACAAGCTCAGCTGACCTGGTTGATATACGACCTTCTCTGATGATTTTCCGTAGAGTTTCTGTCTCAGATAGTCAACCTGTTCTCGAAGGAGAGTGAGTTCATTAGCCATCATCTCTATCGTTTTTGACTGTGTTTCAATAATTTTTTCTAGTGATGACATAACCAATCTCCTTCTTTTTATCTCATTATACACAAAGAAAAGCCATGATTTCAATAGAAATCACGACTTTTTGAAACATTTATTTTTGGAATGATAGAAAATCCTTTCATGAGCCAGTCGACTTGCTCGGAAGTTAGAGCCTTGACCTCTTCTTCATTGTTTGGCCAGGTCAATTTCCCATTTTCAAAACGTTTATACAATAACCAAAATCCCTGTCCATCCCAATAAAGAGCTTTGAACCGGTCTTTTCGACCTCCGCAGAAGAGATAGACCTGACCGGAGAAGGGATCCAGGTTGAACTGACTTTTGATAAGATAGGCCAGGGAATCAATTCCCTGACGCATATCTGTTTTTCCACAGACCAAGTAAACTTGACCTAAATCACTGAGTTGGATGGTCATAGAACAGTACCTTATCTAAGATTGTTTCTAGTGTTTCTTGATTGATAGTGTGAAAGACTGTGAGCTCCACTTTTCCGAGACGAATTTTCATCATAATATCGTTTCTGCCTCGCTTCTCAAAGCGGCGAGATTGGGGAACAGTCAATGGAATGATGGGGTGTGACATAATAAATCCTCCAGTTTTGTTTTTCTAACAGTATACTGGAGGAGGGAGTGGGTGGATAGATACCTTGTTATTGGGCGGTTACGTTCCTGCGACTGTACTATTAAACAAGAGATGAACGAATCTTCTCACCATAGACATCCATAACAAAAAGGTCTGCCTCATTATGTGCAGACCTTTTTACATGTAGCTTGTCTATTAAATTTTTAAGTAGCGGTTCATGGAAATGACTGATCCCAAGGAACCAATAATAATACCAATTACAAAAAGTGCGCCAATCATTCCTGGAACAAAGACATTCATATTAATCAGAGACAAATCTTGACTAGCAAGACTAGCATTTACTGAAGTATAGATCATCTTATAAAGAGAGTAGACTAAAGCAGAAGGCAAAATAGCTCCGAGGAGACCTACCCAGGCACCTTCCCAGAGGAATGGTCCACGGATATAACTGTTTTTAGCACCAACCAGACGCATAATCTGAATTTCACGGCTACGAGAAATAATGGTAATCCGAATAGTATTGGAAATCAAGAAAACAGCAGTAAACAGCAATAAGCCAGTTGCTGCCAATCCCCATGTACGAACTAGATTAGCTAATTTAAAAATACGTTCCGTTTCAACTTCCCCATCACGTACCTCTGTAACACCATCAATTTTAGCAATCTCTGCTGCAACAGTTTTTACATACTGCGGTTCAGTCGTATCAATGATATAAGCATCGTAAAGTGGATTGGCATCTCCTTGGAATAGGTTCCAAGTATCTCCCAAGGTAGCTGTTAATTTCTGCAACTGTTCATCCTTACTTGAATAAGTGACAGATTGTACATTTTCTAAGGCTGTAATCTGATTGTACACCTTTTGATAATCTGGATTAGCTACCGTCTCTCCTGCTTCGTTCACAATCGTCTCAGCTTGATCGGTTGAGTTCGCTCTCAAGTATACATTGATACGTACATTCTGTTCCAAATCCGAAGCGAGCTTTGCTGTGTTCAAAATAACTGAAGCAAATAGACCAACCAAGGTAAGGGTAATGGCTACAGATGAAATGGCTGCAATTGTCATCCAACCATTTCGCTTCAAACTCTTCAATGATTCAATAAAGTGTCTAAAAAATCGATTACTCATCGTATCCATATTCTCCTTCCGCTTCATCACGTACTACACGACCATCTTCAATCGCAATAACACGGTGACGAAGTGTATTTACAATCTGACTATTATGTGTCGCCATCAAAATCGTTGTCCCCTGTAAGTTAATTCGCTCCAATAGATTCATGATTTCCCAAGAGTTTTCAGGGTCCAAGTTACCAGTTGGTTCATCAGCAATCAATACTTTAGGATTATTTACAATGGCACGGGCAATAGCAATCCGCTGTTGCTCACCACCTGAAAGTTCATTTGGGAAAGAGCGAATCTTGTGTTTCAAACCAACCAAGTCCAAGACTTCCATAACACGTTTTTTGATATTCCGTGGTTTTTCACCGATAACTTCCATGGCATAGGCAATATTTTCAAAGACAGTCTTTTTAGGTAAGAGTTTGTAGTCTTGGAAAACCACTCCTACACTACGACGTAGAAGAGGAACATCTCTCTTTTTAATTTTTGCAAGGTCAAACTTACCAACCTTTAGACTCCCCTTATCGAGCTTTTCCTCCCGATACAAGAGTTTGATAAAAGTTGACTTACCTGCACCAGAAGGACCTACAATGTAGGCAAATTCTCCCGCTTCAACATTGACTGATACTCCGCGAAGGGCAGTCGTTCCGTTTCCATATTTCTTGGAAACGTCTTTCATTTCTATTATTCCCATAGGATTTCCTGTCTTAGACAGTCCTTTCTTTAGATTTGAGAACGTTTTTTTCAAAATACAGTCCGTATTCTCTAAAAAAACTTCCTTGATGAGCAAAAAACTATCTCTTATTTATAAGCACTTCACTTGTAAATACAGGTTCTTAGCTAATTCGCCATTTTAAATAAGCATCTATAAAGCCGTCCAAGTCTCCGTCCATAACCTTATCGACTTGAGCCACCTCATAACCAGTACGGTGGTCTTTTACCATTGTATAAGGTGTAAAGACATAGGAACGAATCTGACTTCCCCAAGTGATCTCTTTCTTGTCACCCTTGAGTGAGTCTACTTCTGCTGCTTTCTTCTCCTGCTCCAATTGATACAATTTAGCCTGCAAGAGTTTCATTGCACGGTCTCGGTTTCCATACTGAGTACGGTCAACTGTGGACTGAGTCACAATCCCTGTCGGAATGTGCGTCAATCGAACACCCGTTGAGACCTTGTTGACGTTCTGTCCACCAGCACCACCTGAACGAAAGGTATCCATCTTGACTTCATCATCTCGGATTTCAATTTCAATGGTATCGTCCAACTCAGGCATTACCTCTACAGATGTAAAGGAAGTATGGCGACGTTTTGCTGAGTCAAAAGGTGAGATGCGCACCAAACGATGAACACCCATTTCTGACTTAAGCAAGCCATAGGCGTTTGGACCAGTAAAGCTTAGAGTCACGGACTTAATACCTGCCTCATCACCAGCTTGATAATCCAAGGTTTCTACTGTAAAACCTTTGGCATTTCCATAACGCTGATACATCCGCAGGAGCATTTCTCCCCAGTCTTGTGCCTCGGTACCACCCGAACCTGGATGGATTTCCAAGATAGCGTTATTGTGATCATAGGGTTCTGACAAGAGCAAGGTCATTTCGTAAGCAGTCATGGTTTTGTCCAAATCTGCCAACTTTTCAACCAACTCATCCCGAACAGACTCATCTTCTGCTAGAAAATCTAGCAAAATTTCGGATTCATCATATAAATCCAACATCTGATGGAAATTTCCGTAGGTGTTTTTTAATTCATTCAACTCCTGAGACGTCTTCTGTGCTACCAAATTATCATTCCAGAAATCTGGCTCAGTCATCTTATTCTCAAGAATGGCAATCTCTTCTTCCAGACCTTCTAAGTCAAAGAGACCCCCTAAAAGAAGTTAATTTTTTGCCAAGTTCTTCAGTCTTTTGGCGAATTTCTGCTGTATCCATATACACCTCATTTTTATTCATAATATTTATTATATCACATTTGCAAGTCCTTGACCATGTTGAGAAAGGCCGTTTGCTCTGCTATGACATCATCATTGTCTGATGAAATACCTGCGATAAAGGAAACCATCTCATCATTGGGCTGTTTGACCAATTGCCCCAAGGCCCAGATAGCCGTTGCCATGTGGACAGGATTTTGTTTCTTATCGATGATTTCTAAGAGTTTGGGAATGGCAGAGCGATCATTACTATTAGCCAAGGCTATGATAGCATTGCGCTGGAGAATATTTTTTCCCCGCCAAGAACCAGCAATCAGGCCAAATTTCTCCTTGAATTGTCCATTTGATAAGTCCAAGAATGGAATCAGCTCAGGCTCAGCCAATTCAGGGTCAATCTCCACCACAGGCGGACTGGAAATTCCTTTATTGTAAGGACAACAAATCTGGCAAATATCACAACCATAGATGACCGTCTTGATTTTCTTACGAAACTCCAAGTCCATCATACCCTTATCCTGGGTCTGAAAGGACAAGCAACGACGGGCATTCATGGTCGTATCACCTAATAGACAAGACGTCGGACAGGCTGCAACACAACGATTACAGTCCCCACAGTCGTAGTCGACTGGCTGATCTGGTTCGATTTCTAGATTGGTCACTAATTCTCCTAGAAACATATAGGAACCAAATTCCTTAGAAATGACTAGCCCATTCTTCCCGATAAAGCCAATTCCTGCACGACGAGCGACCGCTGTATCCACCAAAGCTCCTGTATCTACCATAGCCTTGTATTCCAAACCATCCGTCAGTTTCTCAATTCCCCGTGCCAAACGCTCCATCTTATCTTGCAAGATATAGTGGTAATCAAGCCCCCATGAACTAGGGGTAATCTTCCCTCGTTTGTATTGGGTCTTCTGCGGTTTGACAGGCAAATGTCGAGGATAAGCTACCGCGATAGAAATGATGGTTTTGGCAGATTCTAACGACAGTTTGGGACGGATACGTTCTTCGATATTCTTGTGTTCAAATCCTGACGAACGCCCCTCTTCCTGACTAGCACGAAGTGATTTCTCCAAATAAGCAAAATCATCAGCCGTTGTAAAACCAATCTTCGAGATTCCGATTTCCTGAGATAATTTAATAATCTCTTCCTTAATATTCATTATATTCATTTTAGCAAACTTTGGATATATTTAGCAAGACCTACAAAGCTAAATAAGTTATTAATATAACAAAAAACGTTAGCGCAAAACAAAAAATATTCATACGAACATATGCCTTCTCCCGCCAAATACTGGTCAAGACATACATGATATTAATGCCGATTGCTCCCCCTAAGCCGTTAGCCAGTAAATCAGTTATATCTGCAACCCCAAGTAAAAGAAGATATTGCAGAACCTCAAAGCAGAGACTTACTAACATAATCAAACATAGATTAGCCACCCACGATGCCTTGCGAAATAGCATTTCCATATAAATACCAAAGGGAATAAAACTTACAATATTAAATAGAATTTCTGGAAAATCCAGCACTCCATCATAGACCGCTGTTCCTGCAAACGGAATTAAGTTTATACTAGCATAACCATAGCGTCCATATACGATGCTCAAGTCCATCTTAAAGACAATCATCCAAGTAAGTAAAAGGAGATAGGCAAAAAATAAAAACATACTCATTTTCTTTGTCTGCATAGAAATTCTCCTCTCAACTAGCATATTTTATCATTATATCATAA
Source organism: Streptococcus suis (assembly GCF_019856455.1). Classification (NCBI taxonomy): domain Bacteria; kingdom Bacillati; phylum Bacillota; class Bacilli; order Lactobacillales; family Streptococcaceae; genus Streptococcus; species Streptococcus suis. The sequence continues at coordinate 644,273 of NZ_CP082205.1, read as the reverse complement.
ATGCTGTTCTATAAAATGTCACTTCTGTGACAAAGCTCGTTCCATATTACAAGTACTTTACAGCCTACTAAAAACAGAAAAGGAAGACACTACCAAGCCCAATGTCATTAAGTTAACTAACCTATCACATTTTGTGGTGGGTTAGTTTTTATGTTACACTAAAAATAAAAGGGGAAAAGTCATGCTAGATCAGATTAAAGCTCATTTACTTGATAGTATTAACGACATCGTTTCTAGTGCCAATCAGTTTGTGCTTCATCCTGAAAAAGATTTTAGTCGGCAAAGTCAGCTAACGATGAAAACCATGATTCAAGCTATACTGACCATGGGTGGTAATACCTTAGCCAAAGAGCTACTTGATTTAGATTTGCCTGTCTCTCAATCTGCCTTTGTCCAACGGCGGTATCAGATTAAACACCAAGCTTTTAAAACACTTTTTAGGGATATTACTTCTAAAATTCCAATCTCTGATAATCTCCCTATCCTGGCTGTTGATGGCAGTGATGTGATTCTACCAAGAAATCGTTTTGATAAAACGACCTCTTTTCAAACTGGACCACATCACACTCCTTACAATCTTATTCATATCAATGCTCTCTACAATCTTGAACAAGAGATATATCATGATTTACGGATCCAAGATAATCGAGAGGTTGATGAACGTGCAGCTTTTATTGACATGATGAAGAACTCTTCTTTCAAACAAGCTCTGGTAATAATGGATAGGGGGTATGAATCCTACAATGTCATGGCTCACTGCCAAGAAAGAAATTGGTCCTATATTATTCGTATTCGTGACGGGAATCATTCTATGAAATCAGGATTTAACCTCCCTGACACCCCTTGTTTTGATGAAAAATTTGACCTAAACATCTGTCGGAAACAGACCAATGAGATGAAGCAACAGTATCAAAATTTTCCTAATCACTATCGCTGTTTACCTAATCACACATCCTTTGACTTTCTACCAAGCTCTAGCCGAAAAAGCGACCCAGTTCAGTTTTACGAACTTCATTTTCGAATGGTGCGTCTCGAAATCAAGCCAGGTTTCTTTGAAACTTTGGTGACAAACACCGATTATTCTCCAGAAAAATTAAAAGATCTCTATGCCTACAGATGGGGCATAGAGACCAGTTTTCGTGACCTAAAATACAGTATCGGTCTGACTCATTTTCATGCAAAAAAGAAGGAAGGGATTCTCCAAGAAATCTACGCTCGCTTTATCAATTTTAATGTTTGTAAATGGCTAACCTCACACGTTGCTATTAAAACATCAAAGTTAAAACAGGCTTATAAAATTTGTTTTTCAGACGCTGTTTATGCCTGTCGAAAATTTCTTAGAAACAAACTCACTTCCTTCCAATTAGAAACCTACATTGCCAAACATTTATCCATCATCCGACCCAATCGAACGTTCCAAAGAAAGATAAAAAGCAAGGCACCTGTAAGCTTCACTTATAGAGTAACATAATAGTTGAAAAATTGGGTTAAAAAACATCCTTTTTGTGCGCCCTAAATACAAAAACTATTCCCGTTTGGTCATCAATTGCTCGGACGGGAATAGTTCCTTTAATTGTTTAAATGCTTAACTTAATGACATTGCTACCAAGCCTCCCCTTATTCCCAAAAATATCTTATTAAAATGTCTGATTGCTATGCTGAAAAGCCTTATATTGATGGATTTGTAGCATCAAACGCTCAAAGTTCGCTTCCTTACATGCTCGCATGATTAAGAAGCAATCAATAAATTTCCACAAATAAAGCCCCAAAAATAACAAGAACCCAATCAAGATAAATAGCGTAACAAAAGATACTGCAAAAGCAATCAGCTTGGCAAATCCCAATTCTTTATTCCCGACATAAAAACGGTCGACACCAAATTCACCGAAGAAAATAGCCAAAATAAGAGCGACAAGAGGTTGACGCATCTCAACCATCATAAGAACGTTTAAAGCCTCATCATCTAAATCTTCTAGTTCTTTTTGCAGAATGAATAACTTATCAGATGGCAAATAACTGCTTTTACTTAAAATATAATTCTGAAGATAATTCATATAAACTCCTACCTCTTCAAAATTATAGCAGTTTCTTATTCTTCAAGCAAGCCTGTAGGGGAAAACAGTGTCAGAAACCGTTTACATTTTTTTCTTTTTTGCTATAATGAAACTAGATTACAAGGAGGTTCTTATGAGAGTTACTATTCATTATCCAAAAACTATCAAACAACTATCCTCCCAAAAACTTCCGCTTCTGGTAGATGGAAAAATTGCTGGGACAGTTACTCAAGGTAAAATTCTAAGCTTACCAATTACACAACCATCTGTTACACTAAGCATTCGGGGGGATAAAAAATCAAGCATTCAAGTTAAAGACGGCGATAGAGTTCAAATAGTGGAAAACAGCAAATACTTCACTCTCTACTATTTCAGCTTGGCTATCATACCAATCGCCTTACTGTTTAACTTACCAACTCTTGTCAAAACCATCCTCCTCATACTAGCACTAGCCATCACTTTGTCGGGACAAGCAATCTTCCCAAAATACATTATCAGTACAGAAAAAAGCTCAGACCACTAAATCTGAGCTTTTTCTCTTTTTAACGCATCCATGTCGCAGACATGATTGCTTGATGTAGTTTTTCAAGGTTTGCTTTTTTAGTTGCTCCCATAATCAAGAACAAATCCACCAAAGGCCAGATGTAAAAAGTCAACCAGCCAAATAAGAGTTTTGCAACCCCAAGACCAACATGACCAATGTAAAAGCGGTCAACGCCTAATCCGCCAAAAAAGATCCCCAAAATCAAGGCAGTCAATGGGCTTTTCAATTCCGCTGCCAAGACAAAAGTAATCTGCGACTCATTCAATTCATTTAAGCGTTGCCGAAGCATTGGTAGGGCTTCTGCTGGAAGGTTGCTAGCATTAGCTGCAAGATACGAATCTGTAAATTGTGACATTATTTTTCTCCTTTTATAAACACGTTTATTCAGCTTCTGAGCCAGAAACAGGAGCGTCTTCTGTTTCAACCACTTCTTCAGTAACTACAGTTTCTTCTGCTTCAACAGCAACTACTTCTTCTGTGGCAACGATTTCTTCTGTTTCAACAACTACTTCTTCTGCAACATCAGTTACTGCAGCCACTTCAGAAACCATTACCACTGTTTCAGAAACAGGAGCAGTTTCTACTGTTGCTTGGCTTGGTTCAGCTTTTGTCTGCGTAGCTTGTTTGAACATCTTTACTTGATTGATTTGCTGCATAAAGCGGTCAAAGTTGGCTTGCTTACATGCTCCCATAATCAAGAAAATATCAACAAGTGCCCAAATACCTGAGGCAATCAACAAGAAGATACCAATGAAAAAAATTAAGGTAAGGAAGCCAACTACTGTCAAGGCTAATTTAGCAATCCCCAGTTCTTTATTGCCGATATAAAAGCGGTCGATTCCAAGTGGACCTGTGAGAATTGCCAAAATCAAGGCAGTGGTTGGATTTTTAATCTCGGTCATCATTAGGGCATTCACCCCTTGCTCATCCAAGTTTTCCAACTCACGTTGAATAACTGGCAGTAGTTCAGCTGGGAACGAACTCATGTTTGCCATCAAATAAGTTTGTGCGTAATTCATAAAACCTCCTTATATTGTTCTCTAGTATAGCATTTTTCAACTAGAATCTCAATAATTTCTTTGTAAATAACGAGTAGGAAAGCGTTCGCTTTCAACTGGTTTTATGTTGCAATAAAGAAAAAGGAGGTCTGCTATGTCTATTACCATTACACGCGAAACCGGAGCAATTGGAGCCTCTGGAAAACTTCACCTTTTAGTAAACGGTCAAACGGCTGGAAGTGTCGGGAATAAGAAAACGATTACTCTCAAGCTGACAGGCAAGACTGCCCAATTTGCTGTCAAAGGAGATAAAAAATCGACTATTGAAGTAGAAAATGGCGACCAGATTACCATCACGTCTAATAAACTGTACTTCAGCATTTATATTATCAGCTTACTAGCTATTATCGCCTTAGCCTTTCTAAACTTTACACCTTTTGTAGAAATGGTCATTGCAAGAGTGGCTCTAATGGTCTTCCTAGCAAGTAACTTCCTTCTCCCCCGCTTCCAATTACTAAAACAAGCAAAACACTCAGGCTAAGCCCGAGTGTTTTTTGATAGATTAAATTGCTTTTTCATCCAATCCCATTTTACGTTGAACAAATTTAACAATTTCTACAACGACAACCATGAGACCTGAACCAATAATGGTTACCAACCACTGGGTTGGAGAGAGAACGGATACATGGAAGAAATTGCTAAATCCTGGAACAACGATTGTCGCCATTAACAAAAGGAAAGCAAATGGAATTGACCAGTTGAAGAGTTTATTTTTGAACAAACCAACTGTGAAAATGGACTGATAAACAGACTTAACATTGTATGCATGAACCAGTTGGATCAAACCTAATGTCACGTAAGCCATTGTCAAAGCATCTGCATGGATTTCTTCATAAATGCTGTGTTCTGGGTAAAGCAGGGCAAATCCATAGACACCCAATACCAAAGCGGTCTGTAGAATACCTTGATAGATGATAGAGCTAAGGACACCACCTGAGAAGAAGCTTGAATTGCGTCCACGAGGTTTGTGTGTCATAATACCTGGTTCAGCAGGCTCAACACCAAGAGCGATAGCTGGAAGAGTGTCTGTTACCAAGTTAATCCAAAGGAGATGAACTGGCTCCAATACGTCCCAACCAAAGAGGGTTGCAAGGAAGATACACAATACTTCTGCCGTGTTAGCAGACAAGAGGTACTGGATGGTTTTTTGGATGTTTGAAAAGACCTTACGTCCTTCTTCAACCGCCACAATGATAGTTGCAAAGTTGTCATCTGCAAGGACCATATCAGAGGCACCTTTCGAAACTTCCGTACCAGTGATACCCATACCGATACCGATGTCGGCTGTCTTAAGTGATGGCGCATCGTTAACACCGTCACCAGTCATGGCAACAACCTTGCCATCATTTTGCCAAGCCTTAACGATACGAACCTTATGTTCTGGAGATACACGAGCGTATACCGAGTATTGTTTGAAGACTTTTTGGAACTCTTCATCCGTCAATTCGTTGAGTTCTGCACCTGTAAATACATGGTCTTCTGTGTCATTCGGATCAATGATACCAAGACGCTTGGCAATCGCCTCAGCTGTATCTTGGTGGTCCCCTGTAATCATGATTGGACGGATACCCGCTTCCTTAGCGACACGAACAGCTTCTGCCGCTTCAGGACGCTCAGGGTCAATCATACCAACCAAACCTGAGAAGACAAGGTCGTTTTCAACAACGTCAGATTCCAACTCAGGAATAGCATCTACATACTTGTAAGCCATCATCAAGACACGAAGGGCTTGTTTAGCCAAGGACTTGTTGGTTGTCAAGATTGCTTCTTTATCCGCATCGGTAATCGGACGGATTGTACCGTTTTCTTCAATTTGCGTTACACGTTTGAGCAATTGGTCTGGAGCACCTTTAACAGCTACAAAGTAGTTTCCAGCAGCTTGTTGGTGAACAGTTGACATTAATTTACGTGTTGAGTCGAATGGCAATTCAGCCACACGAGGCTCAGATACCAAGACTTCACGAACGTCAAAGTTTTGATCCAAACCAAACTGAACAAGAGCCGTTTCAGTTGGGTCACCAATCAATTTACCAGTTGGGTCAACCTTTGTATCGTTGGCAAAGTTCATAACACGAAGCGTTGTATTGCTTGCATCCAAAGCTTCTTTAGCATCCACCAATTGACCGTTTGTATAAACTTTTTCAACAGTCATCTGGTTCATAGTCAAAGTACCAGTCTTATCTGATGCGATGATTTCAGTTGAACCAAGTGTTTCAACAGCAGGCAACTTACGGATGATCGAGTTACGCTTAGCCAAGACCTGTGTACCAAGCGAAAGAACAACTGTAACAATAGCTGGCAAACCTTCTGGAATGGCAGCAACCGCAAGAGCTACAGAAGTCATAAGAGCAGGCAAGATACCTTCTCCACGTACGAAGACTGAAACAGCCATCGTTACCGCAGCAATGACAAGAACTGCGTATGTCAAGACCTTAGATAATTGGTGCAAGTTTTGCTTCAATGGTGTATCAGTCTCATCAGCATTAGCAAGCATGCCAGCGATGTGCCCAACCTCTGTGTACATACCTGTATTTGTAACCACACCAAGACCACGGCCGTAAGTAACGTTTGAGTTCTGGTAGGCCATGTTGACACGGTCACCAATCGGTGCATCTTCAGCCAAAACTGCTGACAAATCTTTATCAACTGGTACAGACTCACCTGTAAGAGCTGCCTCTTCGATTTTGAGGGAGTTAGCTTCCAACAAACGCATATCGGCAGGGACAACATCACCTGCTTCAAGCAAGACGATGTCACCTGGTACCAAGTCTTTAGAATCAACTTCGACTACATGATTGTCACGAAGCGCACGCGCAACTGGGCTTGACATGTTTTTTAGCGCCTCAATGGCTGCCTCAGCTTGACCCTCTTGATAAACACCAAAGGCAGCGTTCAAGATAACCACGGCTAAGATGATAATGGCATCTGTCAAACCGTGTGAACCTTCTGTAATCACCGTCAAGATTGCTGCTGCAATCAAAATGATAATCATCAAGTCTTTGAACTGATCCAAGAATTTAGCTAAGAGTGTGCGTTTTTCACCCTCATCCAATTCGTTACGACCGTAGTCTGCTAGACGTTTGCTTGCCTCATCACTAGACAAACCGTCCAAAGAAGACCCCATGCTTGACAATACTTGCTCTTCGCTCTGTGTATAAAACAAATCGCGTTTTTGTTCTTTTGACAATTTCCTTCTCCTTCTCGGTCCCTTTTTTACCTAACAAATAAAAAAGAGACCTGTTTAATGAGAACCTCTCTTCACAGCTCGGCACTTCTATCTAGGGCTAGTTTTCTATCACTCATCTTTATACTCTTCGAAAATCCAACTCAGCCGTTGTTGACTTGAATTGATGAACCTTAGTTCAATCCGCATCGGCATCGCCTAGCCTGACTTTGATTTTCATTGAGTATTAGTTTTTTTAGAAATACAGTCAGTATTCCTTCAAAAAACTGCCTTGATAGACAAAAAACTATCTCTTATCTAAAAATACCTTACTTGCGAAGACAGGTTCTAAAACAAGTCTCGCTATTTAATATATTGCCGGAAACAAGTCGGATTGACGACAATATCACGGAATTTTCCGCTAGCTACTCCCTCGATTTGTTAACTATTATATCAAAAATCCCGAGAAATTCAAGAATATTTTTCTGGAAATAAGAGATTATTTCCACGGGCTAAATTCCCAAAGTAAGTTCTAGTCTGTCTTAAAAACTGGAAATTAGACTGAGACAAAGAAATAAGGTAGAACTTACTATGGGACAAGTTGGTAACTGACAATGAAAAACAAACACTTAACCCTCTCTGATCGCAATGATATTCAAATAGGAATTGAACAACTTAAGCCCTTCTCAGCTATCGCTGTTAAGCTAGGAAAAGATCCGTCCACAATCTCAAAAGAAGTTCGGAGAAATCGAGTGGTTAAAGAAAATTCTGTGACATCCAATTGTGATTCTTGCCCTTTACTCAAAAAGGCTCCCTACGTTTGTAATGCCTGTCCGAAAAAGAGAAGCAACTGCGGATACCAGAAACAGTTCTACTACGCAAAAAGAGCTCAGCTTGATTATGAAGCTAAGCTCTCAGACTCGAGAACGGGTGTTGCACTAAACAAGGAAGAATTCTATCGCATGGATGAGATTGTTTCTGCTGCCATCCAAAAGGGACAACACCTCAACCACATCATCGCCTCAAACGAACTTTCGGCATCCAGAGCTTCTATCTACCGATACCTTGAAAAAGGCTATCTGTCCACAAAGCCCATTGATTTCCCCCGTGTCGTGAAATTCAGAAAGCGGAGAACCAGAAACCTACAACCCATTCCTAAAACTGCCAAAGAAGGGCGGTCTTACGAGGACTTCCAACGCTTTCTCACAGAGAAAGGAAGCAGCTATTGGCTGGAAATGGACACCGTTACTGGACGGATCGGCGGAAAGGTACTTCTCACCTTTAACCTCTCCTTCTGTAACTTTATCTTCGCTCGATTACTTGATAATAAAACAGCTAATGAGGTCGCTAAACATCTCTACGCTATCAAGAATGACCTACATCAGAAAGAGATGGACTTCTGCGAACTATTCCCTGTCATTCTGACCGATAATGGCGGTGAATTCGCTAGAGTGGACGACATCGAAATGGATGTTCGTGGAGAATCTAAGCTATTCTTCTGTGACCCAAATCGTTCTGACCAGAAAGGGAGAATTGAGAAGAATCACACACTTATCAGAGATATTCTTCCTAAAGGAAGTTCGTTTGATAACTTGACACAGGAGGACATCAACCTGGTTTGTTCGCATGTCAACAGCGTCAGACGAGCTTCTTTCAACGGAAAATCCGCCTATGAACTCTTTACATTTACCTACGGTGAGGAATTGGCAACACTTTTGGGAATCTCTAAAATTGACCCTGAGAACGTCATCCAATCACCTCGATTATTGGATAAATAATCGTTAGTTTTTATCAAAAAATAATTTCAAAATAGAAAGGAACTTGTCCCATCCAAAATTCCAGATAGCTAGAACTTACTTTGAGACGTCTCAGAGCCAGTAACTTTAGTGTACTCTTTTTTTCAACATTTTCAACCCTAAAACTCACTATTATCAACATTTTTAGTCAAAAACAGAACTTAGTCTGAGACTAAATTCTGTTGATGTTATGCAGTTTTCTCAAAGTAACTTCTGGAAGGACGGGAACTAGAACTTACTTTGAGAATTTACCATTATTTCCACGAGATTTCCAAATTATAGGAAGTAAAAAGCTGCTGGTTCTCCAATCCCTTTAATTCATATTGCAACTGGACACTTTGATCCGAACGGTTTAATTGGTAACGTTTTGTATCGGTCACAAAATGCTGGATTCCTAACGGCGTAGGAATGGTCACAATAGCTTCTTTACCAGAAATGAATCGCATAATAGACTTTGGAGTGGAAAAACGTGTCATCACTAACTCTTCTTCGTCACATTTTATGACAACTTTTTCAGCTTCATCGTTACTATAAATGAGATAAAGATTCCCATCTTTTTCCTTAACTTCCGCTTGAAATTTCTGATCCACTACCTCAATCTGCCCGTCCAGATCAATTTCATTTCGTAAATGAATATCCATAGTTCCTCCTACTATTTTTTAATCCTAGTAACAAAGGATGAACGAAGCAGAGTAAAGCCTGTATACGCTGCAACGAAGACAATTAAAATTTTCAAATTATTAATATCCAAATTTGATAGGAAGAAAGCGGCTGTCAAAACACCTAGCACCCCACCGACAATGATTCCTGGAACTCCTGGCCAGTTTACTCGTCCTGATTGGATAAACTGCTTGGCACCAGCTGTCATAATCATAGCAGCATTCAACATCATAACTGGAAGAGCAACCGCTGGACTAATTCCCATCAATGAGAAGAAAATTAACTCAGGAGCATAGTTACCCAGTCCCATACTCATCAGCATTCCCACCATAAAATCAAAGGCGATACCAACAGCCAGTTTCCAACCAGTTAAGCCCTTTACTTCATTGGTAAGATCTGCGCCAGGGTTAGTAATCATGCGATAGACCATGAAACAGGCTGCAATAATTAGTAAAATCCCAAGAATTCGTTGAACTTTCTTTGTATCCCATTTTTGAGTTACCTTGGCACCAACAAAGGCACCCGTAAATGCCGCTGCTGCCATAGCAATCAGAGTGACCATATCAACCTCAACTATCGTAATAAACAATAGCGCCTCTACTAAGACTGGTATGATGTGCGCCGTTGTCATGGTCGCAGGAATTTTACGATCGTCTTCCACCAACTTTGTCAGTTTAAACATAGTGGTTGTCGTTGCAAAGGTTCCAATCCCCAAGGTGTCTAGCAAATCAGTAACATAACCTATACCAAATCCTGTCCAAAATTTCTCTTTTAGAGAAATATCGTGCTTTTTAGCATAGGATAGAATTGTGTAAAGCATCCAAAGAATAAGGGCTACAATAAAGACCTGAATAGTTAATAAGATAATTTGATTATTCATCTCTTCATTATACCAAAAGATTCCATTTGGTACATAGCAATATCCTTGTGTTTTAGAAAAATCAGGAATTTATCTCCCTTTTTTGTTATAATGAAACTATGATAGAAAAAGTATTTCGCGATCCAGTTCATAACTATGTACATGTTGATCATGAGCTGATTTATAAACTTATCAATACAAAAGAATTTCAGCGACTACGCCGCATCAAGCAACTAGGGACTACCTCCTATACCTTCCATGGTGGCGAGCATAGCCGCTTTTCGCACTGCCTTGGCACCTACGAAATCGCCAGACGGATTACTCAAAAATTTGAAGACAAGTATCCACAAATCTGGGATACAAATGAGTCCCTACTGACCATGGTTGCTGCGCTACTCCATGATGTCGGACACGGAGCCTATTCTCATACCTTCGAGCGTCTATTTGATACAGACCATGAGGAAATGACCTGTGCTATTATTACTAGTCCAGAAACGGAAATCAATGCTCTGTTGAAACAAGTTTCACCTGAGTTTCCAGACAAGGTTGCTAGTGTTATCAAACACACCTATCCAAATAAACAGGTCGTTCAACTCATTTCAAGCCAGATTGATGTTGACCGGATGGATTATCTATTACGAGATTCCTACTTCACAGGTGCGAACTATGGTGAATTTGACCTAACTAGGATATTACGTGTCATTCGCCCGACAGAAAATGGAATTGCCTTCAAAGAATCTGGTATGCATGCAGTAGAAGACTACGTTCTCAGCCGCTACCAGATGTATATGCAAGTCTATTTTCATCCAGCAAGCCGCTCTATGGAAGTCCTATTGCAGAATTTACTCAATCGTGCCAAACTACTATATACTAGTGAACAGGAGTTTTTTGCACGAACTTCACCTCGGCTATTACCTTTTTTTGAGCATCGTATCCGTCTAACCGACTACCTCAGTCTTGATGATGGAGTTATGAATACTTACTTTCAATCATGGATAGATGGACCAGATCGTATTTTATCTGACTTAGCCCAGCGCTATATCAATAGGAAAGTGCTCAAATCCATCACTTTCAAGGCCGAAGAAGAGGAAGCTTTGGACCGCCTGCGTAGCCTGGTCGCAGATGTCGGGTTCGACCCAGAATACTATACTGCTATTCACCACAACTTTGATTTGCCGTATGACATTTACCGACCGAATGCAGAAAAGAAACGGACTCAAATTGAGATTTATCGCAAAGATGAAACCTTGGTAGAACTATCCTCTCTATCACCAATTGTCCATTCCTTATCAGGCACAATCCATGGCGATAGCCGCTTCTATTTCCCAAAAGAAATGTTAGAAGAAACAGGGATTTTCGCACCTCAAATAGCTGATTTTAACAGCCACATACATAACGATCATTTTATAATTGGAGAATCAAATGAGCATTAAACTTGTCGCCATCGATATTGATGGTACACTACTAAATAGTCAACACCAAATTACAGCTGAAGTACACTTAGCAATCCAAGAAGCAAAAAAAGCAGGCGTTAAAATTGTTATTGCTACTGGTCGCCCCATTTCCGGTGTTCAAGCAATTTTAGAAGAACTCAATCTTACAGAAGCAGGTGACTACGTCATCACTTTTAACGGTGGCTTAGTCCAAGATGCAGCAACTGGTGAGGATATTGTCAAAGATACCTTGACTTATGAGGATTATCTCGACATCGAATCTGCTGCCCGTAAACTCAAGCTCCCAATGCATGCCAGCACCAAGGAAGGTATCTATACTGCCAACCGTAACATCGGTAAATACACCATTTACGAATCCACACTAGTAAGTGCACCCATTTTCTATCGCACTCCTGAAGAAATGGCTGACAAGGAAATCATCAAAACAATGATGGTTGATGAGCCAGAAATTCTTGATGCTGCTATTCCACTTCTACCGACCAGCTTGACTGAGAAGTACAACGTAGCAAAATCAGCACCATTTTATTTGGAAATCACCCCTAAAACTGTTAACAAGGGACAAGCTATCATTCATCTAGCTGAGAAGCTTGGACTAACAATGGATCAAACCATGGCCATCGGTGACCAAGAAAATGACCGTCCAATGTTGGAAGTTGTTGGTAATCCTGTTGTCATGGAAAACGGAAATCCTGAATTGAAGAAAATCGCCAAATACATTACGAAGTCAAATGATGAGAGCGGTGTAGCCCACGCTCTTAGAGAATGGGTACTGAAATAGCCTCTTAAAATATCAAAAAAAGCATCGAATTCAAAATCCGATGCTTTTTGTTATTAGAAGTTCAACAAAGCCAAGAAACTTTCTGCTTCAAGTGATGCACCACCAACTAGCGCACCGTCAACGTCTGGACATGCCATGTATTCAGCAACGTTTGATGGGTTTACAGAACCACCGTATTGAACGCGAACTTTGTCTGCAACTTCTTGACCAAAGTCAGCAGCAACAACGTCACGGACAGCTTTACACATGTTTTGTGCATCGTCTTTAGTAGCTGATTTACCAGTACCGATTGCCCAGATTGGCTCGTAAGCAATAACAAGTGATGCTACTTGTTCAGCAGTCAAGTCTTTCAAAGCTGCAGAAACTTGTGCACCTACAAATTCTACTGCTTTGCCAGCTTCGTAAGTTTCAAGTGACTCACCACAACAGATGATTGGAGTCAAACCGTTACGGAAGATTGCATGAGCTTTTTTATTAATATCTTCATCAGTTTCGTGGAAGTAATCACGACGCTCTGAGTGACCGATAACAACATAGTTAACACCCATTTCAGCCAATACTTTTGGAGATGTTTCACCAGTGAAGGCACCAGCATCTTCAAAGTAGCAGTTTTGAGCAGCAACTTTCAATTCAGAATCTTTAGCGAACCATAAGAGAGCGTTCAAATCTACAGCTGGAGCTGCGATAGCCGCTTCAATTTTGTCTCCTGCAGGCAATTTTCCTGCAATTGCCTCAACGAAAGCTTGTGCTTCTTGAGGATTTTTGTTCATTTTCCAGTTACCGGCAATGATTGGTTTACGTGACATTTCACTTACCTCTTCTATATTTATTGTACAAGGTACATTATAGCATAAACTTAGCTAAGATTAAAGAATTTCTGTGCATTTTATGAATACTTACAGAAAAACTCTCTACCCGAAAGTAGAGAGTTACAATTAAGTTGTCTGACTATAATTGTTATTTCTGGGAACTCAATCGAATTAAGCTTCGATTTCTGTAACCATACCTGAACCAACAGTACGTCCACCTTCACGGATAGAGAAAGTAGTACCTTGTTCAACGGCGATTGGGTGGATCAATTCAACGGCGATAGTAACGTTATCACCAGGCATTACCATTTCAGTACCTTCTGGCAATTTGATTGAACCAGTTACGTCAGTTGTACGGAAGTAGAACTGTGGACGGTAGTTGTCGAAGAATGGAGTGTGACGTCCACCTTCTTCTTTAGTAAGGATGTAAACTTCACCTTTGAATTTAGTGTGTGGGTTGATAGAACCTGGTTTAGAGATAACTTGACCACGTTCGATTTCATCACGTTGTACACCACGAAGAAGCACACCAACGTTATCGCCGGCAAGACCTTCGTCAAGTTGTTTACGGAACATTTCAACACCAGTAACAACTGCTTTAGATTTTTCTTCTTGAAGACCAACGATTTCGATTTCATCGTTGACACGAACAGTACCACGGTCGATACGTCCTGAAGCTACAGTACCACGACCAGTGATTGAGAATACGTCCTCGACTGGAAGCAACAATGGTTTGTCAGTGTCGCGTTCTGGTTCTGGAATGTACTCATCAACAGTGTTCATCAATTCCATAACGATGTCTTCGTACTTAGTGTCACCTTCAAGGGCTTTAAGAGCTGAACCTTGGATAACTGGAAGATCATCACCTGGGAAATCGTATTCTGAAAGAAGGTCACGGATTTCCATTTCAACCAACTCAAGCAATTCTTCATCGTCAACCAAGTCAACTTTGTTCATGAAGACGATAAGGTGTTTAACACCAACCTGACGTGAAAGAAGGATGTGCTCACGAGTTTGTGGCATTGGACCGTCAGTTGAAGCTACTACAAGAATCGCACCGTCCATCTGAGCAGCACCAGTGATCATGTTTTTAACGTAGTCCGCGTGTCCTGGAGCGTCGATGTGAGCATAGTGACGTTTTTCAGTTTCGTACTCAACATGTGCAGTGTTGATAGTGATACCGCGTTCGCGTTCTTCTGGAGCAGCATCGATAGACGCATAGTCTTTTGGTTGGTTAACTGATGAAGGCAAGCGACGTGCCAATACAGTTGTGATAGCTGCTGTCAAAGTAGTTTTACCGTGGTCAACGTGTCCAATTGTACCAATGTTAACGTGGGGTTTACTACGATCGTATTTTTCTTTTGCCATTTTGGTAAAAGCCTCCAATAAAATATATTTTATAGATAGACAGTAGGCAATACAGTCTAACTTTACCTTACTATTCTATCAAATTGTGGCAGAATTGCAAGCATTTTCTATCGTTTTTTATTTTATCCATTTTCTGCAAGGGCTATTAGCTTCGCTCATAACTTTTTTATCATCCCATTTTAACCTATTACTCAACTAAAAACGCCTCACTTCCATAGGGATATTGATGTTACCATAACTACAAGGTGCCACAAATACGAGACTACTGCGACAGACCTTTCTCCATTCAGTCATCCTACGACTCCCTGGCAAGCCTCTTGCTATAGGTGTAGAAAATATATTGACTATTTTCACTTACTGATGCAGTTGATAATAAGGCTGAATAGGAATGGACGCGCCAATACTAGAAGAATAAATCCAGTCCTTGCCTTCCAACTGAGCAAAGTCTTCTGCTTTTCCTGTTAGGATAATGCCTGCAAATTCTAGCTTATCAATCTCTTCTTGTTTAGAGAAGTCCGTTTTACCAAATTTGTCCAAGAAAGTTTTGACATCTGTAACGAGTGCGTATTCCCCTATATAATGATTATATTGTTCTGCTATTTTTCTCATCGGTGTTAAAGGATTCCATGTCGCTGCCTCTGCTGGTAATTCAGCATCTGGTTCATAAACCTTTAGAGCCTCTCCTTGAAAACCAAACAACTGATCAATGCGAAAATCAGCTGTGTTCTTCTTAGAAGCTGTTCCGATCCAGTACCAATTCTTTTTTAAATTTTGAGGAAGCATGGTCTGCAAGTCTCCAAAACTATATTTTTTATCAAAAGTGATGGCTACTTCTACTAGCTGATTGGACATGTTTTTCACTAGAGAAAGTTCTTGACTGGGAACAGTTGCAAAGTCATCTGTGTCAACTTTCTCCGTATTATAGAAGAGAGGGAGTTTTGACCAGGTTTGACGATCATAGGCAATTTCTCCCTTATAAGAAGGTTCATCCTGAGAAAAGTTCAAATACGTTCCCAACCAATCATAGTGGTATTCATAGTCACCAAAGGCAACTGGAACCCCTGCCAAGTCTTTGTGGCGATCTGCATGGACAGCTCCAGCAAATAGAGAGGTCGCTTTATAATAGTAGGTTGAGTATTCAATGTTTGGATAGGCAACTTGTGACAATAATTCGTGTTCTTGATAGATTTTTTCACCATTATTGGCAGTCAAAATCTGCAAGGTCTTCAAGGTCGCTCCCGTTATCAGCAAGAGCCCTAATATAGATAGACCAACTGTTTTCCATAAGTGTTTTTTCTTACTTTTCTTTGTTGCAATTTCAAAAGTTTTCATATTCATACCCTTTCTCTTTTAAGTTTTTTGCTAGAAGTTTTCGACCGCGGTAAAGATTGATTTTCACCAAACTCTGACTATATCCTAAGATATGCGCAATCTCTTTGACACTCATATCCTGAAAATAGTAAAGGTCAATGACATGCTGATACTTGGCTGGCAGGTCTGCTACTGCCTGATATAGTTCTTCATAACCATCTTGGTCATAAACCAATACTTGCTCGCTAGTAAAAAATTCCCTTTGTAGAATTTCATGATAGTGCTTGTCCCTCCTATATTTGTCGATGTAGGCTCTAACTGCCGAACGATAAAGCCAGGCTCGTAATTTATCAAAAGGAAGGACAAGTTCTGCTTCTAAAATTTTCACCAGTACATCCTGGGCTATATCCTGGCTGTCTGCAAATGTGGCGCCTGATTTTTGCAGGTAGTAGGAAATCTCCTCGGCAATGCCGATGACTTCTTTTTCATATTCATCCAATTTGATGCCCATCTCCTCCTTTCACTAATAAAACGAATGAAATTCAATTTGGTTACAATTTTTTAAAAACATTATATCCTTTACAGTATTAAAAAAGCAACCTCCGAAGAAGTTGCTTAAATAAGATTAACCAGAATTTCGCAAACCTGTTGCCACACCGTTGATGGTAATATGAATGAGATTCTCTTGTTCTTTGCTCAATTCTCCACGACGAAGACGATGAATTAATTCAATCTGAATATAGTTGAGCACATTGAAATAAGGCATGCGATAATCAAGACTGGCTTTTAGGAACGGTAGTTCTGCTAAAAGCTCATCATTTTGCTCGATTGACAAAATAATTTCTTTGGTCAACTGCCACTCATCTAAAATGACATGGAAGATATTTCGTACCTCTTCGCTTTCACACATTTTAGCATATTCAAATGCGATATTCATATTGGATTTAGACAATACCATATCCACGTTTGATAGAAGTGAACGGAAGAATGGCCAGGATTCGTACATTTTTTGTAACTTAGACAAATTATCAGGGTGCTTATCAATAAAGCGTTTGAAACTTGAACCAACTCCATACCAACCTGGCAACATGACACGGTTTTGTGACCAAGAGAATACCCATGGAATCGCACGCAAACCACCGATTTCTGTGATGGTTTTTCGAGCCGCTGGACGTGAGCCAATGTTCAGGCTTGATACTTCACGAATTGGACTAGCGGCAAAGAAATAATCATAAAAATGTGGATTATTGAACACAAGATCTCTATATATACGATAGCTATCTGATACAATTTCATCCATGGTTTCGCGATAGCCATCGATTTCATTTGGATCGGTAATCATTTGTGTAACCATACGGTCAAGCGTTGCAGATACCAGCATTTCTAAATTATAGTAGGCTGCGTCTTTGTTACCGTATTTATTGCCTATCACTTCGCCTTGTTCTGTCAAACGAAGCCGGTCCTTGATGGAACCAAATGGCTGAGATGTAATCGCATCGTAGGAAGGACCACCACCACGACCAACAGTCCCTCCACGACCGTGGAAGAAGGTGATGTTTACTCCGTAGTCTTGACCAATTTGCGTCAATTCATTCTGTGCTTTGTAGAGTGTCCAGCCGGAGGATAGGTAGCCACCATCCTTGTTGGAATCTGAGTAGCCAAGCATGATTTCTTGGTAGTATTTATTGCCTGCAATCCAACGTTTCGCTAAATCTAATTGCAGATATTGACGCATGGTATCAGGTGCATTATCTAAGTCCTCGATTGTCTCAAAAAGTGGAACAATCTGAACACGGGCCTTATCGACATCTACTAGACCAACTTCTTTTAATAGGACAGCTAATTCCAGTAAATCAGAAACACTCTCCGAGTGTGAAATAATATGTTGCTTGATGATCTCCTCACCTAGCTTATCTTTCAATTCACGCGCAGCAGCAAAGATGGCCAATTCTTTTTCTAATTGTTCTGACTTTGGCATGTGCGTTGCAGAAAGAATGCGTGGATCAGTTTCCAACTGTTTCAAAAGAACATGGCATTTAGCTTCCTCAGATAAACTGGAGTAGTCTTCTACGATACGGGCAGAGGCCAATAGCTCCGCAACACTTGCTTCATGAATAGAAGAGTCTTGGCGCATATCGATACTAGCTAGGTAGAAACCAAACGCTTCGACCGCTTCAAGTAATTCTGTAAAATCACCTTTCAATAGCGCCATTGATTTATTTTCGACCAAAGATTGTTTGATGGCTAATAAATCAGCTTTAAACTCGGCTACATTACTATAGCGAACATCTGACGGCTTATTGTGAACTAGATAATCTCTTGTATTTGCAAGTTTCATCTGAATATAGTGAAAAGCACGACGATAAGGCTCATTTTCACGGTAGACAGAACTATCTTCAGATAAATCCGCCAGCATCTTAACCGCTGTAGATACATTTACAATGGAAGTTGAGAGCGAAAAATTCCGATAGAGTTTATAGAGTTGCTCATCGTAATAATTCATAATAACTTCACACTGAGTCAAGGCAGACAGCTTCAAGGTCTCTGCAGTAACAAATGGATTTCCATCACGGTCTCCCCCAATCCACATACCCATTGTAATTGGACGAGGATTATTTAAGACGATTCCTTTCTCAGCGGCCAAACGTTTGTATTCCCGCTGCAGCTTAGTGACAGCCTTAATAAAGGAAGAATTGTAATACTCCATAACGTTTGTGATTTCATTGGTTACCTTCAACTTCTTCTCACGAATCATATCCGTCTGCATGATAATTTCAATGTAACAACGGAGCTCATCTTCCCATTTGTTTTTATTGAGCAAGCCCAATTTTACATCGCGATAACGACGAAGCAACTCATGAATATGCTTGGTTAAATCAAGCATAGACTGGCGTTGAACCTGAGTAGGATGGGCTGTCAAGACTGGAACAACATTCAACTTTTCAAGGATTTCAGCTGCATTTTCTTGTTTGGAAACCATATCAATTGTTGTTGAAATCTTACCAAGATAATCTTGATCAATATTGTTTTGATGGTTGATTTCATAGGCCAAGTCAACATCTTCTGATATATTAATCAAAAGTGGCAAAACAGCAAAGTATCTAGAAATAACTGCTAGTTCATCATTATTCAACTGACTGATAATAGCAATCAATGCCTGATAATCATCCTGACGAGACAATTGAGATAATTCTACAATTTTAGCAAAAGTCTCTGCAGGCATCATTTGGGCTGCTACTTCTTCCAAAATAGATGTTAGAATCGTTACTTCTTCACGGATTGCTTCCTTGTTGTTATAGTTTTCTAATTTTTGAATAGCCATCTCCTACCTCTTTCCTATCTCTAAATTAGCGTACGCTCTATTTCTTCTTCAATTAATCGACGTTTTTCACTAGCATCAATATTCAAAACAAACCCTATCCCGATGGAAATAATCAAAAGACTCGATCCACCCTGTGACAAGAAGGGGAAAGTTACCCCCGTTGCAGGAATAATTCCTGAAATTCCTCCGATATTGACAAATGTTTGAATCAGAAGCATACCAGCCATTCCAAGTGCCATCATCGCATTAAATGGACTACGAGCACGGACGCCTACAATAATAATTCGAATAATCAAAAAGAACAATATGGCTAGAATTAAACTAGCTCCGACAAAACCGAGCTCTTCAATGACAATCGAAAACGCAAAGTCGTTGTGGGCCTCTGGTAGATACCCCTTTTTCTCAATCGAATTTCCCAAGCCACGTCCAAGCCATCCACCGTTACTCATCGCATAGTAAGAATGAGTCAATTGAAGACCTGAGTTGGTGGCATTACCAAATGGATCAAAATAGGCCGCGAATCGACGAGCAATATAACCAAAGAGCGGAATTTTTTCCACCGTTTCTACACCCAAAATACGAATCGTCCCTAAAATAACTGTTGAGGCGGCTACAATTCCCAAAACCGCTGTTGAAAACCAGCGATAGGCAATCCCACTCACACTAATCATCACGACCATAATCAGCACAATAATCGTCGCATTTCCCAAGTCTGGCAGTGTCGCAACTAGACCAAGGAGGAGCAGACTGACCACCCGCCAATCTGTAAACTCTTTCGGAATCCAACTTCCTTTAATCAACGATACATAGTCATAAGTTCGAATATCCGCCTGTTGTTTTGCAAACTCATGTGCCAGATACCAAATGATAATTAATTTCAAATATTCTGCCGGCTGCAAGGTTCCTGCGATTGGCAGAGGAATCCAGCCATGAGCCCCCTTAATCGGAGGAAACAACCGAGAAATAGCCAACAGAAATACTTCTACCAAAATAACCGAATAGATAACGGCTTTCTTGCGTAAAAAACTTAATTTCATACGATAAATCGTATAGATTGCTACCAAGCTGACAATCCAGAATCCTGCCTGGTTAATCACTGTTCTAAATGGATTTCTACCATTAATAATTTGCGTAGCACTGGTTGTCGAATAGACCATGACCAACCCAATCACCGATAAGATGAGATAGGGAATCAGTATGGAGTAATTCAACAACTGACGTTTGTCAATCTTCATTGCTTATCCAACCTTCTTCGAGTATAGCTCTTATTATAGCATACTTTGTATAAAAATACTTATCACTTTCTAAGTTGCTCTGCAAACATTCGGAACTAACTTTTGTCGACAAGAAAAAGGCCGAAGCCTTTCATATCTATTCAAATGTTTCAAGATAAAATTCAATTTCATCCCCATTCGCAACTGTAAGGTCTTTCGCCCCTTTATCAGCCATTTGGCCATTAACTTTATACATCCAGTATGTATTGGTACTCGCATCTTGGCTAACACCATCAATTTCTGTTATCAAACCATTGTCTTCTACAATGTCATGATGTTCTTTAAGTACATCCATGACACTATCACCTTCTTCCGCAGTAACTTCCTGACGATTCTCTTTGTCCTTGGTTGTAATCTGTAAAGTGACTTCGATAGCCGAGTCACTCTGTTTCTCAGTAGTGTTTGTACAAGCAGCCAAGAAGAGCGAGAAGACAACCATCAACATAATACTAATTTTTTTCATTTATAAAATCTCCTAAAAATATAATCGATAATTGGATAAAACAAAACTGTTGAAGCAGCGTGTAAACCATCAAAGACTAGACCATTAAGCCAAAAGACGATAGGGGAAGTCCCAAACTGTGTAGCAGATAAAAAACTTATCGTTAGCCCATACAAAAAGACAAGAATCCCCGCCAGAAGACTCTGTAGCCACAAGGGAATGTTCTCTTTTTTGATAAAAGGACCGATTGCCAACCACCATATAAATTGGATAAAAGCAAAACTAAGAACTTGCCACAAAACAACTGTGCCAAATCCAAAAAGCAAGCCACTCCCTACCATCACTAGTATCATCAATATCCAGCTCTCCAGCAAACTGAAATAGGACAGAACAATGAGGAAAATAGCCGTGAGAGGCTTTATATTGGGAAATGGCCCAAAAACCACCCTTAAAACAATCGTCAAAGAGGACAGAACAACTAGCTGACTAACACGTCTTACTTTTTCACTTTTGTCATGCATACCAATTTAGCCTACCCTATTCCCTTTATTATGTCAAGTTCAGATAATCTTTTACTATTTCTTGAATCGTATTTTTTTGATTTTTTCATGATTTTACGGTAGAATTGAGGAGATGAGAAAGAAACTAAATCCGATGATTGTTGTTGTTTTTTTCCTATCCTTCTTTGCTCTTATTTTCATCACTGGGGTGACTGGAAATACTGTAAATAAGACGGAGGTAGCTAACGAACCCGCAGTCAAACAATCAAACACCAGTACAAGTTCTAAAACAACAAATTCTAGTTCAAGTTATTACATTGCAAATGCGCTCGAAATGAAACCTATCATCGACGTTTCTGCTTGGCAGAGACCGTCTGAAATTGACTACGATACCCTTAGCAAAAACATTTCTGGCGCAATCATTCGTATTCAAAGTGGATCACACACTAAAAACGAAAATACTGCGACTGATAAAAATGGGTTAGATAAATCCTTTGATACCCATATTAAAGAATTTCAAGCAAGAAATATCCCTGTTGCTGTCTATGCCTATGTCACGGGAAATAGTATTGAGAACATGCGAGAGGAAGCTCGAAGCTTTTATAAGGCCGCAAATAAGTACAAGCCAACCTTCTATTGGTTAGACGTCGAAGAATATACCATGGATGATATGAATGCTGGAGTGGAGGCTTTTCGAAAAGAGTTAGAAACTCTCGGTGCTAAAAACATTGGAATTTACGTCGGAACCTATTTCATGGAAGACCACAGCATCAATGTGGATAAATTTGACGCCATTTGGATTCCTACATACGGTAATGATTCTGGCTACTACAATGCTGCTCCAAATACTGACTTGGACTACGATCTTCACCAATATACCTCACGTGGTTATGTAAACGGCTTTGAGCACCACCTAGACCTCAACATTATTACTACCCTGAAGGATCCTAATGAAGTTTATCAGAAACTATTTACAACACCTGAATAAAATGTTATAATCTCACTAATTACATATACACAAAGGAGTGCTTCGGCTGAGATCGCAACTGCGAAATCCTCGAACCTGATCTAGTTAACACTAGCGTAGGAATTGTGTGCTTTATAGAATGATACTATACTCTGCTATAAACACTCCTTTGTTCACTGTCTACAAAGGAGTATTTTTATGTCCACATCAAAATTGTCCATCCTAGCTGAAGTCGCTATCTTTTCTGCAATTGCCCTCGTCTTTGACAAAATCCCGCTCTTTACAATGCCCCAAGGTGGATCTGTGTCTTTAGTCATGCTTCCAATCTTACTGCTTGCTCTACGCCACGGACTAGGGGTAGGGGTTCTTACTGGTGGTATTGTCGGAACCATTCAACTTTTCTACGGTGGCTACTTCCTAAACGTTTTTCAAGTTTTTCTTGACTACGTACTTTCTTACGCCGGAATTGGTTTAGCAGGTTTAGTGGCACCCACCCTATCCAAACAAAAAGATCTTAAAAATGCTACTCTCACCATTACTCTGGCTAGTTTTCTAGGAGGAAGCATCCGATTGGTAGCCACCTTCTTATCAGGAATTATTTTCTACGCAGACTATGCCCCAGCTGGTACCCCTGTCTGGTTCTATTCCTTTACCTACAATATCAGCTATATTCTTCCTTCCACTGCAATTGCCTCTATTCTGCTCATCTTACTCTACAAAGCAAGACCAGGTTTTTACAATCTTTAACCAAAACTGCCTGCTGGATTTTATCTAACAGGCAGTCTTTTTAATTATTTTTACTTGCTTTATGCTATAATAGGAACGTTATAATACATTTTGGAGGAAATTATGGCTTCTTGGATTTCAAGAATTATTAAAGGTATGATTATCACACTCGGCTTTATCTTACCTGGTGTTTCAGGGGGGGTACTCGCTGCTATCCTTGGAATTTACGAACGACTAATTGGATTTTTAGCAAATATTCGAAAAGATTTCAAGGAAAACTTTCTTTATTTTGTTCCTGTAGGAATTGGTGGAATTTTGGGAATCGCACTTTTCTCTTTCCCTGTAGAATTTTTATTGCAACATTTCCAAGTCCCAGTTTTGTGGGCATTTGCGGGAGCAATCGTGGGAACTATTCCTAGCCTACTTAAAGAATCAACTCAAAAGAGCAAACGAGACAGCATTGATTTAGCTTGGTTGATTGGAACATTCATTATTTCTGGCCTCCTACTTTACAATTTGAGCGATCTTGTCGGGACACTTCCAGCTACTTTTGCTAGTTTTGTATTGGCAGGTGCCTTGATTGCTTTAGGGGTACTTGTTCCTGGACTCAGCCCTTCAAACTTACTATTGATTTTGGGTATCTACACACCCATGCTCAATGGTTTCAAATCACTTGATTTATTCGGTACCTTCCTACCAATCGCAATCGGTGGCGTTCTTGCAATGGTGGCTTTTTCAAAAGCAATGGACCACGCTCTGAAAGTATACCATTCACGTGTTTATCACTTTATTATTGGTATCGTCTCATCATCCACTCTTCTGATTCTGATTCCACAAGCAAGTAATAAAGAGTCTATTTCCTATGCTGGAGCGAACTTTGTTACATGGATTGCTGCTATTGTCCTATTTATACTAGGAGCATGGTTAGGGCTTTGGATGAGTAAACTTGAGGAAAAATATAAATAATGGCAAAAAAGGTTAAAATAAAGAAAACCTTGGTGGACCAAATATTGGACAAGGCTAAGATCAATCATGATAGCCTTGTTTTAAATGCCTTCGAAGGTCAACTTCCACCAGGAATTGAAGAACACGAAATTTACAAAACACTGGCATTAACTGGAGATAAAACTGGACCAATTATCGGCATTGTTCCAATCACAAAACACCTGTCTGAGAAAAAATTAGCCAAGATCTCAGGCAATAAAAAAGTCAGCATGATTCCACAAAAGAACTTGGAAAAAACAACTGGCTACGTCCACGGCGCAACAATCCCGTGGGTATTCGTCAGAAGCATAATCTCCCAATCTACATTGGTCAATCTGCCCTTGAACTCGGTCACTTGATTGTCTCTGCTGGTGAAATTGGTCGCTCGATTCGAATTGACAGTCAGGTATTAGCTGATTTTGTAAAAGCTGACTTTGCCGATTTGATTGAGGGGAGGGACTAGACTTGAAAATCTACTTTGTCCGTCACGGTAAAACCGAATGGAATTTGGAGGGGCGCTTTCAAGGCTATTCTGGTAATTCAGCTCTTTTGCCTGAATCTTATCAGGATTTAGAAAAACTAGGCAAATACCTTGCTGAAATCCCCTTTGATGCTATTTATTCTAGTGATTTGCAACGCGCACATAGCACTGCCGTAGAAATTGCCAAAGCCAATCACCATTGCCAAACCGTTCTAACCACACAACAATTACGTGAATGGAATTTTGGAACGCTAGAAGGAAGCAAGATGGCAATTTTTCGTGCCATCTACCCCAAACAAGCCTGGGCACTCAAACATAATCTAGCACTTTTTAACAATGACTTATTTGAAGCTGAGAGCGTTCGCCAAGTAACTCAACGAATGGTGGACTTTGTCCAATCGCTGAAAGGGCAAGACATGGAAACAGTCCTCATCGTCAGCCATGGTACCTTTCTAACCGCTTCTATCCATCGCCTACTTGGTTTTCCACCAGCCCAACTGCGTCCCGAGGTGGTTTGGATAATGCATCGGTTACTATTTTAGAAACAAGCGATTTCGAAAACTTTACAGAATTAGCTTGGAATGATACCAGCTATAAAGCAAAACAGTAGAATTTTCTGCTGTTTTTTCCTATCCTATTAGCAATTTATACTGATTTTTTCTCTCTTCTATGATAAAATAGAAATAACAGACTTTGGAGGAATAAAATTTTTATGTCAACTGAACATTTTGAAGAATTAAATGACCAACAGATTGTCCGTCATGAGAAAATGACGGCTCTTACTGAACAGGGCATTGACCCATTTGGGAAACGTTTTGAGCGTTCTGCCAACTCAGCTGAATTGAAAGCCCAGTACGAAGACAAATCAAAAGAAGACTTGGAAGAATTAGGGCAAACAGCAATCATTGCAGGTCGTATTATGACCAAGCGTGGTAAGGGTAAGGCAGGTTTTGCTCACATTCAAGACCGCGAGGGTCAAATTCAGATCTACGTTCGTAAGGACGATGTTGGCGAAGAAAACTATGAAATCTTCAAAAAAGCAGACCTAGGTGACTTTATCGGTGTCGAGGGGGATGTTTTCAAGACAAACGTTGGTGAGTTGTCTATCCACGCTCGCAAGTTGACCCACCTGTCTAAAGCGCTCCGCCCATTGCCAGAAAAATTCCACGGTTTGACAGACATCGAAACCCGCTACCGCAAGCGTTATTTGGACTTGATTACCAACCGCGAGAGCTTTGATCGCTTTGTGACTCGTTCAAAAATCATCTCAGAAATCCGCCGTTACCTTGACGGACTTGGTTTCTTGGAAGTGGAGACACCTGTCCTTCACAACGAAGCTGGTGGTGCTGCAGCTCGCCCATTCATCACCCACCACAATGCCCAAAACATTGACATGGTCCTTCGTATCGCGACCGAACTCCACCTCAAACGCCTGATTGTCGGCGGTATGGAACGCGTTTATGAAATCGGACGTATCTTCCGTAACGAAGGTATGGATGCGACTCACAACCCTGAGTTCACGTCAATCGAGGTCTACCAAGCTTATGCGGATTACTTGGACATCATGGACTTGACAGAAGGCATTATCCAGCATACTGCCAAGGCGGTTGTCGGCGATGGTCCTGTGACTTATCAGGGCACTGAAATTGCTATCCATGAGCCATTCAAACGGATCCACATGGTTGATGCCATTAAGGAACAAACTGGCGTGGACTTCTGGCAAGAGATGAGCTTCGAGGAAGCAAAAGCCCTTGCAGCTGAGCACAAGGTCCCTGTGGAAAAACACCATACAGAAGTTGGTCAAATCATCAACAGCTTCTTTGAAGAATACGTTGAAGTAACCCTTATCCAACCAACCTTTGTCTATGGTCACCCAGTAGCCGTATCTCCACTGGCTAAGAAAAACGATGAAGACCCTCGCTTCACAGACCGCTTTGAGCTCTTCATCATGACCAAGGAATACGGAAATGCCTTTACCGAATTGAACGACCCAATCGACCAATTGGAACGCTTCGAAGCCCAAGCCAAAGCTAAAGAACTCGGTGACGACGAAGCGACAGGCGTGGACTACGACTACATCGAAGCCCTCGAATACGGTATGCCACCAACAGGTGGACTTGGAATCGGTATCGACCGCCTCTGCATGCTCTTGACAGATACCACTACTATTCGGGATGTACTCCTATTTCCGACTATGAAGTAAGCAAGAGTAGCTTGCTAGGAGTGTTTTAACTAGAATGTACCAATCGCTCTCCAGTTTCTTGGCGATTGGCTGAAAAGGTCTACTAGACCTTTTCACTCCCTACGATGAAATAAAAATTACAAACTGTTTAACACCGTTACTTAAAACACTCTTGGAAATTCCAAGAGTGTTTTTGCATGCAAAAAATCCCGACCACATGGTCAGGATTTTCAGGAGATTATGAAAAATAATTAGGATTGAATATAGTATAACTATTCCTATCAACTATCTCATCAGACTTGGGACTGATTCTTTTCTTTTTTTGCAAAGTAATCTCGGACAATTGGTGCGACTTCCGTTCCGTAGAGTTCGATAGCACGGAGGACATCTTCATGTGGCATTGAGCCGATTGGGAGATGGAGGAAGAAACGGTCCAAGTCAAGTGTTTCAATAGTCTTGATAATTTTTTCAGCGACTCGTTTTGGATCTCCGACGATGGTTGCTCCTTCGTCTGTCAGAGAGTAGAGATATTGCGCCTTGGTCATCTCGCTCCAATGTGGGCGGTCTTTGGCAATATTGTCCGTAATTACTTTGGTTGGATGATAGTATTCTTCCACAGCCTTGTCATGGTCGTCTGCAATCCAACCCCAAGAATGGGCCGCAACTTTCGTTTTCTTTGGATCATGACCTGAGTTGCGAGCAACCTTGCGATAAGCATCGACTAATGGTTTAAAGCGATGGGCACCTGCACCAATGACAGCATAAACGATTGGCAGGCCTTTCTTAGCAATCTTGATGGTGGACTCTACATGACCACCTGTTGCGACCCAAATGGGAAAATCTTCCTGAACAGGACGTGGATAGACTGGCTTATTATCGACTGACTGGGTAAAATGCCCATCCCACTTGAGATTGGTTTCCTTATCGATTTCCAGAAGCATATCTAGCTTTTCATCGAAGAGTTCTTCATAGTCGTGGAGATCATAGCCAAACAAGGGAAATGACTCCGTAAAGGAACCACGACCCGCCATGATTTCCGCTCTGCCATTTGACAAAGCATCAATGGTGGTGTACTGCTGATAGAGCCTTACAGGGTCCATGGAGGAAAGGATTGAAACTGCTGATGTTAACTTGATATGCTTGGTATTGACGGCACCAGCTGCCAGCACAATCTCAGGTGCAGAAACCGCAAAATCTTCTCGGTGATGCTCCCCAATCCCATAAACATCAAGTCCCACCGCATCTGCTAGTTCGATCTCTTTGACCAGTTGACGAATCCGCTCGTCGTGGCTGTAAGTTTCCCCTGTTTTTTCTAGTGGAGTTGTTTCGCCAAATGTTGAAATACCTAATTCTACCATGATGTGTTCTCCTTTACATATTTTACTTATTTGATGGTATCATTTTATCACTAACTGGTGATAATGTCAAGAACTTTGCTCACAAAATAAAACGACTAGGAAAACCTAATCGTTTCATCATATTATTCGTAACGTAATGCCTCAATTGGATCAAGCTTAGAAGCCTTATTAGCAGGAAGAACGCCGAAGACAATTCCGACTGCTGCTGAAAATGCTAAACTTCCTAATACAACCGGTATTGATATTTCAGCTGTCATCTCTCCCATAACCTTTGTGGCGTTGAGAATAAACACAATGGCTTGAGCGATAGCTAAGCCGATTGCTCCACCTAAAGTGGTCAATACCATGGCTTCAATCAAGAACTGCATAAGGATATTTCCTCGGGTTGCCCCCAGAGCTTTACGAAGACCGATTTCACGTGTCCGCTCAGTCACAGATACCAACATGATGTTCATAACACCGATACCACCTACAAGAAGTGAAATTCCTGCAACAGCACCGATAAACGTAGTGACACCTGACATTTGGTTCTTAAAATCATCTAACATAGCTGACATATCATAGATATCATAACGGGCTTCCTTTAGACCTGTAATGTTGGTCAAGTATGCTGCGGCAGCCTGACCAACCTCAGCAGCTCTACTCACATCTTCTACATGGACATAGAGCCCACTATTTTCCTTGGTACCCATTTCAGCAGCTAGTTGCGTATTGGTCATAATGGCATTTCCGCCTGAGTTGAAACCATAGAGGGAAGTACCTGCTTTGGGATCTTTGTAAACACCAACTACAAGGTAAGAATTGGCATTGACACTGACGATTTGGTTGAGGGCTGCATCGGTTGAACCAAAAAGCTTCTCAGCCAAGGCAACATCCAACATGATAATACGGGAAAATCGGCTGTAATCGTTAGCTGTGAAACGACGGCCAGCCAAAATTTCTAATGCCTTTATGTCAAAATAGGATTGACTAACACCAGTAATAAAGACATTATCAGCTTGCGCATTGCCCGCTGCTACAGTAGAGGTACTTGAAGCACTAATGTAGTAGCCACTGAGCCCATCGATTTCCAAAAGCCCCTTTAACATTGTGTCCGTTACATCTGGCTCCTGTTCTTCAGAAGCCTCGCCAGGAACTGTGTACGTAAATGCACCCTGAGTTCGTTCTTCAATTCCAACAAAGGGAGTAAAGTAGACCTGAACATTATTCTGATCACCAGCCAGAGACTTTTCAATACTCTTAGACATACCTGTTCCCATTGCTACAATGATCACAACAGAGGCCACACCGATGATAATACCTAACATAGTCAAAAGAGAACGCATCTTATGGGCTAGGATAGACTTGAGGGCAAATTTCCAATTTTCCATCTATACCTCCTCCCTTCTACTATCTTCTGTAATGACACCGTCACGCAAAACGATTTTACGTTTGGCATAGGCAGCAATTTCAGGTTCGTGTGTAACCATGATAATGGTCTTTCCTTCATTATTCAACTCTGTCAAGAGTTCCATGATTTGCTCACCTGTCTTGGTATCCAAGGCACCTGTTGGCTCATCCGCCAAGATAATAGCTGGTGTATTGACCAAGGCACGCGCAATGGCCACCCTTTGTTTCTGTCCACCTGATAGCTCAGATGGCAGGTGAGTCATCCGATCAGCCAACTCCACTTTTTCCAAATAACGTTTGGCTAATTTTTTCCGTTGATTGGCTGGAACTCCTGCATAAATCAAAGGTAGCTCGACATTTTGAAGGGCATTGAGTTTTGATAGCAGGAAAAATTGTTGAAAGACAAACCCGATTTGGTCATTGCGGACGGAGGCTAATTTCTTCTCAGACAGTTGACTGACTTCTTCACCTTCTAACCAATAGTTCCCTGAACTGGAACGATCTAAAAGCCCGATAATGTTCATCAAGGTTGATTTCCCTGAACCAGACGGTCCCATAATAGCCAAAAATTCTCCCTCTTCCACCTCTAAATCGATATCTTTAAGGACACGAAGTTCTTGGTCACCGTTTTTATAGGATTTGTTTATATTGGTTAATCTAATAAGTTGGTTCTTCATTGGCTTCAACCTCTTTTCCTTCTTCAAGGTCTGGAGTTGGAATGGTGATGACCTGATCTCCTGCTGCAATACCTCCTGTCACCTCTTGGTTGAGAGCATCAGCATTTCCCAACGTTACTTCTACTTTCTTAGCTTTCCCATCAACCAAGGTCCACACATAGTTTTTATCTTCTTCTGGAACAACTGCTGTTACAGGAATTAAAATATGATTGGTAGTATTAACAACTTCAATATTAACTGTAAAACCTTGCTTCAATTCACCCAATTCACTGGTTAAGGCAGCCTTGAAAGGATACTTGGCACCTGAACCACCACCTGCACCTGCACCTGCTACTGCACTTGCGGTTTGATCTGTTGCTGGATAATTTGAAATATAGGTAATCTTACCAGTCCATGACTTATCTGGGTATACCTTGCTGGTTAATTTCACTTCTTGATCAACTGCAATATTTGCCAAATCATATTCTGTCAAATTTCCTGTCACTTGTAGGCTACCTTGGTTGACGATATGAACAACGGTCTGACTAGAAGTTGAACTCTTCGAAACTGATTTATTCACTTCAACAACCGTACCAGCTACTGTACTTGTAACTGTAGCTTCTTGCAAGGCTGTATACGCTTTATCCACAGCAGCTTGTGCATCTGCGTACGAATCATTCAAGTCTGCCAACTGCATATCTACTGAACGTTGAGCTGCAGCTGTTGCCGCTTCATCTGTTGCAGCATCACCCGTTGTTTGAACAGTCTGACCATTGTTTCTCAAATCATAAATCTGACGTCCAATCTTATCACGCCCACGAACAGCAGTATCTAAAGCAGCCTGCAATTCTGTTGCATCATAGCGAATCAATGGTGTTCCTACTTCAACCTGAGTTCCTGGCTCAACTAAGACCTCGCTCAAATCTCCTTTTGAAGGATCATAGTAAACGTATTGTTCATCTGCTGCAGAAATCGTTCCTGTCAATAAGGTCGATGAAGCAATCGATCCCTCTTTAGCTACTGTATAGGTCAAACTGGTCGCAACTTGCTCTGTAGAAGTTGGTGAGGAACCACCTAATACGCCTCCAAATACCAAGGCACCACCAATTAAGGCGACAGCCGCAACACTGAGACCACTGAACAAAGCAATTTTCGCTTTCTTTGTCTTTAACATATGATACTCCTTTTCTAATTCAAAACATATTTATTTTGTATTGTCTTTATAATACACAAATACACGTTTTTTTGCAAGTGTTTTCTTAATCATTTTACAAAAAGTTCGGTATTTTTCCTACTTACAATTTTGTAAGAGAACGTAGCGGATTTTTGATTGATAAGTAAAAAAACGATAGAATGAAGATAATTATCATTTAGAGGAGAAAAACTCATGAAAGAATTTGATATTATTACCATTGGTGGAGGCAGCGGAGGCAGCGCTACCATGAACCGAGCTGCTATATACGGTGCTAAGGCAGCAGTTATTGAGGGAAGCTATCTAGGAGGAACCTGTGTTAACCTTGGCTGTGTTCCTAAAAAAATCATGTGGTACGGTTCTCAAGTGGCTGAAGCCATTCACCACTATGGACCTGAGTATGGTTTTACCAGCCAGGATGTAACATTTGATTTTGCCACCTTGCGTAAAAATCGCGAAGCCTATATTGAGCGTTCACGCGCATCCTACGGTAATACTTTTAACAATAACGGAGTAGAAGTTATCCATGGTTTCGCACGTTTTGTGGATAATCAAACAGTTGAAGTCAATGGTGAACTGATTCGTGCAAAACACATTGTCATTGCAACCGGTGCTCAGCCTGCTGTGCCAACTATTCCTGGAAGTGAACTTGGTATTGTATCTGATGATGTCTTTGCTTGGGAAGAATTGCCTACATCTGTTGCAGTCATCGGGGCTGGCTATATCGCTGTGGAAATGGCCGGTCTCCTACATGGACTCGGTGTCCAAACTGACCTATTTGTTCGTGGAAATCGCCCTCTTCGTAGCTTTGATATCTACATTGTTGATTCCTTGATGGAAGAAATGCAACGAACCAACCTTCCACTCCATACTGGGAAAACTCCTATCAGTCTTGAAAAAACTGATGATGGACAAATCCAGATTAACTTTGCTGACGGTAGTAACCATATTGCTCAGAAGGTCCTTTGGGCAATTGGACGTAAACCAAATATTGACAAACTCAACCTAGAAGCAACTAGTGTTCAACTTACTTCTTCAGGACATATTTCTGTCAATGAATACCAAGAAACAGCTGTACCAGGCATCTATGCCCTCGGTGATGTAACTGGTGAAAAAGAATTAACACCCGTTGCAATCAAGGCAGGTCGCCTTTTGGCAGAACGTTTATTTAACAATAAACCAACCGCAAAAATGGATTACACAACCATCCCAACTGTCGTCTTTTCTCACCCCGCTATCGGAACCGTTGGTCTAACTGAGGACGAAGCTATCGCTCAATACGGTCAAGAACAGGTAAAAGTCTATACTTCAGCCTTTACTTCCATGTACACAGCCCTAGCAAACAATCGCCAAATGGCTAAGTTTAAATTAGTAACTGTGGGAGAAAATGAAAAAGTCGTTGGACTGCACGGCATTGGCTATGGTGTCGATGAAATGATTCAAGGATTCTCAGTTGCTATCAAAATGGGGGCTACAAAAGAAGAATTTGATGCCGTTGTCGCCATCCATCCGACAGGTTCTGAAGAATTTGTTACTATGCGTTAACTCAATTGAAAAAGTCCAGACATGAAGGTCAGCACTGTCTGGACTTTTTCTTATGGTAATATAGCAATTGCTCGCACTGGTGAACCCGAAGCCTTCTCCCAATGAGGAAAAGTGATTGAAATCAATGCGCCTGTTGGTGGTACCTGATCCAATTTTGCCAATACTTCCAACTGATAAATATCTTTTGATAGGAGATAGTATTCTTCTGGTAAACTTCCTCCGTGTTTGGCTGCAGATACTCCTGAATCGGTATCCAATGTTTCATGACCAACTGCTTTCACCTGACGTTCTTCAATCAAATATTCTAGAGCTTCATGACTCCATCCTGGTGTACGTTGAACTCCATCTTCGTCTAGATTACGAATGACATCTTGACTAGGCCAGCGCTTTGACCAATCCGAACGAAAGGCAACAAAAGATTCTGGCGCTATTGGACCATATTCAGCCTCAAAGTCTAAAATATCCTGCTTAGTTATCTCATAGTCATTATTTTCTATAACAGCAGCTGATTTATCAATAACGTAGAGTGGCAGGAGTAAATCTTTCAAATCAATCTCATCAAGATAACGAGCTCCTTCTACAAAATGAATCGGAGGATCAATATGGGTTCCATACTGCCCCACAACCGTAAATTGTTCGACATAGAAGCCATCCTTATGAGTAAAATAGGGCTTTCTTTTCGAGAGCTGGTAGCGCAGGGAAATGCGGGCTCTTTTCATTGATTTGGTGAGTCAAGTCTACCCAAGTTTTAGATTTAAGAGTACGGTAAATATCAAGTAATTCTGTCATAGAAATTCTCACTTTCTTTTTTTATTATTCTAGCATAGGTATAGGTTGTTTTACATATAATTTATTATTTTTTGCTATATAAATTTCTTATTTAACTGTTATAAAAATCACCTATAGAGTTGTTACAGCCGATGAAAGAGCATTGACTTTCTTATCCAATCTCACTATAATTGTTGTTAACCATAAAATTTTAAGAGGATAACAAATGAAAACAACTTCTATCAAATCACTTGTTTATATCGCTATTGGAACAGCCTTAATTTCCACCCTTTCACAAATCAGTCTGTCTATCGGACCTATACCATTTACATTACAAACCCTAGCTATCGGCTTAGTAGCTTGTCTATACAAACCCAAGGAGGCAATTACAAGTGTCAGCTTATATCTAGTTCTTGGCGCTATCGGTTTACCTGTTTTTGCTGGTTTTTCTGGTGGCTTTGCTGCACTCATAGGACCGACATCTGGCTTTCTATGGGGGTTTCTACTCTACACTATCGTCACTTCTGCCCTCACTAAATCAGACTCCTCACCAGTTACAATTTTTCTAGCCTGCCTACTTGGAACAAGTATCTGTTTCCTTCTCGGCTGTTTTGTATTTAAGCTAGTTTCAGGTGCCAGTTGGACTGACACTATCGGATGGACTGTTCTGCCTTTCATTCTTCCTGATTTAGCTAAAATTACACTAGTCATGATTTGTCATCGTTTATTGCAACCTGTTATCAAAAAAGAAGCCTATTTTTCTTAGGCTTCCTTCATTTATTTATTAGCAAACGCGTCGAGTAGAACTTGAAATTCCTCATTGCTAAGAGTGATTCCTTTCCCCATCTTGGTATGGTCAGGACTCCAGGTACGGATGTCATACTTTGCTGGTGCTCCATTAAAAGATACTCGATTAAGCTCCTTGGTCCATCCTTTATCATTTTCAGATAAGACCAATAATTTTTCTTCAATTTCAAATGTAAATTCTGCCATTTGTTACCTCCTCACTTATCTATTCGAAAAAGCTTGTCATTTTTATAAAAATTAGATAATATAATTATATCAAGTTTGAAAGGATTATGCCATGAAGAGGTTTTTAGCAGTTATTTTCGAGCAGATCACCGTCTTTTTAGAACACGGCAAAGCTCCTAAGTCTATTGAGCCAGATAGCAAGGAAGATATCAAGAATAACTTGGAGCTGGCTTTATATAAAAAAGCTGCAGTCCATGTCATCTATGGTGATCGTAGTTTCACAGGTGACATTGTAAAATATGATACCGATCGCCAACGGATTATCATGAAAAATTTCAAACGTCAGGTTACCAGCATTATAAAAATCGAGGACATCAAAAAAGTCACCTTGGTTCCAGATAGCATCAAGACTTCTCAACAACAAACAAAATGCTGAAATTTCAGCCTTGCAGATTGAAGAAAAAGTCCATTTTGGACAATTTTCTTCAATCTTTTTTCTTTATGTTGAAAATTAAAAACTCTCAGAAACACCGAAATATCAATGTTTCTAAGAGTTTAATGACTTGCTATCTTTCGCAAACTTCTTCAATTTTTTATATTTTTAAGAGTTTATCTACGTTCTGAAGCTGAAATTTCAGCCTTTTTATGTTTATGCACGAATAGTTAGAGATTGCCCATCTTCTTGGTAGAGGTTGATGAGGCCTGATTTGCAGGCACGAATCATGTCACCAGGATAGATTTCACGGTCCAGCTTAATAGTTAAGAGTTCCATCGGCTTGTTGGCACGTTCAATCTTTTCTCCATTTGAATCGCAAAGTTCCTGAATAGTGGTTTCAAAATGACGGAAACCTGGTCCGTAAAACTCTACTTGGTCACCTTCGTTGATAACATTACGCTGACGAATGGTTGCGGTCATGGTTTCCTTGTCAAAAGCCACTACTTCAGCGATGAATTTGTATTCTGGAATCTTACGGCGGGCTCCAAAGAGTTGCTCATTTTCACTCGGCGGGCTATAGTAGAAACCTGTCGCCAATTCCCGTTGGGCAACCTTCCACATCTCATCAATCAGGTCTTGCTTGATCGCTTCAAACTTTTCTGGGCTTTCAAGATAAGCATCTACTGCAGCCTTGTAGCAGTTGGTCACTGTTGATACGTAGTGGACAGATTTCATACGGCCTTCGATTTTCAGGCTATCGACCCCGTTTTCAATCATGTCTGGGATATGGTCGATCATACACATATCCACTGCAGACATGGAGAACTCCTCTGGTATTTCCCCCTTAATCGAACGGCGTTCTTCGCCAAAAGGTAGGTCGTAGAGGTTGTACTTCCAACGGCAAGACTGGGAGCAGCCGCCGCGGTTGGCATCGCGTTTGCTCATGTGGTTG
Source organism: Streptococcus suis (assembly GCF_019856455.1). Lineage (NCBI taxonomy): Bacteria > Bacillati > Bacillota > Bacilli > Lactobacillales > Streptococcaceae > Streptococcus > Streptococcus suis. Next base: position 608,273 of record NZ_CP082205.1, on the reverse strand, counting down.
GAGAGAACGCAGCGGCCTGAGTAGGAGATACACATGGCTCCGTGAACAAAGGCTTCAATCTCAACGTCTGTCCGTTTGCGGATTTCAGCTACTTCTTCCATGGTCACTTCGCGGGCCAGGACGACACGAGTCAAGCCCAATTCCTTCCAGAACTCGAAGGTCTCATAGTTGGTTGATGAAGCCTGGGTAGACAGGTGGATTTCAAGGCCTGGTGCTTCGGTTGCACAGATAACGATGAGGGCTGGGTCAGATACGATAACGGCATCCAAGCCCATGTCACGCAATTCACGGAACCAGGCTCCTGCTCCTTCTTCATTGCCTTCGTGAGTGACCATGTTGGCAGCTACATAGACCTTGGCACCTCGGGCATGGGCATATTCAATCCCTTCCCGCATCTCGTCCATGGTAAAGTTACCAGCTCGGCTACGCAGACCGTAGGCCTGGCCGCCAACAAAGACCGCATCAGCACCATAATCAATGGCAACCTTTAATTTTTCCAAAGTCCCAGCAGGTGACAAGACCTCGGGACGCTTTAATGTTTTTGACATCATGTAAAATCTCCTCTATTTGCGACGGTTTCCACATGAAACGATACTTTTCCATGTGGAAACCTAGTGCAGAGTTTAGAAAATCGCTCAAAGGCGTTTTCGTGCTCTGACCTTACATTGTAAGTGACAGAGCTAACTCTGCCAGGATAGAATACTGTAAACGATGTTGTTTCACTCGGAAACCTAGGGCAGAGATTAGAAAATCGCCCAAAGACGTTTTCGTGCTCTGACCTTACATAGTACGCGACAGAGCTAACTCTGCCAGGTTAAAGTAAATAAATTGTGATAAAACTATTGTTATTTAACCTTATTGCGGTCAAATTCGTAGAAGCCTGTATCCAAGCCACGTTCAGCTGGATGGAGCTTGCGTACCTGTTCATCCAAAAGGAAGGCCTGATCATAAGTGAAGTCGCCTTTTTCAATCAAATCTCTTGCTTGAACAAAAAGCTTAACAATTTCCACAAAGTTCTGACCAGGGCAATAGATACCATCAAGTTTCCAATTATGATAACCATGTTCATCTATTTCTGACAGCTTGGTCATCATATCAATGTCATTGTTGATAAAGATATGGGTACCGTGCTTGTCCTCAAAGATAGAATAGTGGCTATCTGGGTCGCTCGGCTCAGCTAAGAAAAGTCCGCGTCCACGTGACAAATCTGTCTCATCAGCCTTTGTAAAATTGTAGTAATTCTGTAACAAGGTTCGTTTAGAATGGTGAATAACAGAGGCGCCGTAGACCAAGATTTCCGCTGGCATTTCCAAGTTCTTAGCAATATCAAAGAGTTCTTCTGATGGAATCTCTCTTGCCAAAACAGCCTCTACTGCTCCATGATCTTTCCAAAAGTTAATCTGACGGCTGGAAGTCACAAAGACAGATGTATCATAGATTAGCTTGAAATTGTAGCCATCACGTTTATTGATGTAGAAAATTCCAGTATCTCCGACAACCAGATAATCAACCTTGATTTCCATCATTAGCTCCATAAACGGTTTGATATTGTCCATCATATCTTGGTGCATGAGGGCATTGGCAGCGATCGTCAATTCCTTCCCAGCACTATGAACTAGCTCTGCTATTTCCCTGAGTTCATCATAGGTAAAATTTGTTGGGATGCGAAGGGCATGGTCCTCTTCCCCAACATAAATACGGTCAACTCCTGCTGTAAGCAGTTCTTTGACCTGCTCAATACTTTCAGCTGTTGCTGTAATGATAATTTTTTCCATAAAGATAATTATATCAAAAAGAGAAATATCTGATAAGTGACTACCTGTATTTTAATGTTCAGACTTTTCTAATCTTTCTCTTGTAACATTATTGTAATATAAATGACATAAAAATTCAGCAATGTTATGGTATACTTTAGGAAGCAGAAAAGGAGACGATATGGCATTAAGACACTATCAGTCCCATGAGTACCAGTACGAAGAGTATATCCCGAAAGAGAAAAAGGCTAATTTTCAAACCTATCAGGCAAAAAATCCCAATAAAGAACGTCTAAAGGAATTGTTGTTTTTTGTTAATATCGCATTTTTTAGTTTGATAACAGTCATCGCTAGTTATGTCTATCTATCCGTAGGCATTCCTGTTTTTGTTGCCGTCATATTGGCAAGTGCGACGGGCTTTCTTGGACTACGTTTGGTTCAAATTGGGCTAAAAAAGAAATTTAAACCCAAACAAGTTATAAGAAAAAATGAATAATGAAGTATAAAGGCAGAGAAGTTATCCTCTGCCTTTTTTGAATGAACTACTGCCGTCTGTGAACAATTGATTCTCTGCACCTCTTAATATAGTCTGGTAATTTTCTATTTTATAATCTAAACGATCTAGAGCTTGCTGAATTTCCGACAAGCGTGACCGCAGTTCTTCCTGCTCTTCTTTTAGTAAATCAATCCGAGCTTCCACTGTGCTATCTCCTGCCTGCACCAAGCCCATATACTCAATCAAGCGCTCAATAGACATACCAGCACTCCTAAAACAGCGGATAAATTCCAAAATGGCTACATCACTTTCCGAAAAATTCCTTACTCCAGAAGATTTTCTTGCAATTTTGGGAATAAGCCCTATCCGCTCATAGTAGCGAATGGTATCTGCTGATAGACCTGTTACATCACTAACTTCTTTAATATTCATTCCAGGCTCCTTTCTTTGTTTTCGCTTATTATACACCTTGAAGTCCACTCCAGGTCAAGTCATTATATAAAAAATCTGGGTTTCCCCAGATTTGCCATCCTATAAATACTCGCCCTTGACAACAAAGAAGGTGCCACGAATTTCGCCAGCTAGTTTGGAGCGTTGGCGAGCAAACTTAAATTTACCTTCAAATTCTTTGGGAATGTCAATGCCGTCTGACAATTTGAATCCGACAGCTCGTTTGCCTCCTTCTTCAAGCGTATAGAGGACATTGACAGCCAGGCCATTGTCATAAAAGACAAAAGACCAGAGAATGCCATCTACCTCAAGCTGAGCTACATTGAGTGGAATATAAGGAAAAACCATGTCCCGCTCTGCTAATACTTTCTCGATGAAGGGCAGGATTTCAGGCTTCTCTTCTGGTGTGTAAACCACATACTCCTGCTTGTATTTGTTCCAGAAATAGCGGGCTTCATTGGCACGCAGGCCTGCCAAGACTTCTGCGACTGGACTAGTTTCTAAGCCTGTTGTTTCGACTTCTTTGAAATTTACTGTATAAGACATGATTTTCCTTTCAATAAAGAAAGCACCCGAAGGTGCTAGGTATTTATGCGTTAAACGCTTCAGTTAATTGTGGTACCACTTGTTTCTTACGTGAAACGGCACCCGCAAGGAAAGCGTGGTTGTTTTCCAACTTGAAGTTGAAGGCTGCTTCCACCTTGTCCATGTTGCTTCCAAGGGCAAGGATTTCAGAGTTTGAGTTAACGATGTCCGTAATCATGAGGACAAAGTCAGAGTAGCCATTTGCTGCGGAAGCGGCTGTCATAGTGGCTTCAATCTCTGCTTGGCGTTCCAAGACTTCTGCAATGTCAACGGTGTTGACTTGGGCTACACGCACGTCATTTCCGTTCAAACCAAAGGTTTTTGCATCGATGTCAATCAATTCTTCTGCTGACTTGCTGGCAAGGTTGGTTCCTGCTTTCAAGAGTGCCAAACCGTATTCTTCTAAGTTAACCCCAGCTAATTCTGCCAATTCTGCGGCTACCTGTGGGTCAGAAGCATGAGTGGTTGGTGATTTGAGCAAGAGGGTATCTGAAATCAAGCCAGACAAGAGCAGACCTGCCACTTCTTTTGGAAGGGTGATACCATTTTCCTTAGCAGCACGGTAAACGATAGAAGAAGCTGAACCAACTGGCTCCAAACGCATATAAAGTGGGTTTGCAGTTTCAAAGTTGGCAACACGGTGGTGGTCGATAACCGCCACCACTTCCACCTCCTTGATGTCTGCGATTGATTGTTGGAATTCATTGTGGTCTGTCAAGATGACTTGGCCAACGCCTTCTGCCTTAGCAGACTCAACCACGCGCGGTGCAGTAACACCAAAATAGTCAAGCGCAAACGCTGTTTCTTCATTTGGCGTTCCAAGTGCAACTGCTTCCGCATCACGACCAAACACTTCACGCTCCAAGTAAGCCCAGCCGTATGATGATGCAATGGCATCTGTGTCAGGATTTTGGTGACCAAAAACTAAGAATTTTGACATTTCTAAAACCTCATTTTTCTAATAATCTTCTACATTTTACCATAAATAAAAGGACTTGTGAACATGGACGGGTCAGGATTTGCCAAACCTGTATAAAAAGAGTAAGATAGTAACATACAAAAACAAAAGGAGACCAATATGAAATTTTCAGACTATACCTATGTCCGTCCCGATTATGAAGCCATCAAGGCTCAATTTACTGACCTGACCGACCAATTGGCTCAGGCAAGTGACTTGGAAACAACTCGCACACTAGTTGCTGCCATTACAAAATTGCTCAACTTGGTTGATACCCAGTACAATCTCTGGATGATCCGTCACACCATCGACATGAACGATGAGTTTTACAATGAAGAAACCAAGTTTTGGAATGAATATTCGCCACTTTTTGAAGAATTGACCACCAACTACTACCGTGTCATTGTCCAGACACCTTACAAGGCTGAGCTTTCAGACATTTTACCAGAAACTTTCTTCATGCAGGCTGAGAACAAGCTCAAGACCTTCTCATCAGCTGTCATTCCCTTGTTCCAAAAGGAAAATGAATTGACCGATGAATACAGCAAACTGATTGCGGGTGCAGAGATTGATTTCCAAGGACAGACTTACAACTTAGCACAAATGGGGCCATTCGGTCAATCAACCGACCGTGAAGTCCGCAAGGCTGCTTCTGCTGCCACAACTGCATTCTTTGAAAGCAAGGAAGCCGACTTTGACCGTGTTTACGATGAGTTGGTCAAGGTCCGCACGGAAATCGCCCACAAACTCGGCTTCAAGGATTATGTGGAATACGGCTATCTCAAGATGAACCGTTTCGATTACAACCGTGACATGGTCAAGGTTTACCGTGAAGAAATCCTCAAGCATATCGTACCGATTGTGCAAAATCTTCGTGAACGCCAAGCCAAACGCTTGCAGGTACCAAGCCTGAAACACTACGACCTCAATCTTGAGTTCTTGGACGGCAATGCGGTGCCACAAGGTGACCCAGATTTTATCGTCAGCCAGGCCCAAGACATGTACCGCGAATTGTCAGGAGAAACAGGCGAGTTCTTCGACTTCATGATTGAGCATGAGCTCTTGGACTTGGTGGCAAAACCAGGAAAAAACAGCGGTGGCTACTGCACCTATATTCCTGACTTCAAGAGCCCATTCATCTTCTCTAACTTCAACGGAACCAGCGGTGATATTGATGTCTTGACCCACGAAGCAGGTCACGCCTTCCAAGTCTATCGTTCGCGTTGGATTCAAAGTCCAGAAGTTGTTTGGCCAACCTACGAAACCTGTGAAATCCATTCCATGTCTATGGAATTTATGACCTGGCCTTGGATGGACCGTTTCTTCAAGGAACAGGTGGATAAGTATAAATTCACCCACTTGGCAAGTGCCCTTCTCTTCTTGCCTTACGGTGTCTTGGTGGATCATTTCCAGCATGAAGTCTATGAACATCCAGAGATGACACCAGCAGAACGCAAGGCAACTTGGAAAAAACTCCAAGACCTCTACTTGCCAGACCGTGACTATTCCGAGTCAGAAGCCCTCAACCGCGGTATCTTCTGGTATCGTCAGGGGCATATTTTTGCTAGTCCATTCTACTACATCGACTATACCTTGGCCCAAGTTTGTGCCCTCCAATTCTGGAAACGCACGCAGGTAGATCACGATGAAAATGCTTGGGAAGACTACATCCGCATCTGTGATTTGGGCGGCACCAAGTCCTTCTTGCAAGTGGTTGAAGCTGCAAACCTCCAATCACCGTTCAAAGAAGGTGCCCTTGAAAGCACAGCCAAGGCTGCTGCCGATTGGTTAAATGCCGTTAAGGATGACGAACTATAAAAGACAAAAATCTGAATGAGATATGAACTCATTCAGATTTTTTTTGCTTTGACAAATTCGATGTACTTATCCCCAAAAACTTCAATTTGCTCCAAAACCAACTTAAATTCCTGACCAATCTCGCTCAATTCATATTCCACTTTTGGCGGAACCTGTGCATAAACCTTCCGAGTGATTAATCCATCATCCTCTAGCTGACGCAACTGCTTGGTAAGGGTTGCTTGGGAAATCCCTGTCAATCGACGGTGCATTTCATTAAACCGAATGGGACCTTCTTCGATATGATGTAGTAATAAGATACTCCATTTCCCAGATAAGACACTCTGAGTGGTCACAAAAGGACACTCCGGAACCGTATGTTGTGTGAAAGTTGCCATAATTTCTCCTTTATTTTCCCTTGATATTACACATTACTTCATTAAAAGATAGTGACTATTCAAAAAAATCGTACTTGTAATATTTTTAGTACCTGATACAATAATACCATAAACTGCGAAAGCAGGAAAGTATTTTCTCAAAAGGAGCGATACAATGAATATCAATTGCACTATATAATACAAAGGAGTACCTATATCACTAATTTCAGTTTTCAAAAATATTTTTACAAAAAAGGAAGAAAAGAATATGAAAAACATTCTATTTATTGTCGGTTCACTACGTGAAGGTTCATTCAACCACCAAATGGCAAAGCAAGCTGAAAGCATCTTAGAAGGTCAAGCAACTGTATCTTATCTTAACTATAAAGAAATCCCACTTATGAACCAAGATTTTGAAACACCAGTCTTGCCAGCTGTCCAAGCTGCACGCGATGCGATTATGGCTGCAGATGCTATCTGGATTTTCTCACCAGTTTACAACTTTGCCATTCCAGGTACTGTGAAAAACTTGATTGACTGGCTCAGCCGTGCCCTAGACTTGTCAGAAACACGTGGCCCATCTGCCCTACAAGACAAAATTGTTACTGTATCATCTGTTGCCAATGCTGGACACGAGCCAATGTTCGCTAGCTACCATGCACTCCTACCATTTGTTCGCATGCAAGTCGTTGGTGAGTTTACAGGTACAACTGTCAATCCAGAAGCATGGGGAACTGGACAGTTGGTATTGTCAGAGGAAGCCATCGCTGGTCTGCAAGCTCAAGCTCAAGCTTTGTTAGAAGCTTAGACTCTACAGGTCAATACACATCCTTCTATGACCTTTATCGAGTTGAAGATGATAAAATTGCAAAACTCTGGGATGTTGTTGTACCAATCGAGGAAGATTCCAAAACTGCCAATAGCAATGGTAAATTCTAATCAAAAACCAAGAAAATAAAATGAAAGAAATTTAATATGAAACTATATTACATCATCGATGCTTATTGTGGTTGGACCTACGGCTTTAACCACATTTTCACAAAATTCATGCAAGACCATCCTGACATAGAAATAGAGGTCATTAACGGAGGTTTGTTTGTCGGGGATAATAAAAAGAAAATGGCTGATTTCCAGCAGGCACAGACCATCAACAAACAAATCGAAAGCTATTACCAAATGTCTTTTGGCGATAACTACAATCAATTGTTTAAGGATAAGGACTTTACCATGGACTCCCTTGGTCCTGCTAGAGCCTACTCAGTCTTGAAAAACTATGTTGAGACATCTAACCATGCTCAACTAACATTAGACATTCAAGCCTTATTTTTTGAAGATGGATTAGACCTCAATCAAGCAGACAGTTACACCAGCCTAATCGGTACCTATCAGTTACCTACAAAGGCTATGGAAGAACTATCAAGTATCTTGAATCAACCAGAAAATCTACACCCAGACTTTATCAAGGCTTATGAAATGGGGGTAACCTCTTTCCCAACCTTGTTACTTGAAAAAGACGGGAACTTCTTTAATCTTATTAACCAAGTACGCACAGTAGACGATTTGGAAAAAAATTTCCAAGCAGCTATTACGCAATAGAAAGGGCAACTATTTATGGAAAAACATTATAAGCTACAAAATGGAACAGAATTACACATCTTTACAAATGACGAATCAAGTTTTATGGTTACGGCGACCTTAATCATTAAAAATGGCAAGGCTCTCCTTGTAGGTTCAGGGTTTAAACAATCAGAAGGAGAGCGAATTGTTCGCTATCTACAAGACGCGCAACTGACATTAGAAAAAATCTTTATCATTCAAGGGGATCCAGACTATTATTTTGCTCTTGAGCCTATCAAAAAATCATTCCCAGAAGCCATTGTCTATGCAACGTCTTATGTTATCGACCATATTTTAAAAACAGTATCAAAAAAATTACAGGTATGGGGAGACTCTTTAGGTGACCAAGCTCCTAAAAATATTATTTTACCAGCGCTCATTCAAGAATCTACATTAGAATTTGAAGGTGATAAATGGGAATTTTTCGGCAGTGAACCAAGTCAAATCAATCTTTGGAATGCAGAAACCAAAACCATTATTGGCGGTATCAATACATTTAATCAAATTCATCTCTTCTTAGCAGATTCACAAACTACCGAGCAATTGAAAGCCTGGCAAGATCGATTAAAAGATATGAAGGCACTGGATGCATCTCTCATTATTCCAGGTCATGCAGATAGTGAAGGTTCATTTGATTCTCAAGCACTTGATTTTTCAATCGCCTATATTGAAGTAGCAATCAAATTAAAAAAAGAAATCAAGGACTCAGCTACTTTTATCGCTAAGATGAAAGAAAAATTCCCTAATCTTCGTAACGAGGCAGTCTTAGAATTGAGTGCTAAAGTCTTAACAGGTGAAATACCATGGGGGTAATGTATGTCAAAAAATCAATTATATAAAAATATTTTAGAAGAAACTTATCTAGCTACTGCTCAAGGTCGGATAGAAGATTTCAAGAGCCATTTAGCTGCTGATATCTCTTGGACAGAAGCTGCAGGCTTTCCCTATGCTGGTACCTATATCGGTCCAGATGCAGTGATTGAAAACGTCCATGCAAGACTAGGTTCTGAATGGACCAATTATAGTGCCACACCTGTTGATTACGCCTTTTCAGGAAACCGTGTCATGGTTTATGGCTACTACAAGGGAACCTACAACCTTACTCAGAAATCCTTTCAAGCAGACTTTGTCCATATTTACGATTTTAATGCTGAAAATAGAATTACACACTTTATCCAAATCGTAGATAGCGCACTTGTTGAGAAAGCTATGAGATAAAAATCAATTTTCAAAAGTCTATTCGTCACACATTACTTCACCAAAAGATACTAAGTAACTCGAAAATTCCTATAAATTGTATCAGAAAGTCAGGTATTTCCATGTACAATTCCCAATTTGAACTGGGTTATGTTGCCCTCAATGTTCGCAATCTCGAACTTCAAAGCCTATTTTACCAACAGGTACTAGGCCTGCAAATTTTGACGGAAAGTCAAAACCAAATCGACCTCGGCGTCGGTCAGACCCTCTTAGTTCGCCTCATCCAAACAGCACAAGACGGAGATGTCAGCCACAGCTACGGACTCTATCACTTGGCCATTGTCCTACCTAGCCGTGAGGACTTAGGCACCATTTTCCGTCACCTAATTGACAATAAAATTCCCCTACAAGGTGCCAGCGACCACGGTTACAGCGAAGCCATTTACCTAGCCGACACCGAAGGCAACGGCATTGAGATTTACCGCGACCTCCCGCAAGACACTTGGGATGTCCGTTCTGATGGTCGTATCATTGGCAAGACCGATCCTATGGATGCAGAGACAATTTATGCTTTAGGGAAAAAAGCTGACGCAGCCTATCAGATGCCAGCTGGCAGTCGCATGGGCCATATCCACCTATCCGTCCGGGACAGCTCCGCTTCTAGTCAATTCTACCAAGACATCCTAGCTGTCGAGGATAAATTCTCTGTCCCATCTGCAGCTTGGCTAGCCTCAGGCGACTATCATCACCACCTAGCTGTCAACGAATGGGGAGGAAAAAATCTAGAAACCAGACAAGAAGGCATGCCAGGCCTTGCTTACTATACTGTCATCTATTCCAATCAAGAAGCTTTTGAAGCAACCTTGAATCGTGCCATTGCTGCAAACCTAAACCTTCAAAGACTAGACAATAGCGCAGCCTTTGTTGATGTGGATGGTATAAAAACTAAACTCTGCATTATTGAATAGAAAACATAGAAAAAGACTTACCAACTCAGCTATCTTGGTAAGTCTTTTTATGCCTATCCTTTAATCCTATTTAAGTAGTCTTGATAGGACTCAGTTTCCATTAAATTTTTTGCATTTTCCACTCGAGCCTTCGTTGGGGGCTTAGTCCCCTCTAGTGGATAGGGTCTGCCCAATTCACGCCACTTAAATTCACCAAGATTGTGATAAGGTAGCACCTCAAAACGCTCTACATTCTTGAGAGTCTTGACAAACTTACCAAGTTCAATCAAGTCCTCATCTCGGTCAGTCAAATTCGGTACCAGGACATGACGAATCCAAACAGGCTTACCAATGTCTGATAGATATTGAGCACATTCTAAAATAGTCTTGTTACTATGACCTGTCACAATGCGGTGTTGCTCAGGATTCATTTCCTTAATATCAAGGATCACCAAATCTGTTACTTCCATAAGCCGACTATATTTTTCCAAGTAACGCTCTGTCTTACGGAAAGTCAACGCACAGGTATCCAAAGTGGTATGGATACCTTTTTCTTTGGCCAAGGTAAAGAGAGCAATCAAAAAATCTATCTGAATGGTCGCCTCGCCACCAGAAACAGTAATACCACCTTCTTTTCCCCAAAACATACGAAAACGCAGGGCTTCATTGAGCACATCTTCTGCAGTCCTCTCTGTTGCAGCAGGATTGACCAAATCCCAAGTATCTGGGTTATGGCAATACTGACACCGCATGTGGCAGCCTTGCATAAAAATCACAAAACGTACACCAGGTCCATCAACAGAACCAAAACTCTCTGTTGAATGAACCAATCCAGCAACCTTACGATAATCAATTTCTGTCATCATCTCAACCTCATCACTTAATATGAATAGTATACCACAAAAATGAAAACGCTTCTATCATTTACTTTCTTTCATAACCATCATCTTCCGCAAGAAAAAAGCTAAAAGACTAGGTTGCCCTAGTCCTTATCGGTTTCTTCTTTCTCCAGTGGTGTAATCAAGAGTTTTAATTTTGTTACGCGACCATTTTTTACCTTATCGTTAATAAGAACCAGATGGTGATCTTTACTATCCACTTCAAAGGAAACTTTCTCGTCTTGGCTTGGAATGGTACCGACTCCTGTCAGATAATAACCAGCAATCGTATCAACGTTATCACTTTCCAACTCCATCTCAAAATGCTCATTGAAGTCATTTAGGGTCATGTTTCCTTGAACAATATAGGCATTCTCAGCGATTTCACGGACAAAAATTTCTGTTTTATCCGTTTCATCATCGATTTCCCCGACAATTTCTTCCAGCAAATCTTCCAAGGTAACGAGACCTGCAACTCCACCATACTCATCTAACAAGATGGCCATTTGATTTTGGGTATTTCTCAACGATGTCAACAAATCATCCACGAAAATCGTTTCAGGAACGAAGAGAGGCTCCTGCATAATGCGGCGGATGTTGAGATTATCAAAGCCATTACTGAAAGCTTCTGACAAGATTTTCTTGGTATGAATCAGACCAATGATATTGTCCTTATCACCATCATAAACAGGGATACGTGAAAAATTCTGCTTGAGGATAGCTGCCATGATGGTTGCTGTATCATCCTCAATATCCACCATGAAAGCATCCGTACGAGGAACCATTACTTCACGTGCCATCAGCTCATCTAAAGAGAACACACCTTGAAGCATTTCGATTTCTTCGGCATCTAAGGTTTTCTCACTCTTTGTCAAAATATATTCAATTTCATCCCGTGTCATTTGCTCATCCGCATCATCAAAATTCATAGGAGTAATACGGCTGATAAGATTCGTTGCAGCTGATAATAACCACACGAACGGACTAACAATTTTTCCAAGGAAAATAATCACTGGTGCAGTGACTACTGCCAGATTTTCCTTCATATTCATGGCAATCCGCTTAGGGTACAATTCGCCAAGAACGATTGAAACAAAGGTCAACATAGCCAGTGCAAGCCAGTATCCTGCGGTTTGCGCTGTTGTTGAATTCCCCATCCATTTGGAAAATACAGCTCCCAAATCATTAGCCAAGCTGGCACCTGAAAGGATGGAGATGAAGGTAATACCGACCTGAATGGTTGATAGAAAATTGTTAGGATTCTCTAAAACTTGAAGCAAGCGAATGTATTTCTTCTCACCGTCTGCGGCCTTTTGTTCTACTCTTGAACGATTTAGAGAAACAAGCGCCATTTCAGAGGCTGAAAAGAAGGCATTGAACAGAGTCAATAAGAATAAAATTAACAGTTGTAAATAGATGGTCTGACTACCAGGGTCTTCCATGATGTTCTCCTATAATAAAATTTATAACATTCCCATTATACCACAAATTCTAAAATTTAACATATTTCTTGTTATAACTAGTCCCTCATGTCTGTTTATGTTACAATAATCAAAAGGAATAGGAGAGCAACTATGATTATTTCGATGAAGAATGTCCACTATAAACGACAAGGTAAAACTATTTTAGAAGACATCAACTGGGAATTTAAACAAGGAGAGCGTTGGGCTATTTTAGGGCTAAATGGAGCTGGAAAGTCAACCCTCCTTCGTATTTTAATGGCTGAATTTTGGAAGACCTCTGGTGACTTGACGGTTCTTGGAGTGGAGTTTGGTAAGGGAGATATTCCTAGCCTACGCACTAAGATTGGGGTCGTTGGTTCTTTCCTTGCCGAACGCTTTCCCATTGATTTGACAGCTGAGCAGATTGTCTTGACTGGAAAGTACAAATCCTCCATCCTCTATCGTGAATACGGTCAAGCTGAATTGGATGAAGCCATAGACAGGCTCAAAACCATTAAGGCTGAGCACTTGATCGGTCGGACCTATGCTAGTTTGTCACAGGGCGAACGCCAACTCCTGCTGATTGCCCGAAGTTTGATGGAAGAGCCGGCTATTTTGATTTTAGACGAGGCTACTGTGGGCTTAGACCTTCTAGCCCGCGAACGCCTGCTCCACCACATTGACTACATTTGCCAACTCCCAACGGCTCCTGCAATTATCTACGTCACCCACCACGCAGAGGAAATCACTGATAATTTCACTCATGTCCTCCTGCTCAAGGATGGAAAGGTCCTGGCACAGGGACTCAAAGAAGATATCCTGACCCCTGAACTCCTCAGCGATTTTTATGGCAATCAGGTAGAATTGATTGACTTGGGCGAGGGAAGATTGTTCATTAATACTGTTCAAAAAACAAAAACTAACGTATAATAGATTTATGAAACTTACTATCGAACAAACAAACGAATTAAAAACTTATTTGAAAGATAAAACCTATTCCCCATTTCATAGACGACTTCAAGTAATCCTGTTCAGAGCCGAAGGTCTCAGTTATAGAGAAATCACTAACCTTATCGGCTATTCAAAGTATACAATCTGGTCCTTACAAGGCAAGTATGAGCTTGGTGGGATTTCAGCTCTAGTAAGAGAAACGCGAGGTGGACGGAACCGTCAATATTTAACCCTTCAAGAAGAGGAAGCATTTCTAAAAGAACAGTTAACAGCTTCACTAAATGGCGAATTTGTGACCATAAACTCTCTCTACGAAACTTATCAGAAACGGGTTGGACACCCTACGACCAAGGAAGGATTCTATGCCCTTCTGAAACGCCATGGTTGGCGCAAAGTGACGCCAAGACCAGAACACCCTAAAAAAGCAGACGCCGAAACGATTCTAGCGTCTAAAAATAAAATCTTCATTCACGAAAATAGGAAAGCGCTTCAAGAATAGTCGTCGCTATCATAAAGTCAGACTAATGTATCAAGATGAGGCGGGTTTCGGTCGGATTAGTAAAATTGGAAAGGCCTGGGCACCAAAAGGGGTGAGACCGCATGTACATAGCCACTATATTCGTGAGTATCGCTATTGCTATGGTGCTATTGATGCCCATACAGGAGAGTCCTTCTTCATTATCGCTGGGGGTTGCAATACAGATTGGATGAATGTTTTTCTCAAACAACTATCTGAAGCTTATCCTGACGATTATATTTTATTAGTGATGGACAATGCCGTTTGGCATAAATCAAGTACCTTAGAGAAACCACATAATATTGGTTTTGAGTTTATTCCTCCCTATACTCCTGAAATGAATCCAATTGAACAAGTTTGGGCTGAGATTCGAAAGAGAGGGTTTAAGAATAAAGCTTTTAAAACACTAGATGATGTGATAAACAAGCTTCAAGAAGTGATACGAGAGTTAGATTGGTCTATTTTAAAACCAATTGTTAGTAGACGATGGTTAAAAAACACTTGATTGGTTTGATTTTGATTTTTGTTGAGTATAAACCGATATTATAAAAATAAATCCAGCCCTAGTTTGAGCTGGATTTTAATCGTTCCACCATCACCAAAAACGGTGGGGTATTAACTTGGTTGAGCGGTTTGTAGAGCATGGCGGTAAAGACGGTCTGGTCTAGCTGGCTGACAAAGTCTAAGACTGCATCCTTCTCAAGAGCTCCGCCCTCGTGACCATAGTAAATCATGATAGCCAAGCGACCTCCAACCACCAGTCGCTCTAGGACTTTCTCAATGGCCTGAAGGGTAGTTGTAGGCAGGGTAATGACTGACTTGTCCGCCGAAGGTAGATAGCCCAGATTGAAAATCGCTGCCTTGCATTCCTCTACATACTGGTCTAGATTTTCGTGTCCTGTCAAAACCAATTGGGCATTGGTCAAGCCAGCTTTTTCTAGTTTTTCAGCCGTTGTGGTCAGGGCTTGTTCCTGAATATCAAAGGCCACAACTTTTCCTGCTCGTTGGGCTAAAAATAGCGTGTCATGGCCATTTCCCATAGTCGCATCGACCGCTAGGTCCTGGTCTGTTAATATTTCATCTAAAAAGGCATGGGCCATGTGTAAAGGTCTAAGCATACTTTCTCCTAATTACTGTACTTTCTACTATTTTGTAAAATTTATCACACCTAGTATAGCATACTTTCCATCTTCAAAAAATTTTTTAAAATCTACTCATTTTCTTCTTCCATTTACGAATAAATAGGTATGAAGACAATTATCCTATTTTTCCTTGGAGCTTCTATCGGCTCCTTCTTGGGATTGGTCATCGACCGTTTCCCTGAACAGTCCATTATCGCCCCCTCTAGTCACTGCAATGCCTGCAAGCGACTGCTCAAGGCCTGGGACTTAATTCCAGTCCTATCCCAGCTTTCGACAAAATCCAAATGCCGTTACTGCAAGGCGAAGATACCTTATTGGTATCTGGGACTAGAATTCTTAGCTGGTCTAGTTGTCCTGCTCTGCCATTTTCAAGTCCTAAACCTAACCGAAACCATTCTCATCTTGGCAGGACTAGTTTTGACCATTTACGACATCAAACATCAGGAATATCCTTTTGCTGTTTGGCTCATTTTTACTTTTATAGCTCTGGTACTCTCCCAGCTCAACTGGCTTTTCTGTGGCTTTTTGGTCCTAGCCTATCTGACTGAAAAATGGCAACTCAATATCGGTTCTGGTGACTTTCTCTATCTGGCAAGTCTGTCTCTTTTGTTTGGCTTTACAGAAATTCTCTGGATTATTCAGCTTAGTTCCATCATTGGACTGGCAATCTTTTTTATCTTTAAACCAAAATCCCTCCCTTATGTTCCTTTTCTATTTTTAGCCAGTCTAGTCATCAATATCACTCTCTAAATCGAGTTTTTCTCGATTTTTTTGTTATAATAGAAGGCATATTAGAGTTCAACTCCATCAAAATAATTGGAGTGCCTCCTTGATCGGAAGGCAAAAGGAGAAACGTTATGACACTATTTAAGGATGACAGTTTAACCCTGCATACCGACCTTTATCAAATCAACATGATGCAGATCTATTTTGACCAAAACATCCACAATAAACACGCTGTATTCGAAGTCTATTTCCGTTCACAACCTTTTAAAAATGGCTACGCTGTATTTGCTGGTTTGGAACGCGTTGTAAACTACCTCAACAATCTCAGCTTTAGCCAGACAGACATTGACTATCTGACAGAACTAGGTTATCCGCAGGATTTCCTTGATTACTTGTCCCAATTGGAAATGACTCTCACTGTCCGTTCGGCTAAGGAGGGCGATCTGGTCTACGCTAACGAACCCATTCTTCAAATCGAAGGACCATTGGCACAATGCCAACTAATCGAAACTGCCCTCTTAAACATCGTCAACTACCAAACCCTAATTGCTACAAAAGCTCGCCGTATCAAGGCTGTCATTGAAGATGAGCCCTTGATGGAATTTGGCACTCGCCGTGCCCAAGAAATGGATGCTGCTATCTGGGGTACACGGGCAGCATTTATTGGTGGAGCATCTGCGACTTCCAATGTTCGAGCTGGCAAAATCTTCGGCATCCCTGTCGCTGGTACCCATGCCCACGCCTTGGTTCAAACATACGGAGATGATTACAAGGCTTTCAAAGCCTACGCTGAAACCCATCATGACTGTGTCTTCCTCGTTGATACCTATGACACGCTTCGTATTGGTGTTCCAGCAGCCATCAAGGTTGCCAAAGAAATGGGAGATAAGATTAACTTCAAAGGGGTTCGGATTGATTCAGGCGATATGGCCTATATTTCCAAGAAAGTTCGTCAACAATTAGATGATGCAGGTTTTACAGATGCGAAGATTTACGCATCTAATGACCTGGATGAAAATACCATCCTCAACCTCAAAATGCAAAAGGCAAAAATTGATGTCTGGGGAGTGGGCACTAAGCTAATTACAGCTTATGACCAACCTGCCTTGGGGGCTGTCTACAAAATTGTATCCATCGAAGATGAAGATGGAAATATGCGTGACACCATCAAGCTGTCTTCTAATGCGGAAAAAGTCTCCACTCCTGGTAAGAAACAGGTTTGGCGCATCACCTCCAAAGAAAAAGGGAAATCAGAGGGGGACTACATCACCTTTGCGGACACTGACGTCACACAGATGGATAACATCTATATGTTCCATCCAACCTACACCTACATCAATAAAACCATCGAGAACTTTGATGCACGTCCTCTCCTAGTTCCTATTTTCGAAAAAGGAAAACAGGTCTATGAACTTCCAAGCCTAGCGGAAATTCAAACCTATGCCAATCAAGAATTTGATAAGCTGTGGGATGAATACAAACGTGTGCTCAACCCACAGCTCTATCCAGTCGACTTGGCACAAGATGTTTGGGATAATAAGATGAACCTCATCAATCGTATTCGCAAACAAACTCAGACCAAATCCATCTAAGAAAGGTATGTTATGACCCTACAGGAAACAATCATCAAAGAATTAGGTGTCAAGCCAAGCATTGACCCCGAAGAAGAAATCCGTCGCTCCATCGACTTTCTCAAAGATTACCTGAAAAAACACCCATTTTTGAAAACCTATGTCTTGGGAATTTCGGGTGGACAAGACTCGACCTTGGCTGGTCGTTTGGCCCAGCTGACTATGGAAGAAATGCGGGCGGAAACGGGTGACGATTCTTATCAATTTATCGCTATCCGCCTACCTTACGGCGTGCAAGCTGACGAGTCCGACGCCCAAGCAGCCCTAGCCTTTATTCAACCAGATGTCAGCTTAACCATCAACATCAAGGAATCAACAGATGCCATGGTGGCTGCAGTCAATGCAAATGGGCTTGCTATGTCTGATTTTAATAAGGGAAATGCTAAAGCCCGCATGCGCATGATTGCCCAATACGCTATCGCTGGGGAACGCAAGGGGGCGGTTATCGGAACCGACCATGCAGCTGAAAATATCACTGGTTTCTTTACCAAGCACGGCGACGGCGGTGCAGATATCCTGCCCCTCTTCCGCCTCAACAAACGCCAAGGAAAACAGCTTCTAGCTGAACTGGGGGCAGATGAAAAACTCTACCTCAAAGTCCCTACTGCGGACTTGGAAGAAGACAAGCCAGGTCTGGCTGATGAAGTCGCTCTCGGTGTTACCTATAACCAAATCGACGACTATCTCGAAGGTAAAACCATCGATCCTCAAGCCCAAACCATTATCGAAGGATGGTGGAACAAAACTGCTCATAAACGCCACCTGCCAATCACGATTTTTGATGACTTTTGGAAATAACAAATAACCCCTGACGATAAGCAACCGTCAGGGGATTTCTTTTATCTACTCTCCAAATAATCCGCAATAGCCGCCACATCCTTGTCTCCTCGACCGGAAACATTGATAATAATGATTTTATCTTTATCTAGTTGTGGTGCTAATCGAATAGCTTCTGCAATCGCATGAGAAGATTCAATGGCTGGAAGAATTCCTTCTGTACGACTTAAGGTCAAAAGGGCATTAACAGCCTCATCATCTGTTGCTGCGACATAATTAACACGACCAGTTTCCTTATAGTGGGCATGTTCTGGGCCAACACCTGGATAATCCAAACCTGCTGAAATGGAATATACAGGCGCTACTCCACCATTCTCATCAAAAAGGGAGATAGTCTTCATACCATCAACCACACCGACTGTTCCTTTCGTCATGGTCGCCGCATGCAGTTCTGTATCAACTCCTTTACCAGCAGCTTCTACACCGATAAGCTTGACTGACTCATCTGGTAAATATTGAGAAAATGCACCGATGGCATTGGAACCGCCACCCACACAGGCAATAACGTAGTCTGGCAAACGACCTTCTTTTTCTAAAATCTGACGGCAAGATTCTAGACTAATAATCTTTTGAAACTCATGGACAATCGTCGGATAGGGATGAGGACCGACTGCTGATCCCAAAACATAGAAGGCATCTAAATCTACCATCCATGCACCGAATGCCGCATCTACTGCCTCTTTCAAGGTTTGCGTTCCATCCGTTACAGCATGAACACGCGCCCCCATCATCTCCATTCGGAAAACATTTAGCCGTTGACGTTTGACATCTTCTGCCCCCATATAAACATCACAGCCCAAACCAAATCGTGCCGCAACAGCAGCAGTCGCAACCCCATGTTGACCAGCACCAGTTTCTGCAATCACTCGAGTTTTCCCCATTCTTTTCGCCAACAAAATTTGCCCCAGCACATTGTTTAACTTATGAGAGCCTAAGTGATTCAAATCTTCCCGTTTGAGATAGATTTTCGCTCCACCAAGCTCCTTGGTCAATGATTCCGCAAAATACAATGGCGTTTCACGACCAGCATAATCTTTCAGATAAGCTTGGTATTCCGCCAAAAATTCTGGATCATTGCGGTACTGTTCAAACGTTTCCTCCAACTGATCCAGCAAAACCTGAATTTGCTCTGGTACAAAACTACCACCAAATTGCCCAAAATAACCTTTTTCTGTCATATAATTCCCTCTTTCTATTTCCTTTATTCTGAAATTTTTCTACTAACAACATCCATCATTTATTAAAAATTGCTACGCCATCGTTTCATATTGCTTACCTCGTAATATCTATCATCATCGAAATAGATTACTTTTTTGATAAGAGACCAAGACCAGACATAAGTCAAGTTAGACAAGCTGAACGTGACAAAATATAAAAGCAATCTACAAAGACAATGAAAAAGCCCACGCAGGAAAAAACATCCTGCGAGGGCGTCAATGACACGGTGCCACCTCACTTATGGGAATTGTCTAGAATCCTCCCATATCTCATCTCCTCTAACAAGGAGTTGCACTGTAAGGTGTGCCAACCGAACTATCATTGTTTTAAGTTCATTTGTGTGACTGTTTTGGCTGATTACTCAAAAGAAGCTACAGCAAACAATCATTGTGAATTTAGGGCATTTTAGGACTAGGCAGTCGGGTGAAGGCAGTACTGATGGTACGGCAAGACCGACTAACGACGTCATAAAATAGACATAAATGCACATCAGCCCATTTCATAAAACTCCGCCACCTGTTCCCAGTACCACAGGCTCCCTGAAGACTTCTGCTTTATTACTTCTTCTGATTTAAAGAGATTATACGGTATCTGCTCAAGATTGTCAATAGGTTTTTTAAAATTTTCTAAAAACTCTGAAAACGCTGAAAACTACTGTTTCGTTCTTCCTTGACAGAATCTACACCACACTTTATAGGTTGTATAAGCCAACACACCGCCTAATGTATTAGTCCAGAGATCATCAACTTCAAAGACCCGACCAGCATCGATCAGGAGGTCCAACAGAAGCTGTGTGCATTCAATAAAAAGACTGATACAAAAACTATAACGAATCACCGATCGAAGGCTCCGCCATTCTTCCCTAAGAAACAAAAGAAGAAAAATCAGAGGAAAAAGTAGAAAAATATTAGTGATGTTTTGCAAGAAAATCCACCCTAGGTCCGCCAAACTATCTACCTTGTCCCCGTTGACGATGCTGTTGAAAGGAGTTGGTAAAAGATAGAGACGGCCAATTTGAATAATTCCTGGGGTCGAGAAATCCTTATACTGTGGGTACCAAGTCTGTGGTAGGAAACAAAGTAAGACAATAGCCAGAGCATAGGCTCCAGCTAAGGTCTTACAAATCTGTCTTCCTAGCTTGGTCAAGTTTCCATCTGCTTGGAAGAATTTTCTCATGCTCGAATACCTGCCTTTGCTTTTGCTGCAGCGATGCGAGCACGTGCCTTTTCACGGTCTTTTTTGAGCGTATTGGAGCGCAACTGACCACATGCCGCATCAATATCAGTACCATGTTCCTGACGAACGACACAATTAACACCATTTTTCTTCAAAACATCAAAGAAAGCAAGAGTACGTTCCTTGGTTGAACGACTGTACTGGTCATGTTCACTAACTGGGTTATAAGGAATCAAGTTGATATAAGACAATTTACGGATGTTCTTGGTCAAATCAGCTAACTCTTGCGCCTGTTCAACCCCATCGTTGACCTCATTGAGCATAATATACTCAAAGGTCACACGGCGGTTGGTCACTTTGATATAGTCTTCGATTGCCTCGAACAAGACCTCGATTGGATAACGGCGGTTGATCCGCATAATGCTCGAACGAAGGTCATTATTTGGCGCATGTAGAGATACTGCCAAGTTTACTTGGACACCTTCACGTGCAAAGTCACGGATTTTTGGTGCCAAACCAGAAGTGGATACCGTGATGTGACGGGCACCAATTGCCAAGCCCTTGTCGTCATTAACCACTCGCAAGAAGGTCATAACATTATCGTAGTTATCAAGCGGTTCACCAATCCCCATCACAACGATATGGCTAACACGCTCATTCTGATTGCGCTCATCCAAGTACTTTTGTACCAACATAATCTGAGCCACAATCTCACCGCTAGTCAAGTCACGTTGCTTAGGAATCAATCCAGATGCACAGAATGTACAGCCGATATTACAGCCAACTTGTGTCGTTACACAGACTGAAAGGCCATAGTGCTGGTGCATGAGAACTGTCTCAATCAACATGCCATCTGGCAGTTCAAAAAGGTATTTGATAGTACCGTCCTTAGACTCCTGTACAATCCGTTGTTTGAGCGGATTAACTACAAAATGTTCTTCCAACTTTTCAATCAAAGATTTTGGCAAGTTGGTCATTTCCGCAAAAGATTGGACACGAGAACGGTAAAGCCATTCCCAAATTTGAGTGGCACGGAACTTCTTCTCTCCGTTTTCTAAAATCCAATCAACCAGATTGGCTTGACTAAATGCATAAATTGATGGTTTCATATTTCTCCCTATTTCTGGCGGATAACAAAGTTACGCTTCACTTCATTCATCTCACGCTTGCTCTGCTTACGCTCACGTTTTTGAGAACGCTCTGTTTGACTCGCCTTAACACCAGCATTCTTCATAGTAAAATGACGCTGTTCCGACTGTTTGTTTTGCTGCTTCCCTTTTTTCTGACGGTCATTGCGATTACTTTTGTTTTCTTTTGGCGCAATAGGCTCCGTCCGTTGCTGATTTCTGTTCCGATTGCGAGAACGACTCCGCTTCCGACGCGGTCTATCCTCCTCCTCAGCAGGCAAGTCTTGTGGATTCGGATTGGCTAAGACGAAATAAGCACAACCAAAATTACAATACTCCGTCAAATAGTCGTCCAAGCGGCTGATTTTTAAGTCTGATTTAACATTTTTATCGTCTGTATAGAATCCCCTTAATCTCAGCTGCTCATTGCCCCAATCTCCCACAATATAATCAAATTTGAGCATGAGTTGTGAAAAACGTTGACCAAAAATCGTCTGGTCAAAAGCATTCTTGTAATCTTCCAAAAGGTCCAATTCAATATTTTCAGATACAACCTTATCTCCGACACGAGCAAAACTCGGACCAGGGTATTTATTATAGTTATACATTTCAGGTGAAATTTCTTTTTTCATTTGTCCTCCTATCTTATAAAATCTTCATACGTAAAAATCATTTGATTAATAATCTATCTGGTCAGAATCTAAATTCTCACACTTAACCTTATTATTATAACACGATTTATCTGGAAATTCTTCTACTTTACCATTTAGGAGAAATTTCTGACAATTATAATATTATTCTCTAGCAAAAAAGGACGATTTACTCGCCCTTCGTTTTCTTCAAATAATCAATAGCCTCTTGAACAGTTTTTACAGGAACTACCTCAATATCCAACCCTGCTTTCTCCGCAGCTTCTTTAGCTTCCTCATAGTTGGTTTTAGCCTTTGGATCTTCCTTCAAAACTTCCACATCAACTGGATTATTTGGTACAAAAAAGATACTTGCACCTGACTTAGCTGCCGAAATAACCTTCTTATCAGCCCCACCAATGTCACCTACTTTTCCATCCTGCTCGATAGTCCCCGTACCAGCAATAATTCGACCATCACGTAAGTCAGGCTCTGCGAGTTGAGTATAGATGGCAAGTGTAAACATCAGACCAGCACTTGGACCACCAATATCTCCCGTTTGGAAATCAATCGGAATCGAACTTTGAACCTCTGTATGATCTACGAGAGTAATGCCTATTCCGTTTTTGCCATTAGACAATTTGATAATCTTACCGTCCGCAGATTTTTCCTGACCGGCGCTAATATAACCAACTGTCACATCACTTCCAAGTTCCAAGCCACTCACATATTTTATCAAATCAGGAGAAGACTCAAATGTTTTTCCATTGATACTCACAACAGTGTCAGCAATATTAAGAACTTTTTTAAAGGTCGAATCATCCGCCAAGGCAAGTACATAGACACCAAAGAAATCAAGATTGACTTCTTTTCCTGCCAAGGTCAAACCTTGGTACTTCGCCATATTTTGCGATGTCTCCATGTAAAACTGTGCTATACGAAAATACTCTTCATTGTCGGCCCCTCCTGTCATCTCTTCAGAGGAACGAATTGTCGTATAGGGATCAAACTGAGCAGCGAATAGTTGTAAAGCTGTGGCTTGTTGGACTGATACATAGGTGAAGTTGTAAGAGCCATCCTCTTGGTCTATTTGATTGTTCACCGTTAGTACCTGACGAATATCGGCAGCTCCACCTGGACTTTCCAAATAATAAGGCAGACGAACAAAAACGGCAAACCAAATCAAAAGAGTTCCTAAAACAATAGATGCAATTAAGGTTAACTTCCTATTTTTCTTCATTCTTTCTAATCTCCTCACTAACAATTTCTGGAACATAAGGACCTATGTCCTGTTTGAAATACAGCAATTCTCGAACCTGGCTGGATGATACGAACTTAAGCTCTGGCTTGGCGATTAAATAAATAGTTTCCAAATCTGGCGCCAACTGACGATTGTAAAAATCAAAACTTGACTCGTATTCCAAATCGGTCGCATTACGCAATCCTCGGACCAAATGTGTTACTCCATAGCGCTTAGCTACATCGACTACCAATTCATTTTCAGACAGAACGACCTCGATATTCTCCATTCCTACAAAAAGCTTCTCCAAAATGGCTTTTCTCTCCAAACCTGTCAAGAGTCCTGCCTTTTTAGGATTGGTAAAAACTCCCACATATAATTTATCAAATAGTCCACTCGCTCGTTCAATTAAGTCCAAGTGTCCATTGGTAATGGGGTCAAATGAGCCCGTAAACAATCCAATCTTATCTGACATATACTGTTACCTTACTAATTCCGTAGAATTTCTCTTTCCATATCCCCAGCTCTGCTATTTCCTCCGGAAGAGAGACCGCCTTATCCGTTTCGCAGACTACCATAACATCATCTGCTAGTAAGTCACGGCGACAAAGTTCTGTTATCACATCTTCAATTTCCTGCTCTGCATAAGGAGGGTCCAAGAATACCAGGTCGAAAGGCCCTTCCACACTGTTCAAAGCCTGTCTAGCTTCCATTGCTAGAAGCTGAAATTTATCTGCTTCCTTAGTCATTGCAATATTTTCACGGATAATGGCTTGTGCTCGTCGATCTCGCTCAACCAGAACTGCTGACTCCATGCCACGAGATATAGCCTCGATAGATAAACCACCACTGCCGGCGTACAAGTCAAGAACTCTACCACCCTCAAAATAGGGACCAATCATATTGAACATGGCTCCACGGACCTTATCCGATGTCGGTCTGGTTGTTTTTCCATCTAACGTTTTCAGTGGTCTTCCACCATAGCTTCCCGATACAATTCTCATAAGGTATATTATAGCAAAAAATGAAGCTCGTTGCTGAAACCAAGTGCACTTCCTACTTTCCTTTTTGCACCAACTTTTTCATCCTCCTATCAAATATGCTCTCAACCGCTATAGCAGGAAATCATTCTCGCACTATTCAATAAAATACTAAAAATAAAAAGCAAGAAAATTCTGTTTTACGCGAAATTCCTCACTCTTATCGTATGTATTTAAACTAGATCGTTACAAGAAAAAATTGGTGTTGAAATACAAATAGCTATTTTTTCCAGTATGCTAATACACCCAGTAGCTAAAAAACCTACGGATTATCTGGTGAACTCTCGTCAGCTGTTGGAACTGTTTCCACTGACTCAACCAGGCTAGTTGTTGAATCCGTCGTTTCCGCCGGGGTTTCAGAAACTGTTGGAGTTTCTACCACAGGTGCTCCTTCACTAGTCGGAGGGACTGAAGTACTTGTACTAGTTGACGCCACGCTGCTTGTATACTGGCTTGTTGAACTCACACTTTGATTTCCATATATATTTTGATTAGGCACTACATAGGATTCTTGTGAGGTCTCACTAGCTTCAGCAAGGTCCGTTGACTGACTAGTCCCTGTTTCAGATACTTTTTTCTCATCAGCTACTTTTTGGGCTGCTTCCGCCCTGACCAACTCCGCTTTTAGCTTAGCCTGTGTTTGAGCATCTGTCTGCTGTCCCACTAGCTCTTTTACTTGGTCAATCCGTTTCTGTAATGCTGCTTTTTTAGTCGCATCCGTAACCTTGTTTACTGCAGATTGTGCCTCTGCAAGTTTCTCTTCAGTATGTGTTCCTTCTAATACAATGACAGCATTCTCAGCATCCTGAAATAATGTATCAACCGTTTTTTTCTGATTGGGCACTTGCTGTACTGTCTTTGTATCGCTTGTTTCGCTTTGAGCATTTTTATACCAACTAGCGCCTAAGCTAATCAATAAAATAAGTCCCATAAAAGAAATAATGCCAATTTCTGCCAATGACAACTTTTCAAATTTCTTTTCCATATTTTTGCCCTTATCCGTCTTATTGCATAAGAAAATACTCTAGCCTACTGACAATGCTACTTAGTCGTTTTTACCTTACCATTCCATCCGTTTAGACCATAGCTTAAAATATAGATTTCGTTAAAGCCCTGTTTCTTCAGATGAAAGGCTGCAGGCGTTACCAACTGACCACAATCATTCTCATAGATTAAGACAGGTCTGTCCTTACGCAAAGCAGCTGTAGACTGGCGCAATTGCTGGTAAGGAATATTTCTAGCACCTAAGATATGCTTACGATTAAACTCACTCGGGTCTCGCAGGTCAATCAACTGACCTCCGTGTATCTTTTCTGCAAATTCTGCATTATCAATCACCGTCGCCGCACGGCGCAATCTCCAGTAATTAAAACCCATCCAGGCTCCCAATACTGCCAAAAATACTAAAAATACCCAAAATGTTTCCATCACTCATTCTCCCTTGATTTCTGATACTCTAATTCCAAACGATGTTCACGTCGCAAGACCAATTCGGCCTCCATGTAGTCCAACCTATCCAGAAGACCAGCCTGATAAACGCGATTGAGCTCTATCTGCATCATCTCGATGTCATAGAGACGATTGCCCATATAGATGATAATCCCAAAGCGTTTTAGCAACTGTTGCACATCGTATAGTCGTTTCATATAGTAAATTTTAGCAAAATATCCAAAGTTTTTCAATATAAAAACTCAAGCGCTGTTTCCCTGCATTCATCAAAAAAGATTGGGTTCTCCCCAATCTCATTCGTTTATACTAACCAACCCTTTTCCTGTGCAATCTTAACAGCGGCGGTTCGGTTTTCGGCACCTAGCTTGGACAGGATAGAGGTCATGTAGTTGCGGACTGTCCCGTCAGACAGGTAGAGATGGCTGGCGATTTCCTTATTGGACAAGCCATCTGCCACCAGCTTAAGTAGCTGGTTTTCTAAGTTGGTCAAAGGACTGCGTTGGGTCAGGAGAATGTCCATCAACTCTGGTGAATATTCCTTCCGCCCCGCCAAGACCGTTTCAATGGTCCGCATGAGGTCTGCGATGGAGCGTTCCTTGAGCACATAGGCATCCACATCAGCCTTGACTGCCCGCTCGAAATAGCCCGGTCGCTTGAAGGTGGTCATGATGACAACCTTGACAGGCAAGGCTTGCCCCCGCACCCATTCCAAAACATCCAGGCCCGTCTTTTCAGGCATTTCTATATCTAAGAGCACCACATCTACGAGCTCTTTTTTCAAAAGAGCAATGGCCTGACTGCCGTTTTCTGCCTGTAAAACAGCCTCAACCGCATCTTGAAAACCCAAGAGTTGACAGAGGGCGTCCCGCAGCATTGCTTGATCTTCTGCGACTAAGATTCTCATTCTACCACCTCCTCAAACGGAATTCGGATGGACAGGAGGGTGGGCTTGGCTAGAGAGATAAATTCCAAGCTCCCTTTCACCGTTACCAACCTGTCCTTTATGGTATGCAATTCCTGACCAGTCAACTGGGCAAAGCCCACACCGTTGTCTTCGTAGTGCAAAACCAATTCTTGCTGGTCTTTTTCAAAAACCAAACGGCACTTGCTAGCCTGACTGTGCTTGAGCAGGTTGTTGGCCAACTCTCTCAGCACCATAGCCAGCTTGTTCTGAACGGGCAAGCTGAGCTGCTCTGCTATTTCCCCGCCTAAGACGACTAAGTCCACTCCTGCCAAGTCCAACATCTGCTGCAAAATCTGGAGTTCCTCTGCCACGGTGTGCTGCTTGAGGGACTGGACAATCTGGCGGACCTCCTGCATGGAGTCCTTGGCCAAGGTCTGAAGGTCTGCCACCTCCTTCTTGGCCTGGTCAATCTGGTCGTGGTCTAACAAAGTCTGGACCAGCTCGGCCTTGACAGACAGCATGGCAAAGACATGACCAAGTGTGTCATGCAAGTCCTGACCGATACGGTTACGTTCATTCTCAGCTAGCAGGAGATTGATGGACGCATTCTGTTCCTGTAGGCGTTGCTGAAGGGCTTCCCGCTTGGTCTCAATCCAACTGAAAATCAGCAAGGCCAAGCCGAAAAAGTGAATGATGAGGGCAAAGGCTCTCATCTCAAAAGAAACTGGACCAAACAAAGCCCATAGGATAATGACCAGCAACAAAAGCCCGTAGGACACCGTACGATAGGTTGGTCGATTCTCTTTATAATACCAGCCCAGCATATTGGACAGGTTGTAGATAAAGAGTGAAAATTGCAGATTGCCCCAAAAGCTCATGACGGCGATATAGCCAATCAGGTAAAACCAAGCCAGCATGGAATAGAGCTTATGGTCAGTGTAAAAGAGGGAGCAATAGACCAAGGCAAAGAGAATAGTCGCTAGGACAACTGCCGTCGGATTGGGACTATACTGGGCATAGTAAAAGGGAAAATAGAGAAAGACCATGCCCACGAAGAACATGAGTGGTACCTTTCTTTTTTCAAATATCATGGCTTACCTCACTGTTGCTCCGATTTTCTATTTAGAACTAGAGCAATTCCTAAGAAAATTATCGCATAGCCTAGGACAATTAGCAAGGATTTCCAGAGAAAATCTCCCTCTTGGGCATAGGTGGTCACCAGCTGATTGACATGGTAGCTAGGCATAAGTTTGCAAATCCGCTGCACCCAGTCTGGAAAGAGGGAAACAGGCATCCAAGAGCCACCCATGATGGCCAGAACAAAGTAGAGCAAGTTTGCCACCACCGACATGGTTTGTTCCGACTGAATTTGCACCAAAAGCAAGCCAATGGCTAGAAATACGATAGAGGTTACTAAAAGTAAGAGAGCCGAAATTACCCATTCTTGAGCTGTCATCTCTACACCCTTAACTAAGCCACCCACCGCAAAGACAATGGCAATAGAAGACACAAAGCAGAGCAAGACCCGCACCAGTTTGGAAAGATAGTATTGCCAGATTGGCAAGGGCGAATGCTGGATAAAGGTCAACCAGCTATTCTTTCTGTCCTCTGCCAGCATCATGGGAAAGGTGAAAAGGGCAAAGCCCGACATGGAAAAGCCTGTCATGGTCAGCATGTAGGACTGGATGAAGGCCTTTTGCATGGCCGCATCGTCAAACTGGATCGTTGATGAGAAAATCAGGAAAAAGATGACAGGCATGCCGATAGATAGGAGAAATACTCCCAAACTTCTGGATAATTTTACCGCCTCTACTTGAACTAATGCTTTCATGATTCTTCCTCCCTCGTCTTGTCAAATAGGCTGTTGAGCAGGGTTTTGTTCTGTACCTCTAAATCTGAAATCCGACAACCTGCCTCCTGCAAGCTAGCCCAAACCTGCTCAATAGCTCGGGTCTTAAAGCTAACCGTGTCTTGTTTGTAGCTGATTTCATTGATTTCAGCCAAGCTCTCCACCACCGCCGCAAAGGCAATCGGCAGGGTTACTTCCTTCTCCTGCTCCTCACTCCGCATGGCAAATGGCGTGGTATCTCTTAGTAACCGCCCCTGATGCAAGACCAAAATCCGCTCCGCCGTATGCTCCACTTCCTCGATATAGTGGCTGGTATAAAAAATAGTCACACCCTGATCCTTGAGTTCATGGACAATCTCCCAAAAACGCTGACGGGTCGACGTATCCATGCCCGCCGTCGGCTCGTCCAAGAAGAGCAACTTGGGCTTGCCAATCAGACAGATGACGAAAGCCAAGAGCCGCTTCTGACCACCCGATAGCTTGCCGGCCAGTTGATTTTTTTGCTCTGGGGAAAAGCAGAGCAGGCTGTCGATTTCCACATCTGTCAGACTATCCTTGTATATGGCTTGGAAAAAGCGGAGCAATTCCTTGACCTTCAGGTCTGTCGGAATGGCATTTTCTTGTGGTAAGACTGCCACCTTTTCCTTATTAGACTGAGCCTGTGGAGCCAGACCGTCCAACAAAACTTGGCCTTTCGTCGCCTTCCTATCTCCCAACAAACAAGACATAAGCGTCGTTTTCCCAGCCCCGTTTGGACCGATTAAAGCTACACATTCTCCAGACTGGATTTCAAAGGAAATATTGGACAAGATTGTCCGTCCTTTGATAACTTTGTCTAGTGCTCGTACTTCTATCATTTTTCTACCTCCTACTTCTTGAACATCTTATAGTCTTTTAGTTTACTTTTAGTACTAGGCAACGAGCCGCAGGCATAACTGGAGTTAGGCAAGGCGAGTTAACGAAGTAATAAAAGAAAAACTAAATGACGATACATAGACAGTATATCTCGAAAAAGGAGACCCCACTAGAAGACTTTGTCATGGACTCATGTGACAAATGTCATATCGTATCTGCATCAAAAAAAGAGTCCTTATGGACCCTTCATCTGTTTACAACTTAGGTGCTTGACCAAGTTCTGCCTGCAACATCCAAATATGTTTTTCAATACTAGCCTTAGCCACATTGAAAATGTCGTTGGTTACGCTGTCACCTTCTTCATCACTGACATCAAATCCCTTTTGGAAAAGAGCTGCTAAATAGCGGAACACCTCTACCACACGTGCCAATTGCTCTTCCATCGTTATATTGTAGTCACCAGGAACTTCCTTAAGCTGACTATTTTCACTAAATTCTTGAAGAGTAGAAAACGGTGCCCCACCTAAGGTGATCAAACGCTCACTCATATCATCCAAATAGCCATCAATTTCTTCCATATAGTCATCCATTTTGGGATGCCAAATCATAAAGCCACGACCACGCATATACCAGTGAACTTGATGGAGGATTGAATGGGCTACTGATAAATCGGCCACCGCTTGATTCAAAACAGCCTTAGAATTAGCCAGTGATGGACGCGGACTGAAAGACGCAATTTCTGCTGGAGATTGATAATATTTTTGTTTCATCATATATCATCCTTTCTTTTATTTATAATTATTATAAATAAAAGAAGAAAAAATTGCAAGAATTATCCCTCCTCCTCTGACCTATTGACAGACAAATTCCTTGCTATATTAACTTATATACGTTAGACTAGTAAGTAAGAATAGTATGTGATTTTCTTTTTAGAAAATCATCGCCCCCATATGTGTATATCAAGGAGGAATTTTATGTCAGAAGAAAAATTTGACGCAAAACTAGAACAGCTATCTGGCTCTGCAAAAGAGGTAATTGGTAAGCTGACCGGCGACAAGGAAATCGAAGTTGAAGGACTTGTTGAGAAAGGAATTGGCAAAGCAAAAGAGCTAGTCGAAGATGCAAAAGATGGGCTTGAAGGTGCCATTAACGGCATCAAAAATGCTTTCGACAAAGAAGAGAAATAAACAAAGAGTTCAATATAGGTAGGATTGGTCGTACACTGTTTGATAATGAACAGTACACTTAATTTGGTCTTTTACCTATAGCCCGAACAAAAATATGCAAGAGAGGGGAACTCAGATATTTACCTGTCGAGTCTACCTTCTCTTTTCTTATGCCACGAAAGGAGAATCTATGAAAAAAATCGTTTTTGTCTGTCTTGGAAATATTTGTCGTAGCCCTATGGCTGAATTTGTCATGAAAGACATGACAAGTCAATTTCACATTGAAAGCCGTGCTACTTCAAACTGGGAACATGGTAATCCTATCTACCCTGGAACACAGAAAATTTTCCAAAAGCACAAGATTCCCTATGATAAGACCAAAACCTCTCAACAAATCTCTCAAGCAGACTTTGAGGAATTTGATGTCATCATTGGTATGGACAGCAATAATGTCCGAGATTTACAGAAAATGGCACCAGCACATGCCCAAAATAAGATTTTTCAATTCGCAGAAAAATCCGTACCAGACCCTTGGTATACTGGAGATTTTGACGAAACCTACGAAATGGTAAAGAAAGGTTGCCAAGACTGGTTGGACAGGTTACAGTCATTTGACCAAGAATAAGATTTTCTATGTAATATTTTTGTAATATTTGTAAAAAAATGGTAAACTATTTCTGACTGAACTGATAATTTCTTACTGTATCCTAGAAAGAACTGATTAGCATCGGTCAAATCCTATGAAAGAGTAAAACGATGAAAGAGTTCAAATTACCTAGCATAAAATGGCATGATATAACAAGTTATTTCACCCGTCCAAAACTTGAAATCCTCTCCCTTATTATCATCCTCATCTGTGCCCTCTCTGTATTTACAGGGCGAATTGCCAGCAAGCAAGCCATAACTTTCAATAATGGCGCCCTGCAGTACAACGGTTATGTGGTCGCAAATAAAATGAATGGTCAAGGAAAATTGACCTTTGATAATGGAGATGTCTACGAAGGACAATTTACAAATGGAATTTTCCACGGTCAAGGAACCTACACATCTGCAAGTGGGTGGGTTTATACCGGGCAATTTAAAAACGGCTATGCCGATGGAAAAGGAAAATTGACCACCGAAGGACAAGCTATCTACGAAGGAACTTTTAAACAGGGGATTTATCAATATGAAAATTAAATGGTTATCTGTTATACGTGTGATTGGATTAGTCTTTGTTCTACTCTATCATTTCTTTATCAAATATTTCCCAGGTGGCTTTGTGGGGGTTGACCTCTTCTTTACCCTGTCTGGATATTTGACAACCGCCCTTTTGATTGATGAGTTTGCAAAACATAAAAAAATAGATATTGTCAGCTTTTTCAGAAGAAGGTTCTATCGCATTCTCCCCCCTCTGGTTTTAACGATTCTTTTGGTTCTTCCACTTGCTCTGCTTGTCCGCAATGATTTCATTGCCAATATCGGCAATCAGATAGCCGCTGCGCTCGGATTCATGACAAACTTCTTTGAAATTCTATCAGGTGGTAGTTACGAGAATCAATTTTCACCTCATCTATTTATGCATACTTGGACACTAGCCATAGAAGTTCAGTATTACCTTGTCTGGGCTGGTTTAGTTTGGTATCTGACTCGCATCTCAAAAAGTGTGGGGCAACTACGTGGATCAATTTTTCTAACATCTATAAGCCTCTTCTCGCTAAGTTTTTTAGCAATGTCTATCTCAAGTTTCTTTGTGGATAATTTCTCAACCATTTACTACTCGAGCTTCACACATACCTTCCCATTTTTCCTCGGTAGTATTCTCGCAACCATCGCTGGTATCGGAAATACAACAACCGCCTTCCAGCAACAAGTGAATACATTGACTATCAAACAAACTATAGGTCTGTTTCTTGGAGGACTCGGAGTAGAACTTCTTCTTCTCTTTACTCTTCAATTCAGTTCCATCTGGACCTATCTAATTGGTTTTCTTCTATCCAGTTTAGCTACAGCAACTATGATTTTTGCTGCTCGGGTACTTCACGAGAAAACCGAAGATGTCAAAGAACCTGCAATTATCCTCTTCTTTGCAAGTATTTCTTATGATATCTACCTCTTCCATTGGCCCTTACTCATTATCTTTACACAACTGACAAATGCCACTATCGCTGCGGGATTATCCTTTGTTTTTTCTACTATCCTATCAACTATTTCCTTCTATATTCTAGAACCATATATTGCTGGTAAAGTAGGAAGCTTGTTTGGATTACCCATAGATTTGAAACCATATAAAAAATGGCTTCTTGGTAGCTTTGCTTGCTTGACCATAGTTGGCTTAGGTATCTGTCTGTTTGCACCAAAATTAGGAAGTTTTGAACAAGAGAGCATGGTTAGCAATCTTTACCAAGCTCAGACCCAACTAAATACAACACGATCTGCTGCTGAAAACGCTAAAGCTACTAGTTTTGAAATTCAAAAAGGAGTTATCATCTTTGGCGATTCTGTTACTGTTCGCGCTAGTTCTGCCATACAGACCGCGCTACCAGATGCACAGATCGATGGAACTGTCAGTCGAAATCTCTCTGAAATTGCTAAATTGATAAATCTTTATAAGCAAAATAATAGCTTGAAAGAGACTGTAGTTGTAGCCCTAGGTACAAATACTACGGATAATTATCAGGAACTACTAGACCAGCTAGTCAAAGATTTTCCTAAAGGACGTCGCCTTATTTTTGTCACTCCTTACGATGGAAACTTCACTCCGAGCGAATCTATTTCTTATCAAACTGGTCAATACGAGAAAGAATTGGCTGAAAAATATGATTACATTTCCATTGCAGACTGGTATCAAGCTGCAAAGGATAATCCACCAATTTGGTACAATACCGACCTTGTTCATTTCAATCTTGAAAGTAATGGAGGCGAAGTCTTCGCCCAAACGATAAAAAATGCCGTTGAAGCCGTTACTGATGGCCCAATCAAAAACTAGATTTATACATCATCATCCTCTGAGAATTTCTCGGAGGATTTTTGTACGATTTTCCGATAAGTCCAGCGCGAACTCTAAGAAATGGCGCTGTGCCTGAGCTCAGTCTCAATAAATCTTGTGAAATAAGCCACTTCTACAACGGACGGCAAAGCGAAGTAACGATATAGTCGAATGAATTAGCTTTCAGACAAGGAACTGAGGTGCAGGTTGCTAGCACAGCCTAGTGGCTGTGCTAGGTTGGAGATATAACTTGCAAAGCAAGTCACTTCTGCAGGGTACGGCAAGACGAAAGTGACGATGTATCAAAGTTAATTCAAATGACTGATATGTAAAGCCCTTTGTCAAGTAAAAACAATCGAACTGATTAAAAAATGAAAAGTATCTAGAAAGAGCCTAGTTCTTAGCTTCGGGCATTGGCCACTCTGATATTCGTGGATTGGTTACCTACAGGTCAATGGTTCTGCCGCGAGTCCTACTCTCTATAAGCGTGGATCACAATTGTGCCACTTAGTCGTTTCGTAGATGACTCAAACCTTGAAGTCCTAAACTCCTTCAAGATACTTTCCATTCAAACATGATTTCAATCCTTATTTCTGTCCAAATTCACCCAGTGATTTTGGATAGAAATAGGGATTCCTCATCGCTCTGCGATGATAAAACTTAATGGTCAAAAGTGTACATGAAAACAAGCGCTAACTTCAAGCTATTCTTCCTGTCATCATCCCCCAAATAAAACCAGACAATTCTCGTGCAATAGCTGTTTTAGCAACATTTTGTTTCTTATTTTTTCCTAGAACAAGTGTGCGATAACGTCTTCTTAAGCGTTCATTAGCCTTATCCGCATAAGCAATCACCTCCACTCGGTTTCCACTTTGTCTCCTTTTCAATTCTTTGGATTTATACCCAATCGTCCCCTTAGCCAATGATTGTGCAGCTTCTATCAGAAGTCGTCTCACATGGCTATTCCCAGCTTTGGTGATAGCACCTCTTCTCTCCTTGTCGCCGCTAGAATTTTCGCTAGGAGTTAGCCCAAGATAAGAAGCAAAATGTTGAGCTGTCGCAAAGCGATTAAAATCACCGATTTCTGTCACAATGGAAAGAGCAGTTAGTGTTTTAATGCCAATAAAGCAAGAAAGCCGTGAGACCTTCTCTTGATAACTGTCGCTTTGACCCAGTTGCTCAATTCGTGCATCATACCGTTCTATTTGATCTACTAATTTCTCATAGGTCAATAGATATTCTGTCAAAATCTCTGCGTAAAGTCCCTCAGGTTTTAGGGAACGGAGCCAGCGAACATGTTTCTGTGTCCAATTACTGCTTCCCTCGGTATAGCGAAAATCATGTCGGAGACAGAAGGCAAGAATTTGTTGTTTGATTTTCTTCAGAGCCACTTTGTGGTCTGTTCTCATACGGATATATTCTTTGACTTGTTCATCCTCAGCAGTAGGAATATGAACAGGCTGATAGCTACGAAAGGCCAGAGCTTTTGCGAGCTGAGCCGCATCTTTCTTATCAGTCTTAACACGCTTAGATCCTTCCTTCATTACCGTTGTAGGTGCCATCACGATACAGGGAATCCCGTGAGCTTGTAGCTGGTGATATAGGGTAAATCCGAGGCATCCAGCTTCGTAGCCACATAACACTTCTGCATCTTGACCAT
The DNA here is from genome assembly GCF_019856455.1 of Streptococcus suis. NCBI lineage: Bacteria > Bacillati > Bacillota > Bacilli > Lactobacillales > Streptococcaceae > Streptococcus > Streptococcus suis. The sequence continues at coordinate 572,690 of NZ_CP082205.1, read as the reverse complement.
ATAAACGACGAAGCTCATTCACATAGTTCACAATATAGCTAACATTTGGACTAACTTTAGTGCTATGTTTGAATTGATTGGTCATCATATCATAATAGCAGAGTGAAAAACTTTCTTTGTGAACATCCATTCCGATGAAAAGTGTGGTAAAATGAAACATATAAGACCTCCAATTGAGTGTGGTAATTCCTGTTAGAAGTTGATTGTTTTTTTATTCTAGTGTACAGGTAAATCCACGAATTCTCAACTGGGGGTCTTTACATATTGTCTATAATAGAAAGATGACAAGTTAAAACTCCTACCTTTTACAGTAGGAGTTGGTGTCAAATTGACTATTTTTGCTTACTTTGGAAACGCCATTCAAAGCGTTTCTGATCGTAAAATGGATACATCATTTGTAAAAGAGTGACGGCAAGTAGCCAACCACCGATAATATCTGTCGGGTAGTGAACCCCAATATAGATACGGGATACAGCTACCAGGACAGCAAGTAGAATCAACATGGCTTGTAGCACAAGTCTAGCTATGCCTTTATTCATCCTCTGGTGAACAATAATAACAACTGCTCCTGCAATCATCATAGTTGATGCAGTATGCCAGCTAGGAAATGAATAACCGATGGTATCAATCAACCATTCAATACTTGGACGCGGACGTTGGTAGACATATTTCAGGGCTGTGGATGCCACACCCATCGCCGCAAAACTAGCAAGTAGGAAACAAGCTTCTATCTTCCATTTTTTATAGTAGTAAAAGATAGCAGCTAGAATCAAGGTAATAGCTAAAATAATAACTGTATTTCCTAAAACAGTAATAGAGGTCCAAAATTGACTTGCTCCACTTGGTAAATTTCCACGAATGGCAGACTGGACGGTTGAGTCAAAACCTGCTAGGGTACTAGGATAAAATTTTACTACATAGCCCAATATCACAAAGGCCAGAGCAAAAAAAGATGCGTTTCGTAAATGGATTTGTTTATTCTTCATACAGTATAGTTTACCTTATAAAGGTTAAACTTTCTTTAAAATAGGTTGGGCTGCTTTGTAACAGATATAAAATATTGCTGAAAGCACAATCCCTTGTAAAAGATTAAAAGGAAGTACCATCATCAAAAGATAGTTAGTCAGACCCAAGATTTCTTTAATATCAAAATTTGCAAAGGCTGCATAGACAGGCACCGCATAAACGTAATTTAATACCAGCATCACTGCTGTCGAACCAAGCGTCGCAACAGCGGCTGCTTTTAAATAATTTTTTATCGCTTGGTCATTTTTCCAGAAATAAGCTACTGCTAAAATGAAAACTGACATAGCTGCAATATTCATCGGTAAGCCAATAATTGTCGATGGTCCCTGATTATTTAAAATCAGTTTGAGAAAAGTTCGTACCAAAAGGATAGCAAAACTAGACTTCATATCTAGAACAAGCAGACCAAATAAAATCGGTACGAGAGAAAAATCCACTTCCAGGAAACTGGCTGTTGGAATCAGCGGAAATTTCAAATACATGAGCAGAAAGGATACTGCTGAGAGAATGGCGATAATCGTCATTTTGCGTGTGTTTGTCATAAGGTTCCTCCAATTTTTGAAAATTGAAGAAGCGTGGAAGAGCAGGCAAAAGGCCTCCACTTCGTCTTCTCCCATCCAGACTTTACTGTCGGTTGTGGAATTGCACCACATCAGCTTTCGCTCGCAGACTGTACGTGTCTTTCTTTCTATTTTATGGCTTCGTTAAGTCGGCTTGACATACCTTAGTATAGTCTGCGCCTCCTTGCCTAGCCCTAAAATGAAACAAAAACACTTTTTTTGAGTGTTGCTTAAGATTTTTCTATCAGTCTAGGCGACAAGGCGAAGGCATAACTGGAGTTAGGCAAGCCTGGTCAACGACGAATGAGAGAAAAAGAAAAGCAAGAATCAAAAAAATCACTGCCGGTCGGGAATCTCACCCTGCCCTGAAGACTATTTCATCATACCAAAAAAGCCTTGCATTTGCAAGAGCTTGGTAAGTTTTCACTATTTTAACTTGTCCCCATCATAGGTGTGAACCAAATCTAGACCAACGAACTGTTGCTGCCGAAGAGCTTCATATACAATCATACACGCTGTATTAGAGACATTAAGACTACGCACATGTTCATCATTCATTGGAATACGGATAGCCTTTTCTGGATGTTCACGCATAAAATCTTCTGGCAAGCCCTTATCTTCACGGCCAAATAAGAAATAATGAATGTTCCCATCATTATAGTCTTCATCCGAATAGGTTTTATCAGCAAATTTAGATACTAAGTGAACACGTCCTTGTTTGCTGGCATAATCCATAAATTCTGCTAAATTGTCATAGAAGCGAACATCTAACTTATCCCAATAATCTAGTCCTGCACGTTTCATCTTACGGTCATCAATTGGAAATCCCATAGGCTTAATGATATGGAGAGGACTATTGGTTGCAGCACAAGTTCGAGCAATATTGCCTGTATTCTGTGGAATCTGTGGTTCAAATAAGACAATGTGGTTTTTGGCTGTTTCTTCTATATACTCTAATGTTTCAATATTCATAAGGACCTCTCTGGTGACATTTCACTAAACACGAATACCCTCGAAAATCAAATCCAAACCATGTCAGCTTCATTTTGCCGTATACCAGTACGGTCTGTTGCTTGTTGTCTAGTTTCTTTTTTTGATTTTCATTGAGTAAAAAGACTCGACTGTCTCCTATAGCAAGAAAGACAAAAAAATAGCCACACTGCCCGGAGTCAAGCTCAGCAAACAGCATGGTGAATGATGATTCATTGATTTAACTCACAACAGGTTTGAGTTAAATCAATGAAATCGTGATACTATTGTAGCTTAAAGAAGGCTGAAAATCAAGAGTTTTGCCCCATTTTTCACGTCATACGCATGAAAAATTTCTTCTCTCCTTTTGTCCCCGGAAATAACTGCTTTAAACTTAGTATCTACCTTTTTACAAGCACCTTATCCTCGATGTCCAAATAATTGTGGCAAATAATCCTCCAAATGGACAGAAATATAGCGTTGTTTGCGGCGATAGCTCAGCTCTTCCTTAGGGAAGGTCATCATTTGTAAGAGATGAAGACAAGCCTTACGAATAGCATTTAAATTGAAAGCAGCTCGTTTATCTAAGGTTTGGTTCCTATCTTCTCGGTAAACCACATCTAATAACCAATGTAGGCTCTCAACCGACCAATGACCACGAACAACCTGAGAAAAAGTTTGCACACCACCCTTGAAACTAAGGATAAAGTAACGAACTTCTTCCGTGATGACACCATCTTTATCAATGGTATTCTTAGTCATACCAATCCCACGAAGTTTTTTCCATTTTGGATGCCGTTGGCTCAGCCATTTCACATCGTGAGAAACCCAGTAGTCCCTCACCTCAATCTGACTGCGTGCCTTTTCAATGGTCTGATAATGACAGCCTTTCTCTGACAACTTAGATAATAATTTGGCGTCATTAAAATAGATGTCAATATCCTCATGGAGATTGCCTTGATTTCCTTTGACTGCCAAGCAATAATCACCCTTACCTCCTATAATCACGTCCGCAATGTCTGTCTGGGTGCCCATGGCATCAATCGTGACTACACTCTTACGAAGGTCTAGCTGACGCAAGAGGCGAGGAATGACTGTGATTTCATTGCTTTTATCCTCAACAGCTACCTGCCCAAGGCTAATCCGATTACCACCATCATAAGCAGTGACAATATGAGTAGGAGATTGGTGTTTCCCTCGGTTCCCCCGAATCGTTTTTCCGTCAACGGCAATCAATTTGGAAAAATCAGTTGTTTCTGAAGAGGTTTCGAAGGACAGTTTCAGTTCCTTCAAGAAATCTGGATTGACCATACTCACAACACGCTCCAAGGTATCGTGTGAAGGACAGCCGACACTCAAGTCAACGTATTCTCCCAAGACAGATTCGTTCATTTCTATGAAATCTTCCATCTCTTTCCACGTTTCAATCCCTGCCAACTGACAAACGAAAACTAGAAAGAGAATAGTAGATAAAGGATAGCGGATTTTCCATGCTTGGCGGCTATCATACTCTTCTTTGTGCTCTTCTATGGATAAAAGAAAATCAATCATTGTAGTTCACCTCTATTCTAGTGTACTACTTTGATTGATGTTTGGTTATGATTTCCGCTTTCTGAAAACGATTTTTTCTTCATGCGTTTGGCGTGCCCATTTTTTTCAAATTTTCATAGAAAATCATGGAGGCTGGGCAAAAAGACCAACCTCACTTCTCAGAGTTCGTGTCAACATCTGAGCGCTGTGATTTATTGGCTATAACAGTCCAGTGGACTGTTATAGCTGGGTGAAGTAAAAACAGGACACATCTAAGTTTATCAATCTGAGAACTCTAAAGTTATTTTAGGAGTGGGTTATTGACACTATAACTTAAAGTTGTCATTTTCCTAATTCAAACACTGTAATATCTAGACAAATTTGCTTCGCCCTATCTCCAGCCTTAAAAGGTTCCCCAAACCTTTTGAGAGAGTACTAAAGGCAACCTAAAAACCTATATTTATACAAAACAAAAAGTAGGTTGCCCTACTTCTGCTTATTTCTTTTCAAACTAAACCTGTCCGGCACAGGATCTTCCCCACCTTCCACAAAGGGATGACAGCGACCAATTCGAGCCAACCCCATCAAAAAGCCTTTGAGCCCATGTTTCTGTAAGGCCTCTATCATGTAACTTGAACAAGTCGGCTGATAGCGACAGGAAGGTGGAAAGAGGGGGGAAATAAATTTCTGATAGAATCGAACCAAGCCGATCAAGAGTCTTGTCATTATTTTTTAACTGGCTTAGTAACAGCCAGGGTATGTAGTTTGCTGATGTCTTTCTTGTTGAGCTTGCGGTATTCTCCTGGACGTAGGCCGGTCAAGTCAAGATTACCAAAGCGAGTACGAGACAGCTTATCTACCTGCAAGCCGACAGCCTCAAACATCTTCTTAACCTGGTGGTTTCGACCTTCATGAATGGTCAACTCGACCACAGAGCGATTTTTAACAGGGTCCACCTTAATAATCTCGTACACCGCAGGCTTGGTCTTTTTACCATCAATGACAACACCACGGGTCAAGGGACGCAAAACTTCCTTGTTGGCAACCCCTTTGACACGCGCCAAATAAACCTTGTCAATCTCATTTCGAGGGTGAATCATTTCGTCTGTAAAATCACCGTCATTGGTCAAAATCAAGACCCCAGATGTATCCCAGTCCAGACGTCCTACAGGATAAATCCGCTCCTTAACTGTTGGCAACAAGTCCACGACAGTCTTTCGTCCCTTGTCGTCTGACACACTAGAAATAACACCACGTGGCTTATTGAGGAGATAGTAGACCTTCTCTTCGTTGTAGATTGGTTGTCCTTCGACTTCCACAATATCTCCAGACTTAATAGTAGTTGCCAACTCACGGACAACTTGACCATTTACAGTTACTAGGCCTTGTTTTATCAATTCTTCTGCCTTACGACGACTGGCAACTCCAGCATGGGCAATGTATTTATTAATTCTCATTTTCTAACTCATTTCTTTCTACGAATAGCTCTGTTTCTTCTTGAATCAAATCTATTTCAGACACATCAGGTAATTCTTCTAGACTATTAATTCCCATGTAATCCAGGAAATAATCCGTTGTCACATAGAGATTTGGTCTGCCAAGAACCTCTTTCTTACCGTTCTCACGAATGAGGTCAAAGGCCTGTAATTTACTGATGGCACCACTGGAATTGACTCCGCGAATATCATCAACTTCAATCCGAGTAATGGGTTGCTTGTAGGCTACGATTGATAAGGTTTCCAAAAGAGCCCGTGACATAGTCTGATTGATTGGTGTTTTGGCATAGATTCGCAAAAGGTTTGCATATTCTTTTTTAGTAACCAACTTGTAGCGATTGGAAGACTCTAAGAGAGCCAAGCCTGAGGCTTTGTCTGCCATATATTTCTCACTAAGTTTCTCTAATTGCTGACTAACAGCTGTGGGCTGCAATTCCAACATTTCAGCCAAATTGCGCAAACTCAAGCCATCCTCACCTGCCACAAAGAGCAGGACTTCGATTTCAGCTAAGCGATTCATCTTCACTCCTTACTAGGTAAATATCTCCAAAAGTCTCTGTCTGCTCCAAGACGATTTCATGAACCTTGACCAATTCCAAAGTCGCAAGGAAGATTGTAATCATTTCATTAACATCTTGACTTTCTTGAAAAAGCTGACGGAGTTCAAGGCGTGGACCAATCTCGAAACGACTGCGAACAAAGTCCATCATGTCTTCGATTTTATATTCATCACGGGCAATGGTCGCATGAGACTGACGAAGGCTTGCCTGTTTTTCAGCCATTACTTTAGAAAAAGCTAGGAAAATGTCAATGACGGTCTTATCCTTGGCTAACTGTACATCATCATAGATCAAATCTAATTTGGGTTTTGAAAAATAGTTGGCCCGTTCATCATGTTGCTCCCCTAATTTCTCACTGAGAAGTTTGAACTTGCGGTATTCTTCCAACTGGTCCAAGAGGTCCATTTCAGGATCATCTTCGGGATCAATTTGTTCAACAACCTTCGGCAATAACCGACGACTTTTGATGACCATCAATTGACTAGCCATGAGCATATATTCTCCCGCCACCTCTAAACGCATGGCTTGTAAGGTAGCAATGTAGACCAAATATTGCTCAATAACCTCTGTAATCGGAACCTCATAAATATCTACTTGATACTTGGACACCAGGTGTAGCAGGAGATCAAGTGGCCCTTCAAAATCTTTTAATTTTATATCCATTATCTAAATTTTTCCAAACTCATGCTTGTTTTCAGTCCCAACTGCTTGGCGATTTGGTCCAAGGATTTTCCTTCGTCTATCTGTTTTAGAATATACTGCTCCCGCAATTTTTGGGCTGTCCAATCAGGCTTGCCGATGGACTGGACAAATTCTGTCAGACGATTAAAAAACCATTGACGAGAATAGGTCTGTCCTTTCTTGTCAAAGACATAGTGCCCTGTCAGATGAGACTCCATATAGGGTATCAATTCCTTGGGCAGAGTGAGCACCCGCTTGGTTGCTCCCTTCTCAACTGTCAGGACTTGAAAATCCAGATTGACCTGCTGACTAGTCAGCTCTGCTATTTCACTAGGAATCAGCCCTAGTAAGGCAATCAAAAGAGCAATCAGTTGCCCATCAAGCCAAGGACTTTCTTGAAAGAGGAGAGTTAAATCCTCACGCTCCAGTTTCTTTTTGACGCTGGCTGGACCTGACATCGTTTGCAATTTATAAAAACGATCCAGGAGATTATTTTCATAAAGAAAGTAGAGAAATTGATTGACCGCTGACATCTTTCTTTTCTGAGCAGCAGGTTTCAAGTCTAGAAGAGACTGCTGATAGACCAAAAGAGACTGTTGGCTAATCTCCCCCTTTGTTACTGTCACAAACTGCTGCAGGTCATAGGTATAGGACTTTTGGCTGTTGACACTGACCTTTTTGCTCTGGATAAAAGATTCAATCGCCTGCTTCATTTCTTGCCTTCTTTTGATGCTAGGGGGAAATTATGCAAGAGAGCATTGATTGCTTTCAGAATAGATTTACGGGTAATAATCCCAAGGAATTCCCTGTTTTCCCCTAGAACAGGTAGGAAGGACTGATCAACTAGCTTGCGCATGACTTCTGTCAAATCATAATCCAGACCTACCGTTTCTACATCCGTCTTTGCAATCAGGGAAATATCCGTGTTCAATTCATCATCTGACAACTCATGCTCAGCCTGGTATTGAATGATTTCCGTCAAGCCAATGGTTCCAAAGAATCGGCCGTCTTCTGTTACTACAGGCACACGAGAATAGGTCATGTGACTGAGCAACAATTTAGCATGGTCAATATTATGCGTATCAATAATTACTGCCAATTTATCTGCTGGTGTCAAGAAAGTTTCTTCCTGGTCCAATAAAAAGGCTTCAAATTCTCTTGCAATCATCTTGAAATATCCTTTGTCAATGCTGGGTAAAGTTGGTGCTGTCGATTGTAGTAATCCACATGGAAATGATCATCATAGATAGTCACAAGAGCATAGAGACATTCTCTGACCAAACCACGAGGTTGACTAACGGAGCCAGGATTGAGGAAGAGGGTCTTGCCACGCACTTCGGCATCAGGCACATGCAGATGCCCATACAAACAAATATCCGCATCCACTTCCTGTGCCCAATAATCCAGCCGTTGCCAGCCGTAATTAATACCATAGAGGTGTCCATGGGTTTGGGCAATGGTCACATCACCCAATTGAGTAATGAGCTGGTCTGGATAACCGCCAAAATAGTCGCAGTTGCCATTGACCACTTGAATACCAACCCAAAGACTATCTTGACTGTCCAGTTCCGAATCACCGTTGTGAAAGATGGCATCGACCTTGCCAAGATAATGATGTTTAATATCCTCTACAATCTGTCTATCCCCATGAGAGTCGCTCATGACTAGGATTGTTTTGCTTGCTCCTGCCATACTGGAAATGCCTCCACTAATTTTTCTAGTGCTTGTGCACGGTGGGAAATCTTATTTTTTTCTTCTAAGGTTAATTCTGCCGAGGTCTTACCTGTTTCGCCTACGAGGAAAAGTGGATCATATCCAAACCCATTTTCCCCACGGAGGTCCATACCGATAAAGCCTTCCCAGTCCGCTTCGACAACCAAACTATCACGATTTGGAGCAGCCATGACCAGAGTACAATGGAATTGCGCCGAACGATCTTTCAGTTCAAATACCATGGCTAACTCATGCAAGAGTTTGGCATTATTGAGCTCATCTGTGGCATCTGGGCCTGAAAAACGAGCAGACCAAACTCCTGGCAAACCACCTAAAGCATCAACCTTCAAACCAGAATCATCTGCCAAGACCATCTTGCCTGTCAGCTCTGCTATGGTTTCAGCCTTCAAGCGTGCATTTTCCTCAAAAGTCATACCTGTTTCTGCTACATCTGGCAGATCAGGATAGTTGTTGAGGTTCTCGACCTGGTAGCCAAAACGCTCAAAAAACTTACGGAATTCCTTGGTCTTACCTTCATTTTTTGTAGCAATCAAGATGCTATCTCCTACGCTTGCCAATCCCTTGTCTTGACCGAAGAAATCTGCCGTGCTTACTCCTGCTTGGGGCAGATGAACCAAGAGCAATTTGTCAGCTTCTGTTACCAGAATAGCTCCTTGGTGTTGGAGAACTTTGAACTGGCGATTGTTTAACTCATTCAAAATACCACAGGCAAATTGGAAGAGGGCAAAGTCCGACTGGAGTTTGATCACTTCAATTTTGACACACTGGTTAAAGTTCTCATCTTCATAGTTACCAGCAATTAGTTTGTCAAACAATTGACCAATCTGGTAAATTTCCTGCTCTCTCCCATTTTCACCAAATGAACCAAATAGATTGGCAAAGCTGGCTTTTCCGATAAACCAATTGTGCTCATCTCTGTATTCGTATATCTTGTCTGTCATAGTTCTACATGCTCCACATGAATATCAATGCCCATCCAGCTTTCAGCTATTTCTTTAAAAGCTGTCGGACTAGCTGTTGTGTAAAATCTGTGCTGAATATCCTTTTCGGTACGGCTGCAGTTGATTTGAAAATAATTTAATAAAACAGAAATATCTCGCGCGCACTCTGCCCCACTGTCAATCAACTTGACATCCTTGCCCATGGCATTCTGGATGATGGGGCGAAGTAGGGGATAATGGGTACATCCCAAGACCAAGGTATCTACTTTCCCAACGAGTGGCCGAAGTGTCTCATAAACAACCTTTTTGGCAAGACTGGATTGGTGGCTATTGGACTCAACCAGTGGTGCAAATTTGGGACAGGCTAGGCTGTCTACCTGCGTTTCCGGAGAAAGGGCCTGAATTTTTTCACGATAGATATCTGATTGAATGGTCATAGCCGTTCCTAAGACACCAACCTTACCAGTTTGCGTTGCCTTAATAGCTGCCGATGCACCTGGTAAAATAACACCCAAAACAGGAATATCTAACTTTTCCTTGACTTCTTCCCAGGCTACCGCTGTTGCCGTATTGCAGGCAAAGACAATCATTTTTACATTTTTTGTCAAAAGGAAATTGACCAGCTGCCAAGTATATTCTCTGATTTGTTCCGCTGGACGTGGTCCATAAGGTGCCCGTGCCGAATCTCCGATATAAACGATTTCTTCATGGGGAAGCTGGCGCATTAACTCACGCGCAACCGTTAATCCCCCCACACCTGAATCTAAAAAACCTATTGGTCGATTATCCATAACATTGAGAATAGCCAGAAAATCTGACTAGCCTTTCTTTTCTACTCAAAAAATGGGATCTGGGAATGAATATCCCAGTCCCAGTTTGATTATTTTTTCTTGCTTGCCACTTTTTGTTGGCTCTTGATTTGGCGAAGTACTTGTTGTACTTTTGCTTCGCTTGGTTTCTGCCCCATTTGGCTCATCATCAAACGCAAAGCATTTTCATCCAAAACTGGCTTATCAGCAATGTAGTTTTCAACTTGTTTGCGTGACAAGTAAATACCCAAGGCTACACCACCTGCAAATGCCAATACAATAAGTAAAATTGCTAAACCTAAGTTCATTTGTCAATCTCCTGACTCTTCTAAAAATAATTCATTCGGAATTGCCCTGCGACAATCTCTTAATGAATCTATTATACCAAATTCAGAAGGCTTTTCCAAGACTTACCTGTCAAAATCCACGCCATACGCATGAAAACTTTCTTCTCTCCTTTTGTCCCCGGAAATAACCGCTTTAAACTTAGTATCTACCTTTATACAAGCACCTTATCCTCGATGTCCAAATAATTGTGGCAAATAATCCTCCAAATGGACAGAAATATAGCGTTGTTTACGCCGGTAACTCAACTTCTCCTTAGGGAAGATCATCAGTTGCAAGAGATGAAGACAAACTTTACGAATAGCATTTAAATTGAAAGCAGCTCGTTTATCTAAGGTTTGGTTCTTATCTTCTCGGTAAACCACATCTAACAACCAATGTAGGCTCTCAACCGACCAATGACCACGAACAACCTGTGAAAATGTCTGCACATCACCCTTGAAACTGAGGATAAAGTATCGAACTTCTTCCGTGATGATACCGTCTTTATCAATGGTATTCTTAGCCATACCAATTCCACGAAGTTTTTTCCATTTTGGATGGCGTTGACTCAACCATTTCACATCGTGAGAAATCCAGTAGTCCCTCACCTCAATCTGACTGCGTGCCTTTTCGATGGTCTGATAATGACAGCCTTTCGCCGTCAACTTAGATAACAATTTGGCGTCACTAAAATAGAGGTCAATATCCTCATGGAGATTGCCTTGATTTCCTTTGACTGCCAAGCAATAATCACCCTTACCGCCGATAATCACATCCACTATATCAGTCTGTGTTCCCATCGCATCAATCGTAACGACACTCTTACGAAGGTCTAGCTGACGCAAGAGGCGAGGAATGGCTGTGATTTCATTACTTTTATCCTCAACAGCTACCTGACCAAGACTAAGCCGATTACCACCATCATAGGCAGTGACAATATGAGTAGGGGATTGGTGTTTTCCTCGGTTCCCCCGAATCGTTTTTCCGTCAACGGCAATCAATTTGGAAAAATCAGTTGCTTCAGAAGAGACTTCAAAGGACAGTTTCAGTTCCTGTAAGAAATCTGGATTGACCATACTCACAACACGTTCCAAAGTGTCATGAGAAGGACAGCCGACACTCAAGTCAACGTATTCTCCCAAAACAGACTCGTTCATTTCTATGAAATCTTCCATCTCTTTCCACGTTTCACCCCCTGCCAATTGACAAACGAAAACCAGAAACAGAATAGTAGATAAGGGATAGCGGATTTTCCATGCTTGACGGCTATCATAATCTTCTTTGTGCTCTTCTATGGATAAAAGAAAATCAATCAAAGTAGTTCACCTCTATTCTAGTGTACTACTTTGATTGATGTTTGGTTATGATTTTCGCTTTCTGATTCTGAAAACGAAATTTTCTTCATGCGTTTGGCGTGGTCAAAATCAAAACCGTAAATGGTCGCGAAATAATCCTCTGGTGTTTCAGCACGACGAATCATACGCGTTGTGCCATCTTCCTGTAAAAGAATTTCAGAGGAACGCAGACGACCGTTGTAGTTGTAGCCCATGGAGAAGCCTATCATTTTTCCCTGATAAAACTTTGTTGCATAGACTGTTCACGTAGGTAATCAATGTACTGATATACTTTCTCTGGCTTAAACCCTTCTCTCAAAAGTGTTGCTGTTACATAAGCATATTCTAAGGAGAGGTCCGTCTGAAAGACAGCACTATCGTCTGTATTGATTGAGATTGAAATATCAGGTAAGTCTCTCTCAATAAGTCCTGACTGGTTAAGCTCAAACCAAGGTAAATCAATGTATTTATTAACAAAAGATATCTTACGATTGGAACTTGGATTGCATTCTACACAAATTCCCATCCTCTCCACCTTCCGTCTAAGTAAGAGCTGTGTATATCTCACCGCTTGAATGTATTGCGAATTTGCTTCTTGAAAAAATGGCTCATTATGTAGCTGTTTGAAGTTTTTAGAATAATGGTATTGGTAGTAAAGGATGCGAGCTCTTTGATTCTTAAAGGACTGCTTATGATATGCGTGACGATCATTTAGACCACATTCAGATGACTTAGTTAATTTGTAATACTCTTCTTCAAAATCATCAGTTGGAATCATTTCTAACAAATCGTGATAGAAAGTAGGGTCATCTCCTCTTAAACAGTAACTTGCGTAATAATCTTCCAGCGTAAACTGATCCAAGCCATCCTTCTGCAGCTGTTCATTTCGAATAGTCTCCACTAGAATTGCCTTAATTTCTTCGAAATGATCTCTAAGGTACTGTAGTATTTCATGCGACTCCTTATCTTCAATCTTACGATTTTCCTTGATAAAGAAGTACATCCAAACAATATCATCAAAATATTCCTCTAACGTAGAGTGAATTTTATTTCGCTTGGTCATAAAATACTGTTGGATATCTAATCCTAAAGCTAGTGCATGCCCTAGTCGGTCTCCTCGCCTATAACCTATAAATTCAATAACCTCATCAATCGCCCGCAAGCCATTGGCTATGGTTACATAGTCTTCACCCACATGGTAAGTGAGACCGAAGAAACGTTGCTGATCAATACTTGCTCTCACCTTTCTAAAGAAAGGTCCAAATATTTCTGGCCGAACATTGTGTTCGTAATTGGCAGTATCTAGCCCAATAATCTTAGTCGAGGGAATATAATTTTCATCATCTTCTGAAAAGAGAGTCTGCTCTCTCAGTCTATTCTCAGCTTCAAATAGTTGAAGCAATACATCGGTGGTCTTTTTAATCACTGCCAATGATTTCTCTTTTCTAGACAATCCATCTTTTTCAGTGAAATCATTTTTATCTTTTATGAGATGAACAATGACTCCGTAGTCTAACTGTCTATCGCCATATTCTTCACTTATTTCACTATTAATACCTTGTAGCTTCTTCAATAATTTGTTGTAATCCGCTACACTAGTTTTAGGAGCAATTCGAAATTCTACCTTTTTGACATTTCTCTCGCTGTAATATTTATCAAAAGTCGAGCGAATGGTATCATCCTTTATGTCTCTATCTTTTGAAAGCATATCTTCTTTAATGTCTTCGCTCAATTTGAATTTGGAAAAGCCCATGCCAATATTGGTTTGATACAAGAAAGTACGAAACTGATTCATGGATAGCAAGTAAACATTCAATACGAATACATCAAACTTGCTTAGTCTATTATTAAGATAATAACGAAAGATATCTGTCAAGTACTGTCTTTCAACAACATAGGAACGTTTCTTTATGTCAAACTTCCCAGAAGGAACATTCAGTTTGTAGTAATCTTCAAAGTGCTCTCTCAGGTATCTCACCTTTTCCTGCAATCTTCCGACAAGGTATTGGTATTCATCAAGATTTTTGGCTGAGAAAAGATACAATATATCCTGTTCCATCAATCGTTCACTCTCTACCGTATCTGAATCCTCACTTGCAGATTTTTCTTTGCTACAGAAAATCAGTTTTTGAAATAAGAATAATTTAATCAACCTCGCCTTGTAAAAACCTAATATTTTTTCTTCGTAACGAATTCGCTGATCTTTCAGAATCTTTTCGAAATGATCAAATGTAATTCTGCGGCTAATTGAGAAATCATGCCAACTCATTTCAGTTGTATAACCTGAGCCTTTCAGATGCATATGATTTTCGGAAATACCTTTGGATAAAATAGCATTCAAACGATCATTATCATGCTGTACTCTATGGAAGGAGTCTTCTTCAATCTCCTTGCCAGACAATGCTGCCTTCATCGCAAATAAAATAGAAGGATCAATCTTATCAACAATGCCATTCCATTCTAACAAATGATCAAATGATACAGTTAACTGTCCAGCCTTATAAAACAAGTACTGATCTGCTATATACCTGTAAAAATTAAGGCAGTTGCAGGGATAAGAGACTGGTGTAGGATACTTAATTTTATCTTTATAAGAATCTAGAATCAGCAAAACCTCCTCACGCTGATTCGTATCCCTATACTCTTCCAGATAAATCTTTGTTATCTTTTCTCGAAAACTATCGTTATTCAAATCAAAGTAATCCAATAAATCCTGTGTACGCAGTCCAGAATTCCTATCGAAATCCAAAGCAACACTCAAAGGAAAGACTTGGTGAATCACCTTTAGTAAACGATCAATTTGATTCATCGGCTTCACCTAATTTGTTAACAGTTTCAATAAAATCTTGGATGAATTCCACATATAATTTCTGTTTTCTGTGTAATTTATCAACTAAAACTTGAATACTTGGATATGTTTGACCAATTTTTTTCAAAGACTCTCTGAATTGTGAAAGATTTCCAACATTTATAGTGTCACTTGCATACTTTTCTAATTTGACAATAGCTTCTGAAAAATGTTGAAGCAACTCCTTATTGCTTTTTATTTCTGCTATAAAGGGAAGCTGATGTAACCTTGAGAGAATTCTACTCATTCCAATATGATGATAAATAGCAGCCAATTTCTCCGCAACCTTCTTGGCCTGTTCATCTCTCTTCTGTTCTTCTGAAAGGGCCGAAACATCCGTTGTCTGCTTATCTGATATTTTTATTTGCTCTGCAATATCTACCAGCAAATGTAATGCTTCAATTTTAGTTCCAAATACTGTATCAAAACTTTTATACCAGTGCTTCAAATCATGTGCTCTTTGATTACTGCCTTGCCATAACCCGAAAACTATCTGTTTGGCTATATATGCAAATTTTCCTTTATTATTATTTTCATTATAATTGTGTCGGACAAAGACATCTATGTGGAACATATTTGACATAAAATAAGGGATGGTATCGCCTTCTTCCTCAACAAATCTTACTACATTATACATCAATAAGTCTGCCTTAATTGCAAAAGCAAGGAAATCAATTTTATAGAAAGTTGCAGATGTTAATTGAAGAGGCAAATAAGAATACAGATTGCGATAGCGGAAGACCGACTCTCTTTTACCAATATTTCTCTGTATTTGCCCTTTAGCAGCTACCTCTGAGTTAAGAAACAAGCTCTTAAATAAGCGAGAATATTCAGGTAAATCATCATCCTTAAGCCACGAAATCAGATAGAAATCATCATCTCTACTACCAGATCTATCATAGTTAAAATTCTGCGGCATAAATTGAGCATTCACCAGTTCAAGGTAGGCTTGCAAGGCAGGCACTTTTTCAATAGCAGTCATAATATGTTCACGATATTCTTTGTCCGTAAGCTTCGTCGCCTCTTGCTCGTGATTCTTTTCTATTTGTAATTCCTCTGTGGATGTTGCCATATAGAAAGTCGTCGCCTCTTCCTTGACATGAACAAATAGCTTGTGATGAAGTACAACATTATAAAGCAACTCTGATAACCGCAAGGAATAATAAACCTTTAATATATACACTATGTAATAGGTGTCCGCAGATATTCCCTCAGTATACTTCAACTCTTCCATTAATGCATAAATATCTCCCAGTGTTATATTATAAGGTTCCATTGTTCGTAGAGTTAGTGGATAGCCTGACTTAGATAAATTTAGTGGATACCCTAACTTTTGATTCTGTTCAAATGACTCTTGATAGTAGGACATCAAAAAATGATAAGCTAGATAGTTAGCTTGATGAGATTCTGCTAATTCCCACTTTTGAAAAAATTCCATCGTAGCAAGATTGAAGTAGGTAGAGTTCTTATAGCCTATATACCTTCTGAAAGCACCAATATTCTTTCTTAGCCCCTCAACTCCAGCTAACTTATCCATACTCCGTGTGATCACCTGCATGCTATGCAACTCCTCGCATAACTGGACCATCTCCCGTAGGGTTTTGGGCATTAACCGACTGGCCTCCTCACGAATATCAATTGGATCTAGTTTCAGGTTCGTTCGGTAGAAAATACTCTCATAGAACCACTCTCGGATGGTTAGATTGTTTTTATTTTTTTCGGAGTCCTTTGTAATAAATTCAAGATTTTCCCCTACTCCATAACTAGGGTCTAAACTAGCTAGGAACTCTCCAATAGTTTTGTTCAATAATTCATCTTGTTTGAACAAAGGAATTCTATTTGATAGGGGAACTAATTTGGTTAAAAATCGTTCAATTTGACCGAAAATAGCATTGGAATCAATAACCCCATGATTTAATAATGCTTCATTACCTTTTGCAAGATGTTCAAACATGGATTGTTCCAATTGTCCTTCCTTGTAGGCAAAAATGACAATTAACTGGGAATCTAAGTAATGCTGAATATCTCTCAATAGGTCATAGACGAGATTATTTTCCACCAAGTCTAAATCATCAATAATCAAGACTAGGTCCTTAATTACCTCTTTGCAACTATCTTGTCGATTATTCAACACTTTTTTAAAATAACAAAAAAGTTCTTTAGTCTCCTCATCTAAGAAGGTGCGATGAGACAAATCAGTTAACATTTCAATTTCTGGCTTACTTTGTTTGAAATAGTCGGATTGCTTCTTTTCAACCGCAATAGCATTCATCACTTTTTTTAAGTGTTGTATCAGCCTGCCTCTATCATGAACATCATGTGAATCAATAAATTGATCTATTTCTCTATAGATAGAAGAAATGACTATTTCCAAAATATTTAGATGACTAGACAATACAGTCGGACTAACAATATCAAAGACATAATAATTCTGTTTTTCTAAGACCAGCTTAAGTGTTTCAATAAAGGAGGTCTTCCCTGTCCCTCTATCACCTGTAATGGCAATATTCCTCGAATGAATGCCTCCTACGGTGTCCATGTGCTCCAAAATAAGATTTACTTTGTCAAGTTGAGAGGAGAATATATAATTTTTGACCTCTTCTGTCTCTTCTTTTTCAGAAAATTCTTTTTTTATTACTTTTTTATATTTCTCCCAATTAATCTTTGTCATGTCCTGACCTCCTTATTTATTTGATTTTATTATACTACAAAAAAAGAAGTCCCTCAATATTATTTGGACTTCTCTATTCTTATTAATAAAGATACAGTTGACTTACCTGTCAAAATCAAAACCGTAAATGGTCGCGAAATAATCCTCAGGAGTTTCAGCACGACGAATCATCCGCGCTGTGCCATCTTCCTGCAAAAGAATTTCAGAAGAACGCAGACGACCGTTGTAGTTGTAGCCCATGGAGAAGCCGTGGGCACCACTGTCATGAATGACCAAGGTGTCTCCTACTTCTGCCCGTGGTAAGTCACGATTAACCGCAAACTTGTCATTGTTTTCACAGAGGGAACCTGCCACATCCACCACTTCGATTGGCGCATCTGGGCGCGTGATATTGGTGATATGGTGGTAGGCGCCATAGAAGGCAGGACGCATGAGGTTGGCTGCCGATGCATCGACACCAATATAAGTCCGATAGGTTTCCTTACGATGGAGCACCTTTGTAATCAAGTGACCGTGTGGCGCCAACATAAAGCGACCCAATTCTGTAAAGATTTTGACATGCCCCATACCAGCTGGCGTGAGAATTTCCTCGTAAACCTTACGGACACCCTTACCAATGACAGCAATGTCGTTCGGTTCTTGCTCAGGACGATAGTTGACCCCAATCCCACCTGATAGGTTGATGAAGTCCAAGGTCACACCTGTTTCCTCACGAATTTCCAAGGCCAATTCAAAGAGTTGACGAGCTAAGACAGGATAGTAGTCATTTGTTACTGTATTCGAAGCTAGAAAGGCATGAATACCAAATTCCTTGACACCTAGCTCTTTCAGTTCCTTATAGCCTTTCATGAGCTGGTCTTTGGTCATCCCAAATTTAGACTCTTCAGGATGATCCATGATGTCCGTTCCCAGCGAGAAGATTCCTCCAGGATTGTAACGGAGACAGACCGTTTCTGGAATCCCAGCAACATTTTTCAAAAACTCAATATGTTCATAGGCATCAAGGTTAATGGTCGCCCCAACTTTTCTTGCATAAACAAACTCTTGCGCCTGGGTGTCATTGGATGTAAACATGATGTCCTTGAAGCCCAATTTTTCACTCATGAGCACTTCTACATCTGTTGCACAGTCCACTCCACACCCTTCTTCTTGAAGAATTTTTAAAATAGCTGGAGTTGGAGTCGCCTTGACCGCAAAATATTCCTTAAATCCCTTGTTCCATGCAAAAGCTGCATTTAAGGCACGGGCCTTCTCACGAATACCTTTTTCATCATACAAATGGAATGGTGTCGGAAATTGCTCCGTAATGGTTTCTAAAACTTCTTTACTGACAAATGGTGTCTTGGTCATATCTCTACCTCATCAAATATTTTTCTTATTATATCACAAATATGTGAGGAACTGTAGCTTTCAACTCCACCAAATACTTGCAAAATAAATTATGAGCGCTATAATGTGATTATCATTAAAAAAGGAGTAATATATGTCAACACTAGATTTTGATTTTACAGAACGCTTGTATGCCAACTATCTAGCTAATCCAAGCCTACAGGCAACCGAAAATGCCGTTAGCCATAACGGGCTTTTGAAATCCTTAGAAACACGCCAAAGCGCCATCGACAATGACTATGTCTTTTCAATCGACTTGACAAAGGACGCTGTTTCAAACCAAAAGGCTTCTGGACGTTGCTGGATGTTTGCTGCATTAAACACCTTCCGCCACAAACTCATCTCTGACTTCAAACTGGAGAATTTTGAGCTATCACAGGCCCATACCTTCTTTTGGGATAAATATGAAAAATCCAACTGGTTCCTCGAACAAATCATTGCCACAGCTGACCAAGAAATTGGTAGCCGTAAGGTAAAATTCTTATTGGATACCCCTCAACAAGATGGCGGTCAATGGGATATGGTTGTTGCCCTATTTGAAAAATATGGTGTGGTACCGAAATCCGTCTATCCAGAATCTATCTCATCCAGTGCCAGCCGTGAGCTCAATCAGTACCTTAACAAATTGCTCCGTCAAGATGCACAAATCTTGCGAGACCTCCTTGCCAAAGGAGCATCTCCGGAAGAGGTTCAAACACAAAAAGAAAACTTGCTTCAAGAAATCTTTAACTTCCTAGCTGTTAACCTTGGACTCCCTCCACGTAGCTTTGATTTTGCATATAGAGATAAAGACAATGTCTATCACCGCGATACAAATGTGACACCTCAGGCATTCTACGAGAAATATGTTGGTTTGAAACTATCTGACTATGTCTCCATTATCAATGCTCCAACTACTGATAAACCTTACAATAAATCTTATACAGTCGAATTGTTGGGGAACGTCGTTGGCGCCCCTGCTGTCCGCTATCTCAATGTAGAAATGAACCGGTTTAAAGAACTGGCTATTGCTCAACTCAAAGCTGGTGAGTCCGTTTGGTTTGGTTCCGATGTCGGTCAAAGTAGCAACCGTCAAACTGGTATTATGGCAACCAACACCTACGACTTCTCTTCAGGTCTGGATATCCATTTCCATCAAGACAAGGCTGGAAGATTAGACTACTCCGAAAGCTTGATGACCCACGCTATGGTCTTAACTGGTGTTGATTTAGATGACAATGAGCTACCTCTCAAATGGAAAGTAGAAAACTCTTGGGGTGACAAGGTTGGTGACAAGGGATACTTCGTCGCATCAGATAGCTGGATGGACGAGTACACTTATCAGATTGTTGTCCGAAAAGAATTCCTCACACAAGAAGAATTAGCAGCTTATCAAGCTCAACCACAAGTCCTTGCCCCATGGGATCCAATGGGAGCTCTAGCATAACAAACGACATATAAAAAAGAGGGCAACCCTCTTTTTTATATGTCATAATTAGTCTCTACTCAAACCACCAAAGATACGGAGTAGGTTGAGGAAGAGGTTGATGAAGTCAAGATAGAGCTGAAGCGCCATGAATACGACCCAACCTTGGCCAACATTACCACCAGTTTGTTCGAAAACATTGCGGATACGTTGGTTATCATAAGCAATCAAACCTGAGAATACCAAAACAGAAATGATAGACATCATAAAGCTTAGACCAGAGCTACGAAGGAAGATATTAACAACACTTGCAATAATAATTCCCCATAGAGCTGCACGCAATGCCTGGGCCATACCAGAAAGATCCTTCTTCGTTGTCATCCCAATCACAGCCATGATAGCAAACATAAGAGCCGCTGACACGAAGGCGAGTACAACTGTTTCGCTAGTATAGAACATCAAGATCATGCTGATGGTAATCCCATTTGTTACTGAGTAGGCAAGAAACATTGGTAGAGCCATCGGGCTATTTTTAGCTGCCATTGCTGAAGCAGAAACAACCAAGGCAATCTGACCAATCATAATCAGCATCATGATGATGGAACCTGCACTCAGCAGACTAAGCAATAAAGATTGAAAGACGGTCACAGCCAAGAAAGAAACTAGAGCTGACAGACCTATTCCCATGGCAACCACACCATAAATTTTACCGAAGAAACGGTTGAGGGCGGTATTATCCACCTGATTAATAATAAATGAATCGTTATTCATACTATTCTCCTTTAAATCATCTTATTGAAAACGGAAGACCTTACGATTTTTCCACTTGTGTTGTAAGGGCAGACTCCACTCTCTCACAGCCCAATACTTATCCACACATGTCACAATCCAGGATTCCTTGTAGCGAGGAGGAGCGATTGTCGCACCAAACATATGCTTCACAATGATGTCTTCTTCTAGTTTATTGAGTTGAATGAGTTTCTGAGCATTGCGTTTAGCAATTCGTGGATGAACCCAAGCATGGCTCTTGTTGAATTTGGTATCTCTCCAATCATAGAAGAATAAATCATGCAATAGACCACCACGAGCTGTTGACTTGGCATCCCAACCAAATTTTTTCGCAATCTTATAGCTTGTATAAGAGACATTGATGGAATGCTCCAAGCGCGTGGAGTAATAATGATGAGGAATTTTCCCCAATTTTTGCACCTTGGGTGTGGCAATCAAGTGCCCCACGTAATGCATGTATTCTTTATCTTGTTTATATGCAACCATTCGTTAACCTCGTTGGAATATTATACCACACTATAGTACAATTGGCTTAAATAAAGCTAAACAATAGAATACCCGCCGCAATGGCTACATTGAGGCTTTCCGCCTGACCTGGCATGGTAATATGGACAAGTTGATCCGCCTCATCGGCTACAAAAGTTGAAATTCCTTGACCTTCATTTCCCATGACCAAGGCAAAACTCGGATTTGGCGTAACTTCCTTATAGTCAACTGACTGACTAGAGAGGGTTGTTGCCAAGATTTGTAGCTGATTGCTTTTTAAAGCAGAAAAAATAGCAGTCATAGGCATCCGATAAACTGGCAAGTGGAAATGACTCCCTTGCATGGAACGCAGAACTTTCATATTGTAAATATCTGCCGACTTATCCGATAGAAATACTCCATCAAAACCAGCTGCATCAGCTGTACGGATCATGGTACCAACATTTCCAGGGTCCTGCACATCCTCCAGAACCAAAAATTTTCCTGTTAAGACATCAGGTAAGGTCTGATTTAGTAAGGACAGTTGAGCTACTACCCCTTGCGGTGTCCGTGAGTCTGCTAAATCCTGCATAATATCTGAACTGACAACTGTTACATTGGATAAACCAGCAACCCGATGAACATGTTCTTCTGATACCAAGATATGTTCAATAGGTACTTTGGCCGCCAAAGCCTCCTCCAACAAATGCCAACCTTCAATCAAATAAGAAGAAGTACGGTATTTTTTCTGTTGTAATTTCTTAACCTGCTTGACCAAATGATTGGCCTTTGAGCGAATGATCTCCATGAATGCCCCTTTTTCTTTTACTGCTCAGCAACTTCAATTTCCCAACGGCTAAATCAATTATCTTGATTTTTGAACAGTCTTACCCAACCATGATATAATAAAGTAAATGTCTTGTCAAAAGGAGAAACTTATGCGAAAGGTAAAAATGATTGCATCTGGTCGTGTGCAAGGAGTCGGCTTTCGTTGGTCTGTTCAATTTTTAGCTGTGGAAATAGGCGACATCTACGGCAGAGTTTGGAATAATGATGATGGAACTGTCACCATTTTAGCTCAGTCAGATAATGCTGAGAAGCTCAGCCAT
The DNA here is from genome assembly GCF_019856455.1 of Streptococcus suis. Taxonomy (NCBI): domain Bacteria; kingdom Bacillati; phylum Bacillota; class Bacilli; order Lactobacillales; family Streptococcaceae; genus Streptococcus; species Streptococcus suis. The sequence goes on along the minus strand of NZ_CP082205.1, from coordinate 550,047 downwards.
TTTATCCATGAAATTCGGAAAGGGCCTTCTCGTATGGCCAAAGTTACCTATCTAGATATCACCCTAGCCAACTTCGAAGACTATAAGGATTTTCAGGTGGCGTATAGATAAAACTTGTATATTTTGAACAAAAAAAGTAAAATAGAATGTATCTTGTAAAAAAAGGAATGTATCATTTTGAAAAAGAATAAACGAATTTTATTAACAGGTCTGGCCCTGTCTACGCTAGTATTTCTATCAGGATGTGTGCAGACAAAGAACGGTGTTCCTACTGGTGAAGGTTGGGTCTACAACTTCCTTGTTGCCCCAATGGGAAACCTGATTAAATTCTTCGCGGAAAACCAAGGACTCGGTTTCGGCGTTGCTATTATCATCGTGACATTGATTGTTCGTCTCTTCATCATGCCACTAGGTATTTACCAATCTTGGAAATCAACCTATCAGTCTGAGAAAATGAATTACCTCAAACCAATTTTAGGTCCAATCCAAGAACGCATGAAAAATGCAAGTTCCCAAGAAGAGCAATTAGCTGCCCAACAGGAATACTTTGCTGCTCAAAAACAATATGGCGTCAGCGTATTTGGTGGAATGGGCTGCCTTCCTATCTTGATTCAAATGCCATTCTTTACGGCACTCTTCTATGCAGCTCGTTACACGGAAGGAATCTCAGAAGCAACCTTCCTTGGTATTGATCTCGGTTCTGCAAGTCTCATTCTAACAGCTATTGCTGGTATCCTCTACTACGCTCAATCACTTCTGATGCAAGTCGGTATGGACGAAGAACAGAAGAAACAAATGAAAGCTGTGGCAATCATGAACCCATTGATGATTGTTATGTTCTCTTGGTCTTCACCTGCTGGTGTTACCCTCTACTGGGTAGTCGGTGGATTTATCGGTCTTATTCAACAAGCTCTTACAAACTTCATCTTGAAACCACGTATCCGTGCTAAGGTTGAAGAAGAATTTAAGAATAATCCTCCAAAACCATATAAATCAACTATCAAGGGTGTAACTCCTAAAGCATCCGCTATCATCGAAGAAAAAACGTCTAAGAAATCAAACCGTAACGCCGGTAAACAACGTTCTAGATAAAAAATCGCAACCATCTGTTTCAGATGGTTGTTTTCTTATATAGACACTATGTAAAGACCCCCAGTTGAGAATTCGTGGATTTATAGTCGAGTGAATTAGAAACAGGACATATCTAAGTTTGTCAATTTGAGAACTCTAAAGTTATTTTAGGAGTGGGTTATTAACACTATAACTTAAAACTGGCCTTTTCCTAATTCAAACCACTATACCTGTACACTAGAATAAAAAAATAATCAACTTCTAACAGGAATTACCACACTCAATTAGAGGTCTTTACATATTGTCTATACAAAAAGAGAGGATCTTTCGACCCTCTCCACACCTTATTTCGTTTTTTCAACCTTCAAGATTTTTACATCATAACTACCAGCAGGTGTTTCAATTGTTGCAACATCTCCTGTTTTTTTACCAATCAAAGCATGACCAATTGGGCTTTCGTTTGAAATCTTGTTTGCAAAGGCATCTGCACCCGCAGCACCAACGATATGATAGACATCTTCCTCGGTCTCACCAACTTCTTGAACAGTCACAGTCTTGCCAATTGCTACTTCATCTGCAGCAACTGCATCACTGTTTACGATTTCAGCATAACGAATTTTTGTTTCGATTGTTGAGATTTGACCTTCAACAAAAGCCTGTTCATCTTTAGCTGCTTCGTACTCAGAGTTTTCTGAAAGGTCTCCGTAAGAACGAGCAATTTTAATACGTTCAACAATTTCTGGTCGACGAACTAACTTTAGTTCCTCTAGTTCTTTTTCTAATTTTTCCTTTTCTTCCAAGGTCATTGGATATGTTTTTTCTGCCATTTGTCTTTCCTTTTCTTTTATTTTTCATGAAAACAAAATTATGTGGAAAACCACATAATTTTGTTATAAGAATTTACTCATTATTAAGATGTGCATTTACATACTTAGCAACATTTTGGTTATGTTCATCAATATTATTTGTAAAGTAAACACTTCCAGTTGTAACATCTGCTACAAAGTAAAGATAGTCTGTCGTGTTGGCATTAATCACTGCCTCGATAGCCGAAAGGCTTGGACTATCCACTGGTCCAGGCATCAATCCTGGTGTCCAATAAATATTGTATGGTGACTCAATTGATGTATCAATCGCTGCATCTTCTGCCAGAGTTGTTTCTTGACCAAGTTTACCCTGAGCATACAAGATTGCAATATTGGATTGTAGAGGCATTGCTGCATTCAAGCGGTTAAAGAAGACACTTGCAATGTTTCGACGATCTTCATCAGTAGAACCTTCTTTTTCAACCAAAGATGCCAAGGTAAGAACTTCATTTACAGTCAAATTCTTAGCAGCAATCGTTTCATAATATGGTTGTAAACGATTATCCATCGCGGCAATCATTTGCTCAACGAGCTCTTCGATAGTTGTTTCGTCGCTGTATTCATAAACCGCTGGGAAGAGGTAACCTTCCAACTGATAAATAACTCCACTATCAGCGGCTGGTAAGCTGGCAAACAATTTTGGATAAGTAGCAACCATTCGATTAATAAAATCTTGGTTGGTCACAGTAGCCATAAATTGTTCTGTGGTAAATGGTGTTTTATCATTTTTATCTTCTGTCTTGGTATTATCTGTAATAGCCTGAGCAATTTGTGTCAGTGTATACCCTTCAACAATCAAAATCTTACCTGCGGCTTCTTTTTGAACTGTCGGAGTGCCACTTTCTTGAAGTGCTTTGGCGATGTCATCCACAGACATATTTTGTTTTAAATTATAAAAACCACTTTGGAAATTATTATAGCTCTTAATTTTAGAGTAGTAATTAAAAATAGTAGCATTCTTAATCAACTTATTATCGACTAAAATTTTACCAATTTCTAAAGTTGAAGATCCTTCTGGAATCTCTACCTGAATAGCTTCTGTAGCTTTTGCATTAACTGGTTCCAGACTAGATTTTACCCACATATAACCAGTAACACCTGTCACTAGAACCGCCACTACAATAATCGACATGATAACAGAGACAATGCGTTTCGCAGCGTTATCTTGTTTTTTACGACGTTGCTTGCTTGTTCTGTGGGTTGTTCTTCTTCGGGGTTGTGTTTCCTGCATCTGCTTGTCTACTTCTGGAACAATAGCCGTTGTCTTTGGAGCTATAATTGTTTCTTCCAGTGAGATAACCTCTGTATCACCCGTTACAGCTGATACATCTTCCGTTGGAAATTCCAAAAATGTATCTTCCAAAGAAGACTTCTCTGAAAGGACAGGCTCAACTGGTTCGGAAACCAACGAGCTTGATGGAGCCTCGTCAAATTCTACAGTATTAGCCGCTACAAGGTTTCGTAGCTCTTCCAAGTTCCTCTCCACCGTATCTTGAGGAACCGGACTTGAAATGACTTCTTTTTCAATCACAAAAGTCTCTGGAGTAGCCAAAGTTTCTGATGTTGGCTCTTCAATACTTTCCGTCATCACTTCTGATTCTTGCTGTTCTTCTGGCAAGTATGAATCAGGGAAAGCAATACCTTCTACTTTTACAATTTCAGGCTCTCTATGGAGGGCTTTTTCTTCGGCAAGACTAGGCTGGAGCTCGTTGATAATTTCGTTACGCTTATCAACAAGAACATCCGCTGATTGTTCCGCCAAACGTTTCACCTTCAATTCTTCCAAATCTCGTAAAATTTGATCGCGGAAGCTTGAAGACTGCGTGTTTTTTTCATTCGTATCCTTTGTCACGCTGTTACTCCTTTCACACAGTTACTATACATTATATCTTAAAGGCTTATGAATTGCAAGAACTTCCCTTTCTACAAGGCTTTCCAGTACATATCACTCCATATTTGTCCTCCAAATTGCGACAAGGAGGGGCCAAAGTCTTTAAACTGGTTCATTTCATAGTAGCCAATCAAATACTCCTTACAGGTTAGAGCAATACCTTCAAATCCTCCCGCTAAAGCCACTTCTTTTATGGCTGCCAACAAAAGAGTCCCCACTCCCTGTCCCTTATAGGTATCCGCTACGGATAGACTGGCAATAGCTAGGTGACCGCCTGTCGGCATGTCACTATCTGTCAAGTAAAAAATATCGTCTGTAACAGTCTGCGAAACAGAAGGACAGGATAATAAATAACCTGCTATTTCCCCATCGTGTTCCATTATTAAACAGGTTTTACTCAAAGCATTCAGATAAATGGCAAGAACAGACTCAGCTATCCGTTCCTCTTTAGAAAAATTGGCATTTTCAATCAAAACAACTTGTTCTAAATCCGAAGGAGTAGCAAAACGAATTTCCATAATTTTCTCCCTTATATAGCGGAAAAACAGGGGCCATAGGCCTCCGTCTTTCTTTTTATTGGACGTTATTTGTAAGATTTGACAAGAGTCTTTCGAAGGAATATTCATAGGACTGAATATCACCAGCTCCCATAAATACATATACTGCATTGTCATGGTCTAAAAGTGGTGAAGTATTTTCAACTGTAACAAGTCCACCTTTTTTGTTGATTTTAGCTACCAAATCTTCTACCTTAACCTGACCGTTGTCTGTTTCACGCGCTGAGCCATAGATTTGAGCAAGGTAAACTGCATCTGCTCCATTCAAAGCATCTGCAAACTCATCGAGAAGCGCAATGGTACGAGTGAATGTATGTGGTTGGAAGATGGCTACCAACTCCTTGCTAGGATACTTCTGACGTGCCGCATCAATGGTTGCAATGATTTCCGTTGGATGGTGAGCAAAGTCATCAATGATAACAGTATCATTGACAATTTTCTCCGTAAAGCGACGTTTGACACCTCCAAATGTCTTCAAGTGTTCTGCAACCAGTTGCAAATCAAATCCAGCAATATAGAGATTAGCAATAACAGCTGTTGCATTCATCACATTATGCTTACCAAAGGTTGGAATTTGGAATTCTCCCAACTCTTCTTCACCATGGCGAACTTTGAATTGTGAACCACTTGTAGAAGGCTTCAAGTCATAGGCAACAAAATCATTATTGTCTTCCAAACCATAATAGTAAATTGGAGCATTTGCCGTGATACGACGAAGTTGCTCATCTTCACCAAAAACGAAGAGAGCTTTTTTTACTTGCTTCGCATAATCATTGAAAGCATTGAAAACATCCTCTAGACTAGTGAAATAATCTGGATGGTCAAAATCAATATTGGTAATGATGCTGTATTCAGGATGGTATGGGGCAAAGTGACGTTCGTATTCATCGGATTCGAACACAAAATACTGAGCATTTGCCGAACCGCGACCAGTACCATCACCAATCAAGAAGGAAGTATCTGTGATATTGCGCATAACATGTGCCAATAATCCCGTTGTAGAGGTCTTACCATGGGCACCAGCAACACCGAGGCTCGTAAAACCTTTCATAAATTCACCTAGAAATTCATGGTAACGTTTGTAGGTATAGCCCTGGGCATCAGCATAAGCGATTTCCACATTGTTATCTGGACGAAAAGCATTACCAGCAATCAATTCAACATCTGCTGTAATATTTTTCTCATCAAACGGTAAAATCTGAATCCCAGCTTGTTCAAGCCCACGTTGTGTAAAGTAGTATTTCTCTACATCACTCCCCTGAACCTTGTGCCCCATTTGATGCAACATAAGAGCAAGTGCGCTCATACCTGATCCCTTAATTCCGATAAAATGATAGGTTTTTGTCATGTTATCCCTCTTCTATATGTGTCAAATTCAATTCTTGTGCCACTTGGCGATCTCGTTGTTGTCTGCGCTCAGGATAATTGTAAACCTGACTCTTTCTTAAAAAGTCATACGAATTTTTCTTTATAACCTGCTCCTGTTCTCTATCTTCTTTCTTCAAAGAATAGACAGCTGGCATATCAGCGAGAATATAGTCTGTCTGACGTAGGTTGTCCGCCAAACGTGTCAACCGACCTGCCTTAGATTCAGTTGTTGAAACGACAGGAGGTTTCACCACAACTTTAGCTGGTGCTGGTTTTTCATCTCTTAAGTAGGTTGCTGATCGTTTTTTCTTCAAGTCTTCTCTAGCCTGTTCACGAGCCAACTGCCCCTGTGTTTTCACTGGAGAAGGCTTCGTTTTAGTCAGTTGCTGAAGGCGTTCCTTGCGAGAATAATGGCTTGGCTTAGCTTCAAACAGAGGAGGCAGGAGCTCATCTTCCGTTTGTGCTACTGGTTTTGCCGACGCAACTCGCTGTGAATCGGTAGACCAGCTAAATTCCTTTTCTTGATAAGGTCCCCTGATATTGCTAATCAGGTCGCTCTCATCATATAAACTCATAATTGGATTTTCTCCAACTAGTACCTCATCATCTGCGACTAGTGGAAATCTTTTTTCATGTCTAATCATAAGTCATCCTTTCGAACCCTTATTATACCATACTTAGGCCTTATTTCCTAATTCTACGCTGAGTCAACTGATTCCATATCACTCAATCCCTAAAATCTCACGAATATCCTCAACCGTCAAATTCGCTCGGCTTTCATTGCCATCAAGGACTGTTTTGACAAGGTTCTTTTTATTTTCTTGCAATTCTTGAATCTTCTCTTCGATTGTCCCTCTAGTAATCAGGCGATAGCATTCAACCTTTTCAGTCTGCCCCATGCGATGAGCCCGGCTGATAGCCTGAGCTTCCACGGCAGGATTCCACCAAAGGTCGACTAGGATGACTGTGTCTGCACCTGTCAAATTCAAGCCAACGCCACCTGCTTTCAAGGAAATGAGAAAGGCATCTCGACTTCCTGCATTGAAGGCCTGTGTCATTTCTTGGCGTTGGTTAGCAGGTGTTGAACCAGTCAAAGTATAGGATGTCATCCCAATTTCTACCAGCTGTTCTTCTATTTTTTCCAGCATATTTCTGAATTGGGAGAATATCAAGACCCTGTGTTCACCTTCTTTTAGTTGCAAGAGTAATTCTTTCAAACTATTGAGTTTGCCACTCTCACCACTAAACTCTTCCATGAAAAGGCTGGGGGTATCGCAGATTTGACGTAAGCGAGTAATTCCTGATAGGATTTCTATCTTGCTACGATTGATTTGAGCATCATCTGCGCCAGCTATTTGAGTCCGCATTTGTTGAAGCTGGGCTAGGTAGATGGCTTTTTGTTCATCTGTCAGTTCATTAAGTACATTGACTTCTATCAAATCAGGCAATTCCTGAAGAACGTCTTCCTTATGACGTCTGAGAACGAAGGGTTGAATGGTCCGCGCAATGTCCTTGGCTGCTAATTTACCGAAGTCTTGTTTACCTGGCAATAAACCTGGTAAGACAATTTGGAAAATGGACCAGAGTTCCGTCAAATGGTTTTCAATCGGCGTACCTGAGAGGGCAAAGCAATTCCCAACCTCAAACTCACGCAGGAGCTGTGCAATCTTAGATTGGGCATTTTTCATGACCTGCGCCTCATCTAAAATGAGGTAGTCAAAGCGTTCCTGTCTATAGAGTGCGACATCCTGTCTGAAGGATGGATAGGAGGTAACTAAGACTTGGTGCCCATTGGCAATGATCTCTTCACGCTGTTCTTTGTTTCCATGAACAACTGCCACATCTAAACTTGGAGCAAACCGCTTGCACTCATCTAACCAGTTATAAATCAAGCTAGACGGTGCCAATATTAAAACTTTGGAATCTTTTGTCATCCGACTGGACAGAAAGGCGATAGTTTGCAAGGTCTTTCCAAGCCCCATGTCGTCAGCTAAAATTCCACCAAAACCATACGTATCCAGCATAGTCAACCACTTAAGCCCTGTCTGCTGATAATCCCTAAGCGACGTTGTTACTTCCACAGCAGGAAGCGGGAACAAATCTGGCTGAGCTAGATAGCTTGCCATTTCCTCAAATTCCTTGGAGAAACTGACTTGGTTGAATTGTGACAAGGATTGAGCCAATTGGTAACCGGCAAGAGCATGGACTTGTACCTGCCCCTCCTTACCATGACGGGCCCGCAAATAGATTAGGGTTTGACTGATTTTCTTGGTTTCCTCATCAAAAACAAATACCTTACCGCTCGGGCTAGTATAGTGGTCCTCTTGATTCAGCAAGGCTGTAATCGCCTGATCGATTTCAGATTGTTCAATACCTGATAAGTCAAACGAAATATCCAAAAGTGATCCGTTACGCACAATTTCTAATTGAGGTTTGGCTTCAATATATAAAGCCTGGAGCTTTTCTGCTAGATGAACCTGCCCCATTTTTTGTAATATAGGCAATTGTTGTTGGAAAAATGGATAGAGCTCCTGCTGACTAAGAGCCGCTCTCTGGGCATGATATATTCCCCTAAAGCCAGCTAAACGAATAGCCTGATAGACCCTCTCCAAATGTTGGAAATGGCTGGCAAAAGGCAGGTGAGCCAAATCCTCTTCACTCCTTACCTTACGTCCATCAAAATCCAAAACCAATTGGAGTGATAAACTTTCATTTGCCTCCATCTGAATATGAAATTCTGGCTTGAAATCATGAATGATGAAGCGTTTAGGTGCCTTAACAGTCCCAATTGTCTGCAAATCCAGCAAGCTTAAAGCCAGACGATTTTGGTCAGGGAAATCCACCTGCACTTTTCTCAAACCTGATTCGGTTGGAACAAGTTCGGAAATTTGGTAAATCAGATGTTCTTGATGGCGATTGACACTATAAACCGTGCCATTTACTAAGAGATAGCGCCCATGAAAAAGAGGTCGGACTGGTTTTTCGTGAATAACCATTTCAATCATCTGCGTGTGAACGGTCACCTCAAAATGATAGAGCCCTTCCTCCCCTGTCAACGGAAGAACCATCAAGGAGGAATAGGACTGCTGTTGATAGGAAAAGTTAAAATGTTCTAGCTGATTTAACAGCTCCAACCCCTCCTCAAAATAAGCTTGTGGCAGACGAAAATGTCGTCCAAAATGAGTAAGAATATCCGAATCTATACCAACTTTCTCTGGTACCAAGGCCCAGAGAAAATCCAGGAGAGCCTGACTTGGTTCATCAAAATTTTCATAAGTAACTTGCTCATAATAATTTTTACCTATCTGATAGTGACCGTTGGCTTTCACAATGCGCAAAAAAGCTCCGATGTCCCGCACAATGTACGAACGTGTATCTGGCAAGCGGGTAATTTTCAAGGTCCAATCTATCTGACGATCATAGGGCAATAAGCTCCCTTCAACTGATAACTGATACTTAAGCCCCAGTTCAGGTTCTGGCCGCAAAATTTCATCTAAAAAGAGACCGCCAAAATAAGTCCGACGGACGGTTTCCTTATGTTGTTCACCATCTTCTTTCAAAGACTGCTTCATATCCTTGCCTGAGGCATCATTTTTTAAAAAATACTCCGTGGCAGCTAGGTGTTGACAGTAGCCCTTACTTTGAAACAAGTGACAACTACACTGCAGATCACTATCCTCGTCGCTGTAAACAAAACGTTCTCCAGCAATATCCAGCACCATCTTTCCATTCTCACTATGAAGAACAGTCAGTTTTCCAGCCTCGTACAAATCAATTCCTTCTTGGCGAATCCGCCCTGGCATCATGCGACCCATTCTAACTCCTTTATCCTTCAACCAATCATCAGCTTTTCTGTAAAATATATCTAAAATATTATCTTTTCATTATAGCATATTTTCAATTTGAATTGTTTCAATAGGTATCAAAAAAACACCAGCTGGTAAACTGGTGTCTCTAATGAATAGCTAAATAATAAATCGTTGCTTGCCACATTTTCAAGATTGTTTTTCCGCTTTTCCAAAGCCAAAATAGGGCAAATAGCAGGAAAACAACTGCCACTACTACGTTAATCAAGCCTTTTCCAACCAAGAAAAACTTGAAAAAGAAGACGGTCACACTAATAAGCAAGGCAAGGAGTAAAACATGAACCAGAACTCCCAACCAGCCCAGCCAGTAGCGAATTCCAAAGGGAGGGTGTTTCTTTTCATCGAAGTCTGCCAGACCAGTCAAAAACTCAACTAGCAACTCACCAAAAAATTCCATACTAGACTTCCTTTCTCAGCTGTCGGTAATATTTGGTTCGTCGAATCATCATCTTGATAGCTTTAAAGGAAAGTAAGGTTAGCATACTAGCCACGAATAGACAAAAAAGGAATATCACAACCAATGGCTGTTTATACTGATGATAGACCATAATTGAACCACCAGTAAAGGCGATAAAATAGGATGCCAAAGTCACAAAATTGAGCCAAATGCAAGCCACCAGTCCCAACCAATAACGAAATCCGAAAGGTTTGTATTGACTGTCTTCATAAAATACAAGAAAAAATGATGAAAAAGAAAGCAATATCAAAAAAGAACGCCAAATCGGAACCGTTACCATACCAACACCTCCAAGTCCATTCTAGCATATTTACGAATAATTGCAAAGAGGGAGTGGGACAGAACTCGCAAATTGTTAAAAGAGTTCGTCAACAAGTCCTTATTTCTAGTTGTTGAGCTGAAATAGTCTATCCCCAGACTGTTTCACTTCCACCCCCGCACAGCTCAAAAGGTTCAGTGAACCTTTTGAGGTTGGAAATAGAGCGAACTTTGTTCGCAACAGTCGTAATGGTCAGATTTGGAGTGTAAAACACGAACAAATCTACCAATCAACCACTGCGCTGAGATGTTGACCCGAACTCTGAGAAGCGTGGCTGGACTTTTTGCCCAGCCTTACTTCCGTTTCCGTGCAATCAGATGAATCGGTGTCCCTTCAAATACAAAGGCTTTTCGGATTTGATTTTCCAAGAAACGCATGTAAGAGAAGTGCATGAGCTCTTCTTCGTTGACAAAGACCACAAATGTCGGTGGCTTGGTTGCAACCTGGGTCGCATAGAAAATCTTGAGACGTTTGCCCTTGTCGGTCGGCGTCGGATTGATGGCAATTGCGTCCATGATAACATCGTTGAGAACAGCCGATGGAATACGGGTATTCTGGCTCTCACTGATAGCCTTAATCATCTCAGGCAACTTATGCAAGCGTTGCTTGGTCAAGGCTGACACAAAGATAATCGGTGCGTAAGACAAGTATTGGAATTGGTCACGGATATCGTCTTCCCACTGCTTCATGGTATGGTTGTCTTTTTCAAGCGTATCCCACTTGTTGACCACGATAATCATTCCCTTACCAGCTTCATGGGCAAAGCCTGCAATACGTTTATCGTACTCACGAATGCCTTCTTCTGCATTGATAACCATCAATATGACATCCGAGCGTTCAATGGCACGCATGGCACGCATAACAGAGTATTTCTCGGTATTTTCATAGACCTTACCAGACTTGCGCATCCCTGCAGTATCAATCATGGTAAATTCTTGACCTTCTGGGTCTGTAAAGTGTGTATCAATCGCATCACGAGTCGTTCCGGCAACAGACGACGCAATCACGCGCTCTTCACCCAAAATAGCGTTAATCAAACTGGATTTACCAACGTTTGGACGACCAATCAAGCTGAACTTGATAATATCTGGATTTTCTTCTACTTCCTGAGCTGGTAGGTTTTCAATGATAGCGTCCAAGACATCCCCTGTTCCGATACCGTGTACAGAAGATACTGGATAAGGATCTCCAAGACCAAGTGAATAGAAATCGTAGATGTCGTTCCGCATTTCAGGGTTATCGACTTTATTGACAACCAAAATAACTGGTTTGTTTGTCTTATAAAGGATACGCGATACATACTCGTCAGCATCCGTCACACCTTCTTTGCCTGATACGACAAAGACAATGACATCTGCTTCGTCCATAGCAATCTCAGCCTGGTGCTTGATTTGTTCCATGAAAGGTGCATCCACATCATCGATACCACCTGTATCAATCAAGGAAAACTTACGGTTGAGCCACTCACCAGTAGCATAAATACGGTCGCGGGTCACACCTTCCACGTCTTCTACGATAGAAATACGTTCCCCCGCAATACGGTTAAATAGTGTTGATTTACCAACGTTGGGACGGCCAACGATGGCGATAGTTGGTAGAGCCATAGCTCCTCCTCTTCTAATATAGTCGTTTTCGTTTATCTTTTATTACGTCGTTAACTCGCTTTGCCGTACTCCAGTACTGTCTGCAGCTCGTTGCCTAGTACTAAAAGCAAACAAAAAGACTATAACTTACAATAGTTTATTTTTTTCTAATACAGCCCTCGTTTCAGGCTGCTCTGGCTGACCAAACTGGGCAACCATACGCTCGGACCAGGTTTCTGTCTGACGGGCACCTGCATAGGCTGTCTGAACTTGGTCGTAGGCTTGGATTACTTCCACGCCTTGCTCCACATATTCTTCCTGAAAGACAATGGCTTCGCTTTCCAAACGTGGTTTAACAGGATGGTTTTGAGCTGGTCGACCCAGGGCAATACAGAAAATGGGATAGGTATAATCTGGCAAGTTGAACAGCTCTGCTATTGCCAAGGCCTTATGGCGAATCATACCGATAAAGACCCCACCATAACCCAGGCTTTCAGCTGCTAAAAGGGCGTTTTGCCCTGCTAGGCTCGCATCAACAGAAGAAATCAGGAGATTCTCTGTTCCTTTGGCATCAAAGTCCGTCCCATGAAGCTGGGCCGCCTTGCTGGCACAGTTGTGGTCGCCCACAAAAACCAGAATAGCCTGAGCCTGTAAAATAGCTGGCTGAGGCACCAGGTCATAGAGAGCCTGTTTTTTCTCCTCCGACTGCACCACAATGATGGAATAAGACTGGAAATTATTCCAGCTAGACGCAGCTCGCCCAGCTGAAATAATAGCTTGCAAATGTTCCGCCTCAATTGGCTCTTCCGTAAAACGACGGACGGAAGTATGGTTCAGCATCAAATCAATGGTTTCATTCATCGGCGGTTATTTCCTTTCAAGTGCAAATCACGAGCCAGATAGCGAATACGCTCCATAACCCGTTTGGCCTGCCAGGTTTCATCACCAGACTTACCAGAGGCGAAATGACGCTCCAAATCATCAAAGGAGAAATTGGAGGTAAAGAAGGTCGGCAGATTTTCCTGCATGCGGTATTGAAGAATGACCTGCAGTACATCGTCGCGCACCCACGGACTATGTTGCTCCGCTCCGATGTCATCTAGCACCAAGACCTGAGCCATCTTGATTTCATCAATTCGCTCCTTGACAGAACCATCTTTGATGGCATTTTTTATATCTACCACAAAGGTTGGATAATGGAGCATGGTGGTTGATTGAAGATGGGTCTTGGACAAAAGATTGGCTAAATAAGCCATCAAATAACTTTTTCCAATACCGAAATTGCCATAGATGTAGAGGCCTTTTGGTTTTTCCTCAAATCGTTTGACAAAATCTGCAATAGCCAGCATGACTTCCACACGATTTTCATCACTCTTATCAATATCCGCCACTGTTACATTCTTCAAACTCGCCGGCATATTGATAAGCTGGATACGGTTCTTGATAGCTTCCAAACGACGGTATTCGACCAATTCTTCTGTCTCAAGATAAGAAACATCCGCATAGCCCTCATTCATGACTAAAACCGGTTGATAGCCTTTTGCAATATAAGTCTCATCCTGCTTGACAAAGAGATCGCGCTGACTGATATATTCCAAAAACTTGGAAATGGAGAGTGTGATTTCCTGCTGGGTCAAACCTTCTTTTTTGATAAAAGCAGCGACTTCAGGATCACTCACTATCTCCTGATAGAGTTGCTGATAAGATTTTGGACTTGGATTGGTTGTTTGCGACAACCTGTCTTGAACTGATTTCATCAGCTACCTCCTTTGTTTTCCATTTCTTCTAATTCACGATAAAGAGCCGCCAGCTTGGCTTGGCCTTCCTGCGTTTGTCCTTGCTGAACCTCTTCCTTACTCCACTCAGGCACATTGCTTTTCTGTGGCTGGCTCGACTTGGTAACAACTTGACCTGCCTTCAACTCTCTTAGGTAAAGAACAGCTGCCTCTGCACTGCCAATTCCCTTGTAGGAAAAATCATTGCCCAGCTTCATAGCGTATTTTTCATTGAGATTGGCTGAATCCACCTTGTTAAAGGTATAGAGGACCAAGACATTGATAACTTCGTCAAGCAGACCCAAATTGGCCAAATCCGTCAAGCATTTTCGTTCTGTTGCGGTCACTGCTGCCTTCCGTTTCTCCTTGATAAAGGACAGGAAGGTTAGGCTGGATTTTGATTTCGCTTCACGAACAATAGCTTGTTCTTGGGCAGTGAGGTTGGTGCTTTCTGTTGGCAATGACTGACGTGACTGCTGCAAGCGTTTGGTCGAGATCGTCTGTCCAATAGCTGTTGCTTTAGCCTGCCGATAGGTTTCCAACCAGGTCCACCCTGCCTGCTCTGCTATGTAACTAAGCGCAATAATATCCTCAGCTTCATCCTGAAAAAGAAGCTTATCTTTAGCCATTAATGCCTTGAAGGCAGACCAGTCAAAATCATGTTTCGGTTCAAAAACAACTGGAACCTGCCCATCCATGGTAAAGACCTGAGAAAATGTTTTTGAGATATTCTGTTCCTGATTGGGTAGGTGAACAAGTAGCTTCTCCATGCTTGACTCCCCAATCTTCCTTGCCAACAAGTTCTTATACAAGGGTTTCGCTAGAAAACTTTTTACGGTCAGAGGGGCTTGTAGCGCCAAACCTGTTAATTCATCTGCACGATAGAGTTCTAGGAGTCCCATAGCAGTCAGAACATCCAGAGCCTTCTCCAAACGATTCATCCCAAAATCCATATGATTGAGAATGACAGTCCATTTGTAACGTCCTTGCCCTTGATCGGCAAAACTATAAAAGTAATAATAAAGCGCTAATGCATCAAAACCGATAATCGGCTGGTAGCATTGGCTAAGACTGACAATATCAGGTGTAAACGGGCTGATTTTTATATAGGCAAATAAATCATTTGGTTTCATCTTTTTTTCCCAGTTTTACCTTACTTCCTTTGGAAATCATCTGCTTAAGCAAATTTTCTAGCTCTCCAACATCTTTGAAAGAACGATAAACCGATGCAAAACGCACATAGGTGATTTCATCCAATTCGACCAATTCTTCCATTACCAAATTCCCAATGACATCGGATTCTATTTCACTATCACCTTGTGCTCGAACCTTCTGTTCAATCCGATTCACCACTTCATCAATATCATCGGTTGACACAGGGCGCTTTTGAGCAGAACGAATAATCCCATTGAAAATCTTTTCACGTGAAAACTGCTCTCTAGTTCCGTCTTTTTTCACAACGACTAGAGTTTTCTCTTCAATCCGTTCATAGGTGGTAAAACGTTGACCACATTGGTCGCAGGAACGACGACGACGGATGGTATTGCCATCTTCAGCCTGACGACTATCAATGACACTTGATTTCAAACTCTGACATTTTGGACAACGCATACTCTTTCTCCTACATAAACTTTATCACTTCAGTATAGCATAAAAATGACAAAAATAAAAGAAAGCGAGAATTACTCACTTTCTACCAATAATTCATCCTGCTTTTTCAATCGACTGGCAACCCATTCACGAACCAAGCGATAGACAACCGCAAAAATTGGGGTAAAGAAGACCATACCAAGTAGGCCAAACAAGTTACCACCAATCAAGACTGCTGCTAGGGTAAAGAGAGTCGGAAGACCAACTGATTGACCAACCACGCGCGGGTAAATCACATTCCCTTCAATCAACTGAAGAATCTGGAAGAGTACGATAGACCAGAGTGCCAAGAGCGGATTTTGTACCGCCACAAAGAGAGCACTAATCAAACACGCTGAAAAGGGACCGATATAAGGTACAAACGATAGGACCCCAGCTAAAATACCAGCCATGCTGGCATAAGGAATTCCTGAGAGCGAATAACTAACAAAGACAAGTGTCCCAATGATACACGCCTCAACAATCTGACTCATCAAGAATCGGTCATAGGTATCAACAATAACTTCTCCAATATAGTTCACTACTCTGACAGCCTTCTCCGGCAAGGTAGCCTGCAAGAACTTTCTCGTCATCGCCTGCAAGTGTTCCTTGCTCCCTAAAATCGCTAGAGTGAAGAAGAAAGCCATTATCAACGTCATAGTGTTCGAAAAAATCCCCGTCACATTGGACACCAAACCAGATAAAATCGGTGTGACCAAACTTGAAATAAGTGTTAAATTCTTCAACTGATTCAAAAAGCTGGCTACCTGGTCTCCGATTCGTCCCGACAAAAGACCATTTGATTCAAGAAAATTAGTTAGGGCATTTACCGATTTTGGAATGGCTGTGCTGCTAACCGAAACCAGTTCTGAAACAGTCGTCACCAATGTAGGAAGAACAATCACCACCAGTCCTGTCACAATTAAAGCAAATCCAATTAATACTCCAACGATTGCCAAAGACCGCTTGGATTTCTTTAAAAAAGAAATTTTTTCAAACTGATCTTCTAATTTTTTCATGGGAACATTAAGGATGAAGGCAAAAATAGCTCCAATAAAAAGCGAATTCATACTACCTAATAATTGTTGAATAGCCCCATAAATACTAGACCAGTTGAGAACAGCTAACAATGTCGCTCCAGATAAGAGTATCAATATGACTTTTTCTTTAAATGATGTATTCATAACTTTTCCATTCTTACTTATTGGCTATTATTTTATCACACGCTTATAGAAAAAGAAAGAGGAGCTGGACAAAAAGACCAACCTCTCTTTTCAAAGTTCATGTCAACATCTCAGCGCAGTGGTTGATTGGGTTTAACAGTCCAGTGGACTGTTAAAGGTTGGAGATAAGATTTGCGAAGCAAATCTCAGAAATTCGCGTTTCACACTCAAAATCTGACCTCTACGACTGATGCGAACAGAGTTCGCTTCATCTCCAACCTCAAACTATCTCCCAGACAGTTTTGTAGCGAACTTTGTTCGCTCTATTTCCAACTTCCAACTGTCCCCCAGACAGTTGGAACTATGCGGGGTGGGAGTGAAACAGTCTGGGAATAGACTGTTTCAGCTCGACAACTAGAAATAAAGACTTGTTGACGAACTCATTTTTGAAAAATAGAGTTCTTTCTCACTCCCTCCTCTCTACTCTAAATCAATCGCGCATGGCATATCCGACACCACGAACTGTTTTTATATATGAATCTTGATGTGGCAAATCCAGTTTACCACGTAGATAGCGAATATATACATCGACGACATTGGTCTCAGAAGCCGCTTCATATTTCCAAACACGCTCAAGAAGTTGTTCTCGACTAACAGGCTCTGGGCTATTCATTAAGGTCGCCAACAGATCATACTCTCGGCGGGTCAAATTAATCAATTCATCACCTCGAGTCACTGTTCGATTTTGAAAATCAACCTTCAAATCACGATAGGCCGCATGCATGTGAACCTGTTTACAATTATTGTCAATAAAATCACGACCACGAAAAATCGCAGAGATTTGCTCCACTAAATCACTGATGACAAAGGGCTTCACTACGTAGGAAACAGCATAAGAGAGGACTTCTTCCCCATATTGACTAACTTCTGTCGGCTCAACTACCACAATCATGACCGTGGCTGGTTTTATCGCTAATAGTTCTGTAGCCAATTCCTTGCTGGACATGTCTGAAAGCTGAAAACTCATCAGAATCAAGTCAAAATCCGTTTCATGTGCCAAGGACATAGCCTCTTTCCCTGTCGATGCATAATCAACAAGATAGTCTTTTTTCTGCAATTCCATGGAAACAAAATGCGAGAGATTGCGTTCTTTACCAGCAATCAAAATTTTCTTAGCCATTGTCCATCCTTTTCTATTCTTTCAAATGGTGTAGGAATCGTATTATGACTAGAAAGAAGGGCGCTTCCACGCCCATCTTTTCTATTTTGATTCGCTATACCAGTCGTAATGGAAGATTCCTTCTTTATCTTTACGGTTATAAGTGTGAGCACCAAAGTAGTCACGTTGTGCTTGAATCAAGTTCGCTGGCAAGTTTTCAGCACGGTAGCTATCG
Organism: Streptococcus suis; assembly: GCF_019856455.1. Classification (NCBI taxonomy): domain Bacteria; kingdom Bacillati; phylum Bacillota; class Bacilli; order Lactobacillales; family Streptococcaceae; genus Streptococcus; species Streptococcus suis. The sequence continues at coordinate 532,108 of NZ_CP082205.1, read as the reverse complement.
AAGTAGGTAATAGCTGCTGAGAATGTTGGTACAGGAACTCCTGCTTGAACTGCCAAGGTAACAACATCACGAACTGCCTGTTGATACTTAGCTGTTACATCAAGGAAGTACTCATCCAAGAGCAAGTTTGCCAAGTCTTCGTCACGTCCGTAGGCATCCGTAATCTTTTGCAAGAAGCGAGCGCGGATGATACAACCTGCACGCCAGATTTTTGCGATTTCACCAAATGGCAAGTTCCAGTTGTTTTCTTTTGATGCTACGCGCAACTGTGCAAAACCTTGTGCATAAGACATGATTTTTGAGAAGTACAATGCTTGACGGATTTTTTCTACCAATTCAGCCTTGTCGCCTTCGTATGCAAACGGAGCTGGTTTTGGAAGGACCTTGCTTGCTGCCACACGCTCATCTTTGTAAGTTGAGATATAACGAGCAAATACAGATTCTGTAATCAATGACAATGGCACACCCAAGTCAAGTGATGATTGACTTGTCCATTTACCAGTTCCCTTGTTACCAGCCGCATCCAAAATGTAATCAACGATTGGTCCATCTTGACCTTGATCGTCTTTACGTTTCAAAATATCTGCTGTGATTTCAATCAAGTAGCTATCCAATTCGCCTTTGTTCCACTCAGTGAAAATGTCAGCCATTTCATCCACTGACAAACCGAGTAAGTGTTGCATGAGGTCATAAGACTCCGCAATCAATTGCATATCACCATACTCGATACCGTTGTGTACCATTTTTACATAGTGACCAGCACCATCTGGACCGATATAAGTCACACATGGTGCTCCATCTTCTGGCGCTTTTGCTGAAATTTCTTCCAAGACATCTGCTACCAATTCGTAGGCTTCTTTTTGACCACCAGGCATGATAGATGGACCTTCAAGAGCTCCTTTTTCACCACCAGATACACCTGTACCGATGAAGTTAATGCCGGAGTTTGCCAATTCTTTAGAACGACGGATGGTATCTTCATAGAAAGTATTCCCACCATCAATCAAGATGTCACCTTCATCCAAGTGTGGTAAGAGTGCTTGAATGGTTGCATCTGTACCAGGACCAGCTTGAACCATAAGCATGATGCGACGTGGTTTTTCGATAGATGCCACAAAGCTTTCCACATCGTAACTTGGTACCAAGTTTTTACCTGGGTTGCTTGCAACAACATCTTCTGTTTTATCAGCAGAGCGGTTGTAAATAGCTACTGAACAGCCACGTGATTCAACGTTAAGCGCAAGGTTGCGGCCCATAACGGCCATTCCTACAACACCAAAATTTGCTTTAGTCATTTGTTTACTCCTCTAATTTGTATCCCTTTCATTATACACCGAAAGGGGAAAGTTGACAAGAATTTTCAGATAATTTAACTATCCAAACTATTCTTCACTATCAAACAAGCCCTGCAATTGAGCAAAAGGACTATTGGCCTCTTTTTTCTCTTGAGCTTTTTGTTGAAAATCTTCTTCAGTCATTAAAGCCCAAGCTTGACCAGATGGTAGTTCCTGTCCAGCTTCTTCTTCAGGTGTCAAGACTTTGATTGGTATAGCCAGTAAAATATTGTCTGCTACACTCTCATCAAGGACAATGTGGTCATCTTCTACTACCAGTACCATATCCTCATCAATCAAATCTTGTTCTTTAAGAACTGCTTCATTGGCAACAAAAAGTTCATTGACGTTTTGGACCTCATGCAAAACAACTGGTTTCAGAGAACGACTGGATGCCAAGGTAATATCATAAGTCATCTGATAGTCCAAGAAAAAGAAACCTGATTCAAAGCGGATATTTCCAGTGACTTGGACTGGCGACAAGCCTAGAACTTCACCATTTCGAGCTTGCAATTCTTCCTGTAAATCCAAGGTTTTATCAAAGGAGATTCCATCTGGATTTTTCTGAATATCGTAAATATGAAACATTGTATTCCCCTATTCAGCTAGTTCTGTGATGTAGTTATAGACTTCTTGTCCAGCAACTGCACCATTTCCTACTGCCGTTGCAATCTGACGAAGTTGATTTTGACGAATATCACCGATGGCATAGATGCCTGATTGAGTCGTCTCCATCTTTTCATTAGTGATAACCCAACCAGCTTCGTCCGTAATCCCCAAATCGACAACCGAATCCGTCATCGGATCCAAACCGACATAGATAAAGACACCACCGAAGTCCAGTTCGCTGACTTCCTCTGTTTTCACATTTTTGATAACCACGCTTTGTACACGTAAGTCATCACCCTTGATTTCTTCGACTACACTATCCCAGATGAAGTTAATTTTTTCATTGGCAAAAGCGCGGTCTTGGATGACTTTTTGAGCACGAAGCTGATCACGGCGGTGAACAATTGTCACAGACTCCGCAAATTGTGTTAAGAAGAGAGCTTCTTCGACGGCTGAATCTCCACCACCGACAACCAAGAGTTTTTGTCCACGGAAGAAGGCACCGTCACAGACTGCACAATATGAGACACCACGGCTATTGTAAGTATCCTCACCTGGAATACCTAACAAACGGTGTTTTGCACCCATGGCTAGAACGACTGTCTTTGTCTCCAAAACACCATCCTCAGTAATCACTTTCTTAATTTGTCCTTCTTCCTCAATACGGACTAGGGTGCCAAAAATATGGTCCACACCGAATTTTTCCAAGGGTTCAAACATTTTTTCAGCCAAGGCTGGACCTGAAATATGGTCATAGCCTGGATAGTTTTCAATTTCCGAAGTATTATTCATCTGACCACCATAAATACCACGTTCCAAAAGAGCTACCTTTAAATTGCTACGCCCTGCATAAAGAGCTGCAGTCATCCCCGCAGGACCCGCACCAATTACAACTGTATCGTACATATACTTTTTCCTTCTACGCTTTAAACATTAATAAGATTCCCACTACTCCAAAGGCTGCAATGGGGATTGTCATCACATTAATCATCAACAAATCAAACAAGAAATCAAACAAGAAATCTTGTCGTTCTTGCAAGGTTTTATCCACACCCTTTGTCGCACGCCAGATAAACCAGACCAGACTAGAAGTGATAATCAACAAGGAAGCTATTAGCAATCCTTGTAAATAAAAACTTAGAATGTTTTGTAACATCTTTTTCCTCGATTACTTTAAAAGGTTTGACGCTTGGCTTTACGTTCTGCACGACCCTTTGCACGCGCTTCAACTCGCTTGGTCTTGCGACGTTTTTCATCAACAGCCCATTGTATTTTCTTCTTGTAGCCTGGTTTGACTTTTTTCTTTTTCTTCTTGACCAAGCCAATCATTTCCAAATCTAGTTTTTCACGAGATTTTTCACGGTTAGCACGGCGGTCACGGTCGTAGGTATCGACAAATTCGCCATTTTTCATTTCTTTTGGCAAGAATTTGATATTGAGTTTTTCTAGCTCTCGAATATCTGCATCATCGCTTGGCTGATAAAGGGTAATGGCAATACCTGATAAACCATTACGACCTGTGCGCCCCACACGGTGAACAAAGAAGGAAAGGTCTTGTGGAATAGTATCATTGATGACATGACTGACGCCCTCAATATCAATCCCACGTGCTGCTAAATCAGTTGCAACAATGTACTGATAGTCCAAGTTTTTCACCTGGTTCATCATCCGCTTGCGCTCACGTGGAGGAATATCCCCATGAATCTTTGCGACACGAAGACCGTTCGCAGTCAAATAGCTATGCAATTCATCTGCACGTGTCTTTGTATTGACAAAAATCATGGCCAAGTAAGGTTGCATGAGCTTGGTTACTTCCAAGATTTGAGCATTACGGTCACGCCCCTTGGTTGAAATCAGCCAGTTTTCAATGGTATCTGAAATGACCGTATGGGTCTTGATTTGTTCCATGACTGGATTGGACAAGTATTTTTTCAAAAACGGTTGGAGTTTCTGCGGAATGGTCGCTGAAAAGACCATAAATTGCAAGTCTTTTGGCAGGCTACCAGCAATCTTATCAACTGTTTCTAAAAAGCCCATGTCCAAGGTCATATCTGCCTCATCCACCACAAAGGTTTTTGCTTTATGGATAGCAAGGTCACCTGATTTGACCAAATCATAGATACGCCCTGGTGTCCCAACAACAATGTGAGGCTGACTAGCTTGAAGCTTGTCAATTTGACGGTTCTTATCCGTACCGCCAACATAATTGGTCACACGAACCTCGATGTCCGAATGACTAGCCAACTGGCGTGCCGCTTGATAAATCTGAGTAGCCAGTTCACGAGATGGGGCTGTAATAACAGCCTGAACTTGGTCCAATTCCTCATTTAATTTTTGGAAAATCGGGATCAAGAAGGTATGGGTCTTACCCGAACCTGTTTTTGATTCCCCTATCAAGTCTCGCCCTGACAAAACAACTGGAATCAATTTCTCCTGAACTTCTGTCGGTTGGACAAAGTTAATTTCTTTCAAAGCCTCCTGAATATAAGGCTTGAGTTTCATATCTGTAAATTTCATAGTTCCCTCTTTAGTTGTACTGCCCTCTATTATAGCACGATTTAGGTGGACAAGCAAAAAGGACGGATACCCGTCCTAATCAACTCTCACTTGCTTCAGTAAATTCTGCCTCAATAATTCCAAGTTCCTTCTCTTCTTCCAAACTTGCTTTAAAGGCCTCAGTGAGTTCTAATTCGCCATCAAAATCACCATTTATTTTTTTCACAAATGTGTCTGCCAACATCCCTCCCATGGGCTGGAAGGTAAAATAGGTCAAACCTCCTGAAATTAGACCACCCAAAATAGGAACTGCATTGGCAATCGTCTTTTCAACAGTCTTTTTGGTAATTTTCACACCAATCACTGCGGCTACCTTTTTCACCAAGGGATACCAAGTTGTCTTGGTCAAAGCCTGCATAGCTACTTTTTTACCGATATTAGCTCCGACTGTCTTGGATACTTTATTGAGAAGAACTGCTGAACCACCTGCTCCAAACATGACACCAATGTAGGCAATAATGCGGATTTGAACCTCTTCTGAAATTTCCTTCCCTTCACCAACAAATAATTCATCTTCACCAAAAAGATAAGCGATTTGTTGCGACAAATTCAAGGCAAAACCAAAATACTGAGCTATATCAGCAGTACCTGCCGCCACCGCTGTAAATGGATTCCCCGGTAAACCAGCTGCGAAAGAAATCAAAGATGTTTTCGTAGTCATATCATTAATGATTTTTTCAGCTTCTTTACGCAAAGCTTTTGTAGTGAAGACCGCCGTTGGTCCATCCGCAATAATTTTATCTAGATAGGGACTATCTTTAAAACGAGTCTTCAAAAATTCTTCCCGATTGACTTTAACCATAGGAAGTTGACTAGCAGCTGTCATGGTTTGAATAACCACTCCATATAACTGTTCTTGATTGAATTGTTCCATTTTTATCCTCCACCAATTCTCTCTCTATTTTACCCCCCCCCCCGACTATATTTGTCAAGGTAAAAAAACAGCATTTCTGCTGTTTCTGACATTTTATAGATAAAGAATAGCTAGGGTAATCAAGCTCATGATGAGACCGACTGACCAGAGGAAAAAATCAACTTTCCACTCGCTCCATTTTTCAGCTTTTCCGGTCAAACCTCCAAGCTCCAAATGGTGATGAAAAGGAGTCATACGGAAGATACGACGACCTTCTCCAAAGCGTTTTTTGGTGTATTTAAAATATGAAACTTGCAACATAACAGAGGATGTTTCAATGACATAGACCAGGCCGATAAGGAGGAGGGTCCATTCCTGACGGAGAGCAATTGAAATAGTTGCCAACATACCACCGAGAGCCAAACTTCCCACATCCCCCATGAAAATCTTCGCTGGTTTACGGTTATAAACAAAGAAACCGAGCAAGCCACCAATCATGGTCACACAAACTAGAAGAATATCAAATTTTTGCTCATTGAAGGCGATGACAGAGTAAGCTAGAAGACTGATAACAACTGAGATAGAAGCCAATCCATCAATACCATCTGTCAAATTAACTGCATTTGAAAAACCGACCAGCCAGAACAGAACAAATGGGAAATAGAGAACTCCCAAATGTACCATGTGACCAAATACATTCAATTCTCCGCCACCTGCTCCTCTTACGTGGACAAAGTAGAAGACAATCCCTCCTAAAATTTGTAGAGCAAGCTTTTGTTTAGGATTAAGACCTTCATTTATTTTACGGAAAATTTTTAAAAAGTCATCCAAAAATCCTACTACACCATAAAGGGCAAGGATGAAGAGGATGGCAAGGACACCACCCGTCAACAGTTGAAAGGCCGTTGCAAACAACAAGCTGACAAGTATCGCAACAACGAGAAAAACTGTTCCCCCCATTGTTGGTGTACCTGCCTTAAACTGATGTTGTTTCACATCTTCGTGCATCTGTTGCCCCTCGATGCGTTTGGCTTGATAAAATGTAATAAATCGTGGGATTAAGAGAACGGTTGCTAGAAAAGCTACCAATCCCGACATAAGTGCGAATTGCATGTTAGTCTCCTAAGGTTATTGTTATTTTCTCGGTTTTATTCAAAGCGGTACCAACCTCTACACTTTGGTCGACTACTTTTGAACCCGTTCCTTTATAGGTCACTTCAATACCAGTCCATTCAGCAAATATATCCATATTCTCTTTGGTGATTGCGTACAAGTCTGGCATTTCTTCGAATTTATTTGTCAGGAGTAGAACCTGTTGGTTGGCGATTACGTTACTTCCTTTTTCGACTGAAACTTTTTTAATTTCAGCACCGTTTCCAAGGATAACTGGTTGAACTAATTGACGGCGAAGTTCCTCAGCCGACTCGCCTGGTGCCTTACCAATGAGGTCTGGCAATTGATACTCTGTCTCATTAGCAACCCGGGTCAATGCTGGTGCAGGTGAATCCAGATTCAAATTGTCTTTCAACAGCATCGCTTCTTTCAGTGTAGGACTGACAATGTCACGCCAAGACAGGACATTTAATACTTCCGGTTGGCGAATGGTCACATACATGATAAATTCTGGGTCCTCAGCAGGGATCATGGCTACTACAGAGTTGGTATAGGCGCCTTTAATGTACCCTTGACCATCTTCGCTGGCAATTTCCGCCGAACCTGATTTGACTGCAATATCATAGCCGTCAACCTGAATTGCAGGCCCCTGTAAATCATGTGAGTAGAGTGTGCCATAAACAGGGTCAGTACCGACATTAATCATATAGCGAAGTGTATCGTCGGCAGCTTGTTCAGAAACTGGATTTCCCACTTCTTCTTTCGAAGAAACTCTAGCTGTATCTGTATTAGGATTATAAAGAGCTGAGATAAATTTAGGCTCTAGCATAATACCGTTATTCGCAATGGATGTAAAACTACGAAGCATCTGTGCTTGGTTTGCAGAAATTCCCTGACCAAACGTTGACATGGCGATAGAAACGATGTTATCCTCTGGTACCATTCCTGGCGCCTCGTCCCCCATACCAAAACGCGTTGGGTAGCCAAAGCGGAATTTAGCGAGGTAATTTAGCCATTTTTCATCTCCCATCTGTTGCTGCAATAAGGTCATCCCAACGTTACTGGATAGGGAGAAGCCTTGCGCATAATTGAGAGTCACAGCTGAATAACCTGCATTGAGGGTCCAGTCATTGATTTTCGCGTCTGCAATAACGTACTCATTATTGGTATAATATGCATTTGGATCAAAGGTTCCATTATCGATAGCTGACGCTACTGTTAGCACCTTCATTGTTGAACCAGGCTCAAAGGCCTCTTGATATAAGAGTGACCGCTCTAGTAGGCCTTCTTGTCCCAGACCTTCTTTGGTATCTGAATCATAGCTTGGCCTTTGGGTCGTCGCCAGTATTTCACCCGTCTTGGCTGAAACCAAAGTTGCATTCGCATATCGCCCTTTGGCGTTATCAAAGAAGGTATTCATATTGGTTTCAAGAGAACGTTGCAGATCGGCTGAAATTGTCGTATAGACATCCTGCCCGTTTACTGTCTCCGTTTCAACCTTTTCTGTCCCAGGTAGGACACGGCCTTGACTATCTTTCTCGTAGATAACCTTTCCGTCTTGACCAGCTAGAATATCATTCAGATAATATTCCAAACCACTCACACCCTGTAAGCTATAACTACCATCCTTGTTTTCAACCGGATTAGCTAACCCGACAAAAATTGAAGCAAAATTTCCATTCGGATACATCCGTCCTGGACTAGCGTCAAAGGCAATCCCTTCAATACCTGCCGCCTTCATCTCTTCTTGGATTGATGACATTGTACTATAGGAGATATTCTTACCTAAGGTCCCAAAGTACACCTGCTTCAGTTTCGGTTGATTCAGCTGCTCCATAACATAATCTGTCTCCATTCCGAGATGCTTTTTAAAGATTTCTGCTACTTTGCTGAACTGAGAAGACTGCACATACAAAACTTTTTTCAGTTCTGACACATATTCTGTGTCAATGATTGCATAGACTGTATAGGTCGTTGAATCTTCTGCAATAGGAATTCCTGTACGGTCGTATATCGTCCCCCGTTTAGCTTGAACGGTAACTTCACGCTGGTGTACCGCATCAGCTCTCTCTGACAAGTCCACCCCAAATTTACTATCAGTGCCGATAATATAGGCAAAGTTGATTAAAAAGAGAAAAAAGACGAAAACCGTCAAAAGAAGTAGGCTCTGTCCTACTCTTCGACGATTTTTTGACGGAATATATCGTTTTTTCAAGACATACCGCAAGAGTTTATTATTTCTTCTGGGCATTATTCGGCTACTCCAATATTGTCATTATTAAAAGTTAATCCAGCTTTTTCAGCAATTTCCATCAAGCGAGCTGAACGTGTCAATTCATTGACAGCTTGCTTTGCATCGTTAATTTCAATCTGTTTTTGACTAATATCTTGATTGACTTTGGCCATGCCAGATTGAAGTTGCAAAAGCCGCGTTTGCATAAAGATAATTCCTATCGCAAGGGCTAATCCAGATAATACGATGCTTGAATAGAAGGCTTTTTCTACACGTGTGAAGGTTCTAATTTTATCACCGATAACCCGCATAGTGGCTTCTCTACGTTTTTCTTGCAACATAGACTCTCTCCTATTTATGTACTTTCTTAGCTACACGCAGTTTGGCTGAATGCGCGCGATTATTTGCCTCTAATTCTTCTTGACTAGGTAAGATAGGCTTACGATTGACCAATTCAAGTGGCGCCTTCAAGTCGTCTGGAATAAATGGCAAACCTTTTGGAACATCAATCGTACTTGCTTCTTTGAAGAGTTGTTTGGTCAAACGATCTTCTAAAGAATGGAAAGTAATCACAGAAATCCGGCCATCCAAAGCCAATAAGTCAATGGCCTGCTGGATAGATTCGTCTGCTGCTCCCAACTCATCGTTGACCTCAATCCGAATAGCTTGGAAAATCTGCTTAGCAGGATGCCCCTTCTTCTTAAGTTCCTTGGCTGGCTTGGCAGATTTGATCAGCTCTGCCAACTCAGTCGTTGTTTCAATCGGCTTGACCGCACGCGCCTGTTCAATCTTACGAGCAATCTGCTTGGAAAATTTATCCTCACCGTATTTAAAGAAAATCCGTACCAAGTCGTGATAGTCATAGTTATTGACCACATCATAAGCCGTCAAATGTCCCTCACGATTCATCCGCATATCAAGCGGAGCATCTTGTTTGTAAGAAAAGCCACGCTCCCGCTCATCCAACTGTGGACTAGATACTCCTAAATCATAACAAATCCCATCAATCTCTGTTACGCCTAGCTCCGCCAAGCGAGTCTTGAGATTGCGGAAATTGTCCCTGATAAAGGTCACTTGTCCTTTTTCAATGTAGGATGCCAAGCGAATATGGGCATGATCAATAGCAGTCTGATCCTGATCAAAGGCATAAAGATGCCCCCCATCCGTCAACTGACTGAGCAGATACTCACTATGCCCTGCTCCACCCAGCGTTGCATCTACATAAATTCCATTCGGTTTGATGTCTAACATATCTACTGTTTCATGCAAGAGAACAGTAGTGTGATTAAATTCCTTGCTCATATCTTTTCTATTGTACCACAAAACAATACAAAAAGTTGTTGCAAACTTTTTACAAAAAAACTGTCAAATATAGTTGACAACTTATATGAACAGGTATATACTAACAGTAAAGAAACATGTCACATATAGTTGACATCAACAGGGAGGTCTCCCACATTTTTTTACACTTGTATGTCGGATATAATTGACAATATTTTAAAGAGGCTGGGCTCAAGTCCAGCACCGCTTCTCAAAGTTAGTGTCAACATCTCAGCGCAGTGGTTGATTGGCAGATTTGTTCGTGTTTTACACTCCAAATCAGGCCTCTACGACTGAGGCGAACAGAGTTCGCTTCATTTCCAACCTCCAACAGTCACTACTCTGACTGTTGGAGCTATGCGGGGGTGGGAGTGAAACAGTCTATCCCCAGACTGTTTCAGCTCAACAACTTAAAACGAAAAATTGTTGACGAACTCTTCTGTAAATGGTCGAGTTCTTTCCCACTCCCCTCATTTTTAGACAATTGTGTCAGATATAATTGACACAGAAAGGAGGGCACATGAACCGTGTCAAAGATTATCGCCTACTGTTAGGTATTTCCCAGCTGGAGCTGGCCAAGGCCATCGGCGTATCCAGGCAGACCATCAACATGATTGAAAACAACAAGTACAACCCCTCGCTAGACCTCTGTATCAACCTAGCCAAGGCTTTACAGACCGATCTTAATAGTCTCTTTTGGAATGAATAAGGAGTTTATCATGAAAGATATATTTACAAAAATTCTCAATCAAGCAACCAAGGATTTTTATTCTATCAGCGGACCCATGGATGAAATGCGGCAGCAAGAAAGCTATCGCTTCAGTAACACCATTGTCATGATTGTTTTTCCTATCCTAGTAATAGGAAATACAATTGCACTTCTTATCGCCTTACGACAACCTGAAAAAGTTGGCTTTCTGCTCCCCCTAACCAATATACTGATCATTGGTTTCACGCAAGCCTTAGCTTCCCACCTTGCCTTGAAAAATGGCATTAGTCAAAGCTATGAGGATGAGATTGATGTGACCAAGCTCAATAAATCTCTTGTAAAAAGTAGTCGTGCTATATTTTTCGGGGCCTTCCTGGCTTCCACGACTGCCCCTGCTTTCTATAAAGAATGGTCTGTATTTCTTGAAGAACTAACAGACCCGACCCTCCTACTAGGTCGGCTAATTGTTGCAGGAGCTATCACCTTCATCCATTACTACTATTGTAAGAAGCAGTTACAAAAGAAAATTCTCGCAAACAAATAAAAGGAAGAAAAACCATGAAAAAGAATACACGTCAAGCCCTTATCTCTACTCTTATATTTATCCCGCTCTTTGTCCTCTTTCAGCTTTGGGGCAATAGCAGAGCAGACATCTGGCATACCATCAGCCAAGCGAAATTCTGGATACAACTGCTGATTGCTGGAGCAATCTACTTCTTAGGACTAGCCTACCTACCTCTCATTTTTCGTCGTAAGTAAATAGGAGTATCGTATGAAAAAGGAAACCTTTCAAGATAAATTAATCAAACGATTTTACGGTATCGCAGGTCCCTTGGATGAATATCGCAAACAAGAAGCCTTCCGACTGGGCAATACCTGTTTTATCCTGCTCTTTTGGGCCACCATGGCTCTCACCCTACTGGCACTTGCCTTATCCAAACGCTTCCCAGAAGTCGTTGCCTATGGCTACCCAACGGCTCTATTCCTATCCACTCTTTTCGCCAGTATGTATATGACATCCAAGATGCGCCACAGTCAAGTGGATAGTTTAGATGTAGAAGAATTGACTAGCAAGGAACAGAAACAACTCAAGGGAGCAAGTATCAAATTCGCCCTCTACTTCACAACCGTTATGTACATTTGGGTGGTTGTTTTCGGTGCCTGGATGGAGGGACTCAATCCTTTCGACCACCTATTTGACCTCCGAAAATTTCTAGCAGCCTGTCTAGGTGGTATTTTCACGGGCATTGCCCTTGAAATCACGCTTCGCAAGCGCATGAAAAAGGCAGAAAAACTAACTATCCGCTCTGCTATTTCCAAAGAAGAACCCAAGTGGATCAAAAATATGATACGACACTTCTATGGTATCCGTGGTCCTTTAGACGAGTACCGACGGACAAGGGCAGATGAGATTGGGGGACTAGCTTTTGTCTATCACTTCTACTTCCTTGCTCTTGGAAATGCTGTCGCCTACTTCCTAGCTATCCGCTATCCTGTGGAGGTTGCCAACTATTATCCAATGATAATTGCCTTCTTCAGTATTATCCTCATTGGTATCGTTAATATGCGCACCCTCCATGCTGACCTGCCTCAATATGACGTGGACGAACTAAGCCCTGAGGAAAGACAAGGCCAGACCCTCAATCCACTCGTTTGGGGACTGGGAGTTGCACTGCTTTCGACAGTTTTTGCTGGAGTAGCAGACCTCTTTAACCTCAATCTTCCCCTAATGGCCTCAATCTTGCATACAAAATCCCTCCTATTCGGTGGCATGATGGGACTCTTTGCCAGTCTAGCCCTGTCTGCCTTTGCCTATCTGCATAAGCTGGAAGCAGAAACTACTAAGAAAAAATAAGGAGCTAACCCCATGAATAAACCTTTTACACCCAAACAAACCTGTCGATTTTTTGTTCTATTTTATGCTTTATTTTCTGCCTTCTTCATCTACTCTTACATGGTCAATGAGCCGATTAGCGATTCCTTCTTGCTCATGCTACCGACCATTCAAATCATCAAATCCTATAAAACAGCCGAAGAAAAACACTACTTTCTCATTCAATCTGTCTTTGCCCTGTTTACCTTAACCCTGACCTACGGCATAGGCATTTGGTTAGGGCATGTCAAACCACTTGCCCTCATCCTTCCTGCTGGATTTGCTCTGGCAATTCTTTATCAACTGTATTTCAAAAAGGAGGAAACAGATGAACGTTAACAAATCGAAACTTATACTCACTTTGATTGTTCTCTCCTATACAGCAATTTGCAGCCTGTATATACATAGCTACCTGACTGGGGACAATCCACCAATCTTTATCTTACTGTTCACTATGCTTCCAATCTTGAATAGTGACTGGCAGACTAGCAGCCCAGAAGCAAATGCTGTCCAAAAAGCTATCTATCTTTATCATAAACCACTGCTCTGGTTTCTCTTTGCAGGTTTTGCCCTAACTTTCTCCATTGTATTTTTCGCTGGGAAAATTCAGCCACTCCATGCTGGATTTTGGGGAATATTAGCCATCCTACTCTTCTTTAGACAATTGAAAAAGTAGGCTGCATCCAACATTTTACAAAGTAGGATTTTTTCTATAAAATAGACTACATATGACTATCAAATCCATTCTCAAACAACTCAAACTATTTGATTATATCTTAATCGGATTCACCCTAGTTTTATCCTTTCTTCCAGCAATTTTCACCTACACACATCTGACTACAGATACCAATGAGGCAAAAACAATTGCCTATGTCCGCATCAATGGTGAGGTGGTCGACCAATTTGAATTATCAAAGGACACACCCCATCAAGAAAAGACCTACTATCCCAATGAAGGGCAATACAACATCATTGAAGTTGATGGCGAACGCATTCGTGTCAAGGAAGACAATAGCCCAGACCAAATCGCCGTTATGACCAGCTGGATTAGCCAGCCGGGTCAGCTCTCCGTCTGTCTGCCCCATAATCTCTTGATTGAAATCAAATCCGTCGGGGGAGAGGATACTGACGAAGAAGAACTTATATTGCCACTATAGTCTTTTAGTTTACTTTTAGTACTAGCTCCAAAGGTTTGGGAAATCTTTGGAGGTTGGAGATAAAGCGAACAAAGTTCGCATCAAAAGCCGCAGGCATAACTCAATGCTTTCTTATTTCTAGGCATTGACTTGAAACAGTCCCCCAGACTGTTTCAATCAGGCAAGGCGAGTTCAAATACTCCAGTGGAGTGTTTGAAATTGGAAATTGAGGCTGGGCAAAAAGCCCAACCTCGCTTCTCAGGGTTCGTGTCAACATCTCAGCGCAGTGGTTGATTGGCTTTAACAGTCTGGGAGACTGTTAAAGGTAGGAGATAAGATTTGCAAAGCAAATCTCAGCAGTTCGTGTTTTACACTCCAAATCTGACCTATACGACTGAAGCGAACAGAATTCGCTTCATCTCCAACCTCAAACTGTCTCCCAGACAGTTTTGTAGCGAACTTTGTTCGCTCTATTTCCAACTTCCAACTGTCCCCCAGACAGTTGGAACTATGCGGGGGTGGAAGTGAAACAGTCTGGGAATAGACTGTTTCAGCTCAACAACTTAAAATGAAAAATTGTTGACGAACTCTTTTTTTGACCAGTCGAGTTCTTTCCCGCTCCCCGCTCGTCGAAGTAATAAAAGAAAAACTAAATGACAATATAACAAAGAAGACACAGCCTGATGAACGACTGTGTCTTTCCTTTTTAGAAAATAAGGGCTAAAGCAAGTATCACCACATATAGCAGCGCAAAGAGTACAAAACTCTTTACTGCCTCGATAAAGGTTTCCCGTTTGACTTGCTTTTTCAAAAATGTTTCTAGACTCTTATAAGCAGGCCAAACTCCGATTAAACCGATCAGTGCCCAGATTGGTAAGAATCCAGTCAGACAGTAGATTATCCACAACAACCATGGTAAACTTGCCAAGACAAAATACAATTTAAGAGCATTTTTCTTGCCAATATAGTAAACCAGAGTATAACGATGGTTGCGAATATCTTCCTCTAAATCACAGGTATTGTTGGCCAACATGATATTGGCAATCAAGGTTACCAAAGGAATAGACATGAAAATAATTTCTATTATTTTTATCCAAGAGAATTGCAGGGTCATCCACTGACCGCTCACTTGGCTGGTCAGTAGCAAATCTGGTTGCTGAATAAATACAGCAAGAAAGAAGATGCCAAATCCCATGGTTACTCCAGAGAAAACTTCACCCAGTGGCATTCTCGAAAGCGGAATAGGTCCAAAGGTATAGAAGATACCAATGAGGAAACAGAGAGCTCCCATCGGTAGGAGGAGCCAGCTGGTCCGCCAAACAAGCACTAATGAAACAATCACTGAAAAAATGAGTAAGGCAAAGACGATTCCAATCATCTGCCGAAAATCTAGAGAGAATTTTCCGATCACATTGCTTTCTTGACGATAGGTTTCATCCTTGGCTTTGTGGTAATCCATACTATTGTTGATGGCAGTTGTACACATGTCAAAGCTGAGTACGGCGAGAACGAACAAAAGTGTGTTGAGCCAATTGAATGCTTGATAGCGATACAGACTCCATAAAATCCCCAGTATCATCGGAAAAACACTGGCTACCTTGGTCTTTATTTCAACAAATTCTAGAAATACCGGCAGACTGAGCCCTTTAGTTGATTTATTCATTGACAAGATGATACTCCTCATTCGTTAATTCAAAGCTTTCTTTCAAGCCATCACTCAGATGAACGCCCTGCTCCTTATCGATGAAAACAGCTTCTACACCGTCAATCTGATTGATAAAGTCAAGACCTTTTTCCACACCTAGTAAGAAGAGAGTTGTGGATAAGGCATCTCCTTGGATAGATGTTTTGGAAAAGACTGTCACACCTGAAATATCGTTTTCCACAGGATATCCCGTTTTGGGATCAAGGATGTGGTGGTATTTGACACCATCCACCTCTAAGTAGCGCTCATAAATCCCTGAGGTAACAACCGAATCATGTGTCCCTGGCACAGAACCGACCGTTGATCCACGCACTTGGTCTGGGTCTTGAACTCCAACATTCCAACCATTTTGTGTCGTTGGCGAATCCCCCATAACCACTACATTCCCGCCTAGATTAATGATAGCTGTCGTAATCCCTTTGCTGGCAAACAATTCTCTAACCTTATCTGCAATGTAACCTTTGGAAATGGCTCCTAATTCTAAGGTCATTCCTTCTTTGATAAAGACAGTCTTCTTCTCCTTATCTAAAGTAATGTCTTTATAATTGATAAATGGCAGAGCAGCTTTGATTTCTTCATCACTCGGCTTACGTGCATCCTCATCTCCAATTTTCCACAGATTGCTCACAGCTCCAATGGAAATGTCAAATAAGCCCTGACTTTCCTCACTCATCTCAATAGCTGTTTCAATCACTTCAAAGGTACGTTCATCAACCTTAACAGCTTCTTTTCCTGCTGCCTGATTGATACGGTAGACATCTGCCCCTTCCAAGTTTGTGGACAACAGACTTTCCATCTCCTTGATATAGGAGACAGCTTCATCCATCGCTTCTTCCTGATCCTCATGATAAATACTCAACTGCACTACTGTGTGAAGTAAGCTTTCACTACGAGTCAACGGAGTTTTCACAACAGATAGACTTTCATTTTGATTACCACCACAAGCAACAAGCAAAACCATCAGTAGGCCCACGAACAATAGACTTGCAATTTTTTTCACTGATTTTACCTTCCCCAAAAAATAAGAAGACACAGTAGCCAAACAAGTGCGACTGTGTCTTTTCTGTATAGACTTAATTAGTCAAGTTTTACAGTTTCTGTTTTTCCTTCAGCAGCTGCTGCAAGAAGGGCTTCTGTACTCTTCTTGAAGTCTTCAGAAGTATGAGTTGCACCTGATACAACTTCAACAGCTGAGAGATCTTGTTTCTCAACCAAAGCTGCATTGAGTTGTTCGATTGCTTCACCAGCAGAAACTCCAGCTTTATCTTTCATGTTTTTGTTGTACTCTTCATTTGCTGATTTAAGGCTTCCATCTTCAGCTTCATAGTCAAATTTTGACTCACTGATTTTTCCGTCTTTAACAGTCAATGTGTGAACAATTTTGTAGCCATAATCGTCTTTGCCTGACTCAGCTTTGTAAGTACCATCTTTCAATACTACTGTTTCTGTAGTTGAAGATGAAGTTGAAGTAGATTCTTGTTTAGAACCACAAGCAGCAAGTGCAAATACAGCACCAAGAACTACCAAACTTTTCAACACAACTTTAGTTGTTTTCATAACAATACTCCTTTTGTAAAGTAAATAGTTTTATATTTATAATGATATACCTAATAAACTAAATTGTCTAGTATTTTTTTAAAAATAATGACTAAAAACTATTGCCACCAAATTTTGCATAGACGCAGTCGATAACTGTGGTATTCTATCTACAAAATTCATCATTTTTTCCAAATAGCTAACAATCAGTTTCTCTGTTTTGGCAATAGCATGCGTTGAAAAAATCCTATCTGTAAGGATTTCCAGCCCTTCTGCCGTAGGGGATTGAATATAAGCCTGCAATTGTTGCTGGATAGACTTGTCTTCTCGCATAGCAAATAGTAGCGGTGCAGTATAGATACCGTTTTGAATATCTTGTAATCTAGGTTTTCCTGATTCTGCCACATCCAGCTGATAGTCAATTAAGTCATCTCGTAGCTGAAAGGCCATGCCAAGTGCTTGCCCAGACCGAAAAGCCATGCTACTGTCTTTCCTAGATTGGCCTGGTACAAAACTCCCCAACTGACAGGCAAGTCCAAATAGAAAAGCTGTTTTTCCTTGAATTTGCTTGAGATAGGCTTTCATAGTCATATTGGCATCAAATTGATTGAGTAGCTGAGATAATTCTCCTCGAAGAATTGTTTCCATCAGCTTATCATTGCCCAAATCCAAATCATCACGTGAAACTTCTAGCAAACGAAGCCCTTTTCCAAATAGTCGACTTGAATAGGCCAGAAGATAATCACCCGTGTAGATAGCGATTCGATTCGAAAATTGTTGATGAGCCGCCGTGACTCCCCGCCGTTTATCCGCGCCATCAATCACATCGTCATGAATAAGAGTCGCCAGGTGCAGAACTTCTAAATGGGCAGCAAAATATAGCTTTGAACGGCTAATCTTTCCTTCCGTCATTTGTGCAAAGAGCAGACAGAGGCCAGCACGCAGGTATTTCCCTGGTGCCTCTACATATTCAACAATCTGCGCTGTAACTGCTGGATGCAGGACCATCATCTCAGATAAGATGATGGATTTTACCTCTTCAAGTCCCCTCTCAATCTCAGGATAGGTATTCCAAATTTGATGTACCACTAACTTTCTATATTTCCTTTATTTTTTATCCTTGATACGGTAAATATGCTTGGGCTTTCCATAAATCTTCTTGTCTAGGAAACGACCCAACCATGGCATAATCCAATAGTCTAGACCGAAGGCTCTACCCGCACCATTCATAAGAGAAATAGCTGCTGGGATGAACCAAATATTTACCCAGTAGAACATGCCTGACAGGCTGAACATAACTACCAAAGCAACCGTTGCAGCAGATACAATCCATACAAAGGCACCAGCAATCAAAGCCAGACCAATACCGATTTCTGCTACTGTCATAAATTTTTGCATAAAGAGTGCTACTTCTTGGTTTGGCATCATAAATTCCATGATAGAAGCAAACCAATCAGGCATATTATCCAGAACAGCCATCGGTGCTTCACCATAGGCATAGCTCAAACCAAAAATTGGTTCAGCTGCTTCTGCCGCAGCAGTTGCCGCTTGTGAGGCACTTGAAACCGCCTCAGCAGCAGATGCACCAGATACTGGGTCAGCTAACCAAGGGAATGGGAAGACAACTTGATCCCCAAACCATGATGTTGTTCCGAATAGACCAAAGGCTTTCTTGATACCTTCGTAGAGCCATACTGAACCATAAAGGACACGCATTGGCACAGACCAGAGAAGATTTCCTTTGCCTGAAGTATGACCGCCAAAAATGTTTCGCTTATTCTGAATGTCAAAGAATTCATGACGAACATAAGAACCCATGTAGAAGAAACTACGGATGGTAAAGAAGTAGAGTAGGTTTACCATGTGTTTGACAGCCATTGCCATAAAGCCTGACATGTGGTATTTGTCCATCAAGAAGGCTACACCGTAGCGTGCTCCAATAGATACCATAAACCCATCATATTTACCTTTGTAGCTATGTTTTTCGCCACCCTTGATTGCTGCAATAATATTACTTGCCGCAGTATGGCCTGTCTGTTCAGCTGCTTGTACAATCTGTGGAGTTGGTTTTCCTTCTGATTCTTCAAAGTAAACCAAATCACCAGCTACATAGACATTTTCTTTGCCCTTAGCTTCCATGAATTCACTGGCTACTAAACGACCTGCACGCGCTTTCTCAATACCAAATTCACTTGCATCCGTATTGGCTTGAACACCAGCTGTCCAAATAGAGGTATAGGTAGGAATTTGACGACCTGATGAAAGTGTCAAGCTATCTTTTTGTACACTTGCTACACCATCGCCAAGAACCAATTCAACACCTTTTTTCTCAAGGTATTTGCGAGCCTTGACTTGCTCTTTTTCAGTAACCATAGCCAAGATATTTGGCGTTGCCTCAACAACCTTAAGTGAGAATTCTTTTGGATCCAACTTGAACTCACGTGCCAAAATTGGTACCCAGTCAATCAACTCACCGATCATCTCAATACCTGTGAAGCCAGCACCGATAACGGTAAAGGTTAAAAGAGCGCGACGTTTGGCTTCATCATGCTCACGCATGGCACGATAGCAAGCATCAATCATGTGGTCATGCAAACGTTCTGCTGCTTCGATAGACCAAAGTGTAAAACCGTGTTCTTTAACACCTTTCACACCAAAGTCATTAGCCTCACCACCCATTGCAAGGAGCAGGTAATCAAAATCCAGAGTTTGGTGTTCCGCAACTACTTGTTTCTTATCGTAGTCAATCTCAACAACCTTGTCTGTTACCAATTGAACCTTTGGATATTTTTTGAAGATACGTTGAAGGTCATACTTGATTGCATTGGCTTCTACACGCCCAGCCGCAACTTCATGCAACTCTGTCATATAGGTATGGAAAGAGTTCTTATCAATCAAGGTAACTGTTACATCTTGATCCTTTTTAAAAGTTTTTCCTAGCAATCGAGCTGCTGCAATCCCCGCATAACCAGCACCGACAATCACAATATTTTTCGTCACAATGTTTCCTCCTTGTGAAAATCAAAACAAATTACATGTTTCCATTATACCGTATTCCAAGATAGTTGACAAGCGAATTTCAATAATTAGTAATATACAACAAACAAAACTTGCCATAGAGAACAAAAACAAGTATGATAGTAAAATAGATAATCGACTAGAAAGAGTTTTTTCTCTACACCCATGAATTCTAAACGTCAAACACTTAACTTTATTACGATGCTGGCAGCTCAGGCAGTTGTCATTTCTTTGATTGAACGCCTAATCACCCCCCCATTTGCTTTTGCTCCAGGTGCCAAGCTAGGACTGGGAAATTTGATTAGCTTAATTGCTATTTTTACCCTCCCTACCAAGGATAGCCTAAAGGTTGTCGCTCTACGCTTGCTCATTTCAACTTTTCTGGGAGGCACCTTTTCCACATTCCTCTATGGCTTTGCCGGAACTACTTTGAGTTATGTAGGAATGCTCTCTGCCAAGCAGCTCGGTCCAAACCGTGTCAGTCCTATTGGAATTTCTATTCTGGGCGGGATGTTGCACAATCTTGGTCAGCTTCTTGTTTTTGCTACCATCGCCCGTTCTTTCTATGTACTGAACTACCTGCCAATCCTCTCGTTTACAGGAATCTTATCAGGGTTACTAGTCGGACTGGCTGCTACCTACCTCCTCCAAAAGGTCGGACCTTTACGTCACTATCATCAACAAGTCTTAGCAGAATGGAAATAAATCTCCCTAGGTCAACTAAGGAGATTCTTTTTATGGTCCGCACCACTTTTTCATTACCTATAATAATTTCCCCATAATCCTGGTATAACAAATAAAATGAGCCACCTGAGCCACCTCATGTAAACACCACTTATAAAATCCATGGTAATAAAAAACAATGAAGCTTTCAAGAAGAGAAAAAATCAGGTTCTTTGCGTGTTTTAGTCGTACATTTTCTTTCTTTTGTGCTACAATATCTTCATCTTTTATTTTTTTGAGAAAAGGTAGAATTATGTCACCATTTAGGATCAAACTTTCTCCCAGTCAGCGAATCATTATCAGTTTCTTATTCGTGATTCTGACTGGATCAATTTTACTAAGTCTTCCCATCTCACAAATTAGCACCTCTACAGCAAGTTATTGGGATCATCTCTTCACATCTGTCTCCATGGTTTGTGTGACAGGGCTATTTACCAAAGCCGTTGCTGAAACCTATTCTACTTTTGGACAGATTATCTGTATGATGCTAATCCAAATTGGTGGTTTGAGCTTGATAGGATTTATCGGTCTCTTCGCTCTACGCGGTGGTCGTAAAATGAACTTCATCAATATGGCGACCTTACAAGAAGCTCTAAACCGATCTGACACAAAATATTTTCGTAACTTCCTCAAATCAGCTTTTGGTTTTACCTTGGCGGTCGAAGCCTTTGGAGCCCTCTTACTATCCTTTCATTTTGTACCTGAATTTGGATGGGCGAGAGGTTTATTTACCTCGATTTTCGTAGCTATATCAGCCTTTTGTAATGCTGGTTTTGATAATTTTGGCGCAACTAGCATCATGCGCTATGTGGATAATCCTCTAATCAACATAACATTAGCCAGTCTCATTATTATGGGAGGTCTTGGATTCTCGGTTTGGTTTGACCTTCAGACACAAATCGGGCAAAAACGTAGCCTACGAAAACTAGGGTTCCATACAAAGATTGTTCTAGGCCTAACAGCCATTATACTAACCCTCGGAACTCTGACTACCTTACTCACTGAATGGAATAACCCTTCTACTATCGGGCAACTATCATTTGGTCATAAATTTTTAGCCAGCTTTTTCCAGACGGTCACCATGCGAACCGCTGGTTTTGCCAGTATCGACTACACGAAGGCTGAACCAATCACCCTCTTGCTCTATATCTTTCAGATGATGCTTGGCGGAGCCCCAGGTGGAACAGCCGGCGGTATTAAAATAACCGCCTTCCTAACCTTAGTGCTCTATGCTCGTAGTGAAATTCTCGGTCTCCCTCATACCAACTTTATGGGACGAACCATTGATAACCTCAGCATCCGCAAAGCTTTTGCGACATTCTCCGTCTTCCTGCTTATGTTTATCATAGGACTCTTCGCACTTGCCTTAACAGATGACCGACAACCACTTCTATTTTTAATGTTCGAGGTCATGTCAGCACTAGCCACTGTAGGTGTTACTGCCAATCAGACACCAAGTCTAACCATGGCCGGTCAAGCAGTCATTATGGCGCTCATGTTCTTCGGCCGTATCGGTCCACTTTCTATTCTCGCAAGCCTTTCTGTTCGAAAATTATCTAAAACCGAAAGTCTTCAATACGCAAAATCATCTATGCTTGTTTAAAAGGAGAAATCATGCCAAACTATACTATCGGAATTCTCGGTCTGGGAGTTTTTGGTACTACCATTGCAAAAACATTACACAATTACGATTGCAATATTATTGCTATTGATAATCATGAACAACGTATCAATCATCTAGAACCTATTCTCACGCGCGGTATTGTCGGAGACATCACCGATCGCTCGCTCCTACGTGCAGCAGGAATCGGTAACTGCGATGCTGTTGTTGTAGCTACTGGCGAAAACTTGGAATCCAGTGTCCTTGCTGTTATGCATAGCAAGGTCCTAGGCGTTCCTATGGTCATTGCCAAAGTCAAAGGAACAACTGCGAAAGAAGTCCTTCTCCGTGTTGGTGCTGACAAGGTTATTTCTCCTGAACGCGAAACAGGTATTTCCCTAGCCAAACAATTACTCCACCGCGACACAACCAGCCTTTTTGAGCTTGACGGTAATGTTTCCATTGTTGAGTTCCACCCGCCAGTAAAATGGATTGGCAAAACACTCGGCGAATTAAAACTCCGCCAACACTATAAACTCAATATTATCGGTTACCGAAGTGGCAAAAATCAGGAATTAAACATCCAACTGACTCCTGACTATGTCTTCAAATCTGACGAACTCATCTTAGCAGTAACAGACCATAACACTGTCGATCATTTTGAAGAACTGACAAATTAATACTCAATGAAAATCAAAAATAGACTAGCTCCAAAGGTTTGGGGAACCTTTGGAGGTTGGAGATAGGGCGAACGTAGTTCGTTACTACTTACGCAGATAGAACCCTGTTACTATTTTGTTTCAAGGTAACAGGCTGAAAGGCTCCACTGGAGCCTTTCACTTATCAAATCAAGTCAACAATGTCTGATTTTGATTTTCGAAGAGTATGAATAACAAATTTACGCCCTATACTCCGTTTTCAGGAGAAATATTTTATCCCTAGAAAGCCTACTAGACTATCATTTTTCTAGTGGGCTTATCATCTGTCAAAAGGAGACGTTATGAATGATTTAACCAAAGGAAAGCCGATTGCAGTCATCTTACAATTCGCTATTCCCTTGTTGATTGGATCTTTTTTTCAACTGGCCTATAATTTTGCTGATTCCATGATTGTGGGGCATACTTTGGGAAAGGATGCCTTTGCCAGTGTCGGCTCAACTGCCAGCCTGATTTTTTTAATCATCGGTTTTGCCCAAGGTGTTACCAATGGATTAACCATTATTTCTGCCCAACGCTTTGGAGCTGGCGACTTAGAGGGGCTTAAAAAATCTTTTGTCCACGGACTCTTCTACGCTTCCCTCATCAGCCTTTTACTAACAGTCTCAGCCTTAGCATTTTTGAAACCTATCTTGGTCTTAATGCAAACGCCTGTGAGTATCATCAACCACTCCCATGCCTTTCTAACGGCCATGTTTGGAGGATTGACCTTTACTATTTTTTATAATTTCCTGTCTTCAGCCCTACGCAGTCTCGGAAACTCTAAAACACCTCTACTTGCTCTAGTTATTGCTTGTTTTATCAATATCGGTCTGGATTTTTTCTTTATCTTAGTTATGAACTGGGGCGTTTTCGGAGCCGGCTTTGCAACTATCCTTGCTCAAGCCTGTTCGGTTCTCTTTCTTATTTTTTACATTATCCACAAGGTACCTCACTATCATATCGGACTAGCTGATTTTAAATTGGATAGAGGTAATCTCAAGAAACATGCCCAGCTTGCTTTTCCAATGGGATTTCAAGCCAGTATTATCGCCATCGGAGCCATGACCTTGCAGTTTATGGTTAACCAACTAGGGACAGACGCCATCGCCGCCCAGGCCATTGCCCTTCGTACTGACCAGTTGGCTATGCTGCCCATGGTCAATCTGGGCTTGGCTATCGCAACCTTTACTGCTCAGAACTACGGCGCCAAGCTCTATGACCGTATTCGAGAAGGAGTGCGCCACTCATTACTCCTCAGCATTGCTTGGGCCATTGTATTTGCGGTCATTCTCATCTTGGGCAATCGCTTCTTCTCTGGTCTCTTTCTGCCAAATGCCAGCCAAACAGTGCTGGACTTGGCTCTTGTTTACTACATCATTAACGGCTCTTGTTACTGGATTGTTGCTTCCCTCTTTATTCTTCGTAGCTTTATTCAGGGACTTGGCAAGGGCTTTATCCCAACACTAGCAGGCTTTGGAGAATTGATTTTCCGAGCAGCAGTCGCCATCATCGGTATGCAGTATTTCGGTTTTTATGGAACCGCCGCCGCTAACCCCGCCGCCTGGATCGGAAGCATCATCGTCCTGATTCCAAGTTCCATCATCTTCATGAAAAAATTAAAGGCCGGACAAACTATATAAAGAAAACGCATGAAACTCTCATGCGTTTTTAAAATAATATTTTCGTAAGAATTGGATAAGCATAGCTTGCCAAAGGAGTACATAGCTGATACCTAAGAAGATTGCCAGGCCTCTATGCCAATTCACATCTGGAATGAAACTGACCAAAATGGAGAAAAGTAGAATGGTTACTACCATAATCTTGTCCCTCTTAGATCCCCACGGTAAATACTCTGACAATTGTTTTTCAGGATACTTTTTGACTTCTTGATGTAGGGAATAGCTTAGGCCCAGACCAACTCCTGTTGCCTCAACAATTCCAGAAAAGTACATAAAAGGCAGTAAGAAACAAGAGAAAATAGAGTAGTTTTTTCATGACAAAGCCCTCCTGAGCCTATTTATCTATATACATTTTATCATTTATGAATCGAATGAACAAGTAAATATATGTTCTCAAAAGCACAAAAAAAAGACTAGAAAACCTAGTCTTTCCTTGTTTATTATCATTTATTCTTAGGAATTTGGATCATCCAAACTACGTCCGTGCAAGCCTTTTTCACGTTGGACTTGGCGGAGTTTCTCAGGTGTCACATCATTGCCATCTTCATCGACGACCTTGATACCTTCGATGTGGGCACGCACGCTACGGCGGTAGCCCTCGATGTACTCCTCACGAAGAGCTGCCTGTTCCTGCAACTCCTCTTCTGTCAAGCCTTCCGCCTTTTTCTTGCGGGCCAATTCATTGATGCGATCGATTTTTGCTTGTTCCATGTCCGCCTCCTACTTGCTATTCAAGAGATTGAAGACCGCCACAGCACTTGCCTTATCCGCCAAGGCTTTCAAGAGAGCCAAGCGGTTGGCTTTGACTGCTGCGTCATCTACCATGACCATAGTGTTGTCGAAGAAGGCTGCAATGACTGGGCTGAGAGCAAAGAGCTTGTCCAAGTTGCCTGCCATGTCTTCCGTCAACTCCAAGCTAGATACTGCTGCAGCAAGTGCTTTCTCCTGCTCATTTTCAAAGAGGACCTCGTCAATCGCTGTTGCCTCAGCCTTTTCAGCCAAGTTGAAGACCCGTGACAAGTTTTCCACGGCTTCCTTATAGTCAGCCTCTTTTGATTTTTGGAAAATAGCAGAGCTGGCTGCCAGTTGTAGTCTGACCACAAAGGTTGAGCTAGCAAGCACAGCCTCACGGATGTCTTTCGGAATGGCCTTGTCCATCATCTTCTCTACACGGGCACGAATAAAGTCCATCACAGCTGGCTGGTTGTCATAAGTCAAGCTAGCAAAGTTCAAGCTATAGAGCTCCGCAATCAACTGATCCAATGGAATTTCCCAACCAAACGCTTCCAAAATCCGTACGATACCCTGTGTTGCACGACGAAGAGCGTAAGGATCGTTTGAGCCAGAAGGAATCAAGCCAACTGAGAAGAAGGATAGGAGGGTATCAAATTTATCAGCCAGCGCCAAGACCGCACCAACCTTGCTTTCAGGCAATTCGCCTTCTGCTGAGTTTGGCAAGTAGTGCTCACGGATTGCAGCTGCCACCGCAGGTTTTTCCCCTGCAAGAAGGGCATACTTCTCACCCATGATCCCTTGCAATTCATCAAACTCGCCGACCATACCTGTCAAGAGGTCAAACTTGTAGATGTCGGCTGCACGCGCCACATCTGCTTTCTCATCCGCAGACAAGCCAGCCAAGTCAGCCAGTTTTTCTGCGATGACTTTTGTGCGTGCCATGTGCTCGTAAAGCGAGCCGATTTTTTCATGGAAGGTCACGACTTTGAGGCGTTCCACCAAGTCAGCAATCTTGAGTTTTTGGTCTTCACGCCAGAAGAACTCACCATCTTCCAAACGGGCTACCAAGACTTTTTCATTCCCTTTGATGACATTGTCAAGGTGTTGGTCATTACCGTTTCGTACAGAGATGAAGTTTGGCAAAAGCTTGCCAGATTTATCACGCACCACGAAGTAACGTTGGTGATTTTTCATAGAAGTAACCAAAACTTCCTCTGGCACTTCCAAGTATTTGGTGTCAAAGGAACCCATGAAGGCAGTTGGGTACTCGACCAAGTTGAGAACTTCGTTGAGCAGGTCTTCATCAATCTCAACTGTCACATTGTGTTTGTCCTCGATAGCCTTGATTTGCTCGACGATTATATTTTGACGCTCTGCGGGATCTGTAATGACAAACTGTGCACGCAAGTCTGCCTCGTAAGAATCTGCACTTGCAATCTCTGTTTCATTTCCAAGGAAACGATGACCACGGCTGATGCGAGCTGATGAAATGTCCAAGAAGTCCATATCCAGTGCCTCATCGTTCAAGAGAACGGTCAAGGTATGGACAGGGCGGATGTAGGCAAATTTGTTGGACGCCCAGTTCATGCTGACAGGGAAGGTCATAGCCTTCAAGACCTCTGGAATGCCCGCCAAAACTGTCTTAGCTGGCTGGCCTGCTTCATGTTTGGTCACGTAGACATACTCTTCACCCTTGATCTCGCGAAACTCGATGTCCGCTGTCGTCAAGCCTTTACCACGGACAAAGCCTTCTGCAGCCTTGGTGAAGTTTCCGTCTGCGTCCAAGGCAATCTTCTTAGCAGGACCCTTGAAATCTTCTGTAAGATCAGTCTGCTGGTCCGCCAAACCACGCACACGAACAGCCAAACGGCGTGGCGTCGAAAAGACATCAATGCTGTCAAAAGCCAAGCGATTGTCTGTCAAAAAAGTCGCCATGCGGTCACGCAACTGGTGCATGGCTGGGGTTACGATGTAGGCAGGGATTTCTTCCAAGCCAAGTTCAACAAGTAAATTCTTTGTCATTATTCTGCGTCCTCCTTCAACAATTCTGCTCGTGTTACTTCGTCTAAAAGTGGGAAGCCGAGTTTCTTCCGCTCTGCCACAAAGGTCTTGGCAACGACACGGGCAAGATTACGGATACGGGCAATGTAGCCTGCACGCTCAGTTACAGACACGGCACCACGGGCATCCAACAGGTTAAAGGTATGAGAGCATTTGAGTACATAGTCAAAGGCTGGATGAACCAAGCCCTCTTCCAAAGCCCGCTCTGCTTCTTTCTCAAACTTACTGAAGTTTTCAAGGAGCATATCTTGGTCGGATACTTCAAAGGAATATTTTGAATGCTCATATTCTGGCTGGATAAAGATTTCACCGTATTTAACACCGTCAGCCCATTCGATGTCGTAAACGGAGTCAACCTCTTGGATATAGGAAGCCAGACGTTCCAAACCATAGGTTACTTCGGCTGTGACAGGACCTGTTGCCAAACCACCAACCTGTTGGAAATAGGTAAACTGCGTGATTTCCATACCGTCCAACCAAACTTCCCAGCCTAGACCAGCTGAACCTGTTGACGGGTTTTCCCAGTTGTCCTCAACAAAACGAATATCATGTTCCAAAGGATTGATGCCCAAACGCTCCAAAGACTCCAAGTAGAGTTCTTGGATATTAGATGGAGATGGTTTCATCACCACTTGGAATTGGTGGTGTTGGTAGAGACGGTTTGGATTTTCCCCATAGCGACCGTCCGCAGGACGACGTGAAGGCTCTACATAAGCCGCATTCCAAGGCTCAGGCCCGATGGCACGTAAGAAAGTGTAGGGACTCATAGTACCCGCACCCTTTTCCGTATCATAAGCCTGCATGAGCAAGCAGCCCTGCTCATTCCAAAATTGTTGTAAGGTCAAGATAATTTCCTGGAAAGTAAGTTTTTTTGACATAAGTTACTCCTGTTTCTTTTTAAATTTCTTTTTCTAATAATTCTTCCTGCACAAACCAGTTGAGTAGCGAAATGCTTTGGTCTGACTGCGCCCATTTATGATAGGTTTCAAAAAGTGCTTGGACCGAACCTACTTTCTCTACTAACTGGTCAATGGTGAGAAAACTTCGCCAGTACTCGTAAAAAATACTCGCGTAATCTCCTTCGTAAGTGGATTTTCCAAAAGCATCCAAGGAATGCCAGCCGTGTTTTTCTTGAAAGAGGTCAACCAAGAGCTGATTACAGAACCGCTCTTGAGCAAACTCTTCTTCCGTCAAAAAATACTGTCTGCTGATGTACTCGACCATGCCCTCTTCAAACCAGATGTTTGCATCATAGTCCGCAAAGTCATCCAGAAAAAGGTCTGACCAATGCGCCAGCTCATGACCGATAATTTGCAACAGATGATTTTCCGACAAACCTTTGTAGTGAGCACTCAATGTCTGCAAGTCTGGGCTGTTCTCGTAGCTATCTAGTTGATGCTGGTAAATCTTTTTCCAAACTGCTAAGTCTGGTGTCATGACCATGCGGATATCATTAGTGTAGGCTGGTACGGGACTTTGGCCAAGTAATTTTCTTGCGGCTTCTTCATTTGCCCAGATAAGGGCTTGGGGCAAATCACGAACTTGATATTCCTTCCTTAGAAAATGGATATAGTCATGCCATTTTGCCTCGTATTTTGAGACAAATTGCTGATAGTTAAACAGCTGTTCTTGGCTATCTACTAGATAAAAATTCTTCATATTCTCTCTTTCATCTCTGGTAAAACAGAAAAAGAACCACATTCTCTTCCCCTGTCCACAGACATAGGGGCGTTGAGAACGCGGTTCCACCCTAATTTATTACTTCATTTGTATGATTTTGATTGAGTCAGATATGGTCACGACTAGGAAAGTGCCAATTATTTCAAGACTGGCTTGGCTTTCACTCTCCCAAGCTCGCTAGACAGGCTTTTGAAACAACCTTCTTTCATGCTTAGTATTGTAGCAGAAAAATCAGCATTTGTCTAGAAAGACCACTATTTATCCGAACACAATCCCGCTGACAAATCCTACAAGGCTATTGCAGGCTTATCGCAATCTAGTAGATATTTTTCTGGTACTACTCCCAAGAATTTTTCTGCGTGTTGACTGATAAAATCTAGGGCATTTTCCAAATCTTCTACTCTATCAGAATTGACCAACTCCATGACCAAGAAAGCATTCTTTGTCTCATCCGTAATCATGGTTCGCTCACCATCGCGCCAATTGAAACAGCGACAAACGGCGCCTTTATCATCCTTATAGCAAACTTCACCTGGTAAAGTTGGATTATTGTTTTCATCACCAATGAGATAGAATTCATCCCCGCCCTCAGTGACCGTTAGTTGGAGATTGCCTACAAATGTATCTAAATCTTCAGAACCACATGGAAGACCGAAACGCAAACTTGCCGCATTATAGATATCCACTAGCGGAGAGATAGTTGAAACTGGACGGTCACTAGTTGAACGTTTCAAAAGGGCTTCGATACTAGAACGCGCGCCTTTTTTTGTTTTAAATTTTTGATAGGCTTGACGATATGTACGAATGACCTCATTCTCACTAAAGGTTTCTTCCGTAAGAAATTTCTGGGCAATTCCGTTGCTTTCTTCCAGTAATTTCACTAATTCATCAGGCGATTGCGCCGGCGTTTTATAATCTTTCAATAATAGAACTCCAATTTTTGCATCTGGAAATAGACTCCAAAAAGATGAATCAATAATAAATTGTGACATATTCCAACTCCTTTTATAGAAAAATCAGCACCCTATGAACATCTTCTAAGACCTAACGACGTTCATAAAATGCTGTTGCATGACTACCCGGTGGCAGTGTTTATTTAATTAACATTATTGTATAAAATCCCAGAGAGAATGTCAAACATTCTCTCAGAATATGGGGAAACATCCTTTGAGGTTAGCCACAAGAAAATTAAAATTTATCTACAAAATTATCTCTATTGATGCGAACGTTTAAGAACATATAAAATGCCGATAGGAGCGTACACAAAATCAAAACAATTCCAACTGGTTTCAATTCTGGGACATCATAATTTGCCAGAGCTAGTACAGGAATACTCAAAACAATATAGGGAAGTAACATGGTTGACCCTGCAGCAACATCTACTAAATCTTTGTCAGAATCCTCAACAAACCAAAGGAATGGTAAGAATAAACGAAGCCATTTTGCTCTCTCTGTAAATTCTAAAATTGGTCGAATAAATAGTGTCAGCAACTTGTATCCAACAAAAGCAAGTAAACGATACCACCATAGAAAAACAAAGGCAAGAAGGACACCAATTAGCCATATCCAAATATCAAAACTATCTTCCTTACGACCTTTTGGCGCAAACAAATTCGCCAAGATAACTCCCACTCCTATTTGCGGAACAAGACTGACCCATGTATCTAAATTAGGATTATCATATCCAATTTTTACATACTCTAAGCCATCGTGATAATAGACGTTATTGTTGGAATCAATATAAGTCCCTTCCTTATAGGGTTGAAGTTCACCTATATTTTTCTTAACATACTCATTTGCTGTTTTACGAAATACCATATTTGCCTACCTCAATTTCTATTTTTTAATACATTGTAAATTGTATTAAATGTTGTCATCTGTTGAATTTGCTCCGCTCGCTGTAGTGTGGCAGCTTGTTGGCGCAACAGTTGGTCATATTGACTTTCTTGATGATACAGATTTAAAGCTTCCTGTAAGGTATTGACACGCCCCTCATTGACATAACCAAGCATTGTTTCAAAAAAGAATGATGAACTATGTTGCCCCTGTTGCATAATCAGTGGATGCTCCTGAGCTTTATGATAGTGCCAACTTTTACACTCTTTTACTTCCTCAAGCCTTTGTTTAATCACTGCAATATCTTCTTGCTTTTTCTGATGTTTTCTCTTTGCAAAAATACCGATAATGGCTGATAAGAAAAAGAATGTCAAACTCCTTTGAAAATAGCCAGCCCTATCATTACCGAAGAGCAATTCTCCAATAGCGAAGAAGAGGGTCAAACCAAGAAGCCACCAAATCCAATTCCCCTTTTTTTCCCTGTTAGACCAGGCAATAAGCACCTCATTTTCCCAATGCAGAGTTGATTCCCATCTACTCATCAAAATCACTGCATCATAAAGATACCACCTCAATTCATTCACATTGAATTTTTCAAAGAAACCTATTCCATATACCGAACGGTACCATTCCTCAGAGGTCATTACTTGACTAGTCAGATGCCGAACCCTTTCAAGAGTTCCTGCGCTCTCGCCTAATTTATCAACAGCTTTCTCATCTTCCGGCGAGAATACTATTTTATTCATTAAGTAATGCTCATAAGTTGGGGCATCTTTAGCTGCTTCACTCTTGTAACCATCGGGAATATCGTAATAACGATACTCTTCAATAATCCTGTTTTTCTTTTGCAAATTCTCTGCCTTAAATTGTTCGATTAGTTGCAAATCCTCTTGATCTAGAAACTTTGCCATTTTTACCTCCAAAATCTATCTCTTTTCAATCCATTTTATGAGAGTATTTTTTTTGCATTTATAGACATGCACAACTTTGTGTACCTCTTAAAAATAGCAACCTTGAATGATTATCACCAATTTTAATAACCTGATGACTTCCACATTTCGGACACATATATTCCCCCTAATTTGCTTTTTAGAAAGGCTTGGCTGTAAAGTCAAGCCTTGTTATACTAGTATAACAAGAAATTTGTCAAGTATTTTGCATCAAAAACATACTAAGATTAGTAGTGAGGAAATCTCCGACGGGAGAGAGTAGTCACTACTTTTTCTTTATGTTAAAGTAGAGGTGTCTTGTTAAGTCGAGAACTCTTTTGACGCTAGACGTCGCATCAAAAACTGGCAAGACACCTGTTTTAGAAAGAATGTTATCAAAGTATGTGGGACGCCAGACGTCGAGTATTGAAAATGACATCACTAAAACAAGGAATCATTCAAGACAAAGAGGTAATATCATGCGTGCAGTTTTTGGGATTGATGTGAGTAAGGCAAGTTCAGAAGTGGCCATTCTAGTCAATGGTGAGAAAGTTCATGGCTATACCATGTCCAATGACGCCTTAGGCTTTGCTCGACTACTTGGCGATTTGAAAACCGTCCATAAGCCAGAAATCATCTTTGAAGCAACAGGTGTCTATTCTCGTCGTCTCCAAGCTTTTCTGGATGAACATGGCTACGCTTATACACGGCTTAATCCCTTAGAAGCTAAGAAGCAACTGGATAGCTTGCGTGTGCGGAAAACAGATCAAATTGACGCCGAAAAACTGGCTCAATCTCAATTTGTGCTGAATCGTAAACCCACTTATGTCCAAGAAGAAGTCTATCAAGAACTGCGAGATTTAAGTCGCTTCTATCAGAACTTAACTGAGGACATCGTTCGAGCTAAAAACCGTCTGCACAAGGTCTTGCAAGTCACGTTTCCAGAGATAGAGACTGTCTTATCAAAGCCAACTGGGGAACAATACTGGAACTTAGTTACTGCGTTTCCTTACAAGGACTTCGTGCTTGATTTAAGCAAGGACGAACTCTTAGAGAGCATTCGTCAGTCCACCTCAAAACGGATTTCGGACAAGCGTGTGGCGTATTTAGCTGAGAAGCTGATAGCACTAGCTAATCAATCTTATTGTGCCGTCAAGAAAACCTCTCCAATGCTGGAAGAGGTTCGTTACTATGGAAAAGAATTGCTTCGGCTTTCTGAACAGAGACAAACTGTCCTAGACCAAATGGTGGAACTAGCTCAGCCATTACCTGAATATGACATTCTGCTCTCTATTCCTGGAATAGCTGAGACTACTGCAACAAGTATTATTGGTGAACTGGGAGATATTCGCCGTTTTCAGTCTGCCAATCAAATCAATGCCTTTATCGGTATTGATCTGAGACACTATGAATCTGGTAACTTCCTCGCTAAGGAACACATTACCAAGCGTGGCAATCCCTACGCTAGAAAGATTCTGTTCAAGTGTATCCACAATATCGCTTCAGCCAGTCATACCAATCCTTGCCATATCGCAGACTTTTATGAGAAACGAAAAAGACAATCGCAAACGACTTCAACGAAGCCGCACACGATTGCCTCCATACATCGTCTCATTCGGACAATGTATTACCTCATAACGCATAACAAACTTTACGATTATCGTTCTACCCAAAATCAGTAAGATTGTTTATGCTATATTATTGTAACACCTTATCAAAAATTTTCAACATAAGGTGTTAATTTCGTGTACTCTTTTTTACACGAAACTTTAGTCCAAAAGAAAACAATTTCTTTATTTTGACTATTGAACTCAAAATATTTTTCATCAAATACCTTGATAGGCTTGACAAATGGTAGAAAAAGAGGACCAACTGTCCTCTCGAAACATAACTTACCTATGACTAATCTTTCTCGTCAAGAAATCTCCAATAAACTGGATTACGAAGATGATAACTAAAATCAAAAGAGTTGCTAAAAAGGTCACATCATTATTATACCGTAGGTAGCCGTATGATAGCGCAACCTGTCCCAAACCACCTGCTCCGATAGCTCCTGCCATGGCAGTGTAGCCAACCAATGAAACCAAAGCAAAAGTTGTCACACGAATTAAGTCTGGTAGCCCCTCACGCAGATAAACAAGGACAATATCCCAGAAAGTCGCACCTGATGCCTGAGCCGCCTCAATGACACCACGGTCCAATTCTGACAAGACCACCTCAACCTGACGGGCAAAGAATGGAAAGACTGAAAGGGCGAGCGGCACCAGAGCCGCCTCTGTACCAATCGTTTTCCCAACAATAATTTTCGTCAAAGGAGCAATGGCCGCCAACAAAATAATGAAAGGAATGGCACGGAAGATAGAAGCTACCTTATCCAAAATCCAATAAACCGTCTTATTGGCAATAACCCCACGTGGACCTGTCAAAACCAAGAATAAACCAGACACCAAGCCCATAAATCCACCGAAAGCAAAGGAAACAAAGGTCATATAGAGGGTCAAATTAAAATGTGTTAACCAACCTGTCTGACCATCCCAGCCCAATTTATAAATATCTGGAAAATTCGTTTGAATCCATTCTAACATCTAATTTGCTCCTTTCAAAATCGTCACTTCCACACGCGCCTCCGTCACCGCCTCAATCGCACGGTGCAACTGACCAGGTTCTCCTGATAAGATCACTACCATCTCACCGACTGGTGTATGGTCCAATATTTCAATATTGCCATAAAGAATATTGGCAGATACTTGATAGAATTTATACAAGTCATTCACAATCGCCGTATCCGTATTTGAACCGGCATATTTCAATTGAACTAAGATACTGTTCTCAGGCAAATTCTTAACAATATCCTGCTGGTAAATTTTCACCAAGGCCTCATCAATTCCTGTTGCTGTTTTGATGAAATCCTGTGTCAATTCTTCTTTTGGATGAGAGAAGATTTCTAAAACTGAACCTTCTTCGATCAAGCGACCATCCTGCATAACCGCCACACGGTTACAAATGTCTTTTACAATCTGCATCTCATGGGTAATCATAACAATGGTCAAGCCCAATTTTTCATTCAATTCCTGCAAGAGTGCCAAAATCTGCTTAGTTGTTTTCGGATCCAAGGCAGAAGTAGACTCATCAGAAATCAAGATTTTAGGGTCATTTGCCAAGGCACGGGCAATGGCGACACGTTGTTTTTGACCACCAGACAACTGAGCTGGATAGTTTTCAGCACGGTCAGAAAGCCCAACCAAGTCCAACAACTTAGCAACTTTTTCTTTCTTCTCTTCCTTGCTCAAACCCGAATGCTTAAGGGCAAAGGCTACGTTTTCTTCTGCCGTCATCTGAGCCATCAGATTGAAATGCTGGAAAATCATGCCGATTTCACGGCGTTTGCTCCGCAATTGAGCTGGGGTAAGTGTGACCTTTTCTCCCTCGTAAATTACATCCTCATCAATGGTAATCTTACCCGCAGACGGAACCTGCAACAAATTGATGACGCGAACAAGGGTAGATTTCCCTGCTCCAGAATAACCTACGATACCGTAAATATCCCCTTGATTGATGTGAATGGTGACATCTTTTACCGCTTCGATCGTACGTTTTTTCTGCTGGAAAGTTACATCAATATTATCTAGCTTAATCATTTCCTTACTCATAACTTGCAATTAACTCCTCTACTAATTCAACATGGCTATAGTAGTCAGCGATGCTGACATTTTCATCACCGGCATGGTCGCGACTGTTGGCATTTCCTAGACCAAAGCCCGCAATCGGTACACCTAGAGCATGAAAGACTGTGTGCATAGGGCCTGTCCCCGGGGACGTTGGCAAGACAGCAACTCCTTCTGGTGTCAATTTTTTGGCCAATTCAATCACATTGACAATGGCAGGGTGGGACATGTCACTTCGGTAGCTCATCTCTCCTAGAGTGAAGACCACCTCAACTTTGTCAAAACCATGTTTGTCCAAATGCTGTCGAATCTTATCTAATACATCATGCGGCTCCAACCCAGGCACCAGACGGACTTCCATCTTAGCAGAAGCCTGAGCTGGTATGATGGTCTTGACACCTTGACCAAGATAGCCAGTTGACAAGCCTTCAATGGTAATCGATGGTTCAAAATACAAACGCTTGAGAAACTCACGACGATCTTCTACCAAGGTTGGAAGGGTTAATCCATAAATATCCGTCACAGACTGACTGGTCGCAAGTGCGAATTCTTCCACTAAGGCCAATTCACGTTCATTTGGTTCTTGCACTTGTTCGTAAATACCATCAACCAAAATTCGTCCATCTGCAGCCCGCATGGATTGAAGTGCTGATAATAAATACCAGCTTGCCGAATCAATGACACCACCATAGGAAGAATGAATATCCAAGTCAGCTGATTTGACCTGAAGATCGAAGGTCACAATTCCTTTATTTCCCCCAGCAATTTCTAGCTGATGTAGGCTATTGCGATGCCCCTGCTCCCAGACAAGCAAATCAGCACCAATCAAGTGTTCTTTGTATTTTGAAAGGTATTTGTCCAAGTCGACAGAGGCTGACTCTTCTGCCCCCTCCATAATAAAGATGATATTAACAGGGAGCTGACCATCCTGTCTAGCCTGATATTTTTTCAGGGCAGATAAACGGGCTGTGATATGGCCCTTGTCATCGTCCACCCCACGACCATAGATATAGCCATCGGAAATGGTCAATTCAAAAGGATTGCCCTTCTCCCAGACCTGATCGGCATCAGCAGGAACCGTGTCATAGTGATTGTAAAAAATCAAGGTTTTCGCATCTGGCACCGAAGCCTTAAACGTAGCCATGACAAAGGGTGCTGCATAGCTGTCGTCTAAAACAACCTCTGCACCAGCTTCTTCAAACATATCTTTCAAGTAATTCGCCACATCCAACAAACCAATCTGCTGAGCAAAAATGGATTTCTTTGAAATCAAGACCTTCAACTTTTCAAAATAGTTTTGAATAATCGCATCATTTTCGAATAATTGAACTTTACTATCTGCCATACTTTCTCCTCATACTCAATGAAATCAATCAAATCTACTAACCAAAATCAAATATTCTCCCACATTTCTGACTTTGGTTAAGAGATTTTTTCTTATCTCTATAAAAACAGATAGAGGGCTGAACAATTCTGCCCAGTCCTCAACCTATTTACATTTTACCAAACTGGCTCATCCATACCGTCTGAAGTCTCTTCAATAACTTTTTTCACTTCATCCGTGTGGTAGGCTTCGATAATTTTCTTAATCGCTGCTGCTTGCTCTGATTTTTCCCAATCGCTACGAGCTGCAATCAAGTTGTACCACTGTTTTGAATTTTCATCTTTTTGTTCTTTATAAAGAGCGTTCTTGTAATCCAAACCAGCTTCCAACACAAATGTGTTGTTTACAACTGCTGCATCAACTGAGCTAAGTGAGCTTGCTGTTTGGCTTGCATCCAACTCAGTGATCTTCAAGTTTTTCTTGTTTTCAGTAATATCAGCAATAGTTGCCAATTCTGTACCAGATACACCAACCTTGATCAAACCAGCTGCTTGAAGAAGGTAAAGGGCACGGCTTTCGTTTGTTGGGTCGTTTGGAACCGCAATTTCTGCACCATCTGGAATTTCTTCCACTTTCGTGTACTTGTTTTTGCCATCAGCTGTACCTGAGTAAAGACGGATTGGTGCGATATAAGTATCTGCAATAGCAACCAAGTCTTCACCATTTTCTTCATTCCAGTTATTCAAGAAGTTGTAGTGTTGGAAAGCATTGATATCTACTTCGTTTTCAGCTACGGCCTTGTTTGGTTGTGAATAGTCTGTAAATTGAGTGAATTCCAACTTCACTTCGTCCCCAAGTATTTCTTGAACTTTATCCCAACGGGCTTGCTCAGAATCGCTCAAGCTCATCACACCCACACGAACAGTTGTTGCTGAAGAATCAGATGAAGAGCTAGAAGACGAGCTACCACATGCAGCAAGGACACCTACTGACAAGGCAGCCGCTGCTAAACTAAACAATTTTTTTAATTTCATAAAATGATCTCCTTAAATCAGAACTGTATCTATCTTAACACAGAATTTTCTTTCTGACTAATTGACTTTTTTTATAGAAAGTTATAACTTTTCGTTATAACAAATACCCTTGCAACTATAAGTATTGATAATAAAAAAAGGGAAGCTATTTCCCTCTTTCGTAATATTTTCCCAGCTTGCTAGCCTAAGAAATCTTTTTTCCTTTTAGCTACAGTTAAGCTAAGAAGTGCGAGTCCCGCCAAAATTGGTAGCTTGGACTGATGTCCATTTGTTCTAGGTAAGATTGAGGCCGAGGATTTTTCAGATTCTACTTTCTGTCTCGAAACGGTAGTTGCTGAATATAAAGCCTCGTTATTAGTATTTCCCAATGTCAATTGGGTCGATACTTCGATAACTGGATACACTAGATTAGTTAGGTTACTTGAAGATTCAGTAACTGCTGATACTCCTTTGATTAGTGCAACAGGTGTTTCTATGACTGGCGGTTCGACTTCTGTTGAAGTTGGCGGCGTTTCTTCGACTGGCGGTTCGACTTCTGTTGAAGTTGGCGGCGTTTCTTCGACTGGCGGTTCGACTTCTGTTGGAGATGACGGCGTTTCTTCGACTGGCGGTTCGACTTCTGTTGGAGATGACGGCGTTTCTTCGACTGGCGGTTCGACTTCTGTTGAAGTTGGCAGCGTTTCTTCGACTGGCGGTTCGGCTTCTGTTGAAGTTGGCGGCGTTTCTTCGACTGGCGGTTCGACTTCTGTTGGAGATGACGGCGTTTCTTCGACTGGCGGTTCGACTTCTGTTGGAGATGACGGCGTTTCTTCGACTGGCGGTTCGGCTTCTGTTGAAGTTGGCGGCGTTTCTTCGACTGGTGAGCCTACTTCTATATTTTCTACTTTCGAGCTTGATTTCAAATTGACAACAATTTCATAAAAGGGACCATTATAATTCAAATCGCTACTAAAAATTGTAGTGAAACCTTGACTTACCTCAACAGATTCAAAATAATATGCCCTCTCATCAATACCATTACTTTCATCACGAATGACATTATCAATTGTGGAGTTCGCAACTCGACGACTCTCTTTAACTACTGATTCACCATCTTTAAATTGAATAGTATATAAGGCTTGCCTGATAGTTGAATTATCGTAGATCACACCTTCTGGTAGAAGTTTTTTCTCAATCTCAGGCAGAGGGTTATCCGATGTATTTACAACTAGTTGCTGGTATGAACGTATTACCTCTGTTTGAGTCCTATTTCCAACAGTAACTGACCTTGAAGAGATTTGAGTCCCACCAGCACCAAGTAAATCAAATGTTACACCATGTTCATTTTCATATGCTGAAATTGCCTCACGAATCACTTGTTTCATTGCTTCATGGTCTTCACCATGGAAATTCGTGCGAATGAGTACTCGCCCACTTGATTTTTCAACAACCTCAATATTGGTTACCATTGTCGTTTCAACAACCGGATTTAAATTTTCTACATCATTAGCCTGATTGACAACAATGGTTTTCGCAGGCAAACTATCAACAGTGGATAAGTAACTCGTATTACCATAAATATCAGTCAGATATAAATATTTCAGATCATATTGTCCTGGTAAATAAGAATAGTGAATTGTTTCAGATAAAGTCAGTCTTTTTCGATTTCCCTCCAATTGCTCAATATTCGTAATATTTTCGCCAAATCGGAGTGTTCCTGACTCACTTTCAAATCCGAGATTAACAGATGTGATATTCGAATTATCTTCCACTAAAAGTACCACTTCAACTGTTTCACCTTGTTTAGCTTCATTTCGACTAGTGTCTAACTCAATAAACTTAGGTGCTGAAAAATCAGTAACGATATTAGGTGAGTTAATGATAGCCTGGCTAGCAATATTTTGAATAATTTCAGGTTCTGAAAGGCTATTTGATGAACTTTCGTTTTTAGCATTCAAATAAACAAAATCTAAAGATAAGTCTGACCTAGGATAATCACTTGCTATTGGTACAGTTACATCAAAGCGATATAGTCCATCCACTAGCTTGATTGGGTTATTACTCTCTCCTCTAAGCACATACTGACTAGTTAATTTTTTATCAGATAGACCAAAGAAAATACGCTCCATCTCCTCTTCAGATGAAACCACAAAACTAGCAGTCAGTTTGTCCCCAGGCTGGTAAGACTCTTTATCAAATGTCAGGGATTCCAATTTAGGAACCGGAATATACTGTAGGGTCAATACCGTAGCGCCTTCTACTAGTTCTCCATAGAGAGAAGGTTGGTTCTCATAAGATAATCTATAAATTTTTCCATTTTGCTCAATTGTCTGCACTTGATAATCATAGACATAGAAAGTTAGGTAGTTTTGAATTGGTTCTGATAAGCTCTCTGATCCATCTGCATAAATTGTCTTTTCACGATAACTAATCAATGTCTCTGGAACAGCTTCAACTGATTCTTTAAGCGTTTGCCCTGTCCTTGTTTGATACTGAACAATCACTTTACCTGTTTTCTTTTCAACCTGCTCTGTAGATACCAAATAAGGTGTGTAAGTATAGGTTATTTCCGTCAAACCAGCTTTCAAAAGCCCCTGCTCTACACCTTCTACTTTAACCTTATAATATTGCCTACCATCCATGCCGTTCAGAAGTAATGGAGCTTCACCACTAGTATCGTATGTAATCCCTGTCGCAACTGGTTCTTCCGAACCCAATGCTAACGTTGACACTACGCCCGAAATTCTCTTGTCTTCAGCTATGGCAGTACCATCTTCAAGTTGATAATGAATCAAGACTGAACCAGAAGTAACACTATTAACCGTCATCGAAAGTGGTTCAAATGTATGTTCTGCCCATGTATTTTTCGAAGAATCGTAGTAATTAACATTATTGCCAATCTCATCTACAAGATATATATATTCTATATAATAAACATCACTTGGACGATTTTCTGGAATTGAGCTTGTTAATACCGAACGATATAAGCCATTGGCTAACTTTTCGAAATTGCTAGAAGAAAAGTAGAGACTCTGGGTTCCATCTGAAGATATTAATTTTGATGATACGTTAGAGAGATTACTCTCATCCTCTGAATCAATTGTTAGAGTTACGGTCTCTCCAGCCTGATACTCTGTTTTATCTAATGTATAAGAAACCAGTTTTGGTGCTGTACGGTCGGTCACTGTACCAGTAACCGTCATTGAAAGTGGTGCAAAGGTATGTTCTGCCCATGTATTTTTCGAAGAATCGTAGTAATTAACAATATTGCCAATCTCATCTCCAAGATATATATATTCTATATAATAAACATCACTTGGACGATTTTCTGGAATTGAGCCTGTTAATACCGAACGATATAAGCCATTGGCTAACTTTTCGAAATTGCTAGAAGAAAAGTAGAGACTCTGGGTTCCATCTGAAGATATTAATTTTGATGATACGTTAGAGAGATTACTCTCATCCTCTGAATCAATTGTTAGAGTTACGGTCTCTCCAGCCTGATACTCTGTTTTATCTAATGTATAAGAAACCAGTTTTGGTGCTGTACGGTCGGTCACTGTACCAGTAACCGTCATTGAAAGTGGTGCAAAGGTATGTTCTGCCCATGTATTTTTCGAAGAATCGTAGTAATTAACAATATTGCCAATCTCATCTCCAAGATATATATTCTATATAATAAACATCACTTGGACGATTTTCTGGAATTGAGCCTGTTAATACCGAACGATATAAGCCATTGGCTAACTTTTCGAAATTGCTAGAAGAAAAGTAGAGACTCTGGGTTCCATCTGAAGATATTAATTTTGATGATACGTTAGAGAGATTACTTTCATCATCTGAATCAATTGTTAGAGTTACGGTCTCACCGGCCTGATACTCTGTTTTATCTAATGTATAAGAAACCAGTTTTGGTGCTGTACGGTCTTCCAACACCTCTGCAGCTCGATCTGTTGCTGAAGCACTGGTCGGTGAAATATTGACCGCTAAATCCGTATTTGAATCTGGTGTAGTTGAAATTGACTCCCCATTTGCATTACTTGCTTCTACAGCAGTTGAAGAAACCGCTTCTGCTACCAAAGAATTTGTAGCTGTCGTGGTTTCAACCTCCGAAGTCCCCTCGTTTCCTACAGTTCCAGTTGAAGTTGATGTTGCGACATCATTATCTGCAGTTAATTCAACAGTTTCTGAAGCATTTATAACTTGTTCAGAACTTGCTGTTGTGGGAGTATTCTCACTCACTTCATCAGCATAGACAACAGCCGTAGTAGAAAATAGCAAACCTAGAGCCAGCACTCCGACTGCCCCATGAATACCTTTTCTAATACTTCCATACCCTTTGGATTCTTGACATTTCTTTAACATATAATCCTCCTTTAACTAACATTATTATATACAATTTTATCTGATTTATAAAGTATTTACTGGCAAATTATTACAAAAAAACACTCAATTACTTGAGTGCAAAGAATATGACTAAAACACATCCACCAAATACTGAAACAAGTCTCTATGTTGCTTGCAATCATTGTATAGAAATTCTGGATGCCATTGGATACCAAACAAAGCTTGGTTCCCCCTACTTTCATAAGCTTCTATCGTACCATCTCTAGGATCCAAACCTGTCGCCACCAGTCCTGGAGCCAATTCTTTGATTCGTTGCTGATGGAAGGAATTAATAGGGCTCCCTTGGGCAAACAGTTGACCGATTCGGCTTTTAGGTTTCACTTGTAAACGATGGGATGTTCCCGCAATACCTTCTTGCCAATGATGAGCCACCTCTTGTTCCAAGCTTCCGCCTAGAGCAACATTCAGCAACTGCATGCCACGGCAGACTGCAAAAATGGGCTTCCCTTGACGAAGGGCTTCCTCAATCAAAGCCAGTTCAAATTCATCCCGTTCCAAGAGGTAATCATTACTATCAATCAAGCGCTCTTGCCCGTATAGACTGGGGTCTACATGCTGACCGCCTGATAAAATCAACTTATCAATCATGTTGATATAGTCTTTGGCTAAGTCAGGAGTTCCCATAGGAATAACCATTGGCACACCACCTGCCTGACGAACGCTGTCTGCCAATTCACGCGCTACCGTTACATATACGCGACCAGATTTAGTTGGAAATTCTTGCTCATTTCCTGAAATTCCAATAATCACCTTTCCCATAAGAAACTCCTTTCTGTGATTTTTTTCATTGTAACACGATGGACTAGCCCTGTCTAATATAGAACTTTTATGGGCTGATAAAAATTATTTATCAGTTACCTTTAGTACAAAATGCTCCTTATCCACCTGAGTCCATACACCATCTGTTACAAAATCCTTTATAAGCCCAGTTTGAGATAGCTCTTGCAACTGAGCACGTGCCTCCTGTGGTTCAAGGCTCA
The DNA here is from genome assembly GCF_019856455.1 of Streptococcus suis. Lineage (NCBI taxonomy): Bacteria > Bacillati > Bacillota > Bacilli > Lactobacillales > Streptococcaceae > Streptococcus > Streptococcus suis. The sequence continues at coordinate 488,783 of NZ_CP082205.1, read as the reverse complement.
GATTGGATTGCAAGAGGTAGCGGGTATAGGGATGTTGGGGATTTTGAAAAATATCCTGTGCTGGACCAATTTCAACCAAGCTTCCCTTGTACATGACCGCAATACGATCTGCGAATTGGTGCACCAAGTTTAAATCATGAGAAATGAAGAGATAGGTCAGTCCTAAATCCTCTTGCAACTGGTTCAACAAATCCAGTATGGTCGCCTGTATCGACACATCAAGAGCCGAAGTAGGTTCATCACAGACAATAAATTGGGGATGAGAAACGACTGCACGTGCGATGCCAATTCGCTGGCGTTGACCACCACTAAATGATTTAGGACGTTTATGTACATCATCCCCCAGAATTCCCACCCTTTCCAGCATAGCCAAGGCCCTCTCTTCCGCCTCCTTCTTAGGAAGTGAGTAGAGAGGTTCTTTGACCAGTTCTAAGGCCGACAGGTAGGGATTGAGAGAAGAATAGGGGTCTTGATAAATCACTTGCAGGGCTTGATTATTTAATTCTTCTGATGTCAAACCTGGAAAATCAACCCGGCCTTGACTAGCCTTTTCCAATCCTAAGACAATTTTAGAAAGTGTCGATTTGCCACTGCCTGATTCACCAACCAGACCAAGTGTCTCACCTTTATAAATAGACACATTTACACCGTTCAAAGCATCGACACGTTGCTCTTGCCCAAACCAATTCTTCTTAGAGTAAGTTTTGCTCACATCCGAAACCTGTACTAGAACTTCCTTATCCATTCTTCTCCTCCTTTCTAACCCAATGTCCTGGACTAACTTGAATCAACTGACTATCTTCGGAGTCGGCTAAAACCGCTCCAAGACTGGCTTCCAAACGAGCTGCTCTTAATAGTGACTGGGTATATGCGTGTAAGGGTTGTGAAAAGATAGAATCAACCGTTCCGTGTTCCACAACCAATCCATTCCTCATGACATAAACCAAGTCGCAGATTCCAGCAATAACACTGAAATCATGACTCACTATCACAACTGTCAACCCCAACTGTTCCTGTAATTCTTTGAGCAAAGCCAAGATTTGAGCCTGAATGGTTACATCTAATGCTGTTGTTGGCTCGTCTGCAATGAGCATATCTGGCTTGGTCAATAAGGCCATGGCAATCATGATCCTTTGACGCATACCACCTGAAAATTCAAAAGGAAACTGTTTGAGACGCAGTTCTGGATGTTCAATTCCCACCTTTTCCAACATTTCATGGATAGTTCTGTCCCGTTCTTCCTTAGTCAATTTGGGTTGAAAACGTCTTAGAACTTCCTGTAAATGATAACCTACTGTCCGCAAGGGATTAAGGGAGGTCATTGGATCTTGAAAAATCATAGACAAAGGCAAAACCTTTGGATTATGTACTTGCTTTCCATCCAATTCAAATCGATCATAGCTTGCTTCCAAACCTTTTGGTAAAATCCCCATCAGAGACTTCATCGACAAACTCTTACCCGAACCAGATTCTCCAACAATTCCAACAATTTTTCCTTTAGGAATAGACAGGTCAATCCCCTTCACCAGTATCGATTGTCCATTTCTCTTTTTATTGATAATGGTGAGGTTACTTATTTCGACTAGCTGTTTTGACATTAGTAGACCTCTCTTTCAAGGCAATCCCGTATCAGATCACCAATATTGTTAAATGAATAAATGGTCAATAGGATAAAAAGTCCAGGCAATATTGCCATATGAGGAGCACTCTGCAAGGTAGACTGGGCATTTTGCAAGAGACTTCCCCAGGAGGCTAGAGGTTGTTGAATCCCCATTCCTAAGAAGCTGAGAGCTGATTCCGTCATAATAGCTGAGGAAATACTAGTTGAAGCGGTCACAATTAAAGTCGGAAGGATTGCTGGAAAGATATGCCTCCAGACAATCACTGGTTTCTTTAAACCAATAAAGGCAGCATACCCAACATAATCCGCCACTTTGGCTTTCAAAGTTTCAGCACGCAACATCCGAGCGATACTCATCCAAGAAAAGCCACCTATTACAATGATAATCGTAGTCAATCCTGGTTTCAGAAAGACGCTGAGGACGATAACTAAAACCAACCAAGGTATGGATGATAGGACATCGACAAACCGCATAATAGCATTATCCCATTTTCCCCCAAGATAGCCTGCTGTAATACCAACAAGACTTCCGATCGTAACTGATGCAGTCATTGCCAATAAACCAACTAAGAGTGAGATGCGACCACCATAAATCACTCGAATGAAGTAATCACGTCCTACCTGATCTGTACCAAACCAATGCGCTGCACTAGGACCCTGGTTCATCTGACTAACGTCGGTTACATTTGGATCTATCGGTATCAGTGGTGCAATCAAGGATAAAAATAGTAGAAAAAGAATGAACAAAATCGAGAATAAATAGAGTGGCGAACTCTTTACAGTCTCCTTAAATTGCTTCGAAATCATTGACCTTCTCCTCCTTTCCAAATACGCGGATCCACCACAGCATAGAGAATATCTGATAAGAGATTCCCTAGAATAACTAAGGTCGCAGACAAAAGCATGACAGCCATAATCACTGGATAGTCCAAACTCTTAGTAGCTGCTGTCAAATAAGGACCAACTCCCGGCCATGCAAAAATGGTTTCTGTAATGATAGCACCTGTTACTAGCATCGGCAAGGCCATCCCAATTTGAGTCACAATAGGAATCAAAACATTGCGAGCCACATGTTTCCCAAATATCTCAAATCGACTGGCTTTGAAAGCCTCTTGAACGGTTACATAATCTTTTTCAACCTCTACAATCGCTGAGGCTCGGATAAATCGAATCAATTCTGGTAAGAATGCCATAGTCAAGGTCACATAGGGTAAGGTAAAATGTGCCAGAAAATCAAGAAGGTTTCCCTCTTTTCCCAAGGTATACATCCCAATAAATGGGAAAACCTGCCATTTATATCCAAAAAAGTAAATTAAAATCATGGCAAACCAGAAAGTCGGGACTGCAATTCCTACAGAAGCAAAGGCATCAATAATCTTGTCTACCCATTTACCCCTTTGGGATGCAGCAAGCAAACCCAATGTAATCGCTAAGATTAGGGCAGTCACATATGCAGGCAAGACCAATGAAATAGTGTTGGGAATTTTTTCAGCCAAATCAATCCCAATCGAGTGTTGAGTCATCAGTGAAAAACCTAAATCTCCTGTCAACAATCCCTTAAGCCAAACAGCGTATTGAACGAGAAACGGTTGATCCAATCCATATTTTACCTTTAATAAATCAATTTGTTCTTGACTCATATTTGGCGTTGTCATCGAATCTATGACATCAAACGGTGCCAATTGAATCAAAGAAAAGACAATAAAAGAAATCAGCAGCAAGAGAGGAATTGCCTGCAAGATTCTTTTGATAATATATCGAAACATATATCCTCCAAAAACACGAAAAAGAGGGGAGGAGTTTCCACTTTTTACCACTCCTTCTCCTCTTTGCTGGTCATACCAGCATACAAAGACTATTCAATTGTTAACTTCGACGGATCTTCAAAAGTATAAATTGGAATCAAACCCGCTTCTTCTACATTTTTCACACGGTTGTTCACCGCCAACACTTTCTTGTTATCTACGATTGGGTAAATAGCAGCTTGGTCAGCCAGTGTCGCTTGCAAATCATCATAGATTTGTTCGCGTTTCGTTTGATCCAACTCAACAGCTCCTTGTTCAAAAAGGCTATCCACTTCGTTTGAAGACAATTTGAAGTAGTTTGAAGCTCCACCTGTTTTGAATAGGCGGGCATATTGATCAGGGTCATTTCCCATGATATAGCCACCCAAGAAGAGGTCATAAGCTGTTGAACCTTCTTTTTTCAACTCTGTAAAGAGTGCTGTAGAGTCCCCACCTGCCAATTCAACTGTCACACCAATTGCTGACAATTGGTGTTGAATTAAGGTAGCCTGTAAAGTTTGAGCTGCATCAGAACCTGCATAACCAAGATTTAAAGTCAAATTGCTAACACCTGCTTCAGATAAGAGTTGTTTTGCTTTTTCTACATTCTGCTCATATTTCTCAACATCTTCGGTCACATATGGATTAGCAACTGGCAAGAATGAATATGGATTTTCATAGTATTTTTTATCCAAGTAAGCAGCTTGGTTAAACTCTTCTTTATTTAAGGCATACAGCAAGGCTTGACGAACTTTCACATCCTTCAATTCTTCAGTCGAAGTATTGAGCCCAAGATAACCGACACGATTCTCACTATAGGCATAGGTTGTGATAGTATCCGTACTCAAATCTTGAATATCAGAAGGAAGGACAAATGCCGCGTCTACTTCACCTGTTTGCAAGGCTACTTTAGTCGTATCAGCACTTTCAATAATCCGCAAGACAAGGTTATCAATTTCAGCTTCTCCCTTGTAGTAGTACTCATTAGCAGCGAGTTTGATATATTCACCATGCTTGTATTCTACAAACTTGTACGGACCAGTTCCGACTGGTGTCGCTGTCAATTGGCTTGCCGAGAAGTCTGCCTCATCCTTGAAAACGTGCTGTGGAATAATGTATGTTTCCGTAACAATATTGTCCAAGGCTGGTGCAGAAACAGCTGGAAGAACGAATTTAACCGTGTAATCATCCAACTTTTCAAGCTTAACTGGTTGGTCATTTATATAAAGACCATCTGAACCACCATTTTCCTTTTTAATCTTTTGTTCATAAGTAAAGATGACATCATCAGCATTGAATCTTTCCCCATCAGACCACTTGACATCTTGACGAAGTTTAACGGTGATGCTTAGACCATCTTCGGCAATCTCATAAGAATCAGCCAATTCATTTACATAAGTACCATCTGCTTCAACACGAATAAGTGGAGAGTAGATAAAGTTAGTCAAGGTCAAGCCCCAACGATCACTAGTATTAATTGGGTTTGTCGAACTGGGATCTCCATTGATTGCATAAGTAAAAGTTTCCGTATCGGCAGTTGAGTTTGAACCTGATGTTGCAGTTGATGAACCACTGCTAGCACAAGCTGCCAAAGTTAGTACCGCTACTGTAGATAATAAGCCTGTTAGCCACTTCTTCTTCATAACACTTCCTCCAATTTCAAAAAGTAGTACTAGTCTATCAAGGATTTAAAATTTTGACAAATATATAATATTTATCAACACATTAAGAAAAACTATAACGATACAATCTACTCTGTATTATGAAGTGTTGAAAAAGAAAATAGTTGTATTATATAGACAATATGTAAAGACCCCCAGTTGAGAATTCGTGGATTTACCTGTACACTAGAATAAAAAAACAATCAACTTCTAACAGGAATTACCACACTCAATTGGAGGTCTTATATGTTTCATTTTACCACACTTTTCATCGGAATGGATGTTCACAAAGAAAGTTTTTCACTCTGCTATTATGATATGATGGCGAATCAATTCAAACATAGCACTAAAGTTGGTCCAAATGTTAGCTATATTGTGAACTATGTGAATGAGCTTCGTCGTTTATATGGTCAAGATGCAGAAGTGTTATGTGGCTACGAAGCTGGATGCCTCGGATTTACCCTATATCACCAGCTACAAGCTCACGGGATTCCCTGTATCGTGATGGCACCTACAACGGTAATGAAGGAAGGATCTAAGCGTGTTAAGACTGATAAGAAAGATGCGGCTCAGCTCGCAAAAGCTCTGGCCTTTCGTAGCTATCAGCCTGTTCATATTCCTACTGCTGAGGATGAACAAGTCAAAGAATATATCCGTATGAGAACAGACCACAAAGTGGCTCTGAAGAAAATCAAACAACAAATTCTTGCCTTCTGTCTCCGACATGATTTTCGCTATACCGAGGGAAGCAGTAATTGGACACAGAAACATGTTCGCTGGCTCCGTTCCCTAAAACCTGAGGGACTTTACGCAGAGATTTTGACAGAATATCTATTGACCTATGAGAAATTAGTAGATCAAATAGAACGGTATGATGCACGAATTGAGCAACTGGGTCAAAGCGACAGTTATCAAGAGAAGGTCTCACGGCTTTCTTGCTTTATTGGCATTAAAACACTAACTGCTCTTTCCATTGTGACAGAAATCGGTGATTTTAATCGCTTTGCGACAGCTCAACATTTTGCTTCTTATCTTGGGCTAACTCCTAGCGAAAATTCTAGCGGCGACAAGGAGAGAAGAGGTGCTATCACCAAAGCTGGGAATAGCCATGTGAGACGACTTCTGATAGAAGCTGCACAATCATTGGCTAAGGGGACGATTGGGTATAAATCCAAAGAATTGAAAAGGAGACAAAGTGGAAACCGAGTGGAGGTGATTGCTTATGCGGATAAGGCTAATGAACGCTTAAGAAGACGTTATCGCACACTTGTTCTAGGAAAAAATAAGAAACAAAATGTTGCTAAAACAGCTATTGCACGAGAATTGTCTGGTTTTATTTGGGGGATGATGACAGGAAGAATAGCTTGAAGTTAGCGCTTGTTTTCATGTACACTTTTGACCATTAAGTTTTATCATCGCAGAGCGATGAGGAATCCCTATTTCTATCCAAAATCACTGGGTGAATTTGGACAGAAATAAGGATTGAAATCATGTTTGAATGGAAAGTATCTTGAAGGAGTTTAGGACTTCAAGGTTTGAGTCATCTACGAAACGACTAAGTGGCACAATTGTGATCCACGCTTATAGAGAGTAGGACTCGCGGCAGAACCATTGACCTGTAGGTAACCAATCCACGAATATCAGAGTGGCCAATGCCCGAAGCTAAGAACTAGGCTCTTTCTAGATACTTTTCATTTTTTAATCAGTTCGATTGTTTTTACTTGACAAAGGGCTTTACATATCAGTAGTCATTTGAATTAACTTTGATACATCGTCACTTTCGGCTTGCCGTACTCTAGTACAGCCTGCACCTCAGTTCCTTGTCTGAAAGCTAATTCATTCGACTATACAATATTCAATACAGCATTCTGCTGAATAAATCACATTGGTTTCCATATATTTTGATGTTAAATAAAAAACCGACCTTCAAATGAAGAGCAGTTCAAGGATAATAAACAGATTACAAGATGGCTAGAATGATGAAATTCAGAATAAATAGAGCTGTAGCACCCCAAAGGATTGGATGAATTTCTTTAGCCTTACCAGTTGAAACTTTTACTAGGCAATAGAAGATAAATGCTGCTGCAATACCGTAAGAGATAGAGAAGCAAAGCGCCATGAAGAAGGCTGCAAAGAAGGCTGGAAGAGCGTCTTCAAACTGGCTCCAATCAACATCAAGGAATGATGAAACCATCATGACACCGACGATAATCAAGGCTGGAGCTGTTGCAGCATTTGGCACAATTCCAATGAATGGTAAAATCAAAATTGATAGTAAGAAGAGAATGGCAGTTGTAACAGCTGTCAGACCAGTACGACCACCTGCAGAGATCCCTGCAGCCGATTCAACATATGTCGTTGTATTTGAAGTACCAAATAGTGCACCGATAGAGGTACCAATCGCATCTGCAAAGAGCGCCTTGTCCATCTTAGAGTTAAAGCCTGTACCATTTTCGAGAGCTTTTTCATCTTCTTCTGAGAAAATACCAGTCTTACGACCTGTACCGATAAAGGTACCAAGTGTATCAAAGGTATCTGACAAGCTGAATGCAAAGATAGTCATCAAAACAAGTGGTAGACGGCTTGAGTCAGCAAAAAGTGAAGACAAGCCACCAAAGGCAGCTAAGAAAGTTGTACCAAGCTCCGCAAAGGCTGTACCGATATTGTTATTTGCAAAATTGATTGTAGACAGATCCACAATACCTGCTGGAATTCCAGCTAAAGTCGTTGCAATAATACCAATCAAAATTGCACCACGCACGTTCTTAATAACCAGAACAGCTGTCAAAAAAAGACCGAACACTGTCAAGAGAACACTTGGATCAGTAAAGGTTGAAATACCAGGTACGACACCACCACCAGCAAAAACTGAGAAGACCCCATTTGCGAAAGTATCTGCTGTAGCATCTGCAGGAGCAACTCCGTTAACAGTAATAATATCTGAACCAGATGTCAAGAAGGTGATTAAATTAGAGTTTTTAAAACCAAGATAGGCAACGAAAACCCCGATACCTCCACCGATGGCATGTTGCAAGCTAATCGGAATCGCCTTAATAATGCTCTTACGAACCTTGGTAACGGTGATTAAAACATTAAACAAACCGCAGAGGAAAACCATAGCCAAGGCTTCCTGCCAAGTAAAACCAAGACCAATGACAACTGTATAGGTAAAGAAGGCATTCAACCCCATACCTGGTGCCAAGGCGTAAGGTACGTTAGCAAACAAGCCCATAACAAGCGTTGATACAGCACTCGCAATAATAGTCGCTAAAAAGACTGCTTGAGTTGGCATACCTGCCACACTCAATACGCTCGGGTTAACGAACAAAATATAGGACATGGCAAAGAAAGTTGTAAGTCCTGCCATAATTTCCGTAGAAACCGTCGTTCCGTGTTCTTTCAATTTAAAAAATTGATCCATTTTTTCATTTCTCCTTTTAATTTACGAACGATAAAAACATTATAATCAAAAAACATTCTAATTTCAAGTTTTTTAATCTCAAAAACGTTATTTTATTGATTTTTGACTCGAAATATTCGTAATTACCGAACATTGCAGACTTACAAAAAATCTATACAAAATTTATCGCTTCTTTGCTTTTATTATCTCCTTTTGTTATACTGGAAATTATTAGTTCAAGATGTGGCTACCTACGAGTAGTATTCTTTGAAACATAAAATAATTTCTCAGCAATCTAGCTACTACCTAAACATTATTCACTATTAAAAGCTAGTATAACGAATCTAGAAAGGAATGCTATTAAATATGAAGAAAAAAATTATAGCTATCGATTTGGACGGCACATTGCTCAATAATGATAGCCAATTATCTGATTATACCATCTCAACTATAAAGAAGGTCCGCCAAGCAGGACACACCGTTCTTATCGCCACAGGTCGCCCCTATCGAATGGCTGAAAAATTTTACCAACAGCTAGAACTGGATACTCCCATGATTAATTTCAACGGTTCTTTAGTCCACATCCCTGGAAAGAAATGGCAATGGGAAAAAAATATTCTCATTGATAAAAAATATTTACTGGATTTTTTAAAAGAAGAAGAGCGATTTGAGGCAGACTTTATCGCAGGAGAATACAAAAATAAATTCTTTATTACGCAAAAGAATTTAGATAAAATCGACCCTTCCCTTATGGGAGTGGAGCAAATTACACCAGAAACCCTCATTAAACCAGAGCTAATTACCAGCGACCCCCACTCCATCCTTATGCAGACTCGTGCAACTGATAAGTATGAACTTGCAAAAGAAATGAATGCCTATTTCAAGGATGAGTTAGAAATCAATACGTGGGGCGGACCATTAAATATCCTCGAAACTTGTGCAAAAGGTGTCAATAAGGCAACTGCTCTGAGCTATGTTCTTAACCTCTACCAAGCCACTCCTAGCGACTTAATTGCCTTCGGCGATGAGCACAACGATGTTGAGATGCTAGACCTAGCAGGCACAGCCTATGCCATGAAAAATTGTAGCGACACACTTCGTCCACATGCCGACAGATTGACAGCATTTGCTAATTTTGAAGATGGTGTCGCACGTGAACTAGAAAACCTATTTTTATAGACATCAAAAAACCTGATAAACTGTCAGGTTTTTATCATATTCATTGCATATTTTTATCACTTTTCTGAAACATAATTATGAAAAGTTTTGGAAACATTTTGCACTTTTAACATCATTTCTCTTGACAAATGCACTGAAAACGTTTTATAATGTTATAGTTCGAACATGAAAGCCCATTCAATGGTTTTTACATGAACAAGAAAAATTTAGGAGGATCAATAATGAGTATTGGAATCATTATTGCAAGTCATGGCGAATTTGCTGCTGGTATTCATCAGTCAGGTTCAATGATCTTTGGCGAACAGGATAAAGTACAGGTTGTTACTTTCATGCCAAGTGAAGGACCAGATGATTTATATGCTAAGCTCAATGCTGCCGTGGACGCATTCGATGCCGATGATGAAATCTTGGTTTTGGCTGACCTTTGGAGTGGTTCTCCATTCAACCAAGCAAGCCGTGTAGCTGGTGAAAATCCAGATCGTAAGTTTGCTATCATCACCGGTCTAAACTTGCCAATGCTTATCCAAGCTTACACAGAGCGTATGATTAACGCTGCTGCTGGCGTGGAGGAAGTTGCGGCAAACATTATTAAGGAAGCCAAGGATGGTGTGAAGGTTCTTCCAGAAGAACTACAACCAACTGAAGCCGCTCCTGTAGCAGATGTAGCAACAACTGCTACACAAGGTGCAATCCCTCCAGGAACTGTTATCGGTGATGGTAAGTTGAAAATCAACTTGGCTCGTATCGATACTCGTCTCTTGCATGGTCAGGTCGCTACTGCTTGGACTCCTGCTTCTAAAGCTGACCGTATCATCGTCGCTTCAGATACAGTGGCACAAGATGACCTTCGTAAACAATTGCTCAAGCAAGCGGCTCCAGGAAACGTTAAAGCAAACGTCGTTCCTATCAAGAAACTGATTGAGGTTTCTAAAGATCCTCGCTTCGGTAACACACACGCTTTGATTCTCTTTGAAACACCTCAAGAAGCTCTTGAAGCAATCGAAGGTGGTGTAGAAATCAAGGAATTGAACGTTGGTTCGATGGCTCACTCAACAGGTAAAACAATGGTGAACACTGTTCTTTCTATGGATAAGGACGATGTTGCAACCTTTGAACGCTTGCGTGAACTCGGTGTCAAATTCGATGTTCGTAAAGTTCCAAACGATTCACCAAAAGATTTGTTTGACTTGATTAACAAGGCAGATGTTAAATAATAACTGATTAACACTGTGTGATTATCAGAAATATGAAAGGATTATAACTATGTCAGATATTTCAATTATTTCTGCAATTTTGGTCGTTGTCGTGGCCTTTCTTGCAGGTATGGAAGGTGTCCTTGACCAATTCCAATTCCATCAACCAATCGTTGCATGTACTCTCATCGGTCTCGTTACCGGTAACCTTACAGCAGGTGTTATGCTTGGAGGAACTCTCCAACTTGTTGCCCTTGGCTGGTCAAACATCGGTGCTGCGATTGCACCAGACGCTGCCCTTGCTTCTGTTGCTGCCGCTATCATCTTGATCAAGGGTGGTGACTTCTCAGCAACTGCTATCTCAGTTGCTCAAGGTCTTGCTATCCCTCTTGCTGTTGCAGGTCTTTTCCTTACAATGCTTGTGCGTACTGCATCTGTTGCCCTTGTACACGGTGCTGATGCTGCTGCAGAACGTGGTGATTTCGGTGCACTTGAGCGCTACCACTTGATTGCCCTTTCACTTCAAGGTCTTCGTATTGCTGTTCCTGCTGCCCTTCTTCTTGCTATCCCAACTGAGGCTGTTCAAGATGCTCTTGAATCTATGCCAGCTTGGTTGTCAGGTGGTATGAACGTCGGTGGTGGTATGGTTGTTGCCGTAGGTTTCGCTATGGTTATCAACATGATGGCTACTCGCGAAGTATGGCCATTTTTCGCTATCGGTTTCGCTCTTGCTGCTGTTAGCCAGTTGACACTTATCGCACTTGGTGCTATCGGTGTATCTCTTGCCTTCATCTACCTTAACCTTTCTAAAAAAGGTGGAAACGGTGGCGGAGCTGGTTCTAACGACCCAATCGGCGACATCCTAGAAGACTACTAAGAAGAAAGGAAGAACACAATCATGACAGAAAAAATTCAACTTTCAGTAAAAGATCGTAAAGCGATTTGCTGGCGTTCAACCTTCCTTCAAGCATCATGGAACTTTGAGCGTATGCAAAACTTGGGTTGGGCTTACACAATGGTTCCAGCCATCAAAAAACTTTACACTAAGAAAGAAGATCAAATTGCGGCTCTTAAACGCCACATGGAATTCTTTAACACCCACCCATACGTTGCTGCACCTATCGTCGGTGTAACACTTGCCCTTGAAGAAGAGCGTGCAAACGGTGCTGACATCGATGATGCTGCTATCCAAGGTGTGAAAATCGGTATGATGGGACCTCTCGCTGGTATCGGCGACCCAGTATTCTGGTTTACAGTACGTCCTATCCTCGGTGCCCTAGGTGCTTCACTTGCTGTGTCAGGTAACATCCTTGGCCCAATCCTCTTCTTCGGTCTTTGGAACGCTATCCGTATGGGCTTCCTATGGTACACTCAAGAGTTTGGTTACAAATCAGGTAAAGAAATCACTAAAGATATGTCAGGTGGTATCCTCCAAGACATCACTAAAGGGGCTTCTATCCTCGGTATGTTCATCCTTGCTGTACTTGCTCAACGTTGGGTATCTATCGGCTTCAACTTCACGGTTTCTGAAGTTCCACTCTCAGAAGGTGCTTACATCGAGTGGGATAAATTGCCAGAAGGCTACGAAGGTATCCAAAAAGCCTTTGAATTGGTTGGTCAAGGTTTGTCACAAACTCCAACTAAAGTTACTACTTTCCAACAAAACTTGAACGGTCTTATCCCAGGCTTCATGCACTTGCTTCTTACCTTCCTATGCATGTGGTTGTTGAAGAAAAAAGTTTCTCCAATCACTATCATCGTTGGTTTGTTTGCATTCGGTATCGTAGCTCGCCTATTTGGAATTATGTAATCCATTAAGAAACCCCGCTCATGCGGGGTTTTATGGTATAATAAAACAAGAAATGAGGTAACTATGGCACAATCATTAAATAAACACGTCGAACTATCCACAACAGGCGTTTCCTATCTCAGTCTTGCAGGTGGAACGGTTGGTAAGTTCCTGCTAGGAGATCAAGCTCTGGAATTTTATGCTGATAACAACGTTGAAAATTATGTTCAAATCCCTTGGACATCTATCATTCAGATTGGTGCCAATGTTTCCAATAGAAAAATCAGTCGCCACTTCGAAGTCTATACTGATAGCGGCAAATTCCTTTTTGCTTCTAAAGATTCTGGTAAAATTCTAAAAATTGCTCGTGAACATATTGGCAATGAGAAAGTTGTCAAACTGCCAACTCTCCTGCAAATTCTAGGACAGAAAATCTCAAATCTATTTGCAAAAAAATAAAAAATCAAGTATAATAAAACAAACGGATAAGTAATATCAGGCGTTTTTCAGAAAGTCTGCGGTCGCTGTGAGCAGATAAACAAGGGATATGAAATTCTACCGTTGGCTAAAAATGACATACTTAAAGTGCACAGAATGTGAAGCTGGATGGAACCGCGGTAACTATCGCTCCAGCATCTCTCATTCTGTGTTTTTTATTCTAAAGGAGACATCTATGCTAGATATCAAACGTATTCGTACAGATTTTGACGGAGTGGCTGCCAAATTAGCTACTCGTGGTGTGGCTGCCGAAACCTTGGCAGACATCAAGGAATTGGATGCAAAACGCCGTGAAATCTTGGTCACTGTAGAAGAATTAAAAGCAGAGCGCAACACAGTTTCAGCAGAGATTGCCCAAGCAAAACGCAACAAGGAAAATGCTGATGACAAGATTGCTGCCATGCAGAAATTGTCTGCGGATGTAAAAAACTTGGATGCTGAACTCTTGGAAATTGATGAAAAACTCAATGCCACCCTTGCAGTTCTTCCAAATACGCCACATGATTCTGTTCCTGTCGGTGCAGATGAAGAAGAGAACGTGGAAGTTCGTCGTTGGGGTACTCCACGCGAATTCACTTTCGAACCAAAAGCTCACTGGGATTTGGGTGAAGACCTTAACATTCTGGACTGGGAACGTGGTGCAAAAGTAACTGGTGCTCGCTTCCTCTTCTACAAGAACTTGGGTGCCCGCTTGGAGCGCGCCCTCTACAACTTCATGTTGGACGAGCATATCGCAGAAGGCTACCAAGAAATCATCACACCTTATATGGTCAACCACGACTCTATGTTCGGTACTGGTCAATATCCTAAGTTCAAGGAAGATACTTTTGAGTTGGCTGATACCAACTTCGTCCTCATCCCAACTGCGGAAGTGCCGTTGACCAACTACTACCGCAACGAGATTCTGGAAGAAAAAGACCTGCCAATCTACTTCACAGCCATGAGCCCATCTTTCCGTTCTGAAGCTGGTTCTGCTGGTCGTGACACCCGTGGTCTTATCCGCCTTCACCAATTCCACAAGGTTGAAATGGTCAAATTTGCCACACCAGAACAATCTTATGATGAATTGGAAAAAATGACCGCAAATGCAGAAAATATCCTTCAAAAATTAAGCTTGCCATACCGCGTGTTAGCCCTCTGCACAGGCGATATGGGCTTCTCAGCCGCTAAGACCTACGACTTGGAAGTCTGGATTCCAGCCCAAAATGCCTACCGTGAAATCTCCAGCTGTTCCAACACAGAAGATTTCCAAGCCCGCCGTTCCCAAATCCGTTACCGCGATGCTGCTGACGGCAAGGTCAAATTGCTCCACACCCTCAACGGATCTGGCCTGGCAGTTGGCCGTACGGTTGCGGCAATCCTTGAAAACTATCAAAATGAAGACGGTTCTGTCACCATTCCAGAAGTTCTCCGTCCATACATGGGTGGGGTTGATGTGATTAAGCCTTAAGATATACAAAGAAAGAGCGAGGAAAATTCTACTCGCTCTTTTCATTTATCTAAAAATCTACTCCCAAAGTCTTTAATTGTTGACGAATCTTATCTTCTAGAGCCCGAATCTCTAGTCTATCTTGTTCTAGTTGCTGCGTTACTTGCCCGAGATCGATCTCTTCCTCTTCCTCAAAAGTATCGACATAACGAGGAATATTTAGATTGTAGTCGTTTTCTACAATTTCTTCTATTGATGCCAAATGAGCATATTTGTCAACAGACTGACGATTGTGATAGGTCTCTACAATTTTTTCTACCATGTCATCGGAAAGGTGATTCTGGTTCTTCCCTTTTTCAAACTCCTTGCTCGCATCGATAAAGAAGACATCCTTGGTCTGACGATTTTTTTTGAAGACCAGAATAGTGGTTGGAATGCCTGTGCCATAAAACAGGTTAGCTGGCAAGCCAATAACTGCATCCAGGTAATTTTTCTCAATAATCAGTTTGCGAATATGACCTTCTGCTGCTCCCCTAAAGAGCACTCCGTGTGGTAAAACAATGGCCATGGTCCCTGTATTATTCAGATGATAAAGACTGTGTAAGATAAAGGCAAAGTCCGCTTTAGAAGCTGGTGCTAACTTACCGTATTCCATAAACCGTGGATCCTTCAATTTGGACTCACGATTGTCCCATTTAGCAGAGTAGGGTGGGTTTGCAACAACCGCATCAAAACTACGTGGCTGATCGATTCCAAGTTCATCCACCCCGTCCGGCCAGTCACTTTCTAAGGTATCAGCATTATTCAAAATCATATTGCTGTAGCCGACCTGATGCATCATCAGGTTCATCCGCGCCAAGTTATAAGTAGTTGTGTTCATTTCTTGGCCATAGAATTTGATATGCTGACCCTGAGGCAATTCATTACGCACTGTTAGTAGTAAGGACCCTGAACCCATGGTTGGATCGTAAACAGAGAAGCTAGTATCTGATTTTTCCAAACCTAAAGTAACAATCTTGGCTAAAATCTTACTCACTTGATGCGGGGTATAAAATTCTCCACCTTTTTTACCTGCCGAAGCGGCAAACTGTCCAATAAGATACTCATAGATTTCCCCCAGAATATCCTTTCCTTCATCATTTTTATACTCAATGCTGTCAATCAGCTTCACAATACTGTTCAAGGATTTTGCACGCGCAACCGTTGAATTGCCCAAACGAGAGTCACCTAGATTGATGTCATTAAAGACGCCTCTGAAATCTTCCATAGCATCCTGATTGAGTTCTACATTGGCGTTAAAATGATCGAAAATCGTCTGGTAGTCACTCGCTACAATCTCACTGTTATCAATTTTGGCTACCAGTCTTGCCCAGGTATCTTCTGGTGCAATCGCGTATCCAAGGTGAGAAGCTGTATTTTCCAAATACTCCACCAAGTCATTCCCAACTGCTTCTCGTGCATAGGCATCCTGAACAGTTTCTCCTGGAGCAGGACTGATAATTTCATCTTCCACCAAGAAACGCTCTTGATGCTCAGATAGGTAGCGATAAAACATGAAGGCTAGGATATAGTTCTTATATTCCGAAGCATCCATGTTTCCTCGCAATTCATTGGCCATGGACCAAATCTGATTGGTAATGGCTTGAATAGTTTTTGACATGTTTTTGTAATCCTTTCATGTTGTTTCATTTTTTACTCGAAATCTCATTTTCGCTGATGAAGAGTAATAAGCTGATCTAGGTCGGAGAAGAAACTGCCGATGACTTCTTGTTCGGGGAGGGTGGGGAGGGGAATTTCGCTCCTGAGCAAATCAAAAGATTTAACTGCCATTCTCTCGTAAACTGTCCCTTCTTGATAACGTAATGCTCGTTGTATGAAATTGGTAGAAGTCACAATCAACTCAACAAAGAGTGGATGAGCTTCTGACAACACTCCATAGGTAACATATATCGGTGAAAATACAGCAGCTCCATATTTGTTTCTCGCAATAGCTCCAAATTTCAAATTTGCCGGATTATATACAATATCATCCAATTGGGTAAATTTATACTTCTTATTCTCATCCCTAACTAAAAATTCTCGATTATAGCGTTCCGTTTTTGGGGTAACCCCATTCTCTACTGTAAATGATACTAGGGGCACATCAGCACTTGGAGACCTACTTTCATTCCTTTCTTTCAAAACTTCCCCCAACTTACGCTGTTTCCAAGTAGTTGTGAAAGTAGGGCTTTCATTGTATTTTCAGGCCAAAATAATAGTTCCGATTGAAAATCGCTTTCTGAAAACTCGACTTAAAACTGGTTTTTTCGTTCTTGTTCAAACTCCAAGGAGCGTTTGAGTAATTGGGATAATCCAGTCACATCTTGTTCCGCTAACAACTCCATATAAAGAGCTCGATCTTCCTTACTAATCAGTACGGGCGCTCCCAACTTGAGCATACTTTGGAACATCAAAATCAGCCGTCCTGTCCGGCCGTTCCCATCACTAAATGGGTGAATACGCTCGAACTGAATATGCACATCTGCCAACACCTCTAACAGCTCAGCTATTTCCAAAGGCAACCCCAAGCGATAGTTGGCATTGTCCACCCACTGTTGCATAAGAAAAGGCGTTTCCTCTGGCGATGCAGTCTTGAAGGTCGCACCAATAATAGCGTTTTGTACCGACTTAAACTGCCCCCGATCATGCTGGAGGCGGTCCATCAACAAGGCATGAATATCCTTAACCAGTCCCAAACTCAGCTCTTCCCCATTATCTAAGGCAAATAGCAGAGATTGGAAGGCTTGTTTGTGATTTTCAATCTCGTAAAATTCACGGATACTCTTGTGCTTGCCAGGTAGCGTGCTTTCCAAAATAATCGAAACCGTCTCAGGCAGAGAAATGGTATTCCCCTCAATCCCGCTGGAATGATAGGCCATTCGTACCAGAAGGTCATCTAAATAATCCTGCGAATATGTCATACTGACCTCTTTCTATATAAACATCTGCTGTAACAAGGCTTTTTTCAACAGTTTCAGATGATCCAACTGACGCTGATGAAGAGTAATAAGCTGATCTAGGTCGGAGAAGAAGCTGCCGATGGCTTCTTGTTCGGGGAGGGTGGGGAGGGGAATAGGTAGACCTTTGAAAACTGAATCTTTAATGGCAAATCTATCTGAGCGAGCTCCACTATCCCCATTCAGCTCCATATATCTATGCCAAATTGTTGTGTCAAAATACTTCTCTACAAAATCCAAATGTATATCTGAAAATCTAAATATAGTATAAAGAGGCGACATAACCCCCACTCTTCCCAATTTATTCCGCTTTATTGGACCAACTGGAGCTAAATTTGAAATCCTTGGATTATATACAAAATCATCAGGACTCACAATATAGTATCCACTTATATTGTCCAAACTAGAGATATTTTTTTCAAAGAAATCCCTCTGAGAAATGATACCGAATTCAGCAGAATTTGTAAAAGTTTCTACATACTGTCTATCTAGATTTTTTTGACTAATTTTTTCCGCAACTTCCCCCAACTTACGCTGTTTCCAAGCGTCCGTAAATTCTGGGAATCTTAGCTCAGGAAAATCGTTTCCATTCCCTTTCGGAAACATTTTCTGTAACAAAGCCTTCTTCAATTCTTTAACATCATCTAATTTTCGCTGATGAAGAGTAATAAGCTGATCTAGGTCGGAGAAGAAGTTGCCGATGGCTTCTTGTTCGGGGAGGGAGGGGAGAGGAATCAATGAACTTTTAATATCACCAGAATTTATTGATTCAAAAGTGGAACCAGTACTCAACTTCATCCAATAACCAAACTGCTTCATTCTTATTAAAGTCTGATAGATAAAATCATTTCCCTTAATACCTGCAACTCCACGCCCAAGAACAACCTTATATCTAGTTTTGGCAACATCTCCAACAGGGGCTCTGACCGATACAATGATGTCTCCTTTTTCTGCAATCTTTGTAATTTGCGTTGTCCAAACTCTTGGTTCAACATTCCCATTTTTTAAATCGGCATTTCCTTGAACTAAAATATTGTCCAAAGGATTATTAGTATAGTTTTTTGAATCTGGAGATTGTCCCATCACTACCACCGCCACCTCCCCCAACTTACGCTGTTTCCAAGCGTCCGTGAATCCGGGGAAGCGCAATCGTGGTACGGTTGATTTTTCTTTTGTCATAGTCCCTCCTTTTCTACTTTCTTTTTGTTTTATTTTTGAAAGTTATTTTTGCAATTTTTCGGACGATTTCCATTCTATTATACGCTATCATCCAACAAAATCGCAACCTATTGACCAACCAAGTCGTCGGCCAAATCATATAGTGCTTGTCTCAACTGATTGCGGTACTGAATCTTACTCAAGCCTTTAACAGCATCATCTTCTGCCCAGGTCTGGTAATCGCGACTAGCTTCTTTTATCAAGGTACGTAAGTGTCCGGTATCATCCAAGTCATTCTGACCATATCGATGTCTCGCCAACAACTCTCGTAGTTCTTGGTTGCGGATATGTTCCGTCAAGCCCCATTGGATTCGGAAAGCAAAGAGCTTCTTGTCAATATAAACATGCGAGGCTTCTTGGATAATCTTCTGACTATCAATCCCCTTGACTGGATAAGCAAAGTTCATATCTTGTGTCGGAAAATCACCTCGATAGATTGCATCCCCTGTTTGACGGATCTGGTCAGCATAGTTGAGGTCTTCCAAACCGCTTGCAAATCTATCCAATTCATCCCTGGTAGCTGCGGCTTCTACCATCTTCTCTTCGTGAACCTGATTCAGCAAGAGCTCAACCAGTTCGGTCAATTTATCGTAGTCAATTGTCACTTCCTTGATGTGAGTCATCTTGAGTTCAATTTGGTGAATGCTAACTTTTTGTTCTTTCGCCAAGGTTCGTTTCAATTCGTTGGCTAAGACTGTCGTCAAAAGTTTTTCTTCCTCTACAGACATTCCCAAACTTTCAATAAAGCGGTCCGGCTGATTGTAATCAAATCCTTCAATCACCCCATCAACCTCCTCTGGCTGATACTGTTTGAGCTTAGACAATCCTTGATTGTAAGCACGGAGCAATTCTAACATAGCCTCACGCTTTTTCTCAGACTTCGGAATATCATTGAAATCACCCGTCAACTCTCTCAATTGGTCGACCGTTTGTTTGACTTCAGCAAATACATCCTTGAAAGGCTTAGCCACCAATCCATTTTTTTCATTGTTATTTTTTTGTTCCGCATCTGATAAATCGGCAGCACTATCATCTGCATAGATGGCCAAGGCCTGATTCATCAATTTCTCATTATGGGCTGGCCAGCGGTAATTGACCACCCGTCCAAAAGGTTTTTTATCCATATCCTCCACACGATTGGTACGAGAATAGGCCTGGATAAGACTGGCTCCTTTAAGGGTTCGGTCAACATAAAGAGTATTGAGCTCAGGAGCATTGAAACCTGTCAACAACTGATCCACGACAATCACCAAATCTAAGTAGTTCTTGTCCTTGGCTGTTCTATTAAGGCGACTAACCAGGTCCTCTGTATAAGAGGCAACATCTGACAAGCCAAAGGATGTCCCAAATTCTGTGTTATAGATCGTAATAGCTTCAAGCAAACCAGTATTTGACTCGACCATACTATCATTATTTTGAGTATTCAAGGCAAAGGTCACTCCCACCTTCAAGACCAGACCTCCTTGCTCTCGATGCAGTTGATTGATTCGTTGAAACTCTCGGAAATACATCATCGCCATGGGTGTGGAGGCCCTGCCTCCACCTACGTGGGTGGTGAATAAGGCATTGTAACGGCCACTGCCAGAGCGATTTGCCCAGTGTTTGAAGACATCTTCGACTACCAATCGAACATGCTCTGGATTTTCATCATAGACGCTAGAAGTCACCGCATCATCCATATCATCTGGACTTAGATAGGCAATCTTTTCTTCAATCTGTGCACTTGTCCACTTCGGGTATTTTTGCCGATAAAAATCTGGCAAGTAAGTTGTTTTTAGTTTTTCCTGATCGATGGTTGTCTCAAAATCCACCTTAAACCCTAGTACATTGCGGTCACTAATGGCATTTTTAATAGTGTAGGCATGAAGAAGAGGGCCAAAAATATCTTGCGTCCGCAGACTAGCACCTGTATCATCTAAGTTGGGAGTTCCTGTATAACCAATCCAAGCCGCTTTCTTAAAGGCCTTTTGAATCCCTGCAAAACTATCTCCACCAGTTGAGCGATGAGCTTCGTCAACGATAAACACGATATGCTTATCTGGTGATTTGAAGGATTTTCTCTTCACCAGTGTATCCAATTTTTGCACAGAAGTAACGATAATCTCACTATCCTTACTAGTCAACTGCCGTGCCAAGGCTGTGGTATTTTGAGTTTCTCGAATACTGCCAAAACTATTCTCCCCAGCTTCTGGATCATAAGCCAGATAATCATCCTTAGTCTGATTGGTCAAAGCGATACGATCCACTATAAAGACAACCTTGTCTACCTTGGGCATTCGACTTGCCAGCCAAGCTGTTTTAAAACTAGTAATCGTC
This sequence comes from Streptococcus suis, assembly GCF_019856455.1. Taxonomy (NCBI): domain Bacteria; kingdom Bacillati; phylum Bacillota; class Bacilli; order Lactobacillales; family Streptococcaceae; genus Streptococcus; species Streptococcus suis. Next base: position 467,699 of record NZ_CP082205.1, on the reverse strand, counting down.
TTCCCTGAGCCTGTCGTATGCCAGATGTAGCCAACCTTGTTACAGCCTAGTTCAAAATCGACTTTTTTTATCCCCTCAATGACCGCCTGAGTGGCGTAAACTTGATAGGGACGCATGACTTTCAGCATTTGTTTCTGCGGTGTCCCGTCTAAGATCATGTAGTTGGTCGCCATCTGATGGGCCATAGGAATGCTGAGCATGGAATCCGCAAATTCTTTCCAATTCCGAACCTTACTACCGTCAGATTTACGCTGCCAGTGGAAAGCAAAGTCCTTATTAAATTTTTCCGCAGTGGTATTGGCCATATAGCGAACATTGTTGGGGGCGATAGCGACTAGAATCTGCAAGGTAGAAAAAATATCCGTATATTGCCGTTCCTGGATATATTGGTGCATTTGGTTCAATGCCTTGTCCACATCTACCGTATCCTTTTTCTCTTCAATCTGAATAATAGGTAAGCCATTAATCAACAAGGTTGTATCGAATATACATTCTCGTCGTCCAGGGATTTTAGGAGCCCTACGAATTTGGTTCACCACTTGGTAGACAGTATCCCCACCACCTATCTTACGTTGGTCAAATACTGTCAGAAATGTATGCCGTCCATCATCAAGCGTAATTTCCAATTCGGAAACACCGCTAATCCCATATAAAAACTGGCCAGCCTCATAAGGTGTCTTCAGATCTGAAATAATCTGCTTGACCTGAGCAAACTCGGTATCGCTCAAGGGTTTGTCCAATCGATGTTGGTTGTGTTGCCAGAGAATATTACGAAAATTTTCCCATAATTGCTCCGTTGTCTTGATACCCGGCTCGTAAGTCCACAGTTTAGATTTGACTGCATACAGGGTCGAAGAATCACTAACAGACCATTCTAAACCTTCTAGGTGCTCCGGCTGTGTAATAGTCCCTGTCGTAATATATTGAATCAATTCTGTTTCAAATGCTAATTCATTCATGTGCGCAAACCTCCTTTAACAAATATGTTAGTCGTAAAAAATCTCCTTGCGCATAAGCTTGCCGCTTCTGCCGTAAGGCTAATCCATCTAAATAAATCTTTCCTAATTTCTGCTGACTATCTAAAGGAGGCAAGGCGCCTAGCTGTAAACTTTTCAGTTGCTTGACTGTATATTTCATTACCTCACTCCCCTGTAAGCTTTGGTAAAACTGCCGTCTAATAGCCGAGGATTCATTAATCAGATACAGTAAGAAGGCCTTATCCAGCTTTGCAATGGGCTCAATTTTGATATAGTTCTGTGTATAGAGTAAGCCTGCGTGCTCCGCTCTCACTAAAACAGCCTTCCCCGATAGTAAACTAAAGAGTAAGTCGCCCTCCTCGAGCAAGGTCACTTCTCTATCTGTCGTCACGGTCCGACTATCTATCACTTCTTCTATCACCTCATAACCATCCAATTGATGATGTTGCTGATTATAGAGGATATAGTCTCTAGCATCTTCCCAGCTGGTAGTATCCAAGCGAACCTGTAAACTACCTCCCGTAAAGAGAGCCAATTCTTCTAGTTTCATAACTTTCCTTTCTTTGAAATTTTTCATAATTACATTTTTTTCGCTAAAATAAGTATAGCATCTCCTCGGAAATCTGTCAATAAATTATGTAATTTTTAAAAATTAAAAAGGAGGTTCTGCTATGAACTTATCAAAAGAAAAACTGCTTTTCCATCACTATTATGCAAATTGGCTTCGGATTTACAAGGAAGGAGCCATTCGAGAAGTCACTCTCAAGAAATATAGAATGACATTGCAGTGGCTTATCAGGCTTGCTCCTAGTCTGTTGTTGGAAGATTTGAATCGGGTTCGTTACCAAGAATTGATTAACAGCTATGCTAAAACACATGAACGACAGACAACCATGGATTTTCATCACCAGTTGAAAGGAGCTATTTTAGATGCTGTAGATGAAGGAATTATTGAACGAGATCCGACACGTAAGGTGATTATCAAAGGAAGACTTCCTCGAAAGAAAAAGACAAAATACCTCAACCAATTTGAACTTCATCAGTTGATACAAGAATTACGTCTCGGAGAGGAGCTGAATTGGGATTGGCTCATCTTATTGATTGCTAAAACAGGTATTCGATTCTCCGAAGCCCTTGCTCTCACTACTCAAGATTTTGATTTTCACCGACAGCTATTGACCATTGATAAAACATGGAATTATAAAGGAGACGGCGGATTTTTACCTACAAAAAATAAATCTTCAATTCGAAAAATCCAACTCGACTGGCAAACCAGCACCCAATTCGCCAACTTATTGCAGCACGCCCAACCTGATGACCTACTTTTCGTGAAGAAAGAGCGGATTTACAACTCTACCATCAATGCCATTCTTGAAAAGCGTTGCCTAAGTGCAAATCTTCCTGTCATCACCATTCACGCCCTGCGACACACCCATGCATCTATTTTATTATTTGCCGGGGTTTCTATCGCAAGTGTTGCTAGACGACTTGGTCATGCAAGCATAACAACGACCCAGAAAACCTATCTTCATATCATTCGTGAGTTGGAAAACCAAGATGTTGATTTAATTATGCGGTCACTGTCAGGACTTTGTTGACATTCCTATCTCTACCGTGACAAGGCTTGTACTGACAATAGCAAAAGACGACTCCAAACGGAATCGTCTTTTTTCTTACTTATTGAAAATAGTAAAATGCCACTACCGACCAGGCATTATTGATAAAATGAACTGCAATAGGGTAAATCAGATAATCTGTCTTATAGTACAAGTAAGCCAAGATAAATCCTGGGCTAGCATAAATAATCCATGAACCCAAATCTGTTGGTCCATGCAGGAAAGCAAAAATCAAACCAGATACTACAATTCCTAGAATCTTGTACTTTTCAAATAGCTTTTTGAATAGATAGCCTCTGACAATGATCTCCTCTGAAATCGCTGCCTGACAGGCAATTCTAACAAAGGCTAACCAAAATGGAATGTTTTCTAATAACTTTGTCAATTCAAGCTCATTGCTGGTTTCTTCAATCCCCTGAAGTTCCATAATGTAATAGCCAAGGTGTTTAAACAGCTGAGCTACCGCGAATGTTAAGACAACTAAACCAAGACCTTTCCAAGTTAAAAAACTTCTATCCCAAATCTTGATACCATTCTTCTCAGCTCTCCAGTACATAAAGACAATAATCACGAAGGATACTAAGGCTGCTCCCCACTGGGCTAATTGAGAAGTAGATACCTCTAAAATAGCATCTGGAAGAACAGCAATTAATAACAAACCAAACGCTCTCAGTAATACCCAAAGTTTTCGACCAAGCCATTTCATCCCTTGACAAAATGTTTTCATATCAATCCCCTATTCTGATACATAATCAAAGGATTATGTAATTAGCTTTTGTAATATACTTATAATACAACGATACAGGATATTTGTCAATAGAAACCAATAAAAAATACTAAGTATTCCTAGTATTTTCTAAAGCGTTGATTAATTATCCAATAGGAAAATCTGATAGTTCCTAACAAGGTTAGTTAAGAGGGCATTCTTCCAGCTTTCAAGAGCTATATTTTATTGCAGTTTTATAAATAGTAGAAAGCCACCACCGCCCAAGCATTATTTATGAAATGAACTGCTATTGGGTAAATCAGATAATCTGTCTTATAGTACAAGTAAGCCAAGATAAAACCTGGACTAGCATAAATAATCCAAGAGCCCAAATCTGTTGGTCCATGCAGAAAAGCAAATACCAAACCAGACACCACAATTCCCAAAATCTTGTGCTTTTCAAAAAACTTTTTGAATAGATAGCCTCTGACAATGATCTCCTCTGAAATCGCTGCCTGACAGGCAATTCTAACAAAGGCTAACCCAAAGGGAATCATTCGCAACAGCTTGTCAATACCAATCTGATTAGCCGTATCTTCAATCCCTTGAAGGTCCATGATAGTATGCCCTAAGACAGTAGAAAGGCTGGTAAATAGTACGGTCAGTGCAACCAATCCAAGTCCCTTCCAGGTCAGGAATTTTCTATCCCAAATGGCAAGCCCTTTCCTTTCTGCCAACCAACACATAAAGACCATTATTCCAATAGAAGATAGGCCGGCAGTCCATTGAGCGACTGGCGAGGTGGATTTTTGCAATATGAAAGTTGGAATGAGTTCAAGAAGCAACAATAGAAAGGCCTGCAGTAAAATCCAGATTTTCCTACAAATCCATTCCAATCGTTGACTGAATGTTTCTAGCATTTCTAACCTCCTATCCTATCCACTTCTCCATATAGACCATATCTATACCCTCCTGCTCAGGCTCTGTATTTATAGACTTGTAGCCGAGTTTTTCGTAGAAAGCAACTAATCTAGGCTCCTGCAAGATCGTACAGAGCACCCAACGCTTAACCGTTGGATAAAGTTGTTCTAACTCTAACATAGCCTTATGACCATGGCCTTTTCCCCTGTGGTCTGGATCAATGCCAATCAAGCCTAGCCAGCCCTGGTCAGCATCTTCAGCGACCGTTGTTCGTACTAGTCCGACTGTGTGCCCTTCCTCGACAATCTTGTAGTAGCTGCAATTTGGTCGTGCAAAGCGTGACTGGAAATAGTCCATGGTTTCAATGACAGGGTTGTACTGGTCCTGGTAGGTTTCATACAAAGCTGCAAATGCTCGGTGCTGAATAGGTAGCAATTCTTCTGCGTTTGATAAATCTGCTTTTACTAACATGGAAAACCTCCTGGAAACTATTTTATTTATTATATCAAATATCACAAAAAAATACTAGGTCTTCCTAGTATTTTCTAAAGCGTTGATAGCGGTTTTCGAGCAATTTATCAAGTGGCAAGGCTTGTAGTTGAGCCAACTGGCTGATGAGGTTTTCCTTGATGTCAACCAAGACTTCCTTGGTCGCTCTGCCATTTTCCAAAACCACCCGATCGACCACTTGGAGCTTCTCCAACTCATAGGAGGTGATCTTCATGAGTTCGGCCGCTTCCATGGCCCGACTGCCGTCTTTCCAGAGGATAGAGGCGAAACCTTCGGGGCTGAGGACGGCGTACATGGAGTTTTCCAGCATCCAGACCTGGTCTGCGACCGCTAGAGCCAGAGCTCCACCAGAGCCTCCCTCGCCGATGATAATAGCGATAATGGGCACCTTGAGATCACTCATCTCCATGAGGTTGCGGGCAATGGCCTCGCCCTGCCCACGCTCCTCGGCACCGACGCCTGGATAGGCTCCAGCAGTATTGATGAAGGTAACAACGGGACGCCCGAACTTCTCCGCCTGTTTCATGAGACGAAGGGCCTTGCGGTAGCCTTCTGGGTGAGGTTGACCGAAATTCCGTTTGAGGTTGTCCTGAAGGTTCTTCCCTTTTTGAATACCGATAACTGTCACAGGCTGACCTGCTAAAAAGCCAATCCCACCGACAACCGCTCCATCATCGCGGAAATTCCGATCTCCGTGCAATTCGATAAAGTCATCAAAGAGCTGTGTGGCATAGTCCAAGGTGGTCAGGCGAACCTGGTCACGTGCCAAACGGATCATACGTGCTACATCACTGGTCATCTGACACCTCCATGCATTCTCAACAAGCGACTGATGGTCGCAGGCAGGTCTTGGCGTTTGACAATAGCGTCAACAAAGCCGTGTTCTTGTAAAAATTCAGCCTTCTGGAAATCATCAGGCAGATTTTCCCGAACGGTTGACTCAATAACCCTACGGCCTGCAAATCCTACCAAGGTCTGCGGCTCTGCTAGGATAATATCACCTTCCATGGCAAAACTAGCCGTTACACCTCCTGTTGTGGGGTCTGTCAAGACCGTCAGGTAAAAGAGGCCAGCATTGGAATGGCGTTTCACTGCTGCTGAAATCTTGGCCATTTGCATCAGGCTCATGATGCCTTCCTGCATGCGAGCACCACCAGATGCGGTAAAGAGGACGACTGGCAGTTTCTCTTCAGTAGCCAACTCAAAGAGGCGGGTAATTTTCTCACCAACTACCGTTCCCATAGAGGCCATGATAAAGTGAGAATCCATGATTCCCAAAGCAACTGGCTGTCCGCCGATTGTTGCCTTGCCTGTCAAAACAGCCTCGTCCAAGCCTGTCTTTTGACGGGTGGCTGCTAATTTCTCTAGATAATTGGGGAAGTCCAAGGGATTTTTGGTTTCAATCCCCGTAAATAATTCCTCAAACGAACCGTCATCAACTGTCAAAGCCAGGCGTTCCTGGGCTGTAATCCGAAAATTATAGGAACAGTGTTGACAGGTTTTCTCTGGTCCCAAGTCCTTCTTGTAGAGGATTTCCTTACAAGCTGGGCATTTGGAAAAGAGTTCATCTGGCACCTCTGGCTTTGCTTGAGGTGCTGACTCTATCCGCGAACGATTGGGATTGATGCGGATATATTTGTCCTTTTTGCGAAACAAAGCCATAGCATTCTCCTAGTTTACTTTTTTAATTCTTCCTGATAGCGGGGTAAAAATTCCTCCATGAGGTAGGCGGTGTCGTAATCACCAGCCACCACTCGCTTGTCGGAAATCAAGTCCAGCTGGAAGTCCGTATTGGTCACCACTCCGTCAATTTCCAATTCGTAGAGGGCTCGCTGCATCTTCATCAGGGCTTCAAAACGATTTTCCCCATGCACGATGACCTTAGCTATCATCGAATCATAGTAAGGCGGAATGGTGTAGCCTGGATAAACTGCCGAATCTACACGCAAACCAACCCCTCCGCTTGGCAGGTAGAGGTTGGAAATCTTACCTGGACTTGGAGCGAAGTTGAAGGCTGGATTTTCAGCATTGATGCGACATTCAATGGCATGACCTGTAATCCGCACATCTTCTTGGCGAACGCTGAGTTCCTGACCAGCTGCAATCTTGATTTGCTCCTTGACAATATCCACACCAGTTACAAATTCAGTTACAGGATGTTCTACCTGCACCCGTGTGTTCATTTCCATGAAGTAAAATTCGTCCTTGGCTTCGTCCAAGAGGAACTCAATAGTCCCCGCATTTTCATAGCCGACTGATTGGGCTGCACGGACCGCAGCCTGACCGATCCGATTCCGCATAGTCTGACCAATAGCGATGGATGGTGCCTCTTCTAAGACCTTCTGGTTGTTGCGTTGAAGGGAACAATCCCGTTCTCCCAGATGGATGACATGCCCATGTTGGTCCGCTAAAATCTGCACCTCGATATGCCGGGCAGGATAGACAACACGCTCCATATACATGGCTCCGCTTCCAAAGGCTGCCTTGGCTTCGCTGGAAGCTGATTCAAAGGCAGGCACTAGTTCTTCGGCTTTTTCCACCTTACGAATCCCCTTACCGCCACCACCTGCCGATGCCTTGAGCATGACGGGGTAACCAATCTTTTCCGCGATTTCAAGGGCTTCTTGGCTGGTCAAAACTTCGCCGTCCGATCCTGGAATGACAGGCACTTGGGCCTTAATCATCTCTGCACGTGCATTGATTTTATCGCCCATGGTATCCATAACCATCCCAGAAGGTCCGATGAACTTGATACCAACCTCTTCACAAAGGGTGGCGAACTTAGAGTTTTCACTCAAAAATCCAAAGCCAGGATGAATGGCCTGGGCACCTGTCACAACAGCCGCCGAGATGACTGCCTGCATATTGAGATAGGAGTCTGTCGAACGGGCTGGGCCGATACAGACAGCCTCATCTGCCAACATGGTGTGGAGAGCTTCCTTGTCAGCCTCTGAATAGACAGCTACCGTCGCAATTCCTAGCTCTCTGGCCGCACGAATAATCCGCACCGCAATCTCACCACGATTGGCAATCAAAATCTTCTCAAACATGATGAATCCTATCTCCTTTTTAACATAGAATAATTGTTATAACAATCTCAAGGTGAGAATATTAAATAACGGTTATCAATAGCAGTTCTTCATTTTACTTTTAGTGCTTGCTCCAAAGGTTTGGGAAACCTTTGGAGGTTGGAAATGAGACGAATAAAATTCGTATCAATTGTTGTAGACAGTACTTGGGTACGGCAAAACGAGTTCAAATAATGATGAAATTATTTGAAGTTGGAAATAAGGAAACGAAGTTTCCTCGTTCGTCGACGCAATAAAAGATAAAATGGAGAACTGATTTATTTTCCAATACCAAAAGTCAACGTCCCCGACGCAGCCAGTTTTCTGTCCACCTCTGCCTTTGCCTCAACGACCGCAATGGTTCCACGGCGTTTGACAAATTTAGCTGTCATAATCAACTGGTCACCAGGTACAACTTGCTTCTTAAATTTGACCTTGTCCATGCCGGCATAAAAAACCAGCTTGCCCTTGTTTTCTTCCTTGGATAACTCCAAGACACCTGCGGTTTGAGCCAAGGCCTCCATGATGAGAACACCTGGCATAACAGGATAGTCTGGGAAATGCCCGTTGAAGAAGGGCTCGTTAATGGTCACATTTTTGAGGGCGACAATCTCATCTTCCGATACTTCAAGGACACGATCGACCAAGAGCATAGGGTAGCGATGAGGTAGTGCCTCTTTAATTTTCAAAATATCAATCATTTGATGCGTACCAATCCTTGTCCAAATTCTACAACGTCCTGATTGGCCACCAAAATCTCTGTGACCACACCGTCACGGTCAGCAGGCACTTCGTTCATGACCTTCATGGCTTCGATAATCATGAGGGTCTGCCCTTTTTTGACCGTATCGCCAACTGCTACAAAGGCTGGCTTGTCAGGGGCTGGCGACAAATAAGCCACCCCGACCAAGGGACTTTCCATTACCGCACCTTCTGCCGCAGGGGCTGAGCTGGCTTCTACTGGAGCTGGCTCACTCATTTCAACTGCTGGCACAGGGGCTGGGCTTGCAGGAGCTACTGGAGCAAGCGGAGCTTCTACGATTGGACTCGGAGCCGCTGTCGCCTGCTGGTTTTTACTGAAATGCAAGGTTTCCCCAGCATTGCTATATGAAAATTCTCGCAAACTTGACTGATCAAACTGACTCATCAGGTCCTTAATTTCTGTAATATTCACTTAGGCCTCCCAACGTTTGAAAGCAATCACCGAGTTGTGACCTCCAAAGCCAAATGTATTTGAAATGGCATGACGGATTTCCATATCACGCCCCTGTCCATAAATGACATCCGCTTCAATATCTTCAGATAATTCTGTCGTACCAGCTGTCTTTGGTGCGTAAGAGTGACGCATAGCCTCAATAACAGCCGCCGCTTCAACGGCACCCGCTGCCCCCAACAAGTGACCAGTGAAGGACTTGGTAGAAGAAACTGGCGTGTTCTTTCCGAAGACGGATACGATAGCTTGGCTTTCCCCTTTTTCATTAGCCGGTGTCGAAGTACCATGGGCATTGATGTAGTCAATATCAGCTGGCTCTAAACCTGCTTCTGAAATGGCCAACTTCATGGCCTTAATAGCACCCAGACCTTCTGGATGTGGCGAAGTCATGTGGTAAGCATCGCAAGTATTTCCATAACCAACGATTTCAGCCAAAATCGTCGCCCCACGCGCCTCTGCGTGTTCCAAACTTTCCAATACTAAAACCGCGGAACCCTCTCCCATGACAAAACCATTGCGGTCCTTGTCAAATGGAATAGACGCACGTTCTGGATCCTCAGTAGTCGACATAGCTGTCAAAGCTTGGAAACCACCGATTGCAAACGGAGTAATGGCTGCTTCTGCTCCACCTGCCAACATGACATCTTGGAAACCAAACTTGATTTCACGGAAGGCTTCTCCTAAGGCATCATTTGACGAAGCACAGGCTGTGATGACACACTTACAGACACCATTTGCACCGACCTGCATAGCAATATTTCCAGCAGCCATGTTTGGCAAGGCCTTTGGAAGAGCCATGGGACGAATGCGTTTTGGACCTTTTTCGTTCATCCGAGCCACTTGCTCTTCAATTTCTAAAATACCACCGATACCTGTTGATAAGATAACGCCAAAACGGTCACTATCCACTGTCTCTGTATCCAGCTGTGCATTAGCAATCGCTTCTTTAGCTGCATAGAGTGCATAGAGCGAGTAATTATCGTAGCGATTTGTATCCTTTTTAACGAAATATTTGTCAAAAGGAAAATCTTTTAATTCCGCAGCATTATGGACCGAATATTCACTGGTATCAAACTTGGTAATCTTTCCGATCCCAATTTTCCCAGCCTTCAAACTATCCCAGAACTCCTCTGGCGTATTTCCGATTGGAGATGTCAGACCGTAGCCTGTCACCACTACACGATTTAGTTTTGTCATTTTCAAACCTCTCTTACTGCATGGTCAAGCCGCCGTCAACCGCAATCACCTGTCCTGTTAGATATTCTTGCTTAGCCAAGAACACTGCTACATCCGCTACTTCTTCTGTCGCACCAAAGCGTTTCATAGGAATTTGTGCAGTCATAGCTTCTTTAATCTTGTCAGATAAAACATCTGTCATATCAGACTGGATAAAGCCCGGCGCAATCGCATTGACACGAACATTTCGCCCAGCAACCTCACGGGCAATGGCTTTAGTAAATCCAATCACACCTGCCTTAGAAGCAGAATAGTTGGCCTGTCCAGCATTTCCAATCAAGCCAGATACACTTGATAGATTGATAATAGCACCCTCACGAGCCTTTGTCATTGGTTTCAAAACAGCCTGCGTCATATTAAAAGTTCCAGTAAGATTTACCTTCAGAACCGTATCAAAATCCTCTTCTGTCATACGAAGAGCCATACCGTCTTTGGTAATCCCTGCATTGTTGACCAAAATATCGACGCTACCGAGAGTTCCGATAGCTTCTGCCACCATTCGTTTGGCATCTTCCGCGCTCGAAATATCTCCTGAAATAGCTAGGACTTTCACACCGTAATCTGCAAAGCTATCCAGCAAGTCCTGGCCTAGCTGACCACGACCGTTCAGCACCACATTGGCACCAAGACTGGCAAACTTATGGGCAATGGCCAAGCCGATTCCTCGGCTTGAACCTGTTACAAAAACATTTTTATTTGTTAATTCCATGATTCCTCCTCATGATTTATTCAATACTATTTGTAGTCCCTCTATGTCTTCAATTGCTATAACATGCGCCGTCTTATCGATTTTCTTGACAAATCCTGATAAGACTTTACCTGGACCAATTTCAATAAAGTTAGTCACACCGGCTTCCTGCATGGTTGCGATTGACTCATAGAAACGAACTGGTTCCATCACTTGACGGGTCAAGAGGGACTTGATGTCCTCTTTTTTCATGACCTTAGCTTCCGTATTACCGACCAACTCTACTTGGAAGTCCGAAAATTCCACCTGCTCCAAGGCCTGAGCCAATTGCTCCGACGCTGGACGCAAGAGAGCCGTATGGAAAGGCCCCGACACATTGAGGGGAATCATGCGTTTGACACCCGCCGCCTTCAAGGCTTCCACTGCCTCATCTACAGCTGCCACCTCGCCACCGATAACGATTTGGGCTGGTGTGTTGTAGTTGGCTGGAGAAACAATCCCAGAGGTAACAGATGAACAGACCTCTTCGATCAAGCTGACATCTGCATTAAGGACAGCGACCATCTTACCAGTCCCTGCTGGTGCAGCCGTCTCCATAAACTCACCCCGTTTGGCAATCAGGGCAATGGCATCTTCGAAGACCAGAGCACCTGAAGCAACCAAGGCTGCGTATTCTCCCAAGGACAAACCAGCCACCATGTCGGGTTTAATCCTCTTTTCTGCCAATAAACGATAAATAGCAAGGGAAGTTGTCAAAATCGCAGGCTGGGTATAGCGAGTCTGATGTAATTTATCCTCTTGATTGTCAATTAGGTCACGAATGTCATACCCCAGAAACTGACTAGCCTGGTCAAACGTTTCTCTAACTATCGGGTAATATTCGTAAAGGTCACGGGCCATCCCCACTGTCTGAGACCCTTGACCTGCAAAAAGAAAAGCTGTCTTTGTCATCCTATTCTCCAACCGAAGCCCAACGGCTTGCCTCTTCTCTAATCACTTTGGCTGCTCCATAATAGATGTCTTTCAAAATATCTTCACAAGATTCTTCTTTAGAAACCAGACCAGCAATTTGACCAGCCATCACGGAGCCATTTGTTACATCACCATCAACAACTGCATTACGAAGGGCACCTGCACCAAGTTCTTCAATAGCATCTGCTGAAATTTTACCTGCCAAGAAATCTTTCTCTGCAGCTGCATAAGCAGATGACAACTTATTCTTGATGGCTCTCACAGGATGTCCAACAATAGAAGCAGATACAGTTGTATCAATATCCTTAGCTTTTAAAACTTTTTCCTTATAAGCCTGATGGGCATTGGACTCTGTAGCTACTACAAAACGAGTTCCAACTTGCACCGCTTCTGCTCCCAACATAAAGGCTGCCGCAGCACCTGCACCATCTGCAATACCTCCAGCAGCAATAACAGGAATAGATACGGCTTCAACAACCTGACGAACCAAGGTCATGGTGGTCAATTTACCAATATGGCCTCCGGCTTCCATCCCTTCAGCGATGACGGCATCCACACCCAGTTTTTCCATGCGTTTAGCAAGGGCTACACTTGGTACAACAGGAATAACTGTAATCCCTGCAGCATGGAGACGCTCCATATACTTCCCTGGATTTCCTGCTCCTGTGGTGACAACTTTCACACCTTCTTCGATGACCAAGTCAACAATGTCATCTGCAAAAGGCGATAGGAGCATGATATTGACACCGAAAGGCTTGTCTGTGATGGACTTGACTTTATCAATGTTTGCCTTAACGACTTCTTTTGGAGCATTTCCTCCGCCGATGATTCCTAGACCACCTGCATTAGATACGGCACCAGCCAAATCTCCATCAGCTACCCAAGCCATACCACCTTGAAAAATTGGATACTTAATATCGAGCAATTCTGTTATTTTCATCTTCATAATTCCCTCATCTTTTTTCTTGCTTACCTAATCATTTGAATATCAAATCATTAGGTAAACAAGTGAAAGGTTGCCCCCTCACTCAAAAATAGTTTGATATCTCAATGTTTTGATTATCAAAGTATTTATTTTAAGAAAAATGCTAAATAGCACTTTCCTTAACAGTCATTATTTTGTTTTTTCTTCAACGTAGGCAACCAAATCGCCTACAGTAGTCAAACCTTCTTCAGTGTCGATTTGGATGTCGAATGCATCTTCGATTTCAGAGATAACTTGGAAAAGATCCAATGAATCTGCGTCCAAATCCTCAAAGGTTGTTGTAAGAGTTACTTCTTCAGCATCCTTACCCAATTCTTCAACGATGATTTCCTGTACTTTTTCAAATACTGCCATGATATGTGTCTCCTTTTGGAAAATAAAATATTTTAATCTTGCCTAGGGCAAGGAATTAACTAAAGTTGTAAGAGTAGAGTTCCCCATGTGAGGCCTCCACCGAAACCAGCCATGAGAATAGTCTGGCTTCCATCCAATCGCAACATTCCGCTCTCTACACATTCTGATAAGAGAATAGGAAGACTTGCTGCGCTGGTATTGCCATATTTATCCATATTTGCTGGAAATTTTTCACCCGCCACTCCCAATTTACGAGCCATCTTATCCAGAATACGTATATTGGCTTGATGGAGCAAGAAATAATCAACGCAATCCACAGTCATATCAGCTTGTTCTAGCAGCTCTGCCATGGTTGCCGTGACATCCCTCGTCGCAAATTCAAATATAGCTCTGCCCTCCATTTGGATAAAGGGTTGTTGACGACTTTGTGTCGAGAATGGCGTCTCTTTCTGGTCTATCCCTGCTGTCAGACTCGCACCTCGACCGCCATCCGTTCGCAAGATTTCTGCTAAAAAGCTCGGTTGTTCACACGCTTCCAGCAAAACTCCTCCAGCACCATCTCCAAATAAAACAGCCGTTGATCGATCTGACCAGTCGACAGACCTAGATAGGGTCTCTGCACCAATGACAAGTCCTCTCTTATAGACTCCTGAAGCAAGTAATTTTTCCGCTGTTGATAGCGCAAAAACAAATCCTGAACAAGCTGCAACGAGATTATAGGCGAAAGCCTTTTTCGCGCCAATTGCTGCTTGGACCATAGCTGCCGTAGATGGCATTGAAGCATCCGGAGTAATCGTTGCTACGATGATGAAGTCAATTTCACTAGCATCTAGCTGAGACTTTTCCAGTAATTTTCTAGCCACTTGACTAGCCAAATCACTCGTCGTCTCTCCAGTAACAATGTGTCGTTGACCGATACCTGTACGGCTACGAATCCACTCATCACTGGTATCCATTTGCTGGGCCAAATCATCATTGGTCACAATCTTCTTCGGAAGATAGTGGGCCACCTGACTGATTTTAGCATGGTTTCTCATTTCAAATCCTCCAAGAAGTGATAGAGTTTCATGAGTCCTTTCTTCATTACCTGATACTCTGCATCATCCATACCATCTGTAATCTGTTTCACCATTTCATTGTGAAATCGTTGATGTAAACGATAGACCAGTCGACCTTTTTTGGTCAGATAGAGATGAACAACTCGCCGATCTTTGGTCGAACGAATACGCTCAACATATCCTTTTCTTTCCAAATTGTTCAAGCTAGTTGTAACAGTACCTAAGGTTACCATCAAAGTCCGAGCAACATCACTCGGAGTAGCTCCATCAATACTTCCTATCACATCAATCGTGTGCATTTCCTTAATCGAAATATCATTGAATCGGCTACTACGCAGACTTGTTTCTTCAATCACCAACACATTGTTAAAAATGGCCGTTAGATATTCATTTACTTTTGGATCTTCCAAAACAGGCCTCCTTTACTTTGATAGTCAAAGTATAAACCATAAAACTTTGATTGTCAAATATTTTTTTACTAATTTAAAAATCAATCTCCCGTAAACACTGGTCTACGTCGTTCTGCATGCGCTCGAACTCCCTCTTTAAAATCCTCTTTATAGGCCAATGTTTCTTGTAAATCCAGCTCCAATCGGCGATAAGACTCCCAGTCTTTAAATTGGCTTTCCCATGTCAGTTGTTTGATTGCTGCATAAGAGTTTACTGAGCCTCGCAAGAGTTTTTTTATGACCTGGGCAACTGTCTTTTCTAGTTTTTCTGGCTCTGCCAATTTATAAATAATCCCATATTCTAAAGCCTTATCCGCTGATAAGCCCTCTCCAGTCATCGCCAAGTGACTAGCACGATTAGCCCCAATAGCACGACTCAGTAGAAAGAGTCCCCCCGCATCCGGCGCAAGTCCAACACCTACAAAGGCTTGGATGAATTTTGTCTTGCTGGAGGCAATAACAAAATCAGCTGCCACTGCCATATTAGCCGCGGCTCCAGCCACTGCCCCATCCGTCACCATAATGACCACTTTAGACAATTTCTTCATCGCAAACGAAATATCATTCACCAGCTCTGCTATTTTTACCAAAGAAGCAATATCATCATCATCCACTGCACGCTTCATCTCAACTAAATCTCCACCCACGGAGAAAATGGAACCCTGTGCTTGAATTTGTAAAATTTTGACGGAGGCATCCCCTTCTGCAAGGCGGATTGCTTCTAAGATTTCTTCACACATAGGAATATTAAAACCATTTGCCACTTCCGGTCTGTTTAAAGTTAGAATCGCTACGGAATCAATTACTTCATAACGAATTGTTTGGTAGGCCATTCTCTTGCTCCTTTCAAAATAGTTTGATAATTAAAAGATTTGAATATCAAACTTCAAATTCTTGTTTTCCATTGTAACACAGTTTTTATAATTGTCACTTTTTTTCTAGCAAGTAAAGTGTGACGTCCGAAAAAGATGGAGGCCATTATCGCAATATAAAATTTAGATATGCTAGAAAATAACGTGTCTAAGAACCTATATTCACACGAAAAGCGCCTTGGCTTTTTCACTCATCAAGGTAGTTTTTGCATGAAATACTGACTATATTTTTAAAAAACAACCTCAATATACAAGTCTGAACTGTAAATTATAGGCTCTAAGTTTAATTTACAACTTTCATTTTTTACATCAATAATTTTGGAAGATCTAACTGGATTCTGAGCTAGAAATACCATTTTTCACGAGAACTGATACTTGGACTAAAATATAACATTTCTTAAAATCGCAATAAGTCAAAGGCATCTTCAAGATTGTCTACCAATTTGTCTGCTTTCGACTGATCAATTCCATAATGCTGGTCTCGAATAGCCCAAACTGTCAAACCTGCTTTTTTAGCAGCTTCAATCCCCTTCGCACTATCTTCAAATACTAAAATGTCCGATTTAGCTACTCCTGTTGCACTGGCTGCTTTCACATAAACCGCGGGATCTGGTTTTGGGGCCTCACAATCCATCGCTGAGAAAACATGACTAAAGTGAGAGCGTATACCAGCATCTAGTAGAGCACGTTCGATTTCTGAACGGTCGGTATTTGAAGCCAAAACTACAGGAATACCTTGGATAGTTAGTCTCTCCAATACCGCTTTAACTTCAGGAAAAATCCGCTCTGCATAAGGGGTTGGTCGCTTTTCTTTATACACACGATATTCTTCTTCCAAGGCAGGGACATCCCAGTTATCATAATCATCCCCTAAAATCCGTTTCCAAATTTGACTAGCCCTTCCACCGACAAATATAGATGGATCCAAATGATCAACCGATAAACCTTTTGTCGCTAAAAAATCCGCTCGACGTTGAAAATAGAATGTTTCTGTATCAAAAAGTACACCATCCATGTCGAAAATAATTGCTTTTACCATACTCGCCTCCTATTACTTTAATTGTAACACAGTTGAAAGAAAAAAATGTTTTTCTGAAATTTTCATACTTGCCTCTTGTTCGTTTTTCGATAAAATTCTTGGCAAGATTTGTCTGAACATACTGACAATTTCATATCATTCTGCTATAATAGAAAAAAATATCCAAGGAGATGAGAATGAAAGTTATTAAATTTGGGGGAAGCTCACTTGCTTCTGCTGGACAGTTAGAAAAAGTTTTCAATATTGTTCAATCTGATTCAGAACGTCGCTTTGTTGTGGTGTCTGCACCTGGAAAACGCAATGCCGAGGATACTAAAGTTACTGATGCGTTGATTAAATATTATAAAGAATATGTTAACGGAAAAGATGTGACTGCCAGTCAAGAATGGATCATCAACCGTTATCAGGCAATGGTTGACGAACTTGGTTTCACAGCTAACAGCATGAAGAAAATCGCAGACAGCATCATCTCTTTGGCCAGCCTACCAATTGATGATAACGAATTCCTTTACGACGCATTCTTAGCAGCTGGTGAAGATAATAATGCCAAATTGATTGCCGAATATTTTACCCACAGAGGATTGCCTGCACGCTATGTACATCCTAAAAAAGCTGGTATTATTGTCAGCTCCGAACCAGGAAATGCTCGCATTTTGCCTTCAAGTTATGACAAAATCGAAGAGCTTCGTGATACAGATGAAGTACTCATTATCCCAGGATTCTTCGGTGTAACTGTTGATAACCAGATTTGTACCTTCTCACGAGGTGGATCGGACATTACAGGTTCCATCATTGCTGCCGGGGTCAAGGCTGACCTCTATGAAAACTTTACAGATGTCGATGGTATTTTTGCTGCCCATCCTGGCATCATTAAAAATCCACATTCAATCAAAGAATTGACCTATCGTGAAATGCGAGAATTAGCTTATGCAGGTTTCTCCGTCCTCCACGATGAAGCCCTCCTTCCTGCCTATCGCGGGCGGATTCCATTGGTTATCAAAAACACCAATAACCCAACTCACCCTGGTACCCGAATTGTACACAAACATACCGAGCAAACAGTTCCTGTTGTCGGTATTGCTACAGACGATGGTTTTGTCAGCATTAACTTGTCCAAATACTTGATGAACCGTGAAGTTGGTTTTGGTCGCAAGGTGTTGCAAATTCTCGAAGATCTCAATATTCGCTGGGAGCACATGCCGACCGGGATTGACGATTTATCCATCGTAGTCCGTGAGCGTGAATTGACTCCTATCAAGGAAGAAGAGATCCTTCGTCAACTCAATACGAAAATGGAAGTTGACAAGGCCGAAATCGAACATGGTTTATCTATTATCATGATTGTTGGTGAAAATATGAAGAGCCATGTCGGTGTAACAGCTACCGCTACCACTGCCCTCTCTAAACAAAATGTCAACTTGGCAATGATTTCACAGGGAGCCAGCGAAGTTTCTGTTATGTTCGTTGTCAAAACCGAAGAAAAGAAACGCGCTCTGCACGCACTCTATGAAGCTTTTTTTAACGAGCAATAATCACAACGAGGTCGGTCAGTTCCCTCTTCATACTCTTCGAAAATCAAAACCAGACGTTGTTGACTTGATTTGATGAGTGTCAAGCTCCATTGGAGCTAGTCTGATTTTAATTTTCATTGAGTACCAATTAAAATTTGAATAAACAAAAATAGCTTAGAATCAACGTTTCTGACGATGCAATTCTAAGCTATTTTTTTATACTCAATGAAAATCAAAAGTAGCCTAGGAAACGAAGTCGAAGATAGAACCGGAGTTCATCAAGGCAAGTTGACAACGAATAATTTTGATTTTCGAAGAGTATTAGACTTTTTGACCAGCCTCATTATAGTCTTTTAGTTTACTTTTAGTACTCGCTCCAACTATCTGGGAGATAGTTGGAGACTGGGGACAAAGGGAGTGGGAAAGAACTCGACCAAGATAAAAAGAGTCCGTCAACAAGTCTTTATTTCTAGTTGTTGAGCTGAAACAGTCTAACCCCAGACTGTTTCACTCCCACCCCCGCACAGCTCAAACTGTCTGGGAGACAGTTTGAGGTTGGAGATAAGGCGAACTCTGTTCGCATCAGTCGTAGAGGCCAGATTTGGAGTGCAAAACACGAACAAATCTGCCAATCAACCACTGCGCTGATATGTTGACACGAACTCTGAGTAGTGGTCCTAGACTTTTTGACCAGCCTCATCAAAAGCCACAGGCATAACTCAATGCTTTCTTATTTCTAGGTGACCAGCTGATGTACTTCGCTTTTTTGTTTTCAGGCTCAGGTACGAATAGTCCACTGGACTATTCGTATCCCCCAGATTGCTTGCAAAGCAAGTCACTTTTACAAAATCAGGCAAGGCGAGTTCAAACAATCCAGTGGAGTGTTTGAAGTTGGAAATAGGGAATGGGAAAGAACTCGACCAAGATAAAAAGAGTTCGTCTTCCCACCCCCGCACAGTTGATTAGGCCAGATTTGGAGTGCAAAACACGAACAAATCTGCCAATCAACCACTGCGCTGATATGTTGACACGAACTCTGAGTAGTGGTCCTGGGCTTTTTGCCCAGCCTCCTTACGTCGAAGTAATAAAAGTCAACTAAATGACGATATTTGTATTATAGACAATCTATAGGCAACACTTCTCTAATATTTTAGCCTTCTATTCCTAGTGAAAGAGGCGGATTATCGTCACATTTACTCAAAAATTCGAGGTAGACGATCTGTCAAAAGACAAACCACCTCGTAATTTATGGTTCCGATGCGATCAGCCCACTCCTGAACAGAGATCGTTTTATCTCTATCTTGACCGATTAGGGTGACTTTTTGACCAAGCGGATAAGCATGAGGTAAACGAATGGTGATCTGGTCCATCGAAATACGCCCTACAATTTCACAGGCCTGCCCATCGACTAGGACTGATAAGCCTTGTAAGCTTCGTACGAGACCGTCTGCATATCCTATCGGAACGGTCGCAATCCATTCTGAATCGGTGCTGTGATAAGTAGCTCCGTAGCCAATTGTTGTGCCAGCTTCAACCTGCTTTACATGAACAATTTCAGATACGAGAGATAAGGCTGGTTGAACATCAAACGGGAGTTCTAGCACTCGTCCACTTGGATTAAGTCCATAAAGAATGTTTCCCAAACGAACCAGGTTAAATACTGTATCAGCATGCCAAATGCTTGTTGCTGAATTGCTGGCATGAATCCAGCGCGGAGTAATTGGTAGAACATCCAAAAATTCTTTAAAAACAGACAGTTGACCCTCGAAGTGCGCCTGTTCAACCTCATCCGCAGTAGCAAAATGAGTATAAACTCCTTCGATGTCATACTCTAATTCTTCAAGGATAGCAATCGCTTGTAGCAAATCGGCTATTTTTCTAAAACCAATCCGCCCCATACCTGTATCCAGCTTAAGATGGACAGTTAGACCAGATAAATCAGCCTCTAAGTCTTTTGCATCTTGCAACCAGTCCAGACTGGCAACTGTCACACTGATATTGAGTTGATGAGCTACTGGTAAAAAACGTACAGGAACCACTCCTAAAATCAAGATAGGATGCTCGATACCTGCTTTACGTAACTCTAATGCTTCATCCAAATTCGAAACACAAAAACCAGCTGCTTGACTGGATAACTTTTTCGCTACCGCAACAGCTCCATGACCATAAGCATTCGCCTTAACAACTGCAAATGCTTCGGTCTTATGGGGCAAGTTGGTCATTACTTGCTCGAAATTTTCCGCAATCGCATCTAAGTCAACCCGAATTTGCGTGGGTCGATGTTCACTTTCAATCATCTTTCTCCTCCAAAATCACACTAGCTTGTACAAAATTTCCTGAATGGCTAATGCTGAGCCAAATATTCCCATCAAAGGGACTCTTCGTCACATAGGGAACTCCTTTGCTGGTATTCAGAATTTCAATATCATGAAATCCTATCTTACCAATGCCTGTCCCCAAGGCCTTGGTCAGTGCTTCTTTGGCTGACCAACGTCCAGCTAAATATTCTAACTGACGGCGACCGGACAGACTTTGATACCGTTCAAATTCTTTCTCTGTGAGAATCTTTTGGGGAAACCCTTGGTGTTTGATTCTGGCACTTTCAATCGCCGCCATCTCCTGAAGGTCAATGCCATGTCCTACTATCATTAATCGGTCTCCTTTTGCATAGTCAATTCATTTATTAACATAAACGAACTGACTCTAGTGACTGGTCTAAAAATTGCAAAAGGACTGGACAGCCGTCCAGTCCACGCGTCATTCCTATTTACGGCCGTGACAATTTTTAAATTTCTTACCAGACTGGCATGGGCATGGATCGTTACGATCAACACCTTCAAAAGATACATTCTCCTGAATTGCATGCGATTGGTTCGGCATAATATTCTTAACAGCTGTCGTATGTGCTTCTTGACTTGTACGCTCACGCTCAATATTGTCATGAATTTGCGCCTTCATCATCAAACGGGTTACTTCAAACTCGATAGCCCCAATCATATCGTTGAACATAGTAAATGCTTCTGATTGATATTCAACGATTGGATTGTTTTGAGCGTATCCACGAAGACTGACTGCATTGCGCAATTGATCCAAGGCATCAATATGGTCTGTCCATTTGTTATCCACAACACGAAGGATAAGAACTTTCTGGAATTCGCGTACACGTTCTTCATCGCGTAATTTTTTCACTTGCGAATCATAGACTCTCAAAGCACGTTCATAGAGCTCTTCGACAATCTCTTTCTGATTCATTGCTTCAAAAGTAGCTTTACTCAAGGTATCATCGTCAACGAGATTTGCATGCGCAAATTTGATAATTCCATCAATAGCTTCATCTTTCGAACCAAGGAAGTGACCAGCAACTTGGCGTTCAATCGTCCGTTTCATCATCGCTTTGATTTCAGGAGCCAAATCACGGTTAGCAGTAATAACATCCTGGCGTTGGCGATAGATGATTTCACGTTGCTCACGCATCACATCGTCATATTGAAGGACTTGTTTACGTGAGTCGTAGTTGTTCCCTTCCACACGCTTCTGAGCAGATTCAACTTGACGTGTCAACATTTTAGACTTGATAACGGACTCTTCTTCTGTTAGATTCATACGCTCCATAAATACTTTGATGCGTTCTGAACCAAAGCGTTTCATCAAGTCATCTTCGAGAGATAGATAGAATTGTGATTCACCTGGGTCACCTTGACGACCTGAACGTCCACGAAGCTGGTTATCAATACGACGACTTTCATGGCGCTCAGTACCAATAACACACAGCCCACCAAGTTCACGTACCCCTGGACCTAACTTAATATCGGTACCGCGTCCCGCCATGTTGGTCGCAATAGTGACCGCACCACGCTGACCAGCATTCATAATAATCTGCGCTTCACGATAGTGGTTTTTAGCATTCAATACTTCGTGAGGGACACCTGCAGCTACCAATTTTTGAGAAATCAAATCAGAAGTTTCAACCGCAACTGTACCGACCAAGACAGGTTGCCCTTTCTCATAGCGTCTCTTCACATCAGCAATAACGGCATTAAATTTGTATTCTAGACTTGGATAGAGTAAATCTTCGTGGTCAACACGCGCGATTGGACGGTTGGTTGGAATTGGTACAACACGGATGTTGTAGATTTCACGGAATTCTTCCTCTTCTGTTTTACCAGTACCCGTCATCCCTGATAATTTTTTATACATACGGAAAAGGTTTTGGTAGGTAATAGAGGCACTTGTCTTAGACTCGTTTTGAACCGGTACACCTTCCTTAGCTTCGATAGCTTGGTGAAGTCCATCAGAATAACGACGACCTTCCATCGTACGACCTGTAAATGGATCGATAATCATGACCTCTTGGTCTTCATTGACCAGATAGTCAATATCATAGGTCATAATGTAGTTGGCACGAAGTGCATTATCCAAGAAATGGGTAATGGCTACATTTTCAATATCGTAGAGGTTATCTAACTTGAAGAATTTCTCTGCTTTGTCAATACCTGAATCAGACAGACCAATCGTCTTAGATGGAATGTCTATGATGTAATCTTCTGTTGTCAAAGATTTAACAAGATTATCTGCCAAGAAATACAACTGGTTTGTTTCAGAACCTTGTGCACCAGATACAATCAACGGCGTACGAGCTTCGTCAATCAAGATTGAGTCAACTTCATCGACCAAGGCATAATTGAGAGGACGTTGAACCATGTCTTCTGCGCGAACAACCATATTGTCTCGGAGGTAGTCAAAACCAATCTCTGAGTTGGTCGAATAAGTAATATCGCAGTTATAGGCCTCACGTTTTTCCAAGGGTGATTTAGCAGCTAAGTTGATACCAACTGATAGACCAAGCCATGAATACAATTCACCCATTTCAGTCGCATCACGAGTAGAAAGATACTCGTTAACCGTCACTACGTGAACACCTTGACCAGACAAGGCATTCAAATAAACAGGCATCGTTGCAGTCAGAGTTTTACCTTCACCAGTACGCATTTCTGGAACGTCACCGTTGTGAAGAACGATTCCTCCCATAACCTGAACCTTGTAGGGATAGAGGCCCAATACGCGACGAGCTCCTTCACGGACTACCGCATAAGCTTCGTACAAAAGATCATCGAGGGATTCACCGTTATTGTATCGCTCCTTAAATTCTGCTGTCTTAGCTTGCAACTGTTCATCAGTCAGCGCTTCCATTTCATCGGCATACGAGAAGACCTTGTCTGCCATTTTCTCAAGTTTTCTTAGCTCTCCCTTATCATTTTCAATGAGAGAACGAAGTACATTTGTTACCATATCATTCATCCTATTTCAATTTTAGTCAATAATATATTGTAGCAGAAAATTAGGCAATTTTCAAGGTTTGGCACTAGGATACACAGTATTCTTAGATAAAAATACCATAATCTGGAAAAATTTCTACACAGTAATACTACATTGCTAAAAAGAACATGATTAAGACACCAATTACTAAAATAAATACCAGGATACCATCCTCTATCTCTAGTAAAAATATACCATTTAAAATTTTAAAAAAATATGCACTATTGCCCCAAAAATGTGAACGATTTGGCATTTTTTTCTTCGTACAAGTAGTATAATCTGATTGTACAAGTAAATATTTAAAAAGGAGAGGAAAATGTATACCAAGAAAATCGCTCTTAAACAACTAGCCATGTCTAGTACTACAGTAGCCATAGTGAGTGGCCTATGGGGAAGCCAGCCTCCTATATGCATCGACGGTATCTGTTCAATATCAATATATTGCACAAGATGAACTAACAAGTTCAGAGAAGGATTCTGTCTTATCTAAGCTGAAAACTGTCTCACCTTCCAAAGAAATAGCTACGGAGAATCAAACAATCTATCTCATCTACAAGACCGAACCTAAAAAAATATTTGGGATTCTTCCAGCTACAGGGGAGACCGGGATTAATCTATTAACGATTGGAGGGGAACTTCTTCTAGTTCTAGGAATAAGTTTGGTTGGAAAAGGCAAAATTTCATCCATCCTTCTTCTGACCGCCACTGGTTCTATTCTACCTATCCAGAGTATCCAGGCTCTAGAAAGCAATTTACTTGCAGACTACAATCAGGTTCATCAGCTAAAAGTCGGAGACCAACTTCCTAATCCAAGTAACATAAAGCAGTATCAGTATGTAGGCTATGTCACTGACAAGGATATAGGTCCGCAATCTACCGAAAATAAAGAGAGCTCCTCCACAACTGCATCATCTCAGCAGCAAGATAGTACCGATAGTGCTATAAATAATGAAACCTTGCTCTTCAATCTAAAAAAGGTTGCCAACAATATTGGCGCAGACCACAAATTGGCTAGTATAGTCGAATGAATTAGCTTTCAGACAAGGAACTGAGGCGCAGGCTATACTAGAGTACGGCAAGACGAAAGTGACGATGTATCAAAGTTAATTCAAATGACTGATATGTAAAGCCCTTTGTCAAGTAAAAACAATCGAACTGATTAAAAAATGAAAAGTATCTAGAAAGAGCCTAGTTCTTAGCTTCGGGCATTGGCCACTCTGATATTCGTGGATTGGTTACCTACAGGTCAATGGTTCTGCCGCGAGTCCTACTCTCTATAAGCGTGGATCACAATTGTGCCACTTAGTCGTTTCGTAGATGACTCAAACCTTGAAGTCCTAAACTCCTTCAAGATACTTTCCATTCAAACATGATTTCAATCCTTATTTCTGTCCAAATTCACCCAGTGATTTTGGATAGAAATAGGGATTCCTCATCGCTCTGCGATGATAAAACTTAATGGTCAAAAGTGTACATGAAAACAAGCGCTAACTTCAAGCTATTCTTCCTGTCATCATCCCCCAAATAAAACCAGACAATTCTCGTGCAATAGCTGTTTTAGCAACATTTTGTTTCTTATTTTTTCCTAGAACAAGTGTGCGATAACGTCTTCTTAAGCGTTCATTAGCCTTATCCGCATAAGCAATCACCTCCACTCGGTTTCCACTTTGTCTCCTTTTCAATTCTTTGGATTTATACCCAATCGTCCCCTTAGCCAATGATTGTGCAGCTTCTATCAGAAGTCGTCTCACATGGCTATTCCCAGCTTTGGTGATAGCACCTCTTCTCTCCTTGTCGCCGCTAGAATTTTCGCTAGGAGTTAGCCCAAGATAAGAAGCAAAATGTTGAGCTGTCGCAAAGCGATTAAAATCACCGATTTCTGTCACAATGGAAAGAGCAGTTAGTGTTTTAATGCCAATAAAGCAAGAAAGCCGTGAGACCTTCTCTTGATAACTGTCGCTTTGACCCAGTTGCTCAATTCGTGCATCATACCGTTCTATTTGATCTACTAATTTCTCATAGGTCAATAGATATTCTGTCAAAATCTCTGCGTAAAGTCCCTCAGGTTTTAGGGAACGGAGCCAGCGAACATGTTTCTGTGTCCAATTACTGCTTCCCTCGGTATAGCGAAAATCATGTCGGAGACAGAAGGCAAGAATTTGTTGTTTGATTTTCTTCAGAGCCACTTTGTGGTCTGTTCTCATACGGATATATTCTTTGACTTGTTCATCCTCAGCAGTAGGAATATGAACAGGCTGATAGCTACGAAAGGCCAGAGCTTTTGCGAGCTGAGCCGCATCTTTCTTATCAGTCTTAACACGCTTAGATCCTTCCTTCATTACCGTTGTAGGTGCCATCACGATACAGGGAATCCCGTGAGCTTGTAGCTGGTGATATAGGGTAAATCCGAGGCATCCAGCTTCGTAGCCACATAACACTTCTGCATCTTGACCATATAAACGACGAAGCTCATTCACATAGTTCACAATATAGCTAACATTTGGACTAACTTTAGTGCTATGTTTGAATTGATTGGTCATCATATCATAATAGCAGAGTGAAAAACTTTCTTTGTGAACATCCATTCCGATGAAAAGTGTGGTAAAATGAAACATATAAGACCTCCAATTGAGTGTGGTAATTCCTGTTAGAAGTTGATTGTTTTTTTATTCTAGTGTACAGGTAAATCCACGAATTCTCAACTGGGGGTCTTTACATATTGTCTATATGGTAGCTTGGTTTATGTGGCAATTACAAGGGGACCTTGAATCAGAGACGGCATTTCAAGGAAACTCTCCAGAAATTGTTCAAAACAAACTCTATCAAGACCAAAAATGAACCGACTAGAATCTATCATCGCTTTTCAAAAGCCAGTTTTGTCTTTCTATTGTTTGTCCTTGTTTTATAGACAATATGTAAAGACCCCCAGTTGAGAATTCGTGGATTTACCTGTACACTAGAATAAAAAAACAATCAACTTCTAACAGGAATTACCACACTCAATTGGAGGTCTTATATGTTTCATTTTACCACACTTTTCATCGGAATGGATGTTCACAAAGAAAGTTTTTCACTCTGCTATTATGATATGATGACCAATCAATTCAAACATAGCACTAAAGTTAGTCCAAATGTTAGCTATATTGTGAACTATGTGAATGAGCTTCGTCGTTTATATGGTCAAGATGCAGAAGTGTTATGTGGCTACGAAGCTGGATGCCTCGGATTTACCCTATATCACCAGCTACAAGCTCACGGGATTCCCTGTATCGTGATGGCACCTACAACGGTAATGAAGGAAGGATCTAAGCGTGTTAAGACTGATAAGAAAGATGCGGCTCAGCTCGCAAAAGCTCTGGCCTTTCGTAGCTATCAGCCTGTTCATATTCCTACTGCTGAGGATGAACAAGTCAAAGAATATATCCGTATGAGAACAGACCACAAAGTGGCTCTGAAGAAAATCAAACAACAAATTCTTGCCTTCTGTCTCCGACATGATTTTCGCTATACCGAGGGAAGCAGTAATTGGACACAGAAACATGTTCGCTGGCTCCGTTCCCTAAAACCTGAGGGACTTTACGCAGAGATTTTGACAGAATATCTATTGACCTATGAGAAATTAGTAGATCAAATAGAACGGTATGATGCACGAATTGAGCAACTGGGTCAAAGCGACAGTTATCAAGAGAAGGTCTCACGGCTTTCTTGCTTTATTGGCATTAAAACACTAACTGCTCTTTCCATTGTGACAGAAATCGGTGATTTTAATCGCTTTGCGACAGCTCAACATTTTGCTTCTTATCTTGGGCTAACTCCTAGCGAAAATTCTAGCGGCGACAAGGAGAGAAGAGGTGCTATCACCAAAGCTGGGAATAGCCATGTGAGACGACTTCTGATAGAAGCTGCACAATCATTGGCTAAGGGGACGATTGGGTATAAATCCAAAGAATTGAAAAGGAGACAAAGTGGAAACCGAGTGGAGGTGATTGCTTATGCGGATAAGGCTAATGAACGCTTAAGAAGACGTTATCGCACACTTGTTCTAGGAAAAAATAAGAAACAAAATGTTGCTAAAACAGCTATTGCACGAGAATTGTCTGGTTTTATTTGGGGGATGATGACAGGAAGAATAGCTTGAAGTTAGCGCTTGTTTTCATGTACACTTTTGACCATTAAGTTTTATCATCGCAGAGCGATGAGGAATCCCTATTTCTATCCAAAATCACTGGGTGAATTTGGACAGAAATAAGGATTGAAATCATGTTTGAATGGAAAGTATCTTGAAGGAGTTTAGGACTTCAAGGTTTGAGTCATCTACGAAACGACTAAGTGGCACAATTGTGATCCACGCTTATAGAGAGTAGGACTCGCGGCAGAACCATTGACCTGTAGGTAACCAATCCACGAATATCAGAGTGGCCAATGCCCGAAGCTAAGAACTAGGCTCTTTCTAGATACTTTTCATTTTTTAATCAGTTCGATTGTTTTTACTTGACAAAGGGCTTTACATATCAGTCATTTGGAAGACTAAGCATATCACCATGTCCAGCTTCTTTTCTCCGATCCATTACCTTTGTGATGGTAGCTGGTAATGTCTCATAAATCTGTGTCAACTGCTTGCCAGACACTACCAAATCCTCATCTCCAGCACCCGTACCTGAGACAAGAAAGGTCGGAACAGAGATCAAACTCGGGTCATAGTCCCATTCTAAATTACTAGAAAGTTCTAAATTGGCAGGACTTGCAGCGTAGATGGTTTTGATCATATTGCCATGTTTTTGTTCTGTAACAGCATTAAAGACCCCAACTCCTCCTTGAGAATGACCCGATAGGCCGACCTTATCTAAATCAACTTTACTAAAGAAAGGATTTAACTTTAGACCTTCAACAGTCTTATTATCATTTAGCTTGATAGCAAGTCGCAAGCTCATTTCGGATGAAAATCCATTCCAAGAATATTCTTCCTCAGTACCAATCACAATAAAGCCCCAAGAAGCCAAATGTTTCAAAACAGCCGCATACTTAGAAGCTCTAACACCGGTACCATTAGAAAATATCACAACTGGAAATGTTCTGGTTTCTGTTTCAATACTTGTAGGATAATATAGTTCATATTTTTTGAAATTTTGTAAAGCATTGATTTCGAGATAGGAAACATCATAGTTTCCTAGCCCAAGATACTTTTTCTCGACAGCTCCTCCCGTTTCAACCACTTCTGTGTAGTTAGAAGCAACCGAGGGCTTGCTGGCTAAAAACAGGAAACCAATACCCAAACAAGCTATAAAAATCCCAATGCCGATTAAAACTTTTTTCATGCTATTCTCCTAATCTAGTAGTTCTAACCCGTAACTTTTTACCTCTCCGTTAACTGCATCATCCAGCCATTCTGCCACACTCTTGTCTTGAGACATAGGGGTAAAGAATGTTGAGAAGTTAATGGTGGTGTGCTGAGTAGCTGTGGTCTTTTCATCTTGACCATAGTTCCAGATAAAAATACCCACACCATCAATCTTAGATTGCAGTTCTTGAATCATTTTTTTAAGTTCTTTTTGAAAGTGCTCACTGCTCTCTTCAGTTGCATCTGCTAGTTTCCCTTGGTCAATATAGGCCTGATACTGCTGAAGAATCCCATCTCGATAGGAAATGTCAAACAATATCTTAACACTATCCCCGCGTTTCTCATGGAGGGCTACTAAGCTATCTAAAACAATATTATCTGAATGCAGGCGGTCACTAATAGAAGTCGGTGTCTTCCAGACATTTTCCGCAATGCTTTTCCAATTATCATGTCTCAAAAAGGAACTGTCCACTGCAACGGTGACATTTTTCGCTGTTGGAAAATGAGAAATGACATCATCCGCTAGCAGTGAGGTCGCAAATCCTCCAGCTGAAAATCCAGTTACCAGAAGCGTATCTGGATTGCCTATGTGAGCCTTGGCTGCTGCTAAAATACTCATCAGATTGGAATAACCTTGGTGATGGACTACCTGCTCTTTTCCCTTATCATCTATATAAGAAAAGTTTTGGGTACCTGCATGAAAATCTCCTGTCCCATAAGGAAGGACAATCATAGTCCAGTCCTTAAATGGATTGTCTTCCTGCGGACTTCCAATTCCCCAAGTTGCGACATAATCTTGATGGCCAGTTGTGGTCACAAAATAGCGTGTGCCACCACTAGCAGTCTCTTCATTGATACTCACACCACCACCGAAGAAATAGACCATCACCTTATTCTTCTCTTTACCGATACGAAGCAGGCCGTGTGCCTGATTACCCTGAGAATCTACAACCCCTTCAGGACTGAGGCGGTACCATTCATTCACTTGTGGGGTCTGGTCAACAAGCTCAGGAGCTGACCAGCCAAATGTCTTTTTGTAGGCAATAAAACCAAGCAAGGCTAGAACAACTGTTACAGCCGCTACTATTTTCCAAACTTTTTTCATACTTTCTTTTTTCTGTCCTTTATGGTATATTTTTGGAAACAAGTGTTTCGTTTTTTATCAGTATAGCAGATGAACAGTGGAAAAACTAGTCCCAGCTCTGCTATTTGCCCAAAAGGAAACAAATGAAAGGAAGTGTTTCGCATGGACAATGTTAAGCGGCAGGATTCGCTGTTTGTGGAAAGCGTGACGGTGGCCCTTTTAGAATTGATGAGTGAGAAAGAATTTTCAACCTTGACGGTTTCAGAACTGACAAAAAGGCAGGTGTGGATTTCCCACATCTGCCTTTCTCATTGATGCTATTGGATATATTTTTCAAAGAAATTATTGAATGTCTGCATAAACTCTTCATTCGGTGTATTCATCAGTTCCTGATCAATATTACTGTACAGCTGTTCAAGCTCATCATGTGGTATTTCATCACCGTACTGTTTTTTTAATTCTGCTATTTTCTCGCTAAAAGGCTTTTCCAGTTCCTCTGCTTCTTTGGTCATAAGGAAGGAGCCATGGTCATTATGACCTTCCTCAGTAAGAATGACCCATTCCACATTAGGATTTGTGATTTTATCACGATAGGCAGTCAAGGCATCACCATCATAAGGGATCATTTGATCGCCTGTCCCATGAACAATCATGACTGGAACACCGCTTTGATTGATACCATCCACCGCTGTCAATGTACCATACTTACCGTAATCAACAATATTATTCATACGGAAGAATGGTTCAAGTCCATAGAGTATCGGTGAAACCGTTCTGCCGAGAATATCTGCCAATTGTTTTGCTGGTTCGTTGTATGAAGCAAGGCTGACGACAGCTTTAATATCATGGTCATAGTTCAACACTGCTGTCACACCATAAGCCCCCCACGAATGTCCGATTAGCACCTTAGGCAATTTGTTCAAGCTATCGTCCTGCTCAATATAGGTAAGGATAATATCCAGGTCAATAGGAGTTTTGCTAAGTCCTCCTGTCTGTTCTCCTTCACTATGGCCACTAGCTGTATAGTCGGCAGCAAAAACCCTGTAACCATGTTGAACAAACCAAACAATCTCCTTCATATAGAATTCGTGATAAGCACCACTACCATGTGACAATACCACTAAACCCTTATCGTTCTCCTCTCCATAGATAAATCCAGCAAGTTCATTTTCACCTGATTGGATAGAAACCTGCTTTCTTGGTAGCGTATCCTCATAGTGGTCATAAAACCATTGATAGGAAAACTCTGGTCTATCCACTCTAGGATAAGCATTTCTTGTCACAATCCGAGTCCCAAAAAATAACACTGCAAGGATTGCCAAAACGGCTCCCATAATCACCAAAGTGATTTTTTTAAGTCTTCTTTTCGCCTTTTCCTTCTTGTCAACCATCATATCGAAAGTCTCCTTTATTTGTTGTTTATTTCTTGCTAACTCTATATAGTATCTTCACTTTTCATAGTGAAAAATTTTCCTCTACATCTAGTTACAAATCCTATCATCGTTCCTACCAGTCGCTTAGAGGCCTCATAGCTGGTGAATGTCGGTACAGACCAGTCAAAGGACAGCTAAAAGTGGTTCCCTCTATCATGCTCAGTTTGATAAGAACGGACACTAAGATTTTCCAGAGCAAGAGTTATTTGGGCATATGATGCCTCGTTTATGTTATACTATGAGAAACAAGTGTTTCTATTTTGCTAGTATAGCAGATGAACAGTGGGAAAACTAGTCCCAGCTCTGCTATTTACCCAAAAGGAAACAAATGAAAGGAAGTGTTTCGCATGGAAAGAGTGAAGCGGAAAGAGTCGTTATTTGTGGAGAGTGTCGTGGAGGCTCTGTGGGAGTTGTTGGAAGACAAATCCTTTGAAAAGGTTAGTGTGTCAGAGTTGGTGGAGCGAGCTGGCATCGGTCGAGTAACTTTTTATAGGAACTTTTCTAATAAGGAAGAGGTTCTCGAACGGTCCTTCAACTTGGAATTGCAAGCCTGGTTGACCAATCGGCAGATTGACTTGTCGGATTGGTCAGATGCCCATCTCTTACTAGCTTTACGGCAATTTTTTGACTTTTGGTATGAGCAACAGGATAAGATTCGCTTATTGACTGCCAACCATTTGGACTACTTGCTCGAGGAGGTCTTGGATCGCTATTTCAAAGAAAGGCTGGGGGACATGACTGATGATTTTCACCTGCAATTTATCGTAGGAGGATTTTTCCGAGTGCTCAAAACCTGGGTTGCTAGAGGCTGTAAGGAAAGCCCTGATGACATCATGCGGTTGATGGGTGAGCAATAGGGCAAGCTTGTCAACGTTCTTGACCAGACCAAGCAAAAAAAGACTTAGACAACTGATGTTCAGTCACTCTAAGTCTTTTTTGTATGTGGTTGTCAGTTAACTATTTTCTCACGCCGTACTGGTAATCAAGACCGAGGTGGTCACGCAAGGTTTCGCCCTCATAGTCCTTATGGAAAAGGCCTCGTTCTTGGAGAATTGGGACAACCTCATCGACAAAGCGTGGCAAATCAACTCCAAAGGAGTCGGGCATAACCCAGAATCCATCTGCAGCACCTGCCTCAAACCAGTCTGTCAAGTAGTCAGCAATATCTTTGGGAGTACCAACTGCAGTTGGGTGATAGTCAATCACTGAGTGGTAAACCACTTCACGCAGGGTCCAACCCTCACGCGCCACACGAATGACATTTTCAGTTCGTGGGTCACTGAAAGGTGTAATCTGAACAGCGTCCAAAATAGCTGAAGAAATCGGCTGCTCAATATCTGCAGGAGTGAACTCCACTCCTAGAATATAACCGATATAGGCAATGCGTTGTAGAAGCGTTTTCCCATCTATGAAGGTTCCATGGCGTTCAATGGCTTCTTTCTTGGTCGCACCCATCAGAGGCATAACACCTGCGATAAACTTGATATCATCTGGATTCCGACCATTAGCAACAGCTGCATCCCGCAACGCTTGACGCATGGCCTGACCTTGCTCTATGGTATATAATTCACCGACAAATACATCTGCATATTTACCTGCGAAGGCGATACTGTTTTCAGAACCACCTGAATGAATGATGACGGGTTGGCCTTGCTTGGATGGTGGAATAGGTAGCGTACCGGTGGTCTGCACATAATTCCCCTTGATGTTTACCGTCTTAACTTGGTCATAATCTGCAAATTCCTTGGTCGAATGGTTGAGCTGCAAGGCATCCTCACCCCAAGTTGACCAAAGGTGTTGGACCGTCTCTATAAATTCATAGGCTTTTCCATAGCGGTCAAAATTCAAATTCACACCGTAGGCTTGTGCACTAACCCCATTAGCTCCTGTGACTGCGTTCCAAGCAGCACGCCCCTTGCTGACTGCATCCAAGGTTTTGAACTGTCTAGCCAACTCGTAGGGATTGGACCAGGAGGTCGCTCGGGTCACTCCAAATCCAATTCGGTTTGTGTGACTACTGATAATACTAGCGATCAAGAGGGGATCCAAGCCCATAGTCTGCATGTCGCCATTATCACTAGCTTTTATTCCCGGAAAATCTCCGAAGAACATGAATTGGAATTTGCCTTTTTCTGCCAGCTGAGCTGCCTTGATATCCACTGAAATGTTTGGGTACTCCGTCAATTTCGCTTCTGGGTCCGTCCAGGATTTTAAGTTCGAACCAGTTGCACCAAACATAGCTAAGCCGAGTACCATTTGTTTTTTGTCTGCCATCTTACACTAAGTCCTCAATTCCACTCATCAATTTGTCCATGATAACCGCCACAGGCTCGATCTTGTCAATCATAGAAATTCCCAGACCAAAGGAGGCGAAGCCCTTGCTCAAATCACCGAAAAGCATACCGTCACGCAAGCCAAGATAACCTCGCTGGACCTCGTAAATTTCTTCTTCGCTGGCACCAGCCTGGCTCATTTCCAAGAGTTTGTTTGGAATTTCTCCTGGCAATGAACGGTAGTAGGCTGGGACTGTGCGGTAAAGAAGCAAATCGCTAGAGAGCCTGTTCTTTGATATTTTGTGCTAAGATTGACTCCTCACTCATCATGAAGGCTGTTCCGACAAAGAGTCCTTCTGCTCCGAGTGCGAAAGCGGCCCGTGCCGTACGAGCATCCGCAATCCCGCCAGCCGCCATGACAGGCACACGACCTTTTGCCGCATCCACAATCATAGGGACAATAGAAAAGGTACCCACAACCTTATGAGGAACGGTTCCACCTTCGTCAAAGCCAGTCGCCACGATAATATCTGCCCCACCTTGAATGGCTTCTTCCGTATTTTCAACAGTCGGAGTTTCTGCACGAAAAACGACCTTGATCCCTTTTTCATGAAATCTTGACACCCATTCAGCAGAAAATTGACCAACCATGACGACGACTGGAACCTTTTCTTCTACCATGAGATCCAACATAGGTTGCGTGTAGGGATCTGTTGCTGGATCTCCGGGGAAAACATTTAATCCAATCGGTTTGTCGGTCAACTCACGAGCGATACGAATTTCACGGCGCATGTTTTCGACAGTTTCTTCAATAGTGGTTGCTGCGGTAGACTGGCCAGCACTGACACCCAATACTCCAAGTCCTCCAGCAGCACTGACCGCACCAGCATAGCGACCATTGGTCAACCAAGCCAGCGGTCCTTGGATGATTGGTTTTTCAATACCTAAAATTTCTGTGATACGGTTTGTCATTTGATTTCTCCATTTCATTTTGTTACACTTTTTATGTTACACCTGTCACTTTAATCCGTCAAATGACAGATAATGGACATCTGTCACTTAAATTACAAAAAGAGGAAACCTGTCATCATGAATCACGATTTACGCTATATCAAGACCGAACACAATTTACGCTCTGCTATGTTACAACTCCTAGAGGAAAAGGAATATCAAAAAATCGCTGTCACGGACATTTGCAAACTGGCTAACTGCTCACGCAATGCCTTTTACCAGCACTACGAAGGGAAAGAAAACCTCTATCAAGCCATCGTCACAGATATCGTCATTGCCATTGAGGAGAGTTGCCGACCGGTCGTAGAGAGCTTGTCCGAACTGAATTTTGAGGCGGAGAAACTTTATCTCAGTAATATTCTAACCGCTGTGGAGGACAATCGGAGGGTGATCACTCAGCTTTTGAAATTACCGCAGGAGGATTTTTCCAAACAGCTCCAGACCATGATGATTTCCGCTCTGACGCAGAACTTCGGCAACTGGGAAAAGCAGTGTCGCTTAGACTACATCCACTATTTCGCTGGAGGAATCACCAGCTTTATCTCCTACTGGCTGACCCAGACTAGCTATGACTTGGACCAGGCAGTCGAAGCCTTAGTGGCTGTAACGCTTGGGCATGGGAAGGCGGCTGAAAAAAGGGAATGGTAAAGAACTAAACAGATAAATCAGACTTGTTAAACAACTCTGAGAAGTGTGTTAGGCTTGAACCTCTCCTCAATCGAATATCTATAATGAAAATAAAGCTACTCTTACACGCATTGTAAAAGTAGCTTTAAAATTAATTTAGTATCGTCATGATTAGCATCATTCTACTTCCTCCTCGGTTTCAAGGCTGACAGACCGTGTGCCTTGACGGTCTGAAGAAGATAAGTCCAGGCATTTCGACTGATTTTGACAGATTTTCCCTTGGCCAAGCGTTTCATCTGGGCCTCGTAATAACTGACACCGATTATGGGACCAAGGGCCTTATCCAGTTTTGGAAGACCTGTTGTCAGGCGAGGCGTTGTCAGTTGCACATCACCGACTTGACGGTAATCATTGACAAGACTTGGACGAAGGACAAAGGGTCTGGCAAGACCAATCATGGACACACCATCCTTGATAGCTTCCTCCATCTGGGTGACTTTTCGGAAACCGCCTGTTGAAACAATAGGAACAGAAGTCAAATCCGCTAAGGCAAGGGCATAGGTGACAAATCCAGCACCATTCTCATAGTCACTACCAAAAACAGGTGTCTCATAATTACCACCTGAAATTTCAATCAGGTCAATATCCAAGTCAGACATGGTTTTCACCACATGCTTACAATCTTCAAAACCAAAGCCCTCTTCCTTAAAATCGGAAGCATTCAATTTCAAGGCGATGGTAAAATCTGGTCCCACTTTTTCACGCAGACCTTGATAGACTTCCACCAAAAATCGCATGCGATTGTCTAGACTGCCACCATAGCGGTCCGTCCGCTGATTATCTGCTGGCGAGAGGAATTGATTGATCAAGTATCCATGTGCAGCGTGTAACTGTACACCTGTAAATCCTGCTGCTTTTGCCCGAAGGCCTGCTGCAATAAATTTATCTCTAGCTTCTTTGATGTCAAACACGGTCATTTCTCTCGGTGGACGAAAGGCCGAAGCTGAGCCTCCAGAAATCGGAATGGCACTGGGTGCAATCGGAGTTTGATTGATTGACCGATACATCTGTTTGCCAGGGTGATTGAGCTGGAGCCAGATAGGCACACCGTTCTTTTTCCCAACGGATGCCCATTTCCGAAATTGAGCCAGATGATCGTCTGAATCAAGGATCACATTGCCTGGCTCACCAAGGTAGCGGCCGTCCACCATGACATTACCTGTCACTAGGACACCCATTCCCTGCTTGGCCCAAAAATCATATAAGGCAATCAGGTCATCTGAAGGAGCTCCCTGACTATCTGCCAGGGTTTCGCTCATGGCGGATTTGAAAAAGCGATTATCTAAGACCTGACCATTGGGCAGTTGGAGGTTTTCTAACAAAATCTTAGTCACCGTAGCTCTCCTTAAATACTTGAATTTTCTTATCAAGATAGGCTAGTAAGGCCTGGCTCTTTGCCAAATCAAATCCTTTCAAGCTGACCTTAGCCAACCTTTTCTCCGCAAAATAACGACCTGATACTCCAGCCACCTCTGGTGACAGGCTTAAGTAGCAACCCGTTTCAATCCCTTGGTCCAAATCTTTGGAAAAGGGTTTCATCAGACTGGTGAGAATCCGACTTCTCAGATTGCGTTTGACCCCATCATTGCCCAAATTTGTCGCAATCAAGCCAGGATGGTAGGCATTGACGGTCACAGATGAACCTTGCTTTTCTAAGGCCTCTGCCTGAGCTATTGCCAGCCAAATGGTGTAAAGCTTGGCATTATTGTAAGCCATGGCTGCAGAATAGCTCTGCTCTAAACCAAAATCCAAGCCTCTGGTTTGTGCAAAATGGTGCATGAAGGAAGAGGTATGAATGACCCTGCCTGCTGCTTTTTCCAGCAAGGGCAGCAACTCCGTCGTCAAGATATACGGAACTTGGACAGACAGCATAAAAGTCATCTCGATATTTTCTGCCGTTGCCACGCGGGCATCTCCAAAGTAAGCACCCGCATTGTTTAGCAAGACATCAATCTGCTCAAAATCTCGTTTAATCTCTTGGCTGAAACGATAGACATCTGCTAACTTGGAAAAATCTGCAAGATAGCCGTGAATCTTTTTATTTCCTGTTTTTAGTTGAATATCACTGAGGGCTACACGGAGCTTTTCGTTATTTCGTCCGTGCAAGATCACTTCATGACCTTCACTAGCTAGTTTCATGGCTAGGTGTTTGCCAATTCCGTCTGTCGATCCTGTGATTAAAATAGTTTTAGGCATTGGTTTCCTCCAAAAAGGCTAGTAAGGCTTTCGAGAACTCTTCTGCATTTTGGAAGATCGAGCCGTGACCTGCATTTGGATAGATGATCAGTTGGCTATTTTTAATCTTCTCATGCATGGTGTAAGAATTTTCTGTCGGAACTTGCATATCCTTATCACCGTTGACGATAAGTGTTGGTTGGGTGATAAAGGTCATGTCATCTTGCGGCTCTCTTCCCCAGCGTTTGATAGCTTTCAGCTGGGTCAAAAATCCTGGAACATTCATGTCCTTGTCTGCATGAGCAGCACTTCTTTCCCCCATACGACCCAAGACTTTTTCTGCCTCCAAACGACCTGCTTCATCATGATTGTAGAAGATGTAGCGTTTTGGATCCACACGCTCCAAACCAGCCTTCAGCATATAGCGGAAGGTTTTTCCAGTCACCTTATCAACTTCAAAACCACCACGAGGACCTGTGCCTGCTAAAATCAAACGGTTGACCAGCTGACTATCCAGACGAACGATTTCTTGAGCAATGAAACCACCCATAGACAGACCTAGCAAATTGATTTTCTCATGACCCAAAGCCTTGATAATGGAAACAGCCTGCTGAGCCCTTCCTGGAATAGTTGGAGCCACCTTGCCTTGACTAGCTCCTACGCCAGGAAGGTCTAGGACAATCACATG
Organism: Streptococcus suis; assembly: GCF_019856455.1. Taxonomy (NCBI): domain Bacteria; kingdom Bacillati; phylum Bacillota; class Bacilli; order Lactobacillales; family Streptococcaceae; genus Streptococcus; species Streptococcus suis. The sequence goes on along the minus strand of NZ_CP082205.1, from coordinate 429,519 downwards.
GTGCTTTTCAGCTAGCAAATCCAGCAATTTGGGATCCCAGTTGTCCAAGGTCGCGGCTAGGTGAACCAGCATGACCAAAGGGATGTCAGACTTGCCCTTGCTAAGCTCACGATAGGCGATTTTATTGTTTGAAACGGTGAGGTATTGGTTTTTAGTTGTAATATATGACATGATTTTTCCCTGTATATTTTATTTTTTAGTTGAAACTGAGGACGGTTTTTCCGCGTGAACGACCGTTGGCAACCTTATCAAGTGCTGCATTAACTTCTTCAAATGGATAAACTGTATCGATAGACGGTTTGATTTCGAGCTTACTGAAAATGTCTGCTACTTCTTGCAGCTGACGACCATTGCTCTCTACGAAAATGAAATGGTAGTGAACACCGTATTTCTTAGCCATTTTGTCAAATGAACGACCAGCTAGCCCAAACAAGATTTGTTTCCATTTTGGCAAATTCATGCGTTTGGCAAATTCACCATTTGGCATGGCACGAAGGGAAACCAGCTGTCCACCTTTTTTCATGATTGACATTTGTTTTTCTGTTTCTGCACCACCAAGTGTGTCCAAGACATAGTCAACATTGCTAAGGGTTTTGGTGTAATCTTCTGTCTTGTAATCGATAAACTGGTCTGCACCCAGTGACAACACCCGCTCTGCACTTGCCCCATCACCGTTGGTAATGACGGTCAAGCCCTTGGCTTTGGCAATCGGAATAGCCATACCGCCGACACCACCAGTTCCACCTGAGATGAAGATGGTCTTGCCTGCCTCAGCACCCATGAGATCAAGGGCCTGCATGATGGTCAAGGCTGTCAAAGGAACAGCAGCCGCTTCTTCATCTGTCAAGTAGGCAGGAACCTTAGCAAGAGCTTGAGCGTCAACCGTTACATACTCAGCGAAAGCACCGATACTATCAAGTGGAAGACGACCGAAAACACGGTCACCTGCTGCAAAGTTGGTTACAGTTGCACCGACTTCTTCAACCAAGCCGACTACCTCATTTCCAGCTGTTTGTGGCAATTTGTAAGGGACAATCAATTTCACATCTCCGCGTGAAATCATGTTGTCCAATGGATTAACGCCTGCTGCGGTCACTTTGACAAGGACCTGGTTAGACTTGATTTGTGGCTTAGCAATTTCTGTAAGGTTAAGGGTGATGTTGTTTTTGTTATAAGATGTGTGTTGTGCTGCTTTCATGTTCTTCTCTTTTCTATTTTTGTTTGTTCCTGTATCACTTACAGGTCTATGTTTGGATTTATAAAATCTGACCGAGGTCAGATTCGGGTTTCTTGTGCGGATTGATAGAGATTATCAATCACATTATCTAAGGATTGACGACTGAGTTGATTTTCCAGTTCTTGTTCAACACTGGAAAAGATGGGAACCATTGCCCCTTCTATATGCTGTCCAACTGGACAAGTAAGATTGGCATTCTGGTGTATCTGAAATAGACGAATATGCTCCACTTCTTGCGTCGCAAGGTAGATTTCCAATAAGCTAATATTCTTAGGGGACTTGCTCAATTGGTAGCCTGATCGCCCTTGGTGCGAAGTGATTAAGCCTGCATTTTTCAAGAGTGCAATCACCTTGCGGATGTAGCTGGCATTGGTACCAACGCTCTCAGCCAAGGCTTGCGAGCTAAGTATTTCCTTGCTCTCACTGATCATGGTCAATATATGAAGGGCTACTGAAAACTTTGTATCCATTAGGTCTCCTTTCCGTTCTTGTATCAACTACAAGAACAAGTATGCCATAAGCCAGACTTCTTGGCAAGGATTTGGCTCAAAAGATAAAGAGGCTGGGCAAAAAGCCCAGGACCACTACCCAGAGTTCGTGTTAACATCTCAGCGCAGTGGTTGATTGGGTTTAACAGTCCAGTGGACTGTTAAAGGTTGGAGATAGTATTTGCGAAGCAAATCTCAGCAATTCGTGTTTTGCACTCCAAATCTGCCCATTACGACTGTTGCGAACAAAGTTCGCTCTATTTCCAACCTCAAACTGTCTCCCAGACAGTTTGAGCTGTGCGGGGGTGGGAGTGAAACAGTCTGGGGATAGACTGTTTCAGCTCAACAACTGGAAATAAGGACTTGTTGACGAACTCTTTTTATCTTGGTCGAGTTCTTTCCCACTCCCCCTGACACTCAATGAAAATCAAAAGTCGCCTAGGAAACGAAGGCGAAGATTGAGCAGGAGTTCTTCAAGGCAAGTTGACTACAGATCATTTTGATTTTAGAAGAGTCTGAGTTTCAACTATTTTTCTGTTACTACTTACCTAAAACTCTCACTATATTTCATCTGGCTCTTGTCCGTCATGGGGCAGCCATTTGCAGTCGCTCAATTCCATATTGGTAAAGCGAGCTGTAAAACTGGAGTTTTCTGGTGAACAGGCATACAGCCCAAAAGCTATTTTCCCTGCCCCTTGATGAAAATGGCAAACCCGCATTTGTTTGAAATGAATACCGTCTTCGGAATTTTCAAAACAGTAATCAGCTCCCCTGCGACTGAGCCTAAACCACATGGATTTGACTTGTGAACTGATTTCAGTAGTTGCCCAGTCAGAAAATCCGTGATTGGTCACCACACTTCCCAAGTGTTGGAAGTCATCATTTTCATACTCTATCGAACACTTGAGCCAATTCTCCGAATCTTGATAAAGGACAATTCCACACTGGTCAAATCGAGTATGACTACCCGCAAAATCCGTCTTCACAGTAAAGGTAAAATAGTCCTCCTCCGTTTCCATTTGCAAAACAGGAGCATTGTCATTCACAAAATGGTAATAGGTCTTCTGCCACAAATCCGTCTGGGGGTGGGTGGTAATGGTAATTTCTTCATCTGAAATAGTGAATTGTCGCGGTGGACGGGTCCACACTAAATCCTTGACCGTAAATTCTTTCATTATGAACCTTTCCGTATGGTATCTTCCTGATAGGCTGCTCGGACTCCGCCGATTAGTTTTGGTCGGCTGGCGAGAGCGGTGACATGGGCCTGTCCAATTTCACGCAGGCTAGGTCGAATCGGAACTTGGACGTGCTTGATGTGCATGCCGATAGCTGTGTCGCCGATGTCTATACCAGCCTGTGCAGTGATAAACTCGACTTCCACCGGATCCTTCATATATTTGAAGGCCGCCAACTGCCCAGAACCACCTGCATGGAGGGTGGGTAAGACATTGACTATTTCCAAATCCTTCTGGATTGCCAATTCCCGCTCCACCACCAAGGCACGATTGAGGTGTTCGCAACCCTGGACAGCTAGATAGATACCTTTTGGCTCCAGGATTTCCAAGATGGTTTCAACAACCACCTCACCAACTTCCAGACTAGAATTTTTGCCAATATGCCCACCAATGACCTCACTAGATGATAAGCCAAGGACAAATATCTGCCCCTTTTGAAGATTGCTGAGCTCTAAGACTTCTTGCACAACTTGCTGGGTTTGAACTTTGATTTTATCGAGTGACATAGTTAATAGCACCGCTTTTCTCAACTAATTTAGCCACTGCAAACCCTAAGCCCATACCGACAAAGTTTTGCATGCTATTGCCAAAAACACTTTCAATGGCTTTGAGGTCATTAAAATAAATCCGAGATGCTAGGTAGTAGCCCCCAACCATAGAGAGCGTCGCCAAGACTAGACCGAAAATCCGTTTCTTGCCTGTCCAACCCGCAAAATAACCCTGAGCACCGTGGAAGAGCAAACTAAAGAAAGCCCACTGGGGATAGCCCAGCAAGAAATCTATCAAGAGTCCAGATAAACCGCCGACAATAGCTCCCTCTTTCTTGCCCAAGTAAAAGGCTGTAAAATATACCCCAACATCCAAAAGTGTCACAAACCCCGAAGGTGTTGGCAAATGGAAGTAGGCTAAGACCAAGCTCAAGGCTGTTAAGATAGCTAATAATACTAATTCCTGTGTTTTCTTATTTCTCATATTGAATCACCCCATAATCATCTGATTTTTCAATCGCCGCATGAACAAAGTCCTTGGACAGTCTGACCGCCTCCAAAGGCTCTTGACCCAGCAAAAGCTGACTGGCAATGCTGGACGCAAAGGTACAGCCTGCCCCTACATTGTTTTCTGACAACAGAGGCGACTGGAGCACCACCACTTCCTGACCGTCGTAGAAAACATCCACAGCCTGCTGATCGCCCAAGCGATTGCCACCCTTGATGACCACTGATTTAGCTCCCAAGTCGTAGAGAGCCACTGCCGCCTGCTTCATCTCTTCCACCGTTTTGATGTCTTTTTGGAGCAATAGCTGAGCTTCTGCCAGATTTGGTGTGATAATGCTGACATAGGGAAGGAATTTCAAGAGTTCATCTCGCAACTGGCTGACCTCGGTATCGTGCGTTTCCTTGCAGACCAAGACTGGATCCAAGACCACAGGAATCTCCTGGTGAGTCTTGATAAACTCCAAAGCCTGCTCTGCTATGTCCACCGTGGGAAGCAAGCCAATCTTAATCGCAGAAAAGGGCACATCCCTCACACTAGCCAGCTGCTGGGCAAAGACCGCCGCATCTGTCGGAATGACCTCAAAACCTTTTTCCGTCATAGCTGTCAAGCAAGTCACCGCCACAAACCCATGCAGCTTGTGGACAGCGTAGGTGGTCACATCCGCATAGAGACCGCCACCGCTGAAAATATCGTTACCCGAAAGCGCCAAAATATACTTAGTCTTCATAGATAATCTCCTTTAGATAGAGACCATTTCCTGCCGCAGTCGGTCCCGCCAAACCACGATCTTTTTCTGCCAAAATCCGTTTAATCTGCCCCACAGGCATCCGACCATTGCCAATTTTCAGTAAGGTCCCAACCATATTCCGCACCTGCTTGTACAAAAAACCGTTGCCTGAAAAGGTAAAAATCAAAAACTGTCGCCGCTTGTCATATTCCATACTTGCCGCCGTAATGGTCCGCACCTTGTCCTCGACCGAGGTTCCTGAAGCCGTAAAACCTGTAAAATCATGGGTCCCCACCAAGTCCTGAATGGCTTCTTCTATCAAGCTCAAATCCAAATCATAGGGATAGAAGGTCGCATAGTGGCGCATCATGGGATTCTTGGGCCGCCCGATATCCACCAGAAACTCGTAGGTCTTGCTGTGCTTGGCATAGCGGCAATGAAAATCATCCGCCACCTGCTCCACCTGGACCACATCAATATCCTCAGGTGTTTGGGTATCCAGGGCAAAGCGGAGCTTCTCAGCATCTCGACTGCCAGCCAAGTCAAAGTGAATCACCTGACCATAAGCGTGCACTCCTGCGTCTGTCCGACCCGCACCATGCACTGTCACCGGCTGGCCACTGTTTAGTCTTATTAGTGTTTTTTCGATTTCTTCCTGAACTGTACGGGCATGGGGCTGGCGCTGGAAACCAGAAAAATCATGGCCGTCGTAGGAAATAATTGCCTTATATCGTGTCATGTTCTGATTGTAGCACAAGCAAACTTAGAAAAACAAGCCTATAAAACAACAACTGTACTAGCACAGATGAACCCCTTCTAAGTTTGACAGCTTTCATAAAAAGGATTATAATGAAGAAAAGTAAATTAGAATTATTCTTGAAAAGAACAGGAGGCACGAATGGAACTACACTCTCACCTTAACGCAGAAAACCAAACTGCCTTTGAGCATGTTATTCAACACTTAAAGGAAAAAGGTGTTCGCATTACAGAAACACGTAAGGCTGTTGTAGCCTATATCATTGATAGCGACGATCACCCAAGTGCTGAAATGATATACAAAGACCTCCTGCCCAACTACCCTAATATGAGTTTGGCAACTGTCTATAACAACCTCAAAGTTCTCTTAGAAGAAGGATTTGTCACTGAACTCAAGCGTACCAATGACACGACAACCTATTATGATTTCATGGGCCACGAGCACCTCAATGTTATTTGTGAAGTCTGTGGAAAAATCACTGATTTCATGGATGTAGAAATCCCGAGCTTGAAGAAGGAGGCTCATACCCAAACTGGTTACAAAATTACAAAAGAGGTGCTATCCATCTACGGCATTTGTCCTGATTGTCAGGGGTAAAAGACGAATATCAAAGCGGCTTTCTGTCGCTTTTTTTATTTTCCTTTGAATTATTAGAACAATATTATTTAGAATTATTATAAAAAACTTGACTTTCTTTTTATAATTGTTATAATTAACTTAGTTAAATGATAATAATTCTAAATAAGGAAGAACAAACTATGACACTCGTAACCAACCTCAAACAACACAGCCACATCATCACAACCGCTCTCTGCTTGGCGCTCATTCTAATAGGTATCCTTCTGTTTCAGACTGGACAGGGATGGGCTCCTATCCTCTTCATTTCAGCCTTTGTCATCGGGGGCTACCAGTCAGCCAAGGAAGGCATTTCTGAGCTGATTTTCGACAAGCACCTGTCTGTCGACCTGCTCATGATTTTGGCTGCTATCGGCTCTGGTCTAATTGGCTACTGGATGGAAGGGGCTCTACTCATCTTCATCTTCTCCCTTTCTTCTACTCTGGAAGAATTAGCCATGGAAAAAAGCAAGAATGCTATTGCCGCTTTAATGAATATGACGCCTCCAACGGCTCGCAAAATCGAGGAAAATGGTGACATTACTGTCTTAGACACCGCAGCCATCCGCATTGGCGCCCTCCTGCAAGTCCGCAAGGGTGACACGGTCCCACTGGATGCCACCCTCATCAGTCCGCAATCCATCTTTGACGAATCCATGATTACAGGCGAGCCGCTCCCTGCGGAGAAAATGGCTGGACAGGCTGTTATCGGCGGAACCATTAACCAAGGGCCAACGGTTACCGTTCAAGTTACAGCTGAGAAAGGCGATGCCCTATTTGATAAAATCGTCCAAATGGTCGAAAATGCCCAAGAATCCAAATCAAACACAGCGACTTTCATTGAAAATATGGAAGATACCTATGTCAAGGTTGTTTTGGTGGTAGTACCACTCTTCATTCTCTTTGCTCATTTTGCTCTGGGCTGGGACTGGTTGACCGCCTTCTATCGTGGCATGATTCTCTTGACCATTGCTTCTCCATGTGCCCTCGTAGCTTCTTCTTCACCGGCGACACTTTCTGCCATCAGCCGTGCGGCACGCAAGGGCATGATTATCAAGGGCGGTGACATTGCGGATAAAATCGCCAATCTAGAAGCCATCGTCTTTGACAAGACGGGTACCCTAACCATTGGTAAACCTGAGGTTGTAGGGGCAAGCTATCTTGGCGATGAGGAGCCTATCAAACAGGTTGTTCAGGCAGTTGAAAAACAATCTAGTCACCCGATCGCTCAAGCTCTCATGACCTATACGGCTGACAGCTCTGCTATTGACCTCCAAAGCCTAGAAGACGTGACCGGAAAAGGCTTGGTGGCTGGCTATGAGGGCGACAGCTGGAAAATCGGTAAGGCAGGCTTTGTGGTGGATAGCTTGGTCCGTCCGCTGTCTATGGACTTAGTTGCACAGATTGATGAGTCGGAAAGCACCGGAAAAACCCTGGTCTATGTCAGCCAAAATGATGTGCTGGTGGCGATGTTCATGGTGGAAGATAGTTTGAAGCCAGAGAGCAAGCAGCTGATTGCCCAGTTGAAAGAAATGGGCGTGACGCCAATTCTCTTGACGGGCGACCAAGAAAAGACGGCTCGTTACGTGGCGAGTCAGGTCGGTATTGACCGTGTGATTGCCAACTGTCTGCCGACGGATAAGGCTGCTGTTATCCAAGAACTGCAAACCGAGTTTGCATCAGTCGGCATGGTCGGAGACGGCATCAACGACGCTCCCGCCCTTGCCCAAGCCAATGTCAGCTATGCTATGGGAAGCGGAACGGACATCGCTATGGAGTCAGCCGACATCGTGCTCATGGAAGATCTGACACGGATTCCTTACTCCATCCGCCTGTCTAAAAAAATGCGGGGGATCATCAAACAGAACATCATCTTTGCTCTGTCCGTCATTGCCCTTCTTATCATTTCCAACCTCTTCCAGTCTATCAACCTGCCACTCGGTGTGGTGGGCCACGAAGGATCAACTATTTTGGTCATTCTCAACGGACTGAGACTCTTGTATTTTACATAGCAGAAAGCCGCCAGGTAGTTGGCGGTTTTCTTATTATTCTTTTTTTAAAAAAACGCTTGCATTTTAAAAATTATTGTTTTATAATAATTTTACAGATAATATTATCATAAAACAATAATAATCGGAGGGTTACTATGAAAACCAATCTACTCAAAACAGCTGGCATTGTGGCTACTTGTGTTCGCTATTTCTTCTATTTCACGATTGCTCTTTATACCATATTTACATTGGCTGGTCTTGGAGGCGACTCCTTTGCGATAGACTCTTGGGAATACTCCTTTAATAAACCCATTGACCAGATTGATATCTGGCTCATTCTGTTAGCGACTGAATTGATTCTAGTTGTCTTAGCGGCACTCAGTCACATTGCCCACTTACTTCAAAAGTTATGTAAATTGCTTCTGGAAGAAGATTATTTCGCTTCAGCTAGTCTGGAACTTTATCAGAAACTCTTCATCAGTTTGCTCGTCTTGACTGCTGGACAATTTTGCCTAACCAGCTTGTTTGCCTTGACAAACGCTGCTGGACCAAATAACTTCCTCAATCTGCGTTGGTCAGATTTCATCCTCAATGCTCTCTTTATCTTCCTGACTTATTTTGTCTGGACCTTAGTACAAAAGGGGCAACAACTTGAAACCGAGAACAGCAAGTTTATCTGATATGGACATGATTCGCGTAAACTTAGATAGGATTCTCAAAGATCGACAAATGACTTCCAAGGACCTAGCAGGGCAAGTCGGCATCACCGAAGCCAATCTGTCCATTCTCAAGACAGGCAAGGCAAAAGGTATTCGTTTCAATACCTTGATGAGCATCTGCCGCATCCTAGACTGCCAACCAGGAGATATTTTGGAATATGTGAAAGAGTGAGAGTTACATCGAAAAAACAGTCTTTAAAATAAAAAATAGCTTAGGACCACGTCATTCGAGACGGAAATTCTAAGCTATTTTTGATTGTTCAAATTTTAATTGGAAGGATATGCCAACCTCTTTTTAATAGGTAGCCAAGCGTTTTTCCAGCTTGAGCTGACCAAATGCATAAAGGGTACAGATAACCCAATAAATGAGGGCTACACAGATATAAACCGTCATATAATCCGACTTGGCTCCACCGACTATTTTTGCCTTATTGAAAATCTCTGGTACAGTAATCATGGCTGTCAGAGAAGTACTTTTGACCATGTCTAAGAGGACATTGCTAAGGGGTGGAAGGGCAATCCGAAAGGCTTGGGGAATGATGATTTTTCTGTAAATCACATTGGTCCGCAAGCCCAGGGAACGCGCCGCCTCCCATTGTCCCTTATCAATGGCCGAAAGAGATGCACGAATAATTTCAGAAATGTAGGCACTGGACATGGAGGTAAAGGCGATAATAGATGCAGAGATGGCATCTAGTTGTAGCCCCATAAACGGCAAACCAAAATAAATGAAGAAAAGAAGAACCATGAGGGGAATGCCACGCATGAGAGAAATATGGGCCATAGCCAACCAACGCAAGGGTCCAAACTTAGACATCCGCATGAGGGCTACAAAAAATCCACAGAAAGTTCCCAAGGCAAAACCAATTAGGGATAGGGATAGAGTGTAGGGTAGCCCCTCCAAAATCTGTGGAATGGCCTCTCTTGCAATATCTGCATTAAAAACTACCTGCCAGTTAATATCCATATCTTCTCCTCTTTCCTAAAAACCAGATAGACCTTGCCAGTCTGTGACTGACAAAGTCTATACAAGATGCATTTAATTTGTTACGAGGTCTTATTCAACTTCGATAACTGGCAATTTATCAGCATTTTCAACTGGTACTGATAGGTCTTGTCCTGCATAGTATTTCTCAGAAATAGCTTTCAAGGTACCATCAGCTTTCATCGCTTCAAGAGCTTCGTCAATTTTTTCTTTCAAGCTTTTATCAGCCTTGCTCATGACAATCCCTTGTTCAGTTGGGTTGTACTGAGCTGCACCCATCTTCACTTTGATGTCTGGGAAGTTAGCCTTAGCCCATTTAATAGCCATTACCTGTGTAAAGTAGTCGTTTGGAATGAAATCTGTACGACCTGTTGATACATCACGCAAGTAAACATCATTGGTTACGTTGTCATAGATAACTGGCTCTGCACCTTGTTTCTCAGCCAACTTCATGTACTGAGTACCTGCACCACCACCAGCTTTCTTACCAGTCCAGTCGCTCAAGTCTGCAGCTTCGATTCCTGATGAACCATCTTCACGGACGATATAACCACCAACTGAATATTTATAAGGGATAGAGAAATTATACTTTTCCTTACGAGCTTCAGTCATGTCAAAGTTGTTAACAGAAATATCTACCTTACCACTGTCAACCGCTGTAAAGGCTTCTGCCACACCGATTTCTTGGTATTCAATTTCCAGTTTCAAACGCTTACCAATTTCATTGATCATGTCAATTTCATAACCGACCAATTCTTTGGCATCGTTGTAGTAAGAAGTTGGGAAGAGGGTTCCTGGTGTTGCAACCTTCAAGACACCTGCTTCTTGTACTTTTTCCCACTGGGTTTGGCTAGCTGAAGAAGAGCTTTCTGTGCTTGTTGAAGTATTTGAACAAGCTGCAAGAGTAATTGATGAAACAAGTAGGGCTGATGTCAACAATTTTTTCAACATAGGTTCTAATCTCCTTTAGAAGCTTGGGCTTCTCTTTTTTCTTTTTCTAGGTGTTAACCCACCAACTTTTATAGGGTAACACTTTTGCAGAAATTTGGCAAGTATTTTATCTGAAAAATGAAATCTCTTACAAATGAAGCAGACCAGCTGCCTGCAGTTGGTCTGCCAACTGCAAGAGTAAATCCTCTCGTCCCTTGGCTGCTGTCAATTGGATGCCGATTGGCAATCCGTCAGCCCGCACATAAGTTGGCAGAGAAATAGCTGGCTGACCACAAATATTGGCCTGTTGCGTAAAGGGAGTTAGGGCTAGGCTGTCCTCGAACATTTGCCAGATCAATTCCTGCTGCTCTTCCATGTAATAGTTCTGGGTCTGCTTGAGGCGGTCCAGCAAATCTGCTGATAGGTCAAATTGCCCATGCTTGGGCGCTACATCAGCCACTGTCGGTGTCAGGAGCAAGTCATATTCCTCATGGAAACGCGCCATGCTGGCTCCAAACTGATCCCAGTCCAATAGGGCCTTGGAGTGCAATTTGGCTGGAATGGTTTGCCCGCTTTGGTAAATAGCCCAAGACATGACTTCCATGTCATCCAAGGTCATCTGACGCCCAAAAGCTGCTTCGATTTCGTCAAACATCTGGGCCGTGTCCACGCTGTTCATCAGGTAGAAGGATTTCATCAGGGCCACTCCATCCAGAGGATATTCCGACAATTCCACCACTTCATGCCCCAAATCAACCAAGTGATGACAGGCTGTTTGAACCGCTTCTACCGCTTCAGGACTAACCTTGCTCCCTACCGGAGACTTGGTATAGTAGGCGATTTTTAGGGGGCGAGACAACTTTCCAAACACCTCCTCCTCGCTCAGCTTGGCAAGGGGAAAGGGGGCTTCCAGCTGATAATCCTGGAAATGATAGAGCAGACGCTGAGTGTCTCGGACAGACTTGGTCAGGGCAAAATTGACAGATGCCCCCTGCCAGCCACGATAAGACTTAGGTCCAACCGGAATCCGACCACGACTGGTTTTGAGTCCAATCAAGCCATTGAAGGAGGCGGGGATACGAATAGAGCCACCACCATCCGATGCCGCAGCAATAGAGACCATGCCTGAAGCCAGTGCTGCAGCTGCACCACCACTTGATCCACCAGCATTACGGCTGGGGTCCAAGGGAAGATTGACAGGACCGTGCAGGCTGGCATCTGAGATATTTTTGAAGCCGAATTCTGGCGTGTTGGTTCGACCGACAATGATGAAACCCAAGTCCTTCAAGCGTTGGACATAGGTGTCGGTATGACCTGCTGGTCGACCAGCAAGCAGGCGAGAACCTGCAGAAGATGGCTGCCCCTTTTCATTTTGCCCCAGATCCTTCAACAAGAAAGGAACTCCAGCAAATGGCTTGCCCAGATAGTCTTCTTTTTCCGCCTCTTTCAAGGCCTCTTCATACTGCTTGCTGATAACCGCATTGAGGGTGGGATTGAGCTTTTCAATCCTGTCAATTGTTTCTTGCACCAATTCCTTGGCAGAAACCTGTTTTTGATTGACAGCCTGAGCCATGGCTGTCGCATCTTTCCATTCCATAGGAACCTCTATTTCTATCTTATCCTTCGCTCAGCATCAAGCCGACCAACTCTTCCGCACTAATCTTACCAAAATAATACGCCATGTCCAAATCTGCCAAGATTGCCTGAAGGTCTTCTTCGAGCAAGCGTGTACCGATTAGCTTGTTTTCGACTTCGTCAATATTGCCCTTGGCAAAGAAATCTCCGTAAATACGGCATTTGGCAATGCGGCCTTTTTCAACTTCGAGGTGAATATCCACAGTTCCCCCAGCAAAACGACCATCACGGTGGTAGCTATACTGTGGCGAATTACCGTAGTTCCATTCCCAGTTCTTGTACTTGTCTGCCACCAACTTGTCAATAGCTGCCCAGTCTTCCTCAGTCAAGACATAGCGTTTTGCCTGGTCGATGGAGTCAATGCCCAATAACTTGCAGGTAATGAGGTTCTTAAATTCCTCCGTTGTGACAGACTGGTATTCTTCTGCCAGATAGGGACGGATGGTTCCCACACGGCTTTTGACAGACTTGATACCTTTTGATTCAATCTTTTTCTTATTGGGATTGAGGACCTTGGACATGGCTTCTTCGTCAATATCCAAAAGGAGAGAGTAGCCACCATAAACACGGTTATTGCTGATGGTCATAGCTGCACCTGACACCTTTTTCCCTTCAATCACCAGGTCATTTCGTCCTGTTTGCTCTACCTCAACGGCTCCTAGCTCATGCAAGGCCTTGATGGCAGGCTGGTAGGCACGTTTGAAATCTCCGAAAATTCCATTGTCCTGAATCAAGTAGCAAACATTGACAGACCCCTTGTCTACATAGATAGCACCACCACCTGTATCCCGACGAACTAAGAGAATATTGTTCTCTTTGAGGTAGTCTTCATTGATTTCGACCAAGGCATTTTGGAACTTGCCAATTTCTACCTTGGGGTCACAATAGTAAGGGAAGAGAATGTCGTCATCCAAGAAGACATTTTGTTGAACATAGACCTGCATAGCTAGAGCAACTGCTCCATCGCTGACATATTGACCGTTGCGGATTGGTTCGATTAGGTACATGGGGTATCTCCTTTAAAATAAATCCTATGGGTTTCTTTTAATAATTGGGCACTGTCTTCTGCCAGGGTCAAACTTCGTTCCCTAATAGGCAGAGGCAGGCGATAGTGTTTTTGATTAAGACAGACATAGAGGGCCTGTGGATTTTGCTGAACTCTTGTTTGAAAAGGTGTTTTGATAAACTGAGGCGTGGTAAAGCCAATCCCGATTTCCAGATAGAGGACCTTACCTGTTTGATGGTCTTCTAAAAAGGCATCGTAGCGGGCTTTTTGGGCGAAGAAATCCGGCGATTCAACCATGCCCTTTTCTGCATTGCGCTTGTTAATCTCGAAAGGAGCATCACAGACTGGACAACGCGGAATCAGGTCATAAGGAATCTTCATATCCTCCTGCTCTGCTATCATACGACGAATGAGGGCATCATTTCGATAGGTCTGGTCATGGCAATGGCGACTGCATTGCCAGAGTCCGTATTCCCCTTGAATATGGAAAACCTTATCTTTATCATAGTCGGCCACCCAAAAGGCATTGTCTGCATTGGTGGTGATGATATGATAGGGCTTGGTTTCTAAAAGCTCCCGCAAATGAATATAGGAAGCACCGACAGGCTGGTCCAGATAATTAAGGGCAACAAAGCGGCTCTGAAAGGCCCAGTATTCCTCCGTGCTTTCAAAGTCAAAGAGGCTAGCCTGCAACATATCCAAAAAGCCGTACTTAGCGATGAAGTCTGGAAAGGCAACTTCGAAACGAGGACCGATGTAGGTAAAGCCATCCGCCGCAGACATGCCTGCTCCAATGCCCACCACCACCGCATCAGCTTCAGCCAGCAAACCTGCAAGCAGCTCCGCCTGAGTTTTTTCTTCTTGTTTAAGCGTCTGCCACATGGACATCCTCCTTTTCTCCTAATAAGGCTGTATAGTAGCTCTGGTCTTCCACCGTATAGGTCGAAAAAATGACCTTTAGGGGATAGGTTGTTTCCGCCAGCCACTTGCGAACAGTAGGAACTGCCACTTCTGCCGCCTGGTCCTTGGGATAGCCAAATTCCCCTGTTGATAGGGCTGGAAAGGCCATTGCTTTAAGACCACGCGCCTTGGCCTCCTCTAAACAGGACAGGTAGCACTGCTCCAAGAGCCCTCTCCGAATAGCTGAAACAGGCTTACCTTCTGGGATAGAGGGCCCCACCGTGTGAAAGACCAAACCAGCTGGCAGGTGAAAACCAGGTGTCACCATGACCTTGCCAGCTGCTGCTGGAAGACCTTGTTCTTCCATTTTCTTGGCACAAAACTGGCGCAACTCCAAACCAGCAAAGGTATGGAGGGCATTATCCAGACAGGCGTGGTTGGGGATAAAACAGCCCAGCATCTGACTATTGGCAGCGTTGACCACTGCATCAACCTGTAAATGACACAAATCTCCTGAATAGAGAAAAATCTGAGGGTCGCTCGTCGGCTGACAGACTGACACATCCTGCATATGTTCCTCATGATAGGCGGCTAAAAAGGCCGCCTCCACTGCCAGATAGGCCGCCCCAATCGGTCCCGCTGACCGTTGATTGACCAAACCTCTCCAAATCGGAAAAGCCTCTTCAAGACTAGCCAATTTTAGCTCCGCCGACTGCGAATCACCTTTCTCAGTCTGCAAGATGGCAATCATAGCCGTCAGCAAGTCCAGCATCTCTTCCTTAAGCATCTTCAAGTGATAAAAAGGCTTCTTCAGACACATCGGTCAAGCGAATCAACCAGTTTTCCTCTGGTTTTTCCGAATTGAGCAAGGTTGGTTGTTCCAGAGCAGCCGTATTGCGCTCTACCACCCGACCTGCAATAGGGGTCAGGATAGCCATAACTGTTTTTGAGGCTTCTAGATTGAGAATCTCATCATTGACCTCCAAGACTTCCTTGTCGGAAAAAATAACAAAACCAAGCGTACCGACATCATCCTGCAACTCTGCTGTCATACGAATAGTGTAAATAGCATCTTCTTTTTCTACCCAAAGGTAGTTGGCAATTTTTTTCATAGTGTCTCACTTTCTACAATTTGTGCTAATAATTCGATGGCTTTCAAGCGGTTGTCAATCCCTGAAACCAAGGGTATAAAGAGGAGTTCGTCTGGCTGACAAGCTACAACCAGTCTTTCAAGCTGCTCCCTAACTTCTGTCGGATTACCGATAATCATCCGACTGCGGTGCTGGGCAATTCTCTCCCTATCCTGCTCCGTCAGCTCATAGGCCTGATAGGTGGCTAGACTTGGAAAATGGGTAAACTCATTAAAATCTTGCTTGCCCAACATCCAAATGTCCAGCGATTTTGCCAGATTCTCCGCCTCCTGACTGGTTTTCGCAATCACGACAAAGAGGGCCAGGGCAAAATGCGGTTGCGCCATGATGTCTGACGGCTGAAAATCCCTGCGGTAATCCTGAGCCAATTTTCCAGCTGTTTCCACAGGATCATGGGGAATGTAAGGGAAGCTACCAAAGACATAGCCCAAGCCCTCCTTAGCAGACAGGGCCATGGACTGACCTCCCATCCCCAAGGTAAAAATTTCTGGATAGCTTGCCAGCTTGGGCGACAGACCAATGGCTTCATCTTTTCCTATCAGATAGCCTGTAAACTGCTGTACCCATTGGTCAAATTGACTGGGTTGAAACTGGCTACGCATGTGCTCTTTAACCAGAGCCGTTCCAGTAGAATTTCCCAAGCCGATGTCCACCCGACCTGGAAAAAGAGTTTCCAAACTAGCTGCCAGCTCTGCTATTTTATAAGGCGAATAATGCAAGCCCATGATGCCACCTGAACCTAGATGGATCCGCTGGGTCTGACTGGCCAAGTAAGGAATCACGACCTCGGGACTGCCGATGGTCAGGGCATGGACATTGTGGTGCTCCGCCAACCAAAACCGATGGTAGCCCAAGAGATCCGCCGCCTGCACCAGCGCCAAACTATCCTGCCAGGCCTCCTGATAGGTCCGACCCTCATCCAAAAGCCCATAGTCCAAGAGACTAATTTTCATACCTTTCCTCCTCGTAGTGTTTTATTTTTACTCTTCGAAGAGTAAAGACTGCGGAAAAGCTCTCGCGACTCCTTCGGCAACGACTCCCCATAGTCCATCAAGGGAACAATATCCTTGAAAGAAGCCTGGGGAATAGCCAGCTTAGACAGGTCTTCTGGCTTGATCCGCAGCTGGATGTCTTCTGGCTTGCCGGCCGCAATCTTGTGAGCAAACTCAGGATCGGTGATAAAAGGTGTTGACAGACCAACCATATCCGCATGCTCCAAGGCCTCTAATGCCTTCTCCGCCGAATTGATCCCCCCTGTCGCCATAACCACCAGCCTATCCTTTAAGGCATCATGAACCACCTGATTGACCAAGCGTCCCTGATGGCGCCCAGCTCCTCGAACCTGATTGCGAAAGACATCATGCCCCCATGAAGCGATGGCTAGGTAGTCAATCCTTGCAAGCTCCAAAGCCATGCCCATGAACTGTAAAAATTCCTCGATAGAATAGCCGATATTGGCCCCTCTTGTTTCTTCAGGCGTTGCCCGAAAACCGAGGATAAAGCCAGCTGGAGCCAACTGGTCAATCACTTCCTGGACCTTCCGTAAAACTTCTAAACCAAAACGGGAACGATTGTCCAAGTTTTGACAGCCATAGCGGTCCTGACGCTGATTGGAAAAAGTCGAAAAGAAGGTCTGAATCAGCAAACGCTGGGCAGAAGAAATCTCTACTCCTGCAAAACCCGCCTCAATAGCCCGCCGCGTCGCCTGCCCATAGGCCTCCACCAGCTCTTCCAGCTCTGCTATGGTCAACTCCTTGACCTCATGGGGAAAGGGAGCATGGAGCTTCATGTGACTAGGACCATAGACCAGCTTATCCCGCTGAAGGGTGTGGCTGGAAAAACGACCAGCATGGGTCAGCTGCAAGATTGCCTTTGCCCCCTTGGACTGCATGACCTGGGCCAGTTTTCGCAAAGCATCAACATCCTCATCCTTGGCCACGCTAAAGCCAAACTCGAACAATTGCCCCTTGGGGTCCACATAAGCCGCTCCTGTGATTTGCAGAGGAGCCGCATCCGCCCGCCGTTCCGCATAGTCCAAATCATCCTGGGTCACCAAGCCATCCGCTGTGGAGGAATTGGTCACCATGGGCGACAGGACAAAACGATTGGCTAGGACGGTTTGGTGCAATGGCAGAGCTTCAAATAATGCTTGATAGGTTTCCATATTTCCTCCTAGATACCATATTTTTCCATAGACTGCTTGATAGTCTTTCCGAGCGCCATAAAATCAGCCATGTTGTCCGACGAAGGATAAAAGGTGGACAGAAAAGCCCCGTTTTCAATCAAGACACGCTCAATTCGTGTTTTCATATCCTCCACCGTCACATCCTGACCGACCAAGTCTGACAAATTAACCATCGAATCCGGATCCACCTGTGGAAATCTGTCCGATACTTCTTGCGGAGCAAAACTGGCTGCATAAAAATCAGCCACCACTTGCCCTCGTTTGACTTGATTGCCTGACACACTGATATAGGCAGAAATGGCAATGGCCTCTTGGTAAATCCGCTGGGCTAATCCAGCAAACTTCCGCCCCTTGATACTAAGGTCGTAGGTCCCAGGACAGTAGGAAGTAGCCACCTCACCACTGACCACCTCAAAGGGAAAATCCGAAAGCGCCTGAGCAATCAACTCCACCATGACCTGATAAGACTCCCGCAAATCAACCTTGTGACCATAAGGATTAGGCAAGATCAGAGTGACATTTAAAATCCCCTCATCCGCAACAACTGCCAAACCGCCCAAACTCCGAATGATAGGACTATAGCCTGCCTGACCAATACTGGCCAAGCCCTTGTCCAGCTGGGCAACCTGACTGTCCATCATCCCCAGAATGACCGTTTGGTCCATGGGCCAAAAATGTAAAATCCCTGTATTGGACTGACGATTGACCTCGCGCAAAAAGACCTCGGTCCACACCAATGGCCCCTGTTTCAAACCCGTCAAACCAGACCGATCTTCGTATTTCTTTATGGTCACATTCTCAACCCAAGATTTCATTCGTAAGCGTTCTCTTTCAAATTACTATATCTTATTTTAACACAGAGCCTGTGATGCGTCGGAGAAAATGCCCAGAGTTTTTTCTGAAAAAGAAAGGAGACTGGAGTTTCCAGTCTCATCTTAGAATTATAAATCCTCAAAGGCATCTTTTACCTTGTCAAAAAATCCTTTTTTATGGGGTTTGACATCAATGTTTCCTGCTGCCGCGAATTCTTTAAGAGCTGCTTTTTGGCGGTCATTCAAACCTGTCGGAGTGACGATATTTACTGTGACATATTGATCACCAATAGCTCCACCACGAACACTTGGGGCACCTTTTCCTTTGAGTCGGAAGGTCTTACCAGTCTGGGTACCTTCAGGAATGACCATATCCACATCACCGTGAACCGTTGGCACATGAACTGTATCTCCAAGTGCTGCTTGGACAAAGTTGAGGTTCAGTTTATAGTGAATAGTGGTCCCTTCACGTTCAAACTTGTCTGAAGGTTGGACCTGAATGACAACGTAGAGATCTCCATATGGACCTCCATTGAAACCTGCTTCACCTTGACCTGCCAAGCGAATACGTTGACCAGTTTCCACACCAGCTGGCACCTTAACCGTCACAGTATGGGCTTGTTTTTCATGACCAGTTCCATGACAGGTTGTACATGGGTCTTTGATTTGTTTTCCGCGACCATGACAGACATCACAGGTCATTTGACGGCGCATGGTTCCAAGTGGAGTTTGGGTGTCCACATTGATCACTCCAGAACCATGACAACGCCCACAGGTTACTGGACTTGTTCCAGGCTTGGCACCTGAACCTGTACAGGTTCGACAAGTTGCCTCACGGTTATAGGAAACTTCACGTTCCACACCAAAAATCGCTTCTTCAAACTTCAAGTTGACCGCACACTGCAAGTCATCCCCTTGACGAGGTGCATTAGGATTGCGCGTCGCACCGCCTCCACCAAAGAAGCTAGAGAAAATGTCTTCAAAGCCACCGAAACCTGCTCCGTCGAAACCACCAAAGCCACCAGCTCCTCCGCCGAAGCCTCCATTGGCACCAGCAGGACCATACTGGTCATAGGCAGACCGTTTTTGCGGATCACTCAAGGTCTCATAAGCCTCCTGGACCTCCTTGTATTTATCCTCCGCACCCGGATCCTTGTTAATATCTGGATGGTATTTCTTTGAAAGCTTCCGATAAGCCTTCTTAATCTCGTCTGGCGAAGCATTCTTAGAAACGCCCAGACGATCGTAAAATTCAGTATTGTTCATAGTTTATGATACAAAAGGCGTTAAGAAAACCGTATGAAAATAGGAAACTGACGCAGTGTGTAAAACACACTAGGAGGTTTATCTTTTTCACTAGGTTTTTAGCCTGTGTTCGAATTACCGAACTTGTATTCCTTTCTTTGAAATATTGAAAGTAGCCCGTGTCCAGTTACGAACACTTTCCTTTCTGTAAAAGTTAGACAAAGTGAAAATAGGGAGTGAAAGTGTCTAGCAGACACTTTCAGCCCTGTCGTACAAAAACAATAAGCGACAGGTATTCCTCAAAAAGTCTATCCCCAGACTTTTTGACTTTTTCACAGAGTCGTAGGCGTATTCAATTCTGTAAAAGTTAGAAGGGTATTTACCCAAAAACAGAGGCTGGGTTGCAACCTCTGTGATTGGAAATTTTATTAACGAATGATTTCTATTCTCGAGAAGATGAGAACTGAGTTCGAGCTAAGAACTTCTGAAAAAAGATAACTTTCCTTGGAATGCAAGCATTCAGCGTCAAGTTCCTATTTTTCTGTCGTTCTTTTTACGCTCTCACATCTTATTTTTCAGTAAACTCGCCGTCTACGACATCATCGCCTGCGTTGTTAGCTGTTTGAGCACCTTCTTGGCCTGCAGCTGCTTGTTGTGCTGCTGCGGCTTGCTCATAGAGTTTCACTGCAAGGGCTTGGGCTTTTTCGTTGAGATTTTCAAGTTTCGCCTTCATGTCGTCCAAGTTGTTTGCTTCTTGAGCTGCTTTCAACTCATCAAAAGCTGCTTGAGCTTGGTCACGTTCTGCGTCGAAGCCTTTGCCTTCTGTTTCTTTAAGAGTTTTCTCAGTCGCAAAGATCGCTTGGTCCACATCGTTACGAAGGTCCACTTCTTCCTTACGTTTCTTATCTGCTTCAGCGTTTGCTTCTGCATCTTTCATCATGCGGTCGATTTCTTCATCTGTCAAACCTGAGTTAGACTGGATAACGATAGTTTGCTCTTTTTGCGTACCAAGGTCTTTGGCTTTTACAGAAACGATACCGTTCTTGTCGATGTCAAATGTTACTTCGATTTGTGGGATACCACGAGGTGCTGCAGGAATATCTGTCAATTGGAAGCGACCAAGAGTCTTGTTGTCTGCTGCCATTGGACGCTCACCTTGAAGCACATGGATGTCAACAGCTGGCTGGTTGTCTGCTGCAGTTGAGAAGACTTGTGACTTAGAAGTTGGGATGGTAGTGTTGCGGTCGATGAGCTTTGTAAATACACCACCCATTGTTTCGATACCAAGTGACAATGGTGTTACGTCGAGGAGGACAACGTCTTTGACATCACCAGCGATGACACCACCTTGGATTGCCGCACCCATAGCAACTACTTCGTCTGGGTTTACAGATTTGTTTGGCTCTTTACCTGTTTCAGCCTTAACAGCTTCTACAACGGCTGGAATACGAGTTGATCCACCGACAAGGATGACTTCGTCAATTTCTGACAAGCTAAGGCCTGCATCTGAAAGAGCTTGACGAACAGGAACTTTTGTACGTTCTACAAGGTCGTAAGTCAATTCGTCAAATTTGGCACGTGTCAATGTCATTTCCAAGTGAAGCGGACCTGCTGCACCAGCAGTGATGAACGGCAAGCTGATTTGAGTTGATGTCACGCCTGAAAGGTCTTTCTTAGCTTTTTCAGCTGCATCTTTCAAACGTTGAAGAGCCATTTTGTCAGCTGACAAGTCGATGCCGTTTTCTTTCTTGAATTCTGCTACCATGTGGTCGATAATCTTTTGGTCAAAGTCGTCACCACCGAGCTTGTTGTCACCTGCTGTTGCAAGTACGTCAAAGACACCGTCACCAAGCTCAAGGATAGATACGTCGAAAGTGCCACCACCAAGGTCAAATACCAAGATTTTCTCGTCTTTGTCAGTCTTGTCCAAACCGTAAGCAAGGGCTGCTGCAGTTGGTTCGTTAACGATACGTTCTACTTCAAGACCTGCGATTTTACCAGCGTCTTTTGTTGCTTGACGTTGAGCATCGTTGAAGTAAGCAGGAACCGTGATAACGGCTTTGGTTACTTTTTCACCAAGGTATTCTTCAGCATAACCTTTCAAATATTGAAGAATCATTGCTGAGATTTCTTGTGGAGTATATTCTTTGCCGTTTGCTGAAACTTTTTCAGAAGTTCCCATTTTTGATTTGATAGAGATGATGGTATCTGGGTTGGTTACTGCTTGGCGTTTTGCCGCGTCACCAACGATGATTTCACCATTTTTGAAAGACACAACAGACGGAGTTGTGCGGTTTCCTTCTGGGTTTGCGATGATTTTTGATTCAGTTCCTTCAAGAACTGCAACTGCTGAGTTTGTTGTACCTAAGTCAATACCAATAATTTTAGACATATGTTTTACCTCTTTTTAATTTACTTTCTTTTCAAGTAGTTTTACGACATTTCGGTCAAGTATTTTTGTGGAAAATAGCAGAGCGACTACTCAGACACCACCACCATAGCAGGTCTCAACAGACGTTCATGCAACTTGTAACCTTTTTGGAAGACTTGAGCGATGTGTTCTGCTGGACAGTCGTCTGTTGCTGGAACAGTTTGAATGGCCATGTGAAGATTTGGGTCAAAGACATCTGTTGCGACTTCTTCCACCCCTTCTTCTTTGAGGGCTTGAATCAAGCTTTCCTGTACCATTTCCAAGCCTTTTTTGACATCTTCTTTCAGGCCTTCGACTTGAAGAGCGCGTTCCAAGTTATCCAAGCTCGGCAAGATTTTCTTGGCCAAGTCTTGCGAACGGTAACGCTGAATGGTTTGGCGTTCTTCGTTGGCACGGCGTTGAATATTTTGCATTTCAGCGTGGGCACGGAGGTACTTGTTTTCAAATTCCTCTGCACGCTCGTTTGCCAAATCCAATTCCGATTTTTCAGGTGTCTCCACAACTTCTTCTGTTGTTTCAACCTCTTCTACGATTTCTTCGTTTTTGATTTCTTCTGACAAAGCATTCTCCTTCTAATTGACTTCGTAATGATTACTACTTAGATAACGGTAGTAATCGGTTAATTTCATAAATAGGACGCGGCTGATGATATTGATCAAACTCATCTGCCTGCGGTAGTCCATGTCAACAGGACCAAGCAAGCTCATCTGGGCCATGCCCCGATAGGGGATTGGAAAGCGATGATGAATGACTGTCACATCTGCTAGGGCAGGATCCCTATGTTCTGCCACAGAAATGCTGGTCTGCTGGTCTGGAGCCAAGCCCTGCCGCAACTCTGGGGCTAATAGCTGTGGGCTATCCAAGAGCTGATAGGTGGCGAGATTGCCATAGGTCAGCGAAGCGACCTTTCCCCTGATAAAGACTGATTCTTGGAAGAGATTGGAAAAGATGTAATCCATGAGATCCAAGACATTGTCCGTCGTGGCAAAGTAGCGCTGCACCACTTGGGGAACCTCCGTCCGTAGCTTGTAGTGAATGGACAAGACTGTCTGTCCTACGAATCGCTCATCAACTAAGCGTTTGAGCACCTCCAACTCCCTGGTCAAAAAGTTCTTGGGAATGGCAAACTGAACGGTGACAGGTTTGGACTGGTCCAGAGTCAAGACTGCCAGAGCATCGTGGTTACTGAGCTGCACGATGTCAAAGGAAGTCAACTGCTGACTGGTCGGCTCCACATCTAAGATGACCGAAGTGTAGCCAGTCAAATCCGCTAGGACTGTACTGGCCCGCTCCAAGATGTCCTCCAGCTTGAAGGCTTCAAAGTCGAAGGCCTTAACCACCTGATAAACATCTTCTTCATCAATGTGTTCCAGATTAAGCGAGTGGTTGACAAAGTATTGAAAACCAGCCCGACTGGGCATCCGACCGCTTGAAGTGTGGGCTTTTTCTAGCAAGCCCAACTGCTCCAGCTTAGCCATGTCATTGCGAATGGTAGCAGAGCTGGAAGCAATCATCTCCTGCAAGGCCTTAGAACCAACTGGCTCATGATGGCGCGTAAACAATTCAACAATCAGATTCAAAATATCATTTTGACGTTGGGTAATCATCTCCGCTCCTTTCATGAACACGATTGATTTTTAACGTTAGCACTCTATGATGTCGAGTGCTAAACTTTATACTCCCATTATACGCTGAAAAAATGGATTGTCAAGAGAAAAAGACAAAAAATTAGCACTCTTTTACCTAGAGTGCTAAAAATCAGTCTAAGGACCTAGTTGTTTTTTACAAGTCGGTAAAAACGGTATCCAGTCAACAGCAAGAGAGGGATATAGATAGCAGAAAGAATAAGCGTAAGTACATAATGATGCTCATTCAGATTCACCCCTATCAAAATGAAATAAAGTCCTAAGGATAGTAAATAACGTCTTTGGATGATTGTTTTAACAAATTCCACTTTGCTTTCCCTATCACCGTATATCTCAAGATCTCCCTTTACAGCTGCCTTCCTAAAAATAACGAAGTTTTGGCATGATGTGACAAATTCCCAACCATAGTCCTCGTACATGCGTAGATAGGATTCTCTATCCTTGTTTTTACTTTCTTTAAAATCAACTTGGTAGGCGACATCTTCTGGCTCACATTTTTCAAAATGATAAAACAAGCTCCAGCTAATCTTAACTAGCTTCCACCCCTTCTTATGCATGTCACTAAGGTAGCGTGCCTGTTGATTGAAATCTGTGATAAAAAATACTTTACATTCTGTCTTAGTTTCCATAACTTTCCCCCTTGCTATTCCGATAAAGGCGTTCGATTCGAGCCAATTCTATATCCAGAATTTCTCGACCTGTTGCTGCTATTTGGTAAAACTTTCGCTTGTCTTCTTCTCTAACAAAGGCAATCAAGCCGTCTTTCTCCATTTTCGACAGGGTGCCGTACATGGTTCCAGGGCTAATCATGACCTGACCTGCCGTGACTTCCTTGGTCTTCTGGGTAATATCGTAACCATGCCGTTCTTCCTGTAAATGAAAGAGAATATAGAAGGCTGTCTCTGTCATGGGAACATAGACGCGTTTTAACTTATCGTTCATAAAACTCCTTTCGCACTACGATACATCGAACTTCGATATATAAATTATATCGCACCTCGATACACTTGTCAAGAAAAAAATCAGAGAAAATCCCTGATTTCATTTCTTGATTGTTTTAGAAAATGGTGTTTTATGTGTCGTGATAAAGTTTTCAATCCAGCTAGCATCATCGCTCTCCGTCGCTACTTCTTCCCTTCCCTCATCCGTGTCCTGTTCTTTATCGTCTGAAAAATCGACTTTCCCAAACAGAACTACCTTGTCCTCCATTTCAGCACTTGCTGAACTGCTATTCGTTGTTAGAAGCCCAAAAGTTACAAAACCTAGCATTGCAAGAGCACCTAAAACAAGTAATTTCTTCATCATTATTTCCTCCAAGATAATTAAGAACCTGTATTCACAGTTCAGCACTTCTAGCTAAGGCTAGTTTTTCAGCTACTCATCGTTCATTTTTTCAAAATACAGTCAGTATTCCCTCAAAAAACTGCCTTGATTAGCGAAAAACGATCTCTTATAGACAATATGTAAAGACCCCCAGTTGAGAATTCGTGGATTTACCTGTACACTAGAATAAAAAAACAATCAACTTCTAACAGGAATTACCACACTCAATTGGAGGTCTTATATGTTTCATTTTACCACACTTTTCATCGGAATGGATGTTCACAAAGAAAGTTTTTCACTCTGCTATTATGATATGATGGCGAATCAATTCAAACATAGCACTAAAGTTGGTCCAAATGTTAGCTATATTGTGAACTATGTGAATGAGCTTCGTCGTTTATATGGTCAAGATGCAGAAGTGTTATGTGGCTACGAAGCCGGATGTCTTGGATTTACCCTATATCACCAGCTACAAGCTCACGGGATCCCCTGTATCGTGATGGCGCCTACAACGGTGATGAAGGAAGGATCTAAGCGTGTTAAGACTGATAAAAAAGATGCAGCTCAGCTCGCAAAAGCTCTGGCCTTTCGTAGCTATCGGCCTGTTCATATTCCTACTGTTGAGGATGAACAAGTCAAAGAATATATCCGCATGAGAACAGACCACAAAGTGGCTCTGAAGAAAATCAAACAACAAATTCTTGCCTTCTGTCTCCGACATGATTTTCGCTATACCGAGGGAAGCAGTAATTGGACACAGAAACATGTCCGCTGGCTCCGTTCCCTAAATCCTGATGGACTTTACGCAGAGATTTTGACAGAATATCTATTGACCTATGAGAAATTAGTAGATCAAATAGAACGGTATGATGCACGAATTGAGCAACTGGGTCAAAGCGACAGTTACCAAGAGAAGGTCTCACGGCTTTCTTGCTTTATTGGCATTAAAACACTAACTGCTCTTTCCATTGTGACAGAAATCGGTGATTTTAATCGCTTTGCGACAGCTCAACATTTTGCTTCTTATCTTGGGCTAACTCCTAGCGAAAATTCTAGCGGCGACAAGGAGAGAAGAGGTGCTATCACCAAAGCTGGGAATAGCCATGTGAGACGACTTCTGATAGAAGCTGCACAATCATTGGCTAAGGGGACGATTGGGTATAAATCCAAAGAATTGAAAAGGAGACAAAGTGGAAACCGAGTGGAGGTGATTGCTTATGCGGATAAGGCTAATGAACGCTTAAGAAGACGTTATCGCACACTTGTTCTAGGAAAAAATAAGAAACAAAATGTTGCTAAAACAGCTATTGCACGAGAATTGTCTGGTTTTATTTGGGGGATGATGACAGGAAGAATAGCTTGAAGCTAGCGCTTGTTTTCATGTACACTTTTGACCATTAAGTTTTATCATCGCAGAGCGATGAGGAATCCCTATTTCTATCCAAAATCACTGGGTGAATTTGGACAGAAATAAGGATTGAAATCATGTTTGAATGGAAAGTATCTTGAAGGAGTTTAGGACTTCAAGGTTTGAGTCATCTACGAAACGACTAAGTGGCACAATTGTGATCCACGCTTATAGAGAGTAGGACTCGCGGCAGAACCATTGACCTGTAGGTAACCAATCCACGAATATCAGAGTGGCCAATGCCCGAAGCTAAGAACTAGGCTCTTTCTAGATACTTTTCATTTTTTTATCAGTTCGATTGTTTTTACTTGACAAAGGGCTTTACATATCAGTTCGATTGTTTTTACTTGACAAAGGGCTTTACATATCAGTCTTTTAGTTTACTTTTAGTACGAGGCAATGAGCTGCAGACATAACTGAAGTTAGGCAAGGCGAATTAACGAAGTAATAAAAGAAAAACTAAATGACGATATCTAAAAGCACTTTTCTTGTGAATACAGGTTCTAAACATTGTTTTGTAAAGTTGTAAAACTTACAAGTATTATCATACAGGAAATAGCGACCTACTTAAAATTCATTACATATCTGTAACTTTCTCAATTTCCTTATTGATCTGGTGGATTAAATCATAGCAATCTAAAAATTTAGCAATATGCAGGCATTCCTTCATTATTCCTAGGCCATTATCGTTTCCATTCATATAGGACAAGCGTGCTTTTAGGAGCTTAAGCAGCAAGCGATCCCGCATATTCTTTTCTATGATATTGACAGAGTCAAGAATTTTGAGAAAGCGAATAGCAACAAGCTCCTCTCCCCTATCTAACAAGCTACTCGAAATATTGATGAGTACCTTATAGACATTATCTCTGTTTTCTGTGATATCCATATAAAACTTGGTTCGATTGAGAACTTCCATTCCCAACACCTCTAACATCTTGCTAGGAAGACCTCTGCTACAATTTCCGAAAATCCAGAGTTCAAATTTCCCCCAATCATCTATGAACATTAAATAGTCCGATAGAATAGCCTTTTCATCCTCAGAAATATCATAATCAGGATCGCACCATTGCTGCTTGAAGATATGAAAGGCTGCGACCATCACCCTATCAAACAGACGTCCATCCCTATCATACTCTGCTTGATGGTACAAAATTTTATTGTCCATATACTGAGCATTGTGACTATAAACCGCACGGACAAATTCTTCTGAGGAAAACAAATTATCTATCTGAAAGTAGGACTGGTAGAGGGTAGAAAATTCGCCCTCAACCACATTCATCCGTCTCAAGCAATGAAAAAATGTATCTACAGAAAGATTACTCTTTCCATTTTCAAAGCGTGATAACTGAGCAGGTGTAACGAAATCCCCAGCCACTTCTTTTAGAGACATATTTTTTGATTCACGAATGAGTTTAAAAATTTTTCCATAAGTTCCCATTATATTCTCCACTCGTTACATTTATGTAACGAAATTCGTTGACTTTTGAATCTAGTATATCATAGATTTATCATTTTTTTATAGAAAGGCAGGTAGTTATGTCATCTCTCTTATCTACCCAAGAATTATCAAAGCAATACGGGAAACAGAAGGCCGTTCATCAGGTTTCTTTAACGATTAATAAAGGAGAAATCTGCGGCTTAGTCGGTGAAAATGGTGCTGGAAAGACAACGCTTCTCAGAATGTTATCGGGCCTCATTTCCCAAACTTCAGGTATCATTACTAGCTCAAAAGATTGTCGTATGGGAGCTTTAATTGAATCCCCTGCTCTACAACCTAATTTATCTGCTATCGATAATCTTCGTTACATGGCTCTGCAATTAAACCTTAAGCAAGCTGACGAAAAAATCTTAGAGACGTTAGCAATTGTCGGTTTAGAGGATGTGGATCCTAAGAAAAAATCCAAAGATTTTTCATTGGGAATGCGTCAACGTTTAGCCATTGCCTTAGCTATCCTAGATAGGCCTGACTTTTTAATCTTAGACGAACCGATTAATGGTCTTGACCCTGTTGGAATCAAAGAGATGAGAAGTATTATTTTAAATCTTCGAAATCAATATGGGATGACCATCCTTATCTCCAGTCATATCCTATCAGAGCTTGAGATGGTGGTTGATCGATACATTATTATGCATAAAGGCCTTATCGTCAAAGAATTCTCAAAGCAAGAGCTTGAACAAACCCTAGAAGAATAGCTCTATCTACAAACGAACAACCATCCTAAGACCTTGACTATCCTTGAAGAGCAGGACATCGCTTACAAAATAGATAAGGATTATATCAGTCTGTCATCAGATACGAATGTTATGAGCCTCATTCATCTCTTGATAAACCATGAGATTGAGGTCAAAGAAATTTTTAAACAACAAATGTCATTTGAAGACTATTACCTGACATTGATTCAAGAAGGAGAAGAGCATGATACATTACTTTAAAGCTGATTTATTTAAGATTCAAAAAGAACAGAGATTAACGGTTTCATTGGGAATATTGGCTTTACTGTCCTTTTTATCCGCTTTTTTGTTGCATGGCAACGAAGACTTCACTAGCTCTCTGATTCAATTGCTTTCTCAATTTATCACACTATTTTTTATCGTTCCAGCCAACCTATTCTTTGGAGAAGATTTTACTTACCGTACCATCAATCATATTATTATCAAGCAACAAACAAGAAAAGGGGTATTTTTCTATAAAGTCTTAGCAACCCTTGTACTAGATCTCGCTTATATCCTTCTAGCCTATTTATTGAGTAGCAGTGTTGGCTTACTTCTAGGTGATCGTATTGATGTTGCAGTGATAATACAAAGTTTCATTGTTCAAGTACCTTTATTTATCTGCATCTCTCTGTTATCCATCCTGATATTTGTCAAGTCCAATAAGGTCAATCAAGCCTATCTTGCCTTTGGTTTAATGAGCCTTCTTTTTGACAACGTCTCCAACCTCATTACTAGTAACCTACTCCATATGAAATTACCAACAGATTATTTTCTATTCCTTTCCCTCCAACAAGGGGAACATATTTCAAGGCTATCCATGGGTGTTAGCTTTATGGCTACCCTCATCTACCTTTATCTGAGTTACTTTATCTTTAGTAGGAAAGAGTTAAAATGATGTAGCTTAGATTTCATATATAAAAAACATGTATGTCACACATCAGAAAAAACGTATGACATACATGTTTTCATTTCACATCTATTCCCCTTGGGCAATCAATTCTGCTCCGCGTTTGCGGTAGGATAGGTCCCCAACGGCTTCAATTAAAAGCTTGCCATTTTCGTATTTGAGGACGGTGATTGAGCCGTTATCCAGGAAGACATTGGCACCACGTTCTGGCTCCAACAGATGGGCTAGGGTTGCAATGGTCATACCATGACTGACCACTAGAGCATTGCCTCCACCCTGCTTTTCCAAGTCTTGGGCGATAGCCTCAAAGCCTGTCAGGATACGATTGCTTAAGACCTCCCAAGATTCCGCCCAGCCAGCTGTGTCTGCTTCTTGGATACCTGCTGCGATTTCCGCAAAGGACATGCCTGTCGCATCAACTGTCCCTTTCAAACGAGGCAGGACCCCTTGGAAAAGCTCGGCATCATACATGCCCTCGAAACTACCAAAGCACCATTCACGGATCCGCTTGTCTTGGTAATATGGGATTTTTCCTAAAATTCCCAACTCACGCTGGGCGATGGTCATGGTCTGAACGGTCCGCCCCAAGTCACTGGATACGGCTAGTTTAAAATCAAGGCCCGCATCCTTGAGCCCCAAGCCCAATTCACGAATCCCTTCCTCACCAGCCTTGGTCAGCGGTGTATCACACCAGCCCTGCACGCGCCCTATTGTATTAAACATGGTTTTCCCATGTCGAGAAATATATAATCTTACTTCTGCCATAGCATTCTCCTTGTCTTTTCTTACTATTAAGTATAGCAAAAAACCGACTGCTTGTCGCAATCGGTTTACGTTTTTAGTTCTTAAAGCTATGAATTGGAGCTGGAATTTGTCCGCCACGGTTGATAAAGTCCACAGACGAAGCCTGATTGACCTTCATGACAGGAGCTGTTCCCAGAAGCCCACCAAATTCAATCATGTCCCCTTCTTTTCCAAGTGGAATAATACGGACCGCAGTGGTTTTCTGGTTGATAACCCCAATGGCCGCCTCATCCGCAATCATAGCCGCGATAGTTTCAGCAGGCGTTGTTTCTGGAATAGCAATCATGTCCAAACCAACTGAACAGATAGCCGTCATAGCTTCCAATTTTTCAAGGTTAAGTGAGCCATTTTGCACCGCCGCAATCATGCCCTCGTCCTCAGATACAGGGATAAAGGCACCTGACAAGCCACCGACTTGGTTGCAAGCCATGACCCCACCCTTTTTGACTGCGTCATTGAGCAAAGCCAGAGCAGCAGTCGTTCCGTGCGTACCTACGGTTTCTAAGCCCATTTCCTCCAACACCCGAGCCACTGAGTCTCCAACAGCTGGCGTCGGAGCAAGGGACAAGTCCACGATACCGAACTTAACACCCAGGCGTTCGCTGGCCATATTGCCGACCAACTGACCGATACGGGTAATCTTGAAGGCCGTCTTTTTAACGGTTTCTGCCACCACATCAAAGCTCTCGCCACGCACTTTTTCAAGGGCACGCTTGACCACACCAGGCCCAGACACGCCGACATTGATGACCACATCCGCCTCGCCGACACCATGGAAGGCACCCGCCATGAAAGGATTGTCCTCGACCGCATTGGCAAAGACCACCAGCTTGGCCGCCCCCATATCAGAAGCCTCCGCCGTCTCCTTGATGATCCGCCCCATGTCCCGCACAGCCGTCATGTTGATGCCCGTCTTGGTCGAGCCGATGTTGACTGACGAGCAGACTTTTGTCGTTTGGGCCAATGCCTGCGGTATAGAGTTGATGAGGATTTCATCCCCTTTTTGGTAGCCCTTTTGAACCAGAGCTGAAAAACCTCCGATAAAATCGATACCGATCTCATGAGCCGCCTTGTCCAAGGCATGAGCCAAGGGAAGATAATCCGTGGCATCCGTCGCCGCACCAATCAAAGCAATTGGCGTTACCGACACCCGCTTGTTAACAATGGGAATTCCCAGCTCCGCCGCAATCTCATCGCCGACCGCTACCAAGTTCTTGGCCTTGGTCACGATTTTGGTATATACTTTCTCAGCAGCCTTATCGATGTCCGAGTCAATACAGTCCAAAAGGGAAATCCCCATTGTAATAGTCCGAATATCGAAGTGTTGCTCCTCGATCATCTCAATGGTTTCTCTAACCTGTCTAATGTCCATGATTGCTCTCCTTACAAGTTGTGCATAGCATCAAAAATCGCCGCACTTTGAATGTTGATTTTCACATTCAAAGCCTGACCATAGGCTTCTAGTTCTGCACGAAGTTGCGTGAAATCTTTCTTCTCATCTGATGACACCACCGCCATCATGGTAAAATACTCATCCAAAACAGTCTGAGAAATATCATCAATATTCAAACCCAATTCCGCAATCTTAGTCGCAACACCCGCAACAATTCCTGACTTGTCCTTACCGACAACTGTAACAATAGCTTTCATCTGAACACCTCTTCTAAATTTTCATTTATTTTATCATAAATATGCAAAAAAAGGTAGAAATCATTCCTTTTCTACCCGTATCGTCCGTATTTACAAACCTTGTTGTTTTCTGTAATCTGTCACGGTCATGCCTGTCCAGTTTTTGAAGGCACGACTGAAGGCATTGACCTCGCTATAGCCAACCAAACTAGAGATTTCTTCTATCGAAAGTTTTATCTTGAGATAGGATAAGGTCATGGCCTTTTGGACAACTTGTAGTTCCTTCTTAAAGCTGGTATTTTCTCCAGTTAGGTTTCGTTGCAAGGTCCGAACGCTGACTCCTAAACGGTGGGCAATATCTTCTACAAAAAAGAAGCCGCTGGGAATAGCTGAATAGAGTTCCTGTTGGACATAGCCAGCAAAGCTCTGCTCCCTCTCCTGCTGAGCTAGATGCTGATTGAGCTCCGTTTCTAGATACTGCCACATAATATTGTTCTGTGTCAAGAAGGGCTTCTGCAAATCCGCCTTATCAAAAACTAGAAGATTACTCTTGCCTTTTTGGACAGGCAGGCCAAACTCTTTGATGGTTTCTTCGTCATAGCCAAAGGGGCTTTCGACCACTAGTGGAACAATCCGCTCACCAACCCCCGTCCGAATCAGATGAAGGACCAATAATTGCTCATTAAGGACTGAAAACTTGGGTAGATCCATATTGGCATGGGCAAATTTGTAGGTGATGGAAACCGTTGTTTTAGCTTCGACCATATCCACTTCAATCGGTCCCACAATTTTCTTAAAACGAGCAAAGCGGTCCAGGGCCTCTATCCCATGTGGAGATGATAAAGCTGCAAAGAAGGCTGGAACAAACATCTGTATTTGAGAAATCTGACTGAGCATACGGATATTTCTTCTGTCATAACACGATCAAATTCCTGTAACAGACGATAATACTCTAAGCTGGTCAGACTAATTTCTTCCTGCCAGAGCTTGTTGGGTACTTCCGCCCGCTGCAAGAGCAGGGAAATGTCTGCTCCGATACTCTTTAGAAATGCTTGAAATTGATGGGTAATGGTGAGTTTCATAAGAATCCTTTTTTCTTTCTAAGGCTAGTTTACCAAATTGTACTTGCCAGAGCCAGACTTTCTAGTCCTTAAAATGCAACAAACAGCTTCGGCAGTTCTTATAGTAAAAGACAGATTGTGTTATTTTTCCTGACTGGTATTCTGTTATAATGAAAACAAGAAAATCCAGAAAGGTTCTATTATGCCCCAACAAATACTGACACTCTCCGTGCCGACTATCTTTTCATGGGAAGCTATTTTAGGCTACCTGACCCGTGAAAAACATGAAATCATGTACAAGGTGATTGAGGATAAAGTTCGACGTACCTTTTTCATCGATAACCAAATCTATCTGTGTGAAATAGCTTATATTGAACCTAAAAAACAACTCCAAATTTCGGTTTTAAATCGACAAAATTGGAGCACTAGCAGTCAAGAATACATTGCACAGTTTGTCTCGGACTGGTTTGATTTAGACACATCCTTGGTAGCATTTTATGAATTGGCATCGACTGATTCCATTCTGAGTAATCTTATCAAGGAATTTTATGGACTCAGAATGGTCGGCATGCCTGATTTCTACGAAGCCATTACTTGGGGAATACTAGGCCAGCAAATCAATCTCGCCTATGCCTATACCCTAAAAAAACGGTTTACAGAGACTTTCGGACAAGCCGTTTCTTTCAAGAGCGAAGATTATTGGATATATCCAGACCCTAAAAAAGTAGCTCAAACGACTATTGAAAAGTTAGTTAGTCTAGGTATGACAGTCCGGAAAGCTGAATATCTCATTGACATCTCACAAAAAATTGCGGATGGTAACATTTCAAAATCCTATTACCAGACATTTGCATCTGCCGAGAAAGCCGAAAAGGCTATGGTCAAATTAAGAGGAATTGGTCCTTGGACAGCCAACTATGTTCTCATGCGTTGTCTGCGAATGGGAGATGCCTTCCCCATGGCAGATATTGGGCTATTAAATGGCATCAAAACCATCAAGCAATTACCAGAAAAGCCAAGTCCTGATACCTTGCTCCAGTTAAAGCAAGAGTGGGGAAACTGGGCTAGCTACGCCACCTTTTATATCTGGCGTTTAATCTACTAAAGGAGGAAAATCATGCTGATTCAAAACGATTATCTGTCCCCAATGGGCAGACTGATTATACTGGCTGATGACCAATCTATCAAAGGAATCTGGTTTCACGACCAAAAATATCTAGGAGCTGGCTACGACCTTCAAGTCATACCAATAGGCGAAAATAAGATTACCATCGAAGTAAAAGATTGGCTAAAGCGGTATTTCGCTGGAGAAAATCCAACGGTAAACCTAGCTATCCTAGCTCCTGAAGTCACGGATTTTCGCAGAAAAGTACTCGAACTACTGGTGCAAATCCCTTACGGGCAAACGACTACTTATAAGGCAATAGCAGAGCAGATAGCCAAGCTGGAAGGAAAAGAAAAGAGTTCTGCACGGGCAGTTGGTGGGGCCGTGGGGCACAATCCAATCTCTCTACTCATCCCCTGCCATCGTGTCTTGGGAAGCAAGGGAGAACTGACAGGCTATGCCGGTGGGATTGAGCGAAAAATAGCCCTCTTAAATCTTGAAGGAGGTCAAACGATATGATGACCGAAACCGAATGGAAAGCTATCATTGAAAACGACTCTTCCTATGACAATCTGTTTCGCTACGCTGTCAAAACCACAAAAATATTTTGCCGTCCTTCTTGCCCTTCACGTCCACCAAAACGAGAAAATGTCACCATCTATTATAGTTAATCAGTTTTAAATCAGTAATTATGGTATACTAAAGTTATGGCATACGATTTAGATTTTAGAAAACGAGTGATTTCGTTTGTTCAAGACGAAGGTCATACTCGAAAAGAAGCTTGTCAGCTTTTTGATATTAGCGTAAACACTCTCTATTTATGGGAACAACAGTTAAAACATCACGGGACTTTGGCGGTTAAAAAGCGTTCTTCACGTCCTAGAAAATTGCCACCGGATCAACTTCAGAAGTTTGTCTCAGAGCATCCAGATGCCTTTCTCCGTGAAATAGCTGAACATTTTGATTGCACACCACAGTCTGTTTGGGCTGCTTTAAAGAAACTCAAAATAACTTTAAAAAAAGACAAGAACTTATAAAGAGCAGGACACAGGAAAAGTCCAGCAGTTCTCAACCATTCTCCAACTCCTATCCGGCTATCCAATCATTTACATTGATGAAACCGGCATTGATACTTATTTAACACGCCCACGAGCGAGAGCTCCTAGGAGGCATAAGGTTCTGGAGAAGATTAGTGGACGAAGGTTTGAACGTATTTCAGTTGTAGCTGGTCAAATTGGAAATCAATTTGTAGCTCCGATGATTTACAAAGAAAGTATGACAAGTGATTTTTTTATGAAGTGGTTTTCAGAGGAGCTGTTACCCTCCTTATCTGAAACTCATGTTATTGTGATGGATAATGCGACTTTTCACCCTAAGAAACAACTAGATGAGCTTTGTATTGAACATCACCACTTCTTTCTGCCCTTACCTCCGTATTCACCGGAATTAAATCCAATTGAAACTGCTTGGGCAAACTTAAAGAAAGCAATCATAGAATTATTACCGCAATTCGAATCTATAAATGAATCATTGGATTACTATTTCAAAACTTAATAACTATAAAAAGAAGGAGATTGGTTATGTCATCACTAGAAAAAATTATTGAAACACAGTCAAAAACGATAGAGATGATGGCTAATGAACTCACTCTCCTTCGAGAACAGGTTGACTATCTGAGACAGAAACTCTACGGAAAATCATCAGAGAAGGTCGTATATCAACCAGGTCAGCTGAGCTTGTTTGGGGAGGAAAGTCTCCCTGAAGAAGAAGCTGACTTACCCAGTTGAAACGGAGACCATCACCTATAAACGCAAGAAAGCTAAGGGAGTTCGTCAGGCTATTTTCAGCCAGTTCACTCCAGAGATTGTTCATCACGAATTGCAGGGCGAAGACTGCACTTGTCCAGACTGTCATGGACAGTTGAAAGAGATTGGTTCTACTGTTCAACGACAAGAGTTGGTCTTCATTCCCGCATAATTAAAGCGGATTGACCATGTTCAACACGCATACAAGTGTCAGGCATGTAGTCAGAAGAATCTAAGCGATAAGATTATTAAGGCTTCCGTTCCTAAGGCACCTTTGGCACACAGCTTGGGTTCAGCTTCAATCATCGCTCACACCATTCACCAGAAATTCAATCTGAAGGTGCCTAATTACCGTCAGGAAGAGGACTAGCACAAGCTTGGTCTGCCCATCAGTCGGAAGGAAATAGCCAACTGGCACATCAAGTCTAGTCAATATTATTTCGAGCCGATTTATGACCTGTTGCACGAGAAATTGTTGGAGCAGCCTGTTCTCCATGCGGATGAGACCTCCTACAAGGTCTTAGAAAATGATAGCCAATTGACCTTCTACTGGACATTCTTATCTGGGAAGCATGAGAAAAATGGAATTACCCTCTATCATCATGACAAACGACGGAGCGGCTTAGTTGTGGAGGAGTTTCTTGGGGACTATGCGGGCTACGTTCATTGTGACATGTGGAGTGCTTATCGTCAATTAGACAAGGCTCAGCTCGTTGGCTGTTGGGCTCATGTTAGACGAAAATTTTTTGAGGCGACTCCTAAGAAGACAGACAAGACTTCTTTAGGAGCGAAGGGTTTAGCCTATTGCGACCGCCTGTTTGCCTTGGAGAGTGACTGGGCTGACCTGTCTACTGAGGAACGGCTACATAAACGGCAGACAGAGTTAACTCCCTTGATGGACGAGTTCTTTGATTGGTGCCGTGAACAGGCTGTCTTGCCAGCTTCCAAATTGGGTACTGCAATAGAGTATAGCCTCAAATACGAAACCACCTTCCGAGCCGTTCTCTCGGACGGTGACCTAGTCCTGTCCAACAATATGGCTGAGAGGGCTATGAAGACCTTGGTGATGGGCAGAAAAAATTGGCTTTTTTCTCAGAGCTTTGAGGGAGCCAAGTCGACAGCTGTCATTTTGAGTCTTTTAGAAACAGCTAAGCGACACGGACTTGATGCAGAAAAATATATGACCTATCTTCTAGAACACTTACCTAATGAGGAGTCGCTCGCAAAAAAGGAGGTTTTAGAAGCCTATTTGCCATGGGATAAAAATATTAAGAGAGCTTGTAAATAGAAAAAGGTTCCAGAGTCGACAGGACTTTGGAACCTTTTTCAATACACTTTGTTATTGGGCGGTTACAATATATATTGCTTTAAATATAGAAAAAGAGAGAACGAACTTCGTTCTCTCGAGGTAGAGCTTTTCATCTACCCACTACAGTTGACAAAGAGCCCTCATTCGAGCCTCCTCTTTCCTATCCATGGTCACTGTCTATCTTTACAAGTCCGTCAAAGAATCTTAGATTATTCTTTTTCCTCTTTGCGGCGTTTCATAGCCACAAGGCCTAGACCTGCTAGGGTTAATAGACCTGCTAGGGTCGATAGACTTGCTTGTTCACCTGTGTTTGGTAAGATTCCTTTCTTACCTCCTACAGATGAAGCACCGCCGCTTGGTAATACAGAGCGGCTAGTTGAGCCTGCTGTTGCACTACCGCTTGGTTGATTTGTAGTATCTGGAACTACTTTGATACGAACCGCATCCTTAGCCACAATCGTATCGACAGAGCCGTCTGGATAAGTAACGGTTACTGTGCCGTCGTCTGATACTTTGATTTCTGTGCCTGCTGGAAGATTGTTGCTGTCTTCAACTGCTTTCTTAACAGCTTCTTTCTCTTCATCAGTCAACTTAGCTGGGTCTGTGACTTGGACTGGGCTCTCAACTGCTGGAGTCAAGCGTCCTGCGGTATCTTGACCTGCTGGGGTTGAAGCTGGATCTTTGGCATCTGTGCCGGCCGCAGTTTCTTCCTTGTTGGTAAAGCCGTCTTTATCGTCGTCAAGGGTTTCAGGGGTTGAAGCCTTGTCATTGATATCGCTACCTGCTGCTGCTTCGTCCTTGTCTGAGAAGCCGTCGCCGTCTGTATCCTTAGCTGTCACCGTAGTGTTGGCTGGGATAGTATCTGTTGACTGGTCTGGATAAGTAACGGTTACTGTTCCGTTGTCTGATACTGTGATTTCTGTGCCTGCTGGGAGGTCGTTAGAAGTCTTCACTTCTTCCTTGATAGCTTCTTTTTCGGTATCTGTTAACTTAGCTGGGTTCTTAACTTCTACTGGCTCAGCTAGACCTGGAGTCAGGCGTCCTGCGGTATCTTGACCTGCTGGAGTTGATGCTGGGGCTGTTGGATCAGTACCTGCAAGCAATTCATCTAGGTTGCTGAAGCCATCTTTATCATCATCAGCCTGAAGATCGTAAGCTGGAAGCTCATGAGTTTCGCCAGCGCCATGTTGTGACTCCATGACAGTCTTAGTTGGCAAGATTGTATCGACAGAGCCGTCTGGGTAAGTAACGGTTACTGTACCGTTGTCAGAAACTTCTACCTTAGTGCCTGCTGGAAGATTGTTGCTGCCTTCAACTGCTTTCTTAACAGCTTCTTTCTCTTCATTTGTCAATTTAGCTGGGTCTGTGACTTTCACTGGACTAGCAACTGATGGAGTCAAACGATCTGATATTGTAGCTTTCGGAATGAGAACTGAACCAGCTTCTGTTGAAGGTACCTCCCCATTCTTAGAAATAACTGAAACAGCTGTGCCACTTTCAATCTCAGAAACAGAGATAGTAATCGTGCCATCAGGGTTGACTACCGGGATTGAGCCCTCTGGTGCTAACCACTTGCCATCTTCACCCTTGGTAATGCTTACAGTGATTGGTTGTGCATTATCTTTCGGAGTAAAGGTGATGTCAATGCTTGTCGCTCCATCTGCTGGTGGTATGATAAGCACATTGCCATTACTGTCTACAGATACTGTTGGTACTGTTGGTACTGCTGGCGCCACTGGAGTTTCAGGAGTAACTGCTGTTGAAGTTGATGGAACATAGCTTGCGCCTGCTTCTGCTGATGGAACCTCCCCATTCTTAGCCACTACAGATACTACTGAGCCGTCTTTCACACGGTCGGCTGGGATAGTGATGCTACCGTCTGAGTTAACTACCAAGCCTGAATCTGCTGGAGCTGTCCAGTTGCCTGCCGCATCTTTGGTCACTGTTACAGTGACTGGTTGGTCGCTACCTTCTGGGGTGAAGGTAATGTCAAGACTTGTCACATTTTCAGTTGGCGGTGTGATGCGTACGCTACCGTCTGTTGCGGTCTCAACTGTAGGAGCTAGTGGAGCTACAGCTGGAGTCTCTGGGGTATCCTCAGATGTCGCTTGATCATTCTTAGCCACTGCTGTTACTTGACCTTCTGTCCCATCTTTGAGCTTATCTGCTGGGATAGTGATGCTACCGTCTGGGTTAACCACCAAGCTTGAATCTGCTGGAGCTATCCAAGTGCCATCCTCACCCTTGGTAATTGGCACTCTAACTGGTGTGTCACTGCCTTCTGGGATGAAGGTAATGTCAAGACTTGTCACATTTTCAGCTGGCGGAGTAACAGTTACGCTACCATCACCATTGGCTGTTACAGTCGGTTTGCTTGGAATCACTGGTACTTCTGTTGACTGAACTGGTACAACTGTGGAGCCAACTTGGTCAGAAGCAAGGTCACCATTCTTAGCTACCACGGATACAGAGCTACCATCTTTGGCAATGTCTGCTGGGATAGTGATTGTGCCGTCTTGGTTCACAACTAGGCCTGAGCCTGCTGGAGCTGTCCAAGTACCTGCTTCATCTTTGGTTACTGTAACGGTGATTGGTTGAGTGCTGCCCTCTGGTGTGAAGGTAATGTCAAGGCTTGTTACATTTTCAGCTGGTGGAGTAATGAGTACCTCACCTTCTGGAGTCACGGTCACACCTGGTTTAGTTGGTGCTACTGGTTTTTCGTCTGCATTTGTAGACGCAGTCGGTACAACAGTCGTCGCTACTTCAATTGCTAAGCTGTCGCCATTCTTAGCCACTA
Organism: Streptococcus suis; assembly: GCF_019856455.1. Classification (NCBI taxonomy): domain Bacteria; kingdom Bacillati; phylum Bacillota; class Bacilli; order Lactobacillales; family Streptococcaceae; genus Streptococcus; species Streptococcus suis. Next base: position 389,466 of record NZ_CP082205.1, on the reverse strand, counting down.
CAGATACTGCCGAGCCATCTTTCACACGATCAGCTGGGATAGTGATGCTGCCATCTGGGTTCACAACCAAGCCTGAGTCAGCTGGAGCTGTCCACTTACCGTCTTCACCCTTGGTTACTGTAACGGTGATTGGTTGAGCGCTGCCCTCTGGTGTGAATGTAATGTCAAGGTTTGTTACATTTTCAGCTGGTGGAGTGATGAGGACATCGCCTTTTTCTGTCGTCGCAATAGCTGGCTTGCTTGGTGCTTCAGTCTCAGTTGCCTTCACTGTTTCAGACGGCTTAATAGTATCTGTTGACTTATCTGGATAAGTAACGGTTACTGTGCCGTCGTCTGATACTTTGATTTCTGTGCCTGCTGGAAGATTGTTGCTGTCTTCAACTGCTTTCTTAACAGCTTCTTTCTCTTCATCAGTCAACTTAGCTGGGTCTGTGACTTGGACTGGGCTCTCAACTGCTGGAGTCAAGCGTCCTGCGGTATCTTGACCTGCTGGGGTTGAAGCTGGATCTTTGGCATCTGTGCCGGCCGCAGTTTCTTCCTTGTTGGTAAAGCCGTCTTTATCGTCGTCAAGGGTTTCAGGGGTTGAAGCCTTGTCATTGATATCGCTACCTGCTGCTGCTTCGTCCTTGTCTGAGAAGCCGTCGCCGTCTGTATCCTTAGCTGTCACCGTAGTGTTGGCTGGGATAGTATCTGTTGACTGGTCTGGATAAGTAACGGTTACTGTTCCGTTGTCTGATACTGTGATTTCTGTGCCTGCTGGGAGGTCGTTAGAAGTCTTCACTTCTTCCTTGATAGCTTCTTTTTCGATATCTGTTAACTTAGCTGGGTCTGAGACTGGGACTGCTTCTTTCACAATAGGATCAAGGCGTTGAGCTGAGGTTTCACCTGACGGAACATCTGCTGGATTGTTCTTATCTGAACCTTTTCCGTCTTCTTCCTGATCACTGAAGCCGTCCTTGTCTGTATCTGTGGCAACTGGAACAAAGATAGTATCTGTTGTACCGTCTTTGTAAGTCACTGTTCCTGTCACGCCAGCTTTGCCGTTTTTATGCTCAACGTTAGGATTTGCAATAGTCAATTCGACTTCTGGTTTTTCACCGCCATTGATACCTGGAACATCGATATTTGCCAAAATCTTAGCCTGATCAGCACCAGGAAGTGCTGTTCCCTCTTCTGTCGATACCGAAATTAGGACTGGTGATTCTGATTTCAAGCTTGGAGTATAGAGGCGATTGTCTCCTGAACGTACAGGTACTTGGATTGTATCCTTGGTACCATCTTCGTAGGTCACAACAACCTCAACTGCCGGCTGACCATCTGCTGTCTCAACAATGACTGGATTGTCAATAGTTGCTGTACCACCGTTGGTTTCAACCGCATCCTTGATGGCTACCAAGTCTGCTTCCTCTTCCACTTTATCACCTACACGAGGGATGTCAGTCAAGGTGACAGCTGATGTCTTCAGACTTGGTTCATACGCTTGGTTATCTGCCTGTTTGACCGGAACGTTAATCGTATCTACTGAGCCATCGCCATAGGTCACAAAGACTGGAACGTATGGCTGGTCTTCGACAACAATCACAGTCGGACTCTGACCTAGACTTGCAGTGGCGCCTTCTGGAGCAAGAACCTTATCTAAAATCGCATCCTTATCAGCCTGTTCAGTAATACTTGTACCTGCCTTAGGTTCAACTGAAACAATAGCTTTTTCTGGATTGCCATCTTCTGCTTTCTTCAAACTAGGTTCTTTCTGAGCACTTTCTTTCTGAACAACTGGCACATCTACAGTATCTGTCGTACCATCTGCATAAGTAATCGTAGCTTCCACAACTGGTTGGTCTTCTTTTACTTTGACAGTAGGATTTGCTGGTAGGGTTACCGTTGGAGCCTGATCGCCCTGAGCTACTGTTGGTACTTTAACACTTGCGATAATCGCATCTTTATCAACCTGACTAGTGATTGGACTACCGTCTGTCACCGTAGCATCTACCTGAACAGATTCTGTTACTTGTTCTGGTGTGTACTTGCTATTGTCTGCACGTTTCACTGGAACATGAATAGTATCTTGAGTACCATCTGGGTAAGTCACTGTTACTGGAACAACTGGTTCACCGTTTTCACGTACCACTTTGGCATCATCTGCGATCGTTGCCTTAGCACCTTCTGGAACTTCAACCTTAGCAAGAATTGCTTGCTTGTCGGCTTCTGGAACCACTGTACCTGTTGCCGCAGCTGCCTGAATTGGCACTGAAGTCTGGTCTTTCAAGCCTGGCTCTTTAACAACATTATCAGCCTGTTTAACTGGGACTTCAACAGTATCTTGGGTACCATCTAGGTAGGTCACAAGAACATTGACAACTGGTTGACCTGCATGTGGGCCATCTTCCTTACCAGCGACAATAGTAGGATTATCTACTGTAGCTTTTGTTCCTTCTGGCAACTTGCTCAAGTCAACCTTGGCTTCAATAGCTTCCTTGTCTGCCTTATCTGATACGCTTAGACCAACCGCTGCTTCTGTCAGAACTGGGACTGAATTAGTATCTCTCAGACTTGGGTCGTTGGCCAAATTGTCAGCCTGTTTAACTGGGACATTAATGGTCTCAGAAGTGCCGTCTGGGTAGGTGATTTCGACTGGAACGACTGGTTTGCCATCCACGATTTCAACCACGGCATTATCTGGTACTTTCACTTCCGTATCTTGAGGAAGATTTGTCTTATCAACCTTGCCTGCAATGGCTGTCTTGTCAACTTCTTGTACAGGCTCATTTGTCTTAGCTGGTGTGTCTATCAAGACTGGGCTATCCGCATTTGTCAAGCTTGGTGTATGCTTAGCACTGTCTTTTTGTACAACAGGGACATAAACTGTATCCGTAGTCTTGTCTGGATAGGTCACTGTCACTGGAACAACTGGTGTGCCATTTCTATCTACAACCTTAGCATCTTCTGGAAGACTTGCGACACCGTTAGAACCGTCTGGAATCGTCACAGCATCCTTGATAGCTTTCTTATCGTCTGCTGATAGAGGGCTGTCCGGAGTAACAGGGGCATCCACTTTGACCGCTGCAGTTGGGGCTGTTGGGTTGTGGACTTGGTTATCCGCATGTTTGACAGGAACTTCAATCATCTCTTTAGACTGATCAGGGTAAGTAATTTCAACTGCAACTACTTTCTTACCTTGATTTGCGCCTGTACCGTCTTTGACTGCTGAAGCAATGGTCTTAGTCACTTGAGGCTTAGTGCCATCTTGAGTAGCTGCTGGAACATCTACATTGGCAAGGATAGCAGCATCGTCAGGGCTAGTAATCGAAGGATTGCCTGCTGGATCTACAGAGATTGGAACTTCTTTGCTTTCTACCAAGTTAGGTGTGTAGACAGCTCTGTCAGATTGACGAACTGGTACTTGAACCTTGTCAACTGTGCCATCTGGGTAATGAACTTCTGCTTCAACAACTGGCTTGCCGGCAACCTGTTTCACCTTAGCATCTTCTGGAACGTGAATCTCACCATTTGAGCCTTCTGGTACATTCACACCAGCCTTCAAGGCTTCTCTGTCTTCAGCAGAAAGTGGCTGATCTGAGGTCAATAGCGTATCTAGTGCTACTGGTGTTTCTTTGGCAGTCGCATCGTACTGAGCACTGTCTTTTTGAGCCACTGGGACTTCTACCTTGTCCTTAGTGCCGTCCTTGTAGGTTACTTCTACTTCGACAACTTTCTTGTCTGCATTTTGACCTGAGCCGTCTTTGACTCCTGAAACAACTTCTTTTCTAGGTGCATCTTGACCTGAAAGACCTGGTACCTCTACCTTATCCTTGATAGCTGTCTTGTCTTCTTCTGTCAACTTATCTAGTGTCGTTGCAGCTGTAGCTGGCTGGCTGATAAGGGCTGGTTTGTTTGGTTCTGTGACAGTTGGCTCCGTAGCTTCGTTATCCTTCTGATCTACTGGGACATAGACTGTGTCTGCGGTCTGATCTGGGTAGGTCACGGTTACCTTGACAGCTGGTTTGCCATCATGGATTTCAACTACTGGAGTTTGATCAAGAGTAGGTTGACCATTAGAACCAGCTGGAACCGTTACTTTAGCAAGGATGGCTGCCTTGTCAGCCTGATCAGTGATAGCTGTACCTAGAGCATGACTAGCCTTGATAGCGGCTGGCGTATCTGGATTGCTTACAGTCGCTTCATACTTGGCATTGTCTCTCTGCTTGACTGGGACTTCAACGTTTTCAGAAGAACCATCTGGGTAGTTAACAGTCACAACAACCACCTGCTTGCCTGTATTTCCACTTGTTCCTGTTGTTACCTGGGCATTTTCAGGAACTGTAACTGTTGGCTGTTGTCCACCTTCAGGGAAGTTCGTTACTCTTACCGCAGCTTTCACTGCGTTTCGCTCTTCCTCTGTCAATGGTGTGCCTGGCGTTGTTACAGAGTTAATCGGTGTTTCAGTCACTGTTGGAGTGTACTTGGCACTGTCTTGTTGCTTGATTGGCACCCTTACTGTATCCCTAGACTGGTCTGGGTAGACAATGGTTACTGTACCATCTCCTGCAACTTGGAAGTCTGTTCTTTCAGGGAATGTGATGTTCGGGTTAGCATCTTTCAAGGCCTGAATAATCCGTGGTTTTTCAGACTCTTGAACCGTCTCTCCTTGGAGAGTAACAGGACTTGTAGGAGCTTGAGGGTCGATAGTCGTCGTTAATTCAGGGTAAACCACTTTCACATAGTTCTTAATCACTTGTCCCCAAACGTTGGTTGTGGTAACTTCTGCGAAGTAGGTACCTTGTGTAGGAAGACCTGCTGCTCCGTTATTTACAGTTGTAACATTTTGACCATCATTTGTAGTACTATGACCTGTGATTGTACGAGTATATTGATCCGCTGGAACTTCGAACTTGTAGTTAGGATCGTTTGTTTTTTTAAAGTTATCAGCATAGGCGCTTGTCGCATCAATGGTTAATTTTTCAAAGATTTGAGCTTCTTCCACAGCCTGACCGTAGGTTCCAGCTACAGCCTGATTAGGATCTGCCACCTTATCTGTATAACCAACTACACGGAAATCACTGCTCTTAGTTGCCTTTCCTTTACTATCTGTAGCCGTAAGGTTGACTATCCATGAAGCACCCGGTCCATAGTTTCCAATACCATTTCCATGTAGGGTTCCGTTTGGCGCTACATTAATGCCAATTGTACCATTAGATAATGTCTTGATTGATTCAAATGTCAGTGCATCTCCTTCTGGGTCTGTAAATGGCATTCTACCAAATTTATTATTCGTTACTTGTTCCACAGTTAAGCTCTGACGATCTGTAGGGAAGGCAGGGGCTGGCTGATTTTTCTCAGGACCTGAGAACACAAGCAATGTAGGAAGTTCATGTCTTTGAATATTAGCACCTGTTACCCAGCGAGTTGGAAGCAGGTCGCTTGTTCCAAATACTGGTCCTTCATTGGCTTTCAAGACTTGATCTGCTGTAAGAGTATCTGTCTTGCCACCATGTGGATAGGTGACTGTTACTTGACCGGTATTTGTAACATCGATACGAACTTGCTTGCTAGCATCGTTACCTGCATAACCATCTATCACTGCGATATGTGGGTTGGCATCCTTAACAGCCTGCTTGATGGCATTCTTTTCAGTATCTGTCAAACTACTTGCATTGTTAACAGAAACTTTGGCACTTTCTGCTGGTGCTACCAAGCGATCCACAACTGTGAAGGTGATGTCGGTGAGGGAAACATTTTCAGGAGAATTCCTTAGCTTATTATCATCGCCCAAACGGAACTTATAGGTCGTCTGCTCTAGTGTCTCAGTTGGAGTTCCTGAGAAACTCACCTTACCAGTGTTTGAACGTTGACCACGATTATCATTTCCTAGTATAAATTGAGTAGGTTTGGTTGGAGTAATAGTAAAGGCATTCGCTGTAGTACCGTTTGTCACACCTAGGATAGACGGTGTAAGTGGTCCACTATTATCTGTTGGTTTAATGCTTATAGTTCCTTTTGAAACTCCACCCTCTGTACCGAATAGGGAGTTGTCCTGAATTGGAACGTCTATCGTATAGGCTTCCCCCTTGATAAGAATATGTTCTGTGACATCTGCCGTTGGCGCAATGTCATCTTTTACTAGATACTTGAAGGTTTGTAAACTTGATCTGACACCATCTTTATTGGCTAAACTAAATTTAAGCTCGACAATTTCAGTGCCTGTATCTTTGACAACACCAGCTTCTTCAATTGTTGTAAAGTAACCAATCGCATTATTAGTACGAGTTTGTGCTTCATCTTCTGTATAAGGGACGTACTGCAATCCAAGTGTCCGCAATTTAGCTTGTGAATCATCATCAAATTGAACAGAAGTCAAGTCTACAGGAGAACCGTCATTTGTCACTTTTAACTCAACCAAACCTGTTGTATCTTTTCCGTAGAGATCTTCAGTTGTTGAAGTCCTAGGACGAGCCACTTTTCTACCAACAGTACTCATGCCGTGGAAAGCTACCTCGCTATACTTTGCATTTAGCTCAGCATCGACAAGAAGTGGAGGAGTAACATCTTGAACTTTGACAGGAGCCTTACCGTTCAAGCCAGCTTTTGCTGTAATCAAGTTTGTTAAAGCATTATCAACATCTGCTTGAGTTTGTTTCGAACTTGTATTTTCTTTTGCTACCTTGGCTGCTGCTAGATCCTGCTCAAAGGCTTGTTTCTTATCTTCAGAAGCATACTTGTAAAGTGGGTTGGCATCGTTTTTAGCTGCTTCTGCATCTGCAATAGCCTGCTCCAGACCTTTCTTGTCAAGATCCTTGGTAACAGGACTAGCGTTTAATCCCTTAAGAGCAAGTGTTAAATCGTTAGTCAAAGTAGGAACATTGCCAAGTGTATTCTGCTCAGTTACTTTCTTAGCTGCTACTATTGCATTGTCTAGTGCCGTTTGTTTGTCTTGAGTAACACTAGTGTAAAGATTTGAATTCTTAGTTTCTTCTGCCTGAGCAACTAGGTCTTTCAAGTGCTTCATGTCAGCGTCGAGGTTGTAGGCAGTTGCCAGAATTCCGTCCAATTCCTCAACAGAGTTACTGTTGTCTACCGCTGCTTTAAGATCATCTTTTTGAGCATTGTTCAAGTTTGTCAATGCACTAATCTTGTTTTTCGTGTCATTTTTCTTAGGTTGAGCTTGTGCGTCCTGAATGATGTTGTTGATGTCGCCCTCTGTGGTAGCAACGTCGATTTCATTCTTATAATCTTGTTTTTGCGGGTCTGTCAATCCTTGGATGGCATCGATGGTGCGCTTAACGGCATCTTTGGCGGCATCAGCCTTGGCCTTGTCCACGATGGATTTGATCTGCTCAGCTGGTGTTTTACTGTCTGATACAGAGGTATCCTTGGTAATGGCATTGATTTGGTTTAGGAGGTCTTCCTTGTTTGCTGGTGCTGGGTCCATGCCATTAATATCTGCTACGGCCTTGGTCTTGATATCATCAAAAGCCGCCTTATCCAAGGCTGTTTTGATAGCATCAGCTGAATCTGCATTAGCAATTTCGTTCGTATACTGAGTTTTTTGATCAGGAGTTAGGTTGGTAAAGTCTTTTAACTTCTCCTTGGCTGTTTCTTTGAACTTGTTTAGGTCTTGGGCCTTAGCTTCAGCTACTTTGCCATCAATAGCGTTTGTAGTGGTTAGATCGTCGATTCCTTGCTTGAATTGAGTTTTTTCTTCCTCTGTCAAGTTGGCAAACTTGTCAATCTCAGCCTTGGCAGTAGCTTTTTTCTGCTTCAACTCATCAGCCTTGTTTTTAGCATTTGTCAGAGCTTGTTCGATTGCGTTAGCATCCTGAGCGTCTTGAACTGCATTTTTAAAGTTCTGTTTATCCTCTGGCTCAAGGATCAACTTGTCAATCTCGGTTTTAGCAGACTCTTTCAGTGGTGTCAAGTCCGTCTTAGCCTCAGCCTTTTTGAAAAGCATGTCTGCTGTGATAACACCGGCAACTTGACCTGTTTGACCACTTTGATTCTTTCCTAAAACTTCGATACCTACAATCTTATTACCTTCTCGTTTAAGACGTGCATCGGTTTCAGAGGCTACAACCATATCGTCAGTAGCCACGTCATTATCATAACGACTACCATAACCAAATATAACCGTTCCTTTAGCTAGTGTACCACTACGTCCACCATCGTTACTTCTCTTCAGATTGTTCTTAATTTTCAGAGCGTTTAGTTGCTGATTCCATTTGCTTTCTTCAATATTGCTAGCATCTGGCACTTCAACTTTATCCGGCAACTGAATACGATGCATGGTATTTTTCGTCTGTTCGTTAGGTGAAAAAATAACTTTGTTTCTATTGCCATTTTCTGTTTCTGCTGTATGATCAGAAGAATTGTAACTCAGACTGGTTTGTGTGGACGTAAAAGTTCCCGTCCCTCCTTGGGTAGTGGCTGGTTTAGGATAGAAGAAAGCAGAGAGATCGTAGCTATCTTTTGCATCGTCTGTATAGATAATTTCCACCTTGCCAGTATCACCTGTTGGATATTTAATCTCCTTGATACTATCTTTTACATCTGGGTTGGCTTCTTTAATTGCTTGAGTTTTCTGTTGTTTCTGCTCGTTAGTTATCTGTCCTAGATCATCTACCTGTGTCCGTGACGGTAACTTGGGTTCATACTTCTCCGCCATGGTACGAATATCTGGGGTTGTTCCATATTTAGCGTAGAAGTTAGCGTAGCCGTTAGCGATTTGGGCATTCATGCCGTAAATAAAGTTCATCGGTTTGTTGCCATCTTTAACTTCTGATCTAAACTTATAAACAACCTTATTAGAAGAAGCGGGAAGCTTGTTTATATAGAAAGTGCGTGACTTATCTTTAAAGTCCCTGTGAACAGCGATTTCAGCTGCTGCGCCGTCACCACTAGTGTTAAAGGTCTCCAAAAGACGCCCCCAGTCCCCTTGCCATTTATCACCATTGTACTGCCAACCAGCCCAAGCAGTTTTCTGAGTAGCTGAAATCCACTTTACATGTGATTGACCATTGTCGGTCAATAAATCTGGACGACCAGCAACAAAACGAGCATCCATCCAGACAGCTGGAGTGTTCCAATGAGAGGTTCCAGCATCTGCAGGATCTGCCCATTCCCAAGCACTAAACTTGTCTGTCTGATATAAAACTTGGGTTGCTCCATTGTTCAGATAAGTTTCCCTTGTGATCTGTTGAGGATCATAGAGGGAATCCGGAATATTAAATGCAAGGAAGGTAATGTTTGGATAAGAAGTTCCTTCGTTGTTAAAGGTTAAAGTCACATCGACATAATGCTTCTTAGTGGCAGAGTCGTAGTATGGTGTCGTTGTAATGTCGAAGTCCTTTTGAGTTGACAAGTCCTTAGGCGAACCATTACGGGCGTAACGGATATCCACTCCTGGAGTGTAATCCGTTCCCGCCTCTACAATAGGAGCATCTGTCAAAACAGTGCTGATACCAATGGCAAGAGAGACAACCCCGATAGTCAGCTTACGAATACTAAACTGACTTCTTTTTTCAAAGTTAAAGGCTTCCTGCCTGTTTAACTTTTTCCGTTTAAATTTATGCAAATTCGTTTCCTCCTTGAATTTTTCCACATTGATGATAAGCTGACCTTCCCCATGACAGACAAAGCGTGACTAGACCAAGCAAACAAGTTTCTATTTTCATCTAACTCCTCTCTTTTATGGTCACTTAATTTTTCCACTCCTTGCGGTAATATAGTTGCTTAGTTTTAAAACAGTAGTCCGATTTGATGCCCCTAACGTTGCAAAGTAACTAACGGATTTATGAAAATCACTTCCCTAAATCCTAGGTTTGCTTCATTGGCCCCTAAATAAAAACCAAACAACTGATATGTAAAGCCCTTTGTCAAGTAAAAACAATCGAACTGATTAAAAAATGAAAAGTATCTAGAAAGAGCCTAGTTCTTAGCTTCGGGCATTGGCCACTCTGATATTCGTGGATTGGTTACCTACAGGTCAATGGTTCTGCCGCGAGTCCTACTCTCTATAAGCGTGGATCACAATTGTGCCACTTAGTCATTTCGTAGATGACTGATATGTAAAGCCCTTTGTCAAGTAAAAACAATCGAACTGATTAAAAAATGAAAAGTATCTAGAAAGAGCCTAGTTCTTAGCTTCGGGCATTGGCCACTCTGATATTCGTGGATTGGTTACCTACAGGTCAATGGTTCTGCCGCGAGTCCTACTCTCTATAAGCGTGGATCACAATTGTGCCACTTAGTCATTTCGTAGATGACTCAAACCTTGAAGTCCTAGACTCCTTCAAGATACTCTCCATTCAAACATGATTTCAATCCTTATTTCTGTCCAAATCACCCAGTGAGTTTGGATAGAAATAGGAATTCTTCATCGCTCTATAAAAGACAAACTAAATGACGATACAAACAAGCTGTCAGGCTAGCCAGAAATACAGAAACTGCAAAAGGCGGAGCTTCTACACGAAGTCCGCCACCAATTTATATTAGCTCAAAAAGACAGTCTACACCTGTCTGTCTGTCTGTCTGTCTGATTGTAAGACAAGTCATGAGAACCGTCAACTCCTTATATCAATGAATACATGAATTTTACCATATATCCTGTTTTATTTCAAGTGTTTTGTAAACGTTCGCAGGTCGTAGACACAAAGAAAATGCATGTAAACATTTTCAAGCTACATGCATCCTTTTTATATTTTTACGAAATATACCCGTGGTGCTAGTTCATTTCAAAATAGTGTAAGTTATGAGCTAGAATAATTTGTTCCATTCGTAACTGTAGTCCGGCTAGCCCTCTAGCCAATGTATGTTCGATGTCAAAGAGACGACACAGTTCAGAAAAACGTGTTTCAATAGTTCGTCTCAAGGCCATTACTTTCCAATTGTTATGCTCTTCAGCCCCTGTCATGTTTTTACGAAATGGTGTCCATAGATGGTATCCTTGTTGCTCTAAGTCCTTCTTGAGTTCACTGCTCAGGTAGCCTAAATCACCTAGGATAACCGATTGCTTACACCCTTCTAATAATTCATAAACCACCTTGATATCATGAACAGAGGCTGGCGTGACAACATAGTTCAAAATATAACCAGATAAGGTCACCAGCATATGAACCTTGAAGCCGTAGAACCAAAGATGTTTAGAGGCGTTGTAGCCAATATCGGCTAATCCTTTAAAAATGGTAACTCTGTGATTGCGAACGGGTTGGCAAAGTGGCAAAGGAAAACTATCTATAATGGCGACTCTATCAGATGGAAGCATATCACTCATAGCTTTTCGGATTAATTGGACTAGCCAAATCAATTGTTTTGACCGACGATTGAAACGACTTCTTTCTAGTAACTGACCAAAAGGAAAGAGGTGGCAGATACTGTAGAAATGGCGCTGCGATGTTATACCTAGTTCAGCTTGTAACAAGAGCAAGACAAGGATTGATTCATCTGAAACTTTGACTAAGCCAACATTTCGCCGATGTTTAAAGGAATCTGGGCAATAGTTTTGGTAGAAGTGATGACAAATTTGTGATAATTGGCGTACATTCCATTGCAAATGATGAGATTTAGCAGTATACTGTAAGTGGCTCATTTGGACTAACCTCCTGTATGTTTCGTCACTTACAGTATAGTCCATTTGGGCTTTTTATTGTATTTTGAAATGAACTAGCACCAGGGGTGAAATATGCATAGAAACCTGACTAATTAGGGATTCGCAAGCATATCACGCTGAAGCTGGATAACCTGTTCCAATGGAAGCTCCAAATTCTGTGCGATAACATCAACAGAAAAACCTGACCTCAAGAAATTACAAGCAGAAACAATCTTATTTTGTTCGATACCTTTTTCGATACCTTTTTCTATCCCCTCTTCTCTGGCATATCGTAGGGAAGAATAATATAGTTCCTCTCGATCCAACTCTTTATTCCACATATCTTATTCCTCCTTGGTCCATGTTGTAAAGTCTAGGGCATGTTCTGCCTCTGAAATGATCCGGTCTGGTTGTATGCTGAAGCTGCAATTTCCGAAAAATTCAAACCATTTTTTCAAGTCATAGTCTGGAACCGTCTCTGGTTGGTATTTATCCAATTCAAGAAAGGCTAATTTGACCAGGCTGTGCTGTTTGATACTGTCCTTTGGTTGGATAAACAGTTCCTCATTCGTCTCTTCTTCTTTTAAAGAAAAGATGTGGAAAGGGCGGTCATCGTCAAAGTAATTTTTTTCAACCAGTGCAATACCGTAAACAGGATAAAGCTACTCATGGCTGGTGTGGGTGTTGCCATGTTCCTGACGAGCTTTTTCTAAATTATCATGTACCTGGGTACAGATGTAGGTCCACAAACGATTGATAAAAAATTTCTGCCTGACAATCTGGATTTCAATAACAACCTAGGTCCCGTCATCAAGCTTGACTAAAATGTCTGTTACCGTGTAAAAACCCCTAGGGAGATGGTCATTGGGGAGGCGGATTTGATAGCCATCAAGTAACTCCACTTCGGTAACGGTCAAGTTTAAAATATCAGAAACAAAAGCCTTGGTCACTTCCTTGTTCTGGAAAATCTTCTTGGCAACTGTATCTTGGGTTGGTTTTAAGCGAGTGTGTCTCAAAATACCACTTCTTTTCTCACTACTCTTGTCAATCCTAATGAGACGAAAGTTTAGTAGACAGTCTTCAATTAGGTCTGGAGCATTCTTTTTATTAGGCGAATTCAGCACCTATCTAACTATATTATTGCATGAAAATACGATTTTTTCAAGAGATATTGATAGCTAGTTTGTATAGTATAGTGGCTTGAATTAGAATAAGGACAACTTTTGGTTAGAGTGTTAGTAGTCCACTCCCAAAATAGTTTTAGAGTTCTCAAATTGATAAACTTTGACGTGTACTGTTTCTGATTCATTTTATTATATCTGTAAAGAAAAAGCTTACAATCTTAGTTGCACACATTTTCTTAACACATTGAACATTAAAAGTGGTCTCTCGACCACCTTTTTTGTGTATTCTTATCTCACTGACCGACGGGCATAGGCTTTCCAATCAATATTTCGTGCCTCACACCAGTTCTGTACATTCGGTGCCAAAACCAAATCTTTCTTGCGAAGGTCAGCAATATTCTTTGCCCCCAACATGGTCATGATTTCTGCCATTTGCCATTGAATGGTCTTAATAGCCTGAAGCCCCTCATCAAAACGATACCCCTTACCATCCTTTACATATTGAAGGAAATAATTAGACATACCAACAAAGTCTGCACCTAGGGCTAGTGACTTGACAATATCGAGCGGTGTTTTAATACCACCAGAAGCGATGAGACTTGGACGGATATCCTCAGAAACAGTCATAGCCTCTACCAAGGAGGTCACTGTTGATTGACCCCAACCTTCTAAATAGGCATAAGCATTGAAGGTTCGGCGGGCATTTTCAATCTTAGCGAAATCTGTTCCACCTGTACCAGAAACATCGATAGTTTTTACACCGACAGAAGCCAGTCGGGCAACTGTTTCACGACTCATACCGAAACCAACCTCTTTGACAATGACAGGTACTTCCATCTCACGCACTAAAGTTTCAATGTTTTTCAACCACATGGTGAAATCACGATCCCCCTCAGGCATAACAATCTCCTGCGGTGCATTGACATGGATTTGAATAGCATTGGCTTCCAATAAATCCACCGCTCGCTTGGCATTTTCAACACCATGATGAGCACCTAGATTGGCAAAGATAATGCCATTAGGATTTTCCCTACGCATAACTGAGAAGGTTTCCGCAACAGACGGTTCCTTGATAGCTGCACTAACAGACCCTGAGGCCAAGGCAATCTTACCAAAATGCCCCATAATCCCCAAGAGACGATTGATTTCTCTCGTCTTCTTGCTCCCGCCAGTCATAGCGTTGATAAAGAAAGGAAAGTCAAAGTCCAAACCAGCTACACTGGTCGAAATATCCACCTCATCCACCTTGGTCTGAGGCAAGGAATGGTGAACAAACAAAGTTTCTGTAAAATCCTTGGCCGGCATGGCACTATACTGCTGATTGGCCAAGCCAACATGTTGATCCTTACGGTCTAAACCAAATGCTCCTAAATAAAACATAGTTTCTCCTTATTCTCTACTTGCGATGTTTAATTTGAGTGGAAAAATGCCGGCTTGTTGCCAAGCCTTCTCAATCGCTGCTTTTTGTTCCTTACTATCTACCAAGCAAATGCCGCAGTCACCACCACCTGCTCCTGACGATTTGGCCACCGCCCCATAAGTCCGAGCCAGTTCACAGAGTTGACTCAGTTGAGGAGTTTCAATCACCAAGCCCATCCCAGTCGCAAAGTCTTGTAAAAGCTTGCGGTTCTGAGTAATGGCCTGTCTTGCTGACGCTGAGTCATTTGTCTGACAAGCTACTATCAACTGCTCTACACAGGTTTTAGAGTCGGCTAAAAATTGGCTATGAATGTGCTCTTTTTCTGCCTGACTTTTTTGGCTTTCCATCTGGGAAACCAATCGATCTGTCGAAGCCGCCGACCCTGTCCAGCCAACCAAGAGGTCTAAGCCTTCAGGTAGCTGGATCGGACTGATGGACAAACCTTGCCAATCACTTTCCACCAGCTCAAGCAGGGACAGCTCTGCCATTTTCCCTAAAAGCCAAGAACGGTCCAAGGAATGATAGGCGATCAAGCCACCAAAACTGGAAGCTGCCAAATCTCCGAAGGAACCCGTCCTACCTAACTTGGTCTGGGCCAGGGCTGCCAGCTTGTAGGTCAGCAGGGCATCTGGTCGGTGACCGTAGTAGGTCAGCAGGGCCTTGACCGTCGCAACCGTCACTGCCCCTGACGACCCCAATCCGTACTTAGCACCTGAAGTCTGGTCATCCAGGTCAGATTGGACCGCTAGGCTGTAGGTTGCTTGACAGGACTGACCTTTGGCTGTCAGATAGGCTTCTGTAACCTGCATGGCTGTCTCAATCAGAGCATAAGGATGGTCACCTTGGACATGAACGATACCTTCCTGACGCTCCCAGGTCAGATAGAGGTCTGCTTGCTGGCTGGAGTGAAGAAGGCCGTGGTCACTTGTTTCAATGGTGACAGTCAGGTATTGGTCAAGGGCCGCAATCACTGCGGGATAGCCTGCCTCGACGACTGCGTATTCCCCTGCTAGAAAGAGTTTTCCAGGTATCTTTACTTGTACTTTCATGCTACAAGCCCTTTTCAAACGTTGCTTGTGAGGCCTGCCACTCGTCTTCACCGAGGACATAGGCTGCAGGACCAGGCTTGCTGGTGATGATTTTCTCTCTTGGGAAGACTTTGGCCAATTCAGCTACTAGCTCATCCATTTGACTTGCTCGGCAGAGGACCTTGACATTCGGTCCGGCATCCATGGTCATGTAGGCTGATAAGCCACTTGCCTCACGAACCTGACGGACTGCCTCTTGGGCCACTAGGCTATCAGCTGACCAGTATGTAAAAGGTGGATTGGCAGAAAGCGTTGTTGCATGCATTTTCATGCCATTGTGCTCTGTGATTTGACCAAGTTTTTCAAAATCACGGTTAGCAATAGCTGCCTTGATGTCCACCAAGTCTTGTTTGGCGGTTTCTACCCAGGCTGTGTAAAATGGGGAGGTGGCAACTGTGTGGTCCATTCCCTCTCGACTGGCAATCTTTTTCGGTCCAGTATTGACGGCTAAGACGACCATGGCAATATCCCAATCGGCATCAGCAATGGGATGAGCCATAGAATCTTCCGAACCCGTTCCCATATCCCACTCGACAAATCCACCGAATAGGCTGCGGGTGCTAGAGCCAGAACCCCTGCGAGCAAGGGTTGATAGGGTGGCTGGTGACAAATCTAAATCCAAGGCAGTGGCGGTTGCAAGTGCAAGTGCTGCGAAGGCTGATGCTGAGCTGGCCAAACCAGCTGCAGTCGGAACAAAATTTAGACTTTCCACTCGGGCAAATGCCCTTTCACCTATATATTCGCAAAACAAATCCAAAAATCGAGAAATTTTTAAAATTTCTTTTTCTTTTTGTAACATTCCGTTGAGATAGAACTCATCGGCAGTCAATTCTGGGTCAAAAACGACCTTGGTATCCGTATAAAATGCGTCAAGGGTCAGGGATAAACTGGAATTCATAGGTAGGAATAATTCCTTATCGCGTTTTCCCCAGTATTTAATCAAGGCAATATTAGTATGGGCACGGGCTATGCCTATTTGTTTAGTCATTGGTTTCTCCTAAGTACTGTATCCAGGTTTGGCGGGCACCTGCTTGGGCAAGAACTTGGGCAAGAGTTTGAGCATCTTGGCCTGTTCTTGCCAGGGCAATCATGCAACCGCCTCGTCCGCCACCGGTTAATTTGGCTCCGAGGGCTCCATTTTCTTGAGCAAGGCTGATTAGCTTATCTAGGCTGGAATCAGACACGCCTAATTTTTGCAGGAGGGCATGAGCTTGGTTCATTCTGCTACCTAGAAGCTCTGCCTGGTCTGTGGCTAAATCTTCCTTGGCCTGTCGGGTCAAGTTCCCCAGTTCTTCTACTAGCTTGATAGCCTCTGGCTTTTTCTCCAACAAATCAGCCACGTCTGAAATGGCTTCTAAGGTGTTTCCCGTCACGCCTGTATCAGCCACTACCAAATGGGCATGGAGTTTCAGCTCAAAAGGTTCGATGGGCTGGTGCTTGATAAAAAAGACGGGAAACTTGCCACTGGTGGTCGCCGCATCTATGCCTGATGGATTGCCGTGAGCAATTTTTTCCGAAGACTGGACGATGTCCCAGAGTTCGCTGTCGGTCAGCTCTTTTTCATAATAGGCAAAGAGGGCGCGTGCTACTGCAACTGCCACCGCAGCACTGGAGCCCATGCCGCGCTCGGCAGGAATGGTGGAGCTGATTTCGATATGAATAGCTGGATCAGTCGGGGCACCGATACGGTAGAGGGAAAAGCGAATGGCATGTTTGAGGCTTTCCCAGATTTTTGGCATCTTGTGAACCAACCCTTCATAAAAATCACAGGCTACACTGAGAGCCTGGCCTTGGGCAGTCACCTGAGCAGTAATTTCCACAGCAGAAAAAGGCATAGCAATTGCTGGCTGACCATAGACAACCGCATGCTCGCCCATCAAAATGATTTTTCCATTTGCTTTTCCTACTACCAACATAATTTTCTCCTTATACAATCACTACCATTATACCATTTTTACATAAGAATAGAACACACGAAAACAGCCGACCGCAGTCAGCTGTTCTCTGGAGATTATATGATACCTAGCTCTTTGTCGCTTGCGACTTAGCGATAGGGACACCTTTAGGTGAAAAGATGAACGAATATTACTTTCAAAGCACACCGAAACACGAAAACAGCCGACCGCAAAATGAGGCTGTATATTTCCTCTTTGCTTTGAGTTTCAAGGCTCAGACCTCTTACAGTCCACTGAACTGTAAAATTCATACGATTTTATATATTATCGTATCTAAAAATTTGAATACAGCCTAGAAACTCGGAACTATGGTAGAGTGAATTAGAAACAGGACATATCTAAGTTTGTCAATTTGAGAACTCTAAAGTCATTTTAGGAGTGGGTTATTAACACTATAACTTAAAACCGTCCTTTTCCTAATTCAAACCACTATATTAATACTTCTCATCTTTTTACACCAATCAAAAACACCTAATTCCGACTTATTCTGAGGAATTTAGGTGTTTTATCATCATCTATACTGATTCCCAATTTTAACTTAGTATTACTGGTGGAATCTTATCTCCAAATAATATTACATATGTAAGCAATAATACACTAAATTTCATTAATTTCTTTTTCGTCTTGCGACTCCTGTTCCAATAAATCTATAAGGAGTGACTGAGCTAAATTTTTTAAGAGCTCGTCGCCTTCTAAGTCATAAACAACTATTGATTTTTTGACCATATCAATTGCTTCTGAAATAATGGAGCGTTTTGCTAATATGTTGGCTCTCATTAACAAAGTATTGCCTAACATAAATAAAGTATTTCGACTCTTTAATATTTCTAGTGATTCTGCATTATAAACCAAGGCTTTTTCAAAGTTGTTACACAGGTACAAAATTCTAGAATATCCGTATTGAAATAATACTTTCAACTCCCAATCATTCGACTCATGATAGTGATGAATGAGACTTTCATATTGGTTCAATGATGTTGCATACTCTTCTAACTCCGAATATATTCCCGCAATGGCAATCCCAACTCGTAAAAATAGATTAGCATTTTCAACCAAAGTAGGCAGCAACCCTTCCAAAATCTCTAAAGCTTCATTTGACTTTTTGTATTTCCCAAATAACAATACCCCATTAAGGTATTGTATATATGGCATTTGAATCGGAGATACAGAATCTTTTGAAATAAACTGCAAAAAATATTCCAATGTATCATACTCTCTTCGGTAAAGAATGGACTTCAATTCATCCGTAAGAATCGATTCTTCTGTACTCTTCTTTAGTTGAAACAATTCCAATATCACACTAGAATCAATGTCTAATTTTTTGACAAGTTTAAAAAATAATTCGACTGATGGAGAAACCTCAGCTTTTTCAATTTTGCTAATAACTGCTTGAGCACAAATACCCTCAGACAGTTCTTTTTGACTAAATCCTTTCTCCAAACGCGTCCGCTTAATAAGACTAGCAATTTTTTCTTTCACAATTCACATTCCAATTCATAGTATTTTCTCTATTGTACCACTATTCGGATGAATTTCCCATATCTCATCGTATAGGCCAAGATCCGACTCTGAATAGTGATGAGCAACCTCAAAGATTGTAATTGGTAAATTGGCAAGTTTTTTACGAATGAGGGCTGAGGATTGTTTATCAATTGCCGATGTCCCCTCATCAACTAACAAGATTTTCTTATTATGAAGGAGGGCTCTGGCAATCTCAATACGTTGTTTTTGTCCTCCTGATAACTGCGCCCCATTTTCACCATAATATTTCTCTAAACAATCTTCACCCAGCTCTTCTACCAACCCCAGCTCTGAAAGCAAGGTTAACAACTCCTCCTCACGAACTGATTCAAGTGCCATTAGGAGATTCTCTTTTAAGTTTGCCTCAAAATAGTAGGGCGATTGTTGGATTCTTGCCATTTGATTGCTAGGATTACTTATTTTTTTCTGATGATTTAATACAGATATTTCCCCTTCCAACGGTTGCAGTACACCCTGTATGCTATCTAGCAAGGTCGTCTTTCCACTTCCTGAAGCTCCTCTAATCAGCACTTTACGACCATATGGGACTGTAGCATTAAAATTTTTGATAATTGCTGTTCCATGTCCAATGGCTACTCCTGAAAAATGAATCTCAGGCTTCAATATTGATTCATCAATATGATTTTCAAACACTTCCTGTTGCTGAGAATCCTGTAACATTTTCTCTAATTTTTTTCGAGTTGGCTCCGTTGATTGTATCATTCGTAAATAGTTCGAAACATTTCTAAATGGATAGATAACACGGTCACTGGCTAAAAATAAAGCGATAACAATACTAGCATCTAGTTTCCCTTGGGTTACAAATACTAGAGCTACAGTTATTGGAACAATATAACTTAACCACGACAGCATGGAAGAAACAAGATTAACTATGCTGTGTTTATTATTTAATGCCTCATTACTATTTTCTAAGTCATTGACAACTGTCTCAGCCATCCCTAAAAACTTACGATTCGCACCATATGTCCATAGAACCGAAAAACCTTGAAAAATATCTTTTATGCTACGAATAAATTTCTCATTCGACTTAGTAAAATTCTCTGTTGCAGTTCCTAGATATTTGCTAAATAGTATTGCTGGCAACATTGGAAGAAATGAGAAAATAATAAATAATACAGAAATTGCAGGACTTAGATAGACAAGATATATCAATGAAACCGCCCCTAAAAGACTGTAGTATAAGCAATCAAAAAGAACGGAAAAATATTTATCTTCTACTAATTTTAAATCTACTGTTAATACCGCAAGAGACCCTGTAACATCTAATGCATTCTCCTTATTTCCAAGATAGTTTAACAGTTCCATCTTATACCTTTTATGCAGATTTTTTAGTAAGTCGTTTTTTATTATTGAAACAAATAAATCTGATAATTGAATCAATAAATAGAACAATATACTGCAACCGGCGAATAGTAAAACATCTTTTACAGTTGATTCCGAGCTAAATTGACTAACTCTCGAAATAACCTGAGACATAATAATCCCGTCAAAGCTTGCTCCTATCAATGCAAGCAAGAGTAAGCATATTTTAAACTTAGGCAATATTCTCCATACCTGTTTTAATTTCATAACCCGTTCTCCATTTTCTAAAGATTTCATCAAGTAAATATAAAGCAAACTCTGAGGGTGCTGTTTGTATGCCTTGCTTATATTTGACGTATCTATATAAGACGAGTATAAAATACTTTTTTAAAAAAATCAATCACTTTTTTGCTTATTTTATAATTTTTATAATATTTTTGAATTATATTCTGTTTTAGAGTGTCTTTTTACTAAAAATCTATCTAAAGAGAAAAATTCACTTTACAGATTTAACTAGATATAAAAAGTCTGAAAATGATTTTAGTTGAAAAAGTCTGTTAACAAAGATAGGGACACCTTTAGGTGAAAAGATGGACGAATATAACTAAGCAAACTTCCAAAATGCGCCGAAACACGAAAACAGCCGACCACGGCCGACTGTTCTCTAGGAGATTATATGAAAAAGAAGGGCTATTTCTAGCTTGATGATAGTATACATCTACAAACTTAAGCCAAACTGAAAGTTTTCTTAGAAATTCCTTAATCAGTTTTAACTTTTCCTACTCTCTTATATTGAACATACAAAAATCCTGCACGAAAGGCATTGTCCACTATGGTTGCTATCCAAATGGCCTGCAACCCCAACTGAAAGATACCTACAAGCAAATAAGCAAGACCTATGCGGACCAGCCACATCCCTAAACTAGTTGCATAGAAGGGTAGCTTGGCATTGCCCAAGCCCTGCCACAAGGCAGTTAAAATAAGGGTAGCTGCTGTAACAGGAACTCCAAGCATAGAATAGAGTAGGACTGTCTGACTGGCTTGAACTACTTGAGACTCTCTTGAATAGAGACTGGTCAAAAAAGGACCTGCAAAATAAGTCGTCGCCGCCATCAAAAGCATAAATATGAGTGATAGGTGCAAGCTCGTTTTAAAAATCCTTTGAACTGCTAACTGATTTTGTCGATGTTGAGCTGTCAAAATAATGGTTGCTGTAGCAATGCCCATGGCTGGCATATAGTTAAACTGAGTCAAGGTTTCCCCTATGGCATTGCCTGCTACAACTGCTGTTCCTAGGCTAGTTATCAAAGCAACAACCACCACATCACCAGCCCGCATCATCAAACGTTCTCCGGTTGTTGGTAAGGCAAGACGAATGAGTTCTACATCCCAAGACCAGGTCCATTTTTCAAAAGGGACAGACAGCTTTGCCCACAACAGAAAACAACCTACCAGCCGTGACAAGACTGTTCCAAGTGCAACTCCAGCCACGCCAGCATGAAGCACGAAAACAGCAAAAGCTGAAAAAAGAGCGTTGAGGAGATTGGAAAGCAGACTGATATACATAGGAAAACGAGGTTGCCCTAAAGCCCTTAACATAGCCCCTAAACTCATCATCAGACCGAGAAAGAGAATGCCTCCACCAACCAAGATGAGATAAAGACCACCTGCCTTGGCAACCGCAGCTTCAGCTCCCAAGCCTGTCAGCAAGTAAGGACCTGCCAAAACTGCAAGAGCACCCAAAACCAAGCTGACAAATAGGGTCACTTTTAGACTTTCACTAGCAAGGTAGCCCACCTTCTCAGTCTTCCCCTGCCCAAGCATCTGAGCCATTCGTGAAGAAATAGCTGCCGCAAGCGCAATAAATATAGCCTGATAGACCGCCAAGATATTATTGGCCAGAGACACTCCAGACAGGGCCACAAGTCCGAGGCTAGCGACTAGATAAGAATCTACCATCCCCATCAGCATTTGAAGAATATTTTCTGCCATGGCAGGCAGGGCGATTTTTAATACGTCTTTGTAGGTTTCTTTCATCATTCTCCAATTCAAAAGGGGCTTTCGCCCCTAAATTTACTTAAACACCCAAATAACGCTCTACTTCAACCTGCATATCTGCAGCTGCAACGACGGTATTGTGACGAACAGGTGCTATTTCCAAGCCGTCCACAGCTGGTGGCAAGTCTACACCTGAAATCTCATGCAATTTTGCAAGGGCTTCAAAGTCAGTCAAGCCTGACTGACCTGTCACCGCCTCTACCGCAACCACAGGGAACTTGTAAGGACTAGCGGTTGACGCAATCACTGTCGGAGTTTGGTCTCCTGTTTGCTCCACATACTGTTTATAGACAGCTGAGGCAACAGCCGTATGTGGATCTTCAATGTAGTTTGACTCGTCATAGACACGTTTGATTTCCGCAGCGGTTTCTTCTTCTGTCGCAAAGGCGGCAGCAAAGAGAGAGAGGATTTCCGCGTCAGCTCCTTGAATGTCATACTGACCAGCTGTGTTCAAAGCTTCCATCAACTCAGCTGTTTTGCCAGCGTCATTACCAAAGAGGTGGAAAATCAAGCGCTCCAAGTTAGAAGACACCAAGATGTCCATGGACGGACTGGTGGTCACGCGGAAGGTACGGTTCTTGTCGTAAACGCCTGTCGAGAAGAAGTCAGTCAAGACGTTGTTGTCGTTGGACGCACAGATGAGTTTGCCAACTGGCAGACCGATTTGTTTGGCGTAATAAGCTGCCAAGATATTTCCGAAATTTCCTGTTGGAACGGTGAAGTTGACCTTGTCGCCCGCCGCAATCTCGCCGGTCTTAACCAACTGAGAGTAGGCATAGACATAGTACACAATCTGTGGCACCAAGCGGCCGATGTTCATGGAGTTGGCTGATGAAAACTGGAGTTTCTTAGCCGCCAACTTGGCACGGAGGGCTTCATCGTTGAACATGTGTTTGACATTTGTCTGGGCGTCGTCAAAGTTACCATCAATAGCCACCACGTGGGTATTAGCCCCTGTCTGCGTGGTCATCTGCAATTCTTGGACCTTAGACACCCCGTCGCGTGGATAGAAGACAATGATTTGTGTGCCTGGGACATCCGCAAAGCCAGCCATAGCCGCCTTGCCTGTATCGCCTGAAGTCGCTGTCAAGATGACAATCTCATTTTCCAAACCATGCTTTTTCGCCGCAGTCGTCATCAAGTAAGGCAGGATGGACAGAGCCATATCCTTAAAGGCAATGGTTGAGCCACGGAAAAGTTCCAAGTTGTACTGACCATTGAGCTTAACCACTGGGGCAATAACTGGCGTGTCAAACTTGCTGTCGTAGGCGTTATTGATACAGTAGTCCAGTTCATCTGCCGTAAAATCGTCCAAGAAAGCCGACAAAATCAACTTGGCAACTTCTTGATAGGAAACATCTTTGAGAACAGAAAAGTCCAAGTCAACTGTCGGAACGGAAATCGGTGTAAACAAACCACCGTCAGTCGCCAAACCTTGTAAAATCGCCTGACTAGCCGATACAGTATTTTTAGCATCGCGTGTTGATTGATAAACTAGTGTCATAATATTCTCCGCAAAAATCTATTTTTTCTATTCTACCACAAATTGACAGAAAATTGGCAAGATATGATAAGAAAATACCAGCCTATCCGAAAATAGACTGGTATATATGAAAGTTTGGAGGCAATTTACCTGTAAATCATATGTCGGTCAACTAACCGAGACAGGATTTACCATACGTTCCTAAACTTACTACTATAATCATTCTAAGCCAAAAGCTATCTAGACAGATTGACGAAGATAACCCATTCAACAAGGGATGATTTTCTAATCGAGACAAGGCAAAGCGACGTAGGCATAACTAAAGTTAGGCAAGGAGCTTTAACGATGTATCGTGACGAAAATCCTTACTTGATGCGGCCTGGACGTTCTTTGTAACCGTAGTAGGCGTCTTCGATGATTTCTTGCATGTGGTCAACCATCGCCAAACGTGGGTTAGCTGGTGTACATTGGTCTTCGTAGGCAAGAAGAGCCAATTCGCGAGAGTGTTCTTTGAGTTCTTTCTCGTCGATACCTTGTGCTTTCAAGTTCATTTGGATACCGATGCGCTCACCGAGGTCGTAAACAGCTTGTGCGTAAGCAGCAACTGCTTCTTCTGGGGTTGAGCATGGCAAACCGAGCATACGTGCAATATCTTGGTATTTTTCATCCGCTTTGTAGTAGTTGTATTTAGGCCATGTAGCTGTCTTAGCTGGACGAGTACCGTTGTAGCGGATGACGTATGGAAGCAAGATAGCGTTTGTACGACCGTGAACAGTATGGAAACGTCCACCAATCTTATGAGCCATTGAGTGAGAAATACCTAGGAATGCGTTGGCGAAAGCCATACCTGCCATAGTTGATGCGTTGTGCATTTTCTCACGTGATACAAAGTCAGCATTCTTCACTGAGCTTTCAAGGTTTTCAAATACAAGTTTAATGGCTTGAAGTGCTAAACCATCTGTAAAGTCGTTGGCTACTGTTGAAACGTATGCTTCTGTAGCGTGAGTCAATACGTCCATACCAGTATCCGCTGTAACATGTGCAGGTACTGTCAATACGAGTGCTGGGTCAACGATTGCCACAGTTGGTGTCAATGAGTAGTCAGCGATCGGGTATTTACGGTTGTTTGCTTTATCAGAGATTACGGCGAACGGTGTTACTTCTGAACCTGTACCTGATGTTGTTGGAATCGCGATAAACTTAGATTTCTTACCAAGTTCTGGGAACTTAAAGGCACGTTTACGGATGTCCATGAATTTTTGAACTAGGTCATGGAAATCAACTGTTGGTTGTTCGTAGAAGAGCCACATAACTTTGGCAGCATCCATTGGTGAACCACCACCGAGTGCGATGATTGTATCTGGTTTGAAGGTACGCATCAATTCTGTACCTTTATAAACCGTTGTGATGTCTGGATCTGGCTCAACGTCTGAGAAGATTTGGTAAACAACTTTATTACGACGAAGGTCCAATTGTTCGATGATACGATCTAGGAATCCAAGTTCTACCATGGCACGGTCTGTAACAATCATGACACGTTCAACGTCACGGCATTTTTGGAGATATTGGATAGAGTCACGTTCGAAGTATGTTTTAGAAGGAACTTTAAACCATTGCATATTATTTCTACGTCTTCCTACTTTCTTGATGTTGAGCAAGTTCATAGCACTTACGTTATCACTGATTGAGTTGCGTCCGTAAGAACCACAACCAAGTGTCAATGATGGCAAGAATGCGTTGTAAACATCACCGATACCACCGAAAGTAGATGGAGAGTTCCAAATAACACGGATAGCACGTACGATTGTACCAAACTCTTTCGCCAATTCTGCGTCTTCCGTATGAATAGCTGCAGAGTGACCGAGACCGTGGAATTCAACCATTTGGCGAGCTGCTTCAAGACCTTCTGCACGACCATCAACTTTCAAGACGGCAATAACAGGTGACAATTTCTCACGAGTCAATGGTTCTTTCTCACCGATTTCAGCAACCTCAGCTGCCAAGATGTTTGTACCTTCTGGAACTGAGAAGCCGGCCTGCTCAGCAATCCATGCAGCTGGGCGACCTACGATGTCCGCATTCAATTTGCCTTCTGCACAGTTTTTGCTGTTAGCTTTCACACCGAAGCAGTACTCTTCAAGAAGTGCTTTTTCTTTCTTATTAACAAAGTAAGTTTTGTACGATTTGAATTCAGCTACAAACTCGTCATACACTTCCTTATCAATGATCACTGCTTGCTCTGACGCACAGACCATACCGTTGTCAAATGACTTAGACATAACGATGTCATGTGCTGCCTGACGGATGTTTGCTGATTTTTCAATGTATGCTGGAACGTTACCTGCA
The DNA here is from genome assembly GCF_019856455.1 of Streptococcus suis. Classification (NCBI taxonomy): domain Bacteria; kingdom Bacillati; phylum Bacillota; class Bacilli; order Lactobacillales; family Streptococcaceae; genus Streptococcus; species Streptococcus suis. The sequence continues at coordinate 363,570 of NZ_CP082205.1, read as the reverse complement.
CCTACACCAAGGGCAGGTTTACCACAAGAGTAAGCTGCACGCACCATTGCGTTACCACCAGTTGCAAGGATTGTTGCAATACCATCATGTTTCATCAACTCAGATGTTGCTTCCATAGATGGTTTTGTAATCCACTGGATACAGTTTTCAGGGGCACCAGCTGCCACAGCTGCTTCATAGACAACACGAGCTGCATGAGCAGAAGATTCTTGTGCAGATGGGTGGAAGGCAAAGACAATCGGATTACGTGTCTTCAAGGCAATCAATGATTTAAAGATTGCTGTAGAAGTTGGGTTTGTTGTTGGTGTGATACCACAAACAACACCGACCGGCTCAGCAATCAAAGTCAAGCCTGTCACTTCATCTTCTTCGATAACACCAACAGTTTTCGTGTGGCGCATGTTATTGACAACGTGCTCACAGGCAAACAAGTTCTTAGTAGCCTTGTCTTCGAATACACCACGCTTGGTTTCTTCAAAGGCGTGCATTGCCAATTCACCGTGTTTATCAAGGGCTGCAACCGAAGCTTTCGCTACAATATAGTCTACTTCTTCTTGACCAAGTTTACGGAACTCATCAAGAGCAACCAAACCTTTTTGAACAAGCTCATCGACATGCTTGCGCGCTTCTACCAACTTTTCTTCTGGTGATACTACTTTTTTATCAGCCATTGTGTTCCTCCAAATATACTCGCTAACTATTTGTTAACTTTTTCACAATGTTATTCTACTATTTTTTATTTTATTTGTAAAGAGAAATTGTTAATTTTTTCACATTTTTTCTGTTTTGTTTTGGAAAACGCTTACTTTTTCCTGTTTTCAGAAAACATTCAGATTTGTTTCTGCTTTGTTTGGTCGAAAAATACATAAAGTAAGACAAATCTTTATCATTTATTCTTTCTCTAACATTTACGATACTAGTTTATCAAGAAAACGCTTCCATGTAAATAGATTTTTTTGAAAATTTTGTAGTAATTACGTGATAATTTTCAATTTTATATTCATTTGTCCCTCCTTTTCTACTCTTGCATTTTTGTTCACATTGTGATATTATTAACAAGAAAATATCTATATTAACACATTCAAAAAATGTGCTGCAATAAATAGGAGGTCTACCATGAAAGCAGTTGTTGTTAATCCAGAATCTACTGGTGTTGTCGTTGTTGAAAAAGAACTTCGTCCACTCGAAGCTGGCGAAGCTCTGGTCCAAATTGAGTACTGTGGTGTTTGTCACACTGACCTCCACGTTGCCAATGGTGATTTTGGTAAGGTTCCTGGTCGCGTTCTTGGTCACGAAGGTATCGGTATCGTGACTGAAATTGCTCCTGATGTGACCAGCTTGAAGGTCGGCGACCGTGTCAGCGTTGCTTGGTTCTTCCAAGGTTGTGGTACTTGCGAATACTGTACTACTGGCCGTGAAACCCTCTGCCGCACTGTAAAAAATGCAGGCTACTCTGTTGACGGTGGTATGGCTGAGCAATGGATTGTAACAGCAGACTATGCAGTAAAAGTTCCAGAAGGTCTTGATCCAGCTCAAGCAAGCTCTATCACTTGTGCGGGCGTTACTTGCTACAAAGCGATTAAAGAAGCTCACTTGGAACCAGGTCAATGGATCGCTATCTATGGTGCTGGCGGACTCGGAAACCTTGCTGTACAATACGCTAAAAAAGTGTTCAATGCCCACGTTATTGCTGTAGATATCAATAATGATAAATTGGAATTAGCCAAGGAAGTCGGTGCAGATGTCATCATCAATGGACTTGAAGTAGAAGACGTGCCTGGCTATATCAAGGAAGTAACTGGTGGCGGTGCTCACTCAACTGTCGTAACGGCTGTTTCTAAGGTTGCCTTCAACCAGGCTATTGACAGCGTTCGTGCAGGTGGCTATGTGGTGGCTGTCGGACTTCCATCTGAATACATGGACCTCAGTATCGTGAAGACTGTGCTAGACGGTATCAAAGTGGTCGGCTCTCTGGTTGGTACTCGTAAAGACCTAGAAGAAGCCTTCCACTTCGGTGCTATGGGCTTGGTTGTTCCAGTCGTTCAAAAACGTCCAGTCGAAGATGCCGAAGCAGTCTTTGATGAAATGGCTGCAGGTACTATCCAAGGCCGTATGGTCTTAGACTTCTGCCACTCACACTAATGCGTTCTCCACTATTTTCAAGAAGTGATTATCCAATCGCTTCTTTTTTTGCTTTCTAAAATAAAAAGAAGCAGCTTTAGACTACTGCTTCTCCAATTCTTCTAAAATACTTGCAAAATCTGTTTTAAGTGTTTCCAAGCTTGTTTCAACTTGACTTCTTGTCTGGTTATTTTTAACCACTACCTGTCCGCTTTCCAACTCGCTTCCACCAAGTGTGATAATGGTCTTAGCTCCAAAAACATCTGCTGACTTGAACTGGGCCTTGAGCTTGCGGTCCAGATAGTCACGCTCTGCTCGGAAGCCTTGCTTGCGGATGGCTTGAACCAGCTCCAACGCTCCGCTATTGGCCTCCTGACCTAAAACTGCGATGTAGACATCTAGCTGAGTGTCGAGAGGGAGCTCGATGCCTTGCTTTTCAAGGACTAGGATGAGACGTTCAATCCCCATACCAAAGCCAAAGGCTGGCGTTTCTGGTCCACCAAAGTAGGTCACCAAACCATCATAACGGCCACCGGCACAGATGGTCAGGTCGTTACCACCCACTTCTGTCATAAACTCGAAAATGGTGTGGTTGTAGTAGTCCAAACCACGCACCATGTTGGTGTCGATGGTGTAAGCAATACCTAGACTGTCCAACATAGACTTGACAGTTTCAAAGTGGACTCTACTTTCTTCATCCAAGTAATCCAAGATAGACGGCGCATTTTCCACAGCAATCTTGTCTTCTTTTTCCTTGGAATCCAACACACGCAAGGGATTTTCTTCCAAGCGACGCTGGCTGTCCTTAGATAGCTGGTCCTTGAGTGGTGTCAGATAATCAATCAAGGCCTGGCGATAAGCGGCACGGCTCTCTGGATTGCCCAGACTGTTGAGGTGGAGGCGGATATCCTTGATCCCTAACTCTTCAAAGAAGTGATAGGCCATAGCAATGGTTTCTACATCTGTCGCTGGGTTATTGGAACCGAAACACTCCACTCCAATCTGGTGGAACTGACGGAGACGACCTGCCTGCGGACGCTCATAGCGGAACATTGGGCCCATGTAATAGAACTTAGCAGGTTTTTGTACTTCTGGAGCAAAGAGCTTGTTTTCTACATAGGAGCGAACAACCGGTGCCGTCCCTTCTGGACGAAGAGTGATATGACGCTCTCCCTTGTCATAGAAATCGTACATCTCCTTGGTCACAATGTCCGTCGTATCACCAACCGAACGACTGATCACCTCGTAATGCTCGAAGATCGGTGTGCGAATCTCAGCGTAATTGTACTGTTTGAAAATGTTCCGAGCAAAATGTTCGACATACTGCCACTTGGCAGAATCCTGTGGTAATAAATCTTGCGTTCCTTTTGGTTTTTGTAATTTCATAGGTCTTCTCACTTCTCTATATCTTGCCCCTTATTTTACCATATTTTGGGCATTTTTGGAAATAGCAGAGCAGACAAAAAGCCGTGCCTACTGACACGACCTTGTTTAAAAAAACTATTTCTTATCCACAATCTGGAAATTCAAGTCGCTCACTTCTATCTCAACCTCAAGTTTTTCTTCGGAGTTGAGATTGAGGAGGTTTTCTAAGGCTGTTTCTGCAAAGGCCGCTACTTTTTCTTGGCGTCCTGCATCATTCAAGACTTCCTCACTTGTCTTGTAAATGGCTTCTTGGGATTTATCATTTAAAAATTCCTGAGCCTTTTGCCCTGCAGTAAATACATCCACCGCCTTATCGACAAGACCATTGCTATTATTGCTGATTTTGATTTCTCCATGTTGCTGAGAATCAACTTCAACAAGCACAGGTTTCTTGAAGGTTAAGGTATTGTTTTGAATCTGAACATCAGACTGACCAATGCCCTCCAAGACCAGCTTGAACTCCGTCTGCACAGGAATATCAACGGACATTTCACGTCCTACAAAGAGCTTGGTAATGGGCTCTGTCCAGTCTGGCCATTCCTTTAATTTATTATTTTCAAAGGTCTGGTTGGCAGTCGTCTCCACCTCAGCACCTGCTACAACCAGCTTGCTTTCCGCTTCAAACTTCTTAATGACAAATTCATATTGAACCTTATGGGTTCCCTGGAACCATGCTAGGATGCTATTTCTAAACCAGAAAATACCTATACCTAAAACCAGCAGCAAGACTAAGAGGCTAGCCAACTTTTTCGCAAAAAACTTTCCAACTGTTTTCATACAGTTCTCCTTTATATTGAATAATTGGAACTTGTCCTATAACCATTATATATATATATGCTGTCAAGTATTTTCTTTCTTTTTTGACTATTTTAGCAAAGTCCTAGATTTTTCTGTTTTCACTCTTCTCAATAACCATCACCATTCCAATTAACGGTAAAAGAAATCATTAAAAATTTCCCAAAACTGTCGGAATAGAACAAGCTTTTCAATAATTTTGGCAATCCAAAAAATCTTCCTACTGTCATAGTAAGAAGATTTTTTATATTGACTACCTATCCTTGTTTGCGTCTTCTTGCACTTGCAAGACCAAGACTAGATAATACTGCCACACCTGCGAGTGCCAACAAACTTGTTTGCTCCCCTGTGTTTGGCAAGGCCTTAGCACGGTCTACACGTGAGTAAGTAATACCTCGTGGTGTGACGGTGACACCTGCTTGTGGGTTTGTCACCACAACCTTATCGTCAACAACCTTCACATCTTGACCTTTATCAAGAGCTTGTTTGACTGCATCAATATCAATAGCTGGTTTTTCAACAGCAGTTGGTGCATCTTTTGGTATTGCAACAATTGTTCCGTCTGGAAGTGTTGCAATTACATTGTCTTTTGCTTTGTCTTCAAGGTCTTTGAGTTTGTTGTACTCAGCTTGAAGTTCAGCCAATTTGCTTTCTTCTGCTGCAAGTTTAGCAGTAACAGTTTCAAGTTTGTTTTGTGCTGTTTCAGCTTTAGCTTGTGCTTCAGTAAGAGCCGCTTGTTTTTCAGTAAGTGTTGCTTGAGCTTCAGCAAGAATAGCTGGTGCTTCAAGATAACCTTTCAACTCAGTAGCAAGTGCTTTTGCTTCTTCAACCAAACGGTCTTTTTCTGCAAGAAGAGCGTCTTTGTCTTTGTTCAAGCTATCAAGTGTACCTTGTTGTTTAACAAGCTCAACCTTAGCTGTTTCAAGAGCCTCTGCTTTTGCAGTAGCAGTAGCTTGTGCTTGAGCAAGGTCAGCCTTAGCTGTATCAAGTGCGGCTTTCTTCTCAGCAAGGTTTGCTGAGAAGTTATCAACTGCTTTTTGTGCATCAGCTTTGCGAGCTTCAGCATTTTGAAGTGCAATTGTTGCAAGACGTAGGTTGTTTTCTGCTACCTGTGTTTGAAGCGGTGTTGCAGTAGCATCAGCAAGAGTTTTCTCTGCTTGAGTCTTCAATTCAAGAGCCTTAGCGTAATCTGAGCTTGCTTTTACAAGATTTGCTTGAGCAGTATCAGATGCGGCTTGTGCTGCTGATTGATCTGCCTGAGCTTTAGCAAGGGCAGCTTGAAGAGTTGTTGGGTCGTTAGGGTTGGTAATTTCTGTACCACCAGCAGTTTGAATAACGCTGATGATATGAAGATCACCGCCAACATTAGCAAGAGCAACACCAACGTAGTTACCGCTCATATTATTTCTAGAATGTCCCCAGTTAGATGGTGCATCTAAGAATGTTTGACTGATGATTGCTTCATACATACGTTCTTTGAGTTCATACATCGTCATTGTATAGCGTGATGCCGTTAACGAAATGTTTTCTCCAATGTAATCACCCCAAAGGTGTCCATCTTGACGAGCTGATGTTCCACGAGCAATGTATTTTTTGGCTTGAGCAGTTGCTGATTGTAGAGAGGCGTCGGTAACACCCATAGCTGGTCTACCTAGAACTTTTCGAACTTCAGTCAAAACTTGCGCTGCATAAAGGCTGAGTTCTGTTTGTTGTTCATTTGTTAAGGCATCAATGTTGACAATTTTGTTTTTATCAGCTGGACTGATATTGGTGCTTGAGGCTTGAGCCACCTTAACACCTTGACCAGTCAATGTTAGTGACCATTGGCTGGTTTTATTTGTCATATACTTTTCATAAGCTGTTTTAAAGTTAGAAACATTTGATGTATAACCATTTCTTTGTTTCACTTCATCTGAAACAATTGTGTCTGGCATGACAATTGTAACAGTATCAACATTTGCAAGAGCATCTTGTGCTGATTTGACAGCATCAGTAGCCTTAGTTAGTGCATCAGTTGTTTGTTTAACAGCATCTTGTGCAGCGGTCAATTTTGCTGAAGCAGTTGTTACCGCATCTGTTTTAACTGCAACGTCAGTTGTTGCTGCATCAATTGCAGTTTGACGTTCTGCATCTGTTTTCTTAGCAGCGTTAGCAGCCTTAGTTGCAGCGTCAAGAGCAGTAGTTGCTGTAGCGACATCTTTAGTTGCTTGGTCAAGGTTAGCTTGGGCTTCAGCAAGACCAGTACCAGAAATAGCGTCTTGTGCTGCTTTTACGTCAGCTTCTTTAGCAGTGACAGTAGCATCTGCTTGGTCTTTTTCTGCTTGTGCAGTATCAACAGCAGTTTGTGCGTCAGCAACAGTTTGAGTTTGTGCTGTGATTTCAGCGTTAACTTCATCTGTTTCTGTAGCGTTTGCTTGTTGGTCTACAAGGTTAGCTGTTTGGTCAGCTTGGTTTGCTGCAATGTTTTCTGGTGTTGCGTTTACGGTATTTGCTTCAGCGTCTTTGACTGCTTGGGTTGCAGTATCAACGTCTGCTTGAGCAGTGGTAACGTCTTGGTTAGCTGCGTCTGCATCAGATTGAGCGTTAGTTGCATCTTGAGCAGTAGTATCAACAACAGCTTGTTGTGCATCAACTTCTGATTTAACTTCAGCAGCAGTTTTAGGTGTTTCGACAGCAGTTGTTTCCGCGGCTGGTGCTTCAGTTGTAACTGATGTTTCAACGGTTGATGTCATCAATGATGCTTCAGCTTCTTCATAAGAAGAATAAGTTTCATTTGGTACAGATTTTACAATTTCACCTGTAGCATTGTTGACAGTTTGCCATTCACCAGTAACACGGTTTAATTGAATTCCATATTGTGTATTTGCTGATACGTTAGACGCACCAACGGTTGCAAGGGTGATGGCAGTAGTTGCTGCGATTGTGCCATATATATACTTGTTCTTTTTCATTATTTCCTCCTGTTTAGGCTAATAGGAAGGGCTTGGCCGAAGTGTCAAGCCCTGCTATACTAGTATAGCAGGCATTTTGTCAAGTTTTTTGCATGATTTTTGAGAAGTTTTTCAAAAAATTTGGGGGGAAGAAAAATTAAGTGCAATACTTAAATAAAAATAGGAAAATACAATTGAACAAATTTTTTTCAAAAAATCTGTCAAGTAACTTTACTTTACAAAAAACTTTTGTTATACTGTTAAAGTTGGCGAAAGTCATACGCACTATTTTAGATTGAAAAAGGGCTTGGCCCTGACATTTAATGGAGGAAGAAAGAAATGGCAGTACCTGCACGTCGCACTTCAAAAGCGAAGAAAAACAAACGTCGTACTCACTATAAAGTAGCAGCTCCAACTGTGAAATTTGATGAAACTACTGGAGATTACTCACGTTCTCACCGTGTATCTTTGAAAGGATACTACAAAGGACGTAAAATCGCTAAGGCTGCTTCAGCTGAATAATAGAAGGGAGATACCATGCGCGTAAATATTACACTTGAACACAAAGAATCTGGTGAGCGTTTGTACCTTACTTCAAAAAACAAACGTAACACTCCAGACCGTCTTCAATTGAAAAAATACTCACCAAAATTGCGCAAGCACGTGATTTTTACTGAGGTTAAGTAAGGGGTTCACTACACGTCATTAGACGTCAAAACATTGATTTTAAGCGATTTTTGAAAGATGAACTTTCATTACATTGCAATATAAATCAATAAGAACTCTACCTTTTACTCTACCTTTTTTAGATGAATATATCATTTGGATATTGAAGTTAAGCCCTGTTATCATTTGGATGGCAGGGCTTTTTTATATTTGGTACACTAACTTCTTATCTATATTTTGGTGGAGCTGAAGTTGACATCTACAATGTTTAATGTTAAAATACATTCAAAAATATATTTGAATGAGGTGTTTTATGATTCAAAATGTTGTTACTTCAATAATCCTGTATTCTGGGACAGCCGTAGACTTACTTATTATCCTAATGTTATTTTTTGCCAAAAGAAAAAGCAGAAAAGACATCATTAACATCTATTTAGGACAATTTCTAGGCTCTGTTAGTCTAATATTGCTAAGTTTGCTTTTTGCATTTGTCTTAAATTATATTCCTAGTAAAGAGATTTTAGGTTTACTCGGTTTGATTCCAATTTTCCTAGGCCTCAAAGTTTTGCTTTTTGGAGATTCTGATGGCGAAGCTATTGCCAAAGAAGGTTTGAGCAAAGATAATAAAAACCTGATTTTTCTAGTCGCTATGATTACTTTTACAAGTTGTGGTGCTGACAATATTGGTGTCTTTGTCCCATATTTTACTACCTTAAATTTAGCGAATTTGATAGTGGCTTTACTTACCTTTCTAGTCATGATTTATCTCTTGGTTTTTTCTGCCCAAAAATTGGCACAAGTCCCTTCTGTTGGAGAAACTTTGGAAAAATATAGCAGATGGTTTATTGCCGTTGTCTATTTAGGATTGGGGATATATATCCTGATTGAAAACAACAGCTTTGACATGCTACGGGCTGTGTTAGGCTAGGAGAAAAAATTATGAAAAAAGATAGTATCTGTCAAGTGGATGTTATTAATCAACAAAATGTTACAACCGCAACGAACTACCTTGAAAAGGAAAAAGTCCAAAAATCACTTCGCATTTTATCAAAATTTACCGATAATAAACAGATAAATATCATCTTTTATCTCCTTGCCGTCGAAGAACTCTGTGTCTGCGATATAGCCTGTTTACTAAATCTCAGTATGGCATCTGCCTCCCACCATCTTCGTAAACTAGCCAATCAAAACATCTTGGACACTAGAAGAGAGGGGAAAATTATATATTATTTTATAAAAGATGAGGAAATCAGAGATTTTTTTAATCAACTAGGATAACAATGGATACTTACGCTGAATTAGCACCTCAACGAATGTTAGAAGCTGTGGGTATTTATCTTGATAAGATTGCTGAACTAACGCAATAACTACTCTACCATTCACTCTACCTTTTGCTAAGGAACATTACAAAAACGTTGATATATAAACGTTTCTAACAGCTAAAATAGACAATACTTAATCTTTACTGAGGTGAAATAGGGATTCAATACACGTCAATAGACGTTAGAAGCCCTGATTTTAAGAGATTTTTGAAAGATGAATTTTCATTACATTGCAGTACAAATCAGTCGAATCACTACCTTTTTTGAAAGTAACCGCCCAATAACAAGGTATCTATCCACCCACTCCCTCCTCCAGTATACTGTTAGAAAAACAAAACTGGAGGATTTATTATGTCACACCCCATCATTCCATTGACTGTTCCCCAATCTCGCCGCTTTGAGAAGCGAGGCAGAAACGATATTATGATGAAAATTCGTCTCGGAAAAGTGGAGCTCACAGTCTTTCACACTATCAATCAAGAAACACTAGAAACAATCTTAGATAAGGTACTGTTCTATGACCATCCAACTCAGTGATTTAGGTCAAGTTTACTTGGTCTGTGGAAAAACAGATATGCGTCAGGGAATTGATTCCCTGGCCTATCTTATCAAAAGTCAGTTCAACCTGGATCCCTTCTCCGGTCAGGTCTATCTCTTCTGCGGAGGTCGAAAAGACCGGTTCAAAGCTCTTTATTGGGATGGACAGGGATTTTGGTTATTGTATAAACGTTTTGAAAATGGGAAATTGACCTGGCCAAACAATGAAGAAGAGGTCAAGGCTCTAACTTCCGAGCAAGTCGACTGGCTCATGAAAGGATTTTCTATCATTCCAAAAATAAATGTTTCAAAAAGTCGTGATTTCTATTGAAATCATGGCTTTTCTTTGTGTATAATGAGATAAAAAGAAGGAGATTGGTTATGTCATCACTAGAAAAAATTATTGAAACACAGTCAAAAACGATAGAGATGATGGCTAATGAACTCACTCTCCTTCGAGAACAGGTTGACTATCTGAGACAGAAACTCTACGGAAAATCATCAGAGAAGGTCGTATATCAACCAGGTCAGCTGAGCTTGTTTGGGGAGGAAAGTCTCCCTGAAGAAGAAGCTGACTTACCCAGTTGAAACGGAGACCATCACCTATAAACGCAAGAAAGCTAAGGGAGTTCGTCAGGCTATTTTCAGCCAGTTCACTCCAGAGATTGTGCATCACGAATTGCAGGGCGAAGACTGCACTTGTCCAGACTGTCATGGTCAGCTGAAAGAGATTGGCTCAACTGTTCAACGACAAGAGTTGGTCTTCATTCCTGCACAATTAAAGCGGATTGACCATGTTCAACACGCATACAAGTGTCAGGCATGTAGTCAGAAGAATCTAAGCGATAAGATTATCAAGGCTCCTGTTCCTAAGGCACCTTTGGCACACAGCTTGGGTTCAGCCTCTATCATCGCTCACACCATTCACCAGAAATTCAATCTGAAGGTACCCAATTACCGTCAGGAAGAGGACTGGCATAAACTTGGCCTGCCCATCAGTCGGAAGGAAATAGCCAACTGGCACATCAAGTCTAGTCAGTATTATTTCGAGCCGATTTATAACCTGTTGCACGAGAAATTGTTGGAGCAGCCTATTCTTCATGCGGATGAGACTTCCTACAAGGTCTTAGAAAATGATAGCCAGTTGACCTACTACTGGACTTTCTTGTCTGGGAAACATGAGAAAAATGGAATTACCCTCTATCATCATGACAAACGACGGAGCGGCTTAGTTGTGGAGGAGTTTCTTGGGGACTATGCGGGCTACGTTCATTGTGACATGTGGAGTGCTTATCGTCAATTAGACAAGGCTCAGCTCGTTGGCTGTTGGGCTCATGTTAGACGAAAATTTTTTGAGGCGACTCCTAAGAAGACAGACAAGACTTCTTTAGGAGCCAAGGGTTTAGCCTATTGCGACCGCCTGTTTGCCTTGGAGAGTGACTGGGCTGACCTGTCTACTGAGGAACGGCTACATAAACGGCAGACAGAGTTAACTCCCTTGATGGACGAGTTTTTTGATTGGTGCCGTGAACAGGCTGTCTTGCCAGCTTCCAAATTGGGTACTGCAATAGAGTATAGCCTCAAATACGAAACCACCTTCCGAGCCGTTCTCTCGGACGGTGACCTAGTCCTGTCCAACAATATGGCTGAGAGGGCTATGAAGACCTTGGTGATGGGCAGAAAAAATTGGCTTTTTTCTCAGAGCTTTGAGGGAGCCAAGTCGACAGCTGTCATTTTGAGTCTTTTAGAAACAGCTAAGCGACACGGACTTGATGCAGAAAAATATATGACCTATCTTCTAGAACACTTACCTAATGAGGAGTCGCTCGCAAAAAAGGAGGTTTTAGAAGCCTATTTGCCATGGGATAAAAATATTAAGAGAGCTTGTAAATAGAAAAAGGTTCCAGAGTCGACAGGACTTTGGAGCCTTTTCAATATACCTTGTTATTGGGCGCTTACTTTTGAAATAAGTTTTTGATTCGGATAAGTAATAAACCCACTGGCTCATTAAGTCAGTGGGTTTTTGAGTGATTAGAAAGAAGTGAAGTTACGGATTAACAAGATCTACAATGATAATTTCTGGGCGATTAAAGAATCTTAGTACTCGTGTAGATTCTTTGGCCAGACCCCTGCTTACAATAAAATACGAATTTTCAACTTCATATAAACCACCTGCATATTTCGGAAGAAAACCTTGATTAGGCGCAAATACACCATTAACCAAATAAGGCACTCTCCATTGTCCTCCATGCGCATGACCAGATAACACTAAATCAAATCCATACTTTTGATAAGTATCAATTAGTTCTGGTCGGTGCGCTAGTAAAACTTGGAAGTCAGTGCTTATTTGCTTCCCTTTTATGTCTTCAAGTTGGTCTAGCAAATTCTCGCTAGTATCATACTTTTGAAAATATTCAGGATCATCAATGCCTGAAATAGTGATGGACTGCCCCCTTACATCAACTCTACTACTATCTCCAGATAATACGACCACATTCTGTTGTCTCAGATGTTCCAGCATCTGATCATATCGATTACTCCATATTTCATGATTACCTGACACATAGTAAGTATGATTAAATTTACTTAGCCCGCTTAACAATTCTAGAGTTTTTCTGTCAGAAAGTTCATCATCCAAAATATCTCCACCTAATAAAATGATATCTGGCTCTTCTTTCTCTAATGTTTCCAAGATTTGTATCTGATTTTTACCGTAATTTGATGAGTGTAAATCAGTAATTAGAGCAAGTCTGATTGGCTGAGATATTTTGGGACTAACAAGCCTGTAATGAGTTACTTGAAGCCGACTGTCAAAGCCTAAAGCAAGAAAAATTAGGATACAAATAAAAACAAAGCATCGTGGCTTAATATTTTTTAGTTTTTTCATTAAAGGTTACTCAATAATAATATCAAAATGTTTTTTATCAACCTCTTTTGGAGCAACATAGCTAATACTTCGTTTGGCATTGAAAATATCAGATTCTTCCAATGAAGTAGAGAGTCCACTCCATGGTTCTAATGCGATAAAGGGACTCTGATTTGTAGTTGACCAAATCACTAAATATGGAAAATCATCAAATGCAATCGAAAGTTTCTTCTGATGATTTTTGGATTTCAAGGTTACCTTTCGTGATGCTAATTGATCCAATGTGATGGCATCATGCTCAAACAGTTGATAGGACAAGTCCAAGGTCTTTTGATTTTCCAAGAATGGTCGGCGGTCTCGCAGATCAAGTAAGCCAGTTTCTGGAAAACTTCTAGGTACTGTACAAGATTCTACTTTTTCAAATTCTAAATAATAGTCTTCATAACTCTCACCATCCAACAAGGGACAATTAAAACCTGGGTGACCCCCAATAAAGTAAGGTAGCTTTCTATGTCCCTCAAGGTTTTTCACCCGATATTCAGTTCGAATTGTATTGCCAAGTAGTGAGTAGTTAATGGAAAGTTCAAATTCAAAAGGATAATTTTTTACGGTTTCTTCGTTTGATGAAATAGAAAATTCCAAAGAGTTTTCAGCACTATTTACATTTTTGAACAGCATTTTTCTCACAAGTCCATGCCTTGGAATTGTGCCTGTAAATGTCGGTCTTTCTGCAGGTTCATAGATAGCCCAATCATTTCGTAAACTGCCACAAATCGGAAATAGAACTGGCGCTTGACCGCTCCAATAGGTCGGATCTCCTTGCCAAAGATACTCGATACCATCCTTGTCTTTAATAGAAATAATTTGCCCACCTAATTCAGAAAATTGTACTGTTAAGTTCTCATTTTTTAATTCGAGCATAAAAACTGCCTCCCTTATATGAAAACAAGGATGCTAACTTGAGCTAGGCATCCTTGTATTAGTTTTATTCAATAACCTGTGTTTCTGCTACTTTTTTATACCAATAAGCACTTTTCTTTGGATAACGTTCTTGGGTCTCAAAGTCAACATAGAACAATCCATATCGTTTCTCGTATCCATTTGACCAAGAAAATACATCCATCAAGGACCAGATGAAATAACCTTTAACATTGGCACCATCTGAGATAGCATCTGAAATCACTTCTAAATGCTTTTTCACGTAGTCGATTCGACCATCGTCATAGACTGTACCATCTACAAACTCATCTTTATAGCCTAGGCCATTTTCAGTGATGTAGATTTTCTTATAGTTTGGATAGTCATTTTTCACACGCATGATTTGATCATAAAGGCCTTGCGGATAGATAATCCAATCCCAGTCCGTTTTTGGAATATCAACTGGAGATTCTCTACGACCGACTCCTTTGATTTGATACTTAGAACTTCCCTTTTCACCTTTACCATTATGGATAATTTCAGTCTCACCGTCATGAGCCCTCATCCAATCACTCATATAGTAATTGATGCCCAAGAAGTCGTTCAAATCTTTTGCGGCATCTAAGGCAGCGAAGTCTTCATCACGAAGGTCTAATTCCCCACCATTTACTTTCAGAATATGTCGAACGCCTTCAAGCGTTTTTTCAGAATAGTAACCCAAGTATGTAGCATCGAGGATAAATTTATTGTGAATAATATCTTCAAGTTCCGCTGCACGGACATCATCTGGATTGGTTGGGTCATAAGGATATTTCGTTGGCAATGCGTGTACAACACCAATTTCTCCGCTATATCCAGCATCCTTGTAGAGCTTAACTGCCTTGGCATGTGAAACCATCATATTGTGGTGAGATTGGAATACCTTAGCTAAGTCATACTGAATCCCTGGCGGGAACTTACCTACAAGATACTGTCCATCACCAATTGGACCGATTTCATTAAAGGTTGTCCAGTAATTCACTTCAGGGAATTCTTTGAAGCAAAACGCTGCATAATTGACGAAGTGTTCAATGTTATCTCGATTCAGAAAGTCACCATTAGAATGTAGCGTTTCTGGTGTATCGAAATGGTGAAGCGTTACAAATGGTTCTACGTGACGTTTATGGCATTCCGCAAATAATTTATGGTAAAACTCTACTCCCTTTGGATTCACTTCTCCAAAGCCTGTTGGGAAGATACGAGACCACGCAATCGAAATCCGAATGCCATTCACACCAAACTGTTCACTTAGTTCTAAATCAACTGGGTAACGATTATAAAAATCAGAAGCTGGTTCCGCAGTGTACCAGTAATTATCTTCTAGATACTTGTCCCACGCAACACGACCTTTCCCATCCGTCTGTGTAGCACCCTCTGCCTGATATGCAGCAGTTGCTCCACCAAATATAAAATCTTTCGGTAATGTTTTAACCATATTCCTACCTTCTTCTATCAAAAATAAATAAAGGGGTAGGGGTAGGAGTTGGAGATGATAACTCCCTCCCCTTTTGATTAAGAACCTGTATTCACAAGTGAAGTGCTTGTAGTTAAGAGATAGTTTTTCGCTAATCAAGGCGGTTTTTTGAGGGAATACTGACTGTATTTTGAAAAAAACTAACAATGAGTAGCTGAAAAACTAGCCTTAGATGGAAGTGCTGAACTGTGAATATAGGTTCTAAAACTGTTGTTTGACAAAGTCAAGAGCACCTTGACCATCTCGTGTGAGTTTAATGTATTGAGCCCCTTCAGTTTTGGCAAGTTTAATACCCAATGCATCGGTTTCTTGTTTAATGTCATCGTAGTTTGATGCTACTTGAGGTGCAAGGATGACTAATTGATACTCTGGCAAAATCTCACGGTGCGCCCCATAACTTCCTGCTGTAGCTGTAACTGGAACACCATATTCTTTTGCAGCTTTAGTTAGAGCGTTGGCAAGCAATCCGCTTGTGCCACCTCCTGCACAAAGTACCAGAACGTTGGTTTGTTCAGAAATTTCGGTATCAACTGCAGCTTTTTCAAGAATAGCATCCGCTTTGGCAGTATTAAAGTTAGCCGCCACTTTCTCTTTCAAGCTATTTTCAACTTTCCCTGATTGTTCTTCAGCAAGAATTTGCTCATCGTAAACTTTCAAGAATGGATAATAGATAAGTACATCGACAAATACCAACAAGATAGCTAGTGCAAAGGCAAGTGGAGCAAAGTTTGTTCCCATTACAATCCCCAATGGTCCCGGAGTTGTCCATGGCAAGTTAACGCTGAAACTGTTCATTTTTAGCGTATCAACAAAGAATTTGAAAATCCATACGTTAGCAATTGGAGCTAAAATAAATGGAACAAAGAATACTGGGTTGAGTACAAGTGGTGCACCGAACAAGATCGGTTCGTTTACACCAAAGAAAGTTGGAACAACTGAAGCACGTCCAATTGCTTTATTTCGTTTAGACTTAGTCAACCACATAAACATGAATGGCACAACCAAGGTAGCACCTGTACCACCCATTGTCACGATAAACATTTGAGTACCTGAAGTCAGGATTTTGTCCGCATGTTGACCCGCCTGTAGAAGCTGGAAGTTGGTTTCAATATTGGCATAAGTAATGGCTGCAATTGCTGGTTCCACAATAGATGGACCATGAATCCCTACAAACCAGAACAAAGCATAGGCACCAAAGATAATTGTAATACCAACATAACCATCTGCGGCAGTAAACAGAGGCTCAAATAATTTCAGAATCGCCTCAGCAACGTTTGTTCCAAGGAATTGACGTGTCACAAGATCAATTCCATACAAGACAAAGATAGACAATGCATATGGAATCACATCTTTAAACGCCTGGGATACGTTCGGTGGAACTTCGTCTGGCATACGAATGGTGACATTGTTTTTCACACAGACCTTATAGATATTAACCGTAATGAAGGCTGCCAGAAAGGCTGTCAAAAGTCCCTTAGTTCCCATGTAACCATTGGCAAATCCACCTTCAATACCATCAGAAGCCAGTAATAAAAAACCTGAAATTGAGGCAATCATTGTTGAAATGAAGTTGATTTGATTGGTTTTTGGCAATTGACGGTTAAACGCATCTGTCAAAGATTTTGCGGTCGTTCCTGCAACTAGGACAGCTACAATACCCATTGTATAACCGTAAGGTTTCATGATAGCCGCAACTGCTTCATCAGACCAAGTAAAACCAAAGATATTAGGAACAAAAGCCACCAATAGGAAGATACTTGAGAACAAGATAACCGGCATGGCAGCGATAAAACCATCACGGATAGCCCTTAAATAAGGGTTTCTCGAAATCTTTTCAAAGAAAGGCTTCCCTTTCTCAATGAATTCAATCAATTTATTCATTACTTATCACCTCGTTTGTAAAGTTCAATCATATGACTCATCATATCTTTCAATAACAATGTTGTCATGAGATGGTCTTGACCATGCATGAGCGTCACACTAAAGGCTAAATCCTCACCAGCCGCTTCTTTCTGCAACAAACTTGTCTGAGCGTGGTGGGCTTCAACAATACAAGCATTGGCCGCTTCAACTAGTTCTTCTGCTTTTGCATAGTCGCCTTTTTGAGCCGCAGCCAGCGCCTCCATCAAACGAGAACGAGCATCACCAGCGAATGCAACAATCTCAAAACCTAATAACGTAATTTCTTCTCTGTTCATAATATGAACCTCCTATTTTTTATGTACTCAATGGAAATACCATTCAGACTAGGCGACGAAAACGTAGATAGAACTCTGTTCCCCTCTCATCTCAATGGAACAGGCTGAAAACCTCCACTGGAGCTTTTCACTCATCAAGTTGAGGCAACAACGTCTGAATTGGATTTACGAAGAGTATGATTTACAATAACCGTTGAATATGTAGTACAATATAGAACCTTTCACTATCATTTACTGGCTCATCTACCAATGATGTAATCATCTCAAAAATCTGACTTCCAACCTGATGGGCTCTTGGATTCTGGAGCTTGATGTACTGTTCCAAACTAGCAATCGATTCATTTGACTGATGGGATCTATCTAAGTAATTCAGAAAATAGGACAAATGAATCATAAAGCGATCATAAAAATTGCTATTTTCTTTTGTGCGTTTAATCCCATTCTCTATCAAAATTTGTTCAACCTCAGCAATAATTTTCTTACTGATGTCATGTTCTTCACTAGTGGGATGAATTGTTTCACCCTTTGCATTGATTAAGTGAAGTGCAATTTTACCAATCTCATCATTTGGAAAATCATTTAGCAACTTTTCACGAAACATAGCTAAGGCTTCACGCGCCATTTTATATTCCAATGGATATTCGGCTGAAATATTGGGTAGCCTACTTTCTTGATAACTATTCTTTAAAACCGCCTGATATGCACAATAGATATGATCTGTCAGTGTCACATATAGATATTCTTGTACAGGGTAATGATAAGTTTCTACCAGATGATTGATAACCGTGTAGGTTGCAGAAATAAAATCTAAGGGAATATCTTTTAATAAGGTTAGAAAATTTTCTTTGGCTTCATCATTTTTTAGCGAAAAGATATTTTCTATCTTGTCCTTAACAATTAAATCTCCCTTTTTCTTTTGAAAGGTTATACCTAATCCCATCACGACCGCCTGTTCCCCATGTTCATTTTTCACCAAGGCAGCGTTATTATTTAGTGACTGTATAATCCTAAACATATATCCCTCCTATATTTTTAAGCAAAAAAAGACTACAAACAAACCGAGAATATCCTACTCTCAAATCCATTTGTAGTCTTGCCTAATCGAATTAGTTACAATCCACTCTATTCTTGCTGATGAGATTATTATAGCATATTCTCAGAAAATGTAAACCCTTTCTTTTAAGAAAATGGTTATTTTTTCAATTATTTTTCTAGCCAAGAAGTTGCTGTTTGAGACAAGACTGCATCAAGTCCCTCAATATTTTCACGACCAACAGTACGTAACCATTCACGCGCAGCTTCTTCGCCTTGTTCAATATAGACTGGCACAACACCCGCCCACGTCGCACGACCGCAGAGAACACCGTTAAATTTTGCACCTGCTTCATGAGCAAACACCAGAGTATCTTGGAAGAGTTTAGCTGAGACACCTGCACTAAGATAAATGTATGGCAAGTCCGTTGATGCTTCTTGCTGACGGAAATATTCAGCTGCTTCTTCTTTTGTATAGACGACTTCCCCTGTTCCAAAGCCTTCTACAAAATTCATGTTCACAGGTACCTCTACCTTGAGAACATCTACTCCAAAGCGTTCATCCGAAAATACTTTCATAGCCTCATTTACTTTTCGAGGTTTGACTTTTGCAAATTCCACACTGGCATTGTCTTCAATCGTTTCATCATAGCTCAAAATTTCCAAGAAGAATGGTAAACCTTCAGCCTGACATTCTGAACCCAAGCGTTCAATATAGGCATGTTTTTGAAGATTGACGTATGGATCACCATCAACATCATAGTAGAGTAAGAACTTGATAGCATCTGCCCCTGCTTCTTTTAGTCGTTTTACAGTCCACTCTACTAGGCAATCTGGTAAGCGACTAGTAGAGCTTGTATCATAGCCAGTTTTTTCATAAGCTAGGAGCAAACCGCACTGCTCGTCACGGGCGCGTGATGCTGGCAAACCAAATTCAGGATCTAACAGAATTGAGGAAGAAAACTGTGTTAATTCTTCTGAAACTAGTGTCTTTAGTTCTTCCATCTGCTCCACAGTAGGTTCTTCTGTCTGATGTTTTGCCATCATTTTTTTCAGGGCGCCACGTTGGTCAAAAGCTAAAGCTGAAATAATACCTGCTTTATTGCTTATTTTTTCCATGTATTTTCTTTTATCTGCTGTTACTACCATATTATACCTCTTCGACTTCGATTTGAGAATACAACGATTCTGCATTTTCTAAATTGACAAAACCTGTCTGTTCTTCCTGGGCATTTAACATGCCTAAAACATTAGCCTTTTTAAGTAATTCTATATCAGGTAAGGCATGTACCAAACTAGCTGCAATACCTGCAACAGTTGAATCTCCTGATCCTACTGGATTGACGACTTTGATTTTTGGAATTCTGACACGATAGAACTTGTCATTGTGCTTGGCAAAAGCCCCCTGTGCCCCTAATGAGACGACTATCCACTCAATTCCTTGGAAAAGTTGACCAGACAAAACTGATTTCAACTCTTGAATATCATCAGTAACTTCTTTACCAATCAGTTGTGATAACTCCTCTGTATTCGGCTTAATCACTGTCGGCTTCTGCTGGCTTTCTAAAACGTTTTTCAGCGCCTCACCAGAACAATCCAAAACAACAGCTACACCGCATTTTTTACAAAGTTCTACAATCTCAACATAATAATTGCTAGCAAGTCCCTTAGGCAAACTTCCTGAAATAACAACTACATCTACATTGTTCAGAATAATTTCGAGGTGTTCGATAAAATTCAAGGCTTCATGTTCTTGAATAGTTGGGCCTTGTTCTAAAATCTCCGTCTGTTGTCCATCGTGAAGAACCGCAATACAGTTACGTGTTTCGCTCCCAATTTCCACAAAGGAATTTTTAATATCATTTCGAGTGAGTTGTTTCTTTACATAACTTCCAATCTCACCGCCAATAAAGCCTGTTGCTACAACATCTTCACCAATTTGTTTCAAAACTCGTGTGACATTGAGCCCCTTGCCTCCAGCTGTTTTTTGAACTTTTTCTACTCGATTGACCGCATCCAAATGAAAGGTATCCAATTGATAGGCAATATCAACCGACGGATTTAAAGTGATTGTTAAAATCATGAGAGCCTCCTAGTCGTGATATTCTCCACGATCCCACTTTTCAAGAAATTCCGTAAAGAACTCTGGATTAGCCTGCTCTTGATTGAGCGTTTCAACTGCAGCAATCTTTTCAATCAAACGTTTGTTTGCTTCAGTTGGTTTGTATTCTGCTTTAATGAAGGCTTCAATGATGTCGCACATGAGCAACTCACCTGTAATCTTTCCTCCAAAACCAATGACGTTGGCATTTAACTCTTCTTTTGCATAGAGTGCGGAGGTCATATCACGAACCAGGGCTGATCGAACACCAGGAACCTTGTTTACAGCATTGTTGATTCCAACACCTGTTCCACAAATACAAATTCCCAAATCTGCTTGTCCGCTTGCAACAGCTTCACCAACTTTTTTACCAAAGATTGGGTAATGAGTACGAACATTATCATAAGTCCCAAAGTCCAATACTTCATATCCTTGATTTTTCAAATAATCTACCACAGCGATTTTTTCATAGGTTACAATGTGGTCACAACCGATTGCAATTTTCATCTCTTATTCTCCTTTGTTTACAACAATTAGCACATTTTATTTAGCATATCAACACGAATTTGGTGACGGCCACCATCATACTCACCTTCAACAAATCCTTTAACGATATTTTTAGCAATTCCCTCTCCTACAATCTCACTACCGATTGTAATAATACGCGAATTGTTGTGTCCTCTTGTCATATAGGCAGAACGTTCGTCTGAAACTTCTGCAGCGATTATGCCTTTGACTTTAGTTGCGGTCATAAATGGACCAACACCATAAGCATCAATCACAATGCCAAGATTTCCTTCCTGTTGGTTAACTTCTGCAACTACTGCCAAAGTTGTATCAACAAAATCACTTCCATCACTGACATCTTTAAAGTCATATGATTTTTCTAGCAAATAATCTTTAATAACGTCTTTTAGTTTTGAACCCGCTGGATCAGCACCGATAATGATTGTCATAACCTATCTCCTAACAAAAATAGAAAGTTGTAGCCATATTTGGCAGAAAATCTCTGTTTTGCAAAACTTAGAAAAAGCGTTTTCGCTTTTTATGTTTAAATTATACAACCAAACAAACACAAAGTCAACATATTTTGTTTTATTTTTGTTTATTTTTTTCGTATGCAAACAAAAAACCAACATTTCGCTGTTGGTTTTGATAACTTTATGATTTTGTAGTGATAATTTCGATGTGCTTACTTAATAATTGGTAATTTTCATCCTTTGCATTCATGTCTGTCACTAGAGCAGTTATATCATTCAAATCACAAAAGGAAGTAAAATCATCTTTTCCAATTTTTGAGGCATCTAGCAGAAGATATTTTTCTAAAGAATGTTTGATGGCAATATTTTGCGTATAGGCTTCGGCTAGGGTAGAGGTCATGACATCCGTTCCCTTAAGTCCGTTACCTGAAAAGAAAATTTTGCTGAATCGCATTTTTTCTAAACTTGTATTGGTAATTTCTCCTACAAAAGATTCTGTCACTTGGCGATATTCTCCTCCAAGAAGAAAGACTTGAAAATCCTCTGTCTTTTTTTGTGATAAGATGGTAAAAACAGGCATACAGTTTGTGATGACAGTTAGACGAGGATTTTTAATGGCCTCAGCCAGAAAGGCCACTGTTGTTCCTGGACCTAAAAATACCGTGTCTCCATCTTCTATCAGTTGTGCCGCCCTTTCTGCTATCTCTTGCTTGGCTTCCTTATTTTGAATGTGTTTCTCAGAATGGGAATATTCCCGATATTGAAAAGCCTTATTACTTCTAGCACCGCCATGGATTTTGGTTAAGACCCCCTGCTCTTCCAATTCAATAAAATCACGTCGAACTGTCATATCAGTAACATTTAGCAATTCAACAATCTCAGAAATTCGAACCGTACCTTTTTTATTTACCAAACGTGTAATTTCTTCTAATCGTTCTCGTTTATTCATGTTTAATCCTTTGTTGTTTTTTTACATTATATCAAAAATCAACAAGAAGATGTTGGAAATTTTAACATTTGTTCGAAATTGATTGGAGGTTATTTTCTAGCATCGTTTGTTTGGAAGATATCACATTAAGTGAAAACAACGAGAGCAGGAGTTCTAAAACGAAAGATCATTATGTTAATTTTTGAACATCGCCAAAAATATTTCCTATATTTTCTAATACATCTTCATAGGTATTAGAAATATAAATTACATGAAGATTTATTTTTGCTCTTGAGCACGCTACATAAAGTAAGTTACGAATTTCTTGAAATCTATTATCCTCAAAAGTTGTAGAATTATAATTTTTAAAAAATATTTACAATAATCAGTTTTTCTAGCAAATTTATCCTGTAAAATAACAACTACATTATCAAATTCTAGTCCTTTTGACCCGTGCAAGGTATAATAGCTATCAATACTTTTTATCTCCTCTTCAGATTTACTTTCAATATTCTCTTGGTACCAATCTGATAACATATTTATACTGTTCAAAAAACAAAAACTAACGTATAATAGATTTATGAAACTTACTATCGAACAAACAAACGAATTAAAAACTTATTTGAAAGATAAAACCTATTCCCCATTTCATAGACGACTTCAAGTAATCCTGTTCAGAGCCGAAGGTCTCAGTTATAGAGAAATCACTAACCTTATCGGCTATTCAAAGTATACAATCTGGTCCTTACAAGGCAAGTATGAGCTTGGTGGGATTTCAGCTCTAGTAAGAGAAACGCGAGGTGGACGGAACCGTCAATATTTAACCCTTCAAGAAGAGGAAGCATTTCTAAAAGAACAGTTAACAGCTTCACTAAATGGCGAATTTGTGACCATAAACTCTCTCTACGAAACTTATCAGAAACGGGTTGGACACCCTACGACCAAGGAAGGATTCTATGCCCTTCTGAAACGCCATGGTTGGCGCAAAGTGACGCCAAGACCAGAACACCCTAAAAAAGCAGACGCCGAAACGATTCTAGCGTCTAAAAATAAAATCTTCATTCACGAAAATAGGAAAGCGCTTCAAGAATAGTCGTCGCTATCATAAAGTCAGACTAATGTATCAAGATGAGGCGGGTTTCGGTCGGATTAGTAAAATTGGAAAGGCCTGGGCACCAAAAGGGGTGAGACCGCATGTACATAGCCACTATATTCGTGAGTATCGCTATTGCTATGGTGCTATTGATGCCCATACAGGAGAGTCCTTCTTCATTATCGCTGGGGGTTGCAATACAGATTGGATGAATGTTTTTCTCAAACAACTATCTGAAGCTTATCCTGACGATTATATTTTATTAGTGATGGACAATGCCGTTTGGCATAAATCAAGTACCTTAGAGAAACCACATAATATTGGTTTTGAGTTTATTCCTCCCTATACTCCTGAAATGAATCCAATTGAACAAGTTTGGGCTGAGATTCGAAAGAGAGGGTTTAAGAATAAAGCTTTTAAAACACTAGATGATGTGATAAACAAGCTTCAAGAAGTGATACGAGAGTTAGATTGGTCTATTTTAAAACCAATTGTTAGTAGACGATGGTTAAAAAACACTTGATTGGTTTGATTTTGATTTTTGTTGAGTATAAATCTTGATTTCACTAGCCCCAACCTCAACCTTGTAAACAGCCTTGTCCTTGACATAGCCTTGTGGTGGACTGGTTTCTTCAAGGGTGTAAATGCCTTCTCTCAAACCGTCAAATACAAAGTTGGTATTGGCATTGGCTGTCTTTTCTATCGGAGTGAAGCTGGTATCACCGTCCTTAGTCAGTCGGAAGCTGACACTGCTAGTGATAAAGGCTCCCTGATCCTCAATCCCCTTGCTCCGCTTGGTCAGGATAAATTTCTTAGGACTTCTTTGGTTGCGGACACGGATTTCAACAGTATCTGCTACACCTGTCACCTGAGTGCTGTGACCATCAACCAAACCTTGATGAGCCGTATTTACCACTACAGAACCATCGGACTTGATAGTAATCGGAATCAGACCCGTCAATCGCTCGTAGCCTGCTGGCGCTGTTTCTTCTTTCAGGTAATACGTACCTGCTTGGAAAAGACTATTGCTATTGGTAAATAGGTATTCGCCATTTGTAAAGGATGAAACCTGTCCATTGATGGTCTGCCCTTGGCTGTTGACAATGGCAAAGCGGGTAGAACTTGCAATCTTCTGACCAGTTGAAGCATCAATCTTGACCAGCTTGATTTTAAAGCCTGGCTTGGTGTTTTTGACAATCCAATGATCACCTGATTTTTCTAGCAGACTACTGCCTTGGTAAATTTGGAATTCCACTCGTTTGCTGGTTTGATTGACTGTTCCGACCACGCGGTATTCTGTGGCAGCTGCTTGATAGTCTTCTGGTGCCTGTTCCTCTATTAGATAGTAGGTGCCTGCTGCCAGGCCTGTGAAGGATACCAAACCTTCTGCATTGGTTTCGCTGGAACTAGCCACTAACTTGGTCTTGTCACTATTCCACAAGCTAAATCGTGCCCCAGATAATGACTGGCTTTTATCTGCATTGGTTTTCTTAAGGGTGAAGCCTCCCTTGATGAGGGTATTGGTAATGCTGTAGTCTGTGACTGTTGACAGGTAGTTAGATGGTGGATTAAGTTCCCTGACACTATAAACGATTCTTGCCCCTTGGTTATTGGTTTTAGGTAGGTTGCCAAATTCATATCTCCAACCATTGGCAGAGGTCAAGGTGCGAGTATTACTTGCCCCATCAGGATAGACATAGGGTTGACCGTCTGCCAACAACTGCACTTGGACAGAGGCAGGTCGATCCGCCTCCGTGTCACCTAGCCAAGACTTGGAACCACGGATGATGATTTCTGGGTTACACAGCTCCCTTGCTCCACCTGTCATATCGGTAAAGGTAGAGCTTGAAATGTTATTGGCTTGTGTATTAGGAAGTGGACTAAATTCAAATACCGTGTTCTCATTCGTATCACGATTTGGCAAACGCTCTGTCCTTCCCCTAGTAGGATTAAGCGTTCCTACTGTTTTGATTGGTGTGCCACCGCCTCTTGGTTGAATAACAGATGTGACAAATAGACGCTGAAATCTGTCTACGTAAGAAATACCCTCAATAGAGGTATCTTGGTTCATGCCATCCCAAAAGGAATTGACTTGACCGGGTACACGAAAACTTCCGACTCGTATCGGCCGTTCATAGGTACCTTGTGAGACATCCGTAGCCTTGCCATTGCCATCTCTTGGACCATTGTACTTCATGAGGAAAAAGTAATAATTGGCCCGAACTGGGGCAGAAAGCGCTCCAACATGGAAGAGATTTTCGTGACCTGTAAAGAGAATGTCCCCATTATCATACTGGATGATGTCCCCATCCGATACCCCTGTGTAGGTATTGGCATTGGCCTTGAGAGGGAAGCGGGCATCCAACTTTCTGACTGGAGCTACAAGTCCCCTGCCAGAAGGATCAACCAAATCACTAAGACGGTACATGTAGATATTAGGGTCTGCTAAAATCTTGACCAGCAGGTACTTACCATCCACCGTCGTTTCCATGGAATTGACCTTTCGGAAATCAGGATGGATGTGCTTGCCATCTTCATTTCGCTCTGAGTGGGTTATTTCTGATAGGGGAACCAATTGACCATTTCGCTGACCACCCAGGGTAGCCAGGCGGACCAGAGAGCCATTGGTCCCCTTATGGGTATCCATAACTGCAACTCTACCATCTTGGTTGACACCGTAGATATAACCTCTTGTTCGGTCATAGGCTATCCCGTAGCCATAGGTATTGCTACCCTGATTGGTCGGAAAGAGTATTGTTTTGGTCAGCGTCACACCATTTACCAACATATGTGCAGCATTCTCCGTTGCTACCCATAAAATCGCTGGAGCATTCGGGTCTGCACTACATGTACCCGTCAGGGAGCCTTCATAGTTGATGATTTTCCATTGATTGTGACCCGTTTCCTGATAATCTGCATACCAGTCGGAAACAGGATCCTCCTTGACAGAATAGTTATAGGTTTCATGGTTGTTATCATATTTAGGCAGATCGGTAAATGTCTTGGTCTGTGTTCCACCACTTGAATTGAGGGTGAACTGTTGTCCCTGTCCATAGACTTCTCCATTTCGCATCAAACGGACGACAACTTGCTGATTGGAAGCAGGTCTATCGGCCCACTCTTTTGTGAATGTGACACTAACTTTTGCACTTGCTGGATTTTTCAGCTTATTGGGTACATAAATGGTTGATGGACGACCGATTGAAATAGCAATCGGTTCTGCATAGACCTGATGGTTGTTATCGGTGGAGAGTTGGTAGAGCATGTAGTCCCTGTCCGTAGACAAAGGCAAGTCAACTTCATAAACTCCGTTGGTGTTCGTAATGGTAAACTCTCGACTGGAACCATCCGGGTGAACCAAGCGGAAACGAGAACCTTGTATAGGGATAGCAGAGTCCCCAGCCTCATGGTTGACGATGGTCAATCGGTTAAACTGTTTTCTTGGGAGATACATATTCTGCTGTTTGCTATTGGTCAATGGATCAAGACGGATATTGCCTTCCAAAATCGTTCCCGTCAACTCATACTCATAAGGTGCCTCTATAATCTTGACCTCATAGGTTCGCTCTTTTGAAAGGTTTTTGAAGACCAGCTGCCCATTGCTATCTGACACACCCACGTAGGTATTGCCCAAATCGTCCGTCAAGCGTAACTTGACATTTGGAACCGTCTGCGAACGGTTTTGGTTATCGAAAACACTGACAAATAGCTTGCCATAGGTTTCAACATCATAGGGGTTGTTGAGGAATTTGACATCCACAAATTCTGCATACTCATTACGAGGAGGTGGAATCTCAAATTTACCATCCTTTGGAGAGGCCATATAGCCTTCTGGACTACTAATCTGTGTAATGGTGTAACTCCCCTGGGTCAGACCTGAGAGAGTTGCTAGACCTTGGGCATTGGTTGTGATAGTCTGTCTCACACCGCTGCTCCCCGTCACAAGGAAAGAAGCGTTCGCGATTGGTGTCCGCTCATCTTCACTAGAGACAACTGTCAGACGCAAGGTGGTGCTGGTGCGCCCACCTGTAGGAATCGGTCCCGATGTAGTCGCACTATTCTTACGAACATTTGAAAAAGTAACTACGCCTGTTTGTTTATTAGCTGTTAGAGTCACTCTACTGGAAAGAGTCGCCAACCGATAAGCATCTGGTGTAGTCATCTGGACGACTTCGTACTCACCAAACGGAATCCCTGATATAGTGAGGTTTCCGGCATTGTCTGTCGTCGCTTCTCTGACAAACCGAGGATCTGTCACTCCACGGATTTCAAAGCGTGAGCCTTGGATACCTGTTGTCGTTACAGTATTATTGGCATATTCTCGTAGCTGAACAGTAATGGTTCCTGTTGTCGGAGTATCCGCTGACCTCCTCATACGAACTCTTCTTATACTCGTTCCCTCTGCCGATGGCAATTCTTGTCTTCTATAATTGAAAATCTGTAAGATAGTATCCTGCTCAGCCTGTAGGGAAATATCTTGAACAGATGCAACTTCAAAGCCTTCTACCGAAGTGATTTGACTCACTTGATACTCACCCAAAGGTAAGTCTTTCCAGTCTAAAATCCCCTGCTCATCAGTGCGGCCGTTATAACTTATTTCTGGATTTTCTACAGAGCTAATAGAAAACTCCGCACCTGCGATGGGCTTGCTAGGTTGCAAGACACCTTCTTCATGTTCTCGTAATACCAAGCGTAGATTAGCTGTTTGAATGGCTAAAGCTTGTTCTTCTTGTATCACCTCTTCGCCTTCAGGTACTGGATTAGACTGCGTGTTGTCAGAAGTAGATTCAGAAGTTTCTGGAATTGGCTGCTCGGTATCGGAGGCTACGGAATCAGTCACCATCTCTATACTATTCCTTTTGACCAATTCTTCAAATGTTTTCCAGTCTTCTGTTAAGATGGTCTTATAATCTGATGACAGAACGGCCATAAATTGACCAGTTTGTAGCGGCTTCTTTATCTTCAAGCGTAGCAGAATTTCCTCGTATCTCCGCTCAGGCTTCTCTTCATCTACCTTCCACTCTATATGGCGTTCAGGCTCTGGCTTGATTTTGATGGAGTAATAGCCTAGACCATATACAGGCAAGGAAGCTTCTAGAGAATCCTGTGTTGCAACAGTTGGGGCAACTTCCTGCTCAGGAAATTCCTTGGGCACATCTTCTTCACGATAGTCTTCATCCTTGACAAAACCTGGTGGAAGTTTTTCCTTTGGAACCCCTTGCTCATCCAGCTGACTTTCCAGTTCCAGCTCATTCTGGACTACCAAGCTAAGCCCCTTGCTGATGTCTACTCCCTCTTCAATCTGGACAATCACATCTAGCCTATCGAGCTGCTTTTGACTGGTATCTAGCTTAATGGCCAGCTTTTGACCATCTTCCTTCAGATGTTCTAGATACTTAGTCCGAATGGTTAGTGGCGTTGTAGCACTAACTGATTCCGAAAAAATTGTTATCGGTAGCCGAATAATATCCAGACATAGAACAAGTAATAAGAAAGAACTAAAAAAGTATCTTACCTTTTTCATAACTTTTCTCCATTTCATTTACTTATATGCATAATTATTATTTATCACATTGTCATTTCAGCTAAATTATACCAAATTTTTCAAAAAATAAAAGTAGTTTACAGCAAAAAAACAAACAAATTCCACTGATATATATATATATATATATATATATATATGCAAATGCGATTTTTTCAGCAGTTTTCAGGGAGTTATGAAAAAGTCTTTGAAATTTTCTTGGTTCCAATCATACAAATATATATCGTTTTCATATATGTTTATTATGTCTATTTATACTCATTGCATGATTGGTAACTATTGCCTTTTATAGACAATATGTAAAGACCCCCAGTTGAGAATTCGTGGATTTACCTGTACACTAGAATAAAAAAACAATCAACTTCTAACAGGAATTACCACACTCAATTGGAGGTCTTATATGTTTCATTTTACCACACTTTTCATCGGAATGGATGTTCACAAAGAAAGTTTTTCACTCTGCTATTATGATATGATGGCGAATCAATTCAAACATAGCACTAAAGTTGGTCCAAATGTTAGCTATATTGTGAACTATGTGAATGAGCTTCGTCGTTTATATGGTCAAGATGCAGAAGTGTTATGTGGCTACGAAGCCGGATGTCTTGGATTTACCCTATATCACCAGCTACAAGCTCACGGGATTCCCTGTATCGTGATGGCGCCTACAACGGTGATGAAGGAAGGATCTAAGCGTGTTAAGACTGATAAAAAAGATGCAGCTCAGCTCGCAAAAGCTCTGGCCTTTCGTAGCTATCGGCCTGTTCATATTCCTACTGTTGAGGATGAACAAGTCAAAGAATATATCCGCATGAGAACAGACCACAAAGTGGCTCTGAAGAAAATCAAACAACAAATTCTTGCCTTCTGTCTCCGACATGATTTTCGCTATACCGAGGGAAGCAGTAATTGGACACAGAAACATGTCCGCTGGCTCCGTTCCCTAAATCCTGATGGACTTTACGCAGAGATTTTGACAGAATATCTATTGACCTATGAGAAATTAGTAGATCAAATAGAACGGTATGATGCACGAATTGAGCAACTGGGTCAAAGCGACAGTTACCAAGAGAAGGTCTCACGGCTTTCTTGCTTTATTGGCATTAAAACACTAACTGCTCTTTCCATTGTGACAGAAATCGGTGATTTTAATCGCTTTGCGACAGCTCAACATTTTGCTTCTTATCTTGGGCTAACTCCTAGCGAAAATTCTAGCGGCGACAAGGAGAGAAGAGGTGCTATCACCAAAGCTGGGAATAGCCATGTGAGACGACTTCTGATAGAAGCTGCACAATCATTGGCTAAGGGGACGATTGGGTATAAATCCAAAGAATTGAAAAGGAGACAAAGTGGAAACCGAGTGGAGGTGATTGCTTATGCGGATAAGGCTAATGAACGCTTAAGAAGACGTTATCGCACACTTGTTCTAGGAAAAAATAAGAAACAAAATGTTGCTAAAACAGCTATTGCACGAGAATTGTCTGGTTTTATTTGGGGGATGATGACAGGAAGAATAGCTTGAAGTTAGCGCTTGTTTTCATGTACACTTTTGACCATTAAGTTTTATCATCGCAGAGCGATGAGGAATCCCTATTTCTATCCAAAATCACTGGGTGAATTTGGACAGAAATAAGGATTGAAATCATGTTTGAATGGAAAGTATCTTGAAGGAGTTTAGGACTTCAAGGTTTGAGTCATCTACGAAACGACTAAGTGGCACAATTGTGATCCACGCTTATAGAGAGTAGGACTCGCGGCAGAACCATTGACCTGTAGGTAACCAATCCACGAATATCAGAGTGGCCAATGCCCGAAGCTAAGAACTAGGCTCTTTCTAGATACTTTTCATTTTTTTATCAGTTCGATTGTTTTTACTTGACAAAGGGCTTTACATATCAGAGAGTAGGACTCGCGGCAGAACCATTGACCTGTAGGTAACCAATCCACGAATATCAGAGTGGCCAATGCCCGAAGCTAAGAACTAGGCTCTTTCTAGATACTTTTCATTTTTTAATCAGTTCGATTGTTTTTACTTGACAAAGGGCTTTACATATCAGTCATTTGAATTAACTTTGATACATCATCACTTTCAGCTTGCCGTACTCTACGAAAGTGACTTGTTTCGCAAGTCTTATTTCCAACCTAGAACAGCCTCTAGGCTGTCCTAGCTGCCTGCACCTCAGTTCCTTGTCTGAAAGTTAATTCATTCGACTATATTACTACATATAAAGCAATAACCGTTTCAGATAAGGCTGAAACGGTTATTTTTGTAAGTCTAATTAAAAGATACATGCACATGATCGTAGTGGTTTTCAGTAACGCTACCACGGTCTGGCATCAGGTTCCATGTATAGGCTGGACCATAGATACTGTCATACGGCGCATAGAAGCGCTGTTTCCAAATGATGTAGTTGATATTTTTAGAAGCTAAGTTTGCAACTGCATAAGCCGCCACTTGATCCCCAAGTGCTGAACTTTGTGGCACCATAAAGTCAATTGCCAATCCCTTACCATGGTCGCCAGAATCACCAGGACGGTAACCTGAGAAAGAAGTAATACCGAAGGCATTTGCCACTTCTGCGCGGAAGGCTGCTACCTGAGGTTGCAAACCGACATCATAAGCACTTGTACTTGTTGTAGTGGTTGATAGGGCTGTCACTTGTGGAGTTTCAACTACAGGCTGTTCTACAACTTCCTCTACAGGCGCTTCTACTACAGGCTGCTCTACAACTTCCTCTACAGGTGCCTCAACCACAGGTTGTTCTACAACCTCCTCTACGGGCGCTAAGTCGGTAACTGATGAAATTTGATCCAACGGAACAACCGTATCCTCAACCGTTACTTGATTGGTTGTTAGGTCAACAGTTGCCTGAACGGTCTCATTTGTGTTTCCCTGAACAGGAGCTTCAATCTCAACCTGAGTCACTTGATTGTT
The DNA here is from genome assembly GCF_019856455.1 of Streptococcus suis. Lineage (NCBI taxonomy): Bacteria > Bacillati > Bacillota > Bacilli > Lactobacillales > Streptococcaceae > Streptococcus > Streptococcus suis. The sequence continues at coordinate 331,668 of NZ_CP082205.1, read as the reverse complement.
TTGGTCAACAGTCGTCGTCAGTACCGTATCAGGGAAAATCAAGTTGATATCTGCAATTTGATTTATTTTCGCCAGCAAGTCCATATCAATATTCATAGCTGAGGCGATGGCAGATAGGGTATCTCCATACCGAACAGTATAGGTCATCCTTCCTTCTTCTTGTACAATTTCTGGGCTAATTTCAGAAACAGTACGTGGAGCCCATTCGATGGCTAAAACATTTGTCGAAATCATCCCTGTACTAAATAGGGAAAGAGCCAATGAAGATGTGTATAACATCTTCTTATTGTTTTTCATGATAGGTGTTTTTCTCTTGCGACGCATATGTTGTGGTTTATTTGTTCTCTTACGTTTCATAATCTTATTCCTTCTTTATTTTGAGATGGTTCTATCTTACCTAAATCAAATCTGAAAAACAAGCCTTCAACCGTTCTTTTAAATAAACTGTCTCCACTATGTAATCTTAGGACTTTTCTGTCACACAATCAATATAAATGTCATCTGACTGTCATATTATTAGATAATACTCAATGAACATCAAAAACAGACTCGGAAACGCAGATCCAGATAGAACTAACGTTCACCAAATCAAGTCAACAACGTCTGGATTTTCGAAGAGTATAAGTAAAAAATAAGAGTAAGGCAGTAATCCAACAATTGGCTACTAACTCACTCTCATTTCTATTTTCGGATTAGTCAAAAACCTACATTTCTTCAGGATAAACCAAGCCCCATTCTTTACGGGGTTGGGTCATGATATCCATGACATCTTGGGTGTAGGCTAGGTGCATGGTGTTTTCGATGCCTGCGACAGCTTTTTCCATATCCGCCACTTCATAAGATAGCGCCTTGGCTGTCTCGCCCGCTTCGATGACCTCTTGACTACCGTCTTCAGTATAGGTAATAACCGCCTTTTGTCCACGAGGATACTCGTAGAGCTCAATGTAGCCTTTATCGTAGGCAATCGTTCCGCGTTTTGGCTGTTTGGCATGGAGGGTCAGGGCGATGGTCGCCATTTGACCCGCATCATTACTGAGCAAAATACCTACTTGCTCGTCTACACCTGTCGGAGCCAATTTAACCTGAGATAAAACCTGATTTGGCTTTTCAGTCATAAACCAACGGACAAAGGACAGAGCGTAGACACCAATATCCAAGAGGGCACCGCCGGCCAAGTTCTTATTGAAAAAGCGGTTGGTCATGTCATATTCCTTGTAGCTGCCAAAGTTCATCTGAATCATCTTCAAATCTCCCAGCTTGCCACTTGCAACAACTTCGCTCAACTGACGATAGATTGGCATGTGGAAAATGGTCATGGCTTCTGCCAGGATAACCTGATTTTCTTCTGCCAGTTGAATGGCTTCTGCTAATTCTTCTGAATTAAGCGTAATAGACTTTTCACAGAGGACATGCTTTCCAGCCTTCAAGGCCTTTCTCAAATAATGGATATGGGTATTGTGAGGCGTAGAAATATAGATAATGTCTACTTCAGGATCCTCAAACACTTCATCGATTTCTCGATAAACTTTCTCAATGCCATATTTTTGCGCAAATTCCACACCCTTGTCATAGGTACGGTTGGCTACCGAATAAAGATTTCCTCCCATAGCCTGCAAGGCCTGAACCAATTCGTTGGCAATGACACCTGTTCCCAGAGTCGCCCATTTATACTTCATTTGAACTTCCATAGTCTACCTCACTTTCTTCTACCATTATAGTAAATTCCACCCTTTTCTGCACACTCTAACTAGCATTTGTGTTACAATAAGAAGATGAACACTGTTGTACTAAAGGTATCTGCTCAGCAAAAACAAGCCATGATGGCTCACTATGACCGCTATCGGCAGACCAGCAAAAATCCTTACATAGAAGCATTTTTCAAACTGACCGGTGCCAGCCTGTCCATCTACACTTCTGGAAAAGTCGTTTTTCAGGGGGAAATGGCAGAGCAGGAAGCAGGGCTCTGGGGCTATGAGCCAGAAAGCTCTGGACAGACGACCATACCTGGTCAAAACCTGCCCATGATTGGTACCGATGAGGTTGGAAACGGGTCTTATTTTGGAGGTTTGGCAGTCGTTGCTAGTTTTGTCCGCCCAGAAGACCATGCCTTTCTCAAGTCGCTTGGTGTCGATGATTCCAAAAAAATGACAGACCAAAAAATCTGCCAAATCGCTCCTCTCTTAAAAGAGAAAATCCCCCACCAAGCTCTGCTATTGTCACCGAAAAAATACAACGAAGTCATCGAGCAAGGCTACAATGCGGTGTCTGTCAAGGTCGCCCTGCACAATCAGGCTATTTTCCTACTCTTGCAAAAGGGTGTCCAGCCTGAGAAGATTGTCATTGATGCCTTCACTTCCAGTCAAAATTATCAAAAGTACTTGAAGAAGGAAGCCAACCAATTTGCCAACCCCGTCACTCTAGAAGAAAAGGCTGAGGGCAGGTATCTGGCTGTGGCAGTATCTTCTATTATTGCTAGAGCTATGTTTTTAGAAAATCTTGTCCAGCTTGGTCAACTAGTTGGGATGAATCTGCCGTCTGGTGCAGGCAGTAAATCCGACCAAGTCGCAGCAAGCATCTTAAAAAACTATGGCATGGCTGGTCTCAATGAGACTGCAAAACTTCACTTTGCTAATACGCAAAAAGCACAAAAATTATTGAAATGAGGAAAAAATATGGGAGCAATCCAAAAAACAAAACGCTCACCACTAGTCGCCTTCTTAGCTGAATGGGGCATCTTTTTACTATTTATGGCAGCTTTTTTTGCCAGTCGATACTTTATCTGGAATCCTGTCTCTGTCGATGGCCATTCCATGGACCCAACGCTTCAACACCAAGAAAAACTCATCATGCTAAAAACAACCTCTATCGACCGCTTTGATATTGTTGTAGCCAGTGAGACAGACAGCGACGGCAAGGAAAAACTGATTGTCAAACGTGTGATTGGTATGCCAGGTGACACCATTCGCTACGAAAACGATGTCCTCTATGTTAACGACCAAAAAGTGGACGAGCCTTACTTAGATGAATATCTCGCTGCATTCCAGAAAGATAAACTTCAAGAAGTCTATTCTTACAACAAACAATTCCAAGCTGTGGCACAATCTGCTGAAGCTTTCACACAAGATGCCAATGGTTACGTAGACTTTACCGTGACAGTCCCAGAAGGACAATACTACCTGATGGGAGATGACCGCCTTGTCTCACTAGATAGTCGTAGTGTAGGAACATTTTCCCGTGAAAACCTCAAAGGAGAAGTTGTCTTTCGCATGTGGCCTCTCAACCGTATTGGGACTGTTGATTAATACTCTTCGAAAATCAAAACTATCCGTTGTCAAGAGCCTTGATGAGTGAAAAGCTCCGGTGGAGCTTTTCAGCCTGTTACCTTGAAACAAGACAGTAACAGAGTTCTATCATCAGCTTCGTTTCCTAGGCTATTTTTGATTTTCATTGAGTATAACACAAACAAGTTTGGAGCAATCCGTTCCAAACTTCTTTTTCATTATTATTGGAAATAAACTCTATGAACGAAGTGTATTTTACCGGCACCATTGACCGGATTATTTTTGAAAATCCTAGTAATTTTTATAAAATCCTTCTCCTTGAAATTGAGGAGACAGACGCAGACTATGATGACTACGAAATTATTGTGACCGGAACGATTGCCGATGTCATTGAAGGAGAAGACTATCGTTTCTATGGCAATCTGGTCACCCATCCCAAGTATGGTCAGCAGCTGCAAATTTCGCGTTACGAACGCAGCAAGCCTACCTCAGCTGGTCTGGTCAAGTATTTCTCCAGCGAGCATTTCAAGGGAATTGGACGCAAAACGGCTGAAAAAATTGTTGAACTCTATGGAGAGGATACAATCGACAAAATTTTAGCTGAACCTGAAAAACTAACTCAAATCACAGGCCTATCCAGCAAGAACATGCAGGCATTTGTCGAAAAACTCCGCCTCAATTATGGAACCGAGTTGATCTTGGCAAAACTAGCTGAGTACGGCATTCCAAACAAACTAGCCTTTCAAATCCAAGACCAGTATAAGGAAAAAACACTCCAAATTATTGAAGAAAATCCCTATCAACTGGTCGAAGATGTCCAGGGGCTCGGCTTTACCATTGCCGATAGGATTGCGGAAAACCTGGGAATTGCCAGTGATGCACCCCAACGTTTTCGGGCAGGCATGCTATTTAGCCTCATCCATCGCTCCATGGAAACAGGCGATACCTATGTGGAGGCCAGAGACTTACTGGAAGCAACCCTTGAACTGCTGGAAAAATCCCGCCATACAGAACTGGACCCCGCTGCTGTTGCCCACGAGTTGACAGGACTGATTGCAGACGACAAGGTACAGCAAGAAGGCACAAAGATTTTTGACAACAGCCTCTACTTTGCCGAACATGGTATCCATAAAAACCTGATCCGTCTGATGGGAAAAAATGGTTTCAACCCCTTCCCACGCGCAGACGTTGAGGCTGCTATAGCAGAGCTGGAAACTATGTCTTCCCTGACCTACGATGACATTCAAAAAGAAGCCATCGTCCAAGCCATTACCAATCCGCTTTTCATTCTGACAGGCGGACCAGGGACTGGAAAAACAACGGTTATCAACGGTATTATCGCGGTCTATGCCATCTTGCATAAGATTGACCTGACTCGCAACCGAGAGGAATGCCCTGTCCTCCTAGCCGCTCCAACTGGACGAGCAGCCAGACGGATGAATGAATTGACAGGTCTGCCTTCCGCCACCATCCACCGCCACCTCGGTCTGGTAGAAGGACAGGAAGAATCCTGCCGTGATGATTATTTGGATGCCGACTTTATCATCGTGGATGAGTTTTCTATGGTAGATACTTGGTTGGCAAACCAGCTCTTCCAGAACATCTCCTCCCAAACCCAAGTTCTGATTGTCGGCGATGCGGAGCAATTACCATCTGTCAGTCCCGGTCAGGTCCTTGCTGACCTCTTGAAAATTGACAAGCTACCCAGCATCACTCTAGAACGTATCTATCGTCAATCCGATGATTCGACCATTGTTACCCTAGCCAGCCAGATTCGCCAAGGTGCCCTGCCGAGCGATTTCCGCGAAAAAAAGGCAGACCGCTCCTATTTTGAAGCGCAAAACGAACAAATTCCAGCCCTGATTGAGCGCATTATCGGCGCAGCTATTAAGTCCGGTATTCCAGCAAACGAGGTACAGATCCTCGCGCCTATGTACCGTGGTGCTGCAGGTATTGACCAACTCAACACCATGACCCAGGCCCTGCTCAATCCACTGGAAGAGGGAGAGCTAGAATTCCTCCATAATGAGCAAGCCTTCCGCCAAGGCGACCGGATCATCCACCTAGTCAACGATGCCGAGACCAATGTCTTCAATGGCGACTTGGGCTACATCACCGACCTCCTACCGGCCAAATATACGGACTCCAAGCAGGATGAAATCACCATCAACTTTGACGGCAGCGAGGTCTCCTATCCCCGTAACGAATGGTACAAAATTACCCTAGCCTATGCCATGTCCATCCACAAGTCCCAAGGCAGCGAGTTCCAGGTCGTTATCCTTCCCATCACCCGCACCAGCCACCGCATGCTCCAGCGCAATCTGGTCTACACCGCCATCACCCGTTCCAAGAGCAAGCTCATCCTCCTGGGCGAAATCTCCGCCTTCGACTACGCCGTCAAAAACGCCGGCACCGTCCGAAAAACCTATCTGGTCCCACGTTTCCAAGGGGAAATAGCAGAGCAGGACAGCAAGGAAGCTTTGGCTGAAAAAGCCGAAAGTAAAACAGCGGCAACCACACAAACCCAGCCCCCTACTCAGCCAGACAGGAAAGAACAGGTTAAAGTAGTCAAAGAAAACAACCAACAACTCTCCCTTCTTGATCAAGACCAGCCAGAAAAAACAAGTCCCCAACCCAGAGAATATATTCTGACTGTGGACAACCTGCTAACCATCGACCCCATGATTGGCATCCAAGAGGCAGATATAGAGGAATTTTTCAAGAATAAGTAACAAAACTATTTCTTTTATTACAAAAATGTTGCAAATATTACATTTTTATGTTGACAAGCTTGTTTTTATTTGTTCTTACCTCTGTTTATAAGTAGAGGTGAGAACAAATGAAAAAGATATTCAACTACTCAGTATTGTTGCTCCCTGTAACCTGTCTATTGACAGCTTGTTCAGCAAAAAAGCCAGACCGAAGCAGTCACTAGTAAAACGACCCAAGCAAGTACCAATCAGACTAGCGCCTCCCAGCCTGCTAGTTCCCAAGAAAATACAACTGAAGCCAGTTCATCAGCAGAGAATAGTCAACAAGAACAACAAAACCAGGAAACTCAGAACTCTCAAGCCCAAGAAAGTGTCCTAAGTACCGAAACAACTCACACTCAACTACTAACTTTGCCAGCTACTACTATTCCAGATAATCTAGTCGGCAAATGGCAAGGAAGCAGCCAGCAAGCACGCAATGTTGAAGTAACTATCAGCGCAGACGGTACCTTTACTACTTATGAAGATTTTCGACTTAGTGAAGACGAGGAAGGAGAACAGCTCATCCAGACCTACACAGCTCGAGTTACAGATCTGGTTGAATATGCTCTAAACCACTACCTGATTCGTGGAGTTGATGGCGAAGGTTCTGCCCTTCTTCCAGGAGTAACTGGCCTCGGCGGACATATTGCACCAGGTTTTATCCTCGAGGACGGACAATACAAGGTCATTATGTGGGGAAATCCTTTTAACCCATCTGTAGAATCCGTGTACGATCTAGTATAAGAACCTCAGGTATATGCAACCTTGGACAAGGTCGAGTAACCACAAGGTTTATTCCCCTATTCTCTAACAAACTTAAAGGAATATTCGTGCATCCCTTTCCGAGAAGAAGACAAACATCTTACTTACAGTGTTTGTCTTTTTCTATTGTTCTCCATTTCGCTCTCCATAGAAATAAAGAGCAAGTCAACAATAGCTACCTGTTCTTTCAAAGAGTAGCGCACTTGTGAGGAAATCGGCTATGTTATGCTCAATGAAAATCAATGAGAGCCTAGGGTCGACCTGAGTTCAGCAAGGTAAGTTGACTACAGATATGTTTAATTTCAAAAAGTATTACCAACTAAGGTAGACTTGGAACAAAGAGTGTCATCATCCTTCCCAAACCCTTCTATCTGCACAAAAATAAGGAGGGGAACCCTCCTTAAGTGTGATTAGTTACTGATGATTGATTAGTTTTCTTGTTTTTTGGCAAGCACTGCTGCTGCACCAAGAAGTCCTAGAGCCGTAGCAAAATAAACTGCTGTAGATGCTTCACCTGTTTCTGGAAGCTCTGCTGCTGATGCTGTTGGAGTAGCTGCTACCACTTCTACTTTAGGAGCCTTAGCTTCTTCTTTAACAACTTCTACAGTTGGCAATTCTTCAGCTTTTACACTCTCACCCTTAGATGTTTCAATAGGAGCACCAAGTGTTGCAGGGTCAATTGTTGGAAGCTCTACTGCTGTTACACTAGCACCTTTAGAGAAGAGATACTCACCTGCTTCATCTTTAGCAACTTCTACAGTTGGTAATTCTTCAGCTGTTACACTTTCACCTTTAGCTGTTTCCAAAGCTGGCAACTCAGCTACTGGAAGAGCTGGTGCTGTTACACTCTCGCCCTTAGCTGTTTCAATAGGAGCACCAAGTGTTGCAGGGTCAATTGTTGGAAGCTCTACTGTCGCACCTTCACCCTTAGCATAAAGATAGAATTCTCCATCTTTACCACCTACTTGCACTTCTGGAATCGCTTCTGCTGTTGGAGCCTCAACTGGTGTGTTTGTAAAATACAAACCATTTTCATCCAAGGCAACCGCTACTTCATTTAATGTTGGTGCGGTAAGGCCCTCACCATGTTTTGTGATATCTACAGTACTTGGATCCAAGGCTGACAATTCTACTGATGCAGTCACACCTGTACCGTGCGCATAAACATATGGCTCACCATTGTCAAAACCAAGTGCTACTTCTGGAAGTTCCGCAGTCACACCCTCGCCATGTTTTGTGATGTCCACCGTACTTGGATCCAAGGCTGGTTTGTAGTCAGAGTTCAATACGCTGCTACCTTTTGCTGTCAATTCACCTGTATTGATATTGAAAGTTGGGATTGGATCTGCATAAGCACCTGTACCATGTGCAGTTGCTACACCAATCTCATTAGCTGATACAGTTGTTCCTACAACCGCAAGAGCTGCCAATGATACCAAACCAATAGAGGTTTTTCTCAAAAGATATGTTTTCTTTGTTGACATAATGTCACCTTCCCTTATATATAATCTACATTTGAAATAAAGCTGAGATAATGTTTCACCATTATCCGTGGCTCTTATCCTAACCATCACCCTATAAATGCAATGATTACAGTTATTATACCCCCCCCCCCCCCGATATTTTTGTCAAGTTTTTTATTGTATTTTTTATCATTTTCTTTATGTAATTTTTTGGAAATCGGCGCAAAACCTTTCTTGTTTTTCTGAAAATAAAGGGAAACAAAAAGGACCATTTAGGTCCTTTTTTGTATGTAGATTATTTTCTTTTCTTGAGCAAGGCTGCTGAGCCAAGAAGACCTAGACCACCTACAAGCGAAAGAACTGTCATCACTTCACCAGTTTCTGGAAGTTTTTCTGATGCTGTTGAAGTTGTTTTCTTCTCTGCTGCTTTTGTTTCAGTTGCTTTAACTGTTGCAGGGTCAATTGTTGGCAAAGCGGCTGCCTTAACGCTTTCACCTTTGACAGTTTCCAAAGCTGGCAATGTTGCAGTTACACCTGTACCTTTAGCTGTTTCTACAGCACCTTCGCTTGTTGGAAGGTCTGTTGTCACGCCAGCCTCTGTCCATGATATCAAGGTGGTTTATGAGCTATTAGAGGGGTGTAAGCAATCGGTTATCTTAGGTGATTTAGGCTACCTGAGCAGTGAACTCAAGAAGGACTTAGAACAAGAAGGTTACCATCTATGGACGCCGTTTCGTAAAAACATGACTGGGTCCGAAGAACATAACAATTGGAAAGTGATGGCCATGAGACGAACTGAGGAAATATTTTTAAACCTGCTCTAGAACAACTTTACCCGCTATCTCTGCAAACTGCTCTGCTTCAACCTCTGGGAAGTAGTTAAGACAGTTAGCAGTTGCAAAGGCTGCTGCCTCTTTCAAGAAAATCTCAGGGTCTTGTCCTTGGCTGATACCCTTAACTAGCAAGCCTAGGTAGAAATCTCCTGCCGCAATGGGATTGCGCGTTTCCTTCTTAGGCGACTGGATACGGAAGAAGCGCTGACCAATCTTTGCCAAACTTCCCTTTCCACCCATGGTAATAATGATATTCTCATGCGGCGTTACTTCTTTTAGTATCCGCAAAATGTCCGCTGGACTTTCTTCATCCAGATCTGGATAGATGTCCTTGAGCTCTTCATTATTGATTTTAATCAAGGCTGGGCGAGCTTGATAGGCAGCTTGTAAGGCTGGTCCACTGGTATCCACAATGGTCAAGACCTCTGGATATTTTTCAATAAATCGCTGAATATAATCATCCGGCATGCCCTTCATGAGACTGCCTGAAAAGACTAGGATATCGCCAGCCTCTAGGCTAGTTTCTATCTGCTGGGTAAATTGATTAAGTAGGTCCTCTGTCAGTTCAAAGCCTTTTTCATAGAAAAGAACGACGTCGCCTGTGCTGGTTTCTACGTAAATATTGCAGGTTCTTGTGTTCTGATTATTTTCAACGACCTGCAATTGATTTCCCTTTTGGACATTGAGGTCCTGAATGTAGCGACCAATCTGCCCACCTAAAATGGTATGGATAGTGTAGTCTGTCACTCCATTTTCTCGAAGTGCATAGGCTACGTTGAAACTTTTTCCACCAGGATAATCCCTCACTTCCGTCGGTCTCAGGGGAATATTCTTTTCAATCTTTTCCACAAGAAGCGTGCGGTCTAGGGCTGGATTGGGACAAATTAAGTGAATCATAGGGAACTCCTTTTTTGTTTTGTACATATTATTATACTATATAAACCAAAAAAATAAAAAAGATAATTCCACGATGGGAACTATCTTTCTACTATTTTATGATGCAAAAACCGAAATTCGTTCTTGCTGGTAGCCACCTTTTTCCGCAATGTCAACCAAAGCCACAGCATAGTCGGCATAACTAATATAGCTTTCACCTTGGGCATTGACTTGGAAAACCTCGCCAGCCAAAGTGTAGGCACCTGCTTTTTGACCTTCTGCATCAAAATCGGCTGCTGGGCTGATGTAGGTCCAGTTAACTGCTATCGCCTGACGATAGAGGTCTAGACCAGCACCCATAGCCTCAGCGATTGGCAGGTATTCCGTAGGGAAATCTGGTGTATCTTTCAGCATAGCTGTCTGGCTCTCGTCTAAATAAAGACTGCCTGCACCACCAACTACTAAAAGACGAGTTGGACTACCAGCAAGGATGGTCGCTAGATGCTCAGCAAGACGAGCGTGATCCGGCAAGGTTTCTGGTGTCCAAGCACCAAAAGCATTTACTACTACATCAAAGCCCGCCAAGTCTTCCTTGCTAAGTGCAAAAGCATCTTTTTGGATCACTTCCTGGGCTGCGCTCTTGTTTTCAGAACGGACAACGGCCGTCACCAGATGACCACGTTCTACTGCTTCTTTGGCAATGGCTTGACCTGCTTGACCGTTTGCTGCAATAATGGCGATTTTCATATTGTTTACCTCACTTGTTTTGTTGTAATGATTTTATTTACAACGAAAGTATAAATCATTTTGATTGTAATATCAATCGTTACAACTCGAAAATTAAAAAAATCATCACAAGGATGATTCACTAACTAGTCTTTTAGTGCTAGGGCAACACTCTACAGACTACTTCAACAGTCCAGTGGAGTGTTTGAAGTAGGAAATAAGGAAACAAAGTTTCTCCTTACGTTGACCTAATAAAACGACTGATATGTAAAGCCCTTTGTCAAGTAAAAACAATCGAACTGATAAAAAAATGAAAAGTATCTAGAAAGAGCCTAGTTCTTAGCTTCGGGCATTGGCCACTCTGATATTCGTGGATTTATACCCAATCGTCCCCTTAGCCAATGATTGTGCAGCTTCTATCAGAAGTCGTCTCACATGGCTATTCCCAGCTTTGGTGATAGCACCTCTTCTCTCCTTGTCGCCGCTAGAATTTTCGCTAGGAGTTAGCCCAAGATAAGAAGCAAAATGTTGAGCTGTCGCAAAGCGATTAAAATCACCGATTTCTGTCACAATGGAAAGAGCAGTTAGTGTTTTAATGCCAATAAAGCAAGAAAGCCGTGAGACCTTCTCTTGGTAACTGTCGCTTTGACCCAGTTGCTCAATTCGTGCATCATACCGTTCTATTTGATCTACTAATTTCTCATAGGTCAATAGATATTCTGTCAAAATCTCTGCGTAAAGTCCATCAGGATTTAGGGAACGGAGCCAGCGGACATGTTTCTGTGTCCAATTACTGCTTCCCTCGGTATAGCGAAAATCATGTCGGAGACAGAAGGCAAGAATTTGTTGTTTGATTTTCTTCAGAGCCACTTTGTGGTCTGTTCTCATGCGGATATATTCTTTGACTTGTTCATCCTCAACAGTAGGAATATGAACAGGCCGATAGCTACGAAAGGCCAGAGCTTTTGCGAGCTGAGCTGCATCTTTTTTATCAGTCTTAACACGCTTAGATCCTTCCTTCATCACCGTTGTAGGCGCCATCACGATACAGGGGATCCCGTGAGCTTGTAGCTGGTGATATAGGGTAAATCCAAGACATCCGGCTTCGTAGCCACATAACACTTCTGCATCTTGACCATATAAACGACGAAGCTCATTCACATAGTTCACAATATAGCTAACATTTGGACCAACTTTAGTGCTATGTTTGAATTGATTCGCCATCATATCATAATAGCAGAGTGAAAAACTTTCTTTGTGAACATCCATTCCGATGAAAAGTGTGGTAAAATGAAACATATAAGACCTCCAATTGAGTGTGGTAATTCCTGTTAGAAGTTGATTGTTTTTTTATTCTAGTGTACAGGTAAATCCACGAATTCTCAACTGGGGGTCTTTACATATTGTCTATAGTTCCGCCAAGAGATCAGCAAGCCTTGTCTTAGCAAGTTCATTTTCCAAAGCCGACTGAGCATTTTCCAAACGGCTATCTAGCAGGGGATGAATATTGCGACCTACTTGGCAGGAAGGATTCGGTTGCTCATGAAAAGCGAATAATTGACCTTTTTCTCCAAATAACTCCACAGCCTGATAGACATGAAGGAGGGAAATTTTATCTGGTGCTTGGGCCAAACGTGCGCCACCTACACCACGCGCTACTTCTACCAGACCAGCCTCCTTGAGTTGAGACAAAATATTTCGGATAATGACAGGATTAACCCCGACACTGCCTGCAATGCTGGTGCTGGTCTGTTTTACCTTGTCTCCCTCCAAGGCCAGCAAGACCAAAATATGACTGGCAATGGTAAATCTACTTGAAATTTGCATCTCTTCTCCTTTGTTTCAGTCTATCATAGACTGAAACAGAACTCAAGTTTGAAAATTAGTCACGGTCACACCCAGCAAACGAATCCCTTTTTCAATCTTCCCAATTTCTTCAATTAGTTGACGAACCTCTTTCTCAATCGTTTCCGTCTGGTCCGTATACACCTCTAGACTATGACGTTTCGTCAAGGTAGAAAAGTCACCATAACGTACCTTTAAAACAATTGTTCGCCCCTTTTTTCCATTTCGTTTCAAACTGGCTGCGACCCGTTGGCAGAGACTGATTAGCTCTTTCAGGACATCCTCCTCCCGATAAAGAAGTTTGCGATAGGTTCTTTCCTTTCCAATTGACTTACGAACACGGTCCACTTTAACGGGCGAATTAGAAATCCCCCTCGCTTTCCGATAAAGGTCGAAGCCAAAACGCCCAAAGCGATCTATCAAGACCATTTCTGGCACGTCTAGTAAATCCTTCCCTGTGTAAACCCCCATCTCATGCAGGCGTTCCACCGTCTTCTTCCCCACACCGTGAAATTTTTCAACAGGCAGGGAGGCGAGAATACCAACAGCATCTTCAGGTAGAATCAAGGTCAAACCGTGCGGTTTTTCCATATCAGAGGCAATTTTTGCCAAAAATTTATTATAGGAAACACCGGCAGAAGCTGTCAAATGCAGTTCATTCCATATGTCGTATTGGATGAGTTTGGCGATTTTGACCGCTGAGCTGATGCCCAACTTATTTTCCGTTACATCCAAGTAAGCCTCATCGATAGACATGGGTTCCACCAAATCAGTATAGCGATGGAAAATTTCTCGAACCTGTCGCCCAACTTCCTGATATTTTTCATAATTGCCAGAAATGAAAATTGCCTGAGGACAACGCTCATAGGCCTCTTTTGAGGACATGGCCGAGTGAATGCCAAAGGCACGTGCCTCATAGCTACAGGTAGACACCACTCCTCTACCGCCAGATAGTCTTGGGTCAGCCCCAATGATAACAGGTTTGCCCTTCAAAGCAGGATTATCCCTGACCTCAATGGCAGCAAAAAAAGCATCCATATCTACATGAATAATTTTTCTAGATAAATCATTGATTAAGGGAAATATTAACATGGACACTCCTTTCTGCTCCTTACTACTAGACATATTATAGCCTATCTAGCAAATTTTTTCATAAAGCGAACATTGACGAGCAAGTAGTACTCAATGAAAATCAAAATCAGACTAGGAAAGTCAGATGTAGATAGAACCCTTCTACTTTCGCATTTTTAGATATTAGAATTTTCAAATGTATAAACTTAGACGTGTCCTGTTTCTAATTCCATTTTGCTATAAGGTTGTGAAAAGGTTCGATAAACAATACAAAAGAGGCAGGTCCAATACCTACCTCTAATGTATTTGGAGAACAAGCTAAGTATTTTTTTCTGAAATGACTACTCAAATCGTCTTCTTCGAGCCGCCATAGCCATTAGACCTACTAAACCAGCTGCTAGGAGCAAGCCTTGTTCAGTTGTTTCACCTGTTTGCGGTAAAGTAGCTGAAGTAGCTTTTGCTGGTTTTGGACTAGCAGCTTCTTTCGCCAAGCTTGCAGGATCAATACTTGGAAGAGCAGCTGCTGTAGGAGCATAGTTAGGAACTAAGCCTCCATCGAAAGCAGGTAATGGTTCTGCTTTAACACTATCACCTTTTGCAATCACAAGCGGTGGCAATTCCCCTAACGGAAGAGGATCTGCTTTGGTACTTTCTCCTTTAGCAGTGACAATGTCCTCATCTTGTTTGACTGGCTCATCAACTGGTTGCTCAACCGTGCCTGGATTTGCAGGTGTTTCACTAGCATTCAAGCGAGCAACTGTAGCATCTAAGATATTTGCTGTCAAAAGATTTGCAGCTTCGACAGAAGCCATAAAGTCTTCTACTTCTTTGACAAGAGCTGTCTTACCTGCTGAACGTGCTGCAGTAAGTGCTGCTTCATATGCTGCCTTATCAAGGGTGGCTTCTTCCTGAACAGGTGTCAAGAAACGGAATTCAGCAGCAGACATAAATTGATCTGCAGTATCACCGTATGAGGCAGTACCTGTAATCACAATCTTCTTAGCCTTAATTGTCTTACCGAAATCAATTGTCTTAGTAGCACTTGTTGCTGGCCAATCCGCACCAGTAAAGGTATGTTCCACGTTTTGATCATCAGTAATTACCAATGTCAATGCTTTCAAGATACCGTTACGGCCTGATTGTCTCGGCACGTATTCAAAACGTTGAATGTCAACTGGTCTACGAAGGTTCACTGTCGCTGGCTCATTAATATGACGGCCATTCCATGGTGTGTGCCAGATAGTAGAAGGATTGCCATCAAAGGCTTTAGCTAGTTCTTCACCTTCTTGAGCATTAGCCTGAGCCAAGCCAATATCTTCGTTTGTGATCGCTGTTTTCTTCACTTGAAGATTTTGACGGGCTGTATTGGCAGTAGCAATCAAGGTACGAGCATCTTCGATACTAATATCCTCAGGAGCTGCAGACACTGCTAACAAAGCTTCTTTGTACGGTGCCAAACTTGCTTGAGTATAGTTTTCATTCAAGACTGGAGTATTCAAGTTATAGTAATCTGTTGTCAACAAGTGACCAGTCAAGGTAACTTCTTCAATCACCAGATTATCTAGCATAAAGTCATTGTAGCCTCGGAAGTTGGCATTTCCACCAGTATCTCCCTTAGTATCACCACCACGGCGTGTTGAGAAGATACCAACCCAAGTATTGCCAGAATCTGCACCTGTAACTAAGAAACTTGCTTTCTTAGCCTTATCACTATCTTCCCATGAATTGTTCAATGGATTCAGCGTTAGGCTACCGGCATCATTGTTATATCGTCCTTCGCCGATAGCAAAGGCATAAGTTCCATTGGAACCAGCTTCATAATCAAAGCTTACACGATAGGCCTTGCCAGCTTCAAAGCGGAAGTTTTGTGGAATAGTTTGGTAAACAATGCTATTGCGAGCTGTCAGACCATTTGTCTTGAGTGACCAAGTGCCTTCAATGACATCGTCCACCTTCTTACCATTCCAGCCACGTTGAGTGTATGGAGCATGTTTTTCTGCTAGGTGGGTACGGTTGTCCTCAACTCGTTCAATACCACCGATAACAAATGGGAAAATACCTTGCGGAACACTCTCAAAGTTTTGCTTGAAGGTACCAGCAGTTGTATTGTGACCACCTGCAAACATGGTTGAGTCATTTTCAAAGACACGAATTTCATCAAAATAGGTTGCTGCAGCATCTGCATCGCGAGATAGGGTCAAGCGTACATTATCCACATTGTCTCCAGTCGTAAAGAAGACATACATATTTTGGAAGTAACTTGTATTGTCAACTGTCGCATTCTGTCTCAATGTGTTATGAGCATAGGCTTTAACGTAGTTCAGAGCAATAGACTCATTTGTATAGTTTGTAACTTCTGAACTGCCTGTATTGACTGTAATGCTAGCTTTTGCTGTACTGCGGTTGTCTACCCCTACATAAGCTGCATAGCTGGTATTTGGTTTCAGGCCAGTCAATTTTTGACTGAGACTAACTTTGGATGTATTGCCTTGGATACGGAGCATATCGTTGGCACCTTGGGATTTGACCAAAGTAGCCTTGCTAGTATCACCATCAATTGTCCAATGGTCTAGCTTACCTGAGTTAAAGCCTTGGTCATAGATATGCATGCCGTCACTCCAGGACATCTCTGGATTTGTCTGAGGAGATTTATAGAGGACATACGGCACATTTGCATCCGCTTGAATGGTAATTTGACCATTGGTTACTGCCAATTCTTGAACATCTGTCTTACCTAGCTCAGTAAGTTTGTAGAGGTAAACCTTATTACCAGTCCAATCTGATGGGAGGGTCCAGGTTGTAGCACCTGCTTCTTCGTTGAAGTAGTACATTTTGTGTTTGTCACTAGTCAGGTCATTACCATTCGCATCCCAGTTCCAAGGCACTAAGTATGCTGCGCCATCCTGAATCTTACGACCATTCAAGGTTACTGTACGTTGGCGATAGCCTTCATTCTTGACATCGTTGGATTTACGAGTTAATACAAGTGTATTGTTAGCCTTATCCTTCAAGGTGATTTCCATCTCTGGTACCCAAGTGTAAGTCTCACCGTTGTCCCTCATACGAACAGGGTCACCATTCTTCCAGTTGGTTACTTGGAAGTGTTGGATATACTTGGTCATCAGGTTGTTGGCAAACAAGTTGGTAATGTAACCATTATAGTCACTACGTCCTTGCCATCCTTCGAAATCTTTCATATCGTAGCCGCCAAGCAGTGGATAGTTTGCAGCACCACCATATGCAGGATAGTCACCAACCCATGAATCTTTTTGGTGGTTACGGATGAAGCGGGCGATATTAGAGTTGATACCTTTCAGAGTGTAGCCACCGTAGGTCAAATCTGCTGCCCAGTGCTGGAAGGTCGAGTCATACTCACCTGCATAACCCCATTCAAAGGCATTTCTCCAACCTTGCATATTGATTTCTTTGGCAAGAACATGAGTTTCCCAAGCATTTTCGCCACCAGACTGACCATTACCCCACACATCGACATAGATAAAGTCTAATCCGTCACCCAGTTCTTTCTTCAAATCTTCCCAACGTTTCAAACGGTTGTGGGCCAAATCATAATGACCACTGATGTTGATACCTTGATCAATCCAGTTCCAACCATAGGCGTAGTCACCATTTGCCTGACGACGAAGAATCTCTTCAGAGAAGTATTGGGATTCTGGATAGGTTTCAGATGCATTGACGTGAATACCTAGTTTTGCACCATATGGTTGTGATTTTTCAATCAAGGTCTTGAAGTCTTCTGTACCACCGATACGTTTACCAATATCTGCATAATTCAAGTGTCCAGAGTCATGACCTTCACTACCATAACCTTTCAAGAGGATACTTTGTCCCAAGCCATCTGTATGAAGGGCAATTTTCTTAATACCATCCAAGGTCATCAAGAATGGGTTTTGAGCCTGTGATCCAAAGTTCATGGCAATACGGTAAGCTACCAGTTCCGGTACATATTCATGCCCTTTTGGATTGTTCATGATATCACGGTAAGCTATAGCCCCATCTTGCCAGTCTACCTTATTATCATTGTTTGCATCAGCTGCAAAAACTACTTTTGCACTTGGCAATTCGAGAGTATATTCCGGATAAACGACACCGTTGTGGGCTCCCTCCCATCTCCATGGAGAGGAAGCAATTCCTAGATGAACACCAGTTTCACCATCAACAGTATATCGGTGGCTATTTGTTGTCAAGCGTGTAAAGTCACTTGCACCACCACCATAGCTATTTTGTGAATTACTCCAAACTGCTGCCGCAAATTGATCTGTTGAAACAAAGCCATACATGTACCCTTGACGTTGGTAATTCACACCATCTTGCAATTGAATATGCTCATCACCTGTACGATGGGTGTGGGTCGACATGCGGCTTCCATCAAATTTTGCATCGGTTTGATGGCTAGCGACTGAAACCAAATTATTTTCATCAAAAGCAATGGTTTGGATCAACTTGGCAACATCATCAATCTCTGCTCCATAGGTCACTTGGTTGCGGTTATTAACTTCCAAAACATCAAAGTGAAGTTCTTTACCTTCTACCTTGATTTGAACTTTGATAGAAGCGTTGATTTTGTTAGCTTCATCCACAACATCCAAAACATAGTGAGCGGTCTTGTCGTCAACTTTGTTATAGGTAACGGTTGGCGTCACTTTCACATTGTTGATGCGTAGTGAATTGAGGGAATGAACCTGTCCAAATACCTTGTTCCCGTTGAAAGTATATTCTCTAACACGTGGGAAGGCACGGTCAATCTTAGCAGTAAGAACATCTGAAGCAAGGGTCTCGTAGGAAACATTGCTATCATTTAGTACAATTGCATCTTCTGTTGTTGTCTCAACTGGTTTGACGCCGTCTTGGTTGTCTGCAACCACGTTAACCTTGGTTAGTTGTTGGCCATAGGTACCCAATTTCAAGGCAATGCGCTTGTCATTTGCCAAGGCTTGACGAACTTCTGTTCCGACTGTATAGGTATCAAATAAGTTCTGACCATTGACAGTCGCATTTAATTGTCCGTCTGACTTATAAGAAATCTCTAGGCGGTTGGTGCTTCCCTTAGTTGGTGCTTGAACACTGCGATTGCTGAGATAATTGCCTTGACCATTTACCTTGTACTCCCAGAACCATCCACCGTTGTCATAGCCGACAAAGATATGGTTGCGTTCATCCCTGTGTTTCAAATAGACACCAAAACGACCATGACCAGCTTCTGAATTTTCCACAAAGGTCACTGCAAGGTTGGCGTTGTCCGAAGCATCTACTGTCAAACCTTCTTTAACAAACAAGGCTACATTCTCAGAATTGTTATTAGATGTAGTAGAAGCAAGGGCATTATAGCGAACACCATTTACTTCTACGACACCAACTGTTCCTTGAACAGTCGATGCTGGACGCCAGTCTGGTCCAATGGTTGTAGGAGCTGTATTTTCAGTTGCTACTGGGGTTGGTGTAGTTGGAGCAGTAGGTGTTATAGGTGTCCCTGTACCAGTTGTGGCATTCGTTATTGGCTGGCTAGCAGTTTCTGAAACTCCTTCTTGGTTTTTAGCAACAATATCTACCACTGTACGGTCAGCATCACGGCTAGTTACTTTTAATTTTGCTGAGCGTGTATTCTTCAAGTCATTCCAAGCTGCTTCAGGAATTTGCTTGGCAGCAAATAATTCCTGAGCTTCAGTCATGGAATCTGAAATAATAGATGCAGAAATTTCCCCAGTAGATGTCAGGTTAACACTTAATTCATAGAGAACATTTCTTTCAGGAGCAGGTACCCGTTGCCCTTGGTACCATGTGCTTCCGCTTGGAGACTTGTACTCCCAGAACCAACCACCTTTATCATATCCAACTAGGACATGTTTATTTTGATCAGTATGATTGAGATAAACACCAAATCGAGCCTTTTCTGGCTCAGAACGTTCTACAAATGACAATGATACCTCCGCACTGCCATCTGCATTCATCTTCAAGTCAGAATTTTCAAATGTTCCAATATTTGTCGAATTGTCCTGACCTGCAACAGAGGACAAGCGGTTGTAACGAATTCCTTCTTCTTCAACCACCTCAACTGTACCAGCCGGTGTAGAAGTTGGCGTCCATTCCGCAGCGACTTCTTGAGATTCTGACTGGGCAAAATTCAATTCCGTCCGTACTGCTTCTATATCCGTAGCAACTACCTCGTCTGTTTGGGAGCTATCTTGATCTACAACTCCTTCATTTGTATTGCTAACATCGTTGTTTTCTATCGTCTCAACAGGAGTATCGGCAAGCGCTGTTCCCTCTGCCAATACTGTTCCACCTGAAAATAGAGAAATTCCTACGATAACTGACGCCGCACCTACTGTCAATTTTCTAATTGAATATCTATTCTTCTTAGAAAATAATTCCTTAGAGTAAGCTCTCATCGTCTGCCTCCTTTTTATCTTTTGTTATTAATATAATATACACATACATTCTACATGATAGCGCTTTCTTTGTCAATATATCAACCCATTATATTTGACTGTTCTTAAATATTTTAATATAATGATGTCTCGAGAGACCGATGACTGGATTATTGGATTTATATTCCACTACTTGGAAAAAATTCCAATTTATTTTTCAGTGTTTTGTCTTGAAGAAAGTGCTTACATATGATATACTAAAATATGTGAAAAGTAACAATAGCTTAAAGGAGAACCCTCATGTCAACAAAAGTTAAAACAAAAAATGTTGCTGAAGACATTTTCGCCCAAGCCTGGGAAGGCTTCAAAGGTACAGACTGGCAAGACAAAGCTAGCGTAACCCGCTTTGTACAAGCTAACTACACTCCATATGATGGAGATGAAAGCTTCCTTGCGGGTCCTACTGAGCGTTCACTTCATATCAAAAAAATCATCGAAGAAACAAAAGCTGGCTACGAAGACACTCGTTTCCCAATGGACGTAGATCGTGCTACTTCTATCGCTGACATCCCAGCAGGTTTCATCGATAAAGATAATGAATTGATTTTCGGTATCCAAAACGATGAGCTCTTCAAACTTAACTTCATGCCACGTGGTGGTATTCGTATGGCTGAAACCACTCTTATCGAAAACGGCTATACTCCAGACCCACTCCTTCATGAAATCTATACAAAACACGCAACAACTGTAAACGATGGTATCTTCCGTGCTTATACAGCTGATATCCGTCGCGCTCGTCACTCACACCACGTTTCTGGTCTTCCAGATGCTTACTCACGTGGCCGTATCATCGGTATGTACGCTCGTTTGGCTCTTTACGGAGCAGACTACTTGATGGAAGAAAAAGTAGCTGACTGGAATGCAATTACTGAAATCGATGAAGAGTCAATCCGTCTTCGCGAAGAAATCAACCTTCAATACCAAGCATTGCAACAAGTTGTACGCTTAGGTGATCACTACGGTGTTGATGTACGCAAACCTGCGATGAACACGAAAGAAGCGATCCAATGGACAAACATTGCCTTCATGGCAGTCTGCCGTGTTATCAACGGTGCCGCAACTTCTCTTGGTCGTGTGCCGATCGTTCTTGACATCTATGCAGAACGTGACTTGGCTCGTGGTACATTTACTGAATCTGAAATCCAAGAATTTGTTGATGACTTCGTATTGAAACTTCGTACAGTGAAATTCGCTCGTACAAAAGCCTTCGACGAAATCTACTCTGGTGACCCAACATTCTTGACAACATCTATGGCAGGTATGGGTAACGATGGTCGTCACCGTGTTACTAAGATGGACTACCGTTTCTTGAACACACTTGACAACATCGGTAACTCTCCAGAACCAAACTTGACAGTTCTTTGGTCAGACCAACTTCCATATTCATTCCGTCGCTACTGTATGGCAATGAGCCACAAACACTCTTCTATCCAATACGAAGGTGTGACAACAATGGCGAAAGATGGTTATGGCGAAATGTCATGTATCTCTTGCTGTGTATCTCCACTTGATCCAGAAAGCGAAGACCAACGCCACAACATTCAGTACTTCGGTGCTCGTGTTAACGTTCTTAAAGCTCTTCTTTCAAGCTGGAACAACGGCTACGACGATGTTCACAAAGATTACAAAGTGTTCGATGGTGTTGAACCAAATACTTCCGAAATCTTTGACTACGATCAAGTTATCGCCAACTTTGAAAAAGCCCTTGACTGGTTGACTGATACATATGTAGACGCGATGAACATCATCCACTACATGACTGACAAGTACAACTATGAAGCAGTTCAAATGGCCTTCTTGCCAACTCACCTTCGTGCAAACATGGGCTTCGGTATCTGTGGCTTCGCAAATACTGTTGACTCATTGTCTGCTATCAAGTACGCACAAGTGAAACCAATCCGTGACGAAGATGGCTTCATCTACGATTACGAAGTAACTGGCGACTTCCCACGTTATGGTGAAGACGACGACCGTGTAGATGACATCGCGAAATGGCTCATGGAAGCATTCTTCTCTCGCTTGAACAAGCACAAATTGTACAAGAATGCTGAAGCAACTGTGTCTATCTTGACAATCACTTCAAACGTTGCTTACTCTAAACAAACAGCTAACTCACCAGTTCACCGCGGTGTATTCCTCAACGAAGATGGCTCTGTCAACACTTCTAAAGTAGAATTCTTCCCACCAGGTGCCAACCCAACTTCTAAATCTCGTGGTGGTTGGTTGCAAAACTTGAACACTCTTTCTAAACTCAACTTCAAACATGCCAACGACGGTATCTCATTGACAACTCAAGTTTCACCAAAAGCTCTTGGTAAAACATTCGATGAGCAAGTGAACAACTTGGTGACAATCCTTGACGGATACTTCGAACAAGGTGGTCAACACGTCAACTTGAACGTTATGGACTTGAACGACGTTTATGACAAGATTATGGCAGGTGAAGATGTTATCGTTCGTATCTCTGGATACTGCGTAAACACTAAATACCTCACTAAAGAGCAAAAAACTGAATTGACTCAACGTGTCTTCCACGAAGTTCTTTCAATGGACGACCACGCTGCAGAAGTTTCAGGCCAAGCTTAATCTTGCTGATAAAAAACTCAAAGGACTTGCACATGCAAGTCCTTTTACTATGTCGAAAAATCTACGGAGCGTTGCGGAAGGATAGTAAATCTTCGGAAGGATGCACAGCAGATTTTCGGAAGGATACAGAACCAGTTCATAAAAAAATCCCTGTTAAACAGGGATCATCATTTGTCATCCTTCAAACTTCTATAAACATCGTCTATAAAAAGCTTGGCAATTCTCTTTTTAAAATCATCATTATTAAGCAGGACTCCAAAAAAATCTTGATTTTGCATATAACCCTCAGTTAAAGCATTGTCAATCTCATCTTCAAAAGAAAACTCGAAATCTTCACGAGAATTTACCTTAGCAGACTGCTTGAGTTTCTCATTTTTCTTCATGAGTTCACGAATAGAAACTGCACCGCTAACACCGATTTGAGGAGCAATCGTCAAATCAAGTTGCTCATTGATTTCATCAATAATCTCTGAAAGACGTTTTTCCTGTTCTTCATCAATAGGTCCGATTTTAGGTTTATTAAGCGAAAGAGTATATTCCCCTTCCAAGTCAGCTACGGTATGGATACCTGTTTTCTTGTGCTTCATGTAGTCAACCACAATCTTATCCGCAATGGTAAAATCCGTCCCACCAAGCCGAACATCAATCATCTTCACCAATTCTTGTAGATAATTATAACGCTCATGCAGAACCTCATTTTGATAGGCAGTAGCTTGAATCAGGAAAGTATACATTCGAAGAAAACCTCGGAAAACTTTTTTGATTTCCAACTGCTCCTTCGCATCAAACTCCCGAACACGACTGCAACCTTTATTCAACAACGCTGTCATCTTCTGCTTATCCCGACTAGAACGTTTCTCTTGATAAAGGAATTGATTAAACTCATGGATAACATCACTGTCAAGAATACCATATTCGTCTATCTTACGCACCAAGTCAAATACATCACTTGGCGTAATAGTTTCTGATAAAATCGTTTCCTTATAGTAAGGAGCAAAAGCCTTGTTTATATCCTCATAGGTATTTTTAAAGTCTAGTACAAAAGTTTTCTTATTGTAGCCTCCCACCGTACGATTGAGGCGAGAGAGAGTTTGTACAGCTGCTACATCTCGCAACTTTTTATCTACATACATAGCCACCAATTTCGGTTGGTCAAAACCTGTTTGGTATTTATTGGCCACAATCAAGATCTGATAATCATCTGTATCAAATCTCTCTTTAAGCTTGTCCTCCGCAATTCCGTTCATCAGAGCCTCGGTATAATCCTGATCATCCATACTCACCTTACCTGAAAAAGCAACTAAAGCTCCAATACTGGTGATATGATGCTCTTTGAAATAACGTTTAAAGGACTTTTGATACTTGACTGCTGCCTCACGACCCGATGTAACAATCATAGCTTTACCTTGACCGCCCAACTCAGCCATAATGTCATGACTGATGAAATGATCCATGATGATTTCAACTTTCTGGTCAATATTTTCATCCGATAATTCGATAAACTTGGCAATCTTTCTCTTGGCAAGACCTTTCTTAAACTGAGGATCCTCCTCAACAGCCTTGTTCAATTTGTAGTAAGTCTTGTAAGTAGTATAGTTATTCAAGACATCCAGAATAAAACCTTCCTGGATAGCCTGTTTCATAGAGTAGACATCAAAAGGACCTTTTGAACCATCTGGTAAGGTTTTTCCAAACAACTGGAGGGTTGTCGCTTTAGGCGTAGCTGTAAAAGCAATGATCGAAATGTTGTCTTGCTTTCCTGTCCGAGCAATTTCTTGTTCAATGGCGTCCGCCACTGAAACCTCCTGCACCTCATCAATCGTTCCGTCCTCCACATCTGTTTCTGTCAAAACTTGACTGACAGCACTCATATAGGAGCCCGTCGTCGAACTGTGGGCTTCATCAATCAGAATGGCAAATCTTTTCTGGGCAGTTGGACCAGCTGTCATCCAATCTGACTTATTGATTTGGGCAAATTTATGAATGGTTGTTGCGATAATCTTGGTATTTCCAGCCAAGGCATCCGCCAAGTCACTGGAAGTCGCCTTGTCATCCATAACCTTGATAACCCCAGGCTGATGCTGGATAGCCTGAACCGCATCCTGTAGCTGTCTATCCACAACAATCCTGTCTGTCACAATCAAGACCGCATCCACAACATTTCGGTCTTCGTGGTCATGCAGACTTACCAAACTATGTGCCAACCAAGCAATCGTATTGGTCTTGCCAGACCCTGCCGAGTGTTGAATCAGGTAATTGCTATCGGTGTGATTGACCTTCATATCCTCTAGGACACGGTTTACCGCCCGTCTTTGCTGGTAACGAGGGAAAATCAGCGTTTTCTTGTTTTTATTATCCTTATCAACCTTCAAAAAGATAAAGCGTTCAATCAACTGGAGGATACTGTCTTTAGCCAGCACTTCCTTCCAAAAATAGGCTGTGTCTGGACCAGATTCATTGTGCGGATTTCCAGCCCCCTGATCAACCCCTTCACCATTTCCCATATTGAAGGGAAGGAAATAGGTATCTTGACCCTTGATTTCGGTCGTCATGTAAACTTCTAAGGTATCTACCGCGAAAGAAGCCAAAACGCCCGCATTAAACTTAAACAAGCGATTTTTGCTATCTCGCTTTTTCAACTGACGAATAGCATCATCTACCGATTGACCACTGGAATTGAGCTTCAACTCAATCGCAAAAATAGCTAGGCCATTCAGAAAGATAACCAAGTCTACACGTTCCTGATCCTTGTAGACAACCTCTTCCATAACTGTAAAACGATTTTGCTCATACCGCTTGACTGCCTTGGCATTAAAGGAAGTGGCAGGCTTGGGATAGACCAGTTTCAATTGTTTATTTTCAATAAAAACCCCTGACTTCAAGGCAAAGAGAAGACCTCCCTTGATAATTTCTTGGTTAATCAAGTTGAGAATAACCTCTTTGTCCAACTTCTTCAAGAGATAGTCCATCTCGTCTTCTTGGGTTGCTCGCAGAAACTCCCACAAGATGTCTGTATCCATTGCCAAGCGTTGATTATACTTGCTCTGCGGTCTGTGAGTAAAACCATTTTCTGTTTCTAAATCCTTGATAATCCACTGCTGAAAATCATAACGTTCTGTAAGGTCAAAATGAGCCATAGGTATTCCTTATTCTTCCTTGTACTTACTCTACATCATCGGGGGAGAGGATAGACAAATACATATCCAATCTCTCATTCAGATAACGGGCAAACAAATCTTCCATTGCTGACAGGCTTCCCTTAGCATGGAAGTCATCAAAGGCCTGATAATAGGCTAATCGGTCTGAAAATTTAATATCAATGGGAGGATAGCCAGCCTTCATCAGCTCCAAGTTGACCAAGAGCCGTCCAGTTCGACCATTTCCATCAATAAAGGGATGAATACTTTCAAAGGCAATGTGAAAACGAGCCATCTTGGTCACGATGTTTTCCTGACACTGAGCATAGTCCGCCAGCCACTGCTCCATCAAGGGACGGATCATAAAAGGCTGGGCAGGTTCGTTTGCAGCACCCATGATACGAACGGGCACCTTTCGATAGACACCCCTATCGTCCTTCTTATCGGACAAAACCAGATAGTGAATATCCTTTACAACCTGCTCCGTCAAAGGCGTATCTTCTGCCACCAAGGTCTGTACGTATTCAAAAGCTTCCCTATGACCAATAGCCTCAAGATGATCCTTTAAGGGCTTCTGGTCAATGGTCAACCCTCGCAAAACCATGTCCGTTTCACGCAGGGTCAGGGTATTGCCCTCAATAGCGTTGGAATTATAGGTGAACTCCACTGTAAATTCTTCATTGAGCCGCTCAATCTCTCCTCTGGTCAAGGGACGAAGCGTCGCTAACCTTACCATCTTTTCATCAATCAAGGGCAGGAGGCTTTCCACCCTTTTATAACGACCATCAACTGGCTTTGGGGTATCTTGGGGAATCTTCCATAAACGTCCCTCACGGATAGCACCTTCCACCTTTCCCTGACTACACAAGTCACGAACACGGCGGTCTGAAATCCCCCAGAGCTCCGCTGCCTGCTTAACTGACATATACATAGGACACCTCACCTTCTAACCAAAACAGTCCTTTTTTCTAATACTATTATAGCACAGTTCGGAAGGATAGGGGACTAACGGAAGGATGTTTGGAAAATTTTCGGAAGGAAAGGATAAGGAGAGTTACTTTTTTCGTAATTCTTTTTCAGATGAAATAATACCATCTGTAATACTCTTTAATCGTAAGATTAATCTCCCCACTTCTGTGAAAAAGAGTAACACTACAATAATAGTTCCTGCTAAACTTATTCTTCCCCAAACAGAGTTATCATCTTCTCCAAACACCATCAAAAGACTAGGTAAAAATGCGATAACAATACTTGATATGGATAAATTAAAAAGATTTTTCATTAATAACAAATCAACGTTTAGATTTTTAATATTTTTTATAAATCTATTATCGGGAAAAAATGAATTAATACCGAAAAGAGTTAGTAATACACTGGACAAGAACATGAAAAAATCTTGTAGTGAGGTCAATATGCCATAGTAATTAGGTATACAAGAAATAGAAATCTCATTCCTTAAAAAATAGAAAGATAGTACAAGTATAACTATTGCTTGTGATATACGAAAATATTTATTTGGATTCTTCATAATACTTTAGATAGTCCCTCTTATTAGCGTAGGCTTCCTCTAAAAATCTATAGATGTCTATTGTTGTTAGTTCCTCTATGTAAATTTTTTTATAATATACTAGTTTGTGTTTTACTAAATCGATAATCTCACTATCACCATAAATAGACATGGATGTAACTTTCATATCTTGCTTGTCTTGATAAGCCATTAATAATTGGACACTGTCCCATATCCCCCTCTTATCTAGCCGTTCACCATGAACTTTTATTTCAATACTATCCCCAGACAGTTTCTTAGCAAGCTCAATACCAGAGTTGATATCCTTGACATCATCTGCAAACAAATTAAGTTGCTTAGGAACCGATACATTAAAAACAAAATCATGAACCTGGTTCAGACGATCTAGCTTCTCAAGCCCTTCTTTATCTTTTATCAAATCAAATCTAAACAACTCACTATTGATGTTTACTTTCTGAGATATAAAAATTTGTAAATCACTAATATTAATTTGCCCTTGTCCTCTTTTTTGTACGAGTATTTCAGATTTGCAATCGTATAAAAATTGAGCATCAATTGCTAGACCTTGAGTATCTTCTTTATCAACTAATTCACGTCGTTGCTTTTCAATATCATCAAGTTTGATTTCCTCATGGGTATTAACTTTTGCGATTGTAAACAAAACATAGCCTGGCTGCTGAATAATATCACATGTTATATAATAATCAAAACCAGAAATTGATTCCGTTGCAATCGTATCTTGGTTTGTAATTTTTGAAAAATAATGATTTATGTGTTGCTTAATCTGCTGAGTACCATTAAGCTGATAAAAATAACATTTAAGTTCCTTATAACTTGCCGCCATCTACACCCTCCTTTTCCCTGTCACGTAATCATAAATCAGTGTTTGGCGTTGTTTGTTGATATTTTCGAGTTGTTCTTTTTTGATAGCAATCATTTGGTTGATTTGCTCTATCTTTTTATCTAAGAAGTCAGCGATTTGATTTTGTTCTGTAACTGAAGGGATTAAAATCCGTAGTACTGATAAGTCTCCCCACGTGCCTCCTTGTCGAACTCCTCCTCCAAAATTATAATATACTTTACATAAATCATATGCATAGAACAAATGGTTATAGTAGTTGGCATTAATAAAATTGTTTATAGTTCTTATTGTTACATACGCTGAAGTGATAATGCCACGCTCTTTTGATAATCCAGTTCGTAAACTTTTTTTATCATTTTGCAAATCTGTAAGTCGGAAAACAATATCATTTTCATCAATAATGTTGTATGTATCAAACGATTCAGGTAATAATCCCATCAAATTATCGATAGACTTCCGTATTACTCTACCATAACTTAGTGATAATAAATTTTTTTCAAAATTTCTGACATTTTTCTTTTTCACTTCCCCAAAAAATTGGGATAATTTTCCTACCCCCCACCCCTCTGGGATCTGTCCTATCCAGTCAACACCTGAGTCTTTTAGGGGAACGGTTTTATCCAGTCCTTTTGTGACGGTTTCGTAAATGAGGCTTTGGCGGTAGTCTTCCAAGGTCTTAATTTGCTCTTCCAGAAGGCTTTTGACCTTATCCAGCTGAGCGACTTTTTTATCGAGGAAGTCAGCGATTTGGTTTTGTTCATACAAACTTGGCAGTATCAAACAAGTTTCTTGCAATATTGATTGTGTAATACTATAGACTTTAATTCCACTCACCTTATTTTGAACTTGTTTTCTAAACGCCAAAGAGTCAAAGTAGTGCATAAAATATCTAAAGTCATGTTCTAAAGCATTTTTGAGTTTGGCTTTAATTGTATGATAACCAGCAAATAGTTCGCCATTATCATCAATTCTTGTCGAAAAATTTCCCGAACCATCAATATCTTCCGACGTATCTGCAAAAACAAAGTCACCTGGTTTTAGAAGCGATTGCTTGAATTTTAGATAATTAGCCGAAACTTGTGGTAATACATCCCTATCCGTACTTACTGACTTGCCATATTTCGAATGAATTTGACCATAGTTAATAACTGGTATTCCATCTTCAATTAAATTCTCTTTGGTGATGGTTAAACCTTTATTCGTATCTAAAAAATACTTAAACTTCGTTATCCCCCACTCCTCTGGCACTTCCCCAATCCACTCGATACCACTATCTTTCATCCTAGTCATGTTTGAGGTCCTCCAAGAGTGCTTGTAATTGGTCTTCTAGATCATAGAATTGTTTGAGCAGGTCTTCTGCCTTTTCTGGGGCTTGGTATTGGTAGAAATAGCGGGTAAAGGGGATTTCTGCTCCCAGCTTGTTTTCCTCCCACCAGAAGTGAGCATCTGGGACATGAGGGTAGACCTCTCGTTCAAAATAAGTCTCCACTTCTTCCGATAGCTTGACAATCTCAGAATCCTTAGTAGTCTTGTCATAGACGATACCGTCCGCAATCTCACCCAGCTTGTCTTTCTTTTTCGTTTTAATAACCTCAGCAGTCTTGTCCATCTCACTCATAGCAAGGGCTAGGGCATTGAGATTGGCTGGGGTCAGCTTGACTTCTGACAAAAGGTCTTTCAGTACGGCTGTAAAGGTCTCAAAGTTTGGATAGATAGCTTCCGACAGACCTTGACGGAGGGCTTGAAGGATTTCCTCTTGCTTTATTCTACCTTCTTCAAGCTTTTGCAGTTCCTTATCTTGCTTGGCTGTGCGTGGCTCCATTTCCAGTAATTCTTGGTACTTGTACTCATCAAAGAGCTTGGCAAAAAACTGGACCGACTGGACACTTTCCAGACTTTTCTCCGTGATTTCTCCACGACGTTGTAGAGGCTGCATGACCAGGTATTCTTTATAAAGAAATTCCTTGCTGTCAAAGATTTTCACACGGTCATTTTCCTCAAAGTCATGGTACCACTGGAGAATATCCTTGATATTGTCCTGTGACAGCTCACGGCGTTTTTGTCCCAGCGATTTCCGCAAGGGAACAAATTCATTGGTCGCATCGATAAATTGGATCTTACCCTGTCTTTCTGGACTCTTATCCTTATTATAAAGCCAGATATAGATACCAATTCCAGTATTGTAGAAAAATTGCCCCGGTAGAGCGACAATAGCCTCCAACAAATCATTTTCTAAGATATACCGTCGGATTTGGCTTTCCCCAGATGTCGTTCCACCTGAGAATAGGGGCGAACCGTTTGAAATGATAGCAGCTCTGCCATTTTCCTCCAACTTCGCCAAAGCATGTAGATGGAAGAGCAACTGAGCATCGCCTGTGGTAGGTGTGTTGACGAAACGACCTTCCCTGCCTTCTGTCGACTCAAAGAGAGCCTGATCATCCTTGACCGCCTGCTCTACTCCGTCATCCGCATCCTTCCCTCCCCAAGACTGACCAAAGGGTGGATTGGCAATGACAAAGTTCATCTTCTTATCGTGAAATGGGTCTGAATCCTTGAGCGTATCCGTCTTAACAAAGTAATCCGACTCTTCCTGACGAATCAGCATATCCGCCTTGCCAATACCGTAGGTTTCAGCTAGATACTCCTGACCAAACAAGCGAACGTTGACCTTGGGATTGAGCTGTTGAATATAGCTTTTGGCAGTTGCCAGCATACCGCCTGTACCTGCCGCCATATCTAAGACCTTAATCTCTTTATTGTCAACAAAAAGCTCTTCATCTGCCTCCATCAAGAGCAGGTTGACCATGAGAGCGATGACTTCCCGTGGTGTATAATGAGAACCTGCCTCCTCATTTTCAGAAAAGCGGCGGATAATATCCTCAAACATATAGCCCATCCGCATAGAGTCAACGGTGCTGGGTGATAAATCAAGTTCCGAGAATTTCTTCACTACTGTAAAGAGACGCCCTGTACTTGCCAAGGTATCCACCTGCTCCTTAAATTTCAAATTCTCGATAATATCCTTGACTCGTTTGGAATAACCATCTAGGTAATCCAAAAAGTTATCCTTGATAGCATCGGGTTCATTCAAGAGATTCTTTAGTGTATGCTTGCTGGTATTGTAGTATTTATAGCCTGTAAGAGACTCAAAGATTTTCTCTGGTGTTGACGGATTCGACTGGAACTGAGCCAACACTTTTTCCTTGGTCGGTAAAAGGGCAGCTTCCAAGCGAGCCAATACAAACATGGGAATAATGACATCACGGTATTTATCTGCTCGGTAAGCACCTCGTAGGGTGTTTGCAATAGACCAGACTAAATTGACGTCCTTGCTGATGTTGACATCATTTGCTTGAAACAGAGGGAGTTTCCCTTTTATAGCTGACATAATTTCTCCTAACACTCGTCTAAAATATACCTCTATTATATCAAAAATCGTACACTACTATAGGAAGCACGAAGCGTTTAGCAAGAGATTTTTTATCGTTTTCTTACCACTTCCTTGATGGGCAATAACTAAAAATCCTCCCACAAATTGCGGAAGGATAGTTATTAGTCAATAGCCTCTTCTTCCTCCAAGACCTGACGAATCAAGACCATGACCTGGTTTCTATCCAACTTCCACTGGGCCCGCTCATCCTTGTCAAAAGTACGATTCGAGAGAAATATCGCAGCTTTCTGCAAGGGACGATTGTACATGATAAAGGTCCCCGTATAGCCAGTATGGGACAACCAGTCCTCTTTCTTATCCCAGGCCAACGACCGCTTGCGCTTGTCGTCAAAGCCATAGTCCTGGGTCAAATCCGCCGCAAAGTCCTCTGTCAGATAGCGCTCCAAGAAGATTTCCAAATCCTTGACCGTCGAAAAGAGACCTGCACTTCCCGCGTGGAGGCCTAGGACACGCGCCTTAGGGTCATGTACCACACCTGCTTTCACGCCACGCACCGTCGGTACCGCCTGACTGACTGGTCCAAAGGAGGTTTGGGACATACCAAAGGGCTCTAGAACATCCCGTCTGATCAGCTGGTCTAGACTTGCTCCACCCAGTTCCTCCAGCAAAAAGCCCAGTAAGAGAAAATTAATATCTGTGTAGAGGAAAGCTTTCTTATCCGTTACAGCAATCTTCAAAATCGCTTCCTTGAGCTGGTCAGCATCCAGACTATCCCGATTGGGAATGAAGGGGGCGATGCCACTAGTATGGGTCAATAATTGCCGAATGGTGACCTGACTATCCGCAAAAGCAGGATAATAAGACTGCAAGGTCCTATCTAGCTCCAAAGCTCCGCTATTAACCAGAAAAGTCGCAAGAGTCCCCACACCAACCACCTTGGAAACAGACGCCAAATCATAGGTCAAACCCGCCTCAACTGGTAGCTGACCATCCTGGGTCCCCAAATAATGCTCCTGCCACTGCCCCTTAGAAAAAAGAGCCAGACTGGCACCAGGATAGACTCCTTGCCCAATCTGCTCTGAAATCTTGTCTAAAATCGCTTGTCTCATTTTTCGAACCACAATTCAATACCACTTGGGTCAACCGTTTGAATAAAGCTTGCTTTTTTATCTTTAAAGAACGGTCCTTCCAACTGGCTTTCCAAATGCGCCCAATCAAAGTCCTGCTCGACGGGAAAACGCAAGCCTTCTAAATCCCAAACTTGTTCTGCAGGAGTTAATAAATCCTTACCTTCTGCTCCAACAAAATGCAAAAAGGCTTGTTTAGGTAGGATAGCCTCATAATAGTCTTGGCTAATACTAGCCTGTGGGGTATTAATCCAAATAGACTCTACTGTAAAAGCAGTCAATCCAGAAAAGTCATCCTGCACCTTAAATGGAACAGGTGGAAGGATTTCTTTTAGGTCATCAACAGATGCTTCTGCATGTAAAAGAAAGGTGTCTCCTTCTGGCGACACAGCTTCAAAACCATAGCCATTTTTTCCTTGGTAGAGCTTACTATACTGTGACCCTTGCGCCAGTAAAGCTTCAATTTCAGAGGCATTATCTACTTTTATCACAATTTTATTCAGTTTTTTAAGCCCTTCGACAGCACGGGTGCGATTACCAGGAGATTCTGTCAAAACAAGCTTCGTTTCTGGACTTGTTCTATCTCCAAAATCAGCAAAAGGACCATCTTCTAGCTTGGTTTTCATTCCTAGATTTTTTTCTAAAAATCCTTGGTTAATAGCCCTATTATTAATACGTAAAACAGGGACTATAGCTTCATTTTTTCTCAACACGATACATTTCACTCCTCAGTCATTCTACAATATTGTATTAAAAATTTCGTCATTTTACAACTAATTGTATCGTCGTTTTATACATTAATATCTTTATATATACGGATAATTTTTAGACAAACACTAGCTTATCAGATATAATAGCTATTATAGACTATTATCCTAAAAAAGAGGAGAATTTATGCGCTTTAATCAATTTTCTTTTATAAAAAAAGAGACCTCCGTCTACTTGCAAGAGCTTGATGCTCTAGGATTTCAACTGATTCCTGATGCAAGTAGTAAGACAAATTTAGAAACCTTTGTCAGAAAGTGCCATTTCCTGACAGCCAACACCGACTTTGCCCTATCCAACATGATTGCAGACTGGGACACAGACCTACTGACCTTCTTCCAGTCTGACCGTGAGCTGACAGAACAGATTTTTTATCAAGTGGCCTTTCAGTTGCTGGGTTTTGTGCCTGGTGTGGATTATACAGATGTCATGGACTTCGTGGAGAAAAGCAATTTCCCTGTCATCTATGGAGATATGATTGACAATCTCTACCAGCTCCTCAATACCCGCACCAAGTCTGGAAATACCTTGATTGACCAGCTGGTCAGCGACGACCTAATTCCAGAAGATAACCACTACCACTTCTTCAACGGTAAATCGCTAGCGACCTTTTCAACCAAAAACCTCATTCGTGAGGTGGTCTATGTCGAAACGCCTGTCGATACGGCTGGGACTGGGCAGACAGACATTGTTAAGCTGTCCATTCTCCGTCCGCACTTTAACGGGAAAATCCCTGCGGTCATTACCAACAGTCCCTATCATCAAGGAGTTAACGATGTAGCTAGCGACAAGGCCTTGCACAAGATGGAAGGTGAATTAGCACAAAAACCTGCCGGCACCATTGAGGTCAATCAGACCAGCATCACCAAGCTAGACTTGGACAAACGGGACCTGCCTATCAGCCCTGCTACCGAAAAACTGGGCCACATCACTTCTTACTCCCTCAACGACTACTTCCTAGCTCGTGGCTTTGCCAGCCTCCATGTGTCTGGTGTCGGCACGCTGGGCTCGACTGGCTACATGACATCTG
Organism: Streptococcus suis; assembly: GCF_019856455.1. Lineage (NCBI taxonomy): Bacteria > Bacillati > Bacillota > Bacilli > Lactobacillales > Streptococcaceae > Streptococcus > Streptococcus suis. The sequence goes on along the minus strand of NZ_CP082205.1, from coordinate 297,186 downwards.
GCGACTACCAGCAGGTGGAGGGCTATAAAGCGGTGATTGACTGGCTGAACGGTCGCACCAAGGCTTACACAGACCACACTCGCTCGCTTGAGGTCAAGGCCGATTGGGCCAATGGTAAGGTGGCGACGACGGGACTGTCTTACCTCGGCACCATGTCCAATGCCTTGGCAACAACTGGCGTGGACGGGTTGGAAGTCATCATCGCAGAAGCGGGAATTTCCTCTTGGTATGACTACTACCGTGAAAACGGGCTGGTGACCAGCCCTGGCGGCTATCCAGGCGAAGATTTGGACAGCTTGACCGCCCTGACCTACTCGAAAAGTCTACAAGCAGGGGATTTCCTCCGCAATAAAGAAACTTACAAAAAAGGACTGGCAGCAGAACGAGCTGCCCTGGATCGCACCAGCGGTGACTACAACCAATACTGGCAGGACCGCAATTATCTGCTCCACGCAGATAAGGTCAAGTGCGAGGTGGTCTTTACCCACGGCTCACAGGACTGGAATGTTAAGCCAATCCATGTCTGGAATATGTTCCACGCCCTACCTAGTCACATCAAGAAGCACCTCTTCTTCCACAACGGTGCCCACGTTTATATGAACAACTGGCAGTCTATCGATTTCCGTGAGTCCATGAACGCCCTACTCAGTCAGAAACTGCTTGGCTACGAGAATAACTACCAACTGCCAACGGTTATCTGGCAGGACAACAGCGGTGAACAAACTTGGACGACCTTAGAAACCTTTGGCGGTGAAAAAGAGGCTGTCTTGCCACTGGGAACTGGAAGCCAGACCATTTCCAATCACTATCCCCAAGAAGATTTTGACCGCTACGGCAAGGCATATCAAAGTTTCCACCAAGACCTCTATGCAGGCAAGGCCAATCAAATCAGCATGGAACTACCTGTAACGGAGGATATCCTGATCAACGGACAAGTCACGCTGAAACTCCGTGTATCTTCTAGTGTAGCCAAGGGCCTCTTATCTGCTCAGCTATTGGACAAGGGAAATAAAAAACGCCTAGCCCCAATCCCTGCGCCTAAAGCAAGATTGAGTCTAGACAACGGTCGTTACTATGCCCAAGAAAATCTGCTGGAGTTGCCTTATGTGGAGATGCCGCAACGCTTGGTGACCAAGGGCTTTATGAACCTGCAAAATCGTACTGACTTGATGAAAATTGAGGAAGTGGTGCCAGACCAGTGGATGGATGTGAGCTGGAAACTGCAACCGACTATTTATCAGCTGAAAAAAGGTGACGTCTTAGAGCTGATTCTCTATACAACCGACTTTGAGTGTACTGTTCGGGATAATTCTCAATGGCAAATCCACCTTGATTTAAGCCAATCACAGTTAATTTTACCGCACTAATACTCAATGAAAATCAAAATCAGACTAGTTTCAAAGGTTTGGGAAACCTTTGAAGGTTGGAGATAAAGTGAATGAAGTTCATTTCTCCAAGAACAGATATACCCCTGCTACTTTCTTATTTTATGGTAGCAGGCTGTCAAGCTCCACTGGAGCTTGACACTCATCAAATCAAGTCAACAACGTCTGATTTTGAGTTTCGAAGAGTATAATATTGATTTTCAGTTCTAAAAAGAGGCTGGGCGTTTCCGCAATGTCATTAAGTTAACTAACCTATCACGTTTTGTGGTGGGTTAGTTTTTATGGTACACTAAAAATAAAAGGGGAAAGTCATGCTAGATCAGATTAAAGCTCATTTACTTGATAGTATTAACGACATCGTTTCTAGTGCCAATCAGTTTGTGCTTCATCCTGAAAAAGATTTTAGTCGGCAAAGTCAGCTAACTATGAAAACCATGATTCAAGCCATACTGACCATGGGAGGCAATACCTTATCTAAAGAGTTACTTGACTTACATTTACCAGTTACCCAATCTGCCTTTGTTCAACGACGGTATCAGATTAAACACCAAGCTTTTAAAACACTTTTTAGGGATATTACTTCTAAAATTCCAATCTCTGATAATCTCCCTATCCTGGCTGTTGATGGCAGTGATGTGATTCTACCAAGAAATCGTTTTGATAAAACGACCTCTTTTCAAACTGGACCACATCACACTCCTTACAATCTTATTCATATCAATGCTCTCTACAATCTTGAACAAGAGATATATCATGATTTACGGATCCAAGATAATCGAGAGGTTGATGAACGTGCGGCTTTTATTGACATGATGAAGAACTCTTCTTTCAAACAAGCTCTGGTAATAATGGATAGGGGGTATGAATCCTACAATGTCATGGCTCACTGCCAAGAAAGAAATTGGTCCTATATTATTCGTATTCGTGACGGGAATCATTCTATGAAATCAGGATTTAACCTCCCTGACACACCTTGTTTTGATGAGGCATTTGACCTAAACATCTGTCGGAAACAGACCAATGAGATGAAACAACAGTATCACAATTTTCCTAATCACTATCGCTGTTTACCTAATCACACACCCTTTGACTTTCTACCAAGCTCTAGCCGAAAAAGTGATCCAGCCCAGTTTTACGAACTTCATTTTCGAATGGTGCGTCTCGAAATCAAGCCAGGTTTCTTTGAAACTTTGGTGACAAATACCGATTATTCTCCAGAAAAATTAAAAGATCTCTATGCCTACAGATGGGGCATAGAGACCAGTTTTCGTGACCTAAAATACAGTATCGGTCTAACTCATTTTCATGCAAAAAAGAAGGAAGGGATTCTCCAAGAAATCTACGCTCGCTTTATCAATTTTAATGTTTGTAAATGGCTAACCTCACACGTTGCTATTAAAACATCAAAGTTAAAACAGACTTATAAAATTTGTTTTTCAGACGCTGTTTATGCCTGTCGAAAATTTCTTAGAGCTGAACTCACTGCCTTCCAATTGGAAACCTACATTGCCAAACATTTATCCATCACCCGACCCAATCGAACGTTCCAAAGAAAGATAAGAAGCAAGGCACCTGTAAGCTTCACTTATAGAGTAACATAATAGTTGAAAAATAGGGTTAAAAAACCTCCTTTTTGTGCGCCCTAAATACAAAAACTATTCCCGTTTGGTCATCGACGGGAATAGTTCCTTTAATTGTTTAAATGCTTAACTTAATGACATTGGGCGTTTCCGCCCTGCCTCTTTATTATTTCATAATGGTTTAGATTTGATCTTTAGATTTTTTGTTTATAGCTGTAGCGACTACTGCTAAGCTAATTCCAGCTAAACCAAGGCCTACTAAGGCTAGGTTATTGCGTTGTTCACCTGTTGCAGGTAGGGTTGCTTTGTTTGCAGAAGGTGCACCCTTCTGACTCATTGTTGGATTTGATTGTACTGAAGGAGTTGTTTTTACTTCTTCTTTCTTCATTTCCAAGCTACCTTTTACAAGGATACGATTTTGACCTTCAACAACAGTTTCTGATAATAGGTTGGTTGCGACAACTTTACCATCAACTATGACATCTTGATAAACAGATACTTTTTTACCTGCTTTTCCTTCTTGAAGAAGGTATGATTTGCCAAGTGCTAGGCTTGCATCATATCTGATTTCTTCTTTGATAGGGAGAGCTTCTTCTACCTTGCGTTCTTTTGTTGCGAAGTCTAGCTTTGGTTTTTCCGCTGTTTTTGGTGCGACTTCTGGAACTGCTGTCTTAGGTGCAGAGTCTTCCGCTTTTGGTTGCTCCGCCTTTGGCATTTCCTCCTTCGGCATGTCTTCTGCTTTCGGCTGCTTCATTTCTGGTTGCTTAGCCTCTGGCATCTGTTTGTCAGACTCTACTTTATCAGTTTTCGGTTTGTCCATTGGAGTGTCTGGCATTGGTGCCGGAACTTCATCCTCTTTTGGTGCCGGTGCTGGCATTTCCGATTTTGGTTCTTCCATTTTCGGTTGGTCCATTGGAGTTTCCGGGACTGGGGCTGGAGTCGGAACCTCTTCCTCTGCCTTTGGAGTTTCTGGAATTGGTGTTGGTGCTGGCATTTCCGCTTTCGGTTCTTCCATTTTCGGTTGGTCCATTGGAGTTTCCGGGACTGGAGCCGGAGTTGGAACCTCTTCCTCTGCCTTTGGAGTTTCTGGAATTGGTGTTGGTGCTGCGTCCGGAGTTGGGACTGGTGTTTCTTCTTTCGGCGCTGGTGCCTTCTCTTCTGCTTTCGGCTCCTGTGTTTCCTCTTCTACTTTCGGTGCCGGAGTGTCTTCCTCTTTTGGAGCCGGAGCCTCTGGCATTGGTGCCGGAATTTCTTCCTCGGCTTTTGGCGCTTCTGCTTCCGGTGCTGGAACTGGAACTTCGTCCTCTTTCGGAGCTGGGACTGCGTCCGGTGTCGGAGTTTCTTCTTTCGTCTCTGGTGCCTTCTCTTCTGTTTTCGGCTCCTGTGTTTCCTCTTCTACTTTCGGTGCCGGAGTGTCCTCCTCTTTTGGAGCTGGTGTTTCTTCCTCTTTTGGAGTGTCTGGAATTGGTGTTGGGGCCGGAGCCTCTTCCTCTTTTGGAGCTGGAGCCGGCTCTTCTTTTGGTGTTGGAGCTTCTGGTACTGGAGCCGGCTCTTCAGCTTTTGGCTCTAGCTTTTTAACTATCTCTTTAATCCTTTCAAACGCTTGTTCTGCTTCTTGAGTATAATTTTCCAGGTTACTTCCAATCTGACTAGCATAATTAGCATCATCTCTTTGCTCCAAATGTACCTTATACTCGTTTTCAATTTCTTCATTGTCAGGGTATTTTATACGATACTGGGCAACCTGACGCGTCAAACGTTCCAACTTAATATGGTTTCTAAAGTCAACTAAACCTTCAATATTTGGAATTTTGGAATCTTCCTCCTTCAAAGTAGAAGCAAGATCCATTTGACCCTTTCCATATTTTAAATTATCGTCCCACAAGTATTTTTGAAATGAGTATTTAGAACTATCATATTCAGGAACCTTCTTCAATTCTTCCAAGTCCATTTTTAGCTCTTCCACAAGTTCTTTGAGGTGTTGAAGAGGTGTTTTTGTAGTCTCTGTAGCTGTTGAAGTCTCTGTCGCCGCAAAAGCGGTTGGTGTCGAGACTCCCGCCCCAAGTAGGCAAGTAGCAATTAGCACCGAGCCTACGCCGACTTTAAATTTACGAATACTATATCTGAATTTTTTATTTGCAGTTTCCATTTCTACCATCCCTAAATATATTATATTTTATTATATACTATATTATACCACGATACTCAGGTGGTTGGATGTGTTTTTTATGTGTTAAAACTCTACCGAATAGCTCTGCTTCTTCATCATTGAATACATGTAACTATTTTTCTAGTGGATGTATAATCACACCCTGCACCACACGGTTTACGGTGCCTGTTGGTGATGGTGTATCTGGCAAGTTGTTGCACTTAATGGCTGCCATAATAGATACCGTTTGGGCAAAGATGATGTAAGGGAAGGTTAGGAAAACATCTGGCAGATCTGCTCCGCCTTCTGCCAAGACAAAGTTAGCTGCCTCTGTATCTGCTAGCTTGTCAGCCGACAATGCCACTATCCGCTCTGCTATGCCATCACCATGGACTTCATTGAGCAAGTCCACATCATATTGACGAGTGTAGGCATCGTTTGAGGCAAAGAGGAAAATCAAGGTCTTTTCATTGATGAAGGATTTTGGTCCATGACGGAAACCGAGTGGTGACTCGTACATGGTCGCAATTTTGCCTGCTGTCAATTCCAGAATTTTCAACTGAGCTTCGTGGGCAAGACCATAGAAACCACCTGAACCGAGGTAAATCACTCGCTCAAAATCAAGGTTAATCAAGTCTTGCACGTAGTCTTCACGGTCCAAAACATCTTGACCCAGACGGGCAATGGTCTCAACCCAAGCAGCTTTTTCTTCTTGACTGGCTGGCGAGAAGACGAGGAGGGCTGTCAGAGCCATACAGCTGTAAGAACCTGTCATGGCAAAGCCCTTATCGTTTGATCCGGCCGGTTGCAAGAGCAAGAGATTGTCCGCATCCCCTTCAGCCGCTAGTGCCAGCTTACCTTCTGATGCACAGGTAATGGTCACTTGATACAATTTATCTACCAATTGCTTAGCGACCTCAACTGCTGCCACACTTTCTGGTGAATTTCCTGAACGGGCAAAGGATACCAAAACCGTTGGCACATCTGCCTGTAAATAGTCATGTGGACGACTAACCAGCTCCACTGTACCAATGGCAGAAAAACGAATGTGTTTCAAGTCATTGACTTGGTTGAGGTAGTTGGCAATACTTTGCCCAACAAAATCAGAAGTCCCTGCACCTGTAAAAACAACGTGAACAAAATCATGTTTTTCCTTGATAGCCTTCAAGAAGCCCTCAATCTTCTCAAGCTGGTCAAGATAGAGTTGATGAGCCTCTTTCCACAAGCCAGGCTGTTGGTAAATTTCGGTCGCCGTAATAATAGCCCCCAATTTTTCTAATTCTTCTTTTGCTAAACGGAACATAGCTCCTCCTTGTTTTTATGGTTATAACCAGTTTTTCTTATATTATACAAGAAAGTGCTTACAAAGTCAATTTGAAATAGATTAATATGTCAAATTTATATCCGATATTGCTGACTATAACTTATTTTAAGAAGGTAGCATTATCTACATAAAACATGTTATAATATTTACTACGCCTCTGCCTTTGAAAATTTTTAACAATAAGGCAAAATAAGGCAACGAAAATTTAACCAGAGGGTCTAAACCCTTGATAGGAAAGGAATCTTAAAAATCTTATGATGAATATGCAAAACATGATGCGCCAAGCTCAAAAACTTCAAAAACAAATGGAGAAGAGCCAAGCTGAGTTGGCTGCTACTCAATTTACTGGTAGCTCTGTACAGGACTTGGTTACTGCTACTTTTACTGGAGATAAGAAATTGGTTTCTATCGACTTCAAGGCTGATGTTGTGGATGCAGACGACCTTGAAACCTTGCAAGAAATGACAATCCAAGCAGTCAACGCTGCACTTACAAAAGTTGACGAGGCAACTCAGAAAAAATTGGGGGCCTTTGCTGGTAAATCACCATTTTAAGTACAGAAAAAAGACGCGATTGGGCTAGGCCCTCGCGTCTCTTTGTTTATTCAAAATTATAAATCAAAGACTGAAATTGCAGGAAAAAGAGGTCTGAATAACGTCGATTCTCTTTCATTTCCTCCATCAGAATTTGAAGCTCGGTCATATTGTCAGTGATGATACCATCCACTTGTAGCAGCAACATCTTGGTCATACTCTCTTCTTCATTCGGTGTCCAAGCATAAACTGACTTCCCACGAATCCAAGATTTTACCATAAAGTTTTGATCAAGCGAGGTATACTCCATAGTATAGCCGTCAGCAACCGTCGTCGGATAGATAGAGTTGAACGGAAGAATAAAGAAAGATACTAATTTCTCGCTATACTGCTTTATTTCGATAATAGTACGGTAGTCTAATGATTGCATCTGGTGTCCTTTGGCAATCAAACGTTGACCGTATTTTTTTAAGAAATTCTGGGTGAGTTTTGGCGAATCTGCCTTGGTCACTTTAATTTCTACCAATAATTTCTGTCCCAGCTCATCCGCTTTTTCAAGATATTCATCAAAAGAAGGAACTGGAGCTGCCATGCCGTTTTCTGATGCAGTCATCCCTGTCAACTCTGCAAGAGTATAGTCATGTGTACCTCCGGGATTGCCCGTCAAAGCCAATAAATCCGTATCATGCATGACAATAAACTGACCATCCTTCGTCTCCTGAACATCCATCTCAATATAATCTGGCTTGAGCTGAGAGGTTTTCTCTAGGGCCTCGATAGAGTTCTGGACAGCATTGCCATTGTCAACACCGCGATGGGAAATGGTGACTGGCAGGGTATCGAAGGGATAGTAGAGTGCAAGCGCTCCTTGGGTACCGAATACCAGACTAGATACTAGCAAAATTGCCAATCGCAGGCGATGACGGAGGCGTTTACGGCGGTAGTTTGGCAATTGTTTCCCTGTTAAGAGACTTACAAATCCCATCATAAAGAGCGCAACTACTCCGTAGTAGGCTAATTTTAGGATTGCATAACAAACAACTGCCAGCCAATATGAAGGACCTGTGTCTGGTAGATAAGGTTCAGCCACTAGCTGTACTAGATAGAGCAATATCCCTATTCCTGTGAATAGGAGGACTGGAAAAGTGACCAGCCAAATCAGACGAAAAAAGGAACTGACTTGTTTTCTTCCCTTGGTCTTTTTCCAAGAATAAGCGATGGACGCCTTCACACTCCTGTGTTCAAAGTAAATGTTCGGCAGAGCGTACATAAAGCGTGATGCGAGCCAGAAGAGCAAGAGGAGAAAGAACAAAATCAATATTCCTAGCCAGACTGTGTTGGATAGGTAATCTACGATAAATTGGGGTACTACGATTTTATTAAAATAATAGATATTTAATACCCGTCGTAAAGACGGGAGAAGAATAACTGAGTAAAAGAGCAGAAATAAAACCTTTGGTAGGCTGCTGTGACGGATAATCGCCACCATACTATCTCGTACATCCCGTAAATAGTCGGGGAGGTGCTTGACTTTTTCATCCAACAGTTGCCAAACCCCTGTGAACAATAGAGCTAATTCTAGATAGGCAATGGCAATGTTGACAAAAAAGAGGAGAATAAACAAGCCTGTTACGAGCGGATTTTCAGCAAACACCAACAACAAATTCGTCGGTGAAAGGTAGGCATGCCCTGTCATAGCTAAGAGTCCCTCAGAAATCCATGAATTGAGCGGTATCCAAACAAATTCCATAAAGGTAAACAGGGTAAAAAAGAGCAAAAGAATCTTGTCTAAGTTGTAATATATTTTTTGAAATTCACGTTGTATCTTTTTCATGATTCTAGTGTCCCATATTCTGACAGGAATTGCAAGCCTTCATCAAATATGCTAGACTAGAAAAATAAAGGGGGTTCTCATGATTAGAATTGCACCGATGACTGAAGATTATTTGCATACACTTTGGAAGATTGGCCATCGTGAAGCCGCACCTCGCTGGAAGGAATTTGCAGCTCCCTATTTTGATGACTACCAGGCCTGTGCCGCTTTTGAAGATTTTCAAGCACTTGAACTCTACCAGTGGTTACAAAAAGATTGTGTCAGAGCAATCTTAGTGGATCAGCTGCCTATCGGATTTGTGAGCTATTACTGGGAGTGCCAGCCAACACGCTGGCTCGAAATCGGGATTGAAATCTATGACGATAAGGTCTGGGGAAAAGGATATGGTACCGCAGCCCTTGGGCTCTGGATTGATAGCATTTTCCAGCAATTTACAGAATTAGAACACATCGGGCTCACTACTTGGTCTGGCAACAAGGGCATGATGAGAACCGCTGAAAAATTAGGCATGACCAAAGAAGCCCATATCCGCAAGGTTCGATACTGGCAAGGGCATTATCATGATTCTATCAAATATGGAATTTTAAGAGAAGAATGGGTAGAGAATAAGAAAAAATCAAGTTCCTAAGTGGAGCTTGATTTCTTACTTTTGATTTGCTCTACTATTTCCAAGCCAAAGTAAATCGAAAGGCTACATAAAATACGAATCACTATCTCACTATTGTTGTAACATTGATTGTGCTTGTTTAACAATATGCTCTGCTGTCAGTCCATAAACATCCATCAAATAGACCTGTTGCCCAACTTGACCAAAAGATTCCTCAATACCAATTCGATGTACTGGGGTTGTCAGATCCGTAGCCATTAATTCACAAATGCTACTACCTAGGCCGCCAATTCGATTATGATTTTCTACAGTTAATACTGGCCTTCCTGATAATAGAGCTGGTATGTCTTCATGAATTGGTTTGATACGAAAAAGATCAATGACTTGAACAGATACTCCTTGAGCCTCTAACTGATCCGCCGCCTTTAATGCCTGCTCTACCATAATACCACTCGCAAGCAAGGTCATATCCTCCCCTTGCCTAAGGACACAGTAGCCTTTGCTAAAATCTTCTCCACCTTGATAAATAGCCGTTGGCGCTTTCCGAATGGTACGAATGTACTTCAACCCGTCTACCTTGATGGTTTCTTTAAGAACAGCTTGAAACTGGACATCGTCACTGACCTCATAAACACGCGCTTTTGGAATGAGCCGCATTAAGCCCAGCTCCTCAAACGGCATGTGAGTCCCACCATTCATCTCAGCTGATACTCCCGCATCGGAACCAATGACCGTGGCATTAAGCTGGGCATAAGCTAGAGAGATAAACACCTGATCATAGACTCTACGACTAGCAAATGGTCCGAAGGTATGAATGTATGGCTTGTATCCTAGAAGAGATAATCCAGCTGCTACCCCTACCATTTCCTGCTCCATGATACCTACATTGACATAGCGTCCACCCAGAACAGAGGACAATTTGTTGGTAGCCATTGAACTGGATAAATCTGCTTCAATAGCTGCTATGGTTGTGTCTTCCTGCCCTACCTGAGCTAGAAAATCACTATAAACCAGTCGCATCTCCTTTGTCTGTCTCATTCCGTCACCTCCAACTCTCTCGCTAAAACAAGTGTTACTTGCTCTAAATCTTCCCGTAATTGACCCGACAAACGCAAATGGTGATTGCTTTCTAATTCTTCTAAGAAGGTGACTCCCTGCCCCTTAGTAGTATCAAGAACGATACATTTTGGTTGTGGAGACTTACTTGACTTCATTGTTAGAATAGCATTTATAATAGCATCTATATCGGCACCATTCACACGCACTGATTCCCAACCAAAAGCCTGAAATTTTTCAACAAAATCAAAGGTTTGGCAAATATCATGGGTACGACCGTCTAGTTGTTTTTTATTGTCATCCACAAACAAAATCAGTTTCGATAGTTCGTGGTGGGCTGCAAACTGAGCTGCTTCCCAGCATTGACCTTCATTCAATTCCCCGTCCCCTACCAATGTGTAGGTATAGTATGGGGACTGTTCAATTTTCTTACCGTATGCTACCCCAGTAGCGACACTCATCCCTTGCCCCAACGAACCTGTTGTCATATCCACCCCTGGCGTTAAGTTTCGGTCAGGGTGTGAAGGCAAATGTGTTCCATTTTGATTTAGCGACAAGAGAAAATCTCTATCAAAGAATCCTTTCAAATACAACGTACTATAAAGTGCTGGACCTGCATGCCCCTTGGACAGAATAAAGTGATCTCGCTCCTTAGAAGAGAAATTCTGGACACGAATGTCCAGAATTTCTCCATATAGAGCAGCCAACACTTCTACGATTGATAAGCTACCACCATAATGACCAAATCCTAATTGATTCAAAGTCGCCAAGGTATGGTAGCGAATTTCTTTGGCAAATCGTTTCAAATCAGCTGTACCACTAGTCATATTATCCTTCTTTCTGTTCTTTTTTCACCAATGACAATCCAAGCATCAAGGCCAAGACAGCAAAGATACCAACAGAAACTGTGAAAATACCGCCATTTTTAGCAAGAATTCCCAAGAAAATACCTGATAGACCAAAATCTGCATCTGAGAATGTTGAACCTGCAAAACCAAGGTCTCCCAAAACAGGAAGTAAGAATACAGGTAAGAAACTAATGAGAACCCCTTGCATAAAAGCACCACAAACTGCGCCACGAACACCACCTGAGGCATTCCCCATAACCCCTGCAGTAGCTCCGCAGAAGAAATGTGGTACGACACCTGGAAGGATAACGACACCGCCAGTCAAGGCAAGAATAATCATGCTGACAATACCACCTGCAAAACTAGAGATAAAGCCAATCAACACGGCGTTTGGTGCATAAGGATAAACAACTGGACAGTCTAGGGCTGGTTTGGAATTCGGAACCAACTTCTCTGAAATTCCTTTGAAGGCTGGAACAATTTCCGCCAAAATTAAGCGTACACCGGATAAGATAACAAAAACACCTGCTGCAAAAGTTCCACCTAGGGTCAAGGCATAAATCATACTGTCAGTACCACCACTAAGGTTTTCCTTAATATAATCACCGCCTGCAAACAAAGCCACAATCATGTAAATCAAGTACATAGAAATGGCAATGCTGACAGTTGAATCACGCAAGAATGCCAAACCTTTAGGGAAATTAATATCCTCAGTAGACTTAGACTTATCACCGACCAAACCGCCTACTACACCACTCAACCAGTAACCAAGTGCACTGAAGTGACCTAGGGCGACATGATCATTTCCTGTCAATTGAATCATGTATTTTTGAACGAAGGCTGGGGAGAGTGTCATAATCAGACCTAAAGCCAACCCACCCATCACAATTAGGCCGACAGAAGTGAATCCTGCAACACTCATGATAACTGCAATCATACAGGCCATATATAGTGTGTGGTGTCCTGTCAAGAAAATATATTTAAAGCGTGTAAAGCGAGCAATAGCAATATTGAAGACCATTCCAAGCAACATAATCAAGGATGTAGCAGTTCCATACTTATCCAAAGCCATCGCTACAATAGCTTCATTATTTGGAACAACCCCTTTCAAGTTGAAAGCTTGTTCAAACATTTGACCAAATGGCTCAAGCGAGCCAACAATAATATTCGCTCCGCCACCAACAACAATAAAACCAACAAAAGTTTTCAAGCCCCCCTTAATTAAATCTGCTGCGGGCTTTTTCTGTAAGGCTAAACCTAGAATAGCAATGAGAGCCACCAGAATTGCCGGAGTTTTAGCAATATCAATGAGAAAATCCAATATCATTTTCTGTCTCCTTTATAATTTTATCTTTGCGGGTCATCCCCTGTGTATACAATTTAAACCAAACCTTTTTCTTGACAGATAGCCGTGACAAGTTCCCTCAACTCATTCATATCAATAATACTATTCAATATTCGAACATCTCCTAAATGAGTTGCAGAATCAGCCAGGTCACGTCCGACAATCCACACATCTGCTTCACTCGGATTGGCACCACCTAGATCATAATGCTCCACATGAACATCTGATACACCTAAATCTCGCAAAATGGATTCAATATTCATTTGAACCATAAAGCTAGAGCCTAAACCTGAACCACAGGCTGTTCCAATTCGTAACATATTACTGTTCCTCCTTTAATAAATGTTGTACGTCGGCAAATTCTTTGGCGCCGACAAGTTGTTGAATATTTTCTTCTTCTCGCAAAATTTTTGTCAAATGCGAGAGTGCTCTGAGATGGGTTTGATTATCCACGGCTGCAATACAAATGAACAGCCGAATTTCATGACTAGGGTCATCCAATAGATAAACTGGCTTATCCAATACCAACATTGACATCCCTACCTCATTAACCCCATCTTCTGGTCGTGCATGTGGAATCGCAATTCCTTTACCTAGGTCAATAAAAGGACCAAACTCTTCTACCTTCGCTATCATAGCATCAATATATAGAGTTTCTATAGCTCCTTTATCTGCCAGAGGTCGTGCAGCCAGGGCAACTGCTTTTTGCCAGTCTAAAACTTCCTCAGACCATTGAAAGGTCTCTTTTGTAATCAATTCTTCTAACATAGGACTCCTTCCCCTTTGCTCATGGGAGCGCTGATTGAGAAACTGCACCAATTCATATTTTAAAGCCTGCTCCTGATGAATGGTTGCATGTTTCCCAACAAGTGATAATAACTGCTCAATCTCAATCGGAAAATAAGCCGCATTTGGGAAATGCTGATTAACCAAATGAAATAATTCTTTTTTATGATTAGAGGTCATCAGCTGGGATACCAAGAAAAATGGTAGCTCTATATTCAGCTTGATAGTTCCAAATACCATGTCATAGTCTGTCATGTCTAGCATCTTCCAATCCTGTAAGGAATGGGTATCGGCAAAATAGATATTAGGAAATAGTTGCCGTAGATTTTCTTTTACAATCAGCGAAGAGCTCACTCCATTTGGGCAAACAACCAAGGCCCGATAACGATATGAACGTTGTTGACCTGCTTCGATGTAGCCACCAAAGTGGATGACAAAATAAGATACCTCACTATCTGGTATAGTAAAACCTAGATGCTCTTCCAAAGGTCGCAAAGCTTTTTTTACAAGATAGAACAAGTCAGCATGCTCTTCTTTGATGGTTTCAGTATATGAATTGACATTTACCAAACGAGATGTTAAACGGTAGTAAGCAGGAATTAGGTGACGTTGCAAACCTTCAATCATTTCCGAGCGATGTTCAAAAGCAATTAAGGACAAACGTTCCATCTCTTCCACTATTTCTACAGTCAAGTGGTAAAATAAATCATCCTTTTCTCTGCTCTCACCTTCTAAGCATCCTTGCAGTAAATGTGACAGATACTCTTGTGTCGCAGCATTTAATTCTAATGTGCTAGTACTTTTTAAACGTAATAATTTCCAAAGTCGTTGCAGAAAATCTTTTACAAACCCTACCTTTCCTTCAAAATTCCAGTTAATAAGGTTGCCAACACGCGCCTGACGGATAAATAAAAATATCAAAAAATACAAATATTCATCCAATCTCTCTTCTAAAGCTGAGACTTTATAATAATTGCAAGCTTGTTGACTCACTATTTTCAATTCTTCAATAGGATTTTCCTCACCCCAAGATTTAAGAATATAATCCAAAGCCCACACACCAATCGAAGACTGCAAACAATTACTGAGTGCATAAAGCGCCAAGCGATGTTTATCTTCTTCTCGACCAATTAGATGATAGCCTTTCGCCCTCGTATATTCCAAGCGTACTTGAAAGTCCAAGCAAAGTTCCTTTACATTCTTAATATCCGTCAATGTTGTGTTACGGCTCACACTCAATAATTCTTGGTAGTGAACGTTTGATACAAATTCTTTTCGGATAAAGGTATAAAGATAGATAAGAAGCTGTCTTTCTTCTTGCGAAAGATAGATCTGGCGATTGCGAAAGAGCGAAAATACACTTTCTTTTTGATTGTAAAGCTCCGTAGAAATAACAAACTCGCTATCTTTGTATTGTATCTGCGGGAAGGAATGTTCTTGCAACAATTGATTGACTAGTTCCAAATTAGAATGTAGCTGCTCCTTTTCAATTCCTGTTTGAATACTAAGTTCGTACAAACTTTCTTTTCGAGTCGCAAACAATTCCATCAGAATCGCCATGGTACGATTATCAACCATATTTTCCTCCTTGTCTTAATTGTATCCCTTTTCATTTCTGATTTCTAGAGTCTTTGAGCCCAATTAACATAATAAAAAACACAAATTCAATTGTGCTCACTACTTAAACTAAAAAAGATTGGTTCCCACCAATCTTTTTATATCACATGTCATCTTCCATTTTTTAGTGTGGGCTGAAACAGTCTATCCCCAGACTGTACCTCGCTTTCTTATTTCCAAGCTCGGGCTGAAACAGTCTATCCCTAGACTATACCTCGCTTTCTTATTTCCAAGCTCGGGCTGAAACAGTCTATCCCTAGACTGTTTCACTCCCCCGGACCTTTATTCGCTCTCTTGTTTTCAAGCTCATGATAAAAAGGTCCCCCGGACCTTTTTATTTCCCAAACAAACGTGCAAAGAAGCCTTTAGCTTGCACTTCTTCTGCCTGTGCTTTAACTTCGTCCAATTCCAACTTGAGAACTTCCTTATCGGCCATAGCTTTTAGTGTCAATTGCTGTTGCTGATCCAACTGTTTATCCTTCTCAGCAATCTGCACATCTTTGACCTTGAGTTGTTCATCTTTTTCGGCAAGTTGCTTATCTTTGGCTTTTAATTGACTATATAAGCGGATGATTTCAGCATTTTTCTCGTCAACTAAAATTTCCATCAATTCACGATGCTTGACTTCATCGCTAATCGGCTCATCTTCAAAAATGGTTGTTTTGTAGATTTCCTCCAACTTAATCAAGCCAGCACGATTTACAACGGTCACACCCTTGTCATTTTTATCTACAAATTCTTCAGGAAGTGATTTGACACGATTATTCATAGCCTGCCGGCTCACTCCTAAAATTTCAGCTAACTCACTGACTGTTTTTTCGATTCCCATAATATCCTCGGTACTTACATTTCTCATAGTTTGTATCATTAAAATATTACCACAGAACCCTATCCCTGTCAAATCTAGGGGAATTTTCGTTATGTTCGCATTAGTATTTTTTGAGATAGTCCTGTTTTCAATGCTTTTCGCCGTACCACTTCAAACCGTCCAACATCCTCCTACCAGCAGGGATCTTCCTCATCATTCGCAGTCTGATTTACCAGACCAGCAAAATCAAGGTTTGGACAAGTTTTCTCTGCATCCCCCTTCTTTTTCTCCTGATTTGTGTCCTTCGTCTCTGGGCAATCCCCAAGGAACCTGACTTAGTCTTGACTGGCTGGGAGCTTCTAGTACCACTCACCTTGCTTGGTCTCGCTCTGCTATTTTTTCAAAAGGAAAAATTAGTCCGCTATGTCTTTTTACCGACCTATCTCTTTATGATTGTTGGCGGTATGGTAAATATGGTCATGGCTGTTCCAGTTTGGTTTAATCTGATGTTGGTGTTTCTTCCAGCCATGACCTTTTGGATTGGAACTGCGGTTTTGTTGGTGAGGAGGAAAGGTATGAGAAAGACAAATATTAAAACTAATGGCTGCAATAGGTCTAAACACAAATGTTATAAAACTTATAAAAAGCGGTGGGAAACCCCTGCTTTTAGGATTTTCATGCTGGATATGTATTACGATAGTTACTTTAATTAGTCAACGATTATTAGGAATATGGTGTAACCGCCCAATAACAAGGTATCTATCCAATCACTCCTTCCTCCAGTATACTGTTATAAAAAACAAACTGGAGGATTTTTTATGTCACAGCCCATCGTCCCATTGACTATTCTCAAATCTCGCCGCTTTGAAAAGAAAAGCAGAAACGATATTCTGATGAAAATTCGTCTCGGAAAAACGGAAGTCACATTCTTCCGATCTATCAATCCTGAAGTAATGGAAACTATCTTGGATAAGGTGCTACATTATGACCATCCGACTCAGTGATTTAGGTCAAGTCTACTTGGTCTGTGGGAAAACGGATATGCGTCAGGGGATTGATTCTCTCGCCTATCTTGTCAAAAGTCAATTTAATCTGGATCCCTTCTCCGGTCAGGTCTATCTCTTCTGCGGAGGTCGAAAAGACCGATTCAAAGCTCTTTACTGGGACGGACAAGGATTTTGGTTATTGTATAAACGTTTTGAAAATGGGAAATTGACCTGGCCAAACAATGAAGAGGAGGTCAAGGCTCTAACTTCCGAACAAGTAGATTGGCTCATGAAAGGATTTTCTATCATTCCAAAAATAAATGTTTCAAAAAGTCGTGATTTCTATTGAAATCATGGCTTTTCTTTGTGTATAATGAGATAAAAAGAAGGAGGCTCGATCGTATGGATGAGTTATTGGCAATTATTAAACAACAGACCTCAACGATTGAACAACTTACCAATGAGCTAACCCTCCTTCGAGAACAGGTTGACTATCTGAGGCAGAAACTCTACGGAAAATCATCAGAGAAAGTTGAGTATCAACCCGGTCAGCTGAGCTTGTTTGGGGAAGAAAGCCTCCCTGAAGAAGAAGCTGACTTACCCAGTTGAAACAGAAACGATTACTTATAAACGCAAGAAAGCTAAGGGAGTTCGTCAGGCTATTTTTAGTCAATTCACTCCAGAGATTGTTCATCACGAATTGCAGGGCGAAGACTGCACTTGTCCAGACTGTCATGGACAGTTGAAAGAGATTGGTTCTACTGTTCAACGACAAGAGTTGGTCTTCATTCCCGCACAATTAAAGCGGATTGACCATATCCAACACGCATACAAGTGTCAAGTATGTAGTCAGAAGAATCTAAGCGATAAGATTATCAAGGCTCCCGTTCCTAAAGCACCTTTGGCATACAGCTTGGGTTCAGCTTCTATCATCGCCCACACCATTCACCAGAAGTTCAATCTGAAGGTACCCAATTACCGTCAGGAAGAGGACTGGCATAAGCTTGGTCTGCCCATCAGTCGGAAGGAAATAGCCAACTGGCACATCAAGTCTAGTCAATATTATTTCGAGCCGATTTATGACCTGTTGCACGAGAAATTGTTGGAGCAGCCTGTTCTCCATGCGGATGAGACCTCCTACAAGGTCTTAGAAAATGATAGCCAGTTGACCTACTACTGGACATTCTTATCTGGGAAGCATGAGAAAAAGGGAATCACCCTCTATCATCATGACAAACGACGGAGTGGCTTGGTTGTGGAGGAATTTCTAGGGGACTATGCGGGCTACGTTCATTGTGATATGTTACGGCAGTAACTTGGGAGTGGGAAAGAACTCGACCAAGATAAACATACTAAGATTAGTAGTGAGGAAATCTCCGACGGGAGAGAGTACTCACTACTTTTTTCATTCTCAAAATGATAAAGTAGAGGTGTCTTGTTAAGTCGAGAACTCTTTTGACGCTAGACGTCGCATCAAAAACTGGCAAGACACCTGTTTTAGAAAGAATGTTATCAAAGTATGTGGGACGCCAGACGTCGAGTATTGAAAATGACATCACTAAAACAAGGAATCATTCAAGACAAAGAGGTAATATCATGCGTGCAGTTTTTGGGATTGATGTGAGTAAGGCAGGTTCAGAAGTGGCCATTCTAGTCAATGGTGAGAAAGTTCATGGCTATACCATGTCCAATGACGCCTTAGGCTTTGCTCGGCTACTTGGCGATTTGAGAACCGTCCATAAACCAGAAATCATCTTTGAAGCAACAGGTGTCTATTCTCGCCGTCTCCAAACTTTTCTAGAAGATAATGGCTATGCTTATACAAGGCTTAATCCCTTAGAAGCTAAGAAGCAACTGGATAGCTTGCGTGTGAGGAAAACAGATCAAATTGACGCTGAAAAACTGGCTCAATCTCAATTTGTGCTGAATCGTAAACCCACTTATGTCCAAGAAGAAGTCTATCAAGAACTGCGAGATTTAAGTCGCTTCTATCAGAACTTAACTGAGGACATCGTTCGAGCTAAAAACCGTCTGCACAAGGTCTTGCAAGTCACGTTTCCAGAGATAGAGACTGTCTTATCAAAGCCAACTGGGGAACAATACTGGAACTTAGTTACTGCGTTTCCTTACAAGGACTTCGTGCTTGATTTAAGCAAGGACGAACTCTTAGAGAGCATTCGTCAGTCCACCTCAAAACGGATTTCTGACAAGCGTGTGGCGTATTTAGCTGAGAAGCTGATAGCACTAGCTAATCAATCTTATTGTGCCGTCAAGAAAACCTCTCCAATGCTGGAAGAGGTTCGTTACTATGGAAAAGAATTGCTTCGGCTTTCTGAACAGAGACAAACTGTCCTAGACCAAATGGTGGAACTAGCTCAGCCATTACCTGAATATGACATTCTGCTCTCTATTCCTGGAATAGCTGAGACTACTGCAACAAGTATTATTGGTGAACTGGGAGATATTCGCCGTTTTCAGTCTGCCAACCAAATCAATGCCTTTATCGGTATTGATCTGAGACACTATGAATCTGGCAACTTCCTCGCTAAGGAACACATTACCAAGCGTGGCAATCCCTACGCTAGAAAGATTCTGTTCAAATGTATTCACAATATCGCTTCAGCCAGTCACACCAAGCCTTGCCATATCGCCGACTTTTATGAGAAACGAAAAAGACAATCGCAAACGACTTCTACGAAGCCACACACGATTGCCTCCATACATCGTCTCATTCGGACAATGTATTACCTCATAACGCATAACAAACTTTACGATTACACTTTAACCCAAAATCAGTAAAATTGTTTATGCTATATTATTGTAACACCTTATCAAAAATTTTCAACATAAGGTGTTAATTTCGTGTACCCTTTTTTACACGTAACTTTAGTCCAAAAGAAAACAATTTCTTTATTTTGACTATTGAACTCGATATATTTTTCATCAAATACCTTGATAGGCTTGACAAATGGTAGAAAAAGAGTTCGTCAACAAGTCTTTATTTCTAGTTGTTGAGCTGAAACAGTCTATCCCCAGACTGTTTCACTCCTACCCCCGCACAGCTCAAACTGTCTGGGAGACAGTTTGAGGTTGGAAATGAAGCGAACTCTGTTCGCTTCAGTCGTATAGGTCAGATTTAGAGTGTAAAACACGAACAAATCTGCCAATCAACCACTGCGCTGAGATGTTGACACGAACTCTAAGAAGTGAGGTTGGACTTTATGCCCAGCTTCTAGTGCCATGACTAGTCTTTCTGGGAAGTATGACCTTGAAAGACTGGCTAGGTGCAGCTTTGACTGAAAAATAGGCGGTAAGTCAGCTCAAAATATCTGGGAGATATGTTGAGGTTAGAAATAGAAGAAGCGAAGCTTCTGTCAAAAATGATTCCGTAGATTGTTACTTTGATCTTTCTTGGTGATAACTTCAAATAGTCCACTGTGCTATTTGAACCCCGCAAGGCTGAATCTTGGTCACAACTCCCATTCAGCTACTGCGAAAAAATATAAATGTAAAAAAAGACGTTGTTTTTTGCAGCGTCTATTTGTTTGTCTTACTTCTGGGTTCCTTCTTGCAGCTGATTTAAAGTGGCAGATTATTGGTTTTTCGAAAAGCTGGCGTGAACAGGAGGCTTTTCCAGTCGAGCTTAGGAGAAAAGAAAAGCTGGGCAGGTATTTGCTATTCTATTTTCCGAAATCATGTTAAAATAGAAGTATGTTCAAGAAATATACATTTGATCCAAAGAAATTTCGGTTGGGGATGCGGACGTTCAAATCGGGTTTGGCAGTCTTTCTAGTTATTCTACTCTTTGGCTATATGGGCTGGGAAGGGATTCAGATTGCGGCTTTGACGGCTGTGTTTAGTTTACGAGAAGACTTCGATCAGAGTGTCCATTTTGGAGCTTCTCGTATTCTGGGTAATTCTATTGGTGGTTTTTATGCGCTACTTTTCTTTATTTTGGATAGGTTATTCTTAGATCATTTTTGGGTAACTGCGGTTTTTGTTCCGATATTTGTCATGTTAACGATTATGACAAATGTGGCGATGAATAATAAAGCGGGAATTATTGGTGGTGTATCAGCTTTATTAATTATTACATTGTCTATTCCTGCTGGTGATACGATTCAATATGTGTTTATTCGTGTGTTTGAAACCTTTATCGGAGTTTTCATTGCGATTCTAGTTAATTATGATGTGAATGTTATAAAAAAACGTTTTCAGGATAGATAATGTTATAAAATATAACATCGCCTATTGACCTCAAAAAAAAATTCTCCTATAATGGTAGGCAGAAAGGAGTTCGTTATGAGAGAAAAAGAGTTTCGTCGTTCCTTAGCCATCTTTCCGATTGGTAGTGTGATGAAGTTGACAGATTTAACTGCTCGTCAAATTCGTTACTATGAAGATCAAGGCTTGATTAAGCCCGATCGCAACGAAGGGAATCGTCGCTTGTATTCTCTAAACGATATGGACTTACTTTTAGAAATCAAGGATTTTTTGGATGAAGGATTGAATATTGCTGCGATTAAGAAGGAATATGCAAATCGGGAAGCGAAAGCTAAGGTCCAAAAACAGCAGAAAACCTTGACTGATGAAGATGTCCGTCGTATCTTACATGATGAATTCAGTCGTCAGGGACGATTTTCAAGTCCTAGTTCCATTTTCCGTTCGTCGTAATTAGCTTTTAAAATAGAGGAGAAAAATAATGACATTCACAGTGGCAGATATCAAGCGCGATATCAAAGAGAAAAACGTTACCTTCCTACGTCTTATGTTTACAGACATCATGGGAGTGATGAAAAACGTAGAAATTCCAGCAACTGATGAGCAGGTCGAAAAGGTTTTGTCAAATAAGGTCATGTTTGATGGTTCATCTATTGAAGGATTTGTTCGTATCAATGAATCAGATATGTATCTTTACCCAGACTTGGATACATGGACTATCTTCCCTTGGGGTGATGAAAATGGCCGTGTAGCTGGCTTGATTTGTGATATTTATACAACAGATGCTAAGCCTTTTGCTGGTGACCCACGTGGAAATTTGAAGAAATCGCTTCGTCACATGGAAGAGGCAGGTTTCTCTTCATTCAACCTTGGTCCAGAACCAGAATTCTTCCTCTTTAAGATGGACGAACAAGGAAATCCAACGCTTGAAGTAAATGATAAAGGTGGTTACTTTGACCTCGCACCAACGGACTTGGCTGATAATACACGTCGCGAAATCGTTAATGTCTTGACAGAGATGGGCTTTGAAGTTGAAGCGAGCCATCACGAAGTGGCAGTAGGTCAGCATGAAATTGACTTCAAATATGCGGACGTCTTAAAAGCTTGTGACAATATTCAAATCTTCAAGTTAGTTGTTAAAACAATTGCTCGTAAGCATGGTATGTATGCGACATTTATGGCCAAGCCTAAGTTTGGTATTGCTGGCTCAGGTATGCACTGTAACATGTCACTCTTTGACAAGGATGGAAACAATGCCTTCTTTGATCCAGAGGATCCTCGCGGTATGCAGCTGTCTCAAACTGCTTACCATTTCCTTGGTGGTTTGATTAAGCATGCTTATAACTATACTGCTATTACAAACCCGACAGTGAACTCTTACAAGCGTTTGGTTCCAGGCTTTGAAGCTCCTGTGTATATTGCTTGGGCTGGTAAAAACCGCTCACCATTGGTTCGCGTACCTGCATCACGTGGAATGGGAACTCGTTTGGAATTGCGCTCGGTTGATCCAACTGCCAACCCATACTTAGCTATGGCAGTTCTATTGGAAGTTGGTTTGGAAGGGATTCAAAATAAAATTGAAGCACCAGCACCAGTAGAATCTAATATCTATGCAATGTCTGATGAGGAGCGTCGTGAAGCAGGTATCACTGATCTTCCTTCAACTCTTCACAATGCATTGAAAGCTCTTCGTGAAGACGAGGTAGTTCGTGCAGCTCTAGGTGATCATATCTATACGAATTTCTTGGAAGCTAAGAAAATCGAATGGGCAAGCTACGCAACCTACGTTTCTCAATGGGAAATCGACAACTATTTGGATATGTATTAAAAAAATGGTCCGGTGGACCATTTTTTCATGAGCTTGAAAACCAGATAGCGAATTAGGACCCCGACGGGTCCTTTGTTCATGAGCTTGAAAATCAGAGAGCGAGTAATGGCGCTAAGACCATTTTTTCATGAGCTTGAAAACCAGATAGCGAGTTGGGACCCCGACGGGTCCTTTGTTCACGAGCCGAGAAATTGGAAAGCGGGTAATGGTCCAGTGGAGTGAAATAGTCTGGGAAGAGACTGTTTCGGCCTGAGCTAATAAATAGCAGGGCGAGGGGATAGGCATGAGCTTGGAAACGGTCTTTTTTTCAAGCTGGGTTATCTTGTTAATATAAAATAAATCCCAGAGGTTTCACCTCTGGGATTTTAGTGTGTTATCGGTCAGGCGTCAGAATCATTGGGATAATGATTGGTTCACGCTCTGTTTTTTCGTATAGGAATGGTCGTAAGGCGTTAACAATGGCGCCGTTGACTGTTTGGATATTTGCGTCTTTATTACGCATAGCGATGCGGATAGCGTTGAAGAGAACGCGTTGGCTTTCGCGAATGAGTTCGCCAGATTCTCTCATATAGATAAAACCGCGACTGAGGATGTCTGGTCCTGCTAATATCATCTTAGAATTAAAATCGACAGTGGCTACTGCAAGGACGACGCCGTCTTCTGAGAGGTCACGGCGGTCTTTGAGGACAGCTGCACCGATTTCACCAATGCGGTTTCCGTCCACGTAGATGTCTTGGGCGTTGAACTTGCCGGCCAATCGTGCAGAATCCTTGGTCAGTGCTAGGACATCGCCGTTTTCCATGATGAAGATGTTGTCTTTTGGTACACCTGTATCCACTGCTAGACTGGCATGGATTTTTTGCATGCGGTATTCGCCATGGACAGGCATGAAGTATTTTGGCTTGATCAGGCGGAGCATGAGTTTTTGCTCTTGCTGGCCACCGTGCCCAGAGGTATGGATGTTGTTAATCTTGCCGTGAATCACATCGACACCGGCTTCAATCAAGATATTGATGAGCTTGTTAACACCTGTGGTATTTCCCGGAATAGGACTGGATGAGAAAATAACCGTGTCGCCTGGCTGGAGTTGCACTTGGCGGTGGGTACCGTGGGCGATGCGAGAGAGTGCTGCCATAGGCTCCCCTTGGCTACCTGTACAGAGAATCATAATCTCGCTGGCAGGATATTCTTTGATCTCGTTTGGTTCGATAAAGGTGTCTTTTGGAACCTTGATGTAGCCGAGCTCAATACCATTGACGATGGCTTTCTCCATAGAACGTCCAAAGACAGCAATCCTGCGTCCGGTCTTAACCGCTGCATCCGCAGCTTGTTGGAGACGGAAGATGTTGGAGGCGAAGGAGGCAAAGATGATGCGTCCGTGAATGCCTTCAATCAGTTTCATGATGGACTGACCGACCACTTTTTCTGAGTTGGTAAAGGTTGGGACTTCAGCATTTGTCGAGTCAGAAAGGAGGCAGAGAACACCTTCTTCACCGAGTGCGGCCATGCGATGTAAGTCAGCCGGCTCGCCAACTGGCGTGAAGTCGAACTTGAAGTCACCGGTACAGACGATTTTTCCTTGCGGGGTGTCAACGACAATACCAAGTGGTTCTGGAATGGAGTGGGTGGTACGGAAGAAGCTGACCTTGAGGTGCTTGAAGGTCAACTCAGTATTATGATTGATTTCATGCAAAGTCGCATCACGGAGGAGTCCGTGTTCTTCCAATTTACCACGAATAAGGGCGAGGGCTAAAGGTCCAGCATAGATTGGGACATTGGCTTGCTTGAGTAAGAAGGGAATGCCTCCGATGTGGTCTTCGTGACCGTGGGTAATAACCAGACCTTTGACACGATCTAGATTTTCAACGATATAGGAGTAGTCTGGGATAACGTAGTCGATACCCAAAAGGTCATCTTCTGGGAACTTGATACCGGCATCGACGATGAGAATTTCATCCTTATACTCGATACCATAGGTATTTTTCCCGATTTCTCCCAAACCACCGATGGCGAAAACGCCAACTTCATGAGGTTTTAGATTGACTGATGACATGGATTAAAACTCCGTAATTTTGAAATCTGCGTGCTCTTTCTCGTATTCAAGATGATTGTCTGATAAGAGGTCGATAAATTCGATGTTGTATTCAGGGCGGTTGGTTTCCACCAATTCACGCGCGATAATACGACCTTCCAATTCTGATGCAGCATCGATGTCTAGATAAAGAGCACGTGTTTGCTCGCGACGTGGGCTAATTTTTGATTCTTGATAGAATACTTTATAAATCATGTGTAGTATAGTTCCTTTCTTTTTGACTGGCAACTATGAAAAAAGCCTCAAACAGTTGGGGCTGTCTGGTAATGCCTATTCAATTTTCTCGAGTTGTCAATTTATTCAGTCTAAATGTACTCTTCATTATACCATAAAATATGCTGATGGTAAAAGGGTTTGGTAGGAAAATGGAAAAGTGTCATGATTTTCAGAAATTCTGCATTTCCGAGAGGGATAAAACAGGGAAGTGAGCTAGGATTCCGAGTGTATTAGGATTACTAAGACTGAGTTCAATTGTGTCGAGAAAATGCCTGTCAACTGCCAGATAGTGATGTGACTTACTAGAATGACAAATCGGTTCAATCCATTAACCTACTAGAAATCACACCCCAGTCTTTTCATTATTTGAAAAAAAGGTCAAGATAGCTTACAATAGAGAGTAGCATTGTAAAGAAAGAGAAACTTATGAAAATACTAGCTTTAGACAGCTCCAATCAGGCCCTGTCGGTGGCCTTGGTGGAGGACGGTTGCTTGCAGGCGGAAACCCTGCTGGCCGTTAAGAAAAATCATAGTATCAGCCTCATGCCTGTAGTCGATTTTTTGGTGGCGCAGGTGGGCTGGACGCCCAAAGACTTGGATAGGATTGTGGTCGCTCAGGGGCCTGGCTCCTACACGGGGCTTCGTGTGGCGGTGGCGACTGCCAAGACCTTGGCCTACACCCTCAAGATTGACTTGGTGGGGCTATCCAGTCTTCAGTCTCTGGTTCCTCCCAGCCTGACGGGTCTGGTGGTTCCCCTCATCGATGCCCGCCGTAACTGCGTCTATGCAGGTCTTTATGAAAATGGCAGAGCAGTCGAGCCAGACCGCTACTGGTCTTTTGAAGACTTGCTTTCTAGCTTGGCTGGTAAGGAAAATATCACCTTTGTTGGTGAAGTAGAAAACTTTATGGAGCAAATCGAACAAGATTTGCCGACTGCTCAGTATCAAACCAGCCTGCCGTCGGCCTATCAACTGGCGGTGATTGGTCAAGACTTGCCAGCAGTAGATGTGACCAGCTTTGAGCCCAACTATCTCAAGCGGGTAGAAGCAGAGGAAAACTGGCTCAAGGTCAACCAAGCTAGCTCAGAGAGTTATATCAAGCGTGTATGATAGAGATTAAACACTACAACGGTCAGGAAAATCTGGCGGAGGCTGTTTTGACAGTTATGCAGTCTGTCTATGAGCAATCGCCTTGGACCTTGGAACAGATTGCTGCAAGCATGACCAGTCAGGATGAGGACTACTATCTGGCCTATAAAGGTCAGGAATTGGTCGGATTTTTGGCTGTTCAGACGGTGCTGGATGAGATGGAAATCCTGCAGATTGCTGTCAAGGCTGATTTTCAGAGGCTGGGAATCGCCAGTCAACTGATGGCTGCTGTGATGGACTGGGATGGAGACATCTTCCTCGAAGTGAGGGAGTCTAACAGTGCAGCTCAGGCCCTCTATACACGCAAGCATTTTACCAAAATAGGAAAACGAAAAGACTACTACCGCCATCCTGTCGAGGACGCGGTGATAATGAAGAGAGAACGTGATGAAAGATAGATTGATTTTGGCGATCGAGACCTCCTGTGACGAGACCTCGGTGGCTGTTTTGCGCAATGAGGCGGAGCTTTTGTCCAATGTCATTGCCAGCCAGATTGCCAGCCATCAGCGGTTTGGTGGGGTGGTGCCAGAGGTGGCTAGCCGTCACCATGTGGAAGTGATAACGGCCTGTATCGAGGAGGCCTTGTTGGAGGCGGAAGTGACGGCAGAGGACTTGACGGCTGTGGCTGTGACCTATGGACCAGGCTTAGTTGGTGCCTTGCTAGTTGGAATTTCGGCTGCCAAGGCCTTTGCCTGGGCTAATGGTTTGCCGCTCATTCCTGTCAACCATATGGCAGGGCATTTGATGGCGGCGCGTGCGGTCAAGGAGTTGGAGTTTCCGCTCTTGGCCCTTTTGGTCAGCGGTGGGCACACGGAGTTGGTCTATGTGTCAGAGGCAGGTGACTACAAGATTGTCGGTGAAACGCGAGATGATGCGGTCGGCGAGGCCTATGATAAGGTGGGACGGGTCATGGGTCTGCCCTATCCAGCTGGTCGTGTGATTGACGAATTGGCACATGAGGGGCAGGACATTTATGACTTCCCTCGGGCTATGATCAAGGAAGATAATCTGGAGTTTTCTTTTTCTGGTTTGAAATCCGCCTTTATCAACCTCTACCACAATGCCCAGCAGAAAGGAGAGACCTTGTCCAATGCGGATTTGTCAGCCTCTTTCCAAGCCTGTGTTATGGACATTCTCATGGCCAAGACAAAGAAGGCTTTGGAGCAATACCCTGTCAAGACCTTGGTTGTAGCGGGCGGTGTGGCAGCTAATCAGGGCTTACGAGAGCGGTTGGCGGCTGAAATTACCGATGTGGAGGTCATCATTCCCCCGCTTCGCCTCTGCGGTGACAATGCAGGTATGATTGCCTTGGCAGCGGTCAGCGAGTACAATAAGGCAAACCTTGCTGGCTGGGACCTCAATGCCAAGCCTAGTCTGGCTTTTGAGAATTTGTAAAGAAAATTTTATACGTACCTAGAAACGAACTCATCACATTTTGTGGTGGGTTACTTTTTTCATTTGTGGTATACTATATATAATATAGAAAAGTTTTTCATTTGATTTCGAATAAAATAAGTAGAACCCCAAAAAACTGGTTCCAACATGAAAAATCAAATGAAAGGATGTGGGATATTGAGACATACCCTACTAAGACCAACGCAAGACACGGTTGCCAAGAAAATTTTTCAAAACACGGAAGTGACCAAGGCTTTTATTTCAGATATTTTGGACCTGCCTGTTCTAGAAGTAGAACTTCTTGACGGACATCAGATTCGTCTGCCCAATGATGACTTGCCTAAAGGTTTTTATACGGTGACGGACATTTTAGTCAAATTGGACGATGGCACACAAGTTGTCATTGAAATCCAGATTGCCAAGCAAAAGACTTTTGTCAATCGACTCTGGGCTTACATTTGTACGCAGGTGCATGACAACGTCGAAAAGGTTCGGCAGGAACACGGTCATACCCACTTCACTCACGAGAGGATTTATCCTGTTTACGGTATCGCTCTCTTGGAGAAAAATTATTTTGATGATGATAAGCCCTTCCACGTGTTTAGCCTTCGTGAAGAAGAGACCAATGAAGAGCTGACTGTCAAACCCAAAACCAGCTCCAAGCACCATAGCCTCTTGAAAATGGCATTTCTGGAGTTGGAAAAATATCAGCCTGAAACCATTTCCGACTACGATGTCAAAAAATGGTTTGAGTTTTTCGGCAATCGTGACTTTACCATTCAACCTGACAAGATCATATCTCAGGCTGAACACGCCTTAGACTTTACAAGCTGGACAAAGGAGGAAAAAGACATGTGGGATAAGCAAATTGATAGCCTTGAAGTTAGTTATGCCACTTTGATGACTGCGATGGAAGACGGATTTGAAGAAGGACTGGAACGAGGACGTGAAGAAGGTCGCGAAGAAGTTCAAATCATCTCTGCCCGTAATTTCCTGAGGTCTGGTTTTCCAGCGGAAGTAATAGCTGAAAATCTAAACCTTCCTCTCGAGCGAGTTCTTCAACTTCAAAGTGAGTTGAACGCAAATAGCTAACCTCTGCCCTCCATATAACCCGAAACCATTTCCGACTACGATGTCAAAAAATGGTTTGAGTTTTTCGGCAATCGTGACTTTACCATTCAACCTGACAAGATCATATCTCAGGCTGAACATGCCCTAGATTTTACAACTTGGACAAAGGAGGAAAAAGACATGTGGGATAGACAAATCGATAGCCTTGAAGTTAGTTATGCCACTTTGATGACTGCGATGGAAGACGGATTTGAAGAAGGACTGGAGCGAGGACGTGAAGAAGGTCGCGAAGAAGGTCGTGAAGAAGGTCGTGAAGAAGGACGTGAAGAAGTTCAAATCACCTCTGCCCGTAATTTCTTGAGGTCTGGTTTTCCAGCGGAAGTAATAGCTGAAAATCTAAACCTCCCTCTCGAGCGAGTTCTCCAACTTCAAAGTGAGTTGAACGCAAATAGCTAACATCTGCCCTCCATATAACCCGAAACCATTTCCGACTACGATGTCAAAAAATGGTTTGAATTTTTCGGCAATCGTGATTTTACCGTTCAGCTCGACAAGATTATCGCCCAGGCTGAACATGCTTTAAAATTCACAAAATGTATCAAAGCCCTCTGAATATGCTCATTCGAGGGTTTTCTTGTGCCTTGTACTATAGTAAATTGAATTAAAAACAGGACGGGTTCAAGTTTATCAGCTTGAGGACCCTAAAGCTATTTTGAGATTGAGCTACTGATACAATAACCCAAAATTGTACTACTCTTGATTCAAATCGCTATACAAGAGAACTAAACAATTGATATAAGGGGAAAAGTTTCGTCCAGCCCAAAAACATAAAAATATAACAAACCCTATCTCTTCACACAACAATATCCATGCACCCCCCTCGCTTACAGCCTGACAAGTCTATAGTCGCCAAGGTTCAACTTCATCAACATGAATAAATGTGTGCAAACTAGGTTATGGCACCGATATAAAACCAGCACTTCCCCTTTCTTTACATAAATATACAAGCTCCATCATTCGCATTTGTTCGAAAAATATACAAAATAACCTGAAAAATATTCGGGAAACGCAACGAGCAATATGAAAAATCCAAAGCAAGTATTTCAGCAAATACCATGAAAACGCACCCAGAAAACCTAGCTGAATCCCGACGAGGCTGGGCAGAAAGCCCAGTACCCCTTCTCAGAGTTCGTGTCAACATCTCAGCGCAGTGGTTGATTGGCTTTAACAGTCTGGGAGACTGTTAAAGGTAGGAGATAAGATTTGCAAAGCAAATCTCAGCAGTTCGTTTTTTACTCTCCAAATCTGGCCTATACGACTGATGCGAACAGAGTTCGCTTCATTTCCAACCTCAAACTGTCTCCCAGACAGTTTTGTAGCGAACTCTGTTCGCTCTATCTCCAACCTCCAAAGGTTCCCCAAACCTTTGGAGCTATACGGGGGTGGGAGTTTAAAAGGTCTGGGAGACCTTTTAAAGTGGGAGATATAAGCTGACGGCAGTCAGCTCACATAAATTGATGTCTGGGGATAGACTGTTTCAGCTCAACAACTAGAAATAAAGACTTGTTGACGAACTCTTTTTCTACCATTTGTCAAGCCTATCAAGGTATTTGATGAAAAATATATCGAGTTCAATAGTCAAAATAAAGAAATTGTTTTCTTTTGGACTAAAGTTACGTGTAAAAAAGGGTACACGAAATTAACACCTTATGTTGAAAATTTTTGATAAGGTGTTACAATAATATAGCATAAACAATTTTACTGATTTTGGGTTAAAGTGTAATCGTAAAGTTTGTTATGCGTTATGAGGTAATACATTGTCCGAATGAGACGATGTATGGAGGCAATCGTGTGTGGCTTCGTAGAAGTCGTTTGCGATTGTCTTTTTCGTTTCTCATAAAAGTCGGCGATATGGCAAGGCTTGGTGTGACTGGCTGAAGCGATATTGTGAATACATTTGAACAGAATCTTTCTAGCGTAGGGATTGCCACGCTTGGTAATGTGTTCCTTAGCGAGGAAGTTGCCAGATTCATAGTGTCTCAGATCAATACCGATAAAGGCATTGATTTGGTTGGCAGACTGAAAACGGCGAATATCTCCCAGTTCACCAATAATACTTGTTGCAGTAGTCTCAGCTATTCCAGGAATAGAGAGCAGAATGTCATATTCAGGTAATGGCTGAGCTAGTTCCACCATTTGGTCTAGGACAGTTTGTCTCTGTTCAGAAAGCCGAAGCAATTCTTTTCCATAGTAACGAACCTCTTCCAGCATTGGAGAGGTTTTCTTGACGGCACAATAAGATTGATTAGCTAGTGCTATCAGCTTCTCAGCTAAATACGCCACACGCTTGTCAGAAATCCGTTTTGAGGTGGACTGACGAATGCTCTCTAAGAGTTCGTCCTTGCTTAAATCAAGCACGAAGTCCTTGTAAGGAAACGCAGTAACTAAGTTCCAGTATTGTTCCCCAGTTGGCTTTGATAAGACAGTCTCTATCTCTGGAAACGTGACTTGCAAGACCTTGTGCAGACGGTTTTTAGCTCGAACGATGTCCTCAGTTAAGTTCTGATAGAAGCGACTTAAATCTCGCAGTTCTTGATAGACTTCTTCTTGGACATAAGTGGGTTTACGATTCAGCACAAATTGAGATTGAGCCAGTTTTTCAGCGTCAATTTGATCTGTTTTCCTCACACGCAAGCTATCCAGTTGCTTCTTAGCTTCTAAGGGATTAAGCCTTGTATAAGCATAGCCATTATCTTCTAGAAAAGTTTGGAGACGGCGAGAATAGACACCTGTTGCTTCAAAGATGATTTCTGGTTTATGGACGGTTCTCAAATCGCCAAGTAGCCGAGCAAAGCCTAAGGCGTCATTGGACATGGTATAGCCATGAACTTTCTCACCATTGACTAGAATGGCCACTTCTGAACCTGCCTTACTCACATCAATCCCAAAAACTGCACGCATGATATTACCTCTTTGTCTTGAATGATTCCTTGTTTTAGTGATGTCATTTTCAATACTCGACGTCTGGCGTCCCACATACTTTGATAACATTCTTTCTAAAACAGGTGTCTTGCCAGTTTTTGATGCGACGTCTAGCGTCAAAAGAGTTCTCGACTTAACAAGACACCTCGTAAGCGCCCAATAACAAGGTATATTGAAAAGGCTCCAAAGTCCTGTCGACTCTGGAACCTTTTTCTATTTACAAGCTCTCTTAATATTTTTATCCCATGGCAAATAGGCTTCTAAAACCTCCTTTTTTGCGAGCGACTCCTCATTAGGTAAGTGTTCTAGAAGATAGGTCATATATTTTTCTGCATCAAGTCCGTGTCGCTTAGCTGTTTCTAAAAGACTCAAAATGACAGCTGTCGACTTGGCTCCCTCAAAGCTCTGAGAAAAAAGCCAATTTTTTCTGCCCATCACCAAGGTCTTCATAGCCCTCTCAGCCATATTGTTGGACAGGACTAGGTCACCGTCCGAGAGAACGGCTCGGAAGGTGGTTTCGTATTTGAGGCTATACTCTATTGCAGTACCCAATTTGGAAGCTGGCAAGACAGCCTGTTCACGGCACCAATCAAAGAACTCGTCCATCAAGGGAGTTAACTCTGTCTGCCGTTTATGTAGCCGTTCCTCAGTAGACAGGTCAGCCCAGTCACTCTCCAAGGCAAACAGGCGGTCGCAATAGGCTAATCCCTTGGCTCCTAAAGAAGTATTATCTGTCTTCTTAGGAGTCGCCTCAAAAAATTTTCGTCTAACATGAGCCCAACAGCCAACGAGCTGAGCCTTGTCTAATTGACGATAAGCACTCCACATGTCACAATGAACGTAGCCCGCATAGTCCCCAAGAAACTCCTCCACAACTAAGCCGCTCCGTCGTTTGTCATGATGATAGAGGGTAATTCCATTTTTCTCATGTTTCCCAGACAAGAAAGTCCAGTAGTAGGTCAACTGGCTATCATTTTCTAAGACCTTGTAGGAAGTCTCATCCGCATGAAGAATAGGCTGCTCCAACAATTTCTCGTGCAACAGGTTATAAATCGGCTCGAAATAATACTGACTAGACTTGATGTGCCAGTTGGCTATTTCCTTCCGACTGATGGGCAGGCCAAGTTTATGCCAGTCCTCTTCCTGACGGTAATTGGGTACCTTCAGATTGAATTTCTGATGAATGGTGTGAGCGATGATAGAGGCTGAACCCAAGCTGTGTGCCAAAGGTGCCTTAGGAACAGGAGCCTTGATAATCTTATCGCTTAGATTCTTCTGACTACATGCCTGACACTTGTATGCGTGTTGAACATGGTCAATCCGCTTTAATTGTGCAGGAATGAAGACCAACTCTTGTCGTTGAACAGTTGAGCCAATCTCTTTCAGCTGACCATGACAGTCTGGACAAGTGCAGTCTTCGCCCTGCAATTCGTGATGCACAATCTCTGGAGTGAACTGGCTGAAAATAGCCTGACGAACTCCCTTAGCTTTCTTGCGTTTATAGGTGATGGTCTCCGTTTCAACTGGGTAAGTCAGCTTCTTCTTCAGGGAGACTTTCCTCCCCAAACAAGCTCAGCTGACCTGGTTGATATACGACCTTCTCTGATGATTTTCCGTAGAGTTTCTGTCTCAGATAGTCAACCTGTTCTCGAAGGAGAGTGAGTTCATTAGCCATCATCTCTATCGTTTTTGACTGTGTTTCAATAATTTTTTCTAGTGATGACATAACCAATCTCCTTCTTTTTATCTCATTATACACAAAGAAAAGCCATGATTTCAATAGAAATCACGACTTTTTGAAACATTTATTTTTGGAATGATAGAAAATCCTTTCATGAGCCAGTCGACTTGCTCGGAAGTTAGAGCCTTGACCTCTTCTTCATTGTTTGGCCAGGTCAATTTCCCATTTTCAAAACGTTTATACAATAACCAAAATCCCTGTCCATCCCAATAAAGAGCTTTGAACCGGTCTTTTCGACCTCCGCAGAAGAGATAGACCTGACCGGAGAAGGGATCCAGGTTGAACTGACTTTTGATAAGATAGGCCAGGGAATCAATTCCCTGACGCATATCTGTTTTTCCACAGACCAAGTAAACTTGACCTAAATCACTGAGTTGGATGGTCATAGAACAGTACCTTATCTAAGATTGTTTCTAGTGTTTCTTGATTGATAGTGTGAAAGACTGTGAGCTCCACTTTTCCGAGACGAATTTTCATCATAATATCGTTTCTGCCTCGCTTCTCAAAGCGGCGAGATTGGGGAACAGTCAATGGAATGATGGGGTGTGACATAATAAATCCTCCAGTTTTGTTTTTCTAACAGTATACTGGAGGAGGGAGTGGGTGGATAGATACCTTGTTATTGGGCGGTTACGACACCTCTACTTTAACATAAAGAAAAAGTAGTGACTACTCTCTCCCGTCGGAGATTTCCTCACTACTAATCTTAGTATATTTTTGACAGTCGAGTTCTTTCCCGCTCCCGTCGCAAGTCCTGGAAGTACTTTACACCTTGCTAGACTTTCTAACTCGCTTAGCTTCGTAGAAACGCTACGTGGTGTACAAAATGCAACGGAAATCCGTTGCATTTTAACCTTTACCTAGGCTGATTTTCTAAACTCACTACGTTCACAGAAAATCTAGCCTTTGTACTAGAAAAGAGTTGGTCTCCCAACTCTTTTCATCGCATTTTTTACTTTTCAGTAAGAGCTGCAAGACCAGGCAATACTTTACCTTCTAACAACTCCATAGATGCACCACCACCAGTTGAGATCCATGAGAACTTGTCTGCACGGCCAAGGTTGATAGCTGCTGCTGCTGAGTCACCACCACCGATGATTGATTTCACGCCTGGTTGTTTCACGATAGCGTCCATTACACCGATTGTACCAGCTTGGAAATCTGGGTTTTCAAATACACCCATAGGTCCGTTCCAAACAACTGTTTTAGCACCAGTCAAGGCTTCATCAAACTTAGCGATTGACTTAGGACCGATATCAAGACCAAGGAAGCCTTCTGAAACTGCTTCGCCTTCTGTATCGCGAACTTCAGTGTAGCCAGCAAATGCGTTAGCTTCTTTTGAGTCAACTGGCAAGATCAATTTACCGTTAGCTTTTTCAAGAAGTGCTTTTGCCACATCAAGCTTGTCTTCTTCTACAAGTGAGTTACCGATTTCGATACCTTGAGCTTTGTAGAATGTGTAAGTCATACCACCACCGATAAGAACTTTGTCAGCTTTTTCAAGAAGGTTCTCGATAACACCGATCTTATCAGATACTTTTGAACCACCAAGGATTGCCACGAATGGGCGCTCTGGAGTTTCAACAGCTTCTTGGATGTATGCAATTTCGTTTTCCAAAAGGAAACCAGCTACTGCTTTTTCTACATTTGCTGAGATACCAACGTTTGATGCGTGTGCACGGTGTGCAGTACCAAATGCATCGTTAACGAAGATACCATCACCAAGTGAAGCCCAGTATTTACCAAGTTCTTCGTCGTTTTTAGATTCTTTCTTACCATCAACATCTTCGAAACGAGTGTTTTCAACAAGGAGAACTTGTCCATCTTCCAAAGCATTGATAGCTGCTTCCAATTCAGCACCACGAGTAGCACCTGCGATGAAAGCAACGTCTTGACCCAATTTAGCCGCCAAGTCAGCTGCTACAGGAGCCAATGATTTACCTTCTTTGTCAGCTTCTTCTTTCACACGACCAAGGTGAGAGAAAAGAATTGCACGTCCACCTTGCTCAAGAATATACTTGATAGTTGGAAGAGCTGCTGTAATACGGTTATCGTTAGTGATAACGCCATCTTTCAAAGGCACGTTGAAGTCCACACGAACAAGAACTTTTTTGCCTTTCAATTCTACATCTTTAACAGTCAATTTTGCCATTAGATAAGAACTCCTTAAATTATATTTACTTTACCATTGTATCATATTTTCTGTATTTTTTCTTGCATAAAGATATTTTTTTCACAAATGTTATGAAATCTAAAAACTATCGCCTCGTAATCAGATTTTTCAAATTCTAAAGTTGCCAAATCAGAAACAACTTATACCATCCTTGTTTCTTAGCATAAGAAAACAGCTATATTTCAGCAACCAAAACAAAAAAGAGGCCGAAGCCTCTTCGATTTTCACTAAGGATTATTTAGCGATTTTTGCGAAGTACTCAAGAGTACGAACAAGTTGTGCAGTGTAAGACATTTCGTTGTCGTACCATGAAACAACTTTAACCAATTGCTCGCCATCAACTTCGATAACTTTAGTTTGAGTTGCATCAAACAATGAACCGAATGAGATACCTACGATATCTGAAGATACGAGTTGGTCTTCAGTGTAACCAAATGATTCAGTAGCAGCAGCTTTCATAGCAGCGTTTACTTCTTCAGCAGTTACTTTCTTGTCAAGAGTTGCAACCAATTCAGTTACAGAACCTGTTGGAACTGGAACACGTTGTGCAGCACCGTCAAGTTTACCGTTCAATTCTGGGATTACCAAGCCGATAGCTTTAGCAGCACCAGTTGAGTTAGGAACGATGTTTGCAGCAGCAGCACGTGCACGACGAAGGTCACCACCACGGTGTGGTCCGTCAAGAACCATTTGGTCACCAGTGTAACCGTGGATTGTAGTCATCAAACCTTTTTGAACGCCAAATGCATCGTGAAGAGCTTTAGCCATTGGTGCCAAACAGTTTGTAGTACATGAAGCACCTGAGATAACTGTTTCAGTACCATCAAGGATGTCGTGGTTAGTGTTGAAAACAACAGTCTTAACATCGTTACCACCAGGAGCAGTGATAACAACTTTTTTAGCACCGTTAGCGTGGATGTGTTGCTCAGCTTTTTCTTTAGAAGCAAAGAAACCTGTAGCTTCCAAAACGATATCCACGCCATCAGTAGCCCAGTCGATGTTTCCTGGCTCGCGCTCTGCAGAAACTTTAACGAATTTACCGTTAACTTCGAAACCACCGTCTTTAACTTCAACAGTACCGTCGAAACGACCTTGAGTTGTGTCATATTTCAACAAGTGTGCAAGCATTACTGGATCTGTAAGGTCGTTGATACGAGTAACTTCAACACCTTCTACATTTTGGATACGACGGAAAGCAAGACGACCGATACGTCCGAAACCGTTAATACCAACTTTAACTACCATGAATGATTTCCTCCTTATGAAAATCGAGTTCTTTATTTTAAAAGGCAAGCCTTTTAATCCTTTTGTGAAAATATTAACTTGTAAGCCTACAAGCATCTTTTCAACGTTTTTATTATATAACTATTTACCGAAAATTGCAAGAGTTTGCATACTTTAATGCAGGAACTTACATAGAAAAAGGCAGCCGAAGCTGCCTGGGTTAGCAATTAAGCATTGCCGCCGTTTTTCTTGATGATTTCATCTTGTACAGATTTTGGTACATCTTCGTAGTGGTCAAATACCATCATGAAAGTACCGCGACCTTGTGTTGCTGAACGAAGTACAGTTGCGTAACCGAACATTTCAGCAAGTGGCACATAAGCACGAACGATTTGTGTGTTACCACGAGCTTCCATACCATCAACGCGACCACGACGTGCAGTAACGTGACCCATAACGTCACCAAGGTTATCTTCTGGTGCAGTGATTGTTACAAGCATCATTGGCTCAAGGATAGTTGGTTGAGCTGATTTAGCAGCTTCTTTAAGGGCAAGAGATGCTGCCACTTTGAAGGCTGTTTCAGATGAGTCGACATCGTGGTATGAACCATCGTAAAGCTTCGCTTTAACGTCAACGATTGGGTAACCAGCAAGAACACCGTTAGCCATAGATTCTACGAGACCTTTTTCAACCGCTGGGATGAATTCACGTGGAACCACACCACCGACAATAGCATTCTCGAACTCAAAACCTTTACCTTCTTCGTTTGGTGTGAATTCGATCCAAACGTCACCGAATTGACCTTTACCACCAGACTGGCGTTTGAAGAAACCACGAGCTTGTGTAGAAGCGCGGAATGTTTCACGGTATGATACTTGAGGAGCACCTACGTTTGCTTCAACCTTGAATTCACGACGCATACGGTCAACAAGGACATCCAAGTGCAACTCACCCATACCAGAGATAACTGTTTCACCAGTTTCAACGTTTGTTTCAACGCGGAATGTTGGATCTTCTTCAGCCAATTTAGAAAGGGCAATACCCATCTTGTCTTGGTCAGCTTTAGACTTAGGCTCAACCATCAATTGGATAACTGGTTCTGGAACGTGGATTGACTCAAGGATGATTTTTGCTTTTTCATCTGTCAATGAGTCACCAGTTGTAGTATCTTTCAAACCAACCGCAGCGGCGATGTCACCTGCATAAACAGTTTCAATTTCTTGACGGCTGTTTGCGTGCATTTGAAGGATACGTCCGATACGCTCACGTTTACCTTTAGAAGTGTTCAATACGTATGAACCGCTGTTAAGAACACCTGAGTATACACGGAAGAATGTCAAACGACCTACGAATGGGTCAGTCATAATCTTGAAGGCAAGAGCTGCAAATGGCTCTTCATCTGATGCATGACGCTCTTCTTCAGCATCTGTATCTGGGTTAACACCTTTAATAGCAGGGATGTCAAGCGGGCTTGGAAGGTAGTCGATAACTGCATCAAGCATCAACTGAACACCTTTGTTTTTGAAAGCTGAACCACACAATACTGGGAAGAATTCAACGTTGATAGTTGCTTTACGGATAGCAGCTTTCAATTCTTCGTTTGTGATTTCTTCACCTTCAAGGTATTTCATCATCAATTCTTCATCAGTTTCAGCAACTGCTTCAACCAATTTTTCACGGTATTCTTCAGCTTGCTCAAGGTATTCAGCTGGGATATCTTCTTCAAGAATATCTGTACCAAGGTCGTTCGTATAGATTTCAGCTTTCATCTTGATCAAGTCGATGATACCACGGAACTCGTCTTCAGAACCGATTGGCAATTGAATTGGGTGTGCATTTGCTTGAAGACGCTCATGAAGTGTGCTTACTGAGTAAAGGAAGTCAGCACCGATTTTATCCATCTTGTTAGCAAATACGATACGTGGAACACCGTATTCAGTTGCTTGACGCCATACTGTTTCAGTTTGTGGCTCAACACCTGATTGTGAGTCAAGAACGGTTACCGCACCATCAAGAACGCGAAGTGAACGTTGTACTTCGATTGTGAAGTCCACGTGTCCTGGTGTGTCGATGATGTTTACACGGTGGTTGTTCCATTGAGCTGTTGTCGCAGCAGATGTGATAGTGATACCACGCTCTTGCTCTTGCTCCATCCAGTCCATTTGTGATGCACCTTCGTGAGTTTCACCGATTTTGTGGATTTTACCAGTGTAGTAAAGAATACGCTCAGTTGTCGTTGTTTTACCCGCGTCAACGTGCGCCATGATACCGATATTACGAGTTTTTTCTAATGAAAATTCGCGTGCCATGAGGTTTGTTCTCCTATAATTTTAGTTTTATACTTTATTATACCATATTTTAAGAAAAGCGAGTGGGCAAGTCCCACCCGCTTGATTTCTTACTAATGGTGTGAAGTGGATGAGGTCATCCTCAATCCGGTTTGTGATGGTTGAACGATAAGTTGCTACCATAATCTCAATTGATTTATGTAGAACTAACTTAACGTCCTCACATCCTAATTGAACTCGGGCTACAACTCGCTGACAAAAAGAGACGCAGTTGTTTTGGCTTTAGCCAATTACAAATGGGGCTACCTTTAGGTGAGAACCTCATTGATTGCACAGCAATCTGCTTCGCTTCCCTATTTTGTCTAGGAGTTGCTTGACGCCCTCGTATCTTAATCTTAGTTGAGTTCGGACTAAAAATTCTGGAAAAAAGAGACGCAATTGTTTTGGCTTTAGCCAATTACAAGTGTGGCTACCTTTAGGTGTAAATCTTCCTTGGACCTTGAGGTCCATCGTCTGATTTCCTATTTTTCCTTGAATTTTCTTAACGTCCTCACATCCTATCTTACCAGCGGAAGTGTGCGAATGCGCGGTTTGCTTCTGCCATTTTGTGAGTATCTTCACGTTTCTTAACAGCTGCACCAGTGTTGTTTGCTGCATCCATGATTTCTTTCGCAAGGCGATCAATCATAGTGTGCTCACCACGGTTACGAGCGATTGTTACCAACCAACGAAGACCAAGTGTTGTACGACGCTCTGGACGAACTTCAACTGGGACTTGGTAGTTAGAACCACCGACACGACGTGCACGTACTTCAAGTACAGGCATGATGTTTTCCATTGCTGTTTCAAATACTTCAAGTGCATCGTTACCAGTTGCTTCTTTGATTTGATCAAAAGCACCGTAAACGATTGATGCAGCAGTACCACGTTTACCGTCCAACATAACACGGTTAATCAAACGAGTTACCAATTTTGAGTTATACAATGGATCTGGCAATACTTCGCGCTTAGGCGCTTGATTTTTACGACTCATTTATATTTCCCCCTTCTTAGCCTTTTGGACGTTTAGTACCGTATTTAGAACGGCCTTGCTTACGATCGTTAACACCTGCAGTATCAAGCGCACCACGAACGATATGGTAACGTACCCCTGGAAGGTCCTTTACACGTCCACCACGAAGAAGAACAACGCTGTGCTCTTGCAAGTTGTGACCGATACCTGGGATGTAAGCAGTAACTTCGATAAGGTTGCTCAAACGTACACGAGCGAATTTACGAAGGGCTGAGTTAGGTTTTCTAGGTGTCATTGTTCCGACACGAGTTGCAACACCACGTTTTTGTGGTGATGAAACGTTAGTTTGAACTTTTTTACGGCTGTTGTAACCAACGTTCAAAGCTGGTGATTTAGGTTTTTCTACTTTAGACTTACGTGGTTTACGTACCAACTGGTTAATTGTAGGCATCTACATTCTCCTGTATATATTTTTTATTTTTGGTGATAAGGCATTGGTGACAACCCCTATCTGTGTGTACTTTTGCAACATTTGTCAGCACGTCCCTGTACACTCTTGAGAGACCAAAAGTAAAAAGTACCGTCTAATATAGTACCACATCCCAAAACCATTGTCAAATAGATATGTTTGAAATTTTTAAGAAAAAACACAGGCTAAATTCCCAAAGTAAGTTCTAGTCTATCTTAAAAACTGGAAATTAGACTGAGACAAAGAAATAAGGTAGAACTTACTATGGGACAAGTTGGTAACTGACAATGAAAAACAAACACTTAACTCTCTCTGATCGCAATGATATTCAAATAGGAATTGAACAACTTAAGCCCTTCTCAGCTATCGCTGTTAAGCTAGGAAAAGACCCGTCCACAATTTCAAAAGAAGTTCGGAGAAATAGAGTGATAAAAGAGAACTCTAGTACTTCCAATTGTGAGGCCTGCCCTTTACTCAAAAAGGCTCCATACGTTTGTAATGCCTGTCCGAAAAAGAGAAGCAACTGCGGATACCAGAAACAGTTCTACTACGCAAAAAGAGCTCAGCTTGATTATGAAGCTAAGCTCTCAGACTCGAGAACGGGTGTTGCACTAAACAAGGACGAATTCTATCGCATGGATGAGATTGTTTCTGCTGCCATCCAAAAGGGCCAACACCTCAACCACATCATCGCCTCAAACGAACTTTCGGCATCCAGAGCTTCTATCTACAGATACCTTGAAAAAGGCTATCTGTCCACAAAGCCCATTGATTTCCCCCGTGTCGTGAAATTCAGAAAGCGGAGAACCAGAAAACTACAACCCATTCCTAAAACTGCCAAAGAAGGACGGTCTTACGAGGACTTCCAACGCTTTCTCATAGAGAAAGGAATCAGCTATTGGCTGGAAATGGACACCGTTACTGGACGGATCGGTGGAAAGGTACTTCTCACCTTTAACCTCTCCTTCTGTAACTTTATCTTCGCTCGATTACTTGATAATAAAACAGCTAATGAGGTCGCTAAACATCTCTACGCTATCAAGAATGACCTGCATCAGAAAGAGATGGACTTCTGCGAACTATTCCCTGTCATTCTGACCGATAATGGCGGTGAATTCGCTAGAGTGGACGATATCGAAATGGATGTTCGTGGAGAATCTAAGCTATTCTTCTGTGACCCAAATCGTTCTGACCAGAAAGGGAGAATTGAGAAGAATCACACACTTATCAGAGATATTCTTCCTAAAGGAAGTTCGTTTGATAACTTGACACAGGAGGACATCAACCTGGTTTGTTCGCATGTCAACAGCGTCAGACGAGCTTCTTTCAACGGAAAATCCGCCTATGAACTCTTTACATTTACCTACGGTGAGGAATTGGCAACACTTTTGGGAATCTCTAAAATTGACCCTGGGAACGTCATCCAATCACCTCGATTATTGGATAAATAATCGTTAGTTTTTATCAAAAAATAATTTCAAAATAGAAAGGAACTTGTCCCATCCAAAATTCTAGATAGCTAGAACTTACTTTGAGACGTCTCAGAGCCAGTAACTTTAGTGTACTCTTTTTTTCAACATTTTCAACATTTTCAACCCTAAAACTCACTACTATCAACATTTTTAGTCAAAAACAGAACTTAGTCTGAGACTAAATTCTGTTGATGTTATGCAGTTTTCTCAAAGTAACTTCTGGAAGGACGGGAACTAGAACTTACTTTGAGAATTTACCAGAAAAAACACAGCCTTTCAGCTGTGTCATTTTGCTATTTCTTAGTAACCCATACCCATTCCATCCATACCTTGTGGCATAGCTGGAGCGGCTGGTTCTGGTTTGTTGGCAACAACTGCTTCCGTTGTCAAAATCAAGCTGGCTACGGAAGCTGCATTTTGAAGAGCAGAACGAGTCACCTTAACAGGATCGATAATTCCTGCCTCAATCATATTCACCCGTTCACCTGTCGCAGCATTAAAGCCTGTTCCAAGCTCAGAATTCTTCAATTTATCAATGATAACTGAACCTTCATAACCTGCGTTATAGGCAATCTGACGTACTGGCTCTTCCAAGGCACGAAGGACAATATTGCGTCCTGTTTCATCGTCGCCTGTCAACTCCAATTTCGCTACGCTACCGATAACATTGACAAGGGCTGTACCACCACCGGCAACGATTCCTTCTTCAACTGCGGCACGTGTTGCGTTGAGGGCGTCTTCAATACGGAGCTTCATTTCTTTCAACTCAGTTTCCGTTGCGGCACCGACTTTGATAACTGCAACACCACCTGACAATTTAGCCAAACGCTCCTGCAATTTTTCTCGGTCAAATTCTGAAGTTGTTCCCTCAATTTGTGACTTGATAACAGCCACACGGTTGGCAATGGCTTCTGGATTGCCAGCACCTTCAACAATAGTTGTACCATCCTTGTCGACCACAACCTTGGCAGCTTGACCAAGGGCTTCAATGGTCGCATCTTTCAAGTCCAAACCAAGGTCTTCTGTAATGACTGTACCACCTGTCAAGATAGCGATATCTTCCAACATAGCTTTACGACGGTCCCCAAATCCTGGCGCCTTAACAGCAACAACGTTGAAAGTACCACGAATCTTATTGAGAACAAGGGTAGGAAGTGCTTCACCATCCACATCGTCAGCAATAATCAAAAGCGGACGGTTGGTCTGAAGAATGCTTTCCAAGAGCGGCAAAATATCTTGAATATGAGAAATTTTCTTATCGGTAATCAAGATGAATGGATTTTCAAGCTCCGCAA
Source organism: Streptococcus suis (assembly GCF_019856455.1). Classification (NCBI taxonomy): domain Bacteria; kingdom Bacillati; phylum Bacillota; class Bacilli; order Lactobacillales; family Streptococcaceae; genus Streptococcus; species Streptococcus suis. Next base: position 253,700 of record NZ_CP082205.1, on the reverse strand, counting down.
CCATCTTCTCATTATCTGTTACCATATATTGTGACAGATAACCACGGTCAAATTGCATGCCTTCTACCACATCCAGCTCAGTTTCCATACCGCGAGATTCTTCGATAGTAATAACGCCGTCTGTTCCCACGCGCTCCATAGCCTCAGAAATGTACTCGCCAACTTTTTCAGAGCGCGAAGACACAGCCGCAACTTGAGCAATTTCAGCTTTATTCGACACAGGACTTGCTTGTGCTTTCAAGGCTTCAACCGCAGTTGCAACTGCTGCTTCAATCCCGCGACGGATACCAATTGGGTTGGCACCTGCAGTTACGTTTTTCAAGCCTTCACGTACGATAGCCTGGGTCAAAACAGTTGCAGTGGTTGTACCGTCACCAGCGATGTCATTGGTTTTTGACGCCACTTCGGATACCAACTTAGCACCCATATTTTCAAAGTGGTCTTCCAATTCGATTTCTTTGGCAATGGTCACACCGTCGTTGGTAATGAGTGGTGAGCCATAAGCCTTTTCCAAGACAACATTGCGACCTTTTGGACCCAAGGTTACTTTGACTGTATCAGCCAAAATATCAACACCACGGACCATGCTTTCACGTGCATCTGCTGCAAATTTGATTTCTTTTGCCATTTTCCTACCTCTTATTCTACAATTGCCAAAATGTCTGCTTCACGGATGATGTGAACGGTCTGATCACCGTCTTTGACTTCCAATCCTGCATGAGCATCAATCAAAACAGTATCTCCAACTGCTACCGCTGGGGCAACCAAGTCACCATTCAAGGTACGAATCCCTTGTCCAATCGCTAGGACACTTGCTTCTTTTGTCTTTTCTTGGCTTGCACCTGCAAGGACAAAGCCACCAACTGTTTGTTCTTTTTCTTCAATTTTTACGACGATACGATCGCCCAATGGTTTTAACATTTTACTACCTCCTGGTATTTTTAGCACTCTATACATATGAGTGCTAATTCACATTTCCTATTGTATCACTTGGTCAAAAATAGTCAAGAAAATTCTTTTTTAATTTACCTAAAATCCGTCCAGGGACTGAGAAAACGCAACCTGTTAATTATAGCAAAACTATGCTATACTATTATTAAAAAGTTAAGGGGGATTTATGAAATTTTTTAGAGATTTAAAAACAGATTACCTTGAAAGCCGTTTTTCCGTTCACGAAAGTTTTGCAGAATGGTTTTTAAAACGTAAATTAGGCTTTTGGGGGAAAATGATATTCTCCTATCTACTCTGGCTAGTCTGGATATTTTTCTTTAGCCACCCTCGTTACATCATCTTTTTCTTCTACGGAGTTCTCCTACTTTCTCTAATTATCATGCTGATAGAATGGTGGAAATATAGAAATAAGTAGCAAAAAACACCAACTTTCGTCGGTGTTTTTAAGGAGATATGAAAAATATTTAGGATTGACTATAGTATAGCCTATTTTTCAATACGCTCCATCGGTCTTGGGACTGATATTGCTTTAAAACGGCAATTCTTCCTCTTCCAAAATCACATCCACCAAATCATCATTCGCATTATTTTCACGCATAGCACGTTGAGCACGACTTTCAAGCAATTGGAATGATTGGCCTAGAATCTCTGTCACATAGTGGTTGCTGCCGTCTTTTTCGTATTTTCTCGTCCGCAATTCACCGTCAATAGAAATCAGACTACCCTTGCTGCCATAGGAGACAAGTGTTTCCGCCAATTTGCCCCAGAAAATAACATTGAGAAAATCTGCTTCACGCTCACCATTTTCTGTCTTAAATCGTCGATTAACTGCAACAGTAACACGAGTCAAAGTTTTGCCAGTTGGTGTTTGTGTGAGTTCAGGTTGGGCCGTCAAGCGACCGATTAAAATAACTTTATTGTACATTTTATATCCTCCTACTTATTTATTCGTAGAAGGATTAGAAAAGGAGCGAAAATCATGAAAGAATTTTTGATGGAAAAGATACAGACCTCCCAACCATATACCAATGCCGAACTGGCTTGGTTGTTGGAAAACATCGGCCATCCAGACCCTACTATACGCGACGAACTGGTCTATGCTAGTTTTTGCCATATCTTTTTGGAGGGCTTGATTACAAGAGAGCAAGCACAGTCGCTACTGCAATTCTCTCAAGAAACCAAGCCATTTTCCCCAGAAAGTTCCACACTAAAGCAAAGTTTTACTTGCTTACTTTACTGTCTGTTGCTGTCTGTCGATAATGAACCAGAGTCTATTTATCATGCATTTTTAAGCACTAACGACCGTGAGCTACTCTTCCAGCAGGCCTTGGATTATTTGACGATTGAAAATGACTGGTCTGGCTATGATGAAAAACTCGGTTGGATCCATACCGCTGCCCACGGAGCTGATTTTCTTCTGGCTGCAAGCTGTCACGATCAATTTCCCGATGAAAAAAGCAAAGCAGTCTGGCAAACTATTGTCACTTGTCTAACTAAACAAAGTAAAGTTTTCTCAGCTGGCGAGGAAATCCGTCTAGCACAAATTCTTATATATTTACTACTGAATGAAAAAGTAACCAGCCAAGAGCTGACAGGATGGATTAGCAAGCTGGACTTTCCAAATCAAGAACCAGTAGACTACTTCCGGTGGCTCAATCTCCAACATTTTCTGTCTAGTCTTTACTTCCAACTTAGGTCACATCAAGCATCGACCGAAGAAATCGAACAGGCTATTGAAGGAAAAATTGAACCAGCATAAAAGAATTGGCCAAGCGACCAATTCTTCTTTTCTATCCCTTCCAGTGTTTAACTGGATCAAAGGCTTCTCCGACTACTGCGGAGTCGTCTAATTCGATAATACCACGGACTTGTGGGGCGTTTGGTAGAGCCAATTCACGCGGACTGCACATCATACCAAAGCTATTTTCACCACGTAGTTTTCCTGGGAAAATCAGGCTACCGCTCGGCATCATTGCCCCCGGAAGAGCCACAATGGTTTTCAATCCTTGGGCAGCATTTGGGGCACCAGCTACGATTTGCACCGTTTTGTCCCCAACATTGACCTGACAGATATTGAGGTGGTCGCTGTCTGGATGAGGAACCAATTCCGCAATCTGACCGACTACGAACTTTGGAGCATTGTCGTTAACCAAGCCTTCAGCAAAACCTTCCTTAGCCAATTCAGCATTCAAGGTCGCAACTTGCTCGTCTGTCATGAAAACTTGACCATTTCCAGCAATCTCAACCAAACTTGATGCTTCAAAAATATTCCAGGCTACTGTTTTCCCTGTGTCCTCTAGGAAAACACGCGCCACTTGACCCTTGCGTTCAAACTGAACAGGCTGCCCCTTGTCTTCAGCCACAATCACCATAAGGACATCGCCAACCTGTTCTTTATTATATGTAAAAATCATTTCTTTTTCATTTCTCCTTTATGCAAATAGACCGGTCAAGCCTTTCCAAAGATTTTCAAAGAAGGCACCGATTTTTTCTAAAATCCCTGAATCTTGTAGATTCTTATAGGCTTCTGAAATTTGTTGCTCCGCCTGTTGCTTGAACTGGTTGAGCTGGGCAGCAACCTCAGCCGAATCAATAGCAGAGGTTTCCTGATAAGCTTTGGCAAATGTGACTAGCTTAGAAATTTCATCTGCTGTGATGACATTTTCCAAACCGTTATTGGCCAAGACATCGTTAATCATAGTATTGATGTCTGATTCGGAAGCTACCTGACCATTAGACTTTTTGTAGTCGGCAAGAGCTGTCTTGATTTCTGCTACTGCCTTATCCAAGGCCGAACTATCAAAATTAGTGTCACCTGTGTGAGCCGTTGCCACTTCATTGACTGTCTCTAGCTCCTGTTGAGCTACTTCAGTTCGAGCGGTATCAACTGTTTCACCATTGGCTGCAAGAGCCTTGTAAACACCTGTCAGGGCGGACTCTCCCGTCACCTGAATGGGTGCCGCAACGTCAATCAAGACATCTGTCGCACCAGCTGTAATAGCCGCATTGGCATACTGCGTTTCGGTAATCAAGGTGATGTTCTGTGGCGTCTTAATATCCACCACAACCCCTTTGCCAGTGTCCTGCTTTTGCACCAAGACAGATGAATAGAGAGAGGCTGTGTCCGCTCCAGATGTACCTAAATATTGGTCCATATCCGCGCCAACAACCACCTGACGGCTAACATTATTGACATCCGAAATACCAAATAGATTGTTAACCTCTGTCGCCTGCGCATCTGACAGACCTCCACCGTAGACTAGTGTTGGCTTGCCCCATTTTTCATTGATAACATCTGTTTGAATCTCAGCCTGCACCAAGGGAGCAAGACTCAAACCCAAACCCAAACCCAGCACCACAGGTGCTAGAAGGATTTTTCCTAGTGATTTCTTCATGTTCTTTCCTTTCTTTTGGGAAATGGCAGAGCTTCTCTGCTAATTTATCTACCCAGTCCAGCTAAGAAGTTCATGATTTCTTCCTTGGTCTTGCGATTCTTATCGACAAAACGACCGATTTCCTTACCATTTTCCAAAACAACCAGACTTGGAATGCCTAAAATAGCCCATTCCTGTGCCAAAGGCATAAAGTCATCTCGATCCAGTTGCACAAAACGGAGATCTGGAAAAGCTTCTTCGATAGCTGGCACATGCGGTTTAATATAGTGGCAATCTCCACACCAAGTCGTCACAAATAGAAAAACAGTCGGCTTGCCATCTTCAATCAAAGCAGCCACTTCTTCAAGATTTGTTGGAAAAATCATCTTTCTTCCTCCCTGTATTGAATAGAACCTTTGGTATTTTCAAATAAAAACACCTGTCCTGCCTCCATCACAACCCCGCCAATAAGCTGGTCACGAGTTGAGGCTGTTTCATCCACATAGACCGTGGCAATCTCTCCTAAATCAGCGAAAAAGTCACGTACCTCCTGCAAGGCCTGTGCTTTTTTACGGTCTTCTTGGATTTTACGGTAAAATTGAGCACTAGCGGTGAGCACACCTGCCCCCAATAAGCCTGCTAGCAAGGCTGTCTTCTTCTTTTTCATGTTGACTATTTTATCATATTTCTCCGAATTTTTCCCAAAAATGCCATTGGACTTGTGACAGCTGAGACAAACTCGCACCACTTGACAAAAGACTTAAAAATAGATAGAATGGTCTTACAGTGAGAAGTTCGATAATACATCGGCAATCAAAAAGCCCCCAACGTTCCCAGCGTTGAGGGTTTTCTTTTGCCCCTGGGGCCTATTTGTTGCGATTGTTGAGCCAATACTCAAAGAGTATCAACACAAGACCTGATACAATAGGTGCAACGAACAATGTGAGAAGTTCGAACAACAAGGCAATCACCTCCTCTCTATTTTGAGGGGCATTTCTATCCTAGCAAATTTCAAGCATTCTTGTCAATACTATCCATATTTTTCTATATTTTCAAGACAAGTCTAGCTCTTCGTGATAAAATAGTAGTAATCATGTCATGGAGGAAGAAAAATGACTCTTTTTGAAAAAATTAAAGAAGTAACCGAATTGCAAAGCTTACCGGGATTTGAAGGACAGGTTCGCAACCACATCCGCCAGAAAATCACGCCACATGTGGACCGCATTGAAACAGACGGTCTAGGTGGAATTTTTGGCATCAAGGATACGGCTGTTGAAAACGCTCCTCGTATCCTAGTGGCCGCCCACATGGATGAGGTTGGCTTTATGATTAGCCAAATCAAGCCAGACGGTACTTTCCGTGTTGTCGAGCTAGGTGGCTGGAATCCTCTGGTTGTTTCTAGCCAAGCCTTCACTCTTCAGTTGCAGGACGGTCGTACCATTCCAGCCATCTCAGGCTCAGTACCACCTCACCTTTCACGGGGGGCTAACGCTCCTGGCATGCCTGCCATTGCTGATATTATTTTCGATGCTGGTTTTGCCAATTATGACGAAGCCTGGGCTTTCGGTGTTCGTCCGGGGGATGTCCTGGTTCCAAAAAACGAAACTATCCTTACTGCCAACGGAAAAAATGTTATTTCTAAGGCTTGGGACAACCGCTATGGTGTCCTGATGGTAACCGAACTGCTAGAAAACCTATCGGGGCAAGCATTACCAAACCAGTTGATTGCTGGGGCAAATGTGCAAGAGGAGGTTGGTCTTCGTGGCGCTCATGCCTCTACAACCAAGTTCAATCCAGATATTTTCCTCGCTGTTGATTGCTCACCTGCAGGTGATATTTATGGCGACCAAGGAAAAATTGGGGATGGTACCCTACTTCGTTTCTATGATCCAGGTCACATCATGCTAAAAAATATGAAAGACTTCCTCCTCACAACTGCTGAAGAAGCAGGTGTCAAATTCCAATACTACTGTGGTAAAGGTGGAACAGATGCTGGTGCAGCCCACTTGAAAAACCACGGCGTTCCATCAACGACAATCGGTGTCTGCGCTCGCTATATCCATTCACATCAAACCCTCTATAGCATGGATGACTTCCTAGAGGCTCAAGCCTTCTTGCAAGCCATCGTTAAAAAACTAGATCGCTCAACGGTTGATTTGATTAAAAACTATTAGACAACTAACATCACAGTTATGCAAAGCAAAGAAGTACCCAATAATCGCTGAAACTATCTTGCCAGTTTAAAATAATATATCAGTAAACGCTCTCTAACCTGTATCGTCATATTCTGGCATTCACCGATAAGTCTGAGCCTACTATAAGAAACAAACCTATAGCAAACGAATCTCCAAATTAACAGATTATTTGCATTTTACATGTAATCTGTTATAATAAAAATGGAAAAAGAGCTGGACGGCAATCCAGCTCCGAATGTAGAACCGTTAAAAAGACGGTGGCTCGTATTACAGATTTAATCCGTCCTACTCGCGCAAAAGTGGGGACGGGTTATTTTTTGTCTTCATCTTTGAAGATTTTATAGCCCAAACCAATCAAAGCAACTGTGAAACCACCGAAACTTAAAATCGTCTGCACAACTTCAAAAGCTGTCAAAAGAACGCTCCTCCTTTCCGTCAGATTTTGATGAATTGCCCATAGGCATCACCTCACTTTCAGAAAATCAAGAGCTACCGTCTTCACTTTTCTACTCATCTAGTGTATCATATTTCATCCCTAAAAATTGTTGGAATAGCGTAGTCTTTCCGAAATTTTTAGCAATCCAAAAAATCTTCCTACTATCTTTAGTAAGAAGATTTTTTATATTGACTACCTATCCTTGTTTGCGTCTTCTTGCACTTGCAAGACCAAGACTAGATAATACTGCCACACCTGCGAGTGCCAACAAACTTGTTTGCTCCCCTGTGTTTGGCAAGGCCTTAGCACGGTCTACACGTGAGTAAGTAATACCTCGTGGTGTGACGGTGACACCTGCTTGTGGGTTTGTCACCACAACCTTACCGTCAACAACTGTTACATCTTGACCTTTGGTAATAGCGTCTTTGACTGCATCTACGTCAATAGCTGGTTTTTCAGCAGCAGTTGGTGCATCTTTTGGTACTGCAACAATTGTTCCGTCTGGAAGTGTTGCGATTACATTGTCTTTTGCTTTGTCTTCAAGGTCTTTGAGTTTGTCGTACTCTGCTTGGAGTTCAGCTAGTTTAGCTTGTTCTTCAGCTAGTTTAGCAGTAACAGTTTCAAGTTTGTCTTGTGCAGTTTTAGCTTTAGCTTGTGCTTCAGTTAGAGCAGCTTGTTTTGCTGTGAGAGTTGCTTGTGCGTCAGCAAGAATTGCAGGAGCATTCAAGTAACCGTTCAATTCTTCAGCAAGTGCCTTAGCTTCTTCAACCAAGCGGTCTTTTTCTGCAAGGAGTGCATCACGTTCTTTGTTCAAGCTATCAAGGGTTGCTTGTTGTGTTGCAAGGTTAGCTTGAGCTGTTTTAAGAGCTTCAGCTTTTGCGGTTGCAGTAGCTTGTGCTGTAGCAAGTTCAGCTTTAGCAGTGTCAAGAGCTGCTTTCTTTTCAGCAAGATTTGCTGAGAAGTTGTCAACAGCCTTTTGAGCGTCAGCTTTACGAGTTTCAGCATTTTGCAAAGCAATAGTAGCAAGACGTAGGTTATTTTCTGCTACCTGTGTTTGAAGCGGTGTAGCAGTAGCATCAGCAAGGACTTTCTCAGCTTGAGTCTTCAATTCAAGTGCAGTTGCATAGTCTGAGCTTGCTTGAGTCAACTTAGCTTTTGCTTCATCAGATGCAGTTTGGGCCGCTGCAAGAGCTGCTTGAGCTTGAGTGAGTGCTGCTTGAAGTGTTGCTGGGTCATTTGGGTTGGAGATTTCAGTACCACCAGCTGTTTGGATAACGCTGATGATGTGAAGTTGACTATTTACTTTTACAACGTCAACACCGATATGATTACCTTTGAGGTTGTTTTTCAAGTGACCCCAGTTAGATGGAGCATCAGCAAATGTTTGTCCCATAATGGCATTGTACATTAGCTGTTTGAGGTCATACATTGTTACAGTATCAGTTGTTGAGTATACAGTTGAGATGTTTTCTCCAGTGTAGTCACCAGCGATGTGACCGTCTTGTGCAACAGATGTACCACGAGCAACGTACTTAGTACCTTGATTTTTAGCAGAATTCATTGCTGCGTCAGTAACTGTGATGTCTGAAATGCCAAGTTTTGTACGGATTTCAGTCAATACTTGAGCTGCATAAAGGCTTAATTTTTGTTGTTGGTCAACTGTGAGTTTACCAATTGCAACAACATCAGCTTTATCATCTTCACCAATCTTAGTTGAAGATTGTTCAATAGCAGTAGCACCTGAATCAGTCATAAAGTCTGAATCGCCTGACGCTTTATCAGCTTTGAATTGAGTCAAGTCTGCAATTGTAACAGTATCCACATTCGCAAGAGCGTCTGTTGCTGATTTGACAGCATGAGTAGCCTTGCTTACTGCGTCAGTTGTTGTTTTAACAGTATCTTGTGCAGTAGTCAATTTTGCTTTTGCTGTATCAACAGCGTCTGTTTTGACTGCAACGTCAGTTGTTGCTGCATCAATCTTAGCTTGACGGTCTGCGTCTGCCTTTTTAGCTGTATCAACGGCTGTAGTAGCAGTTGTAACATTATCTTGTGCTGTTTTGACGTCAGCTGTAGCTTGGTCAAGAGTTGCTTGAGCTTCAGCAAGACCAGTGCCAGAAATAGCGTCTTGTGCTGCTTTTACATCAGCTTCTTTAGCAGTGACATTAGCATCAGATGCGTCTTTTTCTGCTTGAGCAGTATCAACAGCAGTTTGAGCGTCTGCGACAGTTTGAGTTTGTGCTACGATTTCAGCGTTAACTTCATCTGTCTCAGTTGCGTTAGCAGCTTGGTCAGCAAGGTTAGCTGTTTGGTCAGCTTGGTTTGCAGCAATGTTTTCTGGTGTTGCGTTTACGGTATTTGCTTCAGCGTCTTTGACTGCTTGGGTTGCAGTATCAACGTCTGCTTGAGCAGTGGTAACGTCTTGGTTAGCTGCATCTGCATCAGCTTGAGCGTTAGTTGCATCTTGAGAAGTTGCATCAACAACAGCTTGTTGAGCATCAAGAGCTGGTTTGACATCAGCAGCAGTTTTAAGTGCTTCGACAGCAGTAGTTTCCGCGGCTGGTGCTTCAGTTGTAACTGGAGCTTCAACAGTTGATGTTGTCAATGATGCTTGAGCTTCTTCATAAGAAGAGTAAGTTCCATTTGGTTCAGATTTTACAATTTCGCCTGTGGCGTGGTTAACAGTTTGCCACTCACCAGTCACACGGTTTAAGAAAATACCATATTGTGTGTCTGCTGATACGGTAGACGCACCAACGGTTGCAAGGGTGATGGCAGTAGTTGCCGCGATTGTGCCATATATATACTTGTTCTTTTTCATTTTTTCCTCCTGATGAGCTAATAGGAAGGGCTTGGCCGAAGTGTCAAGCCCTGCTATACTAGTATAGCAGGGCTTGGCCGAAGTGTCAAGCCCTGCTATACTAGTATAGCAGGGCTTTTGTCAAGTATTTTGCATGATTTTTAAGAATTTTGTCAAAAATTTTTGGGAAAAATTTTAATATCAGAATAACTTTTCTAAAACATACTTCCTCACATGGGTAATAAAATATAGCGAGCCTGTAATCAGGTAGAGTTTTTTGAGATTGTCCAAGTCCGCCTGCTCCAACCACTCTTGATAGGTCTGAACTCGTTCATAGCCTGACGGATAATCTTCTAACTGTACCGCTCTGAAATCGTCAAAAGTCGTAACGCTAACAGGTCCAAATTGACTGAGCTGGGACAACATCTGGTCCACAGGCTTGGTATTGATGGCTGCAAAGAGGATTTCAATATCCCTGTCAGCATACTTTTCTTCCAAGAGCTGGGTCAGGACGGCGATACTTTCATTATTGTGGGCTCCATCAATCATGAGGTTCGGTCTTATCAACTCTAAACGGCCCGGCCAGATGGCTTGGGACAAGCCCTGGCGGATGGTTTCATCGGTAATCTTTGGAAAATCAGGGCTGATGAGCTGAGCTGTGGTCACTGCCAAGGCTGCATTGACCTCTTGGTGACGGCCCTGCATCTGTAGCCTCAAATCCTCAACTCGATCGAAGAGACTTGAAACCGCAAAGCCTGCTCTGCTATTTTCCAAAAGAATCTCCCGCCCCACCGCATAGGTTGGACTCTGAAGCTGACGAGCCTGCTCCTCAAAAACTGCCACCACTTCTGGCTGGTCGGTCGCATAGAGGAGGGGAACCCGCTCACGCAAGACAGCAACCTTGTGACGGGCTATAGCAGCATGAGTCTCCCCTAAAAAGGATTGATGGTCTAGACCAATAGAGGGGCACACTACCGCCAATGGACTTAAGACATTCGTGGCATCCAGTAAACCGCCCATGCCTGCCTCCACCAAGAGAATATCGGGACGCTGGTAGTGAGCAAAATAGACAAACATAGCCACTACAACAATCTCAAACTCTGAGATGGCGTCTAGTTCTGCTGTCTGGTCCAAGTCCTCAATCAAGGGTTGCAAGTCTGTCACAATCCTCGCAAAATCCTCCTCCGAAATCATCTCCTGCTGGTAGACAATCTGCTCTCGGAAATCGATAATGGACGGCGAGGTAAAACGACCAACGGTGTAACCCGAAGACCGTAAGATCGACTGCAAGGCGCTGAGGGTCGAGCCCTTGCCATTTGTCCCTACGAAGTGAACGGTCGGCACTTGAAGCTGGGGATTGTCCAAGCGTTCCAAAATCCAGTTGACACGTGCAACGCCGTTTTCTAAATCTGATGCAGGACGACTAGATAGCCACTGCCTCATTTCTAAATAATTCATGTTTCCCTCTCTATAAAAAGCAACAGGGGGATGACCTGTTGCTAGATACTGTTTTATTTAATGCCCATTAACTTAGCCAATTCAGGTATTTTTTGTAAACTTGGTAAGACAAGCATAGTCACGACAATGCGTAATGGAATTTCAAAAACTGCCTTAATCAAGCGACTGCTATACAGAACAATCCAAGGTGTTCCAAAATGGAAATGGAAGGCAAGCGGTGTCATGATAAAGGAAATTACAACCTGAATCAAGACAACAACCCCTGCAACATAGAGCCAATCAGCCTTGTTCTTGGTGTCTAGCGGTTTTCGATAGAAGAACCAGCCATAGATAAAAGCCGATACCGCCTCAATCAAAATCCAAGTGAAGAGGACAGTTTGCCCGCTAAACAAGACAAATATTGGGTCTGAAATCGCCGCAAAGACGGCTGCCCAAATCGGACCTGCAATAGCTCCCAAAATAGTATTGGGAATGAAGGTAAACTGAACCTGTAAAGTATCAGAAATCCGAATAGAGAAATAGTTCTCCACAATCATGACCAAGGCAAGGGTCATCGCAATAGCAGCCAACAGCTGCACCGTTAGTTTTGGAATTTTCTTTTCCATAAAAAATGCTCCTTTTTCAAAAAATGGAGCTGTCGTGTGTATTCGACAGCGGATGCAATGGTTTACCGCGCTACTCTCAGCCAGGACCAATGTTCCTACTCTAGGAGACATCAGATGCAAGCAAAGATCAGCTTCGTTATGTGGCAACATCCCATCCACATACACTTGACGCAAACCATCTACTCTGTGCAAATTTCTTTGCTAGTCTATTGTATCACACACTATATATTTTGACCACTTGCTAAAAACTATACCTTTCTAAAGGTATAAACTATAAGAGAAACTGGCAGTCTCCGACTACCAGTTAGTTTTTCTTATTTCAAACGTTCCACTTCACGCGCAATAACCAATTCTTCATCCGTTGGAATAACCAAGACACGAACTTTTGATTCTGCCGTTGAAATGTCACCATAGTTGCCAAATACATTTTTTTCTGGATCCAACTCAATACCGAACCAAGACAAGCCTTCTGCTACGTCATTGCGCATAAGCGGTGCATTTTCACCCATACCTGCCGTGAAGACAATAGCATCTGCCCCATTTAAAACTGCAAGATACTGACCGATAAATTTCTTAATACGGTCAATGAAAATATTGTAGGCCAACACTGCATCTGGGTTCTTAGCTTCCAAACCTGATTCAATGTCACGCATATCACTTGAATAACCCGATACACCAAGCAAACCTGATTGTTTATTCAACATGTTAACAACATCCGCAGCGTCCTTCAACTCATCAACATTTGCAATCAAGTAAGGAATAATCGCTGGATCAATATCTCCCGAACGAGTTCCCATCATTGGACCAGCTAGAGGAGTGAAGCCCATAGAAGTGTCAACTGATTGACCGTGGTAGTTGGCAGTAATAGATACACCATTTCCGATGTGAGCCGTAATCAATTTTAATTCCTCAATCGGACGTCCCAATACTTTTGCTGCCTCATGCGCTACATAATAGTGACTAGTTCCGTGAGCTCCATACTTACGAACCTTGTGGTCGGTATAGTACTTTTGTGGAATCGGATAAAGATAGGCATGCTTTGGCATCGTAGTGTGAAAGGCTGTATCAAAAACAGCTACATTCAAAACTTCTGGTAGTACTTCCTCAAATGCACGAATTGCTGCTACGTGAGCAGGGTTATGAAGTGGTGCCAAAGCACTTAGTTCTTCAATTTGCTCAACCTCTTTTGGTCCAATAACAGCTGATTCTTTGAAAATCTCTCCACCTGCAACAACACGGTGTCCGATACCAGTAATTTCCTCGTAAGCAGCAATGATGTTGTGCTTAAGCAAGTCTTCTAGGAGAATCTTAACCGCAACCGTATGATTAGGAATATCTAAAACTTCACTTTCTTTCTTCCCATCATACTTAACTGTTGAGATGGAATCATTCAAACCGATGCGCTCAATAATCCCTGCCGCTAGCACTGTTTCTTCTGGCATTTGATAAAGTTGCCATTTCAGACTTGAACTACCTGCATTAATTGCAATTGTTTTTGACATATCGTTCCCCTTTTTAAAGCGTTTTCCTAACTAGTATAACAGATTTTTACTTAAATTGCATTCTCTTGCTTCCAATTTTTGAAATTGAGCATGAAGTTCTGAATAGCTTCTGGTTCTTGAAGACTTTGCAAGGGATAAACAAACGGCGTCAACGATCTTGCAGCTTTCTTTTGCAAGACAAAAATAGACTTGGCCATAGCAGCCTTCCCAAAGAGATTTGGTGGCAGGGCAATCATGGCAACAATATTGGCTTGCTCCTGTAACCAACCTTTCAGCAAATCGCTTTGCGGGCTAGTCAATAAATCATTTGGAGCCAACAAAATCGCAAAGCCATCTTTTTCCAGATATTTGAGGGATTGTTCCATGAGCAAATGATGGGCGTAGGTATGTTCATTTGAACTGGCAACCTGATAACGGCTGGCAATCTGATCATCTGGATAGTAGCCAATAGGCAAATCTCCCAAAATTACTTGACTTTCCTTCAAAATCTGCGGACGTACCGCATCTCCCTGAGCAAAAGAAATATCTGCCTGCATGACATCCGCAATACTTGCCGACAAATCAATCAAGAGGTCATCCACTTCGATCCCCAAGTAATCCAATTCTTTCTGGCTGGCGTTGAGAATGGTCTGAGCTAGATTGCCTGTCCCCGAACCAATTTCCAGAACCGTCACCTTTTGAGTCGGCACCAATTGGTCTACTAGAAAAGATAGGATAAATCCGATAGAGTCTGGTGTGAACTGGTGATTGTACTGCATGGGTTCAGTCTGATTGGCCTTGATGAGCAGGAATTGGTAGGCACGACGCCATTCTTCCTTGGTTAAATCTAGTTGTTTCAAGGTCTTGTTATTATTGATAATAAGGTCCGTCTCATGCTGATCAGCTACGTAAGCAGCATTTTGCTCAATCATGGCATCATAGATATTGGTACCTAGCTGGTTTTGGATAGTCTGTACGTTTTCTAATAGCAGGTCGTAAGCCTGTTCGATCTTTTCAAAATTCATACTCCTATCTTATCAAAATTTCACAGACTTTGCACCAAAAAGGAGAGCAAGTCAACTCACCCTCCTTCTGATGATAGCCCCAAAGGAAATTGATAGGTATACAGACCATCACTTGTTAACTCAACTGTAACCAATAGTTGGTCTCCTTTAAGTTGATAACGAGCCTGACCCTCCTGAAAAGTGACCGCTCCCTTATCTTCTATTGGTTTGCTTTCCACGTTTTGAGTTGATGATGTGTCAACTGATTTTGTAGTTGGTTCTGGCTTAGTGCTTGTTGTTTCTTGTACCTCCCCTTCTTCCTTAATATTAGCTGTTTCACTAGCAGCTGCTTCAACTTCCTTCTGTTGTTCTGTTTGACTTGCTACCTTCTTGTCAATTGCTTGACGCTCCTGCAAGTCTTCTTCAACTTGTTCCAAGACCATCTGAGCCATGATATAGGCTGTCGCTTCTTGCTTAGCTACTTGAGCTATTTGACTTTCAGCCTCTTGGCGGTGGAGATAAAACTGAAGCAAGAGACTAAAAACCGCCAACATCAAAAGGGCATAGAGCAGGATACCCGCCTTAACTTTTTTCTTTAAAAGCATAGATAAAGGTCCGCTCCTCTCCGTTTTTAAAGCTAAAGTCGATACGCACCAGCTGGTTTTCTTGAGAAATAGCTGCGCTGTCTACTTGATAAATCATGGGCTGATAGCCCTGTCCCCTGTCATTTGTTTTCCGAAAATCATCCGACCGTGACTTGCCAAAGGCTAAAGCCTGTTCGCCTTTGTTGACATAGACCTTGCCATTTTCAACCTTGACCAATTCAGCCTGGTCCCACTCCGACCGCAATTGACTAGAGAAGACCAACCATTCCTTTTGAACAGTCTGACCTTGGTAATGCGCCTCTTGAACCAACAGTTTTGACAAGCTTTCAAAGACCAGAAGACTTCCTGATAGGATGACTAAGGCTACCAAGCATTCCAGGAGAGTAAAAGCAGGAATTTTACTTTTTAACAACTGATAGAACCTCCTTTCCCTCGTGGAAAACAATAATCTCATCCGCAGTTCGTTGAACCTGAACTGTAACACCGTTTAAGGCTAGGTTATCTTGCCCGGTCTGAACAGCCATCTGTGCTAGATTGAGAACCTCCTGTTGTTCCAATTCCCAAGCCTGTCGCCTGCGACCTGCATCCACAGCTGATAAAATCAAGCTACAAATGGTCACCAAGGTAGCTAGGGCTACCAGACTTTCGAGCAAAATATAAGCCTTATTCTTCTGTTTTCTTATAGCGACCACTCCCTATATATAATTGATACGTGACTGTCTTTCGACTAAGCCGAAAACGAATTTTGGTCAGGGAAGAATTTCCTCCATTTTCTTCAAATTTGATATTTTTCTCCTCCAAGACCTCTACATTTCCGGGTACCTCTACAGCCTGATAACCATTTGTAACCTCCTGTCCACCGATAGCAAGGTTCACTTTTTGATGGGAACTGGCTGCCAATTTCTGACTGTCTTTATAGATGGCCTCAAATTCCCAGAGAAAAATTTCTTCCTGAACAGACCGAAAGACCGTTTGTACCGTTCCTGATAAGGAAACAGCTAAAAAACTGACAACAAACAAGGTCAGCAGGCTTTCAAACAGGGTAAAAGCCTTATTTTTTCGCCTTAGCATACTCTTCCGCTTGTTTTTCAGTAATATAGCCATCCGCTTGCAAGTCTGCTACCGTAGCTTCCTTGTCATGTTCCAATTCATAGAGTTCCATTTGACTCTCCACCACTTTGATAACAGCCGCATTCCCCTTCTTCTGAATAGCATCCTTCTGCTGGCTCAAATTTGGCACAAAAATGAGCAAGAGCAGGCTAATAATACCCAAAACAACTAACATTTCCACCAGAGTGAAAGCTTTTACCTTCATTTCAATTAATTTTTTCATTTTATAACTCCATATTTTGATAAATTGGCAGCAACATGGCTGCGTAGATAAGAACGACCATTAAGGCCACAAAGAGAAAGACCAGCGGTTGAATCAGCTGCATGGCTCTATTGACCCGAGAGAAGAAATCCTCCCAACACTCAGCCGCATAAACTGTCAACTCGCTACCTAACTTGGACTTGACCTGACCATACTCGGCAATCAAACTCAGCTCCCACTTAAAAAAGGCGTAGGTCTTAATGTGTTCGTGAAAGCTCTGACCATTGGAAAGCGACTGCTCCAGGTCCTGGCCAATCTCCCGAAAGAGCTGCGATTGCTGCGATTGCATCAAGCTCACAATCTGCGGCAGGTCCAAGCCTTGCCCAATCAAACTCCCCCACTCCCTGGCGTAATAGGCCGTCAGATAGATTTGGATGAGTTTTCCGAAAAATGGCAGAGCTGCCAAGCGGGAAAAGACCTTGATTTTGTTGGTTTTGCGAAACCAAACCATACCAGCTAAGACCACCACCAAACTAAGTCCACAGAGGGATAGAAAGATAGTCGGCAGATGATTAATTAGCATAGTCGCTGCATTACCTTCTTCCAACTGGGGCAGAAGATAGTTTTTCAAGCCTAGCATAATCAAAAGCAGAAAACCAAGCAAGATTACCGGATAGGTCGCCACCTCAATCAGCTTTTTACGAACCTTGCTGACATTTTCCAGATAGGACTGGATATGGCTCAAACTCAGGCTGGTATTACCATGAACTTCTGCCAGAGCCACCTGTGTGACCACCGCATCTGAAAACCGCAAATCCGCCAGCAAACTTGAAAAGGGCTTCCCTGCAAGAAGGCCATTCGACAAAACCTGAGTGTAAGGATCTGCTAAAAGCTGACTACGTTTGAGGAAATCAACAATCTCCCCCAGATGAAAACCACTAGCAAAGAGATTGTTAAACAGTTCAATGACCTTACGCTGGCGAGCCAAGGGCAATTTTTTCTGTTTCTGCCTGCCGAAGACTGATATGTCCTGCTGCAAAAAGGCGATCAATTTGTTCATTCCACTGGTTTGCGGAATGGTTTTGGTAGTCTCCATTTGCAAAATCCACTACACCTCCTCCCCCGATTAATCGTTGATAGGCAATTCCTTGAAGGGCATTATTTAACTCTTCAGGGCTGACCCCCAATTCCAACATACGAGCATAGACACCCGAAATAGACCTTGCATGCACCGTTGAGAAGACAGTCGCACCTGTCAGACTGGCTCGAATGACTGCTCGAGCCGTTTCTGCATCCCGAATTTCACCGATGATGAGCAGGTCCGGTCGATGACGCAGGGATAATTTTATCAAATTGTCGTAGGTGGCTCCGATGGCTTCATTGAGCTGGAGTTGCAGCATGTCCTCCTGCTTGATTTCGACAGGATCCTCGATGGTCAAAATCTGCTTGTCTGGGAATTTCAGCCTGGCAAGATGGTACATAAGTGTGGTCTTACCAGAGCCGACTGGACCCGAAAAAAGGTAGAGCCCTCGTCCCTTGATTTCTTCTGCAAGCCGCTCGGCCGCCTCAAACCAGAACTTGAGTTCCTTGTCATTGTCATAGAGCAGGCGGATAACCAGACTTTCCTTGCCACGATAATCACCGACAGTTGATAAGCGAAGTGAAATCTCTCCGCTCCCATAATCATAGTCACAGGAACCCTGCTGGCTACGGCGTTTTTCACCAACATTTAAACCTGCTAAAAACTTGAAATGGCTGATGATGGCTGTTACTTCCTCCTCAGCCACGTCTTGCACAAACTCCCGCTCGTCCATGATACGATGGTAGACTTGGTAACACTCACCTCGAGGAACTAGATAGATGTCACTGACCCTATCTGCCACCGCCTCTTCAATCATCTTTCTTGCTTTTTCTTGAATCATACAACCTCCTCACCCTATCAATTCGTAAGGAGACTTGATTTTCCATACTTTTTTGTTAAAATAATAAAAAAGCTTGGAGGTTCCTATGAAAAAATTAAAAAAAGGCGACCATATTCGCATTGTCAGTCCTTCTTCATCTATTGAAAGAATTGGTGGTTTTGAGGCCAATCTAGCTGCCAAGGAAAAATTGGAAGACCTGGGATTCAAACTCTCCTTTTCAGAACATTATTTTGAAAATGATATGTTCGATTCAGCTCCGATTGCCAGTCGTGTTGCGGACTTGGAGGCGGCTTTTGCGGATGAGTCGGTCGATGCCATTATGACAACCATTGGCGGTTTCAACTCTAACGAACTGCTGCCTTATCTGGATTTTGATTTGATTGCACAAAATCCGAAAATTTTCTGTGGTTATTCGGATACGACCGCCCTACTCAATGCCATCTATGCCAAAACGGGTATGGAAACCTATATGGGTCCAGCTTATTCTAGCTTCAAAATGGTGCAAGCCCAAGAGTATCAAACAGAAGCCTGGCTCAAGGCTGTGACACAAGACTCCTATGATCTGACACCGAGTCCTGAATGGTCTAGCGACGCTTGGTACCTACCAGACGCCTCTCGCACCTTTTACCCAACAGAATGGAAAGTCTACAATCCGGGCCAAGCCTCTGGTATTGCCATCGGCGGAAACATCTCCACCCTCAACCTGCTGACTGGGACAGAGTTCGCACCCAGACCAGACAAATATATTCTATTTTTAGAAGAGGCGGAAGATGATGATTACCTGATTATTGCTCGTCACTTGACTGCTCTTCTACAAGCCTATCCTAATCCGCAAGCGGTCGTCTTTGGGCGTTTTCCAAAGGAAACCAAGATGACTGAGGAGATTCTGCTGGCGATTTTGGACAAACATCCTATTCTCAAAAAAGTTCCTGTGCTCTACGATTTGGACTTTGCCCATACCCAACCTCTGTTTACCATTACCATTGGTGCTCAGGTGGAGCTGGATAGCCAGACCATGATCCTGCATTTTAAGACAACAAAAAGCTCGGATTAACCGAGCTTTCAGACTGAAGACAAAGTCCTTAGAATTGATTTTCTAAGGGCTTTTCTTCGTATTTAGGAGTATAATATAAGAAAAAGGACTTATGAGGTTCTCCTATGCTACACAAAGAAAAACCTGACTATAACCGCAATCAGTACGGTTTCTATACCCTTGACCAGCTTGTGCCTGCAGATCATTTCCTGCGCCAAGTGGAAGCTGTGATTGACTTCGACTTCATTTATGACCTAGTAGAAGATACCTATTCGTCTGATAATGGTCGTCCTAGTCTTGACCCTGTCATGTTAGTTAAAATTCCTCTGATTCAGTGCTTTTATGGTATTCGTTCCATGCGTCAGACCATCAAGGATATTGAAGTGAACACTGCCTATCGCTGGTTTCTTGGTTTAACCCTAGATGACAAGGTGCCTCACTTCACGACATACGGCAAAAATTATTCCCGTCGCTTTCAAGAGAAAGGGTTGATTGAGTCCATTTTCAAGCATATTCTTGGGCTGTGTATCAATGCAGGCCTGATTGACCCGACGGAGATTTTCATAGACGGAACTCATATTAAAGCTGCGGCCAATAATCGTAAGTTTATCAACCAAGAGGTGGAAAAGCAGGCCAAATTCATGAGTGAACAGCTGGAAATCGAAATTAATCAAGATCGGGTAAAGCACGGAAAAAAGCCGCTCGGGCCCGCCAAAGAGCCAGAGCCCATCGCTAAGAAAATCTCCACAACCGACCCAGAAAGTGGCTGGTTCCACAAAGGTGATCATAAGGAAGTTTTCGCTTATTCTGCCCAAGTTGCCTGTGATAAGTATGGCTGGGCACTTGCTTATAGTGTTGAGGCTGGTAATATCCATGACAGTCAGGCTTTTCCTGCACTTTTCGCCAAGCTTGAACCCTTGAAACCAGAGTATATCATTGCAGATTCGGGCTATAAAACTCCCAGTATTGCCAAGTTTCTAATTGATAAGGAAATCACTCCTGTCCTTCCCTACACCCGTCCTCGTGGGAAGAAGGGACAACTTCGTCCTAAAGATTTTGTCTATGACGAACACTTCGATTGTGTCCTGTGTCCTGAACATCAGACCTTGACCTATCGCACGACTACCCGAGAAGGCTACCGAGAATACAAAAGTGATCCAGCAATTTGTGCCAACTGTCCCCTATTATCAGTATGTACGACCAGTAAGAACCATCAAAAAGTTGTCACGCGGCATATTTGGAAGGAGTATTTGGAACAGTGCGAGGATATTCGTCATCAAAGAGGGATGAAGGAACTCTATCAACATCGGAAAGAGACGATTGAATGGCTATTTGGCACAGCCAAGGAATACCATAATCTGCGCTACACGAGGGAAAAAGGCAAGTCCAAAATGGAGGATAAGATTGGACTGACTTTGGCGTGCTTAAATCTCAAAAAACTAGTTAAAAGGATGGCAAGAAGGCCTTTTTATTTTGTCCAGATGGGGTGGTTTCAGCATTAAAACAGCCATTTTTCTCTAAAAACAGTAAAAAAGACAAACACCAAAACGATGTTTGTCTGCAATCTGAAAGCTCGGATTAACCGAGCTTTTTGTTGTCATTACAATTCTACTTGCTTGTCTGCCATTTTTACAAATGGGATATAGGTTAGTGTCCCTATTGCCAAACAAACAACCGAAAGAATAATCGAACGCCAATCGAATGCTGTCGAGAAGAAACCATACAATATCGGAGGCATAACCCAAGTAACATTTTGAGTTACAGGTGCAACCAAGCCCCAAGCAGATGCTAGATAAGCAACAGCTGTCATCAAGCAAGGGCCTAAAAGATATGGAATAAACATAATTGGGTTCAGAACTACAGGAAGGCCATAGTTTACCGGTTCGCCGATATTAAAGAGGACTGGTCCAAGTCCAAGTTTCGCAACTTCTCTATAATGTTTGTTCTTAGATACAATGAAAATCGCTAAGACAAGTGCTAATCCATCGAACCAAACATAGGCACCGAAGGAACCACTATTCCAGAAATATGGGATGGTCTCCCCTGCCTGATAAGCTTCTAAGTTGGCCAGCATAGCTACCCCAAATAGTCCCTCCATGACCGGGGCCAGTACATTTCCCCCATGAAGCCCAAAGAACCAGAATAGTTTATTAAGCAAGACAAGCAGAATAACTGCAAAGAAACTTTGTGACAAGCCCAAAAGTGGCACTTGTAAAACCTTATAAACCCATTCAATAAAGGTATCTTGACTTAACAAATTGAAGACGTAGGTGAAAATCCCCACAGCATACATAGCTAGGAAACCAGGAATAATGGACATAAATGGCTTGACAATACCTGGCGGAACAGAGTCTGGCAATTTGATGACCCATTGCTTATTCATGGCTTTACAGAAGATAACCGTTGCTAAAAATCCAATAAATATAGCTGTAAAATATCCCCTAGCATTGATTTGAGCCCCAGATAAAACACCACCAATTGTAACTGTCAGATTGGATCCTGATACCTCTAAACCAGCAACCCCTTCTACAATACTTGCTAAATCGACATCTCCAAGATTTTCTAACGTGAATGTCTTGGTAATGGAATTACCAATCGAAATGACAAAAGAAGCTAACGCAACCAAACCTGCCGAGGTAGTGTCTGTTTTATAAATTTTGGCAACATTCACACCTAAACAAAAGATAAAGAGTAAAGAAACAATTGGGATACTTCCCTTAAACACTAACCAGTTTATATCTACTAACCACTGGAATGTCTCTGTAATTTGAGGTATTCCAAACTGGTCTGGTAGGTCAACTAAAAAGGCATTGATCAGCAAAGCAATAGAACCTGTCATAATAACAGGCATGATTCCCACAAACGAGTCCCTAAGTGCCACTAAAAACTTCTGATTCCCAATCTTGGCTGCAATTGGTGTCAGCTTTTCCTGCAATCGATCCAAACTATTTTTCATCAGTCTGCCCTTTCTTTTTTATTGTTTTCTACAATTTCCTTCCGCAGAGCAATAATTTCCTTTGCTAAGTCAACAAAGCAGATACTGGTCATCAAATGGTCTTGACCATGAATCATCAGCAAACCAGTCTTCATTTCCTGACCCGACGCTTCTTGACTTAACAAGCTTGTCTGTACCTTGTGAGCTTGCAATAAAGCCTGTTCTGCTTGGGCAATTCGGGACTGAGCTACTGTAAAATCTTCCTCTTTTGCAGCAGTTATCGCCTCAAAAGCACAGCTTTTTGCCTCCCCACCATAGGCAATCAATGACATAATAACTTCTAATTCTGTTTCCTGATACATCTTTTATCCTCCTATTAAGGATTCCGCAGTTTCTAGGACCTTATCACCTCGCATCATTCCATAGTCAGTCATAGGAATCGCCACAACCGGAATCCCTAAAGGAGCTAGTTTTGCCTTGAATTCTGCTAACATATACCGAACTTGTGGCCCAAGCATGAGAATATCCACTGTTTTATCAGCAAGAATTTCTTCTGCTTCCATGGCAGATACAGCAAAAATTTCCCGTTCTAAAGCAGATGCTGTTGCCGCTTGTTGCATTTTAGTCACCAAAAGGCTGGTACTCATGCCCGCTGCACAGACTAGCATAATTGTCTTTTTCACTATCGTTCTCCTTATCGTTTGATTGAACGAGCCATACGCGATACGGTATGCCGAATACCTCTAATCGCCTTGCTCAGAGCGTAAATATTTTCAACCGGGGCTAGACCACCATAGCCTGCATCTCCTATATGCTGTATGTCCACTCCACACATTTTATTTTGAAGAGCAATCGTCTTAATCGTATCAGAATCCGAACTTTCCTGACTGGTTCCAATAGCACTCATAGCCAACCCTCCCTGTTGATGAACACGATTTACAATCAACCGCATTTCTTCTTCAGTAAGAGAAGGCACCGTACCAACAGCTGGAATGAGAATAATGTCTGCCCCAGCCGTTAAGAATTCTTCGGCCAAGTCTGGTGTCATCAATGTTTCACCAATACCCGCTCCATGCATTTTACCAGCGATAATCAAGCCAGAGAAAATAGTCCTTGCTTCTCTCAAGATTGCTCTAATGGTCTGGTTGCTGACACCCGAACCCGGGTTCCCTGTCAAACAGATAAAATCAAACCCCAGTTCCTCAGCCCTCTGAAGGCTTTCTACTGTTGCCTGACGCCCTTTGACGAGACAGTCTTTCTCCTCTTTCACGTAGCTTGCATCCACTGGTTCTAAATTGACCCCAATAGGACAGGCAACCAAGGAGCGTAACTCTGTCACAAATGTATCTGATACAGACCCCATTCCACTAACAAAAGGGGAAAACACATCAACTCCATTCAGCAGGATAAGATCTGCACCAAAAGCTCTAGCAATCTCTGCATTGGTTAAGTCATCAACGAATGCCTCGCGAAAGGCTACATTTTCCGATAATACTACTCTCCCTTCACTTTCCAAGATACTCTGTTTCAATTCTTTAGCAGACATCTTGATAATCTCCGAAGGATTAGCACTAATCAATCGTGTCATTGAACCCCCTCCTTTAATTATAATTTGAAATCAATTAATTGGTTTATTTTCTTTTCTTTGTTTTATTTAATTATATTTTATAATTTTTCAAAAAGATTGTCAATACATTTGCTATTTTTTTGATAATTTTTTATAATCAATTTATATCATCTGGTTAAGGAATTATTTTTTATATGCATTCAAAAAATCAATTAAAACTCCGTTCAAAAATTTTAGAACAAATTTATGTCCAGGGACCAATCTCCCGTATTGATATCGCAAAAAATACTTCAATAACACCTGCTACAACCAGCAGTATTACGGCCGACTTAATACGGGAAGGTTACATCAGGGAAATTGGTGAAGAAGAGACTTCGATTATCAAAGCGGGACGAAAAAAAATCCTTCTACGGGTTGAAGAGGATAAAGCATGCCTCATCGGCATTGAACTCTCTGAAAAATACTTGTCTATTGTGGCAACAGATAGCAAGGGAAATCTTCTGAGGGAACAGACTGTTACCTTGTCGAATAAAAGGATAAGAGAAGAAGGAAGCCAGCTAATCCTCGACCTCCTCCTCCCTTTTATTGATTCTCTACAAGAAAAAGCAAAGCTAATCGCAATCGGCATGGGCTTGCCAGGACGCTATCTTAATGATTTCCGCATCACAACCGACAATCCTCTCTGGAAACATTTTAACTTAAAAGTAGTAGCTGATGCACTTCCTTATCCTATTTATTTTTCGAACAATGTGAATTGTATGAGTTTAGCTCAGCGTCTATTCTTCAATCAAGGAAAAGATCTTAATTTTGTCTTCTTTCATTTTGGAAGAGGCATGCATTGCTCCTACATGTACAATGGAGCTATCTATGGCAAGCATAATAGTATTATTGGAGAAATCGGCCATACTGTTGTGCAACCCGATGGCGAACCGTGTTCCTGTGGTAAACGCGGTTGTCTCCAAACCTATGCAGGGGAAACTTGGCTTATCAAGAAAGCTCAACTTCTGTATCAAAACGCAGACCAGAGTTTATTACCAAATCTTGTTCAAGATCCAGAAGACATTCGCTTAGAAACCTTATTAACAGCTTACGAACTAGGGGATGTGGGTACTATACACCTACTCAATACCTCCTTGAAATATCTCGCACAGTCTATTTTGAACCTTAATATGCTCATTGATAGTCAGGTTATTTATCTACATAGCCCCCTCCTCCTGAATGAACAATTGGAAAGCCTCCTCAAACACCTTATCCACTTAGAACCAAAGGTACTAGCTACCCAAGAAACGCCCCCTGTCCACATTGTCCCGTATAGTGTTCTAACAGGTGCACGGGCCGCGACTGCCCTAGCTCTGTATAAAGGATTGCTAGAATATTAATCTCCACAATACAAAAAGCTCGGACTAGCCGAGCTTTTCTGTATTTCTTAATTGGCAAGGGCGAACACGACAGCTCCCCTCTCTTTTTCGCAAGCCTTGCGGTAAGACTTCCTTGGACTCAACCAACATCAACGAATGATAACGTTGTAAATATTCATCACATTCCTCACACCAATGCTGGTCTGATTCATCCCAAAAAGCCACCATTGTGCCATTTTTACACTTTTTATTAGGGAAACTTTCGGACAACCTAACCCACTCCTTCTGAAAAGCTTTTTGTGCATCCTCATAACGTTCATAGGTCTTTTTACTGACTATATCTTCTTCCCAACCATCTAAAAACCACCAGGGTTCAAAATCTCCATACATTTTAATTACTTGATACATAACACATACTTCCTTTTTCGTACACATTATATCGAAATCATCTGATTTAAGAAAACATTCTGCTTGTTAATTCCTTATCAAGCAATGTATGCGTTTTATTTCCGAATATCAAAAAGCACATCCCTAGAAAAGAGAGATGTGCCATCTTAATTTATTCAGTTACAGCTTCAAGTTCTGCTTCTGCTGCAAGCTCTTCTGCTACTGTGTCTTCAATGATTTCAACTTCATTGATGGCTTGTGGTTCAAGATTACGGTAGCGAGCCATACCTGTACCTGCTGGGATAATCTTACCGATAATAACGTTCTCTTTAAGACCAAGAAGGTTATCACGTTTACCACGAATGGCTGCATCTGTAAGGACACGTGTTGTTTCCTGGAAGGATGCGGCAGACAAGAATGAGTTGGTTTCAAGGGAAGCCTTAGTGATACCCATAAGAACTGGACGAGCTGTTGCTGGGATACCACCTGCAATAACCACTTCAGCATTGGCATCTGTAAAGTCTGTGATATCCATGAGGGTACCCATGAGAAGATCTGTGTCACCTGGATCCATGACACGAACTTTACGAAGCATTTGACGAACCATTACCTCGATGTGCTTGTCGCCGATTTCTACACCCTGGCTACGGTAAACTTTTTGAACTTCAGAAAGAAGATAAGTTTCAACTGCCAGAACATCACGGACTTCGAGCAAGCGTTTTGGTTGGATAGAACCTTCGGTAAGGGCTGCTCCACGCGCAACTTGGTCACCAACTTCAACCTTCATACGGGCTGTAAATGGAACCACATACTCACCTTCACCAGTCACACCTTTAACAAAGACTTTCTTAGTACGAGTAGAGGCATCTTCTTCAATTGCGATAACTTCACCTTTAACCTCTGTGATAACCGCTTCCCCTTTCGGATTACGGGCTTCAAAGATCTCTTGGACACGAGGAAGACCCTGCGTAATATCGCTGTTTGAGGCTACACCACCCGTGTGGAAGGTACGCATTGTAAGCTGTGTACCAGGCTCACCGATAGATTGAGCTGCAATCGTACCAACTGCTTCACCCACTTCAACCGCATCACCTGTTGCCAAGTTGATACCGTAACAGTGACGGCAGACACCGTGACGAGTGTTACATGTAAATACGCTACGGATGGTTACTTGTTCAACACCAGCATTGACAATTTCACGGGCAATATCTTCCGTAATCAATTGATTTGGACCAATGATAACGGCACCCGTTTCAGGATGTTTAACAGTTTTCTTAGTGTAACGACCTTGCAAACGCTCTTCAAGTGGCTCGATCATTTCCTTGCCATCTGTGATTGAACGAATGTCAAGACCACGGTCTGTTCCACAGTCGTCTTCACGGATAATAACGTCTTGAGCAACGTCAACCAAACGACGAGTCAAGTAACCTGAGTCGGCTGTCTTCAAGGCCGTATCCGTCATACCCTTACGGGCACCGTGAGTTGAGAAGAACATTTCCAATACCGAAAGACCTTCACGGAAGTTAGACAAGATTGGCAATTCCATGATACGTCCGTTCGGAGCTGACATCAGACCACGCATACCGGCCAACTGGGAGAAGTTAGAGATGTTACCACGGGCACCAGAGTCCATCATCATAACGATTGGGTTCTTAGGATCTTGTTTTTCAACCAGACGTTTTTCCAATTTTTCCTTAGCTGAACGCCATTCATCTGTAACAGCTGCATAACGCTCATCGTCAGTAATCATACCACGACGGAATTGTTTCTTGATTTGTTCTACACGTTCGTGAGATTCTTCAATGATTTCAGCCTTGTTGTCGATGACCGGAATATCGGCAATACCTACTGTCAATCCAGCAAGTGTTGAGTGATAGTAACCCAAGTCTTTCAAACGGTCAAGGAGGGCTGATGTTTCAGTTGTACGGAAACGCTTGAAGATTTCAGCGATGATGTTACCGAGATTTTTCTTCTTGAATGGTGGGTTGATTGGCAATTCTGCAATAGCAGCCTTGATATCTGAACCTGGTTCCAAGAAGTATTTATCAGGAGTTCCTTCTGTTAAGTTAGCGTTATTTGGCTCTTGCAAGTAAGGAAGTCCTTCTGGCATGATGGCGTTGAAGAAGATTTTTCCAACAGTTGTCATCATGACCTTGTGTTTTTGGTTGTCTTTCCAAGGTTTATCAAGGCTATCTGTTGCGATACCAACACGGGTATGCAAGTGAACATAACCATTGCGGTAAGCCATAACAGCCTCATCCGCATCCTTGAAGACCATACCTTCACCTTCGCGACCAGCATCTTCCATAGTCAAGTAGTAGTTACCCAAAACCATATCCTGAGATGGTGTTACGACTGGTTTACCATCTTTAGGGTTCAAGATATGCTCTGCCGCGAGCATAAGGATACGTGCCTCTGCCTGTGCTTCTTCTGACAATGGAACGTGAATGGCCATCTGGTCACCGTCAAAGTCGGCGTTATAGGCTTCACAGACAAGCGGGTGCAAACGAAGGGCTTTACCGTCGATTAGAACTGGCTCGAAGGCCTGGATACCCAAACGGTGAAGGGTAGGGGCGCGGTTCAAAAGAACTGGGTGTTCTTTGATCACTTCTTCCAAGATATCCCAGATACGATCATCACCACGTTCAATCAAACGTTTCGCGGCTTTGACGTTACCAGCAATATCACGGGCAACGATTTCGCGCATGACAAACGGTTTAAAGAGCTCGATAGCCATTTCGCGTGGCACACCACATTGGTACATTTTTAGAGTTGGACCAACGGCGATAACGGAACGTCCTGAGAAGTCAACACGCTTACCAAGCAAGTTTTGACGGAAACGTCCTTGCTTACCTTTAAGCATGTGGCTGAGCGATTTAAGTGGACGGCTACCTGGTCCTGTAATTGGACGACCACGGCGACCGTTGTCAATCAAAGCATCCACAGCTTCTTGGAGCATCCGTTTTTCGTTTTGTACGATGATACCTGGAGCGTTAAGTTCCAAGAGACGAGCCAAACGGTTGTTACGGTTGATAACACGACGGTAGAGTTCGTTCAAGTCAGACGCCGCAAAACGGCCACCATCCAACTGAACCATCGGACGCAAATCTGGTGGAATAACTGGAAGGATGTTGAGAATCATCCACTCAGGCTTGTTACCAGATTTGTAGAATGCATCCAATACATCCAAACGGCGAACTGCTTTAATCCGTTTTTGACCAGAAGCTGTTTTCAATTCTTCTTTCAAAGCTGCGATTTCTTTTGGAAGATCGACTTGTTTCAAGAGATCTTGAATCGCTTCTGCACCCATTTTGGCAACGAATGAACCATAGCCATATTCACGCAAACGCTCACGGTATTCGCGCTCTGTCATGATTGACTTGTGCTCAAGCGGTGTATCTTTCGGATCGATCACCACGTAAGCTGCGAAGTAGATAACTTCTTCCAAGGCACGTGGGCTCATATCCAAGGTCAAGCCCATACGGCTTGGAATGCCTTTGAAATACCAAATGTGTGAAATTGGTGCTTTCAACTCAATGTGTCCCATACGTTCACGACGTACTTTTGCACGAGTCACTTCCACACCACAGCGGTCACAAGTAATCCCTTTATAACGGATACGCTTGTATTTACCACATGAACACTCCCAGTCTTTTGTTGGACCAAAGATGACTTCGTCAAAGAGTCCATCACGTTCTGGTTTAAGTGTACGATAGTTGATTGTTTCAGGTTTTTTAACCTCACCGTAAGACCATGAACGAACCTTACTTGGTGAAGCTAACGTGATTTGCATACTTTTAAATCGATTTACGTCAACCACTAATAATCCCTTTCTTTTCTTGTGAGAGGCTGGATTCCCAGACCTCAAATTCTTGAACAATAATCAGCAGAATGGATAGCTGGTAAGCTATTTTTCTATAAATCAGACGGTGGAAGACCGTTGGCCCTTATCTCTTTCAGTTCTGAGGTTTGGACCAACTTGTTCCATCCATTCTAATTATTCTTTGCCTTCTGCTTCTTCTGCTGCAAAGGCTGCGGCTGCGTCAGCTGCGGCTTTTGCACGTGCTTTTTCAAGATCATCTACGTGGATGATGTCATCATCTTCACCTTCATCAAGGTCACGCAATTCTACTTCGTTGTTGTCTTCATCAAGGACACGCATATCCAAACCAAGTGATTGCAATTCTTTGACAAGAACGCGGAATGATTCTGGAACACCTGGTTTTGGAATTGGTTTACCTTTGGTGATGGCTTCATAGGCTTTCAGACGGCCTGTCACATCATCTGACTTGTAAGTCAAGATTTCTTGAAGGACGTTAGAAGCACCGTAGGCTTCAAGGGCCCAAACCTCCATCTCACCGAAACGCTGACCACCAAACTGAGCCTTACCCCCGAGTGGCTGTTGGGTAACGAGTGAGTATGGTCCGACTGAACGAGCATGAAGCTTGTCGTCAACCATGTGGTGAAGCTTGATCATGTACATGACACCGACAGACACACGGTTGTCAAATGGCTCACCTGTACGTCCATCGTAAAGAATGGTTTTGGCATCTGAGTCCATACCTGCTTCTTTAACAGTTGACCAGAGGTCTTCTGAACTTGCACCATCGAAAACTGGTGTTGCGATATGGATGCCCAAGTTGCGAGCCGCCATACCCAAGTGAAGTTCCATAACCTGACCGATGTTCATACGTGATGGCACCCCGAGTGGGTTCAACATGATGTCAACTGGTGTTCCGTCTGGAAGATATGGCATATCCTCAACAGGTACAATACGTGAAACGACACCCTTGTTACCGTGACGACCGGCCATCTTATCTCCGACCTTGATCTTACGTTTTTGAGCGATGTAAACACGAACCAACATGTTAACACCTGATTGCAATTCATCACCGTTGGCACGAGTAAAGATTTTCACATCACGAACGACACCATCAGCACCGTGAGGTACACGAAGAGAGGTATCACGTACTTCACGTGACTTGTCACCGAAGATTGCGTGCAAGAGACGCTCTTCAGCAGAAAGATCTTTTTCACCTTTTGGAGTGACTTTACCAACAAGAATATCGCCTTCTTTAACCTCAGCACCAATACGAATAATCCCCATTTCATCCAAGTTGCGAAGAGCATCTTCACCAACGTTTGGAATTTCGCGAGTGATTTCTTCAGGGCCTAACTTGGTGTCGCGTGTTTCTGATTCGTATTCTTCCAAGTGAACAGATGTATAAACATCGTCTTTCACAAGGCGTTCAGACATGATAACCGCGTCCTCAAAGTTGTAACCTTCCCAGGTCATGTAGGCAACGATAGGGTTTTGACCAAGAGCCATTTCCCCATTTTCCATAGAAGGTCCATCTGCGATGAAGTCGCCTTTTTCTACGATGTCGCCCAATTTTACAAGGGTACGTTGGTTGTAGGCAGTACCAGAGTTTGAACGACGGAATTTAGAAATGTGGTAGACGTCAAGCGATCCATCTTCACGACGCACTTCTACCTTGTCCGCATCTGCGTAAACAACCTTACCATCGTGTTGAGCGATAATTGCCGCACCTGAGTCATGGGCAGCCTGGTATTCCATACCAGTACCAACGTAAGGTGCTTTTGGATCAATCAATGGAACAGCCTGACGTTGCATGTTGGCACCCATGAGGGCACGGTTGGAGTCATCGTTTTCCAAGAAAGGAATACATGCTGTCGCAACAGCAACTACCTGTTTCGGAGATACATCCATGAAGTCTGCTGAATCTGCTGGGAACTCTTGGTTGTTACCTTGGTGACGTCCCATAACAATCTTATCAACGAAGCGGTTGTTTTCATCAAGAGGTGATGTTGATTGTGCTACGATGTAGGCATCTTCTTCATCGGCTGTCAACCAAACAATCTCATTTGTAACTGTACCAGTTGCACGGTCAATCTTACGGTATGGTGTTTGGATGAAGCCATACTTGTTGAGGTGACCATAAGAAGACAAGTTGTTGATCAAACCGATGTTTGGTCCCTCAGGCGTTTCAATCGGACACATACGACCATAGTGAGTGTAGTGAACGTCTCGAACCTCGTAGCCAGCACGGTCACGAGTCAAACCACCAGGTCCCAAGGCTGACAAACGGCGTTTGTGAGACAACTCAGAAAGTGGGTTGTGTTGGTCCATGAACTGTGACAACTGAGATGAACCAAAGAATTCTTTGATTGCGGCTGTAACAGGACGGATATTGATGATTTGTTGTGGCGTCAATACTTCATTGTCTTGAACAGACATACGCTCACGCAAGTTACGTTCCATACGTGTCAAACCGATACGTACTTGGTTAGCAAGCAATTCACCAACGGCACGAATACGACGGTTACCCAAGTGGTCAATATCATCTACACGACCAAGACCCTCAGCCAAGTTGAGGAAGTAGCTCATCTCTGCCAAGATATCCGCAGGCGTTACTGTACGCACATTTTCAGCTGGATTAGCATTACCAATCACCGTCACAACACGTTCTGGATCCTTAGGAGCTACAATCTTGAATTTCTGCAAAAGAACTGGCTCAAGAAGAACAGCATTGTCATTTGGAATATATTCTACCAAGTTGAGCTCATCGAATTGTGCTTCTACTTTTTCAAGCACATCACGACTCAACACAGTACCAGCTTCCAAGACGATTTCGCCTGTCTCACCGTTAATCACATGCTCAGCAAGTGTTTGGTTGAGCAAACGAGTACGGAGGTTGAGTTTTTTATTAATCTTGTAACGACCAACAGGTGCCAAGTCGTAACGACGTGGGTCAAAGAAACGAGCTGTCAAAAGGCTACGAGAGCTTTCAGCTGTCTTTGGTTCACCTGGACGAAGGCGCTCATAGATTTCCTTAAGCGCTTCATCCGTACGAGAATCTGCTGGGTTTTTATGAATATCTTTTTCAATGGTATTGCGAACCAATTCGCTATCACCGAAGATGTCAAAGATTTCATCATCACCTGAGAAACCAAGCGCACGAACAAGCGTTGTGAACGGAATCTTACGCGTACGGTCAATACGAGTGTAGGCAATGTCTTTTGAATCTGTTTCCAATTCCAACCAAGCTCCACGGTTAGGGATAACCGTTGAACCATAACCTACTTTACCGTTCTTATCTACTTTATCATTGAAGTAGACACCTGGTGAACGAACCAACTGAGAAACGATGATACGCTCTGCACCGTTGATGATGAAGGTACCCATTTCAGTCATGATTGGAAACTCACCGAAGAAGACTTCTTGTGTCTTGATCTCGCCAGTTTCTTTATTCACCAGACGGAAAGTCACATAGATTGGAGCTGAGTAGTTCGCATCATGCGCACGCGCCTCTTCCAATGTGTATTTAGGCTCTTTCAATTCATAACCAACGAATTCCAATTCCATGGTATCCGTAAAGTTTGAAACTGGAAGTACATCTTCAAAGACTTCTTTCAAACCATAATCTAAAAAGTCTTGGAAAGAGTCCGTTTGGATTTCAATCAAATTTGGTAAATCAAGAACTTCCTTGATTCTTGAAAAACTACGACGGGTACGGTGCTTACCGTACTGAACTTCATGTCCTGCCAAAAGTTTTCTCCTTTGTAATAAGATACGAGGACGTAAAATTCGAGAGAAAAATAAGCGGTAAGTCCAAAATCTTTGATTTTGCTGACGCACCCTCGTCAGAACGACTAGGGCTTTCTAGACAGAACGTCGAAGAAAGACCAGACGTTTACGACGTTATGAGCAGTTAGCGAAACAAAAACTCATTAACAAAGCTTTTTTCCGACGAATTTAGTCCGAGTTCAATTAAAAGATACGAGGGCGTTTTACACTCCAAAAGAAAATAAGCGGTAAGTCCGAAATCTTTGATTTCGTTGACGCACCCTCGTCAGAACGACTAGGACTTTCTAGACAGAATGTCGAAGAAAGTTCAGACGTTTACGACGCCAAGGGGTAAACAAAGTCAAAGTTCCACAAACTGTATCTTTTTCTACAGGAGTGTAGCCCGAGTTCGATTATATACAGCCATGTGATGACCAACATTCATCCTTTTTCTGAATTTTTAGAATTTTTAAGAATAGGTAACAATTCTCAAAAAATTTCCTCATAGACACAAAAAGAGCAGCTAAATCTTCCTTTGAAAAAGTTTGATTTAACTGCTGCAAGCCTTGTTTGGACAATATTTCAAACAAGACACACGACAAATAATTTACACCATTATAGCACAAGTACTAGAAAAAATCAAGGTGAATCATTATTCGCTTGCTCACTAGTTGCTGTTTGCGTTTCTGATGACTGGTTCGTGTTATTAGCTGAAGAACTCGTTCTACTCCGAGTCGAACTGCTTCGTTGGGTTGAGCTACTTGATGTTGGCGTTTGGGAACCGATAATTGTATTCCAAGCCTGTGCTCGGTCACTATCTGTCCCCCCAACCATGAAGTTATAGCTCGTCACTGGTGCACCATTTTTAGCCCAATAACTAGTTGTCATCGCACCTCCAACTGTTACTTGGCGCCCATTTACCTGTGTCGTCCCTGCACGTTGACCTGTAGAAGCAACGACGCTAGAAGCAATAACACTACTGTCTAATTCAAATTTTCCTGCGAACATATCCGCATTAACATTGTAAAGCGCATCAACCATATGAGCCACATATTGTGAATTATTATGGTAGCCTGTCCAGACATACATTTCTGAGTTATCATCATTCCCAGCCCAGGTACCTAAAGTTACTCTAGGGGTTGATAGCATGAGCCACACGTCATTGACTTCATTACTTGTTCCCGTCTTACCGACGAAATCAGATGATGCTGCCTGTGGGTTTAAACCACTCAATCGACTCTTGAACGTCGTAGTATAACCAGAGTTGACAACCTGTCTCAAAAGCTGGTTCATAATACTTGCAGTTGCTTTAGAATAGACTTGAACCGGAGCCGCTTCATGCTGATACACTACTGTTCCATCAGAAGCAGTAATGCTTTCAACAATGTAATGTTTGTTATAAACGCCACCATTTGCCAAAGTTTGATAGGCATTGGTATTTGTCAATACTGAAATTTCAACACCACCGCCCAACGGTACACTTTCAATATCGTACATAGGAATATGATAATTCATTTTATCCATGTACGCTTTGGCATCTACACCTGCATTTCTCATCATCTTATAGGTCCAAAAAGCAGGAATGTTAACAGAACGGTCAATAGCCGTCTGTAAGTTCATCATACCAGTACCACGTCCTGAACCATACATAATCGGTTGTCCACTTGAGAAGTTCGTTGGATAATCGGAAAGGATGCTGGCAGAACCTATCAAACCTTGATCAATCGCAATACCGTAAGCTAACAGAGGCTTGATGGTTGACGCTGGCGAACGAAGAGTATCAAAGGCATGGTTATTTTGGTTAGTTGCATAATCGCGACCACCCACAAATCCTAAAATGGCTCCTGTGGCATTATCAATTAAGACACTGCCTGTCTCGACATATTCGTTTCCATCATCCAAAACAGAGCCATAATTTGCCACAACAGACTGCATTGCCGCATAGATTCCTTGATCAACGGTACTCTTAATCGTATAGCCGCCTTGACTCAATTCTTGCTTAGCCAATTCTTCATAGGAAGCCTTAGTTTCATCGTTTTTCAAGTCATTTTCAGAAACCTTATCGCGTTTTACCAGATAATCAAACATAACCTCTTGCGCTTCTTCCATGACCTCGTAGTAGAGATAATCTTTCGTATCCGCCATTACAGGAGCTGGAGCAATAAAATCTTGTTTAATATCGTAAGCTTTGTAGGTTTCGTATTCTTCCTTGGTCAAGAATGACGCCCGATACATATTAAAGAGAACATCTTGATAGCGTTCAATACCGTAAACCATATCTTCATCTGATTTACGTGTTCCATCTGATGCATAGGGAGAATAAACAATCGGACTTTGCGGTAAGCCTGCAATAAAAGCAGCCTGCGGAACAGTCAAGTCTTTCGCTGGTTTACCAAAAATTCCCTGAGCCGCAGCTTCTACCCCTGCAATATTTCGTCCCTGATTATTTCGACCAAATGGAGAAACATTTAGGTAAATGGTCAAAATCTCTTCCTTGGTCATATTCCGCTCTAATGCCAAAGCCGAAACAATCTCATTAGCCTTACGCGTAAAGGTTGGAGCATCTCCGACAAGTTGCTGTTTTATCAATTGCTGCGTCAAGGTTGAACCACCGCTAGATGAACCTAGACCAACCGATCCCAGTGCCGCACGCAAAACAGCCTTAGGCACAACCCCATTGTGGGTTTCAAATGTTTCATCCTCTGTCGCAATTACAGCCTGTTTTAGATAATTCGAGACCTCCTCCGAAGTAATGGGTACACGAAGCAGATCTGAATTAACTTCCGACACCAAGCTACCATCCGAATAGGTAACGGTGGAAATCCGACTAACTTCTGAAACCTTCGCCACCAGTTCCTCTGTTTTGGGAATCTTAACGTCATCAAAAAGACTAACCACGAAACCAATTCCTATGCCCGCACCAAAAAGACCGAATAGGAACACCAAGACAGCTACTGAATTGAATAATAATTTCAGCGTCCGAAGGAAAACTCCTACTACATCCCCTAGGCCTAGGGCACTGATTTTCTTTTTAAAATCTTGCTTATCTGATTTAGTCGCCATATTAACTCCTTATCGTTCCATTATACCAAATTTTGTTTATTTTCCGCAATTTCGTGGTATAATAGGGAGGAATTTTTTTAAATGAAGTTCGGTCCAAAAATCATATAAAATGGTTTATGGTCCTGTATATTAAACCTAAAGGAGACAGCCCACATGAACATTTTTGAAGAACTAAAAGCTCGTGGCTTGGTCTTTCAAACGACAGACGAAGAAGCCTTGGTAAAAGCATTGACAGAAGGACAGGTTTCTTATTACACTGGATACGATCCAACAGCAGATAGTTTACACTTGGGGCACTTGGTTGCGATTTTAACCAGCCGTCGTTTGCAACTAGCTGGTCACAAGCCTTACGCCCTAGTTGGCGGTGCGACTGGTCTGATTGGCGACCCTTCCTTCAAGGATGCGGAGCGCAGCTTGCAGACCAAAGACACCGTTGACGGTTGGGTGACAAAAATCCAAGGCCAGCTCTCTCGTTTCTTGGATTTTGAAAATGGTGACAATAAGGCCGAAATGGTCAACAACTACGACTGGTTCTCAGACATCAGCTTTATCGACTTCCTTCGTGATGTTGGTAAATACTACACGGTCAACTACATGATGAGCAAAGACTCTGTGAAAAAACGGATTGAAACAGGGATTTCCTACACCGAGTTTGCCTACCAAATCATGCAAGGCTATGACTTCTATGAACTCAATGACAAGCACAATGTAACCCTACAAATCGGTGGTTCTGACCAATGGGGTAACATGACTGCGGGTACCGAGTTGCTTCGCCGCAAGGCTGACAAGTCTGGTCACGTGATGACTGTTCCCCTCATCACTGACTCAACAGGTAAGAAGTTCGGTAAGTCAGAGGGCAACGCTGTTTGGTTGGATGCTGACAAGACTTCCCCTTATGAAATGTACCAATTCTGGCTCAATGTCATGGACGACGATGCCGTTCGTTTCTTGAAAATCTTTACTTTCTTGTCATTAGATGAGATTGCTGAAATCGAGAAACAATTTGACGCTGCCCGTCATGAACGCTTGGCTCAGAAGATTTTGGCTAGGGAAGTCGTGACTTTGGTCCACGGGGAAGAAGCCTATAATCAAGCCCTTAACATCACCGAGCAATTGTTCGCAGGCAACATCAAAAACCTGTCCGCAAAAGAGCTCAAACAGGGCCTCAGCAACGTTCCAAACTACGCTGTACAGGCTGAAGACAACCTTAACATCGTTGAACTCCTAGTCACCTCTGGTATTGTCAACTCAAAACGCCAAGCTCGTGAAGATGTGCAAAATGGTGCCATTTATGTCAACGGTGAGCGTGTGCAGGACTTGGACTATACCCTTTCTGACAGTGACAAGATTGACGGCGAGTTAACCGTTATCCGTCGTGGGAAGAAGAAGTATTCTGTTTTGACTTATTAAGCGATGAAAAATACCAAGCAAAATCCTAAAAATCAAGAATTTTTGAACGACTACTTTGAACAAATGGCTCAGGAAGCCAGTCTTTTGCATCCTGAGTTAGAGCATTTGTCTGCCGATGAACGTCAAGCATTTTTGGACCAACTCTATCGTGAGGATGAGACACGTCGTGCCAAACGCCTGAAGGAACATCTGGAGGTGTTCTCCGACGCAGTGATTGGGGTTATCATCACCA
Source organism: Streptococcus suis (assembly GCF_019856455.1). Lineage (NCBI taxonomy): Bacteria > Bacillati > Bacillota > Bacilli > Lactobacillales > Streptococcaceae > Streptococcus > Streptococcus suis. Next base: position 215,987 of record NZ_CP082205.1, on the reverse strand, counting down.
TGATGTTGCTGGAAATTCCTTTACCGAGCGACACTGTTGATACACATCACTTTTTCACAGGCATCCTCATCTTCTTTGTATCCTTTTTCATCGTGGCGGATTTTGGTATGACAACCACAAGATTCTGGGACAGATTGAGCACGCAACCAGCAAAATCTTAATTGTTCAATTCAACTTTATGGCAACGCTGGCCCTCATTCCCCTCTTTACTCGGTGGATGATGGAAGGCATAACTACCACGGCTGTTGTTGGTTATGGGGTCGTGACCATTGCAGTCAATCTCTGTCAATCCATTTTGAATTACTTTGTCCTACAAGAAAAGTTTGCCGGAACAACATATACAAAGCGGTTTGTTTCCATGGCACACTTACGGCAATTGGTGACCGTCGCCCTTTTCAACATCGTCGTTATCCTATTTGCTTACTTTAATCCGACACTTGCCTTTTATTTCTACATTTTACGCCCAATCGTATCTTTCCTAGGAGCAGCCTTCTTCGAAAAGAGACGGCAGGATCGGAAAGAAAAAATGGCAATTAGAGTAAATCACATATAATTCCCAAGGAAATCCTATGTGATTTACTTTTCTGCTAACCTAGGAGAAAAGACATGACCTGCATTTTTTGCCACCAACTCAAAGAAGAAGATATTCTCTACCAGACAGAACATTTCAAGGTCGTCTGGGATATTGACCCCGTCCAAACGGGGCATCTACTGATTGTCAGCAAGGAACACTATGACACGCTCAGCCAAATCCCTTCTGCTGTTCGCTATGAGCTATCGGACTTGGAAGTCTTTTTGACTGATAAACTCTGTCAAGTATTGACAATTGACGGTGTGACCATAGCCTGCAACGATCGCTTGTTTGATGCTGGAACCCATTTCCATGTCCACCTGATTCCACGCTTTCGATCAGACGGCTTCTGGGACCAAATTTCACTTGCACAAGTACAGCTAAACCTGAACAAGTTTCTCAAAGCATTATAAAAAGCAGCCCGACGGCTGCTTTTTTCTTTATACCAACTCTTCTACTTCATAGATAGTATCTTCCAAGGCCTCTTGATAACCTTCCAAGTCATAGGCTACAGAGGTTTCCACCTCCGCCAACTGCTGATCCAGCTGGATTTTCACCTCTTCCACCCCATCCAAGTCCAAGAGGCGATTGGTCACATGCTTGACACAGTTTTGGCACGATAAGTTTTTCAATTTCAAAGTTTGCTTCATGTTTTTTCTCCTTTTTTATACTCAATGAAAATCAGGTTCAGACTAGCTCCAAAGGTTCGGGGAACCTTTGGAGGTTAGAAATAGAGCGAACGTCTTCGTTTCCCCCTGAGCAGATAGAACCCTACTACTTTCGCATTTTCAGGTAGTCGGCTGAGGCTGGGCAGAAAGCCCAGCACCTCTTCTCAGAGTTCGTGTCAACATCTCAGAGCAGTGGTTGATTGGCAGATTTGTTCGTTTTTTACACTCCAAATCTGGCCTAATCAACTGTGCGGGGGGGGGGGGAAGACGAACTCTTTTTAGACTGGTCGAGTTCTTTCCCACTCCCACTCATCAAGTCAAGTCAACAACGTCTGAGGTTGATTTTCGAAGAGTATGATGATGCCCACAGGTACATTGCCCCGCCAAGCACCGACAAGCGATTTGCTCGGGTGCAGTCCTTTGTAACTGCGAGATTTTGCTGGCCAGATTTTCTAGGCTTTTTTGGGAAAATGTCCCTGTGTCTAGCAGTTTGTCAACCAATTGCCCCTGTTTTGTGGAACAGATGGTAGCTAGTAAGAGCTCCACCTGACCCTGCAAATGTTCCTCTTCACTGATCAGCGGATAATAGTGGTATTTGCTGGTTTCCTTGACCATTCTCAAATAGTTTTTCTTCCGCAGCCGCCCCAAGAGTGTCTTAATGGTCGTCGCCTGCCAATCAAAGCCTTCCTGCAAGGCATGAATAATTTCCTGAGAAGTCGCACCAGGATGGGCCCACAGGACCCGCATGACCTGCCACTCTGCAGCAGAAATTGTCTGCTCCACACATTCACCTCCCAACAATAATTTTCTAACTTCAGTTTACATTTGTAGTCAAAAATTGTCAAGAAGAAAGACTGAACACCTTGCCCAGTCTTCTCATTATTCTTAGTGAGCCAGCATCTCCTGACCAATTTCCAAACCAGTCAAACCAACAGGGTAGTATGTCGGCCAGTTTTCCAACTCTTCCAAGAGTTTTTCTTGGCTCTCTCCACCAAAATAGATATGGAAGTGATCTGTTTTAACAGGGGCGATATTGTGGTCGCTAAATTGAACATACTTATAGTTACCAGCATTTGCATCCGTTGCTTCAAACAAGAAACGAACACCACGATTTCCTTTTTTGTAGGTCAAAATCTTATAGCCCACATACTTATACGTGAATTTTTCTTTCTTATCTCCCACTACAAATTCCATGGTATTATCTGTAATGTTAATTTGATCAACATCTGTTTTGTAGCCAGTATCGTAATAAGCCTTGTACTCTTCAGCTGTCATACCACCTTTGATCTTAGCCTTGTAATCCCAGACCTGATCTAGTGTACCATCAAGCAAGTATGGATAAACAGATTGCCACTCACCTGCATAATCTGAAAGAGTACGATCTTTTACGGCACTATCTTCAAAATAACCATTATAAACAGTTTGCGCAGTCTCAGCACCTTCTTCTGGCAAAATTTCAGAACCTTCTTGGGAAGTTGTTTTTTCAAGGGCAGTCAGATTATCTTCCATAACAGAAATATAATCCTTACCATTTTTCATATCCTCATCCGTCAAACTTTCAAGAGGATTAAGAACATCCAACTGAACCCCAGTCTCTTTGGCAAGTGTTTCTGCAACAGATTTTGACGCATTTTCTTCAAAATAGATATACTTAATGCCATATTTATTAATATACTCTGTCAATTCTGCTAGACGTGATGGTGTTGGATCTTCATCCGCAGCAACACCTGTAATAGAAACTTGTTTCAAACCATAGTCCAAAGCCAAATATGCAAATGCAGTATGTTGTGTAACAAAGTATTTCTGTTTCGCAGCAGATAATGTTTCAGAATATTTAGCATCCAAAGCATCTAATTTCTCAATATAGGCTGCCGCATTTGTTTCAAAAGCATCTTTCTTTTCTGGGTATTTAGCTACCAAACTATCACGAATATTTTCTACAAGTGTGATGGCACGCTCAGGAGACAACCATACATGCGGATCATAAGCATGGCTATGCCCCTCCTCACTATGGTCGTGATCCTCACCTTCTTCACTACCTGGTAACAAGAGCATCCCTTCCGTCGCACTAATCACATTAACCTTTGTTGTATCAAGTGATTTTTCAACATCATGGACCCATGTTTCCATATTTTCATTTTCATAAACAAAAGCATCTGCCTCTTGGATACGAGCAATATCTTTGGCTGACGGCTCATAACCATGAACCTCTGTCCCAGCCTTAACCAACAGATCAACATTTGCCTCATCACCTGCCACCTGCTTGGTGAACTCATAAACAGGATAAAAGGTCGTTACAATATTCAACTTCCCATCTTCAGAAGCTGTGCTATTGCTACAAGCCCCTAAAAGCAAAGCTGAGACAGACAAAAATAATAAACCAACTTTTTTCATCTTAACTCCTTATTTTTTAAATTTTTGAACAACATTCACCAGTAAGAAAATACTAATGAAAATCAAGGTAATACTTGCACTCGCTGGGGTTTCTGCATAGTAAGAAGTCAGCAACCCCATGACCATTCCAAAAAAGCCAATGCCCATCCCAGTAAAGATAACAGCTTTAAAACTCTTACCAAGTCGCAATGCAATAGAAGCAGGCAAAACCATAATTGTTGAAACCAGCAAAGCACCTGCCGCAGGAATCATTAAGGCAATGGCAACACCAGTCACCACATTGAAGGCAATGGACATAGCTCGCACAGGCAATCCATCTACAAATGCCGTATCCTCGTCAAAGGTAAGAATATACATTGGACGTAAAAACAGCAATGTCAGCACAATGACAATCACAGCAATCGTAAACAAAGCAATTACTTGCTCCTGACTAATGGTCACTATCGAACCAAACAGATATTGTTCCAGGCTAAGCCCTGATTTCCCACCAGATTTATTCATGACAATGAGCGAAATAGCCAAACCAGTCGACATGAGGATAGCCGTCCCAATTTCCATAAAATTCTTGTAAATTGTCCGCAAATACTCTAAAAATACAGCTGCCACAATAACGACAAGAACAGTCGAAAGCGTTGGTGAAATCCCCAATACCAAACCAAATGCAACCCCAGCCAACGAAACATGACTAAGAGTATCCGACATCAAACTCTGCCGTCTGAGTATCAAAAAGACCCCCAAAATGGGCGAGAACAGACTCATCGCAATGATTGCCAGGAAAGCACGCTGCATAAAGTCATAATGAAATACAGATAGATCAAACATGGGCAACCTCCTCATCCGCTTCATGAACATTGAAACAACGCCAAGGAGACTGCTGATCACGAACCAAGTGAATGTTTCGATCAGCATACTTATTCAGCTCATCAGGATCATGAGTTATCATTAAAACCGACTTTCCATGCTTCTTAGCCGAATGGTGCATGAGCTGGTAAAAAGCATCCTTGGTCCCTGCATCCATCCCTGTTGTCGGTTCATCCAGAATAAAAATATCTGGATCAGAGGCAAACATACGCGCAATGACCGCACGCTGCTTCTGCCCACCACTCAAAGCACCTAAGCGCTTATCCCGATGTTCCCACATGCCAACTGATTCCAAACTAATCCGAACATGTTCCTCATCATGGGCTGTCAAACGACGAAACCAACCTTGTCGAGGATAACGCCCTGATTTTACGAATTCGTAAACCGTGCTCGGAAAACCAGCATTAAAACTTGCAATTTGCTGAGGTAAATAGGCCATTCTCAACTTCTTACCCTTTATACTCTTCTCAGCAATAGAAACCTTCCCTTGTTTGGGCTTCAATATCCCCAAAGTCGCCTTAATGAGGGTTGTCTTGGCTGCGCCATTCTCACCAGTCAAAGTCACAAATTCCCCACTATCAAGATAATAGCAAATATGTTCTAAAACCGGTTCTTTGTCGTAGTAAAACGACAAGTCTTCCACAGTAATATATCTCATTTATTTTCTAATCTTCTCCACTAACTCACTTAAGAATCGAGCAATTGACTCCTGCTCTTCAAGACTATAATGTTCCAAAAGCTCTTCATAAGCTTCCAAAGTATGCGCGTGATGATGAGCATGCTCTGCAGCAATAGGCTTAGCAGCCTCAGTCAAACTAAAGCGAACAATACGAGCATCCTTATCATCTCTAACCGCCACCAATAACCCCTGAGCAACTAATGACTTTGTAGCCTTCGTGATCGCAGCCTGACTAACATTCAACTCCTTAGCAATCTCAGTATTAGTATAAGCAGCCTTTTCAATAAGCATCAAAATATGCTCCTGCGTATTCGTCAACTTCACCGTGCTTTGACAAGAACCAACCAAAATCTCCAATTGATTCTCCGAACTCAAAACAATCTCGTGCAGGTACTTCTCAATTTCTAATGCAATACGATTCATAGGAATCCCCTTAACCTTTTAATTAACTTGTTAAGTATACCACATGGAAAACAAAAAAACAAGGAAAATTTACTGAAAAAGAGTATATCTATCCATAGCAACTCGTAAGCCTTCTTAATAAAAAAGAAACACCAAAAAAGAGGCTGGGCAAAAAGTTTAATCTCGCTTCTCAGGGCTCGTGTCAACATCTCAGCGCAGTGGTTGATTGGCAGATTTGTTCGTGTTTTACACTCCAAATCTGACCTAATCAACTGTGCGGGGGCGGGAAGACGAACTCTTTTTCTACCATTTGTCAAGTCCATCAAGGTATTTGATGAAAAATATGTTAAGTTCAGTAGTCAAAATAAGGAAATTATTTTATTTTGGACTAAAGTTTAGTGTAAAAAGTGTATACAAAAGCAACACCTTATGTTGAAATTTTTTGATAAGGTGTTACAATGATAGAGCATAAACAGTTTTACCGATTTTGGGTTGAAGCGTAATCGTAAAGTTTGTTATGCATAATGAGGTAATACATTGTCCGAATGAGACGATGTATGGAGGCAATCGTGTGCGGCTTCGTTGAAGTCGTTTGTGATTGTCTTTTTCGTTTCTCATAAAAGTCGGCGATATGGCAAGGATTGGTGTGACTGGCTGAAGCGATATTGTGAATACATTTGAACAGAATTTTTCTAGCGTAGGGATTGCCACGCTTGGTAATGTGTTCCTTAGCGAGGAAGTTGCCAGATTCATAGTGTCTCAGATCAATACCGATAAAGGCATTGATTTGATTGGCAGACTGAAAACGGCGAATATCTCCCAGTTCACCAATAATACTTGTTGCAGTAGTCTCAGCTATTCCAGGAATAGAGAGCAGAATGTCGTATTCAGGTAATGGCTGAGCTAGTTCTACCATTTCGTCTAAGACTGCCTGTCTCTGTCCAGAAAGCCGAAGCAATTCTTTTGCATAATAACGCACCTCTTCCAGTATTGGAGAGGTTTTCTTGACGGCACAATAAGATTGATTAGCTAGTGCTATCAGCTTCTCAGCTAAATACGCCACACGCTTGTCCGAAATACGTTTTGAGGTGGACTGACGAATGCTCTCTAAGAGTTCGTCCTTGCTTAAATCAAGCACGAAGTCCTTGCAAGGAAACGCAGTAACTAAGTTCCAGTATTGTTCCCCAGTTGGCTTTGATAAGACAGTCTCTATCTCTGGAAACGTGACTTGCAAGACCTTGTGCAGACGGTTTTTAGCTCGAACGATGTCCTCAGTTAAGTTCTGATAGAAGCGACTTAAATCTCGCAGTTCTTGATAGACTTCTTCTTGGACATAAGTGGGTTTACGATTCAGCACAAATTGAGATTGAGCCAGTTTTTCGGCGTCAATTTGATCTGTTTTCCGCACACGCAAGCTATCCAGTTGCTTCTTAGCTTCTAAGGGATTAAGCCGTGTATAAGCGTAGTCATGTTCATCCAGAAAAGCTTGAAGACGACGAGAATAGACACCTGTTGCTTCAAAGATGATTTCTGGCTTATGGACGGTTCTCAAATCGCCAAGTAGCCGAGCAAAGCCGATGGCGTCATTGGACATGGCATAGCCATGAACTTTCTCACCATTGACTAGAATGGCCACTTCTGAACTTGCCTTACTCACATCAATCCCAAAAACTGCACGCATGATATTACCTCTTTGTCTTGAATGATTCCTTGTTTTAGTGATGTCATTTTCAATACTCGACGTCAGGCGTCCCACATACTTTGATAACATTCTTTCTAAAACAGGTGTCTTGCCAGTTTTTGATGCGACGTCTAGCGTCAAAAGAGTTCTCGACTTAACAAGACACCTCTACTTTAACATAAAGAAAAAGTAGTGACTACTCTCTCCCGTCGGAGATTTCCTCACTACTAATCTTAGTATGTTTTTGACCAGTCGAGTTCTTTCCCGCTCCCTAGGTGTTAGCTTTTCGTCTACCCACTACAGTTGACAATGAGCCACAAAAAAATAGTAATTTTTAGTAACTCAAACAAGAGAAATTACGGCTCTATAATTTCTGTAGTGGGTAAATCCACCATAGAGATTATGGAGCCTTTTTGAATATATACAAAAAGTCCCATATGACCTATAATGAAAAGCAACCACACTCACATTAGAAAGACTCATATGGAATAAATCCAGAGTCAGGGAAGTGACTCTGGATTCCTGAGCCTAGAAATAAAAAAGCGAAGATCATACCACAGAACTAATTGGAATCAAAGACAAAAACATCAAAATTCTCTTCATTTTGAAACATCAGACCCATCTAGAAATCAGGGCAAAGCTAGATTACGACAGCCCCGGTTGTCCTCATTGCCAAGGAAAGTGTATCAAGTACGACTTTCAAAAGTCGTCAAAGATTCCGATTTTGGATTGCCAGGGCTTTCCGACCCTCCTCTTGCTTAAGAAACGGCGGTTTCAATGCAAATCTTGCCAAAAAGTGACTGTAGCTGAGACAACTCTAGTCAAGAAAAACTGTCAGATTTCACAACCTATTTGGGAGAAAGTGACACAACTCCATACAGAAAACATGACCAATATAGCCATCGCTAGGAGACTACATATCTCCGTATCGGTCGTCCAGAGGAAACTGGCTCAGTTTCAATTTGAGCATGATTTTACGAAATTACCAAAAGTCTTGAGCTGGGATGAATTTAGTCGGAACAAGGGAAAACTCGCCTTTATTGCTCAGGATTTTGAGACGACACGCATTGTGACCATTCTAGAGAATAACCGCCAAGCAACCATAAAGAACTATTTCTACAAGTATCCTAGGGCAGTCAGAGAAACTGTCGAGGTCGTAACAGTGGACATGTCGGGTAGCTATATTCCCATCATCAAAAAACTATTTCCAAGAGCTAAAATTGTCCTTGATAGATTTCACATTATACAACACCTGAGCCGTGCTATGATGACGACTAGAATTGATATTATGAAGACTTTCGATACGCGTTCCCTACCTTATCGATCCATGAAAAATCACTGGCGTATTCTCCAAAAAGATAGTCGAAAACTGTCTCTGAATCGCTTCTATTCCCGCACTTTTGGGCAAACAGTAACACCGAGAGAGGTTGTCCAGAAGACATTGGATTTCTCAAATGAATTGAAATTCTATTACGAACTCTACCAGATCTTTCTCTTCCATTTCCAAGAGATGAACTCGAAATATTTCTTCGAGCTTCTAGAGGACAACCTGGATCTTGTCAATCCTGCCTTTAAAACTGTTTTTAAAACGTTTCTAAAGTATAAAACGTACATCACGAACGCCATGGAGCTTCCATATTCAAACGCTAAGCTGGAAGCGACCAATAAACTCATCAAAGACATCAAGAGGCAAGCGTTCGGCTTTAGGAACTTTACGAACTTTAAAACCAAGATATATATTGCTTTAAACATTAAAAATGAGAGAACGAATTTCGTCCTCTCTAGGTGTTAGCTTTTCGTCTACCCACTACAGTTGACAATGAGCCGAAATTACAAGCACAAAACAAAAGACAAGGCTTAGAAACCTTGTCTTTTAAACTATACCGGCGGCCGGGGTCGAACCGGCACGTCCTTGCGGACACTGGATTTTGAGTTTGATACTTAAGAACTTACAACTACTCAAAGCCTATTAAATCAATATTTTAAGACGTCCATTCTGTCGTAAAGGAAATAGAATATTTTATTTTTGGAAATCTTTTGGTGTTTTTACTTGATTTCTGCAAATATAGATGATAGAATGTGTATATCAAATACAACAAAACTAATAATAGGAGTAAAAATGCGCTCACACCTTGGAGTACGTCTATCTTACGAAGCGAAGTATTGGTTAGAATCAATACAAGCAGTGATTCAGGAAAAGTTAGACGCTAAAATAAATGAACAAGATATAGAAAATTTAGAACATGCAACAAAATCATATTTGAAAGAAGTTGACAATGAATTAGGGGCAACTTCAGTGACTTTGATTTTAAAAGCCTCTGCATCAAGTGTTTTAGAAGAGGCTTTTGAAAAAACGAAATCTTTAAGTTTGAAAGATTGGCATAAATTAGATAATGAAATGAAACATTCGATTTCGTCTATTCCAAAGGATAAGGATGTTGGAACCTTGTCTGTAAGATTTTTTTTGGAAAATTCTATTATTACATCATTGGAAAGTTATCAAAAAGAATTTATGACTTCTGAAATGGTTAGGCAAGTTAGATTGTCATATGTTCTAAAACTTGTTATTTTTGCTTACTATAAAGAAATAATGCAGTAGAGGATTACAGTTTCTCATGGTAACATTGAGGAACTGTAGCTTAATTACTGTCGTTTATGACCGATACTACATTTATACATAAACACAAAGAGGAGAATACTAATGAAGGCTAGAGCTTCACCAATTTATTTAAGAATATTGACTGTAACAACAAAATAAAAAATGGAGAAATAACATAGATGAAAACATTTAAAGATATTTTCCTTAGCGAAGGAATGGAAATGCCAAATATCAATGGAATTAAGCGAGTACAGAGCTTTAATTCAGACAAATCAGTAAACTTTACCTTAGATGATGAATCCAGAAATTTTTTAAAGGAAAATTTGCCAATTGAAGGGGTAATCTATGAGCCTACTTTGAAGAAGTTAGCAGAAAACATCATTATTCTTAATCGTCAAAAACACCGTATTTCTGATGAATTTAGGATTAGCTTGATGAACAAAGAGATTTACCAAGGCTACAGGGAAACTTCTTTTTACACCTCAATAATTGAGGCTTAGTGATATAAGGGGGAGCTAACCCCTCCCCCTTTGGTTTTATGAAAGGAAATTATTATGAAAATTTATAAATTTATGTTCAACATAACCTATCCTGCTCTAGTTATTTCTTTGTATATTATATTCCAGATGAAAGGGACGATGTCTCCGTGGTTTGATACTTTGTTTGTAGCTGGAGGTTTTTTAGTTATTCCACTTTTATTGTTATTGTTGGGTTATTTATCAGAAAATGACCACGGAGGGACAGATAATGAAGCTAATCAAGCTGAATCATGCAGTACGAGTGAGGTTTAATCCTTATATAATAACCTCTAAAAGATTGTTTTTGAGCAGAGTCGGAATGGATTTATTTTTAGGAATGTTATTGATAAACACTTGGATTTCTCCATACTCAATCCCTATTAAATCAGTGCTTTCATTGATATTTATTGGAATAATTTGTTCTATTGAAAAATTTTTTAAGTCTGTTTTTATATCAAAAATTCAAAATATACTGTATGTTAGAGAATCTCTATTTGATATGCTGATTGGACTAAATTTATACGAAGAAAGTGATAATGTAGTAACCAATAGTGCAACATTAAACTTTGAAATCTTGCCCAATGATATTGTAATGGTCGAAGTACCATTGTTTGGGAATAAGTTTTTAAAACTTCTAAAAAATCTTGAAGAATATCTTGTTCCAACCTTGGGTCTACCTCTACTATCCAAATATGAATTTCCTGACCATGTTATTTATAAACTTGGAAAGGAAGAAATTGAGCAGTATATATTCAATAGCCAAACATTGACTAGAGATTTTTTTGAAGACATACCTACGCCAATAGTTAAACTATCCAATACTCAGCAATTTTCTCTAAAACAGAATACTAATTTAGGAGTATATGGAAGGACGGGTACAGGGAAGACAATAGCTCTACAATGGTACTTATTTAATGCACTTGCCAAAGGGTGCGGTATTGATACTTATCTAGCTATCGTTGATGGTAAAGGAGCTGACTTATATGCTCTTGGGGCACTCCTCCAAGAAGAACTGGGAAAACAAATTTCAGTAGGCTCTTCTCCTACTTCACTAGCAAAGCTATCAAGACAGTTTGTAAAAATTATGGATGAACGTTTTGAGGTTATCAAGCAGAACAGTTCGCTAAATGCTGATGCCTATGATTTAGGAATGACCCCTAATTTTTTGTTTATTGATGAGCTTGCTTCTATTCGTGATAGTTGTGGTTCTAGTAAACAAGGTAAAGAGCTATGGAATGAAATTCTGCAAAACTTAGGCTTGATTGCACGCAAAGGACGGCAGGCAGGTTGCCACCTCTGCCTTAGTACCCAAGACCCAAATGCAGAGAATATTCCTGTTGAACTTAGAAACCAAATATCAGCAGTTTTATACCTCGGAAATATAGGGGACGACCGATTGAAAATGGCTTTTAGTATGTGTGAACTGGAAAATGTTCCTACAATTTCAGACAGGAAAGGCGAAGCACTCTTTTATGCTGACGGTTTAAATTCTGTTGAGCCTGTACTAACTATCGTCCCGTTCGTCGATGTTAAAACAAAACAAGATTTTTTACAGGTAGTTAGAAATATACTGCCAAACTAATAATGACGGTCTTTCGGACTAGCGAAATAGGGGGGACGATTGCCCAGGGGGCAGAATCGAGCGGAGCGTTCCTCTTTTCGCTAGGAGAAAGAGCCAACCGACTGCTTTGCAGGAGGTCAGAAAAATACCCCCATTACTAATAGGGGGTGCACACATACATGAAATGTACTCTAAACCCTTGATACGTAAGGGGTTACGGCTTGTTGGTTATACCGAAGTCATTGAAACCCTTGTGGGAGAAGGGATTGAGTCGCTTTTCGTGTAGGATACGACTTTTTGAATAGAAAATGGAGTAATTATTATGACTTACAATATGACAGATACTACCCTTAAGATTGGGCAACTTGATTTGGATATGACACAGTTTGAAGTGCCTAAAAAAATTGTTATTCTATCTGCTAAAGTAAATAATAGGTATAACGAGGTTAATGGCGAGAAAATCAAAACTGAAGAAGTTACGAAAATCACTTGTACTGCCCTTGATGCCGATAAAGTGAAAGTTCTAACTGAAATGGGAATTTCTACTGATGACTTGAAAGCTATCAACCTAGAAATTGTAGGTAATGTAGATAAGGTTGCTACGCTCGCTCAAAATGAATCACTTTTGAATGTTCCGATTGAGTTGGTTAAGCCGAAAGTTCGTTTAGCTTGGAACATGGCACGAAGTAACTGGGCAGGTGTTAAATTAGTATGTGAGGACATTAAAATTCTAGGAGCATAACCCTATGAATACAGTCAGAATTGATTATTTTGCAGTAACCGTTAAAAATATTCCTCCAGAAAGTGTTTTAACTGATATTCTTTTAATTCCTTTAGAAGATTTCACATTAAATAATTGGGGAATAAACAAGTACCAGCGACATTATGCTTGTTCTGAGATTAAAGTGTACTTTAATGAGGATAGACCTTCAATGGGGGTTTTTATCGAATTAAAAGGGCAAGGTTGTCGCCAATATGAAGAATTTTTGGACGGTAACGAAAATAATTGGATAGCTTTGATAGGTCGGTTGTATCAGTATTCGGTTAATTTTACTCGCTTAGATATTGCTCACGACATATTTGACGGTAGTTTAGATGTTCAGCGAGTATATGACTATTGCAAGAAAGGTTTATGTATCTCGAAAGCAAAGCATTTTGAGTATCATGAGAAATCTGTCTTAGAAAATGGAGAACGAGTTGGAGAGACGGTTGCTATAGGTTCCAGAGGTAATCAACAATGGTGTATCTACAATAAACGTATGGAACAACTTAGCAAGCAAGAGCTTGTAGAATATCCCTCATGGATTCGTGCGGAACTTAGATGTTGGCAGGATAAGGCGAATATTATTGCAGAGCAATTGTTTCTAAAGCGTCCTCTGTCATCTATCTATTTTGAAGCTATCAATGGTCACTATCGTTTTGTGAAACCAAATGCGACAGATACTAATCGTTGGAGAAGAAAAAAGGTCAAGTGGTGGCTAGACTATCTAAAGACCGAAAATCAGACTGTTTTGAGCGTTGAGAGAACTAAGCCTACATTACGGCAGTCAGAGGCTTGGACAGAGAAACAAGTTGCGAAGACATTGGCAAAAGTCTATACAGCAAAATATCAAGCCTATGATGTTCAAAAGGCAGAGGACTACATTCAAGGTCTACTAAAAGAGGGCTTGTCAAGGCTAACTGATAATGATGAAAAGGATATAGAGCAATATATTCGAGAGCAGAATAGTTCTCCCTTATGGGGACAAAAAAAGACGACTTGAAAACAAGTCGCCTCTAAAAATTAACTAACTAGATTATAACAAAAGAAAGGAAAGTGTTCAATGATAGCAACCGTAAATAAGAATGACCTAGTTGCCCTTGGTTTCTCTGAAGGAACTTCTAAACGTATCATCAGACAGGGGAAAGAGCTTCTAATAGCAAGAGGGTTTAGGGTTTATCAAAATAAGCGTGTCGGAACTATCCCTGCTTCTATCGCTACTGAATTACTTGGTTTTGACGTTTCTTTAGGTGCTCATCATGACAGTTAAGAAAGCAAAAAATGGAACTTGGACTGTTGATATTTCTGACGGCTTCCACCCAGTTACCAAAAAGCGGATACGAATCATTCGTAAAGGTTTCAAGACCAAGAAAGAAGCTTTAGAGTTAGAACAATATATCCGTGTTGTTGAGTTAAAAGAAAAACGTTTTGATTTTTTGGTAACAACCGATATGCTCTTCGATATACTTGAGGAAGAAGACCGACAAAATAACAGAAAAATCAGTTATATCAGCACACAAAGAAACAACTATGAGCGACATATCAAACCTTACTTCATAAATACAAACTTAAACAAATTATCTTATGAGCACATTTTTGAATTTCGAGAGTATCTCAAAATAAAGCCAAAAAAGCAAAACGATAGCTCTACGTTAAGTCATAATACAGTCAATAAAATAATGATACTTCTCAAAAAGATTTTTGATACTGGTGTAAGAAAGTCATTGATAGATAAAAATCCAGTTGAAAATATAAGAAAATTACCTATTAGTAAGCCAACTATAAATTTTTGGAATGTAGAAGAATTTAACGAATTTAGAAAACTTATTACAAGTGATGAAATAAGTTATGACCTATTCTTTACGATTGCCTTTTTTACTGGCATGCGATTGGGCGAGATAGTTGCGTTAACTTGGTACGATATAAACTTAATCACTAATAGCATTCACATCACAAAAACAGCATACTTTGTTAACGGTACAAATCATATCAATAGTACAAAAACTAGAGCAGGTACCAGACGTATTACAATCAATCATAAATTAGCAAGAATGCTTGCAGACTGGAAAGAAAAACAAAAAGACTTACTTAAAGAATTTACAACAGATACAGAAAACCTTCAAGTAATTCAAAGCACACCACTACCAATGACAAAAAATATGATTGATAAAAAATTTAAGCAGATACTGGCTAGGAACGACTATCTAAAAAAGATACGAATACACGATTTAAGGCACTCTCACGCGTCTTTACTTATCAATCAAGGGGAAGATTATCTAGTCGTAAAAGAACGTCTTGGACACGCCTCTATCACGACTACAATAGATACATATTCCCACTTATACCCTAGTAAACAAAAGACATTGGCGAACAAATTGGACGATATTTTTTAGAAAATGGAATTTTTTGGCAACTTGAAAAAGAGCAATAGAAAAGATAAAACAAAAGACAAGGCTTAGAAACCTTGTCTTTTAAACTATACCGGCGGCCGGGGTCGAACCGGCACGTCCTTGCGGACACTGGATTTTGAGTCCAGCGCGTCTGCCAATTCCGCCACGCCGGCATATAGTTGAACTGGGGTAGCTGGATTCGAACCAACGCATGAGGGAGTCAAAGTCCCTTGCCTTACCGCTTGGCGATACCCCAATATTAAAATAGGCGAGTGAGGGGAATCGAACCCCCGAATGTCAGAGCCACAATCTGATGTGTTAACCACTTCACCACACCCGCCATATAACACGGGCAGTAGGAATTGAACCCACACTGAAGGTTTTGGAGACCTTAGTTCTACCTTTAAACTATGCCCGTAAAGGTATGGAGAGAGAGGGATTCGAACCCCCGAACCCGAAGGAGCGGATTTACAGTCCGCCGCGTTTAGCCTCTTCGCTATCTCTCCGAAATATAATATTAAATTAATGGCGCGAGACGGAATCGAACCGCCGACACATGGAGCTTCAATCCATTGCTCTACCAACTGAGCTACCGAGCCAAATTCTTAAAGAAATTGCGGGAGCAGGATTTGAACCTACGACCTTCGGGTTATGAGCCCGACGAGCTACCTAGCTGCTCCATCCCGCGATAATACTAAGGAGGATGTGGGATTCGAACCCACGCACGCTTTTACACGCCTGACGGTTTTCAAGACCGTTCCCTTCAGCCGGACTTGGGTAATCCTCCGAATAATATAGTCCGTACGGGATTCGAACCCGTGTTACCGCCGTGAAAAGGCGGTGTCTTAACCCCTTGACCAACGGACCATATAATGGGCACGAGTGGAATCGAACCACCGACCTCACGCTTATCAGGCGTGCGCTCTAACCATCTGAGCTACGCGCCCAAACCAAGTTTGGGTATGAACTATGTTCAAAGCGGGTGACGAGAATCGAACTCGCGACAACAGCTTGGAAGGCTGTAGTTTTACCACTAAACTACACCCGCTTATATGGGAGTTAACGGGATCGAACCGCTGACCCTCTGCTTGTAAGGCAGATGCTCTCCCAGCTGAGCTAAACTCCCAAATTGCTAAGCGACTACCGTATCTAACAGGGGGCACCCCCCAACTACTTCAGGCGTTCTAGGGCTTAACTGCTGTGTTCGGCATGGGTACAGGTGTATCTCCTAGGCTATCGTCACTTAACTAATGAGTCTTGTCAACTCAAAATTGAATATCTATATTCTAACAAGAAACCGTGCGCTTGTCAATATTGACTCTAGTTTTAATAAGTAATTGTATTCGAACTAAAAAGCTAGCGATTTAGAAAAATCGCCTTGAAGTCTAACCGACTTCCGCGTTGATTTCCTAAAATCATACGCTTTTCTTAACGTTCTCATTACTTATCTTGGATAAGTCCTCGAGCGATTAGTATTGGTCCGCTACATGTGTCGCCACACTTCCACTTCCAACCTATCTACCTGATCATCTCTCAGGGCTCTTACTAACATAAAGTTATGGGAAATCTCATCTTGAGGTGGGTTTCACACTTAGATGCTTTCAGCGTTTATCCCGTCCCTACATAGCTACCCAGCGATGCCTTTGGCAAGACAACTGGTACACCAGCGGTAAGTCCACTCTGGTCCTCTCGTACTAGGAGCAGATCCTCTCAAATTTCCTACGCCCGCGACGGATAGGGACCGAACTGTCTCACGACGTTCTGAACCCAGCTCGCGTGCCGCTTTAATGGGCGAACAGCCCAACCCTTGGGACCGACTACAGCCCCAGGATGCGACGAGCCGACATCGAGGTGCCAAACCTCCCCGTCGATGTGAACTCTTGGGGGAGATAAGCCTGTTATCCCCAGGGTAGCTTTTATCCGTTGAGCGATGGCCCTTCCATACGGAACCACCGGATCACTAAGCCCGACTTTCGTCCCTGCTCGAGTTGTAGCTCTCGCAGTCAAGCTCCCTTATACCTTTACACTCTGCGAATGATTTCCAACCATTCTGAGGGAACCTTTGGGCGCCTCCGTTACCTTTTAGGAGGCGACCGCCCCAGTCAAACTGCCCGTCAGACACTGTCTCCGATAGGGATAACCTATCCGGGTTAGAGTAGCCATAACACAAGGGTAGTATCCCAACAGCGCCTCTGTCGAAACTGGCGTCCCGACTTCATAGGCTCCTACCTATCCTGTACATGTGGTACAGATACTCAATATCAAACTGCAGTAAAGCTCCATGGGGTCTTTCCGTCCTGTCGCGGGTAACCTGCATCTTCACAGGTACTAAAATTTCACCGAGTCTCTCGTTGAGACAGTGCC
Source organism: Streptococcus suis (assembly GCF_019856455.1). Taxonomy (NCBI): domain Bacteria; kingdom Bacillati; phylum Bacillota; class Bacilli; order Lactobacillales; family Streptococcaceae; genus Streptococcus; species Streptococcus suis. Next base: position 198,539 of record NZ_CP082205.1, on the reverse strand, counting down.
CAAATCATTACGCCTTTCGTGCGGGTCGGAACTTACCCGACAAGGAATTTCGCTACCTTAGGACCGTTATAGTTACGGCCGCCGTTTACTGGGGCTTCAATTCAGATCTTCGCTTGCGCTAAACCCTCCTCTTAACCTTCCAGCACCGGGCAGGCGTCACCCCCTATACATCATCTTACGATTTAGCAGAGAGCTGTGTTTTTGATAAACAGTTGCTTGGGCCTATTCACTGCGGCTGACTTTAAGTCAGCACCCCTTCTCCCGAAGTTACGGGGTCATTTTGCCGAGTTCCTTAACGAGAGTTCTCTCGCTCACCTGAGGCTACTCGCCTCGACTACCTGTGTCGGTTTGCGGTACGGGTAGAGTATGATACATCGCTAGAAGCTTTTCTCGGCAGTGTGACGTCACTAACTTCGCTACTAAACTTCGCTCCCCATCACAGCTCAATGTTACAGATACAAGCATTTGACTCATATCACACCTCACTGCTTAGACGGGCTCTTCCAATCGCCCGCTTTAGTTAGCCTACTGCGTCCCTCCATCACTTCATACTCTAGTACAGGAATATCAACCTGTTGTCCATCGGATACACCCTTCGGTCTCTCCTTAGGTCCCGACTAACCCAGGGCGGACGAGCCTTCCCCTGGAAACCTTAGTCTTACGGTGGATGGGATTCTCACCCATCTTTCGCTACTCATACCGGCATTCTCACTTCTATGCGTTCCAGCACTCCTCACGGTATACCTTCTTCACACATAGAACGCTCTCCTACCATAACACTAATGTGTTATCCACAGCTTCGGTAAATTGTTTTAGCCCCGGTACATTTTCGGCGCAGGGTCACTCGACTAGTGAGCTATTACGCACTCTTTGAATGAATAGCTGCTTCTAAGCTAACATCCTAGTTGTCTGTGCAACCCCACATCCTTTTCCACTTAACAATTATTTTGGGACCTTAGCTGGTGGTCTGGGCTGTTTCCCTTTCGACTACGGATCTTAGCACTCGCAGTCTGACTGCCGACCATAAATCATTGGCATTCGGAGTTTATCTGAAATCAGTAAACCGAGATGGCCCCCTCATCCAAACAGTGCTCTACCTCCAAGATTCTCAAATGTCGACGCTAGCCCTAAAGCTATTTCGGAGAGAACCAGCTATCTCCAAGTTCGTTTGGAATTTCTCCGCTACCCACAAGTCATCCAAGCACTTTTCAACGTGCCCTGGTTCGGTCCTCCAGTGCGTCTTACCGCACCTTCAACCTGCTCATGGGTAGGTCACATGGTTTCGGGTCTACGACATAATACTAATCCGCCCTATTAAGACTCGGTTTCCCTACGGCTCCGCCTCTTCAACTTAACCTCGCATCATATCGTAACTCGCCGGTTCATTCTACAAAAGGCACGCTCTCACCCATTAACGGGCTCGAACTTGTTGTAGGCACACGGTTTCAGGTTCTATTTCACTCCCCTTCCGGGGTACTTTTCACCTTTCCCTCACGGTACTGGTTCACTATCGGTCACTAGAGAGTATTTAGGGTTGGGAGATGGTCCTCCCGGATTCCGACGAGATTTCGCGTGTCTCGCCGTACTCAGGATACTGCTAGGTATAAAGAATATTTCAAATACGAGGCTGTTACTCTCTTTGGCCTACCTTCCCAGGTAGTTCTTCTATACTCTTTAAGTCCACATTGCAGTCCTACAACCCCGAGGAGTAAACTCCTCGGTTTGCCCTCCTGCCGTTTCGCTCGCCGCTACTAAGGCAATCGCTTTTGCTTTCTCTTCCTGCAGCTACTTAGATGTTTCAGTTCACTGCGTCTTCCTCTGCACTACCTTAACAGTAGTGAGTGACAGGCATTACCTGCCGGGTTCCCCCATTCGGACATCCCTGGATCATTGCTTACTTACAGCTCCCCAAGGCATTTCGTCGTTAGTCACGTCCTTCATCGGCTTCTAGTGCCAAGGCATCCACCGTGCGCCCTTATTAACTTAACCTTAATTACTAGTTTTTTTCTAAACTAGAAAACTCATTAAATATTCACAGCGTTTTCGGTTTATTTTCTTGTTACTATTTCTTAATGTATCCTTTCAGATACATCAGGAATGTTTGATAGATATTCAATTTTCAATGGACAAGTTTAGGATATGAACGACAGTCGCCTTAGCGAAACTTCTGTAGAAAATTAGGAATCTGACGCTGTGTGTCTTGCACACAAGGAAGATTGTCTATTTTCCTAAGAAGTTAGTCGTGAATTCAACTATCCTTCTTAACAAGATTTCTCCTGTTAATGGAGCCTAGCGGGATCGAACCGCTGACCTCCTGCGTGCAAAGCAGGCGCTCTCCCAGCTGAGCTAAGGCCCCGTACATTTTTATGTACCTGTTAACGTATTTAATTGTTTCGATATAATATCATTTTTGAGACGCTGGCCCCTGTCGTGCACTAGCTCCGCTAGTTTCGACAAAGCTTCAACCTAAAGGTTTCGCTTAGCTGAGCTAAGGCCCCACAAGACCTCTCAAAATTAAAGAAGACTGACGTACAGGTTTCCATTTCCTTAGAAAGGAGGTGATCCAGCCGCACCTTCCGATACGGCTACCTTGTTACGACTTCACCCCAATCATCTATCCCACCTTAGGCGGCTGGCTCCTAAAAGGTTACCTCACCGACTTCGGGTGTTACAAACTCTCGTGGTGTGACGGGCGGTGTGTACAAGGCCCGGGAACGTATTCACCGCGGCGTGCTGATCCGCGATTACTAGCGATTCCGACTTCATGTAGGCGAGTTGCAGCCTACAATCCGAACTGAGACTGGCTTTAAGAGATTAGCTTGCCGTCACCGACTTGCGACTCGTTGTACCAGCCATTGTAGCACGTGTGTAGCCCAGGTCATAAGGGGCATGATGATTTGACGTCATCCCCACCTTCCTCCGGTTTATTACCGGCAGTCTCGCTAGAGTGCCCAACTGAATGATGGCAACTAACAATAGGGGTTGCGCTCGTTGCGGGACTTAACCCAACATCTCACGACACGAGCTGACGACAACCATGCACCACCTGTCACCGATGCTCCGAAGAGAAACCCTATCTCTAGGGCGGTCATCGGGATGTCAAGACCTGGTAAGGTTCTTCGCGTTGCTTCGAATTAAACCACATGCTCCACCGCTTGTGCGGGCCCCCGTCAATTCCTTTGAGTTTCAACCTTGCGGTCGTACTCCCCAGGCGGAGTGCTTAATGCGTTAGCTGCGGCACTGAGTCCCGGAAAGGACCCAACACCTAGCACTCATCGTTTACGGCGTGGACTACCAGGGTATCTAATCCTGTTCGCTCCCCACGCTTTCGAGCCTCAGCGTCAGTTACAGACCAGAGAGCCGCTTTCGCCACCGGTGTTCCTCCATATATCTACGCATTTCACCGCTACACATGGAATTCCACTCTCCCCTTCTGCACTCAAGTTTGACAGTTTCCAAAGCGTACTATGGTTAAGCCACAGCCTTTTACTTCAGACTTATCAAACCGCCTGCGCTCGCTTTACGCCCAATAAATCCGGACAACGCTCGGGACCTACGTATTACCGCGGCTGCTGGCACGTAGTTAGCCGTCCCTTTCTGGTAAGATACCGTCAAATGAGAAACTTTCCACTCTTCTCACAGTTCTTCTCTTACAACAGAGCTTTACGATCCGAAAACCTTCTTCACTCACGCGGCGTTGCTCGGTCAGGGTTGCCCCCATTGCCGAAGATTCCCTACTGCTGCCTCCCGTAGGAGTCTGGGCCGTGTCTCAGTCCCAGTGTGGCCGATCACCCTCTCAGGTCGGCTATGTATCGAAGCCTTGGTGAGCCGTTACCTCACCAACTAGCTAATACAACGCAGGTCCATCTCATAGTGAAGCAATTGCTCCTTTCAAGTATCTACCATGCGGTAAATACTGTTATGCGGTATTAGCTATCGTTTCCAATAGTTATCCCCCGCTATGAGGCAGGTTACCTACGCGTTACTCACCCGTTCGCAACTCATCCGTCTAGTGCAAGCACCAGACTTCAGCGTTCTACTTGCATGTATTAGGCACGCCGCCAGCGTTCGTCCTGAGCCAGGATCAAACTCTCATTAAAAGTTTTGATTCAAACTCAAGCTATTGCTAGCTTTCCGTTTTATTGTTTTTTTGTCATTGACGATTTATCCTTAGATAAATCACCCTGCACGTTTGGTTCGTCTTCTTTAATTTTCAAAGGTCTTGTCGTTATCGCGCTCTCGCGACAACCATCTTAGTTTATCATTTCTTGTGAACTTTGTCAACACTTTTTTGAAACTTTTTTTCGTTCCTCTGTTAACCAGTCCCGCAAGAGACAACTCAATTATTCTATCATCTTCTGATGGTCTTGTCAACACTTTTTCGAAACTTTTTTTCTACCATTTGTCAAGCCTATCAAGGTATTTGATGAAAAATATGTTAAGTTCAATAGTCAAAATAAGGAAATTGTTTTCTTTTGGACTAAAGTTTCGTGTAAAAAAGAGTACACGAAATGAACACCTTATGTTGAAAATTTTTGATAAGGTGTTACAATAATATAGCATAAACAATCTTACTGATTTTGGGTAGAACGATAATCGTAAAGTTTGTTATGCGTTATGAGGTAATACATTGTCCGAATGAGACGATGTATGGAGGCAATCGTGTGTGGCTTTGTAGAAGTCGTTTGCGATTGTCTTTTTCGTTTCTCATAAAAGTCTGCGATATGGCAAGGATTGGTATGACTGGCTGAAGCGATATTGTGGATACACTTGAACAGAATCTTTCTAGCGTAGGGATTGCCACGCTTGGTAATGTGTTCCTTAGCGAGGAAGTTACCAGATTCATAGTGTCTCAGGTCAATACCGATAAAGGCATTGATTTGGTTGGCAGACTGAAAACGGCGAATATCTCCCAGTTCACCAATAATACTTGTTGCAGTAGTCTCAGCTATTCCAGGAATAGAGAGCAGAATGTCATATTCAGGTAATGGCTGAGCTAGTTCTACCATTTCATCTAAGACTGCCTGTCTCTGTCCAGAAAGCCGAAGCAATTCTTTTCCATAGTAACGAACCTCTTCCAGCATTGGAGAGGTTTTCTTGACGGCACAATACGATTGATTAGCTAGTGCTATCAGCTTCTCGGCTAAGTACGCCACACGCTTGTCAGAAATCCGTTTTGAGGTGGACTGACGAATGCTCTCTAAGAGTTCGTCCTTGCTTAAATCAAGCACGAAGTCCTTGTAAGGAAACGCAGTAACTAAGTTCCAGTATTGTTCCCCAGTTGGCTTTGATAAGACAGTCTCTATCTCTGGAAACGTGACTTGCAAGACCTTGTGCAGACGGTTTTTAGCTCGAACGATGTCCTCAGTTAAGTTCTGATAGAAGCGACTTAAATCTCGCAGTTCTTGATAGACTTCTTCTTGGACATAAGTGGGTTTACGATTCAGCACAAATTGAGATTGAGCCAGTTTTTCAGCGTCAATTTGATCTGTTTTCCTCACACGCAAGCTATCCAGTTGCTTCTTAGCTTCTAAGGGATTAAGCCTTGTATAAGCATAGCCATTATCTTCTAGAAAAGTTTGGAGACGGCGAGAATAGACACCTGTTGCTTCAAAGATGATTTCTGGTTTATGGACGGTTCTCAAATCGCCAAGTAGCCGAGCAAAGCCGATGGCGTCATTGGACATGGTATAGCCATGAACTTTCTCACCATTGACTAGAATGGCCACTGCTGAACTTGCCTTACTCACATCAATCCCAAAAACTGCACGCATGATATTACCTCTTTGTCTTGAATGATTCCTTGTTTTAGTGATGTCATTTTCAATACTCGACGTCTGGCGTCCCACATACTTTGATAACATTCTTTCTAAAACAGGTGTCTTGCCAGTTTTTGATGCGACGTCTAGCGTCAAAAGAGTTCTCGACTTAACAAGACACCTCTACTTTAACATAAAGAAAAAGTAGTGACTACTCTCTCCCGTCGGAGATTTCCTCACTACTAATCTTAGTATGTTTTCGTTTCTCTATTAACCAGTCCCTCAAGAGACAACTCATTTATTCTATCACGACTTATATACTTTGTCAACCGGTTTTTTGGATTTTTTAGATTTTTTTATGAAATTTGGCGAAAAACTGAGAGACATACTAATCAGAGATTGTATATTTGTCTTCGTATGCCTCCAGTATATCAAAATTTTACCGTTCTTTATGTTTTTTTGTGAAAATCTATGGCTACCTACTCATATTTTAGTAGACTGTCACAATACCCCGAAGTCATCGATTAATGAATTGTACAGTGGAGTTAAATATTTTTCTTCACTGTATCCTCTCAAAAGGAGAGCTTCATGTGCACAATCTAATAATGTCTTAGAAAAGTCTTTCACCATTCTTTGTTCTAAATCAGAAAGTTTTTTTCTCGAAAATTGTCTACGTAACTTTGAATAATTTCTGCCAAATTCTTTAAAGAACTCCGTACTTTCTAGAATTTCTTCCAATTTCACGAGATTGGCGAACAGACCTAAATGAAAGGCTATGGGAGCAAATGTTGTTTCAAATGGTTGTGTACATGTACTTCGAAATTCAATAGTCCCTCGTTTGGTAAGCTCTTGATAGTGGTATGAGCGATGATTTTTGAAATCATCTGCTTTCGGAACAAAGTAACATATCTCGCCAGTTTCTGAATACGCTGCAAATTTTTCTTGCTCAAAAAAAGATTTGACAGTAATTCGTTTAAAATAATAATAGCAGTTATCCCTGATGACATAAAACATTGCGGACTCTTCTTGGTATTGACAATATTCTGCCTCAGTACGAAATTCCTCTGAATAGATACCAACGTTATTCTTTAAGAGGCCATGCATTGAATATTCCCAAAAATAATCCCTAGTAAGGGCCATATCATCCATATGATCGAATGGTGAATTTGCAAACAAAAACGCCTTTGCTGCTTCAATTTTATTAAACGCATTAATGACTCGTAAAAAGGATTTTCGACTCACATCAAACTGCACTTGATTTCTGCAAATAAAGCCAGCATATCCAGTATAGGGATGCATATTAGGTTTGCCTTCTCCTAGCTTGAGATAGTTCATCAACATCCTATATCGGCCCGTATCTACCGGTCTATTGTCATTGATTTCCCAGTTGGGATTTATCCCTAACCCCTGCAATTCGTGTCCATTTTGGCGCAAATAATATTGAATATGCTCTAGAAATTCTTTATGACGCTCTTCTACACTACCAATATTTTTGGCTTTTGCGAATGCAAATTCTAGTGTATTATACGTGACTTCAAATAGTATGAGATCTCCCGACTCGTGCTGGAGTTCTATCGGATTTCCTCTATCATCTCTTTTGACGATGGTAAACCCATTTTGATTAGATATATGTCGCATCATATCTGTAGCCACTTGGATAGAAGTTGCTTTCCCTGAGATATTAACTATCGGATATTCTAATTCTACACCTATAAACAATTCTGGCTTTTCTTTAATGTTAGCAAAATAGTATTCTTCAAAACAATTGCCTAAGGATGTCATGTCTTCTCTATTCATTTTATAAGTATATCAAAATTTTTGAGTAAAATAAAAACGCCTGCTTACGAAATTATTCTATCTTAGAGTAATTTCGTAAACAAGCGTCCGATCAACATGATGAGTGTTACCGCTGAGACAAGCTCAGCGGTAGACCAGAGCTAGACTAAGAATCAGAATAGGATTCCATCATCATAACACTCAACAAAATTGATGATCTTATACAAGTTCGATAATTGCCATTGGTGCAGCATCACCACGACGTGGTTCAGTTTTGAGGATACGAGTATATCCACCATTACGTTCTGCATAACGAGGTGCAATTTCAGAGAACAATTTTTGAAGTGCTGTAGTAGAAGTGTACTTATCAGTTGCTTCATCATAGTTTTCAGATGCAATTTCGTTACGAACAAATGCTGCTGCTTGACGACGTGCGTGCAAATCACCACGTTTACCAAGTGTGATCATTTTTTCAACTGTTTTACGGATTTCTTTAGCACGAGCTTCAGTTGTAACGATTGATTCGTTGATCAAAAGGTCAGTTGTCAAATCGCGCAACATTGCTTTACGTTGTGAGCTAGTGCGTCCTAGTTTACGGTATGCCATGATTTCCTCCTATATTATTTATCTTTTTTCAATCCTAGACCAAGATCAACCAATTTAACTTTAACTTCTTCAAGACTCTTGCGACCAAGATTGCGCACTTTCATCATTTCTGGCTCAGTTTTCTCTGTCAAGTCGAATACAGTGTTAATGCCTGCACGTTTCAGACAGTTATATGAGCGAACAGATAGGTCCAATTCTTCAATCGTACGATCAAGCATACGATCATCTGAAGCCACTTCAGCTTCTTTCATCACTTCTGCAGATTTTGCAACTTCAGTCAAGTCAGTGAAGAGACCTAAGTGCTCCATCAAAATGCGTGCAGAAAGACCTAAAGCATCTTCTGGAATAATGGTGCCATTTGTGTTGATTTCAAGTGTTAATTTGTCAAAACCATCGTTGCTACCAACACGAGCTGGTTCAACTTGATAATTGACTCTCTTCACTGGCGTATAGATAGAATCTACAGCAAGTGTTCCCACTGGTGCATCATCTTTCTTGTTACCCTCAGCTGGTACATAACCACGGCCTGAATTGACAGTCAAAACAGCTTTAAAAGTGGCACCATCAGCAATGGTAAAGAGATAATGGTCAGGGTTTACAATTTCAATGTCACTATCTGTAAGAATGTCTCCTGCTGTTACCTCAGCTGGACCTACTACATCAAGTTCAATTTTCTTTTCGTCTTCGACATAAGATTTTACAGCAATGCCTTTGATGTTAAGAATAATTTGCATAACATCTTCACGAACACCTGGAACTGTGTCGAATTCGTGGGGTACACCATCAATTTTAATTGATGTTACTGCAGCACCTGGAAGTGAGGCAAGAAGTACACGACGAAGAGAGTTACCAAGAGTTGTACCGTAACCACGTTCTAATGGTTCGATCACAAATCTGCCGTAATCTTTATTTTCATCAATTTTTGTTATTGTTGGTTTTTCAAACTCAATCATTTCTTACTCCCTCTTAAACGAAAAGCTGTGTATGGAATGTATGATTATACACGGCGACGTTTTGGAGGACGAGCACCATTGTGTGGTACAGGAGTCACATCACGAATTGCTGTTACTTCAAGACCAGCGGCAGCAAGAGCGCGGATAGCAGACTCACGACCTGAACCTGGGCCTTTAACGGTAACTTCAACTGTTTTAAGACCGTGTTCTTGTGCAGATTTAGCAGCTGCTTCTGAAGCCATTTGGGCTGCGAATGGTGTAGATTTACGAGAACCTTTGAAACCAAGAGCACCAGCTGATGACCAAGCAATAGCGTTACCATGCACATCAGTAATCATAACAATAGTGTTATTAAATGTAGCGTGAATATGAGCAATACCAGATTCGATATTCTTTTTCACACGACGTTTACGTGTTGGTTTAGCCAATTTTTCTACCTCCTATATTATTTTTTCTTACCTGCAATCGCAACAGCTTTACCTTTACGAGTGCGGGCATTGTTTTTAGTGTTTTGTCCACGGACAGGAAGTCCACGACGGTGACGGATACCACGGTATGAACCGATTTCCATCAAACGTTTGATGTTCAAGTTAACTTCTCGACGGAGGTCACCTTCAACTTTGATTGCATCAACTTCACGACGAATAGCATCTTCTTGATCTGATGTCAAATCTTTCACGCGTACATCTTCTGAAATACCTGCAGCTGCAAGAATTTTTTTAGATGTTGCAAGACCGATACCATAAACATAAGTTAATGAAATAACTACACGTTTGTCATTTGGAATGTCAACTCCAGCAATACGAGCCATGTTTTCTCCTTTCTATTTCTTAACCTTGACGTTGCTTGTGTTTAGGGTTTGCTGGGCAAATCACCATAACACGACCATTACGACGAATAACTTTGCAGTATTCGCAAATTGGTTTGACCGATGGTCTTACTTTCATGTTTAATCCCTCCAAGTATTTCGACTATTTAAAGCGGTATGTGATACGTCCACGTGTCAAGTCGTATGGACTAAGCTCAACAGTTACGCGGTCACCGACCAAAATACGAATGTAGTTTTTACGGATTTTACCTGAAACAGTTGCAAGGACTTGGTGTCCGTTCTCCAACTCAACAGTAAACATAGCATTTGGCATTGTATCGACTACTTTGCCTTCAATTTCAATCACATCTTCTTTTGCCATGCAAAAGTAACCCCTCTCTAAATATCGATTTGATGTCCTCTGAACACAGAGGTAACAATTATAAGTCAGACTAGGCTATTTTATCATCTTTGTATAAAAAATGCAAGCCAAATCTATTAGTTTATTGCAATTTTGATAGTACTGTATCAATTGCTTGGAAAACAAGGTCAATGTCTTGGTCACCTTCAATATCATGGACCAGCCCTTTTGCACGATAATGATCAATGATTGGCTGTCCTTGTGCGATATTGACCTCTAAACGACGTTTGACAGATTCTGGCTTGTCATCTTCACGTTGATAGAAGTCTTCCTCTTTGTAGTCTCCAACAGGTGGATTGAATACTTTGTGGAAAGTCTCTCCGGTTTCTTTATGAATAATACGACCGCTGAGACGCTCTACCAATTTTGAAGGATCAATCTCAATATTGATAACACCTTGCAACTCAATTCCTAAGTCAGCCAAATTTTCATCCAAGGCATGGGCTTGTTCAATCGTGCGAGGATAGCCATCTAGTAAAAAGCCTTTTTCCTTGATGTCATCCTGAACCAAACGTTCTTTGACAATGCCATTAGTAACTTCATCAGGAACGAGGTCACCCTTATCAATGTACGACTTGGCAAGAATACCCATTTCAGTCTGATTGGCCATTGCTGCACGGAACATATCTCCTGTTGAGATATGAGCAACATTGAATTTCTCAACAATCTTGGCCGCTTGTGTCCCTTTACCAGCACCTGGTAAACCCATAATTAAAAGATTCATGACAAACTCCTTATTTTGTTTTCACATAAATTTGCCATTATTGACAAACTTATCTAAAAACAAAATAGAAGGTTGACTAGGTCAACCTATATTCTATTCTGTAATTTCTAAGAAACCTACATATTTTCTCTTAAGAAGGTAGCCTTCTAATTGCTTGATGCCTTCGATACTTGTAGAGATTACGATAATCAAACTTGTACCAAGGAACGCAATGCTTGAAGAAAGCCCAAAGAGATTTTGCGCAAGGATAGGCAACAAAGCTACAAAACTCAAGAAGAGCGCACCGATTACTGCCAATCTTGTCAATAATTTTGACAAAAACTGTTCAGTGCCATTACCAGGACGAACTCCATGGATATAGGCTGCACTTTTCTGAAGGCTTTCTGCAGTCTTCTCAGGATTTACTTGAACAAAGGTGTAGAAGAATGTAAAGGCAATAATTAAACCTGCATATACAATCATACCTTTAGCAGTTGAATAATCAAAGTATTCCTGAACCGTCAATAACCACCCGGCACTCTTATTTTGACTTGCGAAATATTGAATCAAAGAAGTTGGAACTGCAGTGATTGAGCCTGCAAAGATTACGGGAATGACTCCTGATGGATTCAATTTCAGCGGTAAATATGAGCTAGAAGGTGCTCCTTGTGCACGTTTTGTATATTGAATTGGTAATTTATATTCTGCTTGTTGTACAAAAGTTGTAAAATACACAACAAAGAATATTAATACGACGAGTGCAGCAACAAAGATTGCTGACTCCCCCAAACGACTTGATTCAATATTAACAAAGCGATCAATGTAAATCTCGTGAAAAGTCCCTGGTAATGATGAAATGATACCCGCGAAGATGATCATTGATGTACCATTACCATAGCCCTTTTCAGAAATTTGTTCCCCCAACCAAGTTACAATAATCGAACCTGTTGTCAAGATTGATCCAATCAACAAATATGTTTGCCAATTTAATGGCATATTGGTCAATTTTGCACCAGACAAGGCATTAAAGCCTGCTGTAATACCAATAGATTGAACAAATGCCAGTACCAAAGAAATGTAGCGTGTTGCCTGATTCAGTTTACGACGACCAACTTCACCTTGCTTACCCCATTCAACAAATTTAGGTAAAATATCCATTTGCAAAAGTTGAACAATGATGGAAGCTGTAATATAAGGACTAACACCTAGTGCGAAAACTGAGAAATTACGCATAGCATTTCCCGAAACCAAACTCAACATGTTCAAAAATGGAACGTTTGACAAGGCTTCAAGACTCTTTGCGTTTACTCCTGGTACTGTAATGTGGGTTCCTACACGGAAGACAAAAAGGATAAAGATAGTAAATAGAATTTTACTACGTACCAATTTTACCTTTAAGGCATCTTTTAAAAGTTTAAAAAACATAGGCGGTCACCTCTTAGATGACTTCTACTGAGCCACCTTTAGAAGTGATTGCTTCTTCAGCTGATTTAGAGAATTTAGCAGCTTTAACTGTCAATTTCTTCGTCAATTCACCGTTACCAAGAATTTTAATTCCTGATTTTTCAGCTTTAACGATTCCAGCTTCGATAAGCACAACTGGTGTTACTTCTGCACCATCTTCAAAAGCGTTCAATTGATCAAGGTTAACGATTGCGTACTCTTTAGCATTGATATTTGTAAATCCACGTTTTGGAAGTCGACGGAACAATGGAGTTTGTCCACCTTCAAAACCTGGGCGAACACCGCCACCGCTACGAGCTTTTTGACCTTTTTGACCACGGCCAGATGTTTTACCGTTACCTGATGATGTACCACGACCTACACGGTTGCGGACTTTACGAGAACCTGTAGCAGGTTGTAATTCATGAAGTTTCATTATTATTTCTCCTCTTATATATGCTAGCGCCTGTGAAGTACAAGAGTCTTCCTCCACAAACTCGCTGTATGTAAATATGTAAAATGGACTAGAAGTCGCAAAGATTTCTCTATGCGACTTAGTCTATTTGTTAGATTATTTAACTTCTTCTACAGTTACCAAGTGAGAGATAGCGTTAACCATTCCAAGAATAGCTGGGTTATCTTCTTTAACAACTGAAGAGTTCAATTTACCAAGTCCAAGTGCAACAACTGTTTTACGTTGTTCTGGTTTGCGACCGATTGGAGACTTAGTCAAAGTGATTTTAATTTGAGCCATGAGTATCTCCCTTCTTATGCTAAATCAGAAACTGAGATGCCACGAAGTGCAGCCACTTCTTCAGCACGTTTCAATTGTTTCAAACCTTCAACTGTTGCGCGAACGATGTTGATTGGTGTGTTTGAACCAAGTGACTTAGAAGTCACATCTGCGATACCTGTCAATTCGATTACAGCACGAGTTGCACCACCGGCAGCAACCCCAGAACCCTCTGAAGCAGGTTTCAACAATACACGAGCGCCACCAAATTCTGAGCGAACTTCGTGAGGGATTGTTGTACCAACCATTGGTACTTCAATCATGTTTTTCTTAGCAGATTCAACTGCTTTACGGATAGCTTCTGGTACTTCTTGAGCTTTACCAGTACCGAAACCTACGCGACCGTTACGGTCACCAACAACCACAAGAGCTGCAAAACGAAGACGACGTCCACCTTTAACAACTTTTGTAACACGGTTGATGGCTACTACGCGTTCTTCAATTTCAACTGCGTTATCTTTGAATGCCATTTCTTAGTGTCCTCCCTATTAGAATTTCAATCCGTTTTCACGAGCTGATTCAGCCAAAGCTTTCACACGTCCGTGATAGAGATATCCACCGCGGTCAAAGACCACTTCAGAAATACCTTTAGCTACCGCGCGTTCAGCAACGAGTTTACCTACAACAACAGCTTGTTCTGTCTTAGTACCTTTTGAAACTTCTTTATCAAGAGTAGAAGCGCTTGCGAGCGTTACACCCGCTACGTCATCAATCACTTGAGCGTAGATGCCTGTATTAGAACGGAAAATGTTCAAACGTGGGCGAGCAGCAGTTCCAGAGATTTTACCGCGAACGCGACGGTGGCGTTTTTGGCGGATTTTGTTTTTATCTGGTTTTGAAATCACAATATTCACCTCTTAATGTATGATTCTGTTTCTTACGAAACAATTTGAGAAATAGTCAGCCAGGTGGCTAAGCCACCTCAGCAAGCTATTATTTACCTGTTTTACCTTCTTTACGGCGAACGAATTCACCAACGTAGCGGATACCTTTACCTTTGTATGGCTCAGGAGCGCGAAGGCTACGGATGTAAGCTGCTGTTTGACCAACAACTTCTTTGTTGATACCAGACACGACGATTTGTGTTGGTGTTGGAACTTCAAATGTAATACCTTCTGGTGCAACCACTTCATCTGGATGTGATTTACCAACAGCAAGTGTCAATTTGTTACCAGCCAATTGAGCACGGTAACCGACACCACGCATTTCAAGTTCTTTTTTGAAGCCTTCAGAAACACCAACAACCATGTTGTTGAGGTTAGCACGGCTAGTACCGTGAATAGTCTTCATTTCTTTTGAATCGTTTGGACGATGAAGAGTTACTTCTGCACCTTCCACACGGATTTCAATAGCAGTTGGGAATTCACGAGTCAATTCCCCTTTAGGTCCTTTTACAGTTACCACGCCGTTGTTTTGAGCAAGCTCAACGCCAGCAGGCAATGTAATTACTTTATTACCAATACGTGACATATTTTTTAATTCTCCTGTTAAATTATCAAGCCGTCAAGCGACTAGTTTTCACGGGGGCTCATTTAAACACGGACAATAGCCCGTGTTCGATTGAGCAGTTTACATGATACTAAATAATCAGTAAATCTGATTTGAACACGCACGAAGAGCTGGTCCTCTCGCGTTTGTATCATGCTTTTAGGTTTCAATTTCTAAATGTGGCACGGCAGAGCGACGCAGACCATACTTGAGTATGTCAAGACGCTCTAACACAGGCACATGACGAAATTGGAAGCTAAAAGATTACCAAACGTATGCGATAACCTCACCACCAACGTTCTTTTGACGAGCTTGTTTATCAGTCAAAAGACCTTCTGATGTTGAGATGATTGCGATACCAAGTCCGTTAAGAACTTTTGGAATATCTTCACGTTTTGAGTAAACACGAAGACCTGGTTTTGAAACGCGTTTCAAGTTAGTGATAACTTTTTCACCGTTTGGTCCGTATTTCAAGAATACACGGATGATGCCTTGTTTGTCATCTTCGATGAATTCAACGTTTTTTACAAAACCTTCGTTTTTAAGGATTGTAGCAATACCTTTTTTGATGTTTGATGCAGGAACTTCAAGCACTTCGTGTTTTGCTTGGTTAGCGTTACGAATACGTGTCAAAAAATCTGCAATTGGGTCAGTCATAACCATTTGTTGTTTCTCCTCTTACTAGCAGTTTGATTAAATCACTTGCTAGTTAATTCATGATACAAAGGGCGCTAAAAAGCCAAAGTGAAAATAGAAAACTTGACGTAGAAACTTTGGTTTCTAGGAAAGTTTGTCTTTTTCACACAGGCTTTCGCCCGTGTTCAAATCGGCAAGCAAACTTTGTATCGGGGTTGTTTTAATTGAGTTCGAGCTACAACCTTAGCAAAGAAGATAGATTTTCCTAGAAGTAAACTTCATCGTCAAATCTCCGATCTTTGCCTTGGTTGCTAAACGCTCTCACATCTTATCTTACCAAGAAGCTTTTGTTACACCCGGAATTTGTCCAAGGTAAGCCAAGTCGCGGAAGCATACACGGCACAATTTGAATTTGCGGTAAACTGAGTGTGGACGTCCACATTTTTCACAGCGTGTGTAAGCTTGTGTAGAGAACTTAGCTGGGCGTTTGTTCTTAGCGATCATTGATTTTTTAGCCATTTATTCTCTCCCTCTTATTTTGCAAACGGCATACCAAGGCCAGTAAGCAATGCACGTGATTCTTCGTCAGTGTTAGCAGTTGTAACGATAACGATATCCATACCGCGAGTTTTATCAACATCGTCGAAGTTGATTTCTGGGAAGATCAATTGCTCTTTCACACCAAGTGTGTAGTTACCACGTCCGTCAAATGACTTAGTTGGTACACCGTGGAAGTCACGTACACGTGGAAGTGAAACTGTAACCAATTTGTCCAAGAACTCATACATACGTTCGCCACGAAGAGTTACTTTCGCACCGATTGCAACACCCTCACGAAGACGGAAGCCGGCGATTGATTTCTTAGCTTTAGTGATAAGTGGTTTTTGACCTGAGATCAAAGCCAATTCTTGAGCAGCTTTCTCAAGGTTTTTAGCGTTAGAAACAGCGTCACCAACACCCATGTTCAAAACGATCTTATCAACTTTTGGCACAGCCATCACTGAAGAATAGTTAAATTGTTCAGTCAAAGCAGGAACTACTTCATTAAGATATTTTTCTTTTAAACGATTTGCCATTATACTTCTCCTTTCCTTCGTGATTAATCAAGCACTTCGCCTGATTTTTTGTTGTAGCGAACTTTTTTGCCATCTACAAACTTGTAACCAACGCGTCCTGCAACACCATTTTTGTCAAGAACTTGAACGTTTGACACATGGATTGGAGCTTCTTTTTCAACGATAGCACCTTGAGGGTTTTCGCTATTTGGTTTTTGGTGTTTCTTAACGATGTTAACACCTTCAACAATAACTTTGTTTACTTTTGGAAGTGCTGTTACAACAAGAGCTTCAACGCCTTTGTCTTTACCAGCGATTACGCGAACTTTATCGCCTTTTTTTACAAACATTTGATTTCTCCTATGATTTCTTACGCCCTAATGGGCACCCTGTTACTCTGGCGAGATAACAGGGGACTTAGTTTGTTAGATTAAAGTACTTCTGGTGCCAATGAAACGATTTTCATAAAACCGCCGTCACGCAATTCGCGTGCCACTGGGCCAAAGATACGAGTTCCGCGAGGTGTTTTATCTTCACGGATGATAACTGCAGCATTCTCATCGAATTTGATGTAAGAACCATCAGCACGACGAGCACCTGTCTTAGTACGAACGATAACGGCTTTTACAACGTCACCTTTTTTAACCGCACCACCAGGAGTAGCTTGTTTTACTGAAGCAACGATGATGTCGCCGATGTTCGCGAATTTACGTCCTGAACCACCAAGAACTTTGATTGTCAAGATTTCGCGTGCGCCACTGTTGTCAGCAACTTTCAAACGAGTTTCTGTTTGAATCATGTCAATTTTCTCCTTTCAGGTTGATTAAATGATAACTGCCTCTTCCACAACTTCTACAAGACGGAAACGTTTTGTAGCTGAAAGTGGGCGAGTTTCCATGATACGAACGATATCGCCTTCTTTAGCAACATTGTTTTCATCATGAGCTTTGTACTTTTTAGAGTAGTTAATACGTTTACCATAGACTGGGTGGTTACGTTTAGTTTCAACTACAACTGTGATTGTTTTGTCCATTTTGTCAGATACTACGCGTCCAACAAGAACTTTACGATTATTGCGTTCCATTGAAATTCTCCTTTCCCAATCTATTATTTAGCTTCAGATTGCACAGTTTTGATACGTGCAATTTGTTTCTTCACTTCGTTCAAACGAGCAGTTTGCTCAAGTTGACCAGCAGCAGCTTGGAAACGAAGTTCGAAGAGTTCTTTCTTCAATTCGTTTTCTTTCTTAGCAAGTTCTTCTTGAGAAAGGCCACGAAGTTCTTTTACAAAATCTTTAATTTCTTGAAGTTTCATGTCTTCTCCTTATTCTGCTTCACGTTTTACGAATTTAACTTTAACTGGCAATTTGTGACCAGCAAGGCGGAATGCTTCACGTGCGATTTCTTCAGAAACGCCAGCTACTTCAAACATAACCTTACCGCGTTTAACTGGAGCTACCCAACCTTCAGGAGCACCTTTACCAGAACCCATACGTACACCGATAGCTTTAGCAGTGTATGATTTGTGTGGGAAGATCTTAATCCAAACTTTACCACCACGTTTCATGTAACGCGTCATAGCGATACGGGCAGCTTCGATTTGGCGGTTTGTAATCCATGAGCTAGTAGTTGCTTGAAGACCGTATTGACCAAAGTCTACTTGTTTTCCACCTTTAGCTTCACCGCGCATTTTTCCACGGAATTCACGACGGTGTTTTACACGTTTAGGTACTAACATTTGTTATTTACCTCCTTTAGTGTTTTTACGAGCTGGAAGAACTTCACCACGGTAGATCCATACTTTAACACCAAGTTTACCGTAAGTTGTCAAAGCTTCTTCCCAAGCGTAGTCGATATCCGCACGAAGTGTATGAAGAGGAACAGTTCCTTCTGAGTAGCCTTCTGCACGAGCAATATCAGCACCGTTCAAACGACCAGAAACTTGTGTTTTGATACCTTTTGCACCAGCGCGCATTGCACGTTGGATAGCTTGTTTTTGAGCACGGCGGAATGCCACACGTTGCTCCAATTGACGAGCGATTGACTCACCAACAAGGTGTGCATCCAAATCAGGTTGTTTGATTTCGATGATGTTGATGTGTACTTGCTTACCAGTCAATTTGTTCAATTGAGCACGAAGTGCATCAACATTGCTACCAGCTTTACCGATAACCATACCTGGCTTAGCAGTGTGGATAGAAACGATTACTTTATTTACAGCACGTTCGATTTCGATTGTTGATGTTGACGCATCAGCCAATTCTTTTTTGATAAAGTTGCGGATTGCAAGATCTTCATGAAGGTAATCCGCGTATTCTTTTTCAGCATACCATTTAGCATCCCAATCACGGATGATGCCAACACGCATACCAATTGGATGTACTTTTTGACCCACGTTTTTACCTCCTTATTTCTCTGCCACAACTACAGTGATGTGAGCTGTGCGTTTGTTGATTGGTGAAGCAGAACCTTTCGCACGTGGACGGAAACGTTTCAACGTTGGCCCTTCGTTTGCGAATGCTTCGCTGACTACCAAGTTAGCTTTTTCCAAACCAAAGTTGTTTTCAGCGTTAGCGATTGCTGAGTTCAAAACTCCCTCGATAATGCCTGCAGCTTTGTTTGGTGTGAATTTCAAGATTGCGATTGCGTCTGCTACGCTTTTGCCACGGATGTTATCCAAGACAAGACGTGATTTACGAGGTGAAACACGTACTGTGCGAGCAGTTGCTTTAGCTGAAGTAATTTCTGCCATTGTGTTTTCCTCCTAAATTATTTACGACGAGTTTTCTTGTCGTCAGCAGCATGACCTTTGTAAGTACGAGTTGGTGCAAATTCACCAAGTTTGTGACCTACCATGTCTTCTTGAATGTATACAGGTACGTGTTTACGTCCATCGTAAACTGCGATTGTATAACCGATGAAACTTGGGAAGATCGTTGAACGACGTGACCAAGTTTTAATTACTTTTTTCTTTTCGTCATTTGCTTGAGCTTCAACTTTTTTCATCAAATGCTCATCGACGAAAGGTCCTTTTTTAAGACTACGTCCCATTTTAGTATTTTCTCCTTTAAAATATGTACCACAGCGGCTTGGGAGCTGGACAGAACCCCAGTTACCGTATTCGTTGTCCTGCCCCCGCACAGTTGATTAGAAGTTTCGACGTAGCTAAGCTACTAGAAACTGCAATCAACCACTGCGTCAAACTGGCATTTCAATCAAACTGAGATGCTGGAATAGTCAGTCCATAACAAACCCTACCGAGTTGGCGGATGATATAGAATGCTAGGCAACTAAGAATATATTATTTTTGGTTGCGACGACGAACGATAAGTTTGTCAGATTTAGCTTTCTTGTTACGAGTTTTCAAACCAAGAGCTGGTTTACCCCATGGTGTAGATGGTGCTTTACGACCAACTGGTGCTTTACCTTCACCACCACCGTGTGGGTGATCGTTAGGGTTCATTACAGAACCGCGAACTGTTGGACGGATACCTTTCCAACGGCTACGACCTGCTTTACCAAGGTTAACAAGGCCATGTTGTTCGTTACCTACCACACCAACAGTAGCACGGCAAGTGCCAAGGATCATACGAACTTCACCTGATTGAAGGCGAACAAGAACGTATTTACCCTCTTGACCAAGAACCTGTGCAGATGCACCAGCAGCACGAACCAACTCACCACCGCGACCTGGTTTCAACTCGATGTTGTGAACAACAGTACCGACTGGGATGTTTGCAAGTGGAAGTGCGTTACCAACTTTGATATCTGCTTCTGGACCTGAAACGATACGTTGACCAACTTCAAGACCTTTAGGAGCAATGATGTAAGCTTTAACACCGTCTGTGTAGTGTACAAGAGCGATGTTTGCTGAACGGTTTGGATCGTACTCGATAGTTTTAACGATTGCTTCAACGCCATCTTTGTTACGTTTGAAGTCAATCAAACGGTAGAAACGCTTGTGACCGCCACCTTGGTGACGAACAGTGATGCGACCGTTGTTGTTACGACCAGCTTTGTTTTTCAATGCAACAAGCAAGCTTTTTTCTGGAGTGCTTGTTGTGATTTCAGCGAAGTCCAAAGAAGTCATGTTACGACGGCCATTTGTCGTTGGTTTATAAACTTTAATACCCACGTTAATTCCTCCTTTGATTATTCAGCGTCAGCTGTAGCGAACAATTCGATCGCTTTTGAATCAGCAGCCAATGTGATGATTGCTTTTTTCACTTTGTTTGTGCGACCTACATAACGACCTACGCGTTTTGTTTTAGGTTTCACGTTGATTGTGTTAACATTTGCAACTTTAACACCCTCGAATGCAGCTTCAACAGCTTGCTTGATCAAGAGTTTGTGTGCACGAGTGTCAACTTCAAATACATACTTGCCTGCTTCGAGTTGGCCCATTGAGCTTTCTGTGATGACAGGTTTTTTGATAACATCATACAAATTCATTATGCAAGAACCTCCTCAATTTTAGAGATAGCTGCTTGAGTTACAAGAAGTTTGTCTGCATTTGCGATGTCAAGTACGCTTGCAGTTGTTGCAGTTGCAACTTTAACTCCTGGGATGTTACGAGCAGAAAGAGCTGCGAATTCGTTGCCTTCTTCAAGAATAACAAGGACTTTAGAATCAATGCTCAATGCTGCAAGTACTTTTGCAAATTCAGCAGTTTTTGGAGCTGTGAATTCAAGTGAGTTAACAGCTACAAATTTGTTTTCAGCAACTTTTTCTGAGTAAACAGATTTAAGTGCCAAGCGGCGAACTTTTTGTGGAAGTTTGTACGCGTATGAACGTGGAGTTGGTCCGAAGACTACGCCACCGCCACGCCATTGTGGCGAGCGGATAGAACCTTGACGAGCACGTCCAGTTCCTTTTTGACGCCATGGTTTGCGTCCGCCACCTGAGACTGCTGAACGGTTTTTAACTGCGTGAGTACCTTGACGAAGGCTAGCACGTTGGCTGATGATCACATCAAATACAACTGCTTGGTTTGGCTCGATACCAAAGATCGCATCGTTAAGAACTACTTCACCAGCTTGTTTACCAGTTTGGTCAAATAATGTTACGTTTGCCATTTCGACTGATTTCCCCTTTCCTTATTATTTACCAGCTTTAACTGCTGACTTGATAGTGATAAGAGATTTCTTAGCACCTGGTACGTTACCTTTGATAAGGATAACATTTTTTTCTGGAACAACTTGTACAACTTCAAGGTTTTGAATTGTTACACGGTTGCCGCCCATGCGACCTGCAAGGTTTTTACCTTTGAATACACGGTTAGGTGCAACAGGACCCATAGAACCTGGACGACGGTGGTAACGAGAACCGTGAGCCATAGGACCACGTGATTGACCATGGCGTTTGATAACACCTTGGAAACCTTTACCTTTAGATGTACCAGTTACATCAACAACATCACCAGCTGCGAAAGTTTCAACTGTAATTTCTTGTCCAACTTCCAAGCCTTCAATGTTTTTGAATTCACGAATGAAGCGCTTAGGAGCTGTGTTAGCTTTAGCTACATGGCCTTTGGCAGGTTTGTTGCTCAATACTTCACGTTTGTCATCAAAACCAACTTGAACTGCTGCATAACCATCAGTTTCAACTGTTTTCACTTGAAGAACAACGTTTGGAGTTGCTTCGATGACAGTTACAGGGATAAATTCACCAGATTCAGTGAAGATTTGAGTCATTCCCACTTTTTTCCCTAAGATTCCTTTTGTCATGAGAAAAATATTCCTTTTCTTATTTTATAGTTAAAAAGTTTTTAACGAGCGTTTTTCATGCTCAAACCAAGATACACCGAGTTTAACCCGTGTTCGATTACTTGATGAACACTTGCTTTTCTACCTTGCTACTTGATTACAATTTAATTTCTACGTTTACACCACTTGGAAGATCCAATTTCATCAAAGCATCAACTGTTTTTTGAGTTGGGTTGATGATGTCGATCAAACGTTTGTGTGTACGCATTTCGAACTGCTCACGAGAGTCTTTGTACTTGTGAGTCGCACGGATGATTGTGTAGAGGCTACGTTCTGTTGGAAGCGGAACTGGACCAGCTACTTGAGCACCTGTACGTGTTGCAGTTTCAACGATTTTTGCAGCTGCTGTATCAAGTGTACGGTGTTCGTACGCTTTCAAGCGGATGCGGATTTTTTTGTTTGCCATCTTTTTCTCCTTTTCGTCTATTTAACATAATAGGCTAGCTCCACAAGAAAACCAACACGTGTTGCGTGGCAATGCAACCGAGCGTGTCGCAACCTCTTGCATCAAAGCTACAGCCGTAATTTTTACGGCACTAGAACATTCTATCAAATTATATTGTACATTGCAAGAGTTTTTACTCGAAATTCAAAAAAATCTTAAAACACTTGTTCTAAGATTTTTTGAACCTCCTCTATTTCCTTTTTATAGAAGAGTATTAGCGAAAGTCTTTTAAATAGATTTGTAAATCGCGAATCATTTCACGGCGACCACGGAAACATTGGCCACTAATTAGTTTTTCATAATTTTCAAGCTGGTCATTGCTTAGTTTTTTTCGATAATCCCTCAATGCTCCTCTCAACATTAACAACTCATCATTGACTAAACCTGGCGATTGTATAACGTGAGATAAATCGTGAATATCCTCATGCGGCATACGGTCAAACTTACGCTTCTGACTTTCTTGTCTGCGTACACGGTCTTTGACCCGATTTCTAAATTTCACTTTAAAATAGCAATACAACTGTTCTTGCTCATCAGCTAACCACGGTTGATCTTCCAACAATTCAAATAAGGTCATCATGCCCTCTTGATCCCAATCTTCCTTTTCCCATAATTTAATATAGTACTCTTTTCGAGCCTTGTTGACAATCCCTTTTACGCTATCATAGACCTTTTCAAATTTCATCATCCCATCTCCTCTGTTTGATGGTTTTAGTTTATCGAAAAGGCACGATTTCCAACAGGACATTTTTGTCTACTAATTAGTAAATATGGTTTATCATTCGTATTTTATAGACAATATGTAAAGACCCCCAGTTGAGAATTCGTGGATTTACCTGTACACTAGAATAAAAAAACAATCAACTTCTAACAGGAATTACCACACTCAATTGGAGGTCTTATATGTTTCATTTTACCACACTTTTCATCGGAATGGATGTTCACAAAGAAAGTTTTTCACTCTGCTATTATGATATGATGGCGAATCAATTCAAACATAGCACTAAAGTTGGTCCAAATGTTAGCTATATTGTGAACTATGTGAATGAGCTTCGTCGTTTATATGGTCAAGATGCAGAAGTGTTATGTGGCTACGAAGCCGGATGTCTTGGATTTACCCTATATCACCAGCTACAAGCTCACGGGATTCCCTGTATCGTGATGGCGCCTACAACGGTGATGAAGGAAGGATCTAAGCGTGTTAAGACTGATAAAAAAGATGCAGCTCAGCTCGCAAAAGCTCTGGCCTTTCGTAGCTATCGGCCTGTTCATATTCCTACTGTTGAGGATGAACAAGTCAAAGAATATATCCGCATGAGAACAGACCACAAAGTGGCTCTGAAGAAAATCAAACAACAAATTCTTGCCTTCTGTCTCCGACATGATTTTCGCTATACCGAGGGAAGCAGTAATTGGACACAGAAACATGTCCGCTGGCTCCGTTCCCTAAATCCTGATGGACTTTACGCAGAGATTTTGACAGAATATCTATTGACCTATGAGAAATTAGTAGATCAAATAGAACGGTATGATGCACGAATTGAGCAACTGGGTCAAAGCGACAGTTACCAAGAGAAGGTCTCACGGCTTTCTTGCTTTATTGGCATTAAAACACTAACTGCTCTTTCCATTGTGACAGAAATCGGTGATTTTAATCGCTTTGCGACAGCTCAACATTTTGCTTCTTATCTTGGGCTAACTCCTAGCGAAAATTCTAGCGGCGACAAGGAGAGAAGAGGTGCTATCACCAAAGCTGGGAATAGCCATGTGAGACGACTTCTGATAGAAGCTGCACAATCATTGGCTAAGGGGACGATTGGGTATAAATCCAAAGAATTGAAAAGGAGACAAAGTGGAAACCGAGTGGAGGTGATTGCTTATGCGGATAAGGCTAATGAACGCTTAAGAAGACGTTATCGCACACTTGTTCTAGGAAAAAATAAGAAACAAAATGTTGCTAAAACAGCTATTGCACGAGAATTGTCTGGTTTTATTTGGGGGATGATGACAGGAAGAATAGCTTGAAGTTAGCGCTTGTTTTCATGTACACTTTTGACCATTAAGTTTTATCATCGCAGAGCGATGAGGAATCCCTATTTCTATCCAAAATCACTGGGTGAATTTGGACAGAAATAAGGATTGAAATCATGTTTGAATGGAAAGTATCTTGAAGGAGTTTAGGACTTCAAGGTTTGAGTCATCTACGAAACGACTAAGTGGCACAATTGTGATCCACGCTTATAGAGAGTAGGACTCGCGGCAGAACCATTGACCTGTAGGTAACCAATCCACGAATATCAGAGTGGCCAATGCCCGAAGCTAAGAACTAGGCTCTTTCTAGATACTTTTCATTTTTTAATCAGTTCGATTGTTTTTACTTGACAAAGGGCTTTACATATCAGTTATTACAGGCCATTGTTCTTTCCAGTTTTTCTTTTTTATTCTTTTCTCATATAAATCCATACGTTTAGAATTACCAATAAAATGAGGAGTTGGTCGTACCAAATAATGATAGATATCATCTAATCCATAAGGTGCAAAAATTTCGAGATTCCCGTTTTTTGTCTGACGGACACCGATTGCGGTACACCTTTCGGGAAATTTTTCTATTGCATCTTTTGACGATTGATAAGGACGGGTGTCTGGGCTATGAATGTGCATAAATACTTGATTCTTAACTTCCCACTGATATTCCGGATATCTTTGATGCAAATTTGCTTCTATTTCTTTCGTTTCTTGATAGGATATTTTTTCATCGTAAAAGATGATATCAATATCCGTTTTTTTATCAAAACGATAGTGATTCCAGATAAAATTACGAATTGTTCCCGCACAAATCCATGAATCCGCTAAGTCTAAATCCTTTACAATCCCCAAAATCCTATTGATATCAGGGTCTTGCGATAAATATTTTCCCAACTCTTCTTTCATACAATCCTCTACCTTCAAGTTGTTCATTGATTTTAGTTATTTTTTCTAGCTTCCTTAAAGAAATCGTTAGAAATATCATTCTAACGACAGGGAGCAGATAAAACATTCACCGGACCTTAATTCGTTCTTTGATTTGCAAACTCATGATAAAAAGGTCCACCGGACCTAGTTTGGCCCTCTTGTTTTCAAGCAAAAGATAAAAAGGTCCACTGGACCTAGTTTTGCTCTCCTGTTTTCAAGCAAAAGATAAAAAGGTCCACTGGACCTAGTTTTGCTCTCCTGTTTTCAAGCAAAAGATAAAAAGGTCCACTGGACCTCAATTCGCTTTCTTGTTTTCAGGCTCATGATAAAAAGGTCCACTGGACCTTTTTATTCCTCTTCCATAAAGCTGTTGAAGACTTCTTCAATCATATCCCATTCTGCTGTTGCGTCTTCTGGGATTGGTTGGAGGTCGCCTTCTGTGCCGTTCTCATTCTCGATGTATGAGTAGGCTTGGATTTCAACTTCTCCGTTCTCATCTTCTTCTGCACTTGCAGGGATTAAGAGGACGTAGTTCTTACCAAACTCTTCTTGACCGTCAATCGTCAATAAGATTTCAAAAAGTGTTTCGTTACCTTGGTCGTCTACCAAAGTAATCAATTCACGTTCGTCGTGGTTGTGGTCGTGTTCATGGTCATGATGATGTGCCATTCGTATCTCCTTTAAAATGTTCTATCTAAATAATTTTGTAAAATCAGCTGAGCTGCTAATTTATCGATAACTTTCTTACGTTTTCCTCGGCTGATATCCGCTTGCTCAATCAACATGCGTTCTGCCGCAACGGTCGTCAAACGTTCATCCTGGTAATCAACCGGTAGTTTGAATTGCTCAATCAATAAATTTCCATAGGCTTGACTAGCCTCAACACGAGGTCCGCTAGTATTGTTCATGTTCTTAGGTAAACCGACAACAAATTTATCAACCTTGTACTGTTCTACAAGTTCGGTCAAACGCTCCAGACCGAATTCGCCCTTTTCTTCATCGATTGGGATGATTTCCAAACCTTGAGCTGTGAATCCTAAGGGGTCTGAAATAGCTACACCAACTGTCTTAGAACCGACGTCTAATCCCATTATTCTCATTAGAGGTCAATCCCATTTCCTTTCAAATAGTAGCGCACCAATTCTTCAATGATTTCATCTCGTTCATGCTTACGAATCTGATTGCGGGCATCATTATAGCGAGGAATATAAGCAGGGTCCCCACTTAATACATAGCCAATGATTTGGTTAATCGGATTATAGCCCTTTTCCTCTAGCGAACGATAAACACCAGTCAATGTCTTGCTGATTTCTTGTTTATCTGTGTCATCCAGACGAAAACGAACTGTTTCTTCCGTGAATCCCATACTTACACCTTCTTTCAATTTTTATTCATTTTCATTATATCATATTTCTAGAACAAGCACAAAGAAAGTGCAAAAAGAACTCCATAAATAGAGTTCTTCCTACTCTTTATAGGGCTGCTCGCATACGAGCTTGGGCATTTTCAACATTTCGAACCGCTCGTGGTAAGAAGGCGCGAATGTCATCTTCCTTATATCCAACCTGCAATCGTTTCTCGTCAATCAGAATTGGACTTTTCAAAATACGTGGATTAGAGGCAATCAAGTCGATCACTTCATTGACACTTAAATCTTCTATATCAAAATCCAAACTCTTGGCATAGCGATTTTTTGACGATACAATACTTGCAATGCCATTTTCCGTCTTGGTTAAAATATTTAAAATTTCTTCCTTGGTGATTGCCTCTTTAGCCAGATTATGTTCGTTATAGGACAATTGATGGGCATTCAGCCAGTTCTTTGCTTTCTTACAAGAAGTACAACTAGATACTGTATAAATTTTAATCATGTAGTCACTCCTTTGCTACATCTTAGTAAGCACATTATAGTCTATTATACCACATATTCCATCCGTCTGTAGACCTATTTTTAAAAAAACTTTAAATTTTTGTGGGAAAATTCGGGTTTTGGCAAGAAAAAAGTTTGGTCTCCCCAAACTTTTTCGCTTTTATTCTTCTAATTCAATGCCGCCATCCAAGTCTAAAATAACATCTTGGACTTCTTCAGTTGCAACAGGGGTTTCCTCTGTCACAACTTCTGGTGCTTCCTCACCTTCAATCAATCCATAATGAACACGTATCTTACGGTCAATTTCATCAAAGATTGCTGGATTATCTGCTAAGAATTTCTTAGCATTTTCAGAACCTTGGCCAATTTTTTCTCCATTATATGAATACCAAGCACCTGCTTTTTGGATGATGCCGAGGTTGCTACCAATCTCAATCAATTCACCTGTGCGAGAAATTCCTTCACCGTACATGATTTCAACAACAACCTCTTTAAACGGTGGAGCCACCTTGTTCTTCACGATTTTCACCTTGGTTTCCTTACCAACGTTTTGATCTTTCTTATCGCCTGTTCCTTTGATTTGTGTGTTTCCACGAACATCCATACGGACAGATGCATAGAATTTTAGCGCACGACCACCAGGTGTTGTTTCAGGGTTACCAAACATGACACCGACTTTTTCACGTAATTGGTTGATGAAAATAGCTACTGTCTTAGTTTTGTTGATGGATGCTCCGAGTTTACGCATGGCCTGACTCATCATACGAGCCTGCAAACCAACATGACTATCACCAATATCGCCATCGATTTCTGCACGTGGTACAAGGGCTGCAACCGAGTCAACAACAACCAAGTCAACCGCACCAGAGTCGATCAGCTTGCCTGCAATTTCAAGACCTTGTTCCCCTGAGTCTGGCTGTGACAAGAGTAACTCATCAATATTGACACCAAGAGCTGCTGCATAGGCTGGATCCAAGGCGTGTTCCGCATCGATAAAGGCAGCAATACCACCATCTTTCTGGGCTTGAGCTACCGCATGAAGAGCAACAGTTGTCTTACCTGAGCTCTCTGGACCATAAATCTCAATGATACGACCTTTCGGATAGCCACCCGCCCCAAGCGCAATGTCGATGGACAAACTACCTGAACTCATGACTTGAACTTTTTGCTCAGCACGCTCACCAAGACGCATGACAGCGCCCTTACCAAAATCTTTTTCAATTGATTTTAGGGCATCATCCAACGCTTTTTTACGCTCATCGCCAAATTTCTTTGTAATATCTTCTAATTTTTTTCCTGGTTTCTTAGCCAATGATTTTCTCCTCTTTTCTTAGTCAAACTATTATAGCAAATATCTGCTATTTCACAAAGTGTTTCGTACAAAATCCCAGGCCTGCAGACAAGCAAGCTGGCGAAGGTATTGCCACGAATAACCACCTAAATCTATCTCTTTTTGGGAAATACCCGAGGTCGTAGCCAAAGTGAGATATACTTTTGCAAGTACGTTGTCCTCTGTTGATTTCGGTTTGATAAGCACAGACACAGCCAAACCCAAATCAGCTTGCAGCTCCTGCCGAATGCAGTCAGCTTCCTCTGATAGCCTGCCCGATTCTGTCCCTAGCTGACCGATGACTTTTCCTCCGCTAAAATACGGCTGAACAGCCAAAGCCAGGCTCAATTCAGCTTGCAAGAGACCACCTGTCCCCTGTTCGACGATAGCGATGGTTTGTCTTTTCTCCGCCAAACGAGTCGCTACCGTTTTGACCAAACTATTGTCCTCACCGTAAGCATAGAAATATTCTCTCAGTTTATCACGTTGTAAGATGTCTTCTTCCAACTGATTCAGACGTAAATCTGCTTCTTCTTGGCTGGTCGCTTTGGTGGACAGACGCAAGGTTACTTCACCAACCTTAGCATAGGGTGCAATCGTCGGGTCAGTTTGGTTGTCAATCAAGTCCGCCAAAACAGTCACTAACTGGCTTTCACCAATGCCAAAAAAGCGTAGGACACGCGAATAAAGTTGCTGCTGAGATTGGGACAGTAAAGGTAAGAGACTCTCAGAAAACATGGCCTTGAGCTCACTTGGTGGGCCAGGCAAAACAATATAGGTTACACCATCTTGCTCAATCATACCACCAACAGCTAAACCAGCTGGATTCTGTAGCGCCTGACTTCCCTCCACAATCTGTGCCTGACGTTCATTATTTGGTGTACGAACACGACCTGGGCGACTGGCAAAGAAGCGGTCTAATTTTGCCATAGCCAACTCATCAAACACAAGATTTCTACCTAAGAAGGTCGCCAGGGTCTGCTTGGTCAAGTCATCCTCAGTTGGGCCAAGTCCTCCACAGAGAATGACTAGCTCACTACGCTTGCTGGCTACCTCCAGTACAGACAAAAGCCTGTTTTCATTATCTCCAACAGCTGTGTGGAAGTAAACATCAATTCCCAGCTCTGCACATTTCTCCGAAAGGAACTGGGCGTTGGTATTGATGATTTGACCTGTCAAAATCTCCGTCCCAACGGCGATTAGTTCTGCTTTCATATTCCTCCTCTGTCTAGGGTGCGATTGCTCGCCCATCTAATAAATTCGTAATTGATTTCTAAAATCACAAGATTCCTCGTGTTCATTTAAGAGACCCGCCGCCTGCAAATAAGAGTAAACACAGACAGGACCAACAAATTTGAAGCCTCGTTTCTTCAAATCTTTGGACAATCTTTCTGATAGTTCACTTTTGGTCGGTAGCTCTCGAAAGGTCTTAATAGGGTTGTCGATAGATGTAAAGTTAACCCATTCCCAAAGATACGTATCAAACGTACCGAATTCCTCCTGTACTCGAAGAAAGGCCTGAGCATTGGTGCGGGTAGCGTACAGCTTTGCCTTGTGGCGAATGATGTTGGGATTGGCAAGAAGACCGTCTAACTCACTATCTGTCATAGCTGCAACCCTTTGAATATCATAGTTGAAAAAAGCAGAGCGAAAAGCCTGACGTTTATTGAGAACAATTTCCCAGGAAAGTCCAGCTTGGTAGGATTCCAAGCAAAGCAACTCAAACAAAGACTGCTCATCGTGAAGTGGCTTGCCCCATTCTTTATCATGGTAAGCAATATAGAGTGGATTGTTGGGATTGACCCAAGCACAAGGGGACATAGAAACTCCTTTTCGTGAATAACTAAAGTGCGAATCAGGATAAACTGACTGAAACACGGCTATGATACTTTGTAAAATTGTCAAACTGAATCCTAAATATCACCGAATAACGCAGTTAACATCTGGCAAAAGGCTTCGTCAAAACTCGCCTTTTACCTAGTTGTCATTGCGGAGGTCTCACAACGAAATTTCTAGCAAAATTTCTGTTCGGCCGTCTATTTTCTCTTTGTCCTTCACGTCTTTTATATCTGGACATGACATGAGCCACAAAAATCGATATTATTTTTGTGACGAATTAGTAAGGTACCTAGGCAAGTCGCAAATAGCGATTGCCGTAGTATGATGAGTTGCTTCAGCAACCATCATACTGGTACGTTAGTTGAACACGGCTACGATACTTTGCAAAATTGTCAAACTGAATCCTAAATATCACCGAATAACGCAGCTGACATCTGGCAAAAGGCTTCGTCAAAACTCGCCTTTTACCTAGTTGTCATTGCGGAGGTCTCACAACGAAATTTCTTGCAAAATTTCTGTTCGGCCGTCTATTTTCTCTTTGTCCTTTACGTCCTTTGTATCTGGACACGACATGAGCCACAAAAATCGACATTATTTTTGTGGCGAATTAGTAAGGTACCTAGGCAAGTCGCAAATAGCGATTGCCGTAGTATGATGAGTTACTTTAGTAACCATCATACTGGTACGTTACTTCATCAGCATTTTAAGGGCTGACTTGATGTAGTTTTCTGCGGTGTCGTTGGTGCCGTCGAAGAATTTCTTGATTTTCTTGAGTTCGGCTGGGCGGTAACCAAGGGCCTCCATGGCTTCCATAGCTTCATCAAGAGCGATATTTTCACTGGATGGTGCTACTTGTTGAACAGGACCCGCTTCTTCGCTCATGACAAACTTGCCTTCCAGGTCCAAAATCATCTGCTGGGCTGTTTTCTTGCCAATCTTTGGAAACTTGGTCAGGTAGGTAATGTTTTTCTGCTCAATAGCACGAACAAGTCCATCATTATCATCAACAGCAATAATAGCCAAAGCCGTTGTCGGACCAATACCTGAAACAGAAATCAGACTCAGAAAGACAGATTTTTCATTTTCTGTAGCAAATCCGTAGAGCAAATGAGCATCCTCACGAATGACTTGATGGGTATAAACCGTCACTTCTTGCTGGACCTGTCCAGAGTAAGCGTAGGGATTAGCTACTTGCAAGAGGTAGCCAACTCCGTGCGTTTCTACCACAATATACTTTGCAGTGATTTTTGTTAAAATTCCTTTGATATAGTCGTACATATACTTCCCTTACTAATGTGTCAACTTTTGCAACTATGTTAATACTTGCCCAACTCTCGCAAACTGGTGTGATTTTCCTGAATGCGTCTGAACATTTTTTCCATATCTGACTTGCTAAAATGTACTAAAACCGGACGACCGTGCGGGCAGTTATAGGGATTTTGGCAGTAAGACAATTGTCTCAATAAATCACGCGCCGAATAATCATCCAAAGCATGGTTGGCCTTGATTGACCGTTTACAAGACATCATGATGGCCAGTTCTGCCCGATACTGCTTGATTGACACCTGATCCGTCAAGAGCAACATGTCGCACATCTCATAAATGCCAGACTCAATCTCCTCTTCCTTCATCCAAATAGGATGTTCACGCAGAATAAATTGATTAGCTCCATATTCTTCCAAGTTGACACCAACTTGACGAAGGGCATCCATTTTGTGGACGAGGTCAAGGGCATCATTCTGCGGAAATTCAAAGATATAGGGCACCAATAACTGTTGAGCTGAATTGTCTACCTGACCAATCTTCTCACGGTAGTATTCGTATTTGACCCTCTCTTGTGCGGCATGCTGGTCAATGATATAAAGTCCTGTCTTACCTTGCGCAAATAAATACGTCCCATGCATTTGACCAAAATATTCTAACTCTGGAAATGTCGATGTTTCCTCTCGGTCTAATTTATCTGCCAGTTTTGCCAATTCTTTTGCGCTTAGATTCGGATGCTCCTGATCTTCTGATTCCACTGACTGACGTTCTGCAAATTGAACAGATGTAGGTTTATTTTCGACAGGCGACTCAACAATCTCTTGCCTATCCTCTTCGAGAGGTTTGACATCCTCAGCGACCACGTCTGGCTTTAAGAAGAAGTCTTGCTTAATCGTATCATAATAGATTTTTGGCTCTTTGAGTGGTAAGGTACCTTGCTCTGCTTTTACTTTTGGTCGAGTACTTGACTGAGCTAAATTCTCAAGAGCATCTGGTATCAAGTCCTGCTCTTTAAGTGCTTGACTAATCGCCTCTCGAATCAAGGTCATGAGTTCTTTTTCCTTGGAGATACGAACTTCCTGCTTGGTCGGATGCACATTGACATCAGCAAGATAGGGGTCAATTTCTATAGAAATGACTGCCAATGGAAAGCGTCCAACCATCAACTTACTGCCGTAACCTTCCAAAATCGCTCGATTCAGCAAAAAATTCTTGATATAGCGACCGTTGATGAAAATGGAAATGTAGTTGCGGTTGGCACGAGTCAACTCTGGCAGGGAAACGTAACCTGAAATCTGAAAATCCAGATCTTCTGCCATAATTTCAACCATTTTTTTGGCAGAAGCAATCCCATAAATCCCTGAAATTGCCTGACGAAGTTTCCCTGTCCCTGCAGTTCTAATTAATTCTCGTCCTTCGTTTACTAAGGCAAAGGCTATTTCCGGATGAGCTAGACTCAATCGATTTACAACATCAACAATATGTGATAATTCAGCCTGTTGACTGCGAACGTATTTGAGACGAGCAGGGGTATTGTAAAATAAATCCGAAACAGTAATCTGTGTGCCAACTGGACGACTAACTGGCTCCTCTTTCTCGATGACACCACCTTTGGCCTCCAAATGAAGTCCGTGTGCAGAGTCTGCCGTAGCTGTCTCAATGATCATATGACTGACAGAAGCAATGGAAGGCAGAGCTTCTCCACGAAAACCTAGGGTGCGAATACGAAACAAATCCGATTGATTTTTTATCTTACTAGTAGCGTGACGGCGGAGGGCAAGCGCTACTTCATCAGGGGCAATCCCCTCACCGTTATCCGTAATTTGAATCATTTTAAGGCCAGCCTCTTCAACACTAATTTCAATCTGACTAGCCCCTGCGTCAATGGAATTTTCCACCAACTCCTTAACCACACTGGCTGGTCGCTCAATGACCTCACCAGCCGCAATCTGGTTGGCTAGTATTTCTGGTAGTTCAATAATATGTGACATCATTTCTCCTACATTTCTTTAATAATTTTTCCCGAATGCTTATTTTTCCATTATACCACATATCCACTTTCCCTCCTTTTCCCAGATAGGCTAAAGAAAAAATGACTGCCTGAGCAATCATTCATTCTTTTGATAAATCGTAAAGTAGTCCGTTGTCTGAACAGACTGGTACTGTGATTCTAAATTTGTCTTGATTTCATCTAGAATTGGCAAAGTCTTATTGACGACTACAAATTTTGCCTCATTTTTATTGATGTCATACATCAAGCTATTTTTATTGTCGTCAGTATTCAGATAGGATTCTGCTGTAGTAATCGTTGCGGCAGATAAACGTTGACTTGAAAGATAGATGCTTGCGCTATTATCCCAAACATAAATCTTATCCGAATCTTTTGTTTGTTCACCAATGTAATTGGCAACTTGTTCACGGTCAGTTCTCAAATCTCCCTGTACCAAATAAAGATAAGCAGGTTGAGCGATAATACCCAAGCAAATAGCTAACGGAAGAAAGAATTGACGACGCAAATACCCACGATAATCTTCTACATCCTCATCACGCAGGTAAACGACCGACATCGCAAAACCATACGGTAAAAGAAGAATGAGTTGGCTCCATTGAAAATTAGCATTCCCAATAATAAAGACACATTGAACTAAGAAAGTCAATAATAGGAGAACTTTGATATAGGTATGTCTTCCTTGTTTGAAAGAAAACACCATTTGGATGAAACTTTTAAAGAATCCAGATAAGAGTAAAAATACAGACACAATCGCCAAGGCTAAATATAGATAGGAATGGTGAAAGTCTAACTGTAAGTTATAAAGGAAAGTTTGTTGAATAGCTGTCCCCAGAATCTGCGCCTCAAAAGCATAATAACCTACCGCATATAGAATCAGAAGAAAACCAAAAATGGTTGCTAATAATTGATAGATTCCTCGAGTAACTTGGCGGTGTTGGATATTAAAAATAAATAAAACTAGACCCGCAACTAACCAAAGAATCAGACTTTTTGGGTAAATTAAAAATACCAATGCCGCATCGATTCCGTAGAGGATAAATGCCTCATCACGCACTGCATTTTCAAAATAGCGGACCAGAAACCACACACTAGTCAAAAGAAACGGAAGAGCAAACATTTCTGCATACATCCCTCCAAAACCAAGTGCAAAAATAAATACATAGAACCAATGGCTAGAACTTGTCGCTAGGTGTTCTGACTGACTAAAATAAGCTACAATCTTATAAAAATAGATTCCCGCTATCAGTAATGCTATAAACTGGAGGATTCCAAAGATAATGAAAGTCCCTCCCAGATGACCTAAGAAAGCAAGTAAGTAGAATAATAACCCGCTTGTACCAAAGAAATCACCATAAGGGATTTGTCCATTTGCCATTGCCATCCCTGCATATAAATTTTGAGTTTGTATATTGGTTGCAAATGGCATTAGCAGTGGATTGGCTACGCTAAAAACACTTAAAACTAAGCTCCAAACAAGAGCTGGCCAGTACTTTGTCTTTAATACTCTTTCATGAAATTCACCATTCAGTTGCACTTGCTGTCTGCGGGATGCTCTACGACTACGTCGATAAGTTTCCTCAGGATGAGTAACTACGTCCGAAACTACATCTAATTCTGTCATTTTCTTCTCCTTGGATTTGCTTTCCTTATTATATCAAAAAGCACTCCCGATGTCATTTCCTATCGGGAGTTCTGGAAATTTTTGCAAACTGCTCTAATTGACGGAAGGTATGGCGTTTGGTTTTTTCAAATTCCTTTAAAAAGGCTACTGTTTCTGCATGTGTCATACCTATTTATTCGCAAAAAGATATTCATTTTTTAAAAATCCGACGAACTTCTGAGATAAAGTAGAGAGAGCCTGTGACAATCAACATACCTTGCTCGCTAGATTGCCAGTCTTCTATAAACTGCTGATAATTCTCAACATAATCTCGTCCTTGTCGGTTTTCCTCAGACAAGGCACCATCATAAGCAAAGCTGGTTAATACAAGGGCAGTATGTGGTAATTTTTCTTCCAATAATTCAAGCATTTCTTGAAAGTCCTTGCGCCGAAGGGCTGAAAAGAGAATAGTGACAGGTTCTTCTTGTTCCTGAATAAATTCAAGCAAGCGTTCAATGGCAGGAACATTGTGGGCACCATCCAAATAGATTTTTGGCTCTTGAACTACCAATTCCAAACGACCGGCCCAGTTGGTTTGAGCAAGGGCTTGTTGAATCAACTGAGGCTGAATGTCTTTTTGGATACTAGTCATATAAAGCAAAAAAGTTTGCAAGGCAACGGCCGCATTTTCTTCTTGGTGCTGACCAGCCAAGCCTAGAACCAATTCTGACAGTTCCAAGTCCGCATTGCTGAACTGTCCTGCTTTATAGGTAAACTCCTGACCAAATTGGTGGACAGAGGCTTGTTTGTCTTGGGTAATGTGGCGACAGATGGCTGTGGTTTCTGGACAAAGTGGTCCAAGGACGACAGGTACGTTTTGCTTGATAATCCCTGCTTTCTGCTCTGCTATTTCCCTTAAAGTCGAGCCTAGTAAATCCTGATGGTCCATGCCGATGGAGGTGATGACGCTGAGAGCCGGTGCCACGACGTTAGTCGTATCCAAAAGTCCTCCGATGCCCACCTCTACTAGTGCCACATCGGGTTGTTGAGCTTCGAAATAGAGGAACATAATGAGCACCATGACCTCAAAATAGCGAAAAGGTTCATAACGAGTGGCGACTTCCTGCTCCAAGTCGTAGACTTTCTGTAAATAGTGCTGAAAATCATGGTCTGAAATGGGCTGGCTGTCAATACAAATCCTGTCGTGCACACTCACCATGTGGGGGGATACAAAACTTCCAACACGCATACCATGTGCCTGAAATAGCTGGCGCATAAAGGCAATGGTCGACCCCTTGCCATTGGTTCCAGCAACATGAATGACCAGAACTGTAAATTGAGGATTGCCCAGCAGTTCCAGGGCATACTCTATCTTTTCCATCTTGTAATGAAATACCTGACCTTGTTTGGCATTTAACCAATTTTCTAACATAGCCACCTCCTATATATTGTCTAGTATAGCAAAAAAGCCGAACAGATGTTGGCTTTTTGAATAAGGTGAATGTTAAAAATTCCACCAGCTTGTCGAGAAATCTCCAAATGGAAAAACTTTTGTAAAAATTGTAATCATTGCTCTATCTCCTTCATTTGATAAAACTATTTTACAATCTTAGTAAATTTTCCAACAGGACAAAAATGTCACATAACAGACCGTCTTGCTACCAATCTATTTCTAATTCTAACAATTTAAATATGGATTACCTAACCACCCCATAGCATCCTCAGTCCTCTCCATCTTGTAATGAAACACCTGACCTTGTTTGGTGTTTAACCAATTTTCTAACACAACCACCTCCTACATACTGTCTATGTATAACAAAAAAAGCCTAACATATGTTGGCTTTTTGAACAAGGTGAATGTTAAAAATTCCACCAGCTTGTTGAGAAATCTCCAAATGGAAAA
Organism: Streptococcus suis; assembly: GCF_019856455.1. Classification (NCBI taxonomy): domain Bacteria; kingdom Bacillati; phylum Bacillota; class Bacilli; order Lactobacillales; family Streptococcaceae; genus Streptococcus; species Streptococcus suis. Next base: position 161,121 of record NZ_CP082205.1, on the reverse strand, counting down.
ACTTTTGTAAGAATTGTAATCATTGCTCTATCTCCTTCATTTGATAAAACTATTTTACAATCTTAGTAAATTTTCCAACAGGACAAAAATGTCCTATAATTGACTATCTTTTCTCCACTCTTCTTCTAATTTAGCCGTTAGGTGGGCATTACCAATTATTCTTGCAAAAAGAAGTGCTTCTTCATATAAGGCAGTTGCAGCATCTTTATCTTTATTTATTAACAACTCATATTTCCACTTAAGCAGATTAAGAATAGGTTTCTTTTGAAAATCTTGGGTCTTCTGCATTATCTTATCAAGTGCTTCAAAGAGTGTAGGAATATAGCTAAATTCTTCCTTTTGTCCCAAAAGTCCAACAGAAGTTATCATCACATCCCTTAAAATAAACAAATCCCCAGATTCAACTAATTCTACTTGGCTTGGTAACTTTTCCACCAAGTCTAAAAAGTGCTGAAAATCACTACTCTGTTTAACTTCCATTCTCAAATTGATTAAATAGAGCTGGATTATCAACAAATCGTTGGCTGAAAATTGGGGTTTTCTTTGGATTTGTTCAAAATAATCTTCTAGAATATCTTGACCAAATTCTGCTGTCTTCGTTTCAAATACATCAATAATGGATTGAATGGCATCAATCGCTATTTTCTCCTCCTCAGGCAAGTCGTCGTAATAATCATCATAGATTTCCGTCATCATATCTGCCCGTTTTCCCATCAATTCCTCATTTTCATAAGTCGGTGTACGAAGTACATCAAACTTCAGTTTGGAATATCGTTCAGGTAGCGACACATAATCAGGCATAAGCTCATAGAGCCCCATGCCTAAGCGGGTTGCGATATACTGGATTTTTGAAAAAGTCGGCTTAGAAGTACCTGCTTCGATACGGGTTAGTTGGCGGACGGAGAGCTCAAGTTCGTCATCGCAAAACTGTTCACGTGTCAGACTAGCGGTTTCTCGAAGTTGACGTACACGTTGTCCAAATTCCTTATCGTTCATAAAATACCTCCAAATATTCTTTTGTATATTATAGCAAAATTACCACTCAATTTCCATACTTTTTCTGTTTTTAAATAAAAAACAAACGGTTTTACGTTTGTTTTTATTTGTATTCATCAGTTAACATTTGTTTTATGTCCAATAAAGAAACAATCTTCCAATTCTGCTCCACACCATCAATTTGCAGGTTGATGCTTTGAATCCCTGCGTTGATAGCTGTTTCTACATCGAGCAAACGGTCACCGATATAGTAGGTATTTTCTTTGTTCAGTCCGTATTTTTCGATGAGAAATAGCAGAGCTTCTGGACTTGGTTTGCGGGCAAAACCAGAATCGCTTGTCAAGATTTCTGTGAAATGGTGACGGACACCCAAATCCTCCAAAACCTGAAAAGCATTGTCACTCTTGTGTGTATAAACGAAATTTTGAATTCCTTTCTCTGCTGTCCAGTCCAGAATTTCACGCGCACCAGACATCAAAGGAATCTGCGTATTTTTCTCCTTCAAGGAAGTCGCACGCACACGATTAAGTTCATGGCTATCTAGACCGTACTTGTCCGCATCACGCACCAGTAAATCCTTGACAGAATAGCGAAGAATGAAATTCCTTACTTCTTCACGGTCAAAAGGAAGGCCAAACTGCTCATAGGTTTCCTGTATACCAGCCAAAATCGCTTCATAGGAATCCAAGAGCGTTCCATCCAAATCCCAAATAAATGTCGGTGTCATCTTATCTCCATTCGTAAGCCTGATAGGGTCTGTCCAGTTGGTAGCCCAGCTTTTCAGCTAGTTTCAAGGATATCAAGGTGTGGGCATCCCAGCTTGGATAGAGTCCACGGTCTAAACAAGCTAAAATTAACTGAGCCGCACAGGCTTTTGCCAAACCCAGACCTCGATAGTCTTCCCTGGTATCCACTTCTATCTCAATCCCAGCTGAATAGCTGGCATAGGACGAAGCCCCTGAGACCACCTGCCCCTTGTGCAAGATGACATAGCCCAGCCCCAAGTCCAAAAATTGTTCCACATCTATATAATTTCCCACCAAATCCCGTGACCATTCCTCTACCAGACAAGCCTCATACAGATTACGGTCAATCAGTTTCATATCAAAGCTTTCAGGCAAGTCATCAACCAGTTTCTGTAAATGCCCAAGGTCAAACTCAGTTTCCTTTTTCGTAGCGTATCGAGTAAAAAAACGAACTCCTTCTCCGTAAGCTTCTTCTATCAAGTCTGACCAGGCTTGGTTTTGGGGGACTAGTATAATATCCTTTCCCTCGCACATTTTTAGCAAGTCTCGATGTGGCTGGCCAGCTAAAAAACCAAAGAAGCTCTGCCGTCCATAGAGAGCTAGAACTGACTGGGGCAACTGGCTGTCATCAACATAAATGTCTCCCATGACACCTTCTAAACAGGTCCAAATAATTGCCTCAGGCCAAGCTCCAAATAAACTGGCTACTTGTCTCATCTGCTCTGCCATTATTTTTCCGTATAGGGATAACCCAAGTGCTCGTAGGCCTTGGCTGTCGCAACCCGCCCCGTCCGTGTCCGCATGAGGAAGCCCTGCTGAATCAGGTAAGGCTCATACATATCCTCCACCGTTTCACGCTCCTCGGCGATATTGACCGACAGGGTGTTGAGGCCGACGGGACCGCCTCCGTACATCTCAATCATGGTACGGAGAATCTTCTGGTCCACGTAGTCCAGCCCCTCGCGGTCCACATCCAGCATAGTCAAGGCCTTATCCGTAATGGTGTCATCAATCAGACCGTCGCCCATAATCTGTGCAAAATCCCGCACCCGCTTGAGCAGACGGTTGGCGATACGGGGAGTTCCACGAGACCGACGAGCCAGCTCAATAGCAGCTTCATGGGTAATCTCCATATCAAAGATGTCCGCAGTCCGCTCGACAATCTCCGTCAAATCAGCCAGTTCATAATACTCCATATGACCGGTAATACCAAAACGGGCCCTCAGAGGATTGGACAGCATACCCGCACGAGTGGTTGCTCCAATCAGGGTAAAAGGTGGCAACTCCAAATGCACGGACCGGCTGGCCTCCCCAGCCCCAATCATAATGTCGATGTAGAAATCTTCCATAGCAGAATAGAGAATTTCCTCGACCGCCATAGGCATACGGTGGATTTCATCGATAAAGAGGACATCACCAGGCTCCAAGTCGTTGAGAAGGGCCACCAAGTCACCTGCTTTTTCAATAACAGGACCACTGGTCTGCTTAATGTTGACCCCCAATTCGTTGGCAATAACAAAGGCCATGGTGGTCTTTCCCAAACCTGGAGGGCCAAAAAGAAGCGTATGATCCAAGGCTTCATCACGGAGCTTGGCTGCTTCGATAAAGATTTTCAGCTGGTCCTTAACCTTGTCCTGACCGATGTATTCATTTAATTTCTGTGGACGCAGGGTACGCTCAACATACTCCTCGTCCTGCATTTGTTCCATATCTAAAATTCGATTTGTCATGAAACCATTATAGCACAAAATGAAAATACCAGACTCAATGAGTCCAGTATTCTCAGGAGATTATATGATACCTAGCTCTTGTCGCTTGCGACTTAGAGCTAGGGACACCTTTAGGTGAAAAGTATTTCTGCTATTTCTAGCTTGGATATAGTATAACTCGCCAAGCTTAAGGGAAACTAAAACAGAATTCATTTTATTGATTTTCCACTATTCGCAAAAATCGTTTTAGATAGTGCGAATCTAACTCATTGTACTGACTGCCCTCTGTTGAACTTTCTTTGGGAATGCCCAAATTCATCAGTCGCCGATCAAACTCCTCTAGTTCGATATAGGTGTCGTCAGGGATCAAGTTCTGATTAACAGTTGGTTGCATAAACACAATCTTTTTCCCATCCAGTTGAATTCGATAGCTAAATTCCCCTTGCTGTTCACTGTCACTAGCTTGGTCCCAAAGCCTGTCCAGACAGACTTGACATCGCTGTAAAGATATTCCTTGGACGGAGCCAGCAAATTGATGTCGATAATCTGGTCTTTGGTCACTGCTGTTGTGGTAGAAATCAGCAGAGCGGTCAATAGGATACAACCGCCTGCCATACCTAAGCCGTATTTCCAAGATAACTTCACCAGCTTCGCCAGTTTTCCCAAAAGAAAAACGAGAAAAGTCATGATAAAAAATATAGCAACCTTGCCCAGACCAGTCGAATACTCATAGAAGAGCCAATCGCTTGGTAGGAAAAATCTTTCGGTCAACCAGCCGACAAGGACAAAGTAGGCAATTCCACCTACGAGGGAGATAAGACCAATCGGGGTCCACCAGACCTGACTACGATTCTTCTGACGAACCTTGTCCCGATGTTTCCACCAGGTTACGAGGTAGTCTCGCCAGAGAAGCGTTATCCAAGCGGTTGCTAGCAAGGAAACCACTGCTAGTAGGAAAAGATTTTCCTGACGACCCTCTTGGATTCGAATAAACAGCCAGAGGATTGGACCTGATAGCGACAAGGTCTGCAAGAGAGTCATCCAAATACTTGGCAACAAGGCATCTTCTAAATCTTGTTTGAAGTCTTGAAATTCACCGCTTTCCACAAAGGCAATGGAGTCCTGTGCTTCTTCCAACCAATCCTCTTTCTTGCCCAAGTCCTGGATTACCTGAGTCAGTAAATCAACCTTGTCTGCCAATTCTTCTGCTTGCTGGTTGATTCCCTGCTTTTTCTCATGCAAGGCTGACCGCAAATCCTCCTCTGAAAAAGACAGTAGCTCCTTAATCTCTACTAGAGAACATTCAAAATAGCGGAGCAACTTGATTAAGCGAAGCTGACGCACATTTTCCTCTGAGTAATCTCGGTAGTCATTGACCGGATTTCTCGCCACTTCAATCAGGCCCTTTTCTTCATACAGTCGTATCGCCTTAGTTGACAAGCCTGTCAACTTCTCCACATCTTTGACTTGCATAAGCAACCTCCATCTGTTTTGATAGTCCTAGCATACACTATTCCCCTAGGGGTGAGTCAAGGATTTTTTGATTTTTTATACAAAAAAACAGTCAGCTAATTCTTGCCGACTGTTTTCTGGAAATTATATGAAAAAGAAATTTCGCTATTTCTAGCTTGAATAGAGTATAACTCGTCAAACTTAAGGAAAACTAAAAAATTCTCTGGAAAATCCAAAGAATTTTGAGTAACAAACCATTCTATACAGATACAAGTTTAGATTTTTCAGTTGCTAGCTGAGATTGGACTGCCAAGATAGTTGCAAGCAATCCAATAAAAGCAAACATCCCCCAAGTCAAATGAATATGTATAGTAGCTAATGTAGAAAAGAGAATGGTTCCCACAGGAAGAGAAAGTGTAAATAACATGGTCAATAAAGTATCTGTTCGAGCTAGTAGTTCCGGCGAAGTATTCGCTAGTAATAGAGAATCAATTTTAGGATTGACCTTTCCACCGATATAGGCTGAAAATGCTAGAAAAACTACTCCAATAAACTCACTTAACCCCAATAAATGGCTCAAACCAATTCCGATCAATGCTATCGCATTACAAATCATCATTTTTGTAAGAGATAACTTTGCAAAGTAATCATTTGGTGTTAAGCTCCCAACAATCATGCTCACAACCAAGATAGCATTGATAGTCAAAAGACTCTGACCATAAGTCATCCCAAACAAGCTCTTATCTAGAAAATAGATAGTATAGATAGAACCAAGTGCACCACCTAGGGCATTCATAAGTAAAATACAACTTAAAGTTGTCAAAAGATTACCAGAGGCATTGGTTTCAAAAACAACCTTAATACCATCAATCACATCACTTAGCTGTTGTTTGATGGATTGTGACGATGCTATTTCAATCTCATCATGCGTCAAATGTTTTTTATGTGTATAGAGTAAAATTCCAGAAATAAAGAAGAAACAAGCGTTCAACATCGCAACAATACTAAAATTATTACCTGACAATGATAGAAGCCATAACCCTAAAGCCTGCCCACCAATACCACTCACACAAGAAATGAACTGAAAGAAGGAATAAGCCTCCATAAGTTCGTCCTCTTTCAAGTTCTTCTGCATAATCGGTAACCTCAAACCTGAAGAATAATCAGACAGTAAATCAGTTATTACATTCATCACACAAACAAGAGCAAATACTCCAATCGTTGTACTTTGAAGTAAGAATGACATAACAAAGAATAACACAGTCTGAACAAGGGCTGCTGAAAACAATGCGTTTGCCTTTTTCTTAGTCTTATCTGCTTGAATCCCCATATAAAATGAAAAAATTGTAGGGAGAACCATAATTATATTAGCGACAGATATCGCCCATGTTGAGCGAAATTGAGTAGCTGCATAGATCACGAAAACAAGGTTATAAATGTGTGCACCCAATGAATTGAGTAAACGTGAAACAGCTAATACATTATACAGTTTGTTCCTTAATAATAAATTCATTTTTTATTCTCCCGTAACGTGAAAATACATAAAATAATTCTTTTTGTAATTTCTTATCATACTTTGCCTTAATTGCAACCATCACTAACTGTTTCTCTACGGTTGCCAGTAGTTTCTGATCCGTTGTAGCACTAAATATATCTAGCAAGGTATCTGCAACTCCCAACATCCCTTGCCTAAAATCTGGATATTGACCATACTCAACTAACAAACTCTTCACTAATTCTTGCGATAGGTCGAGGAACTTCGGATAACCAATATACTGCAAGGCTTTAAGCACCCCCGCAACACCTGTAGTTAGATAAGGCGAAGCATACCCCAGTCCATATGCAATTGATGGTCCATACTCTGTTTCTACAATTTTGTCCAAAATCTTTGTTACAACATATTGCTGATGGGTAGCTGGTAGATCCCCGTCCTCCATTAAGACGATAACTCCAGCCAAGCCATCTAATCCCATATTGGTTTCTCTATCAATAAGAATTTTCAAGCGAGCTTCATCTTCCTTACAATGCAAATATCTGGATAAGCCATCTAAATCCAATAATTGACTAATGGGAATGGAAACTTCAGGCATTGAATCTTCATAAGGTATTAACTCACAACAGACTTTTCCTAGCTCTGCTCTTACATTTTCAACCTTTTCTTTTGCAACAGATATACTTGCTTCGTCAGAAAGTAGATAGGAAATCAGTTGGGATAGATTAGTTTTTATACCATATCTACTTAGCAAATCATCTGTTAAACAAGCTTCATATTTCTCTCCACTTCTTATTTGCAAACGACCTAGTAAAAATAAGATTAAATTCGCCAGTTTATGACAATCCCCAAGTTTTCCATCTAGTCTATTCCATTCTTTCAAACTAATTTCATTATATATTCCAATTAAATTATCATTTTCGTTTTCATAAGAATTTTCTAAATCAATAAAATACAGTTTATTATCTTCTGACACAATAAAATTATTAGCATGAATATCATTTAAAACAATATTGCGTTTATGGAAGTAGTCAATAAAATGTATCAGTTGTTTTGTTAGAGAAAGAAAATGTTGAAATTTATCAATATTTTCACCAGGAGTGTCGCTACTGTACGTAAAGAGTGACATTGGACTAGCATAGTCTAGCAAATTCTGGCCTCTGATGCTTTCATAGATATAGTAGTCATTTATCCACTCTTTTACTCTTTCCAGTATCTTAGGAGTTCGATTAGAAGCTTGCAGGTGCTTAGCATATTTGTATTCATTTTCTCGCAGCATCTTTTTTGTAATCTTTTCATATGAAACGACTTCCGCTCGTGCTTCCTTAATGATAACTTCTTGATTGGTTTCCTTATCAAAACCTCGGTAAGCATTTCCACCATTACTCATACGCAGGCAATCCGTAACTTGATATTTTTCTGCAAGATAACTTTTCTGAAATACTTGAGGCTCTTGAATATCGTCAATCCAAGGTGGCAAGTCAAAATAAGCTTTCTGATAATCTTGCCAAACCTCTCCATTTGGTCCCTCTAAAGTGGGAATTCCATTAACATTGTATTGAGAATGATCTTCAAAAAATCCATATCGATAAAAAATAATATTTGAATCCTTGTAGGGACGGTCGCTCAAAATATAGATTCCTTGTAAATCCTTAGGTATATTCAGGTAGAGCTGCTCTAGTAACTCCAAAAAATGAATATGGGAGTTAGGATAAATTGTAAAATACTTCCCAGACTCTGCTCGACTTTCAAGTTCTGAAAAGTTTCGCAATACATCTACATCTTCTTCAATATATTTAAAACAAACCTTACTTTCTACTAGTAAAGGATAGACTACTTGAAAAACTTGCTTATAGTTTTCAGCAGTTGCTGAGATATGAATCTTAAATCCATAAATTTGGTTATTTACTTGTTGGGCATCTACCATCTTAAACATACTTATTCCTCAATTCTTACATGAAAAAACCATTTATCAATACGTTTTTTATCTGATTTGATTAATTTTTCAGCTACTCCCTCCATATATCTTTCAAATTTTTCTTCAATCTTTGAAGTATTTTTATTCCCTATATCAGCTTTACCACAAGATAATGTATAAGTTGCTTCTTTCATTTACTTTTCTCCACTAGACTTTATACCTACAAAATGAATCAACGTACCTATGTATCATTTTATCCAACTGTACATTTCCATGTAACGGTGATGAACTCTGGTTGGCTTACTTCAAACTTACGACTTGTGTCATTCATAAATTGGGTCATAGTTTTCTCCTTACTTTATTAATTATTTCATGGTACATTTCCATGTAACGGTGATGAATTCTGGTTGGCTTACTTCAAACTTTCGATTTGTTTCATTCATAAATTGTGTCATATTCATTCTCCTTTCATTTTTCCTACACTTGTTTATTCGTAAATCATTTGGAAAATGATTTATTTTTTCAAGTGTGTATCTCCTTGAGGGGAATTTCCCCTCTCACTTACTTATTCGCAAATCGTTTTCTTTTTTTGAAAAAATTTTTTATAGTCTTTTAGTTTACTTTTAGTACTAGGCAATGAGCCGCAGGCATAACTAGAGTTAGGCAAGGCGAGTTAACGAAGTAATAAAAGAAAAACTAAATGACGATACTTTTTTTGAATAAGTTGTGAGCTGGCTTCCCCTTCACCTATTTATTCGCAAGTAAACAAAAAAATTCTCTGGAAAATCCAAAGAATTTTAATTTTTTATAATCCAAGTCGTTCAAAGATGTCATCCACCCGCTTAGCATAGTAGTCTGGGTTGAAGAGCTCATCGATTTCTTCCTGGCTGAGTTTGGCTGTCACACGCTCATCTGCTTCAAGAAGAGGCTTGAAGTCCACTTGATTATCCCATGACTGTGCGGTTTTTGGTTGCACCAAGTCATAGGCTTCCTCACGGGTCATACCTTTTTCAATCAAACTAAGCATGACACGCTGACTGTAAATCAAGCCAAAAGTTGACTCCATATTGCGTTTCATATTTTCAGGGAAGACCGTCAAGTTCTTGACGATATTGCCAAAACGATTGAGCATATAGTTGATGAGAATGGTCGTATCCGGCGTGATAATCCGCTCCGCTGACGAGTGGGAAATATCACGTTCGTGCCAGAGAGCCACATTCTCAAAAGCCGTCACCAAGTGACCACGCACCACACGAGCCAGACCGGTCATATTTTCAGATCCGATAGGGTTGCGTTTATGAGGCATAGCAGAGCTGCCCTTTTGGCCTTTGGCGAAATACTCTTCGACTTCACGTTGTTCAGATTTTTGTAGCCCACGGATTTCTGTCGCCATACGCTCGATAGACGTTGCAATCAAGGCTAGGGCTGAGAAATATTCTGCGTGGAGGTCACGAGGAAGGACCTGAGTCGAAATTTCCTGCGGACGAATGCCCAATTTGCCACAAACATACTCTTCCACAAATGGAGGGATGTTGGCAAAGTTACCAACCGCACCTGAAATTTTACCAGCCTCAACGCCCTTAGCTGCCACATCAAAACGCTCCATATTGCGTTTCATTTCGCTATACCAAGTCGCCAGTTTCAGACCGAAGGTCGTTGGCTCCGCATGGACTCCGTGGGTCCGGCCCATCATGATGGTGTACTTGTGCTCACGTGCCTTGTCGGCGATGATATTGGTAAAGTTTTCAAGGTCACGACGGATAATGTCGTTGGCCTGCTTGTAGAGGTAGCCGTAAGCCGTATCCACCACGTCGGTCGAAGTCAAACCGTAGTGGACCCACTTGCGTTCCTCACCAAGACTTTCCGAAACCGCACGCGTGAAAGCCACCACATCGTGACGGGTTTCCTCTTCAATCTCTAAAATGCGGTCGATGTCAAAAGTCGCCTTCTTACGAATCAAGGCCACATCTTCCTTGGGAATCTCACCCAACTCAGCCCAAGCCTCATCAGCGAGGATTTCCACCTCCAACCAAGCCTTGTACTTGTTCTCTTCACTCCAAATAGCCGCCATCTCCGGGCGGGAATAACGTGTTAGCATATTAGCTCCCTTTCTCAATCATTAACTCACGGAAAATCCATCTCCTTGTCAATTAGTAAGCAATTTAAAGACCCATAATTTCTTTCTTTTTATGCTGAAATTCTTCTTCAGAAAGAATTCCAGTATCAACCAGTTCTTTTAATTTCCTCAAAGCATCAATCTGTTGTTCTAAAGTCATAGAAGAATTACTTTCTTCCTTCACTGCACCATTGGAATTGAGAGTTTGGGCCATATTCATTCCCATAATCATATTACCACCATCCCCAAATCCATGTTCTTGTATCCCTTGAGCAATCTTTTGCTGAGCAGCAATATTAGAAGCTTTTTGTGATATATCTTCAAATGCTTTCATATTCATCTTGTTTGATGAGAATTGTTTTACAAGTTCCCTTGAGTCTTCTGTGAGTTCAATATTTTCAATAGCTACTTGAACAATCGAAAAGCCAAATCTTTCTGGCCACGTACCTGCATTATTGCTATCGTTTATCACTATTTGTGCCAGAGTATTTGCTTGGGAGGGCAACTGAGAGATTCTATAGTTATTTGACATAGAATTTAAAGCAACAATGAAAGACTGTAAAAACTCAGAAAGGATTTGAGACCGCACTTTCACATCATCAAAAGAATAGTAAGTAACATTTGCTGGGACAAAGTTCTTAATAAATTTTACAGGATCTATGACTTTAATTGTAAATGAACCATATGCAAATATTTCTAAATCTGTCCCATAATAGTGATCATTGTAAACTTGTGCTCCTCTAGTACCAAACTTTATATTGCGAATCTCCCGTAAATTTACAAAAGCGATTTGTTTATCATCAGATGTAATCCCTCCAAAACCAACTCTATCTGATACTTGATGAAATATAGATTTTGCTACACCATCACCATTAAATATACTAGCTTGTCCATTCTGATACTCATAACCACCTACTTCAGTGATAATTTCTTCAATACCAGATTGATTAAAAATAAAGGCAACTGTATTTTCTGGCACATAAATTTTTGAACCATTTGAAATCACACCATTTGAACCTCTGTAATTAGCTCCTTTACCATTATTAAGAGACTTTTGAATGCCTGGTGCTACAACAATATGCTCATCAAAAACACCTGCAGTAAATATATCCTTCCATTGATCTGCAAACGTACTACTGATTGAACCGCTGAAAGCTTTAACAATTCCCATATTATTCGACTCCTTAATTACAAAGTTTGTTGCGTATCACAATACTGACATTGTACCATCTGGCCTTTGATACCAATTAACGGTGCAGAACATGAAATGCATTTTTTATTTATCTTTGATTCTCTATGATTTATTGAATTTGAAGTTTTTTTCTTTCCCAATTGAAAATTAAACCCTAACTCAGACATAGCATCATTAAACACTCCTTTTAATTCCCCAATTGGAGTATCTGAATTATCAAATTCCTCATCAGGAAGTTCACTATACCCCAGCGTCTTACTAATTTCTTTTATCCACTTTTTAATTTTTATCCTATTTCCAGACTGAAAACTAAATGATTCATTTCCGTTAATAAAATAAATCTCCAAAGAAGGTGTACCGTTAGACTTTTTTCCTAACATTGCTTGTGGACGATCATTCAGTCTTTTTATTTGATTCAATGGGTAACAAAAAATATTTTTTGTATTCCCAAATATTCCCTTATTCACACAATATATATTCCTATTTGTCAAGTACAATTCATCGGTGTATGCACTGGTAAGTCCAAATCCATGTTCCACACCAATTTCTTGCAAAACAACTACTTCATCTGCCTGTAATTTTAACTTAGTCATATCGAGTGCTCCTTTTCAAAACTCCTCCACACTATCCGCATCTTCCCCCAACACCGTCACGTGTCCCATCTTGCGGTTGTGCTTTGCTTCTATTTTACCATAGAGGTGGAGGTGAGCGCTAGGGTTTTCTGCGACGTAGTTTTGGGCTTGTTCCATGTGTTGGCCGAGGACGTTGAGCATAACGGCTGGGGCATGGAGGTTGATGGATGGTAATGGTTGTCCTAGCACACCCAAGATATGGGTGTCAAACTGTGAAAAATCGCAGGCTTCAATGGAATAATGTCCTGAATTATGTGGTCGAGGGGCGATTTCGTTAACCAGAATATCTTGCCCTGCCACAAACATTTCAACGCAGAGGGTGCCTGCTAAATGGAGCTTGTCTGCGATTTGCAGGGCCATGTTTTTGGCTTTTTCAGCTAGTTCATCTGAAATACGAGCAGGCACAATGGTCTTGTAAAGAATATTATTGCGGTGGATATTTTCCTGCACAGGAAAGACGGTGTAGTCGGAGCCATTGCCAGACACAAGGACGGAGATTTCTAGGTCGAAATTCACAAACTCTTCCAATACACACTCGGCAGAGTTGGCTAGCTGACTAGCCTCTACCAAGTCCGCCTCTTCTCGAATGACCTTCTGACCATGTCCGTCATAGCCCCCAGTAGCTGTTTTCAAAACGTAGTTTTTGCTGAGATCCAGACCTTCTAGGTCTAGGCTAGATGTGACGACTTTGTAGGGGGCGACTTGCACGCCAGCTTTTTTCGCCAAAAAATCCTTCTCAAAAATGCGGTTCTGGGAAATGCGGAGCAGGTCTGTCCCTTGAGGGAGCTGACCGTCCTTGATGACCGCATCCAGTCCGTCGGCATCGACATTTTCAAACTCGTAGGTCAGGACATGGCACCGCTCCGCCAACTGTTTGAGGGCCGCCACATCGTGATAGGGAGCGACAATAACCTCGCTGACCTTGGAGGCTGGACAGTCCGCCGCGGGATCCAGCGTGATGACCTTGTGGCCCATGTAAATAGCGGAAATAGCCATCATCTGCCCTAGCTGACCGCCGCCGATAATTCCGATTGTCTTAGATGAGGTCATCTGTCATCGCCTCCGCAATTTTTTCCTGTTCCTTGGCAAAATCTGCCAGCTGAGCTGCAATAGTTGGGTCTTCAATGGAGAGAATGCGGAGAGCTGTCAGGGCTGCGTTGGTGGCACCTGCTTCACCGATCGCCATGGTCGCAACAGGCACGCCGCCTGGCATCTGCACGATAGAATAGAGGGAATCCACACCGCTAAGGGCACGAGATTGGACAGGGACACCGATGACAGGCAGGGTGGTCTTGGCTGCTACCATACCTGGCAAATGAGCCGCACCGCCCGCTCCTGCGATAATAACCTTGATGCCACGGCCACGAGCTTCTTCGGCATGACGGAACATGAGGTCTGGCGTGCGGTGGGCAGATACTACTTTCTTTTCATAGGCTACGCCAAATTTGTCCAGCACATCGGCTGCTTTTTTCATGGTTTTCCAGTCAGAACTAGAACCCATGATGATGGAAATTGGAATGTTCATACTTGTCTTTCCTTTTCTTTTTCCCTTATTTCACGGCCTTACTTCCAATATCTGTCCGATAAAAGAGGCCTGTCGTATCCTGATTTTTCAGCTCCGAGTAAATTTTTTCTTGGGCTTCTTGGACGGTGTCTGCTGTGGTGACCAACATATAGACCCGACCGCCGTTTGAGAGCAGTGCTCTGCTATTGTCCGCAAAACGAGCCCCTGCATAGTAGGTCGTGATGTCGCCCTTTGTCTTTTCTGGCAACTCTACGCCTTTCTCATAGTCCAGAGGGTAGCCGTTTGAAGCCACGACTACGCCCAGCGTCACGCCACTATCCAGCCAAGTCAGCTGTGTCGGGCGTTTATGGAGGATGTCGTCGATGTTCTGAGCAAAGTCAGAGGTCAGGCGAGGCAGGATAATCTGGGTTTCTGGGTCGCCAAAACGGGCGTTGAACTCGATGACCTTGGGACCTTGGTCGGTCAGAATCAAGCCAGCATAGAGCACGCCCAGATAAGATCGCTCTTCCGCAATCATGCCATCCAGAATAGGCTTGACAATGGTGTCAATCGCTGTGTCCACCACGCTTTGAGGCAGGTGGGGAACAGGAGCGTAAGCCCCCATACCGCCTGTATTTGGACCTTGGTCGCCGTCAAAGGCACGCTTGTGGTCCTGGGCTGGCGGCAGGATATAAAACTGGTCGCCGTTGACCAGGGTAAAGAGGGAAAACTCCTCGCCTGCCAAGAACTCCTCGATGACCACGCGGGCACCTGAGTCGCCGAACTTGTTGTCCAAGAGCATCTCCCGTGCCGCTTCGACCGCCTGCTCGACGGTTTCCGCCACGACTACACCCTTGCCCAGTGCCAAGCCGTCCGCCTTGACCACGATGGGTGCGCCCTGCTCTTGGATGTAGGCTTTGGCTTCTTCGAAGTTGGAAAATGTGCCAAAGGCTGCTGTTGGAATGCCGTATTTGACCATGATTTGTTTGGCAAAGTCTTTTGACCACTCCAGCTCCGCGGCTAGACGACTGGGACCAAAAGCTTTTAGTCCCGCCTGTTCAAAATCATCAACGATACCTGCTGCCAGAGCATCGTCTGGACCAACAAAAGTCCAGGCAATGTCATTTTCCTTAGCAAAGTTGATTAGAGCAGAATGTTCGGAAATTCCGATATTGACTAACTTGATACCATCTAAAGTCATTCCGTCATTTCCAGGAGCAACAAAAACCTGTTCTACCTGCTCAGACTCTAACAATTTCTTTGCGATAGCATGTTCACGACCACCAGACCCAACAACCAAAAGTTTCATTTTTCACACCTCAAAAACGGATTTTATATAAACAGTATAGCAAAAACAGACGGATTTTGATAGAAAAAGCCGGGTAATGTTCGGGAATGGAAAAAGAAGCTGGGCAAGACAGCCATGATGGCTTCACCTTCGTTAGGCGGTACATATTTCTTATAATTTTTGTGGTTGACGAGTTAATGATGTTATTCATCAAGGGAAAAACTGATCCACTCTACTGACGAGCACCCCCAAAATATGCGATAGGCATGAGTATAAAAATACGACTAAAATCAGGATTGATAGATTGGAAGAATGTGACTTCCGTTTTTCCGAGACGAATTTTCATCAGAATATCGTTTCTGCTTTTCTTTTCAAAGCGGCGAGATTGGGGAACAGTCAATGGGACAACGGGCTGTGACATAAAAAAATCATCCAGTTTGTTTTTTATAACAATATACTGGAGGAAGGAGTGATTGGATAGATACCTTGTTATTGGGCGGTTATAGCAAAATGAATTAGAAACAGGACACATTTAAGTTTATCAATTTGAGAACCCTAGAGCTATGTTGGGAGTAGGCTACTAATTACTATAACTTAAGGTTGTCCTTTTTCTAATTCAAACCATTATACTATCGTAAGCGCCCAATAACAAGGTATATTGAAAAGGCTCCAAAGTCCTGTCGACTCTGGAACCTTTTTCTATTTACAAGCTCTCTTAATATTTTTATCCCATGGCAAATAGGCTTCTAAAACCTCCTTTTTTGCGAGCGACTCCTCATTAGGTAAGTGTTCTAGAAGATAGGTCATATATTTTTCTGCATCAAGTCCGTGTCGCTTAGCTGTTTCTAAAAGACTCAAAATGACAGCTGTCGACTTGGCTCCCTCAAAGCTCTGAGAAAAAAGCCAATTTTTTCTGCCCATCACCAAGGTCTTCATAGCCCTCTCAGCCATATTGTTGGACAGGACTAGGTCACCGTCCGAGAGAACGGCTCGGAAGGTGGTTTCGTATTTGAGGCTATACTCTATTGCAGTACCCAATTTGGAAGCTGGCAAGACAGCCTGTTCACGGCACCAATAAAAGAACTCGTCCATCAAGGGAGTTAACTCTGTCTGCCGTTTATGTAGCCGTTCCTCAGTAGACAGGTCAGCCCAGTCACTCTCCAAGGCAAACAGGCGGTCGCAATAGGCTAATCCCTTGGCTCCTAAAGAAGTATTATCTGTCTTCTTAGGAGTCGCCTCAAAAAATTTTCGTCTAACATGAGCCCAACAGCCAACGAGCTGAGCCTTGTCTAATTGACGATAAGCACTCCACATGTCACAATGAACGTAGCCCGCATAGTCCCCAAGAAACTCCTCCACAACTAAGCCGCTCCGTCGTTTGTCATGATGATAGAGGGTAATTCCATTTTTCTCATGTTTCCCAGACAAGAAAGTCCAGTAGTAGGTCAACTGGCTATCATTTTCTAAGACCTTGTAGGAAGTCTCATCCGCATGAAGAATAGGCTGCTCCAACAATTTCTCGTGCAACAGGTTATAAATCGGCTCGAAATAATACTGACTAGACTTGATGTGCCAGTTGGCTATTTCCTTCCGACTGATGGGCAGGCCAAGTTTATGCCAGTCCTCTTCCTGACGGTAATTGGGTACCTTCAGATTGAATTTCTGGTGAATGGTGTGAGCGATGATAGAGGCTGAACCCAAGCTGTGTGCCAAAGGTGCCTTAGGAACAGGAGCCTTGATAATCTTATCGCTTAGATTCTTCTGACTACATGCCTGACACTTGTATGCGTGTTGAACATGGTCAATCCGCTTTAATTGTGCAGGAATGAAGACCAACTCTTGTCGTTGAACAGTTGAGCCAATCTCTTTCAGCTGACCATGACAGTCTGGACAAGTGCAGTCTTCGCCCTGCAATTCGTGATGCACAATCTCTGGAGTGAACTGGCTGAAAATAGCCTGACGAACTCCCTTAGCTTTCTTGCGTTTATAGGTGATGGTCTCCGTTTCAACTGGGTAAGTCAGCTTCTTCTTCAGGGAGACTTTCCTCCCCAAACAAGCTCAGCTGACCTGGTTGATATACGACCTTCTCTGATGATTTTCCGTAGAGTTTCTGTCTCAGATAGTCAACCTGTTCTCGAAGGAGAATGAGTTCATTAGCCATCATCTCTATCGTTTTTGACTGTGTTTCAATAATTTTTTCTAGTGATGACATAACCAATCTCCTTCTTTTTATCTCATTATACACAAAGAAAAGCCATGATTTCAATAGAAATCACGACTTTTTGAAACATTTATTTTTGGAATGATAGAAAATCCTTTCATGAGCCAGTCGACTTGCTCGGAAGTTAGAGCCTTGACCTCTTCTTCATTGTTTGGCCAGGTCAATTTCCCATTTTCAAAACGTTTATACAATAACCAAAATCCCTGTCCATCCCAATAAAGAGCTTTGAACCGGTCTTTTCGACCTCCGCAGAAGAGATAGACCTGACCGGAGAAGGGATCCAGGTTGAACTGACTTTTGATAAGATAGGCCAGGGAATCAATTCCCTGACGCATATCTGTTTTTCCACAGACCAAGTAAACTTGACCTAAATCACTGAGTTGGATGGTCATAGAACAGTACCTTATCTAAGATTGTTTCTAGTGTTTCTTGATTGATAGTGTGAAAGACTGTGAGCTCCACTTTTCCGAGACGAATTTTCATCATAATATCGTTTCTGCCTCGCTTCTCAAAGCGGCGAGATTGGGGAACAGTCAATGGAATGATGGGGTGTGACATAATAAATCCTCCAGTTTTGTTTTTCTAACAGTATACTGGAGGAGGGAGTGGGTGGATAGATACCTTGTTATTGGGCGGTTACCATCTACTTACTACTTGGCTAAGAATGAAGCCTTGGAAGAGTTTGCTAGTCAGTACCGTAGTGGGATACTAGAACGATATAGGGGCGGGTAACCCTACCTACCCTACTTACCGCGCTTCACGCCGTCACTGTACAAATTTTTTCACGGGAAAAATGTTCAGACACAGCAAGACAATACCGCACGCACTACCAAGATAAACCAAGACAGCGGTGCATGACTATGGTATAATACACTTATCAGCGATCAAAAAAAGCGTAGCTGATCACTACGCTAGTTGCTTGCCTGCTGAACTCATTAAATTTTTAGGTTATCGCCTTCTGATAACCTTTTTTTCTTTGTAAAATTTGTTCACCCTCTTGTTCACCTTTGGAGGTGTTCTAAGGAAATCTAAAGAGATACGATTTTTTAAAAAACCAGTAAAATCAAGAGTTTGGGAGTTATGACACTCTCAAACGTTAGTCAAATTTCAATTCCACGGATTTTCATGTTTGTTTCCTTTCGAGTGCTTATTTTGAGGATAAATCTTCAAGTAATTTTTCAAAATCAGAGTTTATCTTTTGGGTTTTATTAAAAACTGCATATTCTGACCGAGCTTTTTCCTTGGCTACCTGCCTTGTAATCTGACCATGTCCCTCCAAGAGTTCATAATCTTGGAAGGCTAAAAATCGGTCAATGCTATCTGCTAAATCTTGCATGGTCTGAGTCTTTCCTTGCTCAATTTGTCGCTCCAGATAGTCAAAGTAACCTGAAATACTGCGTTCCAGTGAACGAATTTCCTTTTCGTTCAGATAGTTTTTAGCAACAAGAGCATCGGATTGCAAGATACGTCCATCTGGAGAGTTTTTCCAGGTTACCAAACCCATGTTTGCTTTGCTATGGTCTGCCTTTTCATAAATAATTTCTGCAGCAGTTTTACCTGTAATCGCATAATGAAATTTATTTTGCACATGTGCATAGAATTGCTTGGTCATCAAGCTATTGGCATCATAATCAATCGCAATCTCTGCAAAAATATCTGTGATTTGCAACCAAATTCGTCGTTCACTAGCACGGATAGAACGAACTCGTTCTAAAAGCTCACGAAAATAGTCTTTTTCCAACAAGTTTTCGCCTTGCTTCAAACGCTCATCATCCATGGCAAAACCTTTAATCATGTATTCTCGAAGTACAGTCGTTGCCCACTGCCTAAACTTAGTAGCCTTTTGAGAATTGACACGGTAACCGACGGAAATGATGGCATCGAGATTGTAATAACTAGTTAGATAATTTTTACCATCACTTGCAGTTGTTTCCATTTTGGAAATAACTGAATGCTCATCTAGTTCGCCTTCTTCAAAAATATTTTTCAAATGTTTGCTGATAGCTGGTACACCAACATCAAACAATCTTGCCATTTCCTTTTGACTGGCCCAAATCGTCTCATCGCTGACAATGACACTAGCCTTTTCTTGATCGTTTTCTGCTCGGTAAATTAAAAATTGTAATTCCTTCATATTTGCCTCTTTGGTTATTTAGGGTTCACTCCCTACTACAGATTCATTCGCATTTTTCGTCACAAATGCAAAAAGTGTTGTTAAGGGGAAGGCATACTCGTCATCAAAGCGGGCTGCACGTAGCCACAAGTCTTGGTCAACCTTGCGAAGATAGACCTACGAGGGAAGGTAAACTCTCTCTCCAACTGAGGCGACAGCAGACAAATGGCTCCGTCTGGTGATTTTCCTTGGGAGAGTATGGCATCTTGACTGACTTCCTGTTCCAACAAGGCCAGGCGAAGATAAACTCCCAGATGAGCTGGTGGTAATTGATGCCCCATCTCCACGGCTCTCTCCTCTATCTGAGGAGCAGTTGCTTCCCTAGCAAATCCCATGTCGGCTAGACTGACAATCTCAACCAAACACTTCTGTTTCTCCACCACTTCTTAATAAGTGGGGTGAGCTAGGTAGGTCTTAAAATAATCATTCACCAAAATCCCCTTATCATCTAAGTAGGCAAGGATTTCTTCTTTTTTCAGGGGAAACAATTCAACTTGAAGACTCTGTCTTTTCATAGGTCTATTATACAGGAAATACAGGGTAAAGCAAAACTCCAACCTAGTGGCTGGAGTTTTTGTCTATTCAAACACAAACTGGTTGTGGTAGAGTTCGGCGTAGAAGCCGTTGAGCTTGAGGAACTGGCTGTGGTTGCCTTGCTCGATCACCTTTCCGTCTTTGAGGACAATGTTCAACCCTCAAATCTGACTTTATTTCTCCGGTATGACCCAAAACAAATAGTAAGTGATGAAGATTGTTAATAGTCCCAGTCCTATTTTGACCAATAAAATAGGAGCCAGCCAGATAGAAATTGCCATGAGTAAGTAAATTTGCCAGATAATTTGCCTTTTTCGTTTACGGGAAATGGATTTGGTCTCAACGTAATCAGCTACGTAAAATTGATAAATTTTTGTATTGTGTAGCCATTTTTCAAACCTTTTTGAACTTCTCGCAAAGCAAAAACCAGCTAAAAGTAAAAAAGGGGTTGTCGGAACTATCGGCAAAACAATCCCAATGACACCAAGCATCAAACTAACAAAACCAAATACTAGATAGAATATTCTCTGCATACTAATATTATACCAAAAAACTCGTGAATTTTTGAACAATTTTATTACACTTTCAGAAAACGCTTGCATTATATTGGATAAACGGGTATGATAAAGGTACCAAATTTGGGAAAGAGAGAAGACGCTATGAAACTTCTAGGACTGGTCGGAACAAACTCCGCTCGCTCAACCAACCGCAAACTCTTGCAGTACATTGAACAGCACTTCGCTGATAAGGCAGATATCGAACTGGTTGAAATCAAGGAACTCCCAATATTCAATAAACCAGCCAATCGAGAATTACCAGAAATTGTCAAAGAATTGGTCGCAAAAATTGAGGCTGCTGATGGAGTCATCATCGGAACTCCCGAATATGACCACTCTATTCCAGCTGTCCTTATGAATGCCCTTGCTTGGGTATCATACGGTGTCTATCCACTATTAAACAAACCAGTTATGATTACTGGTGCTTCTTATGGAACACTTGGTTCCTCTCGTGCCCAACTACAGCTACGTCAAATTCTCAACGCTCCTGAACTCAAGGCCACTGTCTTGCCAGATGAATTTTTATTGTCACATTCCTTGCAAGCCTTTGATGCCAATGGGGAGCTCATTGATTTAGAAACTAGTCAAAAACTGGATGCCATCTTTGATGACTTCCGCCTCTTTGTCACCATGACTGGCAAGCTGTCTAACGCAAAAAAATTACTCCAAAAAGAAGCTGAAAACTTCGATTGGGAAAACCTGTAAGAGAGGAATATACTATGAAATTTGTCGGAATTGTTGGATCAAATGCAGATCAATCTTATAACCGCATGCTATTGCAATTCATTCAACGCCACTTTAAAGTGAAGTTTGAACTAGAACTTTTGGAAATCAAAGATGTTCCAATGTTCAATCAGGACGAAGACCAGTCTGATTGTTTTGCAATTCAATACCTTTACAACAAAATCACCCGTGCTGACGGGGTCATTATTGCTACCCCTGAGCACAATCATACCATTACCCCTGCCCTTAAGAGTACTCTGGAATGGCTCAGCTTTATACTGTTCAAAAAACAAAAACTAACGTATAATAGATTTATGAAACTTACTATCGAACAAACAAACGAATTAAAAACTTATTTGAAAGATAAAACCTATTCCCCATTTCATAGACGACTTCAAGTAATCCTATTCAGAGCAGAAGGGCTTAGTTATAAGGAAATCACTAACCTTATCGGCTATTCAAAGTATACAATCTGGTCCTTACAAGGCAAGTATGAGCTTGGTGGGATTTCAGCTCTAGTAAGAGAAACGCGAGGTGGACGGAACCGTCAATATTTAACCCTTCAAGAAGAGGAAGCATTTCTAAAAGAACAGTTAACAGCTTCACTAAATGGCGAATTTGTGACCATAAACTCTCTCTACGAAACTTATCAGAAACGGGTTGGACACCCTACGACCAAGGAAGGATTCTATGCCCTTCTGAAACGCCATGGTTGGCGCAAAGTGACGCCAAGACCAGAACACCCTAAAAAAGCAGACGCCGAAACGATTCTAGCGTCTAAAAATAAAATCTTCATTCACGAAAATAGGAAAGCGCTTCAAGAATAGTCGTCGCTATCATAAAGTCAGACTAATGTATCAAGATGAGGCGGGTTTCGGTCGGATTAGTAAAATTGGAAAGGCCTGGGCACCAAAAGGGGTGAGACCGCATGTACATAGCCACTATATTCGTGAGTATCGCTATTGCTATGGTGCTATTGATGCCCATACAGGAGAGTCCTTCTTCATTATCGCTGGGGGTTGCAATACAGATTGGATGAATGTTTTTCTCAAACAACTATCTGAAGCTTATCCTGACGATTATATTTTATTAGTGATGGACAATGCCGTTTGGCATAAATCAAGTACCTTAGAGAAACCACATAATATTGGTTTTGAGTTTATTCCTCCCTATACTCCTGAAATGAATCCAATTGAACAAGTTTGGGCTGAGATTCGAAAGAGAGGGTTTAAGAATAAAGCTTTTAAAACACTAGATGATGTGATAAACAAGCTTCAAGAAGTGATACGAGAGTTAGATTGGTCTATTTTAAAACCAATTGTTAGTAGACGATGGTTAAAAAACACTTGATTGGTTTGATTTTGATTTTTGTTGAGTAGTTAATAGAAGCCCAAGGTTACTACTATGAAGATGGGGAGGATTTGGGAGAGATGGTTAACCAAGACCCTTACTTACAAGAGCGACTCGGGGAAATCGGCATTTTCACTAGCGATAAGTACACAAAATACCCTGTCAAGACAGAAAACGATCTACAGACCCTAACCCTAGAAAACAAAGGTAGCAAGAACAAACTGACCATTGAAGCCACCAATGCGACAATCAATTTAGGGACCCCAAAATAACTACATCAACCAAAAACCAACTGTTCACATGGAGCAGTTGGTTTTCTAATTATTCATTATTCTGATTATAAATCAAAAGACCTAGTCCCATGAAGCCTGCTAAGAAGAGGCTCAGCATCCAAACTTGATGACTACTATTTCCAACCATAGAAATGGTTTGACGAAGACCTGAAACAGAATAGGTCATTGGAAGATAGGGCTGAATGACTTGGAAGAAGCGTGGGCTGAGTTCAATTGGATAGGTACCTGCACTTGAGCCAAGCTGTAGTAACAAGATAATTAAACTGGCGAAGGATCCGAAACGATTATTCCAACCCACCAGGGCTGTAACGAGGGCCATGAAGGTCCAAGAAGCTAAGAGGATTAATCCCAAGGTTGCCATTGGATGAGCCGGTTCGATTCCAATCAAGCGAAGAACACCGTACAGAATCAATGCTGCTAGGCTGGCAATGATCCCATTGAGCAAGAGTTTTCCTTTGGCCCAGTCCCAACGATTCTTGTAGGAGCGATTATCAATGTGTTTGACAAAAATAACATTGGCAGATAAGGCTGCAACCATCAGTGCGACAGACACCATGTAAGGAGCCATTCCGACACCGTTGGTTTTCACATCATCTTTGTCACTGTGTTCCAAGGTGACTGGTTGAGAAACTGCTTTTGCATTTTTGTCTTCTACAGAGACGACTGATAGTTGTTGACTGGCTGAGCTGAGCGAATTCGTTAGGGTCTCACTACCTGTACGAAGACTGGAAATACCGTTTGTCAAGGTTTGACCGCCACTTGCTAATTGATCCGCACCAGCAATTAATTGCTGACTACCAGAAGCCAGTTGTCCTGAACCGCTGACAAGTTGACTAGAGTTAGTAGCTAAAATTGCCAATCCTGATGTTAACTGGCTACCTCCAGATTGGATACTACTGTTGTTAGCAACCAACTGAGCTCCACCCTCTGCTAGTTGGGCAACACCTGCGGTATAGACTGTTACTCCTGACATGAGCTGACTTGCTCCATTTGATAATTGCGTTTGAAGTTGATTCACACCACTCGTCAAGGCTTGAGTTCCTGATAGAACTTGTTGGTTCAGGGCGGTGTCGACCTGACTCAAGCTACTTGATAGGTTTTCAATGGCTGTTGTGGCACCTGGCAAGGCTTGATTGGCAGCCGTGTTGATCTGACCGACAGCTGATTGTAGCTGGGTCATTTGTGTTGCCATGCCAGAAAGACTTTGTAGGCTAGATAAGGCTTGACTCAGTTGAGATAATTGCCCCAAAATCGTTTGGGCTCCTGTCATTGTTGTCGAAGGTGAATTTTGGAGGGCTCCAACCAATTCAGCTTGCTGATCAGCTGTCAAGTTTTGATAGGTAGCCGTTGCTTGCAAGGCTTCAATGCTGGCTGTTTTATCAGCTTGGGCTGCAGTCAACAAGCCTTGAGCTTGAGCACCCATCTCCGTCAAGAGGCTAGATAAAGTAGAAGTATCTACAGCAACTCCTCCAATACTTGATAGGCTATCATTTAATTGATTGATGGCCGCTTGCAACTGAGGAAGCCCTGTCAATAAGGCCTGTATCTGACTAGACTGTTCAGCAGACAAACTAGTTGAACTAGCGAGTTGTTCCAAGCCTGCCTGCAATTGATTGGCTCCTGTTACCAGTTGTTCAACCTGACTTGCTCCTGTTTGCAATTGTCCCACCCCAGCGATGAGCTGAGAGGAATTGGCATTTAATTGCTCCGCACCTGAAGCAAGACTCGCTACCCCATTTGTGTAGGTCATTAAGCCACTGGAAAGTGTTTGACTTCCTGAAGCAACCTGATTGACTCCATCTGTATAAGACACAACTCCAGTAGCCAATTGGTTTGCTCCTGTCACCAGTGATTGGCCTGATGACGATAAGGTAGATAAGCCTGATGATAGAGTCTGACTTCCGGTTTCTAATTGACTAGCACCATCTGTCAATTGTTGACTTCCATATGCTGCCTCAACCATACCAGATTGAATCTCTCCCATGCTGTCAAAAACGGCAGAGGTATATGTTTCAGTAATCGTCTCTGAAACAGATGTCTTTAATTTCTCCATAGCTGATTCGCCCATCTTAGAAGCGACAAAGCTGTGACCTTTAGATGTTTGATAGGAAATCGTTATCGGTTCAGACTGATTCGTCAAGAGACTGGATGCTTTTTCTGATAAATCTTCTGGTAGAGTGATGACCATATAGTAGTCCCCTTCTTCCAAGCCCTTTTCCGCATCCTTTTCTGATACAAAGTGGAAATCTAGACTTTTGCTCTCTTTCATATTATCTACCATGTCATCACCAATGGTGAGGGTTTTATCTTGAAAGCTCGCCGACTGGTCTTGATTGACAACTGCTACAGGAAGCTGGTCTAGTCGACCGTAAGGGTCCCACATAGAGGTTAGGAAACTAATGTTATATAAGGCTGGGACAAAGGCAACACCAATAATGGTAACCAAAGTCATTGGTTTTTTGAAAATATTCTTCACTTTTTGTAACATAAGCAACTCCTTTAGACATCGTGTCCAAAAACTGATAAAATACATTATACAAGTATCAATTTCAAAATCAAGTCATAAGAACTGTTTTTAGACACTGTGTCTAAAAATGTTCAAAAGGAGAAATTATGGGAACAGATAATCGGAAAGAACGAACCCGACAGGCTATTTTAGAAGCTATGGTAACCTGCCTGGAATCACAAGGATTTAATGACATTACAACCACCCACCTAGCCCAGACTGCTGGTATCAGTCGTTCCAGTTTTTATACCCACTATAAGGATAAATATGAATTGATTGACTCCTATCAACAGGGACTTTTTCACAAACTAGAGGCTATATTTGACCGTTATGATGGCAATCGCCAATCATCATTTTTAGAAATTTTCGAGTTGCTCTATCGTGAAAAATTGCTTTCTGCCCTACTTACCCATAACGGAACTCAAGAAATCCAAAATTTTCTTATCAATAAAGTCCGACTTCTTATTGCCAATGATTTAGCGGAGCGCTTAGGAAAAGAGAATTTATCACAACTGGAAAAAGAATACCGTAGTATTTATTTTTCACATGCCTTCTTCGGTATCATGCAGGTATGGATAAAAAATGGGAAACAAGAATCACCTCAATTCATGACGGATTTTCTAATCAAAATGTTACCGTAAACATTATTTTCTGCCTTCACAACTTAAGAAATATGGTATAATAGCATTATTGTGCAAACGTTTTCTTAAAAGGAGATAATGATATGATTCAGGCAGAACATCTTTCAAAAACATATTCAATCATTGATAAGGAAGTCGGTCTAAAAGGCTCTATCAAGGCCTTTTTCAAGCCCAAGAAAAAGGCCATCCCTGCTGTTCAAGATATTTCCTTAGAAGTGAGAAAAGGAGAAATCATCGGCTATATCGGCTCCAACGGTTCTGGTAAATCCACCACCATCAAAATGCTGACAGGTGTTCTCTATCCAGACCAGGGTTCCGTCCGCATCAATGGACTCAATCCGCAAGAAAATCGCAAGGCTGTCAACAAGCAAATCGGCCTTCTCTTTGGACAAAAATCTCACTTGGATTGGAACTTGCCTGTCCAGGAATCTTTTATCCTTCACGCAAAAATATATGATGTTCCAGACAAGGTATTCAAAGAGCGATTGACTGTCTTGATTGATCTATTAGACTTGGCAGATATTATGAAGCAACCAATCCGTAATCTGTCACTCGGCCAACGGGTTCGCTGTGAATTTGCGGCTATCTTTATCCACCAGCCTGCCGTTGTTTTTTTGGACGAGCCAACCATCGGCTTGGATGCCAGCGTCAAGGAAACCATTCGCTCCTTCATCCGCTATATGAATCAAGAATACCAGACCACTTTTTTGATTACTTCCCATGATATGAAGGACATCGAGAGCCTCTGTGAGCGGATTTTTATCATTGATAAGGGCAAGAAGGTCTACGATGGTTCGCTGACCGTCCTCAAAGAACGCTTTTCCACAGTCAAGACTATTCTCTTTTCCACAGATAAAACGATTGAAAAAGATTTGCAATTGGAGGGCTGGGAATTTGAACGAATAGATGATTTTCACTTTGAAATCCATTATCAAAGCAAGCTTTGGTCCAGCGCCCAGGTGATTGAGCAAGTTTTCAATCATTATTCAATTGAAGATGTCACCATGAAGGAATTGGAAATCGAAACCATGGTCCGCCAAATTTATGAGGAGGGTATCCATGCGTAAATATCTCTACATGACCCGCCTGACCATGATGAATGCTATGCAGTATAAGGCTTTCTTTCTAGCGACTTTCGTTTCACTGGCAGTGAAGATTTTGGTAGCTCTCTATGTCTGGAAAACCATTTTCTTCACTCAATCAGAAGTCAATGGTTTTACCCTGCAAACCTTTACGACATATATCATCTTTGCTAATCTACTAGCCAGTTTAAATTCTTTCTCACTCGGGGAAGATTTGTCCTACAGCATTTTAAAAGGAAGCATTGCTGGAGAATTTCTCAGACCCTATTCCTTTATCCTAGCCCTCTTTTTCAAAGACCTTGGAAATAAGCTCTTGGAACTGATAAAGTTTGCTATCGTATTTATCGGTATCATACTTGTTCATCAGGATTTTTATCTACCTGACGGCCAGACCATTTTACTCTTTCTGGTCAGCTCCATCCTCGGTATGTTCATCGTTCAACTCCTGGATATGGCTTTTGGCTTCTTAGCATTTTTTACGGTCAATGCCTGGGGAGTCATGCTTCTGAGAATGGGGCTTTTCAATCTAGCTTCTGGAGCGCTTTTGCCACTCAGCTTCTATCCACAGGCTGTGGAAAACTTTTTGAAACTCCTACCCTATAATTATGCAGTTAACGTTCCAGTTTCCATTTTACTAGGACAGGAAAGCGATCTAACTGCTTTGGGATTGCAAGTTATATGGATACCCATTCTAGCCTGCTTCATCGCTCTACTCTGGTCCCAAGCCAAGCGTCGTATTGTCATTTTTGGAGGTTAACATGAAGAAATATATCAGCCTCTATCTATATAACATCAAGGTCTACATGATGGCCCAGATGTCCTTTCGGGTGGACTTCTTCATCGGGCTTTTCTCCTCTTTGATTGAACAAATTGTCTACCTGATTTTCCTCAACATCCTCTTTGGAAATATCAAGGAAATCGCTGGTTTCAACTACGGTCAAATGCTTTTCATCTATGGAATAGCGACCGTCGGACGCTCCATTCACCTGATTTTCTTTGACAATCTCTGGATGTTTGGCAGTCGCTACATCCGACAAGGCGAATTTGAACGCCTCCTCCTCATGCCTGTGAACCCACTTTTTCAACTTGTCTGTGAACGAATTCAACCTCAAGGAATCGGAACAACTCTCATCGGTACCCTTGCACTAGTCCAGGCTTCAAATGAGCTAGGCATGGAATGGAGTCTTGGAAAACTAGCCTTACTAATCTTTATTGCCATTTGTATCGGGCTACTCTATGCAGCCATTCAACTCGGTCCAACCGCTCTAGCATTTTGGATTGTGGAATCATTTCCTTTGACTATGGGAATTTTCGCCCTCAATCAGATGGCTCAATACCCACTCAACATCTATCCAAAAATCATTCAAATCCTGCTGATTTTTGTTTTCCCTTATGCTTTTACAGCCTATTTCCCAGCCCTCTACTTCTTAGACCTATCCATATGGGGACTGGCTCTGCCACTGGTTGTCCTAGTCTTATTTACCATCAATTACAAACTCTTCCGCTATGGTATGACCAAATTCACCAGTGTTGGAAATTAAAAAAAGCTAGCATTCTCTGGATTGAGAGCACTAGCTTTTTTCTATATACTTATAAAATATAGACAATATGTAAAGACCCCCAGTTGAGAATTCGTGGATTTACCTGTACACTAGAATAAAAAAACAATCAACTTCTAACAGGAATTACCACACTCAATTGGAGGTCTTATATGTTTCATTTTACCACACTTTTCATCGGAATGGATGTTCACAAAGAAAGTTTTTCACTCTGCTATTATGATATGATGGCGAATCAATTCAAACATAGCACTAAAGTTGGTCCAAATGTTAGCTATATTGTGAACTATGTGAATGAGCTTCGTCGTTTATATGGTCAAGATGCAGAAGTGTTATGTGGCTACGAAGCCGGATGTCTCGGATTTACCCTATATCACCAGCTACAAGCTCACGGGATTCCCTGTATCGTGATGGCGCCTACAACGGTGATGAAGGAAGGATCTAAGCGTGTTAAGACTGATAAAAAAGATGCAGCTCAGCTCGCAAAAGCTCTGGCCTTTCGTAGCTATCGGCCTGTTCATATTCCTACTGTTGAGGATGAACAAGTCAAAGAATATATCCGCATGAGAACAGACCACAAAGTGGCTCTGAAGAAAATCAAACAACAAATTCTTGCCTTCTGTCTCCGACATGATTTTCGCTATACCGAGGGAAGCAGTAATTGGACACAGAAACATGTTCGCTGGCTCCGTTCCCTAAAACCTGAGGGACTTTACGCAGAGATTTTGACAGAATATCTATTGACCTATGAGAAATTAGTAGATCAAATAGAACGGTATGATGCACGAATTGAGCAACTGGGTCAAAGCGACAGTTATCAAGAGAAGGTCTCACGGCTTTCTTGCTTTATTGGCATTAAAACACTAACTGCTCTTTCCATTGTGACAGAAATCGGTGATTTTAATCGCTTTGCGACAGCTCAACATTTTGCTTCTTATCTTGGGCTAACTCCTAGCGAAAATTCTAGCGGCGACAAGGAGAGAAGAGGTGCTATCACCAAAGCTGGGAATAGCCATGTGAGACGACTTCTGATAGAAGCTGCACAATCATTGGCTAAGGGGACGATTGGGTATAAATCCAAAGAATTGAAAAGGAGACAAAGTGGAAACCGAGTGGAGGTGATTGCTTATGCGGATAAGGCTAATGAACGCTTAAGAAGACGTTATCGCACACTTGTTCTAGGAAAAAATAAGAAACAAAATGTTGCTAAAACAGCTATTGCACGAGAATTGTCTGGTTTTATTTGGGGGATGATGACAGGAAGAATAGCTTGAAGTTAGCGCTTGTTTTCATGTACACTTTTGACCATTAAGTTTTATCATCGCAGAGCGATGAGGAATCCCTATTTCTATCCAAAATCACTGGGTGAATTTGGACAGAAATAAGGATTGAAATCATGTTTGAATGGAAAGTATCTTGAAGGAGTTTAGGACTTCAAGGTTTGAGTCATCTACGAAACGACTAAGTGGCACAATTGTGATCCACGCTTATAGAGAGTAGGACTCGCGGCAGAACCATTGACCTGTAGGTAACCAATCCACGAATATCAGAGTGGCCAATGCCCGAAGCTAAGAACTAGGCTCTTTCTAGATACTTTTCATTTTTTAATCAGTTCGATTGTTTTTACTTGACAAAGGGCTTTACATATCAGTCATTTAGTTTATCTTTGATTACTTCGACGAGCGAGGAAACGTCGTTTCCTTATTTCCAACTTCAAACACTCCACAGGAGTGATTTGAACTCGCTTTGCCGTACTCCAGTACAGCCTGCGACTTTTTGATGCGAACGTTGTTCGCTTTATTTCCAGCCTCCAAAGGTTCCCCGAACCTTTGAAGCTAGTACTAAAAGCAAACTAAACGACTGATATGTAAAGCCCTTTGTCAAGTAAAAACAATCGAACTGATTAAAAAATGAAAAGTATCTAGAAAGAGCCTAGTTCTTAGCTTCGGGCATTGGCCACTCTGATATTCGTGGATTGGTTACCTACAGGTCAATGGTTCTGCCGCGAGTCCTACTCTCTATAAGCGTGGATCACAATTGTGCCACTTAGTCGTTTCGTAGATGACTCAAACCTTGAAGTCCTAAACTCCTTCAAGATACTTTCCATTCAAACATGATTTCAATCCTTATTTCTGTCCAAATTCACCCAGTGATTTTGGATAGAAATAGGGATTCCTCATCGCTCTGCGATGATAAAACTTAATGGTCAAAAGTGTACATGAAAACAAGCGCTAACTTCAAGCTATTCTTCCTGTCATCATCCCCCAAATAAAACCAGACAATTCTCGTGCAATAGCTGTTTTAGCAACATTTTGTTTCTTATTTTTTCCTAGAACAAGTGTGCGATAACGTCTTCTTAAGCGTTCATTAGCCTTATCCGCATAAGCAATCACCTCCACTCGGTTTCCACTTTGTCTCCTTTTCAATTCTTTGGATTTATACCCAATCGTCCCCTTAGCCAATGATTGTGCAGCTTCTATCAGAAGTCGTCTCACATGGCTATTCCCAGCTTTGGTGATAGCACCTCTTCTCTCCTTGTCGCCGCTAGAATTTTCGCTAGGAGTTAGCCCAAGATAAGAAGCAAAATGTTGAGCTGTCGCAAAGCGATTAAAATCACCGATTTCTGTCACAATGGAAAGAGCAGTTAGTGTTTTAATGCCAATAAAGCAAGAAAGCCGTGAGACCTTCTCTTGATAACTGTCGCTTTGACCCAGTTGCTCAATTCGTGCATCATACCGTTCTATTTGATCTACTAATTTCTCATAGGTCAATAGATATTCTGTCAAAATCTCTGCGTAAAGTCCCTCAGGTTTTAGGGAACGGAGCCAGCGAACATGTTTCTGTGTCCAATTACTGCTTCCCTCGGTATAGCGAAAATCATGTCGGAGACAGAAGGCAAGAATTTGTTGTTTGATTTTCTTCAGAGCCACTTTGTGGTCTGTTCTCATACGGATATATTCTTTGACTTGTTCATCCTCAGCAGTAGGAATATGAACAGGCTGATAGCTACGAAAGGCCAGAGCTTTTGCGAGCTGAGCCGCATCTTTCTTATCAGTCTTAACACGCTTAGATCCTTCCTTCATTACCGTTGTAGGTGCCATCACGATACAGGGAATCCCGTGAGCTTGTAGCTGGTGATATAGGGTAAATCCGAGGCATCCAGCTTCGTAGCCACATAACACTTCTGCATCTTGACCATATAAACGACGAAGCTCATTCACATAGTTCACAATATAGCTAACATTTGGACTAACTTTAGTGCTATGTTTGAATTGATTGGTCATCATATCATAATAGCAGAGTGAAAAACTTTCTTTGTGAACATCCATTCCGATGAAAAGTGTGGTAAAATGAAACATATAAGACCTCCAATTGAGTGTGGTAATTCCTGTTAGAAGTTGATTGTTTTTTTATTCTAGTGTACAGGTAAATCCACGAATTCTCAACTGGGGGTCTTTACATATTGTCTATATATTCTTCAATGACCTGAAGCACACCAGCTTCCAAATGGCTGGGAGCTCGGTACTTGGCTACTGCCTTGACCTTGTCTGTCGCATTTTCCATGGCATAGGAATAACCTACATAGTTTAACATCTCGATATCATTGTCCGAATCTCCGAAGGCCATTGCCTGTTCAGGTTCGATATCCAAACAGGTCAAAACCTGTTTCAAGCCCCATGCCTTATGAATCCCTTCTGGCAAGATATCGATGGAGCCATAGCCACTAGTGACTGCCACTAGAGTGCCTTGAAAGGCCTGATTAAAGCCTTCCGTTATCGACTCCACACGCGCTTCAGGAACCCAGAGACCAACCTTATAAATCGGCTCAGAAATAGGATAGGCACTGAGGTCGTCTAAATAGGTCACACGACTCTGAAAGGCAGCCATTTGGGCAGGTTCAATCGGTAAATCCGTTCCCTCAAAAGGCTGTCCGGCTCCCGCCTGCATATAGATATTTTCTTCATTGGATAACATCAGACATACATCCGCCCAACGTCCTTTGAAAAAATGCAGTATAGCTTCGACTTCTTCTTGCTGAATAGCCCGTCGAATCATGGTTTGGCCATTTTGATAAACATGGGCTCCATTATCTGCTACAAAAATCAGTCGTTGCTCAAATCCTTGGCATAATTGTAGCAATCGCCCAATTCCATTGCCACTAGCGATAACAAAAGGAATCTTTTTCTGATCTAGTTGATCCAAGACCCTCGAAAATCGCTCTCTATCAAAACTTCCTTGACCATCTAAGAATGTGCCATCCATATCTGTTGCTATCAGCTTTATCATACAATCTAACCTTTTCCCTTTCAAGGGGGTGCAAAAACCATGTAGGGTGTGCATCTTAAATCCTAGTATAATTTCTTTTATTATACCACACAGTTAGCATGAAACATAATCCCCAAAAATTAAGAGAGGCTTTTTAATGCTACCGAAGAATGTAAAGTGTATTTTTTCGACATTTCTTAATATCTTTAGTTATCAATAAATTTTTTAGTTCATCCAAAGTTACTCCGTGGTCTATATCACTACCCCAATAAAATCTAACTATTCTTTTGGGACATACCTGTGAGTATTGAGAATTAACTTCACCAATGCAATCGAATAATTTTATTACCACTATGAATAATCTTATAGTCACTAAAAAATTGACTCGAACAACTAATGTTTATTCTAATTTCAATTAATCGTTTCAATATCAATTATATCATCAAAGAACGACTCTTCTATTTTCCTATGACTTACCATAACGACGGTTTTATTTTGGTAATATTTTTTTAAAATAGTCATTAATTGAGTCTGCATTTCTAAATCTAAAGCAGAATCTATTTCATCCAATAATAAAACTTCATATTGATTGATTATACCTCTGGCAATCAATATCTTTTGCTTTTCCCCACCTGACAACTTATCCCCAAAATCACCTGGTTTTCTTTCAGACCATCCATGTACATCTTGAATAAGAGTTGTCATTTTTAATTCTGCGATTAGGTTCATTAACAAGGCATCATCAACCTTATCCAAAGGGTATATCATGTTCTCTTTCAAAGTACGATCAAATAAAGTCATCTTTTGTGATAAATACCCTATTTGTTCTGAAGATAAATAATGCGTAACGCTTCCAGAATCAGGAGTAATCATCCCTTTTACTAACTTTAATAAAGTTGACTTTCCCGTTCCATTTTTTCCTCTAATTAAAATAAATTTTCCTCTTCGAATGCTGAATGTTAAATTATCAAAAATTTTCTTATCACCATGGGAAAATTGAACATTTTTTAAAGAAATCAAACTATCTGTATCTGTATTCTCATGTGATATAGATACCTTATTTAATCTACCAAAATCAATTTTATCTAAAGCTAAATCTAATCGATCTAGGGATTCTAAAACAGATAAAAATTGTTTGCCAAATCCGTTCATATGAATAGATGAGTAAACTAAGACTAGGATATAAGCCATACTACCATCACTACTTTTATTTAATACTAATACAATCATGACAACAGTCATAACTGATAGAATTAACTGTAACAATAACTGATGACTATCTATCCTTTTTTGTAGATTAAAATATGTTTTTTGCTCTTTGCTTAAAATTGTATCGTATTTCTTAGTTTCAAAAAATTGTCTAAATGTAGAAATAATTACCTCTACATTTTGAAAATAATCAACAAAAAAGGAATTGGTCTCACTAGTTGAATCCAACGCATCTTGAATCAGGCGAACATTATCTTTTGAAAATACAATAGATAGCCATAGATAAAGACTACAAAATAATATATAAACGCCACCAATAAAAATATCATAGGTTATAAGCGAAAATGCGTACAAAGAGATAATCAATATAACATTTAAAATAAAACTAATACTTTCATACTGTAGCGATCTAGCTGAGTATGAAATTTCAGATGCTAAATTTTGAACTTCTCCTAAATTCATATCAACGAACTTAGAATAACTTTTATCTGATATGTCCTTAAAAACAATAGATTTCGAAACTTTTCTGACTTTTTGCAACATATAATTTTTCGGAAACGCTACAAATGATACAGATAAAAATGATAATAAAAGTAAGAATAGATAAGTATAATCTATAGTTGATTTAGTAAATGAAAAAAGTTCAGATATTAAAAAAGGCTGGATTCCTATCAATAAGAATAAAACGACTATGATGCCTACATAGATACAAACTTGAGTAATTCCTATACTTTTAATTAATTGTCTAAAAAAACTTATTGTTCGCTTTTTATTCATTCTATCCCCTCTTCATTTATAATAAATTCTTCTAAAGTTGTTGCTGGCGAACTCAATGCTCTTTTTAAAACTAATCTCCAAGTTTGAAAATCTGCATCTTTCCACTTACTTCTTTCTTTTATATAATCAATGATTTTCCTAAACTCATCTTGTTTCATATCTTTTCCATAAATACTAAATAAAAATTCAGCAATTGCCGCTCCACTATTATAATAATCCGATTGCTGTATATTCCGATATAAATGATTTAACTTAAAAGAACTTGGTAATAAATTATTAGAACTTAACCCAATAATTATAGGCTCTATTTTCTCTAGTCCTGATTTAAAAGTAACCTTAAGTGGTACACAATACATTCCCTTTACATTATTATTTTTGAGAGGGACTAAAAATGAAAATATTTTACTTTCTCCTATCCTATCACCTATAAGAATTTCTTTCTGAGATATTACTGCTGGAAACATCTTGATATTCTCTATATCATCACTATCTATCTTTATCAGTACCTGTAACTCATTATTTTCTACAATATCTCCTATTTCAAAATGATTTATGAGCAATTCATCAGGGTAATCTGCAGATACTTGATATCCTTGTAATAAACCATGTGCTGGTGGTTCGCCACCGCCCACAATTATGCAATTACTTTGTATTGTAATCGCACTATAAGGAGAGTGTCCTATCACCTTTCGATCATATATTCTACCTGTTACCTTATCAATAAAGTACATTGAACAATCAGCTAAAACCAAAAGAGTTTTTCTAAAAATACTAGGAGGAGCCACAATTGAACCTTCTTTTGTTTCTATTATCCAATCTATTTCCCCAGATTTTTTATTTATACAATATATATTCCCTGACAGAGTTGTAGTATAAACGTTGTTACTATCTACTACGGGTAAATGTCTCCCTGCTATACCTGATATTCGTTGTTCCCAAAGTATACTTCCTGAATTAGCATTGATATTGAATACGATTTCTCCACAGGAAACAAATATACTATCATCCGATAAGAAAAAACCAGATGTGTCTGCACTAATAATATAGCTCTCGCCCAAATCAACTTCAAAAAGAGCTCCTCCATCAAGATTGAGACCACCTATGACAATATGAGATGTTTGCGTTAATGCGTCATTCTTAGTGTACATTGTCAATAAATATCCATTAAATAAAGATATTGTTCCAAAAAAGAAAGAATTTTCTTTTTCTATTTTAAAATCTAATTTTCCATCTTCGGTTATAAAATAAATTATATTGCTTGAAGAAAATACTATTTTATCATCAATAATATTAAGTGAACTTCGTACTCGCCCACACCCTCTATATTCCCAAATAAATTTTCCGTCTTCTTTCGAAAATGCTGCAATAGAATCAAATTCCTTCAATACAATAACTAAATTTTTATATACTAAGGGTGTCCCATATCCTCCGTTGACTACACTCTGTGTCCATAAAACTTCACCAGTAAAAATATTGAACTTTATAATACCATATTCTTGCTTAACTTCTGAATAAAATACTACATATCCATCTTGTGGATTTTCAGGATCAAAAAACGGAGTTCTAACTAATCCATCAATAGGTAAAGCCCATTTTAAATTAGAAAATAGCAAATTAGTATTTTCAATATCTTCTATTAATTTTTTTCTAAACATATCTTCACCTCTATACAGTTAAAGATATCATATACAAATATGATATCTTTAATTACTTAAACTACAACCTTATTAAGGTCAAATTCCTGCTTATATTTGTGCTGAGAGCTACTAGTCACATCAACCATTTCATTAAACTCAAATTTTATAATATCTTCATAGTGGTATGGTCTATCTCCCACTAATTTAGATGATACAGCAAAATGCACATCTACTTCCTCAGAAATATCCTTACCAATCGGAATTTCCATTTTTGCAGTCTGCCCTACCCACCATTCACCACGAATAATATTATGATAAGTGAATACTGATCCGTTTAAAGTGTAAGATGCAGTTACATCAAACTCAGTAAATTTAGATTGTTTTTGATCTATTATGTATCCTTTGGGGACATAAAATCCAAAATCAATACTAACGCTGGTATTATAAAACTTATCTGTATACACAGCTACTTTCTTCTGAATTAGTGAACAACGAGTACTCTTTTCAGCCGTCGCATTAACACATACTATAGGAAGTGCTTCGTATTTAATGGTTGAAAGTCCCCCTTTTGAACCGTTCCAATCAACTCTCCAAGGGTCTAGAATATCGAATTCTTGCTTAAAATCATCATATCCAATAATTAATACCGCATGAGATTCCATATCTAACTTAGCTGTATTTCTATCACTATCTGTAGGATAAGATAGTGCAGAATGAATACGGATTAAAATAGGTTGTCCATCTACTAATGATTGCTTAACACTCTCTATCGTCCTTAAAGCCCATGGCTCATACCCAATAACAGGTGCAAAACCTGTTATATTTTGTACATTTGACAATTTGTCATTTTTTATCAACGATACTTTAACCATTAGCCAATCCTCCTTTAAATTTTTTCGCATACATAGCGTCATACTTGATAGATTTTGTCAATCTATTTTTTCTGTTAAATAATATTTTTTAGTAAATTATCTATAACAGATTCTACAATAAAACTAAAGATTATTTAAACCCTGTCTAGCAATATTCCTGCAATAATAATAAAGACTTGAGCTATAAAAAATCATATAATCTATGGACCTATTATACTATTTTTTATTTATAATCTAACAACTGCCCTTTATTTAATTTAATATAGAAAAATTAAAGTGTTACTACTATAATTCTCTTTCAGCTTTCTACTCCATTTATTACTTGTATATTTGTATCACCTCCTCACTATTTATTGGATAAAATAAGTACACGTCTCCTTATTACCTAATAGGCAACAATTCTTTAGGCATATGCCTAAAGAATTAGGTGTACACCTAATCGATTTACCCACCAACAATGATAATGATGTCCATAATCAATACCAAAATCGGGATAAGTTTTGATATTTTCTTCATACTTGGACTTCCTTTCCGTTTTTATTTATTGTACAATAAATAAAACTAGTTCAATTTTTTGTTGGGAAAGTGGGAAATCAGATGAAATTACATCTTGGAAAAACTTTGAGAAAAGTAAGACAAGGAAAACAAATCAGTCTATGTTCTCTAGCAGATGAGCATCTTTCTAAATCACAAATATCTCGTTTTGAACGTGGAGAGTCAGAAATATCTTGTGTTCGACTTATCAATATTTTAGACAAATTAAACATTTCTCTAGATGAATTTCTTATTCTTCATGATAGTGATTATACCAACACAGAATCATTTGCTAAATTAATGCAGTATATTCGTAAACAATATTCATCGCAAAATATAGATAATATAGCCTCATTACTTTCAAACTCTTCAAAATATAATTTAAATCCGTATGTGAGAACTATGGTAAAGTCCATTCTACATACACTAGACAGTAACATTGTTCCATCAGATGAAGAGTTGCTTCAACTAACAGACTATCTCTTTAAAATTGAAAACTGGGGTTACTATGAAATCATTTTATTAGGTAACTGTGTGCGAACAATTAATTACGACTCCTACTTCCTATTAACAAAAGAAATGCTACATAATTACATCTATTCTTCATTAAATAAAACCAATAAGCGAATCGTTACTCAGCTAGCTATAAATTGTTTCATTCTTAGCATAGATATGGAAAAATTTTCAAATTGTTCCTATTTGATTAGTGAGATAAAAAAATTATTAGACAATGAACTAAACTTTTATGAACAAACTGTTTTTCTTTATGCTACTGGCTACTTTGAATTTAAGCGATCAGGTAAAGGAATTGAAAAAATGAAACAAGCCATACAAGTGCTCGATCTTTTAGGAGAAGACAAGTTAAAATTACACTATACTAGCCATTTTGATAAACTGGTAAATAAAAAATAAGGGGAATATTTCTCTAAAATTTAACGATTTACAAATCAAG
Organism: Streptococcus suis; assembly: GCF_019856455.1. NCBI lineage: Bacteria > Bacillati > Bacillota > Bacilli > Lactobacillales > Streptococcaceae > Streptococcus > Streptococcus suis. The sequence goes on along the minus strand of NZ_CP082205.1, from coordinate 122,190 downwards.
GGTGTCTCAATGAGAAGTCATCCTTCCCTTCAACCTCTCCCTTTGCCCCATCTACTGCTGAGGATAGATAAAAAGCCTTGGAAACAACTACTTCCAAGGCTTTCTCTATATTCTGTTGTATCAATTACCGAACTCTTACTTCTGTTGCAATTAATCGAACTGTCATCTTCTCTCTCCTCACCATACCAAATTGACAAAGTCTTTCATTTCTTGATAGGCTGCATCCACACGCGCCTGTGTATCTAGATCCAATTGTCCATAGTATCGACCACCAGCGACCCAGTCTTCCAATACATAAGTCTGATAGCTAAAACGCTCATAACCATCCAGTGAATACATTCCCTGAGAGATACGATTCACCCAGGTTGGATGGGCTTGAGCAGTTTGAATACTTGTCTGCCCATTCTCTTTTTGAATCCTTATATCCATCAAGACACCCCGCTCGGTCCATTGGGAATTTGGTGTATCATCCATGCTCTCAATACGCTGATTGGACAGGAAATTCCCCATCGAATAGATAATCAATTTTCTCTGGCCATCTTTTTCAATAATCTCTGCGGGCTCGACTACATGCGGATGCCCACCAAGAACGATGTCTGCTCCCCAATCAATCATTTGATGGTACAAACTGGTCTGTTCCTCCGTAGGCTCCAACTGGTATTCCACACCCGTCTGAGGCATGACGATGGTAATATCCGCCTCTTTCTCAGCTCGCTCAATCTCTGCCCGCATCTTTTCTTTATCAAAATCCGATAAATAGGCATCATATTCCTCCTGACCCAGCAAAGCCTCCATCCCGTTGAAACCGTAAGCATAGGCTAGGACAGCTATACGGATACCATTGACTTCTCGAATGTAGAGTGGTGCAGTTGCCCGATTGCCTTCGGCGTAGACACCGACTGTATCCACACCTGCATCTCTAAATGTATTGACAGTGGAAATCAGCCCTGATAGATGTGAGTCCAAGATATGATTATGGGCTAAGTCCACCAAATCGTAGCCTGCATCATGGATATTGTTGGCGACAATGGCAGGCGCATTAAAAAGTGGGTAACCTGCTAATTCGACATCTGGGGAAATGGTCCCTTCAAAGTCTGCGATAGCGAAATCAGCCTGTTCTATCCAGGGCTTTACGTAGGTAAAATTCTCAGAAAAATCATACTGACCGTCTGCCAACTCCGCCCCACGAAGGATGGGAAGGTGATAGAGCAAATCCCCATGAGCCATGATGCGAACAGAATTATCTGAGTGCATTGATTCTGAGGCCTGATTCAGCCTAGGAACTAGGTGCTCGCTTACAATAATAATCGCCAAGATAATAGTCGCTAAGCCACAGATAAAAAACAAATGCATCTTTGTCCGATAGGACGCATATCGTTTTCTGCGAATATAGTTCGCTCTTTTCTCCATACCTTTACCCTCATACTCCCTACTTAAGAACCTTTGTTCAAAATACAGTCAGTAGTCCCTCAAAAAAATATTTCTTCCATAAAAGTACATCACTTATAAATAGAGGTTCTAATATTAGTATACGACATTTTTGCTAAAAAATCTAAATAAAATCAGAATTCCATCTCACAAATATATGTTTCTGACTATGTATTCCATTCCTCAAACGATTATCAGACCGATCTTCACAGACCATTAAAAAGAGCTAACATTATCACCTCGTGACCCCCTAAAAGACTATCTGGGAGAACGGTACAATGTTAGCTTCTTTTTATGTCTTCAACAGATGTTCTCAATCATCTAAGTGCTGTAGCTTGCCACGAAAATCTTCAATGGTCTCGTAGCCTTTTTCAGCCATAATGGCCTGCAATTCAGCCGTAATGCGTTCAAAGGCTGCCACACCTTCCTTTTGCAGGGTTGTTCCAACTTGGACCATGCTGGCGCCACACAAGATGTGTTCGAAGGCATCCCGACCTGTCAAGACGCCACCAGTCCCAACAATCTGAATCTCCGATTTCAAGCGTTGGTAGAAGGCATGGACATTTGCCAAGGCTGTCGGTTTGATATATTCACCGCCTATACCTCCAAAACCATTTTTAGGCTTAATGACCACCTGCTCGTCTTCAATATATAGACCATTTCCAATAGAGTTGACACAGTTGACAAACTTCAAAGGAAACTGGTTGAAAATCGCTGCTGCTTGGTCAAAATGCACAATATCGAAATAAGGTGGTAACTTAATACCGAGTGGTTTGGTAAAGTAAGTGAAGACCTCCTGCAAGATGGTTTCTGTCGTTTCAAAATCATAGGCAATCTGCGGTTTTCCAGGGACATTAGGACAAGAAAGATTTAACTCTGTCAACCCCTTAAAATCACTGGCTTCTACAGTTCTCAAAATTTCATGAGTCTCATCAGGCGACATTCCAACTACAGATAAAACAAATGTGCGTTCTGGCTCCGTTTCCTGCAATTCTAGTAGATAATCCAAATAGTAAGCCAAGCCCTGATTTGGCAAACCCATCGAATTGATAGAACCAAGCGGAACATTCTGATAACGTGGTTCTGGATTACCCGCGCGGTAGTCCAAGGTTGCTGTTTTTGTTACAAAAGTACCCGCCTTCGAGTTCTTAACCGCATCCAATTCTTCCTTGGTCATGCACCAAACCCCTGCCGCATTCATCAAACAATTATCAAAGGTAAATCCACCGAGTGTCGTTGCTGTTGAAACCATATTATCCTCCATATAGGTCATTCTTTCTTGATTATATCATAAGAAACAAACGGAGTTTCTTCATTTACTACTAATATTCGGATTTTGCAATAAAAATTTATTAATTTTTTTAAAATTCTTACATTTTCTTCTTTACATTTAAAAATCATGGTGCTATAATAATTATCAGATAAATTAAATTGTCAGACAATTTAATAAATAAAAAAGAAATCAGGTGACCCTATGTCAAATGCCAAAGCTTACATCCAAGCTTCTTTTGAAGCAGTCAAAGCCCGCAACCCACATGAAACAGAATTCCTCCAAGCTGTAGAAGAGCTTTTCTCTACACTTGAGCCTGTTTTTGAAGCACACCCAGAATACATCGAAGAAAACATCTTGGCCCGTATCGTTGAGCCTGAGCGTATCATCAGCTTCCGTGTTCCATGGACAGATAAAGATGGAAATGTCCAAGTCAACCGTGGCTACCGTGTTCAGTTCAACTCAGCTGTAGGTCCTTACAAGGGCGGTCTTCGCTTCCACCCAACTGTAAACCAATCCATCTTGAAGTTCCTCGGTTTTGAGCAAATCTTCAAAAACGTCTTGACTGGTCTGCCAATCGGTGGTGGTAAAGGTGGTTCAGACTTTGATCCTAAAGGAAAAACTGATGCTGAAATCATGCGCTTCTGCCAAAGCTTCATGACTGAATTGCAAAAACACATCGGACCTTCACTTGACGTCCCTGCAGGTGACATCGGTGTCGGTGGTCGTGAGATTGGTTACATGTACGGTCAATACAAACGCCTCCGCCAGTTTGATGCAGGTGTCTTGACTGGTAAACCTCTTGGCTTCGGTGGTTCATTGATCCGCCCAGAAGCAACTGGTTACGGTTTGGTTTACTTCACTGACAATATGTTGGCTGCAAATGGTAAATCCTTCAAAGACCAAACTGTACTTATCTCAGGTTCTGGTAACGTTGCCCAATATGCTGTTCAAAAAGCGACTGAACTTGGTGCAAAAGTTATTTCTGTTTCAGACTCAAATGGTTACATCATTGACGAAACTGGTATCGACTTCGACCTCTTGGTAGACATCAAAGAAAAACGCCGCGCTCGTTTGACAGAATACGCTGCAGAAAAAGCAACTGCTAAGTACTTCGAAGGTTCTGTATGGAACTACGACGGCAAGGCTGATATTGCCCTTCCATGTGCGACTCAAAACGAAATCAACGGCGATCAAGCTGCTGCCCTTGTGAAGAATGGCGTTTACTGTGTAGCTGAAGGTGCCAACATGCCATCTGACCTTGATGCTATCAAAGTTTACAAAGAAAATGGCGTTCTTTACGGCCTTGCTAAAGCAGCCAATGCCGGTGGTGTTGCCGTATCTGCCCTTGAAATGAGCCAAAACAGCCTTCGTCTTTCATGGACTCGTGAAGAAGTAGACGGTCGTCTCAAAGACATCATGGCAAACATCTTCAACACCGCTAAAGAAACTGCTGAAAAATACGACCTTGGTACAGACTACCTCGCAGGTGCTAACATCGCAGCCTTTGAACAAATTGCGGATAGCATGATTGCCCAAGGTTTGGTATAAGCTTACTTTTAGTTTACTAAACTATAATAAAAATACCCCCAAAATTGACGTGCCAATTTTGGGGGTATTTTTCATTAAAAGAAGAGGAGAACAGTGGATAAACATGTTCTCCTTTTTAAAATGTAAAAATAACAGATAAATCGGATATAGTACAATTACCAAGCCGAACAATCTGAACCAAGGGGCGTTATAAACCAGCAAAATTGTGCAGTATTTAAAACTTTTTCTACAGCAATTAGATACCTTCTGCGACTAATTCCGTCCACATGGCATCTTCGTAGGTAAAACCAAAGTTTGTTTCATTATCTATACCGTAGATAAGTTTTACTTGTACTTTCTCTCCTGGCTTCAGCTTTTCAACTAGATTCACATCATAGGTTCGCATATCTAGGGTAAATGGAATCTGACTAGCAGGATCAACCAAACTAAAATAGTATTCATCAAAATAGAGTTCTTCTGCGGTCGAATTTTCAACTTCCACTTCAACAACATAAGCTGTGCCATAGTAGCTATCTACTAGTTCTACGCTATCGTCTTTGCCCATAGACGTTACTGTCACATGAAGACCATCAGAAAAATCAACTGAGTCACCAACTTGATACTCCGTGTATTCCACAGTCTCATCAATGTATCCGTCACTACCTGTATCCCAATTATCAAAATTTGCTGCGCTTAGACCAATCATAAAAATAAAACAGGTCACTCCTAGGATGAAAGAAAGGACTGCACCAGCAATGGTTGTCCAAAAGAGAGGCTGTTTGTGCAAGGGTTTCTTCTTATAATACATCTGCCCATTTTCAACGACAAAATCTTTTGTTTGCATCATAAACTCCTTATTTTAAAACAGTTGGCCCACTTGAAGGTAAATCTATTCCTGCTTGACGCAGGGCATCTTGATAAAAACCAAAGAATTGATGATAGATCTTGTTCTGTTGACCGTTGGCTACAAAAAGATTAACACGAAATATAAACTGTCCCGAAATAGCGTTTTGGGGACCTAATACAGTCACACCTGTAATCTGGTCAAAATTGCTGATTTCTCTCACATTGACCTCTTCTATTACGCGATAGACTTGCTCCAAATCGGTATTAAATTTGAGCGGAATATCGATTTGAGCACGCATGTCCCCTCTTGACTGATTGGACACCACTAGAATGTTGCGATTGGGAATAAAATGCAATGTCCCATCTGCATCACGTACTTGTGTTGTTTGGATTCCCATGCTAACGATGGTTCCTGAAATGGTAATGGGCCCGTTGGTTAACTTAACCACATCTCCGACGTCAAACTGTCGTTCAATTAAGATAAAGAATCCATTGACCAAGTCTGAGAGAAAACCTTGTGCGCCCAGCCCAACAGCTACCCCAGCAATCCCGGCTCCTGCAAGAAGACTGGATACCGGTAAACCTAAAATGCTCAAGATACAATAAATGAGAATAAAGTAGAGCAAATAATTCAGGATACTCTCCACCAGACGACTGATGGTCTTCTGACGACCAATTTCCTGAGTGGATACCTTTAGGGAGGGAACTAAAACCTTTTTCACAGAAGCTTTAGCTATCTTCTTGATAATGTAAAATGCAACAAAGAGTAAAACAAGCGATAAAACCTTATTTAGACCTGCTGTCACAATGGCCTCAATATTAAATTGAGACAAATACTTGGTAATAAAATCATTCATGAGATAATTATAGCAGAAAACATCCTAAAAGAACAGGGAGCGGGAAAGAACTCGACTGGTCAAAAACATACTAAGATTAGTAGTGAGGAAATCTCCGACGGGAGAGAGTAGTCACTACTTTTTCTTTATGTTAAAGTAGAGGTGTCTTGTTAAGTCGAGAACTCTTTTGACGCTAGACGTCGCATCAAAAACTGGCAAGACACCTGTTTTAGAAAGAATGTTATCAAAGTATGTGGGACGCCTGACGTCGAGTATTGAAAATGACATCACTAAAACAAGGAATCATTCAAGACAAAGAGGTAATATCATGCGTGCAGTTTTTGGGATTGATGTGAGTAAGGCAAGTTCAGAAGTGGCCATTCTAGTCAATGGTGAGAAAGTTCATGGCTATGCCATGTCCAATGACGCCATCGGCTTTGCTCGGCTACTTGGCGATTTGAGAACCGTCCATAAGCCAGAAATCATCTTTGAAGCAACAGGTGTCTATTCTCGTCGTCTTCAAGCTTTTCTGGATGAACATGACTACGCTTATACACGGCTTAATCCCTTAGAAGCTAAGAAGCAACTGGATAGCTTGCGTGTGCGGAAAACAGATCAAATTGACGCCGAAAAACTGGCTCAATCTCAATTTGTGCTGAATCGTAAACCCACTTATGTCCAAGAAGAAGTCTATCAAGAACTGCGAGATTTAAGTCGCTTCTATCAGAACTTAACTGAGGACATCGTTCGAGCTAAAAACCGTCTGCACAAGGTCTTGCAAGTCACGTTTCCAGAGATAGAGACTGTCTTATCAAAGCCAACTGGGGAACAATACTGGAACTTAGTTACTGCGTTTCCTTGCAAGGACTTCGTGCTTGATTTAAGCAAGGACGAACTCTTAGAGAGCATTCGTCAGTCCACCTCAAAACGTATTTCGGACAAGCGTGTGGCGTATTTAGCTGAGAAGCTGATAGCACTAGCTAATCAATCTTATTGTGCCGTCAAGAAAACCTCTCCAATACTGGAAGAGGTGCGTTATTATGCAAAAGAATTGCTTCGGCTTTCTGGACAGAGACAGGCAGTCTTAGACGAAATGGTAGAACTAGCTCAGCCATTACCTGAATACGACATTCTGCTCTCTATTCCTGGAATAGCTGAGACTACTGCAACAAGTATTATTGGTGAACTGGGAGATATTCGCCGTTTTCAGTCTGCCAATCAAATCAATGCCTTTATCGGTATTGATCTGAGACACTATGAATCTGGCAACTTCCTCGCTAAGGAACACATTACCAAGCGTGGCAATCCCTACGCTAGAAAAATTCTGTTCAAATGTATTCACAATATCGCTTCAGCCAGTCACACCAATCCTTGCCATATCGCCGACTTTTATGAGAAACGAAAAAGACAATCACAAACGACTTCAACGAAGCCGCACACGATTGCCTCCATACATCGTCTCATTCGGACAATGTATTACCTCATTATGCATAACAAACTTTACGATTACGCTTCAACCCAAAATCGGTAAAACTGTTTATGCTCTATCATTGTAACACCTTATCAAAAAATTTCAACATAAGGTGTTGCTTTTGTATACACTTTTTACACTAAACTTTAGTCCAAAATAAAATAATTTCCTTATTTTGACTACTGAACTTAACATATTTTTCATCAAATACCTTGATGGACTTGACAAATGGTAGAAAAAAGAGTTCGTCTTCCCGCCCCCGCACAGTTGATTAGGTCAGATTTGGAGTGTAAAACACGAACAAATCTGCCAATCAACCACTGCGCTGAGATGTTGACACGAACCCTGAGAAGCGAGGTTGGTCTTTTTGCCCAGTCTCATCTTATTTCTTCTTTGCAAAATACTGGCGTGTCTCCTTGATGATAACAGGAGAGAGAGCTAGTAAGGCGATCAAGTTTGGTAGTGCCATGAGACCATTTACAATATCAGCGATGGTCCAAATCAAGTCCAGCTTGAGGAAGCCACCAAGAGCAACCATGGTTACAAAGACCAGACGGTAAGGCAAGATAGACTGGGTGCCAAAGAGGAATTCGATACAGCGTTCACCATAGTAAGACCATCCAAGAATAGTTGTAAAAGCAAAAAGTACCAAACTAATCGTCAAGGCAATAGATCCTGTATTGCCAAAAACTGTTGCAAAAGCTGCCTGTGTCAGAGGAGCTCCTTCCAATCCTTCGACAGACCACTGACCTGTCACCAAGATTGTCAAACCTGTTAAGGTACAGATAATAATCGTATCGATAAAGGTACCCGTCATAGAAATCAAGCCCTGCTCAACTGGATTATCAGACTTGGCTGCCGCAGCAGCAATAGGCGCCGAACCTAGACCAGATTCATTTGAAAACACTCCACGCGCAATACCACGTTGGATTGCTTCTTTTACAGTTGCCCCTACAAAGCCACCTACTGCTGCTCCAGGTGAGAAGGCAGATTTCAGAACCAAACCAAGTGTCGGCAGCAGTTCATTCCAGTGAACTACCAAGACTATCAAACTTGCCAAAATGTATAAAATCGCCATGAAAGGAACGATTTTGGTTGAAACATCCGAAATTTTTTCAATTCCCCCAAAGATAAAGAAAGCAATTGAAATAGCTGTCACAATGCTGACCAACTGGGGAGCCAGACCAAAGCTAGCAGACATAGAAGAGGCAATCGAATTAACCTGTGAAAATGTCCCCATTCCCAAGAGAGCCACTAAAACACCTGAAATAGCAAAGAAAATTGCCAAAGGCTTCCACTTTTGCCCCATCCCCAAGGTGATATAATGCATGGGTCCACCAGCTGCTTGCCCATTGGCATCCTTGGTACGGTATTTAATGGCTAAAAATCCTTCCGCATACTTGGTTGCCATCCCGAAAAAGGCCGCAACCCACATCCAAAAAAGAGCCCCAGGACCACCTGTAGTAATAGCTGTCGCAACTCCGACAATATTTCCTGTACCAACTGTCGCTGCCAAAGCTGTACAAAGGGCCGCAAAGCTGGACACATCTCCCTGACCAGACTGGTCGCTGGAGAAAATCAGACAAAAAGCCGTCGGCAATTTGCCAATCTGAAATACTCCCAAACGAAGGGTGAAATAGACACCCGTTCCGACCAATAGTAACAAGAGGGGCGGTCCCCAAACAAGATTGTTGATAGCCTTAAATAGTTCTAACATAGTTCCTCCTAAGCGTTTCTAATCCGATAAAGCTGCCGGAAAAACAAAAAGAGGCTGAACACTTCAACCTCTAGAATCAACGTGAAAATATAGAAAAAGCCTATTTTTCAACGCTCTGTCCTTTTACCTGAGAGTTTCAGTAGGTCCACTTTTCCAAGCAGAACTACCTTGCCCCTTCGGTGCCAAAATGGTCTCTCCAGAGTTCCGTCCATTGAACAGTCAGTTTCCCTTCTACCCAATATCAACCGGTTATTCAGTTTTATCTAGTTTTATTTTAATCTAATTTCACGAAAAAATCAAGAATATTTTCTGATACTCAATGAAAATCAAAAGTAGCCTAGGAAACGAAGCCGAAGATAGAACTGGAGTTCATCAAGGTAAGTTGACAACGGATAATTTTGATTTTCGAAGAGTATGAATTTTTACAAGTCTTCCATTTTTATGATAAGGTCTGCTCGCTCCCAAATCAAAGGATTATGGGTCGCAATCACAATTAGCCGATCTGGGCTCTTCAAGGATAACAAAATATCCATAATTTCTTGGGAGCTCTTAGGATCCAAGGCAGCCGTCGGCTCATCTGCCAAAATCAATGGCGGATTTTTCAGAATGACTTTAGCAAGAGCTACCCGCTGGGCTTCCCCTCCTGAGAGTTCATAGATAGGCTGGAACAGATCCAGATAAGACAGACCAACTGCATCAAGTGCCGCTTCCTGCCTCGATTTCCTTTCGTCTTTGGACAATTTCTGACCAATCAGTCCCAAATCCAGATTTTCTTTGATTGTCTGACTTTCTAAAAGACCAAAATTCTGAAAGAGATAGCCTAATTCCTCCCTAAAAAAGAGATGGGGCTTCAACTTTTTCAATTCCTTTCTCTTGTAGAGAATGTCACCTGCATCATAGGACTCCAACTTGGCTAAAATATTCAGCAAGGTCGTTTTTCCACTACCACTGGCACCTATCAAGGCATAGACCTTTCCAGCCTGCAAGTCTAGCGTTACATCAGAAAACAAGCTGCGCTTCCCAAATTTCTTTTGAATTGATTGGATAGAAAACATACTAGGCTCCTTTCAAAATACGGATATTCCAAGCTCCTTCTTTCCTCGCCTGCCACCTCAATAAGTAGAGGGCATTGATTATAAACAAGGCAAAACTGATACTACTTATGAAAATGTGACCTGTTACTACCATGCTTGCTCCAAGAGCTAACAAGAGGGAAAGTAGTTGGAACGTTAGGTATTTCTGATGAATGCCCCAAAAATCCATCCCTGCAATTTCCTTGATGAAAATCTCACGTTTAAATTCTTCAAAGTATAGAAGATTCATGGTATTAAACAGGATAATTGATGTCACAATCCCTAAAATAGCACCCATAGATGTTGAAATGGTCTCTATCCGAATACGATCTAAAAGTTCCGTAAAGAGGGAGGAACTACTTTTCACTTCATTGACAAACTGAAACAGATTTCTTGCCTTCAATTCGCGCAAAAGTTTATCTCTATTTTTAAATAAGATACTGCTATCTACTTCATTCAACCAAAAGTCAGCAGATTCTTTTCCCAGACTTGACGGTGCCAGCACAACTAAAATAGGGTCTGTCAGGTATTGCACATGTTGACCAGAACGATGATTGTAGATAAACTGCTTCTGCCCATCTTTTAGATAGGCAACTTTTCCCTTAATGGTAGCTGAGCGTGCTTGATTAGCAGGTCTAACTATACGATTGATATAATCTTGGTAAAGATGGAGATACCTATCGCTTTCAGGGCGCAATTTTTCAGGCAACAGAAGTTGAAATTCTCCTTCTTGTAAAGGGAGCGCCACTTCTCCTTCTGCTAAGTTTACATCCTGTATCTGCAAATAATTTGGACTAACGTAGAGGGTGTTGCCTGCTGGATGGTAGCTGTCAAGGCGTGTCCCATCTTCCAGTTGGGAGCCCATTAAATAGGCATTCAAATTACTTTTAACAAAGAGCGCGCCGTCTTCCTCCAAAGCTTGCTTTAGTAAAGGATACCAATTTTCAGGCGAATTTAGTCCTGAGCGACCATCCGCAGAAATGTTCCAAGCTAAACTATAGTAATCCCCTTCATTCTCCCACTGCTGGGCACCTACTTGGTATTCCTGCCAAATCCCTGAATAATAGACGGTTTGAGCCACACCCAATGACACCACCAGTAGAGCCAGCATTTGTCCCATAACCATAATGGTCAGGATCCCTTGCAGGGGCATCTTCCCTTTTAACAAGGGTAAAAAGTGATAGGTCCGAATGGCCAAGGTAAATGTAGTAGCGAAAAAAAGGACAATCAAACCAAGCAAGAAATGATAGCCCACTAGTGCTGCGACCAGATAGTAGACAGAATAGCCATCTAATCCAATGAGACATGCCAGTCCAACTGCTGGAAGAACCACAAATGGGATAGTTAGAGCTATCTCTTTCGCATTTTCCTGTAGAGATAGTAGAAATAAATGCCAACGTGAATCTCCTGCAATCAAACGGATACCTGCTGTACGCAACTGCCTTACATTGGCAATCACGACCAAAGCCATATAGGTAATGAGAAAGACCAGTATGGCTAAGAATTGACCACCTTGTGTCAGAAATGCTAGTAAAGTAGCAATAGTCGATGGCTTCCGAATCTGAACTTCATCAAATCCAAGCGAAACAAGAAGAGAACAAAGCTCCTCTACCGTCGCTTTCCCTTGGAAAATAAAATATTTGGTTAAAAGTGTAGACTCCACTTTTTCTGATGACTGAAATTCCTCTAGTCCTCTTGGTAGGGGAGATTGACTAAAATTATCATAAGAAAAGGTACGTCCGCCTGATGTACTTGGCTCAATCACTCGTCTGGCAATGACACTATCCGTCTGTTGAGAATATTCCTCTAATCGCTGTCGTACATCTGAGTAAGTCACGTCCTCAGATATCGACAAGGTAGTCACAGAAGGATAATAATGAACTAGCATAGTCTCCTTTTGGCTAACCCCCAACCAAATCATAAAGACGGCTAGAATGATCGTCGATACAAGTACAAATTTTCCTTTCATCACAATCACCTGTCTTCCTATTCTCTAAAATGTAAGAAATAGGCTAGGAAAAAATTCCAATGTCTCTGCTAAGAGTTCGCTTTAATATCTCAGCTAACTGGTTGATTGACAGCAAAATAGCCACTTCTTAAACTAGAATATTATCTATGTATAAATCATTATATCAAAATTATCTTTTCTAACATACTATTTCGACACAAAAAGCCTATTCTTGGCGAATAGACTTTCTACGTTCCTAAATTTATTTAAGCAAATCCAAAAACAAGCCATATCCTGCTTCTTCCATTTCCTCTCTCGGTATGAAACGAAGGGCTGCTGAGTTGATACAGTAACGGAGACCGCCTTTATCACGTGGTCCGTCATCAAAGACATGACCTAGATGAGCATGACCAGCCCGACTGCGGACTTCAATACGGTTCATGCCGTGGGAAAGATCTTGGAAATAAGTCGCAACTTCCTTGCTGATTGGTTTGGTAAAGGAGGGCCAGCCACAGCCTGAGTCGAATTTGTCTGTCGAGAGAAAGAGGGGCTCGCCAGTCGTAATATCGACGTAGATGCCAGCTTGGTCGCTATTCCAAAACTCATTTTCGAAGGGTCTTTCCGTCGCAGCTTCTTGAGTAACTTGATACTGGAGGTCGGTCAAGCTGTCTTTTAAGACTTGCTGGTCTGGCTTTTGGTAGTCTGCAACATCAATCAGAGGGATTTTTGCCTGCCCAAGATCGATATGGCAGTACCCTTGGGGATTTTTCTTGAGATAATCCTGATGGTAATCTTCAGCGGGGATGTAATGTGCGAGTGGCTCCACTTCAACGGCTAGGGGGCGTCCGCCAAAGAGCTGGGACTGCTCCGTCATGACTTGCTCGATGGTCGGAAAATCAGCTTCATCGGTGTAATAGATACCAGTCCGATACTGGCGCCCCTTGTCAGGTCCCTGCTGATTAACAGAGAAGGGATCAATGACGCGGAAATAGTAGAGGAGAATTTCCCGCAAATTGATACGAGTCTCATCATAAGCTAGATAGAGCGTCTCTGCGTGGTCTGTTTGTTTGAGGAGTTGATAATTGGTCGTCTCCACCTGTCCATTGGCATAGCCAACGCTGGTGTCTAGAATGCCATCAATCTGGGAAAAGTAGCCTTCCATCCCCCAGAAACAACCGCCTGCTAGGTAAATTTCTTTCATGTGAACTCCTTCTTATCTGCAAGCTTGGTTTCGTCACCCTTACAGATTTTTTTCTTTCATTTCTGCTTCCATTTTGAGGCGTTGAACCTTCATAGTCGCTGTTCGTGGAATGTCGTCATAAGCCATCAAGATAGGCTCTTTCAATAGTGGTAGATCTGCAACCATGGCCCACCAAGCTTCCCAGTTCATCTCAGCATCTTCTGCCAAAGCGATAATCGGCTGCGGTGCTCCATTGACATCGCGGATAATCACGACTTCTGATAAAAAGTCCAATTTATCCAGCAATAAATCTTCCAAGGCAAGGTTGCTGTCGATGTGCTCAATGAGGTCAACCTGACGGTCTTTTAGAAGAAGTGTCCCCTCTGGAGTCATGCAGCCGTAGTCACCACTATCCCACCAAGCACCGTACACATTATCTTGGAAGCGGGCATCTTCTTTGTAGTAGGTCACGGCACGGCCTTTTGACAGGAACTGGATATGTCCGTTTTCTCCAGCTGGGAGAGGATTCCCTTGGGCATCTGTGATGCGTGCTTCTGTGTAACCTTCCAGACCAATCCCCATATCTCGTCCACTAACTGTTCCTAGATTTTCCAAGCGATGGTAACGTAAAATCATTGGACCACATTCACTTTGACCATAAACCTGCATAAAGACTGGACCTTGCTCTTTAGAAGCCTCCAAGAAGGCGCGAAGTGTACCAATATTGATAGCATCAAAGGTTGAATGGTAATAACGAATGCTACTAAAGACCTCTGGTTTTTCCTTGGCCAATCTTGCCCATTGGACAAAGTTGTTAGGATGGGTTTCCAGAGCACTTGGATGATGAAGAGCAAGCGCCCGTTCAACATCATCTTTTCTTGCAGAAGAAAGCGGGTAGAGGGGGAAGCCTAGACCAATCGCCGACGACACACCGATATTATAGCGCGAATGAACAGGGGAGATATGGAAGGCCAGCAAGCCTCTCTCCGTCATCTTGTCAAAAATAGTCTGTTGCCAAGCTACTCGCCAGCCCATGGTCTGTGCCGTGTGGCAGATTAGTTTTGGAACACCTGTCGTTCCTGAAGTATGAGTCATGTACTGAATGACATCTTCCGGCAGGAGATTTTCTTCAAATGTATCTGTTTCTTGCACTAGGACTTGGGGTAAAAATACCTTTGTGGCCAGGTCAGTTCGAGTCATTCCTGCTACACGTTCTTCCGTTTCTTGGTCGTAGACAATGAAAGACTTTTCCAATCGCTCCGCAAACACATCTAAATTCGAAGATGGCAAATGATAGGAAATCATAACAGGAACAGCACCCAATGCCGTTACCGCTACTGCTAACAAATAGGTGTCAAAAGCTGGACTCTTATACAGAACCACCTTGTCCCCATAGCCAATACCTGCCGCTGCAAATTGGGCAGCTCTTTTTTGAATAGCTTCAAAAACTGTTTGATAAGTATTTTCCAATCCTAATTCAGGGAAGGATGCGTAGGGTTTGTCAAAATAAATGGCAACATTTGGAAACTCTTGAGCTGCTGTTTTAAACTGACGATAGAGATTTAATGGTTTGTAACTAATAGTTGACATATCTAACCTTTCTAAAATGACAATGATAAGGTTATTATAACATCTTGTGCCAACCTTCACAATCTGATATCTTTGTATGACTCACAGTTGTAAAAAAACAAGTAGTCAATCCACCACTTGCTTTCATTTTCAATTAACCAATCTCTGCCAAGATTGCTTTGATTTGGTCTTTGGTGTGAACACCGGCAACCTGTTTCACAACCTGTCCATCTTTTTTGAACAAAAGAGTTGGGATAGACATGATACCAAACTGACGAGCTGTGTTTGGATTCTCATCAACATCCATCTTGTAAATACGTAATTCATCTTCGTCCACTTCATCTGCTAATTGCTCCAAGATTGGTGCTTGCATACGACAAGGACCACACCATGGTGCCCAAAAGTCAATAAGGACTACGCCTTCTTGTGTTTCAACTTCAAAGTTTGCATCTGTAACAACTTGAACCATCATTTTTCTCCGTTTCTGTTTTTGGTACTATCATTCTACACCAAATAAAAAGAGAATGCGAATATTTGCTACGGGATGAGAGTGGAGATAGGCATGTCGAGAAAATAGTGACTTAAAAAAGCGTATTGTCAAGCCAAACTAGACCGCAGGGAGCAAGCGTGAAACGGAAAATGGTTCTTCCTGTCAAATCCAGTTGTAGCCAAAAACAAGCTCACTCTTAAAAGGTCTTCCCTACATAGCCTGCTAGAGCTTCAATGGTTTGGGCTTGGTGGTGGTCGGCAAAGACTGTCGTATCTGTATTTAGAGCTTGGATAGCCACCATGTCTTCTTCCGTCAGCCCAAAATCAAAGATGTCAAAATTCTGACGCACACGCTCGGGCTTGGCTGATTTGGATAGAGAAACAATGCCTGACTGGAGTTGGAAACGGAGCATGACCTGAGCAGTTGTTTTTCCATATTTGCTAGCAATAGCTGTCAAAACAGGATTGGTAAAAACATCAAATTTCCCTTCTGCAAAGGCTCCCCAACTCTGAACTTGAATTCCCTTGCTGGCCAGATAGGCCCGCTCTTCTGGTTTTTGGTGGAACACATGTAGTTCAATCTGATTGACCATCGGCTTCACAGTATTAAAAAGAGATAGGTTAGCAATCTGGTCTGGTTTAAAATTGGACACACCAATTGCACGGATTTTTCCTTCATGATAGAGTTCCTCCAAAGCTCGCCAAGCTCCAAAGGTATCACCTACTGGCTGATGGAGTAGATAGAGATCCAGATAGTCCAAACCTAACTTCTCCATAGAGGCCGCGAAAGCTTCTTTGGCTCCTTGGTAACTCATATCTGAAATCCACAATTTAGTTGTAATAAATAGTTTTTCTCGTGGCATACCAGCATTGCGAATAGCATGACCAACTGCTTCTTCATTTCCATAAGCCTGAGCTGTGTCAATCAGGCGATAACCTGTCCGAATAGCTTCTTCGACAACCTGCTGGCAGGTTTCTGGATCTGGGATTTGGAAGACCCCAAATCCAACTGTAGGCATCTCAACTCCGTTGTGTAGTGTAACTGTCTGCATCTTTATTCTCCTTTGTCTAATCGTTCCTGTTCAAAGCGTAACAACTGACTATCATAGGTCGCTACCTTATGACTCAGCATCTCCAATACGGCTTCTTGTTGGGCTATTTGCGCCTTCGATCGCTCTTCTTGCTCCTGTAAAATAGCCTTTCGAGCAGCAATAGTACGATCCCCCTGTCGCACAAGGGCAACATAATCCACCAAACTTTCAATAGACATCCCAGACTTACGAAGCATTTTGACCAAGAAGAGCCAGTCAATCGCCTGTTGGTCAAACCGCCGATAACCGTTTTTATCCCGAGACACCTGCAAGAGCCCAATCCGTTCGTAGTAGCGAATCGTATCATTGGATAGACCCAATTCCTCCGCCACTTCTTTCATCGTTTTCAAGAGATCACTTCCTTTCCAGCCCCTGATGATATTATGATTATAAACTATGGAGTCCACTCCATAGCAAGAGAAAAGTCATAACCACCCGTGAAAACGGGTGGCTTGTACACCGGCTATAAGCCGTTTCTCTCCAGCGACGTCTAAAGACGTTCGCTGAACTTCGTTCAGGTTAGTGCTATAATTACTTGACTAATGCCCGTAACAACGGGCTTTTATCTCGTTCTAAAACTACCATCTGAAAATGGATCTTCATACTCTTTGACACTCAATTTATCAAGTGCAATGTCATTTTTCTCCTGCTCGCGAATATATTTCGCAACTGTCTTTTCATTCAGTCCAACGGTACTAACATAGTAGCCTCTGGCCCAAAACTTTCGATTTCCATACTTATATTTTAAATTAGCGTGTTTATCAAATATCATTAGAGCACTTTTGCTTTTCAAATATCCCATAAAATCGGAAATCGAAAGTTTCGGAGGTATCAAAACAAGCATATGAACATGGTCTGGCATCATGTGTCCCTCAATGATTTCCACGCCTTTGTATTGACATAGATGACGGAAAATATCAATTAAGTCCTGTCTAATTTTGTAGTAAATGGATTTTCTTCGGTACTTAGGTGTGAAAACTATGTGATATTTGCACATCCATTTGGTATGTGATAAACTGTAACTGGTTTTAGCCATTTCTTTTTCCTCCTTTATCTAACCTGAACAATTTGATTATAACAGGAAAAAGAAATGGAAGCTCAAAGCCTTGGCAGCCACCAGCATAGCTGGTGGTTTTCTTGTTTTTCTCTACGAGAAAAACTGGCTCGAAGCCATAATAAAAAAAGTTGAAAACTTCAACTTTTTTCCGTCAAATCCACCACATAGGTCAGTTCTTGATAGACTTCTTCGATGTCAAACAATTCTAAATCTGCTGGGTCTGTCACGACATAGACACCTTCGCGGAGATAGTAGGGTGCTGGCTGACCTGTTTCATCTGTAAAGGCCAATTTAGCATTGGGAAGATCGACACCAAAACGGACGTAAGGTGTATCTTTAGGTGTACCGATGACAAGATAATCTGAACAGACTAACCGTCCACCCCATTTCTGATATAAATGGTTGACTGCATCATCCTCACGAGTAAAGATGGCTAGTTTCTCTACACCTTGCGCTCTCAACTCCTGCTCTGCTTTTTCAAAAAGCGCCTGAGCAATGCCCTGCCCTTGAAAGTCAGGGTGGACTGCTAGGTTAGTAAAATAAGCTGTTCGCTTACTTGGTGCGTAAATATAAGACTGGCTGCACTCCTCAGTGTAAATATCGATGTCGATTAGACCAACAATTTGTCCGTCTACTTCAGCCACCCATTCCACACGATGATCATAAACGTCTGTCATTAGGTCGGGCTTCTCTGTTTCTCTATCATCAAAGAATGGAGAGAAAAGGTAGCTGAGTGCCTTACAGTAAATCCAGCCTTTTTCATCACTGGTTTGATATTTTCTGATAATCATAAGAATCTCCCATCGGTTGATTGCTATTTAAACGTCACAATAGTACAGCCTGAACCACCTGCATTTTGTGGAGCGTAGCCGAACTCCTTGACCTGCTTGTTGCGACGGAGGTACTTGGTCACACCTTCTCGGATAACCCCTGTACCGATACCGTGGACAATATCGACTTGTGCTAGGTTATTGAGCAGGGCCTGGTCAATAAATTCATCCAGCTCCATCATAGCCTCTTCGTAGCGTTTGCCACGGAGATCTAAGCGGGCTTTTGGTCCTCGTACATTGGCGCGTTTGACCGTGTGAACCTGACGTTTCTTAGGCTGCTCTGCCTTTTCCACCTTAACAAGCTCAAACTCCTCCTTGGTCAAGGTCATCTTAATCAAGCCAACCTGAGCTTCCCAACGCCCGTCCTTGAGCTGATTGGTCAAGGTCCCACGTTGTCCATAAGCTGTAACGATAATGTCATCGCCCACCTTGGCTTCCCTCTGAATTTTAGCTTTCTTCAGAACCTTGTTTTTAGACAGATCCACCACTTCAGGCGCCAACTTTTTCAGCTCTGCCTTGGCTTCGATAATCTGGTGGGGCTTAAGACTAGCTGCAGCATGGAGATTTTTGAGAATATCCTCGCTTTCTGACAATGCCATATCTACAATTTCCTTGGCTTCCAAGCGTGCCTTGTTGAGCTCATTTTCCCTCTCTCGATTGAGCTCGTCATAGAGCTTGCGGAGGGCTCGGTTCATCTTGTAATTTTCTTGCTCCACATCACGAATCTTATCCAGACGCTGACGACTTTCAACCGTCTGACTTTCCAATTTCTCGATAATGCGGTTCACATCGCTATCTGTATCCGTCCAAGATTGGGCTGACTGGATAATAATATCAGATAGACCAAGACGGCGGGCAATTTCAAAGGCATTGGAGCGACCAGGAACACCCTGCATAAACTTATAGGTCGGACGCAGGCTATTGCTATCAAACTCCATGCTGGCATTTTCAATACCAGAGGTTTCTATCCCGTAAGCCTTGAGCTCCGGATAGTGAGTAGTTGCCATGGTCTTGATGCCCCGTAGGCGAAGGTCGTCTAAAATAGCCATGGCCAGCGACGCGCCCTCCTGTGGATCGGTACCTGCCCCCAACTCATCAAATAAAATCAGAGAATCTTGATCCGCCTCCGCCAAAATCTGTACCGTGTGAGTCATGTGACTGGAGAAGGTGGATAAACTCTGCTCAATCGACTGTTCATCCCCAATGTCCGCAAAAATTTCTTTGAAGATAGCTACCCGACTGCCCTTATCAGCCAAAATAGGCAAACCAGACTGAGCCATGAGATGGGTCAATCCCAAGGTCTTGAGCATAATAGTCTTGCCACCCGTGTTGGGACCCGTTATCACGATAGCCGTCAACTGACTACCGAAATAGAGGTCGTTTGGAACGGGCTCAGCAATCAGCGGATGGCGAACGTTGAGAAGGGCAATATCCTGCTTCTCAGATAGTTTGGGTACAACTGCTTGATGATCACGCGCAAAGAGATGCTTAGCACGAACAAAATCAATATGTCCGATAAGCCAGGCGTTGTTACGAATCACACCACTATGCGGACGGAGCATATCCGACAATTCCTGCAAGATACGGTTGAGCTCATGGCGTTCTTCTGCACGTAGGTGACTGATTTCTTCATTCAAAGTCACCACTGCCCGCGGCTCAATATAAACGGTCGAACCCGAAGCTGAAATGTCATGGACAACCCCAGCAATCTTATTGCGATAGGTATTTTTAACAGGAAGGACATTGCGTCCATTACGGCTTGCCAAAATGCTATCGGACAGCATGTCCCCCTTGGTCTTCAAAATATCCTGCATGACCTGACGAACTTGGTCTTCAGCTTCACGGATTTTCCGGCGGATACGAGCCAGCTTTTCTGAGGCAAAATCCTCTACAAAACCAGCATCATTGATGGACTGGAGGGAGCCCTGTAAATGTGGAAAAAGCTCAATCTTCTCAAAGAGTTTATCCAGCTGGCTAAGACTGACATTTTCCAGATTTCCATAAAAATCCAAGAGAGTTTTGGACACTTCCAAGACTCGCTTGACTGCCAATAATTCTGAGATATTGAGGTCTGTATCCAATTCCAAACGACGCATGGCTGGACCGATGTCACTAGTAGCAGCCAGACTGAAATAGGGATTTTCCACAAAAATCTGCGCTATGTCTGTCAACTCGTCAAAGGCCTGTTGGATACGATGGACTTCCACCATGGGCTCCAACTGTCGTAATTCTTCGAAGCCCTGTTCCGTCAAGAGATAGGGCTCAATTTTTTGTCTTACCTTGTGAAATTCAAGGGTTTCAATAATTTTATTATTCATATATTCCTACTTAGTCTTTCCCACTCATCAAATCAAGTCAACAATGTCTGATTTTGATTTTCGAAGAGTATTATAAATGACGATAAAAAGGATAAGGTCTCCCTTACCCTGCTATATTACTCAACCAGAGAGATTTTAAAAAGCTACTAGTGAATGGTGTGTACTGAATCATGATGTTGGCAAGAAAACTACTGTGCAATTTATTTTGAATCATCGCTAACGGAATAGTTGATAGCAAGACCATGACAATCTGAAGAGAAATAAAAGTCACCAAGACAGCCAAGGCGCCGCTTATGAGATTGGTCATTTTTGTATCAGGATTAAAAGCCTCTAATAGATGGACAAATATTCCTATGAAACGCACAATAGCATAAACCAAGACGTATATCAAAAGAAAGGCCAATCCCGCATAAAATACCATATCTAGGTCAAAGAGATATTTCTCATCAAAATAATAGTTGGAGCTCCCCTGAGTAGCATTGGCAAATGGCACCCAGAGATAAAGGAAGGATGCCAATTTTTTATAAGTAGCCGTCGCAACCACCAGAGCAATAATACTTCCCATGCTATAAAAGGCCTGTAGAACTAGACCACGACTGTAGCCAATGTAGAAACTCCATGCCAAAATGAGAATAATTACTAATGAAATCATACCTTGTCCTCAAGCTCATCTAAGTCAATCAAGGTCACATTCTTTTTCAAGACCTTTTCTTTGACGCTTGCAAGTTCTTGTTCCTTTTGTTCAAATGCCATCTCGCGCGTTAGTTGAACGGATAGAGCATTGATTGCCAACAAAAGCGCGAGGGTTTCAGGGTCCGCCGTCGGCATCTTTTCTTTGATGGCTTGGTATTTTTCCTGTGCAATACGCTCAATCTCTTCCATGAATAAATTATCATGCTCAGTTGTCAAGGTTAATTGCTTCTCGCCAAATGTAAATTTATATCGATTTAAGTTTGCCATATCTTACCTCTTCTTCTATCTATTATAGCGTAAAAAACTTGATTTGGCTAATCTCTCCTATAAAGAATGCTTTCTACGAGCAAAATCTACAAAGCGGAATTTATCAATCTTGTGCTTACTTTCAGTGTATTGAAATTGTCGCGTATCTCCTAAGTAGACCCTGGATTTTATCAACACCAGATAATCATCCTGAATCTGCATCAAATCTCGTTCTTCTCGGCTGGTCGGCTCTACCGTAATCTCTTTTTGTGCATAAGCAATATCAAGGCCTAACTTATTTTCTAGGTATTTATAGATGGATTTTTCAGCAATAGCAGTTGTCAACTCTGGCACGACATCGACAGCAAGATAATCTGTATCCACAACGGAGACCTTACCATCAATCGAACGTGTACGGACAACTTTCCACACCTTGCTATACGGCTCAAAGCCTGTCAAGTGCGAAAGGCTACTATTAACGGTAATCATATCTAAGCTGACAACATCTGTCTTGGTAGAAAGCTGGAGAACATTTGTCAATTCCTGATAGGAAGTTAAACCTGAAACTGGGAAATTGAGAATTTCTTGCTTAAGGACCATTGAACCACGCCCTTGCACTTTTTGAATCAAACCTCCCTCAGTCAAAATCGCCAACGCCTTACGAACCGTATCACGACTAACACCATAGATTTCCTGGAGCTGTTGTTCTGTCGGTAGGGAGCTTTCTGCCGGATAAACATTTGTCCGTATTTTTTCTTTTAAGTCATTATAAATTTCTTGGTATTTTTTCATCATTTCCTCACAAATTCATCTGTCAAATAACATACAACTATCAACATTATAACAAAATTCATTTCAAAATTTAAAAAAACTAAGCAAAAACGCTTGCATTATTTTTTGAAATCGGATACAATGATAACACAAAAGAAATTTGTCCGTACAAATTTCAAAAAAGGACATACTTCGAGAGATGTCTAAAAAATATAGGGTGACGGATTCCATAAGCCGTCTAGAAGGAAAAATATATGGGAAAATTTGAAAAAGAAGCCAAACAGCTCCTAGAAGCTATTGGCGGAAAAGAGAATGTCAATGCAGTAACACACTGTGCAACGCGCATGCGCTTTGTTCTTGCAGATGAGAAAAAAGCAAACGTAAAAGTCATCGAAGACATTCCAGCAGTAAAAGGAACCTTTACAAACGCTGGTCAATTCCAAGTCATCATCGGTAACGATGTACCAATCTTCTACAATGACTTTACAGCTGTGTCTGGTATCGAAGGCGTATCAAAAGAAGCTGCAAAGTCAGCCGCTAAAAGTAACCAAAATGCCATCCAACGTGTCATGACCATGCTGGCGGAAATCTTCACACCAATCATTCCTGCCCTTATCGTCGGCGGTTTGATTCTCGGTTTCCGTAACGTCTTGGAAGGTGTTCAGATGGAATGGCTTGGACAAGCTATGAAAGATGGGCAGTTGGTCTTCGATGCTGATGGTAACCCTGTATGGAACACCATCGTTCAGGTTTCTCCTTTCTGGAATGGTGTCAATCACTTCCTCTGGTTGCCAGGTGAAGCCATCTTCCACTTCTTGCCAGTAGGTATCACTTGGTCCGTATCTCGTAAAATGGGAACTTCACAAATCCTTGGTATCGTCCTTGGTATCTGTTTGGTTTCTCCACAGTTGCTCAACGCTTATGCTGTACCTGGTACAGATGCAGCAACCATTGCCAGCGACTGGTCTTGGAACTTCGGTGCATTTAGTATTGCCCGTATCGGTTATCAAGCACAAGTTATCCCTGCCCTCCTTGCTGGTTTGGCACTGTCTTACCTAGAAATCTTCTGGCGTAAGGTTATTCCAGAAGTGGTCTCAATGATTTTCGTGCCATTCCTATCACTTCTTCCTGCCATCATCTTGGCTCACACTGTCCTTGGTCCTATCGGTTGGACAATTGGTCAATGGTTGTCAACTGTCGTATTGGCTGGTTTGACTGGTCCATTGAAATGGCTCTTCGGTGCGGTATTCGGTGCCCTTTATGCACCGTTCGTAATCACTGGTCTTCACCACATGACCAATGCCATCGATACGCAATTGATCGCGGATGCTGGTGGAACTGGTCTCTGGCCAATGATTGCTCTTTCTAACATTGCTCAAGGTTCTGCGGTATTTGCTTACTTCCTCATGAACCGTCACAATGAAAAAGAAGCTCAAGTTTCACTTCCTGCAACTATTTCTGCTTATCTTGGTGTTACTGAACCAGCCCTCTTTGGTGTCAACGTGAAATACGTTTACCCTTTCGTAGCTGCTATGATTGGTTCAAGTATCGCTGGCTTACTTTCTGTAACCTTTAACATCCAAGCTGCTTCTATCGGTATCGGTGGTCTTCCAGGTATCTTGTCTATCAAGGCTGAATACTGGGGTCCATTCTTGTTAGCAATGATTGTTGCGATTGTTGTCCCAATGATTTTGACAGCTGTTTTCAAACGTACAGGTGCATTTTCAAAAAAAGAAGAAACTGTTGAAGAAGTCGTAGCTCCAACTGAAGCAGTTGTTGAAACTGGCGCTGCTATCGAATTGATTAGCCCACTTACTGGTCAAGCCAAAGAATTGTCACAAGCTACTGACCCTGTATTTGCATCAGGTGTCATGGGCCAAGGTGTCCTTATTGACCCGAGCGAAGGTATCTTGGTTGCTCCAGTCGATGGTGAAGTATCTGTCCTCTTCCCAACTAACCATGCTGTTGGTATCACTGCTGCAAACGGAGTTGAGCTCCTTATGCACATCGGTATGGATACTGTTGGATTGGAAGGCAAAGGCTTCACAGCTCACGTCAAACAAAGTGACAAGGTAAAAGCTGGCGATAAATTGATTAGCTTTGACATCGATGTCATTAAGGCTGCTGGTCTTGTTGCTGAAACACCAGTTATCGTGACCAACCAAACTGACTTTGACACTCAAGTTATCGGAAATCTTCCTCGTGCCATCTCACAAGGCGAAGCTATTCTGACAGTTACAAAGAATTAATGTTCTAGGAGGGCGCAAGGTAACTTGCACCTCCTATCATTGCTTATGCAAGAAGGAAAAATCAAGAAAGAGAGAGCAAAATGACAATAGACAGACGGAAGGTTGTTTATCAAATCTACCCAAAATCTTACAAGGATACAACTGGAAATGGTGTAGGGGATTTACGAGGAATTATTGAAAAACTACCTTATTTGAAGGAGCTAGGCATTGATATGATTTGGCTCAACCCTTTCTACCCAAGTCCTCAACGAGACAACGGCTATGACATTTCAGACTATACAGCCGTCAATCCTGATTTTGACACCATGGCTGACTTTGAAGAAATGGTGGCTGTCGGCAAAGAATTGGGCATCGAATTCATGCTAGACATGGTCCTCAACCACTGCTCGACAGACCACGAATGGTTCCAAAAAGCCCTAGCAGGCGACAAATACTACCAAGATTTCTTTATCCTACGTGACCAGCCAACTGACTGGGTTTCCAAGTTTGGTGGCAATGCCTGGGCTCCCTTTGGAGAGACTGGGAAATACTACCTCCACCTCTTCGACGTGACCCAAGCCGACCTCAACTGGCGAAATCCTCATGTCCGTGAAGAACTCTTCAAGGTGGTCAACTTCTGGAAAGACAAGGGTGTCAAAGGCTTCCGCTTCGACGTTATCAACCTGATTGGTAAGGACGAAGTCCTCGAAGACTGCCCAATCAATGACGGAAAGCCTACTTACACCGACCGCCCAATTACCCACGACTACCTCAAGATGATGAACAACGCCACTTTTGGAGCTGAAAAAGGCTTCATGACTGTCGGGGAAATGTCGGCCACCACCATTGAAAACTGCATTCTCTACACGGCTCCTGAACGGGAAGAATTGTCCATGGCCTTCAACTTCCACCACTTGAAAGTGGACTACAAGGACGGGCAAAAATGGACCATTATGGACTTTGACTTTGAGGAACTCAAACGCCTCTTCCATACTTGGGGGGAAGAAATGTCCGTCGGAAATGGCTGGAATGCCCTTTTCTACAACAACCACGACCAACCTCGTGCCCTCAACCGCTTTGTCGATGTGAAGAATTTCCGTAATGAAGGAGCAACCATGCTGGCAGCCTCTATCCACCTGTCACGCGGTACGCCTTACATCTACATGGGCGAGGAAATCGGCATGATTGACCCCGACTACGACAGCATGGATGACTACGTGGATGTAGAGTCTATCAATGCCTACCAGATGCTCTTGGATCAAGGTCACACACCTGAGCAGGCCTTCAAGATTATCCAGGCCAAGTCCCGTGACAATTCCCGCACCCCGATGCAGTGGGATGCTTCTGACAATGCAGGCTTCTCAACAGGAACTCCTTGGCTGAAAGCTGGCAAATCCTACCCAACCATTAACGTTGAAGCCGAAAAAACAGGCCCAATCTTCACCTTCTATCAAGAACTCATCCGCTTGCGGAAAGAACTCCCTCTGATTTCAGAAGGGGATTACAAGGCCGCCTATAAGGACAGCCAGAAAGTCTATGCCTTTGAGCGTTTATTAAACGATGAAAAATTACTAGTCCTCAACAATTTCTTCGCAGAAGAGGTTGAACTAGACCTAGCAGACGACTACGCCCACGGCCAAGTCCTCATCAGCAACTATCCTGATAGCAAACTCGGTAAGAAAATCACCCTTAAGCCGTATCAAGCCTTGGCGATTCAAGTTAAATAAACGATAAAACATCCGAAAACAACACTCTACGTGTCAATTTTAATTTTCCTAAAATTAGAACCCGCCTTCACAGCTCAGTATGTTACTTGTGAAGGCAAGTTCTTGGTTTAAGTTTTCTTTTAGGAATATATTTTATACTGTAATTTGCGCACGAAACAGCTATCTAGGGGGAGATAGTTGTTTCTTTTTTATAGACAATATGTAAAGACCCCCAGTTGAGAATTCGTGGATTTACCTGTACACTAGAATAAAAAAACAATCAACTTCTAACAGGAATTACCACACTCAATTGGAGGTCTTATATGTTTCATTTTACCACACTTTTCATCGGAATGGATGTTCACAAAGAAAGTTTTTCACTCTGCTATTATGATATGATGGCGAATCAATTCAAACATAGCACTAAAGTTGGTCCAAATGTTAGCTATATTGTGAACTATGTGAATGAGCTTCGTCGTTTATATGGTCAAGATGCAGAAGTGTTATGTGGCTACGAAGCCGGATGTCTTGGATTTACCCTATATCACCAGCTACAAGCTCACGGGATTCCCTGTATCGTGATGGCGCCTACAACGGTGATGAAGGAAGGATCTAAGCGTGTTAAGACTGATAAAAAAGATGCAGCTCAGCTCGCAAAAGCTCTGGCCTTTCGTAGCTATCGGCCTGTTCATATTCCTACTGTTGAGGATGAACAAGTCAAAGAATATATCCGCATGAGAACAGACCACAAAGTGGCTCTGAAGAAAATCAAACAACAAATTCTTGCCTTCTGTCTCCGACATGATTTTCGCTATACCGAGGGAAGCAGTAATTGGACACAGAAACATGTCCGCTGGCTCCGTTCCCTAAATCCTGATGGACTTTATGCAGAGATTTTGACAGAATATCTATTGACCTATGAGAAATTAGTAGATCAAATAGAACGGTATGATGCACGAATTGAGCAACTGGGTCAAAGCGACAGTTACCAAGAGAAGGTCTCACGGCTTTCTTGCTTTATTGGCATTAAAACACTAACTGCTCTTTCCATTGTGACAGAAATCGGTGATTTTAATCGCTTTGCGACAGCTCAACATTTTGCTTCTTATCTTGGGCTAACTCCTAGCGAAAATTCTAGCGGCGACAAGGAGAGAAGAGGTGCTATCACCAAAGCTGGGAATAGCCATGTGAGACGACTTCTGATAGAAGCTGCACAATCATTGGCTAAGGGGACGATTGGGTATAAATCCAAAGAATTGAAAAGGAGACAAAGTGGAAACCGAGTGGAGGTGATTGCTTATGCGGATAAGGCTAATGAACGCTTAAGAAGACGTTATCGCACACTTGTTCTAGGAAAAAATAAGAAACAAAATGTTGCTAAAACAGCTATTGCACGAGAATTGTCTGGTTTTATTTGGGGGATGATGACAGGAAGAATAGCTTGAAGTTAGCGCTTGTTTTCATGTACACTTTTGACCATTAAGTTTTATCGTCGCAGAGCGATGAGGAATCCCTATTTCTATCCAAAATCACTGGGTGAATTTGGACAGAAATAAGGATTGAAATCATGTTTGAATGGAAAGTATCTTGAAGGAGTTTAGGACTTCAAGGTTTGAGTCATCTACGAAACGACTAAGTGGCACAATTGTGATCCACGCTTATAGAGAGTAGGACTCGCGGCAGAACCATTGACCTGTAGGTAACCAATCCACGAATATCAGAGTGGCCAATGCCCGAAGCTAAGAACTAGGCTCTTTCTAGATACTTTTCATTTTTTAATCAGTTCGATTGTTTTTACTTGACAAAGGGCTTTACATATCAGTTGTTTAGTTTACTTTTAGTACTAGCTCCAACTATCTGGGAGATAGTTGGAGCTAGGAAATAGAGCGAACTCTGTTCGCATCAAAAGCTGCAGGCTGCTTGTACAGTCTAATGACTGTACAAGGTTGGAAATAAGACTTGCGAAGCAAGTTACTTATGCAAAGTACGGCAAAGCGAGTTCAAACAATCCAGTGGATTGTTTGAAGTTGGAAATAGGGAAACGGAGTTTCCTATTACGTCTAAGTAATAAAAGATAAACTAAATGACGATATTTTATACTACAGTTAATAGAACCCCTGCCAAAACTCCACCCAAGATTGCTGAAAGCAAGAGGGGCCTTGTCTTAGTCCAGTCTTTTCCTCTGGCAAGACCGTAAACCAGAACACCAATTCCTGTCGCCAAACCCATATCCACTACAACACTACTTGTTTGCACAATCAAGGGCTTAGCTGAGCCATGATTGAGATACCAAAGTGTCCCAACGATGAGAGTCGCTGAAAGGAAGCCACCGAAGACTCTAAAGCGAGCCACGCTCCTTCCCCAAAATAAAAGAATGATTAGTGGCAACAGAAATCCACCTAAGAAAGTTGATAGCATTTGGATGAGTGTCATCTTACTTCCTCCCATTCTCATACCTTGCCACGACCAAGCCCGCTAGACTGGCTCCCAGACCCATGATAATGAGCGTTGGTAGAGAAGAAATCATCAGTCCCAAACCTGTTGACAGGCTTGTTTTCACAAAAACCGCAATTCCAATCGCCATCCCCATGTCAATGCTAGCCATGTCCTCTTCTTGAACAGCCAAGCCACGATAATGAACAAGGTACCAAAGTGGAAAGATGATGAGCATGCCAGCTATAAATCCTGCCCAGTTCCCAAAAGGTTGTGCTATTCTTGACCAAAGATAAGGTACTAGAAAGCCTGCCAGACCATAGGCAAACAGAGAACGGATAGACCGAACCATGGATTTTCTTCTAAGCTGTTTTATCATTGACTTTCTGTCCTCCTCTCTTTGTACATCTAGTTTAGCATTTGTTATAATAGAAAAACAGATAGTTTAGAAAGGTTGGACCTGAGTTTACAAATTTTCTCTATTTTTCCCCTTCATTTGTAAACAAAGTTTTAGAGGCTTATGTTTTTATTAGAAAAAATTGAACTATATCCCTTTTCTCCCAGCGAAAAAGAAGTTATCCAGTTTATCCTAACAAAGCGTGAGGAAATCAAGGACATCAGCATCCAAAAGATTGCAGATTCTTGCTTTACTTCCAAGTCAACTCTGGTCCGTATCAGTAAAAAACTGGGCTTTGACGGTTGGAGGGAATTCAAAGATGCCTTTTTGAAAGAGATTGACTACCTCAATAAACAGGAATCCAACATTGATGCTAACATTCCTTTCACAGCAAGCGATAACTACCTACAAATCGCCAACAACATTGCCAAACTAAAAAAAGAAACGCTGGATGATACCCAATGTCATTAAGTTAAGCATTTAAACAATTAAAGGAACTATTCCCGTCCGAGCAATTGATGACCAAACGGGAATAGTTTTTGTATTTAGGGCGCACAAAAAGGAGGTTTTTTAACCCTATTTTTCAACTATTATGTTACTCTATAAGTGAAGCTTACAGGTGCCTTGCTTTTTATCTTTCTTTGGAACGTTCGATTGGGTCGGATGATGGATAAATGTTTGGCAATGTAGGTTTCCAATTGGAAGGAAGTAAGTTCTTCTCTAAGAAATTTTCGACAGGCATAAACAGCGTCTGAAAAACAAATTTTATAAGTCTGTTTTAACTTTGATGTTTTAATAGCAACGTGTGAGGTTAGCCATTTACAAACATTAAAATTGATAAAGCGAGCGTAGATTTCTTGGAGAATCCCTTCCTTCTTTTTTGCATGAAAATGAGTTAGACCGATACTATATTTTAGGTCACGAAAACTAGTCTCTATGCCCCATCTGTAGGCATAGAGATCTTTTAATTTTTCTGGAGAATAATCGGTGTTTGTCACCAAAGTTTCAAAGAAACCTGGCTTGATTTCGAGACGCACCATTCGAAAATGAAGTTCGTAAAACTGAACTGGGTCGCTTTTTCGGCTAGAGCTTGGTAGAAAGTCAAAGGATGTGTGATTAGGTAAACAGCGATAGTGATTAGGAAAATTTTGATACTGTTGCTTCATCTCATTGGTCTGTTTCCGACAGATGTTTAGGTCAAATTTTTCATCAAAACAAGGGGTGTCAGGGAGGTTAAATCCTGATTTCATAGAATGATTCCCGTCACGAATACGAATAATATAGGACCAATTTCTTTCTTGGCAGTGAGCCATGACATTGTAGGATTCATACCCCCTATCCATTATTACCAGAGCTTGTTTGAAAGAAGAGTTCTTCATCATGTCAATAAAAGCTGCACGTTCATCAACCTCTCGATTATCTTGGATCCGTAAATCATGATATATCTCTTGTTCAAGATTGTAGAGAGCATTGATATGAATAAGATTGTAAGGAGTGTGATGTGGTCCAGTTTGAAAAGAGGTCGTTTTATCAAAACGATTTCTTGGTAGAATCACATCACTGCCATCAACAGCCAGGATAGGGAGATTATCAGAGATTGGAATTTTAGAAGTAATATCCCTAAAAAGTGTTTTAAAAGCTTGGTGTTTAATCTGATACCGTCGTTGAACAAAGGCAGATTGGGTAACTGGTAAATGTAAGTCAAGTAACTCTTTAGATAAGGTATTGCCTCCCATGGTCAGTATGGCTTGAATCATGGTTTTCATAGTTAGCTGACTTTGCCGACTAAAATCTTTTTCAGGATGAAGCACAAACTGATTGGCACTAGAAACGATGTCGTTAATACTATCAAGTAAATGAGCTTTAATCTGATCTAGCATGACTTTTCCCCTTTTATTTTTAGTGTAACATAAAAACTAACCCACCACAAAATGTGATAGGTTAGTTAACTTAATGACATTGTGGATGATACCAGTTCCCTCCTTGAAGTACGTGACCTCAATCACGCCATTCGTCTTTTACAACCCGCACAAACCATTCACATCTTCGCTGCCAGCAATAACCTCCTCAATGCCCAAGAGTTCGCCCACAATATGTCCCGTATCCAAAAGGATGTCCGTGTGCACCAGCTGCAAGGTGAAATTCATTTCAATGCCTATCTGGCTCAGGAAAACTCGTGTGCTATCATTATCTCATACTCAGGTGGCACCAAATCGCTGATACGGGTCGCAAACATTCTCCGTTCAAAAAAAATTCCTATCATCGCCCTGACCAGTCTAGGCGACAATCCCATCTCTCAACTTGCTGATGTTACTCTTCGCTTGGCGACAAAAGAACGACTCTACTCAAAAATCGGAACCTATTCAACCGATACCTCCATCACCTACCTACTGGATGTCCTCTACTCTTGCATCTTCGCTAAAGATTACCAAGACAATTTAACCCTGCGACAAGTTTCCTCGCAATTCATTGAGTCTGAACGCTTTACTGATTCCTCTATCCTGCAAGAAGAGACAGATTAAAAACTTGTTTTTATCAAAAACATACTAAGATTAGTAGTGAGGAAATCTCCGACGGGAGAGAGTAGTCACTACTTTTTCTTTATGTTAAAGTAGAGGTGTCTTGTTAAGTCGAGAACTCTTTTGACGCTAGACGTCGCATCAAAAACTGGCAAGACACCTGTTTTAGAAAGAATGTTATCAAAGTATGTGGGACGCCAGACGTCGAGTATTGAAAATGACATCACTAAAACAAGGAATCATTCAAGACAAAGAGGTAATATCATGCGTGCAGTTTTTGGGATTGATGTGAGTAAGGCAAGTTCAGAAGTGGCCATTCTAGTCAATGGTGAGAAAGTTCATGGCTATGCCATGTCCAATGACGCCATCGGCTTTGCTCGGCTACTTGGCGATTTGAGAACCGTCCATAAACCAGAAATCATCTTTGAAGCAACAGGTGTCTATTCTCGCCGTCTCCAAACTTTTCTAGAAGATAATGGCTATGCTTATACAAGGCTTAATCCCTTAGAAGCTAAGAAGCAACTGGATAGCTTGCGTGTGAGGAAAACAGATCAAATTGACGCTGAAAAACTGGCTCAATCTCAATTTGTGCTGAATCGTAAACCCACTTATGTCCAAGAAGAAGTCTATCAAGAACTGCGAGATTTAAGTCGCTTCTATCAGAACTTAACTGAGGACATCGTTCGAGCTAAAAACCGTCTGCACAAGGTCTTGCAAGTCACGTTTCCAGAGATAGAGACTGTCTTATCAAAGCCAACTGGGGAACAATACTGGAACTTAGTTACTGCGTTTCCTTACAAGGACTTCGTGCTTGATTTAAGCAAGGACAAACTCTTAGAGAGCATTCGTCAGTCCACCTCAAAACGGATTTCGGACAAGCGTGTGGCGTACTTAGCCGAGAAGCTGATAGCACTAGCTAATCAATCGTATTGTGCCGTCAAGAAAACCTCTCCAATGCTGGAAGAGGTCCGTTACTATACAAAAGAATTGCTTCGGCTTTCTGGACAGAGACAGGCAGTCTTAGATGAAATGGTAGAACTAGCTCAGCCATTACCTGAATATGACATTCTGCTCTCTATTCCTGGAATAGCTGAGACTACTGCAGCAAGTATTATTGGTGAACTGGGAGATATTCGCCGTTTTCAGTCTACCAATCAAATCAATGCCTTTATCGGTATTGACCTGAGGCACTATGAATCTGGTAACTTCCTCGCTAAGGAACACATTACCAAGCGTGGCAATCCCTACGCTAGAAAGATTCTGTTCAAATGTATTCACAATATCGCTTCAGCCAGTCACACCAAGCCTTGCCATATCGCCGACTTTTATGAGAAACGAAAAAGACAATCGCAAACGACTTCTACGAAGCCACACACGATTGCCTCCATACATCGTCTCATTCGGACAATGTATTACCTCATAACGCATAATAAGCTTTACGATTATACTTCTACCCAAAATCGGTAAAACTGTTTATGCAATATTATTGTAACACCTTATCAAAAATTTTCAACATAAGGTGTTCATTTCGTGTACTCTTTTTTACACGAAACTTTAGTCCAAAAGAAAACAATTTCCTTATTTTAACTATTGAACTCAAAATATTTTTCATCAAATACCTTGATAGGCTTGACAAATGGTAGAAAAATAGTTGCTTTTAGCAACTATTTTTTGATATACTCTATATAAAATTGGTTGTTTTTGGCAACTAAATGTGTGAGGTGACTACTTGGAAACATTCATTACACAACTACGACAGTTTAACCGCTCCTACCTACCTGCCTTTCATTTGCTAGGCAATAACTATCTAGGCGAGGCTTATAACCTAACAGAAGTTCGAATACTCTTTGAAATCTATGAGAACGCCGGCTGTACAGCCTCCTTTATCAGCCACTCTCTCCAACTAGATAAGGGCTACATCAGTAAAATCCTCAAACGATTTCAAACCTCTGGTTTTGTCATGAAAAAAACTAGTCAGATTGACGGACGGCAACACAGCCTATTTTTGACAGAAACAGGACTTACTGCTGTTGAATCCTATATCGACAAGGCCAATCAGCAGATCGCAAAACAGTTAGGTCGCTTGACAGCTCAGCAACGTTCCAAATTTCAACAGGCCATTGCTACACTTATCCCCCTCATAGAAGAAATGGAGAAAAAACATGAAGATTGAAACCTACAAACCCGAATACAAAGAAGAATTTATCGCTATGAATCTAGCTTGGATCGAAGAAATGTTTGAAGTAGAGCCTGAAGATCGTGCCGTCTTAGAAAGCATTGACCAACGCCTTGCAAATGGTGGAAAGATTTTCTTTGCTATCAATGATGAGGGACAAATCATGGCTTCCTGTATGATTGCACCCCTGCCATCTGGCGAATGGGAGATTGAGAAATTTGCTGCCAAAAAAGAATTTGCAGGACAAGGAGCTGGGAAAGCCTGTTTGCAAGCCTGCATGGATTTTATAAGAGACAAGCATATTCAAAAAGTCATCATCGTTTCCAATCGAAAATGCACATCTGCTGTCCACCTTTATCGGAAATTCGGTTTCATCGAAATCCCAGTTGATAAGGATAAATTCCCCTATGAACGGGCGGATATTGCTTTTGAACAGTATTTCTAACATTATAAAATACAAGGTTAAAAGCACCTCCAACGATAAAATGGAGGTGCTTTTCGCTCTTTTCTTACCATATCCCAAGCAGAGCCTGCCAGACTAGTGTCAACACCGTCACACCTAGCCAACAAACCAGCCCGACTACCAGAGAGGATTTGCCCTTTTTTACTAGAGCAAGCAAATTGGTCCGCAAACCGATAGCCACCATCGCCATACAAATCAGGAATTTTGACAAAGCCTTAAGTGGTGCAAAAAAGTCTGCTCCTATTCCAAACTGACCGGCAATTGTCGTTACCAGACTAGCTAGGATAAAATAGAGGATAAAGGTTGGAAAACCTGCTAAGAGAGACTTGCTATCTGCTCCTACACCCTGACCTCTAGCTTTCCAGATAGCTAAAACCGTCATGATGGGAATAATAGCCAAGGTCCGCGTCAGCTTGACTGTCACAGCCGTATCCAAGGTCTGACTTCCTAAACCATAAAGACTATCCCAAGTCGAAGCTGCTGCAGTGACCGACGAGGTATCATTAACCGCCGTTCCGGCGAACATCCCAAAGGCCTGACCCGAATCTGTCGAGAAACCCAGCCAAGTTGCCAAGCTAGGAAAGACCAAAGCCGCCAAAACATTAAAGAGAAAGATAACCGAGATAGCCTGCGCCACATCCTCATCATCAGCCTCAATAACAGGGGCAGTCGCCGCAATAGCAGAACCTCCACAGATAGAGGTCCCAACGCCAATCAAGGTCGCCAGATGAGAAGAAATCGGCAAGAATTTCCACATCAGGAATGCCAGTAACAAAGCGAAACTAATAGTCGATAGGATAAGCGGAAGCGACTGACGACCAACTGCAAGGACCGCAGATAGATTTAAACCAAAGCCCAAACAAATCACCGCATACTGCAAGACTTTCTTAGAGGTGAATGTAAGCCCAGACTGAAATTCATTTTGGCTTGAAACATAGAAGTTCAGGCTCATTCCGATCAGAAGGGAAAAAACAGACCCACCCACTAGGGGAAAGAAACTGCCTGACCACTGGCCCACCAAAGCCAAAAGCAAACAAAGTCCGACACCTCTGGCATTTTCCTTTACCATAACTTACCTCCTAGAAAGCCAAGCGGAGAGCCGCAGTTGTCAAAACGCCGACTAAAACAGCCAGTAGGATATTTTTGGTCTTTAATACCACTAGGAAGGTTGGAATCAGGGCGATACTTTCAACGGGAAGAAAGCTTGGTAGAGAACCGACTTCCTCATCCATGATGCTAGACAGGGTCAGGGCAAAGATAATGGTGAGCGGAAGAAAACTGAGAAATTTTATCAACTTAGGAGGCAAGGATTTGTTTTGAGTGAGGACAAAAGGAAGGACACGCGGCACCCAAGTTACAAGGGCTGAAGCTAGAATAATCAGTAAAATACTAGTTTTTATCATCAATCATTACTCCCACAAAACAACCTAAAAGCGTTGCTAAAAGTACCGCCACATAAGACGACACAAGCACAGACAAGCCGACATAGGCCAAACCAACAGCCAGCAAAATCAGGCCAATCTTCTTGACAGGAATGGTCCGTGCCATAGCTTCCAGCTGACCGGAAAAGATACCAACAAACATGGCAACCAGGGCGAAATCAAGACCAAACTGCTCTGGATTTGGGATAAGCCCACCGATGAGATTACCTAAAATGGTAAAAATCACCCATGACGCATAGCTGGCAAAGTTGTTCCCATACATCCAGACAGGAGAAATCTCCTTGTCCTCAATATGCTTGCGTAAAAGCACTGCATGAGACTCGTCGGTCACAAAAGAACCAATAAGAATATTGGAACCCAGACTGTTTCCCTGAAAAATCGTTGTTGTGTGCAAACACATGAGGAAGTTCCGCAGATTGACAAAGAAAACCGTCACCGCAATAGACAGGAGAGGAGCCCCTGCCAAAATCATCGCACACATAACAAACTGGGCACTCCCTGCATAGACCAAAAGGCTCATCAATCCCATTTCAGTCGCAGAAATCCCCGAATTGACAGATACGACACCGCAGGCCAGACCAATACTGGCATAACCCAAGCTTGTGGGAATGGCATCCCGCATCCCCTCACGAAAGGCATGTTCTTTCATTCATTATCTCCTTATTTTCTCACAATGATTCGAAAATGTATTGTAACCGCCCAATAACAAGGTATCTATCCACCCACTCCCTCCTCCAGTATACTGTTAGAAAAACAAAACTGGAGGATTTATTATGTCACACCCCATCATTCCATTGACTGTTCCCCAATCTCGCCGCTTTGAGAAGCGAGGCAGAAACGATATTATGATGAAAATTCGTCTCGGAAAAGTGGAGCTCACAGTCTTTCACACTATCAATCAAGAAACACTAGAAACAATCTTAGATAAGGTACTGTTCTATGACCATCCAACTCAGTGATTTAGGTCAAGTTTACTTGGTCTGTGGAAAAACAGATATGCGTCAGGGAATTGATTCCCTGGCCTATCTTATCAAAAGTCAGTTCAACCTGGATCCCTTCTCCGGTCAGGTCTATCTCTTCTGCGGAGGTCGAAAAGACCGGTTCAAAGCTCTTTATTGGGATGGACAGGGATTTTGGTTATTGTATAAACGTTTTGAAAATGGGAAATTGACCTGGCCAAACAATGAAGAAGAGGTCAAGGCTCTAACTTCCGAGCAAGTCGACTGGCTCATGAAAGGATTTTCTATCATTCCAAAAATAAATGTTTCAAAAAGTCGTGATTTCTATTGAAATCATGGCTTTTCTTTGTGTATAATGAGATAAAAAGAAGGAGATTGGTTATGTCATCACTAGAAAAAATTATTGAAACACAGTCAAAAACGATAGAGATGATGGCTAATGAACTCACTCTCCTTCGAGAACAGGTTGACTATCTGAGACAGAAACTCTACGGAAAATCATCAGAGAAGGTCGTATATCAACCAGGTCAGCTGAGCTTGTTTGGGGAGGAAAGTCTCCCTGAAGAAGAAGCTGACTTACCCAGTTGAAACGGAGACCATCACCTATAAACGCAAGAAAGCTAAGGGAGTTCGTCAGGCTATTTTCAGCCAGTTCACTCCAGAGATTGTGCATCACGAATTGCAGGGCGAAGACTGCACTTGTCCAGACTGTCATGGTCAGCTGAAAGAGATTGGCTCAACTGTTCAACGACAAGAGTTGGTCTTCATTCCTGCACAATTAAAGCGGATTGACCATGTTCAACACGCATACAAGTGTCAGGCATGTAGTCAGAAGAATCTAAGCGATAAGATTATCAAGGCTCCTGTTCCTAAGGCACCTTTGGCACACAGCTTGGGTTCAGCCTCTATCATCGCTCACACCATTCACCAGAAATTCAATCTGAAGGTACCCAATTACCGTCAGGAAGAGGACTGGCATAAACTTGGCCTGCCCATCAGTCGGAAGGAAATAGCCAACTGGCACATCAAGTCTAGTCAGTATTATTTCGAGCCGATTTATAACCTGTTGCACGAGAAATTGTTGGAGCAGCCTATTCTTCATGCGGATGAGACTTCCTACAAGGTCTTAGAAAATGATAGCCAGTTGACCTACTACTGGACTTTCTTGTCTGGGAAACATGAGAAAAATGGAATTACCCTCTATCATCATGACAAACGACGGAGCGGCTTAGTTGTGGAGGAGTTTCTTGGGGACTATGCGGGCTACGTTCATTGTGACATGTGGAGTGCTTATCGTCAATTAGACAAGGCTCAGCTCGTTGGCTGTTGGGCTCATGTTAGACGAAAATTTTTTGAGGCGACTCCTAAGAAGACAGATAATACTTCTTTAGGAGCCAAGGGATTAGCCTATTGCGACCGCCTGTTTGCCTTGGAGAGTGACTGGGCTGACCTGTCTACTGAGGAACGGCTACATAAACGGCAGACAGAGTTAACTCCCTTGATGGACGAGTTCTTTTATTGGTGCCGTGAACAGGCTGTCTTGCCAGCTTCCAAATTGGGTACTGCAATAGAGTATAGCCTCAAATACGAAACCACCTTCCGAGCCGTTCTCTCGGACGGTGACCTAGTCCTGTCCAACAATATGGCTGAGAGGGCTATGAAGACCTTGGTGATGGGCAGAAAAAATTGGCTTTTTTCTCAGAGCTTTGAGGGAGCCAAGTCGACAGCTGTCATTTTGAGTCTTTTAGAAACAGCTAAG
Organism: Streptococcus suis; assembly: GCF_019856455.1. Classification (NCBI taxonomy): domain Bacteria; kingdom Bacillati; phylum Bacillota; class Bacilli; order Lactobacillales; family Streptococcaceae; genus Streptococcus; species Streptococcus suis. Next base: position 83,745 of record NZ_CP082205.1, on the reverse strand, counting down.
CGACACGGACTTGATGCAGAAAAATATATGACCTATCTTCTAGAACACTTACCTAATGAGGAGTCGCTCGCAAAAAAGGAGGTTTTAGAAGCCTATTTGCCATGGGATAAAAATATTAAGAGAGCTTGTAAATAGAAAAAGGTTCCAGAGTCGACAGGACTTTGGAGCCTTTTCAATATACCTTGTTATTGGGCGCTTACTGTTATTTTCTCACATTTATAGCTAAATTTCAATTCTTACCAACAATGAAAAGGACCTAAAGTCAATTGACTTTAAGTCCTTTTGCATCTTTCTATCGATACAGATAAATATCTCGTTAAGATGACTGTTTTGTCACCATTAGTAGATACTGATCATGCACCCACAAGATTACCTACTCTTCTTAACAAAGAGGTTCCGATGAAGAAGTTATTTTAAGCTTCTTCTTCGTCTTTTTTTTCTCTTTGCTGCAAAAAGTGCCAATCCCATTCCAAGAGCTGCTAATCCAAGAGAAGCTACTGAATTATCTTTCTCACCAGTATTTGGCAATTGCTTAGCTTTCTTATCAGCTGATTTAACTTTCACTCCAGCAGAAGGATTATTCTCATCAACTGCTACGATTTCAACTAAACCAGTTGCAGAAACATTTCCAGCTTCATCCTCAGAGTATGCTGTAACTTGAGTATTTGGTTTCATTTCAGAATCTGGAATAGTCACTTGACCAGTTACTGAATCTACAATCACAACTGCATCAGTTGTTGTCCACAAACCATTTGAATCTTTAGTAACAACAACAGTTTGCGCCTTACCGTTTTTATCAACATAAGTAATCACTAACTTAGTAGCTTCCTCAGAAGGTGTTATAACGATATTTCCTTTTGCATCATCTTCAATCACTGGGGCTGTCAAGTCTGCTTGTTTCACAGTTTCTGCAGGTGTCACCAAATCAATAGAACCATCTGGGTACTTGATTGTTACTGAACCTGCTTTGGCAACAATAATTTCTGTTCCAGCAGGGAAGTCATTATTTTCTTCAAGAAGAACCTTGATGCGAGCCAATTCTGCATCAGTCAAGTTATTTGGATCAACTACTGGTGTTGTTTGAACAACTGGCTTGATAAGTGCTGCAACTGGAAGTTTGATTTGGAGCAATTCGTAATAAGTTCCCGCTCCATTTATTGAAATGAGAGCTGCTTCAACTGCTTTATCAATATCAGCCTTGCCTGCAGTTTTCTGAACATCTGACAAACCTGGGTTATTGTCAATTGCTGCTTTAACGGCATCCGCTTCTGCAACAACCTTGTTCTTAGCGTCTTGCTTAGCCACATCAAGAATATCTCCAGTAATTGCTGCAACACCTTTATCTTCAGCAACTTGAGCTTCAGCTGGAGTTGTAGCTACATCGATGGCTGTATTCGCTTCCGTTGCTGCTGTTTCAACTTCTTGTTTAGCTGCTGCTCGTTGTTCTGGCGTTAAGTTGTTGCTTGCTTCAATTGCTGACAACGCTGCTGCTTTCGCATCGTCGATTGCTTTGTTGGCATCTGCTTTAGCTGTTTCTAAGGCTTTTGCTTTAATTGCATCCACACCAGCTGTTTCTTTTTCTTGTACCAATTCTGGTGTTGTTGCTGATGCAACGTTTTGTTTCGCTTCCGTTGCTGCTGTTTCAACTTCTTGTTTAGCTGCTGCTCGTTGTTCTGGCGTTAAGTTGTTGCTTGCTTCAATTGCTGACAACGCTGCTGCTTTCGCATCGTCGATTGCTTTGTTGGCATCTGCTTTAGCTGTTTCTAAGGCTTTTGCTTTAATTGCATCCACACCAGCTGTTTCTTTTTCTTGTACCAATTCTGGTGTTGTTGCTGATGCAACGTTTTGTTTCGCTTCCGTTGCTGCTGTTTCAACTTCTTGTTTAGCTGCTGCTCGTTGTTCTGGCGTTAAGTTGTTGCTTGCTTCAATTGCTGACAACGCTGCTGCTTTCGCATCGTCGATTGCTTTGTTGGCATCTGCTTTAGCTGTTTCTAAGGCTTTTGCTTTAATTGCATCCACACCAGCTGTTTCTTTTTCTTGTACCAATTCTGGTGTTGTTGCTGATGCAACGTTTTGTTTCGCTTCCGTTGCTGCTGTTTCAACTTCTTGTTTAGCTGCTGCTCGTTGTTCTGGCGTTAAGTTGTTGCTTGCTTCAATTGCTGACAACGCTGCTGCTTTCGCATCGTCGATTGCTTTGTTGGCATCTGCTTTAGCTGTTTCTAAGGCTTTTGCTTTAATTGCATCCACACCAGCTGTTTCTTTTTCTTGTACCAATTCTGGTGTTGTTGCTGATGCAACGTTTTGTTTCGCTTCCGTTGCTGCTGTTTCAACTTCTTGTTTAGCTGCTGCTCGTTGTTCTGGCGTTAAGTTGTTGCTTGCTTCAATTGCTGACAACGCTGCTGCTTTCGCATCGTCGATTGCTTTGTTGGCATCTGCTTTAGCTGTTTCTAAGGCTTTTGCTTTAATTGCATCCACACCAGCTGTTTCTTTTTCTTGTACCAATTCTGGTGTTGTTGCTGATGCAACGTTTTGTTTCGCTTCCGTTGCTGCTGTTTCAACTTCTTGTTTAGCTGCTGCTCGTTGTTCTGGCGTTAAGTTGTTGCTTGCTTCAATTGCTGACAACGCTGCTGCTTTCGCATCGTCGATTGCTTTGTTGGCATCTGCTTTAGCTGTTTCTAAGGCTTTTGCTTTAATTGCATCCACACCAGCTGTTTCTTTTTCTTGTACCAATTCTGGTGTTGTTGCTGATGCAACGTTTTGTTTCGCTTCCGTTGCTGCTGTTTCAACTTCTTGTTTAGCTGCTGCTCGTTGTTCTGGCGTTAAGTTGTTGCTTGCTTCAATTGCTGACAACGCTGCTGCTTTCGCATCGTCGATTGCTTTGTTGGCATCTGCTTTAGCTGTTTCTAAGGCTTTTGCTTTAATTGCATCCACACCAGCTGTTTCTTTTTCTTGTACCAATTCTGGTGTTGTTGCTGATGCAACGTTTTGTTTCGCTTCCGTTGCTGCTGTTTCAACTTCTTGTTTAGCTGCTGCTCGTTGTTCTGGCGTTAAGTTGTTGCTTGCTTCAATTGCTGACAACGCTGCTGCTTTCGCATCGTCGATTGCTTTGTTGGCATCTGCTTTAGCTGTTTCTAAATCTTCTACAACGTTTAAATGGGTTGGTAAAGTGACTGAACCGCCACCTTTATAAGTCACAACCACACTACCATTGTCATTAACAGTTATTGTTTCAATCAAATCTGCTGTATCAGGGTTTGCTTGTCTAATTGCTGCCTCAACTGCTGCTTTTTCTTTTGGTTTTAAAGCAGCCTGATTACCAACTGTGATTTGTGTATCAAGGTGTTTGATATATAAGGCTTTATATGTTTCGTCTTCTGAAATAATCGTTGCATCTTTGGGTAAAACTTTTTTTTCATCTGTTTGCCATCTTACAAATGTATGTTTGTCTAAAGTAGGATTGAAAACACGTTTTGTGAATTCACCATTTGAATAAGCGATACCTTGATAATATACTGCAACAGAATATAAAGTACGCTGTACTATACTACCATTTACTTGATTTTTTACTGGAGCTTGCCCCCCCTGTGCATCAAATGTGATAAAACGCCATTTTTCTGCATCTTCCTCACTATATTTCCCTTTATATTCTTCTATACTAGCATTAAGTGGTTCTACTTGCTCAGCTTTATAAACCACATTTGGCTTTAGGACAGAATTAATAACTAGGCTATTTTGATGTTTTTTTCTAGGCTGTAATGCTATATTCGGACTGTATCCCGTATTATTCCAAATCCAACCTACAACCACATCACTATCTTCCAAATCAGCTTCAGGAAATATAAATTGTGGATTATCTACCAATTGCCCCCAAGTTGTCCCTTCCTTCACAAAATAAACAACTTTTTTGGCGTTTCGAAACTCCCCAGGATTACCTTTCCATACCCATGCACCTGACTTTGTGTAAGGACCTTGAGCAAACTCTACTCTAACATACCCTTTTGGTGTTGCTTCATCTGCTGTTGACGGGTATCTTATCATATCGTCTGTAGCCGCACTTGTAGTCAAGACAACAGTAACATTACCATCTTCTGAAAGAAGTGCTAGCTGAGCACCGACTTTACTGCTAGCTTGGCGGAGAGCCTCTTCTTGTTCTGCTACCTGTTCTGCGCTAGCAGCTTGGTCAGAAAATACAGCTTGTGCTGCTCCTAGGACTGGCTTAGCTGCTGCTACTGCTGCTCCCAGCTCTGCATTGTCTGCAAGCTTCTTCTCACCCTCTTTAATAAGGAGGTCAGCTTCTAAGATAAGCTTTTCCAAGAGCGTCTTATCAAAAGTCGCTGCTTCTTGATTTTCTGCCTGCTTACTTGCTTGATTTTCCTCAGAAAGAGTTTGTTCGCCTTCTGGTGACACAGGTATTGTAGCTGCGTTAAGCTTTACCGGCTCCCCTATAGCAGACGATACTGTCTCTGCAGATTCAGCACGAGTTTCTGTGTTTGCATGCACAACAGGGCTATTTGCAATCGCTCCCCCAAAAATTACGTTTGCAATGACTGCTGAAGCTAGACCAAAGCTAAACTTACGAAAAGAAAAACGTTGTTCTTTTCTAAACATATCTTTTTTCGACATGGAATCCTCCTAATATATTGTGATGGCATTTGCCACATCGCCTAATAGCCCTTTTTAAAGTTTTAGCATAGAAAAAAATACCCCCCCCGCTAATAAAAATTAGCAGAGGAAGTACTTTTGTATCTTCTATTTTTGTATAAATGCTTAAAACCTTAGGTAGTTCTAAGAAGTTGATTGGATATATTATATCACTTTTCCTTAAAAATAGCAAGGAAAACGATATTTTTCTACGCTCTTTCCCTAAAATTCTTATCTGGATTGTTAAGCACCATTTTCACTATAGCTTTACAACCACTTTTGCAACGTATGTATTCTAATTTGTTTGCAGTCATGAATGATAAGAATAAAACTTATCGTTTCCATATTTCCCTTAAAAATCAACGTTCGTACGCAAACGAAAGCCAATCTCCATAAACTACAAAGAAAAAATACTCAGAAATACAATCTGGTCGTACTACTTTATTGGAAGGAAGTGTGTCTTTCCCACTCCCAAAACCACTGCTGCCCAGACCCTATTGGAGCAAAAACACTTCAACTACCTTTCCATCGACCTCTTCAAAATAGGGCTAATCCACAGTGGCCAGACGACACTAACAGTGGAAGATGATGACCAGCTAACAGACTATCTGTGGTCCATTATTGTCAAAATGATCAAAACAGCCATCGAAAATCAACAAAATCTTATTGTTGAAGGTTGCTATATTCCCTTTGATTGGCAAAAAGATTTTGAAGCTGACTACCTCTCCCACATTCGCTATACTTGCTTGATTTTTTCCGCCAACTATATCGGGAGTGGGAAAGAACTCGACTAGCCCAGAAAGAATTCCCCTCACTTCCAAACATGTAGGTCCGGGCTTTTATGGTCATATTCTTGTTTTTGGATGACCAGCTGAAACAGTTCCCCAAACTGTTTCACTCCACTGGACTGTTAAAGCCAATCAACCACTGCGCTGAGATGTTGACACGAACTCTGATAAGTAGCACTGGGCATTTTGCCCAGCCTCAACCGTCAAGGCATTTGCCAATATCACTGAAAAGCGGATAGATGATTCGTGGGCAACCGAGGAAGTACTTCTACAAGACAAGGGTTATTATTTTGAAAACTGCAAAAAATACAAACTCAACTATATTCTGATTGACCAAGAATACCATATTGGTCCACTCATATAATACAAGGCTGGACAGAGACTAAAACTTTACATGTCCAATTACAATTTGAACAATCAAAAATAGCTTAGAAACGGCATTTCTCACAGCGTACTTCTAAGCTATTTTCTATTTTTAAGGCTTGAACCAAGCCTCTCATTAGCCGACGTAATAAAAGTCAACTAAATGATGATTTTACAAACTCTTCAACATATTATCAATATGCTGGATAGATTTTTCACGGCCGAGTAGGTAAATGGTGTTTGGCAACTCTGGTCCATGCATTTCGCCTGAAACAGCAATACGGATTGGCATGAAGAGGTTTTTACCCTTGATACCTGTTTCTTTTTGGACAGCCTTAATTTGTGGGAAGATAGTGTCTGGTTGAAACTCTTCGTCTGTCATAGCTTCCAATTTTTCCTTGAGAGCATTCAAAACAGTCGGAACAGTTTCACCTGCCATGACTTCTCTTTCTTCTTCCGTCAACTCTGGAAAATCAGAGAAGAAAAGGTCTGTCAGAGGAACGATCTCATCGACAGAGGACATCTGTGGTTTGTAAAGTTCCACCAATTTCTCTGCCTTGTCTGTCAAACGACCAGCCTCTTCCAAGAAAGGTTTAGCAAGATTGAAAATAGTCTCCAAATCTGCTTTCTTGATGTACTCGTTGCCCATCCAAGCCAATTTTTTCGGATCGAAAGAAGCAGGAGACTTGCTGAGGCGTTTTTCATCAAAGAGTTGAATAATTTCTTTCTACCATTTGTCAAGCCTATCAAGGTATTTGATGAAAAATATGTTAAGTTCAATAGTCAAAATAAGGAAATTGTTTTCTTTTGGACTAAAGTTTCGTGTAAAAAAGAGTACACGAAATGAACACCTTATGTTGAAAATTTTTGATAAGGTGTTACAATAATATAGCATAAACAATCTTACTGATTTTGGGTAGAACGATAATCGTAAAGTTTGTTATGCGTTATGAGGTAATACATTGTCCGAATGAGACGATGTATGGAGGCAATCGTATGTGGCTTCGTAGAAGTCGTTTGCGATTGTCTTTTTCGTTTCTCATAAAAGTCTGCGATATGGCAAGGATTGGTATGACTGGCTGAAGCGATATTGTGAATACATTTGAACAGAATCTTTCTAGCGTAGGGATTGCCACGCTTGGTAATGTGTTCCTTAGCGAGGAAGTTGCCAGATTCATAGTGTCTCAGATCAATACCGATAAAGGCATTGATTTGATTGGCAGACTGAAAACGGCGAATATCTCCCAGTTCACCAATAATACTTGTTGCAGTAGTCTCAGCTATTCCAGGAATAGAGAGCAGAATGTCATATTCAGGTAATGGCTGAGCTAGTTCTACCATTTCATCTAAGACTGCCTGTCTCTGTCCAGAAAGCCGAAGCAATTCTTTTCCATAGTAACGAACCTCTTCCAGCATTGGAGAGGTTTTCTTGACGGCACAATACGATTGATTAGCTAGTGCTATCAGCTTCTCGGCTAAGTACGCCACACGCTTGTCAGAAATCCGTTTTGAGGTGGACTGACGAATGCTCTCTAAGAGTTCGTCCTTGCTTAAATCAAGCACGAAGTCCTTGTAAGGAAACGCAGTAACTAATACTCAACAAAAATCAAAAACAAACCAATCAAGTGTTTTTTAACCATCGTCTACTAACAATTGGTTTTAAAATAGACCAATCTAACTCTCGTATCACTTCTTGAAGCTTGTTTATCACATCATCTAGTGTTTTAAAAGCTTTATTCTTAAACCCTCTCTTTCGAATCTCAGCCCAAACTTGTTCAATTGGATTCATTTCAGGAGTATAGGGAGGAATAAACTCAAAACCAATATTATGTGGTTTCTCTAAGGTACTTGATTTATGCCAAACGGCATTGTCCATCACTAATAAAATATAATCGTCAGGATAAGCTTCAGATAGTTGTTTGAGAAAAACATTCATCCAATCTGTATTGCAACCCCCAGCGATAATGAAGAAGGACTCTCCTGTATGGGCATCAATAGCACCATAGCAATAGCGATACTCACGAATATAGTGGCTATGTACATGCGGTCTCACCCCTTTTGGTGCCCAGGCCTTTCCAATTTTACTAATCCGACCGAAACCCGCCTCATCTTGATACATTAGTCTGACTTTATGATAGCGACGACTATTCTTGAAGCGCTTTCCTATTTTCGTGAATGAAGATTTTATTTTTAGACGCTAGAATCGTTTCGGCGTCTGCTTTTTTAGGGTGTTCTGGTCTTGGCGTCACTTTGCGCCAACCATGGCGTTTCAGAAGGGCATAGAATCCTTCCTTGGTCGTAGGGTGTCCAACCCGTTTCTGATAAGTTTCGTAGAGAGAGTTTATGGTCACAAATTCGCCATTTAGTGAAGCTGTTAACTGTTCTTTTAGAAATGCTTCCTCTTCTTGAAGGGTTAAATATTGACGGTTCCGTCCACCTCGCGTTTCTCTTACTAGAGCTGAAATCCCACCAAGCTCATACTTGCCTTGTAAGGACCAGATTGTATACTTTGAATAGCCGATAAGGTTAGTGATTTCCTTATAACTAAGCCCTTCTGCTCTGAATAGGATTACTTGAAGTCGTCTATGAAATGGGGAATAGGTTTTATCTTTCAAATAAGTTTTTAATTCGTTTGTTTGTTCGATAGTAAGTTTCATAAATCTATTATACGTTAGTTTTTGTTTTTTGAACAGTATAAGTTCCAGTATTGTTCCCCAGTTGGCTTTGATAAGACAGTCTCTATCTCTGGAAACGTGACTTGCAAGACCTTGTGCAGACGGTTTTTAGCTCGAACGATGTCCTCAGTTAAGTTCTGATAGAAGCGACTTAAATCTCGCAGTTCTTGATAGACTTCTTCTTGGACATAAGTGGGTTTACGATTCAGCACAAATTGAGATTGAGCCAGTTTTTCAGCGTCAATTTGATCTGTTTTCCTCACACGCAAGCTATCCAGTTGCTTCTTAGCTTCTAAGGGATTAAGCCGTGTATAAGCGTAGTCATGTTCATCCAGAAAAGCTTGAAGACGACGAGAATAGACACCTGTTGCTTCAAAGATGATTTCTGGCTTATGGACGGTTCTCAAATCGCCAAGTAGCCGAGCAAAGCCGATGGCGTCATTGGACATGGCATAGCCATGAACTTTCTCACCATTGACTAGAATGGCCACTTCTGAACTTGCCTTACTCACATCAATCCCAAAAACTGCACGCATGATATTACCTCTTTGTCTTGAATGATTCCTTGTTTTAGTGATGTCATTTTCAATACTCGACGTCTGGCGTCCCACATACTTTGATAACATTCTTTCTAAAACAGGTGTCTTGCCAGTTTTTGATGCGACGTCTAGCGTCAAAAGAGTTCTCGACTTAACAAGACACCTCTACTTTATCATTTTGAGAATGAAAAAAGTAGTGAGTACTCTCTCCCGTCGGAGATTTCCTCACTACTAATCTTAGTATGTTTTTATTTTTCGAGTTCTTTCCCACTCCCACTCACCAAGTCAACCATGTCTGAATTTGATTTTCGAAGAGTAGCAATCAAGAACATTATAGCATAGATAGGAGCCAGAGAACAGAAAAATCAGCCTATACAGACTGATTTTGAGGTGTTTTTTGGTTACTGAAAGTTCTATAATGAAGTTAGCCACCTTGCCTTAATCAAAAAATGGATGTTTCACTACCTTTGAGTAGAACGGTAATTTCATTTGATAACAGGCTTGAAGCTGTTAGGCTAAGTAGCCAAGGCTAATAGTAGCCTTGGTTTAGCTGACAAAACAGTTTCAAGGGTTCCTGTTGCCAAATGAAATCCAATTTAAGGCATAAGAAAACACCTCTGTGCTATACTTGTTGTTCACCACAAACACAAGAAAGAGGCACAGAGATGCATAAACAGTATACACCAAAAGGGAAACATTTGACAATTGATAACCGTCGCCTGATTGAACGGTGGAAGAATGAAAACAAGTCCAATCGTGAAATTGCAGGCTTGCTAGGAAAGGATCCTCAGACGATTAATAATGAGGTCAAGAGAGTGACAACCCTACAACAGGTGCGAAAAGGGTTGTACAAAAAAGTTTATTCCGCAGACTATGCACAAACGGTTTACCAAACAAACCGAAAACGGTCGGTAAAAAAATTAATCTTAACCAAAGAAATGAAAGAGAAGATTTTACACTATACTAAGCAAAAATATTCGCCTGAAATGATGGTGAAGAAGAAACAATTGAAAGTGGGGATTTCAACCATTTACTATTGGTTTCATAATGGACATTTAGGATTGACAAAAGCAGACATGCTTTACCCTAGAAAAGGGAAATGTGTCAAGAAGCAAGCTAGTCCTAACTTTAGACCAGCAGGCAAATCTATCGAAGAACGTCCTGACCTTATCAATCTTCGCTTAGAAAATGGTCACTATGAAATTGATACAGTTCTACTAACCAGAGTGAAAAATCATTGCCTTTTAGTATTAACCGACCGACGGAGTAGACACCAAATCATCCGTCTCATACCTAACAAAACCGCTGAATCTGTCAATCAGGCACTTAGGTTACTATTAGGTGAATATTGCATTCTGTCCATTACTGCAGACAATGGTTCAGAATTTAGTCGTTTGTCTGAGGTATTTCCACAGGAACATATCTACTATGCACATCCTTATTCTTCATGGGAGAGAGGCTCAAACGAAAACCATAATCGCTTAATTCGGAGGTGGTTACCAAAAGGAACCAAGAAAACGACTCCGAAAGAAGTCGCTTTTATCGAAACGTGGATTAACAATTATCCCAAAAAATGCTTGGACTACAAGTCGCCAAGTGAATTTCTATTAGGTGGCTAATTTCAACTTGAAATTTGGCGTTTTTTGGTTACGTGCCAACCAATAGAGGACATAGAGGACTAAAATTCCAGTAAAGGCTAAGAAAAGTCCGCTAATCTGATCGACTGCCAATACCAAGACCAGACCTGAAACAAGTAGTCGAGTAAGGGCCTGCCCCAACATGAAGTAGGTAGATACTGCACCGCCGATGGTTGCCAACTGCTCCTCTGGCATGGAGTTGACAAACTTAGCGTTAAACTTAGGACCGCTTGCCCCAGAGCCAATCCCCATAGTTGTAAGGAAGAAGAAAATCACAGGCAGTTGATGGAGCAAGATTCCGATAAACACTCCTAGTAGGGAGAAAGTAGCTGCCACTTCCAACTGAACCATGCTGGTCTTCTTGAAAAGTGTAAAGACCAAGGTCGATCCCAAAATATTGCCAACAAAGAAGATTAGAATGGTAAGGGCAAGAGTTGTTTCAACATTGAAAAAGACAAGATTTGGGTCTTCGCTAATCAAGAGGACTAAAATAGGATAGAGAATGGCACCACAGGCATTTATGATAGACTGGTAATCAAGACCAGACGGAATTCTGGTATCTTACGTAGCTCCACGATGGCTTGTTTGAAAGAAGCTAGAATTCCTGGTCTCTTGTTTTCCTGCTTAGGCTGACTAGGCTGCTCTGCTATTTTCAAAGGCTGCTCCGTCAGGAGTTTGCGAAAGGCTGGCGTCAGCAGCTGCATGATGAGGAGGGAGGCTAAAAAGGTGCCGGCATTGAGAAAGGCTAGGTTTTGGTAGGAGAGGAGGCCGACCAAGAGGGCAGAGAGGGCCTGAAAGGCGATGTTGAGGAGGCTGGTCACGGTCTGGCGAAAGGCCGAGTACTGCTCCCGCTCTTCCTTGGGCGCTACGCGTAATCCCAGAGGTGTATAGAGGCCGTTTTCATAGAAGCCAGCGAAGTCTGCAAAGACATTGAAAGTTGCAGCCACCACGACAATCCAGAGGGCTGGCTCAAAGCCCATGCAGAATCCGAGGATGAGGTATAGAAGAACACGAAAGAGTAGGGTCAGCTTGATAGTGCTGATTTTGTTGACCGTCTTGTCTGCCAGATAGCCTGTAAAGAGTCCCATAAAGCTAGGGAAAATTTCCGAGAAGGTCACAATCGCCAGAGCCAGACGACTGTTGGGCACCAGTAAAACATAGTTCATCAGGGCCAGATAATAGACCACATCGCCAAAATTGGACAACATATCCGCCGTCAGTACCCATAGGTAAGTAGCATTTTTCAAAATCTTTTTCATGATAATCCCTTTCTTTTGAATAATTTTCAGAATATTCTGGCTTTTCATCCTACAGAGGAGCCTGGATAGACTTTTCTCTGTGCTTATCAATTTACATAGAATAAATATTTAAGGTTGAAAATGCCATATCACCTGTGATATATAGCGTCTTTTCTGCAGCTACTGTCACATAGTTGTTGATAGTAGACATGGAGCTATCAACTTCCACGACCACCTGCCAATGTGCAGGCAGATAAAGGTTGATGGAGGAGAAAGCCCCATCGATGTGAAACTCAGCTTTATCTCCTAGAATCACTGCCTGATCAAAGTAAACCATACTAGAGCCAAAGGCTACTTCCACACTATCATGGAGAAAATTATCATCATGAATGTAACGAGTAGAGGAGCCAAAGGCTACATCCCGTCCCTTGTCACCAATGACACCATTAGTAAATACTTGTCTGTTCCTGTGCTTCTTTGACTTAAACACCATACTCAAACCTAGACAGAGTAAGACTAGAGACAAAATCATGTTCCAAGTACCAAAACCAACCCAGTCATAGACTGAATTAACTGCAATAAAGGCCAATCCGAAACAAAGAATACTGGCTATCCAATCTAACTTCACCAGTCGATGCACTCCTGTAACAAAGGTCAAAACAAACCAAACCGTTGTCCAAAAAGGCATAGCCAGATGCAAGCCTAAAGAATCCCTCAGCAGTACCAAAACTGCTAATCCAATCACTAAGCAGCCCCAAATTATACGTTTCATTTTCCTACCTCATTTCCTGTAACTTTTCTTTTAATAAATGGTAATAATGCCGCGACACATGGACTTCCTTATGTGTCTTGTAGAAGGAGATCCGGCTGGTGCCTGAGAAGGACTTATCCAGTGAATAAACCGCCTTGCTATTAACGATGGTTGACTTTACTACCCGACAAAAGTAGATAGGCAAATATTCCTCAAGCTCGTAGAGTTTCATCTTGACTTCATAGGCATCGTCACTTGTGTGTGCAAAAATCTTGGTCCCGTCCGTCTCGAAAAAGAGCACCTCTCCGATAGATAGAAAATACTCACTGCTACCCTTATAAAAGACGAGCGAGGGACGGCTAAGCTGTTGCAAGGCCTGCTGGATTTGTTCAATTTCTGGGCCCAGATGACTAGCTCGGATAACAACTTCAACCTGTTCCAAGTTGTCATCAAATTCAATCCTAACTTTCATAGCTCCCTCCTTTTTGATAGCTCTATTATACCAATTCAGCTTCTAAATACAAGGGCATTTCAGTAAGTGGTCACTATCAAAGGGTAAGTGGTAAAAAATGAACACCAAAAAACCAGCCGCAGCTGGTTTAATCTTAAAAAATCGCATCAAGAAGAGAGGTACTTCCTCCTCCGCCTTATCAGTCACCCGCACCGACAATATGGTTGCCAATGACTCGAGCAAAGGTTTCAATATTTAAACTCTGCACATAGATTTCTCCATATCCTGAGAAGGTATTGACAATTCCTTCCCCTGTACCGATAGATTGCAGGAAGCCATTTTCAAGGTGAATATCATAGTTGAGGTCACGGCTCCACGCAACTACATGAGCATTATCAATGGTGATACTTTCACCGTTTAACTCAATTTTCTTAATTGAACCGAAGGCATTAGCCAAGAGAGTTCCTTCGCCTTCAGTCGTCATGACAAAGAGTCCACCCGTTCCACTAAAGAAGGCACGACCAACACTTTGACGCTCCATTTTATACTGGGCAGAACCGTCAAGGGCTAGAAAGGCACCGTCATTTAGGCGGTATTGTTTTGCACCCAACTCAAGAGCGATGACTTGCCCTGGCATAGACGGTGAAAGTGCGATTTTTCCATCGTCGCTATTGGAAATGGCTTGCGTGACAAACATGGATTCGCCGGATACCATAGAACGACCAATTGCTCCAACTAGTTTTCCAAAACCTGAGCCACTGCGAGCATTGAGCTTAGTATTCAATGTCACACTTGGTGTATGGTAAACCATACTTCCCTGTTGAATATAAGCAGATTCACCAGCTTCTAAAGCAATCTCCACCAATGGAAACTGCATATTGCTATCGATAGTGTATTTCATGCGATTATCTGACATAATTTCCTCCTATTTTTTACGAAAGGCACCTGTTAACCACAGCATTGCCAAAATGAACCAAAAACAAGCTAAAATAAACCAAATCAAGATTTATCCTTCTTGTTTGTTCTGTTGTGATAATACAATTTTACCTTATTCAAAAAAACTTGTCAAGGATTTATCGGTTATTCTGATAATACTCAATGCAAATCAAAAACAGACAGATGCTGACAGAACTGAAGTTTATCAAGTCAACAAGGTCTGACTTTGATTTTCGAAGAGTATAAATTTTACAGAAAAAAACTGGGTTACCCCAGTCTTTTATCGTACTTCTGTCATGCGACCTGTATCCACATCATAGACCGCACCAAAAATCTCAACGTCATCAGGTATGAGCGGAGATTGCTTCAAGAGAGCAATATCTGCCCGCACGCTTTCTTCAATGTCTGTAAAAGGAAGAAAGTCCTGACCAGCCACATCCACTCCCAAATCCCGCTTGAGTTGGGCCGCAAAGTCCTCATTGGTAAAGGTCTGGGCACCGCAGTCTGTATGGTGGAGGACAACGATTTCCCTTGTGCCGAGCTGCTGCTGGGAAATGACTAGCGAGCGAATCATGTCTTCTGTCACACGCCCACCCGCATTCCGCAAAATGTGAGCATCCCCCAGAGCCAAGCCCAAAGCCTGAGCCACGTGAAGCCGTGAGTCCATACAGGTCACGATAGCCACCTTGGTCTTTGGACGAAGAGGCAAATGGTAATCACCATGTAGGTCAACATAGGCCTTGTTGGCCTTCATAAAGTTTTGAAAATAAGACATAGGACCTCCTTGTCTGATAAGAATTTCTGAATTTTTCAGAAAATAAGTTGGTTCTAGCTTATCATATTCCCGACTATTTGTCGCAAAAAGAGGAGCGACTAGCTGTCACTCCCGAATGATTTTATCAGTTGAATACTTTCTGTAAGACTTCGCCAATGGTGGTCACGCCGACAACCGTGATTTCCTTGGGTACCTTGATACCTGTCAGGGAATTTTTTGGGGCATAGACCTTGGTAAAGCCCAATTTGGCGGCTTCGTTAATCCGTTGTTCAATCCGATTGACGCGGCGGATTTCCCCTGTCAGACCGATTTCGCCTATAAAGCACTCTTGTGGGTTGGTTGGCTTGTCCTTGTAACTGGAGGCGAGGGCAACTGCGACCGCAAGGTCAATAGCTGGCTCATCCAGTTTGACACCGCCTGCTGACTTGAGGTAGGCATCTTGGTTTTGGAGGAGCAGGCCTGCCCGTTTTTCCAAAACCGCCATAATCAAGCTGGCGCGGTTGAAATCCAAGCCTGTCGTGGTCCGCTTGGCATTGCCAAACATGGTCGGCGTCACCAGAGCCTGCACTTCGGCAAGGATAGGGCGAGTGCCCTCCATGGTCACGACAATAGCAGAGCCTGTCGCTCCGTCCAGACGCTCTTCCAGAAAGACCTCACTTGGATTGAGAACTTCGACCAAGCCCTGTGACTGCATTTCAAAAATGCCGATTTCGTTGGTAGAGCCAAAGCGGTTTTTGACCGCCCGCAAGATACGGAAGGTGTGTTGCCGCTCGCCCTCAAAATAAAGAACGGTATCTACCATATGCTCCAAGGTCCGCGGTCCAGCCAGGGTTCCTTCCTTGGTCATGTGGCCGACGATAAAGGTTGCGATGTTGTTGGTCTTGGCAATCTGCATGAGTTCATTGGTCACTTCGCGGACCTGACTGACAGATCCTTGCACGCTGGAGATGTCAGGGCTCATAATAGTCTGGATAGAGTCGATAATCAGGAAATCTGGCTTGATTTTCTCAATCTCAGTCCGAATGCTCTGCATATTGGTCTCCGCATAGAGATAGAACTCGCTGTCGATGTCGCCCAAACGCTCGGCACGGAGCTTAATCTGCTGGGCAGACTCTTCCCCCGACACGTAGAGGACGCTGCCAATGGTAGACAGCTGGGTGGATACTTGCAGGAGCAAGGTGGACTTGCCAATCCCTGGATCGCCTCCAATCAGGACCAGACTGCCCGGCACCACGCCGCCACCAAGGACGCGGTTAAACTCTTCCATATTGGTCTTGGTGCGAGCCACTTGAATGGACGACACTTCATTGAGCTTCATTGGTCGGGTCTTCTCACCTGTCAGGCTGACCCGCTCGTTCTTGACTTCAGCGACTTCCACTTCCTCGACAAAGCTAGACCAGGAGCCACAGTTGGGGCAACGACCCAGATACTTAGGCGAGTGGTACTCGCAGGATTGACAGACAAAGGTTGTTTTTTTCTTAGCGATGATGATTTCCTCCTATAGATTATATTCTAGGATTTCGCAGTAGGCTATAGTTTCTTTGGGAACAAACTGGCGTATCAGCATACCATGACAGACGATAACAAGTCGGTCATAGGCTTGGTATTTTTCAAGAGCCTGTAAAAATCGCTCTCTCATCTCCGCAGCAGTCTCATAGCGAACAGGAGAAGACTCGGGCACCGCTCCGCCATTTTCTAAAAATAATCGATGAGCCAAGACAGCCTCATCTTGACTGGCATTTTGCCCCGTCAGGTCTGGTCGCCACTCATGAAAAAAGGGCTCGACCAGAAGAGGCAGTTGGTTGGCATGAGCAATATAAGTTGCAGTCTCCAAGGCCCGCGTGACGCTTGAAGCGATAACCAACTGGGCATGAGCAAAAACAGGACTGCTGGCAACTTCCTGGGCCAAAGCCCTTCCCTTTTCAGTCAGGGGAGCCAGATCCCGTCCAAAACCTGCATACAGCCGAGGATTGTCATGCCGGTCAAACATACTGTAGTCGGGTTCGGAATGCCGCACAAAGAGAATCTGCATAGTAGTCTATTTCCCTGTCGAGCCAAATCCACCTGTCCGAACGCCGTCGGCCTGGTCGCCGTCAGCCAAAAGGAAGGGGGCAAAAACAGCCTGCACAATTCGCTCCCCAGCTTCCACCACCACGGTTTCTTCTGTGATGTTTCGCATCTGGGCAAAGATGTGGCCTTCGTTGGCTGGATTTCCATAGTAGTCGCCGTCGATAACTCCAACCGAGTTAATCAGGACCAGGCCCTTCTTGCGAGGGTTGGACGAACGGTCGTAGAGATAGAGGACCTCGTTGGCCTGCATATAGGCCTTGACACCCGTTGGCACCAGCTTAATCTCACCTGGCTCCAAGCTAACCCTCTCCGCAGCCTTTAGGTCGTAACCTGCTGCGTGGGCTGTCTCACGTTTTGGCAATAAATTTTCATCAGTAAACTGGCTAACCAGTTCGAATCCACGGATTTTCATACTATTTTTTCTTTTTTCCTTTCGAAACGTTGATTTAATAAGGTTTCTAGTACCTTGTAAAAAGTTGTTTTTGTAATTTGTGGACCTTTTTGTACACCTAGAGATTATTTATGGCTTTTTCATAAAATGAAACTGCCTCTTTTTCTTTATCTTTGGATAGGTGCCCATAAGTGTCTAAGGTCATTGAAATGTTAGAGTGTCCAAGACGATATTGGAGTTCCTTGTAACTAATACCAGCGTTCAACAGTAAACTAGCGTGAGTATGGCGGAAAGCGTGACAAGTAAAGCGAGGAATACCCAAGGCCTTACACCGACGGTTTATAATTTCTTGTAGTGAAATCCGCGGGAGGTATTCCCTAACCGTTGTGGCAAATACAACATCAGGAGTACACGCGCCGACCTCAAGAAACATCAAGCGTTGGCGGTTTTGATATTGTTTCAGTAAGAGAGCTGTTTTTTTGTCTATACTGATGATACGAGTACCTGCCTTTGTCTTTGTTGTCCCGATTATATGCAGTTCCATGCTATAGGTTTTACTGATCGATATTGTGCCGGCTTCTAGGTCAATATCAGACCACTCCAGGGCAGACAATTCACCAATACGGCAACCAGTGGCCAGTAATAACTTAAAAATAACATATTGGTAATACTTGCTAAAGTTAGTACTTGCTAATTGTTCAGCATGATCAAGAAACTGTTTTAAGTGTTCGGGTTCTATGAACCTGACCGCCTCACGTCCCTTTTTCTGCTTTTTGGGTAAGATAACATCACGAGCTGGATTTGTGGCCAGAACTTGCAACAGTACCCCATGTTGTAAAATTCTATTATTGATTGAATGAATAGCTTTAAAATTTACCAACTTAGGAGCCAGACCATTAACAAACTGCTGAATGGTGGCTGGTACTATCTTATCTAGTTTCATTACTCCAAATATTGGAATAAGGTGGTTATATAGTTGCCTTTTGGTTACTACAAAAGTCTGAGGCTTTACTGTTAACTTGTAACTTTCTAGCCAAAGGTCAGCTAATTCTTGATAGGTTTTTACTTCTACTTCCTTTTTTACCGTTGAACCATTTTTGGCAAACTCAATCAGCGCGTGCTTTGCTTTCTGTTTAACCTCCGTTTTTGTCCTACCTGTCACACTGGTTTTTACTTTCTTGCCTGTAATGGCATCTACCCCAAGATAGACACTTGCACGGTAAACAATGCTACCGTCTTTTTTTGTTACTTCAGTAATTTTCATGATCATAAACCTTTCTAAACATCAGCAGGCAGGCTGTTATTAAAAAGATTTTAGATTAAGTTTGTTTATATCATGCGTAGGCTTACGAGAATAGCCCTATTTTCGTTTGTTTTGGTTGGATAGGGTAAATAACCAGTCACAAGTTAAAAGCGAATACAGACGATTTTGGAGCGTTTTCGAGATATAAAGATTATAGACCGATAGCACGCACCAGAAACCAGAAAAGATAAAAAAATCTTTATTTATCTGTCAGTCTCTTTAGTGATTTTTCAAAGTCAGAATTTATTTTTTGCGTCTTGTTAAACAGTTGGTATTCTGCTTTTGCTTTATCTTTGGCGGATTGTGTTGATATCTTCCCGTGTCCTTGTAAAATATCGTATTCTTGGAAAGTCAAAAAGCGGTCAATGCTTTCAGCGAGTTGCGCCATGGTTTGGGCTTTTCGTTGTTCAATCTGTCTTTCTAAGTAATCAAAGTAGCTTGACACACCTCTTTCAAGAGAACAGATTTCATCAGCGGTTAGATAGTTCTTTGCTACCAAGGTGTCTGCTTGCAGAATACGCCCGTCTGGGGAGTTTTTCCATGTTGTCAGTCCCATATTTTCTTTTGTATGGTCTGCTTTTGTATAGATAATTTCCGCAGCAGTTTGACCAGTGATAGCATAGTGGAATTTATTCTGGACATCAGCATAGAAATTCTTTGTTAGGGTGCTTTTAGGGTCATAATCGATAGATATTTCAGCAAAAATATCTGTGATTTGTAACCAAATTCGTCGTTCACTAGCACGGATAGAACGAACTCGTTCTAAAAGCTCACGGAAATAGTCTTTTTCCAACAAGTTTTCGCCTTGCTTCAATCGCTCATCATCCATGGCAAAACCTTTAATCATGTACTCACGCAGTACGGAAGTGGCCCATTGTCTAAACTTGGTAGCCTTTTGTGAGTTGACACGGTAGCCCACCGATATAATGGCGTCTAGGTTGTAGTAACTGACTTCTTTTGTTTGAGTTTTATCAGCCATTGCACCGTGTTGAGTGGTATTTTCCATTTTGGAAACAACCACTTTTTCATCTAGTTCACCTTCTTCAAAGATATTTTTAAGGTGCTTACTGATTGCTGGGACTCCAACATCAAACAGACGGGCCATTTCTTTCTGACTAGCCCAAATCGTTTCACCGCGAATAATCACGCTAGCAGTTTCTTGACTATTATCAGCCGTATAGATTAAGAATTGTAATTCGTTCATCGTCTTCCTTTCTCAGATAATAAAATTTAGTAGTTTAGTAATCACGCGCCGAATGCTAGCAAATGCTAACATACAACTAATATAGAAGCTATGGTTTGCTATGGTTGCTAAAATATACAGATTGACAAAACTTGACATTTTTCAGCTCCTAACAAAACCTACCTTTTTCATGTTGACTAATGTTGACTTTTTCGGCTACTGATAAAAACTGACTTTTTTTAGCTATTGAGTTTTGTTGAGTTTTTTCAGCAACCGACAAAATCTGACTTTTTTCACTCCACACAGTCACCAGAAAGCCCCTGAGAGCGTGGAATAATTCAGTAGGGTAAATATACCAGAGAAGTGTTTGAACGTGGTGAAAGGGCTTAGATAACCCTATCACTACCAACGACAGAAAAAACTTTGATATGTGTATCCTCAGACGGTGGGAAATCTATGACAATATCATTGTATTTTTTATTGATCGATACCAAACGCAAGCCAGTAGCTTCAGTGTAGACCCTTTTCAAGTAGGTTTTATCATCAACCACAACGGCACAGACTTGTCCAGAGTATGAAGAAATACCCTTATCTCTTAAATAAATAACATCGCCATCGTGATAATTCGGGGTCATGCTATCGCCGTCAACAATTGAAGCTATATCATGCTTTGGCGGTTCGTTGGTAACTTGGACGGTGATTATTTCATTATCATCATAGCCAAAACCGACACCAGCGGCTAGCCGTGAAACAGCTTTGACTTCGTAAGTGATAGCCAATTCTTCAACGATTGAAGTATTTTGGTTTTGTAGTAATTGTTCAGAGGTTTTTAACAAATTATTTTTATTGGCTTCGTCTAACTTGGAATAGTTAGACAACAAAATGGCTTGTCGAGGGTCAAAGTTAGAAAAAGGAATGACGGAACTCTTTTCCTCAATCAAATCAGACTTATTTACACCGAAGTAATTCGCCATTATTTCTATTTTGTCTATACGTGGGTAGGTCTTTGCATTGACCCAATCGAGAACGGTTGTATATTTGAAATCTAAAGCCAGTGCCATTTGGCGAGGATTTAGCCCTTTCATATCTAGCAATCTCTTTATATTTTCTGCCATTATCTGCTTATTTCCTAGCGACATAACCGCACCGCCTTTCTTTTTATCATAATTCTAATTATACGGTTAAAACATACAGAAAGCAAGAAAAAAGAAAAAAAGTTAAAAAATAATTAAAAAACGCTTGATAAACACGGTAATACCGTTTATACTGAAAACACGGTTAAGCCGTTCACAAATAAAAAAGGAGGTGAAGTAATGAGCAAGTACACACTGAAAGCCCTACGAGCTAATGCAGATATGAAGCAGACTGAAGTGGCTGAAAAACTTGGTATTTCCACTACTACTTGGAGCAAATGGGAAAACAAGAAGCGTTTTCCAACCGTTGACCAAGTGGAAAAAATTTCAAAACTTTTTAATGTGGCTTATGACGACATTATTTTTTTACCATGATAGACGGTTATACCGTTCATAGAAAGGAGCAGGCAAGCATGGAATTAGGCGAACGAATCAAAGTTATCAGAGTAAGCCTAGGTGAAACAATGGAACAATTCGGACAACGCTTCAACACTTCCAAAGGTACGGTAAATAATTGGGAAAAAGGCAGAAACGCACCTAATAAAGCGAATTTGAAAAAGATTGCTGATTTATCAGATAACCCAATGGAGTTTATAGCGTTGTATCTTACACAAGTATAGAAAGGGGCAAGCATGGAATTAGTTTACATGGATGGACGGAAAGAGCCGTACACATTGAGCAGTATTGTAGCAGAATGCGCAGAGGTGCAACACCACACCATAACCCGCACTATCAGGAAAAACCTTGAACGCTTTGAACGTTTCGGAAAGGTTGGATTTAAAATCCAAGCTATGGAGAGCGGTCAACAGTCAAAAGATTATATCTTAAACGAACAACAGGCAACTTTGCTGATCACTTTTCTAAAGAATACCGAGCAAGTTGCAAACTTTAAAGAGAACCTAGTCCGAGCATTCTTTGAAATGCGTGACGAGGTGGCAGAATTTCGCTACCAGAGGGCACTAGAGAAGCCAAAGCGCAAGGCACTACATGAAGCTATTGAAACATGGCAGGAAGCCCCAAAACACGCGCACAGCACTGTTACAAACTTGCTACTAAAGGGAACTACTGGAATGAACAAACGCCAGCTAGTGGCACACCGTGGTGGACACAATGGCATTGACAGCCTAACCAGTCAGGAACTTATCAGATACCAAGCACTAGAGGACATGGCTATTGCTATGATCAACTTAGGCATGACATACCAAGACATTAAAACAATGGTATTCAGACCACTAAAAAACGCACCCCAAGGCGCGTGAGAGCAACAAAAAAAGGCTTACCGAGACCAATCAGCAAAGCCTTTTAACCACTAACTAAAACAAAATTAACAAGCAGGCAAGCTGTTATTAAAAGGGTTTTAGTAAAGATTTTTATAGCTAGATTATACCATATCTAGGACATTATGACCATACAGAGGGCGCTAACCCTTAAAACTGGAGCAGAAAAGTATTAGGTGCTGGTATCGCCATTAGGTAGCCATGGACCCAGGGCAACCTAAACCACCCTAAGAAAATCACACACAGCTAGGCTATTTATTTTGGCACAGGCTTACACGACCACAGGGACAACCTGGTAAGTTTGGGGCGGTTATCCGCTGGGGATAGTCTAGGCTAACAAAAAAATGTATAAAGAAAAAAGTATAGTAAAGAAATCAAGCCTTTTACAAACAGGATAAAGCCCACTAGGGCCATTACACAGAAAATCATAAACAGCAAAACGAGGTAAAAAATGAAACAGTATTTTGAACAGTTTGAAGAAAAGTTACAAGTCGCTGAAGAAAAATTGGACATTCTAAGCGAGTGGCATATAGCCAAACGTCACAAGGGAGCTACTGAAATCGCTGAAGAGTGTAGGACGGCTATTACAACACTTTGGGTGGAGTTTTACAGGCTTTCAGAGGCTTATAAAGAGGCCGAGGCAGACCATGAAGAGTTTTATCAAGCGAATGTAAACAACTTGCTTGGAGAGCTTAAAAAGCATGATGATGAAATCACGGAGCGATACAAGAAAGCCCCTGAGTGGTTGCTATTCAATTTTTTAGATAAGGCTATCAAAGAAAATAATTTAAGCAACGACATTACACACGCTACTACTTCCACTTGGACCTATTTACGCAGTCTAGTTGTCGAAGATCTAAAAGAGCGAGGGTTACTATAATGCAAGAAATGACAATTGAAACAGCGTTAACGCTTATCGCAATACTAACACCGCTGAATATCTTTCTATGGCTACATCTAGGAACGTATCAGCTCCATAGCAAGCCCAAAGACAAGCCAGAGGGTAATCACACCAGACGGCTGATAAATGCGAACTACGGGGCTTATATACAATCACAGGGCAGATATTACAATTAGGGGAAAACTATGCTGACATTTAGAGAACTTGAACAAATAACAGAGACTATTCTCAAACACACTACACCAGAAGAAATGCAGTGCTATCTTGATATGGAACACGATAGTAAATTGCTTTGGATAAAATACAAAATCGCTAGCCTGGAGGTACAGGCATGACAGAAAACAAATTACCAGATCACTTATATAAAGTTTTCAAGCTACTACCGCTTGGAATGGACTTACCTATCACCGCTCCAGACATTGAGAAGCTGACAGGCTTGGACGTTCGAACCATTCGGGAACATATCCGCCAGCTTATAGTTGACTATGGCATCCCGGTATGCGGTGGACGTGATAACAAGCTAGGTGGCTACTATATCCCCAGAATGAAACAGAACGACTTGCTGGAGTGCTACCACTACAACGTCAATACGACCAGGAGCATAAGCGCATCCACGCGCTTCTAACCGCAGACTTGCAAGATTGGAGGAAGTACAGAGATGAAGCTTGAACTAACCGCACAAAGTGAAACAGACCTAAAAACGGGCATTCTGGAGCTTATCGGGAACTATCTGGAGGCGCGTGAGCAAACACCGCCAAGACTGTTAGGGCTAATCACAGCCCAACAGTTGAAGGATGAGCTAGGTATAAAAAATAAGACTTTGAAACGATGGGAAGATAACGGGCTAAGACGTTACCAGCCACCACTAGAGGACACTAGAAAAATCTTCTATAGGGTCAGTGATGTTTTGATATTTTTGGGGGTGGAGAATGGCAAGGTATAGCATACACCCAGCGGACAGTGGCGGACATTACCACAATATTAAACTTTATAAAGATCGTCGCCCAACCTTTGATCAGGTCAAGGAACAGCAACGTTTGAAGAAGCTGAAAAAGAAACGGAGAAAGTAACATGAACGAATTTTACACAGGCGAGTTAGAAAACCTTGTCATTGAACTACAAAACCGAGTTGACGAGCTGGAAGAACGACTGGAGCGGTTAGAAAATGATTTACGAGGCTAGAGGGGGACATGGAACAGACCAAAGGACAACAACGACAAAAGAAACGGAGAAAGTGACATGTATAGCCTAATTGAAATCACAACCAACAAGGAGAACATGAAGAAGTTACCAATCACGGAAACACAAGCACTCAAGAAAGGGGATTTCTACAAGTTCTATTACTTTTTGCCCTTTGATACCTATATGACTGGATTCATCTATCAAGGGTTGATGGTGACAATTGTCAAAGATTACCCCAAAGAAGCGGACGGATGGGAGTTAGTCAGAGATAAAAACATAGCTACGATAAACAATGAGCTATTGGAGAAGATGGAGAAGCTGGAACGGTACAACCTGGACAAAATGCGGGTGAACCTTGATTACATCTATACACCAATGCTGACGGAGTTATTAAAGTACGGTGTTAACTCACGGGCAGACGTGGCTTACTTGGTTAGAGAGCTTTATATCAACGGTATGGACATGATAGGAGCGATTGAAATCTTTGCCAATCTCACCCAACGGGGCGACCTTGCAGGCTATTTCTTGCAAGTGGCGACATCATTCTTTGAGGGGGTGACTGTTTGAAACAATTAAAAGAGATTTTACAACTGAATTGGAATGAAGCAGAGTTTGGACAATCTAAACTAAAGGCGGACTACAAGAAACAACTGTATAACATCGTGGCAGTTGATAGCCTGAATAATGCATGGTACAACGGACAAACTGTATTTATTCCTGATAATAGGATCATGTATATCACCGAGCAGAAAGGCACGACAAAAAAATACATATCCGCAACATTTGAGAAGAAGACCAAAGGCAAGGGCGACAACAAAAAGGAGTATATCCATATCACCTACGATCACTTTTTCTCACCCTTTGCTAAGTTGGTTATTGATTATCTGTTAGGGCGATTTGTTTTCTATGAGGGCAAACTATACGACGTAAACAACAAGCAAGCTATTCTAATGGATGAAATCACTATACAAAACCTATATGGCTTTAAACGTGATGGGGAATATGTTTTGGAAATCCTTTCAGGTATTGCCAACAATATCAAAATAGAGCCAGCACGAACGCTACAGCCTTACCAGATAGCAGGGGATGACTTTATTATTGACTTGAAAGAACACCGCTATTATAGGACTAACCCGAACGAAGAACAGTCTTATTTTAAGTATTACCCAGTGGACTACAACACCGCCAAAGATGGGCAAGCTATGGCTGATAAGTTTTTGAGGCATGTTATAGCTGATGAACTTTCGCTACACAATGCGACTTTACAAACTTACTACATGGCACAAGTTGCCAGCGGTTTACGGTCAAAGACTAATTTTTTCATCGCAAAGTCAGGGGTACGAACAGGGAAAGGCTTGCGACATATTGCATTATCTGGACTATTCAACAAGATAGATGTGGAGTTAGATAACCTTATTTCAAAGGGGTTTGATGCACTCAATGCGTGGGCTTTATTTTCAGGCGGTGAGATGGCTTTAGCAACCGAGCAAGGCGACATAGTAGGCGACAGGGTGGAAAGGGTGCTAAAGATTATTGCAACCGAAAAAACACACGTAGCCCGAAGCGTTGGAGGTAACCAAGGACTTGTACAGTTGTCTAGCGTGTTGTGTATCGATACTAACAGAAATGTATCGTTGTCTGATGAAATGAACGGGCGCAAGGTACTTATACAGTACCAAGACAGACCAGAGGGCGAAACAGATTCAGAGCGTGAAGCAATCTTTTCCGAATATTGGCAAGCATTCACGCACCCCGACAAGTCCCCAAAGATAGACGGCTGTATCGGTTTCCTGCTGACTAGTTTGGACTATTTCAAAGAACAAGGGGAAAAATTTGAGTGGAAAGCCGTAGAGGTTTTTAATGATGTGGATTTAGATGATTTTCAAATGTTATTACTTAACACGCTAAACCACAAAGAATATATCACTAGAACAGATAATTTTTTAGTGGAGGAGCTTTATAGAAAAACTTACGGAAACAATGGTGTAAAGGCTAGAAATGCACTGGAGACTATTGGGGTAAGGTCTAAGAGAAAAAAAGTAAATGGCAGAGCGGTCACCGTTTACACCGTGAACAATTTAAAACGCTTTGAGAGTTATATACCTGAAGACAAAAAAACAAAAGAATTAAAGGTATTTGAAGATATTAACGACATTCTTTGAGGCAACAGGGGTATACAGGGGTGTTACAAGGGTTTGAGCCCGACCCCTGAACCCTCACAAACCCAGTCATATCAACCATCTAGCTATTATTATTACACTAGGAACAGGGGTATACAGAGGTTTATATAGGGCAAAAGAAAAAAGATACAAAAATAAGGCACAAAATACATATATATATTTTTAGTCTAAAAACAAAAAAATGATAAAAGTATATAAGCAAACCCCTGAACCCCATGTATCCCTGCGCAAACCCAGTCATATCAAGGGTTTAGCAGTAACAGAGGTCAGAGCAGACCCCTGTAAAAGTAACAGAGGTCTAGGCAAAAAACGGAGGAAAAACATGAAAATTAAACTATTAAAAAACTTGGCTAAAGAAAGCCCACAAGATTTTGAAGAGCGAGTAAACGAGTTCATGGCAACCGTTGAAGTGGTTGACGTAAAAATCGCTATGGCATCAGCGGGGTATTCTGACAGCTTTGGCACAGTAACACATATACTAGTCTTATACAAATAACAGAAACGGAGAATAATATCATGACACTAAAAACTATTTCTGACAAACCACAAACCTTTACTTTTACTTATGACTTTGAAGACATTGACACCGCCAAAGTGGCAAGTAATGCTGTCTTTGGTTATATGTTTGGGACTTATCACGCGCCAATAATCGAGGCAACGATTAAGGGCAAAGGTCAGCTAGTGCTGGAGTATGCAGAAGATAAGAAACTAAGTAAGATCTTCAAGAGGATTTGTGACGGGTTCAAAGATTATTACACGCACCAGGGGCAAGAAAATGAAATCAAAGAAGATTACAAACTGGAGCGCGTGCAACAACTCAAGCAGTCAGAAACTTTTGATAGCTTGCTGGATAAGCTGGTAGCTTGTGAGCTGGAGCTTATGGAGTTGGCTGATGGCGTGTTAGATGATGATTATCCTGATATGGCAGTAAATGGCGTACATGCCAACCTGAAGGCTGTAGATGACGAGGCTATGAAGTTGCTGAAGAGTTTAGACAAGGAAAATGACTATAAGGCTCTATGGCAATATGCAAGCCGTTAAAAATGATAAGAGAGGCAACGCGCCTCTTTTTGTGCTATATCAGCAAAGAAAGGAAAATAGCAGTATGGCTAAAAATAAAGGTGGCAGACCTACGAAAATGACACAGGGAACGATTAAGAAACTGGAAGAGGCTTTTCTTAGGGGGCTAAGTGATGAGGAAGCCTGCTTATATGCGAATATCTCAAAGCCGACACTATACGATTATTGCAAGAAAAATCCACAGTTTTCTGACCGAAAAGAGCTACTGAAGCAACGACTGAAAACACGCGCAAAGTTGAACATATCTAACGCCATAGAGGATGGAGACGTGGCTATTTCCAAATGGTACTTAGAGCGGAAAGATGATGAATTTAAAACCAAGACAAAACTAGAACATGATGGCAATGTGTCTGTATCACCTCACAATCCATTTGAAGCTTTAACCGTAGAGGAATTACGGGCATTGATTTCTGAAAATGAAGAATAATGGTACTTAAATCAATAGTTTTGGGTTTTTACAGTATAGGGGTATTTTTTTTTGAATGAAAGTATTGTATATAGAGACATTTACCAGAGCTATGAAAAAGAAAGGAATAACTCAGGGAAAGGCTGAATTAGACGGTTACCCCTTGACTATTGACTTAGACAACCTTTTTATTGTTATGGGTAGAGATCGTTTTGAATTGGCCAGAATACCAGGAACAAAAGGCGGTTATAGGTATTTCTTTCTTTGCCCCGATTGTGGTAGGCGTTGCAGGAAACTATATAAGCGGTGTCTGTATTTTAGTTGTGGGACGTGTCAGCAGATCCATAAGCAGACACTAAACCGCAGTAAGACAGATTGTCAGTATTATTGGGAACGTGCACTAAGGGAGGCTAGGAAGGTCCAACCAGGGTGGACCCCTGACCGTGGCGGATATATGTTTGACAGTTTTCCCAGTCGCCCAAAGAGAATGAAGCGTGATAGATATTATAAACATTATCAAAGGTTTTTGAACTATATTAGAAAAGGGGATAGCTATTGGCTGAGAGGGTTATCTAGGTGAAGCACTTTGGCAATTTCCAAACAAACAAATACTAAAACGTTCGCTTTACAAAACAAATAATGGCGGAACGTTTGGGGGCTAAAAAGCTAGCACTATCAAGCATTCACAGGGTTAAAAGGGTGCAAAAATACGGAACGTTTTTGATTTTTCAAAACGACGAATATCCGAACGCTGTATAATTCTAAAAGACGGTGGCGCGTGATGAAGCACGAGCGAAGTACGAGAAAACACAAAAAAAGCCAATGCGCACGCACTGACTATGTGAGTAAAAACCTAAAACCATTATATCACAGTTGGAGGGTACGCAGTTGACTTTATCAAATATTCAGTATAAATTCCTCGATAATGTTTTGATGAACTATAGACACTTACCAAGCAGGATAGCGAGAAGAAAGCTAGAAATAGAAACCGAACACAGTACCGACATAAACATAGGGGCTAGCAAAACCAACCGAGTGATTAATACTCAACAAAAATCAAAATCAAACCAATCAAGTGTTTTTTAACCATCGTCTACTAACAATTGGTTTTAAAATAGACCAATCTAACTCTCGTATCACTTCTTGAAGCTTGTTTATCACATCATCTAGTGTTTTAAAAGCTTTATTCTTAAACCCTCTCTTTCGAATCTCAGCCCAAACTTGTTCAATTGGATTCATTTCAGGAGTATAGGGAGGAATAAACTCAAAACCAATATTATGTGGTTTCTCTAAGGTACTTGATTTATGCCAAACGGCATTGTCCATCACTAATAAAATATAATCGTCAGGATAAGCTTCAGATAGTTGTTTGAGAAAAACATTCATCCAATCTGTATTGCAACCCCCAGCGATAATGAAGAAGGACTCTCCTGTATGGGCATCAATAGCACCATAGCAATAGCGATACTCACGAATATAGTGGCTATGTACATGCGGTCTCACCCCTTTTGGTGCCCAGGCCTTTCCAATTTTACTAATCCGACCGAAACCCGCCTCATCTTGATACATTAGTCTGACTTTATGATAGCGACGACTATTCTTGAAGCGCTTTCCTATTTTCGTGAATGAAGATTTTATTTTTAGACGCTAGAATCGTTTCGGCGTCTGCTTTTTTAGGGTGTTCTGGTCTTGGCGTCACTTTGCGCCAACCATGGCGTTTCAGAAGGGCATAGAATCCTTCCTTGGTCGTAGGGTGTCCAACCCGTTTCTGATAAGTTTCGTAGAGAGAGTTTATGGTCACAAATTCGCCATTTAGTGAAGCTGTTAACTGTTCTTTTAGAAATGCTTCCTCTTCTTGAAGGGTTAAATATTGACGGTTCCGTCCACCTCGCGTTTCTCTTACTAGAGCTGAAATCCCACCAAGCTCATACTTGCCTTGTAAGGACCAGATTGTATACTTTGAATAGCCGATAAGGTTAGTGATTTCCTTATAACTAAGCCCTTCTGCTCTGAATAGGATTACTTGAAGTCGTCTATGAAATGGGGAATAGGTTTTATCTTTCAAATAAGTTTTTAATTCGTTTGTTTGTTCGATAGTAAGTTTCATAAATCTATTATACGTTAGTTTTTGTTTTTTGAACAGTATAAACGCACAGAATGGCTTGTAGAACGCTTTGACAGTGATATAAAGCTGAAAGGGCTAGAGTGCCAATTGAACGCTATAGAAAGCACAATAGAGCTATTAGACGACACAATGAAGCTAGTGTTTGAACTACGTTGGATACATGAACGCACACCCGAAGAAATCGCTGAACTAACAGGAACAGGCTTGAAATCAACACAGAAACGCTTGGAGCGAATTACAGAAATCTTTGCGGACTATTGGGGTTGGACATGATGGAGGGCGGGTGTAAATGGATTTAAAACAACTAGCAAAAAGAAAACTGAAAGAGTTTCATAGATGGTGCAGAGTTTCAAGTCTATTTCATGAACCGACAGAGAGCTTTGGCAATTGGCTGATACCGTCTTTAGAATTTAATCCAGAGGATTACAAAGACAGAAAACACGATTGGCAACGTGAAGCCCCTGAAGAAGTGAATGAGATTATAAAGGCAGTCAATGCAGTAGCTAGACCAAGACATCGGGCTGTACTTATCATGAGTTATATATCACCCGAAAAGATACAATCAGCAGAGCAAGCACACCGACTTGGTATTAAGCCATCTACTGTAAGCGCCCAATAACAAGGTATATTGAAAAGGCTCCAAAGTCCTGTCGACTCTGGAACCTTTTTCTATTTACAAGCTCTCTTAATATTTTTATCCCATGGCAAATAGGCTTCTAAAACCTCCTTTTTTGCGAGCGACTCCTCATTAGGTAAGTGTTCTAGAAGATAGGTCATATATTTTTCTGCATCAAGTCCGTGTCGCTTAGCTGTTTCTAAAAGACTCAAAATGACAGCTGTCGACTTGGCTCCCTCAAAGCTCTGAGAAAAAAGCCAATTTTTTCTGCCCATCACCAAGGTCTTCATAGCCCTCTCAGCCATATTGTTGGACAGGACTAGGTCACCGTCCGAGAGAACGGCTCGGAAGGTGGTTTCGTATTTGAGGCTATACTCTATTGCAGTACCCAATTTGGAAGCTGGCAAGACAGCCTGTTCACGGCACCAATCAAAGAACTCGTCCATCAAGGGAGTTAACTCTGTCTGCCGTTTATGTAGCCGTTCCTCAGTAGACAGGTCAGCCCAGTCACTCTCCAAGGCAAACAGGCGGTCGCAATAGGCTAAACCCTTGGCTCCTAAAGAAGTCTTGTCTGTCTTCTTAGGAGTCGCCTCAAAAAATTTTCGTCTAACATGAGCCCAACAGCCAACGAGCTGAGCCTTGTCTAATTGACGATAAGCACTCCACATGTCACAATGAACGTAGCCCGCATAGTCCCCAAGAAACTCCTCCACAACTAAGCCGCTCCGTCGTTTGTCATGATGATAGAGGGTAATTCCATTTTTCTCATGTTTCCCAGACAAGAAAGTCCAGTAGTAGGTCAACTGGCTATCATTTTCTAAGACCTTGTAGGAAGTCTCATCCGCATGAAGAATAGGCTGCTCCAACAATTTCTCGTGCAACAGGTTATAAATCGGCTCGAAATAATACTGACTAGACTTGATGTGCCAGTTGGCTATTTCCTTCCGACTGATGGGCAGGCCAAGTTTATGCCAGTCCTCTTCCTGACGGTAATTGGGTACCTTCAGATTGAATTTCTGATGAATGGTGTGAGCGATGATAGAGGCTGAACCCAAGCTGTGTGCCAAAGGTGCCTTAGGAACAGGAGCCTTGATAATCTTATCGCTTAGATTCTTCTGACTACATGCCTGACACTTGTATGCGTGTTGAACATGGTCAATCCGCTTTAATTGTGCAGGAATGAAGACCAACTCTTGTCGTTGAACAGTTGAGCCAATCTCTTTCAGCTGACCATGACAGTCTGGACAAGTGCAGTCTTCGCCCTGCAATTCGTGATGCACAATCTCTGGAGTGAACTGGCTGAAAATAGCCTGACGAACTCCCTTAGCTTTCTTGCGTTTATAGGTGATGGTCTCCGTTTCAACTGGGTAAGTCAGCTTCTTCTTCAGGGAGACTTTCCTCCCCAAACAAGCTCAGCTGACCTGGTTGATATACGACCTTCTCTGATGATTTTCCGTAGAGTTTCTGTCTCAGATAGTCAACCTGTTCTCGAAGGAGAGTGAGTTCATTAGCCATCATCTCTATCGTTTTTGACTGTGTTTCAATAATTTTTTCTAGTGATGACATAACCAATCTCCTTCTTTTTATCTCATTATACACAAAGAAAAGCCATGATTTCAATAGAAATCACGACTTTTTGAAACATTTATTTTTGGAATGATAGAAAATCCTTTCATGAGCCAGTCGACTTGCTCGGAAGTTAGAGCCTTGACCTCTTCTTCATTGTTTGGCCAGGTCAATTTCCCATTTTCAAAACGTTTATACAATAACCAAAATCCCTGTCCATCCCAATAAAGAGCTTTGAACCGGTCTTTTCGACCTCCGCAGAAGAGATAGACCTGACCGGAGAAGGGATCCAGGTTGAACTGACTTTTGATAAGATAGGCCAGGGAATCAATTCCCTGACGCATATCTGTTTTTCCACAGACCAAGTAAACTTGACCTAAATCACTGAGTTGGATGGTCATAGAACAGTACCTTATCTAAGATTGTTTCTAGTGTTTCTTGATTGATAGTGTGAAAGACTGTGAGCTCCACTTTTCCGAGACGAATTTTCATCATAATATCGTTTCTGCCTCGCTTCTCAAAGCGGCGAGATTGGGGAACAGTCAATGGAATGATGGGGTGTGACATAATAAATCCTCCAGTTTTGTTTTTCTAACAGTATACTGGAGGAGGGAGTGGGTGGATAGATACCTTGTTATTGGGCGGTTACATACTATCGATAATAGCTAGCCGATGGATTCTTCAAAACTGTCCGCTGTATAAAAAACGACCTTATCCCTCCTAAACAAGTAGGGACAAGGTCGTGACTAGAACAGCCGCTTTTGTCATATTTATAGTCTTTTAGTTTACTTTTAGTACTCACTTCAAAGGTTTGGGGAACCTTTGAAGGCTGGAGATAGTGCGAACCAAGTTCGCTTCAACAGTCGCAGGCATAACTCAATGCTTTTTTATTTCTAGGTGGCCAGCTGATGTACTTCGCTTTTTTGTTTTCAGGCTCAGGTACGAATAGTCCACTGGACTATTCGTATCCCCCAGATTGCTTGCACAGTCAATGGACTGTGCAAGGTGGGAGATAATACTTGCAAAGCAAGTCACTTTTACAAAATCAGGCAAGGCAAGTTCAAACTACCACTCTTTTAATGACAGGTGGTAGGCTGAAAACCTCCAATGGAGCTTTTCAGTCGTCGAAGTAATAAAAGAAAAACTAAATGACGATATATCCACTTGACAGCATGCTGTTATCTAGAGTCTTGGTTTGCAAGTAACGACTTACAGATAACTTTACAGAGTCCTAGAACGATAGGGGCGGAACCATTTACCATATAACCAGTTCGCTCCTTCTTCTCATACTATTTAAAAATAGAAGTTCTGAAATCATCCGTATTTCTCAAAAGAGCATTATAAATCCGTTGTTTGAGGACATTGACCCAACTTGACTCATTGTGAGCAAGTACGATATCAATGCTCTTCATATCTTGAGCCACAGCTTCATCCATAAGCTTTTCTAAATCTGCAAAGGAGCTAATCGTAACTTGTTTTGTTGAGTTTGGCTTATCCAATTCGTAGGTCATTGTGAAGTCAACCAACTTGTCAAGTTGATTAATACGATTTTGGTACATAGCTTTCTTAAATGTTGCCCAATCAGCATACTCATCTTTAAAAATGTGCTTGAAGACTCTGTTGTCAGTGATGAGACCAACATTTCGTCTAAACCAACCATCATACACAAGTTCCCCAGCCGCTTCCGCTTCTTTACCAAGTTGATTAGATACATAAGGAATGAATCCTTCTACGTAGCCTTTTTCTGCCATCAATTCATAGGCCATACGACGGAACATGAAATCTCCTGGAGAACCATTTGGATTAGATAAAGCGGAATAAACTGGAGAAAAGAGACTAACAGTATAATAACCATTACGAGTTAAGCCAGTATGCGTGTCCCAATATTCGCGACGGTTGATAATGCTGTTGTCAACCAAATCATTGGTGGTATTCAGTTTTGCAGCTTCCTCAATTGTCAGCTGACGGATTGTATTTCCTGCATGCGTGTTCTTTTCCTTATCCTTGATATAGTAATTATCAATGACCCTATACCATTTTTGCTTAACAGTTTCATTTTGTTTCAAAACAGACTTAGCTTCTAAGTAGTC
This sequence comes from Streptococcus suis, assembly GCF_019856455.1. Taxonomy (NCBI): domain Bacteria; kingdom Bacillati; phylum Bacillota; class Bacilli; order Lactobacillales; family Streptococcaceae; genus Streptococcus; species Streptococcus suis. The sequence goes on along the minus strand of NZ_CP082205.1, from coordinate 49,448 downwards.
TAGCAAGTAAATAACATCAAACATGTTATGAACATAGGTATTCAAATCTTCAACACTACGGTAACGTTCCGTAGGATCGGCCGCATGATAACGAGTCATAGAATCCTCATTTCCAGTAAATAGAGTATTAATCCCTAGCGAACGTGCCTGATTACCGTTTGGAGCTTGCAATAGACCAAGAGCAAATAATTCTGCCCCTAAACCTTGACGACGACCTTTTCCTTCGAAATAAATTCCTCCATCAGAGTTATGAACCATTTCATGAGTGAAGACAGAAGTACCATACTGGTCTAGCATTCTATCAACAACAAAATGCGTCAATGAGCCTGTTGCATACGCACCTGATCCATTCGCTACATACCATTTACCTACTGGACCAAAGAAGTTAGCAATAGAAGAACGCTCCGTATTTTGAAGACTCTTCCAAGTAGCCTTACTTGCTGAGTCACGGAAATTAAAGCCATCATAGTTCAAAACAGACCGGAAGAGCTTCTCACGTGATTCTTCCGATAAAATACTATACCAGAAGTCAAAATGATTCCGTTGCCGAGTTGCTGCTCTATCAACCATCTGATGCATATAATCTTCGAACTTCATACCATTAGACGCACCATCATACAGATAACGATCATAAGCTCCGAATGATAGAGTTGACATGGTAGAAATGATATACATGCTTTCATCTGGTAGAGTGAGAAGAGGAAGGAGCATGTTTTGATGAGCCCAGTTTGACTTCGTAATACGGTCATACACACCCAAGGCATAGCGACTATTCGGTGTTGCTTGTGCTTGCTTCTTAGCAGCTTCTTCAACATTCGAAGCCATTTCCACAATATAGGCCTTACTTGTATCTTTCAACCATTCATTATTTGTTTTGTCTGGTAAAAATAATTGTCGATAACTTGTAAGATAATCAAATAGAGTAGCTTTTCCTTTTGCCAACTGTAAAGAGTTAGCATAGGTCTGAACGTTATTCTTTGGACGAAGATTATCATAACCTGAATTACCCAAAGCAATAATAACATCTAGTGTAGAGGTTGCCTGATTACCAAAGAAGTCTTGTTTAAATATAGTCAAATCTCGAGTATTTAAATCGCCGAAATCAATATTATACCAACGTTTCAGATATGCAAGACCCAGCACCAATGCTTCTTTATTTTGAGAAATCTTCTGAACTAGATAATTCTCAACCGATGCACCTAGGCTATTGATAGCTTTATCAGAAGCCAACACTTTCCGTAAATCTTCCGCGAGATGATCACGTACACTATTGAAACTATCTTCCAAATACAGTGCCCACAATGGTTTTTGTTCAGTAGTTGATGGAACTCCCAAATCCGATGCCCAGTTCTTCAACTCATTTTCTGTTGGCGGTGTCGTAGGCTCTACAATTCCCAACACCGCTTTTACTTTATCAGAGTTAAATACCAGACTCGAAATATCATTTGTAAGGCGATGTACCATTCCATCGTAGTTTGATAAGAATGTTTCTGGAGTATAGAGTAAATCCGTTCCTACAATTGTGTAATCAGATACATGGTTATTTACAAAATCTTCCTTGAAAGCAACATCCAAATAAGCAACCGTATTGTCAGCATAATGAAGCATAATACGATTGATAGCCTGTTTTTGACTATTTGGATCTGTTACAATTTGATTGCCAACCATTGGAACAACATCTAATAATCTCGTTTGAGCTAATTTATCTGTCAAGGCCATCTTGTTAGCTAAGTAAACAATATATTCTTTATTATAGAATGGTAACAGTTTTTCCATGTTAGCATAGGCTATAGCACGTTCAGGAGTTGCTTTATCTAGCAAGCTATAATCCACACTATACAAATTCTTAGCTTGGTTGTTCAGACTATCTGCTACCGTAGCAGTAATTCCCATGGCTGCAATTTTACTTGTCGCTTCAGTTTCAGAAATTTGAGTACTCCACTTATCTGCAACTCCGCTAGCCGAACCAGTAACAAATGTATTGGTAATAGGGGCCGAACCATAGGCGGTATCTCCATGAACTCGCTTACCATTGGTTACCTGTACGCTGCTGACAACATTATTTACAACTCCAGAACTCCAGGTTGAACCAACTACTCCGCCGACCTGACCAGCTGTTGTCAAATTGACAAGTGTTCCCTTGGCTACTCCGTCTTGTAAACGAGCACTATTTTGGACATGTCCTACTAAAGCTCCTGCTCGGTAGTTATTATTTTGAGCAGAAAGCGTTATCGCCACATCAGATTGCACCTGACTAATCGTAGTCTGATTATCGTGTGCCCAACCTACGATTCCACCAATATTAGAACCACCTGAATTGGTTCCTATTGCTACAAGCTGACCTTTAAAGGAACTATTCGTAATCTTAGTTGCACCATTTGCGAGATAGACAAGCCCTCCGATACTTGTAGGAGCTGAAAGACTACCTTCTACTGAAACGTTCGTTATCTGACTTCCAGTTGCTGTTTTAGCAAGTGCACCGACTTTTTCTGTCTTAGAAATAATCGCAACGTCAATCAAGTCTACATTCTCAATAGTTGCATTATTGATGACATTAAATAGTGGCTGAATAAGGTTATAGATAGCGTACGATTTGCCATTATGAGTACCATTCAAACGACCTGTAAAGGTAGATGTGACATAAGAGAGTGCATCTGTAGCTAAGTCAACTTCGTCAGCAGTCATATCTGCACCAAGTGTGTAGGTTCCTGCTGGGTTGGCTTCTATTGCTGTTAACAATTCTTTGAAAGAAGTGTATACACCGTTCTGGCTTTCTACTCGCTGGTCCACATAAAAACTATAATTTTTATCGTATTGTTTTCCTGTATCCTGAACCAGTTCATCAGTTTCAACAGTCAATTTATACTTGGTTTGACCATCTATCTCTACTTCTTCAATTTTAGAGATTGGAAGAAGTAATTCTTTGAAACGATCTGATTTGATTTTTACAAAGTAGTTGTCCAAATTGACCGATTCGCTAGTTAATGACAATTGACGGCGATAATGACCATTGTCAAGACCATATAACTCCACTTGGTCGATATCCTTAATTTCAATCTTCTTATAATCCAAGCGGAAATCTTGTGTACTTTCTTGCAGTTTTGTCTCTGGTCCCTTGCCTACGTTATAGGTAACAATTGTTTTTAGACTATAGTCTGTATAGTAATCCAAACCTGTCAATGCGAGAGGTGCAGTCACATCTGTAATTGGAATTTCTCTTACAAGCTGGTCTCCCTGATAGAGCTGAGCAACCGCTGAAATGTAAGATTGAGTTCTATCTGATAATTCAAAACTAGCCTCTGCCGATTTTGCATTTTCATCTTCTGCAATAGAAGTGATTGTAATTGTTGGTATTTCTTTTACCTTAGTACCGACTTGGATAATCTTTGGTCTTGGATCCGTAGTAATTTCATTCGAAATTTCTTTAGTCTCAACAACCTTACCATCAATAATATAGCTACGTGTGACAATGGTACGTACGCCCTCAACTCCTTCTTGGCTGACAACTGTCTCACCGGCTAGGAGTTCGCTGTTCGGAACCTCTTGAGTTTCATAGGCGACGGGCTCGATACGGGTCGTGTCACGTTCTACAATATCTAGGCTTGGCAGTTCGAGACTTGGGGCATCCTTCGGAACTTCCTCTACGACCTTAGTACCGACTTGGACAATCTTTGGTCTTGGATCTGTAGTAATTTCATTCGAAATTTCCTCGGTCTTAACAACCTGACCATCGACAGTATAGCTGCGTGTGACAATGGTACGCTCGCCGTCAACGCCTTCTTGGCTGACAACCATCTCACCGGCTAGGAGTTCGCTATTCGGAACTTCTTGGGTTTCATAGGCGACGGGCTCGGTACGGGTCGTATCACGTTCTACAATATCTAGGCTTGGCAATTCAAGACTTGGGGCATCCTTTGGAACTTCCTCTACGACCTTAGTACCGACTTGAACGATTCTTGGAGTAGCTGGGGTCGTTATCGTGTTCGAAATTTCCTCGGTCTTAACAACCTGACCATCAACAGTATAGCTACGGGTGACAATGGTACGCTCGCCGTCAACGCCTTCTTGGCTAACAACCATCTCACCGGCTAAGAGTTCGCTATTCGGAACTTCTTGGGTTTCATAGGCGACGGGTTCAGTACGAATCGTGTCACGTTCTACAATATCTAGGCTTGGCAGTTCATGGCTTGGGGCATCCTTTGGAACTTCCTCTACGACCTTAGTACCGACTTGAACGATTCTTGGAGTAGCTGGGGTCGTTATCGTATTCGAAATTTCCTCGGTCTTAACAACCTGACCATCAATAATATAGCTGCGTGTGACAATGGTACGCTCGCCGTCAACGCCTTCTTGGCTGACAACCATCTCACCGGCTAGGAGTTCGCTATTCGGAACTTCTTGGGTTTCATAAGCGACGGGTTCAGTATAGCTTGTATCACTTTCCACAATATCTAGGCTTGGCAGTTCATGACTTGGAGCATCCTTTGCGACTTCCTCTACGACCTTGGTACCGACTTGAACGATTCTTGGAGTAGCTGGGGTCGTTATCGTGTTCGAAATCTCCTCGGTCTTAACAACCTGACCATCGACAGTATAGCGACGGGTGACAATGGTGCGTACGCCGTCAACTCCTTCTTGGCTGACAACTGTCTCACCGGCTAGGAGTTCGCTATTCGGAACCTCTTGGATCTCATAAGCGACGGGTTCAGTTTGAACACTATCTACATGCTCAACTGCCAAACTTGGTTTATCCGGATTGACAGCATTGTCTGTACCCAGTAACTCAGAGTTAGGATGAATAGGTTTTGCTATTTCATCACTCTTACCTTCCTTTATGTAACCAATATATCTATAGCCCTCAATAGCCATCGGTTCTGGCAATTGTTCACCTACGCTGATAGATAATTCCTGATTAAATCGAGCCAAGGTTTGATTGGTTAAAGAAAAGGCAGGAGGTGCTAATAACAATGAGCCTGTCGCCCCTAAAATGAACAATCCCGCAAACTCTTTTTTCCCCTTACGACCTTTACGGATAGCCAAAATCAGCAACCCTGCTCCAACAAGTGCTCCTGTTACTTGCCCCAACCATGTATCACCTGTAGCAGGCAAAATGCCCTCTGATACTGACTGCTTTGGCTTATAAATCAAGTAATAGGCATTGTCACTTTCTTCTACTAATTTCGGTAATTCATTTACGATTAATTGCTTTTCTGACGCTGTTAATTCATCTTCGGCAATATAGCGATAATGCACTGTTTTGGCACTATCTTCAGCAAATACCTGTCTTTCTGAAGAAAATGAAAACAGCATGAAAAGACTAGCAATGGTAGCAGATACTAGTCCAAACGATGTTTTTCTCAAAGAAAAGCGATGAACGGTCTGTCCAGAATTTTGTTTCATATAATACTTCCTTAATATTTTATAGAAAAATCAAAAGCAAACATTTTCGGCCTCACGTGCATTTAGAAAAAAGAAAAGAATTGCGTGCAAGCTATCCCAAATTTCCTCTGCGAAAGATAGTCTGATTTTGATTAAGTGGTCAGTTTGTTTCAGTAGCCCACCTTGAACGAAAGATGGTTGGCAGTTGAGCTAGCACTTGGTTAAACCATTAAAGTAAAACTGAAGGACTATAATACGCATATTAAAAAATCTCTCTAATCCAATATTAAAAGATTACAGAGTTCCAATTTACCTTTATACCATCAGTTCCTATTTCAAGACCAGGTGTAGCTCCCAGTACCTATTCTCAAAATCTATGCCAAATCTCAGTATAGCGATTGTATCGCAATAATACCAACTACTGACTGACAATTCACACACCTTTTTGTTAGATGGTACATTCCCCCTTCCCCAGTTTCAAAAATCTTGTTGATCTCGCTACACATGGGATATGATATAGAATCCTCTTGCAAGCACAGCAAAAATAAACAAAACCTATCTCACTGGCTAGAGTCGCAATTAGCTAACTGTTCCTAGTCTTTTAGCTTGATAGCTGGTAAACTGAAAACCTGCTGGAAATCTTCATGCGTCAAAGCAATAAAAGACCGACTGAATAGCTATCTGTAGACTTCTGGTTTCACGCACCATTATACTAGAATCTGAGGAATGTTGCAACACAGATAGTCATAAATCATTATGTTATTCTTATTTTCTCCGATTCCAAAATAAATCCCTAAATTTACTGCCTATAACTATGATAACGACTAATACTAAATTTCCAAACAATCTTATAAACAAGTAAAAAGATGATATAGCTAGCAGAAATAGTCCCTAAATCTGCTAAGAGAGGTAACGATTTTGTTATTGACATCAGTGGGAAATATCCAATAAATGCATATGGAATGAACCATAATAATTTTGATAACCAACCAGGATAAATACTATTTGGATAGCGAGTTGTTTCATCCAGTCTCCAAACAATAAAGTTAATGGAATACACATCTTTGATAAAAAATGTTAATGAGTTAACGAAGAGGTGGATTGCTACGTAACATAAAATACTACCTATTAGTAAAAGGATGATTTTCAGTATAAGCCAAGCAGATAACGTTTCAAATTCTGTAAGCAGTGCCATCCAAAATATTATCAGACCAATACAAAACTCGCCAATACTTTCAAAATCTATCTTTGAAAAAATGATGAGTAATAGGGTGTTTACTGGCCTAAGTAATAAGACATCAAATGTTCCTTCTCTGACATAATCTCCAATAAATAAGGTGTTGATGAAAATCAAATTCCAGCCAGATCTGGCCATTGTTACAAATCCAAACAAGAGTACTAACTCATTTGTAGACCATCCAGGAAAATTTGATAGATTATCTAAAAATACTTTTAAAACATAGATTGAGATAACAGTGTTCACGCTATAGCCTATTATTCCAATGACAGCATCTTCTCTATATTGGATATACCTCTTCCATTGAAGTTTCATAAAATGAATATACAAGTAAAAATATCTTGTCATCACTAACCTCCATAATAGTTCATCACTTTAAATAGCTTCTTCTGATACATAGAAATAAATAAAGCCAGAAGGAGAACCCAAAACATCTGTAAGCACAATTGTTGTAAAACATATTGGGCTGGTAATAAAGCCGATAAAATAGATGAAGGGACTGATAACATAGCATAGAAAGGAGTTAAAACAATAAGTTTTTGCAACATTTCTGGAAAAAAGCTAATAGGTAATACTGATCCACCAAAAAGCATCAACAAGGCATCGTAAAATTCTAAAACACCTAAAATCTGATTAAAACGGATAGATAAAAGCCCTAAGAGATAGCCAAATAAAAACGAAATCAATAGACCTAATAGAGCCGACATGATAAATGATAGCACCATTTCAGGAACAAGAGATATTCCTGTAACGAATGAATAAAAGACAAGAGCAAACGTCAAGGGAGTGACTACAAAAATCAAATCATAAACAAATGAACCTACTTGTCTAAAAAAATGCATCCCCATAAAACTATGGGGTCTTAAAAAATAGACTGCCGCATCACCTTTTTGAATCATCTCTGAAATAATGGAGGCGGTACGATAATCTGGAAAAAGAATGAACATCATCCTAGAAATTACTGCATATAGAACGAGTTGAAATGATGTGTTTTCAGTGACTACACTGGTCCAAACCGAAATCTGAATGGCTACAACCAAAAAGGCACCAAGAATTGTCAAAATAGTACTCACCCTATATGATTTTCGTCTCCTAAATTCTGCTATTGTATAAGCTAATACATTCACCTTGATGTCTCCTTATCCAATAATAATATATCCGCTAAACTGGCATCTGTAATATGATAATCTCTGATTTTTTGGTCTTTGACAAACTCTTGAAGTAAATCTAATTTCTCTTCTTCAATCAACATTTCAGTCATTGAAGCGAGGCTGGGTAAAAACTAGCCAATAACTAAAAAATACACAGACAAATTGAGCTACTTCAGATGAAATTCAGCCGAACTGTCTGTGTTTTTCTTTCTGTTTATACTCTCTTGGACTAATTTCTTAGCCAATTTCGTAAGATTCATGCTCATTAGAAGGAATCCTATCTCAGTTTTTCCCAGTCTCTAGATATAGGCTCTCAATGTCTGAAATGTCTTACTCCTGTAAAGACCATGGTCAAGCCGTATTTGTTGGCCATGTCAATGGAGTCTTGGTCACGAACAGAGCCTCCTGGTTGGATAATGGCCTTGATTCCTGCAGCAGCAATTTCTTCCACGTTATCAGCAAATGGGAAGAAGGCATCCGACGCCAAAACGGCTCCCTCTAAACGATCCTTGGCTTGTTCGATAGCGATACGGACGGACGCTACACGGTTGGTTTGCCCCGGTCCCACGCCCAAGGTCATCTTGTCATTGGTGATGATGATGCCGTTGGACTTGACATACTTGGAGGACTTCCAAGCGAACTCCATGGCCGCCCACTCTTGTTCGGACGGTTGACGCTCGGTCACCACCTGCCAGTCCGCTGGGCTTTCCACCACCACGTCCTGATCCTGCACCAAGAGCCCGCCGACAACGCCTGTGAACTCTTTTTCAACTTCGCTGGCATCCTGTGCATCAAAAGCCAACTCCAAAATCCGAAGATTTTTCTTTTTATTGGTCAAAATAGCTAGCGCTTCTGCCGAGTAACTCGGTGCGATGATGATTTCTAAGAAAATCGGGTGCATCTTTTCAGCCGTCGCAGCATCCACTTCTCTGTTCAGCACGACGATGCCCCCGAAAATCGACACCGGGTCAGCTTCATAAGCATAATCCCAAGCCTGCTCAATAGTCTCTGCCTGTCCGATACCGCAAGGGTTCATGTGTTTGAGAGCCACAACAGTTGGACGATCCTTGAAATCACGGATAATACGGATAGCAGCATCCGCATCACGAATGTTGTTGAAGGACAATTCCTTTCCATTTAACTGTTTGGCAGACGCAATCGAATAATCTGTCGGAAGGGCATTTTGGTAGAAATCCGCATTTTGCTGAGGATTTTCTCCGTAACGCATGGGCTGATTGAGGTCGTAGGTAAGGGTGAGTTTTTCAGGCTTGTCTTCGCCGACTTGCTTGGTGAAGTAGTCTGCAATAAGAGCATCGTAAGCTGCGGTATGACGGAATACCTTGGCAGCCAATCGCTGACGCGTTGGGTAGGTCGTCTGACCCTGCTCTGCAATTTCCCCTAAAACCGTAGGATAATCTGCCGGATCCACCACAACGGTCACGCTGGCGTGGTTTTTGGCTGCCGAACGAAGCATAGAGGGACCACCGATGTCAATATTCTCCACCGCCAAGTCGTAGGTCACATCTGGACGCAAGATGGTCTCTTTAAAGGGATAAAGGTTGACCACCACCAAGTCAATCAGGCCAATTTCGTGGTCCTTGGCTGCTTGCAGGTGACTGTCCAAATCCCGACGAGCCAGCAAGCCCCCGTGGATTTTTGGGTGAAGTGTCTTGACGCGACCGTCCATCATCTCAGGAAAACCGGTCACATCGTCAATGGCGATGGTAGTTACACCAGCCTGATCCAAGGCAACCTTGGTACCACCGGTCGAGATAATTTCCCAACCAAACTTGGTCAATTCTTGGGCAAGTTCTACGATGCCATTCTTATCTGATACGCTAATCAGTGCGCGTTTTGTCATATTTTCTCCTTTTCCTTACCAGAACTACTTGATTTGGGTCATGAGGAATCCTGATAAAATCAAGGATAGACCATAAGCCAGAATCAAACGGGCTGGATTTTCTAAGTTTACAAAAATAAGGCTATTAAACAGCAGAGCTGCCAAAACAAATACCAAAATAAATGAGATGACTTTCTTTATCATAACACTCTTCTTTTCGCCCCCAACTCCTCCAAAACCGCTGGATAGAGTTGGTACTCGGCTTCATGTATTCTTGCTTCAAAGGTTTCCAAGGTGTCATCGGCTAGTCTAGGCACTCGAACTTGCTGAATAATTTGTCCTGTGTCAATACCACTATCCACCCAATGGACTGTCACGCCACTTTCCGACACGCCAGCCTGCCAAGCGTCTTCAATCCCATGAGCACCTGGAAATTCCGGCAAGTAGGCTGGGTGGATATTAATGATACGACCTTCGTACTGAGCCAGCAGAGTTGGTCCCACAATCTTCATATAGCCTGCCAATACCACCAAATCAATCTGGTGCTGGTCTAAGAGTTGGATGAGTGCTTCTTCGTAGGCCTGCTTATCTGAAAACTCTTTGAGTTCAAAAGTAAAGGTTGGTACACCTAGTTTTTCAGCTCGTTCCAAGACATAGGCGTTTCTGCAGTCTGAAAAGACAAAAACCACTTCAAACTGTTCTGCGATGACTTGGAAATTGGAGCCGTTGCCTGATGCAAACACTGCTATTCGTTTCATTTGATGACCACACTCTTATCTTCCTTGGCGATGATGCGACCAATGGTGTAAACTTCCTCGTCAACTAGTTGACAGACACTGTCAACCTTGCCTGGACTGACTGCCAGGACCAATCCGATTCCCATATTGAAGATTTCAAACATTTCTTCATGTTTGATCTTTCCGTATTTTTCAAGGGCTGTAAAGATTGGAAGGACTGGAATCTTGTCTTCTTCAATTTCAGCTGCTAGGTTGTCAGCAAACATACGGGGAATATTTTCAATGAAGCCACCGCCTGTGATATGAGCAATCCCGTTGACTAGCCCTGCTTTTACCAGAGGCAACACCTGCTGGACATAGATACTGGTCGGCTCTAATAGGACATCCTTTAGAGCTCTGCCATTGAGCTCTGGCAACAGAGCGTCGCCAGAAACATCTGCAAAAACACGACGGACTAGGGAATAGCCGTTGGAGTGGATACCGCTTGAGGCCAAGCCAAGAAGAATGTCGCCTTCCTGGACCTTACTGCCGTCAATAATCTGAGACTTCTCCGCAATACCGACGGCAAAGCCAGCCAGGTCATAGTCATCCTCGCCGTACATACCAGGCATTTCAGCTGTTTCACCGCCAATCAATCCGCAACCAGCTTGGACACAGCCTTCAGCCACACCTGCTACTACCTGCTCTAGCTTGGCTGGCTCATTTTTTCCAGTCGCAATGTAGTCGAGGAAGTAAAGCGGCTCTGCACCTGCTGCGATGATATCGTTGACACACATGGCCACGCAGTCCTGACCAATGGTGTCGTGCTTGTCGTACTGAATCGCCAACATAAGCTTGGTGCCGACGCCGTCTGTCCCCGATACCAAAACTGGCTCTTTGACATCCAGTTTAGTCAGGTCAAACATACCGCCAAAACCACCGAGAGCTCCCATCACGCCCAAACGTTCTGTCCGATCTACATGCTTCTTGATACGTTCGACAACTTCATATCCTGCTTCGACGTCAACGCCCGATTGGGCGTAGGCATTTTTATTTGTCATTTTGATTCCTTTCAATAGTTTACAGGTCTGTCAAGTAGCGTTGACACCTCTGTCATTTACTTGACATTTTCAATATAGAAACTCGTTTTCTCTTCTAGGCTACGGAGGTACTCTTCCTCGTAGTCGTAAAGAGGGGTTGGAAATTCGCCGTCAAAGTAGGCTACACAGAGCCCGCCTTTTGGCGCATCGGTTTCGATGCCGATGGCTTCAATCATCCCCTCAAGAGAAAGGTAGGTCAGACTGTCTGCCCCGATGATCTCACAGACTTCTTCAACCGTATGATTGGCTGAAATCAGCTCCCGACGGGTCTGAATATCAATTCCATAGAAACACGGGTACTTGAGTTCTGGGCTGCCGATAGCCACATGGACTTCTTTTGCCCCTGCATCACGAAGAAGCTGGACAATGCGGCGGCTAGTTGTACCGCGAACAATAGAGTCGTCAATCATGACCACGCGCTTACCTTTGACAACACTTGAAACGGCTGACAACTTCATGCGCACACCCTGCTCCCGCAATTCCTGGGTTGGTTGAATAAAGGTCCGCTGGGTATATTGGTTTTTAATCAGCCCCATTTCATTTGGCAAACCAGATTCCTCTGCAAATCCCATAGCCGCAGATAGGGAGGAGTTTGGCACACCAACCACGATATCCGCTTCATGTTGAAATTCCTGGGCCAAACGACGACCCATATTTTTACGAGCCGTGTGGACATTGACACCATGAATAACCGAGTCCGGTCGGGCAAAATAGACATACTCCATAGAGCAAACAGCCAGTTGCGTATCTCTTGTATAGCTATCATATTGAATTCCTGAATCATCAATGACGACAATTTCACCAGGCTCCACATCTCGCACCCAGTCAGCCCCCACTACTTCAAAAGCACAAGTTTCGCTGGCAACTACCCAGGCACCATTTTTCATTTTGCCTATTGAAAGTGGACGGAAACCATTAGGATCCAAGGCCGCAACCAATTTGTCTTCCAACATAATCAGGTAAGCAAAGCCCCCTTTAACAGTATTGAGGGCTTCCTTGATTTTTCCCATAAAGTCTGGATTGTGACTGCGGCGAATCAAGTGCATGAGAATTTCAGTGTCAGAAGAAGAAGAGAAAATGGAACCATTTTTTTCAAGTTCAGCCTTCAAACTGACCGCGTTGGTTAAATTCCCATTATGTGCCAAACCCACCTGCATATCAGCAAAGTCAAAAAGGAAGGGCTGGATATTATTGATAGAAGCAGAGCCAGAAGTTGCATAGCGGACATGACCAATAGCAGCCGTTCCTGTCAAGGCTTCTAAATCTGCTGGATTTTTGAAGACTTCTGCAATCAGGCCTGTGCCGCGATGGCGACGTAAATGCCCACCATCGTTTGCTAAAATCCCTGCCCCTTCTTGTCCACGGTGCTGCAAGCTATGCAGACCAAAATAGGTCACCTGAGCAGCCTGCGGATGTCCCCAAATACCGAAAACTCCGCATTCTTCATTGAGTGATTTAACTTCGTATGTCATATTTATTTTCCTGTAAAATAGCGAACCGCTGAAACAAAAAGTCCTTGGTCTTTCTTACCTGGAATGTTTTGGAAAAGACCGTCCTCGTAACGCTCCGAATGCCCCATTTTCCCGATAATCTGACCGTTGCGACTGGTAATACCCTCAATGGCATGGCTGGATCCATTTGGATTGTACTTAGAATCCATGCTTGGCTGACCTGTAAAGTCAACGTATTGGCTGAAAATCTGACCATTATCCCGCAAGATAGCAAATTCCTCGTCTGTCACCACAAACTTCCCTTCCCCGTGAGAAACTGGAATAGCGTGAATATCACCGACCTGAACGCCTGCCAACCACGGTGAGTTGACATTGGCAATCCGCGCTTCCACCATTTTGGCAACGTGATGGTTGGCATCGTTGTAGAAGAGGGTCGGACTGGTTTCACCCGCCTCCTCAAAGTTTCCATACGGCAACAAGCCCGATTTGACAAGGGCCTGGAAACCATTACAGATACCGATGATGAGGCCTCTTTTTTCGATAAATTGTTCAATAGCAGAGCGGACCTTGGCGTTTCGTAAGATAGTCACGATAAACTTAGCAGACCCATCTGGTTCATCCGCAGCCGAGAATCCACCTGCAAAGAAAAGAATATGTGCCTTAGCAATATTGTCAACCATTGTGTCAACTGACTGTTCAATACTTTCCGCATCCAAGGTCACGAATGGCACCAGATTGACTTTTGCACCAGCCTGTTCAAAGGCCTTGGCAGAATCATATTCTGAGTTTGTACCTGGGAAGACTGGAATGTAAACCACAGGTACTTCAACTCTATCCTTGGCTTGAATAACCGATGAACTGGTAATTGCTGGAACATCCTGCAACTCCGTCGCCTGTTCAAACTCTGTTGGGTAAACTTCTTCTAGTTTGCCCTCAAAGGCTGCCTGCAAGTCCTGTCCAGCAAGGTTGACACCATTGACAACTAGTGTAAAGTCTATAGTGGTTTGACCGATTTTCACAGCATCTGGAATGTCTTCTTGCGATGTGAAGACAAAGCCGCCAAGCTGACCTGTTAAGCTGGCTTCAAGGGCTGCAAGCTCAACTCTTGCTCCGACTTGGTTACCAAAGGACATAAGGGCAAGACTTTCTAGAACTCCTCCATACTTGACTGCACTAGCAGCCGTAATCGCATAATCGCTCTGCCATTTTTCAAAAGTCTCAAAATTAGACTTCATCAAGGCAAAATCAATGTCTTCTGACAAGGCTTGACCTGGCAGGTAATAGATATGCTCGCCAGCCGCCTTGAACTCAGGCGAGAGGACCTTACGGCTGTCTGCAGTGGTTACACCAAAAGCAACTAGAGTCGGCGGAACAGTCAAGTCCTCAAAGGTACCAGACATGGAGTCCTTACCACCGATAGACGGCAAACCAAGCTGAATCTGAGCCTCGATAGATCCCAGAAGTGCTGCTACTGGCTGACCAAAACGCTCTGCCTGCTTATCCATTCGCTGGAAATACTCCTGGTAGGAGAAGCGAGCCTTGGACCAGTTAGCCCCTGTTGCCACCAAGCGGGCTGTCGCTTCGATGACTGCATAGGCTGCTCCGTGGTAAGGGGACCAGTCTGCTAGGTAAGGATGATAGCCCTGAGCCATGACAGAAGCCGTCGTCGTCACACCGTGTTGGACAGGTAGTTTCTGCACCGAACTTTCTGTCGGTGTCAATTGGTGACGACCTCCGAGAGGGTGATTGACGGTTGAACGACCAACAGATGAGTCGAAAATGGTCTGCAAGCCTTTCTGACTAGTATGGTTGAGGTCTGATAAAAGTTCTTTCAAGTCTTCTTGTAGCGTTTCAGCAGATGTTGTACGTGTTTCCGGCAAGTTGACAGCACTGTCAACCACCTTGGCGTCCACCACCACACGCACACCGTTGGTATCAAGGAAGGAACGTTCCAAATCAACAATGGTTTGACCATTCCAAGTCATAACAAGGTTTGGTTTTTCAGTGACTTTGGCTACAACAACTGCATGGATATTTTCCTGACGGCAGGCTGCGATAAAGGTGTCTACGTCCTCTGGACGGACAACGACGCTCATTCGCTCTTGTGATTCAGAAATGGCAATTTCCGTTCCATTTAAACCTGCATACTTGAGTGGAACCTTATCCAAATCAATTTCAAGACCATCTGCCAGCTCACCAATGGCAACGCAGACACCGCCTGCACCGAAGTCATTGGATTTTTTAATCAAGCGAGTCACGTCACCATTTCGGAACAAGCGTTGGATTTTGCGTTCTTCAATGGCATTTCCTTTTTGGACTTCCGCACCAGCCGTTTCCACAGACTCGACTGTCTGTACCTTGGACGATCCTGTTGCTCCACCGATACCGTCACGGCCTGTTTTGCCACCCAACAAGATGACCACATCGCCTGCGACTGGTTTTTCACGGACCACATTTTCCTTGGGAGATGCACCGACTACGGCACCTAGTTCCATGCGTTTTGCGACAAAACCTGGGTGGAAATATTCACGCACATAAGTGGTCGCAAGACCGATTTGATTTCCATAAGAAGAATAACCATGTGCCGCTGTTTTTGAAATGATTTGCTGTGGCAATTTCCCTGAACGAGTAGCTGTCAGAGGTTGGGTAATATCGCCCGCACCTGAAATTCGCATGGCCTGATAAACATAGGAACGACCTGACAAAGGATCACGAATAGCTCCACCGATACAGGTTGCGGCACCACCAAAAGGCTCGATTTCTGTTGGGTGATTATGGGTTTCATTCTTGAACATGAGGAGCCACGGCTCTTTCACGCCGTCCACATCCACTTCGATTTCTACCGAGCAGGCATTGATTTCATCTGACACTTCCATGTCATCCAGACGACCATTTGCTCGCTCATAGCGACCAAAAATCGTCGCCATATCCATAAGCGTCTGCGGTTTGTCTGTCCGACCTAACTCTGTTCGCATAGCCAGATACTTGTCATAAGTCGCCTGCAATTGCTTGTGGAATTTTGAAGCTGAAAAGTCAATAGACCTAAGTTCTGTCTCAAATGTCGTATGGCGGCAGTGGTCACTCCAGTAAGTATCCAAGACCTTGAGTTCTGTCTCAGTTGGCACTCGACCAATTGACTTGAAGTAATCCTGAATGAAGAGTAGGTCTTCCACTTCCATAGCCAAGCCAGCCTCACGCTTGTAAGCCGCAAATTCCTCTGCCCCAAAGTTATCAAAAAAGTCCAAGCTTGGAATGACGGTATCTGACACCGAAAACTCCTGAGCCACCAAAGGAGCATCCATATCCTTGAATCGCGAATCCACAGGATTAAGCAAATAATTCTTGATAGCAGCTAACTCTTCTTCCCGCACATCGCCATTCAAGATATAGAGCTGACCTGTATTGACACGCACCTCCTGACGACTACCCAATAAGAGAAGGGCCTCCTGACTGCTTGCAGCCCGCTGGTCAAACTGACCAGGCAAAGCCTCAATAGCAAAATAAACCGCACCTTCCAGACCTAATTCTTCATCCGACAAAACCTTGTCCGTCACCTGCTCGGTAAAGATATGCTTAACGGCCTGCTCCAGCAAGTCCTCCTCCAGATGAAAGACATCATACACCTGCACCAAACGCAAACTTGACAGACTTGTCAACTGCAAATTATGGGTCAACTCCTTGCAAAGAGCCTCCGCCTTGATCTGAAAATCCGCCTTCTTCTCAACAAAAATCCGCTTCGCCATTTTTTCCAATCCTTATTTCACTTCTTGTAACTTTGCCAATACGACCTCGTAAACCTCGGTCAACTCCCCGAGACCCCGACGGAAAACATCCTTGTCGAGATGGTTGCCATCCGCATCCCACAAACGACAATTATCAGGAGAAAACTCATCTGCCAATACAATCTGACCAGAAGAGTCAACCCCAAATTCTAGTTTGAAATCCACCAAAGTCAACCCAATCTGACCAAACAAGTCCTTCAAGAACCCATTGATACGACGTGTTTCTTCCTTGATATAGTCAATCTGTTCCTGACTAGCTAGTTCTAGAAAGGCAATGTGCTCCTCATTGATAAAGGGATCATCCAACTCATCTTTTTTATAGTAAAATTCCACGATAGGAGTAGGTAAGACTATCCCTTCCTCCACACCGAAGCGTTTTGAGAAAGACCCAGCTGTCACATTTCGCAAAACAACCTCAAGAGGAATAATCTCCACCTTCTTATTCAACTGCTCCGTATCCGACAAACGCTTGATAAAATGCGTCTTGACTCCAGCTTCATTCAACTTTTCAAAAATCAAAGATGAAATCAGATTATTGAGCCGGCCCTTGCCCACAATCTGTTCTTTCTTACCACCATTAAAAGCCGTTGCCTGATCCTTATAAACTGCAACAATCTGGTCACTATCAGCCGTTGCGTAGATATCTTTAGCTTTTCCTGAATAGAGAAGGTCTGTTTTCATTAAAATGTTCGCCTTTCATAAAATATTCTAGCCTTTTCGTTTATTCTATCACATAACATTCGTGTAAAAAAGCATTTAACGGTATTTTGTAAAAAAATAAAGAAAAACGCCCGTAAACTACGAACGTTTCTGTAATTCTTCATAAATAAAATCCACAATATCAGACAAGGTTTCAAAGCGCTCAATAGCCGCATCAGGAACATCGACACCAAACTCGTCTTCCAAAGTCAAAACGAATTCCATAATTTCCACCGAATCCGCTGCGATATTATCTGCCAAAGTAGATTCAGGTTGAACCTGAAAATCTTCTCCCTTTTCATCCTGAATTAATTCAACAACCCGCTGATAGACCTGCTCTCTAGTCATGACTTTCCTCCACTACTGAAAATTTGGCAACCGATTTTTCAACAATACCAGCCTCCAAAATGGAACGTGTCTGCTTAATGGTATAGAAAATCGCCTGGGCATCGCTAGAGCCGTGAGCCTTGATGACAGGAGCTTTTAGACCAAGCAAAATAGCACCACCTGCTGTTTTATAATCCATAGCCCCCAAGGCCTTTTTAAGAGTCGGCTTGACTAACAAACCACCCAATTTAGCACGCAGACCGCCATTTTTGATAGAGCCCGTCAACTGACCAACGATGGATTTGGCAGTGCCTTCAACTGTTTTCAGCACAGCGTTTCCCGTGAAACCATCCGTCACAACCACATCCGCCACACTATTGAGCAACTCACGTGCCTCCACATTGCCAATAAAGTTGATCGACTTGTCTTCCGCCAAGAGTTTATAGGCCTCTTGGTGAACTGGCGTGCCCTTGGTATCTTCCGTACCGTTGTTCAAAAGTCCCACACGAGGTTGTTTGACCCCACGCACATGCTCCGCGTAAAATGAGCCAAGGATACCATACTGATAGAGGTGATGAGCTGTATTTTCAGCATTTGCTCCCAAGTCCATCATGTCAAATCCCTTGCCGTCCATAGTAGGAAGAGTGGACATAAGACCTGGACGGTCGATATGCTTGATACGGCCAACCACAAATACACCTGCCGCCAACAGAGCTCCCGTATTTCCAGCCGACAAGACCGCATCTGCCCGACCATCCTTGACAGCCTTGGTCGCTAGGACCATAGATGATTCTTTCTTACGACGAATGGCCTTGACAGGCTCATCATCAGAATTGATTTTCTCCGTCGTATGGATGATGCTGACACGCTCCGTCGCTGTCAAATACTGCTTGATTTTAGCCTCATCGCCATAAAGTTGAATTTCAATGTCTGGAAAGGCAGCCAAGGCTTGATTGACACCTTCTACCACTGCCTGAGGGGCGTGGTCCCCACCCATAGCATCTACTGCAATACGTTTCATTCTGTTTCCTCATTTTCTGTTCTTGGTTTCATAATCTGCCCCCAAGAAGACAAATCATCTATAAATTTCTTGGATTTCAAGTGAATCCCCACATATTCCTCGTACAGCTGGTCAATAAAAAGCCGTAATTTTCGCTTCATCTCAGGCTTGATGGAAATGGTTTCCAAGTCATCAAAGGAAATAGCTTGAAATTGATCAAGTAGATAGGGAACATTGGGATCCAGATAGGCCCGTCGCTCATCTTCCTGATAGTGTTGCGGACACAAAACACCGCTGTATTTGTAGGAATAATCAAAAGGCAAACCAACCCGATGACAAAAAACACACTCATGAAAATTCAGACTGATCCCAAATCGACCCAATAGCTGAATTTCAAAGATATTGGTCAGAACTTCGTAGTCCAAACCTGACTCCATCAAGTCCAAGGTCTTGACCAAAAAAGCAAAGAGAGCTGGGTCATAGACCCTGTCCTGCAAGGCCGCATCTGCCAAGGCTAAGATGTAGGTAGCATAGCTAAGCTTAAAAATATCACCGTTAATATTCTTAAATGGCTGTACCTGATGAAAATCCTCAATATAAGACAGCCCATCATCGTTGATTTTAACGATAAAATCAGCATAGGTCATGGGCTGAATAGCAGCAACCAGCTTAGACTTAGAGGCATGTTTCACGAAAAACATTCGCTTGCCAGCCTTCTCTGTAAAAATCTTGACCAGCTTGTCATCTTCTCGAAAATTCCGATTATAAAGGACTAAGCCTCTCGTTTCAATTCGTTCCATTTTCTTCTAGATATTCCTTCAAACGAGCCATGGCTGTTTGAATCTTTTCCATACTTGCTGCGTAGGAAATTCGCACATAGCCTTCACCATATTGACCAAAGGCCGCACCCGGAATTAAGGCCACCGCTTTCTTTCTCGCAAAGTCTTGCAAGAAGCTAAAGGAATCTTGATTGTAACCCGCAGGAATTTTTGCAAAGATGTAAAATGCTCCATCAGGCTTGATAATTTTAAAGCCCAAGTCCGTCATCTTCTCGATGATGTAATCCCTACGCTTGACGTACTCCGCCCGCATCGGAAGAGCATCATCCTTACCGTTTTTCAAGGCCTCAACCGCACCATACTGCATAGCAGTTGACGCCGCTGTCACAAGATACTGATGGCTCTTGATAATTTGAGCGATGATGGGAGCCTGACTCATAATCAAGCCAATCCGCCAACCTGTCATGGCATGAGACTTGGACAATCCCTGAATCAAAATGGTCTGTTCTGGCAAAAACTCCGCAATCGAAGTATGAGGCTGACCAGTGTAAGTCAACTCCGCATAGACCTCATCTGATAGGACAAAGACAGGATACTTACGCAAGACATCCGCAAAAGCCTGAATCTGCTCACGTGAGTAGGTCACACCTGTTGGATTGGCAGGATAGTTGAGAATGACAGCTTTTAGCTTATCCCCCTGCTCAATAATCGCCTCTTCCA
This sequence comes from Streptococcus suis, assembly GCF_019856455.1. NCBI lineage: Bacteria > Bacillati > Bacillota > Bacilli > Lactobacillales > Streptococcaceae > Streptococcus > Streptococcus suis. The sequence goes on along the minus strand of NZ_CP082205.1, from coordinate 29,267 downwards.
ACATCTCAGGTGTCAACACAAAATCATTTGCCGTCGTATCGATTTCAACGATATCTGCTCCCACCATATTGACAATCGGTTCATAACCAGGATAGGCAGGGGCAGGCAGAAGAACTGTATCCCCAGCCTCCAAAATAGCAACTAAACTCGCTGACAGAGCTTCTGTCGCACCGATTGTAGAGAGGATTTCATTTTCTGGATTGTAGTGTAAATTATATTTTTCAGCCACAAACTCAGCTGCTGTCTGACGCAATTCCAAAAGACCAGCCATTCCAGTATAATAACTCTTGTTAGCATCGATAGCAGCCTTAGCCGCTTCTTTAACATGATCAGGCGTTGTAAAATCAGGCTCTCCCAAGGTCAGTTTCAAAATCCCGGGAACATCCGAAATAGACTGATCAAACTGACGAATCATCGAAACCTCAATCCGATTCAAATTCTTATTAAAACGATTTAATAAATCCATTCTGCCACCTCAAAAACATATAAAACTATTATAATACATTTTGAAAATAAATGTAAAAAAGAAGAGTCATTTGACTCTTCTCATACCTATTTAACACGACTCGCCTCAAACAAAGGTGACAAAGGACGTTTTTCATGAATACGAATAATCGCTTCCGCTAATAATTCTGCCGTTGAAATATGTTCGATTTTATCGATTAAGCGATCTTCTGCAATTTCAATTGTATCAAGAACAACCAATTTCTTAATTGCTGACTTACTAATGTTATCCATAGCAGGCCCTGACAATACTGGGTGCGTACATGAAGCATAAACAGCTGTTGCCCCTGCATCTGCCAAAGCATCCGCTGCATGACAGATGGTACCCGCAGTATCAATCATATCATCAATCAAGATACAAGTTTTATCCTTAATATCGCCAATAATGTTCATCACTTCTGATGTATTCATCTTATCAACACTACGGCGTTTATCAATAATAGCAATCGGTGTCTTCAAGAACTGTGCTAACTTACGGGCACGTGTCACACCACCATGGTCAGGGGATACAACAACATAGCCATCACCTACCATACCACGACGCTCAAAATAATCCGCAATCAATGGAGCACCCATCAAATGATCAACAGGAATATCGAAGAATCCCTGAATCTGCGCAGCATGCAAATCAATTGTCAACAAACGATTGACTCCCGCTGTTTGTAACATATTGGCAACTAATTTTGAAGTGATTGGCTCACGAGCACGAGCTTTACGATCCTGACGTGCATAGCCATAGTAAGGCATTACAACGTTTACTGATTCAGCAGATGCACGTTTAAGAGCATCGACCATAATCAAAATCTCCATTAAATTATCATTAACTGGTGAGCTAGTGGATTGAAGAATATACACGTGAGTTCCACGAATGGATTCCTCAATATTTACCTGAATCTCACCATCTGAAAATTGACGAACACTTGATTTTCCTAGAGGAATTCCTATTTTTTTCGACACCTGTTCAGCTAACTTCTGATTTGACGAAAGAGCGAACAATTTTAAGTCAGTAAACGCCATGACAGCCTCCTATATATTTCTACCTTTACTATTTTAACCCTTTTTCCTTCATTTTTCAAACAAAAATAGAGCGCAAATCCACACGCTCTATTTGAAAATTTCTTAATATGGAGGGTAAATGTAGTAAACTGCACCTTCAGATGTAGTTGTAGGATTAAACCAACCACGGTGGTTACCAATATAACGACGACCCATGTAGTTTGATTCAACAACTTGGATACTTGTTGAAGATTGAACAGCAGTAACAACCGCTACGTGCCCATAATAACCACCTGTCCAAACAGCAATCGCACCTACTTGTGGAGTAGAACCTGTACTAAAACCTTCAGCACGTGCTGATGCTAACCACTGTTTAGCATCTCCCCAGTAAGGACCAACCCATGAAAGTTGAGATTTAACTCCCCAAGTACACTCACCAATTGGGTAAGATGAAGCGTCATAACGCGCATTATTTGCTGCCGCTGAACTACCTGAACCTGATGATATAGACGTTGTAGGTGTGCTTACCGTTGGTGTAGATTGTGATACTGTCGCAACCGTTTCAGTCACTGTAGTTTCTACTGGCGTTGACACGACTGGTGCTGATACTGAGGCTACTTGTTGCTGTGCTAGAGCTGCCTGTTGTGCTTGATACTCCGCTTGACGAGCTGCCGCTTGACGAGCTGCTTCTTCTGCAGCTGCCTTTTGCGCCAACAATGAATTTTTCTCATCTTCAGCAGTAGCTTTCTGCACAGCCAAATTTAACTTAGCAGCTTCCAATTCAGCCTGACGCACTTGCAATACTTGGGCGTCATCTTCCAATTTTTGGCGATTAGCTGCCAAAGTAGTGATTGCCTCTTGGTTTGCCTTTTGTTTTTCAGCAATTGCTTCCTTATCAGCTTTTTGTTGTTCCAACATACGGTTATTAGCTGAAACAATCTCACGCATTGCATTAACACGAGAAACAGCATCAACGATTGATTTTGAATCTAAAATTGTATTAATATAACTTGAAGCAGAGCCATCAACTTGAGCACTACGCGCCTGCTCCTTTAAAGCACCATCACGTGACACAATATCAGCTGACAAACGCTCAATATCTGCCGCCAATGTCTGCGATTCTGCTTCCAAACGAGTATTTTCTTCTGTTAATTTCGCCTGTTCACTAACAATTGCATCAACTTGTCCTTGAATAGCATCAACTTGTTGTTGAGCTTCAGCTTGTTGTGCTGTCAACTCACTAATCTGTTGATTTTTTGCTGCAATCTGACTATCTACATCATTCGCACTAATCACAGCTACATAATTAGCATTAGATAGAACGACTGTACTTAACATAATTGTAGCCAAGATTTTTTTCTTCATATCCGAACATAACTCCTCTATACTTTCTGACTCTCTCATTTTATCAAAAAAATTGCGTAAGTATATTACGCAATTATTACATTTCTATGTCTTGTTTGTTATTCCAAATAAACGCTCAAATGACGGTTGTAGTACGAAAAATAAGACCAAATTGAATAGTAGACTTGGAAGTAATTTATTAAAAACAAAGATAAACACAGACAAGTTTGTTATATGAAAAATGCGAGCAAATGAGTAACTAATAAATTCAAATTGAAAAATAGCTACTAGTAAAATCAAAATATTAATTCCTCGCTTGCTGACAGCACCTTGAAAGAAGAAATAGATGCAATATAAAACTAAAGGAAGAGTTGTAGTAGCAATACCAATCAGATTAAGATAACTAATATCATATACCAAACCTAGCAAAGTAAATATGAATAATGAAAAACCAAGAGATACATAATTAGCATAAAAAATAGCTAACATAAGTACCAAATGACTTGAAATAGTAAATAATCCGACCGACCAATTTGTTACCAACGTTGAAATCTGTCCATCAAGTAATAAAATAAAGAACAAGATGGGAAACATGAATATTTCTATCATTTTATTGCGCATTTGTTTGACCTACCACTAAAACCGAATAAATATTTGAAAAACTAGCTGTCGGCTCAACATATACTTCTCTATTTAAACTGTTACTATTTGATTTAACCGATAAAACTTTACCAATTTGGATATTTGCCGAAGTCGCACCAGCCAAATCACTCGTTACAACATTGCTACCCACTGCAATTTCATCAGCTGAGTTCAACTGATTAATGATAAAACTATTTGTATCTGCATCATAGCCCGATAAAATACCATAAATTTCTTTAGAATCAACAGAAATTTTCACAGGCAACTTCGTGAATTCATCCGAATTCGTAAATAAGGTAACAACCGCCGAATCTGAACTCAATGAACTCACAATTCCAACTAATCCACCATTAGCAACCACAAGTGCATTAGATGTCACACCACTAGTCTCACCAATATTAATTGAAATATGCTCCGACCACGATGAAGGAGTCCTCACTAAAACTGATCCCGGAATAAGTTGTTTTTCAGGAAAATCAGATACCACACCTAAACTACTACGAAGCGATGCATTCTCTTCTTTCAAGCTAATATTTTCAGCAGCCATCCCTTCAAGGCTCATAATAGCTTCCTTTAATTGTTTATTTTCCTCGTAAGCGTTCATCAAATCTGTCAAGACATCTTTCTGCTCAGAAAAAAATCTAGTAGGCACTGAAATAACCGATTGAATTGGCGTTACAACAACCCTAACGATATTATTTAAATAAGGTACCTGTAACCCCTTAGAGAAAGTTACAAACAAAAGAGAAAATGACAGTAATAAAAAGATAGAAACAACTACTACTAATTTTGAAAATTTATTCATAATAGACCCTCATAGCCCCTTACCAAGATACAATAAAACGAGAATATCAAGCGATAATCTCGTTCACTACGGAGAATAAGGGATTCGAACCCTTGCGCCAGTTACCCGACCTAACGATTTAGCAAACCGTCCTCTTCAGCCTCTTGAGTAATTCTCCATCAATATAATATGGGCACGAGTGGAATCGAACCACCGACCTCACGCTTATCAGGCGTGCGCTCTAACCATCTGAGCTACGCGCCCAAGATAATAAACTTGGACAAAGTTAAATTAATGGCGCGAGACGGAATCGAACCGCCGACACATGGAGCTTCAATCCATTGCTCTACCAACTGAGCTACCGAGCCAAATTCTTAAAGAAATTGCGGGAGCAGGATTTGAACCTACGACCTTCGGGTTATGAGCCCGACGAGCTACCTAGCTGCTCCATCCCGCGATAATACTAAGGAGGATGTGGGATTCGAACCCACGCACGCTTTTACACGCCTGACGGTTTTCAAGACCGTTCCCTTCAGCCGGACTTGGGTAATCCTCCAATATATGGACCTTGTAGGACTTGAACCTACGACCGCTCGGTTATGAGCCGAGAGCTCTAACCAGCTGAGCTAAAGGTCCAGCAAACAAGAATATATAGCGGCGAAGGGGATCGAACCCCCGACCTCCCGGGTATGAACCGGACGCTCTAGCCAGCTGAGCTACACCGCCAAAATAATATAATCGGGAAGACAGGATTCGAACCTGCGACACCTTGGTCCCAAACCAAGTACTCTACCAAGCTGAGCTACTTCCCGATACTATTAAAAATAAAGCTCCCCTAACGTCTCCATTAAGCGAGTGATGCACCCTAGAGGAGTCGAACCTCTAACCGCCTGATTCGTAGTCAGGTACTCTATCCAGTTGAGCTAAGGGTGCTAACTATTATAATCTTCATGCCGAGGACCGGAATCGAACCGGTACGATGTTGCCATCGCAGGATTTTAAGTCCTGTGCGTCTGCCAGTTCCGCCACCCCGGCCTCTCAAAGCGAACGACGGGATTCGAACCCGCGACCCCCACCTTGGCAAGGTGGTGTTCTACCACTGAACTACGTTCGCAATCTTTCCTAATGCCGGCTACATGACTTGAACACGCGACCCTCTGATTACAAATCAGATGCTCTACCAACTGAGCTAAGCCGGCTAAATTATATTTCTCCTATGCGGGTTAAGGGACTTGAACCCCCACGCCCGAAAGCGCCAGATCCTAAATCTGGTGCGTCTGCCAATTCCGCCAAACCCGCATATGACTCGTGCTGGGCTCGAACCAGCGACCCATTGATTAAAAGTCAATTGCTCTACCAACTGAGCTAACGAGTCGAAAATATGAAGCAAACTCCGTTTGCTCTATCTCCAACTTCAAATAGTCTCCCAGACTATTTGAACGGTCCCGACGGGAATCGAACCCGCGATCTTCGCCGTGACAGGGCGACGTGATAACCGCTACACTACGGGACCTATGGGAGTTAACGGGATCGAACCGCTGACCCTCTGCTTGTAAGGCAGATGCTCTCCCAGCTGAGCTAAACTCCCAAATTGCTAAGCGACTACCGTATCTAACAGGGGGCACCCCCCAACTACTTCAGGCGTTCTAGGGCTTAACTGCTGTGTTCGGCATGGGTACAGGTGTATCTCCTAGGCTATCGTCACTTAACTAATGAGTCTTGTCAACTCAAAATTGAATATCTATATTCTAACAAGAAACCGTGCGCTTGTCAATATTGACTCTAGTTTTAATAAGTAATTGTATTCGAACTAAAAAGCTAGCGATTTAGAAAAATCGCCTTGAAGTCTAACCGACTTCCGCGTTGATTTCCTAAAATCATACGCTTTTCTTAACGTTCTCATTACTTATCTTGGATAAGTCCTCGAGCGATTAGTATTGGTCCGCTACATGTGTCGCCACACTTCCACTTCCAACCTATCTACCTGATCATCTCTCAGGGCTCTTACTAACATAAAGTTATGGGAAATCTCATCTTGAGGTGGGTTTCACACTTAGATGCTTTCAGCGTTTATCCCGTCCCTACATAGCTACCCAGCGATGCCTTTGGCAAGACAACTGGTACACCAGCGGTAAGTCCACTCTGGTCCTCTCGTACTAGGAGCAGATCCTCTCAAATTTCCTACGCCCGCGACGGATAGGGACCGAACTGTCTCACGACGTTCTGAACCCAGCTCGCGTGCCGCTTTAATGGGCGAACAGCCCAACCCTTGGGACCGACTACAGCCCCAGGATGCGACGAGCCGACATCGAGGTGCCAAACCTCCCCGTCGATGTGAACTCTTGGGGGAGATAAGCCTGTTATCCCCAGGGTAGCTTTTATCCGTTGAGCGATGGCCCTTCCATACGGAACCACCGGATCACTAAGCCCGACTTTCGTCCCTGCTCGAGTTGTAGCTCTCGCAGTCAAGCTCCCTTATACCTTTACACTCTGCGAATGATTTCCAACCATTCTGAGGGAACCTTTGGGCGCCTCCGTTACCTTTTAGGAGGCGACCGCCCCAGTCAAACTGCCCGTCAGACACTGTCTCCGATAGGGATAACCTATCCGGGTTAGAGTAGCCATAACACAAGGGTAGTATCCCAACAGCGCCTCTGTCGAAACTGGCGTCCCGACTTCATAGGCTCCTACCTATCCTGTACATGTGGTACAGATACTCAATATCAAACTGCAGTAAAGCTCCATGGGGTCTTTCCGTCCTGTCGCGGGTAACCTGCATCTTCACAGGTACTAAAATTTCACCGAGTCTCTCGTTGAGACAGTGCCCAAATCATTACGCCTTTCGTGCGGGTCGGAACTTACCCGACAAGGAATTTCGCTACCTTAGGACCGTTATAGTTACGGCCGCCGTTTACTGGGGCTTCAATTCAGATCTTCGCTTGCGCTAAACCCTCCTCTTAACCTTCCAGCACCGGGCAGGCGTCACCCCCTATACATCATCTTACGATTTAGCAGAGAGCTGTGTTTTTGATAAACAGTTGCTTGGGCCTATTCACTGCGGCTGACTTTAAGTCAGCACCCCTTCTCCCGAAGTTACGGGGTCATTTTGCCGAGTTCCTTAACGAGAGTTCTCTCGCTCACCTGAGGCTACTCGCCTCGACTACCTGTGTCGGTTTGCGGTACGGGTAGAGTATGATACATCGCTAGAAGCTTTTCTCGGCAGTGTGACGTCACTAACTTCGCTACTAAACTTCGCTCCCCATCACAGCTCAATGTTACAGATACAAGCATTTGACTCATATCACACCTCACTGCTTAGACGGGCTCTTCCAATCGCCCGCTTTAGTTAGCCTACTGCGTCCCTCCATCACTTCATACTCTAGTACAGGAATATCAACCTGTTGTCCATCGGATACACCCTTCGGTCTCTCCTTAGGTCCCGACTAACCCAGGGCGGACGAGCCTTCCCCTGGAAACCTTAGTCTTACGGTGGATGGGATTCTCACCCATCTTTCGCTACTCATACCGGCATTCTCACTTCTATGCGTTCCAGCACTCCTCACGGTATACCTTCTTCACACATAGAACGCTCTCCTACCATAACACTAATGTGTTATCCACAGCTTCGGTAAATTGTTTTAGCCCCGGTACATTTTCGGCGCAGGGTCACTCGACTAGTGAGCTATTACGCACTCTTTGAATGAATAGCTGCTTCTAAGCTAACATCCTAGTTGTCTGTGCAACCCCACATCCTTTTCCACTTAACAATTATTTTGGGACCTTAGCTGGTGGTCTGGGCTGTTTCCCTTTCGACTACGGATCTTAGCACTCGCAGTCTGACTGCCGACCATAAATCATTGGCATTCGGAGTTTATCTGAAATCAGTAAACCGAGATGGCCCCCTCATCCAAACAGTGCTCTACCTCCAAGATTCTCAAATGTCGACGCTAGCCCTAAAGCTATTTCGGAGAGAACCAGCTATCTCCAAGTTCGTTTGGAATTTCTCCGCTACCCACAAGTCATCCAAGCACTTTTCAACGTGCCCTGGTTCGGTCCTCCAGTGCGTCTTACCGCACCTTCAACCTGCTCATGGGTAGGTCACATGGTTTCGGGTCTACGACATAATACTAATCCGCCCTATTAAGACTCGGTTTCCCTACGGCTCCGCCTCTTCAACTTAACCTCGCATCATATCGTAACTCGCCGGTTCATTCTACAAAAGGCACGCTCTCACCCATTAACGGGCTCGAACTTGTTGTAGGCACACGGTTTCAGGTTCTATTTCACTCCCCTTCCGGGGTACTTTTCACCTTTCCCTCACGGTACTGGTTCACTATCGGTCACTAGAGAGTATTTAGGGTTGGGAGATGGTCCTCCCGGATTCCGACGAGATTTCGCGTGTCTCGCCGTACTCAGGATACTGCTAGGTATAAAGAATATTTCAAATACGAGGCTGTTACTCTCTTTGGCCTACCTTCCCAGGTAGTTCTTCTATACTCTTTAAGTCCACATTGCAGTCCTACAACCCCGAGGAGTAAACTCCTCGGTTTGCCCTCCTGCCGTTTCGCTCGCCGCTACTAAGGCAATCGCTTTTGCTTTCTCTTCCTGCAGCTACTTAGATGTTTCAGTTCACTGCGTCTTCCTCTGCACTACCTTAACAGTAGTGAGTGACAGGCATTACCTGCCGGGTTCCCCCATTCGGACATCCCTGGATCATTGCTTACTTACAGCTCCCCAAGGCATTTCGTCGTTAGTCACGTCCTTCATCGGCTTCTAGTGCCAAGGCATCCACCGTGCGCCCTTATTAACTTAACCTTAATTACTAGTTTTTTTCTAAACTAGAAAACTCATTAAATATTCACAGCGTTTTCGGTTTATTTTCTTGTTACTATTTCTTAATGTATCCTTTCAGATACATCAGGAATGTTTGATAGATATTCAATTTTCAATGGACAAGTTTAGGATATGAACGACAGTCGCCTTAGCGAAACTTCTGTAGAAAATTAGGAATCTGACGCTGTGTGTCTTGCACACAAGGAAGATTGTCTATTTTCCTAAGAAGTTAGTCGTGAATTCAACTATCCTTCTTAACAAGATTTCTCCTGTTAATGGAGCCTAGCGGGATCGAACCGCTGACCTCCTGCGTGCAAAGCAGGCGCTCTCCCAGCTGAGCTAAGGCCCCGTACATTTTTATGTACCTGTTAACGTATTTAATTGTTTCGATATAATATCATTTTTGAGACGCTGGCCCCTGTCGTGCACTAGCTCCGCTAGTTTCGACAAAGCTTCAACCTAAAGGTTTCGCTTAGCTGAGCTAAGGCCCCACAAGACCTCTCAAAATTAAAGAAGACTGACGTACAGGTTTCCATTTCCTTAGAAAGGAGGTGATCCAGCCGCACCTTCCGATACGGCTACCTTGTTACGACTTCACCCCAATCATCTATCCCACCTTAGGCGGCTGGCTCCTAAAAGGTTACCTCACCGACTTCGGGTGTTACAAACTCTCGTGGTGTGACGGGCGGTGTGTACAAGGCCCGGGAACGTATTCACCGCGGCGTGCTGATCCGCGATTACTAGCGATTCCGACTTCATGTAGGCGAGTTGCAGCCTACAATCCGAACTGAGACTGGCTTTAAGAGATTAGCTTGCCGTCACCGACTTGCGACTCGTTGTACCAGCCATTGTAGCACGTGTGTAGCCCAGGTCATAAGGGGCATGATGATTTGACGTCATCCCCACCTTCCTCCGGTTTATTACCGGCAGTCTCGCTAGAGTGCCCAACTGAATGATGGCAACTAACAATAGGGGTTGCGCTCGTTGCGGGACTTAACCCAACATCTCACGACACGAGCTGACGACAACCATGCACCACCTGTCACCGATGCTCCGAAGAGAAACCCTATCTCTAGGGCGGTCATCGGGATGTCAAGACCTGGTAAGGTTCTTCGCGTTGCTTCGAATTAAACCACATGCTCCACCGCTTGTGCGGGCCCCCGTCAATTCCTTTGAGTTTCAACCTTGCGGTCGTACTCCCCAGGCGGAGTGCTTAATGCGTTAGCTGCGGCACTGAGTCCCGGAAAGGACCCAACACCTAGCACTCATCGTTTACGGCGTGGACTACCAGGGTATCTAATCCTGTTCGCTCCCCACGCTTTCGAGCCTCAGCGTCAGTTACAGACCAGAGAGCCGCTTTCGCCACCGGTGTTCCTCCATATATCTACGCATTTCACCGCTACACATGGAATTCCACTCTCCCCTTCTGCACTCAAGTTTGACAGTTTCCAAAGCGTACTATGGTTAAGCCACAGCCTTTTACTTCAGACTTATCAAACCGCCTGCGCTCGCTTTACGCCCAATAAATCCGGACAACGCTCGGGACCTACGTATTACCGCGGCTGCTGGCACGTAGTTAGCCGTCCCTTTCTGGTAAGATACCGTCAAATGAGAAACTTTCCACTCTTCTCACAGTTCTTCTCTTACAACAGAGCTTTACGATCCGAAAACCTTCTTCACTCACGCGGCGTTGCTCGGTCAGGGTTGCCCCCATTGCCGAAGATTCCCTACTGCTGCCTCCCGTAGGAGTCTGGGCCGTGTCTCAGTCCCAGTGTGGCCGATCACCCTCTCAGGTCGGCTATGTATCGAAGCCTTGGTGAGCCGTTACCTCACCAACTAGCTAATACAACGCAGGTCCATCTCATAGTGAAGCAATTGCTCCTTTCAAGTATCTACCATGCGGTAAATACTGTTATGCGGTATTAGCTATCGTTTCCAATAGTTATCCCCCGCTATGAGGCAGGTTACCTACGCGTTACTCACCCGTTCGCAACTCATCCGTCTAGTGCAAGCACCAGACTTCAGCGTTCTACTTGCATGTATTAGGCACGCCGCCAGCGTTCGTCCTGAGCCAGGATCAAACTCTCATTAAAAGTTTTGATTCAAACTCAAGCTATTGCTAGCTTTCCGTTTTATTGTTTTTTTGTCATTGACGATTTATCCTTAGATAAATCACCCTGCACGTTTGGTTCGTCTTCTTTAATTTTCAAAGGTCTTGTCGTTATCGCGCTCTCGCGACAACCATCTTAGTTTATCATTTCTTGTGAACTTTGTCAACACTTTTTTGAAACTTTTTTTCGTTCCTCTGTTAACCAGTCCCGCAAGAGACAACTCAATTATTCTATCATCTTCTGATGGTCTTGTCAACACTTTTTCGAAACTTTTTTTCGTTTCTCTATTAACCAGTCCCTCAAGAGACAACTCATTTATTCTATCACGACTTATATACTTTGTCAACCGGTTTTTTGGGATTTTTTACACTGAAAGTTCTATGTAGATACTTTGTTTTTTCTCCTATTCCTTCTTCCTGTGCTATAACCTATATAAAAAGAAACTGAACAGAACTTTTTATGGTGCTTCTGCCCAATTTCTTAATTCGATTAACGTGATGTTAGTAACTAGCTTTAGCGAAAGTCTTTCAAATGAATTTGTAAATCACGTATCATTTCACGGCGACCATTAAAACATTGTCCGCTAATTAATTTTTCGTATTTATCAAGTTGATCATTGCTCAGATTTTTTCGATAATCTCTCAAGGCACCTCTCAACATTAATAGTTCATCGTTTATCAATCCCGGTGATTGTATTGCGTGAGATAATTCGTGAATATCTTCATGTGGCATTCGGTCAAACTTGCGTTTTTGACTTTCCTGTTTGCGGATACGATCCTTGATTCGATTTCTGAACTTGACTTTAAAATAACAATATAATTGAACTTGTTCATCAACTAGCCACGGTTGAGCTTCCAATAATTCAAACAAGGTCATCATTCCTTCTTGTTCCCAATCATCTCGATCCCATAGTTTAATGTAAAACTCTTTTCGAGCCTTATTTACAATACCTTTGACGCTTGCGTACACTTTTTCGAATTCCATTTCTTAATCTCCTTTTGTTGATGGTTTAAGTTTATCGAAAAGTGCTGGCTTTCTACAGGACATTTTTGTCTAGCATACTTTATTTGATTTTTCTTTTTTAAAGTACGTTTGCTATTGATACTCTATGACAAGCATTGCATTCTGTTTCAGAAGGGAGTTATTTGGTATAGTTCTAAGATTGAGATAATACTGTTCAAAAAACAAAAACTAACGTATAATAGATTTATGAAACTTACTATCGAACAAACAAACGAATTAAAAACTTATTTGAAAGATAAAACCTATTCCCCATTTCATAGACGACTTCAAGTAATCCTGTTCAGAGCCGAAGGTCTCAGTTATAGAGAAATCACTAACCTTATCGGCTATTCAAAGTATACAATCTGGTCCTTACAAGGCAAGTATGAGCTTGGTGGGATTTCAGCTCTAGTAAGAGAAACGCGAGGTGGACGGAACCGTCAATATTTAACCCTTCAAGAAGAGGAAGCATTTCTAAAAGAACAGTTAACAGCTTCACTAAATGGCGAATTTGTGACCATAAACTCTCTCTACGAAACTTATCAGAAACGGGTTGGACACCCTACGACCAAGGAAGGATTCTATGCCCTTCTGAAACGCCATGGTTGGCGCAAAGTGACGCCAAGACCAGAACACCCTAAAAAAGCAGACGCCGAAACGATTCTAGCGTCTAAAAATAAAATCTTCATTCACGAAAATAGGAAAGCGCTTCAAGAATAGTCGTCGCTATCATAAAGTCAGACTAATGTATCAAGATGAGGCGGGTTTCGGTCGGATTAGTAAAATTGGAAAGGCCTGGGCACCAAAAGGGGTGAGACCGCATGTACATAGCCACTATATTCGTGAGTATCGCTATTGCTATGGTGCTATTGATGCCCATACAGGAGAGTCCTTCTTCATTATCGCTGGGGGTTGCAATACAGATTGGATGAATGTTTTTCTCAAACAACTATCTGAAGCTTATCCTGACGATTATATTTTATTAGTGATGGACAATGCCGTTTGGCATAAATCAAGTACCTTAGAGAAACCACATAATATTGGTTTTGAGTTTATTCCTCCCTATACTCCTGAAATGAATCCAATTGAACAAGTTTGGGCTGAGATTCGAAAGAGAGGGTTTAAGAATAAAGCTTTTAAAACACTAGATGATGTGATAAACAAGCTTCAAGAAGTGATACGAGAGTTAGATTGGTCTATTTTAAAACCAATTGTTAGTAGACGATGGTTAAAAAACACTTGATTGGTTTGATTTTGATTTTTGTTGAGTATAAATAACTATTGATTCGTTTTTCTTGTAAATGCCCTGTTTCTGATGTGTATCATGTAAAAAAGCCCTCGCCAAGATTATGTACTTAGCGAAGGCTTTGTGGTTATTATTAGTGGTTGAGAGTGAAGACAGATCCGTTATGGAATGTCTTGCCCAGAGTATTTTTATACTACTCTTTCGTATTAATTTTCTCTTTTACCTCTTCATAAGAAAGGGGATGAACATCTTCATCATCACGTTCAATATTCTCTGGCATTTTGCCTGTTTCATAGAGAGATTTAATCTGAACACTGTCTAGAGTTTCGTATTTGAGCAATGCTTCTGCGATTAGTTTATGAGTTTCACGATTAGACTGAATAATTTCAGCTGCTTTGTTGCGAGCTTCATTTAACAAATCACGTACTTCATTATCTAATTCATAAGCAGTTTGTTCTGAAATGTGTTTATGAGTTGTCTGGCCACCAAACATTGCATGACTGCCCTCATACTGCATTGGTCCCATTTTGTCACTCATGCCATATTCAGCAACCATAGCACGCGCCATCTGTGTTGCTTGTTCAAAGTCATTTGAGGCACCAGTTGTTTGGGTATTGAAAATAATTTCTTCCGCAACACGTCCTCCCATAAGACCAGCCAATTGCTCCTTCATATCTTCTTTAGATAGAAGCATTTGATCTTCTTTTGGAAGGGCAATCATGTAACCTCCTGCGCGGCCACGTGGTACAATAGTAACTTTATGAACTTCACGCGCATTTGACAAGACAAGGCCGACAATCGTATGACCAGCTTCATGGTAGGCAACGATTTCTCGTTCCTTAGCTGAGACTTGACGATCTTTCTTGGACGGACCTGCAATAACACGATCTTCCGCTTCGTCGATATCTGACGCATCGATGACAGTTTTGTTTCGACGTGCAGCAACTAGAGCTGCTTCGTTAAGAACATTCTCTAAATCTGCACCAACAAATCCTGGTGTTTGTTGTGCTACTAATTTCAAATCTACATCTGCTGCTAGTGGTTTATTCTTCGCATGAACTTTAAGGATTGCTTCACGTCCTTTAACATCCGGACGACCAACCAATACTTTACGGTCAAAACGACCTGGACGAAGAAGGGCAGGGTCTAAAACATCACTACGGTTGGTTGCGGCAATGACAATAATCCCTTCGTTCCCTTCAAAACCATCCATTTCAATTAAGAGTTGGTTGAGGGTTTGTTCACGTTCGTCGTTACCGCCACCCATGCCGACACCACGTTGGCGACCGACAGCATCGATTTCATCGATGAAAATAATGGCTGGCGCTGCTTTTTTTGCATCTTCAAATAATGAACGAACACGGCTGGCACCGACACCAACAAACATTTCAACAAAATCTGAACCAGAAATGGAGAAGAATGGTACACCCGCTTCACCTGCTACTGCTTTGGCAAGCAAGGTTTTACCGGTTCCTGGAGGCCCCTCTAGTAGCACACCTGCTGGAATACGTGCTCCAAGTTTAGTAAAGCGTTTTGGATCCTTCAAAAATTCAACAACTTCAACTAATTCTTGTTTTTCTTCTTCTGCACCTGCAACATCTGAGAAACGAACTTTGATATTGCTTTGCTCAAGAGCTTTTGCCTTGTTTCGCCCAAAATTCATGGCACCTCGAGCTCCGCCACCACCCTGGTTCATCATCATCATGAAGAATACACCAGCAATGATAAGCGGTAACAAATTAAAGACGATATTTAACCAAAGTCCATTTGAACTTTCAGGTTTAATAGTAACCTTTACTCCATTTTCATTTGCAAGAGCTTGTAGCTCTGACAAATTCGTTTCTGACGGTAAAATTAGTGATTTAAAGTTTTTATACTTAACTTTACTAGAAACTTGGAATAACTTAATAGTTGAAGCTAACTCATCTTTAGCTTCCTGTTCTTTTTTGTACTTACCAGTAATTTCAATAACACTTGAATTTGGTTGATAAGTAATTTCAGATACATTATTATTTTTCAATTCAGTTACTACTTGTGAATAACTGATTTCTTGAGTTGCTACTTGCTGACCAGCGTTAAAAAATTGAAAGGCTGTAACAATAGTGGCAATAACGAGAATAATGAGAAAAGGATTTTTTATAAATCCTTTATTTGGTTGATTGTTCATAATATAGTAGGAAACCTTTTTCTATTTTGTGTAAACTTCCTCTTTGAGTACACCAACATAAGGAAGATTACGGTAATTTTCATCATAATCTAAGCCAAATCCAACTACAAATTCATTTGGAATAGTAAAGCAAGTGTAGTCTGGCTCGATTTCAACAACACGACCTTCTGGTTTATCAAGAAGAGTGGCAATTTTAATAGAGGCTGCCTGACGCAAAGCAAAGAGTTCTTTCAATTCTTTTAATGTGCGACCAGTGTCAATAATATCCTCTACGAAGATGATATGTCGACCTGCAACACTATTGTCCAAATCCTTGATAATCTTAACGGTACCGCTACTCTCCGTTCCGCCATGGTAGCTAGAAACAACCATATAATCCGTTTCTACATGGGCATCAATATGTTTCATTAATTCTGCCATAAATGGGATAGAACCTTTTAAAATTCCTACAAGAATAGGATTCTTATCTGCATAGTCTGTTGCTAGAATTTGACCGAGTTCTTTGCATTTTGCAACGATTTCTTCTTCTGAAACAAGAATTTTCTTAATATCTTTGTCCAACATAGTTGTTCTACTCTTTCATTTTTATATATAAGGTAGCTTTGATTATATCATTTTTTACTGATTTACTCAAATCACTGCTAACAAGATTCGTAATTCCATAAATTTCTCCATTCTGCTCGATAATAAGCGCATTTTGTCGAACTTTCTGTGAGATTTTATTATCAATAAACCAACGGCGGAGTTTTTTATTTATTCCGTTTATTAAAATGGTATCCCCAGCCTGCCTTCTCCTCACTACAATTGGATTTTCTGTAGGAAAATATAAAATACTATCCGCTTCTTCCAAAGGATGATTGAGAGAAAAAATATATGAACCGTAAGAAAAAATACCCTCTGATTTTATCATGATTTTTTCTGGTTGACTATCCGTCTCTGGTCCTATTTTATAAATTTGAAAACGATGATAATCCTTTTCTAGCATGTAATCATTTTTCAATAAATGATAGTAGTTAGCTTTTGAACGCAAGATGTGTAATACTTCATTAAATTGTGGACGAGAGAGCTGTAAATCAGGAAATTTTTCCAAATATTCCTCTAATAGATAACTTTGTACCGCAGGTGTCTGTTGTTGAAAACTCATCACATCTGTAACGGATAAACCCTGTGTCAAATCTCTTAGCGCTTGAAATAGATTATTTGTATCAACTGCAAGATTATTGAGAGTAAGTTCGATTTTAGGATTTTCCTGTTTTAACTTTGGTAAATAGTCATTTCTGACTCTATTTCGAAAATATTTGAAATCTGCATTGCTGCAATCTTCAAAATGAAATAGCTTTTCAAAATCTGCCTTTTTAAAAGATAAAAGTGGTCGAATAAGTTCCCCTGTTGCAAAAGGCTGAGTCGGTTGAATTGCTGATAAGTGACGTAAACGCCCTCCTCTGATCAATCGCATAAAGACAGTTTCTGCTTGATCATCTGCATGGTGGGCTGTCACTAGTGCAGTGTAGCCTTCCTTCTCCATGATTGTAGCAAAAAATCCATAACGCCATTTTCGCGCCGCTTCTTCTGAAAAAACACCTTCAAAATAGGACAGATAAAAGGGAACATTACTTTCTTCTGCTAACTGTCTAAGATATTTTTCCTCAATGACAGATTCTTCCCTCTGTCCATGATTAATATGGGCAATTCCAAGTTCAATCCCTAACACTTGTTTGCATTCGTATAAAAGATGGAATAGGTTCATAGAATCTAACCCACCAGATACGGCTACTAGTACTTTCTTATGTTTATCAAAAAAGTGACCATCCAGTGTCACTTTTAAAAATCTATCTTTCATTTACTTTAAAATCCCGTAAATATCATTTGCAATTTGTGTAATCTCATCATAATTTGATTTATCTGTAAAAATAGATAAAACAAAAGGAGACCCTGCGTAAACAATCGCTACATCGTGTTTGACATCATCTGCATCACCAATTTTATGAGCAACTGGAACTGAGATGTCTTTCGAAATACGTTGATCATCAAATTGAGTAGATAACAAACTTTCTAGCACATAGCCATTTTGAATATATAAGGCTTCCATCATTTTACCTGCGATTTCAGCTGAAGTTTCACGTGTAACCATACTCCACTCACTACCTGTTTTAGCAGTTATTACTTGATAAAAATTGGAATCGAATTTATTAGCTACATAATAAGAAAGTAAATTACTAGCTACATTATCTGACTCTTTAGCAGTCTTATTGATTAATTCTTCCACTGAATAATCTTTATTGTCAGGAGTTTTTGACAGTGAACCACTTCCTCCAGCAACATAAGCTCCTGGGAAGGATATAGATTCGGTTGTATATTTCACTTTAGTAGTCAAATCAATATACCCAGCATTCAGTTGCTCTTGAACGTAATAAAGAATTGGTAGTTTAGCAATGCTGGCAGAATAGAATAGTTTCTCTTGATTTACACCTGCAGTTTGACCTGTTGACAATTGTTTCACATATATACCAATAGTATCTTTGGAATATTTGTTAGTCAACAACTCTTGAACGGCTTCTACTCTATTATCCGTTTTAGAAAGATTATTTACTGCAATCCAACCTTTATCTGTAACATAGGCAAAATCACCTAGGGAAGTTGTTACGATTTTAGAAACCATAACAGCTTGATAGGGTTGTAAATCATTTTTTATTTCCGTAGCTTCGTTAGCAATTGGTGAGGTTAACAATGTGAAACCTTTTTTTGTCCAATAAGTTTGCTCAACAGTAGTTTCTGTAACAATTACATCATCAAATAGTAGATGCCTACTTGCAAGAATGTAACCCTTGTCATCTATTTTGAAAACCAATTCTTTTTTGCTATTGACTAGAACATCCGTAATAGAAAAATGTTGGTTCGGCTGTAATTGTCCACCTGCTATAGTCAGTTCTTCATCCGAATAAAGATTCTCAGTTTGAAAAACATTTGGGTTTTGAGGGATAGTTTGAAAATACTGATCATAGATAGTATGAGTCAATTCGTATTCTTCTTGCGCTGTGAGTTCAAATGGTATTTCTGTACTATCGACCACCTGCCATCCAAATAAAACTGGCAATAACCATACGAGCAGTTTTTTCTGCATACTCCCTCCTTTCTACGATTCATTTTCTTCTAGCTTTAATTCTCTATTCTTTTGATTCAACTCTTCTAATTTTTCATCAGAATGCTGTAAAAATTGCTCTACAATTTTAAAAATAGATTCGGTCATTTTGGTAACCCTGGAATATTGTAGACAAATTCCCCTTCTTTAGAGTATTGATACTTAGCCCGAACATACTTTGCTGCGTATTCCTCATTTTTCAATTTTGCAACCATCTCTGCTTCCTGCTTCTGTTCTTTGGTCAGTTCTTCGTAATTTTTTTCCAATTCAGCAAGCTTCTTTTCCTGCTGCTGAATATTAGTGTAAGTCCCAACAAGATTATAGGCAGGCAACATAAAAAGAAAGATAACTAGAATGAGAATTGCACCCATAAAACGATTTTTTTGTTGGCGTTCTGCCAATTGATGCTGAGTTTTTTTACGCTCCGACTGAATAAAGGCATTATTCAGTTGTAGAATTTTAGATTTCTTCATCTTTTTCTATCCTTTTTTCACTGATAATTTCATACATTTTCAGTGCGTCTTCTTTTTTAGTCGAATCTTTCATTTCAAGTACTTTTACAGTGAGTAGTTTATTACCAAATTGGATTTCAACCTGATCATTTACTTTTAAATCTGTTGAAGATTTAGCCAAAATCCCATTGACTTTTATTCGTCCTTTATCGGCAACTTCCTTCGCAACTGTTCGACGCTTGATAATGCGGGATACTTTCAAATATTTATCTAGTCTCATACTTTACCTCAGTTCACTATTTTACCATTTTTCAAGGTATTTGAGAAATTTATTCTGCCTTCCTTGCTTTAATTTCTTTTAATTTTTCGGCAAAAGAAATTAATTCCTCTAATATTTCATATTCTTTTTTCTGTTGAATGTTAAACACAACAGCTAGTTTTCCTTTATTTTCCCTTATCTGAGCTTTCAAATTTGTCACAGATAAAGCTTCAAAGTAATCTTGCGTTAGGAAAATTTGACCAGCCATAGGTTCGAATGTTACTGTCACTTGATGTTGTCGTCTAAGAACTGTATGACAGAAAACTTGGTCTAAAAATGACTTCAATAGACCGATTTCAAGTAAGTAGGCTACTACATCAGGGTACTCTCCAAAACGGTCTATCAATTCTTCTTGCAATTCTTGATAGTTGACACGACTGTCAATATTCTTTATACGCTTGTAAATTTCGATTTTTTGTCGCTGATCACCAATATAATCACTTGGTAAATAGGCATCAATCTGTAAATTGACCTCTGAATTACTCTTCTGACGTTGGGTTGCCTTACCTTGTTTTTCCAAGATGGCTTGTTCCAGCAATTGTGAATACATCTCATATCCCACAGAATCAATAAAACCTGACTGAGCAGCACCTAAAATATTTCCCGCACCACGAATGGACAAATCTTGCATGGCAATCTTGAAACCTGATCCTAGTTCTGTAAAGCCCTTAATGGCTTCCAAGCGTTTTTCAGCTACTTCTGTCAAGGACTTGTCTGGACGGTACATGAGATAGGCATAGGCAATCCGACTGGAACGGCCAACACGTCCTCTAAGTTGATAAAGAGTTGACAGTCCCATATAATCTGCATTTTCAATAAACAGTGTATTAGCATTGGGAATATCAACACCTGTTTCAATGATTGTTGTGGTCACTAGAATATCATACTCACCCTCTACAAAGGCATATAGAGTATTTTCTAATTGGATCTCCGACATTTGTCCATGAACGTATCCTATAGTAGCTTCTGGAACCAATTCTTTTAATTCAGACACTTTCTGTTCAATGGTGTCAACTTTATTGTAAAGATAGTAAACCTGACCTCCGCGATCTATCTCTCGAAGCATTGCATCTCGGATAACGGAAGGATTTGTTTCCATCACATAAGTTTGTACAGGATAGCGATTTGTCGGTGGAGTCTCAATTACTGATAAGTCGCGGATTCCCAGCATGGACATTTGCAATGTCCGAGGAATCGGAGTTGCAGTCAAGGTTAGGACATCTATTTTCTTTTTCAGTTCCTTCAAGCGTTCCTTATGCTTGACACCAAACCGTTGCTCTTCGTCAATAATCAGTAAACCTAAATCAGCAAAAACAACATCTTTTGATAGAAGGCGATGAGTACCAATGACGATGTCAACTTGACCTTTTTTTAGCTTTTCAAGCGTCTTTTCCTGCTCTGCTTTTGTTTTAAAACGACTCATGACATCCACATTGACAGGAAATTCTGCAAACCGTTCTTGGAAATTAGCATAGTGTTGTTGGGCTAAAACAGTCGTAGGAACTAGGATAGCTACCTGTTTTCCATCATTGACAGCCTTAAAGGCAGCTCGCATGGCTACCTCTGTCTTACCGAAACCGACATCACCTACCAATAGACGATCCATTGGAGAGTCTTTTTCCATGTCCTTCTTAATTTCATCAATGGAACGAAGTTGGTCGTCGGTTTCCACATGTGTAAAGTAGTTGTCAAACTCAATCTGATTCTCATCATCTGGTGAAAAGGCAAAGCCTTTCAACTGGCTACGCTCTGCATAAAGCTTAATCAAATCATCCGCAATATCCTCTACCTGCTTCTGAACTTTTTGCTTGGTTCGTTGGAAACGGCCATCGTTTAGTTTATTAACTTTTGGAGCTTTTCCATCGGACGCTAAGTATTTGGAAAGGAGATCAATCTGCTCTACAGGAATGGAAATGCGATCGGAGTTTTGATATTGAACTGTCACATAGTCACGGTGGATACCTGATATTTCAATGGTTTCTATCCCTAAATACTGACCTATCCCGTGAACATGGTGAACAACATAATCACCAACTGCTAATTCACTATAGTCCTTAATACGTTCAGCGTTAGAAATATTGGTTCTACGTGTCTTACGCTTCATTTTCTTATTGAAAATCTCTTTTTCAGTGATGAAGACTAGTTTCTCATCCATCAAATGAAAACCTGAAGCTAACTGACCAATCGTAACCTGTTGCTGACCTTCTACTAACTTATCTGCTGCATGTACTGGAAGATGGATATCATACTCTTGTAAAGTTTTCTGTAAAGTCTGTAAACTTACATCAGAACTCGCTTGAATAACAACGGTATTATTTGATTTCGCATACCGAGTCAATTCATCTTTTAACAATGGAATCTGGTGGAAAAATTCCTGCATAGGATACTGTGTGAATTGATAAAGAGCATCAAACTTTACATTGCCTAAACCTTTTTGAAAACTTGAAAAGAAGCTGGCAGGTTTGTATTTTCTCAATTCAGCGTAAGTTGAGGCAAAATATTTCAAACTTGACACTGTTTTACCCTTATGTAAATCATCTGTCAACAAGTCTGCAATTTCTTTTTCAATTTGAGCCTGCTTGTCAGCAATTTTATGAAAATCATCTAAAAATAAAGGGGTTCCCTTTGGCAAGTAATCCAACAATGTCCATGATTGTTCATAGATACAGGACAAGAATTTACGTAAATCTGGATGCCGGTACTCCGTCTGCATATCAGCTAAGACTTCTCGTAAGTAAGACTGTTGCTCCTCTCGGGTCGATTGTTCAATAGCTGTCTGAATGTATTGGCTAGCCCTACTATAGTCTTCTGAAGACAAAATGATATCGGAAGCTGGAGAGATCGAGATTTCGTCTAGATTTTCTAAGGATTTTTGACTGTCAACATCAAAGATACGAATACCATCAATCTCATCTCCAAAAAATTCTATTCGATAAGGAGCTTCTGCTTGCATGTCAAAAATATCTAGGATATCACCTCGTTGGCTAAATTCTCCCTGGGTTAATACACGAGACACTTTTTTGTAGCCGATGTTGACAAGATTCTTTACAAGTTTGTCAACTTCTATTTCTTGACCAACTTCAAGCTGTATTTTAGAACCTTTATAAGTCTCAGGACTCGGCAATAAGACCCGACAAGCAGCCATACTAGCAACTAAAATTCCTGAACTGGTAGAATCTATCAAGAAATTTAAACTGTCAATCCTTGATTGAGTCCGTTCTTTTGATGCAAAGACAAATTCCGCAATTGGACTATCATCTGTAAAAAAGTTGTAAACATTCTCACTTCCAACGATGGCTGTTAAATCTGCAACTAATTTCTCTGCTTCATTTTGAGTAGCAGTCACAATCATTATTTTCTCAGCCAAACTATCATAGGCAGTCGCCATGACTAATGACTTACTGGTTCCAGATAATCCTAATAGTAACTGACGTGTTGATTTGTTTAAACCAGACTGCCATTGATTGATTTGCTTATTTTTGTGAAGTATATCTAGTATATTCATTAGCCGTTAAACTTTCTCATAATTGTATCAAAATCGTCCTCTTCCAGATAAAAGTTGACAGCCTTGTCAAGTTTATCTAGTGCTAAGTCGATTTCAATACGGTCTTCTATATCAAAGCCAGACAAGACATGGTTGACAACGCTCATCTTTCCTTTTGGACGACCAATACCTATCTTAATACGATCAAATTCTTGTGTTCCAATATGCTTGACAATGGATTTAATCCCATTGTGGCCACCTGCGGATCCTTTTTGACGGAAACGGATCTTCCCAACAGCCATGTCCAAGTCGTCGTAAGCTACCAGAATATCTGTCTCATCCAAACCATAGTAGGTCATCAGGGCATGAACAGCCTTACCTGACTCATTCATAAAGGTGGTTGGTTTAACTAGGAAGACTTTTTCACCGTCAATAAAGGTGGTTGCAATATCCGCCTGAAAAATTTTATCGTGACTAAAAATTACATTTTCACGCTTGGCAATCTTATCCATCAACATAAAGCCAACGTTGTGTTTTGTTTCAAAATAACGGTCTCCGGGATTTCCCAGACCGATGATCAATCGTGTCATTTTTTCTCCTTAAATACCAAAAGGCTGGAAAATGCTTTCCAACCAAGTAATCATCCTCTTTGATGCGATAAACTGTTCTTAGTCTAGGCGTTGAAACCGCAGACAATACTGATGGTATGGCAAGGTAAAACAACGAAGAATAAGGACAGTTTAGCCATCAAACGTTAAAGCGGAACTCCATGATGTCCCCATCTTGAACCACATACTCTTTTCCTTCTTCACGAAGGCGTCCTGCTTCTTTAACAGCCTTCTCAGAGCCGTATTGAATCAAATCATCATAGGACATGGTTACGGCACGGATAAAGCCTTTCTCGAAGTCTGAGTGGATGATCCCAGCACATTGAGGGGCTTTCATGCCACGCTTGAAGGTCCAAGCACGAACCTCCTTCTCTCCTGCTGTAAAGTAGGTGCCTAGACCAAGCAAGTGATAGGCTGCACGGGTCAATTTATCAACGCCAGATTCTGTCAAGCCAAGAGCTTCCAAAAACTCACCCTTGTCTTCATCGTCTAGTTCTGAAATTTCTTCTTCTGCACGCGCAGAAATTACTACAACTTCTGCATTTTCTGTTGCCGCAAAGTCACGGATTTGCTGAACATAACTGATAGACTCAGGATCTGCTACCTTGTCTTCATCGACGTTGGCAACATAGAGGACTGGCTTGGTGGTCAAGAGGAAGAGTTGCTTAACGATTTTTTGTTCTTCATCGGTGAAGTCAACTGTACGAGCAGATTTTCCATCTTCCAAGACAGGCTTGATTTTTTCAAGAACTGCAAATTCTGCCACAGAATCCTTGTCTTTTTGCGTACGGGCCATTTTTTCTACACGCGCATAACGCTTGTTGATACTCTCTAGATCCGCCAAAATCAATTCTAGGTTAATAGTATCAATATCTGCGATTGGATCCACAAAGGCGTCTTCACGGCCTTGTTCACGCATGACATTTTCATCGTCAAAGGCACGCACCACGTGGACAATGGCATCAACCTCACGGATATTGGCCAAGAATTTGTTTCCAAGTCCCTCACCTTTAGAGGCACCTTTTACGATACCGGCAATATCGGTAAATTCAAAAGTCGTTGGGACTGTCTTTTTAGGGGTGATGAGTTCTGTCAACTTCTGCAAACGCTCATCGGGCACTTCTACCATGCCGACGTTTGGATCAATGGTCGCGAAAGGGTAGTTTGCAGCCTCTGCTCCTGCCTTGGTAATTGCGTTAAATAGGGTTGATTTACCAACGTTTGGCAAACCGACGATTCCTGCTGTTAAAGCCATGTTTTTTACTCTCCAATTAAAAATTCAATCATGACTATTATAGCAGAAAAGTAGAGAAAAAGCTTGCTGTTTGGCAAGCTTCATTAAAAATAATGCTGAATAAACATTACAAGACAAAGAATGAGAAAGATAAAATCTCCTCTTGTAAGCTGTCGTTTGGATTCTTCGTTCAAGTATTCCCAAACATTCATTTTTCCTCGTTGTTCCACCACAATTTCCTTCTCAGGCTCTTTTCCTAAAACCAGATAATCCAGACTAACACCAAAGATTTCTGCTAGCTGGACCAGTTTGTCAATATCTGGCGTTGCTTCGCCATTTTCCCACTTGGAAACAGCCTGACGGGAAATATAGAGTTTCTCTGCCAACTCATCTTGAGATAGGTTCTTGGTTGTGCGTAGATTCTTGATTTGTTGTGCTAACTGCTTCATGATTATATCCTCCTCTTTTTTCTAAGTCTATTATAGCTTAGAAAGGAACAGTTGACTAGAAATTTTTAGGAAAAAATCGCAACCAGCAGTTGCAAACTGTCAACTAGGCTTCACTTGGTAGAACTTGTTTCATTTTTCGTTCAAAATCATGCCGGCTCATCATAACGACATGGTCACAGTTGCTACAACGGATTTTGATATCCGCTCCTAGACGGATAACTTCCCATTTATTGGCCTTCTTGCCGGTCGATTTGATGACACAGGCATGAGGCTTTTTCATTTCGACAAATGATCCTAATTGATACATACTTCCTCCTTAAAGATACATACTTCTTTCCTGATAGGTTAACGTTACCTCATTTGCAGTGCATGTCTCTCCATCTATTTGCAATAATAATTTTTCTTTTGATTTTAAAACTACATCTACCCCTGTTAAATGCTGAATTGTATGAGAAGATTCATGCCTCTTCGTTAATAAGGCTAACAATGATTGTAGACGTTGGTAGAAATTTCCATTTTTGAAGTAAACAATATCTACTTCCTTCTTTTTAGCACTTGCTGTTGGCCATATCATGATTCCTCCACCAAAATAAAGACTATTTGCTACAGAAATAAAAAAGAGATTATCTAACTGATAAGATTTTTCATCAAGAGTTAATTCTAAGTTTATAGCTTGTTTTGAAAATAATGTTTTAATACCAAAGAATAGATAAGTTAACTTCCCAAGTTTTACCTTGTTCAGAATTTTTTTCAAAATTGAATTCGTCGAACCATTGATAACTTGAGCTGCAAAGCCAAAATCCATACTGTTTACAACCGTTCCGTATGAACTGTTTAAAACATATATCCGACTTGTTTTTCCCTCTAAAATGGCATCTACACTTCTATAGAGCGATGTTATATTCATTGCCTTAGCAAAATCATTTCCAGATCCTGTTGGATAATAAGCAAACGGTAGACTAGCTGGCCAAAAACGCAAAGCTTTAGATAGTGTACCGTCCCCGCCTAAAATCATTAATTGGTCCTCACTACTGACAAACTCCTTTAAAATAGCCTCTATTTGACTTTTTTCATCCTCAGGACCAACTGTCATAAAAATGTTAACTGCAAGCTGTGGATAACTTTCTTTTATTTTGAATATGATATGTTCAGCAGTGTGGCTACCAGCATTAGGATTAGCTAATATATATAACGTCATTTATTCCCCATCACTAAATATATAAAAATAAGCTAGGTGCTATTTTTTAGTATAACATAAAAACGGCTAGTTTAGCCGTTCTTAATATTATTTAGTTGGTACGCACTGGTGTAACCAATTGAATAAAATCTTCCCCTTCATTGTTTGGAATCAATGTAAATGGACGGACAGAAGAGATAAAGCTAATTTTCACTTGTTCACTAGTTGTGGCTTTCAATGCTTCTATCAAGTAAGTTGGGTTAAAGCTGATTACTAAGTCTTCACCTGATACTTCTACAGTATCTAATTCCTCATTCACACGTCCAACTTCTGGAGAATTTACATGAGCCGATACAACATTATTAGCAATTTCTAGTTTTACTGTACCATTTTGGGTTGCATTTGAAAGAAGACGAGCACGCTCCATCGAGTGACGAAGATTTGCAGTATCAAAAATTGCAGTTGTTTTAAACTCAGTTGGAATTAAGCGGTCTGTATCAGGGTAGGTACCTTCTAATAAGCGTGTATAGAAGCTAATATGCTCGCTTCTAAAAAGGATTTGATTATTTGAAAAGAAGACTTCCACTGTTTCAATATCATCTGTAAAAACTGCAGTAAATTCACGGAGAGAACGACTTGGAATGACAACATTAAAATCATCACCAGAGGTATCAAGGACCAATTTCCGTTGGCTCATACGGTGTGAATCTGTTGCAACAGTTTTTAGATTTTTATTTTCTGTTAAAACAAAATGAACACCCGTAAGAATAGGACGACTTTCTTGTGTAGAAGCTGCAAATGCTGTTTCATTAATTGTTTGTTTTAATACTTTGGTTTCTAACACCAATGGTTTTGAAGTTGGAACTTCCTGTAAACGAGGATACTGTTCTGCTTCTTTTCCCTTTAATGTGATTTCAGACTTACCACTTGTCAAAACGATTTGCTTTTGTTCAATTTCATTGAAGTCAAGGACTAAATCCGGCATACTGGATACGACATTAATAAAGAAACCAGCTTCTAAGAGAATGGAACCTGGAGAACTGATCAAAAGTCCTGCATTTTCATCTTGAATAGAAATAAAATGTTCAATCGAGATTTGTCCATTTGAACCAGTTAAAGTAATCCCTTCACTAGTTACTGTAATTTTTACTGTTGAAAGAATTGGAATAGCATTTTTTGTACTGATTGCCCGTTTAGTAATACTAAGTGCTTGTAGAAATATATTTTTATTAATAGAAAATTGAATCATGGATTCTCCTTTATTTATTATCTATAAGGTTAATAGTAATAGTAGTCTCTGTGTATTCTGTGGAAAAGTGATGAAAGACCAATAAAACTGCGGAAATTAACTTGTTCACAACTTGTGGAAAAAACAAAGTTTTTTTGAAAAGTTATACACAGGTTAACGAAGTTTATTTTTTATACTGGTAATCTCTATTTCTAAATTCTCATCATCCAAGAGGAGAGTTTTTATTTTATTGTATGCATGCATAACGGTTGTATGGTCTCGATTACCAAATTCTTTCCCAATTTTTGGAAGGGAATTGTCTGTCATTTCACGTGCTAAAAACATAGCAACTTGTCGCGCGTGAACGATATGTTGAACACGCTTAGAACCTTTTAATTCTTTCAAGCTGACACCGTAGAAATTTCCCACTTCGGTTTGGATTTTCTCAATAGGAATAACCATATTTTGTGGATTTGTTTGTTTCCTTGATCGAATAGCTTCAGCAGCAACCTCGACACTTATCTCAGACAGTTGACGCATAGTGGCTATCAAATGGATATCTTTTAAGGCACCTTCAAGATCACGTACGTTCGAATCAAATTGTCCAGCTAGATAGGATAGCGTCTCATTTGTAAAGTTGTAAGGCAGGCTCTCGCACTTGTTACGTAAAATTGCGATACGTGTTTCAAAATCAGGTGGAGTGATTTCACTGGTTAACCCCCATTTGAAACGTGTTACTAGTCTTTCTTCCAAATTGTCTAAGTGATCGGGATTACGGTCGCTTGTGAGTACAATCTGCTTATTTTTTTCATGAAGCGCATTAAAAGTATGGAAAAATTCTTCCTGTGTTGTTGCTTTATTACGGAGAGACTGAATGTCATCAATTAGAAGTAAGTCCAGATTGCGATAGGTTTTTTTGAAACTTTCCATATCATTGAGACGGAGGTGTTCTAAAAATTCATTGATGAATGTTTCCGATGAGACATATTTTATCCTTGCCTGGGGATTATCGGCTAGAACCTTATTTCCAATCGCATTTAAAATATGAGTTTTTCCAAGACCAGGACCACCAAAAATGAATAATGGATTGTAGAGCTCACCTAGGTTATCAGATACAGCTAAAGCTGCAGCCTTTGCCCAGTGATTATTGTCTCCTTGTACAAAATTAGCAAAGGTGTACTGGGATTTTATATCAGAATGAACCGGTTTAAAAGTTTCTTGAGGAGTAGCCGATTCAGGTGTCTGTACCTGGTGAACCACTGAACTTCTTGCGTTCGTAGTGTTCTTAATCTCCTGTTCATCCTCTGTAAATTGATATTGGATGGCAAGAGGCTCTCCGTAGATTTCAAAACTAGCGGCAATCATTAACTCTTCGAAGTTTTTTTCCCAGAAATCTTTTTTAAATGGACGATTTAAGAAAATATTGGCAACTTGCTGGTTGATTCCGAGTAATTTTGCATCAGCGACATAAAAATCATAAATAGATGGCTTAAAATTTACTTTTGCTAATTCAATAAATCGTTGCCAAAAAAGTTGTTCTTGGTTCAT